>CAVXIF010000012.1:0-360811 GCA_963761775.1 uncultured Alphaproteobacteria bacterium | reverse complement strand
AAGCATCAGCCCTGCCGTCGCCTTGGCGCTGCCGACCACGCCGGGGATGCCTGCGCCCGGATGGGTGCCTGCGCCGACGAGGTAGAAGTTCTCGATCACGTCGTCGCGGTTATGGCCCCGGAAATAGGCGCTTTGCGTCAGCACCGGTTCCAGGCTGAAGGCGCTGCCCATATGCGCGTTGAGGTCGTGCGCGAAATCCTTGGGGGCGTAGCTGAACTTGGTCACGATGCGGTCGTGGATGTCGGGGATCAGCCGCCGTCCGACTTCGTCGAGGATACGCTTTTCCAGGATGGGGCCGATTTCGTCCCAGTCGACCGGCATCTTGCCCATATGAGCCACCGGCACCAGCGCGTAGAACGTGCTCTTGCCCTTTGGTGCCATGCTGGGATCGGTGACGGTGGGGTGGTGCAGGTAGATGCTGAAATCCTGCGGCAGCACGCCATTGTCGTAAATGTCGTCCAGCAGCCCCTTGTAGCGCGGGCCGAACAGGATCATGTGATGCGCGATGCCGGGCCATTCGCCCTCCAGCCCGAAATGCACGACGAACAGGCCGGGGCTGAAGGTCTTTTTCGACAGCGCCTTGGCCTGTTTCTTGCCGCGCGTGCTGCCGGACAGCAGGTCGCGATAGGAATGCATGATGTCGGCATTGCTGGCGACGGCGTCGAAGGTCTGCCGCATCCCGCTGGCGGTCTGCACTTCGGTGGCGCGGGTGCCGACGGTGTGGACCTGCTCCACCGCATCGCCCACGATCATCGTGCCGCCCAGCCGTTCGAAATGGCGGATCATCCCGGCGATCAGCTTGTTGGTGCCGCCCCTGGTCCACCACACGCCGCCTTCCTTCTCCAGCTTGTGGATGAGGGTGTAGATCGCGCTGGTCTTCATCGGGTTGCCGCCGACCAGCAGGGTGTGGAAGGACAGGGCCTGTCGCAGCTTCTCGTTCTTCACATAGCTGGAAACGATGGAATAGACGCTGCGGAACGCCTGCTTCTTCGCCAGCGCGGGCGCGGCTTTCAGCATGGACTTGAAATCGAGGAACGGCACGGTGCCCAGCTTGACATAGCCTTCCTCGTACACGCCCGCCGAATATTCGAGGAAGCGCGCATATCCGGCGACATCGTCGGGATCGAGCTTGGCGATTTCCGCGTTCAGCTCATCCATCATGTTGGAATAATCGAAGTTCGTGCCGTCGGGCCAGTTGAGGCGGTAGAACGGGTGGACCGGCATCAGCTCGACATCGTCCGCCATGTCGTGCCCGGTCAGCTCCCACAGCTGCGTCAGGCAGGGCGGGTCGGTGATGACGGTCGGGCCGCCATCGAAGGTGAAACCGTCTTTCTCCCAGAAATAGGCGCGGCCGCCCGGCTTGTCGCGTCCTTCGATGACGGTGGTGGCGATGCCCGCGGATTGCAGCCGGATCGCCAGCGCCATGCCGCCGAAGCCGGAGCCGACGACGCAGGCGGTCTTGCCGGTCGGTTCGGGAATGAAGGGGCCCTTCGGCACGTCGATCTTGGCAGGGGCATTCATCCGATTTTCTCCGTTTGCGATACCAGCGGTGCGCCGGATGTCGCGAGGGCATGTATGGCGCGGGTGACAGGCACCGGCGGTTTGCCCGCCAATATGCGCGCCTTGTCCGCGAAATGCGACTGTCCGGCGTAAAATCTTTCGATAAGTCCGGTCTTCAGCGTGTAATGGCGTTGCAGCACGCGATAGCGTTCGTTCGGCTGCGCCGCGCCGAACAGCATCCGGCCCAGCGTGCGATAGAACCTCGTCTTGCGCCAGTGCCGCCGGGCCCGCGCCTCCAGCAGGGCCGCCATCTGCGCGCCAGGCAAGTCCGCCTTCGCCGCGATGGCCAGCGCCAGTTCGACGGCGAAGGGCACGGTGTAGCTGGTCAGCGGATGCACGAAGCCGCCGCGCGCGCCCGCCATGCCGACGCCGGGCGTGGCGACGGCGCGCTGGTATGCGCTGAAATCGCCGCCGGTGATGACCGGCAGGATGCCCGTTTCGCCGCCCAGTATCTCGCCCTGCCAGTCGTTCGCCCGGCACATAACGGTCGATCCGGCCCGACAGCGCGCTGCGGTCCAGCACCGGCGCGTCGGCATAGTAGGTGTCCTCGACGAACAGCTCGTCCGCCTTGAGCGGCAGGGTATAAACGAAGCGGTAGGCGTCGTGCTGCGTCACGTCGGCGTCGATCACGATGGGGCGTTCCAGTCCGTGCGGCGCGGGCGTGCGGACATGGCGGCCCATGAACACTTGCCAGCCGCCTTGCAGATGCGGCGTCGGCACCGCGCCCCGGCAATCGATGACGGCACGCGCGGTGATGCGTTGCCCGCTTTCCAGCGTGACGCCGCGCTCGTCCAGCTGCGCGACGGGGCGTGCGGTATGGATCGCATCCTGCCCCAGCATCCGCCGTAGCCCTGCATCGAAATCGGCGGAGGCAAGCGAATTGTAGGTGGACGTCAGGTCGCGCCGCATGGCCGGGAAGCGCACGCTGTATCCCTGCCACGCCACGGTGCGGAACCCGTCGAGCAGCTCGCGTCCGTCGGCATCGAGATCGCTGTCGAACCAGCTCCAGCGGTGATTGCCGCCCAGCGCGTCGCCCGCTTCGATCAGGCGCACCCGCAATTCGGGCCGCACCCGCCGCAGGGCCAGCGCGATCAGCCCGCCCGCCAGCCCGCCGCCGACAATGGCGATTTCCGTGCGGTCGTCGGGCGGGGAAGGGGGCGGCGTGGTCATTCAGCCTGCACGCCTTACGGGCAAGGCGGACAAGCGGCAACGACCCGCTATGCAACGGGTGTGCGACCTGCCTCATCAATGGCGAGACCTTGGTTGACCTCGGCTCAGTTGTTCTGGCGCTGGTCCGCCCTTGTCGATGCCGTGGAACTTCGTGCCGTCCGTCACCGGATCGGTCTTCGCCTTTGCGCCCTTCGCCCCTTCCGCCAGTTGCGGGCGTGCAGCGGGCATCGGCGCATCGCGATCGCCCGTCTTGAGATAGGTGTCGAACCAGTCCATCATGCGCAACGTGTAATCGTAACGGCTGGCCGCGCGGCGGTTGCCGTGGCCTTCGCCCGGATACAGCACCAGCCGTACCGGCGTATCGGGCTTGCGCACCTTGATGTTGCGATACAGCTCGTAGCTCTGGCTCGGCGCGACGCGCGTATCCTCCGCGCCATGCATGATGAGGATCGGCGTTTCGGCCTTGTCGACATGATAGATCGGGCTGACTTCCAGCATGTTCTGCCAGTCTTCCCACGGCCATTTCAGCGAATGCACATTGCGCATCTCGTTGGGAATGTCGGTGGTGCCGAACTTGCTGATCTGGTTGGAAATGCCCACGAACATGACGCTGGCGGCATATTCCGCGCTTTGCGCCGTCGCGGCCCAGGCGCTGGCATAGCCGCCATAGCTGCCGCCGGTCATGCCGACGCGGTCAGGATCGGCGATACCGTCTGCCACCAGCGCGCGCTTGGCATCGACGATGTCGTTGAATTCCTTGCCCGCGTAATCGGCCTGGTGGTCCTTGGAAAACTGCGTGCCATAGCCGGTCGAGCCGCGATAATTCGGCAGGAACACGGCGTAGCCCTGTCCGGCGGCAAGCTGGCCCGGTTTCGAATAGGCGGTGACCCAGCCATTGCTTTCATGCGCTTCCGGCCCGCCATGCACGTTCATGATGAGCGGTGCGCCGCCCGCGGGCGCGCCGCCGACCGGTTCGATCAGCACGCCTTCCACTTCCTGCCCGTCGCGCGCGGTGTAGCTGTAGGCGCGCTGGGTCGCCGAACGTGATATCAGACAGCCACGGATTGTGCGTCGTCCAGCGGGTGAAGTTGCCGCTGGCATAGCTGAACAGCTCGTCCGGATGCTGCGCCGTGCTGGCGCGCACGACGACCGTGTTGCCGCCCACTTCCAGGCTGCTGATATCGAGCCCGCCCGCCGCCTGTTCCGACTGCATCGTGCCATCGGCGCCGTAATAGCGGATCGTGCTGTTCACGCCGGTGTGGACCAGCGCCGCCAGCCGCCCGTCGGCCAGCCATTCGGCGTCCATCGTCGCTTCCGCCGCGCCTGCGTTCAGCGCGCGATAGGAGCCGGTGGCGAGGTCCACCAGATGCAGCGTGGTTTCCGCCGGATCGTTCATGTCGACGCCTGCAATCATCGACAGCTGGCGACCGTCGGGGCTGATTTCGACATCGCCCAGCTTGCCCGGTGTCTGCACCACGGCCCGCACATTGCCGGTCGGCATGTCGATGATGTGGACGCGCTTGGCAGTGTAGCTGTCATCGACATTCGGCGTGGGCGCGGATTCGACGATGCCGGTGCGCGCGTCGGACGCGATCTGGAAGGCGCTGACATAACCCGGAACCGCCGTTTCCTGAGGCTCGGCATCCAGTTCGTCGCCGATATTGGCGCGGAACAGGCGGTTGAGACGCGCTTCTTCCTCATAGACGATGGCGTCGAAGCCGCCCTTGCCCTGCTCGTCGCGCTGATCGTCCTTGGCCGCCGACACCAGCAGGTGCATGTGGCTGCCGTCGGGTGCCCAGGCATAGCTGCGCACATCGGCGCCATCGACTGCCGCCAGCTTGCGATGCGCGCCGCCATCCACTGGCACGCCCCACACGGCGCGGTCTTCCTTGTCCTTGGACCAGGTGAAGCTGACCATCGAACCGTCCGGGCTGAAGGTGACGCCGCCGGGGCTGATATCGTCGGGCAGATAGGCGCGCGCCTGACCGGGGCCGGTGGCGATCATCAACACCTGTTTCGTGCCGCCATCGTCCTCGCCGCTGGTCACATCGGGCAGGCTGGCGGTGGTGTAGGCGACCCGCGCACCATCGGGCGACACTGCGACCGCGCCGACGCTTTCGATCTTGGCGATGTCTTCCGCCGTCATCGGGCGGGCGCTGGCGATTGTGGCAAGCGATGCGGAGGCGAGCAGGGCGGTAGCGGTCAGCACGGTGCGATGCATGAAAACTGGTTTCCTTTCGACAATTCGGTTGCATCCCGTCTTACCGTTTCAACGCGCGGACGCAAATGGCCCCGGCTTGCGTCGTGCTTGCGGCGGTGTGGCACAGGCTTCTGCGAACGCTGGAGATTTACGATATGCGCCTGCCGATTATTGCCGCCGCTGCTGAGTTTCGCCCTGACGCCGGTTGCGGTGCTGGCGCAGGACACCGTCATCCTCGCCGGGTCCGTCCTGCGCGATGCGGACAGCCAGCCGACCGGCCCCGCCATCATCCGCGTGGCGGACGGTCGCATCACCAGCATTACCGAAGGGCTTGGAAGGCGATTTCGCCACCGATATCGTTGTCGACCTGCGCGACAAGACCGTGCTGCCCGGCCTGATCGACCTGCACGTCCATCTGACCGGCGACCCCGGCGGCGATTTCTGGAAGGCGACGACCGAACCGCCGGAATGGGGCGTGGTGCTGGGCATGAAGAACGCCGCGCTGACCGTGCGGGCGGGCTTCACCACGGTGCGCGAGGCAGGCAGCGCGCAGCAGACGGCCTTCGTCCTGCGGCGCGGCACGGCGGAAGGCGTGGTGACCGGACCGCGCATCGTGGCGGCGGGGCCGGCGCTGTCGATCATCGGCGGACATGGCGACGTGTCGGGCTTCACCCCCGATGTAAACGCGGTGCTGACCAGCGGCTATACCTGCACCGGCGCGGCGGAATGCGCGGCCAAGGTGCGCCGTGCGGCGCAGAACGGGTCCGATGTCATCAAGATCACCGCCACCGGTGGCGTGCTGAGCCAGCAGGGGCGCGGGCTGGAGGCGCATTTCAGCGATGCCGAGATGAAGAGCATCGCCGACACCGCGCATTCGCTTGGCCTTAAAGTCATGGCGCATGCACATGGCGCGCGCGGGATCGAAGCCGCAGCGCGGGCCGGCATCGACAGCATCGAGCACGGCACATATCTCGACAAGGCCGCCGCCGATGCCATGCGCGAAAACGGTACCGTGCTGGTGCCGACGCTGATGGCGTTCCGGGGCGTGACCGAGCGGCTGGGGCAGGGCATCTATACGCCGGTTGTGGAGGACAAGATCCGCGCCGTGGCCGAAACCGCCAAGGTCTTTATGGGCCGCGCGCGCGAATGGAACGTGCCGATCGCCTTCGGCACCGATGCGGGCGTGTTCGACCACGGCCGCAATGCGCAGGAATTCGCGCTAATGAAAGCGCAGGGCATGTCCGACCGCGCCGCCTTCGCCAGCGCCACGACACAAGCCGCGAAGGTGCTGGGCATGGAGAACGAAATCGGACGCCTCGCACCCGGTTACAGTGCCGATATCATTGCGGTGGCGGGTAACCCGCTGGACGATGTGACCGTACTGGAAGATGTCGGCTTCGTGATGGTGCGCGGACGCATCATCGAATAGTCGCGCCATTCAAGAACACCCGAACCGGAAAGCCCCTGCCATGATCTCCTTGCGCCATGCCCTCCTCGCCGCCACCGCGTTCGCGCTGCCCACCATGCCGGTACTGGCACAGGACGCCGCGCCCGACACGATGCCCGATACGATGGACGCGCAACCGCAGACCGAAGCGGCGAAGCTGTCCGCGCTGTTCGAGGATGCCGATGCGCGCAATCTGGAGCTGAACCCGCTCAGCCGTATCTTTCGTGGCGATACCGAGAATGCCGACCGGCTGGGCGATTACGGCACCGACAGCTATTTCCTCGCCAGCCGCCTCGATACGCAGCTCAACATCGCGTTGCTGGCGCAGATCGACCGGAGCAAGCTGAACGAAACCGACGCCATCGCCTACGATGTTTTTGCGCATAACCAGGACCAGTCGCTGAAAGCCAGCAGCGAAGCTGTGCGCGCGCTGACCGAGGTGCGACCCGTCAACCACTTCACCGGATTTCACACCTTCTACCCCACTTTCGCCAGCGGCGGCGGGGCCGCGCCGTTCGAAACGCTGGCGCATTACGAGGACAACCTGTCGCGCCACGACGATTACATTACCATCGGCGACCGGAGCATCGGGCGGATGCGCGAAGGGCTTGCCAGCGGCGTCACCGAAACGGCGCTCAGCATCGGGCGCGTGATCGAACAGCTCGACACGCAGCTGGCGGTGCCGATCGACGAGTCGCAATATATGAAGCCGACGACTGCATTTCCCGATGCGTTTGCGCAGGACGTGAAAGAAGACCTGCGCGCCCGATACCGCGCCAAGACAGCCGAAATCTACGCCGCCAATACCCGGATGCGCGATTTCCTGCGCGATGAATACCTGCCCAATGCCCGCACCAGCGTAGGCCTGTCCGCACTGCCCGGTGGGCCTGAACTGTATGCCACGCTGATCGAAAGCACGACGACGCTACCGCTGACGCCCGATTACCTGCACGATCTGGGTCTGGCGGAAGTCGCGCGGGTAAAAGCGGGGCTGGAAGAAATCCGCGTCGAAACCGGCTATGCAGGCACGCTGAACGAATTTTTCGATTACGTGCGGCAGGATGCGCAGTTCAAGCCGGAAAGCCGCGAGGCGCTGACGCAGACCTATTACGATATCGGCGAACAGGTGGACGCCAGGATCGGCGACTATTTCAGCCTGCCTCCGAAGTCGCCGCTGGAAATCAAGCCCTACGATCCCGCCATCGAGCAATTCAGCGCGGGCGGTTCCTACAGTTAGGGATCGCCCGACGGCAGCCGTCCCGGCATCTTCTATTTCAACGCCTATGACCTGCCCAGCCGCCTGACGACGGGCAATGTCACGCTGTATCTGCACGAGGGCGCGCCGGGGCATCATTTCCAGATCAGCCTGGCGCAGGAGAACGAGGCGCTGCCCAATTTCATGCGGTTCGGCGGCAACACCGCCTATGTCGAAGGCTGGGCGCTGTATTCGGAAACGCTGGGCTACGAGATGGGCTTTTTCGAAGACCCGTGGAACCGCTACGGCACATTGCAGGACGAGCAGCTGCGCGCGATGCGGCTGGTGGTGGATACCGGCCTGCACGCCAAGGGCTGGACGCGCGACGAGGCGGTGGCCTTCATGCTCGAAAACAGCGGCATGACCCGCACCGAAGTTGTCGCCGAAGTCGACCGCTACATCGCCATTCCCAGCCAGGCGCTGGCCTACAAGGTGGGCGCGCTGAAGATACAGGAACTGCGCGCCGAAGCGGAAGCGGCCCTGGGCGACCGCTTCGACCTCAAGGCGTTCCACGCGCAGGTGCTGGGCACCGGCTCGCTGCCCCTGCCGGTGCTGGAAGCGAAGATCGAACGGTGGATCGCGGCGGGCGGAAACTAGACGATGTAACCTTTTGGCGTTGCGCAGCGAACGGATGGAAACACCATCCGACGCAGTATCCGACAAAAGGGGACCACCAATGACCGACACAACTGCAATCGACACCGATGCCGCACCCGCAATACGCCTGACCGCCGCCGCCCTGCTGCTGACGGTAGTGACGCAGATCGTTTATGTTGCGATCCGCGCGGGCGGTGCATCGCCGCCGTCCAATCTTATCTGGTCGGTGGAAGCGCTCGCCTTTCTTGCAATTTCGGTTGCGGCCTTCGTGCCGCTGGCTCGCCTGACGACCGCGCCGCTTGCCTTCGCGGCCATCGCGGTCAGCGGTATCCTCAACCTTGCGCAAGTCGGCATGGGACTGGCGATGTTCGGGCCGCTGCGCGAAGCGGGTGAAGCCGCCGCACCGGTGTTCGGTGCCGTGCTGGCGGGCGCCTTCTTCCTGTTCTTCGCTGCCAAGGTGCTGCTCGGCACGGCGGGTATCCTGATTGGCGGACGTCTGCTGGCAACCGCCGGTCTCGGCAAAGCCATCGGCGGGCTGGGCATTCTGGCAGGCAGTGCCGCCGTCACCGTCAATTCCATCGCCCTGTCGCAGGGGATGGACGGGTGGCTGGAACTGGCCGTCGGCACGGGCACGCTATCCACGCTGCTGCTGGCCATCGGGCTGTTCCTGCTACCCGCGCCGTCCGCGCGCTGAAATCAGGGCGTATAGAAGGTCGGCGACCCCGGCCCGACCGGCAGGCCGAAGACGAAGGTCCACAGGTAGAAGAACATGGTCCACGTCGTGATGAAGAAGATCGTATAGGGCAGCATCATCGCGATCAGCGTGCCGACACCCAGGTCGCGCTGATAGCGGGTTGCCCATGCCAGGATCAGGCCGAAATAGCTCATCATCGGCGTGATGATGTTGGTGGTGCTGTCGCCGATCCGGTAGGCCGCCTGGATGACTTCGGGTGAATAGCCGATCAGCATCAGCATCGGCACGAAGATGGGCGCCGTCACCGCCCACTGCGCACTGGCCGAGCCGAGCGACAGGTTGATGAGCGCGCACAGCAGGATGAACAGGAAGAACACGGCCGGTCCGGTCATGCCGGTATCGACCAGGAAATTCGCGCCCGTCACTGCCGTTATCGCGCCCAGATTGGTCCAGCCGAAAAAGGCCACGAACTGCGCCGCGAAAAACACCAGCACGATATAGAGACCGAGCGAGGCGAGCGCGGCGGACATCGCGTCGATCACGTCGCGGTCGGTTTTCATCGTCTTGGCAGCGCGGCCATAGGCGTAGCCGACGGCGACGAAGAAAATGAGGATCCACACCACGAAGCCGTCGAAGAAGGGCGAGTCCATCCGGTCGCCCGTCTCCGCATTGCGCAGGATGCCCCATTCCGGAACCAGCGTCAGCGCCATCAGGGCCAGCACGCCGACCAGCGTGATACCCGCCCAGCGCAGGCCCTTGCGCTCGATATCGGTCAGCGGCTGCATCATGCCATCGTCGAGGATCGTAGGGTCCGCCTTGGACGGCATCGTACGGCCCCAGCTTGGGTTCGACGATATAGATGCTGACCAGCGAGCCGATGCCCGCCACCAGGAAGGTGGACACGAACATGAAGAACCAGTTCGCGGTCGCCAGCACGGTATAGTCGGCGTCGATCAGCTGCGCGGCCTCGGTCGTGATGCCCGCCAGCAATGGGTCGATAGTGCCGATCAGCAGGTTGGCGCTGTATCCGCCCGACACGCCCGCGAACGCCGCCGCCATCCCGGCCAGCGGGTGCCGCCCCAGCGCGTAATAGATCGCGCCGCCCAGCGGGATCAGCACGACATAGCCGACTTCGCTGGCGGTGTTGGAGATGATGCCGGCGAACACGATCGCCACCGTCACCAGCTTGGGCGGCGCGCCCATCACCATGCTGCGCACGGCGGCGCTGACAGCAGGCCCGGATTTCTCCGCCACGCCCACGCCCAGCATGGCGACCAGCACCACGCCCAGCGGCGCGAAGCCGGTGAAGTTATCGACCAGTCCGGTAAAGATGCGGCGCACGCCATCGCCGTTCACAAGGCTGACCGCGCGGATCATGCCGTCCTCCGCCACACCGTTCGAACCGGCGGGGCGCGGGTCTTCCACGGCCACCCCGAAATATCCGAACATGCCCGACAGCAGCACGATGCCCAGCGCCAGCAGCGCGAACAGCGTGACCGGGTGCGGCAGCAGGTTGCCCAGCCATTCCACCCCGTCGAGGAAGCGCGTGAACGCATTGCGCTTCGGCAGGTTCGCTGCGGGCACGGTCTGGTCTGCGGCGGGCGGAAATTCGGTCATGCGGGATCCCGTCAGGTAACTTGGCGTCGCAGCGGACGGGATAGAGGGATTGCCAATCCGTTCAAGCATGTCGCCCCGCTTGCGGCAGCGGTAAATGCCCGGTCGGTGCTCGAAACGCTACTGCACCCGCATCCGGTACCGGATGGTGAAGGCCGGATGGTTCGTCCCGTCGCTGGCGGCCATTGCGCCTTCGGGTGCCACGCGGATGCCGGTAACGGCGGGGTCGAACGTGCCGGACGGCGTATGGCTGAACGGCGCATCGCCGCCCGCCTGGTTCGAATAGCCGACCATCGTTGCCGCATCGAACGGATCGAGGCCGCTTGCCGTCGTGCCGTCGGTGAAGACGACGCCGAATGCGGTCTGCCAGTCCATCGCACCGGGCAGCGGATCGAGCATGGCGATGGTGCTGGCATCCACCGGTCCGTCGCCTTCGTTACGTACGGTGATGGTGTATTCCACCACCGCCAGCGGGATGGCCTTGGGGTTGCTGGTGGCGTTGACCGGGTCGGAGACGACCTGCGACGTCTTCTCCACCACCAGCACCGCGCTGGTCGGGTCTTTGGTGTTCGTCACGGTGCAGGTGATGACATCGCCGATCACAGGTGTGAATTCGGCCCATCGCGCCTGTTCGTCGAAGGCCGTGGTGCTGGCCGCATTGGCGTTGGTGCAGACCGTTGCGGAGCTGTAGCGCGACAGGTCGGTGCTGCCGCTTGCCGACTCGATAACGCGGATCAGATGGCCTGCCTGCACCTGTTCCGGCCCGACCGCATCCACGGTAAAGCCGCTGCCGCTGCCCTGTGTCGTCACGATGGCGACGTTCACATCGTCGGTCCGGTCGCGGAGGCGCAGGCGGAACTGGTCGGTATCGAAAATGCGCCCGCCCGCACCCAGCGCCTTGCGAAACGTCACATGGGGAAGGGCGGTGTTGGTAAACCGGCACGCCACCGCATCACCGAAACTGAGCGGGCCGAAATCATAGCTGGTCGTGACCACATCGGTCGGCATGACAGTCGCCGAGCCGGTATTGGCATTGGTGCAGGTCAGGCGCGCCTCGTATTGCGACAATGCCGATGCGCTGCCCGCCGCCATCGTTTCGCGCAGCGTGATGGGGATGCCCGACGCGGTGGACAGGACAACGGCGGGGAACGGGCCAAGCCCGGTGCCGGTCGTCTTGCCGGTGGCGAACAATGCGCCGGACGATGTGCTTTCGATGCGGAAATCGAACTGGTCGGCAGGTGCAACGCGCGCCCCGCCGATGGTCTTGGTCAGGCTGATCGAGGCGAAGCGCACCGCGAACATGATGCCCTGCAATCCGGCGCCATTCATGGTCGCGGACACCTGCGTCGGGCTGGTCGAGCCCACGATATACGCACCGACCCGCCCGCGATTGCCGCCGCCCGATGACCGGAACGTCGCGGTGCCGACACCGGTATTGGTCGGCATGGCTGAACCGCTGGAAGGCGGCACGGCATCCAGCAATTCCCAGCGCGACCCGTTGGTGGTGTATTCGAGAAATTCGGCGTTGTCGGTCGATTCCGCGTCTGCCACCACGAATGCGTAGGTCGTTACCGTCGCGACGCCGGGCGGCGGTGTGATCGCTATGTTCCGGAAGGTAAATCCGACCGTCGATCCCGAATTGTTCATATACAGGATGGGCCGCCCCGGAATGTTCAGGAAACTGCTATTGCCCACCGCCGCGCCGCTCCAGCTGGGCGCGGCGCGTGCGGAAGCGCCAGTGGCCGCCGTGCTGGTGGTGCGCAGATTGAACGTCAGCGTGGACCCGTCCGAGAGATTTATGGAGAAGTTCTGCCCCGACGCGGAGCGCGCGGTCGCATCGTTGTAGGAGGCAAGATCGAACCAGCAATAGGTCTGCCAGCTGGATGGCGCGGCCCCCGCGCTGCCCGCGGCAGAGCATGTCGCGGCCTGCGCAGCGGGTGCGAACAAGAGTGAGGCGAGCGCAAGTGCGCACAGCATGGCAATGCCGCGCAGCCTGCGGCCCAGCGCCTTCACGGCGCTTGCAATGGTAATACTCGCTTCCACCCGCGCGGGAATATCGCAACGCGGTTAGGGTCGGGTAAACGCGCGGTTAGCCTTTGCTATCGCCAAAAAGCATGGCTACCCACCGCCTCGATGGGCACACTCGTTCCACACCGCCGCGCGATCCTGGTGTCGCTGGCCCTGACCATCGCGGCGGTCGCGATCCTGATCGCGATGGGCCGTCCGCCGATTTGCGAATGCGGCTATGTCAAATTCTGGCACGGACAGATCAACGATGCGGGCAACAGCCAGCATATCGCCGACTGGTACACCCCCAGCCACATCATCCACGGCATGATCTTCTACGCGCTGGCGTGGCTGCTGTTCGTGCGGTTCCAGTGGGGCGGGGCGAAGGCGGCGCGATGGGGGCTGGTGCTGGCGGTGTTTCTCGAGGCGGCGTGGGAAGTGCTGGAGAACACCCCGATGGTCATCGACCGTTTCCGTTCGGTCACGGCGAATTGGGGCTATTCCGGCGACAGCGTGCTGAACTCCGCCGCCGATATCGGCTGGATGGCGATCGGTTTCTGGCTGGCCCTGCGCCTGCCGGTGAAGGTGACGGTGGCACTGGCCGTGATCGGAGAAATCGTGGCGGCGGTGGTGGTGCGCGACAACCTGACGCTCAACGTCATCATGCTGCTGTTCCCGATAGACGCCATCGCCGCGTGGCAGGCGGCGGGCTGAACGATGGACTTGCGCGCGCCGGCGCTGTAGACCCGTCGCATCCCCGGGGAGCCAGCAAAAGGCTGAGAGGGACAGGTTGCGCTGTCCGACCCGTCGAACCTGAACCGACTAACATCGGCGGAGGGAGCGGGCGCTGCTCTTGCGATCACGCAGGCACACTCGTTCTCCCGTACCTTACGGAGAACACCAATGGCCGACATCAATTCCCATATCGAAGACAGACCGTTCGAAATCGGTGTCACCACCGGCCCCATCCGCGGCAGCCGCAAGGTGCATGTCGGGGCGAAATCCGGCAGCGGCATCCGCGTCGCCATGCGCGAGATCCAGCTGGAGGGCGGCGAGGAACCGGTCCGCGTCTACGACACCAGCGGGCCGTATTCCGACGAGAACGCCAGCATCGACATCCGCGCCGGCCTGCCCGCGCTGCGCCGCGAATGGATCATGGCGCGCGGCGATGTCGAGGAATACACGCCGCGCGAAGTAAAGCCGGAAGACAACGGCCAGCTCGGCCCGGACCGCAGCGGCGGCGTGCCCGCCTTTCCGAACGTCGCCAAGACGCGTACTGCGCGCCAAACCCGGCAAGAATGTCAGCCAGATGCACTACGCCCGCCAAGGCATCATCACGCCCGAAATGGAATATGTGGCGGAACGCGAGAACCTGGGCCGCGAGCGCGTGAAGAAGGAGATGGACGGCAATAGCTGGGGCGCGGCGATCCCCGAATATGTCACGCCGGAATTCGTGCGCGACGAACTGGCGCGCGGGCGGGCGATCATCCCCAACAACATCAACCACCCCGAAACCGAACCGATGGCCATCGGGCGCAATTTCCTGGTCAAGATCAACGCCAATATCGGCAACAGCGCGGTCGCCAGCGACGTGGCGAACGAGGTGGACAAGATGGTCTGGTCCACCCGCTGGGGCGCGGACACGGTCATGGACCTAAGCACCGGCCGCAACATCCACGACACCCGCGAATGGATCATCCGCAACAGCCCCGTACCCATCGGCACCGTGCCGATTTACCAGGCGCTGGAAAAGGTCGGCGGCGTGGCCGAAGACCTGACCTGGGACATCTATCGCGACACGCTGATCGAGCAGGCCGAGCAGGGCGTCGACTATTTCACCATCCACGCCGGGGTGCGCCTGCCCTATGTGCCGATGGCGGCCAAGCGCGTGACCGGCATCGTCAGCCGCGGCGGCAGCATCATGGCGAAATGGTGCCTCGCGCATCACAAGGAGAGCTTCCTCTACGAGCATTTCGACGACATCACCGAGATCATGAAGGCCTACGACATCGCCTATTCGCTGGGCGACGGCCTGCGCCCCGGCAGCATCGCGGACGCAAACGACGAGGCGCAGTTCGCCGAGCTGTACACGCTGGGCGAGCTGACCCACCGCGCGTGGAAATCGGACGTGCAGGTGATGATCGAAGGGCCGGGCCATGTGCCCATGCACAAGATCAAGGAGAACATGACCAAGCAGCTGGAAGTCTGCGGCGAGGCCCCGTTCTACACGCTCGGCCCGCTCGTCACCGACATCGCGCCGGGATACGACCACATCACCAGCGGCATCGGCGCAGCGCAGATCGGCTGGTACGGCTACGGCGATGCTTTGCTACGTCACGCCGAAGGAACACCTCGGCCTGCCCGACCGCGACGACGTGAAAGTCGGCGTGGTGACCTACAAACTCGCCGCCCACGCCGCCGACCTCGCCAAGGGCCACCCTGCCGCGCAGGTCCGCGACGATGCGCTGTCGAAAGCCCGCTTCGAATTCCGCTGGCGCGACCAGTTCAACCTGTCGCTCGACCCCGAAACCGCCGAGGACTTCCACGACCAGACACTACCGGCAGAGGGCGCCAAGACCGCCCACTTCTGCTCCATGTGCGGCCCGAAGTTCTGCTCGATGAAGATTTCCAGAAGTGCGCGATTTTCACAAGCAACCAAACGCCGATCTTCCTGAAGCAGAACGTGGCGCGCATACGCAGCAGCATGACTAGGCTGCGGCAGCAAATTAACCGAAGCTGGTGAAAGCATTGCGCTTCGGCAGCTTTGCTGCGGGCTACGGTCTGGTCGGAGGCGGGCGGAAATTCGGTCATGCGGGATCCCGTCAGGTAACTTGGCGTCGCAGCCGACGGGATAGAGGGATTGCCAATCCGTTCAAGCATGTCGCCCTGCTGTGCGGCAGCGGTGGAATGCTTGGTCGCTGCTCGAAACGCTACTGCACCCGCATCCGGTAACGGATGGTGAAGGCCGGATGGTTCGTACCGTCGCTGGCGGCCATTGCGCCTTCGGGTGCCACGCGGATGCCGGTTACGGCGGGGTCGAACGTGCCGGACGGCGTATGGCTGAACGGCGCATCGCCGCCCGCCTGGTTCGAATAGCCGACCATCGTTGCCGCATCGAACGGATCGAGGCCGCTGGCCGTCGTGCCGTCGGTGAAGACAACGCCGAATGCGGTCTGCCAGTCCATCGCCCCGGGCAGCGGATCGAGCATGGCGATGGTGCTGGCATCCACCGGTCCGTCGCCTTCATTGCGCACGGTGATGGTGTATTCCACCACCGCCAGCGGGATGGCCTTGGGATTGCTGGTGGCGTTGACCGGGTCGGAGACGACCCGCGACGTCTTCTCCACCACCAGCACCGCGCTGGTCGGGTCTTTGGTGTTCGTCACGGTGCAGGTGATGACATCGCCGATCACAGGTGTGAATTCGGCCCATCGCGCCTGTTCGTCGAAGGCCGTGGTGCTGGCCGCATTGGCGTTGGTGCAGACCGTTGCGGAGCTGTAGCGCGACAGGTCGGTGCTGCCGCTTGCCGACTCGATAACGCGGATCAGATGGCCTGCCTGCACCTGTTCCGGCCCGACCGCATCCACGGTAAAGCCGCTGCCGCTGCCCTGTGTCGTCACGATGGCGACGTTCACATCGTCGGTCCGGTCGCGGAGGCGCAGGCGGAACTGATCGGTATTGAAGATGCGCCCGCCCGCACCCAGCGCCTTGCGAAACGTCACATGGGGAAGGGCGGTGTTGGTAAACCGGCACGCCACCGCATCACCGAAACTGAGCGGGCCGAAATCATAGCTAGTCGTGACCACATCGGTCGGCATGACAGTCGCCGAGCCGGTATTGGCATTGGTGCAGGTCAGGCGCGCCTCGTATTGCGACAATGCCGATGCGCTGCCCGCCGCCATCGTTTCGCGCAGCGTGATGGGGATGCCCGACGCGGTGGACAGGACAACGGCGGGGAACGGGCCAAGCCCGGTGCCGGTCGTCTTGCCGGTGGCGAACAATGCGCCGGACGATGTGCTTTCGATGCGGAAATCGAACTGGTCGGCAGGTGCAATGCGCGCCCCACCGATGGTCTTGGTCAGGCTGATCGAGGCGAAGCGCACCGCGAACATGATGCCCTGCAATCCGGCGCCATTCATTGTCGCGGACACCTGCGTCGGGCTGTTCGAGCCCACGATATACGCGCCGACCCGCCCGCGATTGCCGCCGCCCGATGACCGGAACGTCGCGGTGCCGACACCGGTATTGGTCGGCATGGCGGAACCGCTGGACGGCGGCACGGCATCCAGCAATTCCCAGCGCGACCCGTTGGTGGTGTACTCGAGAAATTCGGCGTTGTCGGTCGATTCCGCGTCTGCCACCACGAATGCGTAGGTCGTTACCGTCGCGACGCCGGGCGGCGGTGTGATCGCTATGTTCCGGAAAGTAAATCCGACCGTCGATCCCGAATTGTTCATATACAGGATGGGCCGCCCCGGAATGTTCAGGAAACTGCTATTGCCCACCGCCGCGCCGCTCCAGCTGGGCGCGGCGCGTGCGGAAGCGCCGGTGGCCGCCGTACTGGTGGTGCGCAGATTGAACGTCAGCGTGGACCCGTCCGAGAGATTTATGGAGAAGTTCTGCCCCGACGCGGAGCGCGCGGTCGCATCGTTGTAGGAGGCAAGATCGAACCAGCAATAGGTCTGCCAGCTGGATGGCGCGGCCCCCGCGCTGCCCGCGGCAGAACATGTCGCGGCCTGCGCAGCGGGTGCGAACAAGAGTGAGGCGAGCGCAAGCACGCACAGTATGGCAATGCCGCGCAGCCTGCGGCCCAGCGCCTTCACGGCGCATGCAATGGTAATACTCGCTTCCACCCGCGCGGGAGTATCGCAACGCGGTTAGGGTCGGGTAAACGCGCGGTTAGCCTTTGCTATCGCCAAAAAGCATGGCTACCCACCGCCTCGATGGGCACACTCGTTCCACACCGCCGCGCGATCCTGGTGTCGCTGGCCCTGACCATCGCGGCGGTCGCGATCCTGATCGCGATGGGCCGTCCGCCGATTTGCGAATGCGGCTATGTCAAATTCTGGCACGGGCAGATCAACGATGCAGGCAACAGCCAGCATATCGCCGACTGGTACACTCCCAGCCACATCATCCACGGCATGATCTTCTACGCGCTGGCGTGGCTGCTGTTCGTGCGGTTCCAGTGGGGCGGGGCGCAGGCGGCGCGATGGGGGCTGGTGCTGGCGGTGTTTCTGGAGGCCGCGTGGGAAGTGCTCGAGAACACCCCGATGATCATCGACCGTTTCCGCTCGGTTACAGCGAACTGGGGCTATTCCGGCGACAGCGTGCTGAACTCCGCCGCCGATATCGGCTGGATGGCGATCGGTTTCTGGCTGGCCCTGCGCCTGCCGGTGAAGGTGACGGTGGCACTGGCCGTGGTCGGCGAGATCGTGGCGGCGGTGGTGGTGCGCGACAACCTGACGCTCAACGTCATCATGCTGCTGTTCCCGATAGACGCCATCGCCGCGTGGCAGGCGGCGGGCTGAACGATGGACTTGCGCGCGCCGGCGCTGTAGACCCGTCGCATCCCCGGGGAGCCAGCATAAGGCTGAGAGGGACAGGTTGCGCTGTCCGACCCGTCGAACCTGAACCGACTAACATCGGCGGAGGGAGCGGGCGCTGCTCTTGCGATACGCGCAGGCACACTCGTTCTCCCGTACCTTACGGAGAACACCAATGGCCGACATCAATTCCCATATCGAAGACCGACCGTTCGAAATCGGCGTCACCACCGGCCCCATCCGCGGCAGCCGCAAGGTGCATGTCGGGGCGAAATCCGGCAGCGGCATCCGCGTCGCCATGCGCGAGATCCAGCTGGAAGGCGGCGAGGACCCGGTCCGCGTCTACGACACCTGCGGCCCCTATACGGACGACAACGCCACCATCGATATCCGCGCCGGCCTGCCCGCGCTGCGCCGCGAATGGATCATGGCGCGCGGCGATGTCGAGGAATACACGCCGCGCGAGGTAAAGCCCGAAGACAACGGCCAGCTGGGCCCGGACCGCAGCGGCGGCGTGCCTGCCTTCCCCAATGTCGCCAAGACGGTGCTGCGCGCCAAGCCCGGCAAGAATGTCAGCCAGATGCACTACGCGCGCCAGGGCATCATCACGCCCGAAATGGAATATGTGGCGGAGCGCGAGAACCTGGGCCGCGAGCGCGTGCGGAAGGAGCTGGACGGCAATAGCTGGGGCGCGGCGATCCCCGAATATGTCACGCCGGAATTCGTGCGCGACGAGCTGGCGCGCGGGCGGGCGATCATCCCCAACAACATCAACCACCCCGAAACCGAACCGATGGCCATCGGGCGCAATTTCCTGGTCAAGATCAACGCCAATATCGGCAACAGCGCGGTCGCCAGCGACGTCGCGAACGAGGTGGACAAGATGGTCTGGTCCACCCGCTGGGGCGCGGACACGGTCATGGACCTTGCTACCGGCCGCAATATCCACGACACCCGCGAATGGATCATCCGCAACAGCCCCGTGCCCATCGGCACCGTGCCGATCTACCAGGCGCTGGAAAAGGTCGGCGGCGTGGCCGAAGACCTGACCTGGGACATCTTTCGCGACACGCTGATCGAACAGGCCGAGCAGGGCGTCGACTATTTCACCATCCATGCCGGCGTGCGCCTGCCCTATGTGCCGATGGCGGCCAAGCGCGTCACCGGCATCGTCAGCCGCGGCGGCTGCATCATGGCGAAATGGTGCCTCGCGCATCACAAGGAGAGCTTCCTCTACGAGCATTTCGACGACATCACCGAGATCATGAAGGCCTACGACATCGCCTATTCGCTGGGCGACGGCCTGCGCCCCGGCAGCATCGCCGACGCCAACGACGAAGCGCAGTTCGCCGAGCTTTACACGCTGGGCGAGCTGACCCACCGCGCGTGGAAATCCGACGTGCAGGTGATGATCGAAGGGCCGGGCCATGTGCCCATGCACAAGATCAAGGAGAACATGACCAAGCAGCTGGAAGTGTGCGGCGAGGCACCGTTCTACACGCTCGGCCCGCTCGTCACCGACATCGCGCCGGGATACGACCACATCACCAGCGGCATCGGCGCGGCGCAGATCGGCTGGTACGGCACGGCGATGCTTTGCTACGTCACGCCGAAGGAACACCTCGGCCTGCCCGACCGCGACGACGTGAAAGTCGGCGTGGTGACCTACAAACTCGCCGCCCACGCCGCCGACCTCGCCAAGGGCCACCCCGCCGCGCAGGTCCGCGACGACGCGCTGTCGCAAAGCCCGCTTCGAATTCCGCTGGCGCGACCAGTTCAACCTGTCGCTCGACCCCGAAACCGCCGAGGACTTCCACGACCAGACCCTGCCGGCAGAAGGCGCCAAGACCGCGCACTTCTGCTCCATGTGCGGCCCGAAGTTCTGCTCGATGAAGATTCAGCCAGGAAGTGCGCGACTTCGCGTCGCAAGCAGAACCAGAGCGCCGACGGGTTTCTGGAAAGCGAGAAGTGGGGCGCGGACACGGCAGCGGCGAGCAAGGCTGCGGCGGAGCAGGGCATGCGAGAGATGAGCGAGCTGTATAAGGAGAAGGGCGAGCGGTTGTTCGATCTTGGAAAAGATTCGGAGGGTTATCAATTGTCGAAGCAGCTTAAGAAAATAGCTGAGGCTCTCAAAAATGGCGACGATGTGCCTACAATGTCGACCCGAGACTTACTCTGGCAGTTCGATGCTCAAGACGTAGCTATTACAATGTGATTCCGGTCCGAAAAGGTTTGAAAATACATTCGCTAAAGACTGAGCCTGACTGGGAGTCCGCTTCAGCGACGCGGAGTTGGAATTCGAGCTCTACGAGAAAAAGAAGTGTAATAAGCACCAAAAGCCGACGGATGAACGTGACGAGCGGTTTTCCGGCACGGTTCTGACGTATAAGAGCGAAAGCTCGCGGCAGGAACCAAGGTGTTGTACATGTGAAGCCTGATGAGGCGATAGAGAAAGTCACTACCATAATGATGGAGCGTGATTGCTCGCAAATTCCTGTGATGACCAGCGAGCGAGATGTAAAGGGTGTAGTGAGCTGGCGTTCTATCGGTTCACGTCTTGCACTCAGCAAAAGTTTTAGCCTGCGCCATTACCTGCCATGCGGATTCCGCGATCACCGCCTTGTCGGACTGCATCGAATGCCTTCGCTGACTTGTTGAGCAAGGCGGCGCGAGGATTGAAAGCTGGCGCGGCTGACCAGCTTGAGCTGGTCAGCCGCGAAGTCGGCCCCGGTTTGCTGCGTGCGTTCCGCGGCTCCGCCCTTGGCAAGACCCGGACCATTCTTGCCTACGCGGCCCGGATTGCGACCCAGCCAGTATGCCTTGCGCTTTTCCGCGTTGGCCTTGGCCAGTGTGCGTTCGAACGCGACGCTGCGATCAATGCACCGATGAAAAGGACAGCCAGCAACGCCAGCGGATGGTCGAGCAAGAAGTTTACAAGTTCCATGGACGCGAGAATAGCCAATTGCGGTTTGCAAATTCCTAAGTCGCTTTTGCGGTTGACGAGATAGCCCGTCACCTGCGCGCTTTCCTACACGCGCAAATTCTGCCTTATCCTGTGCGATGACCGATCTCAGCAACGCACCGTCCGCCCCCAGCAACGCACCGTCCGTCCCTTCCACCCCCGCCGCGACGCCGAAAAGCACCCGCCACGATGGCTGGTCGCTCGACCGGCAGGCGCAGTTCTTGCGGCAGCTTTCCGCCACCCACTCCGTGACCGAGGCCGCGAAGTCGGTCGGCAAGTCGCGGCAGTCGGCGTATCGGCTGCGGTCCCGTCTCAAGGGGCAGGCGTTCGATCTCGCGTGGGAGGTGGCGTTTCATCATTCCTATGACGTGCTGGCCCATGCGGCGCTGGACCGGGCGCTGAACGGGGTGGAGGTGCCGGTGTTCTTCCAGGGCGAGCAGGTCGGCAGCTATCGCCGCTATAACGAACAGCTGACCATGGCACTGCTGAAGAAGCAGTCGCTGGGCGGGGTGCCGTTGATGGGCAAGCTCGCGCCGGGCGCCGAGCGCCATGCGCGCGATTTCGAAACGCTGTTGGGCAAGGTGGAGCGCGGCGAGGGCGTACAGACCGGCGCGCGGCACCTCTCCGACCCGTCCGAGATCGCCATGATCCGCGCCCATACCTCCGCCGATCCCGATTACGAGCCCCTGGACGGGTGTCCGTCCGGCCTGTCGAATGACGAACTTCTCCAGCGTTTGCAGGAGCTTGATGACGAAACCCGAAAGTGACACGGTGTCACCTTTGTCACCCTAGTGCGATACGGACACTCCTGCACGCTCCAGCTCGGGCCCGAGCCTGCCGGTGGCCCACATGCCGAACATCTTGAAGTCTGCGCCAAGGCTCCACAGCGGATAGGTGAAGGTGGCGGGGCGGTTCTTCTCGACCGTGAAATGCGCCAGCCACGCGAAGAAATACCCGGCAAGCGGCATGGCGACGAGCAGCCACCAGTTGCCTGATCACCGACTGCGGTGACGGCAATCGCGATCACCAGCGCGGTGCCGACATAATGCAGCGCGCGGGTTTGCGGCAAAGCGTGTTCGCGCAGGTAATGCGGCCAGAACGCGGCAAAGGTTTCGTAGCGATCGTCGGCTGGTTGCGGCTCTTCGCGCGCGACATCCTGATTATTGCGGTATGTCAAAATCGGCCTCCTTGTCGCCGTCCCAATAGGCGGCGCGGGTGGAATGGACGTGGATCATGACCATACCCTCGGTGTCTACGCCATTGTCGAACCAGCGGTCCAGTTCATCGACCCAGTGCTTCTCGAACACGGCCTTGTCGCGCACGATCTCGGCCTTGCCTTCGACCGAGATGAAGATGCCGGGCGCGCCATCGCCGGGGCCGCGCCCCTGGAACGACAGGCCGACCTTGGGGTCGCGCTTGATGTCGTCCACCATCAGACAGTCTTCCCACGTGAAATAATAGCTGTCGCCGTCATAATCGACCTGACGGTTGTTGCTCATCGGGCGGGCGCCGATCTGACCATCCTTGGTGTGCGTGTTGAGCATCACGAAATCGATGTCTTTCATCGCATCGGCAATGTGCTTCAGGTGCTGGTCGGGGGTGGTGTCCGGCATGGTCGGTTCCTTGTCATTGGTGTAGAGGTATTGGAAGTGCAACGCCTGGCAGGCGGCCACGGTTTCAACGGGCCATCCTAACCAGCACGCGGTCGAGCGCCTGCAGGAAGCGCGAACGGTCGGCCTTGGCGAAGGGAGGCGGGCCGCCAGCCCTGACCTGATGGCCGTCCATGCCGCTGCGCAGGTCGGCCATGATCGCGCGGGTTGCGACCGCCGCGCCGATGCTGGCGGTGTCGAACGGCTTGCCATTATGCGCCAGCACCTGCGCGCCCGATTTCAGGCAGCGTTCGGCAAGCAGGATGTCGGCGGTGACGACCACGGTATACGGACCGGCGTGCTCGGCGATCCAGTCGTCCGCCGCGTCGAAGCCATCATCGACCAGCACGCGCTTCACCCGCTCGCCGACGGGAACGCGGAACGGGCTGTTGCTGACCACGCGGACATCGGCGGCATGGCGCCGGGCCACGCGGTATATCTCGTCCTTCACCGGGCAGGCATCGGCGTCGACAAGGATAGTGGCGGGCAAGGCGTGTGCGGGCATGGGGGGACCTTACCGCGCCGGTCCGAAAGACGCCAACCCACCGGAACATCGCTGGTGGTCGGCGGTTTTATCGGCTTACAACAATAACAAGGGAGAACCGCCATGCAGTTCCAGTTCAATTCGGACAGTTCGGTGATGGGCACCGAAAACGTCGCCGAGCGGATCGAGGCGCAGCTGCGCCAGAAGCTCGACCGTTTTACCGACAAGCTCACGCGCCTCGAAGTGCATGTCCGCGATGAAAACGGCGCGAAAGGCGGCGACGACGACAAGGTCTGCATGATCGAGGCGCGCATCCGCGGCGACAAGCCGATCGGCGTGACCGGCAAGGCGGGCGATGTCGATGCCGCCGCGCGCGTTGCGGGCAATACCATGGCGCAGCGGCTGGAGCGGTATTTCGGTAAATCGAAACGGCGCGAACCGTCGCCGGACAAAGTCATCGAAGGCTGAGGCGCGGTATGATGCAGCTACCGGATCGGAATGCCTTGCTGGCGCGAGTGAAAGGCAGCCGGGGTGGCTGGGATGCGAGCTTCCGGCCCGCAGATCTTGAGCCGATTGGGGCAGGGCAGGAATCGGTATGGGATTATCCCAGACCGCCCGCGCTGGTTCCGGCGTGGGGCGCGGTAAGGGTGGCTTGCGGCAGGCATGTGATTGCCGAGAGCGCACGCGCGCTGGTGGTGAAGGAAACGGCGGGCGCGCCGGTGCCTTATTTGCCGCCGGACGACGTGAATACGGGCTTGCTGGCAGCGAATGGCGGCGCTTCCGTCTGCGAATGGAAAGGGGCCGCGCTGGCGTATGACTGCGTGATGCCGGATGGCGCGCGCATAGCCGATGCGGCATGGTGTTACCCCGAACCGTTCGGCGATCTGCCGGCGGATTTTACCCGCATTGCCGGATGGTTCGCGTTCTATCCGGCCAAGCTGGATTGCCGGGTGCAAAGTGACGATGGCACGTGGGAGCAGGCGCGCCCCCAGCCGGGCGGTTTCTATGGCGGCTGGATGCTGGACCGGATTGCGGGGCCGGTGAAGGGCGGACCCGGTACCGGCCATTGGTAGGTCCCGAACCGGAAGGATTCGACCCGCACGCAATCTTCTGTTATACAAAGGTTTGCCGACGTCGAAATTTGCGACGGACTTCGGGATTTGCTTACTGCCTTGCGCGGACCGGACTACCGGTTCCGCCCCGGCACGGATCAGACGACGTTTTCCTTTCCGATGACGATTTGACGCACGACCCCCGCGCGGCGCTTCTGCCGGTAACGGGCACTTCGTTTCTTGAAAGGAAACACGCATGGCCAAGTCAGGCACAGTAAAATTCTTCAACCAGGACAAGGGCTATGGCTTCATCCAGCCCGACGATGGCAGCCCCGACAGCTTCGTCCACATCACGGCCGTTCAGGCCGCAGGTATGGTCACGCTGGACAAGGAACAGCGCCTGAACTTCGATGTGGAGCAGGGCCGCAACGGCAAGGAAAGCGCCGTCAACCTGTCCGCCGCCGACTAGGCGTTCAAAACTGACACATGCGGGGCGCGGCGTTTGGACGCCGTGCCCCGTCTTGTCATAAAATTGACTTTGCGTATTATCCTATTTCTCAAACCTCTCCCGTCCCTCAAATCCGCAGCGGAGCTTAGTTTAGCCCATGAGCCAGACTTACGAATTTTATCTCGCGCGCGCCGAAGAATCGGCTGCCGAAGCGGAAGCCGCCAAGCTCGATAACGTCAAGGAACGCGCGCTGCGATCCGAGAAAACCTGGCGCGGCCTTGCCGAACAGGCCCGAGCCGTGGCCCGCGAACGGGCCAAGGTCGAGCGCGAAAAAGCCGCGAAGCGCGAGGAAGAGCAGCTCGCCGCCGCGCAGACTGCCTGAGAACAGCGCCGTATCATGCGCCGGACCTTCGCCGCGATCTATGCATCAGTGTTTTTGTTGGCTGCTTGCGGCACGAATAACGCCACGATTGCCCAATACAGCGGCATCGGTGCAAACGAGACGATCTATTTCGGCGGTAACGAACCGTTCTGGGGTGGAGAGACGTCGGGCAGTACGCTGCTCTATACGACGCCGGAAAACCCCGGCGGAGCGACGATTTCCGTGCGGCGCTTCTCCGGTAATAACGGCCTTGGCGTTGCCGGTTCCCTGGCCGACGAGACCTTCGATATGGTCGTAACGCCGGGTGCGTGCTTCGATACGATGGCGGATCGCGCCTATCCCTTCGTCGTCACGCTGATGCTGGGCGGGGAGTTGCGCGAAGGGTGCGGCTGGACCGAACGCCAGCCATTCACGGCTACCACTTCGGATTAGAAAAAAGAATTTTCCGGGGCGGATCCAAAATTGATTTGGAACAAGCCGCGCGGTCGCGCCGTTGGGCTGGTGAAGGAACGCGCCGGTTCGGTGCAACATTCAAACAATCCGAGGAAGTACACTATGACTACCCGCATGAAGTTTTTCGCCGCCCCCATCATGGCGTCGGCCTTCGCGCTCGCCGCCTGTGGCGAACCCGCAGATACGGTCGAGCCGGTCGAAACGATGGAGCCTGCAACCGACACGATTGCCGATACCGGCACAATCGTCGATGTGGCCGGCGGTAACCCCGATTTCTCCACGCTGGTGTCTGCCGTAACGCAGGCCGGCCTTGGCGAAACGCTGGCGGGCGATGGTCCCTTCACCGTATTCGCGCCGACCAACGCCGCCTTCGAAAAGGTGGACGAAGCGACCATGACGGAGCTGATGTCCGATGAAGGCAAGGCGACGCTGACAGGTATTCTGACATACCATGTTGTCGCCGGAAACACGTCCGGCGCGGCGCTGGCGCAGGCCATCACCGATGGCGGCGGCACAGCCGAACTGACGACGGTGAACGGTGCCGTGCTGACGGCATCGATGGATGGTGAAAACGTCATCCTTACCGACGCGGCAGGTGGCACATCGACGATTTCTGCGACGGATGTTGCGGCATCAAACGGCGTCATCCACGCCATCGATACGGTGTTGATGCCCTCGTAAGAGCGTCTGCATTTCAATACCGGAAGGGCGGCTGTCGATCATTCGACAGCCGCCCTTTCTGCTTCCTGGTTATGGTGAGCCTAGAACAGCCCGGGCACTTCGCGTTGCGCGGCGGACGGCCTTGCAGGCTGCAACAATTCGCGCCGCTCGGTCGTCCGGCGGCTTAGTGTACCCTGATCGCCATGGCCCGCGATAGGCGTGCAAACGGCGGCACCATTGCGCAGGAACGACAACGCCTGCGCAACCGAAGCCTCGTCGGCATCGCCCAGTTGCGCGCCGATATCATCCGCCGCCTGACAGGTGTTGGGCACTACCGATGCCAGGCCGGTGAAATACTCGCCCTGACCGGCGGCGTTCTCGGTCTTGAAGGTTACTACGCGCAAGCGGTCGTCGCATTCTTCGCGGTCGAAGCCGAACTGGCCCACCGGCTTGCCGAACGTGTTGGTGCCAACCAGCGCCATGTTATTGCCGAGGTATGGTATGAAGGCATTGGTCACCAGCTCGCTTGCCGATGCGGTGCCGCCGCGCCCGATGAACGCGATCTTGGTTGCTGCAATCGCCTGTGGCTGGTTGCCGAACAGGTCGGTGTCGTTCTCGCTCGATTTGCTGGGGCGCAGGGTGGTGCGGCTGAAGACTTGTCCGGTATTCTGTCTGCCGAGCAGGTCGCCCATCAGTTCCGCAATGCGGACCAGCCCGCCGCCATTATAGCGGAAATCGACGATGACCTCGGTAACGCCCGCTTGCCGGAACCCGTCGAATGCGGCGCGAAGGTCTGCGTCCGCGCTGTCGATGAAGGTGCGCAGATTGACGTAGCCGACCTGCTTGCCGTTATCGTTCAGGATCTTCGCGCCATAGCGGTCCGATACCGGATCGAGCGAAAAGTCAGCCTTTGTCACGGTAACGCGCGTTTCGGTTCCGGCGCGGCTGCGGATGTCGAAGACGCGGGTAACGCCGGGATCGGACGGGCCGAGCCGATCGATGATACCCTGTGGCCCCTCTGCGGCCATGATGGCGGAAACGCTCTCGAGCGCGCCGGCGCTGGTGCCGATAGAGAGCAGCTCGGTGCCACGGTCGAACCCTTGCGGGAAAGCAGGGGCACTTTCGAAGGCTTCGATCACGAAGACGCGATTTGCGCCCGTGTCATAACCCAGCCGGATGCCGAACCCGGCGCTGGAGCCGGATTCAAAGAACGCATTCTCCTCGGCAATCGAGGTGATGAAGGTGAAGTTGCGATCCTTCGATTGCGCGCGTGCCGGCGCCACCAGCGCGTCGATATAGGATTGCACATCGCCAAAGGCCGACTTCTGCACCGTGTTGTCGACGAGGTCGGGAAACAGGTACCATTCGTCAATCACGTCTTTCACGAAATCCTGCCGCGCCGATAGCGAGCATGCCGATGTGGTTGGCGTGGGCGTTGGCGCGCCACCTCCCGAGGTTGGCGGCGGGGCAGAGCCGCCATCGCCACCGCCGCATGCGGCAAGGGCAAGCGCCAATGCGGGCGCCAGCGTGAAGGAAAAGGCGGTGCGACCGATGGGCATGGGCTGGGTAACTCCGTAAGGATGTCGAGAGCCGGCGCATCCGGCCCATAGGGAAACGAAAGTGCCGCGCAACCGGGAGGTTAGCAAGCTGCAAAACCCCGCGACCTCCAAAATTAAGATGCCATATCATAGGCTTTTGCGGGCTGAACGACAGGTGAGTGGGGGAAAACGGCGTTCCTGAAGCAAGTTTACCCTCGTGCGGATCGCCTATCTTGCCTAGAACAGTACGCGATATGCAGGAATACCGAAAGACACAGACCCAATGACGCAGGTAACGCCTGGCTGGTTGGCCGAAGCGATTTCGGGCCGGTCCGACGGCTTGGGCCATCTTACAGTCGCGCGCATCGCGTCCGGCGAAACGCTCGGCAAGGGGCGGTTGTCGCTGAGCAGCGCGGCGTTCGCGCCCGGCGCGGAGCTGGACCCGTGCTTCACCGCCGACGAGGAAGATGCCGTCGCGCCACCGCTGGAATGGACGGCGCCGCCCCCCGGGGCGCAGGAAATGGTTCTGATCGTCGAGGATGCGGATGCCAATACCGGCGACGCTCCGGGAGACCCGACCTGTCACTGGCTGGTCTGGGGGTTGCCCGGGCAGAAGGGACAGCTGCTCGAAGGCGAGACGCCACCACGTGTCGGCAAGAATTCGCAACGCAATTCGGAATGGCTGCTGCCTGCGCCGTCGCGAGAAGATGGCGCGCATCGCTATGTCTTCCAGCTTTTCGCGCTCGATTTGCCGTTGACGCTGATGCCGGGTATTGACCGTGCTTCGTTGGTCGCGGCGATCGAGGGCCATGTCGTGGCCGCTGCGGTACTGGTCGGCACCTATAAAAGGGCCGAACCGGAAGAAGGTTGGGAAGAGGACGACGGCGCCTGAATACCTCGAATAATCGAGGGGGCGGCGAATACGTAAAGTGCCAGACGAAAGGAACACATCATGGCAGGTAAGAACAACGCATTGCAGAAGCCGGTCACCGTCTCGGGCGATCTGGAAAATGTCATCGGCAAAGGCCCGATGACGCGCGCGCAGGTCACGTCGAAGGTGTGGGAATACATCAAGAAGCATGACCTTCAGGACAGCAAGGACAAGCGCCAGATCAATCCTGACGCGAAATTGGGTGCCGTCATCGGCAAGGACCAGATCTCCATGTTCAAGATGACGGCTGCGGTGTCGAAGCACCTTAGCTGACGTAAACTACGGATTTCGGCGGAACGGCTCTCGTGTCGTTCCGCCACTCCGCGCGCCAGTGCACCCGCTGGTCCAAAGCGCGAGCCATATCAGCAAGGGTTGGCCAATAATCAGTCGCGGGAGATGGTAGGCAAGCCCCGGCCCCTCCATCGCACCTCCCAGATCCAGCAGCATGTGGTTCACGTTGGCGGGCCATACGCACAGCGCATAGAGCGCCAGCGCCGCACCTCCAGCGCGGCGCAACCTGGGGAACCATGGCTGGATAAGGGCGACTGCCCCCGCCAGTTCCGCCACACCCGTCAGCAAGACGACCTCATAAGGGTACGGTACCGGACCCGGCATGATGCGCAGAAACGGTTCGGGGCGGACCAGATGGATTACTCCGGCGAGACCGTAGAATATGGCGATCAGCCAGCGAAGAACGGTGCGGATCATGCCGGCTTTCCTATGCGATAGGGGCCATTGCGCTCAGGTAGTAGTCGGCCTTTCCAGCTAACGACCACCGTACGCTCCGCCACCATCGTATCGACCACCGCGTGTATATCGGGCATGAGGTCGCGCCATCCGGTTTCGGACAAAGCGCGCGCCACTTCGCTGGGACATATTGTCGCCCCCGACCGGCGCGCGTCCAGAAGGGTGTTCACAGTTTGGCGCACCGCCTCAGCGTTCACGCCGAAACAACCTCCACGCCTTTCCAGAAGGCGTAACGCCCGGTGACCTGTTTTGCCGCGTCTTTCGGCTCGGGATAGAACCACGCCGCGTTCTCGTTTACGGCACCGTCGACCACCAGCGAGCAATAACTGGCCTCGCCCTTCCATGGACAGAAACTGGTGTGGTCGCTTGGCTTCAAGAGATTGTCATGGACATCGGACGCGGGGAAATAATGGTTGTTCTCGACAACCACCGTATCGTCGGACCTTGCGATCGTTACGCCATTCCAGCGGGCTTCCATCGGCATTGACTGGTTCCTTTCCTACACGCAGAAATTGGGTAGAAGGACACAAGCTGACAATCCAGCCCGCCATTTTTCATCCAGAGGTTTTCATGCGGACCAGCCGATATTTTTTGACCGCCGCGCTGCTGGCGGGAACATCGTTGCCTGTTGCTGCACAGGAAACCCGCACGCCGGAACAGGTGGCGACGGCCGCGCTGGAGGCTGCGCCGGTTTGGGACGGGCACAACGACGTGCCGATCCAGCTGCGCGCCCGGTTCGGCAACCAGCTTGCCGATTTCGACTTCGAGGATACGACCGGTACGGGCGCCGAGCATTCGGAGGGCCGCACCATGCACACCGACCTGATCCGCCTGCGCGAGGGGAAGGTCGGTGCGCAATTCTGGTCGGTTTATGTGTCGGCCGCCCTTAGCGAACCCGAAGCCGTGCAGGCGGTGGTCGAACAGATCGACGTGACCAAGCGGCTGATCGACAAATATCCTGCCGAACTCTCGCTGGCTCTGTCCGCCGACGAGGTCGTGCGGGCGCGCGGGGAAGGCCGGATTGCCTCTCTGATCGGGATGGAAGGCGGCCATTCCATTGGATCGAGCCTGGGAGTGTTGCGCCAGACTTATGCCCTTGGTGCGCGTTACATGACGCTGACGCACTCGAAAAACACACCGTGGGCCGACAGCGCAACAGATACGCCCGAACATGATGGGCTGACCGATTTTGGCCGCGACCTGATCCGCGAGATGAACCGGCTGGGGATGCTGGTCGACCTCAGCCATGTCAGCGAGGCGACGATGCTGGATGTGCTGGATGTAACCACCGCACCGGTCATTTTCAGCCATTCCGGCGCGCGTGCGATCAACGGGCATGCCCGTAATGTGCCCGACACTGTGCTGCGGCGTTTACCCGAAAACGGGGGCATCGTGATGGTGGTCGGATTGCCCGGCTTCCTGAATGAAGATGCCCGCCAATGGTATGGCAATCGTCAGGCAGAGCAGGCGCGTCTGCAAGCATTATGGCAAGGGCAGCCCGATGCCGTGTCGTCCCGGTTGACTGCATGGGACGAGGCCAATCCGCTCCCGCTCGCAACAATTTCGGATATGGCGGATCATATTGACCATGTGCGCAACGTTGCCGGATTAGACGCCATCGGGATCGGCGGTGACTATGACGGGATGCCTACGGGCCCTGTCGGTATGGAAGACGTCTCGGGCTATCCCGCGCTGTTCACGGAGCTGGCGCGACGCGGATATACGCAAGCGCAGCTGGAGCAGATAAGTTTCGGCAACATGATGCGGGTTATGCGGGCGGCGGAAAGCAAGGCTGACGACATGGCGGGCATCAAGCCTTATGAGACGGTGTCGCCGCGCAAGGACTGAACGTCAGTCTTCCTTGCAGGGGTCGTGGCCCCAATTCATCAGGCTGTAGCGCCAGTCGGTATCTTGGATATCGCCATCCGGACGCTGCGCAGTGTGGCGATGAACATAGCCGACGACCGTGCGCATGTGATCGTAATCGCCGTCGGTCAGATCGTCTTTCTTGGTACGCTTGATTTCGATGATCCGCTTGGCCGATTTGCGTCCCTTGCTTTCACCGTCGCCGCTATCCTGGCCCACCGATTTCGACTCATCGGTGTCCAGCCAGTCCTCGATTTCCTTGGGTTGCATGTTCACGCAGTCGTAAAACGCGTCGTAGCTTTCCTGCTTATCATCGGTCATCGGACCGGCATCAGTCCTTGTCCCAGGCGCTGAGTTCCGATCCGCGCTTCAAGACCTTGTCGCCGTCCTCCTGCTTGATCAGATAAGCGGGATTGTCGCTGTCGCCGTCCTTGGTCACTTCGCTGCCTTGGAGCGTGCGGGTGACTTCCTCTTCGAACCGGTCTTCGATCTGGCCCTTGCCGGTGCCGTTGCCCCAGTTCCATTTGACATACTGGTTGGTCTGAAAGCTGTTGCTGTTGCTCATGATGCTTGCCCTTCGTTTGAGAATTAACGTTTAATTCTCAATGGTTGGTACGGCATCGCGTTCCTGCTCGGTTTCGGGCGTATCCAAATCGTCGTCGACGTTGTCGATGCGGATGCCGTCGGTATCGTCACCCGCTTCCTGCGCGCTGATCTTGCCGCTGACCGTGGCCTCGCCTTCGACATCGCCCTGCGTCGCGGCGCCGAATATCCAGATTGCGGACAAGCCGATAATGGCCAGCAATGTGCCGATTCCCAGTATCCAGCGGACATGGCCGGTTTTCTGACCGCCGCTGGCTTCGGTTTCGCTGGCGTGAACTTCGTTGCCTTCGGTATGCATGGTTCGATCCTGTGTGAATTGTTACGTGGTCAACGATAGCGTGATACGGCGGTTCCGCCCAGTCAGTCGCGCAGCAATTCGTTAATGCCGGTCTTCGAGCGCGTCTGCGCATCGACCGTCTTGACGATCACCGCACAATAGAGCGACGGGCCGGTGGTGCCGTCGGGCAATGGTACACCGGGCAGGGTGCCGGGAACCACGACGGAGTATGGTGGTACGGTGCCACGATGCACCTCGCCCGTTGCTCGGTCCACAATCTTGGTGGAGGCGCCCAGATAGACGCCCATCGACAGCACCGCGCCTTCGCCGACCTCGACACCCTCGGCCACTTCGGACCGTGCGCCGATAAAGGCACCGTCGCCGATAATGACGGGTTCCGCCTGCAACGGCTCCAGCACCCCGCCGATGCCTGCGCCGCCGGAAATATGGACATTCTCGCCAATCTGCGCGCAGCTGCCGACGGTGGCCCAGGTATCGACCATTGTGCCCGCACCGACATATGCGCCGATATTCACGAAGCTGGGCATCAGCACGACGCCCGGCGCGATATGACTGCCATGCCGGGCGATTGCGCCGGGAACGACGCGGAAACCCGCAGCGGCAAACCGGTTTGTGTCCCACCCGGCAAACTTGCTGGGTACCTTGTCGAAGCCGGGCGTTCCGGCTGACCCGTTCTCGACTATCGCGTTGTCGTTAAGGCGGAAGGACAGGAGCACGGCTTTCTTGAGCCATTGATTGACCTGCCATCCGCCCGTGCCATCCGGCTGCGCAACGCGCGCCGCGCCGGTGTCGAGCAGGTCCAGTGCGGCCTGTACCGGTTCATGGCATTCGCTGCTGGCGGGCGTGATCTCGGCGCGCCGTTCCCATGCCTGCTCGATGGCAGCGGCAAGGTCGGTGTGGGATTGGGCAGTCATTGGTGGGCAAAAGCTCCATTCAAAAAGGCAGGCCGTTATTGCACCTTGCTAGCCAAGGCGGGGGAGGCGGACAACCGGGCCGCAGCGAAAGGCGTGAAGAACGCGTTCAGCAAAACTTTAAGCACGATGGTGCAAGAAGCTGGAAAAAGAAGGAAACATGGTTTTGACGAAGCGTAAAGGGTCGCACCGGTCTGCGCATATTCTGGCAACCGGGGCGAGCGTGGTTGCAGTGGCGATGCTGTCTGCCTGTGGCGGCGGGGGTGGAGCGACCCGGCCGCCACCTGTCAGCCTGCCCGCGCCGGCCCCGACGCCCACGCCAAGTCCGGCACCCACGCCGACACCCAGCCCAACGCCCACTCCAACTCCGACACCCACTCCAACTCCAACTCCAGCACCTACACCTACACCTACACCTACTCCAACACCCACGCCGACATCCGGAGGTACCAATTTCAACACGTCGGAATTCCGGCGTTCGGACGGTCCCGATTTTCACAGCGCCGTCTCGGCATGGCGATCCGGCATCACGGGCGCGGGCGCGACCATCGCTATCATCGATACCGGCATCGACACCGACAGTCCCGAATTTGCCGGACGCCTCCATCCCGATTCCCGCGATGTAGCGGGCAACGCGACGGTCGAGGCTGAGGATGACCACGGCACCAATGTCGCACTCATCGCGGCGGCTGCGCGCGACAATACCGGTGTGGTCGGCATCGCGTACGATGCAACCATCCTCGCCCTGCGCGCCGACCGGCCGGGCACTTGCGCGACGGAAACCGACGCGACGTTGGACGGATGCCTCTTTTCAGGTTCAGCCATTGCCGAAGGGATCGACCAAGCCGTCAGCAGCGGTGCGCGCGTCGTCAATCTCAGCCTTGGCGGCGGCGGGGCAAGCCGCTCCACAATCAATGCCATCGAGCGGGCCCGTGCAGCGGGCCTCGTCATCATCGTATCTGCCGGAAACGACGGGGATGTGAACGACGACCCCGATATCGACCCCAACCAGCCCGACCCTTTTGCCGCAGGTGTATTACAAGCAGGAGGCGACAGCGTCATCATCGTCGGGTCGGTGGGCGACGACGGTACTATTTCGGGCTTCAGCAACCGCGCGGGCAATCTTTCGGCGAGCTATCTGACGGCCCGTGGGGAGCGCATCTGCTGCACTTACGAAGACGGCGAATTGCGCATCACTACACGTGACGATGGCAGTCGCTTCGTCACCCTGTTTTCCGGCACCAGTTTCTCCGCGCCGCAGGTGGCCGGTGCGGTTGCCTTGCTGGCGCAGGCATTCCCGAACCTGACGGGCGAGCAGATCGTGGAAATCCTGCTCGACAGCGCACGCGACGCCGGGGACGCAGGGGCCGACGCCATTTATGGGCGGGGCATTCTGGATATTGCACGCGCGCTGCAACCGGCGGGCGCCACGACATTGGCGGGCAGCACGGTCGCCGTGGCGTTAACGGGGGTCGGCGGCACCGGGTCCGCGCCAATGGGCGGGGCACTGACCGATGTGCCGTTGGACACCGTCATTACCGACAAATACGGCCGGGCCTACAATTTCGATCTTGGTTCGCGGTTGCGGAGCGGTGCGGTTCGGCAAAGACTGCACGGCGCGGTCTCGTCCGGGATACGGCAGATATCGGCGGGCGGTCCGGGCGTTTCGCTCGCCTTCACTATCGACGCATCCGGATCGCGTGAACTTGCGCCGCTGAGCCTGTCACCGGATAGCGTGGAACAGGCGCGCGTTTTGGCAGGACGGGTTGCGGCACGCCTCTCGCCGGACACGCAGCTGGCACTGGGCTTCGCCACATCAGGCGACAGCCTTACGGCGCAGTTGCAGGGGCGCTCGCAACCCGCGTTCATGGTCGCACCGGACGCGAGCGGCGATACAGGCATGATGAGCCGTAGCGATGCCGCCGTCGCGGTGCGTCATTCGCTGGGAGCATGGGGCCTGACCGCCAGTGCAAGCGCCGGAAACGCGCTGGTACAGCAATTTCGGACGGGTACCGACTTCGGTATCGACACTACGCGCGACGGGCTGGCCATACAGACATTTTCGCTGGCAGCAGATCGCAGCTTCGGTGGTCTGGATGCTTCGCTCGGCCTGACCCTGCTCGACGAAGAGCGCACGATCCTTGGCGCTGCATTCGATACAGGTTTCGGCGCGCGCGGTGCGCGGTCGATGTTCGTCGATGCCACTTGGTCCGCAAAGCCGTTGCCGCGATGGCGGATAGGGGGCGCGATGCGGTATGGCCGGACCGTTGCGGCGCAAACCGGCGTGGTGGGGGCGGGTTCTTCATTCGATACGGCAGCGTGGTCATTCGATGTCGATCGCGCTGGCATATTCCAGCAAGCGGACAGCATCGGATTCCGCCTGTCGCAGCCCTTGCGCGTCGAGAGTGGCGGCCTGCTGTTCGATCTCCCCATTGCCTATGACTATGCGACAGAGAGTGCAGTATACGGCACCCGTGCGCTGCCGCTTTCGCCCGACGGACGCGAGATTATGGGTGAACTGGCCTGGCGCGGCACTGTTCTGGGCGGCGATGCGCAGGCCAGTGCGTATGTCCGGCGCGAACCGGGGCATTACAGCAATGCGCAGGATGACATGGGTTTGGCGCTGCGCTGGTCGCGCGCATTCTAGGGCGAGAGGTTAGTCGGGCATTCCCGCTGCTACCGCGAACTGGTGCGCGCGTGCCACGAGCGGGGCGACGCGTTCTGACATCGTCTTGGCATGGGCGGAAGACGCGGTGCCGTCGATGACGCGTTTCTTGATGCCCTGCATGATGCCGGCCAGCCGGAAGAGGTTGTAGGCAAAATACCAGTCCATTGGCGGCACGTCGTAACCGGTCTTGGCGACATAGCGGTCCACTGCTTCGGCAACCGTCGGGATGCCCAGCGCCGTCAGGTCCAGCCCTTCCAGACCGGCACGGCCATCGGCAGGCTGGAACCAGTTGAGCATGAGATAGGAGAAATCCGCCACCGGATCCCCCAGCGTCGACAGCTCCCAGTCCAGTACGGCGATGACTTCGGGCGCATCGGCGGCGAAAATCAGATTGTCGAGCCGATAATCGCCATGCACTACGCTCGACCCCTGTTGCAGGGGAATGGTCTCGGGCAGCCATTCGATCAGCCGGTCCATCTGTGGCATGGTTTCGGTTTCGGACAGCTTGTACTGCTTGGACCACCGGGCAATCTGCCGCGCGCAATAATCCTGTGGCTTGCCAAAATCGCCCAAGCCGATGGCGGCAGGATCTTTCAGGTGCAGATCCGCCATCGTGTCGATCATGGCATGGTAGATGGCGCGGCGTTGGTCCGGCGTGCTGTCGGGCAGCGCGCCGTCCCACAGGTTGCGCCCGTCCGCCATGCTCATCACGAAAAACTTGGACCCGATGACGTCCGCATCCTCGCACAGGGCAAAAGGTTGCGGCACGGGGAAACCGGTGGGATGCAGGCCTGCCATCGCGCGATACTCGCGGTCCACCGCATGGGCGGACGGCAGCAATTTGCCAAAAGGCTGGCGGCGCAGCACATAGCGACGGTCTGGCGTATCGATACGGTAGGTGGGATTGGACTGGCCGCCCTTGAACTTGGTCATCGACAGAGGACCGGCGAACCCGTTCACATTCGCCGCGAACCATTCGGTCAGGACCGTTTCGTCCAGCCTGTCCTTTTCGGGCACTGCGATGGTGCCGACCATTTCCGTCTGGTAATCGATTGCGTCTTCTCCCGCCATCAGTCGAACATCACCACGCTGCGCGCAGCGTGTCCTTCGCGCAGCTTGTCGAACCCGGCATTCACGTCGTCCAGACCGATGCGTTCCGCGATAATCGTGTCGAGGTCGAGCAGGCCGCGCAGGTAGAAATCAACGAGACGCGGCAAATCGACCGGAAAATGGTTGAAGCCCATGATCGCACCTTGCAGCTTCTTGCCGCCCAGCAAATCCATCGCGCCCAGACCGACTTTGCAATCGAGCGGCATCATGCCCAGCACGATGGCGGTGCCGCCGCGCCGGAGCAGGTTGACCGCCATGTCCGCACTGGCCTGCCGCCCGACTGCCTCGATGGCGTAATGTACACCGCCGCCGGTCAGCTTGACGATATCCTTTGCCACGCCCTCCGCGGTCGGATCGAAGCTGTGCGTTGCGCCCAGCGTTTCGGCCAGCGCGCGTTTTTCCGGCAGCGGGTCGAGCGCGATGACCTTGCCCGCACCCGCAATTCTTGCGGCATTGACCGTCGCCAGCCCGACCCCACCGCAGCCGACCACCGCCACGGTTTCGCCCGGCACGATCTTTGCCGCGTTGAACACCGCCCCTGCACCCGTCGTCACCGCGCACCCCAAAATCGCAGCACGGTCCAGCGGCATGTCCTTGTCGATGGCGACGCAGGCGTTTTCGTGGATCAGCATTTGTTCGGACAGCGCCGACAGGTTGAGGAGTTGCTGCATCGCCTGCCCGTCACGGGACAGGCGGGGCGCGGCGTCCTTCGGCCTGCGGGTTGCGCCACCGAGGCATAGTGCCATGTGTCCGGTGACGCAGAACTCGCATTGGCCGCAGAACGCGGAAAGGCAAGTGACGACATGATCGCCCGGTTCCACCGAACGCACTTCGCTGCCCACGGCGCGCACCACACCCGCCGCCTCGTGACCGGGCACAAGAGGAAGGGCATGGGGATAGGCGCCGTCGATGAAGTGCAGGTCCGAATGGCACAGCCCGCAGGCGCGCGTGTCGATCAACACTTCGTGCGGCATCGGCTCGGCGACGGTGATTTCGCCGATGACAAGTGATTCACCCGTCGCTTCCAGAATGGCAGCTTTCGTCATTGTATCATCCGCTTAAGCAGCACTCGCACTGGCGGCTGCCCCGCCCGCGCTCGCCGAATTGCCCTGACCCTTCAGCGCATTCGCCGTGTCGTCCGGCATGGGCGCATGGCGGGCAAACTCGATGCGGGCGATGGAGCGCGCATGAACCTCGTCCGGGCCGTCCGCCAGCCGCAGCGTGCGCTGGTGCGCGTAAGCCTGCGCCAGACCGTAATCGTTGGACACACCGCCGCCACCATGCGCCTGAATCGCATCGTCGATAATGCTTAGTGCCATGTTCGGCGCCTGCACCTTGATCATGGCGATTTCCTGCTTGGCGGACTTGTTGCCCACCTTGTCCATCATGTCGGCAGCTTTCAGGCACAGCAAGCGCGTCATGTCGATGTCGATACGGGCGCGCGCAACGCGTTCTTCCCAGACCGAATGCTTGTAGATCGGCTTGCCGAACGCCTCGCGCGATTGCAGGCGGCTGCACATTTTCGCCAGCGCTTCCTCGGCAACGCCGATGGTCCGCATGCAGTGATGGATGCGGCCCGGCCCGAGGCGGCCCTGCGCGATTTCGAACCCGCGCCCTTCGCCCAGCAACAGGTTGGTGGCGGGCACGCGCACATCGGTCATCTCGACTTCCATATGGCCGTGCGGCGCATCGTCGTAACCGAATACGGGCAGGTGACGGATGATATTCACGCCTTCTGTCTCGATCGGCATCAGGATCATCGACTGCTGCTGGTGCCGGTTGGCTTCCAGATCGGTCTTGCCCATCACGATGGCGACCTTGCAACGTGGATCGCCCAGGCCGCTGGACCACCATTTGCGGCCATTGATGACATATTCGTCGCCATCGCGCTCGATACGGGTTTCGATATTCGTCGCGTCCGAGCTGGCAACGAAAGGTTCGGTCATCAGGAAGGCGCTGCGAATGTCGCCGTTCATCAGCGGCGTCAGCCATTCGTCCTTTTGCGCGCGCGTGCCATAACGGTGGAACACTTCCATATTGCCGGTGTCAGGGGCGGAGCAGTTAAAGACTTCGCTGGCCCAGCCAATGCGCCCCATTTCCTCGGCGCACAGCGCGTATTCCAGATTGGTCAGGCCCGGTCCTTCGAACTCATAGTGTCGTCGACATGGCTCAGTTGCCCGCGCGGCGGCATGAACAGGTTCCAGATACCGGCGTCCCTGGCCTTGGCTTTCTGGTCCTCGATAACCTGCAACACTTTCCAGCGTTCGCCCTCGGCGTCCTGTTTTGCATAGGTGTCGAGATTGGGGCGGACATTGGCTTCGATGAAGTCGCGCACGCGGTCGCGCCAATGGGTCTGCCGGTCGGTGGGTTCGAAATCCATGTTGCCTCTTCCTCTTCAAATTAAATGCGTTGTTATGTCCGTTGCACGCTTGGACGTTCAGGCCAAGGGTTCTGGTTTCTTTACAGGCGGAATGCCTGCTTTCGCTGCCGCGCGGCGCGCCAGCCGCGCCTCGTGCTGTTCGCGGGTAATAGGAAAACGGGCCAGCCAGAATGCTGCGAACAGCGCCAGGGCTACCGAGAAAACCAGATACAGCACGACGATGGTGCGCACCGCATCGCTTCCGACAGCCGCCTGCTGTGTTCCCGGTTCGATACCTGCTTGACCGACGATGAAACCGGTCAGCAGGATACCCCCGCCCGTTGCGCATTTCTGTACCAGCCAGTTGCCCGAATAGAACGTTCCTTCGGCGCGCTTGTCGGTTCGCTCTTCAAACGCCTCGACGATTTCGGCAACCATCGACGTCGCGGAAATAAGCGCGATCACGCTGGCCGTATTCGCGAGATAATAAGACACATAGATGCCCGCCGTGCTGACGAGCGTGCCCGGCGCAGGCCAGACACCGGACAGGTACAGAACATACGGAACGAAGTAGAACAGCCGCTGCGGCAATCGCCATGCGCCATGCTGTACCGGGCTTTCCCCAGCGGCGGTGCAACGACCCGACCAAAACGAACATCGTGACAACCGATGCGAACAGGATGGCCGGATAGAACTGGAAGGCCAGCTCGCCAAACTGCCAGACATAGAGGTTCACATATTGCGTGATCGAAAAGGTCATCCCCTGTGCGACATAGGCAGCCAGCGCGCCGAGTGCGAAGATGACGAAGGCCCGTTCGCCGAATGCATCGAAAATCTCGGCAAAGGCATTCCTGATCGAGAACGGTGGCGGGCGTGTTGCCGGCTGGTGCGCTACCACGCGGTGCTGCAATGCGGCGGACCCCATGACCGATATCGCGATCAGTATGGCCCCGCAAACGCCATATGCAGCGTATCCTTCGGGTTGCAGTTGCGCTTTGGGGGTCGGCAGAAACACGCTGAACGCCAGTACCATCATCAGCAGCCCGCCGAACCATGCCGACAGAAAGCGAAAGCGAAACAAGGTGGTGCGCTCGTCGTAATCTTCGGTAATTTCCGGTACCATGCTGATCGACGGGACTTCACAGGCCGACAATAACAAGCGCACGCCCACAGCAAGCGCCAATATCTCCCAGAAACCCGGCGTTCCGGTGAAGGGCGGAGACCACAGCAGCGTCCACATAAAGGCGAGCGGGACCGGCGCGGCATATAGCCACGGCAGGCGCTTGCCCCAGCGGGTGTAGGTCCGGTCGGACAAGTGACCGAGCATGGGATCGACGAGCGCGTCGACGATGAGGGCGGTAGCCAATGCCAAGCTGACAACTGCTGCGTCGACACCAAGCACGAGGTTGTAGAATGGCAGGAGGAAGAACGAAAAACCGCTGTCCTTGACCCCAAACGCGACTGCACCCGAACCGTTTGCAGCGCGAAGCCACAGGGGCAGCTTTCCGGTCGTGAACGCCATGCAATTCTCCCACCCGTATGTGCACGATCAGGGTAGCCGTGCCTTGCCCTGCGTCAAACGCAAACTCGTTGCCGCTACGGCATCGCCGGTGCGCCACGGCCCGTCTGCTTTACGCTTGCGTCAATCGCCCGCCTGTCGCACATTCACCAGCAAGGAACACACTCTGGAGAGCGCAGCGATGACCGATATCGACACCTTCCGCACCGAAACCCGCGCGTGGCTGGAAGCCAACTGCCCGCCCGAAATGCGCCAGCCTGTTCGCGACGAGGAAGACGTCTATTGGGGCGGCCGCAACGCGACGTTCAAGAACGATGCGCAGAAAAGCTGGTTCGAGGCGTGCGTGGCGAAAGGCTACACCGTTCCTGCCTGGCCCAAAGCCTATGGCGGCGCGGGCCTGTCCGCCGCCGAGGCCAAGGTGCTGCGGCAGGAAATGGCGGCCATCAATGCCCGCTCGCCCCTCAGCAGCTTCGGTATCTGGATGCTTGGCCCTGCCTTGCTGAAATTCGGCACCGAAGAGCAAAAGGTCCATTATCTCGGCGAAATCGCGCGCGGCGAAATTCGCTGGTGCCAGGGCTATTCCGAGCCAGGCAGCGGTTCCGACCTCGTGTCGATGCAGACGTTCGGTGAGGATGCTGGCGACCACTGGATCGTCAACGGCCAGAAGATCTGGACCAGCTACGCCGACGAAGCCGACTGGATATTCTGTCTGGTCCGCACCGACAAGGCGGACAAGTACAAGGGCATCACCTTCATGCTGTTCGACATGGCAAGCGAGGGTGTCAGCACCAAGCCGATCCTGCTCATCAGCGGCAACAGTCCGTTCTGCGAGACGTTCTTCGACGACGTGAAAGTGCCCAAGGACCAGTTCGTGGGCGAGATAAATCGCGGCTGGGACGTGGCGAAATATTTGCTCGGTCACGAACGCGAGATGATTTCGGGAGCCGAAGGCGGCGACCGGACCAGTGCGATCGGCGCTGCAATGCTCCGACACGCCGGAGAACTTGATCCGATATTGCGCGCCGACCTCGCGGCGTTCGATGTCGATGCGCTGGCCTATGGCGCGATGGGCGAGAAGTTCCTCGACGAAATCAAGGTCGGAAAGGCGCATCCGGCGCAGCCCAACATGATGAAATATGTCGGCACCGAGCTGAACAAGCGCCGCCACGAACTGATGATGAGTGCAGGCGGTTCGCGCAGCCTGGAGTGGGACAGCGAGGACACCGGCGGCGGCAAGGCCCCGCGCGGCTGGTTGCGCACCAAGGCCAACAGCATTGAGGGCGGGACCAGCGAAGTCATGCTGAACGTCATCAGCAAGCGCATCCTGGAACTGCCGGGCGGCTGAAGGCCGATGCCGACCATTCGTCGTCCCCGACCCGCCCCTGCGTCATCCCGGGCCTGACCCGGGATCCAGCTTCCTTCCCAGCGCGGCGCCAAAAGCAAGCTGGACTCTGGATCAAGTCCGGGGTGACGAAAAAACGATAACCCTGCGGAGAGTTTATGCCCCTTTATCACGACGACGATCAGGCCATGCTGGCCGAGACCGCCAGCGGCTTCATGGCCGAAGAAGGCAGCATCGCGAAACAGTTGCGCCACTGGCGCGACCGCGATTGCAAGGACGGCTTCGGCCACCGGTTGTGGGAGCAATTCGCGGAGCTGGGCCTGAACGGCATCCTTGTCGGCGAGGACGATGGCGGGCTGGGCATGGGCCATGTCGAGGCGGGCATCGTGCTGGAAGAGATCGGCCGCAACCTGACACCGTCGCCGTTCCTGACCACGTCGGTGCTGGCCACGACCGCGCTGAAACATGGCAGCGCGGAACTGCGCGAACGCTATCTGCCCGGTGTGGTCGAGGGCAAGTCGGTCTATGCCGTCGCAATCGACGAAGGCGCGAAGCACCGCCCGGAACGCATCGCCACCAAGGCGGAGAAGTCGGGCAATGGCTTCAAGCTGTCGGGCAAGAAGGACTTCGTCCTGCAAGGCGCCAGCGCCGACATGCTGGTGGTCGCCGCGCGCACTTCCGGTTCGGACAGCGACGCCGACGGCATCACCCTGTTCGCCGTGCCCAAGGACGCGGACGGCATGAGCCATGACAGCGTCCGGCTGGTCGATGCCTCGATGGCAACGCACACCACCTTCGACGGGGTGGAGCTGGACGGCGATGCGGTTATCGGCGAAGTCGATGGCGGGCGCGAAATTCTGAACGCGATGCTGCACGCAGGCCGCATCGGCGCGGCGGCGGAGGGCGTCGGCGTGGCGCGCGGCGCGATGGACATGACCGTCGATTACCTCAAGCAAAGGAAGCAGTTCGGCAAGCTGATCGGCGAGTTCCAGGCCTTGCAGCACCGCGCTGCGCACCTTTATTCCGAAGTCGAGATCGCCCGCGCCGTGACAATCAAGGCCCAGCAGTTGCTCGATGCGGGCAGCGACAAAGCCGAGCTGATGGTCTCCGTCGCCAAGGCCAAGGTCGCCGCCGCAGCGGGCCTTGCCGTCAAGGAAGGCGTCCAGATGCATGGCGGCATCGGCATGACCGACGAATACGACATCGGCCTCTACATGAAGCGCGACCGGGCGTTGCAGGAATTTCTTGGCGACGCCTATTACCACACCGAGCGCGTGGCGCAGTTGCAGGGGTATTAGTTCGCATTTGCCTCCTCTTCTTGAGAGGAGGGGCGTTATCAGGAGATACACGATGATGAAACTGACGGACCTGTTCGGCCTCGAAGGCAAGATAGCACTGGTGACGGGCGGATCGCGCGGCATCGGCAAGATGATCGTGGAAGGCTTGCTGGAGGCAGGCTGCGCCAAGGTCTATATCGTCGCCCGCAAGAAGGAGCAGGTGGACGCCACGTCCGCGGAGCTGGGTGACAAGGTCATCGGCCTGACCGGAGACCTGTCGCAGATGGACGGGATCACGCGACTTGTGGACGACTTGAGCGAACGCGAGGACAAGCTCGACCTGCTGGTCAACAATGCGGGTGCCGCGTGGGGCGAGCCGTTCGAGACGTTCACCGAAGCGGGCTGGGACCGCACGATGGACCTCAACGTCAAGACGCCGTTCTTCCTGACGCAGAAGCTCCTGCCGCTGCTGAAAGCCGCGGCGAGCAAGGACCGTCCCGCCAAGGTGCTGATGATCGCCAGCATCGACGGGATGAAGACGAACCCGTGGCCGACCTATCCCTACCAGGCATCGAAAGCGGGCCTCATCCACTTGACCCGGCGGATGGCGGCGGAGCTGGTCGGACACAATATCGTGGTCAACGGCATCGGCCCCGGCGCCTTCCCCAGCGCCATGAACCGCGCCGCGCGCGACAATGCCGACATGGTCGAAAAAGGCATCCCCAGCCGCCGCATCGGCGTGACCGAGGACATGGCGGCAGGCGCGATCTACCTCCTCAGCCGCGCTGGCGACTACGTGGTCGGCACCACTATCCCGATCGACGGCGGCGTGGTGAACGCCAATGTCGGCGCGGGCAATTTCGTCGATCCCGGCGGCGAGTGACTTGGTCGGCGTCGCGCCGGAAGTATAGGGAAGTTTAGGCCGGGAGTGGCTTCCTTCGTGATATTGGCAACGATGCCACAAACCACCACGCGCATACGGTTTTCAAATAAAGGTTCGCCCGTGGCAATTTGCCATTGTGCAGTAGGACAGGTCCAACAGCAAAACGGATAAGATCGGAACTTATCTGCTTACGCTGCACGAAGGTGCTTTTTGGACCCGGTTTCAGTCGTAATTTTTTCCGATCGTTTCATGGCATATAACGCCTGATCAGCTGCTTTCAGGATGTCGGCAGGCAGTTGCCCGTCAAGCCCCTGGACCGCGACGCCAATACTGGCCGACGGGGTAAGGACATGCCCCTTTATCGTAACCGGTTTCGCCAGACTGGACAGATAGGCCGTGGCCCGTGCCATCGCGGCGTCCGCCGTGCCTACGCCGGGCATGAATATCAGGAACTCGTCACCGCCAAGACGGCCCACAACCTCATGTTCGGCTCTGCTTCTTTCGAGCCGTTGCGCAACCTCCACCAGTAAGTCGTCGCCAATATCATGACCCAGCGTATCATTGACCTGCTTGAATGCGTTCAGGTCCATGAGAGCGACCGAGAACACGTCTGCGCCGCTACGTGTCGGATCACTCGCCTGTTCCAGGTGCATCATCATCGCACGGCGGTTGGCGAGCGATGTCAGCGGATCGCTGTGCGCCTGGTGCCATATCGTCTGCCGCAGGTGCAAACCGGAGACAATCTGGTTGTAGCTGTCGATAATGAACCGGATCATCAGGATCTCGATGGTTATCATGCTGGACCCCATGATGACCTGATCAAAATCGCCAAACATTATCATCGTCAAAGCGGACGGCGTTACGCCAACGACCAACACGGCAACCGCCGCTTTTTTTACCGACGCAAGACAATGCGCGATACAGGTTGACCCGAATACCAGCGACATGGGTATCAGTACCTGGTTCGCGAACATATCGGTCGATATCGCGAAGACCGACCAGATGCTCAAAAACGTGATGATGGAGACAGAAACAACCGTCAGGTTTCGTATCAGTTTTTTCGGGTTCGCCACCGGCATGTCGCTGCGGCGCAGCCGTACCCAAACCGCCATGCGCGCAAGACAGGCGACCGCAAAGACACCCATCCATCCGTAGAAGCGCAGTTCGATCCCGTCATGCGCGCATAGCGCCATGACCGCGACCAGATTAAAGACGGCGACCAGGTAGATCATCGGAACATGCGCGACGGCCCGCTGCACTTGGAGCGTCTCGATCGATGCCGTAATGTTCGAGGGATCCGAAGCGGCTTGCCACCCGGTACGCCCGCATCTTTCCACTTGTGGTGCGGCGTTCATGGCTCTTGTCGTCCCGAATAGCTAACTGTTATTAATACAGTTCGAGCTAGTCAGGGCTGGTAAAAAAAGCATTAACGTCGGTGCAGATACAGGATCAGGGCAAGCAGTTTAGGAAAGCGATCGATTTCTGCGCTTGTTACAAATACTGCCACCCGGTCACCCCATCAACTCCCGAACGAACGGGATCAGCCCCGTCTGCCGTTGCCGCTTCATCCGTTCCGCCGCCAGTATCCGCGCGACCTTGGCGAAGCACGTATCCACGTCGTCGTTGATGACCACGTAATCGTAGGCGTCCCAGTGGCTGATTTCGGCACGGGCGCGGTCCATGCGGGCGTCGATTATGTCGGATTCGTCCTGTGCGCGGCTTTCGAGGCGGCGGCGCAGTTCGTCGATGCTGGGGGGCAGGATGAAGACGCGGACGACGTCCTGCTGGTCTTTCTGATACAGCTGCTGCGTGCCCTGCCAGTCGATGTCGAACAGGAAGTCTTGCCCATTCTTCAACGCGGTGCGGATGCGGCCCTTTGGTGTGCCGTAGCGATAGCCGAAGACGGGCGCGTATTCGTAGAAATCGTCTTCTGCCACCATCGCGTCGAACTCGGCATCGGAGACGAAGTGGTAATGCACCCCGTCCACCTCGCCGGGGCGGGGCGGGCGTGTAGTGACGGAGACGGACAGTTTGATCCGCTCGTCTCCGTCAAGCAACATGCGCGAGATGGTGGTCTTGCCCGCGCCGGAAGGAGAGGACAGGATGAACATCAGCCCGCGCCGGTGTAGCCTGGTGTGGTTGGCGGGCGGACCGTGGGCCGGTTCGGATGCAGGAGAGGCGGTCATACGCCTCCATGCCAGCAAGCTGGGCCGGATATCAACTGCGCACGAACAGGCGCGCTAGTCCTCGATACGTTCCGCCAGTGCAGCATCGCCCGCCTTTTTCGCCGCGCGATGTGACTGGCTGCGGTCGAACAGCGTCTTGACCAGCATCCCGCCGCCGACCACCAGCGCGCCGGGCAGCGATTTCGTGGCGACCTTTGCCACGACGAACGACGTGGCGGTTTTTGCCAGCGACCGCTTGTTGACGATTTCTTTCGCGGTCTGCCTGTCGTAGCGGTCCCTCAGCATCCGGCGCTGCATGATCTGCTTGAACGCATAGGAGCCGGTGCGGACCATGATATCGGCGAACAGCAGGTTGGCTGCCGGATTGTCGGACGGTCCGGCGACATTGCCCTTCTTGGTCCGCTTCATCCGCGCCATTATTTCTTCCGCCCGAAATCGACGGTCACGACATTGCTGCCATCCTCGATCGGCTCGGCTTCTGCGGTATCCGCGTCTACCGCGTCATTCTCGCCCGCACCGGCATGTTCCGGCGCCATGTCGGCCACGCTGGCCTGGAATTGCAGGCCGAAATCCACCGCCGGATCGACGAAGCTGGTGATCGCGGCATAGGGCACGGTCAGCTTGGCGGGGATCTGGTTGAAGGTGAGGCCGACGCCGAATTCGTCATCGCGCACTTCCAGATCCCAGAACTTGTTCTGCAGCACGATGGTCATCTCGTCGGGGAAGCGTTCGCGCAGCGAATCGGGGATATCGACGCCTGCCGCCGCGGTCTTGAACGTGATGTAGAAATGGTGCGTGCCCGGCAATTCGCTGCCGCCGTCCTGTATTTCGCGCAGCACATTGCCGACCACGGCGCGCAGGGCCTCCTGCACGATGTCGTCATAGGGGATCAGGCTGTCGGGCGTGTCTTCGCTCATGGCACAGCAGGTGGCGGCGGGCGGGGGCGGGGTCAAGTGCGCAAATGATGCGGCGGGCCGACAGGCTATCGTATCTGCGGTTGCCCAACCCGTACAGCACCCGCTACCGGAACCGGCATGCACCCCTCCGCCCCACGAACCGCAACCATCCGCCGCGACACCGCCGAAACGAAGATCGCGATCACCGTCGATCTGGACGGGACGGGGCAATACGACGTCTCCACCGGCATCGGCTTCCTCGACCATATGGTCGAACAGGTCAGCCGCCATTCGCTGATCGACATCGCCATGCGGATCGACGGCGATCTGCATGTGGACCAGCACCACACCACCGAAGACAGCGCGATCGCGCTGGGGCAGGCGTTTGCCGAGGCGTTGGGGGAGAAGGCGGGAATCGGGCGATACGGCCTGGCCTATTCGCCGATGGACGAGACGCTGGCGCGGGTGGCGCTGGACATTTCGGGCCGCCCGTTCCTGGTGTGGCGCGCGGGTTTCAGCCAGGAAAAGCTGGGCGAATGGGACACCGAACTGATCGAGCACTGGTTCCATTCGGTCGCACAGGCGGCGGGACTGACGCTGCATGTCGAACTGCTGTATGGTGTTAACAACCACCACATCTGCGAAGCGATCTACAAGGGCTTCGCCCGCGCGCTGCGGCAAGCGGTGGAGCGGGACGCGCGCAAGGGCGATGCTGTGCCGAGCACCAAGGGCCAGCTTGGTGGGTGACTTGGCTCTTTGTTTGCTCGCTGACGCTCGAGTGCTGTGCCATCCCGCTCCCCCTCCCGGAGTTTTTGTGGGGTACGGTCGGCCATCCGGCCTCCCTCGCTGTGCCGTCCCACGCCCCCTCCCGACCACCCACAAAGTATATTGCCATGGGTGGTCGGGAGGGGGAGCGGGATGGCACCGCCCCGAGCGTTAGCGAGCAGACAAAACCCATGACACTCGCCCTGATCGACTATGGCGCAGGCAACCTCCACTCCGTCGAGAACGCACTGAAAGCCGTCGGCGCGCCGGTGCTGGTGACCGACGATGCGGCGCAGGTTGCCAAGGCAGACCGCATCGTGCTGCCCGGTGTGGGGTCGTTCGCGGCCTGTATGCAGGGATTGTCCGCGCTGCCCGATATGGTGGAAACGATGGAGCAGCGCGTTTTGGAGGACGGCGTGCCGTTTCTCGGTATCTGCGTGGGGATGCAGCTGATGGCGGAGTACGGGCAGGAGCAGGGGCGGCATCGCGGGCTGGGCTGGGTGCCCGGTACCGTCGAACCGTTGCAACCTTCCGATGGCGTAAAGGTGCCGCATATGGGCTGGAACATGGTGCAACCCGTCGACGGGGAAACGCTGGTCGCGGCGGGCGAAGCGTATTTTCTGCACGGTTATGCATTTCGAGGGCACGAGGGAGTTTGCGCCACGACCGATCACGGCGGTCCGGTGACGGCGGCGGTGCGGACCGGCACGGCCATCGGCGTCCAGTTCCACCCGGAAAAAAGCCAGGGCTACGGGCTGGCGTTTCTTCAGCGTTTTATGGAGTGGCGCCCGTGATGGAGACATTGGCATGATCGTCTTTCCCGCAATCGACCTCAAGGCCGGACAGGTCGTCCGTCTCGCTGAAGGGGATATGGACCGCGCAACCGTCTATGGCGACGATCCCGCCGCGCAGGCCGTACTGTTCGCCGAGGCGGGCGCGGAGCATCTGCACGTCGTCGATCTCGACGGCTCGTTCGCAGGCAGCGCGGTAAATCGCTCGGCGGTGGAGGCCATCGTGGCGGCTTTTCCCGGCCACGTGCAGCTGGGCGGTGGTATTCGCACGCCTGCAGATGTGGCGGGCTGGTTCGAGGCGGGCGTGGCGCGCATCGTCATCGGGACCGCCGCGCTGAAAGACCCCGATTTCGTGAAGGCGGTGGCGCGCGAATACGAAGGCGGCATCGTGGTGGCGGTCGATGCGCGCGACGGTATGGTGGCCACCGACGGCTGGGCCGCGCAGTCCGACGTGCCGGTGCATGACATGGCGCGCCGGTTCGAAGATGCGGGCGTCGCCGCGCTGCTGTTCACCGATATCGGGCGCGACGGGATGCTCAAGGGCTGCAATATCGACGCGACGCTGGAACTTGCGCATCGCACCGACCTGCCCGTCATCGCGAGCGGCGGCGTGAAGGGGCTGGACGATATCCACATCCTGTCGATGCACGCGCAGGACGGGATCGAGGGCGTGATTACGGGCCGTGCGCTGTATGACGGAAGGCTGGACCTTGCAGCGGCGTTGGCGATGGCCCGAAAGGCCGGGGCGCGGGCGTGATCCGGGCGAGCTTGATCCTTCCCGGCAGAGCTGGGGAGAATAAATGACCAGAGCCTGGTTTCTGGTAAGCCCGCTGCTGTGGCTCGCCACCGGCTGGGGCACGATTGGGGCGGTCGCGGGGCTGTTGCTTGGCCTCATTTCCTTCGTGTTCGCTGCGTCTGCTTTTCTGGCTGCGGATCGGTATAGCGGTCCGGCTCCGGGGGCGTTGGCGGCGGGCTTTGGTCTGGTCGCGCCGTTCATCGTCGCCGCGCTGTATCCTGCCCTGGGCAGCGGCGAACGGAAAACGACCGTGACCATAAACCTTCCGGCCCAGACATGACCGTCCGCGTGCGCGTCATACCGTGCCTCGATATGGCGGAGGGGCGCGTGGTGAAGGGGGTAAACTTCGTCGATCTGGTCGATGCGGGCGATCCGGTCGAACAGGCGCGGGCCTACGACGCGGCGGGGGCGGACGAGCTGTGTTTTCTGGATATTTCGGCCACGCACGAAGGGCGCGGGACGCTGCTCGATATCGTGCGGCGAACGGCGGCGGTGTGCTTCATGCCGCTGACTGTCGGGGGCGGAGTGCGCAGTGCCGACGATGCCCGTGCGCTGCTGCTGGCGGGCGCGGACAAGGTCGCGGTAAACAGCGCGGCGGTGGCGCGGCCCGAACTGGTCGGCGAGATCGCGGCACGCTTCGGCAGCCAGTGCGTCGTCGCGTCGGTCGATGCGCGCGCGGTATCGACGGGGCGATGGGAAATCTTCACGCATGGCGGGCGCAGACCCACAGGCGTCGACGCGGTGGAGCATGCCGTCAAGCTTGCCGAACTGGGCGCGGGCGAATTGCTCGTTACCTCGATGGACGGCGACGGCACCAAGGCGGGTTATGATCTCGCGCTGACCCGCACTATCGCCGACGCGGTATCGGTACCGGTCATCGCCAGCGGCGGGGTAGGGACGCTGGACCATTTGGTCGAAGGCGTGACGAAAGGCCATGCCAGCGCGGTGCTCGCCGCCTCGATCTTCCATTTCGGCCAACACTCGATTGCCGAAGCGCACGCTGCCCTTCGCGCCGCCGGACTTCCTGCGCGAGAAGTGGGGCCTGCGCGAGCCGTAACACCTGCCGCCTGAGCGGTGCCAAGTCGGGACAGTCGCGCGGACGCGCTTGTCGGCGATGGTGCGGATGTCATCAGGCAGCCATGCGCTTTTTCCCCGCTCTTGCCGTTCTGCTGACAGCCGCGCCGCTGGCCGCAAAGGACAGCGCGGCGATCCCCGAACCCAGCAATATCGCGCTGTTCGGGCTGGGCCTCCTCGGCCTGGTGGTCGGGCGACAATTCGCCAAATCGCGCATCGATCGGGACGAGCCGCCTTCGGGCGATTGACCAATCGTATCACGGCCATCATGGTCCGGCGCGATGGACGCACCCGCACCCGAAACACTGGCCCGCCTCGAACGGGTCATCGCCGACCGTAGCACAAGCGACGCTGCGTCGTCCTACGTCGCCAGATTGCTGGCCGATGCTCCGGCGCTGCCCGCGCGCAAGCTGGGGGAGGAAGCGGTAGAAATGGTTGTCGCTGCCCTGTCCGGCACACGCGAAGAGCTGACGGCGGAAGCGGCGGACCTGCTATTCCACCTGCTGGTGCTGCTGCGCGCGAAGGATGTGCCGCTGGCCGATGTGCTGGCCGAACTGGACAGGCGCGACGGGGTGTCCGGCCTTGACGAGAAAGCCGCAAGAGGACGCTGATGCCGATCGACGCAACCCAGCCGTATGACGACGACAACATCTTCGCCAGGATCCTGCGCGGCGAGATCCCGGCGAAGACGGTGTATGAAGATGATCATGCGCTCGCCTTCGAGGATATCAATCCGCAGGCACCGGTGCATGTACTGGTCATTCCGAAGGGGCCGTATGTCAGCTTCGACGACTTTTCGCGCGACGCCAGCGAAGCGGAAATCGCCGGGTTTATGCGCGCCGTTGGCACGGTTGCGCGCGACCTGAACCTGGTGGAACCCGGCTATCGCCTGCTCGCCAATATCGGCGCGCATGGCCATCAGGAAGTGCCGCACCTGCATGTCCATCTGTTCGGCGGCGAACCGCTGGGGCCGATGCTGGCGCGCAGGTCATAGAATGCGAGAGTAGACCTGCCGCAGGTGCGGCACGGCCTGCCTTTCGGAACGTCTGTACAGCGCATGTTTCGTTTGCCGCCGCGCCAGCGCAGTCGCTAATGCACAATCCGCAATGTCCGCGCTTCCCGCTCCCCCTGACGGTCTTATCGACGGCACCCGCCACCTCTATGCCGTGCGCGCCTATTACGAGGATACGGACCTGTCGGGGGTGGTCTATCACGCCAACTACCTGCGCTGGTTCGAACGGGCGCGGTCGGACCTGTTGCGATGCCTGCAGATCGACCAGCGCGCGGCAATCGAGGCGGGGACGGGTGCCTATGCCGTTGCCGATCTTGCCATCCGCTATCGCCGCCCGGCGCGGCTGGACGATGACGTACTGATCGAGACCCGATGCACGCAGATGCGCGCCGCCAGCGTCCGCATGCTGCAATACGCGACGCGTCTCGATGACGGGACCCTGTTGGCCGATATCGACCTGCGTGTGGGCTTCGTTGCCCCCGATGGCCGCCCGGTCCGCCAGCCCGAAGCATGGCGCGACGCCTTTGCCACCTTCCTTGAAGAACCCGCTCTGGATACCGGAACACGATGACCGTTTTCGACTTACTCGCCGCCACCGCCCCCATTGCCGCCGCGCCATCGACACGGCTCGACCCGCTGGAACTGTTCCTCGACGCCGATATCGTGGTGCAGGCGGTGATGGTCGGCCTGATCCTCGCCAGCATCTGGAGCTGGATGATTATCGTCGGTTTCGTCCTGCGCATGCGGCGGGTGCGCGCCAAGAGCACCACGTTCGAGAACGCCTTCTGGCAAAGCGACGATTTCGAGGCGCTGGCCCGCGACAAGGCGCGCGACAACATCCCGTCGGCGCGCGTGGCGGGCGTGGCGTTTGCCGAATGGCGGCGCTCCACCAAGACCGCGCCTGCCGACCGCGACCGCGACGGGGTGCGGCAACGGCTGGCGCAGGCGATGGAAGGCCAGGTCGCCGAGGAAGCGGAAGGGCTGGCGACGCGCCTGACCTTCCTCGCCACGGTCGGCTCGGTCGCGCCGTTTGTGGGCCTGTTCGGCACGGTATGGGGCATCATGAACAGCTTTTTCCAGATCGGGGCGCAGCAGAACAGCTCGCTCGCGGTGGTTGCCCCGGGCATTTCGGAGGCGTTGTTCGCCACCGCCATCGGCCTGTTTGCCGCCATCCCCGCCGTCATCGCCTATAACCGCTTCAGCCATTCGGTGAACGCCTACGAAGCGCGGCTGCACCGGTTTGCGGACCGGCTGCACGCGGCGCTGAGCCGCCAGCTGGAGCGGTTGTAACATGGCGATGGGCGTGGCCACGGTCGGCGGTGGACGACGAACGCGCGGGGCGCGGCGTGCGCCGATGGCGGAGATCAATGTCACGCCGTTTGTGGATGTGATGCTGGTGCTGCTCATCATCTTCATGGTCACCGCGCCGCTGCTGACCACCGGCGTTCCGGTCGACCTGCCCGATAGCCGCGCCGATGCATTGCCCGAGGAAACCGAGCCGGTAACTTTGAGCATCGCGAATGATGGCGTGATCTATCTCGACGAGGAAGCGCTCGGGGCAGGCGCATTACCTGCTGCGCTGGCGGCGATCGGACCGGGTGCGGACGGGCAGCGACCGGCGGTGACGCTGCGCGCCGACCGGACGCTCGATTACGGACGCGTGATGGGGGTGATGGGCGAATTGAACCGTGCTGGCTTCACGCGCATCGCGCTGGTTACGCAGGCCGCCGCGGCGATGCCGGTTGCAGCTGCGCCCGCAATAGAGACGCGTTCCGATAGCGCAGCCATCGCCGGTTCAGGCGATGCGGAATAGCCCTGCTGCAATGAACACAGCACGCCTTCGCCCAGAGGAAATCGCCGGACTGGCGATTGCGGTGGTGCTGCATCTCGCCGTGTTGGCCGCGCTGGCAATGCAATTCGCCACCGCCGATCCCGCGCCGCCGCCCGAACAGCGCGTGACGGTCAGCCTGTCGCAGGAGGTCGGCCTGACCAGCGCCGCGCCGGAGCCCGTTCCCGAAAGCCGGGCTGCGGCTGCACCGACCTTGAGCGACACGCCTGCCCCGCCGCTTGTCCCCGCACCCGCCCAAGTCGATCCGGCGCCGCGTGCCGTCGAAACCGTTGCCCCGTCGCGGCCCGTGACCCGTCCGACGGCACAGGCGACACCACGAAGCCGTCCAAGTGCGCGACCTACCCGCCGCGCCCAAGCGCCCAAGCAACCGCGCAGTCAACCGCCCAGTCGATCACGCAGCCAGCCCCGCTCGCAGCCCAGTGCCAGAAGCGCCCCTGCGGCAAAACCTTCGACACCCGTCGCACGTAGCGGTGCAAGCCGTCTCGACGATGCCTTTACAGCAGGCATCGGCTCTTCCGCCACCAGCACCGAAACCCGCGCGCCCGCTGCGACCTTCGGCGCGCGCGAACAGGCCGCGCTGAGTTCTGCCATCAACCGCCAGCTCAAGCCGCACTGGCGCGGCAAGGCACCGTCCGGCCTCGATGCGGAGCGCCTCGTGACGGTGCTGGCGTGGGACATGAATGCGGACGGGTCGCTGAAAGGCACGCCGCGCGTCGTTACGCAGTCGGGTATCACCGATGCCAATCGCGCACAGGCCGATCGCCATGCCGAGGTCGCCATTGCGGCGGTCAAGCTGGCCGCCCCTTTCAATTTGCCACCAGAGTTTTACGATAAATGGAAGCGCGTGCGCGACTGGCGTTTCGACAGAAGGCTGTAACGAATGATGCGTATCTGGTTTTTTGCTGTTCTGTTTTTTGCGCCCGTGGCGGTGCAGGCGCAGGATCTCGCGCCGCCGCAGCCTGTCACCGAGGCGGTCGAGACCGTGGATGAGGACGTCGGCCTGTCGGGCAGCGTCACCGACGATAGCGATTACCGCAATCTCGAAATCGCGATTGCCGCCTTCGCCACCGACCGCGACGTATCGACGCCCGCCAATGCCAGCGGCACGTCGGCGCTGGGCACCGAACTGGCGCGCGTGGTCTTCAACGATTTGCGCAATAACGGCCTGTTCGAACCGACCGGCCCCGACGCCCTGCCGCGCCCCAGCTTCGCGCAAATCACCGCCCCGGCATGGAGCGGCTGGTCCCAGCGCAGCACCGAGATGCTGGTGCATGGCTATGTCCAGGCGCGCGGCGACGGTCGGCTGACGGTCGGCTGTTATCTGTACGACGTGGCCCTGCAGGACGAGCTGGCGCGGGCGGGCTGGATCGTGCCACCGCGCGACTGGCGCCGCGCTGCGCACAAATGTGCTGACCTCGTTTATTCGCGGCTGACCGGCGAAAGCCCGTTCTTCGACAGCCGCATCGCCTATATCGCCGAAACCGGGCCGAAGGATAACCGCACCAAGCGGCTGGCGATCATGGACAGCGACGGGGCCAACCACCGCTTCGTGACCACTGGCGGGGCAACCGCGCTGACGCCGCGCTATTCGCCCGATTATTCCCGACTACTCTATTTGTCTTATGTCGACGGCAATCCGCGCATCTACATCTACGATATCGGCAGCGGGCGGCAGACTTTGGTGACTGAAAATGCCAATCCTACCTTCGCGCCGCGCTGGAGCCCGGACGGGCGCAGCATCCTCTTTTCGATGGCGGTGGCGGGCAATACGGACATCTACCGCGTTCCAGCCAGCGGCGGCCCCGCAACCCGGCTGACCAACACGCCCGGCATAGACATCGGCGGCAGCTATTCGCCCGACGGCACGCGCATCGTGTTCGAATCCGACCGTTCGGGCAGCCAGCAGATCTATGTTATGGACGCAGACGGATCGAACCAGAAGCGGCTGTCCTTCTTTGGCGGACGCGCCGCCACGCCCGAATGGTCGCCGCGCGGGGACCAGATCGCGTTCACCCACATCGCCGGAAATTTCCGCATCGCGGTGATGAGCCCGGGCGGCGGGGCGTTGCGCCACCTGACCGACAGCTGGCAGGACGAGGCACCGACCTGGGCGCCCAATGGCCGCATCGTCCAGTTCTTCCGCACCGAACGCGGCAGCGGCGATACAGGCCTGTACCAGGTCGATCTGACCGGCGACAACGAACGCCGCCTGCCCACGCCCGTTGCGGCGTCGGACCCAAGCTGGGGTCCGATCCTGCCGTGACGTGTCCGACAGTTTACTAAGGAGAAAGCCGATGAATAGCCGTCTTATCGTTGCATCGCTGCTGACCGGAACGCTGGCATTGGGGGCGTGCAAGCCCAAGGCACCCGACGTGCTGCCGCCCGAACCGGTGCAACGCACCAGCACTGTAAACACTACGCCGGTCGATCCGAATGCCGGCGTGCCGCAACCCGGGTCGCAGGGGCATTTCGTCAATGCGGTTCAGGGCCAGAACGTTATCCTGTTCGACACCGACCGCTACAATATCGACAGCGCCGATGCCGCCGCCCTGCAAACGCAGGCGCAGTATCTCAGCCAGTATCCCAGCCTGTCCGTCACAGTGGAGGGGCATTGCGACGAACGCGGTACGCGCGAATACAACCTCGCACTGGGTGAACGGCGCGCCAATGCGGCCAAGAACTACCTCGTTAGTCTGGGCATCGCAGCAAATCGAATCCGCACCGTCAGCTATGGCAAGGAACGCCCCGAAGCGCTGGGATCGAACGAAAATGCCTGGAGCCGCAATCGCCGCGCGGTGACGGTGGTTATCGGCTGACTCTAGGCGATTGCAAAGGACGGCAGGATGGCGACAAGCGCCAGTCCTGCCATCATTGCGGAACTGACCATGGCGGAAATGCGAAGCGGGGTGGACATTGCGGCTCTTTCGGCTGTCGGTTTGCGCTGCGGTGCAGCATGAACGCTTCAAGCGCCTGACGCCCCGCTTCGTTCCCGCCTTTTCATGCCGCGCCAAAGCGCGTAGGTGCGCGGCCATGTTTGCCCACATCCCAGCTTTGCGATCCCTCTCATGGTAGGCGCGCGCCGGTCCAATGACTGGGGCTTCCCCCGCTGGCGTGGCTACAGCGCATCGCGCGATACCGTGACCGTGCGCGAATGCGACCGGCACGGCTGCGACCAGCCGGGCGATTGCCCCGCGCCCAAGGCGCCCAACAGCCCCGACCGCTGGTACTTCTGCCAGACGCATGCAGCGGAATACAACCGCAAGTGGGACTATTTCGAAGGGCTGGACAAGGCCGAGAAAGCCGCGCGCGCCAAGTCCGAGCAAGCCGAAAACGCAGGCTATGCCGAGGCGCAGCATTACGGCTGGAGCGCGAGCGGCGACGGCAGCCGCACGGCGGACGAGATGCGGGCGCTGGACGTATTCGACCTGGAAGCGGATGCCGAATTCGAGCAAATCAAGCGCAGCTTCCGCGTCCGCGCCAAGGCGGTGCATCCCGACGTCAAGCCCGGCGATGCCGAAGCGGCGGCGGAGTTTCAGAAGATCCAGCTGGCCTACGAAGTGCTGAAGGCAGCGGAAGAACGGCGGGTCTGGAAAGGGCTAGAAACTGCCCTCGATATCCAGCGTGAAGATCGTGCCGAACGTGCGGAACCGTTCTTCGCGGAAGGCGACCGTGCCCAGCCGGCGATCGTCGAACACCACGCGCGCAAAGTCGTTCTTGCGGTCCAGCACATTGGCCACGCGCGCGCGCAGCGTCAGTCCGGCGATATCCTTGTTTTCTACGAAGACCGAGGCGAACGCGAAACTTTCGCGCCGCAGCCCGATCTGGTCCAGCCGCACTTCGGGCGCCTGCGTTTCGAAATTGATGTCGAACCCTGCCGCCCAGTCGGTGCCGGTGAAGTCCTGTCGATAGCCTGCTTCCAGTTCCACGTAATCGGTGTTCGAAATGCGCCGCTTTGTGCCGAGCAGCGGGTCGGCAACTTCGGTTTCCAGCAGTTCCAGCAGGAAATTGACGCGCCCGCCTTTCCACCCCAGCGGCTCGGACAGCAGCGTCGCATCCAGCGTCACGCCATAGCGCCGCGCCGCATCGATATTGCCGGGTGCCTGGCCGGTAATGCCATTGGTGCCCGCAATCGGCACCTGATCGACGATATCGCTGACCGCTTCGTAAAACCCGCGCATGGTCAGCGACCCGAGTGCACCCAGATTCTCGCGCGCTTCCACTTCGTAGAACCAGCTTTGCGGCGGCACCAGATCGGCGTTGGTCACATCGACTTCGCCCTGATTGACGTTCACCGTTGAAATGAAGTCGAAGAAATCGAGCTGGCCCACGCTGCGTTCGACCTTGAACGACAGGCCCAGTTCCTTGCGCGGCTGCCAGTCCAGCGAAACCGAGCCTTTCGGCCGTAAGAAGCTGCGCGTCTTGCCGAATTGCCCTGACTGGCTGATCTGCGAATACTCGGCCCCGCCGGTCACTTGCAGCCGCAGTTCGGGTGCAAGCGTGCGCCCGTATGTCAACGTCGCTTCGGCCCGGTCTTCGTCCACGCGCGCCGTTGCGCCGGGGAATACGACGGGTTGCAATGTTCCGGCGGCATCGCGCTGTTCCAGCTGCGACACGATATCGAGGAAATTGCGCACGCCTTCTGCCGATGCCTGCCAGTCGCCGCCCCATGCGTTGAACGTCAGTTCGGACCGGACGATGGTCTCGGCCTCGTTCGCCTGCCGCGTAAAAAGCGACCCTGCATCGGCGCTGCCATCGGCGAAGGCGGTCAGCACGCCCGATGTGGTCGGGCTGTTTTCGTAGCGGTGATAGGCAATCAGTTTCAGCCGCCCCGCCGGCGTTGCAAAGGCATAATCCGCACCGACTTCGAAATTGAATTCGTCCTCGGTGGAGCGGAAACTGCGCTGGCGGTCGGGCTGCCCGACGCCGGTGCGTTCGGACAATTCCACGCTGCGGAAAATGAAGCCGTTGGCCTGTCCGTTGAGGTTCAGCACGTTGCCGTTGGCGGCGTTGCGGGCGTAGGTGCCGGACAAACCGAACCGGTCGAAGACACGGCGGTCGATTTCCTGCCTTGTGTCGATCAGCGCGCCGCTGCCGTCGAAGGCAAATTCCGGACCAGCATCGCCGAACTTGTTCTGGCTGTTTTCGAGCCCCAGCGTCCAGCTGTCCTGCTCCCCGCCACCGGACAGCGACACTTCGACATCGCCCCAGCGGAACGCCGCGCCCGATGTGCGGAATTGCGGGGAATAGCGAAACTGGCCCGTCACGCCGCCGCCACTGTCGGCGATGACATTGAGCACTTGCCCCGACAATCCGCCGATATCGAGGCTGGCTCCGTCCACGATGTCGAGCCTCACCACGTTCTCTGCCGAGATGCGGGACAGGGCTTCGACCGGGCCGTTCGACTTGCCCGATATGCGCTGGCCATTGATGAGAACGTTGGTGTCCGCCTGACCCAGCCCGCGGTCGCCGTCGCCCTGCTGGATGGTGAAGCCGGGGATGCGCTGCACCATGTCCAGCGCGGTGCGTGGTGCGAACTGCGTGAAATCGGCGGGAGTGAAGCTGCGCCGTGTCGCGGTTTGCGGATCGATTGCGGTGACATCTGCGGGCAGGGGCGGCTGCGTGTCCTGCGCGCGTACCGGTCCGACCGTAAATGCGCCAAGCGAAAGTAAGGCGCCGACGCCTTGGACGATCTTCATTTCGGGCATTTTCTATCGGTTGGGCGGCACGATGCGACAGCGGCGCTCATCGGTTAACCGGCGTGCGCAGGCAACCCCCTTGCGCGCCTACGTGTCGTTCCACCACGGCGTATCGCTCCACGGGCGCAGGTCGATCTCGTGCGTCCAGGCCGAGCGCGGCTGCTGCGCGAGCTGCCAGTATGTTTCCGCCACCGCCACCGGGTCGAGCAGGCCGTCCTCGCCCTTCGCGGCCTTGAAGGGTTCGAACGCGTCGCCCAGCATTTTGCCCAGCGTATCGGGCGCATCGACCGGTCCGTCGATCAGCACATGCGCGATGTGGATGCCCTGCGGTGCGAATTCGGCATTCAGGGTCTGGCACAGCATTCGCCGCCCGCCCATCGCGGCGGCATGGCTGTGCTGGCCAGCATTGCCGCGCACCGCCGCCGTGGCGCTGGTGACGATCAGCGTGCCGCCACCACGCTGCACCATGCGCGGAAGCACAGCCTGCGCCAGCCGAAAAAGGCCGAACGTGCCGAGCCGCCAGCCCAGCTCGAAGGTGCGGGCGGGGGTATCTGCCAGCGCGCGGTGCCCGATCTGCGCGCCGATATTGTACACCGCCGTGGTGATCGGCCCAGATCGCGCTCGACCTCCTCGACCAGCGCCTCGATCGCGCCATCCTGCGTCACGTCGAGCAAGTGCCCGGACGCCGCGCCGCCCTGTGCTTCGATCCTTTCCACAAGGTGCGCAAGCCCGGCCTCGTCAGAGCGACGACACAACACCGCGTGATGCTCCTCGCGGGCGAACCGTGCGGCGACATGGCCGCCGATACCCGCGCCCGCGCCTATGACCAGCGCAACGCTCAAACCGCGTCCAGCGCCTGCGCGAAGTCGGCAATGAGGTCGTCCGCATCCTCGATGCCGACGCTGATCCGCACCAGATTGTCCGAAATGCCCAGCTCCTGCCGCCGCCCATGCGCGACGGAGAGGTGCGTCATGCTGGCCGGATGGCTCGCCAACGTCTCGGTGCCGCCCAGGCTCACTGCCAGCTTGGCGACTTTCAGCGCGTCGAGGAAAGCGAAGCATTCCGCCTCGCCGCCGTCGATGAAGACCGAGAAGGTGGAGCCTGCACCGAGGCAGTGCCGGTCGTAGATGTCCTGCTGGCGTGCATCTTCGATCATGCCGAGATAGCCCAGGCCCGACACCTTGGGATGGTCGTTCAGGAAAGCGCAAACCTTGGCCGCGTTTTCGCCCGCGCGCTGCATCCGCAGTTCCACCGTTTCCAGACTGCGCAACAGCATCCAGGCGGTGTTGGGATCGGCGATGCCGCCCATCGTGTTGCGCAGGGACCGCACCGGATCCATCCACCGCTTCGCACCCGCCACCGATCCGGCAACAAGGTCCGAATGGCCGCCGACATATTTGGTCAGCGAATAGCACACGATGTCCGCGCCATTATCCAGCGGGCGCTGCCACAGCGGGCCGAGGAACGTGTTGTCGATGGCGATGGGGCAGGCATCAGCATCCAGCGCGGCATCGCGGGCATCGCGCACCGCCTCGATATCGACCAGCGCATTGGTCGGGTTGCCGGGGCTTTCCAGATAGACCATCGCCACCTTGCCGCCGCGCTTGTCCGCCTCGGCCTGCGCTTCGGCCAGCGCATCGTCGAGGGCCGCACGGTCCGCTCCAGCGGGGAAGGCGACATAGCCTACGTCGAACCGGCTCAGCACCTTGGCGACGAACCCTTCGGACGCGGCGTAGAGCGGGCCGGAATGCACGATGACGTCGCCCGCATTGCAATAGGCCAGCATCAGCACGCAAATCGCCGTCATGCCGCTGGAAAAGCACAGCGCGTCTTCGGCCCCGTCCCAGATCGCCAGCCGGTCTTCCAGAATTTCCTGGTTGGGGCCGTTGAAGCGGGAATAGACCAGCCCTTCCGCACCGCCGGGACGTTGGCCGGTAATGCCTTCGAAATGGCGCTTGCCCGCCGCCGCGTTTTCGAAGGCGAAGGTGGAGGTGAGGAAGATGGGCGCTTTCAAAGAGCCTTCGGACAGGGCCGGATCGAACCCGTGGCCCATCATCAGGGTCGATGGCTTCATTTCGCGCCCCGCAATGGTGGTGACGGAAGGCTTGGCCTTGCGGCGCGGTGTCGGGGTTTCGGCGGTGTCGGGCGTGATGGGTGCGTCGGTCATAACGGGTCGCTTCCTGCAAGACCCCAGGGAGGCGGGGTTGCGGTGAAAGCGCGCGGCGCGGTGCCCGTCCCTAACCTCCGCAGGAACGCTTCCCCGTGCCGGGGCCGTGTGGTGCGATGGCAATATCGCCCCGCGCCGCGTCGTTCAAGCGGTTGCGGGATGTCGTTTGTAACCGCGCCGCGATGCGATTAGACGCGCGGACATGGCCGCACCGAACCAGTATGTCGCCGCCACGAAAGCCGTAGGTGCAGGATCGCTGGTAGGCAGCGCCCTGCCGTCCATCGCTACCGTGCTTGTCGGCCTGTCGATGATGCCGGAAAGCCCGGGCGAAGCGCTGCTCCTTGCCGCCTTTCCCCTGATGGTGACGCTGGCCTGCGCTTCGGTCGGCTTTCTTGTCGTCGTGCTGCCGCTGACGGCCGTTCTCAAGCGCCGTCAGACGGAAGGCGCGAACACCTATTCCCTGTTCAGCGGAATTGGCGGGGCGGGAATGCCGGTCCTGGTGTTCTTCGTGTTGGGCGGAACCACATCGGGCATACTGCTCGGGCTGTTCGGCCTGATAACCGGCGCTTCGGTAGGGCATTTCTGGTGGAAATGGGGCCGCAAGCCGATCGTCGAAACGACCGACGCGGACACGGCTGCCATATTCGAATAGCCGCTATTCGATTTCGCGCTATTCGATCTCCTTGGGCGGCGGTGCTTCGGTGCCCAGATCCAGCGGAACGACCGTGACACGGCCAACCAGTTCGCCACGCTTGAACGCCTTTTGAATCTTGCGGTCCCGCTCCCCGACCAGCCTCGCAATGGCGCGGTTGATGCGTGTGCGCTGTACGCCTTCCCTGCCGTCCAGCCCGTCGCCGCCATCCTGGATGTAGGAAAGTCCGGGGTCTTTCTCGCCCTTTTGCAGGTCGGCAACGTCATATTCGTAGGTCGTCGCGCGCGTATTGCGGGTTTCGGCGAGAATTTCGGTCACGTCGTCCTCGGCCTGCGTGGCCAGATGCGTGCGCAGGTCCGTCGGCCAGTTGGTAAAGAAGAACGGCGCTGCTTCGGCATAGATGGCCGAAACGCGCATCGTGCGACCGGTCCGTTCGACCCCGCGCAGCGAATTGACGAATTCGTTGGCGGACTTGTTCAGCTGTTCGGTCAGATTGCGCGCGGTAAAGGCCTCGCGCTGGATCGACGGGCCACCGATATCGCCACGGAAGAAGCCGTAGATCACGCGCGGATCGTTCCAGTTGGGATAGACGATCTGCTCGCGAATATCGCGCGGGCTCATGGCGACACCGCCGACGGTCACGATCTTCGCATCGTCGAGCGGCGCTTCCTGCGCGCCCAGTTTCATCATGCGCGGCTGCGACAGCGGATAGTTCACGGCGATCTGTTCGATCACAGCGACATTGTGCAGGTTGATCCAGAACGCGAGCTGTTCGTTGCGCGACAAGCTCGTCAGGTCGAGCTGGTCGGGAATGCTTTCCAGGTCGCGCCGGTAATCGGTCAGCGATGCAACCACTTCTTCGGAAAGGAAAGAAAAACCGACCCGGTTGCCTTCCATCCGGAACCGCGAATCGTGCCCGTAAACCCGCCGCGTTCCGAGGCTCGCTTCCACCGAAGGCGCACCCTCGCGAATGGAACGTCCCATCGGGAACACGAAATAATCGAGCGCATCGTCCCACAAGGTGTAATCGATGCGCGTACGATCGGTGTTCGATGTGGCCTTGGGTGCGAAGCGGGCGAAGGCCGGGTCAGCGGCGGGCCGGGTGACCGAAACGCTATCCTCGCGGGATTGCGCGGAAGCGACCGGCGTCAATGTCGTGGCCAGCGCTGCCGCCGACACGACCAGCAGCGTACGAGTAGGAAGGCGATACGGCATGGCGGTCCTCAAGATAGAATCCATAAAGTTCGCTGCATAATCAGCATATGTTGGGCTTTACCGGTTATGAACACCGCGCAACACGGCATCTCGATCAAACGGGTTGCAAGGCCGACGAAGCGCGGCGGTCCACCCTTATCGCGGTGACAGCACCATCAGCATCTGGCGTCCCTCAAGGCGCGGGAAAGCCTCGACCTTGGCGGTTTCCTGCGTGTCGTCCTGTACCCGCTTCAGCAAATCCATGCCGAGCTGCTGGTGCGCCATTTCGCGTCCGCGAAACCGCAGCGTAACTTTCACCTTGTCGCCATTGTCGATGAACTTGTTCACATTGCGCATTTTCACATCGTAATCATGGGTGTCGATGTTCGGGCGCATCTTCACTTCCTTGATGTCCTGCGTCTTCTGCGTCTTGCGCGCGGCGTTGGCCTTCTTCTGCGCTTCGTAGCGGTGTTTGCCCACGTCCAGGAACTTGCAGACCGGCGGCACGGCGCTGGGCGAAACTTCGACCAGATTGAGACCGACCGCGTTTGCTTGCTCGACGGCTTCTCGGGTGTACATCACGCCCAGGTTTTCGCCCTCGTGATCGATGACGCGAACCTTGTCGCTCTGGATGAGATTGTCGTAGCGCGGGCCGCTCTTGACCGGCGGTTGCATGGAACGACGTGGGGGACGGGCTATGGGGCAGGCTCCTGTAGATGCAAAGTGAACGCGCCCATGTAGGGGCAACACGGGCGCGGCGCTAGGGGCTAATTCACCTCGACTGCGAGCGGTCAGGCCGCCTCGCGCCACAGTTCGAACCGCACCAGCTTGCGACCTGCCACTGCCACCGCGTCGATCGCCTGCGCGGGTTGCAGCGCCTTGACGATGGCCGGATCGCCTGCGGGCATGCCGCCGGTATAGGTGCCGAACGCAGGCAGGATCATGCGCCCGCCCGATGCGGTGTCGTGGCTGCGCACGGCGCAGGGGCGGCGGATGCGGCGGCGGTGGACGGTCAGTTCGAGGCGGGGGTGGAAATGGCCGCTCAGTTCGGGCCGCTTCTCGCCCGGCTTTCGCTTCGTGGCGCAGGATCATGCCGCCGACCGCCAGCTCTTCTGCCAGCGTGCCGCCATTGCGCGCTTCCATCGAAGGGTCGTGATTGCCGGTAATCCACACCCAGTCGACTGCGCGGGTCAGCGCCGCCAGCATGCCCGCCGCGTGTTCCTCCAGCCGCCGCGACCCGTCGCTGTCGTGGAAATTGTCGCCCAGCGTATAGACCCGCCGCGCGCCGGTATCCTTGATCGCCGTGGCCACCCGTTCCAGCGTCTCGCGCGAATCGTAGGGCGGCACCATCTGGCCATGGCGCGCGAAGAAGCTGCCTTTTTCCAGATGCAGGTCCGCCACCAGCAGCGCATTCTCGCGCGGCCAGAACAGCGCATTGCTGCGGGTGAGGATGAACTCGTCACCGGCGAAGTCGAGAGGGGCGAACGAAACGGGAACCATGACCGCCTATTGCCGCGCTGCAGTGGCTTTGGCAAGGTCCGGCAATGGAAACGAAAGATGCCCGGACAAATACAGCCCGCACCTGGTTCGAGGCGCTGCGCGACCGGATCTGCGCCGAGTTCGAGGCCATCGAGCGGGAGGCTGGTTCCGATGCCGCCTTCGCCTACACCGAATGGAGCCGCGAGGAAGCCGGCAATGACGATCCCGGTGGCGGGGTGCAGGGCGCGATGAAGGGGCAGGTGTTCGAGAAGGTCGGCGTCAACGTCTCCACCGTGCGCGGCAGCTTCGCGCCGGATTTCGCCGCCAGCGTGAACGGTGCGAGCGCAGACAACCCCGGCTTCACCGCCACCGGCATCAGCCTGGTCGCGCATATGGCCAACCCGCATGTGCCCGCCGTACATATGAATTGCCGGTTCCTGACCACGGGCAAGGCGTGGTTCGGCGGCGGGGCGGACCTCAACCCGCCGATCCCCTACGAAGAAGACACGGCGGACTTCCATGCCCGCCTGCGCGCCGCTTGTGCCGCGCACAACCCGACCTATCACGACCGGTTCAGCAAGTGGGCGGACGACTATTTCTATATTCCCCACCGCAAGGTGCATCGCGGTGTGGGCGGCATATTCTACGACCATCTGGAATGCGATGATACGCCTGCGTTCGACCGGAACTTCGCCTTCACCAGGGATGTCGGCGAGGCGTTTCTCGACATTTTTCCGCAGCTGGTGCGCCGCCGGATGGACACGCCGTTCGACGCGGCGGACCGCCAGCGGCAGCTGGAATGGCGCGGGCGCTATGCCGAGTTCAACCTGGTCTATGATCGCGGCACACTGTTCGGCCTGAAGACCGGCGGCAATATCGATGCGATCCTGATGAGCCTGCCGCCGATGGCGACGTGGTCTTGAACGCACTGTTATTGCGCGCCCCTTCGGGCTAGATTGCCGCGCATGACGTTTTCTCCGCTCCGCACGTTCGCCCTTCTGCCCGCCCTTCTGCTCGGTGCCTGTGAAGCGCCCGACAATGCAAGCGCAGGCGGGCCGCAGGTTTCGCCGGTGCTGACGACGGCGGACGCGGTCGACGACCAGAGCTTTGCCAGGCCGCTGGAAGCGCGCGTGGTGCATGTCGATCTCGACCTCGACCTCGATTTCGACCGCAATCTGGTGGCCGGAACGGCGATGCTCGATGTCATTGCCGCGCAGGACGTGGACACCATCGTGCTCGACAGCGACGGCCTCGATATTGCGTCCATCACCGACGAGGAAGGTCGCCCGCTGCCGTTCGAGATCGGCGCGCGGGTCGAGGGGATGGGCGAGCCTGTCACCGTGACGATGGGGCAGGCGCGCGAGCTGACCATCGGCTATTCCGCAAGCGAAGCCGAAGCGCTGCAATGGCTGACGCCGGAACAGACGCTGGGCGGCGAACACCCCTATCTGTTCAGCCAGGGGCAGCCGATCCTCAACCGCACCTGGATCCCCACGCAGGACAGCCCCGGCATCCGCCAGACCTGGTCGGCGCGCATCACCGCGCCTGCGGAGCTGACGGTGGTCATGTCCGGACTGGCGCAAGGGGAACCGGTCCCCGTTCCCGTCAAGACCACAGCGATGGCCGCGCCGCGCCGCACCTTTACCTTCGCGATGGACAAGCCGGTCGCGCCCTATCTGATCGCCATTGCGGCAGGCGATATCGTGTTCCGCGAACTGGGTCCGCGTTCCGGCGTATGGTCCGAACCGGCGCAGATCGAAGCGGCGGCGGAGGAACTGTCCGACACCGAAGCGCTGATCGACGCGGCGGAGGCGTTGTACGGTCCCTATCGCTGGGGCCGCTACGACATGATCGTGCTGCCGCCCGCCTTTCCCTATGGCGGCATGGAAAACCCGGTGATGAATTTCCTGACGCCCACCTTCATCGCGGGAGACAAGTCGAACAACGGCCTGATCGCGCACGAGCTGGCGCATAGCTGGTCGGGCAACCTCGTCACCAATGCAGTGTGGGGCGACGGCTGGCTGAACGAAGGCGTCACCAGCTATTTCGAGAACCGCATCGTCGAGGAAGTCTACGGCAAAAAGCGCGCCGAGCAGGAAGCTGCGCTGAGCTTCACCAATATCGAGGACACGCTGGCCGAGGTCGGCAAGGACGCGCCCGGAACCGCCTTGCACAATGACGGGCAGGGCGAACTGGTCGGCAGCGCCATCGCCTATGACAAGGGCGCCTATTTCATGCGTACGGTCGAGCACATCGTGGGGCGCGAGCGGTTCGACGCATGGCTGCGCCAGTGGTTCGACAATCATGCGTTTCAGCCCGCGACGTCGGCCATGATGCTGGCCGATTTGCAGGAGAACCTGGTGGCGGACGAGGAAGAGGCGGAGGCCCTGATGCTGCGCGAGTGGATTTTCGAGCCGGGCCTGCCGTCGAACGTGCATCGCCCCGACCCCGCAGCGTTTGCCGAAGTGGATGCCGCCGCCAAGGCGTTTGCCGACAGTCGCGATCTGGCGGATGAAGCGTGGCAGGGCTGGACAAGTGCCGAGCGCCAGCGGTTCCTTGCCAACCTGCCGCGCGATCTGGACGAGGCGGAGCTGGCCGCGCTGGACGAGGCGCTGCGCCTGTCCGACAGCAAGAACAACGAAATCCTGTTCCTGTGGCTGGAGCTGGCGCTGGAGAACCGCAACGAGCGGGTGCTGCCGCTGGCCGAGGAATTCCTGACGCGCGTGGGCCGCGCCAAGTTCGTGCGTCCGCTGTTCGCAACGCTGGTGGAGCAGGGCGACTGGGGCCGCCGCAATGCGCAACGCATCTATACCAAGGCGCGACCGCGCTACCATTCGATCACGCAGCTGGGCGTAGACACGGTGCTGGGCCGGTAAATCGTCGTTCGGCCAGCACTTGAGGTCCGCTGCTATTCGAGGTCGGGCTTCTTTACCCGACGCAACGTATCCACCGCGTCAACGGATTGCGCGGCATTCGCGGGGATGACGCTCAGCTGGCCGTTGGTTTCAAGGATGACCCAGTTTGCGTCCGCCAGCGAGGTCATGCCGTTTTCGCGCAGGACGGTCATGATTTCGTCCTCCGACACCCGCGTCTCGCGCATGGCGTCTTCCAGGTACTCACCCTTGTGCGACAGGAGAACCGGTTGCGCCTTCACGATATTGTTGGCCACCTCGTATCGCTGCGTCAGCCATGTCAGTGCGAATTGCAGCCCGGTCAGCACCACGATCGCCAGCAGGGCATCGAGTAGCGACACCGCTTCCAGAACGACCCCGCTGGCCGCCAGGCTGCCGATCATCACGTTGATGATCCAGTCGAAACTGTTGAGTTCCGCCGTCGTGCGCGACCCGTTCACGCGCACGATCAGAATGATGGCGAAATAGGCCAGCACCGCCGTCAGCGCCACTTCCGCCAGTTGCGGGAAACTGGTTTCGAACAGGGAAAACTCGCGTTCCATGCCATGTTCCTACGCGCGCCACGTCGCGTAGTCTTGACGACATAGGTTACGGGAACGCGTGGTGCGCCGCATGACCCCATCGCACCTTTCCTCTTGCCCCCGCGCCCCGCGCCGCGCACATTCGCGGATGCAATGCTGCGGCAATATGAACTTGTAGAACGGGTCCAGGCCTACGACCCCGATGCCGACGCGGAGGCGCTCAATCGCGCCTATGTCTATACCGTGCAGAAGCACGGCAGCCAGAAACGCGCCAGCGGCGATCCGTATTTCAGCCACCCGGTCGAAGTCGCCGGGCTGATGACCGACCTGAAGCTGGATCAGGAAACCATCATGACCGCGCTGCTTCACGATACGGTGGAGGATACGCTGGCGACCATCGAGGATATCGAGGCCAATTTCGGCCCCGAAGTCGCGCGGCTGGTGGATGGCGTCACCAAGCTGAGCAAGATCGAGACCATGCCCGAAGACGAGCGTGCGGCGGAGAACTTGCGCAAGTTCCTGCTGGCGATGAGCGAGGATATTCGCGTGCTGCTGGTCAAGCTGGCGGACCGGCTGCACAATATGCGCACGCTGCATTTCATCGCCAACCCGGACAAGCGCCGCCGCATCGCGCGCGAGACGATGGATATCTACGCCCCGCTGGCGGAGCGGGTGGGCATGTACGAATATATGCGCGAGATGCAGTTGCTCGCCTTCGAACAGCTGGAGCCCGAAGCCTTCGCCACCATCTCCGGTCGGCTGGAACAGATCAGGGCCGGAGATAGGGAAAGCGGTGGCGGGGAAGTCGATGCCATCGCGCTCTCCATCAAGCAGTCGCTGGCCGAGGCGGGGCTGCGCGTCGAGGTGACGGGGCGCGAGAAACACCCCTATTCCATCTGGCGCAAGATGGCGGAGCGCCACCTGCCGTTCGAACAGGTCAGCGACATCATGGCCTTCCGCGTCATCACCGACAGCGAAGCCGACTGCTATGCCGCGCTGGGTGTGCTGCACCGCGCGTGGCAGTTCATTCCCGGCCGCTTCAAGGACTACCTCTCGACGCCCAAGACCAATGGCTACCGCTCGCTCCACACCTCGCTGATCTATGAAAATTCGATGCGGGTCGAAGTGCAGATCCGCACCGCCGACATGAACCAGCGCAACGAATTCGGCCTCGCCGCGCACTGGGCCTACAAGCAGGGCGAGCGGCCCGACGGACAGGTCGGCTGGCTGCGCGACCTCATCGAGATCGTCGATGCCAGCCACGATGCCGAGGAGCTGCTGGAGCATACCCGGATGGCGATATACCAGGACCGCATCTTCGCCTTCACACCCAAGGGCGCGCTGTTCCAGCTGCCCAAGGGATCCACGGCGGTGGACTTCGCCTTTGCCGTCCATACCGACCTGGGCGGGCAGACCGTGGGCGCCAAGATCAACGGGCGGCACATGCCGCTGCGCACCCAGCTGGCGAATGGCGACGTGGTGGAAATCATCAAGTCGGACGAGGCAGAGCCGCAGATGGGCTGGCTCGGCTTCGTGGTGACGGGCAAGGCGCGCGCGGGCATCCGGCGCGCGGTGCGGCTGAAGGAACGCGCCGAGATCGCCGAAATCGGGGCCAAGCTGTTCGACGATATCGCGTTGCGCGTACCCGCCAAGATCGGCAAGAAGGCGCTGCGCGAGGCGGTGAAGCGGCTGGACATGGCGGACGAAGAAGCGCTGATGTACGCCATCGGCGCGGCGCGGATCGAGAACCGCGAGGTCATGGAAGCGCTGGTGCCGGGTTGCACGGCGGACATGATGACGGAGGAAGACTGGAACAAGCAGGAGCGCGCGATCAGCATTCGCGGGCTGACGCCGGGCGTGGGTTTCACGCTGGCGGATTGTTGCCGCCCGGTGCCGGGCGACCGCATCGTCGGTCTGCGCAAGACGGGCGAGGCGGTGGAGGTGCACACGGTCGACTGCCTTGCGCTGGCGACCGGGATCGACGCCGACTGGCTGGACCTGAGCTGGGGCAGCAAGTCCAAGGGCGCGGTCGGGCGGATGCGCGCCACGCTGTACGACCGGCCCGGCGCGCTGGCCGAGATGGCGGCGATCTTCGCGCAGAACATGGCGAACATCCGCGCGCTGGAACTGAGCCAGGTGGAGCCGCCCTTCGGCGTGTACGAGATCGACCTCGAAGTGCAGGACCTTGCCCACCTCACCCGCATCCTCAGCGCCCTGCGCGCCAGCGACCCGGTGGCGCAGGCGGAACGGGTGTAGCGGCCTTGTGCCTCGACCTTTCCCGTCATTGCAAGCGTAGCGCGACAATGCAGAACGTAAATGGTTCGCGCAGAGGCGCAGAGGACGCAGAGAAGAACAGCGATTTGCGCCCTTCCTTCGTCATTGCGAGCGTAGCGTGGCAATCCAGGGTCGGAAGTTTGAAACGCTCGCAGAGGCGCAGGGGCGCGGAGGGGGTTGCGCTTTGTGTCAGGTGTAGCGCGACTTGGTTCACACGAAGACACGAAGATACGAAGAAGGAATCGCCTGCGGCGAAGCCGCTTTTAAATTTGCATCCCGGCGCACGATGCAATCGAAGGTTTCGAAAAGGCCTGCGGCGCAGACCCCTCCGCGCCTCTGCGCCTCTGCGAGCGAAACACTTTAATCTTTGCCAGGAACGCAACGCTCTGGATTGCTTCGCTACGCTCGCAATGTCGGGAGGAGGAGCGCGCACACGAGCCCATCCGGCGGCGAACCCGGACTATACCGCCTTGGAAACACGTAATATTCGCGCGGTCGGGCGGATGTCGTGCGGTGGCACGGGATATCCGCCGCAGGAGCGGCGTCCGGCTGCCAAAAGGCCCCGTGCTGCGTGACGCAAGCGGGGTCAGGCGAATGGCCGTATCATGGCATCTTCCCGGAACGGGAGGCTGCGCAAGCGCAAGGCAGGCGCAGCGCGATACGGCTCGACCCGGTTCAAGCACGCCGGAGGGGCAAGCCCCCGGCTCGACGTCTTCCGGCCGGCAGCGACGGGGTGGGCTCGCCATTACGCATTGTGGGCCCCTGTCGCGATCCGCGCGGGTGAATGGTCCCGCGACACATCCGGAAATGTAACGTCGCACGTCAGGGTGGACCGGCTGTCGATACCGGCGCGACGGGTAGGCCCGCTCCCGCATGGATATCCTCGCCCCGTCCGCCCGACCGCGTCGCCCGTCGATCGCCGACCGAATGGCGAGCGAAGGAGGAGGACGCTCTAGACTACGCCCGCCTCCCGAACGACTGCGCCACTAACCGATATGGTTCGCAATGTCAAGGGGGAAGGGAAGAGTTTCTCGCAGAGACGCGGAGGGAAGGGAGACGGGGAGGGGGTGCACCTTGTGTCGAGCGATTACTCGTCATCTCGAGCGTAGCGCGGCGATCCAGGGCGGTTCCGGAAGAAGGTAAGGGGCGCTCGCCGAGGCGCAGAGGCGCGGAGAGTGTTGCGTTTTGTGTCAGGTGCAGCGCGACTTGGTTCACACGAAGACACGAAGAGGAACGCGCTTGCGGCAAAGCCGCTTTGGAACTTTTACCATCGAGCACGATGCAATCGGAAGTCTCGTGAATGCCTGCGGCGCAGACCCTCCGCGTCCTCTGCGCCTCTGCGCGAAAACACTTCTTCGCCGCTCACTTGCTAAGCCCGCCAGGACGGATCGCCGCCCCGTCCTGCTTACTGCGCAGGAACCTCCACCCGCCTCACCGGGACCGGGATATTGCAGATATCCGCGCCGCCAGCGGGCACGATGAAGAACGGATCGCGACGGTTGGCGCGCGCTTCGGCGTAGCGGGCGAAGGTTGCGCTCTCGGTCGAAAGATATTCGAACGGGGCGACCCCGGCTTCGGTGCCCGTGCGGATGCTCTCGATCGTCACCCGCTCCTCGGCGGTTTCGTAGAAGCCCAGATCGCCTGTGCCGCGCGGCAGGCTGGAGAGATGCTCGATCCCCTCGATCACCCGCCCGACCAGCGCGATGTTGCGATCGAGATGGCGCGGCGCATGGCCAATGACGGTGTAAAGCTCCGCGCCGGAACCGGTATCGGGCGGATACCCGCGCCCGACGCCGACCATGCCGTAGCAGTGGACGGGCCAGAAAGTGTTGTCTTGGACCTCATGGAAATACCCCAAACCGTAAGCTTCGTGGCGCGGTACGGTGGGGGCAGGAAGCGTTTTTCCATCAATATCTGTCCAAACGTCCCGGCCCCCATTCGCAAGCGGCCACCCTCGCCATATTTCTACCCAAGGGGCATAACTATCGCGCTGGTGCCAACCTTCGGGAGCTCGGTTCGTTTGCGTCGCGTTGATCGAAAGCATTGCAAGTTCTTCGCTGCGGCTCATTCCTGATGAAGGTGTCAGTCCAGAAGCCTTCAAGATCGCTAGGATCGCTTGATCGTGATCGCTTTCGGATGCCTCTGGGTCTGCGAAAACGCTATTTGCGTTGTTGAAAGCGGCGGCAATCTCGGCCTCGCGGGGTGTCGTGCTTTCGGCGTCTGTCAAATCGATTTCTACGATCTCACTGTCTGCGTCTGCCAAAACGTCGCCCGTCACGTGATACCCATCCGCCCCCATAACTCGCAGCCCACCTGGCAACGGCTTCGCGCGTCCCGCGTCCTCGCCATCGGGATCGCCCCACTGGACGACGTAATTGTCCTGAACGCGATTGATGCTCGTGCCGTCGTACCACCCGGCGCGGGCAAGGGTGCGGATGTTCTCGACCCAGCCTTGCGAGAAGGGCGGGGGCATCAGCTGGATGACCACCTGGCGCGCATTGCCGCCTGCCCCGGACGGTGATCCGGGGTCGCGGTCGGGGGCCAGGGTCATCACCAGCAGGTCGTCGGGTGCGATCGCGACCCATTCGGATTGCGGCGCACCGGCGACGATTTCGTTGGGGCTGGGTGCGCCTTCCGGTGCCTCTTGCGCCGCAGCGGGCAGGGCGAGGGCAAGTGCGGCGGTGGCGGCAATAAGGTATTTCATGGCGTCCTGTTTGCCAGCATTTGCGGCGTTATCAAACCCGATCCGCTCACCCTGAGCTTGTCGAAGCCTGTCCCGAACGACTGGTGCAAGCAGGCAGTCGAAGGGGGCTGCTCTTCGCTTGGCAGGTTGCGCCAAAAGACAATACGGTCCTTCGACAAGCTCAGGACGAACGTCGTTATCCATCCGCCGCCTGTTCCTCCAGCGTGTGCATGTCGTCGTCCGACAGGCCGAAATGGTGCCCGATCTCGTGGATGACGACGTGCGCCACGAGGTGCTCCAGCGTCTCGTCACCGCGTTCGGCCCATTCGTCCAGGATGGGGCGGCGATAGAGGAAGACGCGGGGCGGCATGCGCCCGGAGTGCTCGATGCTGCGTTCGGTCAACGGTTCGCCCTCGTACAATCCGGTCAGCGCGAACGGGTGGTCGATGCCGAGATCGGCGAGCACTTCCGGCGTGGCGAAGTCCTCCACGGCGAACACGATGTCGGGCATCTGTTCGCGGAACGCCTCGGGCAGACGCGCCAGCGTGCGCCGCGCCATCGCTTCCATCTCGTTGGCGGTGCAGGCGATGCCGAATTTCCGGGTCATGCGCGCCATGTTGGCCATGAACGTGAGTGTGCGCAATGGGATTGCAGCAGCCGACGCGCTCAAGTAGCGAAGCGGTAGCGCAGACTAAGAGTTGCACGCCTTGCGTCGGTTGCAACGCACCGCTACTGGCGCAACCCTTCCGGCAACGGAAAAATGCGGAGACGTGGCCGAGTGGTCGAAGGCGCACGCCTGGAAAGTGTGTAAAGGGGCAACTCTTTCGTGGGTTCGAATCCCACCGTCTCCGCCAGTTACCTGCCGTCGCGGGCGCCCACCGCCCTTCCACTCGTACAGGCAGACTACCGGGGCATGACGGAGCGGACGATGGCAGCGGCACACGCAGAACATCGCGGCGTTTTTCGCGCTATCGCGGTTGGTCTGGCGGTGATTTGCGGTCTTCTGTTATTATATCGCGGACACCCCGTCGCGACCGGTTATTTCCGCACGCAGGATGCCTGGGTCGCCGTGCTGCTGGCGCTTCTGCTGATCGGGCTGGTTTTGCGGATGCCGAGGGTTGGCTGGCTGGAAAACCGGCGCGCCGTGTCCGCACCGTCACCGTGGTTGGTTGCAACGGCTGGCATCGCCCTGACGCTGGCGCTTTGGGCTGGCACCTATGCGCTGATGCACGACTATCCCCTTACGCGGGACGAGCACATGGTGGTGTTCGATGCGGCGATCTACGCAACGGGCCGGTTGGCCGAACCGCTGGCGATGGCATGGCGGCCGTTTGCGACGGCTTTGGTGCCGGCGTTCCTGCTGGAGGTGCCGGGCGACGCGCTGCTGGTATCGAGCTATCTTCCAGGCAATGCCGCGATGCGCGCGGCTTTTTCCGCCATTGCCGATCCGGCGCTGATGAACCCGCTGCTGACGGGCATCGGGCTGGTCGCGCTGCACGATATCGCGCGGCGGATGTTTGCCGACGTGCCCGCCGCGATATGGGTCGTACTGGCGGGTTATGTCCTGTCGGCACAGGTGCTGGTTACCGCCATGACGACCTATGCGATGACGGCGCATCTGGCGCTGGGGCTGGTCTGGCTGGCGCTGTTCCTGCGCGGACGGTGGTGGCAGCATGCGCTTGCGATGGCGCTGGGTGCGTGGGCGATGGGGCTGCACCAGGTGGTTTTCCATCCGCTCTTCGCCGGACCGTTCATCCTGACGCTGGTGCAGCAGCGCAAATGGCGCACCTTCGCCGCCTATGCGCTGGTTTACGGCGCGGCGCTGCTGTTCTGGGTGACATATCCGGCGCTGGTGCTGGAGCAGTCCGGCATCGCGGCGGTGCAGGGGCAGGGCCAGACCGGCGGGCCGATGGGGTTCGTGACAGACCGGGTGATACCGCTGTTCACCGATCGCGGAGAGGGCGGCTTCACGCTGATGCTGCTCAACCTGATGCGGCTGATCGCCTGGACGCCCCTGTTCATCCTGCCGCTTGCCGTGATGGCGTGGCCCGATATCCGTCACAATCGCGGCATCGCGCTGCCGCTTGCCGTCGGCGTCGTGCTGACGGTGGTGGCGATGTTCGTGCTGCTGCCATACCAGGGCCACGGCTGGGGCTATCGCTACCTGCATACGCAGCTCGGCAGCCTCGCGCTGCTGGCAGGCTATGGCTATGCCCGCTGGGCGGCGCGCGATGCGGCTGTGGCGAGGAGCAGCACGGTTATCCTCGGAGCGATGACCGCGCTGGTGGTGCTGCCGTTCCTGCTGTGGTCTGCCAGCAGCTATGTTCGCCCCTATGCGGCGCTGCACCAGAGCATAGCCGCGCTGGATGCGGATTTTGTGATCGTCGACACCGACACGACAAAGGCCGCCATCGACAGCGTGCGCAACCGGCCCGACCTGTCCAATCGCCCGGTTCTGCTTGCCAGTCACGAACTGGACGATGCGATGCTGGCGCAGCTGTGCAGCACGGGCACGGTCGCCACCGTCGGCGCACCGCAATTTGTCGCTAGCGGTTTCCATCCGGAGATTACCGGGCAAACGGACGAGAGGTTCGCTGCGCTGGCTGCCGATTTGCGCAACCGGAATTGCCTGCACGCCCAAAAGCCTGTGGCGCAATTTACTGAAAATTAACCACGGTTCGACATGCCTTCTTCCAACGGGAGCCAAGCCGATGAACCGGACGGAAATTGCTGATTTGCTGACCGCGCGCCTCGCGTCGGAAGCGGGTGCGCTTGCGCAGGAATTCGCGATCCCGGGGCGCATCCGGTCCTGTCATGTCGAAAACCTCCTGCCCGACCATATTCCGCACGCCGTGCACGATGCCTTCCCGGCGCCCGATGCGATGATGTTCAAGAAATCCATGAAAGAGCGCAAGCACGTTGCCGCGCAAATGGACCGCTTCGATCCCTTGCTGGAAGAAGTGGTCTACGCGTTTCAGGACAAGCGTGTCGTCGAACAGGTCGCGGCGATCACGAGCCTCGACGCGCTGGAGCCGGACAGCAATCTCTATGCCGGGGGCATCAGCGCCATGACCCGTGGCGGCTACCTGCGCCCGCATCTCGACAATTCGCATGACAAGGCCCGCGACCGGTACCGCGTGCTGAACTTGCTCTATTACGTCACGCCCGACTGGCGCGAGGACTATGGCGGATGCTTGCAATTGTGGGACGACGGGCCGACCGGCAACCCGCGCACCGTTCCCAGCACCTTCAACAGCCTCGCCATCATGGTGACCGACCGCACGTCATGGCATTCGGTGAACGCGGTGCGCCATGCAGGCCGGCGCTGCTGCGTTTCGAACTATTACTTTTCCCGCACACCACCCGGCAGCGATGCGTATTTTCACGCGACGAGCTTTCGCGGCGAATACGGTCGCGGCGTGGCCGACCTCGCCATGCGCACCGACAATGCGGTGCGCACCGCCATCCTGAAAAAGGGCGGCGGCAAGGTCTGGACCAACCCGCATGTCTACCGGCGCACGGGCGACGGCACATGAATTCGCTCGCCTATACCACGTTCGAACATCTGGACGTCAGGCGGCCCGTCGAACGGGTCAGCCATATTGCGGGCGCGTGCCGTGGGAAGCGCGTTCTCGATATCGGCTGTCTCGATGAAACCGCGTTCGAAAAACGCGATACGCAGGAATGGCTGCATCGCAGGATCGCTTCGGTCGCGCAGACGGTCACGGGCATCGACCTGTCGGACAGCCTGCCGGAAGAAGGCCTTCGGACCGCGCCCAACGCCCATATCCACAAGGGCGACGGGACGGCGCCTGACGTGGCTGCCGATACGGTGGATATTATCGTCGCCGGTGAATTCATCGAACATCTGGAAAATCCGGCGGCGTTCCTGCGGGCGATGAAGGAACGCTACCCCGGCAAGACGCTGATGATCTCCACGCCCAACGGGGTGTCGTTCGCCAATGCGCTGCTCGGCACGATCGGGCGCGAGGCACAGCACCACGATCACTTGATGACATCGACCTACAAGACGCTGAACACGCTGTGCGCGCGTGCCGGATGCCGCAGTTGGCAGATCCTGCCCTACCGGTTCTATGCGACCGAACTGAAGCTGCAATCCGGGCCGGTGGCGCGCACGGGGATCGGGGTGGTCGAAGGGATCGTGCGGATCGTGGAGCGGCTCTTTCCGCTGCGCAGCTTCGGTTATGTGGTCACGATCACGCTATAGGTTGCCGAACGCCTGCGCTTGGGCTTTCGGGCTATATCGCACCGCCCATCGCGCCATGATATAGTTGTAAACCGTCATCACCACAGTGGCGAGCGGTGCGGCGGCGAGCATGGGCAAACCCAGCAACCCCCTGAAAAACCAGACGGCGAACGCAGCTATGACGAGGCTGCTGACCGACCCGCCCAGGTAGCGGGCAAAACCTGTCCATCCGTGGCTGGTCCTGAATGTCCACCTGGCATGGACCAGATAGCTTAAAGGAACGGACACGACGAACGTCAGAGCAATACAGGCGCCGTAATGCAGACCGCTCCAGTCGCCACCGATAAGCAGGACATTGTTCAGCGCGGCAAAGCCGATACCCGCCGCAAGATAGCGCATTGGCGCACTGTCCAGTCTCGATATCACGCGAACAGCTGCGTGTAATTGTTCGACCACGGCCTGATCGTGCCGCAGCCTGCGAATTGCAGTTTGTCGAATGCGCTGCCGGCCAGTTCGCGGGCTTCGTCCGGCGTGAGATAGGCAATGCGGTCGCCGGTCAGGTATCTGTCGCCTGCATAGCACACCGCATGGATAGGCGTGAGCTTGCGTCCCCAATCCTTCAGCAAAAACCGGCCGTCTTTCGCAACAGCCCGTTCCACCGCGCCCAGAATGCCCGTGCGCAGATCGCGCGGAATATGGTGCAGCACGTCGGACAGGGTCACGAGGTCGAATGCGCCGGGGTGCGCCGCCGCAATCTCCTGGATCGAAGTCTGGCGAAATGTGACACCCTGCGTGCGTCCGCGATAGAGGCGGCCGACATTCGGGGTGATGTCGATCGCGAGTATCTCGGCATCAGGAAAGGTTTCGGCGAGAATTTCCGTAACTGCGCCTTCACCGCAGCCGACTTCGAGAATGCGCGACGCCGAGGGTATGACTTCGCGCAAGTGCCGCGCATAGTCGTCGAGGTCCATGAACAGGCCGCGATACAATTCCGACACGCGATGTTCGTGGCGGCCGAACATGCGGCGGATAGTGCTGCCGATAGCCATGTCAGAAACTCCCTGAAAAACGTGCGCGAAGCCGGGGCAGGACGCGTTCGACCAGGCGCGATGCGTGGAGATAGCGGCGGGCTTGCCGGGGGCCGAGTGCGGCGATGGTGGCGAGTGCCTTAATGGCGCTGGACGGGTGGCCCGACACTGCGTGGGCGAGCAGGCGGTTTACCCGGACCGAGGCGCGGCAAATGGCGGCTTCGCGACTGGCGGCAGGCATGTGGCGTGCCAGCACCGTGTCCATCTGTTCGGCAAATTCGGCGCGGTCGCCGGTCATGGTTTGCGAACCGCCGTGGATACGGAATGCGGCGACGGGGCGCGCATCGTGGATTGCGGTGCCGTGCTGCGCGAGCTTGAGCCACAAGTCCCAGTCGGGCGTGTACCACAGGCTGTCGTCAAGCCCGCCAACCGCCAGATAGGCATCGCGGCGCATTACGGGTGCAGGGATTGCGATGCTGTTCTGCACCAGCAGCGCATCGCGCAGCGTTTCGGGATCGACCGGGCCGGCGTCGAAGGGGAGGCGCCAGGTTCCCAGGTCGCGCCCAGCGCCGTCGATAATGCGGCTGGGCCACAGATACATCGCGGCATCGGGACTTCGTGCGACGGCATCGCGAAATGCCGCCAACCGTCCGGGCAGCCAGAGATCGTCCTGATGCAGCGTGCAGATATGCGGTGCGCGGGCCGTTGCGACACCCAGATTGGTCTTCGCCGTCCAGCTCGGCATGTCGGGCAAGTGGCGGTAATCGATCGCCAGTCGCTCCGCATGGCGTGCGATACTTTCAAGGCAAGGGCCTTCGGGTGTGGAATCGCGGATGACGACCTCGACCGCACCACGTGCATCATCGGGCAGGCTGTCGAGCGCATCGGCGAGCCACCGGCCCGGACGATGGACCGGCATCACGACGGACAGGATGGGCGTGGCCATGCCGGTGCGGTCAGGCGCGCGGGGCGAAGCGGTTGTCGTTGCCCGCGATAATGGCGAGCACGAACCCGCCGATCACGGTCTGCACGCCGATGGCACCGGTCATCGCGGCTGCGATCAGGGGCAACGGATTGTCGAGCGCGGTATAGCCATCGCCGATCCACTCCACGCCGATGGCGGCCAGTCCGGCGAGCGAGCCGAGCACCAGCACGGCGCCCGCGAACAGGGTGTGTTCCAGCGTCAGGACAGGTGCGAAGCGCGCGAACATGGGACGCAGGCGGCGATATCCGCTGCGGACGCCGTGCAAATGCATCGCGGCGGCACAGATCAGGCTGAAATGCCCGCATGTCGCAAGGAACGCGCCTATCACGCTCCAGCTTGCGCCGAAGAAGCCCGGTCCCGCTGCAAGGCCGGTCAGGTGCGCAGTGGCCGATCCCAGGATGATGGCCGCCAGCACCAGCGCGACAAGCCCCGGCACGCCGAATACCCATGTCGGGCTGAGCATGAAAAGATAGCGCAGGTGCCGCCAGCCGTCGCGCCACGGGCGCAAGTGCGGGGCGCGTTCGCGCAGGTCGGCGGAGAGCGTCGCGGGCACTTCGACCATGTCGAGTTTGAGGAGCGCGGCCTTGATGACCATCTCGCTGGCAAACTCCATGCCGGTGCCCGACAGGGCAAGGCGTTCGAATGCGTCCTTGCGAATGGCGCGCAGGCCGCAATGGGCATCGCCCATGCCGGTACGGAAGAAGATGTTGAGTACGCCGGTCAGGCCGGGATTGCCGATATGACGGTTCTTCCAGGGCATTGCGCCCGGTGCAATACCGCCGCGAAACCGGTTGCCCATGCACAGGTCATGGCCCTTTTCCAGCTCGGCAACCATTGCCACGCCTTCGGTGAAGTCATAGCTGCCGTCGCAATCGCCCATCACGATATAGCGGCCCGCCGCGCCGTGGCATCCGCCGATCAGCGCCGCGCCATAGCCGCGCTGCGACACCGGCACCACGCGCGCGCCAAGCTGCGTTGCCAATGCCTGGCTACCATCGGTCGAGCCATTGTCCGCGATCACGATTTCGCCGGACAGGTCCAGCTCGGTCCGCATCCTGACCAGCGCTTCCAGCGCATTGCCGATGCAGTGCGGCAGGCTGTCGACCTCGTCCAGGCAGGGCATCACGATGGTCACGTCCGGCGTATCGACGCCTGTGCCAGCGGCAATGTCCGCCTCGCCCGTGCCGATCTGTCCCAGAACGCTCATCTTGGTCTCCGCTTCCCGTGTGCGAAGCGGGAATGACCAGAGATGGTTAAGGTATCGTCAACGGCAGACTGTCCTGCATTGGCCTATGCGGCGAGGAAGCCGCCATCCACCGGCAGGATCGCGCCGTTCACGAACGACGCGGCATCGCTGGCGAGGAAGGCGACCGCCTGCGCCACTTCCTCGTTCCTGCCGTAACGCTTCATCGGGATAAGCGCCTCGAACCCGGCTTGCGCGGCGGCTTGCGCTTCGGGCGGGGCGACCATGCTTTCGATCTTGCGCATCATCGCGTTGTCGATGGGGGCGGGCGCGACGGCGTTCACCCGCACGCCGGACTCGGCCAGTTCCAGCGCGGCAACCTGCACCAGCCCCGCCACCGCGTGCTTGCTGGGTGTGTAGGCACCGAGGCCGGGCACGCCGACCATGCTGGCGACAGAGCCCGTCACCACGATAGACCCGCCGCCGTTCTCAAGCATGGCGAGCGCGCCGTGCTTGATGCACAGGAACGTGCCGTCGACATTGATGCGCTGGACCGAGGAAAATTCCGCCAGCTCGAGTTCGAGCAGCGGTTTGACGGTGCCCTCGGTCCCTGCATTCGCAACGAGGATGTCGACGTGTCCGAAGGCGGATCTGGTCGCGGCGACCAGTGCCTTGACCGCGTCCTCGCTGGAAATGTCGGCGACCTGGTGCCGCACCGCGTCTCCGCCATCGAGTTGCACGGCGGCATCTTCCAGCTTGGCCGCATCGCGCGCCGCCAGCATGACATTCGCGCCGCCATCCAGCAGGACGCGCGCAACCGCCAGCCCGATCCCGCCGCTGCCGCCGGTTACGATGGCTGTTTTCCCGGTGAAATCCATGACGTGTTCTCCCAATTTGAAATGCGGGGTTACCGGGCTTTTATCGCTTTACCCTTGACCCGCTGCCGAATGTGACGATGATATCATGTTCGCATCCGGCGCATCGTGTCAAGCACGGGCGGCGGCTGCGATGCCGGTCCGGTACTTCGCAGGACCGGCCCATGTTGGGAGGCATGGTGGTATGGCTACAAACGCGCGCGGGACTGCGGATATCGACCTGATCGACGTCGCGCCGTTTGCTGCGGGCGATCAATATGCCGCCTTCCGCCATTTGCGCGACCATGCGCCGGTCCACTGGAACACCGGCCCCGATGCCGCGACGATACCCGGCGACGGGTTCTGGGCGTTGACCCGGCACGAGCATGTTGCCGCCATCGCACGCGACCATCGCGGTTTCGTCAGCGGAAAAGGCACGCAAATCCGCGACAAGCGCGCCGAGGGATCGGGCGCGCGCAGCGTTCACAACAGCGACGCGCCCGATCATTCCCGCCTGCGCGCGCCGGGCGTCGCCGCCTTTGCGCGCAGTGCGGTCGGACGGCGCGAGGACTGGGTGCGCGATGTCATCCGCGCGCTCATTCTTGATGCGCCGCAAGGCGAACCATTCGACTTCGTCGAGCGGATTGCCGTCGCCATCCCGATGATCGTGTTCGCGGGCGTGCTGGGCGTGCCCGACAGCCGCCAGCGCGATCTGGTCGCATGGGCCAACACGATGAGCGACGTGCGCGCGACCGAAGCGGAGCAAGCGGACTCGCGCGCACATCTGTTCGCCTATTTCCGCCAGCTTATCGCGGAAAAGCACGATGCGCCGGGTAACGATGTCGCCACGGCACTGGCGCAGGCGGAAGGCGCAGGCGTGCCGTTTACCGATGAAGAGCTGGACGCCTATTTCATGGTGCTGACCGTGGCGGGAAACGAGACGACTCGGTTTCTGCTGACCGGCGGGCTGGAGGAACTGCTGCGCCACCCCGAACAGGTGCAGACGCTGCGCGACGACGCCAGCGCCATTCCGGGTGCGGTGGAGGAAATGGCGCGGTGGGTGTCGCCGGTCATCCAGATGCGCCGCACGGCAGTGGAGGATGGCGACCTGTTCGGCACGCCGATCGCGGCAGGCGACAAGGTGGTGCTGTATTTCGCCTCCGCCAACCGGGACGAGCGGGTGTTCGACGTTCCGGAGCAGTTCCGCATCGACCGCAAGCCCAACCCGCATCTCGCTTTTGGCATCGGCGCGCATTTTTGCATGGGCGCGCATCTGGCGCGGCTGGAAGCGCGAATTTTCCTCGAAGAGCTGTTTGCGACGATGCGCTATATCCGCGTGGTGGAACCGGCGCAGCGCGCGGCGAACAACTGGTTCAGCGGGTACGACCGGCTGATGGTGGAGTGGTCGCGATGAGCGCCCCGAACGCCGAACGACAACGCCGCACCCTTGTTACCGGCGCGGCCAGCGGGATCGGCGCGGCATTGGTCCGGCGTCTTGCCGACGCTGGCGGGGAAGTCGTGGGTGTCGACCGGCGAGCCGCCGACGGTATTGTCGCGTGCGACCTGTTCGACGAGGCCGCGGTCGCCGGTCTGGCGCGCGATTGCGGCCCTGTCGATGCCATCGCCCATGTCGCGGGGCTGCCCGGCACGAGCGATCCCGCCGATATCGTACGCGTCAATTTCCAGGCCATCCGGCAGTTGAGCGATGCGCTGCACGACACGCTGATGCAGGCGGACCGACCGGCTATCGTGTCGGTCAGCAGCATTACCGCGCACCGCTGCGGGATGTCCGACGCGCGCCTTGCGGAACTGGCCGATGCGCCTGCCGATGAAATCCGGCAGGAAGCCGCCGCGATGGACGGAACGGCGGCCTATGCATTTTCCAAGAAGCTGCTGAATGTCTGGACGAGGGTGCAGGCCGCGCGGCTGATCGATGCCGGATGCCGGGTCAACGCCGTCGCACCGGGGCCGGTCGAAACCGCCATTCTCGATGATTTTCGCCGCTCGATGGGCGCAGACCGTATCGCCGCTGCTGCGAAGCTGGCCGGACGGCACGCCACGCCCGACGAAATTGCCGCCGCCATACAGTTCCTGCTGTCGCCCGCCGCAAGCTGGGTCAACGGCGTCGTGCTGGACTGCGACGGCGGCTTCGGCGCGGCGCGCTTTGCCAATTCAATCGAACAGGAAGGCACCCGATGACACGCACCATCGACACCGAACCGCATCTTGCGGCGCTGCTGGAACAGCGCAAGGCCCGCCGCGCCGCGCCACCCTATATCCCGCAAGTGGACAGCGAAGTGCGCAGCCTGCTGGAAACGTTTTTTGCCAAGGAGGAACCCGGCGCGACCATCGGCGATGTGTCGCGGCTGGGCGGCGGGGCGTCGAAAGAACAGTTCGTCTTCTCGCTGACCAAAAAGGGCGGGGAGCCGCAACGCTATGTCCTGCGGATGGACCCCGAAGAGGCGATCACCGAAACCAGCCGCAGCCGCGAATGGGATGTGCTGCGCGCGATGAAGGGTGTGGTTCCGGTGCCGCAACCGATCTGGATCGATGCCGACGGCACCACCTTCCCGCGCCCGGCGCTGATCATGGAAATGATGCCGGGCAGCCCGAAGCCCACGTCGCTCGATCTCAGCGTGACGGGGCTGGGCACCGTGCTGGGCGATCCGCTGCGCGATACGATCCGCCCCCAATATCTCGACATGCTGGTTGCGATTCACACTTTCGACTGGCGCAGCGCAGACCTGCCGTCCTACGCCGCGCCCGAGGAAGGGGGCGATGCCGATCCGAAGCAGGCGACCCGCTGGCTGATCGCGTTCTGGAAGGAGCTGCTGGAACAGGATGCGGTGGCGAAGGAGCCGGTCATCCGGCTGGCGACGCAATGGCTGGAAGCCAACATTCCCGATTGCGACGAGCTGAGCCTGGTGCATGGCGATTTTCGCACCGGCAATTACCTGTTCGACGAGGCGACGGGCGAGGTCACTGCCATGCTCGACTGGGAAATGAGCTATATCGGGGATCGGCACGCCGATTTCGGCTGGTTGCTGCAACCCGTGTTCGGCACCGTGATCGACGGCACGTTCCGCGCCAGCGACATCTTCGAAGGGGAAGATGATTTCATCGCGGCCTACGAAGCGGCGGGCGGGCGACCGGTGGACCGCAAGCGCCTGCATTATTTCACCGTCTTCAATAACTGGAAAAGCTACATCCTCGTCAGCGTGCTGGGCATGCGCGCGGCGAAGGAGGCGCACAACCATCAGGATGTGCTGCTGACATTCCTCGCCGCCACCGGCCCGCAATTCGTGGACGAACTGGCGCGCCTGCTGGCGGCCGATCCGGGACAGGGAGACGCATCATGAACCCCAGCGTACAGGACCGCCTCGACAGCTGTGTGCGGGCATTGGAGCATGTCATCCTGCCAGCCCTGCCCGAAAGCGCGGCGCTTGCCCGCGAGCAGGTGATGCTGGTGATGGGGCACGTGCAGATCATCCGCGCGCAACTCGATGCGACGCCCGCGTTCGAGGCCGAAGAAGCGCAGGATATCGAGGCGATGGCGTGCGCATTGCTCGATGCGTCAGAGGGCGACGCGAGCGACCTGAAAACCGCACTGGACGATACCGGCGATGCAATCCCGCGCGAACGCACTGCCGCCTTGCAGGACGCCATCGACAGATTTCTGCGCAGTTATGACGCTGCTGGCGGGCCACCTGCCGATATCGCGCGGATCGTGTGCGAGCACGGTGCGCAGCGTGCGGGCAAGGACCGCGCCTGGTTCGCCGCAATGGGCTTCGATCAGGGTTTCGCCGGATGAATGAAACTGCCGAACTGACCGCGGATACGGTGCTGGGCATTCTCGACAAATCGCGCGTCGATGCCCCGACCGAGCGCGGCCGGGCAACGCGCAGCAAGCTGATGGCGGCGGCCGAAGTCTGTTTTGCCCAGACCGGGTTCGACGGCACGACGGTGGCGGCCATCACCGCGCGGGCCGGGGTCAGTCACGGCAATTTCTATCGACATTTTACCGGCAAGGACGCCATTCTCATCGCCGTCGTCGCCGACCTGTATGGCGATTTGCGGCGAGCCAGCGGCGGCGGCGGGGCGGTGACGAAGCCGACGCTCGACGGGCTGGTGCAGCGCAACACTGCGTTTTTCCGCAACTATGCCGAACGCCGCCACCTGTTCCGGGTCACGCGGGAAGCGGCTGCGCGTCCCGAAGCCGACCTGTTCCGCACCATGTGGCTTTCCGTACGCGGCCTGTTCATCGAACGCAGCACGCGCTGGATCCTGCAATGCCAGACGCAGGGGCATGTCGGCGAGGCGCTGGATGCGGGCGCAACGGCGGCGGCGCTGGGCGCGATGACCGAACAGATGGCGTATCTGGAACTCGGCCTGCCGAAGGCCGAGCCGACCGATGCGCAGACAGAGCGGCTGGGCTACACCAGCGGGCTGATCTGGTTCAACACGCTGTCCGGCGGGGATTGGCAGGCAGGGATGAAGCAGCTCCTCCTCATCCGCCACGGCGCACCCGCTGTCGAAGGGGCCGATCCCCAAGTCGATCCGCCGTTGAACGCGCTCGGCCATCGTCAGGCTGCGCTGACCGGGGCGCGGCTGGCAGGGGAACCGGTGGACCTGATCGTCTCCAGCCCGCTGTGTCGTGCGATGCAGACCGCACAGCCGCTGGCGGACACGCTTGGCCTGCCGGTCACGTCCGAAGCGGGTATGGCGGAAGTGGACCAGGGCGGTGCGCAGTATGTCGCGGTGGAAGCATGGCGGGCCGAAGGCGGCGCGAAATGGCAGGCTTTTCTCGACAATCCGGTGGTCGCGCTGGGCGGGAACCATGACAGCTTCGTTGCCGCGGTCGAGGCATCGCTGGATGCGATTTTGCGCGGCGCGGGCAATCGCGTGGCGGTATTCACGCATGGCCTGCCGATCAATGTCGCGCTGGCGCGCGCAGTAGGTGCAGGCAGCCTTGCGCGCTTCGCCCCGCGCCATGCCAGCATCACGCGGATGGCGGGCACCTGCATCGACGATCTGCGGCTGCTCAGTTTCAACGAAGCGACGCATTTTCCGGCGGGCGGTGCATGAGCTGGCCCGGCGCGATAGCGGAGCGGACGCCCGATCGCATCGCGCTGGTGCTGGGCGACACGCGCATGACCTATGGCGAGCTTGCGCGCCGCGCCGAACGGTTGGCCGGCGTGCTGGCGGAGCGCGGCTGCGTACCGGCGACACCGTTGCGATTATCCTGGGAAACAGTCCGGAATTCTTCGTCGCGGCGTGGGCGGCACAGATATCCGGCCTGTATTTCGTGCCGATGTCCGAGAAGATGCCTGCTGCGGAACGAGACCATATCCTGTCGGACAGCGGCGCGCGCATCGTCCTGACGCACGCCAGTGGTTGCGCCGACGCCTTGCCGCCCGAAGAGTGGGACGGGCCGACCGCCGGTTTCGAGCGGATCGAGGGCAGCGACATGCTCTATACTTCCGGCACGACGGGCAAGCCGAAGGGGGTCAAGCGTCCGCTGGCCGGTGCCCCGCTGGGCAGCGATGCCCGTCGCACGGACCGGGCGCGCGACCTGTTCGGTATGGACCAGCAGACTGTCTTCCTCAGCCCCGCGCCGCTCTATCACGCCGCCCCGCTGCGCTACGCGATGACGGTGCAGCGGCTCGGCGGGACCGTGGTGGCCATGGAACGGTTCGATGCGGCGCGCGCGCTGGAACTGATTGCATCCGAAAAGGTCACGCACAGCCAGTGGGTGCCAACGATGTTCTCGCGCATTCTTGCCCTGCCGGACCAGCCTGCTGCGACGGACCATCATGTCTGCGCCATCCATGCAGGCGCGCCGTGTCCGCAGGAGGTGAAGCGCCGGATGATCGCGCTGTGGGGCCCGATCCTGCACGAATATTACAGCGGCACCGAAGCGGTCGGTTTCACGCATATCACCAGCGCCGAATGGCTCGCCCATCCCGGCAGCGTGGGCCGCGCCTACGGGTCCACGATCCATATTCTCGACGAGGACGATGGCGAGGTTGCCACTGGCGAAACGGGCCGCGTGTTCTTCGAAAGCCGCACAGCGCATGCCTATCACGGCGACCCGGACAAGGCTGCGGCGGCAACCAGCGCGCAGGGCTGGGCCACGATGGGCGACATCGGCCATGTCGACCGGGATGGGTATCTCTACCTGACCGACCGCGCCGCCTTCACCATCATATCGGGCGGCGCAAATATCTATCCCGCGCAAGTCGAGGATGCGCTGATGGCCGATCCGGCAGTCGTGGATTGCGCGGTGTTCGGCGTGCCCGATGCCGACTTGGGCGAGGCGGTGCAGGCCGTCGTCGAACTGGCGGAAGGGCACGCAGCCGACGCCGCAATCGGCTCTCGACATCGCCGAGCGCCTGCGCCGCCACGTCGCAAGCTACAAGCTGCCACGCGCCATTGCCTTCGTGGAACGAGTACCGCGCATGGACAGCGGGAAAATCCGCAAGCGCGATCTTGTCGAAGCATATCGTGATCCAGCTTTGCGCGGTTTTGCAACGCGGGCACTGGAGGTGGTGCGGTGAGCGATACGGTCCATCTGATCGCAGGCGCTCTGGTGGCTGGCGAAGGCGAGAACTATGCGCGCCGCTCGCCCGTCGATGGCTCCCCGCTTGGTGGCGCTTTGGCAAGTCTCGAGCAGGCAACTCTCGCCGCCAAAACCGCCCATGCGGCCCGGCCTGCAATGGCAGCGCTTGACGTGACGGAGCGTCGTGCTGCCTTGCTCGATCTGGCGGCCCGGCTTGAGGCGGACAGCGATACGCTCGCTGCTCTGGTAACAATGGAGAATGGCTGTCCGTCCGCGCAGGCAGCAGGCTTGCAGGTGGGAAGCGCGGTCGGCTTGCTGAAAGCCTATGCCGACCTGATCGAAACCTTTGCCTTCGAGGAACGACGCGCGGGTTTGCGCGGGGGGACCACGCATATCCTACGCCAGCCCGTCGGCGCGGCATTGGGCATCGTGCCGTGGAACGTGCCGCTGTTCCTTGCCTGCATGAAGCTTGCGCCCGCGATTTGCGCGGGCTGTCCCATCGTCCTGAAGCCCTCGCCCGAAAGCATCGGCAGCATGGGGCGCTTTGCTGCGCATCTTGCCGAATTGCCATTGCCGAAAGGCGCGGTGCAGAGCGTGACGGGGGATGCCGCGATCGGGCGCGCAATGGTTGCCGATGCGCGTTTTTCGAAGATCAGCTTCACCGGTTCGACCGCGGCCGGGCGTCACGTCGGGATGGCCGCGATGGAACGGTTTGCGCGCATCACGCTGGAGCTTGGCGGCAAGGGGGCGGCGATCCTGGTCGACGATCTCGACCCGGCGAACCTGCCGAACGAACTCTGGCTGGCGATGATGCAGAACAACGGACAGGTGTGCGGCGCACAGTCGCGCATCCTGGTGCCTGCTGCGCGTGCCGCTGCGTATGAGGAGGCGCTGGTCGCGCTGGTCGATGGAATGCGCTTCGGCGACCCGCTGGATACCGCGACGCACATCGGCCCGGTCGTTTCCGCTGCCGCCGCCGAACGCATTGGCGCGATGGTAAGCGCCGACGTTACCGCAGGTGGCACGCTGCTGACGGCATCGCGCCCTGCGCCGGGTGACGCCTATGTCGCACCCGCCCTGATCCGCCCGTCCGCCCGGATGCAGCGATCGTAACCGACGAGCTGTTCGGTCCGGTCGCCACCGTGCAGACCTATCGCACCGAAGCCGAAGCCATCGCGATGGCAAACGACCATCGCTACGGCCTGTCCGGGTCCGTCTGGTCTGCCGATCCGGAGCGCGCGGCCATTCTGGCGCGCAGTCTGAAAACCGGCACCGTCGGTATCAACAGCAAGAAGATTCTCGATTTCGGCAGTCCGTTCGGCGGCTGGCGCGAAAGCGGCGTGGGCCGCGAACTGGGGCCGGAAGGCATCGCATCCTACACCGAAACGACAACGATACTGGCACCTTGAACAACCAGACGAAAACATAAACGCAACCGGGAGAACGACGATGAAAACGCAAAGCACTTTGATGACAAAAGCCGCACTTCTTGCAGGTGCCTGTCTGCTGCCGCTATCCGCCGCGCAGGCGCAATCCAGCGACCCGACCGTCACCGACCTGCCCGGTGAAGGGCAGGGTGCTCAGCGCAGCACCGGCATCGACGCCATCGTCATCACCGCCACCAAACGCGCGACCAATTTGCAGGATGTGCCGATCTCTGTGTCCGCCATCAGCGGAGACGAGCTTGCCGCGCGCGGGATCAGCGAAACGAGCGACCTGATGGGCAGCCTGCCGAACCTGCAGGTCACCAGCGCCTATTCCGACACACAGCCCAACTTCTCGCTGCGCGGCATCGGCGTCGCCAACGAATTTTCCGCCTCCACTGCCAGCCCCATCGGTGTGTATGTGGACGAGGTCTATCAGAGCTTCCGCGCCAGCCACGGGCAGCAGCTTTACGATCTTGAACGGGTCGAGGTGCTGCGCGGGCCGCAGGGCACGCTGTTCGGGCGCAACACGACGGGCGGCGCGATCAACTTCATCACGCGCAAGCCTCAACTGGATGGCGCATCGGGCTATCTCACGGCAAGTTATGGCAATTTCAACGCTATCAAGGTGGAAGGCGCGATCGAAGGCGAAATCGTCGATGACGTACTCGGCATCCGCGTCGCAGGCACCTACGCGACGGCGGACGGCTACACGTTCAATCCTACGCTGAACCAGGATTTTGCGGAGCAGGACAGCATTGCCGGGCGCGTCACGTTCCAGCTGGAGCCGTCGGACGATTTCCGAGTCACACTGAAACTGCACGGTGCAAAAGCCAATCCGCGCCAGGATCTGCCCTACGGCATCGGCTATTTGCAAGGGCGTACCGATGCAGGTGGCTATTCCCGGTTCCAGCCACGCCCCGAACTGGGTGGACGCATTCTGGAAGAGGACGAGGTGCAGGCGGACACCGCCGGGTTCTACCGCACCGACAGCTATGGTGCGGCGCTGACGGTGGAAGGCGACATCTCGGACAGCCTGACGCTGACGGGTATCGTCGGCTACGATGAAAGCAGCTTCTCGCTCTCGCCCTTCGACTGCGACGGGTCGCCCAACAATGTCTGCGCCATCCGCTACAATTCGGACAGCACCAATCTCAACGCCGACGTGCGGTTGAGCTTCGACGATGGCGGGCCGTTCCGCGCCATCGTCGGTGGATATTACGGGGTCGACAAGATCGACACGCTGAACGAGCCCGACTTTTTCGGCTTCCTGCGACCCCTGTTGCAAGGGTTCGGCGTGCCGGACGGGTTCAACAATATCCCGATTGCGGTCGGCAATTCGCTGGGCACATTACCTGCCTTCGCCGCTCAATCCCGCGCTGACGCCCGCCGATCCGGGGTTCTGCGCGCCGGTCGTCATCAATCCCAACGGCTTCTTCGATGCGCGGTCGCTGATCGCGTTCAATGCCGACGTGGCGGCAACCAACAGCGCGGCGGGCACGACCTTCCAGGCCGCCTGTGCCGCAGCGGGCGCGCCGCCGTTCGGGCCGATCCTTGCCCGGCAGGAGTTCACTATCGAACGTCCGTCGGTTGCCATTTATGGCGAAGGCACGCTGGACCTGACCGACCGGCTCTCGCTCACCATCGGTGCGCGCTACACCTATGACGATGTGAAATACTCCAACGGCTCGTCGGTCCTGTTCGATTTGGGTGGCGAGAACGCATTCGCCAGCCTGGTGCCGTACGAATTCCCGCTGGTCGGCGATCCGGGGCGTGTAAGCCAGAGCGAGGATACCGGACAGTTCACCGGTCGCGTCATTCTGGATTACGAAGTGGCCGACGACGTGCTGGTCTATGCCAGCTATTCGCGCGGTTACCGCGCGGGCACCTATAACGGGCTGGCCTATCAGGATATCAGCCAGGTCTATTTTGTCGAACCGGAGAAAGTGAACGCCTACGAAGCGGGCTTCAAAAGCCAGTTCGCCAACAACACGATCCAGCTGAACGCGGCAGGGTTCTACTACGACTATTCGGGGCAGCAGATCGCGCAGATCATCGGCGCGACCAGCTTCCTGCGCAGTGCCGACGGGCGGCTGTTTGGCGGCGAAGCGGAATTGACGTGGCAGCCCAACGATTTCCTGCGCGTGGACAGCTCGGTCGGGTATCTCAACAGCGAGTATAAGGGCAATGCGGTGGACCCAACCGATCCGACGGCGTTGACGCTGGATATCAACGGCAACGATTTTCCCAATGCGCCCGAACTCACTTTCAATGCAGGTGTCGAGCTGACGCCGTTCGATGACGGGATCAACAAGCTGACCTTGCGCGGGGACGCCAGCTATATGGGAAGCTATTTCTTCGACCCGTTCGGGGATTACAACCAGGATCCGTGCGACCAGCCTGCGGCGGGTTCGAATATCCTTGCCGCCACGCCTGAACTGGCATGCGGCAATCCAAGCTACTGGCTGTTCGATGCGCGCGTGACCTATGAACGCGACAACTTCGCGATCAGCGCATACGGGCGCAACCTGACGGACAAGTTCTATTACGTCTACGGATTGAACCTGAACGCGTTTTTCCAGGATTACCTGACACGCGGCGCACCGCGCACCTACGGCGTGGAGGCAAGCATCCGCTTCTAGGAATAGCTGGCGTAAGGATAATGGGCCGGGGCGGACAATCCGCTTCCGGCCCCTCGTCTTTGGTTCGGCTTCCAAGCGTGCCGACGGTTTCCTATATCGGATGCCAACGGGGAACAGACTATGGAAACGATCGGCGAAGACCTTGAAACAATGCCGCGCACGCCGCTGCTTGATGCGCATGTCGATGCCTTGCGCAAGATATCGACCGAGAAGTCCTATGCGGCAGGGGAAAGTGTGGCCGCCGTCGGCGATCCGATGGATACGTTCGTCTATGTACTGACCGGCGAGATCGAGGTTGTGGACCCGTATTCGGGCGAGCGCATGCTGGAACATGGCCTCGGTCCGACGCAATTCATGGGCGAATTGAGTTTTCTGAGCGCAGGCACCTGGACCCTGCCGATGCGCGCGGCGGAGGCGACCACGACGCTGGAGGCACCGCGTGCCGACATGTTGAAACTGATGTCCGAGGTCCCCGAACTGTCGGATCATATCCTGACCGTTTTCTCCGCGCGGCGGCGGATCACGGTGGAACAGGACCGCAGCGCCATCAAGCTGGTTGGGGCCGAGCGCGATCCGGAGATTCAGGCGGTCGCCAGCTTTCTTTCGCGCAATCGCGTACCCTACCAGTCCTATGCGCTGGAGGCGAAGGATGATGAATCCTCGCGCCTGTGCAGCCTTGCCGACCACACCCCGTCGGTCATCTTCAACCGCGACCAGCTGGTGGAGGAACCGACCCCGCGCAAGATCGCCAAGCTGCTCGGCCTCGATCTGGAAGTGGACGACGATGCCCAGTTCGACCTGCTGATCGTGGGCGGCGGACCGGCGGGCGTTGCCGCTGCGGTGTATGCCGGTGCGGAGGGGCTGTGCGCGCTGGTGATCGAGGATACCGCCATTGGCGGACAGGCGGGAACAAGTAGCCGGATCGAAAACTACATGGGTTTTCCGACCGGCATTTCCGGCGCGGACCTGGTGTTTCGCGGACAGGTACAGGCGCTGAAATTCGGCACCCGCTTCGCCATGCCGCGTCGCGTGGAAACGCTGTCGCGCCGCGATGACGGGATGTTCTGCGCCGCGCTGGAGGACGGGCAGACGGTCTGCGCCAAGGCGGTTCTGGTCGCCACCGGCGTACAATATCGCGAACTGCCGCTGGACGGGCGCGAGGATTTCGAGGGGTCGGGCATCTATTACGCGGCGACCGACATGGAAGCGCGATTGTGCGAGAACAAACCTGTCGCCATTATCGGTGGCGGCAATTCTGCAGGGCAGGCGGCGATGTATCTGAGCCGGCAGGCGACGCATGTGCATATGCTCGTGCGCGGCGACAGTCTGGCCAGTTCGATGTCGTCCTACCTCACGAAGCGGCTGGAAGCGGACCCGGCGGTCACCATCCATTACAATACGGAAGTGAAGGCCGTGCGCGGCACCGATGTGCTCGATACGGTGATGCTCGACACGCCGGATGGCGAAGAGGCGCTCGATTGCGGCGGCTTGTTCATCATGGTCGGGGCGGCACCCAATACCAGCTGGCTGGAAGGCCATGCGGAGCTCGACGAAAAGGGCTTTGTCAAAACCGGCGATGCGGTCGGCCAGACTTCGCCGTTCCAGACGTCGGCACCGGGCATCTTTGCGGTGGGCGACGTGCGCGCCGGATCGGTCAAGCGCGTGGCATCGGGCGTGGGCGAGGGCTCGGTCGTCGTATCGGCAATCTGGGCCTATACCCACCGCGATGCGGATGGCGACGTGGCGATGGCCTGATCGCGATGCGAACCTAGTAGGCGTTGGGGTGCATCAGTACCCGCGCGGTGCGTGCAGCGATCGTAATATCGCGCAAGGGCGACCAGTCTATCAGGTATTCGAGGTCCGAACTCAGCCGGTCGGTCAGATCCTTTTCCTGCTCGGTCGCGCCGCGATGGCCGCGCACCTGCGCCAGCCCGGTCAGGCCCGGCTTAAGTGCATGCCGCCGCCAGTAATCGTCGCTGACTTCCCAGAACAGCTTGCCGCCTGCCCGCGAACCGGTCGCGTGCGGGCGCGGGCCGACAATACTCATCTGGCCGAAGAGCACATTGAACAATTGCGGCAGCTCGTCGATGCTGGTGCGGCGCAGGAACCCGCCGACGCGCGTGATGCGGTCATCGTCGCGCGCCGTGGACGCCGCGCCATGCGCATCGCATCGCTCGGCCCGCATCGAGCGGAACTTGAGCACGTTGAAGAAGACATTGCCCTGACCCATGCGGCGCTGGCGGAAGAAGATGGGGCCACCATCATCCAGCTTGATTGCGATAGCCGCGAGGAGGAAGACAGGCGACAGCAGGATAATCGCGCCAATCGATCCGACCAGGTCCATCGCGCGTTTGGCAGCGCGGTTGCGCAGGCTAAGCGGGCCGGTTGCCACGCGCACGGATGTGAAGCCGTTTTCCCGCCGCAACTCCATCGCGCCCATATCGTGCATGATTTGCGACGTAACCTCGCCACATATTCCGGCACAGCGCAGGACATGCGCCCAATCGCGGCGATCTTCGGGCGGGCAGGACACGATCACCCGGTCCATCGAGGCGACCATCCGTCCGAACGCGTCCAGCTCTTCCGGACTGTTGCCAATGGTCTTGGGGTCGAGATGGGAGGCTACGCTGTGGAACGCAAAGGGCAGGTCTATCGCCGGACCGCCCGCATCGATGACCAGCACGTTGCGCACCCGCCCGTCGTTGCGCCGCCGGAACCATGCCGCCGCCGCCAGGTGCAGCGCGGTTATGGCGACGAACGATACCAGCAGGCCACCAAGAAAGACGACGCGGGAAAACTCGGCCGTCGTCTTGGTCAGGAAGGTAAGCAGAATTTGGAACATGCCCGAAACGAAGATGCAGAACGCGACGCGCCGTGCAATCGACGCGCCTTTTTTCAACATCCCGATTGAATACAAACGCCGCGCAAATGCGAGCAGTGCAAACACCGGCACGACTGTGGCGGCCATCCGGGCCGCCATTTCGTCATGTCCGACGAGATAGACAGCCTGTACCAAACGGAACGACATACCGAGCACGAGAAGATCGGCAATCACCAGCGCGATATACAGCCGGATGCGGCGGTTTTCGAGCGAGACCTTTGGTTCTGCTATGTCGGCGGTAAAAATCCGCTTCGGTGCATTCACGACGCTAGGCTCCCTCGTGGCGGCGTTTTAATCCCGCGGCGTTGCGCGCCGCTGAACATCGTGCCGGTGCCGCTGTTGCGACGATTTTGGAGCGACCCCTCGCAATGGTAGAGCGTGACAGTCGTTTCCGACTCGCCCTTCCCTCTTTGTTTCGCGCTTGCAGCATTTACGCGCTTCGAATGCAACATAAATCAACCAACTTGTGCCGGTATGGGAATCGGATGTGCTGCCAATGCCACGCCTCCGGTTGACGGGTTTGCGATAGCAAGCCAGCACGAAACCCACATTGTACTGTACGAGGAGCGAAGCGGAATGAGCGATGTAAAGATTTCGACGGATGGCGCGGTAATGGTCATCACCATTGACCGTGCAGAGGCGAAGAACGCCATGACCAAAGCGGCGGCGGAAGGGATTGCCGAGGCTTTGGATACCCTTGATGCGGACGACGCCTTGCGTGTCGGCGTTCTGACCGGTGCAGGCGGCACGTTTTGTTCGGGTATGGACCTGAAGGGCTTTTTGCGTGGCGAAAGTCCGATTGTGGAAGGACGTGGTTTCGGCGGCCTGACAGAGCGCGGCCCGGTGAAGCCTCTGATCGCCGCCGTCGAAGGCTATGCGCTGGCGGGTGGGCTGGAGCTGATGATTTCCTGCGATCTCGTCGTGGCGAAATCGGATGCCAAATTCGGTATACCCGAAGTGAAGCGCGGGTTGGCAGCAGCAGCGGGCGGCCTGATGAAGCTGCCCGATATGATTCCGCCCAAGGTGGCGATGGAACTGGCGCTAACCGGCGACTTTATCGATGCGCCGCGCGCTTACGAGCTGGGCCTGGTCAATACGCTGACGGACGGCGCGGCGCTGGATGCGGCGCATGATCTTGCGGCCAAGATCGTCGCCAACGGGCCGCTGGCGGTACGGGTGTCCAAGCAGATCGTGGACGAGTCACGCGGCTGGCCTCTCGATGAACGTATCGAGAAACAGGCCCAACTGCTGCCGCAGGTATTCATGTCCGCCGATGCGCGCGAAGGTGCGGCCGCCTTTGCGGAGAAGCGCGCGCCGAACTGGCAGGGCAAATAGCCTTGGCGGAACGCGAACGGGGCGGCGCGCTTGCGGGGCTGACCATCGTGGAGTTTGCCGGTATCGGACCCGGTCCGTTCTGCGGCATGATGCTGGCCGATCATGGTGCCGATGTGATCCGGATCGAACGCGCCGGTGGAAAGGCCGGTACAGGCCCGGCGCGCGATGTGCTGGCGCGAGGGCGCCGGACCATTGCGCTCGACCTCAAAAGCGAAGACGGCATCGCTCTGGCGCGGCGGCTTTGTTCGAAGGCGGACGGCCTGATCGAGGGGTTTCGGCCCGGCGTGATGGAACGGCTGGGCCTTGGCCCGGACGTGTTGCTCGGCGACAATCCGCGCCTTGTTTACGGGCGCATGACCGGGTGGGGGCAGACCGGACCCTACGCGGCGGCGGCGGGCCACGATATCAACTATATCGCGCTCGCCGGCGCGCTGGCGCATTTCGGGCGCGCGGGCGAGAAACCCACACCGCCGATCAACATGGTTGGCGATTTCGGTGGCGGCGGCATGATGCTGGCGTTCGGCATGGTTTCGGCGCTGCTGGCGGTGGCACGGGGCGGGGCAGGGCAAGTGATAGATGCCGCCATGACCGACGGCAGCGCGGTGCTGATGAGCATGGCGCATTCCTTCGCCAATAGCGGCATGTGGTCGGACAAACGCGGCACCAACCTTCTCGATACCGGTGCGCATTTCTACGACACTTACGAAACGGCGGATGGAAAATACGTCTCCATCGGCAGCATCGAACCGCAATTCTATGCCGAGCTGCGGCGACTGGCAGGGGTATCCGACGATCCGGCCTTCGACGCGCAGATGAACCCGGCGGCGTGGCCAGCATTGTCGGACAAGCTGGCCACGATATTCAAAACCAGGACGCGCGACGAATGGGATGCGCTGATGGAAGGCACCGATGTCTGCTACGCCCCTGTGCTGACAATGGCGGAAGCAGCGGTGCATCCGCATAATGTGGCGCGCGGCGCGTTCGTTCAGGTCGATGGCGATACGCAGCCAGCCCCGGCACCGCGCTTCTCCCGCACACCCGGCGCTGCACCCGGCGCCTCGTACAGCAGTGAAAGCGATACGGATGCAATCCTGGCCGAACTGGGCCTGTCCGAAGACGAACGTGCCGCGCTACGTGATAGCGGGACCGTCGGCTGACGCCCAAACGGCGGGCGCTAGGACAAACGGTTTTCCTACTCGGGCGCAGCGCATTACCTATCTGCGTATGCAGAATTTTCCATCGAATTGTGGCGCAGAAATCTTGCGCGAATTGCCGCGTATCGGGCGAACCGGAAAGCCACACGCACGGTCCTCCAACACACCCGTTTTACCGCGCATGACGGGCGCAAAGGCCACAGCTTTCAAAAGGCAAACGAACGGTCCGGTTCAGGCGATGAACGCGGCGACCTCCTGCACGAAATCCTCGAACCTGTCGTGATGCACCCAATGCCCGGCGCGGTCATATGCCGTCACCGAAACGTTCTCGCCGAAATGCGCAATGCGGCCGTCTTCTTCAGGGTTAGAAGCCCAGCTGTCGCATCCGTAAATCAGGCGAGTCGGGCACGAGACACGCGCCCACAGGTCCTCGACCTGATCCTGCGTCGTATCGTCCGGTGGCCAGGCATGCAAATGCGGGTCGAACTTCCAGCTGAACGATCCGTCTTCGTTCCGCATCACGGCATGGCGCGTGAGGTGTTCGGCTTGCTCGCGCGTCAGATAGGCATTGGCCGCGTGCATCCGCTCCAGCGCATCGGCCAGCGTAGGATAGCGTTTGGGCAGGCGCGCGGACGCATCGCGCTTCTTCGCGATCCAGTCACGTCGCCGCGCGTGCCACGGTTCTTCCGCCATCTTTTCCTGCACCTTGGGGCTGGGGCCAAGCCCCTCGATAGCGACCAGCCGCCGCATCGCATCGGGATACAGCCCGGCAAAGCGCGTCGCGATATTGCCACCCAGCGAATGCGCCACGATTGTCACCGGTTCCAGCTCGAGCTGATGGACCAGTTGCGCCAGATCGTAGACATAGCTGGTCATCGGATAATAGCCTGTATTGGTCCATTCGCTGTCGCCATGCCCGCGCAGATCGGGACAGATGACATGCCAGTCCGCGCGCAGCCGCTGCGCCGTCCAGTCCCAGCTTCGGCAGTGATCGCGCCCGCCATGCAGCAGGATCAGCGGCGGCGCGCCCTCGTTGCCCCAATCGGCATAATGCAGCCGCGTGCGCTGGCTGATGAGGCTTTGCGAGGTGGGGCCGATCAGCTCCATGATTGGGGTGCTCGTTTTGCAGGGCGGGGAAAGGGTTGCGATGCGCTACCGATAGGATAGGCTGCGAGACAACCCAAAAGACGAGAAAACCCGAAGGAGCCCGCCATGCCAGTCATCGACATTCCGCAGCCCGAATTCATGGAAGACGAGGAGATTGCGATCTTCGCGGATGCCGTCGGCAAGTTCTATCAGAAGCACGCGCCCGAAAAGCGGGTGCTGAAATGGCGCGAAGACAAGCAGGTCGAGCGCGCCTTCTGGAACGAAGCGGGCGAAGCGGGCTTGCTGGGTGCTTCGGTGCCGGAAGAATATGGCGGCCACGGCGGCGATTTCCGGCACGAGATGGTGGTGATCGACCAGCAGACCAAACATGGTGTGGAGGGTTTCGCCGCCAGCCTGCACAACACGATCATCCTGCCATACCTGGTGCGGCACGGTACGGAGGAGCAGAAGAAAAAGTACCTGCCGCGGCTCGTCACGGGCGAACTGGTCAGCGCGATTGCGATGTCCGAACCCGATGCGGGGTCGGACCTGCAAAGTATCACGACCACGGCGCTGAAAGACGGCAACGGCTACCGGCTCAACGGGTCCAAGACCTGGATTTCCAATGGCCAGACAGCGGATTTCATCATCGTCGTCGCCAAGACCGATCCCAGCGAAGGGCACAAGGGCATCTCGCTGCTATTGCTGGAAACGGACGGGGCCGAAGGGTTCCAGCGGGGCAAGAAGCTCGACAAGGTGGGGCTCGATGCACAGGATACCAGCGAGCTGTTCTTCGACGATGTCTTCATTCCTGCAGACAACGTGCTGGGCGGGGTGGAGAACAAGGGCTTCTACCAGCTGATGGGCGAGTTGCCGCAGGAGCGGCTGGTAATCGCGATGGGCGCAATGTCCGGCATCGAGCGCGCGCTCGATGTGACGGTCGAATATGTCAAACAGCGCAAGGCGTTCGGCAAGACGATCTGGGATTTCCAGAACACGCAATTCGTGCTGGCCGATCTGAAGGCACGCGGCACCGCAGCGCGGGTATTCGTGAACGACTGCATCGCCAAGCTGCTCGACGGCAAGCTGGACGTGTCGACCGCCAGCATGGCGAAATACTGGGTGACCGAATTGCAAAGCGAAGTGGTCGACAAGTGCCTGCAATTCCACGGCGGCGCAGGCTATATCAACGATTACGAGATCGCGCGTATGTACCGCGACACGCGCGTCGCGCGCATCTATGGCGGATCGAACGAGATCATGAAGATGCTGATCGCACGAGGTATGTAGGGAACGCCGAAAGACCCGTGCGGCTAGTCCTCGAACGGGCGGTGCCCCACGATGCTAAGGCCATAGCCTTCCAGTGCTACCAGGGACTGTTGTGAATTGGTGAGCAGCTCCATGTCCTGCACGCCCAGCTCTGCCAGGATCTGCGCGCCGACGCCGTAGTCGCGGAATTCCTCGATATCGGGTTTGGGTGCCGGACTGTCAGCGACGCCACGCGCGCTACTGTGCGCCCGGGTCATCGCGGTCAGGTTACGACCGCTGTTCTTGTTGATGACTACAATGACGCCAGCGCCCTCGTCGGCGATGGCAGCCATCGAGCGTTCGAGCATCCCGCCCCGCGCGCTTTCTTCGCCGAACACATCGTCGAACAGATTCAACAGATGCATCCGCACCAGTGTCGGCTTGGTGGAGTTGATATGCCCCAACGTCAGCGCCAGCGTTTCGTCCCCGGTTGCGGTGTTGTGGTATGTCGCGGCATTCCATTTGCCGCCGAACCGGCTGGCAAAACGGCTTTCGGCTTTCTTTTCGACGATGTGGTCGTGGCTGCGGCGATAGGCGATCAGGTCGCGGATGGTGCCGATCTTCAAATCGTGCTTTCTCGCAAAGGCAATAAGGTCGTCCATCCGCGCCATCGTGCCGTCTTCGTTCATTATCTCGCAGATCACGCCCGACGGATTCAGGCCCGCGAGCCGCGAGATGTCGACCGCCGCTTCGGTATGTCCGGCGCGCACCAGCACGCCGCCATCGCGGGCGATCAGCGGGAACACATGGCCCGGCGTCACGATGTCGTCGCGCCCGCGCGCCGCATCGATTGCCACGCTGATCGTGCGCGCCCGGTCGCCCGCGCTGATGCCGGTGGTCACACCCTCGCGCGCTTCGATGCTGGTGGTGAAGGCGGTTTCGTGCCGCGTCCGGTTGTTCTGGCTCATCAGCTCCAGCCCAAGCTGCTGGCACCGGCTGGCGCGTCATTGACAGGCAGATCAGGCCCCGGCCATGCGTTGCCATGAAATTGACGGCGGCGGGCGTTGCCATCTGTGCCGGGATCACCAGGTCGCCTTCGTTCTCGCGATCTTCGTCATCGACCAGCACGAACATGCGCCCGTTGCGCGCTTCCTCGACGATTTCCTCCACCGTTGCCAGCACGGGGCGGTCATCATTCGCAGTCAAAAACGCATCCAGCTTCGCCAGCGTTTCCGCCGTCGGGTTCCAGTGTTCCTCGGTACAATCGCGCAACGAATTGGCATGAAGTCCGGCAGCACGCGCGATGGCGGAACGTGACATGGCACGGGCACCGACCAGCGCACGAACACGGTTCTGTATGGAAAGTTCGCTCATGCGGGCGAATATCGAAACGAAGATGTGATTCGTCAAGCGGACATTCACATTATAATGTGAATCGGTGTTGGCGAGACGCCTGTCCGCGCTTGAACGGCAATGCCGTTGGCTGTAGATAATATTGATGACCACCGCGTCCCCTGACATCGCCCCGGACACTCTTGCCGAACGCCTCCGTTTTGCAATGCGGCGGTTGCCCGGGCCGGTTTCGATCATCACCACGCATGATAGCGCCACCAACGGTCCGGTCGGCATGGTTGCGTCTGCCGTCATTCCGGTCGCGATGGAGCCACCATCGATGCTGGTCGCGGTGAACCGGCAGTCCGCCTGTCACGCTTCCATCGAGAAGACGGGGCGGTTCTGCATCAATCTGCTGGGCACGGATCAGCGCGCACTGGTGAAGCCGTTCTCCACACCGTCGCTGCGTGACCAGCGCTTCGCCGGAGCAGCATGGGAATTCGCCGACCGCATACCGTTTCTGCCCGTAGCGACCGCCAATCTTTTTTGCCGCGTCGAGAACACATTGGTCCATGGCAGTCACGAGCTGTTTGTCGGCGATGTTTACGATGTGAAACTGCGTGACGAAGATACCGTGGCGGGCAATGTCGATCCGCTCGGATGGATGGAAGGCGGCTTCGCACGCTTTGGCGTAATAGACTAGATAAGCGGCTTACTTCGGGTCAAGCGCGTCGCCTGGGGCCAGTTCTCCAGTGGCATAAAGATAGGCCGGATCGAAATCACCGGTCTTTTCCAGCATTGCGCGATTGTCGCACACCAGCCTGTCCCCGCTTGAAATCCGCAACGCCTTTGCGACGCAATTCACCCAACGAACGGTTCATGTGGATTGACGTGGTGCCGCACATTTCGGCCAGGTCCGACTGCGTCAGGGGTGACGCAAAACCATCGGGCAGGGCCAGCCCGACATACTCCAGCCGCTGCCAGATTTCCGCCAGCAAGTGCGCCGTCCGGCGGCTGGCTTTCAGCTGATGCAGTTTCAATATCCATTGCCGATGGATCGCCGCATCCAGCAATGTCGAGAACCAGAACAGGCGCGACAGGTGCGGTTCTGCGTCCATCATGGTGGAAAGCGCGGCATGGGGCACGATGCCGACCTTGACTGGGCCGATAGCCACCAGATTGTGATCCAGCCGCTTCAGCGCAAAACTGTGCAGGTCCATAAAATCGCCCGGTGTCTGCACGCTGACAACGTAGCGATTGCCGTTTTCGTCGATGGTGCGCACCGCAAACCCTTCGATCAGCATGGTCGAATATTCGCACATCACACCGCGTTTCAGAATGCGCTCGTCATCTTCGAAGGTCTCGACTCGCTCTACCAGACCTTCCAGCACGCCCTTCTCTCGCGCCGTCATCGCATGGCGGAGCCGACCTGCAAGGAAGCGCGCAGTGTTGGGAAATTCGGAGTTATCATTGGTCATATCATATCGAACCGTCAGGCATGGCATCGGGTTCCAACCGGAAAGCATTGATTTTCCTTAGTCTACCACAATGTCCGCGCCGTGGCATTTCAGCGATTCCCGCACGCGGGCCAGCGCGCTTTCGACCGGGTCGGGCTCTTCCATCAACGCGAAGCTACCGCTGACGACATAGCTGCAATGGCCGTGCACCCCGGCAATTAGCGAGCGGGCAAGACGCGGCAGGTCCGCTGCGGGTGCGCCAACGGATGGTGCCGGAAGGACTGCGGAAATTTCGCGCTCGACCAAGTCGGTCAGGCGGCTGCGCTCCATCAGGTCCGGTTCGCTCAAGCCGCATCCCTCAGGCAACCGGTGCTCGTAAATCGCCGCCCACAGGCGCGGGTGCGCCAGCGCGAAACCGAAATAACCGCGCACCAGGGCCGCGATGCGGTCCTGCCCGCTCGTCGCGAGCGCGGCGGACAGATGATCGACCCACAGGCCGAAAGTGCGCGTATTGATGGCAAGGATGAAACTGTCGAGCGATCCGAACACGTTGTAGATCGTGCCGACCGAGTATCCCGCACGCTTGGCCACAGCGCGACCGGAAAAGCCGGACAAGCCAGTCTCCGACATCAGCGTATGTCCCGCCGCGATGAAAAGCGAACGCAACTCGGCAGGGGTGTGATCGGAACGGCGGCCCATGCCACGGAGCGCTAGCCGCAAAACTGAACGCTGTCTAATTTAGTTATTGAACAGCGTTCAATTAAAGGCTAGAGGGATCTGACGTAATGCAGGAACCAGCGTGACCGGTATGACCGAACTGATACTTTTCCTCTTGGGTATTGCCGTTGTCATCATATGGCGGCGCCAGACCGCCATCTCGCAAGAGATGCGGGCTCTACGGTTGCAGTTGACGGTTGCTCGACCTGCCACGGCTCAAAACGAGGGAGATGCCTCGACTTCGACGGTTCAAGACGAGCCACAAGAAGTGCCGGATGGTGAAGGCCCTCGTAGCGTGGCTCCCGCAATGCGGAAATCGTCTGTACCGATCACGGCGAAACAGCAGGCGCCAGACCGGAATGGCGCAGCAAAACGCAAGCTGCCCAAGTTCGAAACGCCCGTCTTCAAAACGCCCACCTTCACAGTGCCCAGCATAGATTTCGAAAACCTGTTCGGCCGGCTGCTCCCGATCTGGGCGGGCGGCGTTGCACTGGCGGTCGCCGGTTTCTTTCTTGTGCGATACTCGATTGCGGCGGGCTTCGTCGGACCGACCATGCGGGTCGCGCTCGGCTTCGTTTTTGGCGCGGGTCTGATCGCCGCTGCCGAACTTGCGTATCGTAATGCTGTGCGCATTGCGGACCCGCGCGTCGGTCAGGTGCTGGCCGGTGCCGGTCTCGCCACGCTGTACGGCGCGTTTTACATGGCGGGCACGCAATACGACCTGTTGGGTACGGGCATCGCTTTCGCAGGCATGGCGGCGGTTACGGCGGCGGCTGTCGGTCTGTCGTTCCGCTTCGGCTTGCCATCCGCGATCCTCGGCCTTGTCGGCGGGTTTGCCGCACCGCTGCTGGTATCGAGCGACGACCCCAATCTGGGGCTGTTGTCGCTTTATCTGGCGCTGGTGACGGCTGGGCTGAGCAAGGCGGGCGCAAACCAGGGCCGCAGCTGGCTGGCGCTGGCAAGTCTCGCAGGCGGGCTGGGCTGGGGCGCGCTGATCCTGATTTGGGGCGTTACCGGCTCGACCGACATCGTCGCATTCGGCGGATATCTGGTGCTGTTGGGTGCGGTCATTCCTGCCTTTACGCAGGGGCCAACTGTATCGCCGGTGCTGCGTGCAATCATCGGCGCGGTCGCGGCGGCGCAGATGGCGGCGATGGTCGCACTGTCAGGCTTCACCCCGATGGCGTGGGCGCTTTACCTATTGCTGGGCGCGGCACTCACGGGACTGGCATGGCGAGATACGCGGTTGCAGGAAGGCGCGGCGTTTGCCGGGCTGACGGCGCTGTTTCTGCTCGGCCTGTGGACAGGTTCGACGACCGGCGGCTTCCTGACGATCCTGGCCGCGGTTATTGCGCTTTTCGTAGCTGTACCAGCGGTGCGGCTGGTGCGGGGCAACGATGCGGCGATATTGCATGTGCAGGTGGCCACCCTGGCGCTTGGTTTTGCAAGCGTCGGTGTTTTGCGGTTCGTGGAAGAATGGTCCGGAATTGGGCTGGCGACTATCCCGCTTGCCGGTGCGGTGCTCCCACTTGCAGTAATCTGGTGGCGCTATCCTGCTGATGAAGAACCGTTCGGCTGGAAGCGGTTGTTGAACGTGGGCGGGGCGGCAACGCTGCTTGCGGCGGCTGCGGTGCTGGCGCTGCCGGGATGGGCGGCACCGCTCGCCATTGCGCCGGTGGCGATGGCGCTGGTGGCGCTTGCATGGCGGCGGGACGAGCGCGGCCTGTTCGGTCTGTGCGTCGCCGCCATCGCAGCCACTTTGCTCGCCCTTGTTTACGGGTCGAACTATATCGAGGCGGAGCGCCTGATCGAACCGGACGGCTGGCGCTGGAACTTGCGGTCGGTGCTGCGCTGGCTGGCGCTGCTTGCTGCGCCGGTGATGCTGGCCTTGCGCGATAACACGCCTGCAAAACTGCGTGGAGCGATGGAAGCGCTGGCGGTGGTCGCGTTCTATGGCCTGCTTGCGCAGGTCCTGCCGGCGCTGATGCTGCCGTGGGCGATGGTGGCGCTGATCGTTGCCGTTATCCTTTCGACATCGAAAGGGACCGCAAGGCTCTCTGCAACCATCAGTGCGGCAGTCTTGGCAGGAGCCTGGGCATTGGTGCCGGTGGTGGACTGGCTTGCTCTTGGCGGCGGCAAGCATCGCGGGCGATCCGATGTTTTCATCCGCCGCGCTGAACGTGAGCGATGCCTTGTTGCGGATCGTGCCATTCGGTGCAGCACTGGTCGGCGTGGCATGGCAGCGCAGGTCACAGCGCGGTAAATGGCAGGGGCTGGCGGCAGCGGCGCTACCAACGCTGATTGTTGGTGCGCATATCCTCTTCAAACAGGTCTTCGCAATCGAGGGCACGGCGGCATTCGTGACCTACGGGCTGGCGGAGCGGACCGTGTGGCAGGCCGCCTTGCTTGCCGGAGCGTTAGCGGCCTTGCGCATCCCGTGGGTACCGGACAGACTGGCGACTGTTCTCGCCGGGATCGCACTGGCGCATTTCACGCTATACGGTTTGTGGTGGCACAATCCGCTGGCTTCGGCGCAGGAAGTCGGCCCGCTTGTCGTCGCAAACCTGCTGACGGCGAGCTACGCTGCGGGGTTCGGGGCGTTGTATGTTCTGCGGCTCAGGTTCGCTGAGGCCGACCGGATCCGCCGTGCGCTGGATGGCGGCACCATGTTGCTGGCGACGCTGTTCGCACTTTCGGCGCTGCGCCATGTGTTTGCCGGAACAATCCTGCTGGAACCGCCCGTCGGACAGACCGAAGACCTGCTGCGTTCGCTGCTCGGCATCGTGATGGCGGTCGGCTTCCTGCTGTGGGGCAGTCGCGCGGCAGATCGCGGCAACACGGGCCGGACATGGCGCATCGGGTCGCTGGTACTGATGCTGCTCGCCGTGCTTAAGGTCTTCCTGTTCGACGCCGCAGGGCTTGAAGGGCTGATGCGGGTCGCGTCATTCATGGCGCTTGGATTCAGCCTGATCGGTATCGGCTGGTTCTACACCCGTCAGCTGGCAGCTTCGAAACCGCTGTCCGAAGCCACCAGCTAGCGGGTGCCGATCAGAACTGTGCGGACAGGGACAGCGAGAAGCTCTGCCCGACTTCGTAGCTGTTGATCTCAATACGGTTCGTGCCGTTTTCCTGGAACTCGAAATTATCGCGACCCGTCAGGTTGCGCGCCTCGAACTTCAGCTCCAGCTCAGTGTCGCCAACCGTAATACCCTGCCGCGCAACGAGATCCAGGCGGAAGCCGGGATCCTCGACGATGTCTGGCAGGCTGGCCGTGCCGCGGCTGGTCACCCGTTCGCTCGCGTAAGAGGCAAGCAACGTGATCTGTTGCAGCTTATCGACATTCTCGAGCCCGAGCTGCAGGTTTACCAGATGATCCGACTGCCCGGTCAGCGGAACACCATCGCGGAAGAAGTTGGTGGCCGGTTGCTCAGCGAAGGGGAAAACCCGCGCAATATCGCCATTGCCAACTTGTAGCTCCGATTTGGTGTAGGTGTAGTTGGCGAGTGCCAGCACACGCTTGTTTTCCCACCATCCGCCAAGGTCCAAAAGATCGTAACCGTACTGGATATCGAATTCCGCACCATAAAGCTGCGCCTTGGGCGCATTGGCGAAGCCCGAGACCTGCACATTGTCCGAGAAGCTGGAGAACACCTCGATAGGGTTGTCGATTTCCTTGTAGAACCCTGCCAGCGATATGCGGTTGCCCTGTCCCAGGTAGTATTCGGCACGCGCCTCGGCGTTTATCAACTCGCTGTCGACCAGGTTCGGGTTGCCGTTGAACTGACGATTGTTTTCCGGATTGAAATAGGTCTGGAAAATCAATTCGCGGAACTGTGGGCGGGCGATTGTCTTCGACGCGTTCAGGCGCAGCTGGAGGCTGTCTGTCGCTTCCCACGTGATCGTGGCGGCGGGCAGGAAGTAGTCGTTGGCAAGGAAAGTCGAACTTCCCGAATTGGTCGGGATGGCGAACACTTCGACCGGGTTGACCGTCTGTTCGGCATCTTCGTACCGAACGCCGACGTCGATGATTACACCCAGGGTCGGTTCGATCAGCCCCTTCACATAGGCACCGTGCGTTGTCAGCGCGGCGTCGAAGGCCGGGTCGGCCTGCGTGCTTTCGATCAGACCGACATCGTAGAAATCAATGACGGCGTCGCCCAGCAGCAGGTCGGGACGCAGCGCACCTACCCCGTCGGGGAAACTGGTATTGGCGTTGACGAGGAATTCGCGACGCGTGGAGAACCGGTCGGTATCGGTGTAGGCATAGCCCGCGGCGAGGCGCAGCCAGTCGGTGACCGGATAGCTTACGTCGACTCCACCGTAATACAGGTCTTCCTGCAAGTCGGAGAAGGCCACCGATGCGCTGCCTGTCTGGCGGTCCAGCACGTTGATGAACGTATCGCCGAGCGGGTCGTTGGCGTTGTTGCTGCGCACATAGGTGAAGTTGTATTCGAACGGCGATTCCCGCTGCGTGCGTGCGAATCCACCGCGCAGATCGATGCCAAGGTCGCCGAATTCCAGCTCGCCAACAAATTGCGCGTTGTATAGCTGGCGTTCGAACCAGGCGGTGTCCTGCTGGAACTCGCTGTCGTCGTCTTGGAAATCTTCGCCGAGCGAAAGACGCGATTGCTTGAGGCTATCGCGAATGAACAGGTTGGTGAAACGGAACCGGTGATCGCCCACTTCGAGGCCAAACCCGACCAGCGCGTTCACCAGAACGCGGTTGTCAGTCACGAAATCGCGGAAGTCGGTGTCGAGGTCCAGTTCGGCATTGACCGCTGTTTGCGAAACGATGGAACGGTTGCGCCACTTGTTGGACAGGGACGCGGTTGCGATGATGCCAAGCCGGGCATCGCCGATATCCACCGTATCGCCCGCAGTGAAACCCCCCGAAAAATTGACCGGCAATTCATCGATGTTCTGGGTCAGCACCAAGTTCGGGTTGCCGAGCTGGCGCAGGATGCCCTGCTGGTCCACGCCCGGGTCCGACAGGCGTTGTCCGCTGGCAAAGAAACTTTGCAAGGCAGGCGGAATATCGCGCGTGCCATCATCGAAGCCGGTCCAGTCGCTGTCCGAACCGTAATAATCGATACCGCTTTGGAAAGTCGTCTGCTCGTCGCCGCTGATGCCGCCGCTGATCCTGAAGAAGCGTTCGTCGGGCACGGCGCGCGTGGTGAGATTTATGACACCACCGCCGAATTCGCCTGGATAGTTTACCGAATAGGTCTTCTGGACGAGCGAACTGGCGACGATGCTGGTCGGGAAAATATCGAGTGGCACCACCCGGCTAAGTGGTTGCGGAGACGGCAGGGGCAGACCGTTCAGCAGGGCGAGCGAATACCGGTCGCCCAGACCGCGCACGAATACGAAACCCTGTCCCTGCACCGACAGGCCGGTGACGCGGCCTAGCGCACCCGCAATATCGCCTTCGCCGGTCCGCGCGATCTGCTCGCTGGACAGCACGGAAACGACTTGGGTTGAGCTGCGGGTAACGTCGCGGTCGCGACGTCCGGTGACGACGATGGCTCCGCCGGGAACCGAGATCTCGGGCGTATCGAATTCCTCTTCCTGCGCTTCGTCGACACCGGTTACCTGATCGGCCAGGTTTTCGGCATCTTGTTGCGCCGTCGCATCGGTCGGCGAACCTTCAGCGCCTGTGCCCGTGCTTTGCGCCAGCGCCGCACCCGGAACGGTGAGTGCGGTGGTGACCAGAAGCATCCCCGCTATCTGCTTACCGATAGACATGACCGAAGATCCCTTTTTGAATGCAGGTACCGCTCAGATACTCGCCAGAGATGCGGTTCTGAACGGAAGTTTACCGGTTAGACGGGGTGCCGTCCGTTCGAAGCGAACGGCACCCCGGTTTACGTACCGCTTACGAGTAGACGGGCAGCGACAGACACGATCCGGTGTTGTTGCCGAAGGTGATGGCTGCGCTGTCGCAGGTCCAGCCTTCGAACCGGGTGTCACCGGCCTGCGCGGCACCGACAAAGCCGGCATTGTCGAAGAAGGTCGACAGCGCCGTCGGATCGAATGCCACCAGCGCGTCTTCGTTCGCACCATTGATATACGTCATGGTCAACGTGTTTGTGAACGACTTGTTGTTGTTCGTGCCGGCATCGAAGATCGCTTCGGCTTGCGCTGCCGTCACACCGCCGCTGCCGTTGCGGAAGTCGGTGGCGCAATCGAGCGCAACCGATTCAAAGCGGGGTGGTCCGACATCGTCAAGCCCGGCGTTTGCCGCACGTGTGGTTTCGCTGAGGTCGATGCGGATGCATGGTGTACCTTGCGAAGCGTCCACGACGATGGTGTTCAACAGCGCGTAATCGGTACCGCCACGAATGCGGATCGCCTGGTCGTTGGTGCGACGCTGGATAAAGGTCGCGTTCGATATCTGCGTATTTTGACGCGGAGTCTGGTCTTCGAGACCATTGTTGGAGTCGGCCTCGATGATACCGTCGCCAACTTCGTTGCGCTGTGCCACCACGACATATTGCAGGTTGGCCTTGACGCCGGTGTCGGTGTCAATGGAGTCGTCTTCGGCTCCGACAACGACGAGGCCTTTCATATTGACGCGGCCACCAAAGAATTCGACGCCGTCATCCGAGCTGTTGTAGCTCATGATGTTGTTCAGCGTGGTGCCGCTGCCGCTGCCGCCGGTGGTGAGCGACTGCAACTCGTTATCGCCCGACAGGACAAAACCGGAATAGCGGATCTGCACGAATTCCATCGTGCCCGAACTGTCGCCCGGGGTCGCCCCGCCGAAGATCGCCGGCTGCGCCGCCCCTTCGACCTGGCGTTCGCAGTTGATTGTACCGGGCGTCGCGCCGGGTGCGATACAGTCGGTAACGGGGGCACGACCGGACAGGACGATGCCACCCCACTGACCGGAGGAGTTGGCGTTGATGAACGAGCCACCGATGACGTTGTCGCGACTGGTGAAGATAATCGGGCGGTCGGCGGAACCGACGGCGGAGATTTCGTTACCGCGATTGACGTTGAGGAACGACGATCCCGAGGCGTATACGATGACGCCGGGTTCGATCGAAAGCGTCACGTCCGTATCGGACAGGCCATCGCTTGCATCGGGCGTCGGACCGCCATCGGAACCGACGTCGACACGACCGGCAAGGCGGTAAAGAACGCCCTGGATGTAGGGCAGGGTGCTGTCGGAAGTGAAACGGGCGGGAAGGGCACAAACCCGATATTCACCCGTGTCTCCGGTAATTGTGCCTTCGTCGACAAGACCGCCGGTGTTGTTCGAAATCGTTGGACAGCCACCTGCCGGCGTAACCAGCGTACTGCCCGTGGGGGTCGGCGTTGGCGTTGGCGTTGGGGCCGGATTGTTAATGATGATGTTGCCACCAGTGCCTGGCGAGGCGATTTCATCGGCACCGCAACCGGCAAGTGCCAGCATGCTGCAACCTAGTACGAGCGATCGGGTCATGGTTTTCACAGGCGCTATCCCATCCATTTCGAAACCGGGAATCGGGTTCGATGCATCTCTTTGCTGGGGAGCGCCTAGGCATACGTTGTGACAGTCAGGTTGCAGCCTGAACTGTAATATTCGTGTAACTTCAATGCCTTTTTTGTGTAACAACGCTGCGCGGCGGTGTCCTGTAAGCTTCGGAAACGAAACCATAATAATCTTGAATACGTCAGAAATGTTTCACTATGACAGTTTTGTTGCAACGATGGGCATCCTGTGCTAGTTCGATGCGATCAGGAGAGAAGCGATGATGTTGAATGCGATGATTTTGATAAGTGCGGCTGTGTCGACTCCCACCGTGCCGACGGGTGATCCGGTGGGCTATCGGGATGCAGCGGCCGGACAGAACGCAGCGCTTATCGAACGTGTTGATACGCAAGCGGCCTTGCAAGCGGACGACCCGGCGGTGCTCATCAATTTGGGTATTGCGTACGCCCGCGAAGGCAATGACCAGATCGCAGCAATACTATTCGACGCGGCTGTGACATCCGATAACAGGTGCGAGCTGGAGACGGCCACTGGCGACTGGGTCGACTCACGCAAGTTGGCGCAGCGTGCTCTCGATATGCTGGCTCAGGGCGGTTTTACCGGTGCTCCGCAAGCACCGGCCATAACGGATGCCAGCTAGCAGTGTTTGAAGTTTGGGCGGGGTTGTAACCGCGCTGTCATGTTCCTTGCGCACAAATGACGTGAAAGGGACATGCATGATTCTGCGGCTTCACATCCGGCGCGCTTCATGCGTCTGCCTTGCACTTGCCTCATCGCCTGCGCTGGCGGATGTGCTCGAGATAGATGGCAATGAAGCGGTTTGGGTATCTGCGGAGACCGTGACCCCTTCCGCACCCTTTTTTTCGTACGCCACGCAGCTGCCCGACAGTTTTGACACGACGTCTATCACGGCCGGTGATCGCGCGCAGCAAGGCGTGATGGTTCCGGCACCGTACCGCGCCAAAGTCCTTGAACTGGCCATGCGGTATGACCTGTCGCCCGCATTGATAGAAGCGCTGGTGTGGCAGGAAAGCCGCTGGCGTAATGATGCGCGGTCCTCCGCCGGGGCGCTGGGCCTTACGCAACTGATGCCCGGCACTGCTCGCGAAATGGGCGTCGATCCAGCCGACCCGTTCATGAATCTGGAAGGCGGCGCGCGTTATCTGCGCACTCAGCTGGACCGTTTCGATGGCGATCTGGTAAAGGCGCTGGCGGCTTACAATGCGGGGCCAAATCGCGTAGTTCGCAGTGGCGGCGTTCCACCAATCCGCGAAACTCGAAATTACATTGCGGGTATCATGGCAAGGCTGGCCAGCCACAGCATGCCCGAAGGCGAGCCCGTCGCCGATAGTCGGAGTAGCAACTAAGATGCCTGTTCTTTCGCGTTTGCCTGCGGTGCTTGCCAGCGCGCTTTTCACTATGATGCCGACCGCCGCCCTGGCGCAGGCCGATCCGCAAGGATCCGGCCCTATCGTCGCCGCACTGGGCTGGTTGCAAGGCACGTTGCTGGGCAATGTCGCAACCGCCGTGGCGGTAATGGCGGTTGCGGCGGTCGGGTTCATGATGCTGACCGGGCGGCTGAACTGGCGCTTTGGCGCGACGGTCATCATCGGCACCTTCATCCTGTTTGGTGCGGGCACTATCGTTGCCGGTATCCAGGGCGCGGCAGGCGGTTGAACGAGAATATGGAACCGCTGATCCGCCATCCGGTCCACAGAGCGCTGACCCGTCCGCAAATGCTGCTGGGGGTCACATTCAATTTCTTCATCATCAACATGATGGTCACCACCATAGCGTTTCTTATCACCAAGAGCTTCTGGTTCATGGTCGCACCCGTCGTTACGCACGTGATCGGTTATTTCGCCTGTCTGCGGGAGCCGCGGATGTTCGACCTCTGGATTACCAAGGTCAGCATGTGCCCGCGCGTGAAGAACTGGAAGCGGTGGGGCTGCAACAGTTACAGCGCATGATTGTTCGCACAGCGAAAGACAGCGCCGCATGACCCGCTGGTCTGGCGCAGCGGCGTGGAGCACGAAAGAAGCGCAGGCGGGTGATCGCTTGCCTTACGCGCGGCTGATCGATGCCAGCACGGTGCTGCTACGCGATGGCAGCGTGATGATGGCGATGCAGGTGCCGGGCCTGTTGTTTGAAACCGAAGATACCGATGCGCTCAACGCCCATGCGGGCACGCGCGAGGTCATGCTGCGTTCTGTGCTGGATGCGCGGTTCGTGATGTATCACCACGTCATTCGGCGGCGCGTCGACGTGACGCTGGATGCCACGTTTGACGATCCGCTCGCCGCGCATATTGACGCCCGATGGCGTGACCGGCTGGGTGATGGCGCGCTGTTCGTGAACGATCAGTTCGTGACTCTCATCCGCAGGCCGGCCCGCGGCACGGCGGGCCTTGCGGAGCGTGTCGGCAAGTTCTTTAAAGGGCGGCGCGATACGGCGTTCGAATACGATCCGAAAGACGTGCGCGCGCTGAAGGCGGCGACGACCGGCCTCATTGCCTCGTTGCAATCCTATGGTGCGACGCAACTGGGCGAATACGATGCGGCGGGCAATGGAGGCATGCGCAGAAATAGCGAGCTGCTGGAGCTGCTCAGCGCGCTGTACAATGGCGAAATGCGGCCTGTGCGAACCCCTGCCGAGGCGACCGATATAGGACAGATGCTGCCCTACCGCCGCACCAGCTTCGGGCTGGACGCGATGGAGCAGCGCGGGGCGGGCGATCCTGACTTTTCCGCCATTCTCAGCCTCAAGGATTACCCGGACGCCACCTCGCCCGGCCTGCTCGACGGTCTGCTGCGCTTGCCGTTCGAGATGATCGTTACCGAAAGCTATGCCCCTGCCGAACGACAGACGGCGCGCGAGCGAATGGACCTTGCGATCCGGCGCTTGCGTTCCGCCGACGAGGAAGCACAGGCCGAACGCGGCGATATGCTGGCGGCACGCGATGCGCTGGGCAATGGCGCGGTCGGGTTCGGGGATCATCATTTGTCGGTTCTGGTGCGCGAAACCGGGCTGTCGCGGCTCGACGATGCCACCGCTGCCTGCGCCGCGGCGCTCGCGGATACCGGCGCAATAGCGGTGCGCGAGGACACCAATCTGGAGCCGGCGTTCTGGGCGCAATTTCCCGGAAACGAAGGCTACATCGTGCGGCGCGCAATGATTTCCAGCGCCAACATGGCCAGCTTCGGTTCGCTGCATGGCTTTGCGCTTGGCCAGGCTGACGGCAACCACTGGGGCGAGGCGGTGACGCTGCTGGAAACGACCAGCGCCACGCCATTCTTCTTCAATTTCCACAATGGCGATCTGGGCAATTTCTCGGTCATCGGGCCGTCCGGTTCAGGCAAGACCGTGGTGATGAACTTCCTGGCCGCACAGGCTCAGAAATTTGCACCGCGCACCGTGCTGTTCGACAAGGATCGCGGTGGGGAGTTGTTTATTCGCGGCATCGGCGGCCGCTACGACAAGATCAACGCAGGCGAGCCGACCGGCTTCAATCCGCTGGCATTGCCCGATACGCCGGTGAACCGCGCCTTCCTGCGCGATTGGCTGAATGTATTGCTGGAGGCGCAGGGTCCGGAAGAAGCCGCCACCATCGCCACCGCCGTCGATGCCGCCTATTCCAACGATAGCGCCTTGCGACGGTTGCGGAATTTTCGCGAACTGCTGTCCGGCACGCGCCGCCCGCAACCGGGCGATCTGGCGGACCGGCTGGGCGCGTGGATCGGGGCCGAAAATGGCGAGGGGGGCGAGCATAGCTGGCTGTTCGACAACGCCGAGGACCGCCTCGACCTGGACCAGCGCGTGCTCGGTTTCGATATGACCGCGTTGCTGGAAAATCCGCGTTTGCGCACCCCGACTATGCTCTACCTGTTCCACCGCATCGAGGAACGGCTGGACGGCCACCCCACGATGATCCTGATCGACGAGGGCTGGAAGGCGCTGGACGACGAGGTTTTTGCCGCGCGCATCCGCGACTGGCTGAAGACGCTGCGCAAACGCAACGCGCTGGTCGGTTTCGCGACGCAAAGTGCGCGCGACGCGCTGGACAGCCGCATCGCCACCGCGTTGGTCGAGCAGACCGCGACGATGCTGTTCATGCCCAACAGTCGCGCGCGGGCCGAGGATTATTGCGATGGTTTCGGCCTGACGCAGCACGAGTTGTCGATCATCCGCAGCCTGCCTGCGCACAGCCGCTGTTTCCTCGTGCGCCAGCCCGATGCGAGCGTTGTTGTGCGGCTGGATCTGGGCAATGCGCCCGAAGTGCTGACTGTGCTCTCGGGCCGTGAATCCTCGGTCCGGCGGCTCGATCTGTTGCGCGCGGCGGCGGGAGACGATCCGGCGCAGTGGTATCCTGCCCTGACCGGACATGCGTGGCCGGGAGAAGCCGACGATGGCGGCTTCGATGTGCAGGAAGCCGCCGAATGACTGCGCCCGTTTCCCCGCGCGTCACTTTCGATTGCGAGCAGGCCACGGCCGAAATCGGCAACGGCGTCGCGGCGGCGTTGCGCGCGGTCGATTGCGAAGCGAGTCAGGTCACCGGTGCTGCATTCGGCAGCCTGTTTGCACCCGGCGGGGTGCTCGGACCGGTGCTTACCCTCGTGCTGGTCATCTTCGTCGCGCTGTTCGGTCTCGCGCTGTTGCTGGGGCGCACCAATGTGTCGGTCCGTTCGCTCGTTCCGCGCATGATTACGCTGGGACTGGTGCTGACCTTCGCAACCAGCTGGGCGGCGTATCAGGGCGTCGTGTGGAACCTGTGGCTTGCCGCACCCGACTGGCTGGCGGCACGGCTGACGGGTGTGGACGGGTCGGCAACCGGCGCGTTCGCTGGCAAGCTGGATGTGGTCTTCGCAGCGGTAGAGCAGGCGACGCAAACTGGTGTAGCGGACAATGTTCCCGGTGGCGAACAGGCCGCTGCTGCCGAAGTTACGGCGTTTACACCCAAAGGCACGGTCTGGATGGGGGCGATGTTGTTGCTGCTCGGCACCGTCGGCGTGCTCGTGACCGCTCGCATCGGGCTGGCCGTGCTCATTGCACTCGGCCCGCTGTTCGTTGTCATGGCGTTGTTTCCGGCAACGCGCGGGCTGTTCGCCGGCTGGCTGAAGGGGGTCACGATGCTGGCGCTGGTGCCACTGTTTGCGGTGCTGGCTGGCGGCATCATGCTGGAGATGGCGATCCCGATCCTCAACAGCTTGAGCGCCGTACCCGGCGAAGTCGGGATGCGTCCGGCAGTTGCGTTCTTTCTTATCGGTTTTGTCCACGCTGCGCTGATGGTGCTGGTGTTGACGGTAAGCGGGAAAATCGTGGGTAACTGGACAGTATTCGGGTTGGCGCGCGAAGACGGCGACAGGCGCTCCGGCATCGTGGCAAGCGCTACACCTGGTGCGACCACGGTGGTAACGGCGCCTGCCGGTGCGCCGATGTCCACCGCGCAGGCAGCGGCGGGCATGTCCGCCGCACCGCGCCGGACCGTGGTAACAGGTACCGTGCCCGCTATGGCAGCAAACGATGGTGCGAGCGCCGCACCGGACATTGGAAGCCGTCGCGAAACGCGCGTATTCGCGACGTCCTCAGGCAGTGGTCCGGCAGCGCCTGCCACTGCGTCGCCCTCGCGCTCGCAGGGCATCGGCAATCGATTTCGCCCTGCGAACGCACCGACCGCATCCTTCAGGTCGGCGTCCGGCGCGAGCGCCGCGCGAAAGGGAACCGCATGACACGCTTTTCGCGCCTTTTGCTGGCGATGGCTATCGTATTGACGTTCGCAACGCCCGCCCAAGCGCAGGATCCCCGGCTGGTCGAACGGTATTACGATCCGGGCGTCGTGGTGCCGCTGACCGGACGAACAAAGGTGCAGGCGACCATCATGTTCGCCGACGACGAGCGCATCGAAAACGTGGCGATAGGCGACAGCACGGCTTGGCAAGTGACGCCGAACAAACGGGCGAACCTGTTGTTTGTCAAACCGCTCGATGCAACAGCGCGCACCAACATGACGGTCATCACCAATCGCCGGACCTACCTGTTCGATCTTATTGCCAGCGCCCGCGCGCGTCCGATTTACATGTTGAGCTTTCTCTATCCGATAGACCCGGATGCCGAAGCGGAAGCGCTTGCCGAACAGCAGGGCGTTGCCAGTGCCGAAGAGCTGGCGGCCGCGGCGGACCCCTATGCGGTCGTCGATCCGGCGCTGCTGAATTTTCGCTGGCTGCGCGAGGGCGCGGCCGAGCTGCTGCCGGAGCGGACCTATGACGATGGCAGTGCGACCTTTTTGAGCTGGCCGCCAGGAGTATCCCTGCCCGCTATTTTGGTGCGCGCCGAGGACGGTACCGAAGGGCCGGTGAACTTCGTGGTGCGGGGCGATACAATCGTTGTCGACGGCGTACCGCCCGAAATAATTCTGCGTTCGGGGGAAAAATCCGCGACGTTGACCTTTGCCGGTCCGATACGTCCGGTTGCGCCGCCGGCCAGCGCCTTCCCGGAAGATCGGTAAAACCATGCGTTTGATGGGTGGACTCCCCGGCCAGAACGGCGACGCCGATGCCGATCCGCGAGAGAGCGAAGACATCGATGATCGCGACTTGGCAACGCGCAATACGCTGCCCATTGTCGCACAGCGCGGCGGGTCCGACGGGCTTGGTTTGGCCGCCGGTGCGCTGGGCGTTGCCCTTCTCGGCTTTGCGGCGTTCTGGGGCATGAACAGTACCCGCACAGGAACGGACGATGTCGTTGCGGTGGAAACCGCACCCGTGCCCGTCGCGGCGGTGCCGATCGACCAGATACCCATTCAGCCCCCCGTGGGCGGTGGCACGGCGGCACCCCAGCCGGCGGAGGCGCAGGTGGTACGAGGCGATCCAGCGCCGCAACCCGTCTATTCGGTCAATCCCGGTTTCAGTCCGACGCCGCAGGGCAATACCAATTCGTCGCCAACGGTGATTTTCGACATAAGCGGTACACCGGTCGGTTCGGTCGCCGTTCCTGCTGCCGCTATTACCGGCACAGACACCTCGGACGGAGCCGTCGGAACAGGTTCCGCCGCGGATTTCGCCAGCCGCGTAGGCGGTGTGGGTGGCGGTCCGGCGCGCGCCCAGCCAATGACCGATCCCTCGAATACGCTGACGCAGGGCACGCTCATACCGGCCATTCTGGAAACCGCCATCAATACCGACGTTCCCGGCTATGTCCGCGCTATCGTAAGTCAGGATGTACGCAGTTTCGATGGAACGCGCGTGCTGGTCCCGCGCAGCAGCCGGCTGATCGGGCAATACCAGTCTGGCGTGCAGAACGGTCAGAAGCGGGCCTACGTCATCTGGAACCGCCTGATCCGGCCCGACGGTGCGTCGGTCAGCCTGCAATCTCCCGCAGTCGGTTTCGACGGAACGACGGGGCTGGCCGGCAAGGTGGACAGCCGGTTTTTCAAGCGCTTCGGTTCGGCCATCCTGCTATCGGTGATCGACGGGCTGGCGACCGTCGCCAGTGGAGGCGCCGGGGTGGTGCTGGGCGGTGGCAGCAACGCCGCCGGGCAGGCGTTGCAGCAGGACGGCCAGATCGGCCCGACGATCCGCGTCGGCAGCGGCACGCCGACTCGCGTTTTCGCCGCCCGCGACCTTGATTTCAGTCAGGTGCAATAGGTGGAGGTTGGCGACAGGATGGCCGCCGGAAAGGACACGCTGACGCCCACCAAGGAGGGTCCGGGTGGCGTCATAGCGGAAAGCGGTAGCGTCTATCTCGACGCGTATCTCGCGCCGTTCCGCACATGGCTGGACCGCGACAGCGTGACCGAAATCATCGTTAACCGGCCCGGCGAAGTCTGGGTCGAAGATGCCGCCTCGCCCGGAATGCAGCGAATCGAAACGCCGGAGATCGGCGATACGCTGGTGCAGCGGCTGGCGGAGCAGGTGGCGCGGGTCAGCCATCAGGGCATCAACCGCGAACATCCGCTGCTTGGCGCGACCTTGCCCGATGGTGCGCGCGTGCAGTTTTGCGGACCGCCCGCCGCGCGGCGGCACTGGGTCATGGCGATCCGCCGCCATCGGCGTCTCGACCTGCCGCTGGATGCATATGACAACGGGCCGCTGGAACCTGTTGTCGAACCGCCGATGCCTGACGCGCAGGCCGAACCGGTGGCGTTCCTTCGGTCGGCGATTGCGCAGCGGCAGACCATCCTGATTTCGGGCGGCACCTCCACTGGCAAGACCACGTTCCTGAATGCGATGCTGGGTGAAATCCCGAAGCAGGAGCGCGTGGTGCTGGTGGAAGATACGCCGGAACTGCGCCTGCCGGGCGCAAACGGCGTCGGGCTGGTCGCGGTAAAGGGCGAGCTGGGCGAAGCGAAAGTGACGGCGAACGAACTGCTCCAGGCATCGCTGCGCCTGCGCCCTGACCGCATCGTACTGGGCGAGTTGCGCGGCGCGGAAAGCGTCAGCTTCCTGCGCGCCATCAATACCGGCCATCCGGGCAGCTTTTCCACCATTCACGCAAATTCGCTGAACGGCGCGCTGGAGCAGCTGGCCTTGATGGTGATGCAAACCGGTATCGGCCTGACCCGTGCCGACACCATCGCCTATGCCGCCAGCGTGATCGACGTAATGGTCCAGCTGGGTCGCGACGGATCGGGCAAACGCGGCATCACGCAGATTGCGCGCAGCAGCGAACTGGTATGAACCAGTCCCGCCTTTCGCTTTCCGCGATGCGCGGCTAATCGTGGCCCAACCGATGACCAGCCCAGCACCCAATCCGCATATCGCCCCGTTCGAAGAAGATGACGTACCGGACGAGGGATCGCCGGACCATTATATCAATCGCGAACTGAGTTGGCTGGCCTTTAACGCCCGCGTGCTGGCCGAGGCGGGCAATCCGGAATATCCACTGCTTGAACGGCTGCGTTTCCTGTCGATTTCCGGCAGCAACCTCGATGAATTCATGATGATCCGCGTCGCCGGGCTGGTCGGCCAGGTACAGCGCGGCATCGAGCGGCAGTCGATCGACGGCCTCAGCCCTTCGCAACAGCTTACTGCGATCCGGCAAGCGGTGCGCGACCTGAACGAAGGCCAGCGCACGGCATGGGAGGCGCTGCGTCCGTTGCTGGGCGAGGAAGGCATCACTATTGCCGACCACACCCGCATCGCGCCGGACGCCCATGCCGCGCTGAAGACCTATTTCCTCGACGAGATCGTGCCGGTCCTGACTCCGCAGGCGCTCGACCCGGCGCATCCGTTCCCCTTCGTTTCCAACGAGGGCACGGCACTGCTGTTCACGCTGGAGCGGCTAAGCGACGGGGCGCAGGTGGTGGAGATGGTGCTGGTGCCGTCCGCCCTGCCGCGCTGGGTCCGCGTTCCGGGCGCGGCTGCGGCCTATATCAGCATCGAACGGCTGATCTGTCGGTTTGCGGAGCATATGTTTCCAGGGTTCGAGGTGCTGGGCGATGGCGCGTTCCGCGTGCTGCGCGACAGCGATATCGAGATCGAGGAAGAGGCCGAAGACCTCGTTCGCACTTTCCGCAGCGCCATCCAGCGGCGGCGGCGCGGGCAGGTTATCCAGCTGGAACTGGAAAGCGATTTCGATCCGGTGGCGCGTGAAACCCTGCTCGACCACATGGCGTCCGAAGAAACCACCATCGTCGAAACCGACGGGCTGATCGGGGTTGCGGGCCTTGCCGATATCGTCGCCGAGGACCGGCCCGACCTGAAATTCCCCGGATACTCGCCGCGCTATCCCGAACGGGTGCGCGAACACGATGGCGATTGCTTTGCCGCAATCCGCGAGAAGGACATCGTGATCCACCACCCTTACGAGAGCTTCGAGGTGGTGGTCGATTTCCTGCGTCAGGCGGCGGACGATCCCGATGTCGTCGCCATCAAGCAGACGCTGTATCGCGCGGGCAACCAGTCCAATGTCATCACGGCGCTGATCGCGGCGGCGGAGGCGGGCAAGTCCGTTACCGCCGTGGTCGAGCTGAAGGCGCGGTTCGACGAAGAGCAGAACCTGATCTGGGCAGCCAAGCTTGAGCGGGCCGGCGTGCAGGTCATCTATGGCTTCGTGGACTGGAAGACCCATGCCAAGGTCTCGATGGTGGTCCGCCGCGAAGGCGACCGGTTCAGCACCTACTGCCATTTCGGCACGGGCAATTATCACCCCGTGACCACCAAGATTTACACCGACCTGAGCTATTTCACCGCCGACCCCAAGCTGGGCCGCGATGCATCGCGCATGTTCAACTTCGTCACCGGCTATGTCGAGCCGCGCAAGACCGGCCAGCTGGCCATATCGCCCATCGGCCTGCGCGAGAAAATCTACATACGCATCGCAACCGAGATCGACAATGCGAAGGCGGGCAAACCGGCAGCGATTTGGGCCAAGCTCAATTCGCTGACCGATCGCGGAGTGATCGACCAGCTTTATGCCGCCAGCCAGGCAGGCGTGGAGATACAGCTGGTCATTCGCGGCATCTGCTGCCTGCGTTCGGGTGTCGAAGGGCTGTCCGAAAACATCCGCGTCAAATCCATCATCGGCCGGTTTCTGGAACACAGCCGCATCTGGGCGTTTGCGAACGGGGCCGAAATGCCGGGCAGCAAGGCGAAAGTCTACATCACGTCCGCCGATGCCATGTCGCGCAATCTCAACCGGCGGGTGGAAGTGATGGTGCCGCTGCGCAACCGCACCGTGCACAACCAGGTGTTGCAGCAAGTGCTGCTCGCCAATCTGCTCGATACCGAACAGAGCTGGGAACAGCAGCCGGACGGCAGCTATGCGCGGATGGAACCGGGCGAGAAGCCGTTCAACTGCCACCGCTATTTCATGACCAACCCTTCGCTGTCCGGACGCGGTGGTGCGCTGGAGGCAGGCGGGGTGCCCCGGCTGGCGCTGCGACGGAAGCGCGACGCATGACGGCGGCGAGCGCATCGGCCGGGACTATGGTGCGCTCCAGCCACAACAGCACGCTGATCGGCGACTTTTCCGGCGACCGCATCACGCGCGCGATTATCGATATCGGGTCCAACACGGTGCGGCTGGTGCTGTATGGCGGTTCGGCCCGCGCGCCGGTGGTTCTGTTCAATGAAAAGGTTACGGCGCGGCTTGGTCGCGATGTCGGCACCACCGGTCTGTTGGCGGATGAGGCGGTGGCGCTGGCGATGCGCGGGCTGGAGCGATACGCGCTGCTGCTGGCCGGGCTGGACGTGCCGCAAGTCGATGTCGTCGCCACCGCCGCAGTGCGCGAGGCGGCGAACGGCCCCGCATTTCTCGATGCCGTGACCGCGCTGGGCTTCGCGCCGCGCCTGCTGTCGGGTGAGGATGAAGCGCGGACCAGCGCATCTGGCGTGCTCGGTGCATTTCCGGGTGCCGAAGGGATCGTGGCGGATCTTGGCGGCGGCAGTCTGGAACTGGTCGAGATCGGGTCTGGCAAATGCGGCACAGGTGTCAGCCTGCCGCTTGGCACGCTGCGCCTTGGCGCGCTGCTGGAGGAAGACAGCGGCGGCGGGAAAAAAACCGGCCGCAAACGATTGGCGAAAATCATTGCCAAAGGTGCCAGAGGTATGGCGGAAGGCCAGACGCTCTACCTCGTCGGCGGTACGCTACGCGCAATGGCGGTCTATGCCATGCATGCGAACAATTATCCGCTGACGGATCCGCATGGTTTCTGCATTCCGGGTAGCGAGGCGACTGCGCTGACCGACGAAATCGCAGGTTGCGACGATGAAACCTTGCGCGCCATTCCCCGGATTTCGACCATGCGTGCGCAAAAGCTGCCGCTGGCCGCGCAACTGCTCGGCGCTTTGGTCGACCGGCTGAAGCCTGCCCGCATCGTCTTTTCATCATGGGGCTTGCGCGAAGGGCTGCATTTTTCGCAACTTCCGCCAAGCGTTCAGCGCAGCGACCCGCTATTGGCGGGTGTCGGCACTTTCGCCGAGACGCGGGGCTGCCCACCGCTGCTGGCTACGCGAATGGCGGCATGGACCGCGCGCGCCACGCCGCCGGGGGAGCATGGTTCGGAACGGTTGCGGCTGGCGGCGATCATGCTGGCGCTCTCCGCGATGCAGGTCGAACCCAACATGCGCATATCTTTCGGCATCGAATGGGCGCTGCACAAACGCTGGCTGTCGGTATCGCCCGAAGAACGTGCGATGCTGGCCGCGACAATTTCCGCGAACGGCAATCGCTGTTCGTTGCCCGATGAATTGCATGCACTGGCCGATGGCGATGCGCTGGAAACAGCGATCTGCTGGGGTCTCGCCATCCGTCTGGGCCGCCGCCTGGGTGCCCGCGCGCGCGGCGTCTTCGCGGTCAGCAGCCTGGTGCGCGAAGAGGCAGCGCTGGTGCTGTCTATCGAGAAGGACAGCGCGGCGCTCTATGGCTGGCCTAACGAAAAGGATTTGAACCTGCTGGCGGACCGGCTCGGACTGAAGCCGGAAGTTCGCGTGGTCGATACGCTCGTCGATAGCAGCGTTGTCTAGCACACCAGCTGGCGCACCTTGCATGGCCGACACAGCCCGCTAGTAGAACGCCACGGGTGCGCGCCCGTAGCTCATCTGGATAGAGCGCGAGACTTCTAATCTTGAGGCAGCAGGTTCGAGTCCTGCCGGGCGCGCCAGTTCCGCTGGCTACTGCCGTTTGGCGCCGTCCAGCCGTTCGCCGGTGACGGGGTATCCGGCGTCGTCGGGAATGCGCAGCCATCGTCCGTCGTGTTCATCGGACAGGAACGGCACGATGGTGCGCGCCGGATAGCGTTCGCTGTCCGACCGCGCCGCAGCGAAGTCACCGAAGCGGGCAAGCCGTTCGAGATTGCGGCGGGTCGGGAAGATGACGGAGATTTCGCCTCGCTCCGCCATGTCCAGCGCGCCCTGTGCCGTGGTCCAGAAGGCGCGGGTGTTCTCGGTCTCGTCCACCGCGATATCGACCGCTCCGGTGCCGAGATCGGCGAGGTAGAAGCGCGTGTCGAATATACGGGTCAGCTTCTCGCCTTTGGGGAACCAGCGGGCGAAGGGGAGCAGGCGCGCCAAATCCAGTGTCCAGCCCATCGCTTCCAGCACCGGGGCGAGGGCGCCGGTATCGAGCAGGATGTGTCGGGCCTGTGCCGCACTTTTGGCGGTCACAGGTTCACGCACCGCAATGACGAGGCCAGTTTCCTCCAGCGTTTCGCGCATGGCGGCGACGCGGTGCGCTACCTCGTCAAAGGGCAGCGCATTGCCCAGTTGCGCAGCCAGCGTCCGGTCGGCTTCGTCGACTCGCCCGCCGGGAAACACGGCAGCCCCACTTGCGAAGCGCAACGCCTTCGATCGCACCACCATCAGCAGTTCCGGTGCGCCACCATCGGCACCCCGCCGAAAGATCACGACGGTCGCGGCTGGGATGCCGGTGGGCGTTTTGTCGGGGGAGGTCATACAGGTGTGGTGGCGGAGCAGACCGGTTTAGACAAGCGCAGCCACCGGGCCGGGTGTCGGCGGACTTTACATACATGGACGATCGCAAGGTTTTCGTAACCATCAAGACCGGCAGTTCCAGCGACTTCATGCAAACTGGCACGGCAACTGCATAGGTTGAGGCAATCGACTGGTCCTCGATAACAGGTGCAGCCCTTGGTCTCCCCGGCCGCACCGACCCGAAACAAGAAGGCCCGGTTCGCACTTTGCGAACCGGGCCTTTCTTCGTTGCGGCAATCGACGCCTCAGTCGGCCTTCGCGACAGCCTTCTCGGTCATCAGCGTCTGCAACTCACCCGCCTCGAACATTTCCATCATGATGTCGCTGCCACCAACGAATTCGCCCTTCACGTAAAGCTGCGGGATGGTCGGCCAGTCGGAAAAGCTCTTGATGCCCTGCCGGATTTCCATGTCCTGCAACACATCGACGCTTTCATATTTCACGCCGCAATGGTCGAGGATGGCCACGGCCTTGCTGGAAAACCCGCATTGCGGGAACAGCGGCGTGCCCTTCATAAACAAGACGACATCGTTATCGCCGACGACGCCGGAGATGCGGGTATTGGTATCGGACATGCGCGGTGCGGGCCTCTTGGTTCTTGTTACGAACTGGACGTGGGGGCTTGCGTGGTGAGTTGCAAGGCATGCAGCACACCACCCATATTTCCGTCCAGCGCGGCATAGACCAACTTGTGCTGGGCGACGCGCGACTTTCCGGCGAACTGCGGAGCGGTCACCAGCGCCGCCCAATGGTCGTTATCGCCCGCAAGATCGCGCATTTCCACGGTCGCGCCAGGCAAGGCGGTGGTGATCATCGTCTCGATCTCGGTCGCGCTCATCGGCATCGGCTCAGCTTTCGCTCATTAGCTGGCGGCGGGCCTCGACGGCCTTTGCCTCCAGCGCGGTGCGGACACCGGCCTGATCGATATCGATACCGGCTGCGGTGAGGTCGCCCAGCACCTTGCGGATCACGTCTTCATCGCCCGCTTCCTCGAAGTCGGCCTGCACCACGGCCTTGGCATAGGCGTCGGTCTCTTCGGGCGTCAGGGCCATCTTCTCGGCGGCCCAGTGGCCCAGCAGGCGGTTGCGGCGGGCGGCGACGCGGAAGGCGTTCTCCTCGTCGAACGCCATCTTGGCCTCTTCCCCGCGCTCGCGGTCCTTGAAATCGGTCATCGGGTTTGTCCTGAATAGGGTTGGAAGTTTAGGGAAGTTTAGGCCAACGCCGGGTTTCGGCAAGCCCGACCTTGATCCCCCGAGCTAATCCATCGTCACGACCAGCTTGCCGACAGCCTTGCGGCTTTCCAGCTTCGCTATCGCATCGCCGCCGCGCTCAAGAGAAAAAGTCTCTGAAATCAGGGGGTTAATCTTGCCTGCTTCCATCAAGGCGAACAATTCGGCGACCTGATCCTGAAACTTCTGCGGCTCGCGCGCGGTGAAGGCGCCCCAGAAAACGCCCGCGATATCGCAGCTTTTCAGCAGCGTAAGGTTGAGCGGCATTTTCGCGATACCGGCTGGGAAGCCGACCACGAGAAAACGGCCCTCCCATGCAATCGCGCGCAGGGCGGGTTCGGAATACTGGCCGCCGACGATGTCGTATACGATGTTCGCGCCGCCCGGTCCGCAGGCATCCTTGAAAGCGGCGGTCAGAGCCCTGGCGGCATCCTTGTCCATCTCGCCCCTGGGATAGATCACCACTTCGTCGGCCCCGGCCTTGCGCGCGACTTCGCCCTTCTCCTCGCTGGAAACAGCTGCGACGACGCGCGCGCCGAACGCCTTGGACAGCTCGACGGCGGACAGGCCGACACCGCCTGCCGCTCCCAATATCAGCACCGTGTCGCCGGTTTTGATATGCCCGCGATCCTTCAGCCCGTGGATAGTGGTGCCATAGGTCAGCAATAGCGACGCCGCCTTGTCGAAGGCGACTCCCGCCGGAATGGGAAACACCTTTTGCGCGGACACCGCAATCTGTTCCGACAGCCCGCCATGCCCGACACCGGACATAACGCGGTCGCCGACGGCAAGCCCGTCCACGCCTTCGCCGACGGCGGAAATGACACCGGCCACTTCGCCACCCGGTGCAAAGGGACGCTCCGGCTTGAACTGGTAAAGGTCGCGGATGATGAGCGTATCGGGGAAGTTGATGGCGCAGGCGCGCACGTCGATCACCACCTCGCCGGTGCCCGCAACGGGTGCCTCGATATCGTCCAGCACCAGCGTTTCCGGGCCGCCGACGGCGTGGCTGCGTAGGGTCTTCATCGGCCAGTCTCCATTAGTGCAGTCTCAATTGGGGTAGTCTCAATTGGGGCAGGCGCAAGCCACGGCATATCGCGCGCCTGTCGCGCTTCATAGGCATCTATCGCATCGCCGCGATCCAGCGTCAGCGCAACCTCGTCCAGTCCGTTCAGCAGGCAATGCTTGCGATAGGGATCGATCTCGAAAGTAAACCGGTCCTGATACGGAGTCGTCACCGTCTGGGATTCCAGATCGATGGAGACGGGATGGGTCTGCGCGACCTCCATCAGCCGGTCGATACAGTCCTGCGGCAGTGCGACGGCGAGGATGCCGTTCTTGAACGCATTGCCCGCAAAAATATCCGAAAAGCCGGGCGCGATCACGGCGCGAATACCCAAATCGAGTAGTGCCCATGCGGCATGTTCACGGCTGGACCCGCAGCCGAAATTGTCGCCCGCGATCAGGATCGGCGCGCCTGCATTGGCGGGATCGTCGAACACATTGTCCGGCTTCGCGCGCACCGTTTCGAACGCGCCCTCCGCCAGCCCCTTGCGGGTAATCGTCTTCAGCCAGCGCGCGGGGATGATGACATCGGTGTCCACATTCGCCGCACCGTAGGGAATGGCGCGGCCCTCTATCTGCGCGACGGGGTCCATCAATCGGTCTCGGGCGGTTCGCCGGACGGGATCGGACCGGGCTGCTTCGGCCCGGTATCCGCCTTGCGCTTCGTCACATACAGCAATGCCGCTGCGATAGCGGCGGACCCGATCGCGCCTGCGGCCATCGCCGCTTTTCCGGTGAGGGTTTTTGTCATGCCATGTCCAATGCGTCGGTCGGAGCGGGGTTGCAATGCGGCTTGCGCGCAGAAGTGCCAAAGTTTCGACAGAAGAAAACCACGCGCGTCACAACTTACGCACATCGGTCAGCCGGCCTGTCACCGCCGCTGCCGCAGCCATGGCTGGACTCATCAGGTGAGTGCGCGCGCCCGGACCCTGTCGCCCCACGAAATTGCGGTTGGAGGTGGAGGCGCAGCGTTTGCCGGGGGCGACCTTGTCGGGGTTCATGCCGAGGCAGGCCGAGCAGCCCGGTTCGCGCCATTCCAGCCCCGCATCGCGGAACACCGCATCCAGCCCTTCGGCCTCCGCCTGCCGCTTCACCAGACCCGACCCCGGCACCACGATGCCCCATTCGATACAATCGGAAATGCGGCGCCCGCGCAGCACGTCGGCGGCGGCGCGCAAATCCTCGATGCGGCTGTTTGTGCAGCTGCCGATGAAGACGCTCTGGATGGTCACATCGGTCAGTTTCTGCCCCGCATGCAAGGCCATGTACTCCAGGCTGGCGCGGGCGGCGTCCTGTTTGGCGGGGCTGACGAAGCTGGCGGGTGCGGGGATGGTGCCGCCGATGGGCGCGGTGTCCTCGGGGCTGGTGCCCCAGGTAACGGTCGGTTCGACATCGGCGGCATCGAACCGGACAGTCTTGTCGAAGGCTGCATCCTCGTCCGAATACAGCGTGCGCCACCAGCCCACGGCGGCGTCCCAGTCCGCCCCGCGCGGCGCATAGGGGCGGCCTTGCAGATAGTCGAACACGGTATCGTCGGGCGCGATCAGCCCTGCGCGCGCACCGGCCTCGATGCTCATATTGCACACGGTCAGCCGCGCCTCGACGCTCATGCCTGCGAACACCGCGCCGCGATATTCGATGACATGGCCGTTGCCGCCCGCCGTTCCGATCGCCCCGATGATATGCAGGATCAGATCCTTTGCGGTGATGCCTGGCCCAAGTTCGCCGTCGACCACCACCTGCATCGTTCTGGAGCGGCGCAGTTGCAGCGTCTGCGTTGCCAGCACATGCTCGACTTCGCTGGTGCCTATGCCGAACGCCAGCGCGCCCACGCCACCATGCGCGGCGGTATGCGAATCGCCGCAGACGATGGTTGTGCCGGGCAGCGAGAAGCCCTGTTCGGGGCCGACGACATGGACGATGCCCTGCTCCGCCGCCGTCGCCTCGATATAACGGATGCCATGGGCGGGCGCGTTTTTCTCCAGCGCGGCGAGCTGCGCGGCGCTTTGCGCGTCCTCGACCGCTATCGGCGTCCCGTCCGCCGTGCGGCGCGGGGTGGTCGGCACGTTATGGTCGGGCACGGCCAGCGTCAGGTCGGGCCGCCGCACGGACCGTCCGGCCAGCGCGAGCGCCTCGAACGCCTGCGGGCTGGTCACTTCGTGGACCAGGTGCCGGTCGATAAACAGGATGCTGGTGCCGTCCGGCCGCGTTTCGACGACATGCGCGTCCCAGATCTTGTCGTACAATGTGCGCGGTTTGCTGGCCATCGCGCGGGTCTAAGGGTGTTGCCCAAAACCGACAAGCGGGGAAAACCTTGCCCCGACCCGCGGTTTTGTATCGCCGGGGGCGCAATAGGTCATGGTATCGAAAGATTTGCGATGCTAACTGACACGCATGTCAGCCACATCATTCTCCCACCCGGTGCAGGTCGTGCCCGCCGATATCGATTTCATGGGGCACGTAAACAACGCGCGCTACCTTAACTGGGTGCAGGATGCGGTGCTGGCGCACTGGAACAAGCTTGCGCCCGCGGAAGAAGTGGCGACCAAGGCATGGGTCGCGCTGAAGCACGAGATTACCTATCGCAAACCGGCATTTCTGGAAGACGACGTGATCGCGCGCACCGTGCTGGAGAAAACACGCGGCGCGCGGGCGTTTTACCGCACGATCATTTCGCGCGGCGAGGATGTGCTGGCGGAAGTACAGTCGAGCTGGTGCTGCATCGACGCCAAGACGCTGCGCCCCGCGCGTATCGACAAGGATGTTGTCGCGCGCTTTTTCGGGCTGGTCGACTGAGTTTGGCCCATAGCTGTGGCGACTGCAGGAAAAAGGCGCTATACCGTTGATATGGCATCGCAAGCGCCCGCACTCCCGGACAGTATCCTTCCGCCGCGCGAATGGCAGGCCGCAACGGGCCTGACGCTGGCGGCGATGATCGCGGGCGGCTGGCTGGCGCTGCATTTCTACGCGATGTTCGGGTTCACGCCGACCGCGGCGAACTGGCCGCTGGCGCTGGCAATTGCGGCGGTGCAATGCTGGCTGTCCGTTGGCGTGTTCATCGTGTGCCACGATGCGATGCACGGCACGCTTGCGCCCGGTCATCCCCGCCTGAATGGCGGCATCGGTGCGGTCTTGCTGGCGCTGTATGCCGGGTTCGGCTGGAAGACGATGCGCAGCGCCCATTTTGACCACCACAAGCATCCCGGGACCGCCGACGATCCCGATTTCGATCATGCCAATCCCGCAACATTCGCGCGCTGGTATGCGACCTTTTTCAGCCGCTATTTCGGGTGGCGCTCCATCGTGTTCGTGTCTGCTGTCGTCCTGTTGTACTGGGCGCTGTTCGACGTGCCGATGACGCAGATCGTGCTGCTGTACGGCGTGCCCGCTATCGCGTCCTCGCTCCAGCTGTTTTATTTCGGCACCTATCGCCCGCATCGCCATGCGGAGGGTTTCGCCGACAAGCATAACGCGCGTAGCGAAGCGTTCGGCCCGCTGGCCAGCCTGCTAACGTGTTTCCACTTCGGCTATCACCTCGAACACCATCGCCGCCCTGACGTGCCATGGTGGGCCCTGCCGCGTGCGCAGCGGGCGGGAGTGGCCCTGTGACTTGGTGGCAGGTCACGCTGATCGTAAGCGGCTCGGTCGTGGGGATGGAACTGTTTGCGTGGTGGGCGCACAAATACATCATGCATGGCTGGGGCTGGGCCTGGCACCGCGACCACCACGAGCCGCACGACAATGCCGTCGAGAAAAACGACCTGTATGCCGTGGTGTTCAGCCTGATCGTCTTCGCGATGTTCGCGATCGGATATTATGTCTCGCCGGCGCTATGGTGGGCAGCGCTGGGCATTACGCTTTACGGTGTGATTTACACCGTCATCCATGATGGGCTGGTACACCAGCGTCTTTTTCGCTGGGTGCCCAAACGCGGCTATGCGAAGCGGCTGGTGCAGGCGCACAAGCTGCACCATGCGACCATCGGCAAGGAGGGCGGCGTCAGCTTCGGCTTCGTCGTCGCGGAGGATCCGGCCAAGCTGAAAGCCGAACTGAAGCGCCAGCGACAGGCGGGCCTCGCCATCGTGCGAGACAGCGCAGGCGCCTGAGCTCTCTAGCCGTAATTTACGTAGAGCGCGTGGATCATGCCGGGGAAAAAGAAGATCAACGTCAGAACGAGGTTGATGAGGAACGTCATGCCAAGGCCATGCTTCATGGCGACGCCGACAGGCGGCAGCAAAACGGTAATGATGAGGGTGATGATATTCACGGTGGGTAGTCTCCGGTAAGATGCGCAAAAGCAAGCGCTATTCACCTGAATCAACCGGCTTGACCGGCGTTCGTTCCGGTTAGCGTGCGGCGATCCTGCCGGCATGTTCGCGGACCAGCGCGATCATGTTGGGAATGCCCTGCGTACGGTTGGAACTAAGCTGGTTCTTCAAGTCGAACGGCGCCAGCGCGGCGGTAACATCCATCTGCGCAACATCCGATGCCGCACGGTCCTGAACCGCTGCAATTACCAGCGCGACGATACCCTTGGTGATGGCGGCGTTGCTATCAGCAAGGAAGTGCAGCCGTCCGTCCGCATCGGTGGGATAGACCCACACATTCGCCGAACAGCCACGAACCAGCGTCGCATCGGTTTTCAGCGCATCGGGCATGGGTTCCAGCTCGCGGCCCAGCTCGATCAGCAGGCGGTAGCGTTCGTCCCCTTCGAGAAACTCGTATTCCTCTTGTATATCGTCAAGCGTTCGCATTGCGGCAGCATGTAGGGTGCCGGACTTATAAATCCACCCCGCTGGCGATGGCTTCCAGCTTGCGAATGCGCGCCTTCAGATCGGCGATCTCTATCCGCGCGCCGGTATGCGGTGGTGTGTCGCCATCGCCCGCGCTGCGCAGGGCGAGTTCGCGCTCCTTCAGCGCCAGCCAGCTATGCCACGCCTGACTCGCCACCAGCATGACAATCGCCAGCGCGACCAGTGCGGTGAGCGAAAATACGAGAGCTTCGGTGAAAAGCATCGGTCATTCCTTTCCGCGCAGATCGTCGATTTCCTGTGCGATGCGGCGGCGTTCCACGGCATCGAGCGAATTGTCATCGGTGGCGATGCGTTCCAGCACCTTGATCCGCTCGCGCAGGGTTTCGATCTCGCGCTGCATATTGCTGTCATCATAGGACGAGCATACCGGATTGCCGTCCTCGTCCCGGACCACGCCCATATCCCGGTCGTTCCGCCCGTTGATAAGCCGCACCGCGCCGCCGACCACGATGGCGACGATCACGACGATGGCCCAGCCGCTCATTGTCGGCGTCTCGCGCGCCAGCGGCTCGCGCGCCACCTCTCGCGCCACGTCTCGCAGGCGGTCGATGTCCTGCGTCAGCTGGAAACCGCTATCGGTGACGATCCGTTCCACAGTGACCAGCCGGTCCTTCATCGCGCCCATTTCCGCGCGCAACTCGGCGGTTTCCTGTGTCAGCAGCTTCACGCGTTCCAGCGCGGCGGGATCGTGCTTGGGATGCAGGGCCTTGCCCCAGCTGTTCTCCAGCGGGTAGCCGTTTTTGATCCGCAGCCACGTCGTCAGCACCCAGCCGCCGACCGCCATGACCGCGACCAGCGCGACCAGTTCGCCGCTCATGCCCATCATCGTACCGTCTCCTTGTTGATATTACCAAGCGGCACGCCTGCGTCACTCTGTTCAACGGATCGCGTATCGCGCAGCGCGTCGATCTGCGTGGCGACATCGTAGCCCCGGTCGGTGACGATGCGTTCCAGCACCTGTACCCGGTCTTCCAGCGCCTGGACCTTGCTGGCATATTGCGCCGCTTTCTCGCTGGTCAGGTCCGCCGTCGCATGCAGCTTTTTCTCCTGCAATTTGCGGTTGCTGACGATCCAGATAATCCCGACCACCATCGCAAACGGAGCCATCACGGCTACCAGCCCGGTCAGGCCTCCCAAAAAACTTTCCATCCCGTTTCCCCTCTCGTTTCAGGCGCGCTTAGCGCAGCTGTTCGATTTCGCTGCTGAGCCGCGTATTGCTGTTGACGTAATAGCTTTCCACTTCGGCCAGCCGCCGGTCCACGTCACGCATCTGTCCACGGATTTCGCGTGCCGTGCGTTTCGGGTTCTGGCGCACGCGCTGCCAGTATTGCTGCTGTTCCGGGCTGGCATAAAGGTGCGGCGGCTTCTTGTTCAGCAACAGGCCCATCAGGATATAGATCGGGATGGTCACGCCGCCGGAGGCAAAGGTCAGGCCGATCGCGCCCAGCCGGACCCAGATCGCGTTGACGCCGGTGTACTCGGCGATGCCGGAACACACACCCATCAGCTTCTTGCCATACGGGTCTTTGTAGAGCGTGGTTTTCGGGCTGTTCATCGGGCGGTTCCTTCGTTCACGGCTTTCTTGGCGGCAACCAGTCGTTCCAGCTCTGCAAGCGAGGCATCCTGGCCTTCGCTTTCCGGCAGCAGGCGCGTCCGGTTGAAATCGGGATGGTCGGCAGCGACCAAGGCGTTCGACCGTGTCCATCCGTTCGTCGAGACGCTTGGCGAGCTGGTACAGGTCGTCCAGCAACGCCTCGTCGTCGGTGGTGATCGTCGCGGCGGTTTTCCAGCGCGTCATGTAATGCAGGATCACCCACGGCAGGCCGATAAAGATTGTCGGGACGACGAAGATTGCGGTCCAGTCCATGACTTACCCCTTTGCCTTGGTGCCGCTTTCGCCAAGCGCGCGCTTCATTTCCGCCAGCTCGTCGTCGACCTTGTCCGAACCCTTCAGCGCGGTGATTTCGTCCGACAGGCTGGGCGTCGCGGCGTTCTCGCCGATCTTGAGCGAGTCGGCGCGGCCCTCGGCATAATCGACGCGGCGTTCCAGCTGGTCGAAGCGGGTCATGGCGTCGCCCGCTTTTTCGTTGGTCATCAGCGTGCGCAGCTTGACGCGGTTCTCCGCGCTTTCCAGCCGGGCCGCGATGGCGGTCTGGCGACTGCGGGCTTCGCGCAGGCGGGTCTGCAATTTCTGGATATCCGCTTCGTAAGCACGCAGCGCATCGTCGAGTACAGTGACTTCGCCTTTCAGCTGTTCGGCGGTATCGGCGGCACGGTTCTTCTCGACCAGCGCGGCACGGGCCAGGTCTTCGCGGTCCTTGCTCAGCGCCAGCTGCGCCTTTTCGGCCCAGTCGGCCTGCAACGCTTCAAGCTTTGCGGAAGCGCGCTGCATTTCCTTCTGGTCGGCAATGGTGCGCGCGGCGGAGGCGCGGACTTCGACCAGCGTATCCTCCATTTCGAGGATGATCATGCGGATCATCTTGGCCGGGTCATCGGCCTTGTCCAGCATCTCGTTGAAATTGGCCGCGACGATATCGCGGGTGCGGCTGAAAATACCCATGAGGGAAACTCCGGTGTTTTTTGTTGGGCCGAATTTGGTCGGACCGAATGCTGCAGGAATACGGCGTGTGGCGGAAAATTGCGAATGTGCGGGCAGGTTTACCGTGCGCGGCGTGTCGGTTCCGAGTGTCAGCGTCATGCCAGCTCCATCGTTGCCAGCACGACCTGACCGGGTAGCGTATGCACGGGTGCGGCATGCTGGTCGGGTGTGACCTGGATGGGCAGGGTGACGAGGACGAAAACCGACATGGCAGCGACGCTGACAGCAGCGGCTTTGCCAAGGCTGGTCTGGAAGAAGCGGCGGTCTGGCATGGCGGTCTCCGGTGGTCGGTGTCAGGTCTCTCCCCGTTCTCTGCAACGGCCGTGCCAAACCGCCTTTATCGCCGGAATACAGGGTATTGCAGGTAAGCGCGCAAAAACCGGATTGGCGACTATTGCCAGATGTTGGCAAATATTCCTATATTATGGGCATGGATCGCGAAAACCAGTTCATCGGCCAGTCCAGTGCCTTCCTCGATGCGGTGGAGCGCACATCGCGCGCGGCACCTCTGGGGCGGCCCGTGCTGGTGATCGGCGAACGCGGCACGGGCAAGGAACTGATCGCTGACCGGCTGCATCGCCTGTCCGACCGGTGGGGCGAACCGCTGGTCACGATGAATTGCGCCGCACTGCCCGAAACGCTGATCGAGGCGGAGCTGTTCGGGCACGAGGCCGGGGCATTCACCGGCGCAACGCGCGCACGGGCAGGGCGGTTCGAGGAAGCGGACAAGGGCACGCTCTTCCTTGACGAACTTGGCACGTTGTCGATGGGCGCGCAGGAACGGCTGCTGCGCGCGGTCGAATATGGCGAAGTGACGCGGATCGGTGCATCGCGGCCCCTTCGCGTCGATGTGCGGATCGTGGGCGCAACCAATGACGACCTGCCGCGCCGCGCGGAGGAAGGCACCTTTCGCGCCGACCTGCTCGACCGCCTCAGCTTCGAAGTCATCACCCTGCCGCCCTTGCGCGTGCGCGAAGGCGACGTGGCCGTGCTGGCGCAGCATTTCGGGCGGCGCATGGGGTCCGAACTGGGCTGGGAAGACTGGCCCGGTTTTGCCGACCATGTCGCGGCGCAGATGGAGGACTATCGCTGGCCCGGCAATGTCCGCGAATTGCGTAACGTCGTGGAACGCAGCGTCTACCGCTGGGGCGACGCGACGCAGCCTGTAGGGCATATGCAATTCGACCCGTTCGACAGCCCGTGGAAACCCGACGGTCTGCCGCGAAAGGCCGAGCCTGCCTACGTGCAGTCCTCCGAAGCAGCGTCCGGCGCCCCCGCCACGCCCGATATCGACGCAGTGGACGATTTGCGCGCAACCGTGGACGCCTACGAAAAGCGCATTGTCGAACACGCGCTCGGCAAACATCGCTGGAACCAGCGTCAGACGGCGAAAGCGCTGGGGTTAAGTTACGACCAGTTGCGGCATTGTATCAAAAAGCACGGGATGGGTGAAGTCTGACCGAACCGGAATCGTGAATGATGCCACCCGCTTTTACAGCGCGTTAGCCTTCGCATCCTATCGACTATCGACGAGAACCGTATGACTGGAGGAACGGGATGCAGGGCTTCATCGATCTGGTGACCGGTTTCGCCGGCGGTGTTCAGAAGGTCATGGTCATGGTGCTCCTGTCGGGCCTCGCTCTCTCTGCCATCGTCGGGCTGACTATATACGGCACGGCTCCGATTATCGCGGAAGAAGCGGGCGAACGTATGGAGAAATACGTCGAAGCGCGGATGGAGCACACCCTGACGGACAGCCGCGCCATGCATTGCGAACGCCTTCGCGCCAAGGCTTCGAAGATATGGAACGAAGCTGTCGATAACGGCACCGAGGATCGTGTGACCGAACGGATCGACGAGCTGGACCGGCAGGCGGGCCGGATCTGTAATCCGCCATCCTGAATAGCGTTACGATACCCGAACGACCCGCTGGCGCGGTCGCGGGCTGCAGATCATTCTTGCAAAGCGCGTCCGCCGCGCCTAGCTGTCCTTCATCCCGACATTGTGAAGGCAAAGTCTGGCTGGCGCTTCGGGGCCGGCCTTGCACGCTTTTACCCGTCGCACAAAGAGAACCGATACCGCCGCGATGCCCGATATGGACCGCCTTTCCGCCTTGATCGCACCCGAAGCCGCCGCGCTGGGGTTCGATCTGGTGCGCGTGAAGATGATGCCGTCCGAGGCCGGGGATGGCGCGCAGGCCTTGCAGGTGATGGCCGAAGACCCTGCCACCGGGCAGCTGGTGATCGAACAATGTGCCGCGCTCAGCCGTGCAATATCGGCGCGGATGGATGCGCTGGAGGAAGAAGGCGAAACGCTGATTGCGGGGGCTTACCACCTCGAAGTCAGCAGCCCCGGCATCGACCGCCCGTTGACCCGTGCGAAAGATTTTTCCGACTGGGCCGGGTATGAGGTCAAGATTGCGCTTGCCGACAAGATCGATGGAAAGCGTAATTTGCGCGGGCCGCTGGTCGGAATCGAAGGCGACACCGTCACCATCGACGACGCGAAGGCGGGCGAAACCGCCGTGCCGCGCCATGCCATTCACTCGGCGAAGCTGGTCCTGACGGACGAGCTGATCGCTGCAACCGCTCCGCTCGACACCGACGGAGCCGATGAAATTACCGAAGACACAGAAGAGGCCGATACCTGATGCCAAGTGCAATTTCCGCCAACAAGGCCGAGCTGCTCGCCATCGCGACATCCGTTGCGACGGAAAAGATGATCGACAAGTCCATCGTGATCGAAGCGATGGAAGAGGCGATCCAGAAAAGCGCGCGCAACCGCTACGGCTCGGAAAACGACATCCGCGCCAAGCTGGACCCGCAGACGGGCGACCTGTCGCTGTGGCGCGTGGTCGAGGTGGTCGAGGAAGTGGAGGACTACTTCAAGCAGGTCGATCCCGCCGCTGCCAAGAAGCTGAAAGAAGACGCCGTCGTCGGCGATTTCATCGTCGATCCGCTGCCGCCGGTCGATCTGGGCCGTATCGATGCGCAAAGCGCCAAGCAGGTGATTTTCCAGAAAGTCCGCGATGCCGAGCGCGAGCGCCAGTTCGAGGAATTCAAGGACCGCGCCGACGAGGTCATCACCGGCGTTATCAAGTCGGTCGAATTCGGCCATGTCATTGTCAATCTGGGCCGGGCCGAGGGCGTCATCCGCCGCGACCAGCAGATCCCGCGCGAGGCGGCGCGCGTGGGCGAGCGCATCCGCGCCATCATCAGCAAGGTGGAACGCAACAATCGCGGTCCGCAAATCTTCCTCAGCCGCGCCGCGCCCGATTTCATGCGCAAGCTGTTCGCGCAGGAAGTGCCCGAAATCTACGACGGCATTATCGAGATCAAGGCCGCCGCCCGCGATCCCGGTAGCCGCGCCAAGATCGGCGTCATCAGCCATGACAGCAGCATCGACCCCGTCGGCGCCTGCGTCGGCATGAAGGGCTCCAGAGTGCAGGCCGTCGTGCAGGAATTGCAGGGCGAGAAGATCGACATCATTCCGTGGAGCGAGGACATCGCCACCTTCGTCGTCAACGCGCTTCAGCCCGCCACCGTGGCGCGGGTGGTGCTGGACGAGGACGAGGGCCGCATCGAAGTGGTGGTGCCCGACGACCAGCTTTCGCTCGCCATCGGGCGGCGCGGCCAGAACGTGCGCTTGGCGAGCCAGCTGACCGGACACCAGATCGACATCATGACCGAGGAGGAGGCGAGCGAAAAGCGCTCCAGGGAGTTCGCCGAACGCTCCAAGATGTTCGAGGAAGAGCTGGACGTCGACGAAACGCTGTCGCAGCTGCTGGTCGCCGAAGGGTTCACCGATCTGGAAGAAGTCGCCTATGTCGAGCTGGCGGAAATCGCCGGGATCGAAGGTTTCGATGAGGAGCTGGGCGAGGAATTGCAGAGCCGCGCGCTGGAAGCGCTGGAGCGGCAGGCCGAAGTGGCACGGGGCGAACGCCGCGAATTGGGCGTCGAGGACGATCTGGCTGAAATGCCGCACCTGACCGAACGGATGCTGGTCGTGCTGGGCAAGGCGGGCATCAAGACACTGGACGATCTGGCCGATCTGGCGACGGACGAGCTGATCGCGAAGAAGCGCGAGGCCCCGCGCCGCCGCCAGCCTTCGCCGACCGACCTGCTGGCCGAAGGGCCGCCGATGAAGAAGCCGCCGCAGCGCGAGCAGGACAAGGGCGGCGTCCTTGGCGAATACGGCTTGACCGAAGAGCAGGGCAACGAGATCATCATGGCCGCCCGCGCGCATTGGTTCGAGGACGAGGAGCCGCAAGCGGCTCCGTCGGGGTCCAAGGACGAAGACACGGCAACAGACAGCGCCGAAACCAAGGAGGCCGCCGATGCGGACTCCACACAATGAGCGCCTGACGCCCGACACCTCCGATGCCATTCACGCCGGTTCCGGCGGCGATGATGCACGCCTCGCGTCCGAGCGAAAGGCCGCGCGTAAAGGCGACGCACCCGAACGCCGGTGTATCCTGACCGGCGAAGTCGCCCCGCGCGATGCGCTGGTCCGGTTGGCCGTATCGCCGGACGGCTTCGTGCTGCCCGACCCGCTTGCAAAGGCACCCGGGCGGGGCGCGTGGATCGGCGTTTCGCGCGCCGAACTCGAAACCGCGCTGGCGAAAGGCAGGCTGCGCGGTGCCCTGGCGCGCGCGTTCAAGGGCACGAAGCTGACTGTGCCGGACGATTTGCCCGACCTTGTCGAAGCGGGTTTGAAGAAGGCGATGCTGGACCGGCTGGGTCTGGCCCTGCGCGGCGGGGCACTGGTGACCGGGTCCGACCGTATTGCCGAACATGCCCGCAGCGGGCGGCTGGCCATGCTGCTGCACGCCGCCGATGCGCGCGAGGATGGCTGCCGCAAGCTGGACCAGGCGTGGCGCGTGGGGCGCGATGAAGAGGGCAGCGGCGCGCGAGGGTTGCGCTTGCCACTGGACCGCACCGCGCTGTCTGTGGCATTGGGACGCGAGAACGTTGTCCATCTGGGTGTTGCCGGGGTGGTGTAGATGGCGCAGACCCTTGCCGTTATCTTGCTGGCACGCCTCGTGCATTATCGCGGAGCCGATCCCGACCCGCCGCGTGATTTGCAGGCGGCGCAGGACGAAGGCGCTGTTGCATAGACCGAATGAGACAATATCCCGGCGCGGCTCTCGACTGCGCGGGAACACAAGACCGATTTAAGGACGACTGAGCGTAATGAGCGACGAAGACAACAAGCCGACCCGCACCCGCAAGCCGTTGGGCCTGAAGCGTTCGGGCGACGCCGGCGAGGTCAAGCAGACCTTCAGCCACGGCCGCACCAACAATGTCGCGGTCGAGGTGAAGCGTCGGCGCAAGCTGGTGAAGCCGGGCGAAACGCCACCGCCGCCGCCCGCTGCCGCGCCCGCGCCGCCGTCCCCTCCGCCCCCCGCACCCGCACCCGCGCCGACACCCGCCCCCGCTGCGCGCAAGGCACCCGATGCCGAAACGCCGCAGGAAAAGGTGGCGCGCATGCAGCGTGAAGCGGAAGAAGACCGGCTGCGTGTGCTACAGGCCGCGAGCAAGCGCGAAACCGTCCAGGCTGCGCAGTCCGCCGATGTCGAGAAGAAGCGCGCCGAAGACAAGGTCAAAACCGACGCTGGCGCCGCGAAAAAGGCCGCCGCCGATGCGAAGGCCGCTGCCGAAGCCGCCAAGGCCCCGCCCGCCGAACCCGCTGCGGAAACGGAAGCGGACAAGACCGTTGACGCTGATGCGGCTGCGCCCACCTCGGAGGAGACGTCCGAAAAGGCTGCCTCGGCGACGCCCGCTGCGCCCGCACCACGCCGGTTCACGCCCATCGCGCGCCCTGAAATCAAGCGCCCGAAGAAGAAAAAGGAAGAGGAAAGCCAGACCGAACGCCCGGACAAGCGGCGCGGCGGCAAGCTGACCGTGACGAAGGCGCTGAACGAGGACGAAGGGCGCCGTGCGCGCAGCCTTGCCGCGTTGAAGCGGGCGCGCGAGAAAGAACGCCGGATACATGGCGGCGGCGAGAAGAAGCCGCGCGAGAAGCAGGTGCGCGATGTGGTCGTGCCCGAAGCGATCACCATTCAGGAACTGGCCAACCGCATGGCGGAAAAAGGCGCGGAACTGGTAAAATCGCTGTTCAACATGGGCATGATGGTGACGGTCAACCAGACCATCGATGCCGATACCGCCGAGCTGCTGGTCGAGGAATTCGGTCACAACCTGAAGCGCGTGTCCGAAGCCGATGTCGATATCCCCGCCGTCGTGGACGAGGATCCCGAAGACACGCTGCGCCCGCGCCCGCCGGTGGTCACCATCATGGGCCACGTCGATCACGGCAAGACCAGCCTGCTCGACGCGCTGCGCGGTGCCAACGTCACCAAGGGCGAAGCCGGTGGCATCACCCAGCATATCGGCAGCTATCAGGTGAAGACCAAGGGCGGCGAGACGATTACCTTTCTCGATACACCTGGCCATTCCGCCTTCAGCGAAATGCGCCAGCGTGGTGCCAATGTCACCGATATCGTGGTGCTGGTGGTCGCTGCCGACGACGGCATCATGCCGCAAACGATCGAGGCGATCAAACACACGCAGGCCGCGGGCGTGCCGATGATCGTGGCGATCAACAAGATGGACAAGCCCGAGGCCAATCCGCAGAAAATCCGCGAGCGGCTGCTGGAACACGAAGTTATCGTGGAAGCGATGTCGGGCGAAGTGCAGGACGTCGAAATCTCGGCCCTGAAGAAGACCGGGCTGGACGATCTGCTCGAACAGATCACGCTGCAAGCAGAATTGCTGGAACTGAAGGCACGGCCCGATCGCCATGCCGAAGCCACGGTGATCGAGGCACAGCTGGACAAGGGCCGTGGCCCCGTCGCCACCGTGCTGATTACGCGCGGTACGCTGAAGCGGGGCGACACCTTCGTGGTCGGCACGCAAAGCGGCAAGGTCCGCGCCGTGGTCAACGACGCGGGTAAGCAGATCAAGGAAGCCGGGCCCTCCATGCCGGTCGAGGTCCTGGGCCTTGGCGGCGTGCCGATGGCGGGCGACCAGCTCAGCGTAGTCGACAACGAACAGCGTGCGCGCGAAGTGGCGCAGTATCGTCAGGAAAAGGCGACCGAGCAACGCACCGCGCTGGCCCCGACCAGTTTCGATACCATGTTCAACAACCTGCAATCCGAAGTCATCGAATTCCCGGTGCTGGTGAAGGCGGATGTGCAGGGCAGTGTGGAGGCGATCAACAGCGCGCTGCACGGCCTCTCGAACGACGACATCAAGGTCCGCGTCCTCCACGCGGGTGTGGGTGCCATCACCGAAAGCGACGTGACGCTGGCGGCGGCCTCCAAGGCACCCATCATCGGTTTCAACGTACGCCCCAATCCCAAGGCGCGCGAGCTGGTGAAGCGCGATGGCGTGCGGATGATGTATTACGATGTGATCTACAACCTGACCGACGACATCACCAAGGAGATGATCGGCGAACTTGGCCCCGAAAAGGTGGAAACCGTGGTCGGTCGTGCGCAGGTCAAGGAAGTCTTCAAGTCCGGCAAGAAGGACAAGGCAGCAGGTCTGCTGGTGGAGGAAGGCGTCATCCGCAAGGGCCTGCACGCCCGCCTCACCCGCGACGATGTCATCGTATCGGCCACCACCATTGCCTCGTTGCGCACGCTTCAAGGACGACGTCGACGAAGTGCGCGCCGGTCTGGAATGCGGCGTAGTGCTGGAAGACACCAACGACATCGCGGCAGGCGACCAGTTGGAAGTATTCGAAGTCAGCGAACGCGAGCGGACATTGTAGTTTATGGCTTCTGACCCGGTCGGCGGGGACAATCGGCAACGAATGTTTGGCGGGTTCGAGTCCCGTCTGTGGGGTCGCCCGAGAGAGTTATGGCTAGACAACAATTTACCGCCGAGCAGCATTCGGTCCGCGTCCTCAAGGTCGGGGAGCGGGTGCGGCATATCCTGTCGGAGCTGCTGACGCGGCAGGATGTGCATGATCCCATCGTGTCGGCGGCAAATATCGCGGTGACGGAGGTGCGGATGACGCCGGACCTGCGCAATGCGACCGTTTATGTGAAGCCGCTGCTGGGCAAGGGCGAGGCGGAGATCGTCACCGCGCTGCGCCAGAACACCGCCTATCTGCAACGCGAGGTGGCGAAGCGGCTGGGCCTGAAATCCGCGCCCAAACTGAAGTTCAAACCCGACGAGAGCTTCGAGGAAGCGGACCGCATCGAGCGCCTGCTGAACGACCCGAAAGTGGCGCGCGACCTGGAACCGGACGACGACTGAACCGCCGTCCGGTGGCGCCATCGTACCGCCGCTATCGTAGCGTCGCTGGCAGGGTGTAGCCTACAGGTGCGTCGGGCCCGAGCGGGATGCCGAGATAGAACCACGCGACAATCAGCGCGACGCCCGAAATCATCAGCCAGATCGAATAGGGCAGCATCATCGCGGTCAGGCTGCCAATGCCGAAATCCTTCTGCCAGCGCTGCGCAAACACCAGAATCAACGGGAAATAGACCATCAGCGGAGTTATGATGTTGGTCGCGCTGTCGCCGACGCGATAGGCGGCAGTCGCGCCTTCGGGGCTGATGCCGAGCAGCATCAGCATCGGCACCAGGATCGGCGCGAGCAAGGCCCATTTGGCGCTGGCCGACCCGACAAACAGGTTCAGCAGCCCGGTAAAGATGACCATCAGCCCCAGCACCAAGGGCAATGGCAGCCCGGTGGACTGGATCCCGGCTGCACCGTGGACCGCAGAAATCAAACCGAGATTGGACCAGTTGAACATCTCGACAAAATGCGCGGCGGCAAAGGCGAGGACGAGGTAGTAGCCCATGTCCTTCATGGATTCCGCCATCATGTTCACCAGATCGCGGTGATCGTTAATCGTGCCCGCCGCCTTGCCATAGGCCCACCCGGCAAGCAGGAAGAGCAGGAAGAACCCGCCCACCAGCGACTGATATAGCGGACGCAGTTCGGTGTGGATCGAACAGTCGGTCACGCCCACGCAGGCGGCTTCGTCCACCAGTGGGGTGCCGGGGCCGAATACCATCAGCAGCCACGCCGCGACAACGCCCAGAACAGCCAGTCCGGCCCAGCGCAATCCCTTGGCGGCCTGTTCGCCGGTATGCCCATTCGGGTCTGGGCTCAGCCCGCCGCCGGAAGCGCCCGCATCGGCAGCGATGTTGGCGGACGCACCGCCCGTCCATGCTCCAAGGCGTGGTTCGATGATCCTGTCCGTGACGAACCAGATGATCGGCAGATAGAGAAACGTCATCACGAAGATGAAATACCAGTTGCCCGCAATGTTCGATGTCCATGCTGGATCGAGCATACTTGCGCCCACCGCTTCCTCCGTGATGCCGAACAGCAGCGCGTCGAGCTGGCCCGGCGAAATATTGGCCGAGAACCCGCCCGACACCCCCGCAAACGCAGCAGCAATACCGGCCAGCGGATGGCGTCCGGCGGCGGCGAACAGGATGCCTGCCAGCGGAATCAGCACGACGTAGCCCGCGTCCGCTGCATGGTTGCCGATCATCGCGACCAGCGCGACCACGGGAGTCAGCAGCGCGGTCGGCGCGCTTTTCACCGCTTTCGACATGCCGGCGGCAAAGAACCCGGAGCGCTCCGCCACGCCTGCGCCAAGCATGACCACAAGAACGTAGCCAAGCGGGTGGAAATGCGTGAACGTGGTCGGCATTTCGACCCACAGGCGTTGTATGTTCTCCGCCGACAACAAGCTGATTGCCCGAATGATTTCCGGCTGATCAGTGGCCTCGTCCATCGCGGTCGGGTGAACAGCCGAAACGCCGAGCAGCGCGCAAAGAACCGAGACCGCAATCAGCGCGAGAATGAGATAGAAGAACAGGAAGACCGGGTCGGGCAGGCGATTGCCGGTGCGCTCTATCCAGGCGAGCACACCGCGCTGAGGCGTTTTCGTGTTTACTTCTATGGCGTCAGTCGATGCGCCAGCCTGTCCCGTCGCCATGGTGCGTTTCCCCCGTCTGTCTTTTCGCGTTGTCTAGCATTGCGCGGTGTGGCTGTCGCCATTCTGAATGCGCTTTTCAACGCGAGACATGGCGTTGGGGCCGCAGCAGACCTATATCGCATCCGTGATCGAGAACCTCCTCCTTGCCGCCATCGTCATCCCGTGCCTCGTAGTAGCCATCGTGTTTCACGAAGTCGCGCATGGCTGGGTTGCGCTGGCGCTGGGCGATCCCACGGCGCAGGAGCGCAACCGGCTGAGCTTCAATCCCGTGCGCCATGTCGATCCCATTGGCACACTGGTGGTGCCGGGCGCGCTGTGGCTGTTCGGCGGACCGATATTCGGGTGGGCGAAACCGGTGCCGGTGCTGGCGCATCGCCTGCGCAATCCGCGCTACGGCATGATGGCGGTCGCGGCGGCGGGGCCGGCGATGAACTTCGTGCTGGCGCTGTTCGGTGCGGTGGTTCTGGGACTGCTGCTGGCGTTCGTGTTTCCGGCGCAGATGGCGGAGCCGGGCGTGGTGGTGCAGGCGCTGTTCGCGTTCATCCTGATCAACCTGTTCCTTGCAATTTTTAACCTGTTGCCGATCCCGCCTTTCGATGGCGGGCATATCGTGCAGGGTCTGCTGCCGCGTTCGCTGGAGATACACTGGGCGAAGGTTCAGCAATTCGGCATTCTCGTGCTTGTGGTGCTAATCGCGGCGAGCTGGGCGTTTCCGCAATGGGATATCATCGGGCGGTTTATCGGGCCGCCGGTGGATTGGGCGATGGGCTGGTATCTCGGTGTCGCACAGGCCGTGGCGCAAACCTTCAGCTAAGGCGCGATTGCCGCGACAAAGCGCGCGTCGGGGTGGCGCGCGAGCAGCGTCGTTTGCCAGTCTGCGCGCCCGCTTCGATTTACCAGCGCAACGATACAGCCACCAAACCCGCCCCCGGTAAGCCGCGCGCCCGACGCTCCAAGATTGCAGGCATCGGCGACCAGCGCGTCGATTGCGGGCAGCGATATCTCGAACAAGTCGCGCATCGAGGCGTGGCTTTGCACCATCAACGCGCCCAGTTCGTGCGCATCACCCGCTTCGATGGCGGCGACCGCCGATAGGACGCGCGCCTGTTCGGTGGCGCAATGCCGGGCGCGGCGGCGTTGGACGGGATCGGCCAGCTGCGCGATATCGGCGGGGTCGGCGTGGCACAGGCCGGTGCCGCCCAAAGCGTTCTGCGCTGCTGCGCATTCGGCCCGGCGCTCCGCGTACCGGCCATCGGCCAGTCGCCGCGAGACGCCGGAATGGAGGATAACAATATCGTGGTCCGGGACGAGTTGGACCGTGTGATAGTCGAGTGTCGCCGTGTCGAGGAGCAGTGCCTCGCCGGGTGCGGCAAGCGCCACTGCCATCTGGTCCATGATGCCGCAGGGGACGCCCAGAAAGTCATTCTCGACCGCTCGCGCGGCTTGGGCGATGGCGATGTCGGACAGGTCTGCGCCAGCGTATTCCCGTGCCGCTTTCAGTACGGCAACGATCAGCGCGGCGGAGGAGGACAGTCCGGCACCCGGCGGGATGGTCGAGGCGATAGCGACATCCGCACCGCCTGAAAGCAGCCCCAGCGCAACCGCCTGTCGCACTGCGCCAAGCGCAGCGTCCGACCAGTCGCCCGTCGCGGTATCGGCCAACCGCCGGTCCGCGCGTTTCACAAAGGAATCGGACGTGACCATGACGCGGTCATCGGCGCGCGGCGTGAGCGCTACCTCGATTCCGACCGACAGGGCGGCGGGCAGCACATGCCCGCCATTATAGTCGAGATGCTCGCCGATCAGATTGACCCGACCCGGCACGCGCACTGTCGCGCCGGTCACAGCGTGCGCAATGCGGCAGCGGCGGTTTCTGGCATGATGTCGACGGTGAAGACGCCGGTGTGCTGTTCGACCGAGGCGAGATATTTCACCCGCTCCGCGCCGCGCAGCAGCGGATAGAACTGGATGGTCAGGTGATAGGGAGCGGCATCGGCATCGACAGAAGGGGCCGCAGGCGCGGTATGCACCGCCATCATCGCGGGCATGGCCTGCCCGAACAGCGCATCGTAGCGGCGTGTCACCTCGCCCATCAGCGCGGCGATACCGTCCAGCTCCCCCACCGTGCAATCGGCCAGCTGCGCGCGGGCGATGTCGGGCGCGATCCAGACCTCGTAAGGGAAGCGGGCGAAGCGCGGGCACCATGCGGTGACGCCGCCTTCTTGTGCAATCGCGTAGTCTGCCAGCGAGGCCTCGATTTCCGCCGACAGGTCGTAGCCGCGCGCGAACGCATCGGCGGCGCGTTGCTGCACCGGCGGGACATGGGGGAAGCCGTAAATCTGGCCGTGCGGGTGATGCAGTGTGGTGCCGACCGCTTCGCCCCGGTTCTCGAACGGCAGCACGCAGCGGCACCCGGCGGCAAACAGCGCGTCCGTCCGGTCGATCCACGCCGACAGCAACAGCGTGCGACGGTCCTGCCCGATGGTGTGCAGGCTGCCTTCCGCTTCGGGCGTATAGACCACCACTTCGCACGCGCCGGTGGCGGGCTTGGCGTCGATGCCGGGCAAGGGTGATGGATCGGGTGCAGCGGGATGGAAGGCGGCAAACCTGTTGTCGAAGACTGCCAGCTCGAAGTCGGCAAACGGAATCTCTGTAGGCGGGCCGCCGGGAAAGGTCGGGGCCAGCGGATCGGCACTGGCCGCTGGTTTGTAGGTCCGGTTCTGGCGATGCGCGGCGTAGACGTTCCATTCGTCGCGCAAGGGATGATGCCGCAGTTCGCCACCAGTTGCGACCGGATCGCTGTCCTGTGGTTGCAGCGGCAGGTCGTGCGGCGTCCGGCCATACAGGTGCAGCATGCGCCCGTCCGCCTTGGCGATGCTGCGGCGGAAGACGGGCGCACCTGCGCCGTCCTGTTGAACGTGTCTGTCGCTCAACGCCCGGCGCCTTTTCGCGCGAACCATTCTTCCAGCGCGGCAATGCCCGCCTCGCCCAGATGCAAGCCCAGCTTGCTGCGCCGCCACAGCACGTCGTCCAGCGTCCGGGCAAATTCGACATCGCGTAGATAGCGCAGCTCGGCCTCCAGCACGCCGGGGGCGGCAAAGGCCAGGTCCGCGCCATCGCCAAGGATGCGCGTTACCCGGGTGCCGTATGCGCGGCACAGCCGGGTGCAGAGCGCTTGGTCGAGGTCTGGGTGTTGCGCGGCGGTCTGCGCGACCAGTTGGGCAAAACCGTCCACCGCGAAATCGCCACCGGGCAGGGCGGTCTCGGCAGTCCAGCCACCGTCGGCAATACCGAACCGTGCCAGCGCCGCTTCGGCCAGCTTGCGATAGGTCGTGATCTTGCCGCCGAAGACCGACAGGATCGGCGCACCGCCTTCAGAATCGTGTTCGAAGGTATAGTCACGGGTGACCGTGGCGTTGTTGCGCGACAGATCGTCATAAAGCGGGCGCACGCCGGAATAGCTCGACACCGCATCAGCGGGGGCGACCGGTGCGCGCAGATACTCGTTCACCGCATCGCAGATGTAGGCTGCCTCGTCGTCCGAAATCGCGACGCCGCCCGCATCGCCGGTGAATGCGACATCGGTGGTGCCGACCAGCGTGTAGTCGCGCTCATACGGGATGGCGAAGACGATCCGGTCGTCGCGGTTCTGGAAGATGTAGGCATGCTCGCCCGAGAACAGGCGCGGGAAGATCAGGTGGCTGCCCTTTACCAGTCGCAGATTGGCGTGCTGCTGGCCCGGAATGGCAAGGCCCAACACGCCATCGACCCACGGTCCGGCGGCGTTCACCACGCGGCGCGCGGCGGCCTTTCTTCCGCGCCATCGGCATTGCGCAGCGTCACATCCCAATGATCGGCGTGGCGCGTCAGGCCGGTGCATTCGGTGCAGGTGCGGATGTCCGCGCCGCGTTCCTTGGCATCGACGCAGTTCAGCACCACCAGCCGCGCATCCTCCACCCAGCAGTCCGAATATTCGAACCCGGTGCGCAGCCGGTCCTGCAACACCTCGCCATGCGGAGCATCGCGCAGATCGACTGTGCGCGTCGGCGGCAGCAACTTGCGTCCGCCGATATGATCGTAGATCGCGAGGCCGAGGCGCAGCAGCCATTTCGGGCGCAGGCCGCTGTCATGCGGCAGGACGAACCGCAGCGGCCAGACGATATGCGGCGCGATCTTCAGCAACCGCTCGCGCTCGATCAGGCTTTCGCGCACCAGCCGGAATTCGTAATGTTCAAGGTAGCGCAGGCCGCCATGCACCAGCTTGGTGCTGGCGCTGCTGGTGTGCTGCGCCAGGTCGTCCTTTTCCACCAGCATCGTGGACAGCCCGCGCCCCGCCGCATCGCGCGCAATGCCCGCACCGTTGATACCGCCGCCGATGACCAGCATGTCCAAGATGTCAGCCATCGACAGCCTCCAGCACCAGCAGCAGGCAGGTGTCGGGCAGGGTGCGGGGGAGGGCGAAGCCGTGATCCATCAGAACCGCACCGCTGGCAACGGGCGGCGGCGCGGTCAAGGCGGCGGCGGGATCGAACGCGGCATAGCTGGCGCGATAGGCCTGCGCCGGGTCGAGGCCCGCCAACCTCAGGCGCGGCGGATGCGTTGCCGGGTTTTCGTTTACAGTCGCTATCGAATACAACGCCGTTCGCTTGCCGCTATCGACGCAACCCTGCGCAATCAGATGCGGCGGCGTCTCCAGCCGGTAATGCGCGCCCTTATGGATCAGAGCGCGGTACGTTTTATAGAACGCGATGGCAGCGGCAAGAATGTCGCGGTCAGCGGCGCTTTCCAACGCCGGGTTCAGTTCCATCCCCATATGCCCGAACACCGCCGAAGCGGCGCGATAGGCCATGTCGAACCGTCGCCCGGTGATATGGCACTGCTCCGGCCCGACATGGTTGCCCAGCACCGCCAGCGGCAGGAAATGCGCAGCGCCGCGCATGATGATGTGGCGGGCGCGGGCATCGTTGTTGTCGCTGGTCCAGACGCGGTCGGTACGGCGCAGGATTTCCCAATCCGCCCGCGCACCGCCGGAGGAACAGCTTTCGATTTCGAGGCCGGGGCAGACGGCGCGGATGCGGTCGATCAGGGCATAAAGGCTGCGGACCTGCCGGTGCATCACCGCGCGTCCGTCCGCCCCGCCGGGGTGCTGGATATCGCGGTTCATGTCCCATTTGAGATAGGCGACGTCGTTTTCGCGGACGAGCGCCGTGATGCGCTCGAACAGATGATCGGTGACGGCGCTTTGCGTCAGGTCGAGCGGCAACTGGTGGCGCGAGGCGATCTGGTCCACGCCATTCGCGCACAGCACCCAGTCGGGATGTGCGCGGTAGAGGTCGCTATCCGGGTTCACCATTTCCGGTTCGACCCACAGTCCGAATTCCATGCCCAGTTCGCGGACGTGGTCGGCGAGCGGGCGCAGACCGTTCGGATAGGCGTCCGCCGATACCGTCCAGTCGCCAAGCCCCGCGCGTTCGTTGCGCCGCGCGCCGAACCAGCCATCGTCCAGCACGAAACGCTCCGCGCCCAGCGCCGCCGCCTGCTCCGCCAGCGCCATCATGCGCGCTTCGGAATGGTCGAAATATACCGCTTCCCATGTGTTGAAATGCACCGGGCGCGGAGTTGTCCGGACACCTTCGCTGCCCAGGTTGTGGCGGGCATAGCGATGGAAACGACGTGTGACTTCGCCATAGCCTGCGTTCGATATCGTGCAGTGCATCACCGGCCCGCGATAGGTTTCGCCCTGCGCGAGCCGCATCTCGCCCGGCAGCAGCAGCTCACCCATCTGAAGAGCGGCCTCGCCATCCGCGCCGGTATCGACGCGCAGGCGGTGATTGCCACTCCACGCGAGATGGCAGGCTGCGGCGAAGCCCGCTTCTTCGCCCGTTTCCGGCGTACCAAAATACAGGCCGGGATATCCGCCATGTCCCGTCCGTCCCGAGCGGTTCTCCTGCATAAACACGCCACGTGGCCGCTCCAGCTCATGCATCGCAAATTCGCCCGCCCATTGCCCGCCGAAGCTGGTGATGCGGGTCAGCCGGTCGTCCAGCGGCAGGCACAGTGCGGCGCACCATTCCAGCGCGAAGGGCGTATCGCCGCGATTGGTCAGAGTGGTTTCCACCGACAGGACTCCGCTTGCTTCGTCGATGGTGAAGCAATGCACGGTCTCGATACCGCACGCCCTGTCTTCGCACACCACGCGCGCCCTGTTCGGCAAGACATCGCAGACATCGACCACGCGCAAGTCGGCGGCCCAGTCCTGCCCGTCGCGGTGGCCCAGCAGGCCGGGCGCGGCATGTCCACTCGCCAGCGTATTGAGGAATGAGGACATGATTGGCGCTTCCGGGCCGCCGGGCGCATGGGTGCGGTGCAGGAGCGGGGCGAGTGAGCCGTCCCCGCCAAACCCTTCTCCGGCACCCCAGCCCAGCACCGAGGGGCGCGCGCCGGTTGCAACGTGCAGCGCCAGCCATGTGCCACCGGCTGACAGGACAAGGTCGGAAGTGCGGACAGCCATCGCGCAAGCGCCTAGCCGTTGGCCCCATGCTTGCCAACGCGCGTGCAAGCGTCGAACAGGCTGGAAAAAAGGGAGCCGGGATGTTTGATACCGTACAGCTGGGCGTTTTTCTCGCCATCAGCGCCGCCATCGCCTTGGCGACGTGGCTGCATTGCCGGGGCAAGGTGGCTGGTGCCGAGACGACTGGACACGACTACTTCCTCGCGCGGGGCGGGCTGAGCTGGTATTTCGTGGCCGGGTCCATCACGCTGACCAATCTCAGCACAGACCAGCTGGTCGGCATGAACGGCAACCAGATGGCGCTGCTGGCGTGGTGGGAATTTGCCGCCGTCATCGGCCTGCTGATCCTCGCCTTCGTGTTCCTGCCCGTGTATTATCGCGAGCAATGCACCACCACGACCGAGCTGTTGCAGAAGAAATACGGCGATCCGCATATCCGCGCGCTGATCTCGGTGCTGTTCCTGTTCGGCAACCTGTTCATTTTCCTGCCTGCAATCCTGTATGGCGGGTCGCTGTTTCTGCTGTCGCTGGTTGGTATCGATGCGGACTTGCCGACCATCCTGACCGTCTCGGCGGTGCTGGCGGTGGTCGGTGCGGCCTACGCCATCGTGGGCGGGTTACGGGCGGTGGCGGTCAGCGATACCTATTCCGGCGTGCTGATCCTGGGGCTGGCGCTGGTGGTGGTGTGGCTGGCGCTCTCCGCCATCGATTTCGACCTGTCGGGCGTGCCGGCGGACCGGCTGACGCTGATCGGCGGCGATGACAGCCCTATCCCGTGGCATACCCTGCTGACGGGCATGATCTTCATCCAGACCTTCTACTGGTCCACCAACCAGACCATCACCCAGCGGGCGATGGCCGCGCCCAGCATCGGCGAGGCGCAGAAGGGTGTGCTGGTCGCGGCGGGCATCCGCCTGCTGATCGTGCCGGTCATCGTGGTGGTGCCGGGCATCGTGTCGTACAAGCTGTTCGGCGACGTTGGCGATGCGGCCTATGGCATGGTGGTGGGCGCGGTGCTGCCGACATGGCTGTCGGGCGCATTTGCGGCGGCCATCGCGGCGGCAGTGCTCACGACGTTCAATTCCATCCTCAACGCATCCGCGGCGCTGTATGTATGCGATATTCACCAGGCCTACGTCGGCAAGGCAAAGAGCGTGCCGAAACTGAGCGCGATCGTGTCCATCGTGATGTCGGTGATGGCGATTGCGCTGGTGCCGTTCTTCGCCAGTCAGGAAAGCATCATCAACACGGTGCAGCAGCTTTACGGCCTGCTATCCATGCCGATCCTGAGCGCCTTTGTCGTGGGGCTGGCGTTCCGCAATGTAGATGCCAAGGCGGCGATGCTGGGCGTACTGGCGGGCGTGGCGTTCTATGCGTTCTTCAGCATGGTGTGGCAGCCGCTGCACTATATCCACGGCATGTTCTTCACGCTGCTGCTGTCGGTCGGCGTATCGCTGCTCGCGAACCGGCTGGTGTTTGCGCGACGGGCGGTGCTGGCGTTTCGATGAAGAAGCCTGCGCCATCGGGATGGCTGCTGCTGGACAAGCCGCGCGGGCTAGGTTCGACGCAGGCGGTGGCGGCGGTGAAGCGCAATTTGCGCGAAGGCGGCTACGCCAAGACCAAGGTCGGGCATGGCGGCACGCTGGACCCGCTGGCGGAAGGGGTGCTGCCCATCGCGCTGGGCGAGGCGACCAAGCTGGCGGGCCGGATGCTGGATGCACGCAAGGTCTATGACTTCACCATCCAGTTCGGCGAGGAAACCGATACGCTCGACACCGAAGGCACCGTGACGGCGCGCTCGGACCGCCGCCCGCCAATGGCGGCGGTGGCGGCGATTTGCGACCACTTCATAGGCGAGATCGAACAGGTGCCGCCCGTTTATTCGGCGCTGAAAGTGGACGGCAAGCGTGCATACGATAGAGCGCGGTCTGGCGAGGACGTGACGCTCGAACCACGCAAGGTAACGATCCATGCGCTAGATTGGTGGGAGAGCGGAACGATGGCGACGAGGGGCTTTCAGCTTTCGCCACGACGCTTGGCCGACCCGATCCCTATGACCCGCAAATGCCGCTGGAACTGGCGGATGCGGTGACCTTGCGCGCGGAGGTCAGCAAGGGCACTTACATACGCAGCCTGGCGCGCGATATCGCGCGGGCGCTGGGCACGGTCGGGCATGTCGCCTATCTGCGGCGGACGAGCGCCGGTCCGTTCACCGAACAACAAACGATTTCGCTGGACAAACTCAACACAATCGCTAGTGGCGCGAGCCTTGAAGACCTCCTCCTGCCGCTGGAGGCAGGGCTGGACGACATCCCGGCCCTGCATCTCGATCCGGAAAGCGCGCAGGCGGTCCGACAGGGCCGGGTCGTTTCCGGATTGCCCCAACCCGACGGGCTTTATTTCGCGACGCTGGCCGGTGTGCCGGTGGCGCTGGTGGAGATCGAGGGCGGTGCCACACGCGTGGTGCGGGGGTTCAATTTTTCCGATGTCGCTGAGTAGAAAGACGACGACGTTATGACGATTGCAGCTGACGAAAAAACCAAAATCATCCAGGAAAACGCGCGCGATGAAAAGGACACGGGCAGCCCCGAAGTCCAGGTCGCCATTCTGACGCAGCGTATCCGCAACCTGACCGACCATTTCAAGGAAAATCACAAGGACAACCATTCGCGCCGTGGTTTGCTGGCAATGGTCAACCGCCGCCGCAGCCTGCTGGCCTATCTCAAGGACAAGGATCTGGGCCGATACAATGACCTGATCCAGAAGCTGGGTCTGCGGAAATAAACACAAGATAACGAATGTCCGGAACGGCTCCCATGCGGGGGCCGTTTCTGTATGGACCACGAGAAAAGGGGCAACGGCTTTCCGCAATTCGGCGGACCACCCTTGGAGCACAAAACGCGCTCCGCACCGGACCGGGACGGCACACCCGGATACGAAATCCGCGCACGCAATATGGCGGCGCGGAGGTTAAGGAAAACACATGTTCGACAAGAAAACCGTATCGATCGAATGGGGCGGAAAAACCCTCACGCTCGAAACCGGCCAGATCGCCCGTCAGGCAGACGGTGCCGTGCTGGCGACCTATGGCGAAACCGTGGTGCTGTGCGCCGTGACCGCCGCCAAATCCGTGCGCGAAGGGCAGGATTTCTTCCCGCTGACCGTGCACTATCAGGAAAAGTTCTCCGCCGCCGGACGCATTCCGGGCGGCTTCTTCAAGCGCGAAGGCCGCGCGACCGAGAAGGAAACGCTGACCAGCCGCCTTATCGACCGGCCCTGCCGCCCGCTGTTCCCCGAAGGGTTCTACAACGAAATCAACGTGATCTGTCAGGTCATGTCCTATGACGGCGAAACCGAGCCGGACATCGTCGCGATGATCGCCGCATCGGCTGCGCTGACGATTTCAGGCGTGCCGTTCATGGGTCCGATCGGCGCAGCGCGCGTCGGCTTCGTCGATGGCGACTATGTGCTGAACCCGACCGTTTCCGACATCTTCGAAGAAGGTCGCCTCGACCTCGTCGTTGCCGCCACGCAGGACGCGGTGATGATGGTGGAATCCGAAGCCAAGGAACTCAGCGAAGAAGAAATGCTGGGTGCCGTGATGTTCGCGCATGACGAAAGCCGCAAGGTTATCAGCGCGATCATCGATCTGGCCGAACAGGCCGCCAAGGAACCGTGGGACGTTGCCACCGGCGACGATGGCGCGGACGTGAAGGAAAAGCTGCGCGGTATCGTCGGTGACGACATTGCCGCCGCCTACAAGCTGACCGACAAGTCGGAACGCTCGGACGCGCTGAACGCGGCGCGTGCCAAGGCGAAGGAAGCCTTTGCCGATGCCGACGGGCAGGAACAGATGACGGCCGGCAAGGCGGTCAAGAAGCTGGAAGCGGAAATCGTGCGCGGGGCCATCCTCAAGGACGGCCAGCGTATCGACGGACGCAAGACCGACGAGGTTCGCCCGATCGAGGCGATGGTCGGCCTGCTTCCCCGCACGCATGGTTCCGCCCTGTTCACGCGCGGCGAAACGCAGGCGATCTGCACCGTCACGCTGGGCACAAAGGATGCCGAGCAGATGATCGACGGGCTGGAAGGTCTTTCGTACAACCCCTTCATGCTGCACTATAACTTCCCGCCCTATTCGGTCGGCGAAGTGGGTCGCTTCGGCTTCACCAGCCGCCGCGAAACGGGCCACGGCAAGCTGGCATGGCGGGCGCTGCACCCCGTGCTGCCGAACCACGAAGATTTCCCCTACACCATCCGCGTCCTGTCCGACATTACCGAAAGCAACGGCTCGTCCTCGATGGCGACAGTATGCGGCGGCTGTCTGGCGATGATGGATGCCGGCGTTCCCATCGAACGTCCGGTATCGGGCATCGCGATGGGCCTGATCCTGGAAGGCGACGAGTTCACCGTCTTGTCCGATATCCTGGGCGATGAAGATCACCTGGGCGATATGGACTTCAAGGTGGCGGGTTCCGCCGAAGGCATCACCAGCCTCCAGATGGATATCAAGGTCGCTGGCATCACGCGCGAAATCATGGAAACCGCGCTGGAACAGGCAAAGGCCGGCCGGGACCACATCCTTGGCGAAATGGACAAGGCATTGGGCACTTCGCGTGGCGAAGTCAGCAAGCATGCTCCACGTATCGAGACGATCCAGATCGACAAGGCGAAGATCCGCGACATCATCGGCACCGGTGGCAAGGTCATCCGCGAAATCGTGGCCGAAACCGGCGCGAAAGTGGATATCGACGACGAAGGCGTCATCAAGATCAGCAGCAGCGACGGCGAGCAGATCGAAGCGGCCAAGCGCTGGATCGAAGGTATCGTCGAGGAAGCCGAGATCGGCAAGATTTACACCGGCAAGGTCGTGAACATCGTCGATTTCGGTGCATTCGTGAACTTCATGGGTGGCAAGGACGGTCTCGTCCATGTGTCCGAAATGAAGAACGAGCGCGTCGAGAAGCCGACGGATGTCGTCTCCGAAGGCCAGGAAGTGAAGGTCAAGGTACTGGAAATCGACAGCCGCGGGAAGGTCCGCCTGTCGATGCGCGTCGTCGACCAGGACACCGGCGAAGAGCTGGAGGACACCCGCCCCCCGCGCGAAAAGCGTGAGGGCGGCGGTGGCGGCGGTCGTGGGGGCGACCGGCGCGGTCCGCGCTCCGGCGGCGGCGGTCGCGGTGGAAATCGTGGCGGCAATCGCGACGGTGGCGGCAGCGGCAACAAGGGTGGCGGCGGTGACGCCGGTGGCCTGCCGGACTTCCTGAAGGACTAAGTCGTTCGCACACTGATAAAAGGGGGGCGGTGTCTATCGGCATCCGCCCCTTTTTTTGTCGGAAGTATCAGGCCGCTTCGGCCATCGCACCATGTGCGGTTGCAGCCACACAGGTTCTATTGCGGCCCTCTGTCTTGGCACGATACAACGCTTCGTCGGCATCGAGCATTGCAATGACAGGGTCGAATGCACGGCTACAGGACACTGCACCCGCGCTCAAAGTTACCGGCGCGCGCAATTCCGGTATCGCCCGGCGGACGGCATACTCGATCTTGCCCCGCAGTTTTTCGAGAGTCTCCGCCCAGTCGTGCCCCGTAAACAACAGCGCGAACTCTTCACCGCCGATGCGTGCTGCGATCACACCGTCCAGCACCAGCACGTCTCCGATAATTCGCAGCACACGGTCGCCCGTCGCGTGGCCGAAATTGTCGTTAATGCGCTTGAAATGGTCGCAGTCGAGAATGGCCAGCGCGGTGAAGCCTTCGCCAGTCGCATCGGCCCCATTCGCATCGGCCCCAGTCGCATCGGCCCCATTCGCATCGGCCAGAGCAGCATCGAACCCGCGCCGGTTCAGCAGGCCAGTAAGGGGATCGACCGCACTTTCTGCGCGCGCATCCGATGCCGCGATCAACGCGGCATCACGCTCCATCATCGTGGTTCGCAGCCGTATCGCCAGCGTCACCGAGACGGCCACCAGTTCGAATGCAAAGCCAGCGAACATGCCTTCGACGTAAAATTCGAACGACGGCAAAGCGGCCATTTCTATTGCGGCAGCGGTAAGGCCGACACCGAGCAAAGGGGCAAGGGCAATCGCCAGCATCCGGGCATTGGATGAACCGCGCGCGCATCCGACCGCCAAGGTGACAATGACCGTGCTGAGCAAGACCACCAGGAGCAATCCGTAAAGCGGCAGAAATTGCTGATTGTGCGACAGCCACCACCCGCACAGACCACCGGCCAGAGATAGCGGCGCAACAGCCCGGACCATAGCGCGCAGCCAGCGCGGCGTCGTTGGCAGAACCAGATGGACCAGCAACAAACCGGCGGTGCCCAGTACCAGCCCTTCGGCAAATATCCGCGAGGCGACATGGCCCTGTTCCAGCGCGTTGGCAGGCGCAATCGGCGGAAAGGTCAATGTTAACGCGCCGATCGCCAGTGCGTGCAGGGTAAACAGCACGTAAACCCGTTCCCGCGTTGCAATCGCGAACCCTGCCGAGCCTAGCGCGAAGATAATTACGCAGGCATAATACGCTCCGGCAATGATCTCTGCGATATGCATGAACGCTCCTGCCCCGTGCCTGCAGGACGCATCGCTATAGCGAAATTGTTGCTTATTATTAAACAGGCGGCAAAACTGGCGTAGCAGGGGTTTGCGCGATATTGCGCTCTTATGCTTCCCCGCGAAACCATAGCCACCGCGCAAATTCCCGAAGGTGGCGAGCTGGCGCTGGTCAGCCACGGCCGCGACTTCATCATCATGCTGGGTCGCGACGAGTTGATGGGCACGCGGATGCAGTTTTCCGAAGAGCAGCTTGCCCAGCTGACGATGGAGCGGCTGACCGCACCCGCGCCGCGTGTGCTGATCGGCGGCTATGGCATGGGCTTCACCTTTCGCGCGGCGCTTGCTGTCCTGCCGGAGGGCGGGCGCGTGTTTGTGGCGGAGGTGGTACCCGATATCCTCGATTGGGCGAAGGGACCGCTGGCCGCGTTGACAGGCGATTGCCTGGACGATCCGCGTGGCGAAATCGTGCTGGCCGATGTCGCCGCCCTGATCGACGATGCAGTGGACGGCACCACGCCGCGCTACGATGCCATTCTGCTCGATGTGGACAACGGCCCTGACGGCATTGTGCGCGAGGGGAACGAACGGCTCTACACGCGCACCGGGCTGGCGCGGGCGCGCGATGCGCTGAACACCGGTGGCGTGCTGGCGGTGTGGTCCGCCGCGCCCGATCACAAGTTCACCGGACGGCTGAAGGATGCCGGGTTCCGCGTCGATGTGCAGACAGTGCGCGCCCGCCCGAACAACAAGGGGCCGCACCACACGATCTGGTTCGCGCAGCGGCCCTGACGGTCGGGGCGAAGACTTGCGTCACGCTGCTGTACTGTGACAAACGAAGGCGATCAGGGGAGGCGGGAATGGGATTGAAAGTCCGGGTTTTGGGACTGGCAGCGGTTTTGGCTGCGTCGGTTGCGAGCGGCCCGGCATGGGCAGGCGGCGCATACTGCTCGCCCGAATGGCGGCCCGAAAACCGTAACCTCGGCTGCTCCAGCCAGATCGCGATTGCACCCGGCAATGACAGCCGCGTCAACCTCCTGCTGCTGTTGCAGGACCGTGCCGGACTGGACGGGGCCGGGCGCAGCTATCCCGATCTCGACTGGCGCACTTTTTACGGTCGCAATTTCCTGCGCTGGCAGAACCTGCGCGCAGCATGGTATCCACCGTCCGACGATGATGCGGGCGGTGCCATCTATGGCGGTGATCGGTGCCAGACGGTCGATACCGGACGGGCCGCGTTTCTCGACGCGATTACCGCCAACAGTCGCGTCGCCCCCGCCCTGCGCAACGCGCTGACCACGGCGCGTGGCACGGTAGACGCACTGTGCGAAGACGGAGCAGGCGAAGATCGCGTCGGCAATTTCATTGCGGCCCCCTCGCTCGCGCGGCTTGGCGGTGCGACGGGCGATTTCCGATCGTACCTGACGGCCGCAGGCGGGTTCTACGGCGGCGACTGGGCAGCGGCGACGCGGCAGTTCGGGCGGTTGCGCGATACCGCGACGGCGCCGTGGGTAAAGGAAACCGCGCATTACATGGTGGCACGCACGCGGCTGAATGCGGTTATCAACGGCGCGGAGGACCGCTGGGGCTGGTTCGATCTGGACGGAACGGACGTGGCGCTGGCGGCGCAGGCGGAGGCCGGTTTTCGCGACTATGTCCGCGCCTATCCGCAAGGGCGCTATGCGGCTTCGGCACGCGGCCTCATTCGCAAGGCAGCGTGGCTGCAACGCGATTATGCGAAGCTCGCGGCACTGTATGGTCCGATGCTGCGAGGCGCGAACTTCAACGACGAAGGAACCGCGCGGCTGGTCGAGGAAATCGACGACAAGCTGCTGACCCGCGAGGGAGCTGCTCCCGGAAGCGATCCGTATCTGCTGGCGGCGCACAATCTGATGCGAATGCGCGACCATGGCGGGTATGGGCGCTATGCACCGCTCAGTGCGGACGAGCTGGCGGGGCAAGCAAGTATTTTCGCCAGTACGCCGGAACTGTTCGCATTCCTGCAAGCGAACCACGCCTTCTACGTGGCCGATACGCCGAAGCGCGTGCTGGCGCTGGTGCCCGACGATGCCCGCCGCGACAGCTACACGCCGCTGGCGTTCAGCCGCCAGTACCTGCGCGGACTGGCGCTGCACGCGACCGGTGACAGGAACGAGGAAGGGTTCTGGCTGGAGCTGATCGGTGGCGCAAAGGACATGTGGCAGCGCCCGGCGGTCGAACTGGCGCTCGCGCGGCTGTACGAACAGCAGGGCCGCACCGACAAGGTGTTCGCCGCCGGCTCGCCCATCACCGACCCGCGGATCCGCCGCATTCTGCTCGGCACGTCCGCCGGTCCCGACATCCTGAAAGCGCAGGCGCGCGACAACAGCCTGCCCCGCACCGAACGCAGTTTCGCATTATTCACCGTGCTGCTGCGCCAGTTGCGGCATGGCGACTATGCCGGGTTCGGACAGGATTACGGCTTGCTGTCGGACTATTCCGAGCGTGAAGAGCGGCTGTATCTCTACGACGTGATGGATGGAGAGGAAGCGCCGGTGCAGTTCTTCACGCAAGGCGAGGTGTCCGACGGATACCGCTGCCCCCGCATCGACCGCACCGCCGCCGCGCTTGCCGCCAATCCGCGCGATATCGATGCGCGACTGTGCCTCGGCGATTTCTACCGGCTCAACGGCTTCGACAGTTTCGAATTCGCCTATCGGCAGGACCGCGAAGGCGAAGCGGCGGAACTTGGTAGCAGAAACGCTTATCCCGGCTCGGTCACGCCGCGTCATGCGTTCTACACCAGCATCATCGCCGACCGCACCGCCACGCGCCAGCAACGCGCCTACGCGTTGTATCGTGCGGTGAAATGCTACGCGCCGACCAATAACAATACGTGCGGTGGACCGGGCGTCGCGAAGCCGCAGCGGGCGGCCTGGTTCCGCCGGCTGAAGACCGATTTCGCCGACACCGAATACGCGCGCGAGCTTGACTATTACTGGTAGGCTTGGTCCCAAGCTGCCGGTGGCGCTACTGGTCGTGTCGCTGTTTTACGGATGCGAGCGAACGCCTGAAACAAGCGAGGTCGTGGATCCGGCTGACCATACGGCGTTCTATCTGTGGAGCGGGGTCGCGCCCGATCCGGCTATGGCGCAGGCTGAGGCGGTCTATCTGCACTGGGGAGAGCTGCGCCGGGGCGATGCGGACAGCGTGGTGGTGGTGCGCCGCACGGTTCCCGATCCGCCACTGGATGCAGAATTGTGGCTGGTGGTGCGTGCCGAACGGCTGGATTGGGGCGAGGCTGCGTATGACGAAGTGCTTGCCGCGGCACGTCGCTGGGACCGGGCGGGGCGGCTGACCGGCATCCAGCTCGATTTCGACTCCAGCACGCCGCAACTGGGCGATTATGCTGCTTTCCTCAGCCGGTTCCGCGCGCGGCTCCCGGCGAGATGGCGGTTGTCGGCTACCGGCCTGATGGACTGGCCCGCCAATGCCTCGCAAACAGACCTGACCGCAATGGCTGAGGCATTGGACGAGATCGTCGTGCAGACCTATCGCGGCACGCGGACAGTGCCGGACTATCGCACGTACCTGAGCGCGACCGAGCGGCTCGACCTGCCTTTCCGTGTGGCGATAATGGACGGGGCGCACTGGCGCGAGCCGGACCATTTGAAACAGGATACCGACTATCGCGGCACCGTGGTCTTCCTGCGTTAGGCCTCGGAAGGCATTGCGGGGATGTCGATGACCGTGTCGGTAAGGCGCGCGATCTCGGCGGCGTCGTGGCTGACATGGATGATAGGCACGCCAAGTGTATCGCGAATTGCCTCTATATGGGTGAGGATATCATCTGCGCGCGCGCTGTCGAGCGAGGACAGTGGTTCGTCCAGCAACAGAACGCTGGCGCTGGACAACAGTGCGCGACCGATAGCGACCCGCCGCATCTCCCCGCCCGACAGGGTGCGCGGACGTCGCGCCAGCAGCGGTTCCAGCGCAAGCAGGGAAACAATCCGCTCGAACGCTGCGGGATCAGCGGTAGTGATGCCATATCGCAGGTTGGCTGATACGGTCATGTGCAGAAACAGGCGGTTGTCCTGGAATACATAGCCGCACCCGCGCCGCGCCGCTGGCAAGTCGACACCATTGGCGCGGTCGAACAGGGTCTTGCCCCCGATCCGGATATGACCCTGCGTCGGGGTCAGCAGGCCTGCGATGGCATTGAGTGTGGTCGTCTTGCCCGCGCCCGAGGGTCCGCGCAGTGCCACCAGCGGCGCGTCGGTCTGTATCGCGATGTCCAGCTCGCGCATTCCAGTCGTCTGTTGGCCAATTACCTGCCGAAACGCGATGTCAAACAACATGGTGCTGTCTCTTGCCCGGTGACGCACTCCGCCGAACCAGCCATTCGCTCAGCACCAGCGCACCCAGCGACAGAAGCACCGACAGCACGGCAAGGCGCGCCACTGCCAGATCGCTGCCGGGAACCTGCAACGCCGTGTAAATCGCCAGCGGCAGGGTGCGCGTCTCGCCCGGAATGTTCGCGGCGAATGTGATTGTCGCGCCGAATTCGCCCAGACTGCGCGCGAAACCCAGCACGGTGCCTGCAAGGATGCCGGGCGCGCTCAGCGGCAGAATGATGGTTGCAAAGCTGCGCCAGCGGCTTGCGCCCAATGTGCGGGCCGCTTCGACCAGTCTTTCGTCCACTGCCTCGATCCCCAGCCGCATCGCGCGCACCATCAGCGGCAACGCCATGACACCCGCTGCCAGCGCCGCGCCGGTCCAGCGAAAGGTGAGCGTAATGCCGAATGTGGCCTCCAGCCAGCCGCCCACCGGCCCCGCGCGCCCGAACAGCAGCAGCAGGCCGTAACCGGTTACGACCGGTGGCAGCACCAGTGGCAGGTGGACCAGTGCGTCGAGCAGGATGCGTCCGGGGAATGTCCTGCGGGCCAGGACCCACGCCAGCGCGTAGGCGAGCGGCAAGGTTGCCGCCATCGCAACCGTGCCGACCTTTAGAGAAAGCAGCACGATCTGCCATTCCAGCGCGGTGATCATGGGGCCGAGAAACCGTGCTCTGCGAAAATACGGCGCGCGCTTTCACCGACAAGGTGGGCCAGCAGGGCATCGCTGTCCGGATGTGCGGAACCGCTAACGCGCGCCGCGAAGTAGCGGATTGGCGGATGCAACGCTTCGTCGAACGATGCCACGGACACCACCCTCTCGCTGGCGCGGGCATCGCTGGCATAGATGATGGCGGCATCGACCTCGCCGCGTTCGGCCAGCGCAAGCGCGGCGCGGGCACTGTCGGTCGGGATGATGCGTGGGGCCATGCCGGACCACAGCCCCAACGATGCGAGTGCCGCCTTCGCATAGCGTCCGGCGGGCACGCTGTCCGGTTCCGCCAGCGCGACACTGCCCGCCGACAGCGCCTCGTCGATAGTGGCAGGCCGTGCCACCGTGCGTGTGACCGGCCAGACAATTTCGAGGCGGTTGCCTGCAATCGCAAGAACGGTATCCGGCGCGACCAGCTTCGCATCGCCCAGAACCTGCATCCATGCCCGATCGGCCGTGACGACCAGGTCGGCGGGTGCCCCTGCCTCTATCTGGCGAACGAGTACAGGCGTAGCGGCATAGGCAGCAATCGGCACATCACGCCCGACTGCTCCCCAAGCATTCAGTATGGCATCTAGACAGCCTTCAAGGCTGGACGCTGCCAGAACAACGGGTCCGACGTTCACCGCCGGAGCGCACGCCGCCGTCATCGCCGTCGCGCTGACAAAGCCGATACCGGCCAGCAGGGTGCGCCGGTCGACCGGATCCATACGGCCACCGGAACCAGTGCTAGCGAACGCGCGGGCCGCCGAATGGCAGGGGCGGTGGGGGTCGGCGCGCGCCACGGGGCAGCTGCGCCTGGAACGCCCGCCCGCAATGCTCGACGCAGTAGGGGAAGCCGGGATTGACCGGTGTGCCGCAGAAATGGAAATCGGGTTCGCCCGGATGGCCCATCGGCCAGCGGCAAACCTTGTCGCTCAGGTCCAGCAAGCTGGTCTTGTCGGCAATGTCGGGACTGGGCTTGGCCGGGACCAGCCGGCGCGGCGGGGCGGGCGGGATCGGCGGCTGCTGGTCGCCGGGGCCCTGGCGCAGGAAGCCGCCGGGACCGACCGAAACGATCTTGGGCAAGTCGGTCTGCGGATTGGGCATGGGCTGCGGCGCGTTGTTGCCTTTCGCTGCGGCAGCAGGCGCATCGGCCTTCGCCATAGGCGCAGGTGCGGGGGGCGCAGGTGCGGGGCGCGCAGGCGCGGTAGCGCGCGGTTTCGCCGTTGGTTTGCGCGGGGCAGTCTTGTCGGCGGCCTTGGTCTTGGCGGCTTTCTTGGCACCGGCTTTCACGGGCGAAGGGCGCGATTTCAGACCCAGCCGGTGGGCCTTGCCGATCACCGCATTGCGGGATACTTCGCCCAGTTCCTCGGCGATCTGGCTGGCGGTCGATCCGCCTTCCCACATCTTGGTCAGGGTGGCGATGCGATCTTCGGTCCAGCTCATCGTGTGTACGTATCCAGTTTAATCAAAATGCCCGCGAGGCGCGCCTGTCAGCAAACTTGTCAGGAAAGGTGGTTGCCCGTAGGCGCGCTGCCATGTCCGATCAAGTTTCCAGCCCGCTTCCGCCCCGTGGCGTGCCGATAATTACCGGCATCAACCGGGTCGGCCTGTGGAGCCTCTATATTAAGGAGGTTCGGCGGTTTCTCAAGGTGCAGACGCAGACGATCTGGGCACCGGCGGTTACCACCCTGCTGTTCCTCGTGATTTTCACCGTGGCGCTTGGCGGGGCGGGCGGTCGTGCGTCGCGCGAAGTGCTGGGCGTACCGTTCGCGACTTTCGTCGCGCCTGGCCTGATTATGATGGGCATGATGCAAAACGCGTTTGCGAATTCCAGCTTCTCGCTGCTGGTCGGCAAGATACAGGGTACGATCATCGACCTGCTGATGCCGCCCTTGTCCGATGGCGAGCTGATGGGCGGAATCGTCGCGGCGGCGATCACGCGCGGGCTGCTGGTGGGCGGCGCGGTGGCGCTGGCAATGGCATTCTATCCCGGCGTGTCGCTGGTAATGGCGCACGTCTGGGCAGTGGTATGGTTCGGGCTAATGGGCACGGTGATGCTGGCGCTGATCGGGCTGGTCGCGTCGATCTGGGCCGAGAAATTCGACCACAACGCGGCGATTTCCAACTTCGTTATCGCGCCGTTATCGCTGTTGTCGGGAACGTTCTATGTTATCGACAATCTCAGCCCGCTGTTCCAGGCGGTCAGCCGATTTAACCCGTTCTTCTATGTGATTTCCGGCTTTCGCTACGGTTTTCTAGGGCGCAGCGATATTGGCAATGGCGATACGGGGGTCATGATCGCCGCGCTGGGACTACTTGTGTTCAATCTGGTGCTGGGCGTTGCCAGCTATCGCCTGCTGAAATCCGGCTGGCGATTGAAGGACTGACCCGGCTTCGTTGCCTCAGTGCGTCAGCGCACGCCGCATCCGGTACCGGCCCTTGGCAAAACCATCGAACAGCTCTTCCACATTGGGATGTTCCACAGGTCCGCCGTCCGCATCGGGCAGCAGGTTCTGCTGGCTGACATACGCGACGTAGGAGCTGTCGTCGTTCTCGGCGAGCAAATGGTAGAACGGCTGCTCGCGATCCGGCCGGATATGTTCGGGGATGGCATCGTACCATTCCTCGCTGTTGGCGAAGACCGGATCGATATCGAAGATGACGCCGCGAAAATCGAACATGCGGTGGCGCACGACGTCGCCGATTCCGAAACGTGCATCGACCTGTCGTGCGACGTCGATAGTACGTCCGGCCTGGTGCGAGAAGAACTGGCTGCGGTCCATAGATCTGGCGATATAGCTGCTGGCCAAGGCGAAACAAGCGGCACGCACCGGTTTTCCGGACCCGCGCGATGCAGCGTGGCGGGATCGCAAGGGGCTTGGCAAGGCGGCAGGCATCGGCTAACCGCCGCGCCTTCGATCGCACCGTCGCCACGACCGGTAACGGTGCCACGCGCTCATGCGGAGAGGTGGCAGAGAGGTCGAATGCGCCGCACTCGAAATGCGGTATGCGGGCAACCGTATCGTGGGTTCGAATCCCACCCTCTCCGCCATGAGCCTAACGTACCATAGCCGCAATTCGGCTGGTCCGGTCCGGTTGCGAAAGAGGTTGCTATGGCCGCCAGCACAACACCAGTGGTCAGCGTCGACATCGGCGGCACCCACGCCCGTTTCGCGCTCGCCGAAATAGCGGCGGACGGCGCCATTGCGCTGGGCGATCCAACCACCCTAAAAACCAGCGACTTCGCCAGCTTCCAAACGGCATGGCAGCATTTCAGCAGCACCTGCGGCGATAGCCTGCCGCGTGCCGTTTCCTTTGCCGTGGCGGGGCCGGTCGGCGGCGAGATCATCCGGTTCACCAACAATCCGTGGATCATCCGTCCGGCGCTGGTGAAAGAGAAGCTGGGCGTCGATACCTATACAATCGTCAACGATTTCGGAGCGGTTGCACATACCGTGGCGTGTGCGCCGGACGATCGCTTCATGCATCTGGCGGGGCCGGACGTGCCGTTGCCTGCGAAGGGGACGATCAGCGTCGTCGGACCAGGAACGGGACTCGGCGTTGCGCATCTGTGGCGGGACGAAGATGGCTATCGGGTGCAGCCGACCGAAGGTGGACATGGGGACTTCGCGCCGCTCGACCAGATCGAGGATGCCATCCTTGTCCGCTTGCGCAGTCGCCATACCCGCGTCTCGGTTGAGCGGGTGGTGTCAGGCCCTGCCATCGTCGATATCTACCAGACGCTCGCCGCGCTGGAAGGCCGCGCCGTCACGGAACGCGGCGATCGCGAATTATGGGAAGCGGGCGTCGGCGGCGAGGATGCGCTTGCGGCGGCAGCGGTGGACAGGTTCTGTCTCTCGCTTGGTGCGGTGGCGGGCGATTACGCGCTGGCGCACGGGGCGACAGGCGTGGTGATAGCGGGCGGGCTGGGCTATCGCATCCGCGAAACCCTGCGGAATTCCACCTTCGCCGACAGGTTCCGCGCCAAGGGCCGGTTCGAGCAGCTGATGGCGCAGATCCCGGTCAAGCTCATCACGCATCCCGAACCCGGCCTGTTCGGTGCAGCGGCCGCCTTCGCCAGGCAGCACCTCGGCTAAAGCCGCCAGTCGGCCTCTGCGCCCCATGCCCCTTTGAGATCGGCAAGCGTGCCACCGGGCGACAGCAGCCCCCGAAAAAATGCCGCGCCCTTTTCCAGATATTCGCCATGTGGCACGGCGAGCAGGACCAGATCGTAAGTCGCATCGAAGGCGTCGGCGGCGAGCTCCAGCCCGTATTCCGCTTTCGCTTCGACGGCATCGGCGTGGGGGTCCGCGACTGTAATATCATGCCCTTTGGCCGCCAGCGCAGAGACCAGATCGGCGACTTTGCTGTTGCGCAGGTCGGGCACATCTTCCTTGAAAGTCAAGCCCAGCACCAGCGCCTTGCCCGCTCGACCGTTGCGGGCGGTGTGCAGTGCATTGGCGACCCAATCGGCCATGCCGTCATTGACGCCGCGTCCGGCAAGGATGACTCGCGGATCGTGGCCCAGCTCGCTTGCGCGGTGGGCGAGGTAATAGGGATCCACCCCGATGCAGTGGCCGCCGACCAATCCCGGCGAGAACGGCAAGAAGTTCCATTTCGTTCGCGCAGCGTCCAGCACATCGTAAGTCGACAGGTTCATCGTCGCGAAAATCTGCGAGATTTCGTTCATGAAGGCGATGTTGATGTCGCGCTGCGCGTTTTCGATTACCTTTGCCGCTTCCGCCGCTTCGATAGAGGCGGCGCGGAAGACGCCACCGCTGGTCACGGCGTCGTAGAGGGCTGCGACGCGCTCCAGCGTTGCGGCGTCCTGCCCCGACACGACCTTGGTGATACGGTCGATCGTGTGTTCGCGGTCGCCCGGATTGATGCGTTCGGGGCTGTAACCGAGGTAGAAGTCCCGCCCGCAAACCAGTCCGGATCCGGCTTCCAGAATGGGACGGCAAACATCCTGCGTGACGCCGGGATAAACGGTGCTTTCGAAGACGATGACTGGCGGCTTGGCATCATGCGCCACTGCGGCCCGGTCGCGCAGCATTTGCCCGACAGTGGCGGTGGCGGCGCGCACGATGGACAGGTCCGGTCGGCGTTCAGCATCGATCGGCGTCGGCACGGTGACGATGTAAAAATCCGATGCAGGGCATTCCGCCGGATCGACGGTTACCGTTAGCGCGCTGCCGGACAGGCGTTCGGGCTCAATTTCGTTCGTGCGGTCATGTCCGGCGCGCAATTCGTCGATGCGGCCTTGGTCCACGTCAAGTCCGACAGTCTTGAAATGCTTTGCCAACGCGACGGCCAGCGGCAAGCCGACATAGCCAAGGCCGATCACGGTGACTGTGGTGGATGGATTTGCTGTCATGGGTTCGGAGCTACTCGATGGAATTTGCAGTGAAGCCGTTGAGGCCCCTGAATGTCGTCCGCCTCTAGGTAGCGGCCCCGCGTCTGGCAAGTTGCCGTACGGTCTCGACGTATCTTGTTCGATAGCGCGTGCTGGGCTACGCGGCGCGCCTTTCCAACCGCGCGCATGTCGCGCGGTCCGTCCAACTTTTTTTAGGGTTAGTCATGGCGTCCGACAGACTGCGCGGCGAGCGGCCAAGCTGGCGTTTCTGGGCCATCGTCGCCTTTGTCGCGCTGGTCGCGTTGACCGGCGGCAGTTCGCGCCACGATACCGCGTCGCTCATGCTGTTGCGACCCGTTGCGGTGGCGATGGTCGCTTCTGGCCTGCTGCTGATTACGCGCGAAGCCTGGCTGCGGGTGCGGTGGCCATTGCTGTTGCTGGGCGGCCTGATTGCGCTCGCTCTGGTCCAGCTGGTGCCGTTGCCGCCCGGTGTCTGGCAGGCGCTGCCCTATCGCGCTTTCATTGCGAAAATCGATTCGGTCGCGGGCCTTGGCGAGGTGTGGCGCCCACTTTCGATTGCGCCGGAGCGGACGCGGAATGCCCTGTTCGCGCTGCTGGTGCCGTTTGCCATGCTCTTGTGGTTGGCGCCCGTGAGTCGGTTGGAGGGGCGGCTGCTGGTACCGCTGGCAATCGGTGTCGGGATCGTATCGGGCCTGTTGGGCTTGCTGCAGGTTGGCGCGGGGGAGGGCAGTGCATTGTTCCTGTATCGTATCGTCAGCGTCGATGCGGCGGTAGGCCTGTTCGCCAACCGCAACCACCAGGGCGTGTTTTTGGCCATGATGCTGCCGATGCTGGCGGTGTTCGCCTCCACCGCATCGGCCACGCCGGGGCTGCGTCGCCTGAAGCACATCGGTGCCGTGGCGACTGCGGTCATCCTGTTGCTGTTGATCCTGTTGAGCGGGTCGCGCGCCGGATTGCTGATGGCGGTCGTAGGGCTGTTGGCGATGCCGTTCCTCTATCGCAGCGACGGTGTGCAATTCGCGAAACGCCGTAAGCAGGACGGCGGCTTTCCGGTAACGGGGGTAGCTATCGGGCTTGGCGGAACCGCGTTGCTGGTGCTGGGCGCGGTCGTGTTCAGTCGCGCCGCGTCGCTGGACCGGCTCGCTGCGGGCGCGGACGAGGATGTGCGCTGGAATATCTGGGCGCCCACGCTCGACATCATGCAGAAATACTTCCCTGCCGGGTCCGGGCTGGGCACATTTGTCGAGGCATACCAGCGAGACGAACCGCTGGCGACATTAACCCCCACCTATGTCAATCATGCGCATAACGACTGGATCGAACTGCTGCTGACCGGCGGCCTGCCGGCGGTGCTGCTGGTGATTGCCGGGCTGGTCTGGCTGATACGCGCGAGCTGGCGTGCGTGGTTCGGGGCAGGCGGCATAGGTTCCGCTGGCGGGGGTGCGACGGGCGGGCATATGCACTGTGCACGGATGGCCAGCGTGCTGGTGCTAATCCTTGCCGCAGCAAGTTTTGTTGACTATCCGCTGCGCACGCCGCTCATGGCCGCGTTCGGGGCGTTTGTCCTGTTCTGGCTATGCCCCGGCCTACGAAAAGATCGCGTGCAAAACGAACGACCGGTCGGCTGAACGGGCAGGACCGGGCTGCAAGGCAGGCTCACCGGCGGTTAAGACCGGACGAAATAGCGCGGTGGCACGCTGTATTGCCGCACCGGTGTCGCGGTCGATTATTGTTTAAGGATGCATGATGCGCGTGTTGTTGGTGATCTGGTTCGGCATGGCGGCGCTTGCCGGATGCACCTCGGCCACGCAGTATGGCCCGCTTGAAACGCCAGCCGGGCCGACCTCGAACGTGCAAATCGTATCGGCCGACGCCCTGCCGCCGCCGACACTGTCCGACCGCACGGTCCAGTTCCGCCCCTACCGCATCGGCCCGTTCGACCGCCTCGCTATCGACGTATTCGGCGTGGACGAGCTGGAACGCCGCGAATACCGCACCGATGCCGGTGGGAGGGTGTCCTATCCCTTGGCGGGCGTGATTGAGGCGGGCGGTCTGACCCCTGCCGAACTGGAACGCGAAATCGAACAGCGCCTGCGTGGACGTTATATCCGCGATCCGCAAGTGACCGTGAACCTGGTGGAAACCGTATCGCAGGTCGTTACCGTCAGCGGCGAGGTGATCCGCCCCGGTCTCTATCCCGTCATCGGACAAATGACATTGCGACAGGCCATCGCAACCGCCCAAGGTGTCGACGAATATGCCAAGCGCGAGGAGGTGCTGGTTTTCCGCACGGTCGACGGACAGGAGATGGCAGCGGTGTATAATCTTGCCGGTATCAATGCCGGGAATTACGAAGACCCCGAAGTGTATGCCAACGACGTGATCGTGGTCGGCGACTCGCCCGAACGCCGCCGGCTGGAACGTCTTCAGGGACTTGGCACTGCGCTGCTTTCCCCGCTCATTATCCTGCTCACCCGCTAAAGCCGACTGGACCTCTTGCGATGAATATGGCGACCGTGCCCATGGATAGCCCTGCTGGGACAGATGCACAGCATTCCAACTTCGCTGATGTCGGCCAGGGCGATCTGCAAGCCGGCGGCAACGCGCCGATCCTGGTGCAGTACTGGCATGTGCTGCAGCGCTGGAAATGGGTTGTTCTGGGACTGATGGTCGCGGCACTGGCGGCGGGAGTCGTGGCGACCCTGCTGGCGACGCCCCAGTTCACCGCGACGACTCGCATAGAGATCAATCGCGAACAGCAGAACGTCACCAATACCGAAAGCCTTGAAAGCCCGGTCGCGAGCGGCGATGACGAATTCTACCAGACGCAGTATTCCAACCTCGCCGCCCGCTCGCTCGCCACACGGGTGGTACAGCAGTTGCGCCTTGCCAATAGCGAGGCATTTTTTGCCGCTCATGGTGCCGACTTCGATGGCGGGCTACTCGGCGCAGGCAATGTCGCCGCCAGTGCTGGCGCGCGACAGCAGCAGGAGCGTTTTGCCGTCGATCTCCTGCTCGACCATGTGACCATTTCACCCATCACGCGATCCCGGCTGGTCGATATCTCCTACACCAGCGCAAATGCCGACTTGTCGGCGACGATCTCCAATGCCTGGGCCGAGCAGTTCATCGCGTCGACCATCGACCGGCGCTTCGCCTCTTCAGGTGTGGCGCGCGAGTTTCTGGAAGGGCGATTGGCCGAATTGCAGGAAAAGCTGGAAGATTCCGAACGCGCGGCAGTGACCTATGCTGCCAACAAGAACATCGTGGCGCTGAGCCGTAGCGAATCCGCAGACGGCAAGACGGTCGTGGACCGCACGCTGGTTTCCGCCGACCTGGAGGCGCTCAACACTGCGTTGGCAGCGGCGACGGCGGAACGGGTTGCGGCGCAAAGCCGGGCGCAAAGCGTGAGCTCCACCGAAGATATCAACAACCCCAGCATCGCCGTCCTGCGCCAGCGCCGGGCCGAGGCGCAGGCGGAATATGCGCGATTGATGGTGCAGTTCGAACCTGGCTATCCCAAAGCGCAGGCGGTGCAGGAGCAGATCCAGTCGCTGGACGGCGCTATCGCGCAGGAACAGCGGCGCATTGGCAGCGGGCGCACGTCGGGCTATCGCGAGGCACTGGCGCGCGAAAACGATCTGAAGCAGCGCGTTGCCTCGCTGAAGTCCCAGCTGACCACGCAGAACCGCGACCAGATCCAGTACAACATCTTTCAGCGGGAGGCAGATACCAACCGCCAGCTCTATGACAGCCTGCTGCAACGCTACAAGGAAATCGGCGTCGCAGGCGTGGCGATCAGCAATATCTCGGTGGTGGACCGTGCCATCGTGCCGGGCAAGCCGTCTTCGCCCAACCTCATGCTGAACCTGGCGCTTGCCCTTGTCGGTGGGCTGGGGCTGTCGTTCCTCGCGCTGATCGGGCTTGAACAGATGGACGAAGGGCTGCGCGATCCGACCACGGTGAGCAAGCTGCTGAATGTTCCGCTGCTCGGCTCCGTACCGGAAATGGACGAGGACGAGGATGTCGAGCGGCTGATCTTCGATGCCAAGTCCGGGCTGGCGGAGGCCTATTTCAGCATCCAGTCCAACCTGTCCTTCACAACCGCGACCGGTTTCCCGAAGACTTTGATGACCACCAGCGCGCGGCCTGCCGAAGGCAAGTCGACGTCATCGGTCGCTCTGGCGGCGGCGCTGGGGCGGACCGGCAAGAAAGTGCTGTTGCTAGACGCAGATATGCGTTCGCCCTCGTGCCACGAATATTTCGATATCGACAACGAAGTGGGTCTTTCCAACCTGCTGACATCGGACAAGACCCTTGCCGACGTTGTGCATACGACACCCTATCGCAATCTTTCGCTGGTGTCCGCCGGACCGACTCCGCCAAGCGCCGCCGAATTGCTGAGCGGAGACCGGTTGCGTGAAGTTCTGGACGAGGCGCTGCTCGTCTTCGATCACGTTATTGTGGACAGCCCGCCCTTGCTCGGCCTCGCCGATGCGCCGCTGATTTCGCGCGCTGTCGAGGGGGCGATTTTCGCCATCGAGATGGATGGTGTCGCGGTGCGCGGCTTGCGTTCCGCCATCGCCCGTCTGCGCCAGGCGCATCCGCGGATTTTCGGCGCCATCGTCACCAAGGTCGATGCCGATCGTGCAGGCTATGGCGACGGATATGGCTATGGATACGGCTATGGCCAGAAAGCGGCCTAGCTTAAGGCGGACCGGAGCGAAGCGGGCTAACCGGACTTCGATAGCCACGACGTTCGGCGCGCTTACCGCCAGGCGCAAGATACTCGTTCTCGTCGTCGCGTTTCTCGCATTGTGGACGGCGTGGCAGGCGTTTCTTGTGCCGGTGCGCGCTGTGGTGGGGCGTGGCGATCCGGCCTTGTCCCACCGCATTACCGGCGATCCGGCGGCGCGACTGAAGCTGCTGCTACTCGACGGGCTGCGCGATCCCGAAGCGTTCGGAGCCGAACCGCTGCGCACGGCCGCGCTGGACCAGCTTCGCCGTGAACCGCTCGATGCGCAGGCCCTGCGCTCGCTTGCCTATCATGCCCAGCAAACGGGTAACAAGCCGCAGGCGCGCACGCTGGCGCAGACCAGCGTAGCTGTGTCCAAGCGCGATCCGCTGGCGCAATTGCTGCTTGCGCAATATGCCGCCGAAGCAGGTGACGATGCGCGCGCCGTAGCCTTCTTTGACACTGCGCTGCGCACCAGCAATGCGGCACGCCCGATGATTTTCCAGGCGATGATCGCGCTTCCGGACAATGCCTCGCTGTTCGAAGGCTTCGTGCCGCTTGCGACCGACGAGTCGCTGTGGATCGAGGAGTTCATCCTGTTTGCCGCGCGCAATGATGCGCAAAGCGCGCAGCGGGCGACCCGGATGTTGCTTGACGGCAAGGCAACGGACAATCGCGCCCTCACGCGGCGGGTTGGTGGCGAGCTGCTGACGCTGCTATTTGTGCGCGAGAACTACGCGCTGATGCCGCCGTTGTTGCAGCGGATGGGCGCAGCTATTGCACGAAATCCCGCGCTGGAAAAAGCGACAATCGACACGGCTTACGGCCCCTTCGCATGGTCGCCGGTGGAACAGGTCAATGGCGGCGCATCGCTGGTGGGCGGCACTGGAGAGGCGGTGGCGCTGTCCGCCTATGCGCCGCGCAACCAGCGCGCCGTTGTGGCACGCCGCGTGCTGGCAATGCCTGCGGGACGGTATCGACTTGCCCAGAAGCAGCAGGTGGTGACCCCATCGGCAGGCGGCGCGGCGCACTGGACAGTGTCGTGTCTGTCGGGCGAAACGAAACAGCAAATATGGACCTCAGGTGATAGCGCGGGTGGGCCGGCTATCGGTGCCGAATGCCCGATGCAGCTGGTCGAACTGAGCATGGCAGGCGGTTCGGATCCGGCGGGCTTCGAGGTTCTGGTCTCCGCCTTCGACCTTCTGCCTGCCACAACTGCGCAATAGCGACATGGCTGGCAGCGCGGCACCGGTCGACGCCGACCTGATCGTTATCGGGGCCGGTGTGGTGGGGCTGGCAACCGCCATGCACGCCGCGCGGCAAGGGCTGTCCGTTCTGGTGCTGGAGCGCAATGCTGGTTTCGGTCAGGAAACCAGCGCCCGCAATTCCGAGGTTATCCACGCCGGTATCTATTATCCGCAAGGCTCGCTGAAAGCACAAACCTGTGTCGAAGGCAGTGCGCGGCTGTATGCCTTTGCGCAGGAGCACGGGGTACCGGTAAAGCGATGCGGCAAGCTGATCGTGGCGACGCAGCCCGACGAGGTCGCGCAGCTGGAGCAGATCGAACGCAAGGCCACGGCGGCGGGCGCGCGCGATTTGCAGTTTATCGACGGAGCGCAACTGCGCGCGATGGAGCCACATTTAAACGCGGTTGCGGCGATCCTGTCACCTCACACCGGCATCGTCGACTCTCATGCGCTCATGCTCGCTATGCTCGGTGTGGCGGAGAATGCGGGTACGCAACTCGTCACCCATGCTGCTGTCGAGGCGCTGCATTTCGAGGACGGCGCGTGGTCGGTCCGAACTTGCGATGCGACCGTTCGCGCGCGCGGTATCGTGAATGCGGCGGGGCTATGGGCGCATGATATCGCCGCAAAGACCGTAGGCTTGCCACCCGAAGCGGTTCCGCCACTGTATTACGCGCGGGGCTGTTACTTCGGGTATGCTGGCGCGGTCCCGTTCCGCCATCTGATCTATCCCGTGCCCGTCGCTGGCGGGCTGGGCACGCATCTGACGCTGGACCTTGCCGGGCGGGCGCGGTTCGGTCCCGATGTGACGTGGGTGGACGCGCCCGATTACAGCGTGCCGGAAGAGGCGCGCGAAGACTTCGCAACGAGCGGTGGCGCGCTTTTGGTCCGGGGTGGAGGCGAACCGCCTGACGCCCGACTATGCCGGTGTGCGCCCCAAACTGTCGGGGCCGGGCGAACCGCCGCACGACTTCCTGCTTTCCTCTTCCGATTTCCACGGCATGCCGGGGCTGGTCAACCTGTTCGGTATCGAGTCGCCCGGCCTCACCGCATCATTGCCGCTGGGCGAACGGGCGGTGGCGGCAACCGGCTTGCTGGCGTAATGCGACAAAGGTATGAGAAGCTGCGCTTTCCTGCGCGCGTGAAGGCGGCTAGGGCCGACCGCGTCACAAGACTTTCACACACGGAACCGCGTCGGGTCGCTACATGAAAAACTTCGCACTGGTCGGCGCTGCCGGTTACATCGCGCCGCGCCATATGGGCGCCATCCGCGATACCGGGCACCGCATCGTTGCCGCGCTCGACCCCAGCGATTCCGTCGGCATCATCGACAGCTATTTCCCCGACGCGCACTTCTTTACCGAATTCGAGCGGTTCGACCGCCATATCGACAAGCTGAGGCGCACCGGCAGCGAGGCGCGGGTCGATCATATTGCGATCTGTTCGCCCAACTACCTGCACGATTCGCACATGCGCTTCGCCCTGCGCGCAGGGGCCGACGCGATCTGCGAGAAACCGCTGGTGCTGAACCCGTGGAACCTGGATGCACTGGCCGAGGTGGAGCGCGATACCGGGCATTCCATCCGCACCATCCTGCAACTTCGCCTGCATCCCGCCATAATGGAACTGAAGGCGCGGATGGATGCTGCGCCTGCCGATACCAAGCACGAGGTCGACCTGACCTATGTGACATCGCGCGGGCGCTGGTATCACCAGAGCTGGAAGGGCGACGAACGCAAGGCTGGCGGCATCGCCACCAATATCGGCGTGCATTTCTTCGACATGCTGCATTTCATCTTCGGCTCATTGCAGGAAAACATTGTGCATGTGTCGGAAGACGGTCGTGCGGGTGGCTACCTCGAGTATGCGCGCGCGCGGGTGCGCTGGTTTCTGTCCTTGGATATCAACGATGTGCCAGCTGCCGAACGCGAGAAGGGCTATGCGGACATTTCGGTCCATCACCGTCGACGGCGAGGAGATCGAATTTTCCGGCGGTTTCACCGACCTGCATACGCGCAGCTACGAGGAGATCCTCGCCGGTCGCGGCTTCGGGCTGGACGACAACCGTTCCGCCATCGATGTCGTATCCGGCATTCGCAACGCCGAGCCACAACCCCGCAAGGGCGAACGGCATCCGGCGCTCGGTGCGCTGGCATGACGGCGACAGTGCATTCCGAGTGCCATCGTGGATGAGGGCGCGACGCTGGGCGAGGGCACGCGTGTCTGGCACTTTGTCCATGTCTGTGCAGGTGCCGTTATCGGGTGCGATGTTTCGCTGGGGCAGGGGGTGTTCGTCGGCAACGCGGTAACGATCGGCGATGGCTGCAAGGTGCAGAACAACGTCTCCGTCTATGACAATGTTACGTTGGAAGACGGCGTATTCTGTGGCCCGAGCATGGTGTTCACGAATGTCTACAACCCGCGCGCCAAGGTCGCACGCAAGGACGAGTATCGCGACACGCTGGTGCGCGAAGGAGCGACGCTGGGCGCGAATTGCACCATCGTGTGCGGCGTCACGATCGGAACCGGCGCCTTCGTGGCAGCAGGCGCGGTGATTAACCGCGACGTGCCGGATTATGCGCTGATGGCGGGCGTGCCGGCACGGCAAATCGGCTGGATGAGCGCATATGGCGAAAAGCTGGACTTGCCCGTCTTCGGCGAAGGCGAGGCCGTGTGCGAACACACCGGCGACCGTTATGCGCTGGTTGAAAACATGCTGCGGCGGGAGGCGGCGTAGCATGATCCCCTTCATCGACCTTGCAGCGCAACGCGCGCGCCTGGATGGCCGTGTCGAAGCCGCGATCGCGCGCGTGGTCGATCATGGCGCCTTCATCATGGGGCCGGAAGTGACGGAGTTGGAGGAACAACTGGCCGAATTCGTCGGCGTCGCGCACTGCATCAGCTGCGCCAATGGCACCGATGCCCTGCAGGCCAGTCTTATGGGCCTCGGCATCGGCGCGGGCGACGAAGTGATTACGCCCAGCTTCAGCTACATCGCCACCGCCGAAGCGGCGGCAATCCTCGGTGCGAAACCGGTCTATGTCGATATCGACCCTGTTACTTATACGATCGACACCGCACAGATAGAAGCAGCGATTACGCCACGCACAAAGGCAATCATTCCAGTCTCGCTCTATGGCCAATGCGCGGATTTTGACGCGATCAATGCTGTTGCGCAAAAGCACGGGCTGGCCGTCATCGAGGACGGTGCGCAAAGTTTCGGTGCGCAGTACAAGGGGCGGCGGTCCTGCGGCCTGTCGACTATCGCGACGACCAGCTTCTTCCCGTCCAAACCGCTCGGCTGCTATGGCGATGGCGGCGCGATTTTCACGAACGATGCCGAACTTGCCACGCGCACGCGGCAGATCGTACGGCACGGGCAGGACCGGCGTTATCACCATATCCGCATCGGCATGAACAGCCGCCTCGACACCATCCAGGCGGCGGTGCTGCTGGAAAAGCTGGCGATCCTCGACGAGGAAATGGCGGCGCGCCAGACCGTAGCGGAAGGTTATGCCGACGATCTGGCCGGTTCCAACGCCATCCGATTGCCCACGATCCTGCCAGACCGTAACAGTGCCTGGGCGCAATTTACCGTACGCGTGGAGAACCGCGACGATGTACAGGCCGCGCTGAAGGCGAAAGGCATCCCCACCGCCGTGCATTACCCGTTGCCGCTGGCGCGACAGCCTGCGGTCGCAGCGGTGGATGCGCCCGAACTGCCCCATAGCGAAGAGGCGGCACGCACGGTAATGAGCCTGCCGATGCACCCCTATATGACGCCCGAAACGCGCCGTGAAATTAGTGCCGCGCTGAAGGCAGCGATCTAAACACCGACAGGAGGCGCAACGCCTTCGCCCGGTTGGAGACGATGATATGAAGTTGGACGGAAAAAATCTGCTGGTAATCGGCGGGGCTGGCCTGATCGGATCGCACACGGTCGATGCACTGCTGAAGCACGATGTCGGTTCCCTCCGTATCTACGACAACTTTGCACGCGGCAGTCGGGAAAACCTCTCCGCCGCGCTGACCGATCCGCGTTGCAAGATATACGATGTCGGTGGCGATATCCTGCAGTCCGACGTGCTGGAAACGGCGATGGACGGCATCGACGGGGTGTTCCATTTTGCTGCGCTATGGCTGCTGCAATGCCACGAATACCCGCGCTATGCGTTCAATGTGAATGTCGGCGGCACGTTCAACGTGATGGATGCCTGCGTGAAAAAGGGCATCGAGCGGCTCGTCTATTCCTCCTCCGCCAGCGTCTATGGTGACGCGGTGACGGACCCGATGGAAGAGGATCACCCGTTCAACAACCAGAACTTCTACGGCGCCACCAAGATCTGCGGCGAAGCCATGCTGCGCGCGTATCACCATCGTTATGAGCTGGATTATGTCGGCCTGCGCTACATGAACGTCTATGGCCCGCGACAGGATTACCACGGCGCGTATATCGCGGTAATCATGAAAATGCTGGATGCGATCGACCGGGGCGACGCACCCACCATCATGGGCGACGGTTCCGAGGCGTTCGACTTCGTGGCGGTCGAGGATTGTGCACTGGCCAATGTCCGCGCGATGCAGGCGGATGCGACGGACGAATTCTACAATGTCGGCACCGGCGTGCGCACCAGCCTGAAGGAACTGGCCGAAAAACTGGTCGCGCTGACCGGATGCGACAAGGTTATCCAGTATGCCGAACGCAGCCAGGCCACGCTGGTGCGCAACCGCATCGGCAGCCCGGTAAAGGCCAGCAAGGAAATCGGCTTCACGTCCGAGGTCGATCTGGACGAAGGGCTTAGGCGCCTGATCGCATGGCGTGCCAGCCACAAGGAAGCGGTGGCCGAACGCCGCCGCGCCGTCGGGCTGGACGCATGAGCGATAGACCGGAAATGAACGTCCCGATTGCGCGCACCGGATTGACCGAAGCCGAAATACAGAGCGTGCTGGAACCGCTGCGCAGCGGTTGGCTGGTGCAGGGGCCGCAGGTCAAGGCGTTCGAACGGAAATGGTCGGACTTTACCGGTGCACCGCATTCGCTGGCTGTTACTTCGTGCACATCGGGCCTGCATCTCGCCGCCGTGGCCTTGGGCCTGACCGCGGGCGACGAAGTGATCGTGCCCGCCTTCACCTGGATTTCCACCGCCAATATTGTCGAGCACCAGCAGGCAAAAGCGGTGTTCTGCGATATCGATCTTGCAACCTTCAACATCGACATTGCAGCGATGGAAGCTGCGATTACCGACCGCACCGTCGGCATCATGCCGGTCCATCTGTTCGGCCTTGCCGCCAACATGGACGAGGTGAACCGGGTTGCGAAGAAGCACGGCCTGTGGGTTATCGAGGATGCCGCCTGCGGGTTCGGCACCACCTATAATGGCAAGCATGTCGGCACGCTGGGCGATGCGGGCGCGTTCAGTTTCCACCCGCGCAAGGCGATCACCACGGGCGAGGGCGGAATGGTGACATGCGCCGATCCCGAACTGGCGGAAAAAGTGCAGCAGTTGCGCGATCACGGGGCGGCCATGTCCGACCTGCAACGTCATCACGGCCCGCGCCCCTTCCTGCTCGCCGACCACCCTCATGCGGGATACAACCAGCGCATGACCGATATCCAGGGCGCGCTGGGTTCCGCGCAAATGGATCGCGCAGCGGATATCGTGGCGGAACGCCGCCGGCTGGCTGCACGTTTCGACGACGCCTTTGCCGATCTGGACTGGTTGCAGACGCCGCAGGAGCCGGAGAACTGCAAGCACAGCTATCAAAGCTATCCCTGCCTGTTCGAACCGGGCGAGGTGCATAACGACATCGCCGCCGTCCACGCGCGGCGTAATGCCTGGATGGAAGCGTTGCAAACCGCCGGTATCTCGACACGGCCTGCCACCCATGCTGTCCACATGCTGACATATTACCGCGAGAAGTATCGGCTCGCGCCGGAAGATATGCCAAATGCCCGTATTGCAAATGACTGCACCATCTCGCTGCCGCTGTTTCATGGCATGAGCGAGGCGGAGCAGGATTACGTCATCGCCACCGTTCGCAAAGCCCCCTGATATGTGCGGCATTGCAGGCCTGATCCGGCTGGACGGGGCGCCAGTCGCGCCGGAAACCGTGCTGGCGATGCGCGATGCGCTGGTTCATCGCGGGCCGGACGGGTGCGGGTTGTGGACCGAAGGCAATGTCGGTTTCGGGCATCGCCGCCTGCGCATCATCGACCTGTCCGACCAGGCGGCGCAGCCGATGGTCAGCGTCGAGCATCGTTATGTCCTCAACTTCAACGGAGAGGTCTACAACTTCCGCGAGCTGCGGGACGAGCTGGAGGCTGCCGGGTACTGGTTCCGCTCCGCCAGCGACAGCGAAGTGGTGCTGAACGCACTGGCGCATTGGGGCATCGCAGCGATCGAGAAGCTGAACGGCATGTTCGCCTTCACGCTGTGGGACCGCAAGGACCGCACGTTGACCTTCGGGCGCGACCGCTATGGCATCAAGCCGCTCTATTATGCGCAGCAGGGCAATCGGTTCTGGTACGGGTCGGAACAAAAGGCGATTCTTGCCGATCCCGCGTTCGAACGCAGCCTCGATAACGAGGCGCTGTACGAATATTTCACGTTCCAGAACCTGTTCACCGACCGGACCCTCCTGAAGGGAGTGCGGATGGTGCCCGCCGGGCATTACGGTGTGCTGGACCTGAAGCGCGATCAGCCCGAACTGGAGCTGACCCGATACTGGGATTACCGGTTCCGCGATCCCGACCAGAACGCCTCGCCCCAGGAATATCGCGAGGAACTGGACCGTCTGTTCGCGCAGGCTGTCAACCGGCAGCTGGTCAGCGACGTGGAAATAGGCAGCTATCTATCGGGCGGCATGGATTCAGGTTCCATCACTGCCATCGCTGCCACGAATTTCGACAACCTCAAGACTTTCACCTGTGGCTTCGATCTCAGCTCGGCATCCGGCATAGAACTGGCGTTCGACGAGCGCGTCAAGGCCGAGGCGATGAGCGCGCGGTTCAAGACCGAGCATTACGAGATGGTGTTGAAAGCGGGCGACATGGAGCGCTGCCTGCCGACACTGGCGCATCATCTGGAAGAACCGCGTGTCGGCCAGAGCTACCCAAATTACTACGCCGCCCAGCTTGCCAGCCGGTTCGTGAAAGTTGTGCTGAGCGGGGCGGGCGGGGACGAACTGTTCGGCGGCTATCCCTGGCGCTATTATCGCGCCGCGCAAAACCGAGATTTCGACCATTATGTCGACCAGTATTACGATTACTGGCAACGGCTGGTCGACCGGCCCAATCGCGACGCGCTGTTCATGCCAACCGGTGTCACGGCAGACCAGGTCAATCCGCGCCGCATTTTCCGTGAGGTTTTCGCCACGCACGAAAATACGCTGGAGCGGCCCGAAGACTACATCAACCATTCGCTCTATCTTGAGGCAAAGACCTTCCTGCACGGCCTTTTCGTTGTGGAGGACAAGCTGTCGATGGCGCACAGCCTGGAAACGCGCGTACCGTTCATGGACAACGATCTGGTCGATTTTGCCATGCAGTGCCCGGTCGGCCTCAAGCTGAACCAGCTCGACGAGGCAGTGCGCATCGACGAAAACGACGTATCCGGGAAATCGCGCGATATCTTCCGCAAGTCCAGCGACGGGAAGCAGATCCTGCGCGACATGATGGGCCGCTACATCCCTGACGAGGTGACCAAAGCGCAGAAGCAGGGCTTTTCCTCGCCCGACGCAAGCTGGTTCAAGGGCGAAAGCATCGACTTCGTGCGCGACCGGCTGTGTGGCACCGATGCGCGGCTGTTCGACGTTCTGGATCGCAAGACGGTGCATTCGCTGGTGGGCGAGCATCTGGACGGCAAGGAAAACCGGCGGCTGCTTATCTGGTCGTTGCTGAATGTGAACGAATATCTGGAGCAGACCCTGTGACCGGAATGCTCGCCACCCTGCGCGCATTCCTGGCGGAACGCCGTTCGGCCTTGCGGTCCGAATATGAACGCGTTGTTCCGTTCGGCGATTATGTGTCCGACCGCTGGGAAAAGGCGCGGGCACTGGGCTTTGGCGAGGGTGCGTCCATTTACGACAGCGCGCACGTCTTTGGCGATGTCAGCGTTGGTGCGGACACCTGGGTCGGACCCTTCACGATACTCGACGGGTCGGGCGGGCTGGTCATTGGATCGAATTGCTCGATCTCCGCCGGTGTGCAGATTTACAGCCACGATACTGTCCAGTGGGCGATTTCGGGCGGCAAAGCGGCGTATGCGAACGCGTCAACCCGCATCGGCAACGACTGCTATATCGGCCCCAACACGGTGATTGCAAAGGGCGTCACGATAGGTGACGGCGTGGTGGTGGGGGCCAACAGCCTGGTGTTGGCCGACATACCCGGTGGCGCCCGCGCCTATGGCAATCCTGCCCGCATCGCTCCCGACGCATCGGAAACAGCATGAATATCGAAAACCGCGAACGCTTGACCGCTGCGACGAAAGACGCACTGGTGCTCGATGGCAATTACGTCTCGCTGCTCGACACGTCGGCTGCCGAAAACCAGCAGCAGACGAACGATGTCTTTACTGAAAAGTGGGGCAAGTACGCGGATTCCAAGCAGTCGCTGGAAGATTTTTATGCTTTCCAGCGCGAATGGTATCTCAAGCTGTATGGCTTTGCCGACGAGGCCGCGCTGGCCGAACGGTTGCGGCAGTGTTCCGTCATCGTCGATGCGGGGTGCGGTTTGGGCTACAAGGCGGCGTGGTTCGCGGACCTTGCACCCGACGCCGTGGTCATCGGCATCGACTTTTCCGAAGCGGCGCAGCAGGCGGCGCAGATGTTTGGCGACCGGTCCAACATTGCCTTCATCCGTGGCGACATTGCCGACATGCCGTTCAGGGATGGCGCGGTGGATTATGTCAGTTGCGACCAGGTCATCATGCACACCGAAGACCCCGAAGCTACCTTCGCCGAACTGGCGCGCATAACGCAGCGCAAATCGGGCGAATTTGCCTGCTATTTCTACGCGAAGAAGGCGCTGCCCCGTGAATTGCTGGACGACTATTTTCGCATTCACTGCAAGGAAGTGGACCGCGAGGAATTGTGGCAGATGTCGGAACAGCTGGCGGAACTGGGCAAGCGGTTGAGTGCGCTCGACGTGACGATAGATGCGCCCGCAATTCCCTTGCTGGGCATCAAGGAAGGGCCGGTCGATATCCAGCGGTTCATCTATTGGAATTTCCTGAAGTGTTTCTGGAACGACGAGCTTGGCCACGACACGTCGGTCGTCACAAATTTCGATTGGTACAGCCCCAGCAATGCCCGCCGTTTCAGCGAAGAGGAAGTACGCGGCATTGTTGATGCGAACGCGATGGACGCGGCGTTTTTCCATGCCGAGGAAGCCGCCTATTCCGGGCGCTTCACGCACCGCTAGGCCGTAGCAGGTTTCTGCCTGCTCTCCGACCCCACCTTGCTGGCGCAGACCAACTTGCAGGTCTGCACGCGCTGCATCTACGACGAACGCGTTGCCAGCATCAGCTTCGACGCGGCTGGCGTGTGCAATTACTGCCACATGGTCGATGATCTGGTCGCGGAATACGGCACCGGCCAACCCGAAGGACAGCGGCGCGTCGAGGAAACCGTGGCGACCATCAAGCGCGAGGGGCGCGGCAAGAAATACGACTGCGTCATCGGTGTCAGCGGCGGCACCGACAGTTCCTACATGGTGTATCTGGCCAAGGAATGGGGTCTGCGCCCGCTGGCGGTGCATTACGACAACACCTGGAATTCCGCGATTGCCACGCAAAATATCGAAAAGGTTCTGCGCGCGCTGGACGTGGACCTGTTTACCTGGGTGGTGAACAACAAGGAGGCGGACGATATCTTCCGCGCCTTCTTCGTGGCGGGCGTGCCCGAGCTGGAAGCCAGCACCGATCTCGCCTTTGCCGAAGTGCTGCAATATGCCGCCAACAAGTTCGGCATCGGCACCATCCTGGAAGGGCATACCTTCGTGCAGGAGGGGATTACTCCGCTGGGCAAGAATTATTTCGACGGCAAGTATATTAAGGCGATCCACGCCCAATACGGCACCATGCCGGTGAAGACCTATCCGCTGATGACGTTCAACCGGATGATGTACTGGTCTGCGGTGGCGCGTATCCGCAAATGGCGCCCGTTCTGGTATATGGATTACTCCAAGGAGACCGCACGCGATTTCCTCCAGCGCGAATATGGCTGGGAATATTACGGCGGACATCATCTGGAAAACCGTATGACGGCGTTTTTCCACGGCGTGTATCTGCCGGACAAGTTCGGCGCTGATATGCGCAACAACACGCTGGCTGCGCTTGCGCGGCAGGGGAAAGTAACACGCGAAGAGGCATGGGCCGAGTATCATGCGCCGCGACATGTGGAGGAGGGGCTGTCCGCCTATTTCCGCAAGCGGCTGGGCTTCGATCGGCAGACATATGATGCAATCATGGCGCAGCCACCGCGTTACTGGACCGAATTTCCGACCTACAAAAAGCGGTTCGAGCGGATGCGGCCGGTGTTCAAGCTGCTCGCCGACCGCGAGCTGGTGCCGCGTAGCTTTTATATGAAATATTGTTTCCCCATCGCCGCAGATGGTGCGGCGGCATGATTACCATCGTCGATTATGGCATGGGCAATATGGGCTCTTTGCGGAACATGTTCCGGCACATCGACGTGGCCGCGCAAGTGACTGCCGACCCTGCCGTGATCGCGACGGCGGACAAGGTGCTGCTGCCCGGCGTTGGCGCCTTCGATGCGGCGATGGAACGGATCGGGGCGCTTGGCCTCGGCGAACCGTTGCGTGACCATGCGCTGCAGCGCAGGCGGCCCCTGCTCGGCATCTGTCTTGGGATGCAGTTGCTGACCGATGGCAGCGAGGAGGGCGACGAGCCCGGCCTGGGCCTGATCCCTGCTACCGCGCGTCGCTTCCCGCGCGAGATGGGGCTGAAAGTGCCGCATATGGGCTGGAACACGGTCAGCCGCGCGAACCCGGCACCGATCACCGACTGGATGGCGGACGAGCCGGAAACGCGCTTTTATTTCGTCCATTCCTACGCCGTGGAGGTCGAGGACCGCGCGGACGCCATGCTGACGGCGCATTACGGTATGGATTTCGATGCCGGTATCCGCCGCGACAATATCTATGGCGCGCAATTCCATCCCGAAAAAAGCCACCGTTTCGGCATGGCGCTGCTGCGCGCGTTTGCGGCGCTGTGATGCGAGCGGTCGGGTCATGCTAAGGGTTCGCATCATTCCCGCGCTGCTGCTGCACGATGCCGCGCTGGTGAAGACGCGGCGTTTCCGTGGCGTCGATTATGTCGGCGATCCGTGCAACACGCTGCGCATCTTCAACGAGCTTGAGGTGGACGAACTGGCGGTGCTGGACATCCTCGCCACGCGCAAGAAGCGCGGACCGGACTTCGCGTTGTTGGCCGACATCGCCAGCGAATGTTTCATGCCGTTGTCCTATGGCGGCGGGCTGGCAACGTTCGATCAGGCGAGCCGGGTATTCGACACCGGGTTCGAGAAAGTGATTGTCAACACCGCTGCGCATGACGATCCCGTTCTGCTGGAGCAGATTGCCCGCAATTACGGCAGCCAGGCGCTGGTCGTATCCATCGATGTCGGCAAGACGCGGTTCGGCGCGGAGCGGGTGTGGACGCATGGCGGGCGGCGCAAGCGACGCGTCGATGCAGTCGCTTTCGCGCAGGAAGCGGAACGGCGCGGAGCGGGAGAGATTCTGTTGACCGCCATCGACCGCGAAGGGGACTGGTCCGGTCCCGACCTGGACTTGATTGCGCGTGTGACGGAGGCGGTGTCGATACCCGTCATCGCGCAAGGCGGCACGCGCCATGTGGGCGATATGGTCTCTGCCGTACGCGATGGCGGCGCCTCATCCGTCGCGGTGGGCGCGATGGTGGTGTACCAGAAGAAGGACAAGGGCGTGCTGGTGAACTTCCCCGATCGCGCTGTGCTGGAAGAAGCCTTTGCGGGCGTGTCGATCAGCACCGCGCGCAATGGCATCTGATGGATATGACGGCTGCCATTGCGATAATCGTGGCGGCGGCGGCGGTCGCATTTGCCCTGTCGCTGGCACAGGCGCGAATCAATGCGCGCAGCGGCACGGACCACGTCGTCCACCAGTTCCTGATCCGGGCCGTGCGTGAAAACAGGCACCGGCTGTTCATCCGCATCCCGCGCCTGCTGAACGAGGCGTATATCGGTGCACTACCGCTTTATCTGCATGCGATCATGGCGCGATTTCCGCTGTCGATCCTGCGGCGGACCGAGGTGCTGCTAAATCCGGCGGTGAACGGATTGCACACGGCCCTTCTGGGCGGGTTTGCCCTGATGCTGGGAACGGCGGCGGGCTTCGACCCGGCAACCGCTGCGCTGGCAGCGTGCCTGTTCGCGGTGACCCCGCAATTCTACCACGCGCTCAGCGCCCGCAACTTCGGGCTAAGCGCGCGCAGCATCGGGCTAATCCTCATGTCCGTCGTTTATGGCGCAGGCTATTTTGTGGCGATGGAAGTCGGTTCAGTTGGTGCGTGGCTGGTGCTTATCATCGCGAGCTATCTCGTCATCGCGTTCAGCACATTTGGTGCGCAGACCCTCGTGCTGACCGGGATCGCGCTGGCGCTGGTATCCGGACGCCCTGAAATCATTGCGGGAACAGGCGGGGGCCTGCTGCTCTTCATCGCAGTCCATCCGCGTTACGCACATGGCTATCTGACCAACACCGCGCGCTTCATCGCAGCCTATCAGCGCGAGTTGGCACCTGTGTACGTGCTGGCACGGCGGCATGGCCTGTGGCGCGATCTGGTGTGGGACATCTGGCGCAAAGTCGCCGTCCGGCCCGTCGCCGGGATGCGCTACGCTTATGAAAACAGCGTTCTCATCGTGCTGCTGCTCAACCCGCTGACCGTCGTCGCCGCGCTGGCAGCATTAAGCGATGGCGGCAGCGATTTTGCCTCCTATGCCTGTAGCGTTGCGCTGGCGGGTGTTCTCGCTTTCATCGCTACCTCCTTCCGGCCCACGCGTTTTCTTGGCGAACCGGAACGCTATGTCGAGGCGGTTACGCCGTTTGCCACATTAGGTGCGGTGGCCGTGCTTGTTCCGATTATCGGCGCCATACCGCTAACCATTATCGTCGGCGTGTTCGCTGCGCTTGCGTTGGCGCAAGTGCAGGCGTCGCGTATCCTTGCGCGCTATCTTGGCGGCAAGGACTTGCGGCTGGACGATGCAGCGGCGGCAATTGACCGCACCATCGAAGGCGAGGTCCGGTGCGCGGCCAATAACGAGCAGTTTCTCAAGTTTATGCTGCCCAATAACTGGCAGTTTTCCTACTGCATCGCGGTCGGTCACGGCTATTGCGGCATGACCATCGGCGAGGCGTTCGACCCGTTTCCTTTTCCGACCCGCACGGCACTGCAAAAGATCGTGAAGGCCTATCGCATCAATGCCTGCGTCCTCGACCGCACTCGCTTCGAGACGGTGTTCGACGCCTTGCCGGACAGCATTGCGGCCAGTGAGATCGCGTTCGAAACCGACGCCATAAGGGTCGTCACGTTCCAGTGGAGCGACGCAGCGCCAGCGGCACGCACATGATTCGCGATTTCCTCATCTACGGGGTGGGTGGGGCGGCAAGCCGGCTTGCGGCGATCTTCCTCGTCCCGCTTTACACCCGCGTTCTGGACGTGACGGACTACGGCACGCTGGAAGTCCTGCTGGCGGTCTATACGCTCGGCATCCTGCTGGTCGGGTTACAGAGTGAATCCGCCATCCTGCGCGATTACTACACTGCGCGCGATGAAAAGACCCTCCCGCAGCTGGTCTGGGCCGGGTTGCTGATCGCGGTCGCGGGAACGGGCGTTCTGGTCGTGGTGACAGCAGGGGCTGCGATGGCTGGGTGGGTCGATCCGCATTTGACGCAATATGCCCCGCTGCTGCTGGCGCTGACGCTACTGGCACAGCTGTTCGGTATCCAGCTCATCATCCTGCGGTTTGCCGGAAAGCCGGTGCGGTTCGCGCTGTTCTCGTTCCTCGACGTGCTGGCCGCAACCGTACTCAGCATTGTTTTCATGGTCGTGCTGGGATGGGGCCTGTGGGGCGCCTTGTGGGGCATGAGCATCGCCAAGGCGGCGGGCGTGGCACTGGCCTGGCGGTACAGCTTCGGCACTTTGCCACGTCCCTTGCCAGCACAGCCACTGTTCGCCCGCATGCTGGCTTATGCCCTGCCGACCATGCCGTCGGTTTTGCTGAACTGGCTGCAGACGAACGGCACGCGATTGCTGCTGGCGCTATTCCTGGCGCTGAACGCGGTGGCCGTCGCCAGCGTCGCGATCCGCGTGGCGGCGCTGTTCGGGTTCGTGGTGTACAGTTTCCGGCTGGCGTGGGAGCCGTGGGCATTCCAGCAGCTGGATCTGCCCAATCGCGCCCCCGATGCTTACAGCCGCGTGCTGTCCGCCTTCACGATAGCGATGCTGGCGCTAGCCGGTGTGGCCAGTATGGTGAGCCCATTACTAGTCGCCATTTTTGCACCGCCGGAATATGGGGCGGCGACGGCGCTGGTGGCGAGTTTCATGTTCGGACAGCTCTGGATCGGTATCGCCAATATCACGTCGATCGGCATTCACGGCGCGCGGGTTACGTCGCGCCTGACTGCGGTGTTTGCCGTAGGCGGTGTGCTGAATGTCGCCGTGCTGGCGGCTTTGGCCGATAGTGTCGGCATCGGTGCCGCCGCCATCGCGTTTCTTGTCAGCACCATCGCCAGCGCGTTCGCCGCGACATGGTATAGCGAGCGGCACTTCGACACCGGGTTTTCAATACGCCTGCTGTTCTCGGCGGCCGTGGTCTCGTGCCTGTACTCGGCGACGGCGTGGTTCGTTTTTTCAACCTTGCCAGCACTATGGGCCGTATCGGTTCTTGCCGGGGCACTGGCACTCGCGCTTGTGCTGATGTGGTATGTCGCTATGACGCGGGCAGAGCGCGTCGCGCTTTCGACGATGGTCCGGCAGGGGTCCGGGCAGTTCCGCGAGGTCATAGCCCGGCGTCGCAATAGTGCTTCGGAAAACGGGCGGGACATACCCCCGCTATAAGGAAACGGCGACGGCGCATGCTTTTCGTGCTGGCAATCTTTTTGTTGATCGGCGGTTTCGTCGCCGTCACGTCCAATCCCGATACCTTCTCCCCCGCCAAGTTTTATCTCGCATTCTACCTGCTGTTCCATATCGGCGTCCTGTTCACGCCGGTGCGCGACGGGACTGTTTTCCTGATCGGCGTGCCAATGTTGATCGGTATTGCCTTGGTCATAATCGAGGCGGTGCGGGGCCAGTTCGCCGCGCAGATCCCGTCTGCGCGCAGGCTGCACCGCAAACGTGCGCCAGATCTCGATTACACCGTGCCCATCGTAATCTGGGTGCTGTCGGTGCCAGCCGTCTTCGCGCAGCTTTACATGCTGACGCAGCTTGGCGGGTTGGAGGGTTATATCGAGAGCATCAACAGCCGGGTGCGTGACTGGAGTGGCTATGGCTGGGCGCGCACGCTGATCAACACCGTGTCGCCGCTCAACGTCGCGTTCTTCGCACTGGGCGTGTCGCGCCCGCGATCATGGGCCTGGTGGGCCCTGTTCACGGCACATCTGATGACGGTGCTGGGCGTCGGGTTCCTGTCCGGTTCGCGGTCCGCCATGTTGAATGTCTTCGTGCTGCTGTTCGTCGCATACCACTATCTGTACCGGCCTATTTCGATGCCGCTTGCCGCAGGGATGGCAACTACGCTGGTCGGTATGGCGTCGCTGCTGGGCGTCGTGCGCAACGGGTTGAGCTTTACCGATGGCGAGTTGACGACAGGTTTGAGTAATACGACGCAGAGCTTCAGTCTGAATTCGTTTACATACGGGGTCGAGCCGCTGGACCTGATCGTGGGCATGAATACTCTGTCGCTGGCGGGCGGCAGCACGTTCCTGTCGCTGGTGACCAATGCGATCCCGCGCAGCATCTATCCCGAGAAACCGGATACCGGCGGCGTGTTCTTCACCAAGGAATATGCAGGCGATGCGTGGGAGGGGCTGTCCAATCTGACGCCTACCTTCCTTGGTGAATGGATCATCAATTTCGGCTATTTCAGCGGCATCTTGGGCTATTTGCTGGTCTACACACTGCTGATGGGGCTTGTGGTGTTCTGGTACCTGCGCCTGCTGCGCAATGGCGCGCGCGCGATGAACAGCGCGTTCTGCGTCGACTTCACGATTTTCCTGCATGTCCTGTGGGCCTCCATCGGACTGATGGTGGGTGAGTTTACCAGCGTTATTCTGGGCTTTGTGCTGACGCAGCTGATCCCGCTGCTGGGTGTTCGCATCCTGCTTGGCCGGGCGGAAACGCAACAGGAAGCACGGCGGGGCGGGCAGCAAGTCACGGGGTGGACAACATGACGCGAGTGCTGGTTTTTGGTGCCAGCGGGATGCTGGGCAACGCGGTCCTGCGCGATTTTGCCGCGCAGCCGGACCTGACCGTGCGCGGCACGGTACGGTCGGGGCGCGCAGCGGCCTTGTTGCCTGCCGAGCTGCACGACCGCCTGCTGAGCGGTGTCGATGTAACGTCCACCGATGATCTTATGTCAGCAATGGCGGCGGCGCAGCCCGATGTCGTTATCAATTGCGTGGGCGTGGTGAAGCAGCTCGCCTCGGCCAGCGATCCATTGGAAGCGTTGCCGATCAATGCACTGTTGCCCCACCGCCTTGCGCGCCTGTGCGGTCTGGCGGGTGCGCGGCTGATCCAGCCCAGCACCGACTGCGTGTTCTCCGGCAAAACCGGCGGATATGTCGAAGGCGACTTTGCCGATGCCGGCGATCTCTATGGCCGCAGCAAATTCCTGGGCGAGGTCGATTACCCGCACGCCATAACCTTGCGTACCTCGATCATAGGGCACGAGTTGTCGGGCGCGCGCAGTCTGGTAGACTGGTTCCTGTCGCAAGAAGGGTTGGTGAAGGGGTTCGGTAAAGCAGTATTCTCCGGCCTGCCAACCGTCGAGCTGGCGCGCATCATGCGCGAGCACGTTATTCCCAATCCCGACCTACGCGGGGTCTATCACGTATCAGCCCCGCCTATCGATAAACTCACCTTGCTGCGTCTGGTGGCCGAGGTCTACGACAAGGATATCGAGATTGTGCCGAGCGACGATGTGATCATCGACCGCTCGCTCGATTCCGGCCGTTTCCGCGATGCGACCGGTTTTACCCCGAAAGACTGGCCCGCGCTGGTCGCGGCAATGCGGGCTTTCGGGTAGAGAACATGGCCATGTTCAAAGACAAGACCCTGCTTATCACCGGTGGCACCGGATCGTTCGGCAATGCTGTGCTGCAACGTATGATCCAGTCCGACTTCGGCGAAGTGCGCATTTTCAGCCGTGACGAGAAGAAGCAGGAGGACATGCGGATCGCGCTTCAGGATGATCGCGTGAAGTTCTACGTAGGTGATGTGCGCAATTACGATAGCGTGTCGGACGCGATGCACGGGGTGGATTACGTGTTTCACGCCGCCGCATTAAAACAGGTGCCGTCGTGCGAATTCTATCCGATGGAAGCAGTCCGCACCAATGTGTTGGGTGCAGAAAACGTGATGCGCGCCGCCATACGCGCGCAGGTGGACCGGTGCGTGGTGCTTAGCACGGACAAGGCGGTCTATCCGATCAACGCGATGGGCATGTCCAAGGCGATGATGGAAAAGGTAATGGTCGCCAGCTCGCGGCTGTCGAGTACGGACCGGGCGGTATTGTGCGCGACGCGCTACGGGAATGTGATGGCATCGCGCGGCTCGGTTATCCCGCTATTCGTGAAGCAGTTGCTTAGCGGTGAGGAGCTGACCGTCACCGACCCCAACATGACGCGGTTCCTGATGTCGCTGGCGGATTCGGTCGACCTCGTGCTCTATGCGTTCGAACACGCGACACCCGGCGATATCTTCGTGCAGAAGGCACCGGCCTCCACTGTGGCCGATCTGGCGCAGGCGTTGAAGGAACTGCTGGGGCGCGACAATCCAGTGCGGGTTATCGGCACCCGGCATGGCGAAAAGCTGTATGAATCGCTGGTATCGCGTGAGGAGATGGCGCGGGCCGCCGACCACGGCGACTATTATCGCATCCCCGCCGACAGCCGCGACCTGAATTACGCGCAGTATTTCGTCGAAGGCGAGACCGCCGTGTCCGATCATGACGATTACACGTCGCACAACACCCGGCGGCTGGATGTGGCGGGCGTGAAGGAGGTGCTGCTGCGCCTTCCGGAAATTCGCGAGCTGGTCGATGCGTAAGCTGCGCGTCATGACCGTGGTCGGCACGCGGCCCGAAATCATCCGCCTGTCGCGCACCATCGCCACGCTGGACCGCTATTGCGACCACACGCTGGTGCATACCGGCCAGAATTACGATTACGAACTGAACCAGGTGTTCTTCGACGATCTGGGCATTCGCAAACCGGACCATTTCCTGAACGCCGCCGGGGCGAGCGGTGCGGAAACCATCGGCAACGTCATCATCGCGATGGATGCCGTGCTGGCGGAACACGCGCCCGAAGCCCTGCTGATACTGGGCGACACGAACAGTTGCCTCGCGGTTATCCCGGCAAAACGGCGCAAGATACCGACGTTTCACATGGAAGCGGGCAATCGCTGTTTCGATCTTCGCGTGCCCGAGGAAATCAACCGCCGCATTATCGACCACACCGCCGATATAAACCTGACCTACAGCGATATCGCGCGCGACTTCCTGCTGCGCGAAGGCGTCTCGCCCGATCTGGTCATCAAGACCGGCAGCCCGATGTTCGAAGTGCTGCACCATTACCGCGCCGGCATCGACGCATCGGATGTGGTGAAGCGACTGGGGCTGGAGGCTGGGCAGTACTTCCTGGTCAGTGCGCATCGTGAAGAGAATGTCGATCCGGTCGACAGCCTGCGCGCCCTTGCGGCGTCGCTGGAGAAGGTGGGCGATACCTATGGCCTGCCAATCATCGTCTCCACGCATCCGCGCACACAACATCGCATCGATGCAGCAGGTCTCACTTTCGGCCCGCTGGTCCAGCTGATGAAGCCGCTGGGCTTTCTCGATTACAATGCGCTGCAACTGTCCGCCAAGGCGGTGTTGTCGGACAGCGGCACGATCAGCGAGGAAGCCGCGATCCTCAACTTCCCGGCCCTGAATCTGCGCGAAACACACGAGCGGCACGAGGGGATGGAAGAGGGCGCGGCAATGATGGTCGGGCTGGGCAGCGAACGCATCCTGCAGGGGTTGGCCATTTTGGCCGACCAGCCCCGTGGCGAAGAGCGGCTGATCCGCTTACCCGCCGATTACAGCATGCCCAACGTCTCGGACAAGGTGCTGCGCATATTGCACAGCTACACCGATTACGTGAACCGTGTCGTCTGGAAGCAGTACGGCAAGTAAGCCATGCGGATTGCGCTGATTGCCGAACACTTCGTCCCGATGCGGTCGTCCTGCGCGGTTCAGATGCGCGATCTGGCGCGTGAACTGACGGCGAATGGCCACGACGTGACGGTTCTGGTGCCATCTTCGGATCAGGCGGAACCGTGGCGGCTGGAGGAATTCGAAGGCATTGACGTTGTACGCCTCAAAGCGATGGCCACGCGCGACCGGTCCTATGTGGTGCGGACGGTCGGCGAATTCGCGATGCCGTTTGCGATGCTGCGCAATTATCGCAAGTCGCCTGTGGCGGGCCGGAAATATGACGGCATCGCGTGGTATTCGCCCAACATTTTCCTCGGTCCGCTGGTCGCTGCGCTGAAGAAGCAAAGCGAGGCGCCAGCTTACCTAATTCTGCGCGATATTTTTCCGCAATGGGCGGCCGACCTCGGACTGATGCGGCGCGGACCGGTGTATCATGCGCTCGATCGGGTGGCGCGCTATCAGTATTCGGTTGCCAACGTGATCGGGGTGCAGACCCCTGCAAATACAGCGTTTTTCGAAGAGCCGCGCTATGCCGGAAAGCGGGTAGAGGTGTTGCAAAACTGGTTGCAGCCGCCGGTGCCTGGGGCGTGTTCGATCGACCTAGCGCGGGAAGGTTTCGCGGATCGCAACGTGTTCGTTTACGCCGGCAACATGGGCATCGCGCAAGGGGCAGGGCGCCTGCTCGACTTCGCCATTGCCATGCGCGACGATGACCGCGCGGCGTTCGTGTTCGTCGGGAGGGGCAGCGACGTCGCGGCCATGCGTGAGAAGGCTGCGCGCGAAACACTGACGAATGTGCGCTTCTACGACGAGATCGATCCCGACGAGATACCAAGCCTCTACGCCCAATGCGCGGTCGGGATGGTGGCGCTGGACGCGCGGCACAAGACCCACAATATTCCCGGCAAGTTCATCTCCTACATGCATGCCGGACTGCCGGTTCTGGCCTGTGTGAACGCAGGCAACGACCTGGTCCGGCTGATCCGGCAAGAAGACGTGGGGCGCGTGTCGACCGATGTGGACGGTGGCGATTTGCCTGCACTGGCGCGGCAATTACTGGACGCCGAAGACCTGAACGCAATGGGTGCGCGCGCCCTGAACGTGGCAGACACGATGTTCTCGGCGAAACAGGCCGCACGCCAGATCGCGCAGGCTTTTGCATGAAACTGGCCATCGTCATGTTGACCAATGGCGCGTTGAGCGGCGGTGCGGCGAAGCATTTGCGAATCGTTGCGCCGATGATTGCGCGCGATCCAAGGGTGGCGCAGCTGCGCGTCTTCGTTCCGGAGGCGGCGTTGGGCGGACTGCCCGACGGTATCGATGTGGTGGCATTCGACCCCGGTGGCCTGTTGTCCGGTTCGCCAGATCTCGACGGGCTCCTTGCGAATTATGCACCGGATACGGTCTTCATACCTTCGGCGCGGCATATGACCGTTTCCGGTGCGACGGTGGTGACGATGGTGCGCAATATGGAGCCGCTGGAAACGCCGTTTTCAGGCAACACCTTGCTGGACCGGGCGAAGAATATCGCACGGCGGCATGCGGCGAAATCGTCATGCCGCAAAAGCGACCGGACAATTGCGGTATCGGCCCATGTTGCGGATTATCTGCGGGAACAATGGCAAGTTGCCGACAGGAAGCTGGCCATCGTCCCGCATGGTGTCGGCCCCGTACCCGCGCCGCACCGCCCTGGGTCTCTGGATACGCTTGGGGAGGCTGCGTTCATGTTTACCGCCGGTTCGATCCGGCCCGCGCGCGGTGTGCATGACCTGATCGCGGCAATGGCGGACAACCGTGTGCCGCAAGACATGAAAATGGTCTTCGCAGGCGCGGTCGACCGGGGCGCGGAAGGGTACGAGTCCCGCATTCAGGCGCAAGCAGATGCGCTTGGCGTTGCGGACAGGATCCATTGGGCCGGACGCCTGGACGCGCAGGAGATGGCGTGGTGTTTTGAGAACACAACGCTGTTCGTCATGACGTCGCGTGCCGAGGCGTGTCCGAATACCGTACTGGAGGCCCTGAACCATGGCTGCCTTTCGGTGTCGGGGCGCAACCAGCCCATGCCGGAGTTTTTCGAGGATGCGGCGCGCTATTACGATATCGGCGATGCGTCCTCGCTTGCCGAAACGATTGCCGCCACGTTGGCGTTACCGCAGGCGGAGAAGGACGCTTTGCAAAGGCGCGCGCAAGAGCGGTCGCGCGCCTTTACATGGGAGAAATGCGCGGAGCGGACAGTGGACGAGTTGTTGCGGGCAAAGGCGTAACACCTCAGCCCAGAAAACCGCTAAGTCCGATTTCGATCAGCCCGTCCGCCATGGCCGACAAATCGAACGGTTCACCACTCGCGGCGTCGAAGAACGCGATGCCCAGCATCCGCCCCGAACCGTTCGCGCTGCCATCCGGCATGACGGAGGTTCGGCAGGTCAGCACCCGGCCCGTGGTGTTACGCTGGATGACAGCCTGACAGGTCTGGCGTTCCGCGCCGCCCGATCCACGCAGATCCAGCAGAAGGCACGATCCATCGCGGCGGTCGATCCGCGCCCCTTTCGCAAAGCCGCCGCCATCGCGCGCCGATACCGGGGTGGTGCTGAAGCCGGGCGAGGCGCTGGCTATGGCCTCTGCATAAGCCGCCTTGGCGGCCACATCCCCTAGTGCACCGATGCGATGTCGCAATGTGCCACCCGCAGCCGACAGTTCGACCGCAAAGGCACTGAACCGCTGCCCTGCGAGCGCGAGTTCGCCACGATGAACGTCGACGCTGGCGAGCAGGTTTGCGCCGGTGAAGCGCGCCTGGTTCGTACCGCCGGTATATCGCTGCCCGACCTTAACGATGCCGCGCTCCACCACAGAATCGCGTGCGATGATATGCACATTGTCCAGCGTCCATTCGTCATACGCCGCGTCGTCCACCGCGAATAGGTGGTCGAAGCGGGTGCCACTGGCGGACGAAACGAAAACATCGTGCACCCTGCAATCGCCTGCCATGCGCAGCGGCAATCCGCCGCTGTCGATCGCCTCCAGATGCAGGCCGCGCACGAAGCTGCCGTGCAGGTCCGCGCCGATGCGCGACATCTGCATGGAAATGATGTTCTGCACCTGATTGCCATTGCCCAAGATCGCCAGACCGATGGCCGCATCCTGCACGGTAATGTCGCTGACAATGCCGACATTGCCATTGACCGACAGCGCGGTGGCGTTGGGCGCACCACGCAGCCACAGCCCGTCAAGAATACCCTCTGTACCGAACTGGATGCCTTCGCCGCCGAATTCGGCGATATATGTCAGTCCGCGTTCGTCGCGCCCGTACCAGGCAAGGCCGGACAGCATCAGCTTTTGCGCGCCAGCCCCCGCATCGCTCCACCACTTGCCCGTCGTGCCTGTGCGGCACCAGAAAGCCGACGTGTGGCGGCCCGTACCGATTATGGTGGTGTAGGGGTGGGTGCGCACCTGGCCGCACAGGTAATTGCGCGCTGCCACCATGATGGCGCCGGGTGCCTGCTTGCCGTCACCATAGGCCCAGTCGATGGCACCCTGGATTGCGGCGGTGTCGTCGGTGCCGGTGCCGGTGGCGGGGTCGAAGTCGCCCTTCGCGCCGAAGTCTTCGAGGAAGCGGTATGTGCCGACACCGAGCGTTGCCGCTGCCTGCTCACCGTCTCCGCGCAGGACCAACGCCGTGGCGGCGGCGGCAGGCAGGCTGGCGGCGATCACGCCGCGCCGGGTTGTCATGCCCACGCTATTCCTCCCGTCCCGCGCCCAGCAGCAGGCACGCAATGGCCAGCGGCAAATACGCGGCAACGATTCCGACCAGCGGATCGAGCAGACCCGCCGCGACAGCATATGACACCGGTAGTACGAAGGCGACGTTCACCGCCAGCGCACCCAGTGTCACCGGCAGATGCGCGCCAAGCCTGCGGGAAAGCCGCTGGTATGCGTGCGACCGGTGTGCATCGAAAACAGCATCGCGGCGCACCATGCGGCGCAGCAGCGTGACGGTGGCATCGGTTACGAACAACGCAGGCAACAGCACCATCGCCACGCCCAGCGGCCACGATTGCGCTGCGCCGATCAGGACGAGCGCGCCGATCATCAGGCCCAGGAAACCGCTGCTGGCATCGCCCATGAAGATGCGCGCCGGCGGCCAGTTCCACCACAGGAAACCGGCGCAGGCGGCGGCGAACAGGGCGAACAGTATCGCCGTTGCGGACAGTGCGCCGGAGGCTGTCGCAAGCAGAAGCGCGCCGCCCGCAAAGACAAAAACTGCCTCCGATGCTGCCAGCCCGTCGATCCCGTCCATGAAGTTGAACAGGTTGATGAGCCAGGCGATACCGAACACCGCGCAGCCAAGCAGGATGGCAACTGTCGCGCTGGTGGCTGGCAGGAACGGCAATTCCGGGATGCCGATCCATGCCGTCAGCCAGGCGGCGGCGGCGACATGGCAGGCAAGCCGGATAACTGCGGGCACATGCGCATGGTCGTCGCGCCAGCCGACGGCGGCCACCAGCGCACCGGCACCGCCGATCCCGATCGCGTTCCCGACCGGTAAATCGAACAGTGCCACACCGCCGATTACCGCCAGCAGGCAAACGGCAACGATGGCGACGCCCCCCCCGCGTGGTGTCGCGACAGTATGCGAGCTGCGGGCGTTGACGGTGTCGAGCAGGTCGCGCGACAGTGCGTAGCGGCGCATCAATTCCGTGCCACCCATTGCCAATCCAAAGGTGAGGGCCAACCCGAAGCACATAGCGACGCCAGCAACCATTGACACTATCACGATGCATTCCTGTTTGCGCGCCATGCCGCGACGGTGGCGGCCAGCCCCTGTTCGACGGTAAAGGGCGGCGTCCAGTTCAGCCGGCGGCGTGTGGCGGCAATATCGACTTGCAAGGAGTCGGTCAGTCGCTGCATCATCGCACGCTTGCCCAGCATCGTGCCCGCGAACCGCAGCGCTGCAGGAGGCACTGGCAGCAGGCGAACGCGCCGGTCCATTGCCGCGCCGATTTGCACGACCAGCTCGCGCGTGGACAGGTCGCGCCCGTCGCTGACCAGTAGCCGCTGTCCCGCCGCGCTATCGTTCTGCAAGGCTTCGCGCACAAGATCGGCGAGGTTCTCGACATAGACCAGCGAACGCGCATTGCGCACCGCGCCGAAGGGCAGGGGCAGGCCGCGCGCCACCAGCTCGATCAATGCAGCAAAATTCGCAGCCACGCCGGGGCCATAGACCAGCACGGGCCGGATCACCGTGATCGCCATTCCGGTGCCGTCACCGAGCGCGAACAGCGCATCCTCCGCCTCCGCCTTCGATTGCCCGTAGGGATCGAGAGGTTGCGGTGCATCGTCGGCGGTGAAGGGCGCACCTGGCTCTGTCGCCTCCCCGTTCACCTTGATGGAGCTGACGAACACGAACCGGCGCACGCCAGCCTGCGCAGCGGCGCGGGCTAGCTGCAGCGTCCCGTCGCGATTTGTGCGACGGTAGAGCGCGAGCGCGTCTTCCGCGCTGTCGTTCATCTGGTGGACCCGTGCTGCGCAATGCACCACGGCGTCCATGCCGGAGACGGCGGACCGCCAGTCGTCTTCACCCGAACCGAGATCGGGCGCGCGGACGGTTTCCCCGTGGTCGCTGGCCAGCGATACGACATTCCTGACGGCGCTACGCACTTCTATGCCGACGCGGTGCAGGGCGGTAACCACGTGCCGCCCGACAAAGCCGTTCGCTCCTGTTACCAGCGTCCTCATGGTGCGGCGACGGCGCGATCCGGCACGCCCGGTCCGGCTTCGCCTGCTCCAGGAACCGGGGCGTATTCCGGCACCATCTCGCGCAGGACGGCCAACGCACTCTCGTCCGACCCGGTGGAGACCGCTTGCCGCAAGCGTTCCAGCATCGGTTCCAGTTCGGCGGGTGTCGGCGCCTTTTCGCGAGCCTGCATGATCCGCACATGGTCGGTCGGCGCAGAATGATCGTCGATCAGCAGTTCTTCATACAGTTTCTCGCCCGGACGCAGGCCGGTTTCCAGTATCTCGATATCGCCATCTGGATGCTGCGCGTCGCGGACGTTGAGACCACTCAGCTTTATCATCGTGCGCGCCAGATCGTAGATCTTCACCGGCTTGCCCATATCCAGCAGGAACACCTCGCCACCCCGCGCCATCGCGCCCGCCTGGATAACCAGCTGCGCCGCTTCGGGAATGGTCATGAAGAAACGGTTGATGTCACGGTGGGTCAGCGTGATCGGGCCGCCCGCCTCGATCTGTTTCTTGAACAGGGGCACCACCGATCCGCTCGAACCCAGCACATTGCCGAACCGCACCATCGAAAATACGGTGTTGCCATCCTGCTGCGCCAGCGCCTGCAGGATCATTTCGCACGCGCGCTTCGTGGCACCCATCACATTGGTAGGCCGTACCGCCTTGTCGGTGCTGATGAGTATGAAGCTGGCGGTCCCGTGCCGCCGCGCGGCGGTGGCGGTGTTCAGCGTGCCGAAGACGTTGTTGAACACGCCCGCCACCACATTCGCTTCAACCAGGGGCACATGTTTGTACGCCGCCGCATGGAATACCGTGTCGGGCTTGTGCTTGGCGAAGACGCGCTGCACCGCATCGGCATCGGTCGTGTTCAGCAGTTCGGCATGAAGCGCCGGGCCTGTTCGGCTATCGCCCCCGCATAGCGCGTCAAGCTCGCGTTCGATCAGATGCAGCGCGGGTTCGGACATGTCGGCCAACACCATGGTCTGCGGGTTTTCCAGGGCGATGCGGCGGCACAGCTCGCTGCCGATGGAACCGCCCGCACCTGTTACCAGCACGGTCTTGCCAGCAATGTTGCGGCGCATCAGCGCATCGTCCGGAGCAACGGCATCGCGGCCCAGCAGATCCTGCACATGCACTTCGCGAAGGCTGTTGATGGAGACACGGCCATCGATCATGTCCTGCACGCTGGGCAGGGTTTGCACCTGCACATCCAGCGCCAGTAGCCGGTCCACGATCTCGCGGCGGCGGTGGCGACCGATGCCGGGCAGGGCGAGATAGATGGTATCGACGCCGGTCTTGCGCACGAGGTCGCCCATTCCGGCCGAATGGTTCACCGAGATGCCGTCGAGCCGCTGGCGATGCAGGCGCCGGTCGTCATCGACAAATCCGATCAGGATGAAATTGCGGTCCGGGCGCAGCGCCTTGGCCAGTTGCTGCCCCGCATTGCCTGCACCGTAGATCAGCACGCGGCTGATATCGCCGGTGAAGCCGTATCCCGACAGGACTTCCACAAACAGGTAGCGCGCGACCATCCGCGAAATCGCGAGCAGGCCGAAGAAAAGGATCGGCAGCAGGACGCCCACGGTGCGCGGTACGCCGGGGATCGCGTAGAGCGTAAAGATCGCGATCAGCGGGACCGCCACCATCGCCACCGCAGAGGCAAGTTGCAGGATGGTCCATGCGCCGGCGAAGCGTACGACGGAGCGATAGGTGCCTGTTGCGAGAAATACCGGCGGAAAGACCACCAGCGTAACGCCGAGCACCTGAAGCAGCGGCGTGGTAATTGTCTGCCAGACGCCGAGGCGCAAGGAGAATGCCAGCCAGACGGCGGCGGCGCACAACACGGCATCCATCGCCAGCACGACCAGCCGTTTCCACGACCGGTCGAGATCGAGCGACCATTGCAGTAAGCGGGAAACCTGTTTCACGTGCCTCGGTTGCTATGGCCGGAGCCGCAGCGTGGCGGTGCCGGTGCTGAATGATGCGTCACTGGCGCGACGCAAAGCCGGTCGAACCACCCGTCAGTATGTAACCGTGACCCTGCCCGATTTGCCACAGGGTGAATACCGGACACGTAATATCTTTCAGGCGCACAAACAAAAAGGGGGCCGGCAATGCCAACCCCCTTCTCGAATTTCGTCAGGGACGATTAGGCGCTGATGGGATCGTCGTCACCGTCGGCGATCAGCACGATGCCGGCAATGATTGCGGCTGCGGCCAGAATACCGAGGATAACGCCGCTACCGGCGATTTCGTCTTCCTGCTGGGCAGCAGCAACGCTGCGCTCGATTGCAGGAGCAGCGGTAACGGCGACAGGCGCCAGAACCATCGAGGCAGCAGCTGCCGAGATGAGGATCTTCTTCATATGGTACACTCCAAATTTAAATTCATTCCCGATTGCCCCTAACTTGATTTATCACCAAGTCAAGCAGTTTCAAACACTTGATCGGTGAATTCGCCTTCAGGCACATCGGCTATGCGACACGGCACCTTCTCAACCACTCCAGCCGGAAAAGGGCAACCCGTTTGCGGCAGAATGTTCTGTTTGCCTGCGCAATGGCGCTTTGTGTGACATTTAGCGCGCATTCCGCCGCCGCGGCAAATGCCGGGAACGGCTGGACGCAACTGCGCGGGCACGACGCGCGGCTGTTGCGGGTGGGCGATGCCGTGCTGCGCGCCGCTGCGCCTTTGTGTGCCGGCCGGACGACGGCGGGTGTGTCGGTGGCCAACCTCGACGATGTGCCACCAGCGGGGCATGCTGACGCGATGCGCGCGTATGGCAATGCGGAGCGCCGTATTTTCGTCAGCGCGAGCACGCATCCGCAGATCGCCGTCGGCACCGGTATCCTTGCGATAGACGGTCAACCGGTGGCTGGTCTCGATACCTTGCGCATCTGGACCCTGCTGTCCGCCGCGCCGATACACACCCCCATGGTACTCGATACCGACGCTGGGCGCATCGCCTATGCGCCACAAGCAGGGTGTCCTGCGATCTTCGTGGTCGACACCGCGCGCGGCGTGTCGGCGGGTTCGGACGGCACCCGCATCCGCGTGACGACGCAAATGCTGGACTTCGCCGCCGACGATGCCGAACTCGCCGCCATTATCGCGCATGAAGTCGCGCATCTGGCGCTGTGCCACCATGACCGCGACGATCCGCTGCGGCCACGCTCCAAACGCAAGCGCGAGGCCGAGGCCGACCGGCTTTCCGCGCGGCTGCTGATCGCGGCGGGTTACGACCTTTCCGGCGCACGCAGTTTCTGGCCACGATTCGGCAAGCAGCGCGGCCTTACCGACTTGTTCGATTTCAGCCACGGCACCGCGAAAGGCCGCCTGCGCAGGATCACTGCCGAATATGACGCGGCGCACCGTGAAGAACTATCCGCCGACGACCCGGCCCCGTTCGCGCCATTTGCAGGCCGGGGCGCGTGCCACGTCCTGCCCGAACGCGCGGGTTAAGCGTCGACCACCGTCTGCTCGATCGCGCCGAAGATCGAAGCGCCGTGCGAATCGCGCATCTCGATCTTCACCGTGTCGCCCGGTGCCATGAAGCGGGTTTTCGCTTCCCCGTCCTGGATGGTCTCGATCATGCGGATTTCCGCGATGCAGCTATAGCCGGCGCCGCCATCGGCCACCGGCTTGCCCGGACCGCCATCGGCACCCTGGTTCGAGACCGTGCCCGACCCGATGATCGCGCCCGCACCAAGATTGCGCGTCTTCGCCGCATGGGCGACCAGTTGCGCAAGCGAGAACGTTGCATCCTGCCCCGCCTGCGCCCGCCCGAACGGCGCACCGTTGTAATCGACCAGCAGCGGCAAGTGGACCAGCGCGTCCTGCCACGCATCGCCCAGCTCGTCCGGCGTCACCGCAACGGGGCTGAATGCGCTGGAAGGCTTGGACTGGAAGAAGCCGAAGCCCTTGGCCAGTTCGCCGGGGATCAGCCCGCGCAAGCTGATACGTCGTTGACCAGCATGACCAGCTTGATGTGCCCTGCCGCATCCTCCGCCGATACGCCCATCGGCACGTCGTCGGTAATGACTGCGATCTCGCCTTCCATGTCGCAGCCCCATTTGACATCGCCCAGCGGGATATCGGCGCGCGGCGGCAGGAAGTCGTCGCTGCCGCCCTGATACATCAGCGGGTCGGAATAGAAGCTTTCCGGAACCTCGGCCCCGCGTGCCTTCCGCACCAGTTCGACATGGTTGATGTAGGCGCTGCCATCGGCCCATTGATAGGCGCGCGGCAGCGGCGAATGCGCCTCGCGCTCGTGGAACCGTTCGCACGGGCAGGCTTCGTGCTCCACATCGCGATAGAGCGCCTCCAGCTTGGGCGCGCAATTCGCCCAATCGTCCAGCGCCGCCTGCATGGTGGGTGCGATGGTGGTGGCGGCGCAGTAACGGGTGATGTCCTTCGATACGACGACGAGCGTTCCGTCGCGGGTTCCGTCCTTCAGTGTGGCGAGCTTCATGGTATCTTGTTCTCCGGACTGTCGGGCTGGTTATCGGGATGGGCGGCGGTGAATTCGGGTAAGGGCAGGCAGCAGGTTTCGATCCGTTCGATATGCGGCATGGGCGACAGGTCGAAACCGAAGCGGCGTGCATTGTAGAGCTGCGGGATCAGCACCGCCTCGAAGAAGCCGGGCGCGTCGAACAGGTAGTTGGTCGTTTCCAGCTGCGCCAGCCGCGCCTCCACCGGCACGAGCGTCTTGGCGAGCCAGTGGCGATACCATTCGCCGACCTGGTCCTGCGATTGCCCGTATTCGCGTCTTGAGATATTGCAGCACCGGCAGGTTGAGCGGCGCATGCAGTTCGGTGGCGATGGCGTAGGACAGCTCGCGCGCGGTGAAGCGATCCTCCAGATCGCTTGGCAGCAGCGGGCGTTCGGTGAAGCCTTCGTCCAGCCATTCGATGATCGCCATCGACTGCGCCCGGTCACGCCCGCCCGCCGCCAGCATCGGCACGGTGGCAAAGGGATTGCGGCTGGTGAAGGCGGTGTCGCGCTGTTCGCTTTCCAGCAGATTCACCGGCAGGTTCTCGAAGGTCAGCCCCTTGAGATTGAGCGCAATCCGCAGGCGGTAGCTGGTCGAGCTGCGGTAATAGCCATGCAGTTTCATCGTTCTGGTTGCGCCTCCGCCATGCCGGTCGTTCCGCGTGGCGCGGTCCGGCGTGTAGGACAAGTGACACGTGTGACACTGTTCAGGGACAAAACTTTCCGGCCCCCAGGACAGGGCGCGGGGAGGGTGGGGGAGGGGCGTGCGAACGTCATGCGGGCCTCATGCCATAGCACGCGGTTGTAGGACAGGGGGGCAATCCGAACAGGGTACCATCAAAGCGCAACCTCATCCTCAGCGTTCGCAAGGGATGTGCGCGCAACCGGTCGGCTACCACGTCCTAGAACGCGGAAATGCCCGTAATGGCCCGTCCCAGGATCAGCGCGTGGACATCGTGCGTGCCTTCATAGGTGTTGACCGTTTCCAGGTTCACCATGTGGCGGATCACGCCGTATTCGTCGCTGATGCCGTTGCCGCCATGCATGTCGCGGGCGTGGCGGGCGACATCCAGCGCCTTGCCGACATTGTTGCGTTTGACGACCGAGATCATGTCCGGCGCGAACCGCCCTTCGTCCATCAGCCGCCCGACGCGCAGCGACGCCTGCAAGCCGAGCGCGATGTCGGTCAGCATATCGGCGAGCTTGAGTTGGTAAAGCTGCTTTGAGGCCAGCGGCACACCGAACTGGTGCCGGTCCAGCCCGTATTGCCGCGCGGCGTGCATGCAGAATTCCGCCGCACCCATCGCGCCCCAGCTGATGCCGTAGCGGGCGCGGTTGAGGCAGCCGAACGGCCCCTTCAAGCCTTCGACATTGGGCAGCAGCGCCTCTGCGCCCACCTTCACATCCTCCATCACGATCATGCCGGTGGTGCTGGCGCGCAAGCTGACCTTGCCCTCGATCTTGGGGGCGCTCAGACCCTTCATGCCCTTTTCCAGCACGAAGCCGCGAATGGCCCCGCCATGCGCCTCGCTCTTGGCCCAGACCACGAACACGTCGGCGAAGGGCGAATTGCTGATCCAGGTTTTCGTGCCGTTGAGGACGAACCCGTCGCCATCGGTCTTGGCATTGGTGGTCATGCCGCCGGGGTCGGAGCCTGCGTCGGGCTCGGTCAGGCCGAAGCAGCCGATGAGTTCGCCCGCTGGCAAGGCCGGGCAGGTATTTCTCGCGCTGCTCGTCCGAGCCATAGGCCTGGATCGGATACATCACGAGGCTCGATTGCACGCTGGCCATCGAGCGGTAGCCGCTGTCCACCCGCTCGATCTCGCGCGCGATCAGGCCATAGGCGACGTAGCTCGCGCCCGCACCACCATATTCCTCCGGCACCGTCGCACCGAGCAGGCCCGCCTTGCCGAACAGCGGAAACAGTTCGGGCGCATCCACCTCGCCCCGGAACGCCGCCTGCACGCGCGGCTGCAATTCGCTTTGCGCAAAGGCGTGCGCGGTATCGCGGATCATGCGCTCGTCTTCGGTCAGCTGCTCGTCGAGGTCGAACGGGTCGGACCAGTCGAACGGCACCATGCCGGTGGCGGTTTGCGGCGGAGATACGGGAGCGTGCATGGGCGGGGTTCCTTGTGAGACACGATGATGGCGGATGTGGCGGCACGCTTCAAGGTTTGCGATCCTCCCCAGCTCGGCCGGGGAGGGGACCACGAAGTGGTGGAGGGGTCACTTTGCTGCGGAAGAATACCCCTCCACCATGCTGCGCATGGTCCCCCTCCCCGACAAATCGGGGAGGATTGGTCAGTCTCGGCGCAAGGTCAGCTTACGCCCAGGCGCGGAAACGCGCTCTGAAAAGTATCCGTTGCACGTAACGACCATGAGCGTACCGATAGATAAGCGAACAAACCTCGCTGTAGGTACTGTGATGAAGTCGAAGAAGCACGAATGAATACGAGAAGTCGCCGCTACAACTCTGCTGCGCTCGCCGTTCTGGTTGTCGTTGTCCGATGGTGGTGCTGGCAGATGATAAGCAAGCGATATGGTTGGCTTGCTTGCACCGCTCGGATTCGCTGCCATCATTCTTAAGATTTGGAAGCCTTGGCTGGACGCTGCGCGGCCTTTAAGGGCTACGCCTGGCATTGAGGACAGTTATCAAAGGTGAGGGACCAGCCGAATCCGATTTCCACCCAATAGCCGCCAGTACCAAACCTACGCAACCCGCCCCGCCACCAGCGCATCGACCACGCCGGGGTCCGCCAAAGTCGAGGTGTCGCCCAGCGAGCCCGTGTCGTTCTCCGCGATCTTGCGCAGGATGCGGCGCATGATCTTGCCGCTTCTCGTCTTGGGCAGGGCGGGGGCGAACTGCAGGGCGTCGGGGGTGGCGATGGGGCCGATTTCGGCGCGGACCCATTTGACCAGTTCGGCGCGCAGGGCGTCGCTGTCGTCCGTGCCTGCGACGGTCGTGACATAGGCGTAGATGCCCTGGCCCTTGATGTCGTGCGGCATGCCGACCACCGCCGCCTCGGCGACCTTGGGATGCAAGACCAGCGCGCTCTCGACTTCGGCAGTGCCCATGCGGTGGCCGCTGACATTGATGACATCGTCGATGCGCCCGGTGATCCAGTAATAGCCGTCCGCATCGCGCCGCGCGCCGTCGCCGGTGAAATAGTGGCCGGGATACTGGCTGAAATAGGTGTCGAAGAACCGCTGGTCGATCGCCATAGACGGTCCGCATCTGGCCGGGCCAGCTTGCGGTCAGGACCAGCGCACCCGCCGCTTCGCCGTCCAGCACAGCGCCGCTTTCGGCATCGACCAGCGCGGGCTGCACGCCGAACATCGGCAGGGTCGCGCTGCCGGGTTTCAGCTGCGGTCGCGCCGGGCAGGGGCGTAATCATCGCGCCGCCCGTTTCGGTCTGCCACCAGGTATCGACGATGGGGCATTGCCCGTTGCCGACCACGCGGTGATACCAGTCCCATGCCTCGGGATTGATCGGCTCGCCCACCGATCCCAGCAATCGCAAGCGACTTGCGGCTGGTTTTTAAGACCGGTTCGTCGCCTTCGCGCATCAGGGCGCGCAGGGCAGTGGGAGCGGCGTAGAAGATCTCGACATCGTATTTGTCGACCACTTGCCAGAACCGGCTGTGGTCGGGGAAGTTGGGCACGCCTTCGAACATCACCTGCGTCGCGCCGTTCAGCATCGGTCCGTAAACGACGTAGCTGTGCCCGGTGACCCAGCCGACATCCGCCGCGCACCAGTAGACCGGCATCGTATCCGTCCGGTTTGCGCTGGTAATCGAACACGTAGCTGTGCGTCATGGCGGTCCACACGGCATAGCCGCCGGTGGTGTGCAGCACGCCCTTGGGCTTGCCGGTCGAACCGCTGGTGTAGAGGATGAACAGCGGATCTTCCGCATCCATCGGTTCGGGGTCGCAGGTGGCGGGCTGGTCCGCGATGCCGCTGGCCCAGTCCACGTCGCGCCCGTCCACCATCGGCACATCCGCGCCGGTATGCGCCAGCACGATGACGGTATCGACATCGTGCCTTCTCGCACGCCGCATCGACATTGGCTTTCAGCGGCACGGTCCTGCCGCCGCGCCGCCCCTCGTCCGCGGTAATGACGATAGTGGAGCCGCAATCGGTGATGCGCCCCGCCAGTGCCTCCGGGCTGAAGCCTGCGAACACCACCGAATGCACCGCCCCGATGCGGGCGCAGGCGAGCATGGCGATGGCGGCTTCGGGCACCATCGGCAGGTAGATCGTGACCCGGTCGCCCTTCGCCACGCCCTGCGCCTTCAGCAGGTTGGCGAAGCGGCAGATTTCACCGTGCAGGTCGCGATAGGTCAGGCGGCGCGCGGCGGTGGCGGGGTCGTCCGGCTCCCACAGGATCGCTACCCGGTCGCCATGTTCGGCAAGGTGCCGGTCCACGGCGTTGGCGCAGATATTGAGCTTGCCGCCCTCGAACCAGCGGATGCGAAAATCGTCCTTGTCGAATGACCAGTCGCCGACCGTATCGAACGGTGCAATCCAGTCGATCCGCTGCGCTTCTTCGCGCCAGAAGGCGTCGGGTTCGTCGATCGATTGGCGGTATTTCGCGGCGTAGCTGTCGGTGTCGATCAGGGCATCGCGCGCCCATTCGGCGGGGACGGGATAGCGAACCGGCTTGGTATCGGCCTTGGGCGCATCGTTCATTGCTTGCCGAACTTTCCTTCGTAAGCGGCATCGTCGCCTGCGGTCAGCAGCTTTGCCTGTTCCACCCAGTTGTCGCGCTCGATCCGGCCCTGGAACCGGCCAAGCTGCGAGTCGATGCGGGCGATATCGGCATCGGTCCATGCGGCGATCTGGTCCAGCCGGGTCACGTCGTGCGTCGCCAGCATATCGCGCAATCTGGGGCCAACGCCCTTGATGCGGGTCAGGTCGTCCGCCGCGACGGACGCGGGTTCGGTCGCGGCCGCCACTACCGGTGCGATGGCACCACCCAGCGGGGCGGCGACGGGTGCAGGCGGCACGGCAGACTGCGGTGCCATAGACGTTGCGGCGGGTTCCGCATCGATCAGCGCCTGATTGCGTGCGGCGGGCGCGGCGCCTTCGTCCAGCACATCGGTCCGGTCGGCGTCCACGCTGGTGCGGCGCATCGCCACGAACAGCAGATAGGCAACCGCAATACCGATCAGCAGCGCGACCAGCAGGACCGGCCAGTTGGCTTCCAGCAGTTCCATCATTCCTTCTCTCCCTCGGCGTTGGTCGTATCGCGGCTCCACAACGCCCAGCCGATGGCCAGTCCGATGGCATAGGCCAGCAGCGCGAGCAACGTCACTTCGAACACGATCGGCATGTCAGCGCGCCCCCGGCGTGTCGACGATGGTAGGGGTCACGGGCACGGTGGAAATCACGGAAAACTCGATGCGCCGATTGGCAGGATCGCCCGGCGCAAGACCCTCCACCGGACGGCGCGAGCCGACACCGCTGGCGCGCAATCCGTCGCGCGGGATGCCGCGTGCAACCAGTGCCTCGCGGATGGCGCGCGCCCGGTCCAGCGACAGCGCCAGGTTACCCGGCTCCGGCCCGGACTTGTCGGTATGCCCGGTGACGGAAATCACGCTGCCCAGACATGGCCGCAGCGCCTGCGCCACCTCGTCCAGCAATTCGCGGCTGGCCGCCTCTATTTCTGCCGAAGATTCCTCGAACCGGATGGAGCGCGCGCGCAGCAGGGCGCCGACTTCGTCCTCGCAATGCATCGGGGCATAGGTCTGCGCCTCGCCTTCCGCCTGCATCGTGCCGTCCGCCCAGATGACGCCGCCGACGCCCGATATACCGCCGACAAGTCGCGCGGCGCGGGCGCGGTCGGCCTCGTCCAGCGCGTCGGCTCCGTCCAGCAGGACATGGCGTGTGGGACGGCGCGAAAGACCGGTATCGACCGTGATCTGCGCCAGCCCGGCCTGCGCCAGCGCGGCATCGGCATTCTGCTCCAGCGCGCGCGCAAGCGCATCGTCCTGCGTTCCGGCCCAGACATACCCCACGCCCGCGCTCAGCACGGCACCGGCGATAATCAGGAGGGGCGGGCGGATCGACATTGCGCGTTTGTCTTAGCAAGATGACGCGGGGCGCACAGGTCTATTTCGGTGCGGTCTCTTCGCCCGTCTTGCCTTTCCTGAACAGCACGCGGTCCTCCGGCCCGAACCCGCGCCGCCAGATGACGACGCCATAGGTCAGCAGGATCGCCGGAATGCCGATCAGCAGTTCCGCCCATTCGGGCAGCAGGGTGACGAGGAAGCCGACCACGATGGCCGGACCCGCCGCCCAGACCAGCGCCCAGCGCCAGGTGTTGATCGGATAACCCAGGATACGCGACAGCAGCCACGCCTTGACCAGCGATGCCAGCCCCAGCGACACGGCCAGCGCCAGCGCCGCGCCCGCCGCCTTGAATGGTTCGCCATAGCCAAGGTGCTCCACCCCCAGCACGATGGCCACCGTCAGCGCCGCCTGCACCGCGATGGTGGCGACCGAAATCCACAGATTGCGGACCCGCGCGACATAGACCAGCGCCGCCTCACTGACGACGGCGGTCGCCGCGACCACTTCTGCGGTCAGCAGCAGCGCCAGCGCGCCGGTGCCGCCGACCACGTCCGGCCCGCCAAGCCCCATGACCGCCTCGCCCGGCACGCCCAGCGCCAGCGCGATGCCCGCCTGCGCGGCGATGATCCAGAAGCCGACGCGGCACAGCGCCTCCGCGATTGCCTTGTTGTTCCCGTCCTTCAGGTTGCGCGTGATGACCGGGCCGAGGATGGGTTCGAAACTGGTTTTCAGCTTTTGCGGCAGGCTGGCGATTTGCTGCGCGAAATAATAGACGCCGACCGCGGCGGGCGCGGCGAACAGGCCGAGGATGAAGATATCGACGCGCCGTGTGCCCCACTCCACCACATCCGCCGTCGCCAGCGGCAGCGCGCGCCAGGTCTGGCGCAGCATCGGGCGAAGCCTGATCTGCCAGCCGCGCGGCAGGCCGTAGGTCCGCCCGAAGGTCCACAGCCCGGTGGCCAGCCCGGCATAGATGCTGCCGAGATAGGCCAGCTCCAGCCCGCTCTCCACGAACGGCGTGACATAGAACGCCCCCGCCAGAATGCTGATGGTCCACGGTTCCACCACGGCGCGGGCGCGGACGGTGGTGGCGATGTCGTAGCGATAGGCCTGCGCGGCCAATACGATCTCGGTCAGCGCATAGCCGGGGATGGCCAGCACGATCAGACGGTCCAGCGTGGTGTATTCGCCCGCCGGGAACAGCGGGTAGGGCACGAACCAGAAGAACGCCGCCGCCATGCTGGAGAATATCAGCGCCAGCAGCATGCCCGAATAGACGGTGTTGGCCGGATGTTCCTCGCTGATCGACAGCCGCTGCGCCAGCCCGCGTTTTTCGCCCAGCGAACACAGCAGCGCGAACAGTTCGACCACCACCAGTGCGGAGGCGAAACGGCCCATCGCGTCGACACCGTAAAGCTGGCGCGGCGATGAACAGGAACGGGATGCGCGCGGCGAGACGCAGCACGAAGCCGAACACGTTGGTCCGCCCGCCCTTCGCCAGCGCGGCAATGTCGCCTGCTTCCTTGGCCTGCTGGGTCTGGTCCTCCATCCGCGCGAGGGGACGCTATTCGGCCTTCAGGCGGCGGGACAGCAGACCGCTGACCACGCCCTGCGCATCCTCACCCGCCAGCAGAGCGTTGACGGCGGCAACGATGGGCATGGCGATGTCGTGTTCCTCCGCCAGCCGGTGCAGCACGGGCGCGGTATGCGCGCCTTCGGCCACGGTGCGGCGGTCCTGCGTCAGCGCGGCGGCGGACTGCCCTTCGCCCAGCGCCTTGCCGAGCGAGAAATTGCGGCTGGCGGTGCTGGAGCAGGTCAGCACCAGATCGCCGAGGCCCGACAGCCCCGCCAGCGTTTCGCGTTGCGCGCCCATCGCATCGCCGAACCGCTGCATCTCGGCATAGCCGCGCGCGATCAGCGCGGCGCGGGCATTCTGGCCGAGCGACAGGCCGTCGACGACGCCGCAGGCAATGGCGAGCACGTTCTTGACCGCCCCGCCGATCTCCGCACCGACCACATCGGGCGTGTAATAGGGGCGGAACTGCGGGCGGGCGATGACGGGCGAGATGCGATCCCACTGCGCCTCGCCACCGGCGCAGGCCAGCGTGACGGCGGTGGGCATCCCGGCAGCGACTTCATGCGCGAAGGTCGGGCCGGAAAGGACAGCGATGGCCGCATCGGGCAGCGCGTTTTGCGCCACGGTGTTCATCAGGTGGCCGGTGGCGGCGTCGATGCCCTTGCTGCACAGCACGAGATCGCGCGGGGGGCGGGGCAGTTGCGCCAATATCGTGCCCAGGTGCTGCGCGGGGGTCACGGCCAGCAGCGTTTCGCATTGCGCCAGCGCGGCGAGATTGCCCGTCGCAAGGATGCTGTCCGCCAGACGTGCCGATGGCAGGAACGCGCTGTTCGTACGATTGCGGGCGATATCCTCGACAACGTCGTCCTCGAACGCCCACAAGATCACGTCGCGCCCGTCGCTCGCCAGCATCTGCGCCAGTGCAGTGCCCCAAGCCCCCGCACCGATAACGCCGACCGTGGCCGGATGCGCGCCGAGGGCGTCGGCTCCCTTCATCCCCAGAACGCTCATTGCCTGAAACTCATGCCTTGTACCCCGCGCCGCGCACCGGTTCCGCATCCGCATCGAGCGGCCAGCGCGGCCGCGCGGCGATGTCGAGCGGATCCGATGTCGCGCCCAATGCCAGCCGCTCCTGCCCGGCCCATGCGATCATCGCGGCGTTGTCGGTACACAGCGCCAGCGGCGGCGCGACGAAGCGCATGGCGCGCGATGCGGCAAAGGTTTCCAGCGCGGTGCGGATGGCATGGTTCGACGCGACGCCGCCCGCCACCACCAGCGCAGGCAGCGTGCCGGATGCGTCGAGCGAATGCGCCAGCCGGTCGAGCAGGCAATCGATGGCGGCCTGCTGGAACGACGCGGCAATATCCGCATCGCTGTAGTCCGTGCCCTGCGCTTCCTTCGCGCGCAGCACCGCGCTTTTGAGACCGGCGAAACTGAAATGCGGTTCGGCGCTGCCGAGCAAAGGGCGCGGCAGCTTGACCTTGCTTGCGTCCCCTTCGCGCGCCAGCCGTTCCACCGCCGGACCGCCGGGATAGCCGAAGCCCAAAATCTTGGCGGTCTTGTCGAATGCCTCGCCCAGCGCATCGTCGATGGTGGTGGCGAGGCGGCGGTATTGGCCCACGCCATCCACCCGCAGGATCTGGCAATGCCCGCCCGACACCAGCAGCAGTAGATAAGGGAACTCCAGCGTCGCGTCCGCCAAACGCGGCGACAGGGCGTGCCCTTCCAGATGGTTGATCGCCAGCAGCGGTACCTCCCCCGCCATCGCCAGCGCCTTGGCACTGACCAGCCCGACCATCACCCCGCCGATCAGGCCCGGCCCGGCGGTGGCGGCAATGGCGCGAAAGGTCGCGCAATTCCATCCCGGCTTCGGCCATCACATCGGCAATCATCGGGGCCAGCCGGTCGGCATGGGCGCGCGCGGCGATTTCGGGGACGACACCGCCATAGGGTGCGTGTTCGGCATCCTGCGAGGCGATGCGCTGCGCCACGATGCGGCGGTCGCCCGTCACCAGCGCGACGGCGGTTTCGTCGCAACTGGATTCGATGCCGAGAACGGTTCCGCCGTCGTGAGCCATGCGGGTTCCCCTGCACCCGATGCCCCGTTAGGGCAAGCACGGCATGGTACACGACATTCTCCTGAAACTGGGCACGCGGCGCAGTCCGCTGGCGATGGCGCAAGCGGAAGAGACGCGCGACCGGCTATGCACGGCGCATGGCTGGGCGGCGGCGCAGGTCGAACTGGTGCCCGTCATCGCCAGCGGCGACCGGATACAGGACCGCCCGCTGGCCGATATCGGCGGCAAGGCGCTATGGACACGCGAGCTGGATGCATGGCTGGCCGACAGGGCGCATCGACGCCGCGGTGCATTCGATGAAGGATGTCGAGACGCTGCGGCCCGACACCCTGGCCATCGCCGCCATCCTGCCGCGCGCCGATGTGCGCGATGTGCTGGTGGGCGCGGACAGTCTGGCGGCCATGCCGCAGGGCGCGCGCATCGGCACCAGCGCCCCGCGCCGCGCCGCGCAGATGCTGCACCACCGCCCCGATTGCCGCATCGTCGGGATGCGCGGGAACGTGGCGACGCGGCTCGGCAAACTGGCGGGTGGCGAAGCGGATGTGACGCTGCTGGCCGCTGCCGGACTGGCGCGGTTGGGGCAGGGCGATGTCGGGACCGTGCTCGACACAGATACCTTCTTGCCCGCGCCGGCGCAGGGGGCCATCGGCATCGAATGCCGCGCCGACGACCGGCGGGCGCGCGACTGGCTCGCCGCCATCGACGATGCACCCAGTCGCGCCACCGTGATGGCCGAGCGCGCGGTGCTGGCGGGGCTGGGCGGCACCTGCCACAGCCCGATTGCGATGCTGAGCGCGTGGGAAAGCGATACGCTGCGTTTGCAGGTCAGCCTGTTCAGCGCGGATGGCGCGCAGCGGGTCGATGGCGTCTGGCGCGGGGAGGCGGGCGATATTGCAGGCTGCACCGCATTCGCCCGCGCGCTGTTGCGCGATGCGCCCGAAGCCGTCGCGTCCCTGTTCACTGCGAAAACATAGCCGAGCGGGTGTCCGCCATCTTTGCCATTCGTGCCGAACCCGGCCTCTCCGCCACGCTGGCGGCGGGCCGCGCGATGGGGCTGGCGATTACGCCTGCGCCGCTGTTCACCATCGCCGCGATAGACTGGACCCCGCCCCCCGCCGACCGGTTCGACGCGTTGCTGATCGGCAGTGCCAACGCAATCCGGCACGGCGGAAAGGCATTGCAGCAATATAGCCACCTTCCGGTCCATGCAGTCGGCGCGCGCACGGCGGAGGTCGCGCGGGTGGCAGGCTTTACCGTTGCCGGCGAAGGCAGTGGCGGATTGCAGGCGCTGCTCGATACCATGCCGCCCGGCACGCGTCTGTTGCGGCTGGGCGGGGAAGAGCGCGTGCCGCTCGACCCGCCCGCCGGCGTCACGCTGGCGGAACATGCCGTTTATCGTGCGCAGGCGGATGCGATGGATGGCGCGCTGGCCGACCGGTTCCAGCAGGGTGGCGTGGTGCTGCTTCATTCGGCGGCAGCGACCCGGCATTTCGCCGCCGAATGCGCGCGGTTGAAGATCGACCGCAGCCGCCTGTCGCTGGCGTTGATCGGACCGCGTTTGCAGCCCGATACCGGCACGGGCTGGCGCGAAACAGCAATCGCACTGCACCCGAACGACGCCGCCTTGCTAGCCGCAGCGGCAAAGTTATGGCAAGAGGCGGGCAGCAACGAAACGGCAGCGGAGTAGCCAGTCCCACATGAGTACCCCGGAGCAATCCAAGCGGAAAAGCGGTTCGATGCAGGCAATTTTCGGCGTGATGCTGAGTGCGTTCCTGCTCGGCGCGCTGGTTGTCGGCTATTTCACGTGGGACGAGGGCAATCCGTTCCGCACCGGCGATACGAAGGAGGCCCGGTCCGCCGGTGAAGGCACCGCCCAAGCCGCGCCTACCGATAATCCACTCCTCGCGCTGCGCTCCGGCGAGGCCGATGATGTGGCCATCGATGCGCCGGACGACGCGGCCACGCCCGCCGCCGCGCGGGTCGTCCGCCAGCAGGGGGGGCTGGAACAGCGGCTCGATGCAGCGGAACAGCGGCTTGCGCGACTGGACCTGCAAGCGCAGGCGGCATCGGGCAATGCGGGCCGTGCCGAGGGGCTGCTGGTCGCCTTTGCCGCGCGCCGCACATTGGAACGCGGCGAACAGCTCGGCTATCTCGGCGACCAGCTGCGCCTGCGTTTCGGCATGGCGCAGCCCGACGCGGTGCGCACCGTGATTTCCGCTTCGAAAGACCCCGTGCGGCTGGACCAGCTGCTGGCGCGGCTGGAAGGCCTGTCGCCACAACTCGTTACGGCGAAGGAGGGACCGTCCTTTGCCCGCGCCCGGCGTGAATTGCGCGAGCTGTTCGTGATCCGCCGCGAAACCACACCCTCCACCCGGCCCGATCGTGCGCTGTATCGAGCGCGGCTTTCGCTGGAAAACGGGCGGGTCGAACATGCGATTGCCGAGGTGCAATCGTTGCCCGGCGCCGCCAGCGCGCGCGGTTGGATCGCGGATGCCAAACGCTATGCCAGCGTGCAGAACGCGCTCGATATCCTGGAAACGTCGGCCATCGTCGAGACCAGCGGGCTGCGTGACAATGAAGGGCAGGTCATCGAACAGCCCAGCCCGGCGGCGCGCGCACCGGCGACCGACAGCGAAGCGACGGGCTGACCTCTAGCCGCGCAGCAATTCGGGCATATCGCCGGTCACGCCGCGCGCTTCGTCCATGAAAAACGTCTTGAGTGCGGGCACCCTTTGCACACCCGACATGCCCAGCCGCCGCGCCGCCGATGCCGCGCGGCCCGGAATGCCGAACAGGCGGGTCAGCCCATCGGTCGCCAGCGCCACCGAAAACGCATCCAGTCCGCGCCAGTTTTCGTATTTCATAAGCAGTTGCGCATCGCCGGGATCGAGACCCAGACGCGCGCCTTCGCCCAGCACCTCGACCAGCGCACCCACATCGCGCAAGCCGAGATTGAGGCCCTGCCCCGCAATCGGGTGGATGCCGTGCGCCGCATCACCGACCAGCACCAGCCGGTCGGCAGTTATCTTCGCAGTATGGTGGAACCCCAGCGGCCACGAGCTACGCGGGCCAACAGTGCGGATTTTGCCGAAAATGTCGCCCATGCGCTGCTGCACTTCGGCGAGGAAGGCGCGGTCCGGTAATTTCAGCGTGCCCGCCGCATCGGCCTCGTCCACGGTCCACACCAGCGAACTGCGATGCGTGCCGTCCTCCGCATCGCGCATCGGCAACAGGGCGAACGGCCCGTCGGGGTAGAAGATTTCCCACGCGACATTCCCGTGCGGTTTGTCGTGAGTCAGTCCGGCGATGATGGCGCGGTGGCTGTAATCCCATTTTGCGATTGCGATGCCCGCCATTTCGCGCGTCGGCGATTGCCGCCCTTCCGCCGCGACCATCAATGCGGCGCGCAGGGTCTCGCCGCTCTCAAGCGTGGCCGACACGCCGAAATCGTCGCGCGTGCGATCGATGACTTCGGCATTGGCGTGCCAGGTAATCAGCGGTTCTTCGCGCGCCGCCTCGAACAAAGCGAGGCGCAGTTCGCGGTTTGCGAACATCCGGCCCAGCGTGCCTTCGTCCGGCGCGGGTGTGAAGTCGATATTGCCCGGCTTTAGCTGGTCGCTGACGGCGATGCTGGCTATGCCGCAGCCATGCGGTTCCAGCCGGTCCGCCAGGCCGATATTGGTGAACAGATGCCAGCTCGCGGTGGAGATCGCGGAAGCACGTCCGTCGAAGCCCTCGGCAGTCAGGTCGGCGGGATCGGCCCGATCGACCACATGTGCGGACAGCCCCTTGCGCGCCGCCGCCAGCGCCAGCGTCATGCCGACCAGCCCGCCGCCCAGGATCAAAAGGTCACATCGTGCTGTGTCGTTTGCCATAGGCCCAGTCACTAGCGAGGGCAGGTGCCGGGTGGCAAGCTATGGCGGGATAGCTTTAGGGGGCGGGCCATGACATTCGCGGGCTATAACCCTATCTGGGCCTAAACTTCCCTAAACTTCCGGATCGCCAGCGCCCTCAGCCGTGATGTTCTTCGCCCGCCTTTTTCCGGCTCTGGCCGCCTGTCTGCTGCTGCTGTCGCCCGCCATGGCGCAGGCACAATCCGGCGCGGGTCAGGCGCTGAAGATACCGGCGCGGCTGGTGGCGCTGGACGCGGCGACGCCGGGGTCGGAAATGCTGGTGGCGGTCGCCTTTACGCCCGAGCCCGGCTGGCACGGATACTGGAAGAACCCCGGCGATGCAGGCTTCGGCCTGACGCTGGACTGGACGCTGCCCGATGGCTGGAACGCCGGAACGCCCGAGTTTCCGGTGCCGCAGACGCTGGTGATCGGCGGGCTGATGAACCACGTCTACAAGGGCGATCATGCGGTATTGGTGCCGGTCCGCATCCCCGCCGATGCGGCAGACCGGGGCCGTGTGACCCTGCGCGTCGATGCCGAATGGCTCGCCTGCGCCGACATCTGCATCCCGCAACGCGATACGCTGGAATTGACCGTGGCGATGGGCGTCAAACCCGTGCCATCCGCGCTCCACGCAAGCTGGCGCGCCGCCATCGCGCCGGTGATGGACCGTGCCGGAACCTACGCGCGCACCGGCGATACGGTGCGGCTTGCCATACCGGTGCCCGCCGCGCTCGACCTGCCCGACCCGCACGTGTTCGTCGCGACGACGGATGTGGTCGGCTATGCGGCAGCGCAGGCGTTTTCGCGCCGGGGCGACATGCTGCTGGTCGAAATGGCAGCAAGCCGAACGGATGGCGGGGCAGGGCAGATCGAGGGTCTGCTGGCGTTCGGCGATGGTGGGGGCGTTGCCTTTACCGCCGGGACTGGCGCGGTGCCGGACGGCAAGGGGTTCGAGGCGCTGGCCGGCTTCACCGGCGCGCCGTCGCTCGTCGTGCTGCTGCTGTCTGCTCTGGCGGGCGGGTTGCTGCTCAACGTGATGCCCTGCGTCTTCCCGATCCTCAGCCTCAAGGCGCTAAGCCTTGCGAAAAGCGGCGCGGGGGAGCGGGCGGCGCAGCGCGAGGGGCTGGCCTACACCGCAGGCGTGGTGCTGGCCTGCGTCGCGCTGGGCGCGATGATGCTGGCCCTACGCGCTGGCGGGCAGCAGGTGGGCTGGGCTTTCCAGTTACAGGAACCGGCGGTCGTAGTGGCGCTGTTCGTGCTGGCTGCGGCGATCACCGCCAATCTTGCCGGGCTGTTCGAGTTGCCGACGTTTGCCGTGGGCGATGACGGCAAACCGGTGGGCGCATTCGGTACCGGCCTGCTGGCCGCAGTCGCCGCGACACCCTGCACCGGGCCGTTCATGGCGGCAGCGCTGGGGGCGGCGTTGCTGTTGCCGACGGTCGAAGCACTGCTGCTGTTCGGCGCGCTGGGGCTGGGGCTGGCGCTACCCTTTCTCGCCATCGGTTTCGTGCCCGCCCTGCGCCGGATGCTGCCGAAGCCCGGCGCCTGGATGGAGCGGTTCGGCGCGCGATGGCGGTGCCGATGGGGCTGACCGCGCTGGCGCTGGTCTGGTTGCTGGCGCAGCTTGGCGGGCGTGGCTTTGCGCTGATGGTGACGATCGGCGTGTTCGGGCTGGTGGTGGCATTCGCCATCGTCGGGCGGTTGCAGCGCAATGGTCGCATGGCATGGCCCGCCTTCGTGCTCGTCGCCGCGCCGTTCGTCGTCTTTGCGGCCATCGCGGCACCCGCCAGTTACGAGGGCACGAGCCGGTCCGCCGCAGCCTCGCGCCTCGATCCCGTACCGTATTCGCCCGACGCTTTGGCCGATGCGCGGGCAACAGGTAAGCCGGTGTTCCTGTGGTTCACCGCCGACTGGTGCGTCACCTGCAAGGTCAATGAAAGCATCGCCATCGAACGCGCCGCGACCGAGGAGGCGTTCGATGCCGCCGGGGTCATCGCGATGCGCGGCGACTGGTCGCAGCCGGACGCAGAGATCGTCGCGTTCCTCGAACAGCAGGGGGTCGCGGGCATTCCGCTATACGTCTGGTATGCTCCGGGTGGTACGGCGGAAATCCTGCCGCCGGTGCTTGGCCCCGACCTACTCGTCAGGCGGGCAGAGGCGGTTCGCTAGCGCGGCACGATGCCAGCAGTGCGGCAGGCAAGTCGCTGGGGTTGAGATCGAGCCGCCCTGCGCCCGGCACCGTCAGTTCGATCAGCTCCGGTTCCATGAACACGTCCATCTCCGGCGACATTGCCGGATAGCTGGCCTCCCACAGCCAGCCGCGCCCGTTCCACACCGCTTCGACCGGCAGGCGGGCACGGTTCTGCTTTCCGATAATCGCCATGATTGCGCCTGCCCCCGCATCGGCGCGTTCGTAGCGGGTTATGCGCAACCGCTTCGTACCGCCTTCGATAACGCAGGCCAGCGCGAGCAGCGGCACTTCGCCCGAACTGCCATACAACAACCGCGCCGGATCCTCGCTTGGCACCCACGCCGCGCCGGATACGTCGGGCGCAGCGATGGGGGCGGACGGCGCATCGCGCTGCGGAATGTCCGGCGCGCGGGTCCGCGCATCGTCGGTGGGGGAAGGCTGGCAGGCGGCTAGGGTGACAGCAGCGAATACTGCGATGCTGCCGGGTCGCGCGGAAGGAACGGCCAAGCTACTTCTTGCCCCACTTCTTCTGTTCGCGCCCGTACCGCATTTTGCGGGTGCCGGGCTTGCCCTCGTTGGACCGGCCCACGATGGGTGCTTTCTTGTCCGCATCGGGCAGGCCCAGCTCGTCGTTTTCCAGCCGGCGTATCTCGTCGCGCAAACGCCCGGCTTCCTCGAATTCCAGATTGGCGGCGGCATCGCGCATCCGCTTTTCCAGGTCTTCGATATAGCCGCGCAGATTGTGACCGACCAAGTTGTTGACCTCGCCATCGCCCGTGTCGACCGTGACGCCGTCCTGGCTGGCGGTGTCGGCCACGATGTCGGCGATATCGCGTTTGATGGTGCGCGGCGTGATGCCGTGTTCCTCGTTGAAAGCACGCTGCTTTTCGCGGCGGCGGTCTGTTTCCGCCATCGCGCGTTCCATGCTGCCGGTGATGCGGTCGGCATAGAGGATGACGCGGCCATCGACATTGCGCGCGGCGCGCCCGATGGTCTGCACCAGACTGGTCTCGGATCGCAGGAAGCCTTCCTTGTCGGCATCCAGAATGCACACCAGCCCGCATTCCGGAATGTCGAGCCCTTCGCGCAGGAGATTGATGCCCACGAGGACATCGTAGACACCCAGCCGCAGGTCGCGGATCAGTTCGATGCGCTCCAGCGTTTCCACATCGCTATGCATGTAGCGGACGCGCAAGCCCGCCTCGTGCATAAACTCCGTCAGGTCTTCGGACATGCGCTTGGTCAGCGTGGTGACCAGCGTACGATAGCCGTCCTTGGCGGTCTGGCGGCATTGCTCGATGCAATCCTGTACCTGATCCTCGACCGGGCGGATTTCCACCGGCGGATCGATCAAGCCGGTAGGGCGAATGACTTGCTCGGCAAAGACGCCGCCCGATTGTTCCATCTCCCACCCGCCGGGCGTGGCGGAAACCGCAAAGGTTTGCGGGCGCATTGCGTCCCATTCGTTGAAGCGCAACGGGCGGTTGTCGATGCAGCTGGGCAAGCGGAAGCCGTATTCGGCCAGCGTGATCTTGCGGCGGTGATCGCCCTTCGCCATCGCGCCGACCTGCGGCACGGTCTGGTGGCTTTCATCCACGAACAGCAGCGCGTTTTCGGGCAGGTATTCGAACAGGGTGGGCGGCGGTTCGCCCGGCAAGCGCCCGGTCAGGAAGCGGCTGTAATTCTCGATCCCGTTGCAGCTGCCGGTCGCGGCGATCATTTCCAGATCGAAATTGGTGCGCTGCTCCAGCCGCTGCGCTTCCAGCAGACGGCCTTCCGCGTTCAGCTCCTTCAGCCGTTCCTCCAGCTCGAACTTGATGGCGCTGGAGGCCTGCTTCATCGTCGGGCCGGGTGTGACGTAGTGCGAATTGGCGTAGATGCGGACTTTCTCCAGCGTCTCACCCTTCTTGCCGGTCAGCGGGTCGAACTCGTTGATTTCCTCGATATCGTCGCCGAAGAAACTGACGCGCCACGCGGTGTCTTCCAGATGGCTGGGGAAGATTTCCAGACTGTCGCCGCGCACCCGGAAATTGCCGCGCGCAAAGGCCACGTCGTTGCGCTTGTATTGCAGGGCCACCAGCTTGCGGATCAGCTCGCGCTGGTCGACCGTTTCGCCCGCCTTGATGTCGAAGATCATGGCCGAATAGGTTTCGACCGAACCGATACCGTAGAGACAGGAGACCGACGCGACGATGATGACATCGTCACGCTCCAGCAGGGCGCGGGTCGCCGAATGGCGCATCCGGTCGATGGCCTCGTTCACGCTCGATTCCTTTTCGATATAGGTATCGGAACGCGGGACGTAGGCTTCGGGCTGGTAGTAATCGTAATAGCTGACGAAATACTCGACCGCATTGTTGGGGAAGAAGCTCTTGAACTCGCCGTAAAGCTGCGCGGCGAGGATCTTGTTGGGGGCCAGGATCAGCGCCGGACGCTGCGTTTCCTCGATCACCTTTGCCATCGTGTACGTCTTGCCGCTGCCGGTTACGCCCAGCAGAACCTGCGTCTTGTCGCCATCCTTCACGCCAGCAACCAGATCCCTGATCGCGGTCGGCTGGTCGCCGGCCGGGCTGTAATCGGAGACGACTTCGAACTTGCGGCCCGGCATCGATTTTTCCGGGCGGGCCGGTTTGTGCGGCGTGAAACTGCCGGTGGTGTCGGGCTCTTCCAGACCACGGCGGATGACGAGTTCGGACATGGTGTGCGATATGGAGAAGCGACGGCCCGCTCGCAACCCGCGCGATCCTGTCTGCGCATCGGCGATTGGACACGTTTCTGTCACACTGTTACGGATTTAAGGCACCAGCAAGGTTCCCGAGCGTAACGTCCTGACTATGGCTTCAAAGTTTTCCCTTCCCGACACCTCCTTCTATCGCGCCGAACTGTCGCGGCGCGTGGCGCTTGCTGCCGAACCGGAGCGCGAAATGGTGGACCGTCCGCCCCTGTTGCGGTTCGCGGCGGAAGCGACGCATATCGCGGATGTTTTCAAACGCCCGTTCCGAACGCTTCCGGTCGAACGGGCCGAGACGCCGAAGGTCGTGATGCTGCTGCCGGGCTTTGCGACGCACCCTGTGCGCATGCGGTACATGGCGCAGCAGCTGGAACGCGCTGGACATACCGTCAAACGCTGGGGCCAAGGTTTCAACTGGGGGCCGACGCAAGACCGCGTGGCGCAACTGGAACAGCGGCTCACCGATATTTCGGACCGGTACGGACAGAAGGTGGTGCTGGTCGGCTGGAGCCTTGGCGGATTGTTCGCGCGTGATGTGGCGCACCGTATTCCGGGCCAGGTGGCAAAAGTGGTGACGATGGGTTCCCCCTTTTCCGGCAATCCACGCGGCAACAATGTCTGGCGCGCCTACCAGTTCGTGACCGGCCACCGCGTCGATGCCCCGCCTATCGAAACGCAGATGCGCGACAAGCCGCCTGTCGAAACGGTGGCGTTCTGGAGCCCGCGCGACGGCGTAATCAGCGCACGCTGCGCACGCGGCAAACCGAGCGAGCGCGACCGCACGGTGGCGCTGCGCTGTTCGCATATGGGCTTTTCCTCCTCGCCCGAATGCATCGCGGCGGTGCTGGCGGAACTCAAACGCGACTGAACCTTTGTTGGAAGTGACGGGGCCGAACCGGTCCCTATGCGGAGGAGCCTAGCCAGGCCGCGCCGGATCAGCGATACGCGGGGGGCTATGGCGCAGATTCAGAAGAATTTCGACGAGATGCGCGGTACGGACGAATGCGTCCGGCCGCCCTATGAAGATTACTGCAAATGGCAGGAGGCGCAGGACAGCGCGTGGTTGCTACGCAAGCATGTCGATGCCGAAACCAACTTCCGCAAGACGGGAATTACCTTCAACGTCTATGGCGAGGACGAGGCCGAGGAGCGGCTCATCCCGTTCGACACCGTGCCGCGCATCATCGGCGCGGGCGAATGGCGGCGGCTGAAACGCGGGATCGAACAGCGGGTCCGCGCGCTCAATTCCTTCATCTACGACCTCTATCACCGGCAGGAGATCATCCGCGCGGGCCGGGTGCCGCAGCGCCTGTTCCGCAATAACGCCGCGTGGCTTCAGCAGATGGTCGGCTTCACGCCGCCGGGCGGGGTCTATACCCATATCGTCGGCATCGATCTGGTCCGCACCGGGCCGGACGAATGGTATGTGCTGGAAGACAACGCGCGCACCCCGTCGGGTGTCTCCTACATGCTGGAGAACCGCGAAACGATGATGGCGATGTTCCCCGAACTGTTCACCCGTGTGGCCGTCGAAGGGGTGTCGGACTATCCGCGCCGTCTTGCCAAGAGCCTTGCCGCCTGCGCCCCGCCGACGACCAGGGGCAAGCCCAATGTCGCGGTGCTGACGCCCGGCATCTTCAACAGCGCCTATTTCGAACACGCCTTTCCTGGCGGACAAGATGGGGGCGGCGCTGGTCGAGGGGAACGACCTGCGCGTGACCGACGGCCATGTCGCCATGCGGACCACGCACGGATACGAGCCGGTCGACGTTATTTACCGCCGCGTGGACGACGAGTTCCTCGATCCGCTCAGCTTCAATCCCGATTCCATGCTCGGCGTGCCGGGCATCATGGACGTGTACCGTGCGGGCAATATCACCATCGCCAACGCGCCCGGCACCGGCATCTGCGACGACAAGGCAGTTTACAGCTTCATGCCGGAGATCGTGGAATTCTACACCGGCGAGAAACCGTTACTGCCCAATGTGAAGACATGGCGCTGTTCGGACCCGGAAAGCCTTGCCTACGTGCTCGACAACCTGGCCGAGCTGGTGGTGAAGGAAGTGCATGGATCGGGTGGCTACGGCATGCTGATCGGGCCGACGTCCAGCCGGAAGGAACTGGCCGAATTCCGCACCAAGCTGGAAGCCAATCCGGCCAATTACATCGCGCAGCCCACACTGGCGCTTTCCACGGTGCCGATCTTCACCGAATCCGGCCTCGCCCCGCGCCACGTCGATCTGCGGCCTTATGTGCTGGTCTCGCCCAAAGGTATCGACCTTGTCCCCGGCGGGCTGACCCGTGTGGCGCTGAAAGAGGGGTCGCTGGTGGTCAATTCCAGCCAGGGCGGGGGCACCAAGGATACCTGGGTGCTGAAAGATATATGAAGGACGCCCGCTGATGCTCGGCCGCACCGCCAATCGCCTGTTCTGGATGTTCCGCTACCTCGAACGGGCGGAGAACACCGCGCGCATGCTCGACGCCGGACTGCGCATGGCCGTGACCCGCGACCTTGAAACGGCGGAGGCGGAATGGCGCTCCGTCATCGCCGCCATCGGCCTGACCTCGGCGTATGAAAGCGAGCACGACGACTACATTGGCACAAATGTCTGGAATTTCGTGCTGCGTGGCAAGTCCAACCCGGAAAGCGTGCTGGCCATGATCGAGGACGTGCGCACCAATGCGCGGGCCGTCCGAAGCGTGATTTCCGGCGAATTGTGGGAAGTCATCAACGAAAGCTGGATGGCCCTGCGCGATGCGCTGTCGGAGGATGTCGGGCAAGGCAGCGTCGGCGAGGTCGTGGCGATGGTCCGGCGGACGGGCACGCTGGCGCATGGCGCGATGACCGGCACGCTGCTGCGCAACGAAGGGTTCCACTTTCGCCCGCGCCGGGACGTTCATCGAACGCGCCGATAGCGTGGCACGCATGCTGGACATGAAATACTATCTGCTGCTGCCATCGTTGTCCTATGTCGGGTCGAACATGGACCGCGGACAGTGGGACAACCTGCTGCGCTCCGTTTCGGGTGACAGCGCGTTCAGCACGATCAATGCCGGTGAAATTACCGCGCGCGGCATTGTCGAATTCCTGGTGCTGGACGAACGCTTTCCGCGCAGCCTTGCGTTCTGTCACTCCAGCCTGCGCGATGAAGTCGCCGCGCTGGCGCGGATGCACGGGCGCGAGGCAAGCTGCAATGCACTGATGCGTCAAGCCGACATGCGCATGGCCGATATTAACATCGACCAGGTGTTCGAGCAGGGGTTGCACGAGTTCCTGCTGGATTTCATCGGCACGAATTCCGCCATCGCAGCCGCCATCGCCGAAGACTATCGGTTCGTCAGGTAACCATTATGCGACTTTCCATACGCCATACCACCAAATACCGATTCACCGAGCCGGTGGTCCATGCGCTGCAACGTCTGCGCCTCACGCCGAAGGAAACGCAGGGGCAGTCCATCGTCGAATGGAACATGACCTACGAGAACGCGAGCGCCGAGTTTTCCTACGACGACCAGCATTTCAATTCGGTCACGCTCGTCAATGTCGACAGCGGCGTTACCGAGGTGGTGGTGAAATGCGAAGGCGTCGTCGATACCGAGGACAATGCCGGTGTAATCGGCGCGCATTCGGGCCATTTGCCGCTATGGGCGTTCCTGGGCCAGACGCCGCTGACCAGGCCGGGCGACAATGTGCGCGCAATGGTGGCAGACATCCAGCCGGAGGAAGGCGACCGTTTGGCATTCCTTCATGCCCTGTCGCAGCGTATCGCCGAAAAGGTCGAGTACCGCACCGGAGAAACCGGCGCGAAAACCACGGCAGAAGAAGCGGTGACGCTGGGCAAGGGCGTCTGTCAGGACCATGCCCACATCTTCATCGGTCTGGCCCGCCAGCACGATGTGCCCGCCCGCTACGTCAGCGGCTACCTGATGATGAACGACCGTATCGACCAGGAGGCGACGCACGCTTGGGCCGAAGCGCATGTCGACGGGCTGGGCTGGGTCGGCTTCGATATCTCGAACGGTATCAGTCCCGACCCGCGCTATGTTCGCGTCGCCACCGGCCTCGACTATCGCGATGCGGCACCGATCACCGGTATCAGTTTCGGCACCACGTCCGAAGACCTGACGGTCGATGTCTCGGTGGAACAGCAGCAGCCACAACAGTAATTCCGACGTCGTCGGCTATCGGCAGCGTCCAACCAACAGGAAACACACGATGACGTATTGCGTCGGCATGATGGTCGATAAGGGCCTCGTCCTGATGAGCGACACCCGCACCAATTCGGGTGTCGACAACATCAGCGTCTTCAAGAAGATGCACCACTGGCACGTCGAGGGAGATAGGATGCTGGCAGTGATGACCGCGGGCAATCTCGCCACCACGCAATCGGTCATCAGCCAGCTGGAAGAACGCAGCAAGGCCCCGGAAGATCGCGAGAACTCGCTGCTGGAAGCGCCGACCATGTTCAAGGTGGCGACCGAGATCGGGCGTCTGCTGCGCAAGACGATTCAGGAACGACAGGCCGCCAATGCGCCGGGCAGCAAGGGACGGTTCACCGCAACGATCATCCTCGCCGGTCAGATCGAACGGCATGGAGCCGCGCCTGTTCATGATCTACCCAGAAGGCAACTTCATCGAAGCCAGCCTCGACACGCCGTTTTTCCAGATCGGCGAAACCAAATATGGCCGCCCGATCATCCTGCGCGGATACGACCGCACGATGAGCTTCGAGGATGCAGTGAAGCTGCTGATGGTGTCGTTCGACTCTACGCTGAAGGCCAACCTGTCGGTCGGGCTGCCGCTCGACATGATGGTTATCGGACGCGACGATCTGGCGCCGACATTCGAGCGGCGTATCACCGCCCACGACCAGTATTTCGAAGCGATCTCCTCAAGCTGGGGCGATGCCCTGCGCAAGGCGTTTCATTCCCTGCCGGACTACAGTTTCTATAACAAACCCGGCGATCCATCCGAATAGTGCAAGCGGGCGCGTATTTGCTGGTCCATATCGGATCAAACTGAATGGCGGTATGAACAGGCTCGACTAGCGGTTCGCGCAAAATCGGGTCCAAAACAAGTATTGTTACGGATTATGCAACTCTGCGTAGTGCGGCACATCGGCAGGCATGAAACATCGCCTGACAATACATTACCTTAATTCATCGTCGCGCGACCGTGCTGCCTTCGTGCAGATGGTCACGCGGCTGGGTCACCATGTCGAAGTCTATCACGATCATGACCGAACTGATCGAATGCAAGCCCTCGCAGGGTATCGTAGTAGCGTGCGACGATGCTTCGGATGGCGGCATTACGAATACCATCGCCATATTAACGCGCTCAGAAGTTTCGCTGCCGGTGATTGCCATTGCCGGGCAGCCGTGCGTGGCCCGAACAGTACAGGCGATGAAGTCCGGCGCGCTGGACTATCTCGCCACGCCGCTCGATCCGGCAATGTTCAGCCGCTCGCTGGACGCCATCGCCGTGGAGGCACGTCATTTCGCCGAGGCGCGACAGCGCATGTTCGAGGCGCGCGACCGCATATCCAGCCTGTCCCGCCGTGAGCGCGAGGTGCTCGACCTGCTGGCTTCCGGACATACCAACAAGGCGATTGCGCGCGATCTCGGGATCAGCCCGCGCACCGTCGAGATCCACCGCGCCAACATGATGGCAAAGCTGGATGCGGGCCATGCCGCCGATGCCGTCAGACTGTCGCTGGAAGCGCAAATGTAGCTCAGCGGCAGAAGCTGCGGCGGCCTGTTCCCGATCCGCTGATTTCCAGATGGAAGTGGTCGCGGTGGGCGGCGTTGTAATCGGGGCCGAGAACGGTGGCGAACCGTTTGCAGGCGCTGGCCTGGACCGCGCGCAGGAAGCGGCGCTCATCCGCATCGCCGCCGTCCCAGTCGCCCAGGACCGACACGCGTCGCCCGTCGGCGAACACGAACCCCGACACATCGACCGCTTCGGCGCGTGCATGGGCGGAACGTCGGCCGGACGACCCGACATTGCGGCAGGCATAGCTGCCCATCGTTTCGACCCGTACCAGCGTGGCACCGAGGTGCCGACGTGCCGCCCGGTCCACGCCGTACCGCGCCCATGCCGCCAGGGCCTGTGCCGCTGGGCAAGCGACCGGCCCCAGATTGCCGACCGCGAAGTCTCCGCTGTCACCGGGCATCCGCTGGACCCGCACCGCGTTGACCATCGAACAGCCCAGCCCGAAATACTGGTCCCGCTGCGGACTGAACCGCACACCCGCCGCGTCCAGCGCAGCAAGGCACTGGCGCGCATTCCCCGAAAGCGCGCCCGATTGCGCGCGCGGCTGCGGCTGGCTAGCGCCCGGCGCTTCGGGTGCTTCGGGCGAACGGGCGGGCGGCACCAGCGTGCATCCGGCAACAGCAAGCGCGAGCAATGCGGTCGAAAAAGCCGTGCTTCTCATTGGCATGGGCATAGCGCCGCGCGCTGAACACTCTCCTAACCGGCACCAATCCCGCGTTGCCCCGTTGCATCATGACCCGATCCTATGAAAGGCACCCCACCATGACCGCATCCGCCCGCTTCTCCGGCACCACCGTCATCGTCACCGGCTCCAGCGGCGGCATCGGCGAGGGCATCGCCCGCCGCTTTGCCGACGAGGGGGCCAACGTCGTCATCAATTCGCGCAGCCGGGAAGACTGCGAGAAAGTCGCCGAAACGCTCGACGCGGACCGCACGCTGGTCGTCTCGGGCGACGTCTCCAAACCCGATTTCGCCACCGAGATCGTCGACAAGACCGTCGACCGGTTCGGCGCGCTCGACGTGCTGGTCAACAATGCGGGCGTCGGCACGTTCGGCATGCTGACCGACGCGACGGACGAGGATATCGACCGCGTGCTGGGCATCAACGTCAAAGGCGTCCTCTACCTCTGCCGCGCCGCCATTCCGCACCTCGCGAAAAGCAGCGCCGACGGTGGCGGGGCGATCATCAACGTCTCCAGCCTCAGCGGCGTGGGCGGCGACTGGATCCTGCCGGTCTACAACGCCAGCAAGGGCGCGGTCAGCAACCTGACGCGCAGCCTCGCGCTCCAGCTCGGTCACAAGAACATCCGCGTCAACGCCGTGTTGCCCACGATAACCCGCAGCGAGATGAGCGCGGGCATGATGGACAATGACGACATGATGCGCGCCTTCATGAACCGCATCCCGCTGGGCCGCATCGGCGAACCCGAAGACATCGCCGGCCCCGTCGCCTTCCTCGCCAGCAAGGACGCGCAGTTCGTTACCGGCGTCAATCTGGCGGTCGATGGCGGCACCAACGCCAGCAACGGCCAGCCCAACATGATGGCGCGCGGCGACTGATGCAGTGAGGCCGACGATGCGGTTGGCGGCGTGGAAGTTTAGGGAAGTTTAGGCCAGGGGGCGGTTCTGGTCTGCGTTGGTTGCGTGTGGTGCAAGTTAATGAAGTGCATGCGGGAGCGGTGGTTAAAGGAACGGCCTTTCGGAGCGTTTGCGAAGAGTGGAAGGGCGAGGTGTGAGGGACGGGGTGGCGCAACGCTAGCAGTAAAAGCCGGTGTAGGAAAATGCCGATGCTTGCCAAGCACGACGCGCGCCCGCAGGAACGGCGATGAAGGGGAGCCTGCCTTGAGCCGCCAGCTTATCAACGAATACCGCAGCGATCTGGACCGCATCATCAAGGTCGGAGGCAGCCTGAACGAAGGGTCGGTGCGCGACGCTTTCCAGGGGCTGCTGAAAAGCTGGGGGCGCGCCAACGACCTGACCTACCTGTCCGAACACAAGATGACCGGATCGGGCGGCAACATCTGGGTCGACGGCGCACTGGTCTACGATATTCGCGTGCCCTTCGGCTATTGGGAGGCGAAGGACAGCAAGGACGATCTGGACGAGGAAATCCGCAAGAAGGAAGCCAGGGGCTATCCCAAAACGAACATCATCTACGAAGACACGCAGCGCGCGATCCTGATCCAGGACGGCAGGCGCACCGCCGAAGCCGACATGCGCGATACAGAGGCGCTGCATACGCTCCTGACCACGTTCTTCTCCTACGAACAGGCCGCGATCCGCGATTTCCGCAAGGCCATCAGGAAGTTCGCCGAAGACCTGCCCGCCGTGCTGGAGGCCCTGCGCGACATCGTCCGCAGGAAACGTTCGGAGAGCGCGGACTATTCGGCGGCGGAGGCGGCGTTCCTGAAACAGGTGAAGGAAACGATCAATCCCGCACTGGAACGGGCCGATGTCACGGAGATGCTGATCCAGCACATCCTGACCGAGGATATCTTCAACCGCGTGTTCGATCTGCGCGATTACCACCGCGACAACAACATCGCGCGCCAGCTGTACGCGCTGGAACGCGTTCTGTTCGAAGGCTATGGCAGCAAGCGCGACCTGCTCGCCGCGTTGCGCCCCTATTACACCGGGATCGAGGAAACCGCGCACCTGATCCAGAGCCATTCGGAAAAGCAGAACTTCCTGAAATCGCTCTACGAGAATTTCTACAAGGTCTATAACCCAAGGCCGCGATCGGCTGGGCGAGAGGGCACCACATCTTTATGCAAGCCCCATCAAATGCTGGTCAGGTTTCACAGGCTCGACCGGATAGATTGTACTAGGACACAAAAAAAGGCCCCGCCGAAGCGAGGCCAAAGAGTTATAACGAAGCCCAAGCCGAAACCTAGAACCTAACGATAGTAGCCAATATCAGGGCCGAGAGCGCCAGTGAGAGCGAACATGCTCCACACGGCCAAACCTGACTCGGTAATACGCGCATACATGCACCATCACGCAAAATCCTTGCGTTTGATGGCCAGAAGTGCGATTCCTTGATTTCCACGTCTCGGATCACGGCCTCAGGCCACTGATTTGAACAGGAAGGGTCGGCCTAGCGGTCGGCCCTTTTTGCTTTCAGGGTTTTCGGGTGTCCTGGACCCTTCCCCTATCTTTCCACATCGACCTCGCTTTCTAGCCATCCTCGTTAAGATTCGACGTATCCAGATCGTTAACCACCCTTCCGCCATCATGCAAGCCTTTCTATTGCCTTTTCCGCGCTTAGCGTTTAGCAAACGCTTTTAAGCCAAAGGAGATAAGACATGGCACGGATGCGAAGCCCAAACTACCCTTCTATTCCACTCCCACAAGCCATTGAATTTATTGATAAAATATTTAGCGCGGATCGGACCAATGTCATCGATAAAGACGTTGCCGCTGCGCATATGGGATATACGAGTTTAAACGGGCGTACGTTAAAACTGCTCGGCGGACTTAGCCAATATGGCCTTTTGGACAAAGTCGGTAAGGGGAAGGTCCGTGTATCATCCACGGCAGTATCGATATTGCACGGTGCAGATCAGAGTGAAAAAAACCGCGCCCTTAAAGACGCTGCCGCAACGCCACCACTTTTCAAGCGCATTCAAGAGAACTTCGACAACCCATCCGATGCTACAATCACATCTTTCCTGATGCGTGAAGGCTTTACTGATACAGCGGTCGCGCCGGTGTTAAAGAGTTACAGCGACACAAACGCTTTCCTCGCGGCTAGCGGAGTTTCCGAAAGTCATGGGAATGCCGCGGCGAACGAGGCAGATTCCGGTTCCGATCAACAGGAACAGGACGACGAGGATATGCTAGATCAAAAACAGCCAATAACCACTGGCGGGGCGCAAATGAGCCCGCCCGTGTTTGAGGCGGCTCCGCTCGACTTTCAGTTTTCTACCGCCGGGGTTGCTTTGACCGGAAAGACCAATTCCGCAAAAGACCTAAAAGCATTTGTCGAGAAGTTGAACGCACTCGCAGCGCTTTTACCAGACGAGCCCGAAACCGAGAATTAAATTCGATAGCCCGGCCTTCGTGCCGGGCTATCTATAGGAGGATGTATGGATAAAACGACGAAGCCTTGCACATCTTGTGGCGGAACCGGCAAACAATACGAGGCGCAGGACATCATACCCGCGATGGTACCGCCCGAACCAAAAACAACCGAATGCGAACGGTGTGACGGAACTGGCGATGAGCCTAGCGCGGTTTAGACTGGGTCACACAAGTATAATTAGGTCCCCTAATTAGCGTCTCGATTGGGAAAAGGACTGACTTCGCCGTGCTCGCTAGCCAACGTAGCCATGGTCTGGATTTCTATCTTCCTAACGCGGCGCAGGTGTTTCCGCGCATGAGGACGAATGGAAAAACAGCAACGCAATTCACAACATCACCGACTGGGCGCTCAACCAGTTCACCAAGCATTACGGCAAGAAGGCAGGCGTCACTAAGGACGCGATCTTCGCCTATTGCTACGCCGTGCTGCACGATCCGGTCTATCGCGAGAAATACGCGCTGAACCTCAAGCGCGAGTTTCCGCGCATCCCCTTCTATCCCGATTTCGCGCAATGGGCGGCGTGGGGCGAGACGCTGCTGGACCTGCATATCGATTACGAGGAGGTCGAACCCTACCCGCTGGAACGGGTCGATACGCCCAACGCCAAGCGCGCCGAGGGTTCTGCACCCGAAGCCCAAGCTCAAATCCGTCCTCGCCGAGGGGCGGAAACCGGCCGAAAACGGGACAGTGGTGGTGGACGAGGATACGCAGATCACCGGTATCCCGGCGGGCGCGTGGGACTATCGCCTCGGCAATCGCAGCGCGATCGACTGGGTGCTGGACCAGCACAAGGAAAAGAAACCGCGCGACCCGACCATCCGCGAAAAGTTCAACACCTACCGCTTCGCCGATTACAAGGAGAGCATGATCGTGCTGCTCGGCAAAGTCGTGCGCGTCAGTGTGGACACCAACGCCGTCACCGATGCGATGGCCGCGCTGGACCGTAGCGGCTGGGACGATGGCTGAGGCGGGACCGGATTTCCTGCGGCATTTCCGGCATCCGCCTAGCGATTAGCTGGAACTCTTTCCCTATCGCCCGCTGTTTACGCGGGATGTCTGGTCGACCCTCGGGGCGCTTCGATAGAGCGAAGGGCGCAGCGCGTCAGGAACAGGGCAGCCCTTCGACAAGCTCAGGGCGAACGGAAATTGAAGGAAGGCGAAGCAGCCAGTCCCATACGCGCCAGCGCAACCCTCAAACCCGTTTGTGCCCAGCCCCAGCCCGTTCGTGCCGAAGCCCAAACCCGTTCGTGCCGAAGCCCAAAAGCCGTTCGTGCTGAGCCTGTCGAAGCACCACACTTCTTCATACGCGATGCGTCGGGTGAAGGACTCCCCCCTTCGGCAAGGTACCTGCACCAAACGCTCAGGACGACCCTTCGACAAGCTCAGGGCGAACGGAGGATAGTTTTAGTCCTCCACCCGCCGCTTCGCCTTCTTGCGCTCGTGCGGGTCGAGCAGCGCCTTCCGCAGGCGGATGCTTTCCGGCGTTACCTCGACCATCTCGTCGTTCTCGATATAGGCGATGGCCTGCTCCAGCGTCATTACGCGCGGCGGGGTCAGTTTGAGGGCGTCGTCCTTGCCGGTGCTGCGGAAGTTGGTGAGCTGTTTGGATTTCAGCGGGTTCACTTCCAGGTCTTCGGGCTTGGCGTTCTCGCCGATGATGATGCCTTCGTAGATCTTGGCATTGGCGCCGATGAACAACTCGCCCCGGTCCTCCAGCGCGAACAGGGCGTAGGCGGTCGCCTCGCCGCTGGCATTGGACAGCAGCACGCCGTTCTGCCGCCCGCCGACCGGGCCTTTGTACAGGTCGTATTTCTCGAACAGGCGGTTCATGATGCCGGTGCCGCGCGTGTCGGACAGGAACTCGCCGTGATAGCCGATCAGCCCGCGCGACGGGGCGCTGAACGTGATGCGCGTCTTGCCCATGCCGCTGGGCTTCATCTCGGTCAGCTCGGCTTTGCGTTTCTGCATCTTCTCCACGACGGTGCCCGAGTGTTCGTCGTCCACGTCGATGACGACGGTTTCGAACGGTTCGGTGCGCTTGCCGTTCTCGTCTTCGCGGAACAGCACGCGGGGGCGGCTGATGCCCAGCTCGAACCCTTCGCGGCGCATGGTCTCGATCAACACGCCCAATTGCAATTCGCCGCGGCCCGCCACTTCGAAGCTGTCCTTGTCCTCGCTCTCGGTGATGCGGATGGCGACGTTGGTTTCGGCCTCGCGATAGAGGCGGTCGCGGATGAGGCGGCTGGTCACTTTCTTGCCCTCGCGCCCGGCCAGCGGGCTGTCATTGACGCTGAACCGCATGGCGAGCGTAGGCGGATCGATCGGCTGCGCGGCGATGGGTTCCTTCACGCTTGGTCGGCGATGGTGTTGGACACGGTGGCCTTTTCCAGGCCCGCCAGCGCGATGATGTCGCCCGCGCGTGCGCTGTCCACCGGCACCCGCTCCAGCCCGCGAAAGCTCATAAGCTTGGTCGCGCGGCCTGTCTCGATGACCGTGCCGTCCATGTCGATGGCGTGGATCGGATCGTTGACGGTGATGGTGCCCGACTGGACGCGGCCGGTCAGCACGCGGCCCATGAACGGGTCGCGGTCGAGCAGGGTAGCGAGGAAGCTGAACGGGCCGTCGGCGTCGAGGCCGGGGGCGGGGACGTGGTCGACGATGCGCTGGAACAGCGGGTCCAGCGTGCCGTCGCGCACGTCGTCGGTCTCGCCCGCATAGCCGTCGCGGCCGCTGGCGTAGAGCACGGGGAAGTCGAGCTGGTCGTCGTCGGCTTCCAGGCTGACGAACAGGTCGAACACCTCGTCCAGCACTTCCTGCGCGCGGCTGTCGCTGCGGTCGATCTTGTTGACGACGACGATGGGGCGCAGGCCCAGGGCAAGCGCCTTGCCGGTCACGAACTTGGTTTGCGGCATGGCCCCTTCGGCGCTGTCGACCAGCAGGATGACGCCGTCGACCATGCTCAGGATACGCTCGACTTCCGCGCCGAAATCGGCGTGGCCAGGTGTATCGACAATGTTGATGCGGTGTGCAGTGCCGTCGGCTGCGTCCCAGTCCACGCTGGTGCATTTGGCCAGGATGGTGATGCCGCGCTCTTTCTCCAGGTCGTTGGAATCCATCGCGCGCTCTTCCACGCGCTGGTTGTCGCGGAATGTGCCGGACTGGCGGAACAGCTGGTCCACCAGCGTGGTCTTGCCGTGGTCGACGTGGGCGATGATGGCCACGTTGCGCAGGTCTGCGGACATAAGGAAGTGCTTTCAAACGATCGGGGAGGGGCAAACGGTCGGGTGGAGGCGGGCACAGCGAAATTGTGCAACGCAATATAGCGCGCGCCACTAGCGCAGCGGGGGTGTTGCGGCAAGGCCTGTGCGTTCGGTGACAGTGTGGCGCAGCGGCAACATGAAAGGTGCGCAGCGCCGGAGCCAGTGCGTAAAATGGTTGAGGGATGCTGCAGTTCCCATTAACGAACCGGACATAAGCGTAGGTCAGCTCCTCCCTATAACCGGCCGCGCAACAGAGGATGTCGTATGAAAACCACCGTTTCCGGGGTCACCGGTCGTTCGCGCATTGCCCTATACGCAGGCGCCGCCACCATCGCCTTTGCCGCGCCCTCGATGGCCTTTGCGCAAGACGCGATGCCGATGAGCGACAACGAGCCGCAGAACGTAGCCGACCCGATTACCGAGGAAGACGGCCAGCCCCGCTTCGGTTCCAACGACATCGTCATCACCGCGACGAAGCGCGCCCAGACGTTGCAGGATACGCCCGTTTCGGTCAGCGTGACCACGGGCGAAACGCTGGACCGCGCGCAGATCCGCGACATCTCCGACTTGCAGACCGTAACGCCGTCGCTCGGCGTCAGCACGCTGCAAAGCTCGTCCAACACCACCTTCTCCATTCGCGGCATCGGTAACGGCGCCAACAACTTCGGCATCGAGCCGTCGGTTGCCGTGTTCGTCGACGGCGTGTTCCGTTCGCGCACCGCAGGCGCGCTGAACGATCTGGCCAATGTCAGCCGCATCGAAGTGCTGCGCGGGCCGCAGTCCACCCTGTTCGGCAAGAACGCGTCGGCCGGTGTGATCTCGGTCGTCACGCGCGAACCGCAGTTCGAATTCGGCGGCAGCATCGAAGCCAGCTACGGCAATTACGACGCGATCTTCGTGAAAGGCGACGTGACCGGCCCCATCACCGACAATATCGCCTTCTCGCTCGACGGCAGCTACCAGAAGCGCGACGGGTATACCGAAATCGTCAATCTCGGCACCGACCTGAACGACCGCAACCGCTACACCGCGCGCGCCCAGTTGCTGATCGAGCCGTTCGACACGCTCAGCATCCGCGCCATCGGCGACTATTCGCGGCCTCGACGAGGTTTGCTGTACGACGAACACGCTGATTGCCGGCCCGACCGCGCCCGCCATCTTCGCGGTGGGCGGGGCGCTGAACACCGATTTCTTCAGCTACCAGACGTTCCTGAGCCAGGCACCGATCAACGAAGTCGACAATTATGGCGGCTCGATCCAGGCCGACCTTGAACTCGGTGCGCTGACGCTGACGTCCATCACCTCCTATCGCGAACTGAAGAACTTCTTCGACCAGGACGTCGATTTCACCAGCGCGGACATTGTGTCCGAAGTGCGCGACCAGGATGTCGAATACCTTCACGCAGGAATTGCGGCTGACGTCCGATTTCGACGGTCCGATCAACTTCCTGCTGGGCGGGTTCTACTTCGACGAAACGATCGACCAGGACAGCTTCCTGCGCACCGAGCGCCGATACGCGCCTGTTCTTCGAACTGCTGACGCCAACCGGCCCCGGCACGTTCGGCGGTGTCGAGGCCGCCCTCGGGCCTACCCGGCGAACAGCATCTTCAATACGCCGTCTGCTGACGTCCGAGGTCGTATTCGCTCGAAAACGAGTCCTACTCGATCTTCGGTACGGTCGATTTCGAACCGGTCGACGGCCTCGTCTTCACCGGCGGTTTCAACTACACCGACGACAAGAAGGAGTATCGCGCTGACGCAGACTTCCTTCGATCCGCTGGCGAACGTAAACCTTGTCGATGCGTTCATTGTCGGCGGTATCGCGCAAGCCCTGCAAATCGCACCGGGTCAGGTGACGCCTGCGGTCATTGCCGGTTTTGCATCCAATCCGGCCAGCGCGCCGATCTTCAACCAGATCGCCACGCTGGCGCAGAACCCGGCGGCGAACCCGCTGCTCGGCCTCGCGCCGTTCCAGTTCCAGCCGCCATTCCTCAACACGCCCAACGCGGTAGAGGATGCGCGCACGGCGGACGACAAGTTCACCTATACGCTGCGGGTGGCGCTGGACGTGACGGACAACATCAACGCCTATGCAAGCTACGCCACGGGCTTCAAGGCCAGTTCCATCAACCTGTCGCGTGACAGCCGCCCCGCATTCGGCGACTTCATTCCCGGCCCCGGTCGCAGCACGATCCTGGCACCGTCGTCGCCCATCCGCGATGCCGGGCTGGCGGTACCCAACCTCGGCACCGGTTCGCGGATCGCCGATCCGGAAGAAGCCGAAGTGTACGAAGTCGGCATCAAGGCCCAGTTCGACGGGTTCGGTTTCAACCTCGCGCTGTTCGACCAGAAGCTGACCGGCTTCCAGGACTTCCTGTTCACCGGCACCGGTTTCCAGCTGTCGAATGCAGGCGAACGCTCGGTCAAGGGTTTCGAATTCGACGCCACGGTCAATCCGACCGACGGCCTCGTCTTCACATTCGCGATGACCTATCTCGATGCGCTGTTCGACGATTTCCGGGAATCGCCCGTGGGCGATCTCAGCGGCGCAGACACCGGCCGGTTCGGACATCTTCATCTCGACTTCGGCAACCTACACGCACGAATTCGGTAACAGCGGCGCGCGCGCTGATCAACCGGATCGACTACAGCCACGAAAGCAACGCCAACCGTGCATGATCGGCCTGCCAACCTTCAACGCGGCGCTGGGCAACACCCGCCTGTTCCGCGCGAAATGAACCTGGTGAATGCATCGATCACGCTGGCGCTTGAAAACGGCTGGAAGTTGGCGCCTATGCCCGCAACCTGCTGGACGACAAGTTCATCGGCACGGTGTTCGACGGCGTGGCGCAGTCCGGCACGGTGTCGGGCTATCCCAACCAGCCGCGCACCTATGGTGGCACGGTCCGGTTCAAGTTCTGATACCGACTGCAAACCAGCAAAACCAAAGGGGCATCGCGGCGACGCGGTGCCCCTTTTTTTAACGAGTGCCTTTCGCCTTGCCAACGCGCCGCAACTATGGTGACTCGCGCACCATCATTGACGAAGGGGGTTTTGACATGACGAATTACGGTGGATTCTGGGTACGTGTAGTCGCCTATCTCATCGACGGCATATTGCTTCTCATCGTGCAGGCCGTTCTTGGTATGATACTTGGGGTCAGCATATTGGCGACCGCCGAGGATCAGATAGCTGCGGGCGGCGCGTATTGGCTTTACCAGTTGCTGTCGCTTGTCATCGGCATCGGGTATTTTGCCTACATGGAAAGCTCCGACAAGCAGGCGACATTCGGCAAGATGGCAATGGGTCTGGTGGTGACGAACGAGGCGGGCGGACGTATCTCGCTGGCACGCGCGATCGGACGCTATTTCGCGAAATTCCTGTCCGCAATCATCCTGCTGATCGGCTTCATCATGGTCGCTTTCACCGACCGCAAGCAGGGCCTGCATGACATGATTTGCAGCACGCTGGTGCTGAAAGGCAAGCCGGGCGAAGTCGGTACCGACCCCAGTGTCTTCAGCTAAGATCCGCTGCGATATGCATTACCTTCGGGCGGGCCATGTGCCCGCCCGAATTGTTTCAGGGGATAATCGATGCGCTGGATGCTGCTGCCGCTGCGACGCTATGCGGATTTCAACGGACGTTCGCGTCGGCGCGAGTTCTGGATGTTCCGGTTGTTCTTCTACCTGGTGCTGATCGCGCTATCGCTGGTGGCCATTGCCGGCGTGCCGTGGTCGGACATTTTCGACGGCAGCACGTCCGACCCCGATTTCGACGATCTCACACCGCTGTTCTGGATCGGCATGATCGGCGCGGTGTTGTGGTATGTCGGCTGTATCGTGCCATCCATCGCGGTATGCATCCGGCGTTTGCACGATGCCGATATGAGCGGCTGGCTGTGGCTACTGTATTTCGTGCCCAGCGTCGGGTCGATCATCGTCATCGTGCTCGCCTGCCTGCCGGGCACGAACGGCCTGAACCGCTATGGTCCGGACCCGAAAGACCCCGGCCAGACCAGCGTTTTCAGCTAGGTCAAACCATTCGCGTTTACAGGGTCCGCAGCGCCTGTGCCGGTTTGGCGCGCAGCAGCGGCAGCGATCCGATCAGCGCGAAGGCCAGCACGAAGGCCAGCCCCGCGCCCAGCACAGCGAAGATAATGCCCCAATCGGGCAACCAGTCGAATTCGAACAGCTGCGTGATGACCAGCCAGCCCAGCCCGGCACCCAGCGCCAGCGCCACACCCGCCAGCACCGCCGCCAGCAGCGCGTATTCCGCCAGCTGCATCGCCAGCACCTGCCGCCTGCTCGCGCCCAGCACGCGCATTACCACCGTGTCGTAGGTCCGTGCCGCGCGTGCCGCCGCGATTGCGCCGATCAGCACGGCGAGGCCCGCCAGCACCGCGACCGATGCCGCCGCAAAGGTAGCCAGCCCGACTTGCGACAGGATCTCGCGCGCCTGCGTCAGCACCTGCCCCACCTCGATCACCGAGCTGGACGGAAAGGCCTGCACCAGACCGCGTAGCAGCGGGCCGGTCGGCGTGCCTTCAGCGAGCGAGATGGTCGCGGCGAAATTGTGCGGCGCATCGCGCAGCGCGTTGGGGCTGAACACCAGCGCATAGTTGAAGCCCATGCTTTCCCAATCGATGGTCCTCAGATTGGCGACGCGGACCGTGCGCTCCACCCCCAGCACCGCGATGGTCATGGCGTCGCCCACCTTGAGGTCGACCGCTTCGGCCAGATCGGCATCCACCGATACCAGCGGCACGCCGTCGTAATCCGCCGCCCACCATTCGCCCGCCGTCAGCGAATTGCCAGCGGGCAGCGTGTCTGCATAGGTCAGCCCGCGTTCGCCGCGCAGCGCCCAGGCGCCGTCGGGAATTTCCTCCAGATCGGCGACACGCGTCTGCGCGTCGGGCGGGCCGTAGGAGATCACCGCGCCGCGCAGGGCAGGCAGGGCGCGGATGCTGGCAGCGCTGTCCTCGGCGCGCACCATCTCCTCGAAGGCGTCGATCCGGTCCTGCGGAATGTCGAGCACGAAGTAGTCGGGCGCTTCGCTCGGCACGCGGCTCTGGATATTGCCGTCGATGCTGGTCTGGATCGACGCCAGCAGCACGAAGGCGCTGAGGCCGAAGCCCAGCGCCGTGACCAGCGCGCCGGTCGACGAGCCGGGGCGATGGAGGTTGGCGAGCGCATTGCGCAGCAGCGGATTGCGCGGTGCCGGGATGCGGGCGGTGCCCTTCGCGATTAGCCAGCCAAGCCCCGCGAGCAGCGCCAGCATCGCGGCGGCGCCCGCAAGGAACCCGCCCGTCAGCAGCGGCTGGCGCGCGGTCAGCAGCGCCAGCGCGACAATCGCGACCAGCCCCGCACCGGTCCACAGCAGGGTGCTCCGGTCGCGGGCAAGCGGCGCGACTTGCGCACGCATCAGCGCCATCGCCGGAAAGCGCCGCGCGCGCAGAATTGGCGCAGCGGAAAATACCAGCGCGACCAGCAGACCGTAGGCTGCGGCCAGCAACAGCGCGCCCGGTTCGAATACGAAACCCGCTTGCACCGGCAGCAAGCCCTCCAGCGCTATCGCCAGCACGGGCGTTACCAGCAGTCCGGCGGCAATGCCCAGCACGCTGCCCGCCACCGCCGCCGCGCCGATTTGCAGCGCGTATATGCGCGCGATGTCGCGGCTGGATGCGCCCAGCACTTTCAGCGTGGCGATGCTGCCCCGCCGCGCTTCGAGATAGCTGGTCACACCGCCGCCGATACCGATGCCTGCAATCACCAGCGCGGCAAGCCCGACCAGCGTGAGAAATTCGCCCATCCGGCCAACGAAGCGGTCTGCGCCCGGCGACGCGCGATCCCGGTTGCGGAAGTCGAACCCGGCGGTGGGGAACTGTGCGGTCAGTGCATCCTCGACCGTTTCGGGGTCCGCGTCCTCCCTAAACGCCACGCGGTATTTGCTTTGATACATCGAGCCGGGCGCGATCAGCCCGGCGGCCTGCGGCAAGCCATCGGCCACCAGCACGGTCGGGCCGAGCGAGAAGCCTTCGCTCAGCTTGTCCGGTTCGGTTTCGATAATGCCGCCCGCGACGACCTGCTGCGTGCCGAGCTGGAAACTGTCGCCCACCGCAATGTCCAGCCGGTCCATCGCGCCCTGTTCCAGCCACGCCTGCCCCGCCGGCGGCGCGCCGGCAGTGCGCCCGTCCTTAAGCGTAAACTCGCCATAGAGCGGCCAGCGCGCGTCCACCGCCTTCAAGCCGACCGGCGCGGCATTCTGGCCGTTTGGGGTATTGGCGCTTGCCATGGCCTGCATCCGCGTCCCGCCCGAGATCGTGCCATAGGTGGCCAGCGCGGCCTTCTCTTCGCGCCGACAGGTCGCGTTGCCACACCTCGATTTCCAGATCGCCGCCCAGCAATGTCTGCCCGCGCGAGCCCAGCTCGTTTTCTATTGCCGCGGTCAGCGTGCCGATAGCGGCCAGCGCGCCGGTGCCGAGGAACAGGCAGACCAGCAGCAGCCGCAGACCCTTGAACCGCGCGTTCAGGTCGCGCCGCGCCATGCGCCACGCCTCGCGCCAGCCGAACATATCGGTCACGCCGCGTCCGACACAGCGGCGCGATCGCTGGCGATGCGCCCGTCCGCCATTTCCACAATCCGGTCGCAGCGTTTCGCCAGGTGTGTATCGTGGGTGATGATGATGAGCGTGGCGCCCGTTTCGGCGCGGCGGGAGAACAGCAGTTCGATGATTTCCTCGCCCGTCGCCGCATCCAGATTGCCGGTCGGCTCGTCGGCAAAGATCAGCGTGGGGCGCGGGGCGGTGGCGCGGGCAATGGCGACGCGCTGCTGTTCCCCGCCCGAAAGCTGTGTCGGGTAATGGCCTACGCGGTGGCCAAGCCCGACGGCGGCGAGTTCCACCCCGGCCTTGTCGCGCGCCTGGTCATCGCCGGACAATTCCATCGGCGTGGCCACGTTTTCCTGTGCGGTCATGGTCGGCAGCAGGTGGAACGCCTGCAACACGATGCCGATGCGGCCCCGCCGCGCGCGGGCCAGCGCATCCTCGTCCATTGCCACAAAGTCCTGCCCCGCCACGCTCAGGGTACCGCCGCTGGCGCGCTCCAGCCCCGACAGCACCGCCATCAGCGAGCTTTTCCCTGACCCGGACGGGCCGAGCAGGGCAAGCACTTCGCCTTCTGCTACATCGAGATCGATGCCGCGCAAAATCTCCACCGCGGCATCGCCACGGCCAAGGGTAAGGGTTAGATTGCGGGCGGTAATGGCCGGTTCGGCCCCAGTTGCACTGGTCATTGGACTTGTCACACGAGCGCGATTGCATAGGTGGGGTGGCGGAGCAAGGAGGCTCGCCGATGCACATACCCCCCCTGTCGAACATTACCGGCTTGTCGAGAATGGCCTCTGCTACGCTGGGCGCGCTGGCGATGTCCGCTTGCGCGCAGGAAGCGCCGGTTTCCGAAGCGCCTGCATCCAGCAACAGTGCGGCAGGCAACCCTGCATCGGTGGAGCAGCCGGTGATGGGTCCGGAGCGGCGCATCCTGGCTTTCGGGGACAGCCTGTTCGCGGGATACGGGCTGGAGGATGGCGAGAGCTATCCCGCGCGACTTGAGGCCGCATTGCGCGCGCGCGGCGTCAATGCGCGCATCGTCAATGCAGGCGTATCTGGCGACACCACGGCGGCGGGGCGGCAGCGGCTGGCCTTCACGCTGGATGCGCAAGCCAGAACCGCCCGAACTGTTCATCCTCGAACTGGGCGGAAACGATCTGCTGCGCGGCCTGCCGACGGCGCAGACACGCGAGAACATCGCCGCGATGCTTGCAGAATTGCGCGAACGCGACATTCCGGTGCTGCTGATGGGCATGCGCGCGCCGCCGAACCTTGGCCGGTTCCAGGCGCAGTTCGACGCGATCTATCCCGAATTGGCAAAGGAATACGACGCGGAACTGTACCCGTTTTTCCTGGAAGACATCTATCGCGAACCGTTGCTGTTCCAGAACGACCGGGTGCATCCCACTGCAGAAGGCATCGAACGGCTTGTCGCAGCGACGGTCGAACAAGTGGACAGCGCGCTGCCCGAACCGGCAGGCTCTTAAAGCCGGGTAAGCGTTCCGCCGTCCACGCGCCAGATTGCCGCCTCGCTTTCGATTTCGGCAAAAGGCGCGCGTTCGGTTCCGGTCAGCCAGATCTGCGCGCCGATATCGCGCAGGCGGTCGAACAGCGCCGCGCGGCGTAGCGGGTCGAGATGCGCGGCGACTTCATCCAGCAGCAGCAGGCTAGGCCTGTCGTCGGCGGCGCGTGCGGCATGGGCCAGCACGATGGCGATCAGCATCGCCTTCTGCTCGCCGGTGGAACATTGCGCGGCGGGCATGTCCTTTGCCGCCAGCGTGACTGCCAGCTCGTCGCGATGCGGTCCGGTCAATGTCCGCCCCGCCGCCCGGTCGCGCCTGCGCCCTTCGCGCAAAGCACTTGCCAGCGTGTCGGGATCGGACGGACCGCCGGGTCGGTAATCCAGCGCCGGACGCGCAAATGGCGCATCGGGCAGGGCCGCCAGCGTTTCGGACAGCGCGACAACCGTTCGCGCGCGGCTGTTCGACAGCGCCGCGCCATGTGTCGCCACTTCGCGTTCGATGGCGTCGAACCACGCCGGTTCGGGCCTATGGTCCGCGCCCAGCAGGCGGTTCCGTTCACGCAACGCGTTGTCATAGCGCGTCGCGTACCCGGCATGGGCGGGGTCGAACGCCAGCGCCAGCCGGTCAACGAACCGCCGCCGCCCGCTCGCCCCGTCGGCGAACAGGCGATCCATCGCAGGCGTCAGCCAGCCGATGGAAAGCCATTCGCCAAGCTGCACCGCGCTGCTGTCCGCGCTGTTGATCCGTACACGGCGACGGCCGGGCTGCGTATCCTGCACGAAAGTGCCCAACCGTACCGGCGCGCCACCATCGCCCGGTGCCAGCGATGCGCCGATGCTGAACCCGCCCGGACCGTCGGCGCGCACCATGTCCGTCAGCGCGGCACGGCGCAGGCCTCGACCCGGTGCCAACAGCGACAGCGCCTCCAGTACATTTGTCTTTCCCGATCCGTTCTCGCCCACCAGCAGGTTGAACCGCGCCGTATTGTCCAGCGCGGTTTCGGCATGATTGCGGAACTGGGAAAGGGTAATGCGGTCGAGCATGATGAGAGGGACGGGTCTAGGACGCGCGGGCGGAAGGGGCCAGCATCTTGACCACGGACGCCGGTTGCCAACAGTTGGCAAAAATAACCAACTCTTGCTCCATGTCTTGTGCGACGAACGATGCTGGGGAACTTAAAACCTCACATCTCCGCGCTTTTCGCAAAACTGGCACGCCCTCTGCAAAGTATCCGGTATCGACATACCCGTCGGTATCGGCCGGAAAAGAACCCCGGCACGACAGACCCGAAACAGGAGACCAAACCATGTTCACATACGAAACCATCAGCCGCAGCGTCTTCGCCGCTGCATCCTCGCTCGCCATTTCGGCCTTCGTGTTTCGCCGTTGCGATTGCGCCCGCAACACCCTCCGCAACGCATGCAGGTATGATGATATGACCGCCCCGGTAAAATCGTCCGTCCGCCCCGATGGTAAACTTGTGGGGCGTGTGCAGCAACCTGTCGCGCGCCACCGGCGTCGATGCGCTGTGGATCCGGCTGGCCTTCGTCGCCGGAGCCATCGCCAGCCTCGGCACTGCCGCCATCGTCTACGCCGTTATCGCGCTGATCGCCGATTGAGCGGTGATTTGGCCCGGAGAGCAGGGAGGCAGCGTCACATCGCCGAGATACCGCCATCCAGCTTCAGCTCCGCACCGGTCATGAACCGGCTTTCGTCGCTGGCGAGATAAAGGACGGCATTGGCGATGTCGTCAGGCTCGCCGATGGTCTTAAGCGGGATTTGCCGGGCCAGTTTCCCGACCAGCACATCTCGATCCATGCCCGGTCCGATGCCGTCCAGGATCGGCGTATCGACGAAGGTAGGATGCACCGAATTGCAGCGGATACCCATGTCGTGCTTCGCGCAATAGAGCGCGATGGATTTGGACAGCATCCACACCGCCGCCTTGCTGGCATTGTAGGCCGGCATGGTATCGCTGGCGATCAGTCCGGCGATGCTGGAAATGTTGACGATAGAGCCGGGGGCATGGTCGCGCATCAGCGGCAGCGCCTTTTGCACACCGTGGAAAATGCTGTCGACATTGACTGAAAAGCACTTCTGCCAGTCGGCGAAATCGCATGTTTCGATATTGCCGGGAACGCCGATCCCGGCATTGTTGACCAGCACGTTCAGGCCGCCCATCTGGTCGCGCGCGGTGGCGATGGCGGCGTCCCAGTCGTCGGGCTTCGTCACGTCATGCGCGATGGCGAAAGCGGTATCGAGGCCGATATTCTCGTTGATCCATTTCGCTGTCGTGCCTGCGCCGTGCCCGTTGAGGTCGGTACACAGCACGCGCGCACCCTCGCGCGCCAACAGCTTGGCGTGGGCCGCACCCAGACCCTGCGCCGCGCCTGTAACCAGCGCCAGCTTGCCTGCAACGCGTCCCGTTCTATCCGTCATGCCCGGTTCCTTTCATGAATTCCGCCGTCATCAGCATGGCGATCCGCACATCCACCGCATTGCCTTTCGCGCGCCACGCGGCGACGAACTGGGGCAGGTGCGCGGGGTCGACATGATGGACGGTAATGTCCTCGCCTTCCGTCCCGCCGCCCGGCCCGACCCGCGTTAGGCCACGCGCGCGCAGCAGCGTGAAGCTTTCGCTGACCATGCCAGGGCTGGAATAGAAATCGCCCAGCACCTCCATCGTTTCGGCGCGATAGCCGGTTTCTTCCTCAAGCTCGCGGCGGGCGGCGGCGGTTGCATCCTCGCCTTCCTCGCCCGCCCCGTCACCGACCAGACCGGCAGGTATCTCGAGGCTTTCGCGCCCCAGCGGTACGCGGTATTGGGAAACGAGGATCAGGCGGCCATCCTCGTCCTTCGCCAGTATCGCCGCGGCGCGGATGCCGCGCGGGCGGCCCGCATATTCCCATTTTCCGCGCCGTTTCGCGGTGATGTAGTCGCCTGCCCACATCACCTCTTCGGGCAGTTCGCCGTCCTGTCTGCTCATCGCCCCGTATCCCCGTTTCGCTGACCTGTATTTCCGGTCGCCGGTACCGCGTTAGACTTCGATGAGGCGGTCGGGCAACTCGTTCTCGTCATCCTCGGCGCGCGGGAAGTGTTCGGCCAGCACCACGCCGACATCGGCGACGCCCGCCGCCAGCCCTTCGGCGATGCGACCCTGCCGGATTTCCACCAGCATGTCCGCCATTGCTTCGCCCCACACCGCCGCATCCACCTTAACCGCGATGGGTTCGTCCGCCACGATTTCGGCGCGGTGTTCGCGCATGGAAAGATAGATCAGCACGCCGGTGCGTCCGTGCGTGCGCCGTTCCGCGCCGACTTTGAAATGCTTGATCGCCTGCTTGCGTACGCGTGCGGTGCGGACCGGGCGGGGCAGCAGGCGGAAGCGCAAGGCGTCGAGCGAGAACAGCAGCCAGGCGAACAGGAACACGACGGCACCTACCGACACCACTACCGCCATTGCTTCGCCGGTGGTCCAGTCCTGCGCCCAGCCACCGCGCAGGGTTTCAAGCATGCGCAGAACAGGCGCGGGGAACAGGCTGACGAGCGACATGGCCAGAAATGCCGCCGCCGCCGACCAGACCAGCACGACATCGCTATAGCCGTCCGACCGGTCGGCCAGCACGGTCACGATTTCGCCCGCCGTCGTCAGTTCCGCTGCGGCGACCGCTTCTGTGACGATCCGGTGGCCGTCCGCGTTCAGATATCGTGCCATGTCGCCAGCTCCCCCCGATTACCAGCCACCGGACGCGCCGCCACCGCCGAAGCTGCCGCCGCCACCGGAGAAGCCGCCACCACCAAAACCACCGCTGCCGAACCCGCCGCTGCTACCGCCGCCGCCGCCGCCGGACAGCGCGCCACGCACGACCGCCGATCCAAGCTCCCACAGGATAATGTCGCCGACAGTGCCTGCACCGGTCAGCCCGCCGCGACCCCGGCCTTTGCCGCGATAGCGCCGCTTGCGCTTCCCACCGAACATCGCTGGCAGCACGAAGAAGAAAAACACCAGCGCGACGAACCACCCGACGACCCCGACCGGAGTCGCGCCGTCGCGCGCGCGCTGCTGCGTCGCGCCGCTTGCCACCTGCCGCGCCTCGTCTTCGGGCAGTTGAAGCTGCGCGATCAGCGCATCGGCACCGGCCACCACGCCGCCCGGCATGTCGCCATCGCGGAAACGGGGCAGGATGGCCTGCTGGATGATGACGGAGGACAGCGCATCGGTGACGATACCTTCCAGCCCGTAGCCCACCTCGATCCGAACCTTCCGGTCATTGGGCGCGACCAGCAGCAATAGGCCGTCATCCCGCTCGGCATCGCCTAGCTCCCAGGCGCGGCCCAGCCGATAGCCATAATCGGCGATGTCGTAGTCTTCCAGATCGGGCACCGTCGCGACCACCAGCTGCCGCTGCGATTGCGTTTCCAGCGCTGCCAGCTTCGCCGTCAGCGCGACCTCGGTGTCGGGCGGCAGGATATCAGCAGCGTCGACCACTCGCCCCGTCAGTTCGGGGAAGTCCTGCGCTTGCGCGGGCAGGGCCAGCAGCAGCAGTAAAAAGGTGCAGGCATATGGCAACAGCGCACTAACGCGTCGTTCAAACCTGCGCCTAAAGAAATGGCGCATCGTTCGGCCTAGCTGTCCGGCGACAGGTCGAGCACAGGTGCGTTTTCCGCGCCTTCGCTGGTTGCTTCGTAAGGAACAAGCGGCTCGGCACCGTGAATAATGTTGGCACCGATAGTGTCGGGGAAGGTGCGGATCGTCGTGTTATATTCGCGTACAGCCTCGTTGTAATCGCGCAAGGCGACCGCGATGCGGTTTTCGGTGCCTTCGAGCTGGCTTTGCAACGTCAGGAAGTTCTGGTTCGATTTGATATCGGGATAGGCTTCGAAGCTGGCCAGCAAGCGGCCAAGGCCCGCGCCAACCTGCGACTGCGCCGCAGAAAATTCGGCCATTTTCGTGGCATCGCCCAAGTCGGACGCATCGACATTCACTGCCGTAGCCCGCGCCCGTGCCTCGGTTACTTCTGTCAGGATCGCGCGTTCGGACGCCGCCGCGCTCTGTGCCACTTCGGCCAGATTCGGGATGAGGTTCGCGCGCCGCTGGAACTGTGCCTCGACATCGGCCCACTTCGCCTTGGCATTCTCCTCCGCCGTCGGCACCGAATTGATGCCGCAAGCCGCCAGCGATAGCGAGATGAGTACGAGTGCCAACGGGCGGGCGAAGCGGGGAATCGGCATGGAATCTGTCCTATCACGGCGGCTCGAAGATACTGCCGGACGGAATAGCGTTTCCCGGCGCAGTGGCAAGTCTTGCACACACCGTCAGCGTTCCGTAGAATCCACGCCGCCTAAATTAACCGGGGGGGAAACTACGATGATCGCGGATTTTAAGGAATTCATCGCCAAGGGCAATGTCATGGAGCTGGCCGTGGCGGTCATCATCGGCGGGGCGTTCGCGCTGATCGTCGCCAGCATGACGGACGACCTTATCATGCCGCTGGTCGGTGCGGTGTTCGGCGGACTGGATTTCAGCGACAAGTTCGTGGTGCTGGGCGGCGGGGAAGCGACCGCCGGGATGTCGCTCGAGGCGGCGCGCGCTGCCGGACTCAACGTGTTCGCCTGGGGCAACTTCGTGTCGGTGCTGATCAACTTCCTGATCCTGGCGTTCATCATCTTCCTGCTGGTGCGCTATGCCAAAAAGGTCACCGCACAGTTCGAGGAGCCGGCCAAACCTAAGGAACCGGCAGGCCCGACCGAAATCGAACTGCTCGCCGAAATCCGCGACGAAATGCGGCGCGCGAATGCGAAGAGCGGGCTGTAGGTCACGCGCTCACTTCACATTAACGTGAACCCCGCTATATAGGGCATGCCCGTTTCGGCGGGCTATGGTGATAAATTGCTGCGCGCAATAGATACAACGGACCCGGGGGCAGTACCCGGCGGTTCCACCACCGGCCCTTGTTCCAAGGGGCGATGACGGGGCCGAACCAGGATCGACGTGTGTTGAAAGGCGCTGTTTTTGCCCGGGCTGAGTAACCCGTGAAACTGTTCACAAACCACAAGTGCCAACGATAACGAAGCACTCGCAATCGCAGCGTAACCTGACGGCCTAACGGCCTGATCTTACAAAGCTAAAGCGCGGCCGGGCCACGCCGGGCAACAGAAGTGGACACCGGGGCTCCGGGGGTAGCTAGCAACAGAAACCCCCACTTGATTCTAATCTGGATAAGCGCGACGCTTTGCGCCACGACGAACGGTCCTCCCCCGGCTTTCAGATAAACGCGCGGGAGCCTGGCAACAGAATCCCCCACCTGTTCGATTGGTGTACCGATGCTTCGGCTGAAGGCGTCCGCAACTGTGCTCTCCCGCCTTTATAATGGCTCGGGTAGCTAACGACAGAAACCGCACTTGTCGTCGTGAACTTCAGCTCAGTCCGCAACCACTGCTTCGCGCGCATCACGTTCATAGCGCAGGCAGTCGAGGATTTTGCCCCCTGCGAGGAACACCGCTCCGGTAGTGGCAAGAAACAACAGCTTGCCGCCCCAGCCTGGATATTCGACGAGATAGGCCGAGCCACGCGCCGTTGCGCCAAGCGCGAGCGCGTAAATGATGACGAATGCTTCAAGGCGGGACTTGATTACGAACAGCCTGCCGATTTTTCGCAACATTCCCGAGCCTTAATCCCGCGTGCGCCACCCAGTTGTCGGTTTTGCTTGTCCGGTGCAGCAAGGTTTACGCAGGCATGTCACCGCGTCCAGAGCGTTAACGCAATTCCGGAAGGTCTAGAGCGTCCAGAAGCGCGGTTCTGGCTGCAATCACCGTGTCGGTCAGCGCGGCGGTCCCGATCTGGGACGGTGCGATGCTTGTCGGCCAATGCGCCTCGATGATCTTGCCAATTAGCTTGGCCTTCGCCTCGTCCAGCAGGAAGCGCGGGTCGACATGCGCCGGGTCGGCTACCACGCGCAGGCGCAGGCAGGCAGGGCCGCCGCCATTGGCCATGCTCTGCTTCACATCGACGAAATGCAGGTCGTTTATCGCCGCATCCGGACCCAGTGAAGCGGCGGCCCATTGCCGTATCGCATCGGTATCCGCCTCTTTGGGGGCGATCAGCCGGACGGTGCCGTCGGGCAATGTCACAAGCTGCGAATTGAACAGATAGGTCGCGATCGCATGGTCCAGCGGCACCATGCTGTCCGGCACGGACACGACTTCCAGCGCGGGGAAAGCCGCCCTGATTTGTCTGAGTGCGTCGTCGCCATCCCTGAACGCCAGCTCATGCGCGAACAACACCCGTTCGTTCGCTACGGCGACTACGTCATTGTGGAATGCGCCCGCTTCGATTGCGGCGGGGTTCTGTTCGATGAAAACGCACCGTGACGGGTCGAGGCCGTGCTTGCGCGCAACCGCGCGGCTGGCCTGTTCGTGCTGCCGTGCAGGAAATGCGCCGCCCGGACGGCCATAGACGAACACCTCGACTCCCTGCCGTGCCATGCCCTTCGCAGAGCCGCATATGGTTGGCCGCGCCTTCGTCGCCAAAGGTCGGCGGGACGGCATCGTGAACGGTGAAATGGTCGGTATCGCCAAAGGCAAGGGCGAGTTGCGCCCTGGTGTCGGGCCATTCCTGCGCACGGTGCAGCATGGTGACGAGGTTGGCTGGCGTGAGGTGGCACCGCCCGTCGGTGGTGTCGGCAGCGGGGCTGACGGTGGCAGCATTGGCAGTCCACATCGCGCTGGCAGACCACGCCGCCGCCAGCAATGCCGGATCGTTCCGCGCGTCGACCGCCAGTTCCGCAAGCAGTGCCGAATTGGGGCGCGGCAGCGGCAGCAGGAAACCCTGCGCCAACCCCATCGCCATGTTGCCCCGCATTTTCGCCAGTCCCTGCAACGCGGCGGCGCGCGGATAGGCAATGTCGCCGCGATGGCGCGCGCTGGCGATATTGCCGAGGCTCAGGCCCGCATAATTATGCGTTGGCCCGACGATCCCGTCGAAATTGATCTCGCGCACGGTCATGGCCTCACCGCGCCACGCTCCACACGATATCGCCCGCCTGCACGTCGAGCGTTTCGGCGGAAGCGGCGTCGATCAGCAGCGTGCCGTCATCCTGTTCGCAGCGTTCGCCGTAGCAGCTCCGGAAGCTGCCGAGCTGTCCGGTTGCGATCAGTGCGCGCTCACCGTCTTCGCAATCGGTACCGTCCAGTGCGGCGTGATGTGCGTCGCGCACCGATACCACCTGCTCCGTGCGCGCCAGCATGGTCGGCCCGCCATCGAAAATATCGACATAGCCTTCATAGGCGAAGCCTTCGGTTTCCAGCATCCGCATCGCCGCGCGCCCGCTGGGGTGGGGCAGGCCGATGACGGAGCGCGCCGCCTTGCTCAGCATGGCGACATAGACCGGGTGTTTGGGCATCAGGTCGGCGATGAACTGGTTGCCGTTGATAGCGTTGAAATAGTCCGCCTCCTGGAATGTCATGCCAAAGAACCGCCCGGCAACACCATCCCAGAAAGGGGAACCGCCCTTGTCGTCGATGATGCCGCGCAGCTCTGCGATTATTCGCTCGGCAAAGCGGGCGCGGTGCATGGCGATGAACAGGTAGCGGCTGCGCGCCAGCAACAGGCCCAGCCCGCCCGCACGTTCATTGGGATGCAGGAACAGCCCGCCAACTTCGCTGCACCCTTCCAGATCGGTGGTCAGCGCCAGCATTTCGGCGCGCACGGTGCGGTCCAGTTCCTTGGAATATTGCGTCAGCGTATTGAAGCGATAGGAATAGAACGGCCAGCGCTGCCCGACCTGCGTGAAGAGCTGGCAGGTGCCGCGCACCGCGCCGGTCTCCGCATTTTCCAGCACCAGCACGAACTGGTCACTGCCCAGCGTATTGTCCGTGCGTGCAAAGGCGCGCAGGGCACCGTCCAGTTTCTCGCCAAGCGCATCGCGGTCGGCGGGCAGGTTGGTGAACCCTCCACCTGTCAACTTGGCCATCTCGTAAAGCGGTTCCAGATCGGATCGTTGTGCGGCACGCAAGCGGAAGCTCATAACACGTCCCCTGTGGCGAGGCGTGCCAGCACCAGCGTGCTCAGCGATGCGCGTTCTTTCAGCGATGGTACAATCATGTATTCATCCGGCGAATGGATCGCGCCGCCGCGCACCCCCATCGTGTCCACCACCGGAACGCCGGTGGCCGCGATATTGTTGCCGTCGCACACGCCGCCGGTGGATTTCCAGCCGATTTCCTGGCCTAGCGACGCACCGCAATCGCGGACCAGATCGAACAGTTTCTGCGCGCGCCGGTCCACCGGTTTGGGCGGGCGGGTGATACCGCCATGCGAGGCGATAGTGACTTCATGCGCTTGCTGCACATCGCCGACCAAGCTTGCCAGCGCGCCTTCGAACGCTGCGGCGGCTTCGGGGCTTTTGGGGCGGATGTTGAAACGCAGCACGGCGTGGTCGGGCACGACATTGTTGGCTGCACCCCCTTCGATCCGCGCAGGGTTCACCGGGCATTCGTCCGATTGCAGGTCTTTCAGCCCCAGCGTCAGCGCCGCCGCCGCGACAATGGCGTTGCGCCCGTCCTGCGGATTGCGTCCTGCATGGGCGGAGCGGCCCGCAACCGTGAGTGCATAGTTGCCCGAACCGCCGCGCGCATGGGCCAGCGTGCCGTCGGGCAGGGCGCTGGGTTCGTAGGTAAGCGCGGCATATTTGCCCTTTGCCAGTTTCTCGATCAGCGGGGCGGAGGACAGCGAGCCGGTTTCCTCGTCCGCATTGACCAGCACGTCGTAGCCGAGGCGCTCAGCATCCCCGGTTTTCTCGAACGCGCGCAGAGCATGCAGGATGATGGCCAGCCCGCCTTTCATATCGGCCAGCCCCGGCCCGTTCAGCGTATGGTCGTCCAGCCAGGTCTGTTGCTGAAACGGATGATCGACCGGAAAGACAGTGTCCATATGGCCGGTGAACAGCAGCCGCCGGTCTGCATCGGGTCGCACGCGCAGCACCATGTGCTGGCCGAACCGCTGCTCCACTTCGCGCCCCGCAGCATCGATGGCAGTGACGGGTGCTGGGTCGGCCAGCTCGATCTCGCCGGGCAGGTCTGCAAATGCATCGGCCAGCATGCCCGCCATTTCGCCCAGTCCGGCAAGGTTGGCAGTGCCCGTGTTAATAGCGCTCCAGCGTTGCGTGTCAGCCAGCATAGCATCGCCATCTATGGATGCGATGAGGTCTGCGGCGTGCCGGTCGGGCGGGGATTGGTCTAACATAGGTTGGCTTCTCCTAACGACACGGGCGGGGCTGGCCAAGGGCGAACACCGGTTGCAAATTTGCAGGCGCTTGACCATAGCGCCTCTCGTCCTCCCCGGAACGCCTGATTGCCCGATAACCCTGCGCCGAACGAGGATATTATGACCACATCTTCCCCCCAGCTTGCCGCCCAATCTGCGATCCGCGCGGGCCTTGCCGTTCATGCGCCGCTCGCGGATATGCTGGAAACGCAGGTGCTGCCCGATCTCGACATTGCGGCGGAAGGCTTCTGGTCCGGTTTCGCGCAGCTTCTGGCTCGCTTCGCGCCTGTCAATGCGAAGCTGCTGGCAACGCGCGAAGACCTGCAAACGAAGATCGACGATTGGCATCGTGAACGACGTGGCCAGCCGCACGATGCCGCCGCCTATCGCGCCTTCCTGAGCGATATCGGCTATCTCGTGCCGGAACCCGCTGCCTTCACCATCGACACGCAGAATGTCGATGCGGAAATCGCGACGATGGCGGGGCCGCAGCTGGTGGTGCCGATCCTCAATGCGCGCTTCCTGCTGAATGCCGCCAATGCGCGCTGGGGCAGCCTGTACGATGCGTTCTACGGCACCGATGCGCTGGAGGCCGCGCCTGCCGAACCGGGCGGATACGACGAGACGCGCGGTGCGGCGGTGATTGCGCGGGGTCGGCAGTTTCTGGACGAGGCCGTGCCACTGGCCAGGGGAAGCTGGGCCGACCTGACGACGCTCGACGCCGGAGACGCAGACGCCGCCGACTGCTTCGTCGCGCTGGCGGACAATGCGCAATATGTCGGACGCACGGCGCAGGGCCGCCTGTTCCGCAATAACGGCCTGCACATCGAGATCGTGTTCGATGCAGACAGCCCCATTGCACACGGCGATGCGCTGGGTGTCTCGGACATCGTCATCGAAAGTGCGCTGACCACGATCTGCGATTGCGAGGACTCGGTCGCGGCGGTGGATGGCGAGGACAAGCTGCTCGCCTACACCAACTGGCTCGGCCTGATGCGCGGCGATCTGGAAGAGAGCTTCGAGAAGGGCGGACGCACCGTCACGCGCAGGCTGGCGGGCGACAAGGCATTCACCGCACCCGATGGCGGCGAGCACACTCTGCCCGGGCGCAGCGTGCTGTTCGTGCGCAATGTCGGGCACCTGATGACCAATCCGGCCATTCGCCTGCCGGACGGCGCCGACGTGCCCGAAGGCATCATGGACGCGGTTTTTACCGCCGCCATCGGCGCGCTGGACGTTCGCGGCAAAGGCAAGTTCGGCAACTCGCGCACCAGCAGCATCTACATCGTCAAACCCAAGATGCACGGACCCGAAGAGGCCGGTTTCACCAACGACCTGTTCGATGCGGTGGAAGACCTGCTGGCCCTGCCGCGCCACACCATAAAGGTGGGCGTGATGGACGAGGAACGGCGCACGTCCGCCAACCTCGCCGCCTGTATCCACGCCGTCCGCCACCGTATCGCCTTCATCAACACCGGCTTCCTCGACCGGACGGGCGACGAGATCCATACCGCGATGCAGGCGGGGCCGATGGTGCGCAAGGCGGCGATGAAGGGCGAGCCGTGGCTGGATGCCTATGAACGCCGCAATGTCGGCATCGGGCTGGCGTGCGGGCTGTCGGGCAAGGCGCAGATTGGCAAAGGCATGTGGCCCGCGCCCGATCTGATGGGCGCGATGATGCGCGAGAAAGTCGGCCACCTGAAAGCGGGCGCGAACACCGCCTGGGTGCCGTCGCCCACCGCCGCGACACTGCACGCACTGCACTATCATGCCACCGATGTGTTCGCGGTGCAGGCGGACTTGCCGCCCGCCCCGGGGCTGGATGCACTGCTTTCGCTGCCATTGGCGGACGGGACGAACTGGTCCGGGGACGAACTGCGCGCCGAACTGGACAACAATGCGCAAGGCTTGCTGGGCTATGTCGTGCGCTGGATCGACGCCGGGGTGGGCTGTTCCAAGGTGCCCGATATCGACGACGTCGGCCTGATGGAGGATCGCGCCACGCTGCGCATATCCTCGCAGCACATGGCCAACTGGCTGCTGCATGGTGTGGTCACGCGCGAGCAGGTGATGGACAGCCTGACCCGCATGGCCGCCAAGGTCGATGCGCAGAATGCGGGCGATGCGTCCTACGAACCGATGGCCGCCAATCCGGACAGCATCGCCTTCAGGGCAGCGTGCGATCTGGTGTTCGAAGGCACGGCGCAACCCAGCGGCTATACCGAACCGTTATTGCACAAATGGCGGCTGGCGAAGAAGGCGCGCTAAGGGGGCACCAAACCCGCACGAACCGGAGACATGGACCGGGTGTTACACTGTCCAGGGGCAAAACTATCTGGCGCTGCGTGTGGGCGGATTGCACTCGGGCGTTCACGGATGAGAAAGAGCGGCACCAGCTATAGCGAGCAGCGTATTTGTAGGAAAATCCGCCGTCTGGATTAACCATGCCGCGCCCCTTTGCGCCGCCCTTCCGCATAGGTATTTTTAGCGCGCCCGCGTCGAGCAGTCGTTAATTATTATCAGCCATAGATAGCCCCATGTCGGCGGCATCGAAATTCACCGGGTCCAAATGGCTGGGCCAGGCGCTGTTCAGTGCCGCAGTGTTGGGTCTTGCCTATTATGCCGTGGCGCGTCTGGCGCTTGCGGTCGCCCAGGAAACTTCGGATGCGGCGGTCATGTGGCCTGCGAGCGGGCTAGTGCTGGCTGCCTTGCTGATCGAACCCAAACGCTATCATGCCCTTTGCCTCGGCGCGGCGGCGTTGGCCAGCTTCGCTGCCAATATCGGCAGCGATGGCACGCTGCTGCTGTCCCTTGGCTTCACGTTCGCCAATATCACCGAACCGCTGGTCGCGCTGTGGCTGTTGAGACGGCTGGGCATGCCCGAGCCGCGCTTCGACGATATCGGGTATCTCGGAGGCTTCACGCTTGCGGCGGTTGTGGCAAGCCTGTGGAGCGCGGGTCTGGCAACTCTCTTCGCGCAATCGGGCGCAATGTTCGCGCTGTCTTGGTTCATGACCGTGTTCATGGGCATCGTGTTCGTGACACCCATCCTCATCACAATGGCGCTGCTGCTCCGCGTAGAGGACACTTCGGTCACCATCCACCGGTCCATATGGGAAGTCGGTGCGTGGTTCTCGCTGGTCGGTGCGGTGACCATCGCGGTGTTCTGGCAAAACGCCTATCCAATCCTGTTTCTGCCGCCGGTCGCCGTGCTGGCGGCGACTTACCGGCTCGACAGTTTTGGCGCTGCCGCCAGCGTGCTGATCGTGGCGGTTGTCGCGACGATCCTGACCGGTCAGGGCTCCGGGCCGGTCCAATTCGTGCCCGGTGGCACACATGCGATCATCATATTCCTGCAATTCTATCTGCTGGTGCAGCTTGCATGCGCCCTGCCACTGGCCGCAATTCTGGCGGCGCGCACGCGGTTGAGCCGCGAGTTGGTTGAAAAGAACCGGTTGCTGAATCAGGCGGAGGCTGCCGCGCAGGTCGGCCACTGGCGCACCGATCTGGCCAAAGGCAAGCTGTTCTGGTCGGACGAGGTGTACCGTATCCACGGACGCAAAACCGAACATCCGCCCGCGCTGATGGACGGCCTTAACAGTTATATTCCGGCGGACCGGTTACGGGTGTCGAACTTGCTCGACAATGTCATCCGCTCCGGTGAACCTTTCGAATTCGAAGCCAGCATCGTTCGGCCCGACGGCACGATACGACATGTCGTGTCGCGCGGCGAAGCGGAGATCGACGAGAACGGCCGCACCGTTGCGGTGTTCGGATCGGTTCAGGACATTACCGCGCAGGTCGAAAGCGCGCGCAAATTGGAAGAAGCCCGTGCCGAGGCGGAAAAGGCGGCGCAATATGCGCTGCAACTGGCCAATACCGACACGCTGACAGGTTTGCCGAACCGCCGCTTTTCGATGAATGCACTTGACCTGGCAGTCGAGGACGCAGCCGAGACCGGAAAGGCGCTGTCCATCGCCATGTTCGACATCGACCATTTCAAATCGGTCAACGATCGATACGGGCACGCGCGAGGCGATGCGGTGCTGTGCGCGGTTGCCCGCAGTGCGGTGGCGGCGGGGCGTGCGGAAGACCTCATCGGCCGGATTGGCGGAGAGGAATTTCTCATGGTGCTGCCCGGTGCGGACAGTCAGGAAGCGATGCGGACGGCCGAGCGTGTGCGCGCAGCCATCGAACGCGATACGCGCCTCGACGGGAACGGTTGCGAGGTTACGGTAAGCATCGGCGTGGCAACTCTATCGGGTAAACAGAGCGGCGAGATGCTGCTGAAGGTGGCCGACGATGCGCTGTACGAAGCCAAGGCGGACGGCCGCAACCTGATCCGCCTGTTCGGCTAGCTTTTCGGCGAGTCAGTCGACAAGCTTGTGTGCCACCTGCACGAACTCCGCACTCTCAGCGTTTCGGCTCGTCGGCTCGGGGCGATGCCCAGCTCTTCCAGCGTCGCCACCGCGCCCGGAAGGCTCTTCAAACTCTGGCGCAGCATCTTGCGGCGTTGGCCGAAGGCGGCGGCGGTCAGGCGTTCCAGCGTGGCAGATGCCACGCCATCTGGCATCGCGGCGGGTTCGATATGCACCACCGCGCTTTGCACTTTGGGCGGCGGCGTGAAGGCGCTGCGGTGGACCTTCATCGCGAGGCGTGCGGTGCTGCGCCACTGGGCCAGCACGGCAAGGCGGCCATAGGCCTTGCTGTCGGGGGCGGACACGATCCGCTGCGCCACTTCCTGCTGGAACATCAGCGTCAGGCTGGTCCAGCGCGGTGGCCAGCTTGCCCCGCCCAGCCATCGCACCAGCAGCGCCGTGCCGACATTGTAGGGCAGGTTGCTGACTATCGCGAAGGGCTCCCCCATCAGCGCGGCATGGTCGATTCCCAGCGCATCGCCTTCGATTACGCGCAACCTGCCGGGATAGGCGTCGGCCAGTTCCGCCAGCGCGGGCAGGCATCGCGCGTCCATCTCGATGGCCGTCACGCGCGCGCCCGCTTTCAACAAGGCCCGCGTCAGGCCGCCGGGACCGGGGCCGATTTCCAGCACGGCGCGGTCGGTCAGGTCGCCCGGGACCGCCGCGATACGGTCCAGCAGCTGCGCATCGAACAGGAAGTTCTGTCCCAGCGCCTTGCTGGCGGACAGGCCGTGGCGGGCGATGACGTCTCGCAAAGCGGGTAGCGGGGGCGGCAGGTCGGGCAGGTCCGTCACGCCGTGCGCCGCGCGGCCATCTCACCCGCCATGCGGATGGCGGCTATCATCGCGCCGGGGTCGGCAATGTTGCGGCCCGCGATATCGAGCGCGGTGCCGTGATCGGGGCTGGTCCGCACGATGGGCAGGCCGAGCGTGACGTTTACACCGGCGTCGAAATCCAGTGCCTTGATCGGGATCAGGGCCTGGTCGTGATACATGCACAGCGCCACATCGTAGCCTCCGCGCGCATCGCGGCGTGAACAGCGCATCGGCGGCATACGGGCCGGTCGCGTCGATCCCCTCGTTCGCGCAGGGTGGCGATAGCGGGTGCGATGATGCGCGTTTCCTCGTCGCCGAATGCGCCACCTTCGCCTGCATGCGGATTGAGGCCGGTGATGGCGAGGCGCGGGGTGGCGATACCGAAATCGCGGGTAAGAGCATTCGCCGTTACGGTGGCGCGGTCCACGATCAGGTTGTGCGTCAGGCGGCGCGGAACTTCGGACAGGGCGCAATGGATCGTCAAGGGCACCGTGCGCAGGTTCGGCCCCGCCAGCATCATAACCGCGTCGTCCGCCGCCAGATCGCAACGCGCGGCGAGAAATTCGGTCTGTCCGGGGAAGGCAAAGCCGACCTGCGCCAAAGCCGCCTTGCCGACCGGAGCGGTCACAAGTGCCGAAGCGAAACCACCGATTATATGCTTCGTCGCCGCCTCCAGTGAGGCAAGCGCCGCCCGCGCGCCGTCGGCGGTCGGATTGCTTGGCGCGAAGGGTGGACAGGGTTGCTCCGCCACCGGAAGCGCATGATTGAATACCTCGGCGACTTCGCCCGGCGTGTGGATCGCGTGCGTGGCGATATCCAGTCCGCGTGTGCGCGCCGCTTCCGTCAGCACGGCGGCGTTGCCAAACACGAAAAACGGCGGCAGCTCCGCCGCCTCGCGCGCCGCCCATGCCGCCGCGACCAGTTCCGGCCCGACCCCCGCCGGGTCGCCCATCGACAGGGCGAGGGGCAGCCGCGTCATGTCGGCCTAATTATACTGGATGTCGGCATCGTTGCGCAGGTCACGCAGGAAGGCCTGCGCGCGCTTCTCGACACGTTCGTCCTCGATCTCGCGCTGGATCTGCGCCACGGTCTGCGCGGCTTCCTGCGGTGGGGCCTGACGCCCGCACAGCATCAGGACGCGCACGCCCTCTTCCTGCGACCCGAAGGCTGGCGTAGCCTGTCCCGGCTGCATGGAAAGCAGCGCGGACTGGAGCTGGCCGGGCAGCGAACGGGCACGGACCTGGCTGTTCGGCACCACTTCGGCACCGATACCGGCTGCGATGGCATCCACTGCCTCGCACGACCCCGCCGCGCCGATTGCGCTGTTGAACTGCGCCAGCCCGGCATCGAATTCCGCGGCGGACATGCCGTCAGGGATGCCCATCGCGATTTGCTTCAGGCTGAGGATACTGTCGCGCGGATCGGCCATCATCACCTGCTTCTTGTCGATCAGCAGGATGATGGTGAAACCGCCGGGCACCTCGACCGGGCCGACCAGCTGCCCCGCCTCCATATTGCCGACTTCGCGTGCCATTTCGGGCGGCAGGCGATTGAGCTGCACGAAGCCGAGATCGCCGCCCACCGTCGCGGTGGTCGCTTCGGAGAACTGGCGTGCATAGGCGACGAAATTGCCGCCCTTGCGCAGCTGTTCCACGATGGCGCTGGCGTTCTGGAACACTGCCGCGCGGCTTTCGGGCGTGGCGCTGAGGTAAATCTCGCCGATGCGGTATTCCGACGACCCGCGCGTTGCTTCCAGCGCAGCGAGACGCTCGCGCGCTTCCTCTTCCGAAACATTGATGAAAGGCGTGATGTTGCGGCGCAACAGCAACTGCCACGCGATTTCGCCGGTAATCTGGCGTTTCAGCGAATTGGGCGAGCTGCCCAGCGACATCAGCTGCGCGTCCATCTGCCGTGCGGCATCGGTGGCGCCCTGGAAATTGCGTCCGGCAACTTCGGCATAGCGCCCTTCGACCAGTCGGCTTTCCACCGCCAGTTCCTGCGCGGCGGCGGCCTGTATCTGCAAGGTTTCGTCGATCAGGTTGCTCAGCACCTGCAAGCGCACCTGCTGCAATTCCGGACCGCTCATCTCGCCTTCCGAGGTGGACACCAGCAGGGCGACGCGCTGCGCCAGATCGGTGCCGGTGATGACCGCCCCGTTGACCACGGCGACCGGCCCGCGATTGTTCGGGTCGCTCAGCCGTGCATCGACGGTGGCGGCGGGAATGCCATACGGGCCGACGCGCGCATCCTGCGGCACGGAGGGGATCGGGGTCGCGGGCGTTGCCGTCGGCGCGGGTGCAGATGTGGCTGCGGTTTGGCCAGCGGTCTGGGCAGCAAGCGGCGCAGCCGTCAGGGACAGGAGCGAGAGGCCGCCGAGCAGCGTCTTGAAAAGCGTCATGGCGAATATGTGTTCCGTCGTTGCGCGCCCGGAATATGGGCGTCGATCAGGTCTGCCGGGTTATGGCGACAGGGCTTAACGCAAGCTGAGTGTGCGGGTCAAACGCGGCGCTTGCCGCCAGGTGCTTTAGCGAAAGCCGAAATTGCGGATGGCGAAGTATAGCTGGAAGGTATCGCCACGCTCCGCATCGCCTGCCGTCACGTAGTCACGACGCCAGGTTACGCCCATCTCAAGGCAATCGTCGGCATAGGCGACGCCCAATCGGGTGCGGATGGGTTCGAAGCCATCGGAACTTAGCAGCGGGTCCTCGTCCGCGTCGGTCAGGTTGACGACGCCGGAGCCGAAGACGGACCAGTATTTGGCAAAGGCGATGCGGGTGGCGACGCGCAATTCCTCGCGATCCTGCAAATCCTCGAAATCCCGGTCGATATTGCGGTTGAGGCGTAGATAGCCGATTTCGGCATAGGTGCGTTCGTTGCCGATGGTTGCGTCGAATTCGTTGCGACGGATGGCAAGGCTGTCCTTGTCCAGCCGATAGCGGTGCGTGACCTTGGCAAAATCGCGATAGCGCACCTCGGTCCGGCCCACGAAATCGGACACCCGTTCGCTCAGGCCCGTACCGTCCACCAGAATGTTGCGGTCCTTGTCCAGCAGGTAGGACTGGCCCAGCGTGGTGCGGACGCGCAGGCCGGGGCGCTGGACTTCCCAGTCGAAGCCGTAAGTCGCGCGCACGCCGTCTTCGAACCGGTCGTATCCGGGGAAGCGGTTCAGCGCGAACAGGTTACTGTCTTCCAGATCGATGGCGCGCGAATCCTCGTTCGGCACGGCAAGGTTGCGGACGGGCGGCGTGGCAACGATCTGGAAACGCGGCGTAAAAATTTGCGTGCCGCCGAACGCCTCGCCCACGAACGGCCATTGAAGATCCACCGCCGCCAGCGCGATGGCGCGCGCTTCGAATCCCGGATTGCCGCGATAGGTCGGCGTGCGGGTCAGTTCGTTCTCGTCGCTGTTGTAAACGTCGCCGCGCGCCAGCCCGGTGAACGTTACCACCTGGCCCAGCCCGGTGACGCGCTTCAGGTCGTAGCGCGCGCTAGCGAAGGCGCGCTGCGTATCCTGCCCGGTATCGCGGAAGATCGCGAGGCTGTTGCCCTGCACTTCCACCGTGCCGCCAAGCCCGGTCGGATCGGGCAGCCGCTTGCGATAATCGATGGTCGGCAGCACCAGCGGCACCTGGTTCTGCGCCTGGTTCAGCCGTAGCGTCTGGGTCGCCCAGCCGGCGATGGAGAGGTAGGACGTTTCGCCGATCCGCTCCGCATTGATGGTGGAGCGCAAGCGGTCGTCGCGGCTGATGTCGTAACGGCGCAGGAAGGTCCGGTCGCTGGCCGCGCGAACCGAACCAGTGATGCTCCATTCCGGCGTGAACTGGAACTTGCCATTGGCGAAGATATATCCGCGCACGTCGCTTTCGCTGGTGGGAACGCCAGTGAAATCGGAGATGCGGCGGCTGTGCGTGGCGTAGCCGGTGATCTGGTACGCGCCCTCTGCAGCCAGATGGCGATACTTCGCGCTGACCATCGGCGGCGCTTCGGTGAAGGCGTAGCCGGTGACTTCGACATCCCGGTTTTCCGCCAGCCGCCAGTAATAGCTGCCCGAAACCTCGACTCCGTTGGATTGCGAGATGCGCAGGTCAGGCACCAGCACGCCCGACACCGCGCTGCCATCGGTGCGGACGGCAAGGCCGGGCAGGGGTAGCAGACGCTGGCCGAACAGTTCGAGGTACGCCCCGCGAAACCGCACGCGCTTGTCCGCCGGGTCGTACACCACGCGGTCGGCGGTGATGCGCCAGCTCGGATCCTTGTCGCAGCCTTCGGCGTCCACCACCGCGCAGGCGCTGTAGGCGGCATCGGTCAGCACGATGCTGCCGTCTTCCTGCCGCGCCCCGCCACGCGCCGCCAGCCGCCCGCCTTCGCGCAGGGCCAGCAGCAAGTCGTCGATCTCGCCCGTTTCGAACTCGTCGGTCAGCTCGACCCGCTCGGTGAAGATCTGGTTGCCCGCCTCGTCCACGAACCGCACCGACCCTTGCGCTTCGATAGTGCCCGCGCGCCGGTCCCACACGATACGGTCGGCGCGGACCGAGCGGTCTTCGCTGCGCAGCAGGACGAGGCCGCTGGCGGTGACGATGTCGGTATCGTTGTCGTAAGCGATCTCGTTCGCCTCGAACGCGATCTGGCGATCTTCGGCAGACTGCATCGCCGTCGTGTCGTTCTCCTGCACGCCCTTTTCCTGAGCGATGGCGAGCGAAGGCGCCGCCAGCGCGAGGACAGCCGCCGCGACCGGTCCGGCGAGAACAGGGAAGGGGCGGCGCATGGCTTGCCTATCGCATTGCCCGCGCGTAATCGCAATCGCAGCATAAGGCGGCGCGCCACGACGGACGCGCGGCCATTTCTCAAGGAATTCTGGAGCAGGCATGCAAATCAAGTTCAGCGATATTCGGCCTTCGGACGCGGCGCTCGTGGCGCAAATCACGAATAAGGGCAAGCTGCCCGACGGGCTGGAGGCCACGCTGGCGAAGGGGGCCGAGGCAGCGCGGTTCAAGGGAACGGCGGGGCAGGTCTTCGAAAGTTTCGCCGAACGCGACGGCAAAGTCGTACGTGTGGCGCTGGCGGGTGCAGGCGATGCGAGTGCGAAGGCGCGGGCTGCGAACCTGGAAAAGGCAGGCGCGGCGCTGGCGGCGAAATACATGACATCGGGCGAAACCGGGATTGCGGTGGATTTTGCCGATAGCGGCCTGTCCGCCAGCGAAGCGGCTGCCGTCCTGCTCGGCCTGCGGCTGCGCGCATGGCGTTACGATGTGCATCGCACCAAGATGAAGGCGGAAGAGAAGATCACGCTGACGACGGCAACCGTACTGGGTGCGCCGCAGGGGACGGCGGAAGCATGGGCCGACCTTGCCTGCGTTGCGGAAGGCATCGAATTCACGCGCGAACTGGTCACCGAACCCGCCAACGTCATCTATCCCGTCAGCTTCGTCGAACGCTGCCGCGAACGCTTTGCCGATACCGGTGCCGAAATCACCGTGCTGGACGAACCTGCGATGGAAAAGCTGGGCATGGGCGCGCTGCTGGGCGTGGGGCAAGGGCTCCGTCCAGCCAAGCCAGCTATTAGCGATCCGCTGGAATGGAGGAGGCGAAGAGGCTCCGACTGCTTTCGTCGGTAAGGGCGTCACCTTCGATACCGGCGGCATCTCGCTGAAACCCGGGCCCGGCATGGGCGACATGAAGTTCGACATGGGCGGCGCGGGCGCTGTCGCAGGTGCCATGCTGGCGCTGGTGAAGCGCAAGGCGAAGGCGAATATCGTCGCGGTGATGGGGCTGGTCGAGAACATGCCCGACGGCAATGCGATCCGCCCCGGCGATGTGCTGACCAGCATGTCCGGCCAGACGATCGAAGTACTGAACACCGATGCCGAGGGACGGCTGGTGCTGTGCGATGCGCTGCACTGGACGCAGGAAGAATATGCGCCTGCCCGCATTGTCGATTTCGCCACGCTGACAGGCGCGATGATTATTGCGCTGGGCCATGAACATGGCGGCGTGTTTGCAAACGACGATACGCTGGCCGACGATCTGCTGACGGCGGGTCTGGAAACCGGCGACAAGCTGTGGCGTTTCCCGCTCGCGCCGGAATACGACAAGCTGATCAATTCGCCAATTTCCGACATGAAGAATATCGGCCCGCGCGAAGCCGGTTCGATCACCGCTGCACAGTTCCTGAAACGCTTCGTGAAAGACGGCACGCCGTGGGCGCATTGCGACATTGCGGGCATGGTCTGGGCCGAGAAACCGGGCGCGACATGGGGCAAGGGCGCAACCGGCTATGGCGTGCGGCTGATCGACCGGCTGGTCCGCAACACGCTCGAAAGATAGGGAACCGCCCCATCGCCAGAATGCGCAAGAAGGGCGATCTGCCGACCAAGATCTGCGCGACCTGCGGACTGCCTTTCGCGTGGCGAAAAAAGTGGGAGCGGGACTGGGATCAGGTGCGCTATTGCTCCGACCGCTGCCGCCGCGAAAAGGGCAAGATTGCGAGCGCAGGGGACGCGCGCTGATGCGGGTGGATTTCTACCAGCTGTCGCGCGATCCGGTGGAAGCGGTGGTCGCGCTGCTGGCGCAAAAGGTGCTGGCGGCGGGCGAACGCGCGCTCGTGGTCAGCGGCGACGCGGACCAGCGCGCCGATATCGGCACGGCCTTGTGGGCACAGCCGGAGTGCTTTCTTGCCAATGGCGAGGCAAGCGATGCACACGCGGCGCGCCAGCCGCTCCTGCTCTCCGCCAAATGCGAGGCCGCGAACGGCGCGACGCATGTGTTTCTGGCCGACGGTGTGTGGCGGGAAGAGTCCGAGGCCTTTGCACGAGCATTTCTGCTGTTCGACGATGCGACGGTGGAGGCGGCGCGCGAACTGTGGCGAGGGCTGGACGGGCGCGAGGGCCTGGAGCGCAATTTCTGGAAGCAGGATGGCGGGCGCTGGACGAAGGCGGCGTGACTCTTCCTCGCGTGGCGTCGCTGGCCAGCCTATGCTTGATAGTGAGCGGGTGCGAGAGCGAACCCGCGCCGCCTGCGCATTCTGTCGCGACCGAAACTCGCGAAAACGGCGTCGAGGTGACGACAACCACCTTCGCGACGGAATCCGGCACCGTCACCTTGCAATCGCGCGATGGCGATGTCGGCGATCTGCCGTTGGGATTGCCGCTATTCCCCGATGCCGCAGTCGTGAGCAGCGCGACCTTCGTTAAAGGCAGAACCCGCACGCATTTCTTGGAGCTGGCCAGCGACGCCGAGCCTGCGCAAATCACGGCGTTTTACGAAGCGGTTGCGGACGGCGCAGGCATGGTTATGGAGCGCGGGCTACCGGCCGGCGATGCACCGATGCTGCATGCCACGGGCGACGGCGGCGCGCACCTGACCCTGACTACCAAACGCCAGCCTGATGGACCCGTCATCGCGCAGCTCACCGTTACCGAACCGCGCTGAACACTTGCGAATGCTGCACTGCGCCGTTAGGGGCGCGCCGCATAAAGAAAGCAAACCGCTTTTCAAGGAACGACCCCATGACCGTGACCCGCACCTTCTCCATCATCAAGCCCGACGCCACCCGCCGCAACCTGACCGGCGCCGTCACCAAGATGCTCGAAGACGCCGGGCTGCGCGTCGTCGCCTCCAAGCGCATCCGGATGACGCGCGAACAGGCCGAAGGCTTCTACGCCGTCCACAAGGAACGCCCCTTTTTCGGCGATCTGGTGGAATTCATGGTCAGTGGCCCCGTCGTGGTCCAGGCGCTGGAAGGCGAAGACGCCGTCAAGCGCAACCGCGACGTAATGGGCGCGACCAATCCCGCCGACGCGGACGAGGGCACTATCCGCAAGGCATTTGCGGAATCGATCGAAGCCAATAGCGTCCACGGTTCGGACAGCGACGAGAACGCGAAGATCGAAATCGACTACTTCTTCGACGAGGATGAACTGGTCGGCTAAACTACCGCGTCGTAGCGGGCGGCAAGGCGCTTGGGGGCGACCTGCCGCCAGCTGCGCGCCAGCCAGTCCTCCGCATGGCTCCAGTCCATATCGGGCCGGTTCAGGATCAGTCCAACCCAGCCGCTCGCGCCGTAATATGCGGGCTTGAAATAGGTTTTCGGCTGCATCTCGACGAGGTCCAGCAATTCGTCCTGCCCGCTAGTCTTCACCAACAAGGCAACATGCGCGCTGCCGTGATGGCGATCGAGGAAATAGGCGAAATACTTGCCGGTTTTCTCCGAGCCGACTCGCCAGCCTGCCGATCCATGACTTTCCCGCTCGTGCGTTGACGGCAAGGCGAGCGCCATTGCGCGGACCCGTTCGAGCAAATGCGCCGCATCGCCGGTGCGCGAAACGTAACGTGCCAGCGTATCGGGATAGAGCTGGTGCTCGGCATATTGCACCCGCGCGGCCAGCGTCTCCGGCGTGTCCTCCGGGCTAATCGCGACCGTCGCCTGTCCGAGCGCTTCGCCCGCATCCAGCTCCTCCGTAACCAGATGCACAGTCGCGCCTGCTTGCGTATCGCCCGCTGCGATGGCACGGGCGTGGGTGTCGAGGCCGGGGTACAGCGGCAGCAGCGAGGGATGGATGTTCAGCATTCGCCCCTCCCACCGGTGCACGAAGCCGGGCGTCAGGATACGCATGTAGCCCGCCAGCGCGATCAGGTCCGCGCCACTGTCTGTCGCTGCCGCTTCCATCGCCACGTCGTGCTCGCCGCGCGTCATACCGCGCTGTGACAGGGCGAATGTCGGAACACCCTCGGCCTCAGCGAGCGAAAGCCCCGCCGCAGCAGGATCGTTCGCTGCGACCAGCACGATTTCATAGGGACTGTCGGGTAGGCGGCTGGCATAAAGGAGCGCGGCCATGTTGCTGCCGCGTCCGGAAATGAAAACCGCGACTTTCGTTCTGGAACGCGCGCTGTCAGCCATCATGCGTCACGGACCAGTCGGATTTCGCCGACCATGTCCCGCGCGATCCCGCCACGGTGCAACCGCGCGTGCCCGCCGCAATCCGTCCGACCGGCAGCACGGTTTCGCCAGCCTCCGCCAGCGCGCCGGTCACATGCGCGACGTCGTCTTCCGCCACGGCCAGCACCATGCCGACACCGCAATTGAACGTGCGCGCCATCTCGCCGGGTTCGATGTTTCCCTGCGCTTGCAGAAACGCCATCAGCATCGGCTGGCTCCACGCGTCGGCATCGACCGTGGCATGGCACCCTTCGGGCAAAACCCGCGGGATATTCTCGAGTAGCCCGCCACCGGTGATATGCGCGCACGCTGCAATCTTGCCCGCGCGGATCAGCGGCAGCAGGCTGCGGACATAGATGCGGGTCGGCGCCATCAGCGCGTCGATCAGCAGCGTGTCGGGATCGAACAGGGCGGGGCGGTCCAGCCGCCAGCCTTTGTCCCGCGCCAGCCGCCGGACGAGCGAAAAGCCGTTGGAATGCACGCCGGACGAGGCAAGACCAAGCAGCACTTGCCCTGCCGCCACGCGCCCGCCCGTCAGCTGCTCGCCACGCTCCACCGCGCCGACGGAGAATCCGGCAAGGTCGTAATCGCCTTGCGAATACATGCCCGGCATTTCCGCCGTCTCGCCGCCGATCAGCGCACAACCCGCATCCTTGCACCCTTCGGCGATCCCGGCAACCACCCGTTCCGCCACGCCCGTTTCCAGCCGTCCGGTCGCAAAATAGTCGAGGAAGAACAGCGGTTCGGCACCCTGCACGATCAGGTCGTTGACGCACATCGCGACCAGGTCGATGCCGACGGTATCGTGGCGGTTATGGTCGATGGCCAGTTTCAGCTTGGTGCCGACACCGTCATTCGCGGCCACCAGCAACGGGTCCTTATATCCAGCCGCCTTCGGATCGAAGAACCCGCCGAACCCGCCCAGTTCCGCATCGGCACCGGAACGGGCGGTGGCTTTCACCAGCGGCCCGATGGCCTTGACCAGCCGGTTGCCCGCATCGATCGACACGCCGGCTCCAGCGTAAGTATAAGGTGCGGCGCTCTTTCCGGTCATCGGCAACAGCCTTTACGCTTTCGCGCTTGGATTTCTACGGGGGTTTGGGCAAAAGGCCGCAGGTTTTCCCCGATGATGACATTTCCCTCCCTTCTACTCCGCCCAACGAGGCTGCGCATTCTGTGTGCGCTGGCGCTTGCCGGAGCGGCTGCGCTGGCCGTCTTTGCCGCCAGTACGGTCGCGCAGGTGGAGGGAGAGCGCGGCATTGCCGCCATCGCGAGCAGCAACGATATCGACGTGGCCGGTATCGAAGTCGATGAAACCGGTGACAGTGCGGAGGATGCGCGGCGCAACGGCTGGCGCGAGGCGCAGCGCAAGGCGTGGGCCAAGATTAACGGGCCGAACGTATCCGACAGCCAGCTCGACAGCATGGTGACGGCGATCGTCATCCAGCGCGAGGAAATCGGGCCGCGCCGCTACATCGCAACGTTGGGCGTTATCTTCGACCGGTCGCGCGCGCAGCGGTTCCTTGGCGGGGCGGGGCAGCGGGCGCGGTCCGCGCCGATGCTGCTGGTGCCGGTAACGATTACCGGCGGCACGCAGCTGGTCTATGAACGGCGCAATCCTTGGCAGCGCGCGTGGGCGGAATTCCAGACCGGTGGCAGCCGTATCGAGTATGTCCGGCCCTCCGGCGCGGGCGGCGATTCGCTCCTGCTCACATACGGCCAGACCGCGCGCCGCAGCCGCAGCTGGTGGCGCAACGTGCTCGACGAATACGAGGCGGGTGATGTGCTGGTTGCCATCGCGCGGCTGGACCATGAATATCCCGGCGGTCCGGTGCGCGGCACCTTCACCGGGCGCTATGGTCCCGACAACACCTATCTCGACAGCTTCACCCTGCGCAGTGCAAATCCCGCCGGCGTGGCGGCGATGATGAACCGCGCGGTTTTGCGTTTCGATACGATGTTCGCAGGCGCGCTGGCCGAAGGGCTGCTGACGCCCGATGCTACGCTGAATGTCGGTTTGCAGGGCACCGACCCGACCTTGCAGCGGTTGATCGAGATCGGGCGCGCTGCCGAGGTGCAGGAGCGGTCCGACCGCGCCGCTCGTGCCGCTGCGCAGGAAAGCGCGGCGGCAGCGCCCGAAGAACGCGCCGACACTACCCCTGCTCCCGCCGCAACACCCGCTGCGGCGACCGTCAACGCCTTCGTGGTCCAGTTCGCCAGCCCGGATGCGGCGGCCATCGACGCCACGCTATCCGCCGTGCGCGGCACGCCGGGCGTGCGCGGTGCCGCCACCAGCAGCCTGGCCATCGGCGGTACGTCGGTGATGCGCGTCAGCTATGGCGGCAGCATTGGCGAGCTTGCGGCGGCGCTGCGCGGACGGGGCTTTACCGTCAACCAGGGCAGCAGCGCGCTCGCCATTTCGCGGTAACGGCCCGTGTCGGCTGCAAACGAACGCCGGCAAATCCCGCTGCCGCTATCGCTGGCACAGGCGCAGCGGCGGGGCGATGGCGCGGCTGCGGCATTCCAGCGTCTGATCGTGGGCGAAGCGAATGCCGCCGCGCTTGGTGCCCTGCGCGACCCGGCGGGCTGGCCCTATGGCACCGCCGTTCTTTCCGGTCCGCCCCGCAGCGGCAAGTCGTTGCTCGGCCTGTGGTTTGCGCATGGCGGGAACGGGGACGCGGCGGGCGACGTGATCGACGATGCCGACGCCTTGCCGGAAACGGACCTGTTCCACCGCTGGAACCGCGCGCAGCAAGCGGCGCGTCCGCTGCTCCTGGTGACCGGTCGCCGGCCGTGGCAGATCGCCCTTCCGGATCTGCGCAGCCGTATCGGCGCGGCGCTGCACCTGACTATCGGCGAGCCGGACGATGACATGCTGGCGGACCTCATCGAGAGTCACGCGGCACAACGCGGGCTGGCGCTGGGCGAAGGGGCGCTCGCCTATCTCGTGCCACGCGCGGAACGCAGCTTTGCCGGTATCGAGAGCCTTGTGGCTGCGATCGACCGGCTGACACTGGAGCGCAAGGTGCCGGCCACGCTGTCGGTCTGGCGCGATGCGCTGGATACGGTTCACGGGCCGGAACAGGCGAAGCTGTTCTGACTTGCGCAACGGGCGCCAAGGTGGGAGACTATGTGCATGTTCGGTTCGCTGGTCCGTTATCTCGACTCCGTGCGCGCGCGCGACCCTGCGCCGCGTTCACGCTGGGAGGTGTTGCTGTATCCCGGCGTGCTGGCGCTGGGTCTGCACCGCATCGCGCATTGGCTGTTCGAGGCGCGGCTGTATTTCCTCGCGCGCGCCATCAACCATTTCTCGCGCATGATTACCGCGATAGACATCCATCCCGGCGCGACTATCGGGGCGAATTTCTTTATCGACCACGGCTTCACCGTCATCGGGGAAACGGCGGAGATCGGCAACGATGTGACGATTTACCAATGCGTGACGCTGGGGGGCACGAACCCTGCCAACGGTATCGGCGGCAAGCGGCATCCCACCATCTGCGACAACGTCATCATCGGGTCGGGCGCGCAGGTGATCGGCCCCATCGAAGTGGGCCGCCGCGCGCGGATCGGGGCCAATGCCGTCGTCACCGACGATGTGCCCGAAGGCGCGACGATGATCGGGATGAAGGCGCGCTCCACGCTGATTCCCGCCGAAGACTGGCTGCGCGAATTCCTGCCCTACGGAACACCTTGCGACGAACCGTGTCCCGAAATGACCCCCGAAGGCGCGCGCCGCTTTGCCGAGCTGGCCGCGCAGGTTGCAACGATGCGGGCGGAGCTGGATGCGCTCAAGGCTGCCGACGATGACGCAAACGACGCAGGCGGACGCAGCGGGACCGGCACGTTTCTGTGAAATCGGGTTCGAGCGGCAGTGTCGTCGCCTTTCCCGGCGGCAAGGGCGGGCAGGTCGGGTTCGACCGTGCCGAATTGCAACGCATTCTCGACCTCTATGGCCGCATGGTCGCGGCGGGCGAGTGGCGCGACTATGCGATGGATTTCACGCGCGATTACGCTGTGTTCGCCGCCTTCCGCCGCGCTGCCGAACGACCGCAGGCGCGGGTCGAAAAGCGCCCGGCCCTGCGCAACCGGCAAGGCATGTGGACGCTGTTCGGGGAACACGGCCAGGTGCTGAAACGCGGACATGAACTGCCCGGCGTGCTCGCGCCGATGGAACGGCGGTTACTGAAAGCCGTCGACTAGGCGGACGCGGTTGCCGCAAGCGGCGCGTCGGTGGCAGGCAGACGCGCCTGCCATTCCGCCGGGAGCTTGCTGACAACCGTGCGCCGGATGGGTGCCCAGAAGGCCGACAGGCTAAGCAGTGCGGAGCCGATGACGAGCGCGGTCAGCGCGAAGCTCAGCTCCACCGCGCCGAACCGGTCGAACAGCACGGTCAACGCGATCAGCACATAGGCCAGCGCCGACACCAGCAGCGCGCGCCGGTCGATGGCGAGCGCCAGCAGGCCGAACACGATATACACGCCCAGCACCCCGAACACCGCACCGGTGCCGATATCGTCCCCGTCGATCACGCCGATCAGAGCGAACACCGGATGCGCGATCATGGGCGCAGCCAGCAGGTGCAGCCAGAACGCCACATCGCTGCGCCGTGTGATGCGCTCGCGGTCGCCAATGTCCCACCACATCGCGAAGGCAAACACGGCAAGACCGGTCAGGAAGACGAGGCTCAGCGCGATGGTTTCGTCATGGTCCGGCGCAAGTTCGGTCAATCCGGCCAGCAGCAGGCCCACCACGGTCGCCGCGATGGCGGCGGACCCGGCAGCAACGGTGATCGGCACCATGAACCGCCGCCAGTGCAGGTAGGCTGCACCCGCTGCGACGAGGGCGGAGACGGAGAACAGGATGGCGGGAAGAGCGTTTGCGCCATCGGTATCGATCATCGCGATGGCTGCGCACAGCACCGCCGCGAACACGCCGCCGACGAATGCGAGCAGCAGGATAATGGAAGGCAAAGCCATACGCCGCTTGCGCGTGAAGAACTCGGCCAGCGGCCACGCGGTCGCCGCGACGAACAACGCGCCGAACAGTATGCCGATACTCTCGGAAACCACACGCGCCGCACGCGCAGCCTTCATTTGCGCCTCTGTCGGAGCGACGGCTTGCGCATACATCGTATTCCAATCCGGTGGTGGATAGATCGCAGTGCCCAAAGCCTGCCCGATAGCCCCCGCCGCGACCAGCATGATGACCACGCCGATCGCCACGAAGATATCGTTGAAGCTGTTGATGAGCCGGAAGTTTTCCTCGCTTCCACGCGGCATGTCGCGCACCTGCGTCATATGCGCGCGGAAGGCAGCGGCGTTCTCGGCGCTCAGCGCGCCAGCCGTCACTGCGGAATTGATGTCTTCTTCGCTGTACATGCGCACATACCTTAAAGGTTAACGTCTGCGAAATACGGCCGGTGTATTAGTCAGTCAACACAGTTTCACATCATGCGAATGCTCCAGCAACATCAAGCGTGTGCTGTGCCCGCGTCACCTCGCGGACGATGTGGAGAATGCCCAACGCCGAGATTACATCGCACGTTAGCGCTGCGACATCGAATGCATTGTACTCCGAGCCAGAGAAAGCGTTCACCGTTGCACCAAGCCATGCCAGCCACCACGCCCACAAAAACCAGGGTTCGCTTGCTTGGTATGTATCGGTGGCGCCGTGGCTTGCGTTCCATAGCTCGCGCATGGCTCGAAAGGGTTTGAACAGGTTGGCGATCGGAACAGCATACCAGCCGACCGCCCACCCGGGCGTGAATTCGAGATGCGGCAGGTTTGCCAAGCGCAGGTTACGGTGCGCCTGTACGATCCACATGCCGACGAACACGAACGACGCGGCCAGAACAATTTGCGTCAGGCTCATCCCGAAATCGGCAAGCGAATAGTCGATTGCTTCAACGGGGATGTCGAACAACGGGACCAGATCGTTGAGCGCCAGCGCAAGGATGATGGCGAAACCAGCGGTCACAACGATGACCGCCCCGATGAACCATTGCGCCAATTGCGCACGGCGCGCCAGGACAGCGAGTCCGTCCGCCAGTTTCGGCGTCACCGCCTTACGCCGTCAGCCGCGCGCCGATCCCGGTCCTTCGCCCGTTACCTTCTGCATCGCCTTCAGGATATTGCCCGATTGCTCGCTGCCCGATTGCGGGGCGGTCAGGTTGCTGAAATCGTTGATGGTGTCCCACTTGGCGGCGAAGCCTTCGACCGTGCGGTCTTCTTCCTTCAGCCACACCGCGTCGTTCATCACGGTCCAGCTGGAATGGAACCCGCCCGCGCCCGCGCCGACGATCGCGTTGCTGGGGCTGTCTTCGCTCACCAGGAACAGCGCGGCGGGGACGACATTCACCGGATCGAACAGCTTGAACGCTTCTTCCGGAAACAGGTCCTCGGTCATGCGTGTGCCCGCGACGGGCGACAGCGTATTGACGCGGATGTTGTATTTCGCGCCTTCCAGTTGCAGCGTCTTGGTCAGGCCTGCGAGGCCCAGCTTCGCCGCGCCGTAGTTCGCCTGTCCGAAATTGCCGAACAGCCCGGTGCTGCTGGCCGTCATTAGCACGCGGCCATAGGATTGCTCGCGGAACAGTTCCCAGCATGCCTTGGTGGCGAATGCGCTGCCGGTCAGGTGGACTTTCACCACGAATTCAAAGTCTTCGGGCGACATCTTGATAAAGGTCTTGTCGCGCAGGACGCCGGCGTTGTTGATGAGGACATGAACGCCGCCCCATTCCTGCTTCGTGTCGGCAACCATTTTTTCCATCTGGTCGTATTCGGTCACCGAACCGCCATTGGCCATCGCGGTGCCGCCCGCCTTTTCGATTTCTTCCACGACTGCGCCCGCCGCGTCCGACGAACCGGTGCCGTCGCGCGCGCCGCCGAGGTCGTTGACCACGACCTTCGCCCCGCGCTTGGCGAGTTCGAGCGCGTATTCCTTGCCCAGACCACCGCCTGCTCCGGTGACGATGGCGACTTTGTCCTTGAACGAGATGGTCATGCGGGAAACTCCGATAATGGCTTACGTTTACGTCAATATGATGCGCGAATTGGCAGGTTCATTGCTGCGATGCAACCACATGCGCGACGTATGCGCGGCAGGGCGCGGTGCCGTAGGGGCAGGGCGTGCCGTCACAGCCGTTCGAGCGCCGCAGGCAGGTCTGTAAACGATTCGATCACCGCATCGCCGCCAAGCCGGTCCGCCGCGCCGTCGCAATAGCCATAGGCGGCGACCACTACCGGCACGTCCGCCGCCCTAGCCGCACCGACATCGTAGCTGCTATCACCGACGAAGGCGAAGGCGGCGGGGTCTGCATTGCACCGGCGCATGGCCTCCAGCACCGGCGCGGCGGAAGGCTTGGCATTGCCCTTGCCCATCGTATCCCCGCCGATAATGCAGGCAAAACGGTCCGCGAGGCCAAGCTGCGTCAGGATATCGCGCGCGAAGCTTTCGAACTTGTTGGTGACGACCGCCATCGCCACGCCCTGCGCCGCAAGCATATCCAACGTTTCGACCACGCCGGGATAGGGCCGCGAATGGACCGCGTTGTTCTCCGCGTAAAACGCCAGCATCGTCTTGTAGAGCGGGCGGAAGGCGTTGTCCGGCAGGCCACCCTGCATCTCGACCGCGCGCGCCAGCATCGCCTTCGCTCCGCCGCCGATCAAATCCTGGCTTTCCTCCGTAGGCACCGCGTCGAACCCGCCCGCCGCCAGCGCATGGTTCACCGCCGCGCCCAGGTCGCGGTGCGTTTCCAGCAACGTCCCGTCCAGATCGAAGCCGATGCAGTTTGCGCGCATTCGTATTTCCTCTTCTGCCGGTATCGCTATAGGCGGTGCCTGCTATCAGCAGAGGTGCCGCCATGACACACGAAAACCAGTTCGCCGCCATCATCCTTGCCGCCGGAAAAGGCACGCGCATGAAGTCGGCGCTGCACAAGGTGCTGCACCCGATTGCCGGACGCCCGATGATCGACCACCTGATGCATTCGGTCGATGCGCTGGCTCCGGCGCGCAAGGTTGTGGTGGTGGGCGCAGGACGCGAGCAGCTGGAGACGGCGCTGGGCGACGATGTGCAGACTGCCTTGCAGGAACCGCAGCTGGGCACCGGCCATGCGGTGCAACAGGCGCAGGCGGCGCTCGGCGATTTCGCGGGCGATGTGCTGGTGCTGTATGGCGACGTGCCGTTCGTGCGCGAAGCCACCATGCGCGCCATGTTCGACCGGCTGCATGCCGACGATGCGCCCGCCGCCGTGGTGCTGGGCTTCGAGCCGGACGAGGCGGGCCAATATGGACGCGTGATAGCAGACGAGGGCGGCCGCATCACCGAAAATGGTGGAATACAGGGACGCAAGCGAGGACGAACGCGCCTGCACGCTGTGCAATTCCGGCGTCATGGCGGCAAAGGCGGCGGATATGTTCGACCTGCTGGGCCGGGTCGGCAACGACAATGCGCAGGGCGAATACTACCTCGTCGATATCGTCAACATCGCCAATGCCGATGGCCGCCATTGCGCCGTGGTGACGACCGATGCGCCCAATGAAGTGACCGGCATCAACAGCCGCGCCGAACTGGCGGCGGCAGAGGCGCAGTGGCAGGCCTTCCGGCGCGAGGAGGCGATGGCCGAGGGTGCATCGCTCAAGGCACCGGAAACGGTGTTCTTCAGCTTCGACACCAAACTTGGCCGCGATGTCACGGTGGAACCGAATGTCGTGTTCGGCCCCGGCGTCAGCGTGGCGGACGGCGCGACGATTCGCGCGTTCAGCCACCTCGAAGGGGCGGATGTGGGGCCGGATTGTTCGGTTGGCCCCTATGCCCGCCTGCGCCCCGGCGCGGTGATGCGGCGCGGCAGCAAGGTTGGCAATTTTGTGGAAATGAAGGCAGCGGTGCTGGGCGAAGGCGCGAAGGCGAGCCACCTGACCTATCTCGGCGACACCGACGTGGGTGAGGGCGCGAATATCGGCGCGGGGACCATAACCTGCAATTATGACGGCTATTTCAAACACAAGACAATCATCGGTGCACGCGCCTTCATCGGCAGCAACTCCGCGTTGATCGCACCTGTGAACATCGGCGCCGATGCCATCGTCGCAGCGGGCAGCGCAGTTAGCCGTGATGTGGCCGATGGAGAACTGCGCGTGGTGCGGGCGGAACAGCTTGTGAAGCCGGGCTGGGCCGACCGGTTCCACGACGCCATGAAGAAGAAGAAGGCGGAGAAGGGCTAGATAGCCGCGAAAGAATGGCCCTGGCATCGGAGAAACCGGACGCCTGCTGGCTGTGCGGGAGGCCGTTTGCGCGGCGTATCCAGTGGCACCATACCGTGCCCAAGGCGAAGAAGGGCCGCGAGACGGTGCCGTTGCATCCCATTTGTCACAAGGCGATCCACACCAATTTTACAAATGCCGAACTGGCACGGCACGGGACAGACCGTGACCGGTTGCTGGAGAACGCAGTGCTGGAACGGTTCGTTGCCTGGGTGAAAGACAAACCGCCCGACTTTCACGCGCCGACCCGCACCGGGGTGCGTGGGGGTCGGCGCTGAAAGCCGGGCGGGATGCGTGCCGGGTAGTTCGACCCGGACCGCCGGGGTGACATGCCGCTGGACCAGAGCGGCGGGTCAGCCCGAAACTTTTTCCTTCCGACCAGGAGCCGGGGTGCGACACGCGGATCGCTTGCCGGCGAGTGCGTTCTGCGCCTGCCAGGTTTCGAATTCGCTGCGGCTCAATAGGTAGTGATACCTGACCTCATCGAAACTCACCTGTTCGTCATGCACCGCCGCAACCACATCGGCCTTGCGTTTGGGCGACCAGTGGATGTCATAGCTGTCGGGCAGGCCCGCGCGCTTGATGCGCTGCGCGATTGTTTCGTTTCGCGCATAGGCATCTGTGCGGTGTCCGGCTGGTGTCGTCAGGCTGGTGTGTTTCTGGCTCATCGCCAAACCTCCGCTTGCGCCCCCGCAGGATGGTGCTCGTCACTTCGTTCAGCAGATCTGGACACAATGACTTAACGCAGGGCTGACAGGTTCGGAAAATGCGGCGTTTACCACGGCGCTCGCGAAACCAGGTTGAAACGAAAAGGGCCGCCATAACGGCGACCCTTCCGGCGTTTTCGCAATGGCGAAGCCGTCAGCTCATTCGACGTGCTCGGCCAGCACGGTCAACCCGTTCTCGCCTACTTCGGCAAACCCGCCACGAACCGCGATTTCTTCGGGCGCAGCGCCTTCGCTGGCATAGACCTGCAACGCGCCATCCTTGATGGTGGACATGAAGGGCGCATGGCCCTCCAGCACGCCGAACGCCCCCTCGATCCCCGGCACGACGACCATGTGGACATCCTGCGAGCGGACCTGACGGGCAGGCGTGACGAGTTCGAAATGAAGGGGCATGGCGATCAGGCGTCCTCAGCCATTTTCTTGGCTTTGGCGACGGCCATTTCGATGCCGCCGACCATGTAGAACGCGGCTTCCGGCAGGTGGTCGTATTCACCTTCGACGACGGCCTTGAAGCTGGCGACGGTGTCTTCCAGCTGAACGAATTCACCGGGGATGCTGGTGAACACCTCGGCGACGTGGAACGGTTGCGACAGGAACTTCTGGATCTTGCGCGCACGGGCGACGGTCAGCTTGTCCTCTTCCGACAGCTCGTCCATCCCCAGAATGGCGATGATGTCCTGCAGGCTCTTGTACTTCTGCAGCGTTTCCTGGACCTTGCGCGCCGTTTCGTAATGCTCCTGACCCACGACGCGCGGCTCCAGCACGCGGCTGGTGCTGTCGAGCGGATCGACGGCGGGATAGATGCCCAGCTCCGAAATCGCGCGGTTCAGCGTGGTCGTCGCATCCAAATGGGCAAACGATGTGGCGGGTGCCGGGTCGGTCAAGTCATCGGCAGGCACGTAGATCGCCTGCACCGAGGTGATCGACCCCTTGGTCGTGGACGTGATGCGTTCCTGCAGATTGCCCATGTCGGTGCTGAGTGTCGGCTGATAGCCCACGGCGGACGGGATGCGACCGAGCAGGGCGGACACTTCGGACCCGGCCTGCGTGAAGCGGAAAGATGTTGTCGACGAAGAACAGCACGTCCTGCCCTTCCTCGTCGCGGAAATATTCGGCCATCGTCAGGCCGGACAGCGCCACGCGGGCGCGCGCACCGGGCGGTTCGTTCATCTGGCCGAACACCAGCGCAACCTTGCTGCCTTCCGAAATCGCCTCGCCAGCGTCGTTCTTGGCGATGACGCCAGCATCGAGAAATTCGTAATAGAGATCGTTCCCTTCGCGGGTCCGCTCTCCCACGCCAGCGAAGACCGACACGCCGCCATGCCCCTTGGCGATGTTGTTGATGAGTTCCTGGATCAGCACGGTCTTGCCCACGCCCGCACCGCCGAAAAGGCCGATCTTGCCGCCCTTGGCATAGGGGGCCAGCAGGTCGATCACCTTGATGCCTGTAATCAGGATGGCCGCGTCGGTGGACTGGTCCACGAAGGGTGGCGCCTCGGCATGGATCGGCGCGAACATATCGGACCCGATGGGGCCGCGTTCGTCGATCGGTTCGCCGATCACGTTCATGATCCGGCCCAGCGTCTTGGGGCCGACCGGCACCGTGATCTGCTTGCCGGTGTTCACCACCTGCGTGCCGCGCACCAGCCCCTCAGTCGCATCCATCGCGATGGTGCGCACGGTGTTTTCGCCCAGATGCTGCGCCACTTCGAGGACCAGCGTGTTGTCGCCGTTCTTCGTTTCCAGCGCGCTCAGAATTGCGGGCAGCTCGCCTTCGAACGCGACATCGACGACGGCGCCGATGACCTGCGCGATGGTGCCGTTGGCAGTAAGGTTTGGACGTTCCATTACGGGAGCGGTGGCCATGATGTGATCCTTAGGGATGAAAACGGGGTCGCAGTGGTCGGGCGCGGGTTACGCGCCCTGGGTGCAGGCGGTTTCAGGGTTTTCGAGGGTGTAGTCTTCGTCGCCGGCAATAAGGACTGCCTCGCCCGCATTGTATTTATCTTCACGCGTGCTGAAATCGCAGATGAAGTCGTTGCTGCCCATGCCGTTGGCACGGCAGATGGCTTCGGTAACAGGTTCGGCTTCGGGACATTCAGCAGCAAACACGCGCGTGAAGGTTTCGCGGTCGGCCGGATCGAGCGAGGGCACTTCAGGCACCGCAATTTCGGCGGGCGCGGGTTCGGGCGCAGGCTCGCTGCATGCGGCGAGAGCGAAGAGGGGAAGGGCAAGGAGGGCAAAGCGAGTCATATCGTATTGTCTTTCGTTTATCTGGTGGGGCACGCGGCCCGCTCAAGCGTGTCGCTACAGGGCTTCCGCACCGGCGATGATTTCGATGAGTTCGGTGGTAATCGCCGCCTGGCGGCTGCGGTTGTATTGAATGGTGAGCGATTGGATCAGATCGCCGGCATTGCGCGTGGCGTTGTCCATTGCGGTCATCGAGGCACCCTGTTCCGACGCGGCGATTTCCAGCAGCGCGCCGAACACCTGCGTCTTCACATAGCGGGGCAGCAGGTCTTCCAGGATTTCTTCCTCGCCCGGTTCGTATTCCACCACGCTGCCGGACTCGGTTTCGGCGGTCATTTCGGGCGGGGGCACGGGGATGAGCTGCGCGGTCGTGGGTTCCTGCACCAGCGCGGATTTGAAGGTCGGATAAACCAGATGCGCCACGTCGAACTTGCCGTCATCGAACATGGCTATCAACTCGTCTGCGATGGCCTCGGCTTCCTCGAACCCCGGATATTTCACCGTGCTGGTGTCGAAGCGTTCGGCGATCTGTTCGCCATTGCTGCGTTTGAGCGGGGCAAGGCCTTTCTTGCCGACGAGGTAGAAGGATACGTCCTTGCCTTCCGTCGTCAGCCGGTTCGCCTGCGCCTTGGCTTCTTTCACGATATTGGCGTTCAGGCCGCCGCACAGGCCCTTGTCGGTATTGACCACCACCAGCATATGGCGCGTGTCGCTGCCGGTTCCGGCCAGCAGGCGCGGGGCGGCTCCGGAGTCGTTGGCGCCGCCGACCTTGCCCGCAAGGCTCGCCATCACTTCGGTCAGCCGCAAGGCATAGGGCCGCGCCGCCTCGGCAGCCGCCTGCGCCCGGCGCAGTTTAGCCGCCGCGACCATTTGCTTGGCCTTGGTGATCTTCTGGGTGGATTTCACCGACCCGATCCGATCTTTCAGTTCCTTGAGGCTTGCCATTACGCTTTGTCCCTAATCTCCGTTCGTGCTGAGCTTGTCGAAGCACTGCTTTTTCTTCGAGCGGTGCGCCGGAAGCAAGTGCGACCCTTCGACAGGCTCAGGGCGAACGGTTGGGGTGTTCTTCCTTATCGCTTACGCAAACTGCTTCGCAAAGGCATCCAGCGCCGTCACCGTCGCGTCCTTGGTTTCAGGTTCGAACTTGGTCGTCGTGCGGATGGTGTCGAGCACGTCGGCATGTTCGTTGCGCATGAAGCCAAGCATTGCGCTTTCATATTCGGTCACGCGGTCCACGGGGATATCGTCGAGATAGCCATTGGTGCCGGCGAAGATCGACACCGTCTGTTCCTCGAACGGCATGGGCGAGAACTGCGCCTGCTTGAGCAATTCGGTCAGGCGTGCGCCGCGATTGAGCAGTTTCTGCGTGGAAGCGTCGAGGTCCGACTGCCGAACTGCGCGAACGCCGCCATTTCGCGATACTGCGCCAGCTCCAGCTTGATCGAGCCGCTTACCTTCTTCATCGCCTTGGTCTGCGCGGCACCGCCCACGCGGCTGACCGAGAGCCCCACGTTAATCGCGGGGCGAATGCCCTGGTAGAACAGGTCCGTTTCGAGGAAGATCTGGCCATCGGTGATGGAGATCACGTTGGTCGGGATATAGGCCGACACGTCGCCCGCCTGCGTTTCGATGATCGGCAGCGCGGTCAGCGAGCCGCCGCCTTCCGCGTCGCTCATCTTGGCGGCGCGTTCGAGCAGGCGGCTGTGCAGATAGAACACATCGCCGGGATAGGCTTCGCGGCCGGGAGGACGACGCAGCAGCAGGCTCATCTGGCGATAAGCCACAGCCTGCTTGGAAAGATCGTCATACACGATCACGGCGTGCATGCCGTTGTCACGGAAGAATTCGCCCATCGCGCAGCCGGTGTAGGGCGCAAGATATTGCAGCGGAGCAGGTTCGGAGGCCGTGGCGGCGACCACGATGGAATATTCCATCGCGCCGTTTTCTTCCAGCTGCTTCACGATCTGCGCGACGGTGGACCGTTTCTGACCCACGGCGACATAGATGCAGTAGAGCTTCTTGCTCTCGTCATCGCCCGCATTCGGGCCCTTCTGGTTGATGAAGGTGTCGATGGCGACGGCGGACTTGCCGGTCTGGCGGTCTCCGATGATGAGTTCGCGCTGGCCACGGCCCACGGGCACCAGCGCGTCGATTGCCTTCAGACCGGACTGCACCGGCTCGTCTACCGATTTGCGCGGGATAATGCCCGGCGCCTTGACCTCGACGCGGCTGCGTTGTGTCGTCTCGATGGGGCCCTTGCCGTCGATAGGATTGCCCAGCGCGTCGACCACGCGGCCGAGCAGCGCCTTGCCGACCGGAACGTCCACGATGGTCTCGGTGCGCTTGACGCTGTCGCCTTCCTTGATCTCGGCATCGGAGCCGAAGATCACCACGCCGACATTGTCGCTTTCCAGGTTCAGTGCCATGCCCTGAACGCCGTTTGCGAACTCGACCATTTCACCAGCCTGCACGCGGTCCAGACCGTGGATGCGGGCGATACCGTCACCAACCGACAGCACGGTGCCGACTTCGCTGACTTCCGCCTGTGTGCCGAATCCGGCGATCTGGTCCTTGATGACCTTGGAGATTTCTGCGGCGCGGATTTCCATGTTGCGGTGTCCTTAGTTCCGACGGGCGGGCCGTCAGCCTTCCTTCATTGCCTGTGCAAGGCTATTCAAACGGGTGCGGATCGAGGCGTCGATGCGCTTCGAGCCAACGGTGACGACGAGGCCGCCCAAAAGGTCGGGATCGACCGCCGAGTGCAGCTTTACCGTGCGGCCTTCGCGCGCCGTCAGCTTGTGTTTCAGCGTTTCGATCTGTTCGTCGGTAAGCGGGTGCGCGCTGGTGACCTGCGCGGTCACTTCGCCGCGCTGTGCGGCGGCAATGGTGCGGAAGGCGCGGATCATGGCGGGCAGGCTGCCCAGCCGCCGGTTCTGCGCCAGCACGCCGAGGAAGTTCTGCGTCAGCTGGCCGAGATCGAGCAGCTTGGCGACGCCCGACAGCGCCTGTTCGGATGCCTTGCGCGAAATTTCGGGATTGGTGGTCAGTGCGGCCAGATCGCCGGACTGCGCAAGCGCCTCGTCCAGCCGCTCCAGATCCGATTCGACAGCGGTTACGGTGCCCGCTTCCGAAGCCAGGTCGAACAATGCGGCGGCATAACGCCCCGCCAGGCTGGCCCTGATACCGGCGGAAATCTCCACGCGCGTGTCGTCCTTGGCAAAAGATAGAGTTGCAAAAAGCAGCCGGGCATCGTTCGAATTGGGCCGCTTTCGAATTGGCTGCGCGCCTAGCATCGGTGCAAATGCATGGCAACAGGGGTGGGCAACAGGGGTGAGGCAACAGGAACGCGGTGTCGAAATACGCCCGCTGCCCGTGGCGACTTATCCGCCTTTCGGCTCGCAGTCATAGACCAGCCGCTCGTTCGGGGCGGCGGGCAGGCGCGACAGGACCGAACCCTGCAAATCGCCCAGTTTTACCGAAGCGCCTTGCGCGCCGCACGATGGCGCGCGGTATGTCGCCCGTGCCGTGCGCGCCGCCTCCATCGCGGTGCGGGTCAGCAGATAGCGGTCCGTGCGGTAGGTGCGCGTCTTCGGGTCGAACTGCGCGACGATGACGGCGTCTTCCTCGTTCGGCACAAAGGCGCGCCGCCAGCTTCCCGATGCAAAACCGTATTGCGTGCGGCCGTTGACGCAGCCGTCGTCGGTCCAGTCGAAATCCAGCGCCTGTTGCGGTGCGCCGGTGATGCGGCTGCGTGCGACATCCAGCGTGCATTGCAAAGCCATCGCGCCGTCGGCTGCGGGCGTGCCGGGAGTGTCGCTGTCGGTGTCCGACATCGCGGCGGCGACGCGGCGGTCGATTGCGTCGAGGCCGGGGCGGGAGAACCACAGGGCGCCCGCCGCGACCAGCGCCACGACGCCTACCGTGCCGCCGATGATGGTCAGCCGTTCGCCTCCGGCATCGCGCTGGTGCCCCTGCCACGCCACCGCCGCCCCGCCTGCCGCCACCAGCAGCAGCGCGATTGCGCCCAGCAGCGCGTTCTCGCGTTCGGACTGAACCGCCAGTTCCGCTTCGAGCTGTGCGCGTTGCAGCTGGGCGCGGCGTTTCTCCGCTTGTCCGGCCAGTTCGGCGCGGCCTGCCGCCGTCTCGCGTTCGGCGCGGGCGCGTTCCTCTGCATCCAGATCGGCGAGGCTGCGGCACGGCAGCGCGCTCGTTTGCGCGGGCGTGTCATTGGCTTTCAGGAACGGCACCAGCTCGCGCATCGACACCGCGAAAAAGAATTCCGCATCCGACCCGTCGGACGTCGCGCCGAAACTGTTGACGCCCAGCACGCGCCCGCATTCGTCCAGCAGCGGCCCGCCCGAATTGCCGCGCGCGATGGGGGCGGTGTGCAGGACCGAATCGAATTGCCGCGCAGGCCGGGTGCCCGACAGGAAGCCCCGGCTTTTCACCGGCGGTTGCGAGGTGAAGATATCGCCGATCTCCAGCCCCTGCGCCTTGTCCACATTCATCGGATAGCCCACCGCCGATGCCGCCCCGCTATCGAGATCGCTACGCACCGACAGGGTCAGCGGGGGCAGGCGCAGGCTCTCGGTAATTTCCAGCAGGGCAAGGTCGTTGCGCGCGCTGGTTGCGATGATTTTCGCCAGGCTTGGCTCGCCCCCGCCGCTGGGCACGATGGCAAGGCGAAGCGCCGGATTGCCCGTCACTTCGCGCACCACATGGTTGTTGGTAACCACGCGCTTGCCCGTCACCGCAAAGCCGGAACCGTGGCTGATCGGGAACACGCCGTCCTCGTTTTCTGCAACCACCACCACGCGCACCACCCCGCGCGCCGCCGCGTCGATATCGGCAGGGTCGGCATGGGCGGTCGCCCCGGCAAGCAGGCCGAAAACGGCGAGAAGGAAGAGCAGGAAGGGTCGAAGCATGACCAAGCCCCTATCGGCCAATCCGCTTTGAACGCAAGATTCGGGACGCGCGCGAAGGTCGCATGATCCTATACAGCAGACTTACGCGTTGTGGGGCGGGGTAAGGAGACGACGCAGCTATGGCCACCTTTGCACGACCCAATCCCGCCCCGAGCCGGACGACGGCGTGGTCGGCGTGCGTCGCGCGGGACCGGCGGCGCGACGGCGACTTCGTGATCGCCGTCCACACCACCGGCATCTACTGCAAGCCGAGCTGTCAGGCGCGCTGTCCGAAGCGCGAGAATGTCGAATTCTATACGCACGCCGCAGATGCCGGCGCCGCCGGGTTTCGCGCGTGCCTGCGCTGCCGCCCCGACGATCTGGGACGTGATCGGGAGGCGGTGCTGCGCAGTCTGGAGCTGGTTGCACAGGCCGACGGGCCGGTATCGCTGGCACAGCTGGCGGACGAAACAGGCTACACCCCCACACATATCCAGCGCCTGTTCCGTCGCGATGTCGGCATCAGCCCGGCGCAATATGGCAAAGCCCTGCGGGCACGGGGCGTCGAGGCGCGGCTGCGCGAGGCGGCGACGATCACGGCGGCGCTGTACGATGCGGGCTTCAGTTCCAGCTCGCGCTTTTACGATTTGATGGAAGGACGGCTGGGCATGACAGCATCGGCATGGAAGGATGGCGGGCGGGGCGTGACGATCCGATGGGCGGTGGTGGAGACCTGGCTGGGTGCGATGCTGGTCGCGGCGACGGACAAGGGCGTGTGCCGCCTGTCCTTCGACGAAGGGCGCGACGCGCTGGAACACCGTTTCCCGAATGCCGAACTCGTGGAAGGCGACAAGGATTTCACCGAGCTGGTCGAGCATGTCCTTGCCGCCGTCGAGCGCCCCGGCGATGCGCGCCATATTCCGCTGGATGTGCAAGGTACCGCATTTCAGGAAGCCGTGTGGCAGGCCCTGCGCGAGATACCCGCCGGTGAAACCCGCAGCTACGCCCAGATCGCCGCCGCCGTCGGCAAGCCCACGGCCACCCGCGCGGCAGGCAGCGCCAATGGCGCGAACAATGTCGCCGTGCTGATCCCGTGCCACCGCGTCGTGCGCAGCGACGGCAGCGTGGGCGGCTATGCCTATGGCCCGGAGATCAAGACCGAGCTGTTGCGGCGGGAGCGCGGAGAATGACCGACATGAAACGCCGGTTTGCGGACCTTCACCGCGCGGAAAACCCTCTGCTGCTGTACAATATCTGGGATGCGGGCAGCGCGGCGGCGGTGGCCGAAGCGGGCGCGCCTGCCATCGCGACCGGCAGTATGGCACTGGCCGGGGCGCAGGGCTTTGCCGATGGCGAAACAATTCCGTTCAACCTTCTGCTTGCCACAGTACGGCAGATCGTGGCCGCCGTCGATTGCCCGGTCACCGCGGATTTCGAAGGCGGCTATGCGGGCGATCCGGCGCATCTTGCCGACCATGCGCAGCAGCTTGCGGACACCGGCGTGGTCGGCTGCAATTTCGAAGACCGCATCGTGGCGGGCGAGGGGCTGTATGCAATGGATGCACAGGCAAAACGCATCGCCGCAGTATCGCAAAGCGGGCTGTTCGTGAATGCGCGCACCGACATCTTCCTTGCGCGATTGATGGCGGGCGAAAATCCGGACGATCCGGCGCTCGTCCCCGAAGCGCTGGAGCGCGCCGCCGCCTATGCGGAATCGGGCGCGGCGTGTTTCTTCGTACCGGGGCTGGCCGATGCCGACCTGATCGCAAGGATATGCGAAGGCGCGCCGCTGCCGGTCAATGTGATGATGCGCGAAGGCGTGCCGGACGTGCAGACGCTGGGCCAGGCAGGCGTGGCGCGGGTGAGCTGGGGGCCGGGCCCGTGGGCGGACGCGATGGCGAAACTGCGCGATACGGCTGGCGCACTTTATGCCTGACCGCCCGCGTCCGTAGTGATGCGGGCCAAGGGTAAATGCGATTGACAGTTTGGCGCGGGTCGGGCTGACACCCCTTCCATGGAACAGACCGAACTCCCGCTCGACGAACTGCCGACATGGCGGCGCATCGTTGCCTTTCCGCTGGTGTCGCTCGTCATCGCGCTGGCGGTCGTCATGGCGGCGGTGCTGGGCGCGGCGTGGCTGGTCACGCTGATCCCCGACAACACGCTTGCGCCGGTGCCCGCCATGGCGTTGGCCGCCGTCGCGTCGGTGCTGGCGGCGTTCGCGGCGATGAAGCTGGTGGTGCGCCACCTGGGCGAGCGGCCGCGCGACGATCTGCCGCTGGCGCTCGCGCTGCCGCAGACGGGCGCGGGGCTGCTGGCGGGCGGCTGGCTCATCACCATATGCGTCGGCATCGCCTGGGTGCTGGGCGTCTACATGATCGACGGCTGGGGCGGGTCGGAAAGCGCGGCGATGATCTTTCTGCAAGCGGGGCTGGTCGCGGGCTTCGTGGAGGAAGTGCTGCTGCGCGGCATCCTGTTCCGCTTCGTGGAGGAATTCGCGGGCAGCTGGGCCGCGCTGCTGATATCGTCGCTCGCCTTCGGCTTCCTGCACCACGCGAACGACAACGCCACGCTGTTCAGCAGCATCGCCATCGCGATCGAGGCGGGCATCCTGCTGGGTGCAGCCTACATGTACACGCGCAGCCTGTGGCTGGCGGTCGGCATCCATGCCGGGTGGAACGTGGTGCAGGGCTATATCTGGGACGTGCCGGTATCGGGCTTCCAGGTCGACGGGCTGGTCGACGCCCGGCTGGAAGGCAGCGCGCTGTTGTCCGGCGGCGCCTTCGGGCTGGAAGCCAGCGTCATCGCGCTGGTCGTGGCAACGGCAGCAGGCATCTGGCTGCTGCGCGAGGCGGAGTTCAAGGGGCACTTCGTTGCGCCGCGGTGGGTGCGGCGGCGGGGACGGGCAGAATAGCGGCGCGACGCCTCTGGCACAATTGAACGAGGGTTGGCCTGCGGCGTGGCGGTTATTCGACCCAAGTGGTCACTGGCGGGCGCGACCGCGATGGAAGGCGTCCATCAGCGCATGGCTGTATGCGCGATGGGTGTCCGTCACGCGGTGGCAGCCCTCGGCCGACGGTGCGATACCCAGCGACGCCGCCGGGGTGAAGGTCGCTTCGCCGAAATACACGCCGTCGAGACCATCGTACAGGTCGATGCGGACATAATCGAACGGCGCGGCGAGCGTCGCGGCGATACCGGCCATGGCGCGCAGCCGCTCCGGCGCGGGCATCACCACGCTGGCCGGCACGACGAGGCCGTCGTCCTCGCACAGCGGGGCGAAGGTCGGCAAGCGCAGCACCCGGCTCCACCGTTCTGCAAAGCGGGCGTGGTCGATCTGGCACAGGATCGGCTGTCCGTGGATGCAGTGGAACTTGAAATCGTCGGGCGGGCGTCCATCGATGGTCGGGACCAGTTCCTCGACGATGATGCGACCCGGCATCCCGGCATATTGCATTTCGCGCATGACGAGCGCGTAATCCTGGCGCGCAAGGTCGAAAAGCATACGCAGCTTTTCAGGGGGCAGGCCGTCCTTCAGAAACAGCGTGCCGCCGCTCGCCTGCGTCGGCTTGGCAATGACGTTCCGCCCGACGAACGGTGCCAGCAGCTTGCCCAGCGCGGCGGGCGAGGCCACGTCCTGTGCAGCGATGCTCGCCAGGGTTTCGGGCACGCGCAGGGCGGGGCACAGCATGATGGCGGAAGGTTTGGCCGTGCTCTTGTCGACCAGTGCGCGCTGCAACGGGGTCCAGTCGGCCCGGATCATGCGCGCGAAAATCAGGTCGTTGATCGTCGCCTTGGGATTTTCGGGTGGCAGCGGGGGACGACCGAACCGCGCGACGAACCTGGGCGCGATCGCAGCGTAGTTGGCGTCATGGTCGAGCATGGGCAGCGTTCCGGCAAGGGCCTGCTCCCGTACCGTGCGCGGCGGCGCGTTCAAGCCAAACCTGCCGGTGGCATGGGGTCGAGCCGATCGCGGGGCATGGCCGGTGGTCCGGCGACGGCGGGCGAACGCCGACCCGGTCGGCGACGAACCGTTTTCCTACACGTCAGGCATCTGCCATTACCAGACGGATTTATCACAACCGAAGCTCCCGCAACGAACAGGTCGCGCCATGCGCATCACGCTATCCTGTCCGTCGCGTCCGCTACAGGCGTCAACGAAAGGAACCCGCAGGACGTATTTCGTAAACTTGCGCAGAGGCATGAACGAACACACAGAAACCCGCTGCAGGCCTAAACTTCCCTAAACTTCCGCCGCTAACCCCGCCTCACCCCTCGCGCGCCCAGCCCTCCTTTGCCGGTTCCAGCGTCTCCAAAAACGCCTCGGCGCTTTCCAGATACTCCGTCTGGCGGTCCTCGCCCATGCGGTCCCAGTTGGCATAGATGCGGCCGATGCGGTTGTTGCTTTCCAGCCGGTCGCGGTGGCGGTCGCATGAAGTGCCAGTAGAGCGCGTTGAAGGGGCAGGCGTCGGGGCCGGTTTTCTTCGACACGGTGTAGCGGCAGTCGCGTGCAGTAATTGGACATCTTGTTGATGTAATTTCCGCTGGCCGCATAGGGCTTCGATGCCAGCTTGCCGCCGTCGGCATACAGGATCATGCCCGCCACATTGGGCAGCTCGACCCATTCATAGGCGTCGGCATAGACCACCAGGTACCAGTCCTGCACCGCCTGCGGGTCCAGCCCGGCGATCAGCGCGAAATTGCCCAGCACCATCAGCCGCTGGATATGGTGGGCGTGGGCATTGTCGCGGGTGGAGCGCACGCAATCGGCGAGGCACCGCATGTCGGTTTCGCCGGTCCAGTAGAATTCGGGCAGCGGGCGGTGCGCGTCCAGCGCGTTGTCGGTCTTCAGGTCGGGCATGAAGCGCCAGTAGAAGCCGCGCACATATTCGCGCCAGCCGATGATCTGGCGGATGAAGCCCTCCACCGCGTTCAGCGGCGCGCGGCCTTCGCGATATTCGCTCCTCGGCCCGCCGGCACAGGGCGAGCGGATCGAGCAGGCCGAGATTGAGGCTGGTGGAGATCATGGAGTGGAACAGCTGGTCGTTGCCGAACACCATCGCGTCCTGGTAGTCGCCGAACTTGCCCAGCCGCTCGGCAAAGAAGGCGTCCGCCGCTTCCTCCGCCTGCGCTGCGGTGACGGGCCAGGCGAAGCTTTCGAGCGTGCCGAAATGGTCGCCGAAGCGGTCCTCGACCAGCGCGATGCATTCGGCGGTGATATCGTCGGGTTCGAACAGCGGGCGTTCGGGGGCGGACAGGCCTTCCCTGGGCGGTTTGCGGTTTTCGGCATCGTAGTTCCACTGGCCGCCTTCCGGCTTGTCGCCGTCGGTCATCAGCAGGCCGGTCTTCTTCCGCATCTCGCGATAGAAGAACTCCATCCGGTGCGTCTTGCGATCCGCCGCCCAATCGTCGAATTCCGCGCGCGAACAGACATAGCGGTCGTCAGGCAGGATCTTGACCGGGCAGTCGAACTTGTCGGGCCATTCCTCGATAGCCTCCTGCACCCGCCATTCGCCCGCCTCGGTGACGCGGATTTCCTGCGGATCGTGGCGCTCGATGGCGCGGGCGACCTCGCCGGTGAAGCTGCCCGAATTGTCGTCGTCGCCCAGCGCGATGTAATCGACCGTCCACCCCGCATCGCGCAGCTCCGCGGCGAAATGGCGCATGGCGGAGAAGATCAGCGCGATCTTTTGCTTGTGATGCTTGACGTAGGTGGCCTCGTCCCAAACCTCCATCATGAGGATGACGCTGCCATCCCTGGTCGGCCCGCGTAGCGAGGACAGGGTGCGGGTCAGCTGGTCGCCGAGGACAGGGATGAGAACGGGTCGGGTCATGCCGTTTCAACCGGTTACGTGCGAAACCGTGCCCCGACCGTGCACTTTATTCCGCAGGAAAACGGGCGTCGCACTGGTCGATATAGCCGTCGGGATCGCCTTGCGCGAAGGCGGTGCGAAGCTGCGTCATCATCAGCGTTTCGCCTTCGCCACCGGCCAGCGCCATCAACAATTCGGCATCACCCTCAAGCGCGGTGCCGAGCCGTTCCTGCAAACCGGTAATTTTCGCCCCATCGCCGCCGAAATCCTCGCTCTCGCCCTGGATTGCGCCAGCAACAAAACCGGCCATCGCCGTGCAAGCCAGGATCGCATCGCTATCGCCTTCAGGCAGCGAAAGCGGTTCGCCGGGGAAGCGTTCGTCGCAGGTGGCGATGGCCCCGGCATAGTCCTGCGTCGCAAGCGTTTCGGCCACGTTTTCGGTGCCGTCGAGGATGTCGATAACGGTCGACATGGCGAAATCGTCGCGCTGGGCAGCAGCGATCATCGGGTAACGGATGGCTGCGACGAATTCGTCGTAGGTCACAGCCGCGTCCTCCGCCTTGTCTTCGCGCAGGGTCAGGCCCTTGGCAACGAAGCACGTGCGCGCAGCCTCCACTGCTTCTTCGGACAGTTCGACAGGCGGTGCCGCGCTGCACGCTGCAAGCAGCGCGCCTGTCACCACGATTGTGGTCATGGTACGGTAAAGCATCATCATCCCCTGCAGGTTTCGCGGTTCACGTCAGGTTCGGTTCGACGCCCGGCTCGCATTTCGCCCATGCGCGCTGATAGGCGTCGCGCGCGCCGATGCGTTGCAGGTAAGCGGCGACGTTCGGGAATTTTTCAAGGGTGGTGGCTCGGGTCATGCGGGCGGTGGTGAGGCAATAGACCATCATGATGTCCGCCAGCGTCAATTGTCCGCCGCCGAAAAACTCCGCTTCTCCCAGCCGTTTCTCGGCCATGTCCCATGCCTTGGCGGTACGGTCCGCGACAAAGGACCCGGGTAGCTCGTTCTGCGGCTGCGCCATCGACAGCATCAGCTGCATCATGCCGTTGGTCATAAAGGTGCCATTGGCAAAATGCAGCCAGAACAGGTGGTCTGCGAAGTCGGCATGGTCGGACGCGAGGCTGTGTTTTGCATCGCCATATTTGCGATCGACATATTCACAGATCGCGCCGCTTTCGGCTAAGACAAGGTCGCCGTCTTCGATCACAGGCGCCATGCCCGACGGGTGCAACGCCTTCAGTTCGTCGGGCGCAAGGCGATTGTCGGCGCGGCGGTCGTATCGCTTGAACGTATAGTCCAGCCCCAGCTCCTCCGCCAACCAGACGACCCGTTCCGATTGCGATATGCCGAGGTGGTGGATGGTGAGCGTCATGGGTCGGTGTTCCTTATGTCACTGCGCGCTAGTCTCTACACCGTTCATCCTGAGCTTGTCGAAGGATCGTTCTTTTTCTGCACCGTGGCTAAAGCGAAGGACGGCCCTTCGACAAGCTCAGGGCGAACGGATTTTTCACGCGAGTCACACGAAACTGTAAGGATCGATATCTACGCTTACACGCACGCCGCGCGGCATGTCGAGCGCGCCCAGCCATTGGCGGATCACGTCCTGCACCTGCGCACTGCGCCGCGCGTTCAGCAGCAGGCGATAGCGGTAGCGGTTGCGCAGCAGGCTGAGCGGGGCGGGCGCGGGGCCGAGGATGGCGATGTCGGCATGGTTGGGCTTGGCGTTGCCGATGGCGCGCGCCGCATCGCGTGCCTCCGCCTCGTCCTCCGAACTCACGATGATCGCGGCCCAGCGTCCGAAGGGCGGGGCACCGGCATGGCGGCGTGCATCGGTTTCGGCATCGTAGAAAGCATCGCGGTCGCCCGCTGCCAGTGCCTCGATCACCGGCGCATCGGGATGGCGGGTCTGGATCAGCACTAGCCCCGGCTTCTCGCCGCGCCCGGCACGGCCCGCGACCTGCGCAACCTGTTGGTAGGTGCGCTCCGCCGCGCGCAGATCGCCGCCTTCCAGCCCCAGATCGGCATCGACCACGCCCACGAGAGTCAATTCCGGGAAATGGAATCCCTTCGTCACCAGTTGCGTGCCGACGATCACGTCGATGGCGCGCGCCTCGGCCTGCGCCACGAAATCCGCCGCTTTGTCCGGCGTGTTTAGCGTGTCCGACGTGACCACTGCTACCCGCGCTTCGGGCAGGATGTCGCGCACTTCATCGGCAATGCGCTCCACGCCGGGACCGCAGGCGACAAGGCAGTCCGGTTCTCCGCATTCGGGGCAGGCGTCGGGCGGCGGTGTTTCGTGGCCGCAATGGTGGCAGGCAAGGCGCTGGGTAAAGCGATGCTCCACCAGCCAGGCACTGCAATTCGGGCATTCGAAGCGGAACCCGCAATGGCGGCACAGCGTGAGCGGGGCATAGCCACGCCGGTTCAGAAACAGCAGCGATTGCTCGCCGCGTTCCAGCCGCGTGGTCATTTCCTCGACCAGCGGTGCGGACAGCCAGCGGCCGCGTTCGGGCGGTGCTTTCGTCAGGTCGAGCAGGCGGATTTCGGGCAGCTCAGCAACGCCGAAGCGGCTGGGCAGTTCGAGCCGTTCATACACCCCGGTCTGCGCCATGTGCAGGCTTTCCAGCGCGGGCGTAGCGCTCGCCAGTACTACCGGTAATTTCTCGAACCGGGCGCGCATGACGGCTACGTCGCGGGCGTTGTAGCGTACCCCTTCATCCTGCTTGAAGCTGACCTCGTGCGCCTCGTCCACCACGATCAGGCCGAGATTGGCATAGGGCAGGAACAGCGCCGAGCGCGCGCCGACCACGACTTGCGCGGTTCCGTGTGCAATCGCGCGCCAGGCCCGGCGGCGTTCGGTACTTTTGAGCGCGCTGTGCCAGACCACTGGCGGCGCGCCGAAGCGCGCGGCGAAGCGGCCCAGAAACGCCTGCGTCAGCGCAATTTCGGGCAGCAGCACCAGCACTTGCCGCCCCGCCTCCAGCGCCGCCGCCATCGGCTCGAAATAGGTTTCGGTCTTGCCCGACCCCGTCACGCCGTCCATCAGGAAAGGGGCGAAGCGGCGGGCGGTCACGGCCTCCGACATGGTGCCCGCCACCGCACGCTGGTCGGCATTCAGTTCCACCGTCGCATGGCCCGCATCGGCGCGGGGGTAGGGGCGGTCGATATCCACTCGCCACCGGCTCCAGCACGCCCTGGTTGACCAGCCCGCGCAGTACGCCGTCCGAAACGCCCGCGATATCAGCGAGCTCGCGGATGACGCCCTGCTCGCCCTCCAGCGCCGCCATCGCCTGCTCGCGCTTGGGCGTCATGCGTTCGGGCAGCGCCGCCCGACAGCCGGTATTCGGTTATGCTCGTCGGCCCGTGCAGCGCGCCGCCCGATCCCACCACCATCCGTGCAACCGACGCCATCGGCGCGCAGTAATAGTCCGCCGTCCACTCGATCAGCCGCCGCAGCGGGGCGGAGACTGGCGGTACGGGCGCGACGTCCAGGATCGGGCGCAGCTTGTGTTCCGGCACGTCCTCGGCAGGGAGGCGATCCGGCTCCCACACCACACCGGTGATCTGGCGCGGCCCCAGCGGTGCGGTGACGATGGACCCGGGCACCGCTGCCATTCCGTCGGGCACGCGATAATCCAGCGTGCCCAGGGCAGCGTTAAAAACAAGGAGACGGACGCGGTTCATGGTGTAAATGGGATATGGCGTGCAAGGGCGGGTGCCCGCAAGGCAAGGAACGGGGACAGTTATGGATATTCTGGACAGCACGCTGGAACGGCGCGGTTTTCTCAAAAGCGGGGTGGGGGCCGGTGCGGCGCTCGGCATGATCGGTTTGTCCGGCTGCGCGGGAACCGGCGGGTTGGGCCTGACCGACGCGATCCAGCGGCTGCTGCTGCTGTCCAGCGAGCGGGCTTTTGCGCGGCTTACCTCCGACGGCGGCTATTGGGACCAGCAGGTCGGCACGGTCGGGTTGAACACCATTCTCGGCACGCGCGGCGATATCCTGTCCTCGATCCTGACCTCCACGCTGTTCAAATCGCAGCTGCAGGGTGCGTTCGCCGATCTGGCGATCACCGGCGCGCGACGCGCCGCGCCGCTGGTGGCCGATGCGGTACGTATTGTCGGCGTTACGGCGGCGGAGCGGCTGGTGCGCGGCGGACCGACGGCGGCGACATCGTTCCTGCGCGGGCAGATGGGCGACACGCTGGTGCGCGCGATGGTGCCCGAACTCGATCAGGGCATCCGGCTTGCCAACAACCCCGTCATCGGGCGCGCACTGACCCAGCTGACCGGTGTCGAATGTCGGCAGTGTGGTGACGCGGTTTTCCGACAGTATCAACGATGCGATCTGGACCGAGATGGGCCGCGAGGAAAGCGCCATACGCGCCGATCCGCGCAGCACCAATGACCCGTTGCTGATGGGTGTGTTCGGGCTGGCGGGCGCGCTTTAGCCCTAGAAGGCGAACTCGATCCCGACCAACGGTGCGTGGCCGATGACGTCGGGTGCGTTGTCCTCGAAATCCTGCTGGCGCAAATATGTCAGGCTTATGCCTAGCGTATCGGACACGTCGTACCCGACACCGATCTGGGTGCGCAGCCCGGTGATGCCGGTGTCGCCACCCCGCGCTGGTGCCGCGCAGCGTCCAGAACAGCTCCGCGTCGGTCTTCGCGGACCAGCGCCCGTCATCGCTCAACGGAACGGCCACGCCGAGGCGCGGCCGCAGGCGCAGCCCCATGCGTCCGCCGCGATCCTCCACGAACCGTTCCTCCAGCCGCAGCCGCGTGCGCAGGATGCCGTGGCTGGTGGATAGCTGCTGCATGGTGCGCAGCTCGTCGCTGCCGCCATCGTTGACGCGCGTCTCCACAGCGCCAGCCAACGTGACATTGTCGGCCAGCTTCTGCTTCACCCACCCGCGAAAGAAATAGGTGTCGACGCGGCCCCGCTGCCGAATCGCGAAACCGCTGCGCCGTTTCCAGCTCCAGTTGCGTATCCTCGTCCAGCGGTATAGGCGAAGGACGGGTTGAGCCAGAGCTCGAAATCCTCGTCCGTTGCCGATGCGGTGGCAGGCAGGAAGAGAGCGAGAATCGCCCCGAAAGGAACGGCGGCGGACTTGATTATATGCGTCATATCGCCAAAGCCCGTAACCATTCCCGTATCGGTCCGCCACCGGAGTTTTTCGCCCATGAAATTTTTCGCCGACACCGCCGAAATCGACGCGATCCGCGATCTTGCCGCAACCGGCCTGCTCGATGGCGTCACGACGAACCCCTCGCTGATCGCCAAGTCCGGTCGCGATTTCATGGAGGTGACGAAGGAAATCTGCGGCCTGACCGATGGCCCGGTCAGCGCCGAGGTCGTCGCGCTCGACCACGCGACCATGATGCGCGAGGCGGAGAAGCTGCGCGCCATTGCGGACAATGTCTGCATCAAGGTGCCACTGACCATCGACGGGCTGAAGACCTGCAAGGCGCTGACCGGCGACGGCACGATGGTCAATGTCACCCTGTGCTTCAGCGCGAACCAGGCGCTGCTGGCGGCGAAAGCGGGCGCGACGTTCGTTTCGCCTTTTGTCGGTCGGCACGACGATAACGGGTTCGACGGCATGAGCCTGATTTCCGACATCGACCTGATCTACAGCAATTACGGCTTCGAAACCGAAATCCTGGTCGCCAGCGTGCGCCATGCGGGGCACGTGCTGGAAGCGGCGAAGATCGGCGCGGATGTGATGACCGCGCCGCCCAAGGTCATCATGGCGCTGGCGAACCATGTGCTGACCGACAAGGGCATCGAAGGGTTCCTGAAGGACTGGAAATCGACAGGGCAGAGTATACTTTAGATCTGTGCGGTCGGGCATACCGCCCTCCCTTGCTGTGCCATCCCGCTCCCCCTCCCGACCACCCATGGAGTATAATCCCGTGGGTGGTCGGGAGGGGAGCGGGATGGCACAGCAGCGAGGACGGCACAGACTACCCAGAGCGTTAGCGAGCAACAGTTAAGCACCATACCATGTCCGACGAAACACCTCTCGACCTGTTCAAACGCGCGCTGACCGGCACGGCGCGGGCGCTGGCGCATGAGCCGGAAGTGGAAGTTGCGTGGAGCGCGGACAGCCCCAGCGCGTCGGGCGCAAATTTTCGCGTGCCTTTGCCGGGCCGCAACCTGCCGGAAGGGCAGGCCACCGAGGCGCGCGGGTTCGCGGACAGCTTCGCGCTGCGCCTGCGCCATCACAGCGAAACTTTGCACGACCGCGCCGCGCCGGGCGAGCCGGTAGCGCGCGCGTGTTACGATGCGGTGGAGCAGGTGCGGTACGAGGCGCTTGGTTCCAGCGGGTTCGACGGCATTCGCGACAACCTCGACGCGGCGACCGAACTGCGCACCGCGTCCGACCCGATCGCACGCGCGCAAGGCGAGGCGGAAGTGCCGCTGCATACCGCGCTGAGCCTGATGCTGCGCCGCGAAGCTGACCGGTGCACCCATCCCGAAACGCGCCGAGCCGGGCGTCGACATGGTGCGCGACTTCATCGAAGAGCGCACGCGTGCCGAGTTCGCTGCCCTGCGCGGTTCGCTCGACGACCAGCAGGCGTTCCAGCAACTGACGCTCGACATGCTGCGCAATCTCGAACTCACCCGCCCCGACGATGACGGCACCTCGGACGAGGACGATGGCGACGAGGAAGACGGGCAGGAGGAGCCGGAACAGGACGACGGTGCGGACGATCAGGACGGGGCCGAACCGCAGGGCGCCGAAATGGCGGGCGAGGAAAGCGAAGGCGAGAGCGACGGCGACCCCGAAGCCGACGGCGAACCGGGCGACGAGACCAGCGACGGGCAAGCCGGGGACGAGGGCGAGGAAGGCATGATGCCGGTGCGCCCCAACCGCCCGTGGACCGACATCCCCAACGATTTCGAATACAACCGCTTCACCGACCGCTTCGACGAGGAAGTGGAAGCGCCCGAACTGTGCGATGCGGAGGAGCTCGACCGGCTGCGCGCCTATCTCGACAGCCAGCTGACCGGCCTGCAATCGGTGGTGACGAAGCTGGCCAATCGCCTGCAACGCCGCCTGATGGCGCAGCAGAACCGCAGCTGGGATTTCGATCAGGACGAGGGGCTGCTCGACGCTGCCCGGCTGGCGCGTGTGGTGGTCAGCCCCGGCAGCTCGCTCAGCTACAAGGTGGAGCGCGACACCGAGTTCAAGGACACCATCGTCACGCTGCTGATCGACAATAGCGGCTCGATGCGCGGGCGGCCCATCTCCATCGCCGCGATCAGCGCCGACATCCTTGCGCGCACGCTGGAACGGTGCGGGGTGAAGACCGAGATATTGGGCTTCACCACGCGCGCCTGGAAAGGCGGACAATCGCGCGAGGCCTGGCTGGCCGACGGCAAACCACCCGCGCCGGGTCGTCTCAACGACCTGCGGCACATCATCTACAAGAAAGCGGACGAACCGTGGCGGCGCGCGCGGCGCAATCTGGGCCTGATGATGCGCGAAGGACTGCTGAAGGAGAACATCGACGGCGAGGCGCTGCTGTGGGCGCATCGCCGCCTGCTCGCGCGCCCCGAAGACCGCCGCATCCTGATGGTAATTTCCGATGGCGCGCCGGTGGACGACAGCACATTGAGCGTAAACAGCGCCGGCTACCTCGAACAGCACCTTAGGCGCGTCATCGACTGGGTGGAAACGAAGTCGCCTATCGAGCTCGCCGCAATCGGCATCGGTCACGACGTCACGCGATACTACAAACGCGCGGTCACGATCATGGACGTGGAGCAGCTCGGCGGCACGATCATCGAACAGCTTGCGGGGTTGTTCGAGGTGGAGGGGTAGTCGTGAACTGGGACATTTTTTTCGGTCTGTGTTTGGTAGTGCTTGGTGGATTCAGATACGCTTGGAGTCGCGACCCATCTTCCGCGCAACGAAATCGGGCGCGCATCGGTCAGTTGGAGGAGGGCGCCGATGAACAGTATTTCGAGGAACTTCGTCAGCGCCAATCCTACACACCGCATGGGCGGATCAGCCGATATATCGCCATCGCTATGATAGCTGTTGGTGTTCTGTTGACGGTATCGGCTGTATTGGCATGACCCCTTCCGAAGCCGTCGCCACCCGCCGATCCGTCCGCGCGTTTCTCGATGCGCCGGTGCCGCGTGAGACCTTGCGGCGGGTACTGGATCGGGCGCAGCGCAGCCCGTCGGGCGGCAATACGCAGCCTTGGCATGGCATCGTGCTGACCGGCGAACCGATGCAGGCACTGTTCGACCGGGTGGCGCTGGAGTTCCCCAGGGGCCGCAGCGGCATGCAGCCGGAATACGACATTTATCCCAAGGACTTAACCGGGGCTTACGAGCAGCGCCGGTTCGGTGTCGGCGAAGACCTTTATGGCGCGCTCGGCATTCCGCGCGAGGACAAGATGAAGCGGCTGATGTGGTTTGCGGAAAACTTCCGCGCCTTCGGCGCGCCGGTGCTGATGCTGGTCCACACGCCGAAATACATGGGGCCGCCGCAATGGTCCGATATCGGCATGTGGTTGCAGACGATCATGCTGCTGCTGCGCGAGGAAGGGCTGGACAGCTGCGCGCAGGAGGCATGGGCCGCCTACGCCCCGCAAGTGCGCGAGATGGTCGATATCCCGGACGACCACATCTTCTTCTGCGGCATGGCCATCGGCTATCGCGACCCTGATGCCGCCGTGAACCGGTTCGACGTCAAGCGCGCCCATGCGGACGAGGTAGTGCGCTGGGAGGGGTGGGGGTGACCTTGCGCGGGTTCGACGCTGCCGATATAGCGGTTCCCATGTCCGAACAGCCGCAGCTTACCCTTTTCAATTCGCTGACCCGCAGCCTCGAACCCTTCGTGCCGGTCCGTGCTGGCGAGGCGCGGGTCTATAGCTGCGGGCCGACGGTTTATCACTACGCCCATATCGGCAACATGCGCGCCTACGTATTCGCCGACGTGCTGGGGCGCACGCTGGAATGGGCGGGCTACGACCTGCGGCATGTCATCAACATCACCGATGTCGGACATCTGACCGACGATGCCGACGCGGGCGAGGACAAGATGGAGCGTGCGGCGGCGGGCGGGGCGCGAACTGCGCGGGAAATCGCCGACTATTATACCGCCGCGATTTCAAGAACGACGCGCTTGCACTAAACATCCGCGAACCGGCGGAATGGTCGGTTGCCACCGACTATATCGAGCCGATGATCGGCTTTGCGGAAGCGATAGCGGACAAACACTGTTACCAGCTCGACATCGGCCTCTACTTCGATACCTCAACTGTTCCCGATTACGGGCGGTTGGCGCGGGCGGTGACGGACGATGGAGCCGAAGAAAACCAGAGCCGGATCGCCACTGTCGATGGCAAGCGCAACGCCGCTGATTTCGCGATTTGGCGCACCACGCCGCCGGGCGAGACGCGGCAGATGGAATGGGACAGCCCTTGGGGCCGTGGTGCGCCGGGCTGGCACCTCGAATGTTCGGTCATGGGCCAGAACTTGCTGGGTTTTCCGTTCGATATCCACACCGGCGGGATCGACCATCGCGAGATTCACCACCCCAACGAGATCGCGCAGAACCAGGCCCATAGCTGCTCCGAAAAGTCGGGTGCGAACTTCTGGATGCATAACAACTTTCTGGTGCAACGTGCCAATGAGGGTGGGGGAAAGATGAGCAAATCCTCCGGTGAGTTCCTCCGCCTGCAAACGCTGGTCGATCGCGGTTACCATCCGCTCGCCTACCGGATGCTGTGCCTTCAGGCGCATTACCGCAGCGAGCTCGAGTTCAGCTGGGAAGGCTTGCACGCCGCACTGGTCCGGTTGAAACGGATGGTCATGGCGTTCGAGCGATTGTCCGATGCTCCCGATGGCGGATCGCCCGATCACCCCAAATTCGCGCCTGCCCGGCAGAAATTCGCCGATGCCATGCGCGATGATCTCAACACGGCGCTGGCCCTCACCGCACTGGAAGACGCGCTGGCTATCAAGAAGGTCGATGCCGGAGTGAAGCGCGCTGTCGTTGTCGAGATGGATGCGGTGTTGGGCCTAAACTTCCCTAAACTTTCGCGCGCCAGCCTGCGGGTCCGTCCGGCTGATGCCACCATCGCGGAAGCCGACATCGACACCGCCATCACCCGCCGCAAGGATGCGCGCGCCGCCAAGGATTTCGCCGCCTCCGACGCCATTCGCGACGGGCTTGTAGCGCAGGGCGTCGAGCTTATGGATGGCGATCCACTGGGCTGGGACTGGGCACTGGATACGCAAGCATGACCGTCATCGTCCTGTCAGCTCTCGTCCGCCCGTTGGTCGAGCCGCACCTGCCCGATAGCGTCGATGCGCGTTTCTTTACTTCGGTCGAAGAGCTGCATGCTTTCGCGCCCGAAGCCGAGATCGGCTGGTTCGACCTCAACGACCAGCCGCCGATGATCGAGGCGGTCAAGCGGGCCGAAAAGCTGCGGTGGTTCAATTCGATCTATGCCGGGCTGGATTTCCTGCCGCTGGACTTGCTGCAACAGCGCGGCACGATGATTACTAACGGCGCCGGCATCAATGCGGTCGCCATCTCCGAATATATCGTCATGTCGATGTTGGTGCAGGCGAAGGGCTACCGCGATGTCGTGCGCGCGCAGGACCGGCGCGAATGGCTGGCGGACAGCCCCGGCAAGGTGGAGCTGTCCGGCACGCGGGCGCTGTTGATCGGCTATGGCGCTATCGGGCAGGCGGTGACGCCTCGGCTGGAAGCGTTCGGGGTCGAAGTCGTGCCGGTGCGGCGCACCCCTTGCGAAACCACGTTGACGCCGAACCAGTGGCGCGAGCGGCTAGGCGAATTCGACTGGGTGATACTGGCCGTGCCCGCCACGCCGGAAACGGACGGCATGATCGGCGCGCCGGAGCTGGCGGCGATGAAGGATAGCGCCGTTCTTGTAAACGTCGCGCGGGGCAGCGTGATAGATCAGGATGCACTGGTCGCGGCGCTGGAAGCAAAGTCCATCGGTGGTGCGCTGCTCGATGTGACGATGCCAGAACCGCTGCCTGCGGACCATGCGCTGTGGTCGCTCGACAACGCCCATGTCACCATGCACCTTTCGGGCCGTGCGCAGAACTCGATGTTCCAGCGCGCGGCCGAACGGTTCGTGAGCAATCTCGATGCGTATCTGAACGATCGCCCGCTTGCGCCGTTGTTCGATTACCGGCGCGGTTACTAGCGCCGCAGCAACAGGAACCCCTGCCAATGACAGACACGCACAAGGCATCCGACCTCTTCATCCAGTGCCTTGAGGAAGAAGGTGTCGAATACATCTTTGGCGTGCCGGGCGAAGAGAACCTGGATTTCCTGCAAAGCCTGTCAAAATCCGACAGCATCAAACTGATCCTGACGCGGCACGAGCAGGGCGCGGGCTTCATGGCAGCAACATACGGGCGGCACACCGGCAAGGCAGGGGTTTGCCTTGCGACCCTGGGGCCGGGGGCGACGAACCTGGTGACGGCGGGCGCCTATGCGCAGCTGGGCGGGATGCCGATGCTGATGATTACCGGGCAAAAGCCGATCAAGTCCAGCAAGCAGGGCCGGTTCCAGATTCTGGACGTGGTGGACATGATGGCACCGATTACGAAATACACCAAGCAGATCGTATCGGGCAGCGGCATCCCCAGCGAGGTGCGCGAGGCATTCCGGCTGGCCGAGGAAGAAAAGCCCGGCGCAAGTCATCTCGAATTGCCGGAAGACATTGCCCACGAGGAGACTGACGCCCTGCCCATGCCGGCGTCCGTCGCACGGCGTCCTTCGGCGGAAGGCAAGGCGGTGCGGCTGGCGGTGGACGCCATCGAGGCGGCGCGCGACCCGGTGCTGGTGATCGGCGCAGGTGCGAACCGCAAAATGACCAGCAAGATGCTGGGCGAGCTGATCGAGAAAACCGGTATTCCCTTCGTCACCACCCAGATGGGCAAGGGCGTAATCGACGAACGGCACCCGCTGTTCCTGGGCTGCGCCGCCTTGTCCTCCGGCGATTTCTGTCATCGCGCGATCGAAGATGCGGACTGCATCGTCAATGTCGGCCACGACGTGATCGAGAAACCGCCGTTCTTCATGCAGCGCGGCGGGTCCACCGTCATTCATGTCTCCACCCGAACTGCCGAAGTGGACCCGGTGTATTTCCCGCAGATCGAAGTCATCGGCGATATTGCCAACGCTATCTGGCAGATCAAGGATGCGGTGACGCCGCAGGACAGCTGGTCGTTCGACCGAATGCTGGAATACCGCGCCGCAGAAGTCGCGCATACTGCCCCGTTGGCCGACGACGCCCGCTTTCCCATCTTCCCGCCGCATCTTGTGCAGCGGATACGTGCTGCGGTTCCGGAGGACGGTATCATCTGCCTCGACAACGGCATCTACAAGCTGTGGTTCGCGCGCAATTACACGGCCTACCTGCCCAACACCGTGCTGCTCGACAACGCGCTGGCCAGCATGGGCGCGGGCCTGCCGTCGGCGATGATGAGCGCAATGCTGTATCCCGACCGCAAGGTCATGGCGATATGTGGCGATGGCGGGTTCATGATGAATAGTCAGGAGCTGGAGACAGCGGTGCGGCTTGGCTTGAACCTGACCGTTCTGATCCTGCGCGACGATGCCTATGGCATGATCCGCTGGAAGCAGGCGCATATGGGGTTTGCCGATTACGGACTGACCTACGACAATCCGGACTTCGTGAAATATGCCGAAGCCTATGGCGCGCATGGCCATCGCGTTTCGAGTGCGGAGCATCTGAACGATGTGCTGGCCGAATGCCTGTCCGGCAAGGGCGTCCACGTCATCGATTGCCCGGTCGATTACAGCGAAAACGACCGTATTCTGAACCACGAGATCAAGGAGCTGTCCGAAGCACTGTAGCCTATTTGGAGGAAAGTCGTGACCGTAATCAAAGATACCTATCCGCTCTATCTCAACAACAAGGCCGCGCAGCCGAATACCGATCTTGCGGTGACCGACAAGTTCACCGGTAAGCTTGCTTTCCGCACCGCACTCGCCACGCCCGATGTGATCGATGAGGCCATTGCCGGAGCCGCGCGCGCCGCCGAGCCGATGGCGCGGCTGGCGAGTTACGAAAAGCAGGACGTCCTCAACCACTGCGTCGCGCGGTTCAGGGAACGGTTCGACGAGCTGTCCTATTCGCTGTGCGTCGAGGCTGGCAAACCCATCGGCGATGCCGAAGGGGAAGTCACCCGTTTGATCGACACGTTCCGCATCGCGGCGGAAGAGGCGGTGCGCAATTACGGCGAGGTACAGCCGCTCGACATATCGGCACGCGCCAAGGGCTATATGGGCATGTGGAAGCGGGTGCCTATCGGGCCGTGCAGCTTCATCAGTCCGTTCAACTTCCCCCTGAATCTCGCCGCACACAAGATCGCCCCCGCCATCGCGATGGGCTGCCCGTTTGTGATGAAACCGGCCAGCAAGACCCCGCTGGGCGCGATCATCATGGGCGAGGTACTGGCCGAATGCGACGTGTTGCCCGAAGGCGCGTTTTCCATACTGCCCGCCACCCGCGACGGCGCTGACCTTTTCACCACCGACGAACGCCTGAAACTGCTCAGCTTCACCGGATCGCCGGGCGTGGGATGGGACTTGAAGGCCAAAGCGGGCAAGAAAAAGGTCATCCTCGAACTGGGCGGAAATGCCGCCGTCGTGGTCGACAAGGACGCCGACCTCGACCACGCGCTCGAACGCATCGTGTTCGGCGCGTTCTACCAGTCCGGCCAGAGCTGTATCGGCGTGCAGCGCATCATCATCCACGACGACATCTACGACCGGTTCAGAGACATGCTGGTCGCAAAGACCAAAACGCTGAAATCGGGCGACCCGAAACAGCGTGAGACCTTTATCGGCCCCATGATTTCCGAAGGCGAAGCGGAACGGCTGAAAGGCTGGATCGACGATGCCGTGGAAGGCGGCGCGACCCTGCTGTGCGGTGGCGGGCGGGACGGCAACATGCTGGAGGCGACACTGCTGGAAAACGTCGATACCGATGCCGACGCCTATCGCGAGGAAGCGTTCGGCCCGATGGCGCTGCTGACCCGCTTCACCGATTTCGACGCCGCGCTGACCGAGGTGAACGACAGCCGTTATGGCCTGCAAGCGGGCATTTTCACACGTGACCTGCATCAGGTGCTGGATGCCTGGGACCGCCTCGATGTCGGCGGCGTAGTCGTCAACGATGTCGCCTCCTATCGGGTAGACAACATGCCCTATGGCGGCGTGAAGGACAGCGGTCTGGGCCGCGAGGGCATCCGGTTCGCGATGGAAGACATGAGCGAAATCCGTAACCTCGTCATCCGACGCGAAGGGGCGGGGGCGTGATGCGCAGCACCTAAGCTTCCTCCAGCAGCAGGAACTCGCATTCCACGCGCAGTTTCGGGGCGGGAAGCAGCGTTGTTTCGGCGGCGATGATGGTGGCATCGGCGACGAGGTGGCGGGGCAGGGTAAATTCGTGATCGGGCAGCGCGGCAATCAGGGCCTCGCCCGCTGCGACGGCACGCTCGCCTTCGAAAACGAGCTCCAGCCGGTGGCGCGCGCCGGTAAAGGTAATGCTGGCCCACGGATGTTCCGACTGCCGCACGGTCTTGCCCAGACCACCGGCCATGCCGGCAACAGCACTGCGCAAGCGGTCGGCGGTGTTGCGGCGGGGCCGGTTTGTTGACGCGACGGGGGGCTTGTTATCGAAAGACATGCACAGTGCCTCCGTTAGCGGGGCAATAATCTTGCATGAACTGGGTGACGCGGGCTTCGGTGCCCTGGCGCGGGATGCGGCCATTGCGCAGGTCCAGCACGAAACGCGGGTCGCTGGCGGCCAGCCTGCCGAACTTGGTGGCGGGCATGTCCGTTTGCCGCAGGAATTTCTCGATAGTGCGTATCAACATGGACGACTCCGGTTGGAAGATGACTCGATGTTCGCAATATGTTCCTGCCGAAATCCTACTTGTCTAGGAAAAATACCGTGCTATATAGGAAAAATAAATTTAACGGGAAATTGTCATGGCGAAAGCGATACAGGAGTCTACGGGCGTCGAAGTGCGGGCGCGATTGGAGGAACTGTCGCGCAGGCAGGGCAGCAGTCTGTCCGGGCTTTCACGGATGATCGGACGCAATCCGACCTATCTGCAGCAGTTCATCAGGAAAGGCAGCCCACGTAGGCTGGACGAGTCGGATCGCCGCAAACTTGCCGATTTCTTCGGTGTGGCGCAGGCCGAACTGGGCGCGCCTTCCGACGCCGATACACAGGAAAATTCCTATAAACGTGCGGGGTCGGCAGAGCGACTTGAGGCCGGCACGTTTTCGGGGGCATGGTTCGATGTGCCCCGCCTGGCCGTCGCTGCGTCGGCGGGGCCGGGCGCGCTCGATGGCACCGAGGCTGCGTTCGACAGTTTTCGCTTCTCGCGCCGCTGGCTACGCGAGCAGGGGCTGGACGGCGCGCAGCTCTCCGCCATTGCGGTGGAAGGCGATTCGATGGAACCGCTATTGCGTGCGGGCGACGAAGTGCTGGTCGACCATGCCAAGCACTCGTTCCGCGACGGCATTCATGTCGTGCGCCGCGACGACACGCTGCTGGTGAAACGCGTCGCGTCGCTCGGCAATGCGCATTTCCGCCTGTTGAGCGACAATCCCGCTTACCCGCCGATAGAAGTCGAGGTGGGCGACATCGAGATCATCGGCCGCGTGGTCTGGAAAAGCGGTCGGCTCTGACGGCGCTTGCGGACCGGCGCGACACTTGCCACATCGAAGGGCATGACACAGCACGACAAACAAACTCCGCCCATGAAAGTCGCCATCATGCCGGTGACGCCGTTGCAGCAGAATTGCTCGCTGATCTGGTGCACGAACACGATGCGCGGCGCGCTGGTCGATCCGGGTGGCGATCTGGACAAGCTGAAGGCGGGCGTGGCGAAGGCGGGCGTGACGCTGGAGAAACTGCTGATAACGCATGGCCATCTCGACCATTGCGGGCAGGCAGGGATGCTGGCGGACGAGCTGGGCCTGCCGATAGAGGGGCCGCAGGAGGAAGACCGGTTCTGGATCGCGCAGCTGGACGATGACGGCGCGCGCTGGGGCATGGAAGCCAGGACCTTTGAGCCGACCCGCTGGCTGGAGCATGGCGATACGGTGACCGTGGGCGAGCTGGTGCTGGACGTCATCCATTGCCCCGGACACACGCCGGGCCATATCGTCTTTCACCACGCGCCGAGCCGTTTCGCCATCGTGGGCGACGTAATTTTCCAGGGCAGCATCGGGCGCACCGATTTTCCGCGCGGCAACCATCAGCATCTGCTCGACGCGATTACCGGCAGGCTGTGGCCACTGGGCAACGACACGACATTCGTGCCGGGTCACGGACCGGTCAGCACGTTCGGCAAGGAACGCGCGACCAACCAGTTCGTGAGCGATGCGGCGTTGGCTTCCGCCTAGTTTGGCGTCTGCCTAGATAACGCGCAGCACGATCAGCACTGCGACAACCGACAGGCCCAGCAGGGTCAGCATCGTGATGATAACCCCGTATTTGCGCGCAGGGGCGGGGTTTTCGGAGTCCATGCCGATGCCATGCGCGATACGGCCAAGCATGTAGACGCCCACGACGATGGCAAGCCAGGTGCCGCCCCGGCCCGCCAGTTCTATCGCCGCAACCAGCACCAGCACGAATGGCGTATTTTCCACGAAGTTAAGCTGTGCGCGCATCCGGCGGCTGAGCGGGCCACCGGCATCGTCGCCGTGCAGGATCTTGCCTTTCAGCCGGACCTGGCCGCACCTGATGGCGAGCCACAGATTGATAAGCGCGGCAGCAGCCGCCGCGCACAGGGTGACGGGCAAAAGCATGGTTCGGGATCCCCAACTTCGATACAGGCCAATTTCTATAGAGGATCGCCTATGACCGAACACAGTGACTTGCAACGGCGCGCATTCCCGTTATAGCGCGCCGCTTCCCCGTCACGGACAGGACCGGCGCGCGCATTGTGCATTCGTCTTCCTTCGCCTAGGGCGGAACCCGCATTTTTGTTTGACGAGGAACAGGTGACGCCATGGCAGTCCCCAAGAGAAAAGTATCGCCCCACCGCCGCGGCAACCGCCGCGCGCATGATTCGCTAAAGGTCGAGGCGTTTCACGAATGCTCCAATTGTGGCGAGTTGAAGCGACCGCACAATCTGTGCCATGCGTGCGGACACTATAACGGTCGCGAAATCATCGCGGTCGGTCTTTAAGACGCCAGTTACTCTTATCCGGAGAATGCCATGACCCTGCCGCGTATCGCCGTCGATGCGATGGGCGGGGATGATGGCGTACGGGTTATGGTCAGCGGTGCGGCCGAGGCCCGGCGGCGGCATGACGGCTTCAAGTTCCTGCTGGTCGGCGACCAGACCGAAATCAAGTCGGCACTCGACGCGCACCCCAACCTGCGCGGCGCATCCGAAATCCAGCATTGCGACGATGTCGTCGGCGGGGACGAAATTCCCACCAAGGCCCTGCGCCGCGCGAGGACCACTTCGATGGGGCTGGCGATCAATGCGGTGAAGCAGGGCGAGGCCGGTGCCGCCGTCAGCGGCGGCAATACCGGCGCACTGATGGCTATGAGCGCGGTTGCGCTGCGCACTATGCCTGCCATCGACCGTCCGGCGCTTGCCGCGTTGATGCCGACGCTTGGCGATAACGACGTTATCATGCTGGACCTTGGCGCGAACACCGAGGCCGACGCGCGCAACCTTGTGCAGTTCGCGGTGATGGGCGCGGCCTATTCGCGGATCGTGACGGGCCGCGAGCGTCCGCGCGTGCGGCTCCTCAATATCGGCACCGAAGAGAACAAGGGGTTCGATCGCCTGCGCGACGCTGCGACGCAGTTGCAGCAGGCGACGGGCCTTGCGATGCAGTTCGACGGCTATGTCGAAAGCGACAAGATCAATCGCGGCGAAGTGGATGTGGTGGTGACCGACGGGTTCTCCGGCAATATCGCGCTGAAGGCGATCGAGGGTACGGCGCGTTTCGTTACCGACCTGCTGCGCGAAGCATTTACCAGCTCGCTGCGGTCCAAGATCGGCTTCCTCGTGTCGCGTCCCGCGACCGAATTGCTGAAAACGCATCTCGACCCGAACAACCACAACGGGGCGGTTTTTCTGGGCCTGAACGGCGTGGTGGTGAAAAGCCACGGCAGTGCGAACGCGGCAGGCGTGGCCAATGCCGTCGCGGTGGCGGCGCGATTGCTGGAGGACAAGCTGACCGACCGGATCGCCGCGGGAATTGCCGACGTGCAAGCCGAAGGACACGCGTGACGCCGGTATCTGGCCAACGGATTGGATCGCGCATCATCGGCAGCGGGTCGGCGCTGCCGAAAAAAGCCGTTTCCAACAAAGAACTTATCGCGCAATTGGGCGACCGTATCGACACCAGCGATCGCTGGATCGTGGAGCGATCCGGTATCGAGCAACGCTATATCGCGGGCGAGGGCGAGACGACCGCGACCCTGGCCTCCGAAGCGGGGCGAAAAGCGTGCGCGGCGGCGGGCATCGCACCCGACGTCATCGACCTGATCGTGCTGGCTACCGCTACACCTGACAAGACCTTTCCCGCCACCGCCACGCTGGTGCAACATGCGCTGGGCTGCGGGCCGGGCATCGCTTTCGATGTCGGCGCGGTGTGTTCGGGCTTTCTTTACGCGCTTGGCACGGCGGACGCGATGCTGCGGACCGGCATGGCGACACATGCATTGGTGATCGGTTCCGAAACCTTCAGCCGCATCATGGACTGGGACGACCGCGCTACCTGCGTGCTGTTCGGCGACGGGGCGGGCGCAGTGGTGCTGTCCGCGCCCGAAGCGGATGCCGGACCCGATGCGGCCGGCATTCTTGCCACACGATTGCACGCCGACGGGCGGCACAGTGAATTGCTGTTCGTCGATGGCGGCCCGTCGACAACCGGTACGGTCGGGCATTTGCGGATGAAAGGCCGCGAGGTGTTTCGCCACGCTGTCGTCAACCTGGCGCAGGTGCTGGAGGAAACGCTGGACGCGGCGGGCGTCGATGTCGGCGATATCGACTGGGTCGTGCCGCACCAGGCCAATGCCCGCATTCTTGACGCCACTGCGCGCAAGCTGGGCTTGCCGATGGAAAAGGTGGTTATGACCGTGGACCGCCATGCCAACACCTCGGCTGCCTCCGTGCCGCTCGCCTTCGATACCGCCATGCGCGACGGGCGCATCAATGCAGGCGATCTGGTGATGTTCGAGGCGATGGGCGGTGGGCTGACCTGGGGTGCATCGCTGGTCAGGCTGTGACGTTGCGGCGCCGGTTGCAGGCATTGCTGCACGCGCATTCTTCCGCTATCTTGCGTTATGTTATTACAGGTGGGGACCGAAGGAGAATATGGATATGTCGCGTTCGATGAACACGCTGACACGCGCCGATCTGGCGGAGAGCATCAATCGCCGCATGGGGTTCTCGCGCACGGAGTCGCTGGAACTTGTGGAGTCCATCCTCAAGCATATGTGTGAGGCGATGAGCAAAGGCGAGAATGTGAAGATTTCCGGCTTTGGCAGCTTCGTCCTGCGTGACAAGAGCGAACGCATCGGCCGCAACCCCAAGACGGGGGTCGAAGTGCCGATTACCAAGCGTCGGGTGATGACATTCCGCGCCAGTCAGCTGCTGAAAGACCGGGTTGCCAAGGGGTGAGCGATCGTGGGTCTGTTTTCGACGACGGGAAAGCCGAGGATGCCCTGCGCACCATCGGCGAGGTAAGCGACGCGCTCGATATCAAGCCGCATATCCTGCGCTATTGGGAACAGCAGTTTCCCATGCTCCAGCCGATGACCCGTGCCGGTGGACGGCGCTATTACCGCAGCGACGACATCGCGGTCATCCAGCGTATCGACGCGCTTGTGAACAAGGAAGGCTACACGCTGAAAGGCGCGCGACAGGCGCTTGAGAACGCGCCCGACGAGCCCGTTGAAGATACAACCGGGGAACCGCCAGCAAGCGTATTTCGCTCGGATGCCGCGCCTGTTGCGGCAGACGAGGGCGGGGTCGCCGCTTTTTTCGGCAACGCGCCGGATCCGAGAGGCGCGCGCTCTGACGCCGAAACCGTATCGAAGCTGAAAGCGATCCGCGACGCGCTCTCCGCCGCCGTCGATGCCTGACTTAGAGCATGATTATCGCGCGCCAGCGTCCTTCAGCAACTGCTCCACACTCGCCCAGTCGTTCGCATCGGCCTTCGTGTTGTTGACGAAGAACGTCGGCGTGCCGCTGACGTCCAGCTCGCGCGATTGCGTGTTGCTGCGTTCCGCGATGGCCGAATAAACGGTCTCGTCGGCGAGGCAGCTGCGTGCCTGATCCGCGCTCAGCCCGCGTGCCGCGAAGAAGTCCAGGAAACCGCCGATTTCGGCAATGCGGACCAGCCGCTGGTCGGCCGGAAGCGCCACCGCCTGCTGCACTGCCTGACTGTTCTGGATGATGGGATCGAGAAGTGCGTTGAGGTTCGCCCAGACCTGCTCCGACAGCGGGTGGAACGTCGCATCGTCGCCGCAGCGCACCAGCGTCGCCAGCGCCAGATCGTGCGGCCCGTGGATCTGGTTGCGCAGTTCGTACTTCACGCGCCCGCTGGCGATGTAGTCGTTCTTGAGCGGCTCGACCGCCTCGGCAGCGAACATCGCACAGGCCGGACACGTCAGGGATGCGTATTCGATCAGGGTGATCGGCGCATCGGGGTTGCCCAGCGTGTAACCGTCGGCCTCCGTCACGGTGACGGTATCGGCCCATTGCGAGCCGTCGGGTGCGGGGATCGCGGCAACCGGTTCGCCGTTGGTGACGGCGGCATCATCCGCAGTGCCGCAACCGGCGAGGGCCAGCGCCACGGGCGCGGCGAGCAGTGCAAGAAAAGCGGGGCGATTGGAGAACGTCATCGGGCAGGTTCCGGCAGCTGTTATTCGGTCGTCGGTTCTTTTAGCGCGGTTTGCAGCGTGGTCCAGTCATGCACGTTCGCCAACAGCGTGCCATCCAGCACGAAGCTGGGCGTGCCGCGCACGCCGAATTCTTCTGCATCGGCCACGGTATTTGCAACCAGCCGTTCCGCCACGGCATCGTCAGACAGGCAGCGGTCGATATCGGGTCGTGTATAGCCGCGCGTCTCGAACGCATCGTAGAAGCCGAAGTCGGACGCGATATTGCGCCGCGCCGCCGCCTTGTCCGTCAGCGTCCAGCGGGCAACCTGCGCCGGTGTGGCACGCCGGGCAATCGGCAGCCAAGTGCCCTGCGACATCATCAGCATCGTGTGGTTACGCACAAACCGGTCGCTATCGCCGCATTGCGCCAGCATGGTCGCGACCAGGTCGATCGGGTTGCGGATATAGGACCGGATTTCCAGCGCCAGCTTGCCCGACCCGATATAGGCAAATTGCAGCGCAGGTTCCCCTTCCACGGCAAATGTCGCGCAATGCGGGCAGGTATAGCTGACGAACTCGATCAGCTGCGTTTCCGCTTCGCCATTGCCGATGGTATAGGCACGCTCGCCCGCCTGCACCTTCGCGTGATACGGCTCGGCCAAGGCAGGCTGCGCCATGCCGATAGCGAGCGCCAGCGCACCGGTGCGCAGGATCGAGTGCAGGGTCATCGGTCGGTTCATTCCTTGGCAGGTGTATCGTCGCCCAGACTGCGCGCCAGCGATTCCAGGACGGTGCGCAATTCGGGGTCGCCGATATCGCGCAGGCTGTCCCCCAGTTCCATCGGGATCGGCTTGAGCGAAGGCGGGGGTTTGGGCGCTTCTACCGCAGGTGGCTTAACCGCACCTTGCCGCAGCTTGACGCGGGCGACGGCGCGATAGCCGAAGAAGCGGTTCACCCGCTCGATGATTTCGGGGACGACATGCTGGATTAGCGGGGCGTGAGCCGGGATGACCACGATTTGCAGAATGCCGTCCGCCTTTTCGCCGGGGGGAAAGCGGATGGCTTCGGGCGCGCAAACGGCGGCGTGTTGTGCGCCGACGATTTCGGGCCAGCGGGTGACGACATTCGATTGTACGAAGCCGAAGCGGCGGAACGCGGTGCGCCCGATTTGTGGCATCAGGTCCGATATGGCCCGGGCCGGACCGCCACGGGGCCGCTCGTAAGGGCGCGCGCCGCGTCCCTTTTTGGCAGGCGCGCGCCGCTTGCGTCCGGATTTGGGAGAGGAGGGCGGTTCGCGTTCCATAGCGCGGCGGGTCATGGCATAGCCGCCGGGTGACCACCAGCGCCGCTTCTTCATCCGCGAGCATATCGAGCGCCCTGCTGGCATGGTACGACCGCCATGCCCGCGCTCTGCCGTGGCGTGCTGCGCCCGATGCGCCACCGCCCGATCCCTACGCGGTATGGCTGTCCGAGATCATGCTGCAACAGACCACCGTTGCGGCGGTGAAACCGTATTTCGCGGTGTTCCTGAAACGCTGGCCGACTGTCGCCGACCTTGCCGCCGCGCCTGAGGCCGACGTGATGGCAGCGTGGGCGGGGCTGGGCTATTATTCGCGGGCGCGCAATCTGGTGAAGACCGCGCGGCTGGTCGCAGAGGCTGGCGCGTTTCCGCGAACCGAGGCGGAGTTGCGTACCTTGCCCGGGCTGGGTGCCTATACCGCCGCCGCCATCGCCGCCTTCGCATTCGGGCAGCGCGCGGTGGTGGTGGACGCCAATGTCGAGCGGGTGGTGTCGCGTCTCTTCGCTATCGACCAACCCCTCCCCAAAGCGCGCAAAGCCATCCGCGGCAAGACCGATACCATCACGCCCGACACGCGCGCGGGCGATTTTGCGCAGGCAATGATGGATCTGGGCGCGACCATATGCACTTCGCGCACGCCGCGCTGCCTGCTGTGCCCGGTGCAGGCGTATTGCGATGCGCAGCGTGAAGAGCAACCCGGAACACTATCCGGTCAAGACGCCCAAGCGAGCCAAGCCGGTGCGGCGCGGGCGTGCTTACTGGCACGAAAGGGACAAGCAGGTCTGGCTCGTCACACGCCCCGCCAAAGGAGTGTTCGCCGGAATGCGCGCGCTCCCGGGCGATGGCTGGAGCGCGCGTGGGGACGGGACGGGTTTCGAAGCGGATGGCTGGACCGATTGCGGCACGGTGCGCCACGTCTTCACCCATTTCTCGTTGGAACTGACCGTCCTGCGCGCGCCTGAAACTGCCGAACCGCCCGGTCAGGGCGAATGGTGGCCGCTTGCCGATATCGCAGCCGCCGGACTGCCGACCCTGTTTGCCAAGGCGGTGCGGCTGGCAATGGCGCCCCAGTCGCGTACGGGCCAGTCGCGTACGGGCCAGTCGCGTACGGACGATTGACCTGTGGGCCATCATCGCCCAACTCCTTCGCTCGAAGACACCAAGAGGATCGCACATATGGCCTACCGCAATTTCGAAACGTCTCCGCTGTCGCGCCGCGCTCTGTTGCGGGGCGGCGCGCTGTTCGCCGCCGGCATCACCGCATCCGCTGCGCTGCCTGCCTCGCGCGCCTTTGCGCATGGCCAGCACTGGCCTTCGGTTCTTGCAGCGGTCGAGGACTATGTTTCCAGCGGCAAGGTCGCGAACATGGTGGCCACGATGGGCTTCGGGCAGGACGCGCCGGACATAATCGCGCGCGGTACGCTGGCGCTTGGCGGCAGCACACCGGCGGGCATGGACACGCTGTATCGCATCTATTCGCAGACCAAGCCCATCACCGGGATCGCTGCGATGATGCTGGTCGAAGACGGCGCGATTAAGCTGGACCAGCCGGTGGCCGACTTCATTCCCGGCTTTGCGAACATGATGGTGCAGAAGGAATACGATGGCAGCATCGGGCCGGAAAACCTCGAACCCGCCGCGCAGCCTGTCACCGTGCGGATGCTGATGACGCACACGGCGGGGCTGGGCTATGGTATCATCCAGAAAGGACCGATTACCAAGGCTTACGAGGATGCGGGACTGGTGCCGGGGCAGGTCAGCCGCCTGCCGATACCCGGTCTTGGGCGCGCCAAGCCGACCGACAGCCTGGAGAAATTCGCCGACGGCATCGCTGCGCTGCCGCTGGTTTACCAGCCGGGCACGAAGTGGAGCTATTCGGTCGGGCTGGACGTGCTGGGCCGCGTGATCGAGGTTGCGTCGGGAATGCCGTTCGATACGTTCCTGGAACAACGGCTGTTCAAGCCCTGCGGTATGGACAGCACCTATTTCCGTGTCCCCGCCAGCGAGGTAGGTCGCCTGACGACCAATTATGGCATTCTCAACGGCACGGCGCTGCCTATCGACATGGCGGCATCGTCGATCTATCTCGACGAACCGGCGTTTCCGTTCGGCGGGGCCGGGCTGGTCAGCAGCCCGCGCGATTACGACCGGTTCCAGCGGATGCTGGTGGGGCGCGGCATGATCGACGGCGTCCGTGTGATGGACGCCGCCACTGTCGATCTGGCCACCAGCGACCTGTTGCCCGAAGGCGCGGACCTGACCGGCACTTGGGTTGCCAAGCAGCGGTTCGGTGCGGGCGGGCGTGTTACCGGCAGGGCATTCGGCTGGGGCGGTGCGGCCGGCACGTCGGCCTTCGTCGAGATGGAAAGCGGACTGCGCGCGGCAAACTTCACGCAGTATATGCCTGCCGAAGCCTACGGCATCCAGCGCGAGTTTCCCGAACTGGTGATGAAGGATCTGGCGGCTTTGCAGGCAGGTGTCGTCATTCCGGACGCGGCCTGAACCTTGCTGGCATTTACCGGATCGCGGCTGGACCGCGCCGACAATCTGCGTGCCGATCCCGAAGCGCTGGCCGGTCTGATGACATGGCGGGCGCGTTTGCTGTTGCTGGACGGGCTGTTGCCTTCGCTCGATGCCGAAGCGCGGCTCGCTTGGGGCACGCTGGCCGATGCGGCGCAGGATGCGGAGCTGGTGTTCCTCGGCCTCGATGGCGAGAAGCCCTGCTTTGCCGCCGTTCCCGAACGGGGCGATGCCAGCCCGCGGATGGCGAACCCGGCGCTGTGGTCGCTGATGGCGACGCTGCCTGCCGACGACCTTGCACTGTATGGCGGCGCACGCAGCCTGGTCGACTGGCATGCCCGCCACCGCCACTGCGCGAATTGCGGTGGCGCGACCGTGTTGGCCAAGGGCGGCTGGCAGCGCAATTGCACGCAATGCGGCGCAAGCCATTTTCCGCGCACCGACCCTGTCACCATCATGCTGGTCGAGAACGAAGGCGAGCTATTGCTTGGTCGCGGCAAGGGATGGCCGGAACGGGCGTATTCGGCGCTGGCGGGCTTCGTGGAGCCCGGAGAAAGCATCGAGGAAGCGGTTGCGCGCGAGGTGCTGGAGGAAACGGGCGTCGTGGCGCGCGACGTGCGCTATATCGCCAGCCAACCGTGGCCGTTCCCCTCGCAGTTGATGATGGGCTGTCATTCGTTTGGCGAAGGGCGCGACATCGTGCTGGACGAAACCGAACTGGCCGATGCGCGCTGGTTCACGCGCGCCGAGATACAGGCGGCTGCCGATGGCGAAGCGGATGCCCCCCTGACCATGCCGCCGAAGCAGGCCATCGCCTCGCACCTGATCCGCTGGTGGCTGGCCCGAAGACCACTCGCATGACGGCGCGCACGCTCGACATCGCGATCTGGTCAGACATCATGTGCCCGTGGTGCCTTGTCGGCTGGGGCCAGCTGCAACAGGCGCTTGTCGAGCTGGACGGTGAAATTGCTGCCGATATCCGCTGGCTGCCGTTCGAGTTGAACCCCGACATGCCGCCCGAAGGCGAAGAACGCACGGCGCATATTGCGAAGAAATACGGGCGGTCGGTTGCCGATGCGAAAACGGTGCAGGGTCAGATGGCAGCAGCGGCGCGCGATGCAGGCGTGTCGCTGGATTACACCGGCCCGGACCCCGCACCCCCCGCAATGATGTGGAACACGTTCGACGCGCATGTCCTGCTGGCGTGGGCTTTGGAGGCGCATGGCGCGGCGCGACAGACCGAACTGAAACTGGAACTGTTCGCCGCGCATTTTCACCGGCGCGAAGAGATCGGACGGCGCGCGGTGCTGCTGGCGCTGGCCGATAGGCTAGGCTTCGGCAGTAGCGCCGCTGCCGCCGCGCTCGACGACGAAACCCTGCGAGCGAAGGTCCGCGCCGAACAGGCTGCCGCGCGCGAAGCGAACATTACCGGCGTTCCGGCAATCGTTGTTGGCGGCAAGTTTCTGGTGCCTGGTGCGCAGGGCCGAGATACATACGTCAACGTCCTGCGCCGCGTCGCACACAAGACCGCCTGAATTCAGGCCAGCCCCAGCTTGCGCAGCTTGTTATGCAGCTTGCCCGGCAGCACGTCGCCGGTCTGCTCGTCTTCGCCGAGGTCTCGCGGAGCCTTGCTTTCCTCCAGATAGCGCCAGCCCTGATGCGCGCGTTTGTAGCGGGCTTCGACGAGGATCAGGCGCGGTTCGAGGATGATGTTCCAGCGTCCGTCGGCGGACTCGCGAAACTCGCGGATCGGGCTGCGCGCCACAAGGGCATGGTCGTGTATCCAGTATAGCGAACCGCCTGCCATTTCCGCGTGGCGCTTGGGCAGGTAGCGGGTCGTCATCACTGCGCCATCGGCCTGTCCCTCGACCCATGCGCGCAGGGTGTGGATGCTCTGGCTGCGATAGGCGATCTTGGTGATGGACAGCGGCATTTCGTCTCAGCCCGCCAGTCCGGCGGCCACCGCCAGGCCGAGGAACGCGAAAAAGCCCATCGAGTCCGTTATCATCGTAACGAACACCGAACTGGCGACAGCGGGGTCCTGCTTTAACCGGTCGAAAATTACCGGCACCAGCACTCCAGCCAGCCCCGCCACCACGATGTTGATAAGCATGGCAATTGCAATGACGACACCCAGCATCGGGGTGAAGAAGGCCGCCGTCGCCAGCCCAACCAGCACCGCGATGGTCACGCCATTCAGCACCGCGACCCGCAATTCGCGCAGCAGGATGCGACCGGTATTGGCCTGCGTCAGCTGGTTCATCGCGATGGCACGCACGGCCACCGCCATCGTCTGCGTGCCTGCGTTCCCGCCGATGCTGGCGACGATGGGCATCAGGATAGCCAGCGCCACCAATCGCTCGATCGCCGCGCCGAATGCCGCAATGATGAGGCTGGCGATGAGCGCGGTGCCCAGATTGGCGACCAGCCACCGCACGCGCGCGCCATAGGCCTCGCGGATCGGTTCGTTGATATCGCCTTCGCCCGCGCCGGACAGCAGCATGGCGTCTTCCTGCGCTTCTTCGGAAATGATGTGGACGATATCGTCCACCGTCATCTGCCCGACCAGCCGCCCGTCCTCGTCCACCACGGCGGCGCTGATCAGCGCGTATTTCTGGAACATCAGCGCGACTTCTTCCTGGTCCAGACCGACCGGGATCAGCGTCTGGTCGCGCTTCATTACGTCGGACAGCGCGATGGCGCGCGGCGTGCGCAGCACCCAGCTCAACTGGCACGTGCCGACGGGATGATGCGCGTGATCGACCACGAATATCTCGTAGAAATCGTTGGCGAGGTCGCCCGATTTGCGCAGGTAATCGATCAGGTCGCCGACCGTCAGGTGTTCGGGTACCGCCACCGCATCGCGGCTCATCAGGCGACCGGCGGTCTCCTCCGGATAGGCCAGCGCGCTCTGGATGGCGACGCGGTCGTCTTCGTCCAGTTCGGCCAGCACGGCCATCTGGTCCACATCGTCGAGGTCTTCTATCAGCTGGACCGCATCGTCCGTTTCCAGCTGTTCCGCGATGGCCGCAACCGCATCGGCGGGCAACGCCTCCATCATGTCTTCGCGCACGAAGTCGTTCAGCTCGGCGACCACATCCGAACTCATCAGGTCGGTGATGGCGGCGGTCAGTTGCAGCCGCTCGTCGCGCTCCAGCAGCTCGACCAGATCGGCGATGTCGGCGGGGTGCAGCGGCTCGACCAGCGCATAGACGGTGCCGTCGATCCCGTCGTTCAGCGCGGCACGCACCGCGCGCACGAATTCGGGCTTCAGCGTGTTCTCCGTGTCCAGCCGTTCATCGTCGATGCGGTCGTCGGGCGCAGGCGCATCCTCCACCGACACGGCGTCGCGCAGCATCGTGTCTCCGTTATCATGGCGCGCATCCGTCATGCCGGAAGCTCTAGGCGCGGAGGTGCGAAAAGCAAGACGGGGTGACATGGCGGACGCGCGCGGTATAGCTGTGCGCGACATTCCTACAGGAGACCGAACTATCATGGCCCAACAGAAGCTGACCCTCTCGCTCGACACCGGAACCGGCGAAACGGGCGATGTCGTTATCGCGCTGCGTCCCGACCTCGCGCCCAATCACGTCGCCCGCATCACCGAGCTGGCGAATGAGGGGTTCTACAACGGCGTGGTGTTTCACCGCGTGATCCCCGGCTTCATGGCGCAGGGCGGCGATCCGACCGGCACCGGCATGAGCGGCAGCGACAAGCCGAACCTGAAGGCTGAATTCAACGCCGAACCGCATGTGAAGGGCACCTGTTCGATGGCGCGGACCAACGATCCGGACACCGCCAACAGCCAGTTCTTCATCTGCTTCGCCGATGCGCATTTCCTTGATGGGCAATATACGGTGTGGGGCCAGGTCGAAAGCGGCATGGAGCTGGTCGACGCGCTGCCCAAGGGTGAACCGCCCGCGAAGCCCGGCAAGATCGTAACCGCCAGCGTCGCCTAACTTCGCAATGCGCGTCCTGGCCGCCGTCTCCGGGCTTGCGCTGGCCGGCTGCGTCACGCCTTATCCGGACCTGTCGCAAAGCCGCAGTCCATGCCGGTCCGAACCGGGCGGCTGGTGCAGTTTTGTGCGGCAAGCGGCGGTGGACAGCTATGGCTATGCGATGCTTTCGGCCAATGCCTACGGGTCGGAGGATGAGGACTATTACGCGGTCCTGCCGCCGCAGTTCGCTCTGGTGCGCGTGTCGGACGACGACGAAAGCGGCCTCGCATATACTGTGTTCGACCGGTATAGAGATGCGAACCGGTCGGGCGCACCGCTGGCCCGCGTCATTGCCTTTCGCGGCACCGAATTCGGCTCGCGCGTCGACATTGTGCGCGGTTCCTTGCGCGACGACCAGATCGAGGCGTCGGCGAAGGTCTATGCAGCGGAGCGGGCATCGCTGGACGCCAAGGGCAATACCGGCGTCCGGATCGAGGCGACCGGCCATTCGCTGGGCGGGGCGCTGGCGACGCAGATGTCGATCGACCATCCCGATGTCCGCGCCGTGGTGTTCAACACATCGCCGCTGTTTGCGGGCGATCCGATGGCCAACGATACGCAGCGGTTGGCGCTCGCCGAACGGGGCGAGTTCCTGCGGTTGCTGCGCCGGTACAGCGCGCCGCCCGCTGCCAATACCGTAGTGGTAAATTGCAACCCGTCGGCGGGCGCTACGGCGAAGCATTCGATCCGCAAGCTGGGTGACTGCCTGGCGTGGATCGCGGCCTATGACGATGTGGCGGCGGGTGCATTGCTGGCAGCCAATTTCATCGCCAAGCCGGAAGTCGAATGCGGCCCTGTCGACAAGGCCCACGCCGGTCGCATCGCGCCGGGCGACTACACTACACTCGAACCTTGTCCGCATGCCGCGATGGTCGAACAGCCCTAGAGGTCGGCGTTGATCAGCCAGTCGTGGAACAGGCGCACGGGGCGCGTTTCCAGCGCCATCGGCTTGCACACGAACCAGTAGCTGTAGGGGCTTTCCACCGCCGTATCGTAGACCGTCGCCAGCCGTTTGTCGGCGGCGCGTTTCATGTGGTCGTCATGCATGATGGCGATGCCGAGCCCCTGCGCGGCGGCCTCCAGCATCAACTGTCCTGAATCGATCTGGTCCACCGCCGCCGGTTCCAGTTCGGAAATGCCCAGTTCGCGTTTCCAGGTCACGAAACTTTCCGGCAGTTCGTTGTGAACCAGGAACGTCTGCTTGCCCAGCAAGTCGAGGTCCGGCGTATCGCCCAGCGCCTCCACGATCTCGCGGCTGGCAATGGCATGGACCATGTTATGATCCAGCCGCACCGCATGGACGCCGGGGGCCGGTCCACGCGACAGGATGATGGCGGCATCCAGCGTATCACCGACGCGGTCCTCCAGATGCGGGCCGGTGTCGATATCGATATGCAGCAGCGGATGCCGCTTGCGCAATTCGCCCAGCTTGGGGAACAGCCGTGTGCTGCCGAACACCGGCAAAACGCCCAGATGCAGGCGCAGCAGCGACAGGTTCTCTGACTGGCTTTCGATGGCCGTCGCCAGCGCCTCCAGATGCGGGGCAACGGCATCGTGAAAGGCCTGCCCCTCGTCGGTCAGCGCCATCGCCTGCCTAGCGCGGGTGAACAGCTTTTTGCCGGTGAATTCTTCCAGATTGGCGATCCGGCGCGACAGCGCGGACGGGCTGAGCCCCAGCTCCTCCGCCGCGGCGCGGGCGGAACCCAGCCGCACGGTCCGCATGAATGCTTCCAGTGCGCGTAAAGGCGGAAGTCGCCGAGTTGCCATTGCCTGCCCCTGTCTTGTGTTCGTTCGTGCCGTTTTCTTTCAGCTTCAACGCACTAAACGCGGATCGGTTGCGCATATCGGCAGAATAACTTTCGCTATATCGCGCCCTCTTTCGCTTGCTCGGGCGCGTGAAGGCGCAGGCGGCGCACTCTGGTTTGGTCCGCGTCGGTCACTTCGATGCGCCAGCCGCTGGGATGGTCGAGAACCGCACCCACTTGCGGGATCTGCTCGGCCAGGACGAAGGCCAGCCCGCCCAGCGTATCGACCGACTCCTCGACTTCGCCCAGTGCGGGGTCGATCCGCTCCGCCACGTCGTCCAGCTCGGCGCGCGCGTCGCAGTCCCACATGCCTTCGCCGATGGGGCTGATCAGTTCTTCGGGGGTTTCGTCGTGCTCGTCCTCGATATCGCCGACGATTTCCTCGACCAGGTCCTCGATGGTGATGATGCCATCGGTGCCGGAAAACTCGTCGACCACGATGGCGAGATGCGTGCGGTGCGTCCGCATGTCGGCCAGCACATCCAGCGCCCCGCGTGCCTGCGGCACATAGAGCGGCTGGCGCATCAGCGTGGTCCAGTCGGCAGGGGGCGGGGTGCCGTCGGCGAGGAAGGGGAACACGTCCTTGAGGTGGATCATGCCGATCACATCGTCCAGCTGGTCGCGATAGACCGGCATCCGCGAATGGCCGTTTTCCGAAAAGCTGGCGACCAGTTCGGCCCAGCCGATGGTCGCCTCGACCGCGATGATCTCGCCGCGCGGGATCGCCACATCGTCCGCGTCGTGTTCGCTGAAATGCAGCAGGTTGCGCAGCATCTGGCGTTCGACGCCGGACAGGTCGCCAGTGTCCGATGGCGTTTCCCCCGCATCGGGGTTTTCGCCCTCGTGCTCGTCGATGGCTTCCTCCAGCTGCGCGCGCAAGCTGCGATCGCGCGCGGGGTCGAACAAGCGGCGCACGGCCCCCAACAGGCCGCCGCTACTCTCCGCTTCTCCCGCGCCGGAACCGGTATTCGTGTCGCTATCGGGCATGGCCCTTACTGTGCATCCTCGTGGTGGTTGTGGCCGGTATATGGGTCCGCAAGGCCAAGCTGTGCAAGCGCCTTTATCTCCAGCGCCTCCATCGCGGAAGCCTGCGCGTCGCTATCTACGTGGTCGTACCCCGCAAGATGGAGCAAGCCGTGGATCAGCAGGTGAGCGGCATGGTCGGCGAGCGCAATGCCCTTCTCCTCCGCCTCGCGCGCACAGGTCTCGTAGGCCAGCGCGATATCGCCAAGCAGCTCGGGCGGACCGTCTGCGGCAAGCGCGCGCAGGTCAGCGCGGTCAGCATCGGGAAGGACAGCACATTGGTGGCCCGGTCCTTGCCCCGCCATTCGCGGTTCAGCGCGTGGACCTGCGCGTCGGACGTAAACAGCACGCTGGCCGACAGACGTGTGTTTGCCAGTAGCGGCTCGACGGCGCTGGCAGCGGCGGCGCATTGGTCGGCAAGGGCAGTCCATGTCTCGCTACGGTGGTCCGGTCAGGCCAGCCCTGGATGTCGATATCGAGGTCCATCATCGCCGCCTGTATGTCACAGGAGAAGGAGACATGGACCGGGTGTTACACTGTCCAGGGGCAAGGTTTTTCGGGGCGCGCGTAGGGGGTGCGATGGTTAGCGATTGGGAAGGTGGTGGCGCGCCGTTTCTCATGGTCCGGATGATAGGGCGGGGAGGTGGTGTAGGAAAGTGCTGGCGGTTTGCGGAGGAGGGTAGCGGGGCCCCCGCCTTCGCGGACTTGACGGGTGGGGGCAGGTTCTGAACACTATGTCACCCCGCGCAGGCGGGGCCCCGCCCCTCTCCACCCGTCAAGCACCCTCGCCCTCGTAAGCCTCGACGATTCGCCCCACGATCGGATGGCGCACCACGTCCGCGACGGTGAAGCGGGTGGTGCCGATGCCTTCCACGTCCTCCAGCCGTCCGACCGCGTCGGCGAGGCCGCTCATCCGGTCGCCGCCGGGGATATCGACCTGGCGCGGGTCGCCGCACACGACCATGCGGCTGCCTTCGCCGAAGCGGGTGAGGAACATCTTCATCTGTTCGCGCGTGGTGTTCTGCGCCTCGTCCAGGATGACGAAGCTGTCGGCCAGCGTGCGGCCGCGCATGAAGGCGATGGGCGCGATCTCGATCTCGCCGCTGGCGATGCGGCGTTCCACCTGTTCGGGCGGCATGCAGTCGTACAGCGCGTCGTATAGCGGGCGCAGATAGGGATCGACCTTCTCCTTCATGTCGCCGGGCAGGAAGCCCAGCTTCTCGCCCGCCTCCACCGCGGGGCGCGACAGGATCAGGCGCTGCACGCTGCCGGTGATCAGCTGGCTGACCGCCTGCGCCACCGCGACATAGGTCTTGCCGGTGCCCGCCGGACCGAGCGCGAAGATAACGTCCTCGCGCGACAAGCTGGCGCATGTAGTCGCCTGCATCGCGCTGCGCGGGACGATGGTCTTGCGCCGCGTGCGGATCATGATCGGCGGGGTGTCGGAGCGACCGTTCCCCCGGGCGTTGACGATGCCTTCCAGCGTCGGTTCGTTGGACATGGCGATCAGCGCTTCGATCGCGCCGGTGTCCAGATCCTGCCCCTGCGCCAGCTGGTCGTACATTTCCTGCAGCACATCGCGCGCGCGGCCAACGGCGTCCTCCGGCCCTTCGATATGCAGCTTGTCGCCGCGGGCGGAGATGAACACGCCGAGCCGGTTTTCGACCTGCACCAGATTGGCGTCGAACTGGCCGAACAGCGGCACCAGCAGCGACTGGTCCTCGAATGTCATGTCGATCTGCGCGCCGGCGCATCTCGCGACGGCGTATCGGCAGCGGGCGGAGAGCGCGGTCGGCGCGGGAGGGTTTGCGGGCCATGCAGTTCCTTTCGTTTGTGCGCTGCAATGTAAACGCAGCGCATGCGACAGGCAAGCATGGCGCGGCGGCGACGGGCGGGAAAGTCAACATAGTTGTCACGCGCGAGCACGATGCGTTAGGTAACCAGCCGACCCTCCAGCGAATTGCGGCCCGCCTTCGACCAGTTCCGCCTGCACCAGATCGCCGATGGCGCAGTCGCCTGCGAAGCAGACCGATTGCAGCCACGGCGATTTGCCCAGCCATTGCCCGTCCAGCTTGCCCTTGCGTTCCACCAGCACCTCGCAGGTCTTGCCCACGCTGGCGCGGTTGAAGGCGAGCTGGTCGCGGTTGAGCGCGCTTGCAGGCGTTGCAGCCGTTCGTCCATTACCTCGCGCGGCACCTGCCCGTCCATCGTGGCGGCGGGGGTGCCGGGGCGGGGCGAGTATTTGAAGCTGTAGGCCTGCGCATAGCCGACCGTATCGACCAGCGCCAGCGTCTCCTCGAACTCGGCATCGGTCTCGCCGGGAAAGCCGACGATGAAATCACCGCGACAGCGCCAGGTCGGGCCGGGCGGCGCGGAAACGTTCGAGCAGTTTGCAGATAGCTGTCGGCGGTGTGGCTGCGGTTCATCGCCTTCAGCACGCGGTCGCTGCCGCTCTGTACCGGCAGATGCAGATAGGGCATCAGCTCCTTCACCTCGCCATGCGCGGCGATCAGCGCGTCGTCCATGTCGGCGGGGTGGCTGGTGGTGTAGCGGATGCGGGCAAGCCCATCGACCTTCGCCAGCGCGCGGACGAGGCCCGCCAGCCCGACCGTGTGGCCCGCTTCGTCCTCGCCCGACCAGGCGCTGACATTCTGGCCCAGCAGCGTGATCTCGCGCGCGCCGGCTTCGACCAGCTGTTGCGCTTCTGCCACGATGTCGTTGAACGGGCGCGATATTTCCGCGCCGCGCGTATAAGGCACCACGCAATAGGTGCAGAACTTGTCGCACCCTTCCTGCAATGGTCAGGAACGCTGCCGGGGGCGTGGTGCGCCGCGCGGGAAGGGCCGCGAACTTGGCGATGGGCGGCATGTCGGTGTCGGTCGCGCGTTCGCCCGCCACGGCGCGGTCGATCAGGTCGGGCAGGCGGTGATAGGCCTGCGGGCCGACCACCATGCCGACCGCCGGGGCGCGCGCCATGATCTCCTCGCCCTCCGCCTGCGCGACGCAGCCTGCCACCGCAATCATCGGCGTCTTGCCCTCTTTCGCGCCTGCCTTGGTCAGCCGGCCGATATCCGAATAGACCTTCTCGGCCGCCTTCTCGCGGATATGGCAGGTGTTCAGCACCACCAGGTCCGCCATCTTCGCCCTCGGCGGCGGGCGCGATGCCTTTCTCCGCCAGCAATTCGCGCCATCCGCTCGCCATCATAGACGTTCATCTGGCAGCCGAACGACTTGACACGGTAGGTTTTGGGAGGGGCAGTCTTGGTGGGCATGCGCCGCCGTCAATAGGCGCGGGCGGACGCGCTATCAATCACCGTCGCGCGGGGCGGCGTAACGGACGGGCACGACATCGTGCTTGAACGGCGCAGCGGCTGGCCTCGCAGGTCAGCAAGGCGGCCTCGATGGCGGCGCGGGCGCGGGCGCCAATCGCCTTGCGGCCGCGAAATTCTTCGGGGCTGAACGGTTCGAGAAAATGCAGTTTCAACGGAAAGCTGCCCTGGCGCGACAGCACGCGCTTGGCGTTGTTAACGCCGCTCTCGTTCCCGATCCAGCCAATCTCCTCCCCAACCGCGACGCCGTAATCCACCAGCACCGGTTGCACCATCACGCCGGGGGGCGGCGGTTCCAGTACGCTGAGCATGCTGGTCTTGAACGGCAGCAGCGATTGCCCGTCGGTCGTGGTGCCTTCGGGAAAAACGGTGACCGACCAGTTGTCCGTCAGCGCCTCCCGCAGCGCCTCGATCTGTTCGGCTACGCCCAGCCGGTTCTCGCGTTTCACGAAGACAGTCCGGTTCAGCCGGCACAGCCAGCTGATAACCGGCACCTGGCTCAGTTCGTCTTTGGCGACGAAGGCGGTGCCGCTCGCGCCTGCGCTGGCGAGGATGTCGATCCAGCTGACATGGTTGGAGACGAAGAAGACGTCGCGGCGCAGCGGCGTGCCGATCGTCTCGACCCGCGCGCCGGCCATCCATGCGGCGTAGCGCAGGAACAGCATCGGGAAGGGCGAGCCGTAGGCGAAAGCGCGCCAGACATAGTGCAGCGGCACGAACACCAGCAGCAGCACCAGCAGCGCGATCAAACGGACAATGAAACGCAGCCACCCCGCCAGCGATATCGGAGTGCTCTCGCCCCGTTCGGCGGCGGCGCGCAGGTCCGCCGTCACGGGGTGGCAGGCTCCGTCCGGTCGGGCCGGTCCAGCTTCACGCCGTACAGTTCCATGCGGTGATCGACGAGGCGATAGCCCAGCTTTTCCGCGATCACTTTCTGCAAGGCTTCCAGTTCGGGGTCGACGAATTCGACCACGTCGCCGCTTTCGACATCGATCAGGTGGTCGTGATGCGCCTCGGGTGCGGCTTCGTACCGGGCGCGGCCATCGCCGAAATCGTGCCGGTCCAGAATGCCGGCCTCTTCGAACAGGCGGACCGTGCGATAGACGGTGGCGATGGAAATCTTGGGATCGACCGCACTGGCGCGTTCATGCAGCTTTTCCACGTCGGGATGGTCGTCGCTTTCGGACAGCACCCGCGCGATGATGCGCCGCTGTTCGGTGATGCGCAGGCCGCGCTCCGCGCAAAGCTGTTCCAGATCGATCCGCTGTTCCAACCGTCAAAGTCCCCACGCTGGCATGCCGTAAAAGAAAACGCCCCGCAGCCTTAGAGGCGCGGGGCGTTCTTCTCAAGAGAATCGGGTTCTCACTCCGGCGGACTGGAGACCGCCTGCGGCTTACGCCTTTTTCTTGCGAGGTCCGCGACCTTCGCCGGGCTTGCGGCCCAGACCGATCTTCTTGGCCAGTTCGCGGCGCTTTTCGGCGTAATTGGGGGCGACCATCGGATAATCGGCGGGCAGGTTCCAGCGCGCGCGATACTCTTCCGGTGTCATGTCGTAATTGGTGCGCAGATACCGCTTGAGCATTTTCAGCTTCTTGCCGTCTTCCAGACACACCAGATAATCGGGCTTTACCGAAGCGCGAACCGAAACGGCTGGATCGGGGCGAACTTCTTCTTCCTCGACGTCGCCACCCAGCTCGGCCAGCGCGCCATACACGTTCGTAATCAGTGCCGGCACATCGCCCACCGCAACATCATTATTGCTGACATGCGCCGCAACGATATCCGATGTCAGTGTAATAAGCGTTTCGGACATATCCATTTCAAGTTCGTTCATTGTTCTTTTTCCTCATCTCGCAACCCGTGCTATGTTATTGGCTGCTTGATTTGATATTATACACAACAGACGTAATGGCTCAAGTCTAGCGTTCCGGTACTGTATTATATTGCTGTCGGATTAACAGTTAGCGATGTTATAATTCGCGGGCATAGGTGATGGCGTCCAATCGTTCGCCGTTTGCCAGCGTATAATAACGCGCCCTGCGACCGATCGTCTTGAAGTCCATCGCATGATAAAGTTGTGCCGCCGGATTGTTCTCGCGCATTTCGAGGAACAGGCGATCGGCGCCGCGTGCGCGCGCCTGCTCGATGGCGTCCAGCACCAGTTCGCGGCCCACGCCAGTGCGGCGCATGGCGGGCCGCACGCCGATCAACAGCAGTTCTTCTTCCCCCGGTGCGGCGCGCACGAGCGTGAAACCGGCGGGCGCGCCGTCGCGCATGGCAAGGCCGTGATAGGTGTTGGGTGTGGCGAGCGAAGCGGCAACTTGCCGCCGCGTCCATGCCTCTCGCCAATGCGGATCGAAAGCGTCCGCCATCACGGCCATGATCGCGTCTATCTCGCCCTCGGAAATCATTTTGGTGGCGTGGCGATGGCGACAGGGCGCGCGTCTGGCGGTCGGCCATAGAGCGCGCCGACATCGCGGGTCAGGTCGTGCGGCGGAAGATGTAGCGTTTCGGCAGCGTCGGGGAGCAGATCGATTGTATTCGCAATGTTGTCCGGTCCGGCAGCGTGGGCAAAGGCGTTCGCCTGGTCGCCTACCACCGGTCCGCCCGTATATCGTGCAACGGCATCAGCGGGACTGAGCGACGCGTGCTCGCCAGTCGCCACGCCGTCTGCATCGAAGCCTTGCACGAACCACTCGCCGTGCCCGCCGGTCATGCACACCGTCAACGCCATGGCCCCCGCACGTTCGCGTCCCATCGCCGCCACCAGCGCCAGTGTGGGATAGCCGCGCAGTTCCGCACCCCAGGCATAGGCCAGCGCGCGGGCGGTCGCGATGCCGATGCGCACGCCGGTAAAGCTGCCCGGTCCGCGCGACACGAGAATGCGATCGGCCCGCCCGCGGGCGGGAAGGGCGGCGATCATCGGAACAAGCCGCTCGGCATGGCCACGACCCAGCACGCGATGGTCATGCGCGACCAGCGCGCCATCATCGAACAGCGCGATGGAGCAGGCGGGCGTTGCGCAGTCTATCGCCAGCGTGCGCACGCGCAGCCCTGTCCGTCAGGCGAAGCGGTTGAACTTGGCGAATTCGGGGCGCGGGCTGCGGTCGAATATGCTGTCCGGATCGCCATAGCCGATGGAGCAGACCCAGTCCGCCTTGTGGCGCGGTGCATCGGCGAAAAACTCTTTGGTCACACCATCCAGATCGACGCCTGACATCGGCCCGCAATCCAGCCCGACCGCGCGTGCGGCCAGCATCAGGTAGGCACCCTGCAAGGCGGAATTGCGCTTGGCCCCTTCGATGCGCCCGTCCTCGTCGCCCTCGAACCAGCTCTTCGCATCGGTGTGGGGGAACAGCCACGGCAATTCTTCGTGAAAGTCGATATCGTAACCGATGATGACCGTGACCGGCGCGGCCTTGATCTTGTCCTTGTTGCCGTCGGATGCAAGATCCGCCAGCTTTGCTTTCGCTTCATCGGAGCGCACCCACACGAATCGCCCGGGCTGCATATTTGCCGACGTTGCGCCCATCTTGGCCAGCTCGTAGATCGCGTGGATCTGTTCCTCGCTCACCGGTTTGTCGAGCCAGCCATTGTAGCTGCGCGCCTCGCGGAAAATCTGGTCGAGTGCGGCACTGGACAGCGTGTTGTCGTGGAATTGGGTTGTCATGCTGCACGTACCTCCTGCACTTCGGGAACATAGTGTTTCAGCAGGCCTTCGATGCCGTGCTTGAGCGTGGCGGAGGACGAGGGGCAGCCGGAACAGGCACCCTGCATGGTCAGATAGACCACCCCGTCCTTGAACCCGCGATAGGCGATGTCGCCGCCATCGCCCGCCACGGCGGGGCGCACGCGCGTTTCCAGCAGCTCGGTGATCTGTGCGACGATGTCGGCATCGTCCGCATTCTCGTCGACCACCATCTCGGCCTCGGCCGGGACGCTGATGCCCGCTGCCGTGCCACCGATGAACAGCGGAGCCTGGCTGACGAAATGATCGAGCAGAATGGCGACGACCTGCGGCTTCAGATCGGTCCAGCTGACGCCGGGCGCGGCGGTGACGGACACGAAGTCGCCGCCGAAAAAGACATTCACCACTTCGCCCAGGTCGAACAGCGCATTGGCCAGCGGGCTGGCCTCGGCATCTTCGGGATTGGCGAATTCGCGCGTGCCGGACGGCATGACCTGCTGTCCCGGCAGGAATTTCAGCGCGGCGGGATTGGGCGTGGTTTCGGTTTCTATGAACATGCCTTTCTATGTAGGCGGCCCGCCGCACTGCGGCAACCGCCCGTGCGTAATGGCCCCGTGCGTAAGGGCCCCGTGCGTAATGCCAAAACCATTCACTACTCCTTCACCGGGCGCGCACCTATATCCGCCGTCATGACATTTCTTCTGCGCGCGTTGCGCCTGATTGCCCTTGGCCTGCCCCTGCCATTGCTCGCCGTGCCCGCGACCGCGCAGCAAACATTCGCAGACAGCCTGACAGGGCCGATACCTGCTCCGCTGCCGGAACCCCTGCCGCTGCCGACCGCGTTGCAAACCGGCGACGAAACCCCGTGGATCTACAAAGGCAGCGATGTGCCGCGCGACCCCGAATGGTTGTGGGGCAAGATGGACAATGGCCTGCGTTATGCCGTGCGCGACAATGGCGTGCCGCCGGGGCAAGTCGCCATCCGCGTGCTGGTCGATGTCGGCTCCCTGCACGAGCGCGAGGGCGAGCAGGGCTTTGCGCATCTCATGGAGCATCTCGCTTTCCGTGAGAGCGCCTATCTCGGGCCGGGCGAGGCGATCACCCGGTGGCAGGAACTGGGCGCAACCTTCGGCAGCGACACCAACGCCACCACCAGCCCGACGCAAACGGTGTACCAGCTCGACCTGCCAGGTGCGACGCCCGCTTCGCTGGAAACCAGTTTCCGCCTGCTGTCGGGCATGATGCGCAGCCCCGTGCTGAACGAGGCCAATCTTGCAGCCGAAGTGCCCATCGTACTGGCGGAAAAGCGCGAGCGCGGCGGGGTGCAGGCGCGGGTCGGCGACCGGACGCGCGAAACGCTGTTCGCGGGGCAACGCCTGGCCGAACGTATGCCCATCGGCACCGAAGCCACACTGCGCGGCGCGACGGCAGAGGCGATGCAGGCATTCCACAGCCGCTGGTATCGGCCCGACAACACGGTGATCGTCGTCGCAGGCGATGCGCCGCCGCAGATATTCGCCTCGCTGATCGAGAAGTATTTCGGCAATTGGCAGGGGCAGGGGCCGCGCACCCCCGCGCCCGATTTCGGCGATCCCGTTGCGCCTGCGGATGCGGTTGTCGACACTGCCGGTGCGCCGCCGGTGGGCGAGGTTGCCGTTCTGGTCGAACCCGACCTGCCGCGCACGCTGACCTATGCGGTCATGCGCCCGTGGAGACAGGTGAACGACACCATCGTCTACAATGAAGGGCTGTTGCTGGATTCGCTGTCGCAGGCGATCATCAACCGGCGGCTGGAATCGCGCGCGCGGGCGGGCGGATCGTTCCTGTATGCCACGGTGCAACAGGACGATGTCAGCCGTTCCACCGATGCAACGTTCGTATCCTTCGCGCCACTGGACAAGGACTGGCGCGCCGCGCTGGCCGATGTGCGCGGGGTCATTGCGGATGCCCTCGCCAACCCGCCGACGCAGGCGGAAATCGACCGCGAGGCGGCAGAGTTCGACGCGCAGTTCGCCGCGGGAGTGGAGCAGCGGCGGGTGATGGTCGGGTCCGACCTTGCCGACAATATCGTGCAAGCGGTCGATATCCGCGAGGCGGTGGCCGCGCCCGAAGTGGTGCTGGACGTGTTTCGCGGCATGGCAGAAAAGCGCACACCGGCAGCGATACTGGCGCGGACCAAAGCGTTGTTCGCAGGCGACGTGGTGCGCGGAACCTATCTAACGCCCGTTGTGGGAGAGGCGGATGCGAACGCCTTGCGGGCCGCCCTGCGCGCGCCGGTCGAGGCCGATGACAGTGCAAGGCTTGCCGACCGCACGTTATCCTTTGCCGACCTGCCGCCCATCGGCGAACCGGGCACCATCGTGCGGCGCGGCACGGTCGGCCTTTACGAGATGGAGCAGGTCGATTTCGACAATGGCGCGCGTGCCCTGTTGTGGCAGACCGATGCCGAACCGGGCCGCGTGGTCGTGAAACTGCGCTTCGGCGCGGGACAGCGCGCGTTCGACGCGGACGAGTGCTGTCTATGCCGGACTGGGCGCGCAGGCGCTGATCGGCTCCGGCCTTGGCGAACTGGGACAGGAAGAGCTCGACCGGATCACCACCGGACGGCGGATGGGCTTCACGCTGGGTATCGAGGAAGACACGTTTTCCTTCACCGCACAGACAAGGGGCGCGGACCTGGCAGATCAGCTCTATCTGTTCGCCGCCAAGCTGGCGCAGCCGCGCTGGGATGCCAATCCGGTGCTGCGCGCCAAGGCATCGCAGCGGCTAACGTTCGAGAGCCAGCAGGCTACCCCGGCGGGCGTGCTGGGCCGCGATCTGGACTGGTTGCTGGGTGATCGCGATGCGCGGTTGAAAGCGCCCGACCTCGCCATGATCGATGCCGCCACGCCCGAAGGTTTCCGCGCCGCATGGGAGCCGCTGCTCGCGACCGGCGAGGTGGAAATACTTGTCTTCGGCGACTTCGAGAAGGACGCGGCGATCGCTGCGTTGGCGAAGACCATCGGTGCCTTGCCGGAGCGTATGCCAGTGTCGCCCGATGTGCTGGCGCGCAGCCCGCGTTTCCCCGAACAGGCGGGCGCGCCGGTCATGCTGACCCATCGCGGCGACGCCGATCAGGCCGCAGTGGCGATGGCGTGGCAAATCGGTGCGGGCTTCGACGGCGTGCGCACCGCGCGGCAGATGCAGGTTCTGACCGACCTGTTCAACAACCGGCTGATGGATGCGCTGCGCGAACGCGCCGGTGCCAGCTACGCCCCGCAAGTCGGAGCGAACTGGCCGCTGAACATGCAGAGCGGCGGCACCATCACTGCCATCGCGCAGCTGCAGCCAAAGGACGTGGACGTGTTCTTCACGCTGGCGCAGGGTATCGCGCGCGATCTGGCCACTGCACCGCCATCGCAGGAAGAACTGAACCGCGTGATCGAACCGCTGAACCAGGCAATCCGGCGGGCATCCACGGGCAACACGTTCTGGCTGTACCAGGTCGAAGGCGGAACCACCGATCCGCGCCGTTACGCCGCGGCAACCACGCTGCTGCAGGACTTCACGCAAATCTCGCCGGACGAGTTGCAGGCACTGGCCGCGCGCTATCTTGCGACCGACAATGTGCTGAAAATCGCGGTGGTGCCGGAAAAGGGGTCGGACGCCGCCGCATCGCGCTGAGGCGGTTTCGGGTTGTGCATTGCACCCCGATGCTGTTGGATGACTGCATGGTTATTCCGATAACAAAGTACCAAGGCGACGCGATGTGACGCAACAATGGCAACCCGATAGCTGGAAAGAGCACACCGCAAAGCACCTGCCTGAATATCGGGACGCGGCGGAGCTGGCGCAGGCGGAGACGACGCTGGCGGCCTATCCGCCGCTGGTTTTCGCAGGCGAAGCGCGCGCGCTGAAGGCCGATCTGGCGCAGGTCGCGGCGGGCGAGGCATTTCTGTTGCAGGGCGGCGATTGTGCGGAAAGTTTCGCCGAATTCCACCCCGACAACATCCGCGATACCTTTCGCGTCATCCTGCAAATGGCGGTGGTGCTGACCTTTGCGGGCAAGATGCCGGTTGTGAAAGTGGGCCGCATGGCGGGCCAGTTCGCCAAGCCGCGCAGTTCGCCGACCGAGACGCAGGGCGACGTCACGCTGCCCAGCTACCTCGGCGACAATATCAACGGCATCGCCTTCGACGCGGAAGAGCGGCGCAACGATCCGCAGCGGATGGTGCGCGCCTATTCGCAGGCTGCCGCCACGCTGAACCTGCTGCGTGCCTTTGCCGGTGGTGGCTACGCCAATCTGCGGCAGGTCCACCAGTGGACGCTGGATTTCATGGGCCGCAGCCCGTGGGCCGAAACCTTTGCCAAAACCGCCGACCGTATCGGCGAAGCGCTGGATTTCATGGAAGCGTGCGGCATCGATCCCGCCACTATCCCTCAATTGCAGGGCACCAGCTTCTACACCAGCCACGAGGCACTGCTGCTGCCTTACGAACAGGCGATGACGCGGCGGGATTCGCTGACCGGCAACTGGTACGACACCAGCGCGCATATGGTGTGGATCGGCGACCGCACGCGCTTCGAGGGCAGTGCCCATATCGAATTCGCGCGCGGCATCCAGAACCCGCTGGGCATGAAATGCGGTCCGTCGCTGGAGCCGGACGACCTGATCCGGCTGCTCGATACGCTTAACCCGGCGCGCGAGGCCGGGCGCATCACGCTCATCAGCCGCTTCGGGCACGACAAGGTCGAGGCAGGGCTGCCCCGGCTGGTCCGCGCGGTGGAACGCGAAGGCCATGCCGTCGTGTGGAGTTGCGATCCGATGCACGGCAATGTCGTGAAATCCGACAGCGGTTACAAGACGCGGCCCTTCGACCGCATCCTGGCCGAAGTGCGCGGCTTCTTCGCCGTGCATCGGGCCGAGGGCACCCATGCGGGCGGCGTGCATGTGGAGATGACGGGCCAGGACGTGACCGAATGCGTCGGCGGTGCGGTAGCGATTACCGATGCCGCGCTGGGCGACCGCTATCACACCCATTGCGACCCGCGCCTCAATGCCGCGCAGTCGCTGGAGCTGGCATTCCTGCTGGCCGAAATGCTGAAGGACGAGAGCGCAAGCGCGCACGCGGTCGCCAACGCCGCCTAACAAATGTGATCGTCTTCCGGTCCCGGGGTTTTCAACGGCACCGCTTTGCGTCAGCAAGGCAGGGCACGTCACGACAGGAGCATCGCCATGTCCAGCCCGCAGGCAGACACCGCACCCGCACTCGCCACGCTGGCCGCGCGGTATCGCGCAACCCGCGCGCTGACGGCGGCGCTGGCCGCGCCCTTGTCCGATGCCGACGCAACGCTGCAATCGATGGAAGATGCCAGCCCCGCAAAATGGCATCTGGGCCATACGACGTGGTTCTTCGAGACATTCCTGCTGCGCGACCATGTGACGAATTACCGGCTGCACGACGAACGCCTGCCCTTCATCTTCAATTCCTATTACGAGGCCGAGGGCGCGCGGATCGACCGGTTTGCGCGCGGCCTGCTGTCGCGCCCGGCCCTGTCCGAAATCGCGGAATGGCGCGAGGCTATCGACGACGCGATGGCACCCTCTGCTCGACGATCCGGAACTCGCCCCGCTGGTCGAACTGGGTATCGCGCACGAGCAGCAGCACCAGGAATTGCTGCTGACCGATATCAAGCACGCGCTGTTCCAGAACCCGCTTGGCCCCGCCATGTTCGACGCCGTGCCGACCACCAGGGCACCCGCTGCCGATGCCGACCTCTGGGGTACGCATCCCGGTGGCATCGCGCTGGTCGGCAACAATCGCGAAGGGTTCGCTTACGACAATGAAGGCCCGCGCCACCGCGTGCTGCTGGAACCGTTCGCCTTGCGCGAAACGCTGGTGACGAATGGCGAATGGGAGGCGTTCATCGCCGATGGCGGCTACGACGAACCGCGCCATTGGCTATCAGACGGCTGGGCGTGGAAATCCCGCGAAGGCATCGCTGCTCCGCTATACTGGCGGGACGACGAACATTTCACCCATGCCGGATGGCAACCGCGCGACCGCCACGCGCCAGTGACGCATGTCTCCTATTTCGAGGCCGACGCCTTTGCCAGCTGGGCCGGTGCGCGCTTGCCGACCGAATTCGAGTGGGAAGCCTTTACGCGCAGCGGCGAGGGTGGACGCTTTGCCCGCGATGGCGGCAACCAGCTGGAAAGCGCGCATGCACCCCTCCCGCGCGGTGGCACCGCGATGTTCGGCGATTGCTGGCAATTCACCCGCTCCGCCTATCTGCCCTATCCCCGCTTCGAACCCGCCGCCGGGGCCATCGGCGAATATAACGGCAAGTTCATGAGCGGACAGTGCGTGCTTCGCGGGGCGAGCTGTGCCACACCGCGCGGACATTCGCGGGCCAGCTACCGCAATTTCTTCTACCCCCATCAACGATGGCAATTCACAGGTCTTCGCCTGGCAAAGGATATCTGACAGGCATGACCAACACGGAACAGGCGGGCGAGAGCCTCGCGCTGGTGGATCGCGACGCGGACGGCGTGGATCGCGCCTTCCGGCGGGATGTGCTGGAGGGGCTGGCGCAGGAGCAGAAGGCGGTCCCCGCACGCTGGCTGTATGACGATGCCGGATCGCAATTGTTCGAGGATATTACGCAGGCGCCGGAATATTATCCGACCCGCGCCGAAACCGAAATTCTGCGCAACGAGGGCGCGGCGTTTGCGGATGCCATCGGGCCGGGGCGCGCGGTGGTGGAATTCGGCAGCGGATCGTCGGTGAAAACGCCGCTGCTGCTTGGCCAGATCGATGCCGCGGCCTATGTGCCGCTCGACATTGCCGGCGATTTCCTGCGCGCGGCCGCCGCCGATCTGTCCGGCAAGTTTCCCGGCCTGCCGGTGCATCCGGTGGAAGCGGATTTCATGCGGCGGGTGGAATTGCCCGGTGCGGTGGCGGATGTGCCCAAGCTCGGCTTCTTCCCCGGCTCCACCATCGGCAACATGATCCCGCGCACCGCTGTCGATCTGCTGCGGACCATGCGCGAGACACTGGGCCAAGGGGCCAAGCTTCTGATCGGCATGGACCTCGTCAAAAGCCGCGATACGCTGCGCGCGGCCTATGACGATGCGGCGGGCGTGACGGCGCGATTCAACCTGAATCTGGCCGAACGCATCAATCGCGAGTTGCGCGGTACCATACCGGTCGATGCGCTGCGCCACGAAGCGCGCTGGAACGATGCCTTTGCCCGTATCGAGATGCATCTGGTGGCGCAGCACGACATCGCGTTCGACGTTGCGGATGAAACATTCACCATGCACAAAGGCGAAAGCATCCATACCGAAAACAGCCACAAGTTCGGGCGGCGTTCGTCCAACACCCTGTTGCTGGCGGGGGGCTGGACCCCGTTGCAGCGATGGACGGATGGCGAAAAGCGGTTCTCCATGATCCTGGCCGAGGCGGGGCCGGAGCTGTCCGCGCCCTGAGCCGGGTGCGGTTCATGGAAATGACGGGCTGCGGTCCCTAGATAGGTGGCGATGGACCCCGCAGACATTCTCTCGCTGATAGCCGACACCATTCGCGACGTGCCGCGTTCGGGTCTGCTGATCGCGACGGTTGCGGCGGTGGCGGCGGGCTGGATCGGCTCGATCATGTCGCGCAACCGGGTGCCGCTGGGCGGGCTGATCCGCACCGCCAGCACGCTGACGCTCGGTTGTGTGCTGGTGCTGGTGGTGCTGCAAGTCGCTCGGTTCGATCCCCAACTCGATTTCGCCGTGCCGCAGATCGGCTTGCCCGAACAGGTAGTGGAGGGTGGCGAGAACTCGCATTCCGATGGCGCGCGACGGGCATTTCTGGCTGGAGGCCGAGGTGAACGGCGCACCGGTCAATTTCATGGTCGATACCGGAGCGACGCTGACTGCGCTGTCGCAATCCACCGCACAGGCGGCAGGTCTGGAGCCGCGCCAGGGCGGGCTGCCGCTGCGCCTGAAAACCGCGAACGGCACCATCCTGGCCGATCTGACGACGATCGACGAATTGCGCTTCGGCAATGTCGCGGCGCGCGGGCTGGACGCGGTGGTCGCGCCCAACTTGGGCGATACCAATGTTATCGGCATGAACCTGCTGTCGCGGTTGAAAAGCTGGGGTGTGGAGGACAACACCATGATCCTGGTGCCCAACAATCCGCAGCCCGCGCTGGAAACCGAATAGCCCTTACGCACCGGCGCGCGGTGGGGTAGATGCAGGCCCATGAAAAAGCTGCTCAGTGCCCTGCCGCGCATCGCCCTCGTCCTGTCCCTGTTGCTGCCGGTCTGGTTCCTGCTGGCGTCGCTGGGCGCAAAGTTCGGGTGGTGGAGCAAGATGACCGGCTTCGGCACCATGACCGTCGGCATCGGTGCGCCTGCCGCGATGGGATTGGCTGTGCTGGCCGTTATCGCGCTGCTGGTGGCGGTGTTGGTCAAGCCGCGGCGCGGCTGGGTGGCGGCGGTGATCGCGCTGGCAATACCGCTGCTGGTGCTGATGCGGATTCAATCAGTTGCGCACGCAGGCGCAGAGCGTGCCGCTGATTTACGACATCGCCACCGACACCACCGATGCGCCGGTCTTTTCCGATGCAATGATGGCGAGGCGCGCGGCGGATGGCGCGAATGAACCGATGGTGTTCGATGTACCGCTCGGTGGCCTGGAGAAGTGGGCGGGCAATGACGCCGTCGCCGACCGCACCGCCACACAGCTCATCGCGGAAGGCTATCCCGACCTTGCGCCCCTGCGCGTGGCGGCATCGGTCGGGGAAACGGTCGCTGCAGTCGAGGCGGCAATGACCACGCGCGGCTTCGACAATGTCAGCGTGGACGCAGGGGCAGGCCGCGTCGAGGGAACGGACGAACTGTTCTGGTACGGCTTCCGCGACGACGTTGTCGCGCGCGTGCGCGCCGATGGCGTTGGCAGCATCGTGGACTTTCGCTCCACGTCGCGCGTCGGCCTGAGCGATCTTGGCGTCAACGCGCAACGCATTGCGGACTTGCGGCAGGGCGTTGAGGACCGCTTGGCGGGTCGGGACTGAACTACGCAGTTGTGACGCATTCGCAGTTAGTAACTGCTAATGATTACTATTACTAAGCTATTGTTTTCGTTGACTTTTCGGATTCTGTGATGCAAAAGCTCCGTCAACCAACAGGAAACAGGAGCCGATAATGACCTGCGCCAACTGCAAGTTTTTCCAGAGCAAGCAAACCGAATGCCGCCGCTACGCCCCTTCGCCGGCCGAGGGTGACAAGCAGGCGCATTGGCCGACGGTAGCCAGGGATGACTGGTGCGGCGAATTCGTCGCGTCCGAAGGCGAGCGAAAGGCCGCGTAACCTGCACGGACATTTGCTGGAGCGATCCAGCGCGAAAAGGGCGGCAGCGATGTCGCCTTTTTTGTTGCCCGGCGGGTTGACGATTTCCTGTTATTGATTATCACTCGCAACAACCTGTTGGCTGGAGTGAATGATGATCGATCAGTTTCGTGCGCTTTGGAACGGCACCGGAAATGAAGCTACCCCGTCATTGGGCGGGCGTGCCAGTGGCAAGGTTGCGGTCTGGTCACTGGAACGGGCCGCTGCGGTCCTGCGCGCTTCGGCTCGCTCGACGGTGTACGTGAAGCCGGTCGGCGATACGCAGACCAGCCACCAGGAAAGCGCGCTACTCGCAACCGTTGCCGCTCTGAGAGCCGGCGATCCGGACCGCGCCGCGATGCAGGCAACATGGCTGGTAAAACGCGATGCCGTTCCGCGTCTGTTGCGTTCGCTTACGCCGTTGGCAGATGCCTTGCCGGCGAAGTTTGCCGTCGCCGCCTAGACCGGCGAGCCGCCTCAAATATTAACTCGCGCCATCCCTGCGGGCGCGTAGCGCGCGCCTGCGGTCTGGCCATTGGGCGCAGCGGCGTCGATTTCCGCCAGGTCGCATTCGCTCAATTTCACCTCCGGCGCACCGGCGCTGTCCCGCATCGTCTCGCTGCGCTTGACGCCGGGGATGGGCACGATGTCGTCGCCCTGTGCCAGCAGCCATGCCAGCGCGATCTGCGCGTTCGATACGTCATGGCGGCGGGCAACACCCGCAATCGCGTCGACGATAGCAAGGTTCCTGGGCATGTTTTCGGGCGAATATCGCGGATCGTTATGCCGCCAGTCGTCTGCGGGCAGGTCGCCCAGTGACCGGATGCCTCCAGCCAAAAAGCCCCGGCCCAGCGGGCTGTAGGGGACGAACCCGATGCCATTCTCGCGGCAGGCGACCAGAATGTCGTCTTCGACACCGCGTTCCCAGATCGAATATTCGCTTTGCAGCGCCGCAATCGGATGCACTTTGGCCGCACGGCGCACTGTATCGGCCGCCGCTTCGGACAGACCGAGGAAGCGCACTTTTCCCTCTGTCACCAGATCCGCCATGCCGCCGACCGTCTCCTCGATCGGGACGTCTGGATCGACGCGATGCTGGTAGAACAGGTCGATGGTGTCGATGCCGAGCCGTTTCAGCGAACCTTCGCAGGCGCGCCGTGCGCTTTCGGGGCTGCCGTCCAGTGCGACTGGTGTGTTTCCCTCCCATCGCATCGCAAACTTGGTCGCAATGACAAGACCGTCGCGGCGGTCCTTGATGGCCCCTCCGACCAGCTCTTCGTTGCTGAAGGGGCCATACATCTCTGCGGTGTCGAAGAACGTTACGCCGAGGTCGATTGCCTCGTGGATGGTGCGTGTCGAAACACTGTCTTCGGCATGGCCGTAGTGGATATTGCCATCCCGGATCATCGGCATGCAGCCAATGCCGATGGCGGAGACTTCGAGGTCCGGTCCGAGCGTGCGGTATTCGATGGCAACTTCCTTCTCAAAAGCAGGTGGCGAGGCCAGCACGCGTGAAGAATATCACACCAGATCGTCCCACGCCAAATCGAACCGCGCGAGATATTTGCGCAGGCGGTCGGCATCGTTGGTCGATTTGCGGCGCAGCCTCGATGCGGCGAACAGCGTGCGCCCGGCGGCGGAAAGCGAGGGACTGCGGCGGCACACGGCGACAACTTCGGCAAGCTGCGCGCGGTCGAAGGGGTCGAGCTGGTCGATTTGTCCGGACGTCAGGATGCGCGCCAGGCCATCGTCGCCCGCATTCGGGTTGGCTCCGCCCCACAGGCTTTCCAGCCGGATTATTTCGGCCTCCACAGCCGGTCTGCCGATGCGGCCATCGGGGCTGAGCGTGGCCATGCGGGTGATGCTGGCGGACAGGTCGCGAAAATTGCCGTTCCATGTCGCGCCCGGACCCGTCGCAAAGGCCAGATAGCGCGCGCGTGCCTCGGTATTGAAAGTGACGCGGGTGTCTTCCGCGGCTGCGAACCGGTCGAGTTCGTAGTCGACATTGGGCGCAATATCCTCGCGCCGGTCGGCGAGGCCGGGCAAGTCGAACGTCCACAGGTTGAGCCGCGCGAACAGGTCGTCGCGAAACTTTCCTGCAGCCACGGCGGCCAGCAGATCGCGGTTGGTCCCGGCGATAAGCTGGAACGTGCTGGCGGCTTCCTTGTCCGCACCGACCGGGAGAAAGCGCCCCTCCTCCACCGCGCGCAGAATCATGGCCTGTTCGTCCAGCCCAAGCTCGCCGATTTCATCGAGGAACAGCATCCCGCCATTCGCGCGCCGCAACAGCCCCTCGCGCTCCGCCACCGCCCCGGTGAACGCGCCCTTGCGGTGGCCGAACAGCGCGGACATCGCGCCATCGCCTTTCAGCGTGGCGCAGTTCACCTCGACAAACGGCCCCGACAGCCGGTGCCTGTCCACCTTGAGTTCGTAGATGCGGCGCGCAAGCATGCTCTTGCCGGCACCTGTCGGCCCCATCAGCAACAGCGGCGCGGCGGAACGCGAGGCGACCTGCTCGATTTCGTCGATCATCGCGTTGAAGCGCGGGTTGCAGGTGTCGATCCCGCCTTTCAGGAAGGACGTGCTGGTTCGGCTACCCTCTGCAAACCGTTGCGCAATACTGTCATAGCGCGACAGGTCGAGATCGATCGCGCTCCAGATACCCGCCGGATCGGGTGCGCCGCGCTTGGGCTGCGTCTGTAGCAGCTTGCCGGGGATGAACCGCGCTTCGGTCAGCAGGAACAGGCATATCTGCGCGACATGCGTGCCAGTAGTGATATGGACGAGGTAGTCCTCGCTGTCCGGTTCGAAAGCGAACCCTTGCGCGAAATCCAGCAGCGCGGTGTACACTTCCTCGAAATCCCAGGCATCCCCGAAGTCCAGCAAATGCGGCTCGACCGTCGTTTCGGGCGACACGGCGGCAACGTCCGCCGTGATGTATTCGGCCAGCCCCCGATGCCGTGCGCCATGCAGGAGCACCAGCCTGTCGACCCGCAAGTCGGGCTGCATGCACAGGCCGACGGTCGGTCGCCATTTGTTCCAGCGCGAAGAGTCTGTCTTGCTGGCATCGAGCGTGGAGCCGAGAAATCCGATGACGGTGGTGCTGGTCATTTCTATCCCATAGGATAAGTTACGATATGATGCGATACAATAATTGAAGAACGGGCAAGGGAGCGTTTAGAGAGGCCAGCCATAAAACCATGCAAGATCAGCATATTACTGATTATATCGCACAGTAATCCAGGACTTGGCACGCTAGCTGCAGAGGTTTGAGCGTCGGGTCGTCGAACGCCCGACAGCGACGAGGCCCGGGGTGGCCGGAATGGGCCGGTCACCCCCAAGGGGCTCGCAAGGGAATTGGATATGATGCAGACCGGATACGAATTTCATGACGTCGAAGGCGGTTCGCCGATCAAGGCGTGGACACGCGGCGTGCCGGTGGACGACAAGGCGCGCGAGCAGCTGTCCCGCGCGGCCAGAATGCCGTTCATCTTCAAACATGTCGCCGCCATGCCTGATGTGCATGTCGGCATCGGGGCAACCGTGGGTTCGGTCATCCCGACCAAGGGCGCGGTCATCCCGGCGGCGGTGGGCGTCGATATCGGTTGCGGCATGATGGCCGCGCGCACCTCGCTGATGGCGAGCGACCTGCCGGACAACCTCGAAGCCATCCGCACCGCTATCGAAAAGGCCGTGCCGCATGGTCGTTCCGCCGGCCGCGGCGGGCGGGACAAGGGCGCATGGGGCGATCCGCCCGGCGAAACGATCGAGGCATGGGCCACGCTCGTCCACCGGTTCGACCGGATCGTGGCCAAATATCCGAAGCTGGAACGCGCCAACCATCTCGTCCATCTCGGCACGCTGGGAACGGGCAACCACTTCATCGAACTGTGCCTCGACCAGGACCAGCGCGTTTGGGTGATGCTGCATTCCGGCAGCCGGGGCGTGGGCAATGCCATCGGACGCTATTTCATCGAACTGGCGAAGCAGGACATGCGCAAATGGCACATCAACCTGCCCGACGAAGACCTGGCGTATTTCCCGGAAGGGACCGACCATTTCGACGACTATGTGGAAGCGGTCGAATGGGCGCAGGATTTCGCACGGCTCAACCGGCAGGTGATGATGACGCACGCCATCGCGGCGCTGCGGGGCCAGATCGCCAAGCCGTTCCAGGCCGAATGCGAGGCGGTGAACTGCCATCACAACTATGTGACGCGCGAAAACCACTTCGGCGAAAACGTGCTCGTCACCCGCAAAGGTGCGGTGCGCGCGGCGAAGGGGACGCTGGGCATCATCCCCGGCTCGATGGGCGCGAAAAGCTTTATCGTGCGGGGGCTGGGCAATGCGGACAGCTTCGACAGCTGTTCGCATGGCGCAGGGCGCATCATGAGCCGGACGCAAGCGAAGAAGGAAGTGTCGCTGGAAGAGCACATCGCCGATACCGCCGGCGTCGAATGCCGCAAGGATGCAGGCGTGATCGATGAAACGCCTAAAGCCTACAAGCCGATCGAAAAGGTCATGGCCGCACAGGCCGATCTGGTCGAAATCGTGCATACACTTAAGCAGGTGGTCTGCGTGAAGGGATAACGCCCTTCGCGCAGGCACCGGCAGCCACCGGTGCCCATACACAGGATGAGTACAATGATTACAATCGACGGTGCCGAGGGAGAAGGCGGCGGGCAGGTGGTGCGCAATACGTGTGCGCTGTCGCTGGTTACCGGCGAGCCTTTCACCATCGAGAATATCCGGGGCGGGCGCGACCAGCCGGGGCTGATGCGCCAGCACCTGACCGCAATCGAGGCGGCCTGCACGATTGGCGGGGGCGACTGCGAAGGGCTGGAGCTTGGCTCCAGCCGGATCGTGTTCCGCCCAGGTAGCGTGTCCGGTGGCGACTACCGTTTTGCCGTCGGCACAGCGGGATCGACGGCGCTGGTTTTACAGACCGTGCTGGTGCCGCTGGTGTTGGCCGATAAACCCTCCTCGCTGGTGATCGAGGGCGGCACACATGCGTCGATGGCGCCGCCGTTCGACTTCATCGAAAAGTGTTTCCTGCCCGTGCTCGCGCGGATGGGCACGCATGTCACGGCGCGGATCAAGCGGCACGGCTTCTTCCCGCGTGGCGGGGGCCGGATCGAGATCGACATCGCGCCAGCACCCCTGCAGCGGATCGAATGCATCGAACGCGGCGCGCCGACCGGGCATTCCGGATCGGTTCTCTATGCGTCCATCGACGATGCTATTGCGGCGCGTATCCGCAAGGCGGCTTACAAGCAGCTGCCCGACTGGGACGGGAATGCTATCATCCTGCGCGAGCTTCCGGCGGAGCAGGGGCCGGGCATTGCGATGATGCTGGAAACCGGGTTCGAGAACGTGACCGAAATCGTGTCGGGCTTCGGCAAGCTGGGCCTGTCCGCCGAGCGTATCGGCAAGACGGCGGGCAAGCGTATGGCGGGTTACGAAGCCTCCGGCGCGTTTGCCGGACCGTATCTGCAAGACCAGCTGCTGCTGCCGATGGCGCTTGCCGGGGGCGGTGCCTTCACCAGCGTCAAGATCAGCCAGCATACGCGCACGGCGGCGGACATCATCGCGCAGTTTACCGGCCGGACCTGCCGGTTCGAGGATGCCGGTCCTAAGGGAACGCTGGTGCGGGTTGGTTGAGCCTGGCGGCGGACAGGGCCTGTATCAGCAGGCATGTATCCAGCAATGCAAGACGTTCCGCACCGCAATTGTGCGCGGCTGTCAGTGTTGTTCGTTCCAACAGAATATTGCTGTTGCAGAAATAAATTGTCGATGGTTCGGATGAACAATTTTTTGTAAAAGTTGCAGGAGATACCCGGCTGACCAGCATCGTGAGGCTACTCGTACAGAGCGCCTGATTACGGTTGGTTGAAATCTGAAACATATTTGATTGCTGCTTCAAGGGCCAGATCGCGTCGACCAACGAACGCCTTTGCCGTTGGCGGCGCTAGAATATCAGGCTGCACCCCATCACCCACAAAGTCCGATCCATCCGGATAGGTATCCCGTTTTGTCGTGACGCGGGCTGTGCCACCGCCGGGCAAGTAGAAGCCGAGGGGTTGGCCTGTACTGCCGCCGCTAGCCTGTCCGATGATGGGTCCGCGATCCATAACATCGAAGGCCACCAGGAAATCTTCCGCGGCCGAGAATGTGCTCGTCCCGGACAGAACCGCGACAGGGCCGGCATAATACTGATCGGCATTAGGCGGCCACGTGTTGTTAGTGGATTCATAGCTGTCCGTTTGATAGCCCCACGCGCGAAAGGCGGGGCGATAGTTCATGGTTTTCCAAGAACTGACAGCAAAGGTCTCTTGGGTAAGCCTGGAAAGCACGTCATAGCCGTAATTGCTGCTGCCACCGCCATTATTCCGGACATCGAGAATGATGCCCTTGGCCTTCGAAATTTCGTCGAAATTGTCCGCAAAACCTTGCGAGGCGTCTTCATTGCTAAAGGAGTTGAGTTCAACGTAAGCAATGTTCTCTGGCAGCATCTCCCATCGAAAATTCGGCGGCTGTTTTTCTCTGCCTTCTGTCAACGCCGTCCATGTATCCCAGTCAGGTCGACGGGATTGAACGGTGACGATATCGTCTGACTGCCTCTTGATAGTGAGTTCGAGTGGACCTTCCGGCCCTTTCAATAAGCGCCATGAATAGACCACGCTATCGATGTACGCTTTATTCGAACCGCTGACGTAAGGACGGTGCAGCGAATCGGCAAAATCCTGGATGGGCTGTCCGTTTACAGCTAGGATTTCATCGCCGCGTGTGACGCCTGCGGCTTCGAATTCTTCGCCTGCGACGTAGTCCAGGAGAAGTCGATCTTCGATCCATTGGTAGTTGAAGGCTGGGACATTGGAACGTCCGCGGGTGAACTCCGGGACATTCGGAAAATAGACATTCGCATGTCCATCTTCGAGCTTCGCGACGAACTCCTGGAGTAACCGATAATACGCATACGTGTTTTCGCTGGCCATGACGCGCGGGATCATGGCGCGATATTCTGCGTCCCAGTCAAGCTCGGGAACCAGATCGAAGTTTGCAAAATTGTATTTTGCCTCCGACCAGAGAAGAGAAAGGCCCGCCAGCTTATCCTCGACGGGCAAGTTCTCCTCATACGCAGGTCGAACAGAAACGGTGCCCCAACGTTTGTTTTCGATTGCGCTTGCCTGCGCAACGGTCTCTTGGATGGCAGCCCAACGAGACGTGCCTCTTAGACTATCAAGGTCCGTATCCTGTTCGAGCGAATTGGTATCGATGAAACCAAGTGCGACTGACAGGTCCAGCAAGTCCAGGGCCTTGTCGCTCCGACCGCCGGCAAGTGCATAAGCGCATGTGGCGTTACAGGCGGCGGAACGACGCACCCACCTCGGGGCGGCTTCACGCTTTGCAATGTTTTCGTAAAGCGCTGCCGCCTCTGCATGTGCGCCTGATCTATACCGCGCATCCGCCTGACTTTTGATTACCTCGACAGAGGTTTCGACCTCCTTTTGCTGATACTGTCACAGGTCAAAAGCCTAGCCCAGACAAAAATTTGTACTGACCAAGCGAAGCCTGCACAATCTTTGGGGGCATCGCCGGAGAGGCTTTGCGAGCTTTTGTCGCGAAACAGGAAGAAACAGGTCGCGCAGGTCTGCTGCTGATCGTGCGTTAACGGGCATAAACATGCACATATTGGTGACGCCGCCGTAATTACCGTTTCCAACCGTACTACGGTCGCGAAATCGAGCGCACGGAAGGGTGCCACGAGGTTTTGACCCGCCGAGAAACCTTTGGTTTCAGGAGCTTGCTGGACCAACAAAAGCTGGCTGGGGCGGCAGGGACCCCAGCCAAAGATTTCACGTGTTGAAAACACACGGAAATACATTTGGCAGTTGTCACCAACAGGGTGATTTGTGACAGTTAGTAGGGACAGCCATTGATGGCAATACCCATGCCGCAATGAGAATGGATTGGCTTGTCATCCGATAGGCATCGTGCGCGCATTGGATGGCCAAGGGGCAGGTTGACCCATCTTCTCAGACCGGCCTGGTATCTCGCCGTGCCAGCCAATGACCGGCTATCGTTTCACCGCCTCAAGATAAGTTTCCTTCCGATCGAAACCCGGGAGCATCACGATCTTGAAATCGGGAATTTCATGCGCAAAGTCATGCGCCAAGGCCATGAGAAATCTCCAGGGTCCCTTTCTGGGCACCCAAAATTCAGAAGCGTAACGCTCACCATATGTGGCAACAATCCAGGCTCTGCAGATCTCCCTCCACGTATTCCGTCTTCTCTCGTGAGTATGTTGCGGCCTCGAACTGAGCGAACAATTCAGGCTGCTCGTACTCTTCCAAACTGATGAATGGCGGATAATCGATCGTGTCAAGAATGACGGCGGTCGCTCTGTTGTTGATAGAGTTCAAGGGTTTTTCAGTGATGGCGTAGCGCTTCTGTTCGCTGAGAAGAAACTGCCGCCACGGCGAGCGATCAAGCGGGGCATCGTCATTCGCAAATTCTATTGATCGTTCAGCTTTCGACGGTGTTTCCGCAGCAGCGCTAGATCGAGTCCTACGCGGCCTGCTGCCGCTTTTCGTCAAAAGAGCTTCAAGCTCCTCAACGGTTATCTGGGCAGCGTTGTGCTTTGTCACTCCAGCAGCGGCCAGTTTCTCCAACAAGGTGTGCTGGTAGCTGGACACTGCAGGTTGATGGGTAATCGAGCGTTTCAATTGTAACAGCACATCTGCGGTATCATGTTTTGCCGCATCCACCATTCTCGCCACACACTCGGCAATAATCTCGAATGCCATTTCCCTATTCCGGAGATTGCCGAGCCTGGCCAGAAGTTCCAGTCTCTCGGTATTAGGGGTGAATATTCGTCTCTCGCGGTCTGTAGGGCTGAATTCGATACCACCACTGTAATAAGCGATTTCCTTAAGTTCAGCGATGAGGGCCTCCTCGCCAACTCCTCCATCAATCATGCGATCAGCAAGAAGCGCTAGCTGTTCACAGGCGCTTTCGAGGATCACGCGATGGGCAAGACTCTGCTTCGCCTGTTCGGTTTTCCGAGGTCTTCCGGTTTTCGGCTTATCTGTCATCAGACCCTCATAATTGACCAAAACACGAAATAGCAGATAAAGTTGTAGTTTTGGAAATTCCTTGGGCGTTTTCGGTATGCGCGCCAAAACCATCGTGAGCGCAGTTTTCGGCTGCTCTCAATTCGATGTTGGTCAAATGGTTGACCTACACGCACATAAATAAGGAACTGATTATGTCACTTATCGAAGTCTTGAAGGAGGTGGCGCCGTCGCGCTCCCCGATCCGCGACGCTGTCGCACCCCATATGGTCGATATCGAAGATGCCATTGCTGAGGGCTATTCCCTGAGCAGCATTTTCGTGGCGTTGAAGAAGGAAGGTCATAATGTCGGCAAAGGCATCAGCAGTTTCACGAACGCCGTGAACTTCCTCCGCAACAAGAAATCCACAGAGCACTCCGATCCGGTTTCCGAAAACGAACAGGCAAAATCGGAGACTGCCCCGAACCGTCCGCGCGACGATACTTCCGTCGAAACAGGGCATAATCCGTTTGCAGACAATCGTCATGCCAGCGATTTCGGGGGAGAGTAAGCATGACCATGAATCCCATCAACCCCACACCAGCTCAACAACTCGTGTTCGCCACCGTCGTCACGAACGCCGGTGGCGAAGGCAAAAGCCTGTTCGCTCAGCTTCTCAAAGCGCTCTTTCTGCTCGCAAATCTGAAAGTTGTAATCGTCGATGGCGATGCCGGTAACAAATCGACCCGTCTGGCCGATCCCACTGCGCTTTCGCTTGGGTATGGGCTCAGCGGCGATACGGCGAAACAGATGGTCGCGGATACATCGGGATCCAATGTGGTCCTGGATCTCGGCGCCAATGCGATGGCGTCAGGTCAGTATCACGAGTTCATTTTCGAGCTTCAACGCCTTTACGCCGCGCTTGGATACCGCTGTCTGGCCTTCCTTCCTGTCACGCCTCATAAGACAGGGGCGGAGGAAGCAGTGAAGATCCTCGGTTCGAAGCTCGCCGGTTTCGAGCAGATCTATGTCAGGAACGACAAGGACGGCTCGGATAAATTTCAGGGGGATTTTGATGGTGAGACTACCATCGATGTCGGTCATCTGATGCCCGGGTTCATCGAGTACGTGAAACGCGAAGGCGAGACGATCCATTCATCGATTACCAGTCCTCCTGCCGGACACGAAATGGCGAGTCATGTCATCGCTGACTGGGCTGGAACTGCTGTCAGGAGCAGTCAATTTCTGCGAGAGCTGTTGCCACGCGCTGACGCAAGACTTGCAGATTTTCCCGCACCGGTATCACCGTTGAACTTCCGCGTTGCCTCGTTGGAAGCAGCGACCGACGGCGGCCTTCAAACGAACGCGAAAAAGTCTACAATTTTGCGGGCGATCAATGAAGGTGGATTCACATCCAGCACCCTCCGGTCCGTTGCCGACCGGCTGGACGCCGGTGCTATCTGATGAAGACCCGGTCGCTTCGGCGACCGGGCTTCTGTCAACCTTTCCGTGCAATTTGTTCCGCATCGGTCAAACACCGATTATCGAATGGTCAGCCATTGCAGAACTATTCGAACTAAACTGACTGCAATTCGATAATGCAATGAAGTTTCAATAAAGCAAAAAAGTTCAGAGGCGCAATACCGCTAATTTGGCAGAGCCGAAATTAGCTTTGCTCCAAACGTTTTACAGATAAGTGACAACGTTTCTCGAGCCTTCTAACAACGCCACCCAATCAGCAACAAACCGTTTTGATCGACCGAACGTTTTGGAGCGATCAAGCTTTGTCATGGCTCACTTCGCATCAATTGGACGGGGGTCGGCTGCAGGTCGTGCTGTAAAGTCGAGATTGAATTTCTTCGCGACAGGTCGACGACTGAGTTCCTCGTCTGTTTGATCATATTTAATTGCCGCATGGGTAAATGCGACGCACGAACAGCGCTGGCTATCAGTCCCAAAAGTCCGAAAAGTAACTATAAAACAAGTTTTGGGTAATTCCCGTTTTCGTCCGACAACACGGGCAGGAGAACGATAATGCCCACCAATGCAGAGATGGAACGAAGCGATGCGATCGCGGCAGCGCGCCAGAAAATCAAACTGATCCGTGAGGGCATCCTTGTTCCTGACGACCCCAGGATCAGCTTCAAACGCCATTTCGTCCGGGAAGGGGATCGGGGATCAAGCCTGGAGGGGATGCTTCGGTTTACCGGTATTCGTTCAACATTCCATGCGTTCGGCCTTATCGGTTTTCCACCCCGGACGGAGTAACCTCTTTTCATTTCTCCCATTCCACGGTGTCACAGACGTCAATCGAAAGGCAGAAAGATTATAGCCGAAACAGGCCAGGCGCTGCGAAAGCACATAGTCACTACATCGAACGTGGAGGCGCTACGGCGGAGCTGAACAGGGTACGAGCAAGCGCGGCGACGCCAGCACATTCAGCACTTGATGAAACCGCCGAAGAAGATAGCCCACATGTAGCGAGGACGGCGGCGAACTTCTGATTCGATGCAGCAAGATGGACCTGCCGACCCGGAAGTCGAGGCAATACCGGCGCAACACGATGCCTATCTGGCGCGGCCCGGCGCAGTTGCCGAACGTGGGAACGCGCGCCTTGCGATCGTCACCAACATCGCTGACGAACAAATGAACGAGCATTGTTCTGGAAACTTATTGATGAACAGGAAGCCAAACGCGGTCCCGACAGACTTAGCATAGACATTGATGCCAATCCGGAGTTCTGGAACCGCATCGGCCAGCGCAGCGATTGTCCGGCAGAATTAGCAGCTGCGCTTGCCAGCGACGAAGCGAAGATCGCAGAGGTTCATCATACGCGACGGTGAGAGAATGCGCGTTATCTTGCCGCAAAAGATGGCTGGCCAGACACAAAGGATACCAGCCGTACGGCGAACAGGCGCTCCAAGCAATGGGTGTAAAATTTCACGATGGGCGAGGAGGCCGACGCAGAACCGCATCGTCGGGGAACTACCGAACGAACTCACGGTCGAGCAGAATTTCGAGCTCATGCGGGATTTCAGCAGAAAGTTCGACGAGGCGAATATGCCCTTCGTAGCTGTCATGCATGCGCCCGATCTAAGCAATGACAAGAAGAATTGGCATTTCCATCTCGATTATCACGACCGTCCGTGCCGGAGTATAACAATGGCCGACATTGGAAAGCTTTCCCTCGATGGATACGACACTTCCGCTCTCAAACCCGGCGACTGGGATTTCGCGGTAACGGTTACCCACAAGGACCGTCGAAAACGTAAGGTTCGCCATCGAAGACAAGGTCAAGGTCGTTTCCCGCAGCCGCGACTGGCCCCTCGAGCTTCGAAGACACCTTGAAGCGACTACCAACAAACATTGGAAGCCGCCGGCGTAATCAGGAGGTTGATCACCGAAAACACGAAGCGATGGGTACAAAAGGTCATCGCAGACTCATCTAGATACCGCTAGATCTGCTGTGGAGGTGAAGGGTGGAGTTACCAAACTGGGGATAGAGAATGAACGACGGCAGTGGGAAGTGATCGAACAAGAACGCGAGACTGCGTATGAACTGAGCGTAAGGAATTTGCGCGAGAATGGCCGCGAAACAGCGATGCAGCGCAATGAAAGGGAACGGAACAACGCCAACGCCGCCGAACCAGACAGCGTGAAAGTAGAGATGGCCGTTCGAAACCGGTTGGCAGCAAACAGGCTCCGGCGGGATGCCGAATCTGCTGGAACTGGAAGTGGAGCGCGGCCGAACCCGGGCTAAGATGTTACTGCGTAAGAACTCGCGCAAACTTAATGGACAGCAGGCCGAAATTGATAGAGGCGAGGCAGCGTCAGACACTGAATGCCTCTCGCATTGTCAGAGAAGCTACGGGTGACCTTGCTGTTGAGACGACGTTCAAAAATGAATAGTGAAAATAGCCGCGTGGCGTGCCGTGGCATCAGAGCTGATCCGTCTGCCCATGAAGATAAGAACAGCTCTTCTCGAACCACCATCGATGTAAACGATATGGACGACGAGGCATCACGGGCATCGGAACCGATGCTCCATCGGGAGCGTCCGCCGATATTCAGAACTCGACAGAAAGCAAGCACCTCGATCATCAGCAGCCGTGACGTAGAGTAAAGATCATGAGAATCTGACGGCGAACAGATCGCCCACGAGCGGCGTATTCATAAAGCTATGATCAATGATCTCCTGAAAAGGACAGAGCATCAGGCAATCAGTTGGCGCAGGCTCCTGATGGGACCATCAGTCCGAGGATCAAAAGTCGCTCGAACTCGAGATATCAATTCGCGCTGGCTGCACCGGACGACCGTGAGACCTCGGAAGGCGGAACTGCAGCAGAAGAGAGGGACATGCTGACCTAGAACGGGCACGGGACGAGAATTAAGGATCGAATTGATAGCTCGAGTGATCGTGCAATACCTGATGCGCTGCCTGCCGCTCTGTATCAGCGGGAAAGAAATGGCGACCACGCAATAGGAGTAGCACTGTGCCGTCGTCCGCGTGAGAAAAGGCAGGTCGAAGGTGAAGAGGCGTCGAAGGAGCTGGAGAGCTGCCAAAAAGTCACCCCATGCTCAGCTCCGTGAAAAGCCAAGACGGTACAACGTGCGCTTTCGCGGTCCAGTGTGAACCTGCAGCCAAATGAGCGAGATGCTCAATGTTCGATGCATCGCGCCGGCACAGGGTGTCCATGGGCAACAGGTCCGTACTGCTGCTGTTTCGAATCACTGGGCCGGAAGGACTTAGGGTCATTATTTATTGAGGAGCAGGTGTCAAACTGGTCACTTTCCCGCCAGACGCCGACCCACAGAAATAGGCTGTCTCTGCGGCAAATGTTTACAGGTGAACGATGTGCGGGACTTTGCGCCTTCCGGGCCCTCCGCCTTAGCAAAAGGCTGAGACGGGATCACATACTGCGTCGCTCGACGATTTCTACCGCCAGAAAGATATGTTCAGCTCGTTGGTGCGGGCATTGTTGACGGGTGGGCTTTAAGGGTGCATCCGTCCGCTTGCTTTTTCATGGGATCAGCGGGAATCCCTGAACCCATCGGTCCAACAGCGCCACCGCTAACGATAAGTCAAGTAACCGGGTTGCTCACATTGTTGTTTGCACCACGCTGGCGTTAAAGGTTTGGCTGATAAAGGCAAACGCTGGGCTTTTCATGTGAGAAAGATTGCACATCAGGGTCTTTTATAGCGCTAGGTGTTCAAGTGTGTGCACATTGGTGAACGTAGGTGGTCATCTGTGACCGACTGGAGATGAGATTGTAGAGGAGTAGACAAGATCGCACGTAGGCGAAGGACGACAAGAGACCATCCATATCTCTCAAGTTGTAGCTGCTGGTGGCAAGAGCTTCTTCTCACCCTCGCAATGTCCGAATAAGGTGGCAAAAGTGGATGTTAACGAAATGGCATGAGAGAGCATAATAATTTTGAAATCTTAGCCAAAACGAGGTTGATTGATGGCATAGTGTGAGTGTGCAGAGTTTGGACCTCAGTAATTTCAGCCAAAAACTTAGATCAAGAGTGGAATAGACACCTGAGGAAAGCGACACTATCAAGTACATAACAACTTCTGTTCCGCTATCATCGTGATGCCTTAAAGCAATGACTTCCGCACAAGCGGAGGCAAAACATGGGAGAAGCCAGGCCTGAGACCCGTCTGATCCTCTTCATATGTGCCCGGAGAAATCTCTTCCAGTGATTGAACTTCGATAAAGACTGGCTGAAGCCGCCCTGTCTGGGTAGTGCAGTCACGAACGATGGAGAAATACTACTTTCGGTGAAGTGTTTTGAATTCAGCTTTACTTGAGATTCTGATATCGATCGAAATGAATGCGGGATAGGGAGTCAACTAAAGGATTTTCGGAATTGTATTTGCCTGGAAATCAGACGCCCTTCGGCAGCTAATCGATTTGAGTTGGCAACACATCAAGAACGAATTGTCTATTTGAAACCTTCAAAGCACCTGTTTGTTTTTGTTTTTTCTTTTATCCAAAGGAGTTTCCCGTAGATGTCAATCGAGTCAAAATATGAGGAATGGAAATTAATGTTAATTTTTTGGAATTATTTCTTCAACGAGAGAATTATAATTTTCTTAAAGTTTGGAGAATTTATAATGCTTGGCAGCTTGACAACGACCAGCGGCATGATTGAAACGAGATTCGACGGGGAGCGCGTGCAGGAGATGTCTGGCTGAAGAGCTTGAGAGCGAGTTGCACGAGATTCAGTTGGGATCTGCGAGAAAAATATATTGTGAAAAATCACACCGTTTGTAAATGGGAACCGTTGCAGTAAAGGCAGGTTCTTGTGTTGGTACGGCCAATCCTGCCAGTCGCTCCTAACATTGCCCTTACGGCCTGCGATAGACTGTAATTGGGGTGGGCCACTCGACGTCAGGCTCTGTGCTCTATAAGCGTCGAACGCGGCACGCGAACCGCGCCCAGAAACCATGGCATGGTGTATGCCAGATAGGCTGCTAAGAAATGCTGGTGTTATCATCATTATCACAGCGGCAAAAGAACGGTAATTGGACGCGAAGCTTTGCCAAGTTGTGGATGCTGGTGTAGGTAATGAACAAAAACATGGGTTTGTTTGAATGAGACTTTCAGACTCGCAACAGCCTTCTTGATTACTGTAATCAGGAGACAGCCGTTCGCTCTTGCCCCAGCAGAAATGAGCCGTGTATATCGACAATAAGATTACAAGGCGCGTCAGTTACATCATTTCGCGTTCAGTATAGCCCGCACGGGACGTCCGCAAATGGGTCGTTAGCGGAATGCCACGAGTTTTTCAGGAGGGGGCAGAGCCGCCATGCCGCTTTTGGGGTCGCGCACTGGCCCTGCTCGTGACTGCTGATGGGGTGGAAGTGGACGCTAGGATCGATTACCTCTCGATGGGCGGATTACATCTTTCGCCTACCGCCTTGTTAAAGGAACGATACAGTCGAGGTTGATTTTGCAAGATTTGTCGTGCCTTATTCAGTGCGATCTGTGACATTTCACGAGAATTTATGTGGTCGATCACATAATATTCGCAGGGGCCAAATGTTCGATCTAGATTGGTTCCTTGCTTCTTGATCACTGCAATAAACTTCTCATCGGACTTATACCAAACTACCTGATATTCGAATACCGAAGTCAGTCTTCTCGCTATAAATCTCCTGATAGTCGTCGCTCGTTGCTAGCATATGATAATCACCAGCGATGTGGATATCGACAAATTCACTAAGTGACCCATAGGACGACCACCACAGGCCCGCCGAAGCTGCGATGAGCATCGGGATTGAGTAAACAGCAAACTTTTTCATTTTCCCATTTCTCTAGGGTTAGTTGACCATGTTCAATCAATTCCTGACCGAAAGCCTGTATGAATTTCTTACATTCGCTTCGGTGCATAGTCAGCATCAATACTGAGTTTAACTCAATGACCGCTATTGGGTCGTAAGCGGAACTTCTGGGATAGGGCGATGTGCTAGCTAAGAGCAGCCTCTTTGGGCTGCAAAAAGGGCTTACCTGAATTCACTTTGGGAAAGTGGCAAAGCTTCGATGTGCAAAAGAGAAAGATCTCCGCCGAGCGCCTTTCGTGACGTAGGAAAAGGATGGAAAATGGTTCCCCGGTCGCCGACGTCACCGAAAGGTGAATATGAATACAACCCAACGATGCAGGCGGTCTCGGCCGTGGAGCGGCTGATGACCGCGCAGACGACCAATGCATAGCGCTCTGGCGTGTGCGCGAGTTCGACAACTGGCCCAAGCTGGCCGACCCGGTCGAGCCGTTCCGAGACCATCGCTGTGCTGGACACAGAAACCAATCGGGTCTCGAGCCTGACCGCGACAAGGTCATCGAGATCGCAGTGGCAGAGTGCGAAAATCGACGCACTGGGAAGGATCGTGCGGATACCGACCGGCGGCGAAGCAAGGCAGCACTCCAGGCGTCCCACTTTCGGACGAGATCATCCGGCTGACCGGTCTGACCGACGAGATGCTGGATGGGCAGGCGATCAACACCACCCAGATCGCCAAGCGGCTGAACGCGGTCGATACATCGTAGCCCATAATGCGCGTTTCGACCGGCCGTTTGTCGAGCGCCTGCTTCCTGACCTGAAGGACAAGCCTTGGATCTGTTCCATGCAGGACGCGGACCCTGGTCAGGATGGGGCTTCGACGGCTGCAAGCAGGATCACCTGCTCATGCAATCCGGGCTGTTCAATCCGGTCAAGCACCGCGCGATGGCGGATGTCGTTAGTCTCGTGAACTTGCTGGATGCGGAAACGCCGACAGGTGGTTCAGTCCTGGCCGAATGCATGGATCACGCGCAACTGCCAACCTGGCGCTTCGAAGCCAGAGGATTGCCCTACGATTACAAGAATGTCGCCAAGGCGCAGCGGGGCTGGCGTTGGAACGGCAAGGTGTGGTGGACCGAGGTAGCCGACGATCAACGCGAATTCGAGGAAGCCTGGTATGCCCGCGCGTTCAAGCCATTTTCCGGGCGGCCTCATGTCGAACGCCTGACCTGGGGGACGCGTTACAAGCGCTGATATTGGAGCAGTGGCGGGCGGCCCACCAAAGGCCGTCCAGTCCCAAAATTACAGGTGAAATCGAGCAGTCCATAGGAATGGAAAAAAGCTCCGACCGAGAAGGTCGTCACCACAATCAAGGAAAACAATATGATCAATACCCACACCGCCGCGGGCCTATGCCCGCGCGAGGCCTTTACGCGCGTGCTGCGTGCCGAGATGGGCGTCCCGGACGGACCCAGTGTCACAGCTGCCATACTGTATGGCGCTATCGATAATGTGAGTGACGGCAAGTTCGTGACGCTGGCTCACCAAGCCGTCGACAATCGTCATGATACAGTGATGTCGCTCTGGAAGAAGGGCAGCGCAGAACCCTTCAGTTTGGTGGTCATACACCGCAACGCTGTCGGCGTTGAGATCCTCCCGGTCGAGGCGGCGCGTCCACAGGAAGACAAAGCGCTGGTTCTGGTGTCGAAAGACCGCCGGAGCCTGTTCTTTGTGAACGATCGCTATGTTTACTACAAAGACACCATGCTTCCCATCGCAAGGAATTGAAGCGGCGGTGGAACGCGGCAAGGCCAAAGCTGGCCGAGGCCATCGCTGCATTCGAACCGGTCGATGATGGAAGCTGGGAAAGCAGCACCATCGGGTGACCGGTCACATCGATAGCGGATGCAGTGCGGTGACTCCCTGCGTATCTCGCCACCACGTACATACATTTCCAACCGATTGCGGGCGGCATCTGCGGATGTCGCCCGCTTTGCATTGGAAGGAGGCAATCATGCCCCCGTTACGCCCAATCTACGCACACCCTGAACGGGTGATCGCCTTCGCGCACGTCCATTATCCGCCTCCACATGACGGACGCCAGCGCATTCATGCATTCGGAGCGCTGGAAGTCATCCTCCAAAAATGGAACCGATGTATCGTTCGTTCGGCATCATAAAGTCTATCCACCGGAAGCAAGCGGCGGCGATCCCTTCGCTGACATTTTCGAACTGTTGCATCCTGATACCGATGCTGGGTGTCCGCGCAGCCGATGAAACAGACAGCGACCCGGCGGATTTAGCAACCCGGACATCATTGGCTGCGGCACCAAATGGCACTGCAATGGCCATTCGAGCCGCGTCACTCAAAGGCATCAGATCCTACTAATGCGCGAAAATGCACTGCAAGCATACGCTGCCGATTATTCGATCCCAATCGCAGCACTAGACGGGCCCCAAATCGAACAAGCCAGACTGGTCCCGGACCGCGCGCAGGGCACCCTGGACAGCGTGGGTATGCGCAGGTCTTGGTGCGGACCCTGATAAAGACGCCCTACGGGCGCGTTTCAGGCGTGGCGTGTGCTGGATGAGCAGAGGGTGATTTCATTCTGAAGGTGGTTGGAAGTGGCCATTCTGGCTGAAGGAAAATAGTAAAATGACAAAGACTTATCTTGCCACTGAGCTGTGAATTCAAATGGGACGAACATCTGCATGAAGCCCACCGCAAACATCGACAGCAAATCGAAGCATCAGGCGACTGCCGTAAAACGACTTATCGCCGCGGCAACATTTGAATTCGCGATCGACGACGAAGGCCGCCTGACCACAGGCGCTGTGTCCAGCTGGGACGAGCATGGATATGGCGATGAACAGGCGGTCGTATCCGAACTGTTCGATCATATACGTATGCGCGAGGGCGTGCCGGTCCTTACCTATGGCGGGCTCGTTGACATTCCGGTGCTGGTTCTGGCCAGCATGGAACATCAACTCACGCTTCCGCTTCAGCTTACCCGATCAGCCCGGCCGGAAAGGACCGAGGCCGCACTTGGATCTAGGTCTTATGCTGAAAGCTGGAGGCCGGACCTGGTCGCAGCTTGGCTCAGGTCCTGCTTCGTATCGGCGTGCCGGCGACATTAGTCGCTGCCAAGCCATCCGTATCGCAGCCGACATCGACTGATGAGTGGGTCGATCTTCGCGGTCACGTCGAGCTGGATACGTTGCTGCTGGCAATCGCAAAGATCGCTTGGTTGGTGGCGCAGGGAGAACGCAGGGTCTTCGCTTCGCGCCTGCAGTCATCAGCCTTATTGCCGGGTTTTTGCGACGGCGGCCTGATCACCCTATGCTTGAAGCGCTGACAGATTACTCCAACGATCTGCAATCCGCCATAGCGAGCGAATATATGCAGGCTGCATAAGACAGAACTGGACAGGGCGGCACAATGTCGCCCTGTCTAGGCCATCTCACTCGTTTCTACCCTGATATGCGCACGATCGTCCGAATTCGGACAACCGAAATATGCCGAGGTAATAACGCCGCTATTTTTGCGCCAACTTACGAAATGGGAGGTCAGAAAAACAGTGTTAGCCGTCCGGTGCGAAATATTCACCATGATTGGTCAGGGTGCCTTAAGTATCTACCGTGTAAATGGTCCTCATTGGCGAGTTACGCGTGCCGGGACAGCATCCCGAGCCTTTGGACTAATTTGGTGTCGCCTCAGCGTTCGCGCTAAACACTGTGAAGTGTAGGCTCGACATACGTTCGAGGTCCAAATGAACAGGCAGCATTATCGCGACGTCATCATTGTGATCCCGTTCGGCAACGGGACCAATCATGGCGAAGCAAGACCCCACAGCACAAAAATAAATCCAATAAAAACGCACAGGCTTGTCCAAATTCCAAAATCGGCTGCGCATATATGGGCAAAGGGTCAAAAACCCGTCCTTTCAAAACAGCAAATTTGGAACCGCGCTCTCGTCCCTAGATATAGGGCCAGGTTCGCGCCTTATGCGAATGGCCCGATATTTCGCGTTCCCGGCAGAAATGGATCCGGACGATCTTCTGCAGGACGCACTTGAGCGCAGCCTGAGCACGCGTTCATGCCCTGCCAACCTCGGCATCATGCCCTTTATCATTGGCGTGATGCGTTCGATCGCGAGTGACACGATCCGAAGGCGCGAACGAGACGCGGCGACGTTGCGGACCGGCACAATCACCGGGTTAACTGGCCAGTCGCTAGGTCCAGTGTCCCCTGACGAAATTCTGGATCAATGCAAACGGGCCGCCGCCTATGAAGAAGCTATTGATTTAATGGCAGCCGGCGACCCTGCCCATGAGCGTGTGATCGATGGCATCGGTCTGGGCCTTCGCGGGAACCGAAGCTGATGGAGTTCGCCGATGTAAGCGAACTCAAGCTCGCCGCTGTCCGCCGGACGCTGAAAACGGCGATCAGTGTCAGCGTACGAGGCGCTGCAGCGCTTCGATGATGCCGCCTGAACCCATCGTCCTTCAAATCCACTCATCCTATCCCGATGCGCATCCGGCCATCGGGACAGGTCTGTTCATGCCGGAAGGAGGAAGCAAATGAAGACTTTATTACACAAAAGCAAATTACCGAGATCTTTATTATCCAGATGACCTTCGGGCTTTAGGCAATGGGTGATCGAACTTCACACCGTCCCGCCGTGGTGAGAAATCTCAGGATCAGCCCACGCAATGTTCAAATCTGTCTGATCCTTTGATCGTTGATGGAAAGAAGCCTCGTGCACAAAATGTGACCCCAAAACAGTTCATAATTTGATTGATGCACTGAAAGAAGCTCGCCGTTGCTCCGGCTGGTCGCAAAAAACTCTCGCCGATCGGATTGGCACCAGCGCCCAGCAGATCAAAAGACTGGAGAAAGGGGCCGGCTCAATTGCAACATTCATTGAAGCGATGGCCGCGCTGGATTTTCAGCTGTCGGGCCTCGGTCCGGGCGAAACGCTTGCAGAGCAATTGGTAATTGCCGCCGAACGGAAGTGGTCGATATCGAAGCTATCGAAAAGAACGGGCCTCGCTTCGGGCACCATCCGCGCGATCGAGAGCGGCGGTGGGTCCCTCGCAAGCCTGTTCAGGCTGCTGGACGTTCTGGCGCCGAAGGTAAAAACGCCGCGAGAAAGAGCGATCCTATTGGGGTAAAAGCAAGAAAGAGGACCGCGACAGCCGTTTTACCCCTGATGATTTCATGCAGCATATCTATGCGTCGTTTGGCGCCGTTGATCTTGATCCCTGCGCGCATCCGCTAAGTCCGGTTATCGCGAAACGAAAGATCATTTTCAGCGAAGGCGGCGATGGGCTGAAGGAAGACTGGTCGGGCAGGTTTGCCTTCGTCAATCCTCCATACTCCTCATTGCTTGTATGGCTACGAAGAGCACACGAGCAATGGAAGGCAGGCAATGTCGATACCGTTGTATGCCTTGTGCCCTGTCCGTCCGGATTCTTCATTCTTCCAGCAGACGCTTAGTAAAGATGCAGACATAAATTTGCTGTCAGGACGCATCAAGTTTCTAAGCTCGAACCGGAAAAGCGCAGAGCACACCGTTTTCACTCATGTTGGTCGCACTGGGCACCAGCGAGGAGCAACGGGCTAAATTTGCCGCGCTGGTCGAAGGGCTCTGGTTTTGCCGTCAAGATACCCGTTAAATAAACGAACTATAAAAAGGCAACAAACTACTGCACGAACGTGGACGAACTGCCGACGAGGTGTTTTTAGCGGTTTGCGCGTCGGACCTTCAACCGGCGCATCCGGTTGGCCTGCCAGCAAGGCGTTGACCCATGACAGCGCCAGCTCACGACTGCGGTAAGTGCCCCAGCGTTTGGTTTCCTCGCGCTCCGCAATCGGGAAGGTGGAGTAGATGTAGCGGATGTCGTCGCGGGCTTGTGCTGCTTTATGGCCTGGCAGATCGGGATTGAAAATGCCATAGAGGATGAAATACAGCGCATCGAGCTTGGCGCGTAAGGCGAGCCGCCGGTCCTCGTCCCATGCGAAGGGCGGCAACACTTCACCGTCGGTATCCACATGGCCCATATCGCGGGCGAAGGGGGCCATATCGTGCGCGGTATAGGTCAGCTCAAGCACCGCCTCCTGCACGATCTGCGCGGCGGTCTTGGGGCTGAATGAGCGTGCGTAGGCGGCGGGCGGGATGACGGGGAGTTGTTCCAATGTGTATAAAGCCAAGTGGTTCGTCTGCACCTTCTGCCGCGCCAGATAATCAGAAAATAATGCAATTCAAATTGCCAAGATATTGTGCAAATTCCGGACC
>CAVXIF010000011.1:55000-1195807 GCA_963761775.1 uncultured Alphaproteobacteria bacterium | reverse complement strand
TTCCACTATTCGCATCTGGACCGGCATCCGGTCTGAACGGCGTCTGCCGCCGTCGACATCTCCAGTAGTCGGCTTCGAGAACAGGGCAGATTCTGCGTGTCACCGCCCCCGTGGGTCGGACAAGCAGCATCAGCCGATTGCATCCTCAATGCGCTGAATTCATTCTGGAGACAGGGACCGACGCGCGACCATGTCGGTCACGGGTTCACTGGTGTAGTCGGGCCATACGAGCTCCACGTGATCCCCGCGCGCGTCGGTCAGGTTGAACTCGATCTCACCATACTGTCCGCAGGCGTGTGTGCCGCGCTTTGACCGTTTCTTAGAGACTGTCCATCACCTCTTCGAGCAGCTTCAGCGATCGCGGCTGGGAACGGAACGAGAACCCGCTTTTTCCGGCCCTTATCCGGCCGGTACACCTTTGCGAGAATGGTCCTCCCGGTCTTGCTCTCGCCCAGGAGAAGGATGCGGCTCGTGCTCATCGCATCCCACCGGAGGCAAGGAAGGGATCGTCCGACTTTTCCGCACGAACTAGGAACGCCGATTGGCTGTCGGGTGTCTGCAGGGTCCACTCGAGCACCTCGAGGCGAGAGCCTTCGGCCGAAACCTCCACGATCTCGCCTTCCTCAATTGGGACTTGCGTCCTGAACACTGGCGAGTTGGGGAAATGGCGGCGGAAGCTAAACTCTATCTGGTTCGTCATGCTTTCTGGAACCGCGACGTCGGATTTCGTCCAAACGAGCGCGGTATTCCTGCCACGCGTTACGTCTGCCAACCGCCCCACGAGCCGGTCGAACTTTTCACGCGCCGCGTGACGTGCCGGTCCCGACAGTGCTGTGCTGTCCGCGACGAGCAGGTTCCTCCGGGCGTTGGAAGTCACCCACGCGGCGCCCTTCGCGCCCTCCGCGTCGGGCTCGACGGACCACCTCGTGAACCATTCCCCAGGTGCGTCCGCGAACAGCAAGTCGCTTTTGGAACGCATGTCCTCGAAGGCGAAGTGCAGTAGGCCCGGGACGCGTGCGTCGCTGTCGGGAGTATGGGGCGGGAAGTTCAGATGCTCGTCCGCGTCCAACGTCAGGAAGGCCGACACGTCGTTCCAACCTATAAGGAGTGCGATCCCGCGAACCGGTTGCTTTCCGAGGCCTCACCCGATTTCGAACACGGCGAGGAACATAGCGGCGAGCAGGGTCGTCTTGCCGGCGTCGTGCGGTCCATGGAGAGACGATGGTCGGTCGCGAACGCGCGGCGAGGAACCCAATGTCCTTGCCACCCATCGGGGCGACCGGTCGATGGCATGCGAAGGGTGTCTGTCGGCTCATCTCCTACGTGCTCGCCCTGTTTTTTGACCGCCTTGTAGTTGGGACACTTCGCGATATCCGGATCGCCCGCGTCGAACCCGGTTTCGTGTGGAAGCAGTCTTCTCGTGCGCAGTCCATGCCGTCACATCCGAGGTTTCTTGGCGGGCTTTACATCCACGAGGACGCGCGGCAGGCGATAAATTCCTCGCGTAGGAGGTGCTCCACGAGGTCGCGCGGGTCGCGCATCCGGTCCTGGTCCAGCGCGAACCTGTCGACGCCGACGCGATTCGACGGGTCGAGCACTTGAAGGAGGGAGCGGCCTTCCCACTCCGTCCTTGAGTCGTTAGTGTCGTGGACGACAAGAACTTCTCGCGCCTCATCGCCGGCGAGATCGGAGATCGTCACTACTACTTCGTCGTCGAACTCGAGCGCGTCGCGTATAAAATGGAATGCGCTGGGGGGCGTATGCCGGGGAAGCCACGAGGACAGGTCCGCGACCGAGCGCACGATCTTTCCGGATGGGCCGAATTTCTCGTAGACGGCACGACCGGACGGTGAGTAGCCGCTCTCCTCCTCCACCACAGGAGTCGGGTGCGCAGGTCGTGACCCTCGACCGCAGAAGCAGCCTTCCGACCACGGTCCGCATGTGGTCTGCCAGTTCGTTCGCCAAAGCTTTACTGTCCGGTGCGGAGATGCTCGGCGCGAGGTTCTGCGACACTGAACCGGCCAGCACCGAAGCTAGCCTGTTTGCGGGTGCGAGCCGGCACGGCGGCCCGCTCTGCGGCGCATGGGCGGGTTACCACCTTCCAATGCCTCACCATCATTGTTGGCGCTGGTAAACGCCGGGAGGAGTGCGCTTGTCAACGATTGCGAGTTGAGACCCTTCCTGCTCACCTCAATCTCACGTGAGGCGTCCTCGGAAAGCTCCAGTTCGGGGAGGTCGATAGAGGTCGGGACACCCCATCGATCCTCGGCCTTCCGCTCGTAGCTCCTCTGGAAGCCTCTTCTGCGATGTCCTTCCAGAGGGCGATCACATCGTCCTTGCCTTCGAGGTGCGGCTGCACGTTCGGTAGGAGCAGACCAAGTGCGGACGCAAATTCGTCGTTCTTGCGCGCCAGTTCGACGACGGCGCAGAGGAGGATCGCGCGAACCATCTGTGTCGGGAAACCTGCGTAGCGGACCACTACCGTTCGCCATTCCTTCTGGACTAGGGTATAGACGTCGGTGAGCAGATTGGACTCCGCCTCTCCCGAACCGGCTGCGAGATAGACGGCTGTAACGTATTCGGTCGGGCGACTGGCAAGCAGAAGAGCAACCTTGGAGACAGCCGCTTCGATCTTTCCAAACTCTTCGTCGGAGGTGGCTGCTTTAATGAGCTCGGCACTGAACGCCTTCTGCAGGATGTCCATCGTCTATCCGTCCCCCCTATGTCGTATTCTACCTCATTGGAGTGAGTGCGACCGAAAACAAGACGACCGTTCAGAAATTCCACATTTAAAATCGAATTTGAGTGTTCAAAATCTGAAGGTAGATGCTGAATCGCGATAAGGAAGCGATAATATGCTGCACTAGCAGCAATTGAAGCGCTCGTCCGATCACGCGGGACGACGACAAATGGGAGGGCCACACAATTCCGCGCAAAGCAATAATAGCTATTGGTGTCGACAAGGTCGGAGGGGGGCTGCCGAAACTCGCGGGTGCGGCCAACGGTGCGCGCGAGGTCGCCGCGTGGCTTGGCAAGCCAGAAAACGGCTACGAAGTGGACCTATTCACCGATGAAGCTGGCCCCGTCGCGAGGCGTGATATCTTCCTCGCGGTACAGGACCGCGTCGAGGCGGCGAACCTTTCCAGGCTCATTATATATTTTGCAGGCCACGGCTTCCTCAAGAACACGGCCGACGAGTTCTGGCTGCTGCAGCGGCGCCCCCGCCGACCCTGCCGAGGCTGTAAACGTCACACTTTCGGAAGCACTTGGTCGATTTTCCGGCATTCCGGAACTCGTATTCATCAGCGACGCATGTCGGGTTGTCCCAAATATGCAGGTGCATTCCTCCATTTCAGGAGCGCCGATTTTTCCTAATTCGCGTCGTTCGCCGCAGGGAGCGGAGGTGGACTTCTTCTACGCGACGCATCCAGGCGATCCCGCTCACGAGCGCGCTCCCGCAGAGGCGGAGGCGGCACATGGCCTATTCACCAAGGAGCTCCTTGCCGCACATCGGGACGCACCCGACGAGGGCGTCGTGGACATCGACGGCAAGGTCTATGTCCGCAATCGTTGGTTAAAGAAGGTGATTGGGGAGCGGGTGGACCTGCACGCTCAGGAAATTTCGCTCGCGCTCAGCCAGGTGCCAGACTTGCGCCTGGAGATGGAGAATGGGGTGGTCGCAAGACGGGAGAAGCAGGCCCCGCGCATTCTCACGAAATCTGTGCCACTCGGGCCGGCTTTCAAAATTTCGAACGAACGAGAACGCTTTCCTGCATGTGCGCATGCGGGGGCCACGGACGCGCTTTTCCCAGAACGCCTAGCGGATATCGAACGTGCAAATGAGAAGGGTATGCGCCTCGCCGAATCCGCCGGTCGACCGTCCCAAACGCTCGCCTGTTTCGGCGACCGCGCGACAATCATGGCTGGTTCGCGTGGATTATCATGGGAAAGACAGCAGCATGGCGACCAGTCGCTGCATGTCCTCGATCTTAACGGTCCCGTAGCGCAAGTCGCCGTGTCCTTCGAGGATGGCAGCGGCATGCTCCTGCCGGTGCTGCGGGAATATCAATGCGAAATTGTACGGAGCGAGGGACGAACAGTATCGTTGGCGTATAGCTGGTCGGAGTGGCGAGATCCGGGGCTGGCGGAACTGCGTGCGCGAGTGCTGGGAGCTGCGACACTGGGGCGGATAGATCGCAGCCGTGATGGGCTTCAGGACCTTGCGCGGACGATCCGCCGTGGCAAGAAATCTGATCCCATATTGGGGATCGTTGCCGCCCTCGCTTTCGCCTTATCCGGCGATTTCGACGGCGCGCGCTCGGTTCGCGATTACATGCGTCGCGATTTGCAGATCGATCTCTTCGATGCCTGGCTGCTCGGAGGAGCGCGTGGCGGACTGCCAGTGCTACCGGCGGTTCCACTCCTCGGACAGACTTGGTCCTTCTTAGATCTGTTAGACGCGGATTTTTCCGAACGGCTCAAGATGTTGCCTCGGATCCCGGGGTTCTGGACGGTCTTCGCGTCCGATGCAATGGATACCATCGCCAGTATCGTGAACGGTCAGGCGTTCAGGAGAGGAGAGGATTGATGATCAAAGCGCGACTAGTGCTTATCCATGGGCGAGCCCAGCAAGGTAAATCCGAAGCGATACTAAAAAACGAGTGGCTTTCATCGCTTCAAAAGGCACTCGGGACCAGAGCCGGTGTTCTCGACCGGTGCGAGGTTCGCGCGCCTTTCTATGGTGATACCCTCGTCGAGCTGGTGAAGTCGCTGGGCGAAGCAATTCCCGACGATATCATCGTGCGCGGCACTGATGAAGGCATCGACAGCTCATACCGCAACATGCTCGCCGAGCATCTGGAAGCCGTGCGTGAACAGGAAGGGATTACCGAAGACCAAATGCTCGCCGAAGCTGATTTACTAGTGACGGAACGCGGGCCGCAAAACTGGCCTTGGGTCCTGGCAATAGTCCGCACTCTCAACCGCATTCCAGGGCTTGATGGGGATATGATCGAACGGGTCCTGCGTGACGTCTGGATCTATCTGGAGAGACGATCCGTGCGAAAGACGATCAACGCGATCGTTGCGCCGGCTTTCGACACCAACTTACCCATCATCGTTGTCGCTCATTCGCTTGGTACAGTGGTCGGTTACGAGATTCTGCGCGATATGACCGACCGCAATGTCCTGCGCTTGCTAACCGTCGGTTCGCCACTTGGCCTTGATATTGTGCGTAAGGCACTTACGCCGATTAGGCATCCGGCCGTAGTCGGGAGCTGGTACAATTCTCGCGACAAGCGCGACGTCGTAGCTCTTTATCCGCTCGATAATCAGTATTTCGCAATAGACCCCGCGATCGAGGATTTTAGCGATGTCCGCAACCGCACCTCGAATGCTCACGGGATTAGTGGATATCTGAGCGATACACGCACGGTAAATCGACTGTACGACGCTCTGTGGAGAGCGACGGAGTAGGAGATCGTTGTTAGATTTCGGACTAGTGCCTGTGTGAGGGCGCCACGCTGCCATCGCCGCTATTCTGAACGAACGACAGCTTCCAGGAAAAGATACCGATGACTCGAACGGCCGAAATGGGGCGCATAGCCGCCAACATTATTTACGCCGTGAAGGGCGGGCTGCACGCTGTTCGGCTGGCAGGAGGGTGATTTTGGTTACGTCGTTCAAGTGTTCAGTGACGTTCGGTATTTTTTCCACCATCGTCTGCATACGCTTAAGAATAACTGGTTCAGAATAGGTCGAAGCACCTTCTCCCAGTTCGGTCTGGCTATGACCCAGCACATCATTACGTTCCTCAAGAGCTACGCCAGCCTGTTTCAGCGCATCGGAGACCGTATGACGCGCCGCGTGCATGGCTTGCCCACGCTTGAGATCCGGCACGAATGGACGAATATTCATCCACCAGATCTTGTAGAAAACATCGCCAATAGAACGCTTTGTGCCTTCCGCTGGATACATTTCCGGAAAGAGCAGCGTTTCCCCAGCAAGCCTCATCGCTTCGACGTAATGAACAAAACCCAGACGCAAAAGCTCACTGTGAAGTGGGACTTTACGCGTTGAACTTACGGTCTTCACACGGCCCGTTTCCGTTTTCCTGATGTAGATGAAATCAATCTCATTGCGTTGGATGTCATCGAGTCTCAGCTTGCAAATCTCCTCTCTCCGCGCGCCAGTATACCAAACCAGGAGCAGGACGAAGAAAAGCGCATCGTGAATGATTTCCCTCCCGGCTTCCAATCTGTCAGCCAGACCCACGCAGCCAGTCCATGGCGGCAGGTTGAAGATGGCCACACCCTGTTCGACGGTGTATTTCGCCCGCCCTTCATGGGCTGCTTTATCCTCTGCGGTAATATAAACGCTGACTGGAACCGGCTCGACACTGGGTACACGCGACCGCAGGTATTCATGCAGCCTTGCAAAGTTCTGCCAGTGTTTGTTGCTGGTATTGACGCTTAGCCCGATTTGATCGGGGTCGAGAACGCCCTCGTCGAGGCGGGCCAGCGCGCACTCTTCGATCATCTCGAAGGTCGTCGACGGGTCTCTGTCCTTCGGGGATTTACCGATGGTCACCGGAAGTCGGCCGAACCATCCGTCCAGAGACTTAACGTCATCAGGCGTTACGTTCGCGAATGGCATTCCAGGCGGCAAAGACTTTTCCACCAGTAAGGCGATCCATCGAATATCCCTTAATGTGGAATCCTGCACGATCGCCTTCTTCCGCTTATTTCCGGTGCGATGCTCCAACCCGCTGAACCGTTCGCCGATAAAGACTTCTGCAAATTCTGTTGGCGTCATCGCTGCGAGGCGCCCCTGTTCCTCGTCGAGTGAGGCGTCAGGTAGGCGTGGTTTTGTGCCAGTGTCAGGGGTAGTAGAAAACGTCTGGGAAGCTGGCGCTATCGCATGCGCGAAAGAGGTGGCGAGGGAAGCGAATTTGGCCAGATCGTCGAAATCGCTGTTTTCTCGTACACGGCGTGAAGCTTCGGCTCTTGCCTTGGCGATTACATCCACCGCAACGGGGATGCTTACCGCGTTACTTGTCGCACCGGCTTGCGCCAGGCGCTGTTGGGCGGAGAGTCTGAGAGATTCCGGAAGGTCATTGTGGTTCCTGAGCAATGCGCGAATGTTGCTTTGCATTTCGGTATCGAACTGTGCGAAATGTTTTTCGACGAAGTTCCAGTCGCGTGGCACGCCAAGCCCTTGGTCTGCAATTCCTTCCCAGAGCGCTTGAAAGATGGCGAGGTCATCATCACGGTTCGACAGGCTGCTCCAGAACGGGTGAGCCTTCCATGCTGCTTCGAGATGCACTAACTCGTTGCGATAGCTGCGTACCTCTTCGACGAAGATCGTGCTGATGGTCTGTTCGTCCAGGCCGTGCCGGGCGACGTTATCTCTGAAGCTCATTCTCAGGCTCTCACTATAAGCGGTCATCGCCGCGGCACGTCCGCGAGCGCTGTCCAGCTCCTTGGTGAGAAGACTGAACTCACAGCTTATGGGTCGGTTTGAGAAAAAACCCAAACGGGCGAGCGAAATTTTTCTGCGCCACCAGTATACGGCGCCGCGACGTTTGATGTTCTGGACGGCTGTTCGGGCCATTATGCAGACGCCTTGCAGGTCTGCTGCCGCGCCCTGCCATAGGGACAGCTGGTTGGGACAGTCTCTGGGGACAACTGGGACATTCAGCGGTTCAGACAGCGCAGATCCACAGAATTGCGTTGTCTGAACCACTGTTGGCTGGGGCGGCAGGGATCGAACCTGCGAATGCCGATACCAAAAACCGGTGCCTTACCACTTGGCCACGCCCCAGCAGCGGGTGCCGTCTATAACGGCTCGCGCTGCGAAGGGAAGGGGGTGCTGGAAGGTTCGGCGGCTATTCCGGTTTCGCCCAACTTGTCAGGTCTTTTCCGTCGAAGTCGGCAGCGGAATGGCGCTCGCGCAATTGCGTGTTTTCCTCGCCCCAGACCTTGGTGACGATGCGGCCACGCTGGACGGCAGGACGGGCGGCGATTTCATGAACCCAGCGCGCGACATTTTCGTATTCGTGGATCGACAGGAACGTCTTTGCACCATCGTAGATATTGCCCATCACGAACGGGGCCAGCCATGGGAAGGTGGCGATGTCGGCCACGGTGTAATCAGCGCCGCCAAGATATTGTGCCTCGGCAAGCCGCTGGTCCGCTACATCGAACAGTCGCTTCGTTTCCATCGCGTAGCGATTGATCGGGTATTCGTATTTCTCTGGCGCATAGGCGTAGAAATGACCGAATCCGCCGCCGATGAAAGGCGCGCTGCCGACTTGCCAGAACAGCCAGCTCAGGACTTCCGCACGGGTGTCGTCGGTCGGCAAAAAGGCTCCGAACTTTTCGGCCAGGTGCAGGATGATGCCTCCCGATTCGAACAGCCGGACAGGCTTCGTTCCGCTATTATCGTACAGGGCCGGAATCTTGGAATTGGGATTTACGCCGACAAAGCCGCTGGTGAACTGTTCGCCCTCGCCGATATTGACGGTCCAGGCGTCGTATTCGGCACTGGAATGCCCTGCTTCCAGCAGCTCCTCCAGCATGACGGATGCTTTCACGCCATTGGGCGTCGCCAGGGAATAAAGCTGGAATGGATGGTCGCCCTGCGGCAGCGCCTTGTCCTCCCGCGCGCCGGCGGTGGGGCGGTTGATATTGGCGAACCGCCCGCCATTTTCCGCGTCGTGGGTCCAGATTTCGGGCGGGGTGTAGGTAACGTCGGTCATGCCATGGCTCCTGAAACTTGGGGTTTTCCTACCCTACGCACGCACCCGCCACTTTGTTACATAAGTTATGCCGTGCGACATGGCGGGAGCCTATCGCAGTATAGCGCATTTATCCGGAGCATGGAAAAGCTGATCTACATCGACGACGCGCTACCCGGCATCACGCGCAAGGGGGCGGGACGCGGCTTTGCCTATTACGATCCCGAAGGTGTGCTGATCGGCGACCGCGCGGAGAAACGCCGCCTCAACGCCATCGCCCTGCCGCCCGCCTATCGCGATGCGTGGTTCTGCCCGGCGCCCAATGGCCACATCCTTGCCACGGGCTACGACGATGCCGGGCGCAAACAATACCGGTATCACCCCGATTTCCGTGCCATGCGCGAGGGTGAGAAGTTCGATGGATGTCTAGCCTTCGGCAAGCTGCTGCCACTGGTGCGCAAGCGGGTCGAAAGCGATCTGGATGCACAAACCCTCACGCGCGAGGCGGCGATTGCCAGCGTGGTGCGGCTGCTCGATCTGGGGGCGGTACGGATCGGCAACGAGGGCTATGCCAAGCGGAACAAGAGCTTCGGCGCGACCACTTTGCGCCAGCGCCACTTGGACGTGACCGGACGCAAATTGCACATCCGTTTTCGCGGTAAATCGGGGCAACAGCAGGACATCGAGCTGACCGATGGCGCCTTGGCCGAAGCCGTTAGTGCGATGGACGATCTGCCGGGGCAGCGCGTGTTCAAATATGTTGACGAGGATGGCGAGGTGCATCCTGTCGAGTCCGGAGACGTGAACGACTATCTGCGTGAAACGATGGGCGAGGATTTCACCGCCAAGAATTTCCGCACCTGGCATGCCAGCGTGCTGGGATACGATTTGCTGGCGGAGGCGAAGGAGCGGCTGACGATGAAGGCTGTGCTGGAGGACGTCGCCGAGCATCTGGGCAACACCCCCGCCGTCACGCGGCGCAGCTACATCCATCCGGCCGTCATCGACCTCGTTGAGCGGCAGGAGAAGTGGCGCGAAGGATTGCAGCTACCGCGCAGCACGCAATGGCTCAGCCGCGAGGAACGCGGACTGATCGCGTTGCTGGAAAGCTCCCCGGCAGCCGAGGAATTGCTTGCGGGGTAAGGTTCGGGCGCGCATGGTTTGCATATGACCACAGGCGCGACCGATCACCCGTTTTTCGACCTGCACACCCACGGTTTCGTACGTATCGCGACCAGTACTCCGCAGGTTCGCACGGCGGATGTTACCTATAATGTCTCGGGCATCATTTCCGAGGCGGAGCGGGCAGCGTCGGAGAATGTCGACCTGCTGCTCTATCCGGAATTGTGCGTTTCCTCTTACGCGCTGGACGATCTGCACATGCAGGCGGCCTTGCTCGATGCAGCGGAGGCTGGCCTTGCCGAGATTGCGAAGGCCAGCGCCGGTTTACCGGTGGTGCTGGCCGTAGGTGCGCCGCTGCGGCGGAACGGGCGCATCTACAATTGCGCCGTCGCCATCGCGCGCGGCGAGATACTGGGGGTTATTCCCAAGAGCTTCCTGCCCAACTATCGCGAGTTCTACGAGCAGCGGTGGTTTGCGCACGGGCGCGGCTGCGTCGATCTGGCGATACCGGTGAATGGCGAGGAAGTGCCGTTCGGGACCGACCTGATTTTTACGCATCCGACTATTCCCGGCTTCACCTTCGGAATGGAAATCTGCGAGGATTTCTGGGCGCCCGACCCGCCCGGAACGCGCGCCGCGCTGGCAGGTGCAACTATTGTGCTGAATCTGTCCGCCAGCAACATCACCATCGGCAAGTCCGACGACCGGCACCTGCTCTGCAAGGCGCAATCGAGCCGCGCGGTGTGCGCCTATGCATATTCCGCCAGCGGCCACGGCGAAAGCACCACCGACATGGCGTTCGACGGGCAGGGGATGGTGTACGAACTGGGCGACCTGATGGTGGAAAGCGTGCGGTTCGACCGTAAGCCGGAGCTGTGCGTGGTCGATGTCGATTGCCAGCGCATCCTGAACGAGCGGATGCGGATGCAGACGTTCAACGATGCGTGCGAGGCGCGCAGGGCGCCCCGAAGACAGCTATCGCACCGTGGTGTTCGACCATGCGCCGGAAAGCGGGGACCGCGGTCTGCGTCGCCCCATCCGCCGTTTCCCCTTTGTGCCCAACCGCGAACACAAGCTGCACGAGGACTGCTACGAGGCATTCAACATCCAGGTTGCGGGGCTGGTTCGCCGGATTGAAGCGACCAACCCGAAGTCGCTGGTGCTCGGCATATCGGGCGGGCTGGACAGCACCCATGCGCTGATCGTGGCGGCAAAGGCCTGCGACACGCTGGACCTGCCGCGCAGTACAATCCGTGGCTACACGCTGCCCGGCTTCGGCACGTCGGATCGCACGAAAACGAATGCGCTGCGCCTGATGGAGACCTTCGAGGTCACGGCGGAAGAAATCGACATCGCGCCGACCGCGCGGCTGATGCTGGAGAATATCGGACATCCGTTTGCGGCCAAGGACGGCAACAGCGAACCGGTTTACGACACGACCTTCGAAAATGTGCAGGCGGGTCTGCGTACCGATTATCTGTTCCGGCTGGCGGGGCAACATGGCGGCTGGGTGATCGGTACCGGCGATCTCAGCGAGACGGCGCTTGGCTGGTGCACATATGGCGTAGGCGACCAGATGAGCCATTACAACGTGAATGGCGGCGTGCCCAAGACACTGATCCAGTACCTGATCCGCTGGTGCACCCGCACCGACCAGTTCGACAAGGCATGCGACGCAGTGCTGGAGGATATCGTCGCCACCGAAATCAGTCCGGAGCTGGTGCCTGCGGGCGAGGATGGCGAAATACAAAGCACGCAGGACCGGATCGGCCCCTACGAACTGCATGATTTCTTCCTGCACCATACCATGCGCTGGGGGCATCAGCCAAGCCACGTCGCGTTTCTCGCCTATCATGCCTGGTGCGATATGGATCACGGGCACTGGCCGCCGAATTTCCCCGACGACGCGAAGAACGTCTACGATCTTGCCGACATTCGCCGCTGGCTGGAGGTTTTCGTGGAACGTTTCTTCGCATTCAGCCAGTTCAAGCGCAGCGCCATGCCCAACGGCCCCAAGGTCAGCAGCGGCGGCGCGCTAAGCCCGCGCGCAGACTGGCGCGCACCCAGCGATGCGGTGGCGGATGTCTGGCTGGACGAGCTGCGCCGCAACGTGCCCGATGCGTAGTTCCGTTTAGATGGCCGTCATTACCGCGCTTGCCACGGCGCTGCCCCCGCTCGATTACCAGGACGATTTTCGCCGTTGGGTGCGGGCGCGGGTGGCGGGGACGCGCACGGCGAAGCTGTATGACCGTATGGATGCACGCTCCGGCATCGCGCATCGCTGGTCCGTGCTTGCGCCGCAGGATGCCGCGCTGAACGAAGGGCGCGGCTTTTATGGCGACGACGATGCGCCGCCCGGCACCGCTGCGCGCATGCAGCTCTATGCCGAACATGCGCCGGAACTGGCATTGCAGGCCATCGGCAAGCTGCCCGATATAGACGGGGTCACGCATCTGGTGGTGGCCAGCTGCACTGGCTTTGTTGCGCCGGGCATCGACCAGATTATGGCACGGCGGCTGGGGCTGGCTGCGAATGTCGAGCGGGTGCTGATCGGCTTCATGGGGTGCTACGCTGCGGTAACCGCGCTGCGTACCGCGCGACACATTGTGCGGTCCGACCCGGCGGCGCGCGTGCTGGTGGTCACGGTCGAACTCAGCAGCCTGCACCACCGCGCCTATGACGGCATCGAACCGCTGATGGCCGTCTCGCAATTCGGCGACGGCGCGGCGGCGGCGATTGTCGAAGCGGAGGGCGTCGGGGCTGTCGCTCGGTGCGGGATTGTCGCTGGCGCTGGAGCAGTCCGAAGAGCTTGATCCGGTGGGACATTACCGACCACGGTTTCGAGATGCAACTTGTCTGGCGAAGTGCCAGGGCGCATCGCGGCGGCGCTGGCCGAACCCGATATCCGCGCCGCAATTTTGCGCGGTGACGACGTGCGCGACATCAAGGCGTGGGCGGTGCATGCAGGCGGGCGGTCGATCCTCGACGCGGTGGAACGCGGGCTTGGTCTGTGGCCGAGTGCCCTGCATGCTTCGCGCGCCGTGCTGCACGATTGCGGCAACATGTCGTCGGCCACGCTGATGTTCGTGCTGGCGCGTCAATACAAAGCGCAGCCGGCGCGCGGAATTGCGCTGGCCTTCGGGCCAGGGCTGGCGGTTGAAGGCCTGCGGTTCGGCTGGACGGACGGCTGAGGCGGGATGCTGGAACAGCGCCTGATTGCCGAGGAGATGATGGACGCGCCGGACCTCGACGCGGACACCTATCGCGCCGTGGTTCACGATCTGGCGCGCGTGAATGCGCTGACGATGGCGTATCGACCGACGCTCGCGTTTCTCGACCGGGCGGCGGGTGCGCGCAAGTCGTTGCGCCTGCTCGATGTCGGGTTCGGCGATGGCGACATGCTGCGACGGATCGAACGCTGGGCAGAGAAACGCGGGCTTCCCGTAGAACTGGTCGGTATCGACCTGAACGAACGCAGCCTCGCCGCTGCGCGCGATGCGACACGGGACGATAGCGTCATAGACTATCCGCATCGGGGACTACGCCGACCTTGCCGGGGAGGGGTGGGACTGCGTTATCTCCAGCCTTGTCGCGCATCACATGACACCTGCCGAACTGGTCGCTTTCGTCCGCTTCATGGAAGCCGAAGCGCGGGTCGGCTGGTTCGTGAACGACCTGCTGCGCCACGGCTTTGCCCATACTGGCTATCCACTGCTGGCGGCGCTGATGCGGTGGCATCCAATTGTGAAGCATGACGGGCGGATGTCCATCGCGCGGTCGTATCGTCCGGCGGAATGGGCGCCGCTGCTGGCCGAGGCCGGAGTGGCGGACGCGCGGGTGTTTCGCGCGTTTCCGTTCCGCCTGTGCGTGGAGCGGTTGCGGTGAGCGCGCCGGTCGTTCTCGGCGCGGGTCCGGCGGGCTGCCTTGCCGCGACGCTGCTGGCGCGGACGGGCGAAAGGCCGGTGCTGGTGGACCGGAATGCCGAGGTTGGCGATGCGCTGTGTGGCGGGTTCATGAGCTGGCGTACCGTTGCGCGGCTGCGTGATAACGGGCTGGATGTAGCAGGGCTTGGCGCGCATCGCGTGACGAAGCTGGCGCTGTTCGGCGGCGGGCGCGAGGCGCACAACACGCTACCCGCTGCGGGATACGGCTTGTCGCGCCATGCTCTCGACACCGCGATGCGGGCACAGGCTGTCGAAGCCGGTGCGACCTTGGCAATTGACCGCGTCCGGTCTGTCGAACCCGGAGTCGCAATGGGTGATGCGCAAGACTGGCGCAGCGACGCCCTGTTTCTTGCCAGCGGAAAATACGATGTGCGCGGCCTGCCCCGACCTCGCGCGGGCGATGACGCTGCGCTCGGGCTGCGCGTTCGTATTCCCGGCAGTGCCGGACTGACCTCGCTGCTCGCCAACACCATCGAGCTGCACTTCTTCAAAGGTGGCTATGCCGGGATCGTCTTGCAGGAAGAGCGCGACGGACATCCGTCCGCCAATGTGTGCCTTGCCTTGCGCAAGTCGCGATTGGCGGCGGCGGGCGGCACCCCGGCGGCATTGCTGGCCGAACTGGCGCACGAGCATCCCGCGTTCGGCAGAAGAATGACCTTCGCACCGGTCGATATCGCGACGGACACGATCGGTTCGGTGCCTTATGGCTGGATTGCGCAAAACACCGCCCCCGGCCTGTTTCGGCTCGGCGATCAGGCGGCGGTTATCCCTTCGCTGGCAGGCGAGGGCATGGCCATCGCGCTGGCCAGCGCCGAAGCCGCCGTGCAGCATTACGTGCGGGGTGGCGGAGATTCGGCGCCGCACTACCAGCGCGCCTTTGCACGACAGGCGTTTCGTCCGGTGAAGACAGCCAAGGCGATATGGACCGTGGCGGAAAAAACGCGCGGCGGGGCGATGCTGACCAGGCTGGCCGACACCGCCCCGCCACTCGCCACGCTGGCGATGCGCGCCAGCCGGATCGGTTAGGCCGTTACCTGCGCAGCTTCAGCCGATGCCGCTGCGATCTTTGCCTCGCCATCGCCGCCCATCAGGCCATCCGCCGCGATGACCTGCGCATCGCCGATACCGAGGAAGCCGAGAAAATGGCGCAGCCACGGCGTCATGAAGTCCATGTCGCTATCGACCTGCGTTCCGCCCGATGCGACCGCGATGTAGGCGCGCTTTTCCTTGAGCAGCCCCTCAGGCCCGTCGGGCGTATATTTGAACGTTGTCCCCGCGCGCGCCACCAGATCGGCCCATGCTTTAACAGTGGCGGGGACGGCGAAGTTGTAGATCGGCACGCCGAACACCACGATGTCGGCGTCCTGCAATTCGGCGATGAGCTGGTCGCCCGCCGCCGTCGCTTCGGCCTGTGCAGGCGTGCGGTCGGCTGGTGGCACCTGCGCCGCGCCGAAACTCTCCGCGGAAACGAAGGGCAGGTCGTTTTGGCTCAAATCGCGTTCGATGACTTGCTTGCCGGTTTCGTCGCGCAACGTGCTGGCGATGGTGGTGCTCAGCGCGCGCGAAACGGATTCGGCGCCCTTGATGCTGGCGGTGATATGCAGAATGTTACCCATGTTCCGTGTTCCTTCTCGTATGTGTTCAGGCGGCATCGACGAGGATGAGTTCCGCGTCTTCGATGGCCGTGATGGTGATGTCGTTCTCGCCGGTAATGGCGATTCCGTCGCGCGCGACTGCCTCGACGTTACCGATAGCTATCCGACCCGTGGCGGGCACAAGATAGAGGTGCCGACCGGCGCTGGCAGGGCGATAGGTGACGCTTTCCCCAGCCTTTACCGTTGCGCCCAGCACGCTGGCATCGGCGCGGATCGGCAATGGCCCGAAACCGGTCCCGTCGTTCGCCGCATTAGAGGCGAGGGCTACGAATTGTCCTTCGCGTCCCTCCTTCGGGAAAGGGCGCGCCCCCCATGCCGGTTCGCCGCCGCGCGCGTCAGGCACGATCCAGATCTGGAAAATCTGCGTTTCGTCGTCCTCGCGGTTATATTCCGAATGGGCAATGCCGGTGCCTGCGCTCATCACCTGTACATCGCCCGCTTCGGTGCGGCCTTCATTGCCCATGTTGTCGGTGTGGGTAATCGCGCCTTTGCGGACGTAGGTAATGATTTCCATGTCGGCGTGCGAATGCGTGGGAAAGCCGGTGCCCGCCGCGATGGTATCATCGTTCCAGACACGCAATGCGCCCCAGTTGACGCGGGCGGGGTCGTGGTAGGCGGCAAAGCTGAAATGGTGATGCGCGTCGAGCCAGCCGTGATTGGCGGAGCCGAGCGTGGCGAAGGGGCGGTGTTCGATCATCGTATGCCTCCTGCTGGCGTGTTGCTGTGAAAGGCAGATAGCGATTGCGCTGTCGCCGGATAAGTGGAACAAATACGTTCAGGATGATCGGATTATCGGAACGGTTATGAAGCTTGGCGACCCCACGCTGGACCAGCTGCGCATCTTCGCGGCGGTTGTCGAGGCGGGTAGCTTCGGCGGAGCGGCACGCAATATGGGGCGCGCAGTCTCCGCCATCAGCTACGGCATTGCGCAGCTCGAAGCGCAGCTGGGCGTCGCGCTGTTCGCACGCGAAGGATCGCGCAAGCCGGTGCTGACCGATGCGGGCGCTGGCCTGCTTGCCGAAACGCGGGCGGTTACCGGAAGCATCGACAGCCTGCTGGCCAAGGTGCGCAGCCTGCATAGCGGGCTGGAGAGCGATGTGTCGCTGGTGGTCGATGTGATGGTGCCGGGCGAAGCGACGGCGCGCGTGCTGCGCGCGTTCCGCGCCATGTTCCCGACCGTTGCCCTGCGGTTGCAGGTGGAAGCGCTGGGTGCGGTGGCGGCCTGTCTGCTGGATGTCGAGGCTGCGCTGGCGATCGGCGGGCCGGTTATCACCGATCATCCGGCGCTGGAGCGGCAGGCGATAGGGTCGGTCGAGCTGATACCCGTTGCAGCACCCGGACATCCGCTGGCAGCGCCCAACATCGCACCGGGCGAGAGCCGCGCCCATTTGCAACTGGTGCTGTCCGATCGCTCGCCGCTGACGCAGGGGCGCGAGTTCTCGGTGATTGCGCGCGAACAATGGCGGCTGGCCGATCTGGGCGCGAAACATGCGTTATTGAAAGAGGGTATCGGTTGGGGCAACATGCCGCGTGCGGCGGTGGCTGGCGACCTTGCATCGGGCGCCCTTGTGGCGCTGGACCTGCCGGAGAAGCCGGGGACCGATTACACGCTGAGCGCGCTATGGCGGCGCGATGCACGGCCCGGACCGGCGGCAAGCTGGCTGATCGACACGTTCCGCAGCGAACTGGCGCAGTGTCCGGCCTGACCGTTAGTCCGGAAAGTGCTTCACCGCATCGCTGCTGCGCCAGGGTTTGTGCTTTGGCATGATCGCGGCGAACAGCGTGGAGGCAAGGTGGCGTTCCAGCCAGGCGTGCAGGTCCGATAGCGGTTGCGCGTCGAACCAGTCGCGGTCGGTATTCGCGAACTGGCGGATGAACGGGAAAATGGCGATATCGGTCAGTGCGCGCTCCGGCCCCGACAAATTGGCGTGGGCATTCAACCGTGCATTGAGCTGCGCCACGATGTCCATCGCCGCTTCGCGGTGTGGCATCGGATTGCAGTCGCCATAGCGCGAGGGGTATTTGAACCGGTCGAGGTGATGCTTGAACGGCCCGTCTATCAGCGCGACCAGCGCCGGGTCGTCACGCTCCAGCCAGCCTTCGGGATCGGTACTGTGCCAGCGCCCAGTGCATGATGGCAAGGCTTTCGTCGAGCACGGTTCCGTCGGGCAGGAGCATGGTCGGCACGGTGGCTTTTTCCGATATCGCGCGCAGTTCCGGCGGTTTGTCGGCCAGCTTCACCTCGCGCAATTCGCACACCGTGCCGCTGACGAACAGCGCCATGCGGGCGCGCATCGCGTAGGGGCAGCGACGGAAGCTGTAGAGGACGGGCAGGTCGCGCATTCCCTCTGTCACCGGCCCACATGCGCCTTGCCGCGTTTGGCCGCGAGCGTTTCCTGTCGCTGGCGTTCGGCGTATCGTGCCCGCTGCGCGTCGTCGCGTTCGCCGATGCAGGCGGGGCAACTGACGCCTTCGACATAGTCCGAAGAGGCCTGGCCGGCTTTGCTCACCGGACGGCGGCAGGCGCGGCACATCGCGTGGCTCCCAGCCGACAGTCCCGGTCCGACCGCGACCCGTTCATCGAACACGAAACACTCGCCCTGCCATCGGCTGTCGGCTTCGGGCACGGTTTCGAGGTAGCGCAAAATGCCGCCTTTCAAATGGAACACGTCCTCCACGCCCTCGCTGCGCAGGAAGCTGGTCGATTTTTCGCAGCGAATGCCGCCGGTGCAGAACATCGCCACCTTCTTCTTGCCCGCCAGCAATTCGTCGCGGTGGGCGCGGAACCAGTCGGGAAAGTCGCCGAAATGCGCGGTGTGCGGATCGACTGCGCCTGCGAAGCTGCCGATGGCGACTTCATATGCGTTGCGGGTGTCGATTACGACGGTATCAGGGTCCGCAATCAGCGCGTTCCAGTCGGTTGCATCGACATAGGTGCCTGTATTGGCCGCAGGGTCGATATCGGGTTGCCCCATCGTCACGATCTCGCGTTTCACCCGCACCTTCATCCGGTTGAACGGCGGCGCGGCGGCGGTCGAGTATTTCAGTTCGGGATCGGCGCAACCGGGCAGCGCGCGGATATGGCGCACGACAGACGCGACGCCAATTTCCGAACCGGCGATGGTGCCGTTGATGCCTTCGGGCGCCAGCAGGATAGTACCGCGCACTTCCGCCGTTTTGCACACGCCGAGCAGAGCCGCCTTTAGCACAGGCAGGTCATCCATTCGCGCGAAGCAATACAGCGCAGCTACCGTAATCGAATTGACCATCAATCGAGCCGCATGACCCAGCCGTGCGTGTCCTCGACCGTGCCGGTCTGGATGCCGACCAGCCGCTCGCGCAGTTTCTGCGTCAGCTGTCCCGGCCCGCCCGTGCCGATGGTGAAGGCGCGGTCCGCCCCCTCCACCTTGCCGACCGCCGTCACCACCGCCGCGGTGCCGCAGGCCATCGTTTCCAGCAGCGCGCCGGACTCCGCATCCGCCTGCCACTGGTCGATGCTGTAGGGTTCCTCGCGCACGGTCAGACCGTCTTCGCGCATTAGCGCAATCAGGCTGTCGCGGGTGATGCCGGGCAGGATCGTTCCGGTCAGCGGGGGGGTGATAACGCTGCCGTCGGCCATTGCGAAGAACAGGTTCATACCGCCCAGCTCTTCCACCCATTTGCGCTCCACCGCATCGAGGAACAGCACCTGGTCGTGGCCGCGCGCGAAGGCTTCCCTGGTCGGGACCAGGCTGGCCGCGTAATTCCCGCCCGCTTTCGCCGCGCCCGTGCCGCCGGGTGCCGCGCGGCTGTAATCGCTGAGCCACAGGCTGACGGCGGGCGCGCCCGATTTGAAATAGCCGCCGACCGGACTTGCGATGACGAGGAAGCGATATTGCCGGGCGGGCCGCACGCCGAGAAACGCTTCCGTAGCGATCATGAAGGGTCGCAGGTAGAGCGCCCCACCTTCGACGGTAGGAAACCAGTCACGGTCCGCCGCGACCAGTTCGCGTACGGCAGCAACGAACATTTCGGGCGGCAGGTGCGGCATGGCCATCCGGTCTGCGCTGTTGTTGAAGCGCGCGGCGTTCGCTTCGGGGCGGAACAGGGCGATGCCGCCATCGGGGTGGCGATAGGCCTTCATCCCTTCGAAGATTTCCTGCGCATAATGCAGCACGGCGGCAGCGGGATCGAGCGCCAGCGGCTCGCGCGGGCCGACGGTTGCGGAATGCCAGCGGGCGTTCGATCCATCCTCGTCCACGTCGAACGCGATGGACACCATGTGATCGGAGAAATGCTTGCCGAAGCCGGGGTCGGCGAGAATGCCTGCGCGGGCATCGGCGTCCATCGGAGCGGGGTGGGGGCGGCGTTCGAATTGCATGTGTCAGCGCCTAGTGCGGCGGCGGTTAATTTTCAAATGCGCAATCTGCAAACGCGCCCAACTCAAAGGAAAATCGCAGACACAAATGGGAAGGGCAGCAACTCCGCAATGGAGATACTGCCCTTCGCATGGTCAGCGGCCAGGAAGTGCCGCCCACGATAGTCTTGCGGGTTTTAGCCGCTAACCCTCGTGCGGAAACTTACCGACCTCAACACTGCTGAACCATGAGACATCGGATCACCTCCTTTCGCGCTGTAAAGCCAAGACCCGTGCCGATCACCGGGCGGGCCAAGAGCTGCGTGTGCCGCCGCTCTCGCTGTATTCAATAAGTCATCACTGTTACATTTACAAGACCCGAGACGAACTTTTCACACATGCGGTTTTGCCTCAGCGGCAATCCTCGATCACGCGCGTCACTTCGGGCCATGCGGGCAGGTAGAGCGCCGGCTTGCCCGCCGTTTCGATGGCGAACCGGCCGCGGCTTAGCGCCATCGCGTCCAGCAACGGATCGGTCGCGGCGAAATCGGTGGTCAGCAGCGGGCGCGATCCGGTAAGCGGGGTGACCTGCACCGTGCGGTCCGCTGTTTCGGTGCGAATGCGCATGGTGGCAGCGGTATCGCCCACTGTGCCAGTGCGCGCGATGCCGACGCGACCGGAGCGCTTGTCGCAACGCATCACGAACACATCGTTGCCCCGCGAAGTGGAGCCGAACAGTGCCAGCGTCTCGTTCGCGTCGGTCTCGTAACGCCAGTCGCCCGGTGTCTGCGGCGCGTCCAGCCAGTTGTCATATTGCGGCGCGGCCAGCGTCGCAACGGGCGCGGGCGCCGGCGCGACCACCACCGGCGGTGGCGCTGCTGGCGGCGGCGATGGCGCGGGCACGCAGCAGACAGTCAGCAGGCTGGCGCTCGCTACCAGTGCGACAGCGACGTTGCGCTTCATATTGGATTTGCGGTTCAGGCGGTCAGGCATGTGTCGATAACTCTTGTTATGCCCGGCGCGGCGGGGAGTTGCGTTTCGGTCGGGCCTGGGCCGAGCAGGGTAAAGCTGGTGGCGGGAATGGCCATCGCTGCGAGGATGGGTTGCAGCGGATTGACCGGTGCGGACATGCCGGCCTGTCCGTCGGGCCGCGCCGCCATCGGCAGGATGAAGCGCTCTCCGCCCGCAATAATCGAGTGTTCCTGTCCGGTCGCCACGACACCGGGGCGTTCGACGAATACCTGCCGCGTTTCCCGATTGCACCGCACCACCAGTTGCGCCACGCCGTCAACGCTAGCAAATCGTGCAGTTACACCCTTGCCGGTTTCCATGATCTGCCAGTCACCCGCCGCAAGCGTCTTTCCTGCCGGGAGAGCGGGCGCGGGGTTTCCGGTCAGCACCACGGCGGGCGTGACAACTGCTTCGGGTGCAGTTTCGTCGGGTTCGGAAGTGCAGCCGCCGACAATACTCGCAGACACCAACAGGGACAGGGGAAGGCGCATCGGGGACGGGGTGCTCCTGGTTCGGGACGGGTACGACGGACTTGGCGCTTGGCAAATATGTCCGCGCCCTTCTATCGCCGCCACCATGCCACGCAAGACACGTATCGACCAGCTGCTCGTCCAGCGCGGTTTGGCACCGAGCCGCACGCGGGCGCAGGCACTGGTGATGGCGGGCATCGTGTTTTCCGGCGAGACCAAGCTGGCGAAGCCGGGACAGGCGCTGGCCGAGGATGCGCCGCTGGACGTGCGTGGGCGGGACCATCCGTGGGTCGGGCGTGGCGGCATCAAGCTGGCGCATGCGCTGGAGGTGTTTGCCCTGGACCCGTCGGGCGTGACCGCAATGGATGTGGGCAGTTCCACCGGCGGCTTTACCGATGTGCTGCTGACGAAAGGCGCGGCGCACGTCATTGCGGTGGACAGCGGCACCAACCAGCTGGCCTATGCCCTGCGAGAAGACCCGCGCGTCACCGTGCTGGAACAGACCAGCGCGCGTATCCTGACGCCTGAGCTTGTCGGGCGGGGTTATAATTGGGTCGTGTGCGATGCCTCGTTCATATCGCTGGCAAAGGTGCTGGCGGTGCCGCTGCGGCTGGCCGAGCCGGTGTGCCAGCTGGTCGCGCTGATCAAGCCGCAATTCGAAGTGGCACGTAGCGAAGTGGGCAAGGGCGGCGTCGTACGCGATCCGGCACTGCACGCCCGCGTCTGCGACGAAACCGCCGCATGGCTGGGTGGCGAGGGCTGGCACGTGCAGGGCATCGAACGCAGCCCCATTACCGGGCCGGAAGGCAATGTGGAGTTCCTGATCTCGGCGCGCCGGACCCAGCGCGACGAGATGCCCGATACCGCAAGATGACCCGCGACGGTACGGCCCTGTGCCAAGCCAGTGCGTGCCATTGCCGCCTTTCGTACGCCGCCTATAAGTGGCGCCACGGCGCAGGGGCGTCGGATGAGGATTCGCACAGGAGCGCGCGACCATGACGATGCTGGCATCCAGAGGCCAACTGCGCGCAAGTTTCCTGCGCTGGGCGCTGTTCGCGGTGCCCGGCTGCCTGCTGCTCGGCTTCCTGTTCGGCCAGCTGGGCAGTCCGGACACCGTCTGGTTCCAGAGCCTTGAAAAGCCCGCGATCTTCCCGCCGCCGATGTGGTTCGGCATCGTGTGGAGCATCCTCTATGTGATGATGGGTATCGCGCTTGCGCTGGTTTGCGCCGCGTGGGGTGCAAAGGGTCGGACCGCCGCGCTGGTGCTGTTCGCGGTGCAGTTCGCGCTGAACCTGTCCTGGACGCCGGTGTTTTTCGGCGCGTACCAGATGACGGGCGGGCTGATCGTGTTGACCGTGCTGGTGCTGGTCCTGACCGCTACCATCGCGCGGTTCTGGCAGATTCGTCCGCTGGCCGGTTTGCTGCTGGTGCCGTATCTGGTGTGGGTGTGTTTTGCGGGCGTGCTGAATTACCAGTTCCTGGCGCTCAACCCCGATGCCGACGGGGTGGACCCGACGCAAGCCGTGCAGCGCGTGGAGTTCTAAGACACTTGCGCCGGAAGCCTCGCATCGCCAGATATGCCGCATGCAGAGCCAGAACCCGATGATCGCCGATTTCGTCAAACTCGCCAACAGCGCGGCGGGCACCTTTGCGGGCATGACCCGCGAAGCCCGCGAAAGCGCGCGCGAGCGTGTGAAAGAAGCGATGGGTGGCATGGATTTCGTCAGCCGCGAGGAATTCGACACGGTCAAGGCGATGGCCACCAAGGCGCGCGAAGACAGCATCGCGCTGGCGGAGCGGGTCGCTGCGCTCGAAGCGAAGCACGGCAAGTAGGCGAACCCGTTGGGTCGAATGGCAACGCGGGATTACATTTATCGCGTATCGTTGTTGCATGCGGGCGGGTAGATCAGCGTCATCGAAAGGACGCGACTATGCTCACGCAACTCAATCCGCCGATACCCCTCCATGTCCTTGGCAAAGGCGACGGCAGCGCGCTGGCCGTGATCGACTACGGTGCCGAACACAATCTGATGTGGGTGACGGCCATAGATGCGACGGGCGAACTTTGGTGCGCACCCAATCCACAGGTTCGCATGCAGAAGAACTGGTCGATGGACCGCGCCGAATTGCTGGCCGTGAAGACATCGAAAGAGGCTATGCGCGAAGCCTGACACCCTGGGTGGTGCGCCGATGAACCTGCGCGCCCACGCCATTCTGCTGGCCGCCCGCGTACATGGCGAGACGGCGGTTATCGCCCGCATGATGACCGCCGAAGCTGGCATGGTCGCCGCCTATGTCGCGGGCGGGCGGGGCCGCGCGCTGCGGCCGGTGGTTATTCCCGGCAACATCGTTGCCGCCGATATCCGCGCCAAATCCGACACGCAGCTACCGTTCGCGCGGCTGGAGCTAGTGACCAGCCGCGGCCCGTGGCTGTCCGAACCGCTGCCCGCCGCCGCCATCGGCTGGGCAACCGCGCTGACAGCCACCGTTTTGCCCGAACGCAATGCTTACCCCGCACTGCACGGCGCGCTCGCCGCACTGCTGGATGCGATCTGCAATGCCGGATCGGCGCGCGAATGGGTGCGCGGGATGCTGGCCTACGAGGCGCTGTTGCTGCGCGAGCTGGGCTATGGTGGCGGCGCGCCGCCTGCCGATGCGGCGCTGGACGATTTGCTCGACCGTTTCACGCAGCAGGCTACGCCCATCCAGCGCTACCTGCTTGCCGACCGGCGCGGCGATGTTATGGCCGCGCGCACGATGCTGGGTGAACGGTTGGGACGAATGGGGTGAGAATCGCGATACTGCCCGGCGACGGGATCGGCCCCGAAGTGACCGCGCAGGCGGTGCGCGTGCTGGAGGCGCTGGCGCTGCCCGGTCTGACGCTGTTCACCGGCGATGTCGGCGCGGCGGGCTATCACCGCCACGGTCATCCGCTACCCGAAGAAACGCTCGACATGGCGACGCGCGCCGATGCGGTGCTGTTCGGCGCGGTAGGTGACCCGGCCTGCGATACGCTGGAACGCGCGTTGCGGCCCGAACAGGCGGTGCTGGGCCTGCGCGCGAAGCTGGGGCTGTTCGCCAATCTGCGCCCCGCGCGCACGATGCCGGGGCTGGAGGGGCTGTCCTCGCTCAAACCGGATGTGGCGGGCGCAATCGACCTGCTGATCGTGCGCGAGCTGAACGGCGATGTGTATTTCGGCGACAAGGGCATGCGCGAAACGGCTGATGGTGCGCGCGAAGGGTGGGACATGATGTCCTACGCCGAACCCGAAGTGCGTCGCATCGCCCATGCAGGCTTTCGCGCGGCGCAGGGCCGTAACGGGCGATTGACCAGCGTGGACAAGGCCAATGTGCTGGAAACCAGCCAGCTATGGCGCGACGTGGTGTGTGCCGTAGCGGGCGAATATCCCGACGTGACGCTCGATCACCTCTATGTCGACAATGCCGCGATGCAGCTGGTGCGCGATCCGGGCGCAGTTCGACACCATCGTGACCGGCAATCTGTTCGGCGATATCCTGTCCGATCTCGCCAGCGCGTGCGTCGGCTCCATCGGCCTGCTCGCCAGCGCCAGCCTGGGCGAACGGCAGACGGATTACGGCACCTTCGGCCTTTACGAACCCATCCACGGCAGCGCGCCCGATATTGCGGGGCAGGGCGTCGCCAACCCGGTTGCGGCGATTTTGAGCGCGGCGATGATGCTGCGCCATTCGTTCGGGCGCGAAGCCGACGCGGTGCGTGTGGAAGCCGCCGTGGCGCGGACGCTGGCGGACGGGGTGCGGGGTCACGACCTTGGCGGCACAGCCTCGACCGCAGAAATCGGCGACGCGGTTCTGGCCGCGCTCTGACTGGCAATGCCGACGCTCGCAATTGTCCTGCCGACGCTGAACGAACGCGACAACATCGCGCCGCTGGTCAAGCGGATCGACGCCGCGATGGGCGACACCGGCTGGGAAGTCATCGTGGTCGATGACGATAGCGCGGATGGCACGGCGGACGCCGCCCGCGCGCTGGCCGAGAACGATCCGCGCGTTCGCGTGATACAGCGCATAGGCCAGGGATCGGGGCGACGCGGGCTGGCCTCCGCCGCGATAGAGGGTATGTGCGCCACCGCTGCGCCTTTCGTGGCGGTGATGGATGCCGACCACCAGCATGACCCGGCGCTGTTGCCTGCCATGCTGGCGGTTGTGCAGGGCGGGGCGGCAGACCTTGCTGTCGCCAGCCGCTTCGCCGACGGGGCCAGCGCGGCGGGGCTGGCCGATGCGCGGCGCGAGGCGGCATCGGGCTTTGCCAACCGATTGGCGCGGCGCCTGACCGGCACGGACCTGACCGACCCGATGAGCGGGTATTTTCTGCTGGAAACCGCGCGCCTGCGTGCGCTTGCGCCGCGCCTTTCGGGCATTGGTTTCAAGATCCTGCTCGATATACTTGCGACATCGCCTGAACCGCTGCGCGTGCGCGAAATCCCCATGCAGTTTGCGGCGCGACGCAGCGGCGAGAGCAAGCTGGACCGCGCGGTGGCGTTCGAGTTTCTGGTGGCCCTGTACGAGCGCACCTTCGGGCGGCTGGTGCCGGTGCGTTTCGCCTTGTTCGGCACGGTCGGCGCGCTGGGTGTGCTGGTGCATTTCCTGGTGCTTGCACCGCTCTATCCGGGCTTTACGGCGACCTTCTGGAAGGCGCAGGCCGTCGCGACGTTTGCGGCGATGACGTTCAATTTCTGGCTGAACAACTGGCTGACCTATCGCGACCGGCGGCTGGTCGGGGCGGGTGCGATGTTGCGCGGCTGGCTGGGCTTTTGCGGCACGTGCGCAGTGGGAGCACTGGCGAATGTGGCGATGGCGGCATTTCTGGTGGAGCGCGGCGTTTACTGGGCGCTGGCCGCGCTGGCGGGGATCGTGGTGGGCGCGGTGTGGAATTACGCGCTGTCGAGCCGGTTCGTCTGGGGGCGGTATTGATTTTGCGGCGCAGAGGCGCAGAGGACGCAGTGAAATCAGAGGTTGTTGCGCCGCAGGCTTTTAACCCGACGCGAACTGCACCATGAGACAATGGCAGTATTTGAAAGCGGCTCCGCCGCACACGCAACATCTTGCGTGTCTTCGTGCTGCAACACAAACCTCTTGCGTCCTCTGCGCCTCTGCGCGAAAGAAACGCTAACGCCACCCCGCGAACCAGGCCCAGGTCGTAAAGCTTTGTTCGCCTGCCAGCGCCGCTGCGCTCAGGATCGGGTACCAGAACGCGAAGACGCCCCCCGCACCCGCCAGCACCGCCAGCGCAACACCGCGCTGCCATCGTCCGCCCGCCTGCCACAGCGCGTCCAGCGCCATCGCCAGCGCGGCCATCAGGAAGCAGCTTGGCAGGAAATAGTGGTAGTAGAACTGGACCGGCTTATCGACCACCGCCCACATGCCGACGCCGACCGCATACAGCAGCAGCACCGCCGGCGCGTCCCATCGCCGCCTGCGCCATGCGGCCCACGCCGCCCAGCCAAGCGCGGGCAACCCTGCCAGCATGGTCAGCGGATTGCCGATCAGCATGATGCCGCGCTGCGCCCCGTCGGCGTTCTCGTACAGGTACCAGATCGCGCGCAGGTTCAGCACCCAGTCGGGCCACTGGCTCTGATAGGGATGCACCGCGATCACTGACGATTGCAGTCGCAGGATTTCGGTATGCAGCGCGATAAACCCGCCCGGCTCCAATGGATCGGACGGTGCGAAATAGGCAGGCAGGAAGGTCAGCCAATACACCGCCAGCGGCAAGGCACCGAGCAACAGCGCCGCCTCCCACAAGGCAATGCCCGGCACCGGCGCACCCCGGCGGCTGGTCAGCAGCCTGCGCCGTCCCGCCGCCAGTCGGGCTGCGAAGAATGCCAGCCCCGGCAGCATGGCGAGCACCAGCACGTTCCATTTGGACCCCATCGCCAGCCCCAGCGCCACGCCCGCCAGCGCCAGCCGCAAGCGTCCTGTTTCCGGTTGCCGCACCGCGCCTGCGCACTGCCACAGTGCCACGAGGAAGAACGCGACCATAAACACGTCCAGCATGGCAATTCGCGCGTGAACGAACAGCGCGAAGCCTGTCGCGAGCAGCCAACCGCAGGCAAGGCTGGCGAACCGCGTGCCGGTCGCATGCCATATCGCACGCATGGCCGCATACAGCGCCAGCATTCCCGCCAGCATCGGCATGATCCGCCAGCCGAACGGGGTATCGCCAAACACCGCCATGCCGCCCGCGATCAGCAGCTTGCCCAGCAGCGGATGTTCGCGATTGATCCAGCCCCAATCCTCCAGCAGCGCACGCGCGGCAGGCAGGTAATGCACCTCGTCGAACAGCGGTCCCGACGGAATCGTCAACCGCACTAGCGCCAGCGCACCGAACACCAGCACCAGAAAAACGGACCAGCGCCACGGGTCGTTCTGATGCGGGATAGGCGTGTGACATTGCGGGATGCGCTAAGGGGCGCCCAAGTCGTGCGCAAGACCCTTCACGCTTGACGAACCGTTAGCTGTCGCGCCACCGCTGCAACCCATGAAAAAGACCACCGGCATGGACCGTTCGACAACCCGGAACTGGCGCCCCGCGACGCAGGCCGTGCGGGGTGGAACCTGGCGCAGCGAGCAGGGCGAAACCAGCGAGGCGCTGTTCCTGACCAGCGGCTATACCTACGACGATGCCGCCACCGTCGCGGCGCGGTTCGCGGGCGAGGCGGACGGCATGACCTATTCGCGCCTCCAGAACCCCACTGTCGCCATGCTGGAAGAGCGCATCGCCCTGCTCGAAGGTGCCGAAGCCTGCCGCGCGCAGGCCAGCGGGATGGCGGCGATGACGGCGGCTCTGCTGTGCCAGCTTTCGGCGGGCGACCATTGCGTGGCGGCGCGCGCGGCGTTCGGGTCGTGCCGCTGGCTGGTCGACAGCCTGCTGCCGCGCTTCGGCATCGAAACCACCGTGATCGACAGCGCCGACGATGCCGCGTGGGAAGCGGCGATCCAGCCCCACACCAAGGTTTTCTTCTTCGAGACGCCCGCCAACCCGACGCTCGATATCGTCGATCTTGCGCATGTCTGCGCGCTGGCCAAGGCGCATGGCATCGTGACCGTGGTGGACAACGCCTTTGCCAGCGCCCGCCTTGCAGCGCCCGATGGAATTCGGGGCGGACGTTGTGGCCTACAGCGCGACCAAGCTGATGGACGGGCAGGGCCGCGTGATGGCGGGCGCGATCTGTGGCAGCGAGGAATGGATCACGGAGACGCTCATGCCGTTCCAGCGCAATACCGGCCCGACGCTCGCGCCGTTCAATGCATGGGTGGTGCACAAGGGGCTGGAAACGCTGTCCTTGCGCGCGCACCGGCAAAGCGAAAATGCGCTGGCGCTGGGGCGGTTCATGGAGGATCGGCTGGCAACAAAAGGCGGACGGATGCTCCATCCCGGCCTTGCCAGCCACCCGCGCCACGACCTTGCGGCTAAACAGATGGATGCGTTTGGCCCCATCTTCAGTTTCGAAGTGCCGGGCGGACGCACGCAGGCGCATGCCGTGCTGGACGCGCTGGAGCTGATCGATATCAGCAACAATATCGGCGATACGCGCAGCCTGATGTGCCACCCCGCCAGCACCACCCATGCCGGGCTGGAGGCGGATGCGCGCGACGAGATGGGCGTCACCGAAGGGCTGTTGCGCATCAATGTCGGGCTGGAAGACATCGCCGACGTTACCGAAGACATGGACCGCGCGCTGGGCGCGGCGGGGATTTAAACTATGATCCACTCTTCCAATGACACGTCCGTCGAACTGCTGTTCGATTTCGTCAGCCCGAATGCTTACCTCGTGTGGGAACCGTTGAAGGCGATTGCGGCCGAACACGGCGCCACGGTGCAGGTGACGCCGGTATTCCTCGGCGGGATGCACAAGCTGACCGGCAATGCCCCACCGATGGTCCGCGATGCGGAAGTGAAGGGGAAGAACGCCTACGCCATGCTGGAAATGCGGCGGTTCATTGCAAAGCACGGGCTGGAGCGGTTCACCATGAACCCGAAGTTCCCGTTCAATTCCATTGTCTTGCAGCGCATGCTTGTCGCCGTATCTCAGGAACAGCGCATCGCGATGATCGACGCGCTGCTGCCCCCGATCTGGGAGCGCGGTATGGATGTTACCGATTCCCGGCAGGTTGCAGCGGCGCTCGACGCGGCCGGTTTCGATGCCGCCGCCCTTGCCGAAAAGACGCAAGAGCCTGCCGTCAAGCAGGCGCTGATCGACGCGACCGATGACGCCGTGACGCGCGGTGCGTTCGGCATCCCCACGGTCTGGGTGGGGGACGAGATGTTCTTCGGCAAGGAGCGCCTCGCCCAGATCGACGAGGCGCTGTCCGGTGGCTGATCAGTCGCCTAGCCGCGCAGTCAGTTCGATGCCGTAGAAGCGTGGCTCTGCCGGAATGAAGGTGGGAATACCGAACGCGCCGCCCGTATTGCCCGCATCCAGCAGGTAGTCTTCGTCCGAGGCATTGCGGATGAAGCCCGCGATTTCGAACCGTTCGTCCGCGAAGCTTACTCCGGCGCGTGCGTTGAACAGCGTCACCTTGGGTTGCGAAATCAGATTGCTGTTGGGCAGTTCGAAGAACAACCGGCTGCGATGGGTGACCGACGGCGTGGCGAAGAAACGCACGCCGTCGGCCACCGGCGCGTCGATGGTGAACCCGGCGGCGGCTTGCCATTCGGGTTGCAGGCGGAACCGTGCGCCGGCAAACGCGCCCGCGAAGGCTGGATCGTCGTCGATCGTCGCGTCGATATAGTTGCCGTTGGCGAACAGGCTCAGCCAGTCGGTCGGGTTCAGCTGCAATTCGGCTTCCACACCCAGATTGCTGGCCGTGCCGATGCTCTGTGTCAGCGCACCGACTTCAGCGGGCGTCACCTGGAACCCTTCATATTCCTGGTAATAGATGCCGAGCGAGCCGGACAGGATACCGACGCGGCCCTTCAGACCGCCTCGTAGTTCCACACGGTTTCCTCGGGTACCAGTTGCAGGTTGGGCGCGGCATCGCCGTTCGGCAGGCGTGAAGCGCTCAGCCCGACAACCGGAGAGCGGCGGCCCTTCGACACGGTCGCGAACAGGTTGATATCGTCGGTTGCGCGGAACAGCACATTGAAGCGTGGCAGCACGGCGGAATAGCTGCGCTCCGCCTCGAACGTCTGGCCTTGCGTATCGACCTGCGGGAACAGCGACGGCACGCCGAGCAGCTGCGATCGCGGCACTTCCGCACGGAAGCCGGACTTGCGCTGTTCTATCAGCACGCGGACACCGGCGGTCAGTTCGATGGCAGGGGTCGGGATATAGGTCGCGTCTGCGAAGACAGAATAGCTTTGGTTGTCGCCCTGGTTCTCGAACACCGAGCTATAAGGGAAGGCCGCAACCGCGCCGCCGGTCAGGATGCCGGTGGTGGCAAGCGAGGGCACCGTGCCGTCCGGCGCCACGCAGGGCAGGTTCGGGATCAGTCCCACGACGCACTGGAAATACACGCCTTCCTCGGTGCTGAACGGCACATTCTGCAAACCGTCTTCGGTGAAGAAGTTCCAGCCGAACGACGCACGCCAGCTATCGTCTACGTAGGAGAAGCGGCCCTCGTGACTGAACTGTTCGCCTTCCGCAATCTCGGCAAATTCGAGGAACGGGGCGGCGGAGCCGTCCGCGTCGAACACCTCGGCGCTGTCGAACTTGCGATAGCCGTTGACGGTGGTGAAGGTGAGGCTGTCCGTGAGGAGGTATTCCAGCGTCAGGTTCGCGTCATAGACCTCGCGGTCCAGTCCCAGTTGGGCATCGCCGAGTTCTGCTTCGGAGAAAGGCGATCCGCCGAGATTGGCGGGTTCGAACGCATTGGCCGCACCGCCCGGTGCGCCGAGGAAGGCGGGCAGGGTGCCGGAAATGAACGGCGTGCCGCCATTGCGCTGCTGGTCGTAGGTGCCGATGAGGTCGATGGTCAGGTCCGGCGTCGGCGTAAACCGCAGCGATGCGCGCACACCAAGCTGGTCCTGTGCATACAGGTCGTCTTCCTGCGTCGGCGACAGGTTTTCGACATAGCCGTCGCGCTTGCGGTATTCGCCCGCCACGCGCACCGCGACCGTGTCCGATCCGGCATTGACGAAGCCGGACGCGAGGTAGCTGTCGAAATTGCCGTAGCCGCCGGTGAACTCGGCAGAGACGCCGGGGCGTGGGCGGGCAGACACAAGGCTGATCGCGCCGACGGCCGATGCGGTGCCGAACAGCGTCGCCTGCGGCCCCTTGATGACCTCCACCCGGTCGAGATCGTAGATTGCCTGATAGCTGCCCCGGCTGCGCGAGATGTCGATGCCGTTGTAATACAGCGTGACGCGCGGCCCCTGTTGCGAGGAGCCGCTGTCCGACGTGATGCCGCGAATGACGACACCGGGATTGTTCGCGCTCTGCTCCTGGATATTGAGGCCGGGGACGTAGTTTGACAGCTCGTCCAGGTCGCTGACGCCCAGCTCCTCGATCCGCTCTCCGGTGACGGCGGAAATGGTGATCGGCACATCGACCGCGCGCTGTTCGATCTTCTGCGCGGTGATGACGATCTGCCCGGCATCCTGACCGCTGCGCGTGCGATCGCCCGCAACATCTGCATCGTCGGCGGCTGCGCCGGTCGTCTGTGCGTGTGCGAAATGGGGCGTTGCAAGAAGCGCGAACGCAGCCGCACCTGTGGAAAGCGAACGGTGGATGACAGCGAGCCGAATCATAGTGAAAACTCCTTGAAAGACAGGAAGTCCCTAAGCGGAGCGGGTGACGGTCCGGCGTCCTGCCGGTGAAGGTTTAGGGTCTTCCGGGTGACAGCTTTGTTGCAATGCAAAAGTCGATTGCGGGTTTGGTTGTGCATCGCAGCATAAGCGGCTAGGCGGCGCGTGATCTATTTACGCATTCCACGAAAGCCCGTCATGACCCCAGCCGCGTCCCCCACCGTCGCGACCCCCGCGGCGCGCCGCAGCTACGCGTCCCGGTATTTTGGTGAATGGTTCGGCAATATCCGCGCCGATATCCTTGCGGGCATCGTTGTTGCTCTTGCGTTGATCCCGGAAGCCATCGGCTTTGCCCTGATCGCGGGCGTCGATCCCAGCGTCGGGCTGTATGCCAGCGTCGCCATCGCGATGGTCATCGCTCTGGTCGGCGGACGGCCCGGCATGATCTCCGCTGCGACTGCCGCCGTCGCCGTCGTCGTGGTGCCGCTGGTGCGCGAATACGGGGTGGAATATCTGTTCGCCGCCACCATCCTGATGGGGCTGATACAGGGTGTCGCCGCCATCCTGCGGCTGGACCTGCTGATGCAGTTCGTCAGCCGCAGCGTCATCACCGGCTTCGTCAACGCGCTGGCGATCCTTATCTTCATCGCACAGATCCCGCAGCTTGACCCGCGCACCGACGGCGTGACCTGGGTGACCTATGCTATGGTCGCCGCCGGTCTCGCCATGATCTACGGCGTGCCGCGCCTGACCAAGGTGGTACCAAGCCCGCTGGTCGCCATCGTCGTCCTGACCGCCGTGGCAGTGTTCTGGGGGGCGCCGGTGATCTCCGTGGGCCAGATGGGCGAGCTGCCCACCGGCCTGCCGTCGCTGACCTGGCCCGACGTGCCGCTGACGCTGGAAACGCTGCGCATCATCGCGCCCTATTCGATCACGATGGCGGCGGTGGGCCTGCTGGAAAGCCTGCTGACCGCGCAGATCGTGGACGATATGACGCATACCGATAGCAACAAACGGCAGGAAGTGGCCGGGCAGGGCTTCGCCAATTTCGTCGCCGCGTGTTTCGGCGGCATGGGCGGCTGTGCGATGATCGGGCAATCGGTCATCAATGTGGCCAGCGGCGGACGCGGGCGGCTGTCCACTTTCGTGGCGGGCGCGTTCCTGTTGTTCTTGCTGACCGTGCTGGGGAGCTATGTCGGCGCGGTGCCGATGCCCGCGCTGGTGGCGGTGATGATCATGGTGTCCATTGGCACGTTCAGCTGGAATTCCATTCCCAACCTGCGCGTCCATCCCCCCGCCAGCAGCGCGGTTATGCTGGCGACGGTGGCGGTCACGGTGTGGACGCATGATCTGGCGCTGGGCGTGCTGACCGGCGTGCTGCTCAGCGGCATCTTCTTCGCGGGCAAGGTGCGCAACATGTTCACCGTTGAGCGGGTGCGCCGCCCGCACAGCGCGGTCTATCACATCAGCGGGCAGGTGTTCTTCGCCAGTGTGGACAAGTTCCAGCAGATGATCGGCCCGGAGAGCCGCCACGCCGATGCGTCCGACACCGTGGTAATCGACGTCAGCAAGGCGCATTTCTGGGATATCTCGGCCATCGGCGCGCTGGAAAAGGCGGTGGACCGGATGCGCCGCAATGGCCGCCATACGCGGATCGTCGGCCTCAACACCGCCAGCGCCGACCTGTTCGACCGCCACGCACTGGAGGACCGCACGGGTCTGGAACAGGGACTGGCGCCGCATTGATACCGGCGAACGGGCCGGCTTGGTCAAGTCGCCTCGGCCGCTTCCTTATCAATTCACAACAAGTTAACAGGCCAAGACATAGCCGGGCGGGGGTAAAGCGGTTCACGTGCGGGGGGAAACACGACATTTCGAGCGGCGATTGCGGCGATCGTTGCCGCCGCGGGAGCGCTGGCATTGCCATCGCAGGCACTGGCATGGAACCCGGACACGTCGCTTATCCGTTTCAACAACACGTCCGATTGCCTTTCAACCAATGGTGAAATCGTCGAGTTGCGCCGTTGCAATTCCAACGATACGCGCCAACGCTGGGCCTACACTGCCCAGCGTGAATTGCGCTCGCCCCGGTTTGAAGACAAGTGCCTGGATGTTCATGAAAGAAAGCTGCACAACGGACGGGCATTGCGCCTTGATTCCTGTCGCGGCTACGCGACGCAGAAGTGGTCGTTCACACAGGATTTTCCATTCGGCATGTTCGGCAGGATCAAGACGGCGGCGAACAAATGCATCGACCTTCCGGGCGGAAGGCGGGCACAGGGCGCGCGGCTGACAATCTGGTCGTGCGTGAGACGCAACGACAATCAGCGTTTCAGAACGCATGCACAGCTTCGCAGCAAGCTGACGTCGAACCGTGCCGATGTTGTGGGGTTCGACAATTATCGCGAATGCGGCAAGCGGCTCAAAAAGGGCCTGTTACAAGGGCATTTTGGTGACAAATGGCTACCGCTTCGGGTTCTATACCGGTGGAGGGCACGGCAACACGAAATGGACCGACCCCACGCTTGATTTCGGTGACGAGTTCAGCGTGGATTACTGCGCCAAAATCCATGATCGCATGTATTGGGCAAACTCTTCCGTCGAAGACAAGGCCATCGCGGACCATGCCTTGATTGCGTGCGCAAAGAGGGTCCGGCCCGTCACGGTCGAAGAGGCGGAAGCGAAAATCAATGTCAACGCGGCGTTCTCGAACCTCCTGAGGGCAAAAAGGCATATTCTCACCGTCCCGCGCAGACAGTTGATGGACCGCCGCTGGAACCGTGCGCGGTTGATGGTCGATTGCTATTGGTTTTATCGCAGACGCTCGGAAAGCCAGCGCAACGAGCAGTGCGGTTTCTACGCTGCGCGATACGATAGCTCGGGCAAGGACTTCGCGACCAGATATAGCGACTATCGGCGCACCTTCAGCCTCGACCGTTTTGACAAGAAGCAGTCCTGACGGGCGAAGGTGGTGACATCGGAAGCTGGCTGGGCCGGGTAAAGCGCGATTGGCCTCTTGTGACCCGGGCGAGAATTGTTACGTCAAGAATACCATGAAAGAACTCTTCGCCCACGCCGCGACCACCGCCGGGATTACCGTGCGGGTTGCCGTCAACTTCCTGCCCGAACAGTCGCAGCCCGCGGTCGGCAAGTGGTTCTGGATGTACCACATCCGCATCGAGAACGGGGGCGATGCGCCGATGACGCTGCGCAGCCGCCACTGGCGCATTACCGACGGGCGCGGGATGGTGAACCATGTCGATGGCGAAGGCGTGGTTGGCGAACAGCCGCTGCTCGCACCGGGCGACAGCCACGATTACGTTTCCGGCTGCCCGCTGACGACGCCGCACGGCTCGATGGAAGGGTTCTACACGTTTGCGGATGCAGCGGGCGAACCGGTGGAAATTCGCATCCCGTATTTCCCGCTCGCGGCACCCGCCACGGCACAATAATCGCCGTCCTGTGAAGCGCACCCACCTGCCCCTGAACGCCCTGCGCGTCTACGACGCCGCCGCGCGGCACCTCAGCTTTACCCGCGCAGCGGACGAGCTGGCGGTGACGCCTGCCGCCGTGGGGCAGCAGATCAGGGCGCTGGAGGATCACCTCGGCACCGTGCTGTTCCGCCGCACCAGCCGGGGGCTGGAAATGACGGCGGAGGGCGCGGCGGGGCTGGACCCGTTGCGCGAAGGCTTCCTGAAATTCGAGGAAAGCGTGCAGGCGATGCAGGCGGGGCAGGCCAGCGACCGCTTCACCATCGCCGCTCCGCGCGAATTCTACGCGCAATGGCTCGCCCCGCGCCTCGCCGCCTGGCGCACCGCGCACCCCGGCACCCGCTTCCAGCTGGTCGAGAACGAAGACGCCGACTTCGCCGAGGCGAACCTCGACATGGCGATCCGGCTGGCGGACGGGCCGGGCGAGCTGGAAGGCGTCGAACTCGCCCCCGCTCGCCGCGTGGTGGTAGCGGCCACCGATGCGGACGATGCCGCAAGGGACGAGTGGATCGACTGGCCCGGCGCCCCGCTGCCCGAAGGCGCGACGCCATCGGTGCAGGTCGCCAATGCCGGACAGGCGCTGTCGCAGCGCGGCGGCGGGCATGGGCCGCGCGGTGCTGCCGCTGCTGCTGGTGGAGGACGCCATCGCGGCGGGGCGGGTCACGATACTGGAGGGGCCGGACGAGGGCCGCCGCGCCTACTGGCTGGTCGCCCCCCTGCCGCAATGGCGCCAGAAAAAGGTCCGCGCGCTGGTGGCGTTTCTCACTGGGAACGACCCGAACACGGCCTGACGCTGCCGCCACCTAGCCCGCTGCCGACCGGTCCTCCTCAGGCGCGTCGTCTTGCGGCGTATCCAGCGCCCGCCCCTCGCGCTCCCGATACATCGCCACCGTCGCTTCCATCGCGTCGTCGACCAGATGCGCGTGCCAGTCCGAAATGCGCTCGAACGCGGTGTGGCCCAGCGCCGCCACTTCCTCCGCACTCGCGCCCGCCTTCTCCGCCTCCCATTGCGCCGCGGTCATGCGGCGCAGTTCCGGAAACGCCTCCAGCTCGGCGGCCTCCTGCCGCAGCCGCTGCTTGCGCTTGGCCTCGAACATCTTTTCCAGCTTTGCCATCGCATCTTCCGGCGTTGGCCCGTTGTCGCGATAGTCCTGCATCACCTCGTCCCGGATGCGCTCGTAAACCGCATCGCCGGGCTGCAACTGCTGCGCGCCGTAGCGTTGCGGCAGGCGGTATCGCAGCAGGAAGCGCAGCAGCATGTTGTCGGGCTTGTCCCACTCGCCCAGAAGCTTGCCGCCCGACACGATGGGCGTGGGCGTGCCCTGGATGGCCCGTTCGAGCGCACAGTCCTCCAGCCGCTGCACCCCGCGATCCAGCGCCGCCTCCCATGCCTCCCGGAACCCTTCCGCCCCGGGCCGCGCGCGCAGCTTGTACAGCGCCTCCATCGACTTGCCGATGGAACGGGCCGCCTGCTGGACGATGCCGGTGGCGGCGAGGGTGGCGATGAACTTGCGCTGCCGCTCCGGCGTGATGGAATTGCCGCGCGGGCGAGCGTGCAGATAGGGCTCGAACGCCAGCAGGGGATCGTCCTCGTCCGGCTCCTCCCCGACATAGGCGACCGCGGAGGTGCCCTGACGGGGAATGGCGCGCGTGCATCGGCCCGGCGGTTCGGGGTTGCCGTATTCCGCGTCGTAATCGACTTCCTCGTGGTCGGGCAGCTCGTCGGGATTGGAGGCAATGTGCGCAAGATAGGCCTCGCTCAACTGGCCGTTCTCGTCGAAGTTCGGATTGCGCGGGGCGGAGCGCTCTTCGGCCGCTTCGAGATCGGCGAGCACCTGCTTGCCGGATAGCGTTTGGTAAGCGGGCCGCGGCGAGTCGGACGCTGCCTTGTTCGTGTGGGGGGAGGGGGCGGCATGAACGTTTGGATGTGTCATGCCGGAGCAGATTGCAGAAAGGGGGCGTGTAGGAAAATGGTTTTTGAACGAGTTATGCGAACGTATCGCGGTCTACGAGCCACGCACTTGCGAACTTACTTGCGGATGACCATTCAAAGCCTAGCCGGTTTCGATCTCGTCCAACCCTAACAACAAACGATGGTATTTTCGAAGCCGCTCGAAATGCGCGTCCATAGCCAACGCAATTTCCGAACTATTTTTCACTGCTAAAAAATGACCTACTATCTGAGAATAGTGCTCTGCTTGCCGGGGCAACCGCAATGCCGGATCTTTTTTGTCCTCGATCTCTTCCTCGGCCATGACGCATAAAACCTGCGAAGGTTCTGGTATCTCATATGCGTCGACAGGTACGGGCGGAATCTTTCCGTTCATTAACGCCGATTTTGGATGATATTGATGGAAAAGCGCATCTTCTAGTGAGCCAATTCGCTGCCGATTTGTAGGATAAGCCCATACATAAGCAATTTCCCATACATCTACTTGCCGGTTCGCAATGATATCGGAGCGAGCAGAGGTAAGATGGCGATTTACCCGCGTACGAATACCGTCTTTAGATTGCCCAACATATATAGGCACTTCATCGAGGTCGCATAGAACGTAGCAACCAATCTCATTGGTCAGTTTGCGAAGTGCGTTCTTTCGGTACTTCAGATCAATTGCCATAATCTTCGCTATGCTGCTTGACGTGTAACCTGACAACCTTTTGGTGTAAGTACCTGTTCTAATATCTCGGTGCTGATGAACGATACAACCGGGACGCAAACGCCGTCGCCAGCGACATGGAGAGCATCGTTGTAACGTTGCGGCATTTCATAATCCGCTTCTAACCCCATCAAACGGAATGCTTCTCTAGGAGATAGCAGCCGACTTCGTACTGACGAACCTTGCACGACTAAAACAATCTGGCGGCTAGACCCACCTCCAGGCGTTCTCAAGCATCCAGCTGTCTCATCGAACCGGACCTCAGCACGTTGAGTTTTGTTACCGCGTGTATCGAGGCGGGTTCGCTTAAAGATAGCTCCTACACGCCTTTCGTTGCTACTCATCGCAGACCGAACCTTGGCCAAATTCCCTTCCGTCATCATGGATAGCAAGCGTTGCGTTTGCTTAGGTTCATGCCACTGACAACCAACCGGCTCATCGCCAATGATACTGGATAGTTTTGTGACCGCTCTGGTCGGCTCTTTAGGCTGCCACCAAAGCCATTGAGCCTGGGCCTGCTTCGATAGCTTTTCTTTTGCTCGAACGATGGCGGGCGTGTGCCATAGTGATGCGGGCGTAGCCTTCACAAGCTCTGGGGGGACAATTTCATCCTCGCGTATAGCAATCAGGAAAACGCGCGGTCGGCTTTGTGGTACAAAAAGTTTCGCATCAATTACTGTTGCTCCAACTCTGTAGCCAAGCTCGATAATGGTTTCACACACTAACTTGAAATCGGCACAATTGTTGGACGAGAGGAACCCAACGACATTCTCTAATACTAGAGCGCGTGGCGGCCGCGATTCAGATCGAAGTTGTGAGATCAGATCCCAAAATCCCCAATAAGCACCAGACCTTGTCTCTGGCACCTTCGTCTTACGTCCGATCCCACCGCCGTTCCCAGCTAGGGACAAATCTTGGCAAGGAAAAGATGCCCAAGCCAAATCCGCCTTTCCCGGAAGCATAATCGAATCTAGGCCGTTAATATCGCCGCCTACAAAATCCTTTACACCCCAATTTTTAGTGTAGACATCACGCTTCATATCACAGAAGTCATTTGCAAATTTGCACTCCCATGCTTCGCCTAAACCGGCGCGAGCCATACCGCCACCGGCGAAAAACTCGTAGAACGTTAACTTTGACAAACACCATCTCCACTGCATGCGAAACTAGCATATCAGCGGTCATCATGCACCGCAGTAATTCCAGATTGGACTATGTTTGTTCACGTTACAACTGCGAGTGCCGTCGGAATCCACATCTTGACCCCGCCACAAATCCAACATAAACGCCCTCCCATCGACGGCACGCCATGCGCGTCGTTGGACTGATAGAACTGAACATTGCCGGTTTATTCCGGAAGTCCGATGCTTCGATCCCGCTCTCACTAAGAGCGAATCGTTTGCGGTCGGGCTTTTGTGTGTTCGGATGGTCGCAAGGATCGTTCGGGCGGGTGGCCGTCAAAGTAATCCGGTGCCGTCGGGTGTTTCGGGTGGAGTGTTTCAGGTTCGTGCGCCTTCTTCGCGAAGGCATGCCATCGGCCTTGGCGCTGGTGGAACGGGGCCTCTGCTTTCGCAGGGGCGCGTTGCGCGGCCTTCCTCCTTCCGTGGAACAGCTTTCGGCATCATCATGGGTTCGCTCGTGTGGCATGGTGTCGCGCGTCGGGCCGTACAACAGGTGAAGAGTACTTCATGCCGACAATCAACCAGCTGGTCCGCAAGGGCCGTACGCCGCAGAAGGAGAAGTCCAAGGTTCCGGCCATGGAAGCCAATCCCCAGAAGCGCGGCGTCTGCACACGCGTCTATACCACCACGCCGAAGAAGCCGAACTCTGCGCTGCGCAAGGTTGCCAAGGTGCGCCTGACCAACCAGCGCGAGGTCATCAGCTACATCCCCGGCGAAGGCCACAACCTTCAGGAACACTCCGTGGTGCTGATCCGCGGCGGCCGTGTGCGCGACCTTCCCGGTGTGCGCTACCACGTGCTGCGCGGCGTGCTCGACACGCAGGGTGTGAAGGACCGGCGCAAGAGCCGTTCCAAATATGGGGCCAAGCGGCCGAAGTAAGGGCGCCAACGTCGCGGGCTTGGTTGCGCGCGGCTTGGTTCGAGTTTTTTGTCCGTGCGCTTTGGCATCCGCCAAAGCTGGCTGTGCCGTCCCGCTCCCCCTCCCGACTACCCAAGGCATTATCCTGATCGGGTGGTCGGGAGGGGGAGCGGGACGGAACAGCCAAGGCAACCCGGACGGGTTGCCGCACTCCGAAGGAGTTAGAGAATATGTCACGTCGTCGTCGTCCCGAAAAGCGGGTCATCCTGCCCGATCCCAAGTTCAAGGACCTGATCCTGTCGAAGTTCATGAACAACCTCATGCTCGACGGGAAGAAGTCCACGGCAGAGCGCATCGTTTATGGCGCACTGGAAACGGTGGAGACCAAGGCCAAGGCCGATCCGGTGCAGCTGTTCCACGACGCGCTGAACAACGTGTCGCCTCAGGTCGAGGTCCGCAGCCGCCGCGTCGGTGGTGCCACCTACCAGGTGCCGGTGGAAGTGCGTCCCGAACGTGCGCAGGCGCTGGCGATCCGCTGGCTGATCGGTGCGGCGCGTGGCCGCGCGGAAACCACCATGTCGGCGCGCCTGTCGGGCGAGTTGATGGATGCCGCCAACAACCGCGGCAATGCGGTCAAGAAGCGCGAAGACGCGCACCGCATGGCGGACGCAAACCGCGCATTCTCGCATTATCGCTGGTAGGGTGGGACGTCTTTAAGACGTAACACCAGACCCTACATGGGTGGGGCATTCGCCTCTCCCGAACCCGTTTAAGGAATACCTCATGGCCCGCGACTATCCGCTGGAGCGTTACCGCAATATCGGCATCATGGCGCATATCGACGCCGGCAAGACCACGACCACCGAACGCATCCTGTATTACACCGGGAAGTCCTACAAGATCGGCGAAGTGCACGATGGTGCGGCGACGATGGACTGGATGGAGCAGGAGCAGGAGCGCGGGATTACCATCACCAGCGCCGCCACCACCACGTTCTGGCAGAACGAGGACGGCAAGGGCGAAAAGCACCGCATCAACATCATCGACACCCCCGGCCACGTCGACTTCACCATCGAAGTCGAACGCAGCCTGCGCGTCCTCGATGGCGCGGTGGCTGTGTTCGATGGCGTCGCAGGCGTCGAGCCCCAGAGCGAAACAGTATGGCGCCAGGCCGACAAGTACGGCGTGCCAAGAATGTGCTTCGTAAATAAATTGGACCGCACCGGCGCGGACTTTTATTACTGTGTTGACAGTATCGTCGAACGCCTTGGTGCGACGCCATTGGTTCTATACTTACCCATCGGTGCCGAAGCTGACCTGCTCGGCGTGGTCGATCTTGTGAATAATCGCGGTATCGTGTGGGAAGATGAAAGCCTTGGCGCGTCATTCAACTATGTCGATATTCCCGAGGATATGGTCGAGAAAGTTGCTGAATATCGCGAGAAAATGATGGAACTTGCCGTCGAGCAGGACGACGACATCATGGAAAAGTATCTTGAGGGCGAGGAGCCGGATGCCAAGACGCTGAAGGCACTTATCCGCAAGGGTACGATGGATCGCAAGTTCGTGCCGGTACTGTGCGGCTCGGCGTTCAAGAACAAGGGCGTGCAACCCCTGCTCGACGCAGTTGTCGACTACATGCCGTCCCCGCTCGACGTTCCGGCGATCAAGGGCGTGCTGCCCGACAGCGACGAAGAGCAGACGCGCGCTTCGTCCGACGACGCGCCGTTCAGCGCGCTGGCGTTCAAGATCATGAACGACCCGTTCGTCGGCTCGCTCACCTTTACGCGTATCTATTCCGGCAAGCTGTCCAAGGGCATTGTCATGAACAGCGTGAAGGAAAAGAAGGAAAAGATCGGCCGCATGCTGCTGATGCATTCCAACAACCGCGAAGATATCGAGGAAGCGTTTGCTGGCGATATCGTCGCAATTGCAGGAATGAAGGACACCACTACCGGCGATACGCTGTGCGATCCGGCGCATCCGATCATCCTTGAGCGAATGGAATTTCCCGATCCGGTCATTGAATTGTCCGTGGAGCCCAAGACCAAGGCCGACCAGGAAAAGATGGGCGTCGCGCTCAATCGCCTCGCTGCCGAAGATCCCAGCTTCCGCGTCACGACCGATCATGAATCGGGCCAGACAATCATCAAAGGCATGGGCGAGCTACACCTCGACATCCTTGTTGATCGCATGAAGCGCGAGTTCAAGGTCGAAGCCAATGTCGGTGCGCCGCAGGTGGCGTATCGTGAGTCGCTGGGACGCGAAGTCGAAGTGACCTACACCCATAAGAAACAGTCGGGCGGTTCGGGCCAGTTCGGTGAAGCCAAGGTTGTCGTCACCCCCGGCGAACGCGGGCAGGGCATCATTTTCGAGGACAACATCAAGGGCGGTAACATCCCGCGCGAATATATCCCGTCCGTCGAAAAGGGTATGCGCGAGCAGGCCGAAAGCGGTTTCCTCGTCGGCTTTCCGATCATCGATTTCACCATTCAGCTAATCGACGGCAAATATCATGACGTCGACTCCAGCACGGTGGCATTCGAAATCACGGGTCGCGGCGCCATGCGCGAAGCGGCTCAGAAGTCGGGCATCAAGCTGCTGGAGCCGGTGATGAAGGTGGAAGTCATCACGCCGGAAGATTACCTTGGCGACGTGATCGGCGATCTCAACAGTCGCCGTGGCCAAATCCAGGGCACCGACACACGCGGCAACGCACAGGCGGTCGAGGCCTTCGTGCCGCTGGCCAACATGTTTGGCTATGTGAACGAATTGCGGTCATTCTCGCAAGGCCGTGCACAGTACTCCATGCAGTTCAGCCATTACGACGAAGTTCCCGCGAGCGTGGCGCAGGAAGTCAAGGAGAAGCTGGCGTAACGACGCTTGCCTAACTCCGGCATCGGGTTTAAGGGCGGCGCCTGTTTTGCCGGGTGCCGCCGTTTCGGAGGAAGCTCCGGCCCGGACATTCATTTCAACACAAGGTTATAGAGAATCATGGCGAAGGAAAAATTCGAGCGGAACAAGCCGCATTGCAACGTGGGCACCATCGGTCATGTCGATCATGGCAAGACCACGTTGACTGCAGCAATCACCAAGGTGATGGGCTCCGCAGTCGATTTCGCAAACATCGACAAGGCACCTGAAGAGCGCGAGCGCGGCATCACGATTTCGACTGCACATGTTGAATATGAAACCGACGCGCGTCACTACGCTCACGTCGATTGCCCCGGCCACGCCGACTACGTGAAGAACATGATCACGGGCGCGGCGCAGATGGACGGCGCCATCCTCGTGGTGAACGCCGCTGACGGACCCATGCCGCAGACGCGCGAGCACATCCTGCTTGCCCGCCAGGTCGGCGTACCGCAGCTGGTCGTGTATCTGAACAAGGTCGACCAGGTCGATGACGAAGAGCTGCTCGAGCTCGTCGAACTCGAAGTGCGCGAACTGCTGAGCGATTACGATTTCGACGGCGACGATATTCCGATCATCAAGGGTTCGGCGCTTGCCGCTCTGGAAGGCCGCGACGAGGAAATCGGCGAGAAGTCGATCAAGGAACTGATGGACGCTGTTGACAGCTACATTCCGCAGCCCGAACGTCCGGTGGACAAGGACTTCCTGATGCCGATCGAGGACGTGTTCTCGATCTCGGGACGCGGTACCGTGGTTACGGGCCGTGTCGAAACCGGCGTGGTGAACGTGGGCGACGAAGTCGAGATCGTGGGTATCAAGGATACCTCGAAAACGACTGTTACCGGTGTGGAAATGTTCCGCAAGCTGCTGGATCGTGGTGAAGCGGGCGACAATATCGGCGCGCTTATCCGTGGTGTGGGCCGTGAAGATGTCGAGCGTGGCCAGGTTCTGGCCAAGCCCGGTACCGTCAACCCGCACACCGAATTCAGTGCCGAGGTCTACGTCCTGTCGAAGGACGAGGGCGGCCGTCACACGCCGTTCTTCGCCAACTACCGTCCGCAGTTCTACTTCCGCACGACGGACGTGACCGGTGAAGTGGTTCTGCCAGAAGGCACCGAAATGGTGATGCCAGGTGACAACGTCACTATCGACGTCAAGCTGATCGCACCGATCGCGATGGACGAAGGCCTGCGTTTTGCAATCCGCGAAGGTGGCCGGACCGTCGGTTCAGGGGTTGTCAGCAAGATCACTAAGTAATAGAAGCCCGATCAACCGGCGCGGGATTCGTCCCGCGCCAACTGAATTTGGTTACTGAAAATTCGATCGGCGGCCCCATTCTCCCTCGGAGACGGGAGAGGGCGGGGCCGCTGATTTTTGTTTGCTCTTTCTCATCGGTATACGGACATGGAAGCCCAGAATATTCGCATTCGCCTTAAGGCGTTTGACCACCGCGTTCTCGACCAGGCAACTGGCGAAATCGCGGAGACAGCACGCCGGACAGGTGCGCTTATTCGCGGGCCCATTCCGATGCCGACGAGGATCGAGAAGTTCACCGTGAACCGCGGCCCGCATATCGACAAGAAGTCGCGCGAGCAGTTCGAGGTGCGCACCTACAAGCGGTTGCTCGACATCGTGCAGCCCAACGCCCAGACCGTGGACGCGCTGATGAAGCTCGACCTCGCCGCAGGCGTAAATGTCGAGATCAAGCTGGCGTAGGCTGGTCAGGATCGGTCCCGCCGGTGGGACGATAAGCTAACCGGACGAATAAGGGATACCGCCGGTCCATCGACCGGGCTGCGTCCCCCGTCTCGCACCCATCGCTCCGGCGTCGGGCGCACTCGGCCCGGACGGGGCGCGTATCAAATCAGGGCTGGCAAGCACCGTGGATGGTCCGCGGTGCCTCTGTGTTAGGAGTTTTGACGATGCGCACAGGCGTGATCGCTAAGAAAGTCGGGATGACCCGCCTCTTCCAGGAGGACGGACGGCACGTGCCCGTTACCGTTCTGTCACTGGAAGACTGCCAGGTCGTGTCGCACCGTACATCCGACCGCGATGGCTACTTCGCCCTTCAGGTCGGCGCGGGTGCAGCCAAGCAGAAGAACGTTGCCAAGCCGCAGCGCGAGCATTTCGCGAAGGCCGAGGTAGGCCTGAAAATGCGCATCGCCGAATTCCGCCTCGACGGCGAAGATGGTCTGCTGCCCATCGGCGCACGCATTTCCGCCGAGCATTTTAATGCAGGCCAAAAGGTCGACATTACCGGTCACACGCAGGGCAAGGGCTTCGCCGGTGCCATGAAGCGCTGGGGCTTCGGCGGTCTTCGCGCAACCCACGGTGTGTCGATCAGTCACCGTTCGCACGGTTCGACGGGTCAGAACCAGGATCCCGGCAAGGTTTTCAAGGGCAAGAAGATGGCGGGGCATATGGGCGCGCGTCAGCGGACCCAGCAGAACCTCGAAATCGTTCGCACGGATGCCGATCGCGGCCTATTGTTCGTCAAGGGTTCCGTCCCCGGTCACAAGAATGGCTGGCTGGTTGTGCGCGATTCCGTGAAGCTGCGGCAGGACGACCTCCCGTTCCCCGGTGCCATGCGCCGCAACGCCGACGAGTTCGTTACCGAAGATGCCGATGCCGGCATGATCGAAACCGCCGCAACGCAGGAAACCAACCCTGAGGTTCCGTTGGAGCAGCAGGAAAAGCTGGCGCAGCAGCAGGACTCCGGGGTCGGTACGGCCAGCGGTACGCCCGAAGCGGATGCCAATTCCAAGAATGAGGAGTCCTGACCCATGAAGGTCAAGGTTCAGAAAATCGACGGCAAGTCGTCGGGCGATGTCGAGCTGAGCGATGCCGTGTTCGGTATCGAGCCGCGCGCAGATATCCTGCATCGCGTCGTAACGTGGCAGCTGGAAAACCGGCGCGGTACGGCACGGCCCACACGCGAACGTGCCGATGTCAATCGCACGGGCAAGAAGTTCGGCCCGCAAAAGGGTTCGGGCGGCGCGCGTCACGGTGACCGCGGTGCGCCCATCTTCGTCGGTGGCGGTAAGGCGCATGGTGCCCGCAAGCGCGAATTCGAGCAGTCTCTCAATAAGAAGATTCGCGCTCTCGGCCTGAAAATGGCTCTGTCGAGTAAAGCCAAGGACGGCATGATCGTCCTCGACAGTCTGGAAATGGCGGACGCCAAGACCAAGAACCTGGTCGAGACGTTCGGCAAGAATGGCTGGACCGGCAAGATGCTGTTTATCGATGGCGACACCGTGAACGATGCTTTCAAGAAGGCGGCGGGCAATGTTCCGGGCGTAAACGTTATGCCAGCGCAGGGTGCCAATGTTTACGACATCCTGAAGCACGACACGCTGGTGCTGACGCGCGGTGCGGTCGAAAAGCTGGAGGCACGATTCAATGGCTAAAGCAGAAATTGATTCGCGGCATTACGACGTCATCGTCGCACCGCATATTACCGAGAAGTCCACGCTGGCATCGGAAAACAACGCGGTTGTTTTCAAGGTCGGTCTGAACGCGACGAAGCCGCAGATACGCGAAGCGGTCGAGGCTCTGTTCGACGTGAAAGTCACCGGGGTGAACACGCTGGTCCAGAAGGGCAAGACGAAACGCTGGCGGGGCAAGCCCTACAAGCGCAACGACGTTAAGAAGGCGGTCGTCACGCTCGCCGAGGGTGACTCCATCGACGTCACCAGCGGTCTGTGAGGAGCTAGGAAACCATGGCACTCAAGAATTACAAACCGACCAGTCCGGCCCGTCGTGGCCTGATCCTTGTCGACAAGTCCGGCCTGTTCAAAGGCAAGCCGGTCAAGTCGCTGACCGAGGGCAAGCGCAAGACGGGTGGCCGCAATAACAAGGGGCACATCACCTCGCGCGGTATCGGCGGCGGTCACAAGCAGAAGTATCGCTTCATCGACTTCAAGCGTCGCAAATGGGATGTAGAGGGCACCGTGGAGCGGATCGAATACGATCCCAACCGCACCGCTTTCATCGCGCTTGTCAAATATGCCGATGACGAACTGGCCTACATTATTGCACCGCAGCGGCTCGCCGTGGGCGACAAGGTGATCGCCGGCGAGAAGACGGATACGAAGCCCGGCAACGCCATGCTGCTCGGCCAGATGCCGCTCGGTACGATCATGCACAATGTCGAAATGAAGCCGGGCAAGGGCGGGCAGATTGCCCGATCCGCAGGTGCCTATGTCCAACTGGTCGGTCGCGACCGGGGCATGGTCATCGTTCGCCTGAACTCTGGCGAGCAGCGGTATCTTCGCGCCGATTGCATGGGCACGGTTGGTGCGGTGTCGAACCCCGATAACCAGAACCAGAACCTGGGCAAGGCCGGTCGCAAGCGCTGGATGGGCGTGAAGCCGCTGACGCGTGGTGTGGCCAAGAACCCGGTCGATCACCCGCATGGTGGTGGTGAAGGCAAGACCAGCGGTGGCCGTCATCCGGTTACGCCGTGGGGCAAGCCGACCAAGGGTGCCCGTACCCGCAAGAACAAGCAGACGGACAAGATGATTATCCGTTCGCGTCATTCGAAGAAGAAGAGGTAACCGATGGCACGTTCCGTCTGGAAAGGTCCGTTCGTCGAGCTCAGCCTTCTGAAGAAGGCCGAAGACGCGCAGGATCAAAGCAATGCGAAGCCGATCAAGACCTGGTCGCGCCGTTCCACGATCCTGCCGCAATTCGTCGGCCTGACGTTCAATGTCTATAACGGGCACAAGTTTATTCCGGTGTCTGTTTCGGAAGACATGGTCGGCCACAAGCTTGGCGAATTTTCGCCGACGCGCACATTCCCCGGCCACGTTGCCGACAAGAAGGGCAAACGCTGATGGGCAAGGCAAAATCCCCGCGCCGTGTTGGCGAGAACGAGGCTCTGGCCGTCGGCGCGCAAATCCGCGGTTCGGCACAGAAGCTCAACCTGGTTGCCCAGCTTATCCGTGGCCGCAAGGTCGAGGAAGCGCTGAACATCCTCAGTTTCTCCAAAAAGGCGATGGCCCGCGATGCGAAGAGCGTCCTGTCGAGCGCAATCGCCAATGCGGAAAACAACCATGATCTCGATGTCGATGCGCTCGTCGTCGCCGAAGCCAGCGTCGGCAAGGCGATCACGATGAAACGCTTTCACGTTCGCGGTCGCGGCAAGAGCACGCGCATCCTGAAACCATTCAGCAAGCTGCGCATCGTGGTGCGCGAAGCCGAAGAAGAAGAGGCGTAAGATGGGCCAGAAGAGCAATCCGATCGGTCTGCGCCTGCAGATCAACCGCACCTGGGACAGCCGCTGGTATGCCGAAGGGCGCGACTATGCGCAGCTGCTCGCGGAAGATATCAAGATCCGCAAGCACATCATGGGTTCGCTGCCGCAGGCCGCGATCTCCAAGGTGGTTATCGAGCGTCCGGCCAAGCTTTGCCGGATTTCGATCTATGCCGCGCGTCCCGGTGTCATCATCGGCAAGAAGGGTGCGGATATCGAGAAACTGCGCACGACCCTTGCCGGCATGACGGCCAGCGAAGTGAAGCTGAACATCGTGGAAATCCGCAAGCCGGAAGTCGATGCCAAGCTGGTGGCGCAGGGTATTGCCGACCAGCTTATCCGCCGTATCGCCTTCCGTCGCGCCATGAAACGCGCGATGCAGTCCGCCATGCGTTTGGGTGCCGAAGGCATCAAGATCGTGTGCGGCGGTCGCCTCGGTGGTGCGGAAATCGCGCGTGTTGAGCAGTATCGCGAAGGCCGCGTGCCGCTCCATACGCTGCGCGCCAATATCGATTACGCCGAAGCCGAGGCACTCACTGCCTACGGCATCATCGGGATTAAGGTCTGGGTCTTCAAGGGCGAGATTCTCGGCCATGACCCGACCGCACAGGATCGCCTGATGATGGAATCCCAGACGTCCGGCGTCCGGCCCGCACGGTAAGGTAAGAGAAAATGCTGCAACCGAAGAAAACCAAGTACCGCAAGGCGTTCAAGGGCCGGATCAAGGGCGATGCCAAGGGTGGCACGGTCCTGAATTTCGGCTCCTACGGCCTTAAGGCTCTCGAGCCGGAGCGCATCACGTCGCGCCAGATCGAAGCCGCGCGTCGCGCCATTACGCGCCATATCAAGCGCCAGGGCCGCCTCTGGATCCGCATCTTCCCCGATGTTCCGGTGAGCAAGAAGCCCGCCGAAGTGCGTCAGGGTAAGGGCAAGGGTTCGGTCGAATACTGGGCTGCCCGCGTCAAGCCGGGCCGTATCATGTTTGAACTGGACGGCGTGCCAGGTCCGCTGGCTGCTGTTGCGTTCGAGCGTGCGGCAATGAAGCTTCCCGTCAAGACGAAGGTCGTTGCCCGTTTCGGCGACACCTCGCATCTGGAGGGCTGAGGACATGAGCAAGATCGAAGACCTGCGCCCCAAGAGCGACGACCAGCTGAGCGAACAGCTGAGCGAGTTGAAGCGCGAAGCGTTCAACCTGCGTTTCCAGGCGGCGACCAACCAGCTGGATGCGCCTGCGCGTATTCGCGAGGTTCGTCGTACCATCGCCAAGATCAAGACGCTGCAAACCGAGCGCGCCGCTGGCGCCGCTGAAAAGGCATAAGGACACATCATGCCAAAACGTATCCTGACCGGCACGGTCACATCGGACAAGACCGACAAGACCGTGACCGTACAAGTCGAACGCAAGGTGAAGCACCCGCTTTACGGCAAGATCATCCGCCGTTCGAAGAAGTATCACGCCCATGATGCGGACAACGCCTATACCATCGGCGACACCGTCCGGATCGAGGAAACCAAGCCGATTTCCAAGACCAAGACCTGGGCCGTGCTGGACCGGGTTCAGGCATCCAAGGGTGTCGCAGTGGAAGCCGATATCGAAGTGGCGGCGTCCACGCCGGGTAACTGAAACCCGGTTTTGAATTAGGAACTGTCCGGCGTGACCGGGCAAGCCAGATGAGAAGGAAGACGGATCGATGATCCAGATGCAATCCAATCTCGACGTCGCGGACAATAGCGGCGCGAAGCGTGTCCAGTGCATCAAGGTACTGGGCGGATCCAAGCGTCGCACCGCGTCCGTCGGGGACGTGATCGTGGTGTCCGTCAAGGAAGCCCAGCCACGCGCCCGTGTGAAGAAAGGTGACGTGCATCGCGCCGTCATCGTGCGCACCCGCAAGGACGTGCGCCGCACCGATGGCAGCGTGATCCGGTTCGACGGCAATGCCGCCGTGCTGGTCAACAAGAACGAGGAGCCCATCGGCACCCGTATCTTCGGCCCCGTAGTTCGCGAGTTGCGCGGTCGCGGTTTCATGAAAATCATTTCGCTCGCGCCGGAGGTGCTGTGATGGCTTCTGCCAAAATCAAGAAGGGCGACAGCGTTGTCGTCCTGTCCGGTAAGGACAAGGGCAAGACCGGCACTGTCAGCAAGGTGATGCCCAAGGTCGGCAAGGTCGTGGTGGAAGGCGTCAACATCGCCGTGCGCCACCGCAAACCGAGCCAGGAAAACCCGCAGGGCGGCCTCGACCGCTTCGAAGCGCCGATGCACCTTGCAAAGGTGGCGGTTGCCGATCCCAAGGACGGCAAGCCTACCCGCGTGCGGTTCGAACAGAAGGACGGCAAGAAGGTCCGCGTGGCCGTAAAGTCCGGGGAGACGATTGATGGGTGATATGACACCGCGGATGAAGACCCGTTATGACGAGCAGATCGTCAAGGCGATGACCGAGAAGTTCGGCTACAAGAACCGGTTTGAAGTTCCGCGCATCGAAAAGGTCGTCCTGAACATGGGCGTCGGCGAAGCGAGCCAGGACAAGAAAAAGGTGGCCGTCGCAGCCGAGGAAATGGCGTTGATTGCGGGTCAAAAGCCGGTGATTACCAAGGCCAAGAAATCCATTGCCCAGTTCAAGCTGCGCGAAGGAATGCCTATCGGCTGCAAGGTAACGCTGCGCCGGAACCGGATGTTCGAATTCGTCGATCGTCTGGTGACGGTCGCCATGCCCCGCATCCGTGACTTTCGTGGCCTGAACCCCAAATCGTTCGACGGGCGCGGCAATTATGCGATGGGCCTGAAGGAACAGATCATCTTTCCGGAAATCAGCTACGACAAGATCGATACCGTACGCGGTATGGATATCATCGTGACGACGACGGCGAACACCGACGAGGAAGCGCGCGAACTGCTTCGCCTGTTCGGTTTCCCGTTCCCGAAAGAAGCAACCCCCGAGACCGAAAACGCAGAGCAGAAGGAAGCGGCGTAAGCCTGCTACCCTCGCTTTACATGATACGCATCAGGAAGAGAGCTTAAGTCCAATGGCGAAACTGAGTTCCATCAACAAGAACGAGAAGCGCAAGGCCCTCGTGAAGAAGTACGCGGCGAAATATGCCAAGCTGAAGGCGATTGCGGACGACCGTTCGCTCGACGAAGGCGAACGGCTGATCGCGCGTCTCAAGATGGCTGAAATCCCGCGCAACGCGAACCCTACGCGGGTCCGCAACCGTTGTGCCACCACCGGCCGTCCGCGCGGATATTACCGCAAGTTCGGCATCAACCGCATCGAGATGCGCAACCTTGGCAACAAGGGCCTGATTCCGGGCCTGACGAAGTCGAGCTGGTGAGGATCTGACGAATGGCTATGACCGATCCCCTGGGTGACATGCTCACCCGTATCCGCAACGGCCAGCAGGCGAAGAAGGACTCCGTCCTCTCGCCCGCTTCGCGCCTGCGCGCCAATGTCCTCGAAGTGCTGACGCGCGAAGGCTACATCCGTGGCTATTCCGATGACGAAACCGGCGCGCACAAGGCGTTGCGCATCGAACTGAAATATTTCGAAGGCGAGCCTGCCATCAAGCACGTCAGCCGTGTTTCGAAGCCCGGCCGCCGCGTCTATTCCGGCAGCCGCGAGCTGCCGATCATTCGCAACGGTCTTGGCATCACCATCGTATCCACCCCCAAGGGTGTGCTTTCGGACGCCGAAGCGCGCACCGAAAATGTCGGCGGTGAAGTGCTGGCGGAGGTGTACTGATGAGCCGTATCGGTAAACGTGCCGTCGCCATCCCCAGCGGCGTGACGGCGAACATTGCGGACGGCGCGCTCAGCGTGAAGGGTCCGAAAGGCACCCTGACGCTCGGCCTGTCCGACCAGATCGATTACAAGGTCGAAGGTGACGAAATCCAGGTGAAGCCTGCCAACGACACCAAGACCGCCGCCTCCTTCTGGGGCATGCAGCGCACGCTGGTTGCGAACCTCGTCGAAGGCGTTACCGACGGTTTCAGCAAGGTGCTGGAAATCAACGGTGTCGGTTATCGTGCGCAGGCAAAGGGCAAGACCCTCAACCTGCAGCTCGGCTACAGCCACGATGTCGATCTGCCGATACCCGAAGGTATCGACGTGAAAACGCCGGATCAGACCACGATCGAAATCAGTGGCATCGACAAGCAGGCCGTCGGCCAGTTCGCAGCCGAAGTGCGGCGCTGGCGCAAGCCCGAACCCTATAAGGGCAAGGGCATCAAATATCGCGGCGAGTATGTCTTCCGCAAGGAAGGGAAGAAGAAGTAAGATGGCAAAGCTATCCCTGTTCGAACGTCGCCGCCGCCGGGTCCGGACTGCACTTCGCAGTCGTGGTGCCGGAAGGCCGCGCCTGTCGGTCCACCGCACGGGCCAGCATATCTATGCGCAGATCATCGATGACCGCGAAGGCCGCACCGTGGCCGCCGCATCGACGCTTGGTGGCAAGTCCACCGGCGGCAATGTCGACGCCGCAAGCCAGGTCGGCAAGGATATTGCCGCTGCTGCAAAGAAAGCTGGCGTAACCTCTGTCGTGTTCGATCGCGGCGGGTTCCTGTTTCATGGCCGCGTGAAAGCGCTGGCCGATGCCGCCCGCGAAGGCGGGCTGGAGTTTTAAGATATGGCTGAAAACGAAACCCCCAAAACCGACGACACGCCTGCGACCGACGCACCTGTGACCGAGAAGACGGTCGAGAAGGCAGCGGAAGCGTTGAGCGGTCCTACGACGGACACGTCCGCGCCTGCAATTGCCGACACGCCGTCCGAAGCGGCTGCGAACCAGTCGGCGGCGCAGGGCGACCAAACTCCGCCCCCTCCCGGTTCATCCGGTGCGCCGGCTGGTGCCCCTGCTGGCGCTCCACCGCAGTCGGGCCGTGCTCCGCAACGTGGCGGACGTAGTGGCGGCGGCGGCCGTGGCGATAATCGTGGTGGCGGCGGCGGCGGTGGCGGCCGTGGTCGTGGCGGTCCGGGCGGCAATCGTCGCGGTGGCCGTGACGAGCCCGATGATGGCATCATGGAGAAGCTGGTTCACATCAACCGCGTCTCCAAGACCGTCAAAGGCGGCAAGCGTTTCGGTTTCGCAGCGCTCGTGGTTGTTGGCGACGGGTCGGGCCGGGTCGGTTTCGGCAAGGGCAAGGCCCGCGAAGTGCCGGAAGCCATCACCAAGGCAACGGCGGCTGCGCGCAAGCACATGGTCCGCGTCTCGCTTAAGGAAGGGCGCACGCTGCACCATGACTGCAACGGTCGCTTCGGTGCTGGCAAGGTGACGGTTCGCACCGCACCGGCCGGTACCGGCATCATCGCCGGTGGTCCGATGCGCGCAGTGTTCGAAAGTCTTGGCGTTGCCGACGTGGTGACCAAGTCGGTCGGTACGTCCAACCCCTACAATATGATCCGCGCCACGTTCGACGCACTGACCAGCCAGACTTCGCCGAAGTCGGTGGCGCAGCGTCGTGGCAAGAAGGTCGCCGACCTGCTCGGTCGCGGCGGATCCAGCGACAGCGAAGCGCAAGCCGACGCTGCTGCGGTTACGGAGTAAACACGATGGCTGATAAAAAGACCGTTACCTTCAAGCAGGTCGGTTCGCCACTGCGTCGGCCTGAAAGCCAACGCAAGATTTTGATCGGGCTGGGCCTGAACAAGATGCACAAGGTCGTGACCCGTCAGGACACGCCCGAAGTGCGCGGCGCGATCGCCAAAGTGCCGCATCTGGTGCAGGTGGTCGAAGATTGAACCGTTCCGCCGCGAATGGCGGACCAGAACTTAAGCGCGAACGAAGCGAAAGCGAGTGCAAGACATGAAACTGAACGAAATCCGCGACAACGAAGGTGCCCGCAAGGAACGCATGCGCGTGGGCCGGGGTCTTGGTTCCGGCAAGGGCGTCACCGCCGGCCGTGGCCAGAAGGGCCAGAAGAGCCGCGAAGGCGTCGCTATCAAGGGCTTCGAAGGCGGCCAGATGCCCCTTCACATGCGTTTGCCCAAACGCGGGTTCAACAACCCGTTTGGCAAGGATTACGCCGAGATCAATCTGGGCATGGTCCAGAAATTCATCGACGCGGGCAAGCTCGACGGCAACAAGCTGGTCGACCAGGCTGCCCTGCGCGAAGCAGGCCTGTCGCGTGGCGGCAAGGACGGCGTCCGGCTGCTGGGCAAGGGTACGCTGACGACCAAGGTTAAGTTCAAGGTTGCCGGGGCCTCCAAGGGCGCGCTGGAAGCTGTGGAGAAGGCGGGTGGCGCGGTCGAGATTATCGCCCCGCGCGTGCTGCGTCCCAAGGGCGTAAAGAAGCCTGCCAAGGCCACTTCGTAACGCGCAGACCGTTCCCGGCGGTGCAATCATGCCATCGCCGGGTTCGACAAGCCCGAACGCGCTTCCTATGTAGCGTGCCACAGGCCGGAATCGTCCCGGCATAGCAGCAGGACTGGTCAGCAAGAGACATGGCATCACGGGCCGACAATATCGCGAGCAACATGAGCTTCGCGAACTTTTCCAAGGCGACCGAGCTGAAGAACCGCATCTGGTTCACCATCGGTGCGCTGGTCGTGTTTCGCTTCCTCAGCTTCGTGCCTCTTCCTGGTATCAACCCGCTGGCGCTGCAGAGCGTCACGGACGCGGCGCGGGGCGGTATTCTCGACATGTTCAACACGTTCACGGGCGGCAGCCTGGAACGCATGAGCCTGATCGCGCTGGGCGTCATGCCCTACATCACTGCCTCCATCGTGGTACAGCTTGCGTCGTCGCTCCATCCGACCTTGGCGGCGCTAAAGAAAGAGGGCGCGGCCGGACGCCAGAAGCTGAACCAGTACACCCGCTACGGCACGGTTTTCCTGTGCGCGATACAGGGCTGGTTCCTCGCCGCGGGTCTGGAAAGTTTCGCCGCCGCGAATGGCGCGCAGGCCGTCGTCGATCCAGGGTACATGTTCCGCGTCGGCGCGGTTATCAGCCTTGTCGGCGGCACCATGTTCCTGCTGTGGCTGGGTGAACAGATTACCAGCCGTGGCATCGGCAACGGCGTCTCGCTGATCATCATGGCCGGCATCGTCGCGCAGTTCCCGACCTTTGCCAGCAACATCTTCGAACAGAGCCGTGGCGGCCAGCTGGGCGGCGGTATCGTGGCCGGCTTCATCCTGATGGTCGTCATCCTGATCCTGATTATCTGCTTCTTCGAACGTGCGCAGCGGCGCCTGCTGATCCAGTATCCCAAGCGGGCCAGCGCGCGCGGCATGATGCAGGCGGATCGCTCGCATCTGCCGCTTAAGCTGAATACCGCAGGCGTCATTCCGCCGATCTTCGCCAGCTCGCTGCTGCTGCTGCCGCTGACGATCACGCAGTTCGCGGGCAATTCGCTCGACACGCAAAGCGGCGCGGGCGGTGTCCTGCAACAGGTTCTGCAATATCTCGGCCACGGCCAGCCGCTATACCTGCTGCTGTATGGTCTGGGCATCGCCTTCTTCTGCTTCTTCTACACCGCTGTCGTCTTCAACCCTGAGGACACTGCCGACAATCTGAAGAAGAACGGCGGGTTCATTCCCGGCATTCGCCCCGGCAAGCGCACGGCCGAATATCTCGATTACGTCCTGACCCGCATCACCGTGGTCGGCGCGATTTACCTGGTCGTGGTCTGCATCGTGCCGGAATACATGATCGCGGAAATGGGTGTGCCGATCTTCCTGGGCGGCACCAGCCTGCTCATCGTGGTGAACGTCACCGTGGACACCATCAGCCAGATCCAGTCCCACATGCTGGCGCACCAATATGGCGACCTTATCAAAAAGGCGAAGCTGAAAGGCCGGATGCGCTAGACTCTCGCGCAGGGTGGCGTTTATCTGGCAGCACGTTCTGCGCAGCGGCGCAGGCAGCGAAGAAATTAGGGGATTGAGGCGGTGAACATCATACTCCTGGGACCGCCCGGGGCAGGCAAGGGCACCCAGTCCGCCAATCTGGTCGACAACCACAACATGCGCCAGCTTTCCACCGGCGACATGCTGCGCGCTGCCGTAAAGGCACGGAGCGAAGTCGGCCTGCGCGCCGAAGCCGTGATGAAGCGTGGCGATCTGGTGGGCGACGATATCGTCTCCGCCCTGATCGACAACGAGCTGTCCGGGATGTCCGACGATGTCGGCGCAATTTTCGACGGTTATCCGCGCACCGCCGTGCAGGCCGAGGCGCTGGACGAGATCCTCGACCGCCACGGTCGCAAGCTGGACCATGTTGTCGAGCTGCAAGTCGATGTCGACGCCCTGATCGACCGTGTCACGGGCCGCTACACTTGCGCCAATTGCGGCGAGGGCTATCACGACCGGCACAAGCAGCCCGATACACCGGGTGTGTGTGACAAGTGCGGCAGCACCGAATTCAAGCGACGCCCGGACGATAACGAGGCAACCGTGCGCAAACGGATGGCCGATTACCACGCAACGACCGCGCCGATCCTGCCGGGTTACGAAGCGCGCGGGCTGGTCAGCCGGGTCGATGGCATGGAGTCGATCGACACCGTGATGTCCGCGATCGAAGCGATCGTCGCGCGATGATGCACGCAGGAGGCTGGCGGCGGCGCTGGCCGGCTTCGCACTGGTATCCGGCACGGCAGCACAGGCCGAGGTCGGGCAGATCGGTGCAAACGCCTTTGTCACGCGCGATACGGTGACAGTCGATGCGCCGCCTCGCGCGGTGTGGCTCGCCCTGTCGCAACCGGCGGACTGGTGGTCGGACACGCACAGCTGGTCGGGCGATGCCGCGAATATGACGCTGACGCCGCAAGCGGGCGGCTGTTTCTGCGAGACCATTCCGGCGGTGGAGGACGGCGATACCGTCGGACTGGCCGGTAGTGCGCAGCACATGGTGGTCATCAACGCCGTGCCGGACAAGGTGTTGCGGATGCGGGGCGGCCTGGGTCCGTTGCAAAGCGAACCTGCGGACGGCGTGCTGACCATTACGCTGTCCCCGGCGGATGACGGCACGCAGATCGTGTTCGAATATGTTGTCGCGGGTGCCACCCGCTTCAAGACACCGGTTATCGCGCAGGCCGTCGATGCGGTGATGACCGAGCAGCTGACCGGCCTTGCGACATTGCTCGACCCCGAAGCCGGTGCCGAACGCGCCGCTGTGTCTCCGGGGGCCGATGAAGATACCGAAGCTGCGCCCGCGGAAGCGGAAGCGGAAGCCGACGAGGCGGAAGAGGATGTAACCGAACCCGCCGCCGAAACGGATGAAGAGGAAGACGCTGCGCCGCGCCCGACCGTGGACAAGGCGTTCGGCGACCCGGAATAATCCGGTTGCCTGCGCAGCCGAGGGAGAAAACCGATGGCTTCGATTTACGACCGGCATGTTGACCTCGACACCTTCATGGAAGGCGTGCGCAAGCGCAATCCAGGGCAGGAAGAATTCATCCAGGCGGTGCGCGAGGTGTCGGAGGACATCTTCGATTTTATCGAGGACAAGGAAAAATACCACGCCGCGCAGATCCTGCGCCGGATTGCCGAGCCGGATCGCGTCGTCAGTTTCCGCGTCTGCTGGGAAGACGACGACAACAACATCCGCGTCCAGCGCGGGTGGCGGGTGCAGAACAACAACGCCATCGGCCCCTACAAGGGCGGCCTGCGCTTCCATCCCAGCGTCAGCGAAAGCGTGCTGAAATTTCTGGCCTTCGAACAGACCTTCAAGAATTCGCTCACCGGCCTGCCGATGGGCGGCGGCAAGGGCGGGGCGAATTTCAATCCAAAGGGCAAGAGCGACAGCGAAGTCATGCGCTTCTGCCAGAGCTTCATGACCGAGCTGTACCGTCATATCGGCCCTGAAACGGATGTGCCCGCAGGCGATATCGGCGTCGGCGCGCGCGAAATCGGCTTCCTGTTCGGACAGTACAAGCGCATCACCAACCGTTGGGAAGGCGTCCTGACGGGCAAGGGTCTGGAATTCGGCGGATCGCAGATGCGGCCCGAAGCGACAGGATATGGCGCGGTGTATTTCCTGTGCAACATGCTGAACGAGCGCGACGACAGCATCGACGGCAAGACCGCGCTGATATCCGGCTCCGGCAATGTCGCGCTGCACGCAGCGGAGAAATTCACCGAGCTGGGCGGAAAGGTGCTGACCCTGTCGGACTCGGATGGCTTCATCCACGATCCCGACGGTATCGACCAGGACAAGATCGATTGGGTCAAGGCGTTGAAGAACGAGCGGCGTGGACGGATCAGCGAATATGCCGACGAGTTTTCCGGCGCCGAATTTCACGAGGACAAGAAACCGTGGGGCGTCGAAGCCGACTGCGCGCTGCCCTGCGCGACGCAGAATGAAATCGACGAGGACGACGCGAAGACGCTGGTGAAGAACGGCATCATCTCCGTGACCGAAGGTGCGAACATGCCATCCACGCTGGATGCAGTGAACGTGTTTCAGGATGCCAGGCTGATGTATGCGCCGGGCAAGGCGGCCAATGCGGGCGGTGTCGCGGTGTCGGGGCTGGAAATGAGCCAGAACAGCGAACGCGTCAGCTGGAACCATGACAAGCTGCACGATATGCTGACCGACCTGATGGCCGACATCCACGGCAAATGCGTGGAATACGGCAAGGATGGGGCCGGGAACGGGCACGTCAATTATGTGAAGGGCGCCAATATCGCAGGCTTCAGGAAGGTGGCGGACGCAATGCTGGCGTTCGGCGTGGTTTAAGCCCGCACCCTGTTGACCCGGTAGCCGAATCGCCTTAAACGCGCGGTTCATTCGATATGTTCGGATCGGTCTGACAGACGCACAGTGTATTGTGCGCCGGTCCGGCCTTTTTGCCGTTTTGGCGTCTGCGCATGTCGATGGATAACGCTATGAGATGGGGCCGGTGCCTTCCCGATACGCGGGAACGATCCGCCGTTATGCCCTGTGGAGCATGGAGAAGTAAGTGGCTCGTATTGCCGGGGTAAACCTCCCCACAAACAAGCGCGTGATTATCGCGCTGACCTATATTCACGGAATTGGCCGCACGACGGCCGTACGCATCGCCGACCAGCTCGGCATCGACCAGACCCGCCGCGTGCAGGATCTGACCGACAGCGAAGTGCTGTCCATCCGCGAAGCGATCGACGCCGACCATCAGGTCGAGGGCGATCTGCGCCGCAGTACGGCGATGAACATCAAGCGCCTGATGGACTTGCGGTCCTATCGCGGCCTGCGCCATCGTAACGGGCTACCCGTTCGCGGCCAGCGCACGCACACCAACGCCCGCACCCGCAAGGGCAAGGCCAAGCCGATCGCCGGCAAGAAGAAGTAAGCGCGCTCCGTTTCATTGAACGGGCGCTGCGACTTCTTACCCTGAATACGAGGAATTTTCGAAAATGGCACGCGAACCAGGCCGGGTTAAACGGCGCGACAAGAAGAACATCAGCAGCGGCGTGGCGCATGTCAACGCCAGCTTCAACAACACCATGATTACCATCACCGATGCGCAGGGCAATGCGATCAGCTGGTCCAGTGCGGGCGCGATGGGTTTCAAGGGCAGCCGCAAGTCCACGCCCTACGCGGCGCAGGTCGCGGCGGACGATGCCGGCAAGAAGGCCGCCGAACACGGCGTCCGTACGCTGGAAGTGGAAGTGAAGGGCCCGGGTTCCGGCCGGGAAAGCGCGCTGCGGGCCTTGCAGGCGGTGGGCTTCACCATCACATCCATCCGCGACGTCACGCCGATACCGCACAATGGCGTGCGCCCGTCCAAGCGCCGCCGGGTCTGACCCGCATCCAATCTCGTTTCCGCGTTGTGCAATCCACATCGCGGCCCGGACCGAACGAGCACCTGATCCCTGCCGCCGGTCCATTTATTCCGATCACGCTGAACCAAGCGAATTAGGGGAAATCCATGTCCGTCAATACCAAGAACTGGCAGGAACTGAAGAAACCCAACACCCTCGACATCAAGGATGGCGGCGACAGCACGCGCAAGGCGACTTTCGTCGCTGAACCGCTGGAGCGCGGCTATGGCCTGACGCTGGGCAATGCGCTGCGCCGTGTCCTGCTCAGCAGTTTGCAGGGTGCCGCCATTACCTCGATCAAGATCGAGAACGTGCTGCATGAATTCTCGTCGCTCGCCGGTGTGCGCGAGGACGTGACCGACATCGTGCTGAACGTGAAGCAGATTGCGCTGAAGATGGAGGGCGAAGGTCCCAAGCGTCTCCAGCTGTCCGCAACCGGCCCCGCCGAAGTCAAGGTTGGCGACATAGCTGTCTCCGGCGACATCGAAGTGATGAACAAGGATCTCGTGATCTGTCACCTCGACGAAGGCGCAAACCTCAACATGGAACTGACCGCCGACGTCGGCAAAGGCTACGTTCCTGCCGTGCAGAACCGTCCCGCCGATGCGCCCATCGGGCTGATCCCGGTGGACTCGCTCTACTCGCCGATCCGTCAGGTCAGCTACAAGGTCGAGAATGCCCGCGTCGGGCAGGAACTCGATTATGACCGGCTGTCGCTGACCGTCGAAACCGACGGCACGGTGAAGCCTGAAGATGCCGTCGCCTATGCCGCGCGCATCCTGCAGGACCAGCTGTCGCTGTTCGTCCACTTCGAGGACGGCGTGCCGCAGCCCGGCCCGGCCATGATCGGCCAGGCCGCCGCGCCGCAGGAAGACGATGCGAACCAGCTGAACCGTTACCTGCTCAAGAAGGTGGACGAGCTGGAACTGTCGGTGCGCAGTGCCAACTGTCTCAAGAACGACAACATCATCTATATCGGCGACTTGGTCCAGAAGACCGAAGCCGAGATGCTGCGGACGCCCAACTTCGGTCGTAAGTCCTTGAATGAAATCAAGGAAGTGCTGTCCAGCATGGGTCTTCGCCTCGGTATGGACATCCCCGGCTGGCCGCCCGAAAACATCGAGGAAATGGCCAAGAAGCTGGAACAGGAACTGTTGGGATAAAGACCGGTTCTGGCCTAAACTTCCCTAAACTTTCGGCCTGAACTTCCAACTGCAATCCGGTCGGCAACGACCAGCTACGGGCTACCTGATACGGGCCCATAACGAACGAGGAAAAGACAATGCGTCATGGTATTTCACAGCGAAAGCTGAGCCGCAAATCGGGCCACCGCAAGGCCCTGTTCCGCAACATGTCCGCCGCGCTGGTAAAGCACGAGCAGATCATGACCACGGTGCCCAAGGCCAAGGAACTGCGCCCCTATGTCGAGCGGCTGATTACGCTGGCCAAGCGCGGCGGCCTGAGTAATCGGCGCCTCGCGATGAGCAAGCTGGGCGACGAAACGCAGCTGAAGAAGCTGTTCGACATACTGGCCGAGCGCTATTCGGACCGCGACGGCGGCTATACCCGCATCATCAAGGCGGGCTATCGCGCGGGCGATGCCTCGCACATGGCTGTCATCGAGCTGGTCGACCGCGATGTCGAAGCACGCGGGCAGGACAGCGGTCCGGTGATGAACGAGGATGAGGAATACGAAGACGCCTGAGGCGCTTCGCACGACATTCGAGAGGGGGCCGGGCGGGAAACCGTTTCCGGCCCCTTTCCATTGGTTCTCGTTCACTGGTCGCCATTGCATAGCGCCGGTGACGCGATAGATAGGGCAGGACAGACTTCTTCCGGAGATAATCGATGCGCCTTCGCTCTCTCGTCCTGACCGCTTCGGCTTTTGCACTTGTCGCACCGGTGTTGGCCGCCACACCGCTCGCTGCCCAGGAAATGACCATGCCGGAATATCCGCAGACCGAGACCGTCGATGTCGTGGAAACGATTTTCGGACAGGAGATAGCCGACCCCTATCGCTGGCTGGAAGATGATGTGCGCGAAAGCGAGCAGGTCGCCGCGTGGGTCACCGCGCAGAACACCGTGACGGACGGCTTTCTGTCTGCGCTGCCGGGGCGCGAAGCTTACGAAGCGCGCATCAAGGAGCTGTTCGACTACGAACGCTTCGGTCTGCCGCGCGAGAAGGGCGGGCGCTATTTCTACACCCGCAATGACGGGTTGCAGAACCAGTCCGTGCTGTATGTCCGCGAAGGGCTGGACGGCGAACCGCGCCAGCTGATCGACCCCAATGAATGGGCCGCCGATGGTGCCACCGCGCTGGCGGGCTGGGTGCCGAGCGAGGATGGTACGAAGCTGTTGTATTCGGTACAGGACGGCGGCAGCGACTGGCGCACGGTCCGCGTGCTGGACGTGGCGACCGGTGAGCAACTGGCCGACGAGGTCGAATGGGTCAAATTCTCCGGCCTCGACTGGGCGAAGGACGGCTCCGGCTTCTATTACAGCCGCTTCCCAGCCACCGGCGAGGGCGAGACGTTCCAGGCGCTCAACACCGATCACAAGGTGTATTTCCACGAGCTGGGCCTGGACCAGACCGAAGACGTGCTGGTTTACGAAACGCCCGACCAGCCCGACCTGAACCATTTCGCGACGGTCAGCGACGATGGCGGCACCGTTGTCGTCACGTCCTCCAGCGGCACGGACGACCGTTACGAAGTCACGCTGATCAACCGCGAAACCGGTGATGCGCGCACCATCATTCCGGGTTTCGAGAACAATTACAGCTATGTCGGCAACACCGGCAGCATGTTCTATTTCGTCACCAATGACGGCGCGCCGCTAATGAAGCTCGTTGCCATCGACACAGCGGACGATGCCGCTGTACCCCGCACGGTTATTGCCGAGGCGGAAGAGACGCTAGGTGGCGTGTCGCTCGTCGGCGGACGGCTTGTGGCGACCTATCTGAAGGACGCCAAAAGCCTGGTGCGTGTCTTCGACATGGACGGCACGGCAGTGCGCGATGTCGCTCTGCCCGGTATCGGGAGCGCGGGCGGCTTCGGCGGTGATGCGGACGGGGCCGAGACGTTCTATTATTTCAGCAGCTACAACATGCCGACCACGATCTACCGCTACGATGTGCAGACCGGCGAAAGCGAGGCGTGGGCCACACCGGAAGTCGCGATGAACCCCGATGACTACCGCGTCGAACAGCGGTTCGTGACATCGAAGGACGGCACGAAGATCCCGATGTTCCTGGTGCGCCGAGCCGATATTGCGGAGGCCGGTACGCCGGTGCCGACGCTGCTTTACGGTTATGGCGGCTTCAACATCTCGTTGACGCCCGGCTTCTCCGCATCGCGCATTGCGTGGCTGGATGCAGGCGGTGCCTATGCCGTGGCCAACATCCGCGGGGGCGGGGAATATGGCAAGGCGTGGCACGATGGCGGGCGGCTTGCGAACAAGCAGAACGTGTTCGACGATTTCATCGCGGCGGGCGAATATCTCAAGGCGGAGGGCATCACGACGCCAGACGGTCTGGCCATCGAAGGCGGGTCGAACGGCGGCCTGCTGGTCGGCGCGGTCACCAACCAGCGCCCCGATCTGGTCGATGCCGCGCATCCGGCTGTCGGCGTGATGGACATGCTGCGCTTCGACCGGTTCACCGCCGGCCGGTACTGGGTCGACGATTACGGCTATCCGTCCAAGGAAGCCGACTTTGCCATGCTGCGCAGCTATTCGCCCTATCACAACATCAAGGACGGCACCGATTATCCGGCGGTCCTGGTGACGACGGCGGATACCGACGATCGCGTGGTTCCGGGTCACAGTTTCAAATACACCGCAGCGTTGCAGGCGGCGCGGCTGGGCGAGAAGCCGCAGATCATCCGCATCGAAACGCGCGCCGGACACGGGTCGGGCAAGCCGACCGACAAGGCGATCGAGGAAGCGGCGGATGTGGGCGCGTTCCTGGCGTATTTCACAGGGCTGGACCTTGCGGGCGACTAGGAATAACGCTGCGCCGTTCAGGTAATTGGCCGTTTACCTGAATATTATCTGTCGGCACAATTCAGGCTCCTCTCACGGCGGGCGGTCCATAAAGGCGTTGTAATCGGGGCAAGAGGCTTCGATCCAACGCAAGGATACCCAAGTCATGAAGACCATTTCCAAAGCACTTGTCGGGACCGTCGCCGCAGGCGCGATGGCAATGGCCGTAGCAACCCCGGCGCAGGCGCGTGACCGTGATCGCGGACCCGATACCGGCGAAATTATCGCCGGTGCGCTGATACTGGGTGGCATCGCTGCCGTAGCCGCTTCCGCCGGTAACGACCGCGACCGGTATCGAAACGGACGCTATGACAATCGTCGCTACGATGACCGTCGCTATAATGACAATCGTTACCAGCGCCGCAGCCAACGTGCCGTGCAGAGCTGCATCCGTGCCGTGGAACGCGATGCCCGCCGTTCCGGCTATCGCTTCGCCAACGTGACACAGATCCGCGATGTGGATCGGGAACGTGGCGGTTGGGAAGTGCGCGGACAGCTGGTGGTCGATGGCGACCGCGGCTTCGGACGCTACGACAATTATCGCGGCAACCGTCGCGGTTATGGCGACCAGGGACGGTTCCGGTGCGATTTCTCGCGCGGCCGTGTCGTCGACATCGACTATCGCGGTATTCGCGGGCTGCGCTGATAGCCCGAACACCGGCAGCTGGCGGTTCAGACTGGCGACAGTCTGGGCCGCCTAGCTATTCGATCAGACCTTCCGGAGCCTTGCACATGACAAAACCTTCCTTCCTCGGCACTTCCTCTGCCTTCGCTGCGGCGCTTGCGATGGCTGCCACTCCGGCCACCGCTGCAGAGTTCGCGGCGCCCGATGTGGTGCGCACCGCTGTTGCGCCCTCCGGCCCCGCCGCTTGGGAAAGCGACGCTGTTTCGGTCGAACGCTACCGCGGCTATCGCGGGCATCGCGGCTATCGCGGGCGCTATCGTAACCGCATTGACGGCGGCGATATCCTCGCCGGTGTACTGGTCCTGGGCGGGATCGCCGCCATCGCCTCCGCCGCTTCGCGCAACAACGAGCGTCGCTATGACGACCGGCGCTATGACAACCAACGCTATGACAACCAACGCTATGACGACCGCCGCGCCCCAACCCGCAGTTCGGGCATCGACAGCGCGGTCGACCAGTGCGTCGATGCGGTTGAGCGGCGTTCGCGTGTGACCGAGATTTCCGATGCTGCGCGCGATGCAAGCGGATGGCGCGTGTCGGGCAGCATAGCGGACGGCAACGGCTTCGATTGCCGGATTGACAATAGTGGGCGCATTTCGAACATCTCCTACGGCCGCGCGCAGGTACGCTACGACGACGGCTATAGTGACAATGGGAGCAGGAGCGCGACGTATCAGAACAACCAGTACGACGCACAGACCTATGCCGAGGCACGGCGTCGCCAGGACCAGTCATACCAGCCAGGCTACGACCAGCCCGACTATCGCGAACCGTCTTATCCGGGCGATCCGGCGCAGGACGGCTATATGGACGAAGGCTACGGCGGCTAGTCCCTCCGATAGGCCGGTAATGCTAGCGTGAACCGGATGGCGGCGCTGCGCACGGCAAACCCGGCCAGCACCGCCACGCTCCACACCATCACATTGGGCAGGGCCGCCAGACGGCCTATTACGCACAGGCCCGCCGATATGGCAGCGGCGGTAACGTAGAGTTCGGGCCGCATGATGATCGACGGGCGGCCCGCGATCACGTCGCGGATGATGCCGCCGACGCAGCCGGTGATGATGCCCATCAGCACTGCCGCCGTCGGTGCAACGCCATAGCTCAACGCCTTGGCGCTGCCCAACACGGCGTAGGCGGTCAGGCCCAGCCCGTCGGCATAATCCAGCAAGTCGCCCTCCCACCAGCGCGTCGGCGTGAACCATGCCACCAGCGCGGTGGCAAGGCAGACGGGCGCGATCCACGGGTCCGAGATCCAGAACACCGGCGCGCCGATCAGCAGGTCGCGCACGGTCCCGCCGCCCACACCGGTCATCAGCGCAAAGAACGCCAGCGTGACGATTGTCTGCTTCTCCTTCGCCGCGATGACCGCACCGGACAGGGCGAACAGCGCCACGCCGACAATATCGAGCAGGTCGAGGACCGGGGTGAGGACGGTATTATCCACGGCCGACCGCTCCCGACTTGCGACGCGGCTTGCGGTGGCGGAACATCAGGATGCAGCCGAACAGGACGCCGATGGCGCTGAGCGCGGCGAAGAGGATCAGCGTGGGGTGGGAGATCGTCTCGCGCTCCTGCAAGTCCATGATATGCAGCCCCCACATGAAATCGAATATGCGCCACCAGCGCGTGCGCACCGCCTCGATCTCGCCCGTGTCGCGCCCGACATAGACATGGGTGCCGTCCTCCAGCGCGACTTGCCAGACGGCCAGTGGACGGCGGAAATCGACAGGCACGGCCTCCGCCTCGAACTGCGTTGTCGAAGCCACCGCATCCCCGCCCACAATACCGTCCGCCACCGTGGCGAGTGCCTGTGCGCGAGTCACCTGCGGGACGCGCGCGCCGCTTTGCGTGAAGCGGGCCGTGCTGCCGTCCATATATGTCAGGTGCCAGACCGGTGCGCCTGCATCCGGCATCAGCGTGGCGGATTGCACCGTGCCGGGGGCAACCGCGACATTGCCGATGCGCGAGACTTGCAGACCGGCCTGTTCGGTTTCGGTGCGTAGATGCGTGCCGCGCACTTCGTCTATCGGGCGCGAGACCATGAACAGCCCGCTCAGCGTCCACATCAGCAGCGGCACACCGACCAGCCAGCCGAGCCAGATGTGCCATTTTGCAAGCCGTCGCAGCAGGCCGCTCATCGTGCGTGCTCGATGCGGAAACGAAGAGACATGGACCGGGTGTTACACTGTCCAGAGGGCGAAAAGCGGATGCGGCGAAAAGCGTGCGTCATAGCGCGGCAAATACCGGTACAGGTGCGTGTAGGACAGGGCTTTTTCGCAGTGCGAAAGCGGATCAGTCGCTGGCGAACAGCTTTGCCGGATCGGCCATCGCCTTCACCTCCAGCGCATTGCCGCTGGGGTCGCGGAAGAACATCGTCGCCTGCTCGCCCGGCTCTCCGGCAAAGCGAACCGTGGGCGCGATCACGAAATCGATGTCGGCCGCCGTCAGCCGGTCGGCCATCGCGCGCCAGTCCGCCATCGGCAGGACCACGCCAAAATGCGGCACCGGCACATCGTCGCCATCCACCGGATTGGTGTGCGATGCCACTTTCGGTGCGAGGTGCGCTACGATCTGGTGGCCGAAGAAATCGAAATCCACCCAGTCATCCGCGCTGCGGCCTTCGGCGCAGCCCAGCAGCTCGCCATAAAATGCGCGTGCAGCGGCAATGTCGTGGACCGGAAAGGCGAGGTGGAACGGGGGCAGGGTCATCGCGCGCGTATCCCGTGCAGACCCATCGCAAGGCCGAAGCCCAGTATCGGGGCCGCACCATAACCGGCCAGCGGCATCGGATAATGCGACATAAGCGCCATGATGATGAAGCCGAACAACGCGCCCGCCAGCGCGAACCGCGCCGCGCGGGACAGCGGGACGGCGAACAGCAGCAGGCAGAACGACGCCAGCAGCGCAACCGCTAGCAGCACGGCGAAAATGTAGCTCGTCTGCGCAGCATCGCTCAGCACCCGCTCGACGAAGGGCTGCGCCTCGACTTCTCCGGTCAGCGCCATTGCGATGGACGCGACAAAGCCGATAATGGCGGCGAGGCCAAACTGCCAGTTGCGCGTTACATGATGGATGCCGACGGCGGCGAAGGTCAGCGCAAAGCCCGTCGCCGCATCCGGCTGGAACAGGACGGCAAGCATGGCGACCACCAGCATCGCCGGGCCGAACCGTGTGTTGTGCGCCGCCAGTATGGCAAGCGCAGGCGTGACCAGCATGCCAGTATGTAGCGCCACCGGGCCGAGCGGCAACCAGCGGCTGACTGCATCACCGGTAATGGAGCGAACCTCCGGCCCGATCACCAGCGGGGTGAGCAGGATGACGAGCAGCGCCGCGAACAGCACGCCACGGCTGGTCGCCGTATGCGGCCCCCGTCCGAACCATACCCACATCGCCGCAATCCCGAACGCGCCGAAATTGACGAGCGGGAAGTGCGCGGGCGCATCCACGGCCCACATCCATACCGCGCCAGCCGCAACCGGTAGCACCAGCGCCAGTAGCGAGGCGATACGCGGCGGACCGAGCGAAACGGGTGGGTGTTCGGACAGAGGCCGGACCGCCACGTCAGATATGGATGGCTTTGCCCTGCACGCCCATCGCGGCTTCCTTCAACGCTTCCGAATGCGTCGGGTGCGCGTGGCAGGTATAGGCGATGTCCTCGCTGGTCGCGCCGAATTCCAGCGCCTGCGCGGCCTGTGCGATCATCGTGCCGGCCACAGCGTTGATGGCCCACACGCCCAGTACGCGGTCGGTTTCCGCTTCCGCGATGACTTTCACGAAGCCGTCCGGCTGGTGGTTGGTTTTCGCGCGGCTGTTGGCCATCATCGGGAACTTGCCGATCTTGACCGCTTTCCTGTCGCCCATTTTCTCGACCGCCTCTTCCTCGGTCAGGCCGACGCCCGCGAATTCCGGCATGGTATAGACGACGCCGGGAATGATGGCGTGATTCACGATGCCGGTCTGGCCCGCGATATTTTCGGCCACGGCAATGCCTTCGTCCTCCGCCTTGTGCGCCAGCATGGGGCCGGGGACGACATCGCCGATTGCCCAGACGCTGTCCACTTTCGTGCGGAAATCGTCTTCGATCTCGATCTGGTGACGGTCGTTGGTTTCGATGCCGATGGCGTCGAGGCCCAGCCCTTCGGTGTTGGGCCGCCGCCCGATGCAGACCAGCACCGCCTCGGCTTCCAGCACCTCCGCATCGCCGCCCTTGGATGGTTCGATGGTGACTTTCGCCGTCTTGCCCTTGGCCTCCACACCGGTGACCTTGGTGTTCAGGCGCAGCGTCATGCCCTGCTTCTTGAAGATCTTGGCCGCTTCCTTGCGCACATCGCCATCCATACCGGGCAGCAACTGGTCGAGATATTCGACCACCGTGACCTCCGCCCCCAGTCGCCGCCAGATCGAACCCATTTCCAGCCCGATCACGCCGCCGCCGATCACGACCATGCGTTTCGGTACGGCCTTCAGTTCCAGGGCGCCGGTGGAGTCGACGACTACGCCGCCCGCATTGTCCACCTCGACCCCGGGCAGGGGAGTCACGCTGGAGCCGGTGGCGATGACGATGTCTTTTGCGGTGACGGTTTCATCGCCAACTTTCACCGTATGCGCGTCCTGGAACGTGGCATGGCCCTTCTTCCATTCGACCTTGTTCTTCTTGAACAAGAACGCGACGCCCTTGGTCAGACCATCGACCGATTCAATGCGGGATTCGTGCATCTTGTCGAGGTTCAAGCGTGGGCGTGCCTTCGATACCCATGGCCGCCATGGAACCATCCGTAGCAGCCGCATAATATTCGCTCGCATGCAGCATGGCCTTGGACGGGATGCACCCGACATTGAGACATGTGCCCCCCAGCGCATCGCGGCTTTCCGCGCACGCCGTCTTTAGACCAAGCTGCGCCGCGCGGATCGCGGCAACGTACCCGCCGGGCCCCGCGCCGATGACAAGGACGTCGTAGTCGTAGGAATGGTCGGTCATACTATGCTCGGCAACTGTGAATGGCAGGAACGTTCGGAGGTCATGTAAGCCGCCGGGTCGGCCCATCCAAGTGCCCGGAACCCAGAAGACAGTCTGGTCCGTCCGCTTACAGGTCGATCAGCATCCGCGTGGGATCCTCGATCGCTTCCTTGATAATCTTGAGCGCCGTCACCGCCTCGCGCCCGTCGATCAGGCGGTGATCATAGCTTAGCGCGATATACATCATCGGGCGCACGACGACTTCGCCATTCACCACCACGGCACGGTCTTCGATCCGGTGCAGGCCGAGCACGGCGCTTTGCGGCGGATTGATGATGGGGGTGGACATCAGGCTGCCGAACACGCCGCCATTGGAAATGGTGAAAGTGCCGCCTTTCATGTCGTCCATCGTCAGGCTGCCGTCCTTGGCCTTCGCGCCGAAGTCGGCGATGTCCTGCTCGATCCGCGCGAAGCCCTTGGCATGGGCATCGCGGATCACCGGCACCACCAGCCCGTTGGGCGCGCTGACGGCGACCGAGATATCGACATAATCGTGATAAACGATTTCGTCGCCCTCGATATAGGCGTTGACCGAGGGCACGTCCTTCAAGGCAAGACAGGCTGCCTTGGCGAAGAAGCCCATGAAGCCGAGGCGAATGTCGTGCTTCTTGGCGAACAGTTCCTTGTACTTCGTGCGTGCTTCGATGACCGCGGTCATGTCCACGTCGTTGAACGTCGTCAGCAGCGCGGCGGTGTCCTGCGCACCCTTCAGGCGCTTGGCGATGGTCTGGCGCATGCGGGTCATCTTGACCCGTTCTTCGCCCCGTTCGCCGGAAGTGGCAGGCGCGGCAGAAGGCGCAGGCGCAGTTTGCGAGGCGGCGGGCGCGGCATCCTTGGCTTTCGCCGCTTGCAGCACGTCTTCCTTGGTCAGGCGGCCATCCTTGCCGCTGCCCTTAATGGTGGTTGGATCGACGCCGTGTTCCAGCACCGCGCGACGCACGGCAGGCGATAGGGTGGGCGACTCTTTCGCGCGATCGTCGTTACGCTCTTCCTTGCCTTCCTCGCGCTGCTGCTCGGCTCGGCCCGCTTCCTCGCCGCTGGCGGCTGCAGTTCCACCGGCTTCGACCGTTGCAATAACCGCGCCGACTTCGACCGTGTCGCCCACGTCCGCACCCAGCGACAGGATGACACCCGCCACGGGCGAGGGCACCTCGACCGCGACCTTGTCCGTTTCCAGGCTGACGATGGGTTCGTCCACCGCAACGGCATCACCGACCTGCTTCAGCCATTCGCCGATGGAGCCTTCGGTAACGGACTCGCCGAGCGTGGGGACCGTGATTTCAGTAGCCATGTTGTGCGTTCCCTTACGCTTTGGTCTTGTTTGATTTCTGCTGGCGCAGGCGTGCGCCGCCATCGTTGAGGCCCAGTGCCATGCTGACCAGCGCGCGCTGCTGTTCCGCGTGGCGCTGTGCAAAGCCGGTAGCGGGCGAAGCCGCCACTTCGCGTCCCGCATAGGACGGGCGCACGCCCTCGCGTCCGGCGGCGGCCAACGACGCCTCGATCTGTTCGTTCACGAAGAACCACGCGCCATTGTTGCGCGGCTCCTCCTGACACCAGACAACGTCTTCGAGATTGGTCATGCGTTCGATGCGAACGGCCAGCGGATCGCCGGGGAAAGGATAGAGCTGTTCGATCCGTACGATGGAGACATCGTCCAGCTGTTCCTCGTCGCGTTTCTGGATGAGGTCGTAGGCAACCTTGCCCGAACACAGCACCAAACGGCGCACCTTGTCGTCCGTAATATCAGTCGTATCGGAAACGATCCGCCGGAACGCCATGTCGCCCGTGAAATGCTCGACGGGGCTCTTCGCCATCGGATGCCGCAGCAGGCTTTTGGGCGTCATGATGACCAGCGGTTTCCTGAACTGGCGCAGCATCTGGCGGCGCAGAACGTGGAAATAATTGGCCGGCGTGGTGATGTTGCAGACTTGCAGATTGTCGTTCGCGCAAAGTTGCAGGAACCGTTCGAGCCGCGCGCTGCTGTGTTCCGGCCCCTGACCCTCGTAGCCATGCGGAAGCAGCATCACGAGCCCGTTGGCGCGCAGCCACTTGGCCTCGCCGCTGGCGATGAACTGGTCGATCATGATCTGCGCGCCATTGGCGAAATCGCCGAACTGCGCTTCCCATAACACAAGCGTTTTCGGGTCGGCCATTGCAAAGCCGTATTCGAACCCGAGCACGCCATATTCGGACAGCGGGCTGTCGTAGACTTCGAACTTGCCATGCGGCAGCTGGCATAGCGGGATGTATTTGCGCTCGTCCGTCTGGTCGGTCCAGACCGCGTGGCGCTGGCTGAATGTGCCGCGTCCGCTATCTTGCCCGGAAAGGCGCACGCCATAGCCCTCGCTGACAAGGCTACCGAACGCCAGCGCCTCTGCCGTGGCCCAGTCGAACCCTTCGCCGTCGTCGAACATCGTGCGCTTGGCATCAAGCACGCGGCCGAGCGTCTTGTGAATGGTGAGGTCGTCCGGCACCGTAGTCAGCGTCCGGCCCAGGCTGTCGAACAGCTTTTTCGGGATCGCCGTATCGACATTGCGCCGCGCGTTTTCGGGATCCACCGGCTTGCTCAGGCCCTTCCAGCGCCCGCCGAACCAGTCCGCCTCGTTCGGCTTGTAACTCTTCGCCGCGTCGAATTCTTCCTGCAACTGCGCGGTGAATTCATCGCGCAGCGCATCGGCGGCCCCGTCCTCGATTACGCCCTGTTTGCGCAGGATATCGGCATACAGCACGCTGACCTTGGGATGTGCGCGAATGGCGTCGTACATCAGCGGCTGCGTGAATTTGGGTTCGTCGCCCTCGTTATGGCCGAAGCGGCGATAGCACCACATGTCGATCACGATATCGCGCTTGAACTGCGTGCGGTATTCCACCGCCAGCTTGCAGGCGAAAGTGACGGCTTCGGGATCGTCGCCGTTCACATGCAGGATGGGTGCCTGAACGCCCTTGGCCACGTCGGACGGATAGGGGCTGGATCGGGCGAATTTGGGGCTGGTGGTGAAGCCGATCTGGTTGTTGATGACGAAGTGGATGCAGCCACCGGTATTGTACCCCGCTACGCCGGAAAAGCCGAGGCATTCCCAGACGATGCCCTGGCCTGCAAAGGCGGCATCGCCGTGGATCAGCACCGGCAGCACCTGCTCGTGATCGTCCAGATCGTCGCGCCCCGCCTGCTGCGCGCGGGTCTTGCCCAGTACCACCGGATTAACCGCTTCCAAGTGCGAAGGGTTGGGCACCAGGCTCATATGCACCGAGATTCCGTCGAATTCGCGGTCGGTACTGGTGCCGAGGTGGTATTTCACATCGCCGCTGCCGCCGACATCGTCCGGATTGGCGCTGCCGCCGGAGAATTCGTGGAAGATGACCTTGTAGGGCTTGCCCATGACATTCGCGAGCACGTTCAGCCGGCCGCGATGCGCCATGCCGTAGATGATTTCGCGCGCGCCGGTGCTGCCGCCATATTTGATGACGGCTTCCAGCGCAGGGATCATGGACTCGCCGCCATCCAGGCCGAACCGCTTGGTGCCGACATATTTCTTGCCGAGGAAGTTTTCGTATTCCTCGCCCCGGATCACGGCCTGCAGGATGGCGCGCTTGCCTTCCGGCGTAAACTGGATGGTATCTTCGGGGCTTTCGAACTTGTCCTGCAGGAACCGCCGTTCGGTGGTATCGGCGATGTGCATGTATTCCAGGCCGACATTGCCGCAATAGGTCCGGCGCAGCACGTCGAACAGCTCGCCGACCGTGACCCATTCATAGCCGAACACACCGCCGACAAAGACTTCGCGGTCCCGCTGTCCGGCAAAGCCGTGCCATTCGAGCGTCAGGTCTTCGGGTGTCTCGCGCTGCGCCAGTCCGAGCGGATCGAGATCGGCATCAAGGTGGCCGCGCACACGATACAGCCGCACCATCAGCATGGCGCGGATCGAATTGCTCGCCGCCGCTTCGACAGCTTTCGGGTCGGACGCTTTTCCGGCAGACTTCGCCGCGGCGGCAACCGCCAGTTTCATGGTGGTGGGATCGAGCGCCTGCGTCAGGTCGGCATCGCTGTCCACGACACTCGCCAGCCAGCCGGGATTGGCCCAACTGGGGCCGGGTTGCGGGCCGTCCTGGTCAGTCAGGTCGGGGAATTCATGCGCTTCGTTACCCATTCTCGGGAACCTCTCGTGGCGGTGGTTACGCCATTTCCTTCAGCATGGCATCCAGCGTGGTGCCCAGTTCGCTAGGGCTGGGGGACACGCGGATGCCCGCGTCTTCCATCGCCGCGATCTTGTCGTCCGCGCCGCCCTTGCCGCCCGAAACGATGGCACCGGCATGGCCCATGCGCCGTCCGGGAGGGGCGGTGCGACCGGCGATGAAGCCGACCATCGGCTTGCGGCGGCCCTTGGCGGCTTCCTGCTTGATATATTCCGCCGCTTCTTCTTCCGCGCTGCCGCCGATTTCGCCGATCATGATGATGGACTTGGTGGCATCGTCGTCGAGGAACAGGTCGAGCACGTCGATGAAGTTGGTGCCGTTGACCGGATCGCCGCCAATGCCGACCGCCGTGGTCTGGCCAAGGCCGACCTGTGTTGTCTGGTGCACGGCTTCATAGGTCAGCGTGCCCGAACGCGAAACGACACCGACGCTGCCCTTCTGGAAGATGGAGCCGGGCATGATGCCGATCTTGCATTCGCCGGGCGTCAGCACGCCGGGGCAGTTGGGGCCGATCAGGCGGCTGTTGGTGCCTTCCAGCGCGGCTTTGGCGCGCACCATATCGAGCACCGGAATGCCTTCGGTGATGCGATGATCAGCTCGATTTCCGCGTCGATGGCCTCGCAGATCGCATCGGCGGCGAAGGGCGGCGGCACATAGATGCAGCTCGCCGTCGCGCCGGTGGCTTCCCTGGCTTCGCGCACGGTGTTGAAATTGGGCAGGCCGATATGCGTGGTGCCACCCTTACCCGGCGTGACGCCCGCCACCATCTGCGTGCCGTAATCCAGTGCCTGCTGCGTGTGGAACGTGCCGGTATCACCGGTCATCCCTTGCGTGATGACCTTGGTGTCTTTGTTTACGAGGATGGACATAATACGGTTACAATCCCTTCAGGCCGTCATCCCGGCGAAGGCCGGGATCCAGTTCAACATATCGACTCGAACAGATCGTTCCAGTCCGGGTTCATTTCTTCGATGACACGCAATTTCCACGCGCGCCGCCATTCTTTCATCTGCTTTTCGCGGTGAATTGCGTCTTCGATACCATCGTGCCCTTCGAACCATACCAGCGACTTGCAGCCGTATTTTCTTGTAAAGCCTTTTACAGCGCCTTCCTTGTGTTGCCACACCCTGCCGGGAAGATCGCTGGTCACGCCGATATAGAGCGTGCCGTTACGCTTGCTGGCCATGATGTATACGTATCCGCGTTTCTCCATTGTGTTGCCGACCGTCTGGATCCCGGCCTGCGCCGGGATGACGGGGCAGCGTTATTTAAGGCTCTCATCCAGCCCCTTGCACGCTTCGAGCAGTTCCTCGACCGCGTCGGTGCTGACCTTTAGGTTGCTGCGCTCTTCGTCGCTCAGTTCGATTTCGATAACATCCTCCGTGCCGCCTGCGCCAAGCACCGTCGGGACGCCGACATACAGGCCAGCAAGGCCGTACTTGCCCTCGACATAGCTGGCGCAGGGCAGGATGCGTTTCTGGTCGCCGAGATAGGCTTCGGCCATCGCGATGGCGCTGGTGGCGGGGGCGTAATAGGCGCTGCCATTGCCGAGCAGGCTGACGATCTCGCCGCCGCCCTTGCGCGTGCGGTCGACGATTTCATCGAGGCGATCTTCGGACACGCCCTTGATCTTCGCCATGTCCTTCACCGGAATGCCGTTGATGGTGGAATAGCTCAGCACCGGCACCATCGTATCGCCATGCCCGCCCAGCACGAAGGCGTTGACGTCCTTCACGCTGCATTCGAATTCCCACGCGAGGAAGGTGGCGAAGCGCGAACTGTCGAGCACGCCCGCCATGCCGACCACCTTGTTGTGCGGCAGGCCGGAAAACTCGCGCAGCGCCCAGACCATCGCATCGAGCGGGTTAGTGATGCAGATGACGAATGCGTCGGGGCAGTTGTTCTTGATGCCTTCGCCGACCGCCTTCATCACTTTCAAGTTGATGCCGAGCAGGTCGTCGCGGCTCATGCCGGGCTTGCGCGGCACGCCGGCGGTCACGATTACCACGTCCGCCCCGGCGATATCGGCATAGTCATTGGTGCCGGTGATCTTCGCATCGAACCCTTCGACCGGGCCGCATTGCGACAGGTCCAGCGCCTTGCCCTGCGGCATGCCCTCGGCGATATCGAACAGCACGATGTCGCCCATCGCCTTCTTTGCGGCGAGGTGGGCCAGCGTGCCCCCGATCATGCCGGAACCGACCAGGGCGATTTTGTTGCGTCCGCGTGTCTGCGTCATGGGCGTTCCCGTGCTTCCTTCATGGGGGCCGCACCCGTACCGGCACAGCATCAGTTACGTTGGATTAGGCCGCGCGCGGAAGCAATGCAACCGGCAAAACCGGCGCAGGGCAACGGTTTTTGCATGTGCCTCGCAATAGCGAGAATGGCCGGTCGGTCAGGCGATACGAAGCATGTCATCCGACGGGTCGAAGCAACGCGCCTGGATCAGGGTATTGATAAGATAGGGCGGCACCGGACGGCTGAAGTGATAGCCTTGCCCCATCGTGCACCCTGCCGCCTGTACCCGTGCGACCTGTTCAGCTGTCTCGATGCCCTCGGCCACGATCTCCATGCCCAGTTTGGAGCCCAGTTCGGCGACGGCCCAGATGATCGCATTGCTTTTGACGTTTATATCGGGGCCGGAGATGAAGCTGCGGTCCACCTTGATCTTGGTGAAAGGGTATTTGTGGATGTAACCGAGCGAGGAATAGCCGGTGCCGAAATCATCGAGCGCGAACTGCACGCCCGCTTCGGTCAGGTCGGTGATGAAGGCTTCGGTGGCGGCATGATCGGTCAGGAACAGGCTTTCGGTGACTTCCACTTCCAGCCGTTCGGCGGGCAACCCGGCGCTGCGCAATGCGTTCAGCACGCCCAGCGATGCGCCCGGTGCCCTGATCTGCAAGGGCGAGAGGTTGACCGAAACCATGATGTCGGCGGGCCACTGCATCGCATCACGCGCGGCGCGGGCGGTGATCCAGTTGCCCAGCGTCAGGATCACGCCGGTTTCCTCCGCCAGCGGGATGAATTCGTCGGGCAGCAGTTCGCCCTTTTCGGGATGGAACCAGCGCACCAGTGCCTCCACCGCGCGCACGCGACCGGTCTCCAGATCGACGATGGGCTGGTAAAACAGCGACAGTTCGTCGTTGACGATGGCGGCGCGCAGTTCTGCTTCGATCTCGCGGCGATAGACCAGGTCGCGGCTCATCGCCTCGACATAGAAGCAGGTATTCTTGCGCCCGTTGCTCTTGGCTTCGTACAGGGCGAGGTCGGCGTTCTGCATCAGCGTGTCGGCATCCTGCCCGTCGTCCGGCATGACGGCGATGCCGATGGAAGCACCCACTTCCAGCCGTTCGCCCTGCACCTGCATCGGCTGCATCAGCTGCGCGTGCAGTTCGCTGCTTATCCGGACAGCGTCCGCATTGTCCTCGACGCGGCACAGCACGATGAATTCGTCGCCGCCGAACCGCGCGACGCTGGCATGGGAGGGCACTGCATCGCGCAGCCGTTCGGCGGTCAGTTGCAGCACGCGGTCGCCGACCGGGTGGCCGAACAGGTCGTTCACTTCCTTGAACCGGTCGAGGTCGATCCAGAACAGCGCCAGGTTCTCGCCATCCTGCAATGCGGTCATGCGGTCCATCAGGTTCTGGTTCAGCCCGGCGCGGTTCATCAGTGCCGTCACCGCATCGGTGCGGGCCAGCACGCGCATCCGGTCGGCATGGACCTCGCTGTCGCGTGTTTGCCCGATGGAGCGACGCAGAACAGCATTTACATCGAGCGTGACCAGAACCATCGCAACGCCGAGCATTACGATGTTACAGGCCAGCACAACCAGTGCCGGATCGCCCGATGCCACAGACACCACGGCAATGGGCAGGGACACCAGCGCGAGCTCGCCTATTGCGAGGGAGGGTCGTCCCGCATTGCGCGCACAGATGCCGACGCCGAAACACAGCGCGTTCGCGGTCATTACAATCTTGAGCGTTGCGGCAAGGTCCGACAACAGCGTGACAGCCGCAATGACGCCAAGGACAGCTGAATATGCGAGCGCCATAACATGATACGCACGATCGATGTACGGCGTCAGGCTGCTTTCCTGGCTACGCCGTAATATGCGGTTCAGTACGGCAAGAATGGTGGCGATCAAGAACAGGATGACAAACAGCAACGTGAGTGCGGTCGATTGCGCTAGATAAACGAGGGCTGCCGTGCCCGACAGGTTCGTTATTGCGCCCACTGCCAGCGCGGCGGGCTTGCGGTGCAGCGACCGCATCAGCCGGCGCTCGACCTCGGCATCAACCGTCCTGGACGCGCGGGACCGCTCGAGCGTCTGTCGCAATGTCTGTATCAGCGTAAGCGCCGATTTCGGGGAGTGCATCCGCCCGCGTTAGCCGCAGGTCTTGTAAACATCGTTAACGCGGGGCTTACGATAAACCGAGAGGCGATTTCGACATAGCTCGACTGCGGCATTTGACCGTGCGGCCTCAGGCGGTGCGGGCGAGCATCGCGCCTTCGGTGCGCCTGGCAAGGCGGCGGTCGAGCAGGCGGCAGATGTCGAGCCAGCGTGCAGCCGATGCGACATCGCTATCGCCATGCGCAGCAAGCGCCGCATCCGCCGCCACACTGGCAGCGCGCAAGCCGTATTGCCCGAAATGGCGCAAGGCCGCATCGAAACGCGCGGCCTCGGCTCCGGCAAGAGCTTCGCCGCCATTATCATTGGCGAAGAGGCCCGTGTACGGCCATCGCGTGCCGGACGCTGGAGAATGCGCGCGACCACCGATGCCTCGGCGGTGCGGGCGGCAGCAAAATGAACCGTCATGCGGGAACGTGTCCTGTAGTTTTGAAGTGCTGGCAATGCTTTAGCCGCCATGTCCTGATGGATTGGCTGCTGTTTAGGGTTTCGGCGTAATTAACCTGTTGGCGCTGTAGGGCTGCGTCGTATCATAGTCCCCCGGCGGCATTTTGCCCGGCGCTGTCCTGTGCGGTGTCGGCTGGCGCGCGAGGCCGGCCCGGTTCGCGCAGCCAGCGACCGCTATTGGCGTATTCGGGCTTGATGCCGCTTGCTTCGGGCAAGTCCTGCGCGGTGAAGACCGCATCGCCGCCACGCGCCCGGATCGCCGGGGCGTAGTCGGGTGCAGGCTGCCGCGCGGCAGTCGGGCGACCACGCTGGCTGGCACCTTCGCGCTCGGCTTTCTTGCGCGCTTCTTCGTAGGCACGGGCGAGCGACAACGGATCGGCAGCGGGCGGCGTGTCGTCGGCGGACGGCGCGCGCGGCTTGGGCGCAGCGGCTGGCTCGTTGCCGCTATAGCTCGCGGTGAAGGCGGCAGGCTTCCCGGCGGAACCGCGCCAGCGATAGAACCGGTGCGCGCCGATGGTGCCGACGGGGTGCAGGCTGGGCGCCCAATAGGGGTAGATCCAGATAGTATGATAATGGGTGGCAAGGCCGACCGGCGCATAGACCTGGCCGCCCAGCGCATCCCGCGCCACCATCCGCGCCCGCGCCCATGCGGTGACGGAGGCCTTGCGTTTCAGGCTGCCGTCGCAGGTGAAGCTGAACTGGCAGCCGGTGCGCCGTTCCGACCCCTGGAAAACCACGCCGCAGACATTGCGCGGATAGCTGGGATGGGCAACGCGGTTCAATACCACCTGCGCCACCGCGCGTTGCCCGCCGACCGCTTCCGAAGCCGCCTCGTAATAGATCGCTTGCGTCAGGCATTGCAGCGCGCGCGCCTTGTCCAGCCCGCTTCCGCCCCCGCCGAAGGCGCGGGCAGCGGGACCGGCGCGGGCTTCGACCAGTTGTTCGACCGCTTCGATGCTGCCGGTGCCGGAAATGTCGAACAGGTTGGTATCGACCTGTTCAAAATCATAGGCGAGCTGCGGTTCGTCGGCGAGGTAGTAGAATGCCGAGCCGGGGAAACTCTGCCCCGGTATCTCGAATGGCATCGGTGTGACTTGCGGGGCTTGTTCCTGCGTAGGGGCAGCGGGCTTGAACGGCTCCCAGTCCGCTGCGCCCGCGAACGCAGGAAACGCCGCAATGCCAAGAATAACCGCCAGCCGTCGCCCGCGATGGCGCGGGGCCAGCCGCACGCCGTCCTGCCGCCGCATACCCCGTTGCCGCCGCACACCGGGCCGCGGATCGCGACCGTCGGCGGTTAGTATTGGAGACGGAGCAGGGGTCAAGGCGATCCTTCGGGTTGGGGACACAGGCGAAACGTCGGCCAGCCATACCTAGCGCGCAGGCGGCAATGCGCGAGGCGAAATACGGAGGGTGTCCAGTAGCGGAACACCTGCGCAGCTGCGGTTAAGCCCGATGGTCAACAGGGGCTTAACGCCCGCGTAGTTTGAGGTGACAACCGGTGCCGCGTCGCCTATGGCGCGAGGCGACGTCACGGGTGTCTGCGAGAGCAGGCCGAAGAGGGAAGGGAGTGCCAATCTCCCGCTGCCCCCGCAACTGTGACCGGGGAGCGATCCCGCCAATTGCCACTGCGCCTTCGGGTGTGGGAAGGCGGCGGGACCGTTATGATCCGGGAGCCAGGAGACCTGCCCGTGATACGTCGTTCACCGCGGCCGGGCGGGGTGTACCGGAAGCAGACGCGAAAGACGTGCAATTCCGCACGGCCTTACGTCATGGGCGACTTTGCTTGTGGTGTAAGATGTTATGCGTAAACTTTTGATTTCCGGCGTTATTCTAACTTCGCTCGGTGTGCCTGCGCTGGCGCAGGACGTTATCGTTTTCGATACGCCCAGGGTGGACGAGACGACGATCACCATCACCGCGACGGGGACCCGTAGCGAGGTGGAAGATACGGGCCAGTCGGTGACGGTGTTCGGCGAAGAGGATATCGCGTCGGTCCAGGGGCCGGACCTCACGCGCCTGCTGCGCCGCGCGCCCGGCGTCACCGTCGCGCGCAATGGCGGGGTAGGTGCGTTCACCGGCGTTCGCGTGCGCGGGGCCGAGGCGGAGCAGCTACTGACGATCATCGACGGGGTGCGACTGTCCGACCCGGCATCGCCCGGTGGCGGGTTCGACTACGGGAACCTGCTCACAGGCAATCTCGCCAAGGTAGAGTTGCTGCGCGGGTCCAACAGCACGATCTGGGGCTCCGACGCGATCGGCGGGGTGCTGGTCGCCACCACCCGTGCGGCCAGCGACCTTGCGGGCAGCTTGGAATATGGCGCGCGCGACAGCTTTGCCGGTTCGGCATCGGGCGGCATCGGTACCGATGCGGGCTTCCTCGGGGCATCGGGCAGCTATTACCGCACCGACGGCTTCTCGGCCGCCGCCAATGGCAGCGAAGCGGACGGGTTCGAGCAATATGCGCTAACCGGTGACGGGCGGGTCTATATCTCGGACCAGCTCGAACTGTTTGCGCGCGGGCGTTATGCCGATGGTGTGCTCGATATCGACGGCTTTCCAGCACCCAGTTTTGCATTGGCCGACACGCCAGAAGTGCAGAAAACGCAGCAAGTGTCGGGCGCGGCGGGCGTGGTTTACGATGGCGGACCCATATTCGTGGCTGCCAATTACAGCTTCGCCGATACCGACCGGCAGAACTTCAACCCAGCATTCGGCCCCGATCCCAGCTTCAATAGCGAAGGCCGGTCCGACCGGGTGGAGCTGCGCGGCGAATGGCGGCCCATCGGTCCGCTGATCGTGAACTTCGGCGCGGAGAACGAATGGACGCAATACCGCACCGCGTTCGACACCGGCGATGATACGCGCATCCGGGTGCCTACACCCAGCTCGGTATCGAATTCGGCGGGTTGTCGGGCCATATCGGCGCGCGGGTGGACGACCATGCGCGCTTCGGCACGGCGACCAGTTTCGGCGCGGATGTCAGCTATGAAATCGTACCCGACCTGCGCCTGCGCGCCAGCGTGGGGGAGGGGTTCAAGGCCCCTACCCTGTTCCAGCTCTTCAGCGATTTCGGCAACGAAGCGCTGGAGCCGGAACGCAGCACCGGCTTCGACCTTGGCCTCGCCTATGGCACCGATACGCTGCGCGCCGCCGCCACACTGTTCCGCCGCGACAGCGAGCAGCTCATCAGCTTCATCGGCTGTTTCGGCAATACCAGCCCGATTTGCGACAATCGCCCGTTCGGCACCTACGACAACACTGGACGCACCCGCGCCGAAGGGCTGGAAATCGAGGTGCAGGCGCAACCGGTGGACGGGTTCGCGCTGGGTCTCGCCTACGCCTATATCGACACCGAAGACCGGTCGGTCGCCACCGCCAACCAGGGCAACCGCCTCGCGCGGCGGCCCCGCCATGCCGCGACGCTGTCGGCGGACTATGCGTTTGGCGCAGGGTTGCTGAACCCGACGGTCGGCGTCGATGTGCGCTACGTTTCGTCGGCTTTCGACAATGCGGCAAACACCGTGCCGCTGGATGAGTACGCTGTGTTCGACCTGCGTGCGGTCCTGCCGGTTCTGACGATGGACGATGCGCGGACCGTGGACCTGTTCGCGCGGATCGAGAACGTTACGGACAGCGCGTACCAGACGGCAGCGGGCTATGCGTCGCCGGGACGGGGCGTGTTCGTGGGTGTGCGTACGGGGCTGTGATGAGGCTAATGGCGGCCATTCTTGCGGCGTTGCTGACAAGCGGGTGCAGCGTGGCGGAGCCGCCGGACGCAACGCCAGACGGCGCGCCCACCATCGTCAGCCTGAACCCCTGCACCGACGCCGTGCTGGCCCGTATCGCGCCGCCCGGACAGGTTCTGGCGCTGTCGCACTACAGCCGCGATCCGGCAGGGTCGTCCATCCCGCAGGCGCTGGCGCGGCGTTATGGCGTAACCGGAGGCACGGTAGAGGAAGTGCTGGCTCTGGACCCCGATATCGTTGTCGCCAGCACCTTCCTGCCACCCGCCACCCGCGCCGCTTTTAACGATCTTGGTATTCGCGTCGAAACCTTCGGCATTGCGCGCACCGTGGCGGACAGCACGGCGCAGGTCCGGCAGCTTGGCGCGATAGCGGGGCGCGACGTTTCGGCGGACCGGCTCGCGGACCGGATCGAGGCGGCAGCGCTTCCGGACCTTGCCGAGACGCGGCCAAGCGCGGTCCTGTGGCAACCGGGCGGCATCGTGCCGGGCGAAGGCGAGCTGGTCGACGACCTGCTGGCCCGCGCCGGGTTCACCAATCACAGCGCCGCGCGCGGTTACGGGCAGGCCAGTTACCTGTCGCTGGAGCGCGTGGTCGCCGATCCGCCGGACGTTCTGCTGGTGGCGGGAGGGGCGCGGGCGCAGCAGCATCCGGCCCTGCGCGCGGCACCAGACATGCGCGTCGCGCGGTTCGACCCGTCGCTGCTCTATTGCGGTGGGCCGACGATAATCGACGCAATGGCACGCCTGCGGGAGATCCGCGGGTGAGCCGCGCGACGCTGATCCTGCTGGTCGCGCTGGCTGTCGTCTTTCCGCTCTCGCTGTTGGCGGGGCGCGTATGGATCGACCCGGCCAGCACACCAAATGCTGCGCTAATCCTCGCTGAAATCCGTCTGCCGCGCAGCGTGTTGGCGCTGGTCATCGGCGCGGGGCTGGGCGCATCGGGCGCGGCGATGCAGGGCTATCTCAGGAACCCGCTGGCCGATCCCGGTCTGTTCGGCATCGCGCCAGCCGCCGCGCTGGGCGCGGTTGCCAGCTTCTGGCTGGGGATGCAGGCAAGTGCGTGGGCCTTGCCGGTCCTCGCCCTGATCGGTGCGGGTGGCGCGATGGCGCTGCTGGCGCTTATCGCGGGGCGAACGGGCGGTATCGCGCTGTTCACTCTGGCGGGGCTGATGATCGCCAGCCTGGCGGGCACGCTGACCAGCCTTGCCATCAGCCTTGCACCCAATGCCTTTGCGATGAGCGAGATCGTCGGCTGGCTGCTGGGCGCGCTGACCGACCGCAGCTGGCGCGATGTCTGGATCGCCGGACCGCTGACCGTGGCGGGCATCGCGTGCCTGTGGGCGTTGGGTCGCGACCTCGATGCGCTGGTGCTGGGCGAGGCGACTGCCCGCTCGATGGGCATGGATGCGCGACGCACCCTGCTGCTGCTGGTGGCGGGTACCGGGCTGACCGTCGGCAGCGGCGTGGCCGTGGCGGGCATTATCGGGTTCGTCGGCCTGATCGTGCCGCATCTGGTCCGTCCGCTGACCGACCGGCGACCTTCGCAACTGGTTCTGCCGAGCGCGCTTGCAGGCGCGCTGCTGGTGCTGGTGGCGGATAGTGTTGTGCGCGTGCTGCCGCTGGTGACGGAGCTGCGGCTGGGCATCGCGCTCAGCCTGATCGGCGCGCCGTTCTTTCTGGCGCTGCTGCTGCGGATGCGGCGGGGTACGCTGTGATTCTGGGCTGCGAACACCTGACCGTGGAGCTTGGCGGGCGGCCAGTGCTGCGCGACGTTTCGACGCGGCTGGAGCCGGGAAAGATCACCGCAATCTGCGGCCCCAACGGCGCGGGAAAATCCACACTTCTAACGGCTTTGGCGGGCTTGCAATCTGTTACTAAAGGTGATGTGATGTTAGATAACTCGACGGTCAGCAGGCTGGAACCGCGAACAAGGGCGAGAACTTTAGGTTACCTTGCGCAGGACCAGAGCATTGCGTGGGACGTCTCGGTGGAAACGCTCGTCCGGCTCGGCCGGTTGCCGCATCGGGACCGGGGCGATGACGCTGTCGAGCGTGCCTTGACCGCCCTCGACCTGGTTGCGTTCCGTAACCGCGTTGCGACCCAGCTTTCGGGTGGAGAACGAGCGCGGGTGCTGCTCGCGCGGGTTCTGGCTGGCGAACCGGAATGGATACTTGCCGACGAACCGCTCGCCGCTCTGGATCTCGCGCACCAGCAGTCGCTTATTGTAACCCTGCGCAAACAGGCGTCCATCGGCGTCGGCGTGGTACTGGTTCTGCACGATCTGGCATTGGCCATGAATCACGCCGACCGGGTGCTGGTTCTGCACGACGGGGCGCTTCTGGCCGACGACGTTCCCGCCATCGCACTGGCCGCGCCGATGATCGAAAAGGTGTGGGGCGTCGGCACCCGATGGGTCGGCGACACAGGTGCGCAGGCCCTGGCGATTTTCGATGCAGAATGAACGCGCGACGCTCGAAGCGCGCTGGTTCGCGCTGACCCGCGAAACAATGCCTGCCGTTGCGAAGGCGCAGGCGTGGCCCGTCCGTCTCGACCATTGTTTCCAGCGGATCCTGCTCGACAACGCGGTCGGCAGGCCGTGGCGCGATGCGATTGCCGCCCCGGCCTATCGCAACGCGACCGACCAACAGCTAAGCGCCGCCATCGCACTGGGCGAGGCGGCGCTTGACGGCAAAGCCGATCTGTCCGCGCTCAACCGGCAATCGCTGGTGTGGCGCGGCAAACTGTGACGGTTACAGGGCGCTCACCGCATCGCCGGGCAGCGCTCCGTCGGTGTTCGTCGCTGCACCCTCGTCCCCATCGCCCGCAATCAGGCCGCGTGCTTCCAGCATCGGCGTCACGTCGGGCTGGCGACCGGCGAAGTTTTCGAACATCTCGAAATAGTCCATCGTCCCGCCACGGCTCAGCACTGTCTTGCGCTGGTGATCGCCATTGGCGCGGGTCAGGCCACCATTGTCCATGAACCATTTGCGGCTGTCGCGATCCAGCATCTCGGTCCACAGATAGCTGTAATAGCCGGACGAATAGCCGGTCGGGCTGCTGAAGATGTGGTTGAAATAGGTGCTGCGATAGCGCGGCGGCACCAGCGCCACTTCCAGTCCCAGCTCGGCCAGCGCCTTGGCTTCGAACGCATCGACCTTTTCCGGCGTATCGATGGCGGCGGCCTGTTCGGGCGACAGAGCATGCCAGCGCATGTCGAGAAGCGCGGCCTCGACAACTTCGCCCAGCTCGTATCCCTGGTTGAATTTGGAGGCCGCTTCCATCTTCTCGATCATTGCCGTCGGGATGGTTTCGCCGGTTTCGTAATGCTTGGCATAGTTGGACAGAATCGCGGGATAGGTCGCCCACATCTCGTTCACCTGGCTGGGATATTCCACGAAATCACGCGCCGTCGCCGTGCCCGAAATGCTGGCATAGGTCTGGTCGGCGAAGAAGCCGTGCAGCGCATGGCCGAATTCGTGGAACAGCGTGTTGACGTTGTCGAAGCTGACGAGCTGCGGCTCGCCATCGGCGGCCTTGGGGATGTTCAGCACGTTGTAGATGACCGGGCTGGTGCCGTTCAGCTCGCTCTGGTCCACAAGATTGCTCATCCACGCACCGCCCCGCTTGGACGGGCGCTGGAACGGGTCGAAATAGAAGATGCCGAGTTCCGAACCATCCGCCTCGAACACGGTGTAGGTCGACACATCGGGATGGTAGACGGGCAAGTCGGTACGGCGTTCGAACGTGATGCCGTAAAGCTGCGTTGCGGCGTAGAACACGCCGTCTTCCAGCACCCGGGTCAACTCGAAATAGGGCTTCAGTGCGCCGTCATCCATGTCGAACTGCGCCTTGCGGACCTTTTCGGCATAGCGCGCCCAGTCCCATGGCTGCACGTCGAAATCGCCACCTTCGGCCTTGATCTGCTCGTTCAGCATCGCGGCCTCGCGCCGCTGCGTCGCGGCGAGGGCAGGGACCATCTGCTGCATGAAGTCGAGCGCGGTTTGGGGCGTCTTCGCCATGCGGTCATACATGGTGTAGCTCGCCCAGTCCGGCGCGCCGAACAGCGCTGCCTTGCGCGCACGAAGCTGCGCGATTTCGGCGATCATCATGCGGGTGTCGTGTTCGCCACGGTCGGCCCGGTTGTAGCTTGCCTTGAACAGCGCCTCGCGCGCGGCACGGTTTTCCATGCTCGGCAACAGGGGCTGTTGCGTGGTGTTCTGAAGCGCGACGACATATTTGCCCGGCATATCGCGGTCGGCGGCGGCCTTCGCCGCGCTTTCGATGGCACTGTCCGGCAGTCCGGCGAGCGCCGCCTTGTCGTCGACTACCAGCGCGCCGTCCACCGTCGCCTCGCGCACGGTCTTGCCGAATTGCGTGGTCAGTTCCGACAGGCGCGTATTGATCGTGCGCACATCGGTCTTCTGCGCATCGGTCAGCTTGGCGCCGGCATGCACCATATCGGCATAGGCGATTTCCGAGCAGCCGCGTGTTCTCGGTGTTGAGCGACAGTGTGTCGCGCGCATCGTAAACCGCCTTTACCCGAGCAAAAAGCACGGGGTCGAGATTGATGCTGTCCCCATGCGCCGTCAGTTCGGGCGAGATTTCGGCGTCGATGGCATCGAGTGCGTCGGTCGTGTTCGCACCCGTCAGCGTGTAGAAAACGCGCGCCACACGGTCCAGCATCGCGCCGGACATTTCCAGCGCGACAATGGTGTTTTCGAATGTGGGCGGGGCGGGGTTGTTCTTGATCGCATCGATTTCGGCGGAATGGATCGCCATCGCCTCGCGGAATGCGGGGAGGTAATCGTCTTCCGAGACGGCGGAGAAGTCGGGCGTCTGATAGGGTAGCGTGCTATCTGTCGCGAAATAGCCCGTCCCGGTCGGCACGTCTGCGAACAGGCTGTCGCCGACTTGCGCCTGGCCGATTGTTCCCCCGGTTGCGGGCACCGTCATTGCCGTATCGCCCGAAGGTTGTGTCGTCGCGCATCCTCCCATCATGATGGCCAGTGCGGACGCAGCGGTAGGGGTGAAGCGGTTCATAAGAATCTCCGGAATATTGGTCGCGGGTTGGCCCGCCTGTGTTTTCGATGTGAAGGGAAGTGGCTGAATATGCAACGGATCAGGTTGCGAACGTATCCCGCGGGTCGGCGTAGTCTCCGTTCAGGAACATATTGGTGCGGCGTTCGCTACGAATGACAAGCCCGCCGGCCTGGGCACCGCCGGCATTGTGATAGGCCAGCTCCTCAGCAACCCCGCGGTAGTCATGCGCATCGAGCGCCGCATTGAGCGCGGGGCTGTTACGTTCCGACACCGTGCCTTCGCCGACATTATAGACTAGATCGACCAGTGCATCGAATTCGTATTGGTTGACCGGCATGTCATCGATCAGATCGCGCGCAACTCTCTCGGCGTGATCGAGGTCTTCGTCGAGCAGTGCCAGTGCAGTGTCCTCGTCTATTCGATCGCCGATGCGCAACCCGTCATCGGGCTGAACCAAATGCCCGACGCCCACAGTCGCATAGCCCGCAACGTCCCGGTAGACGGTAAAGCGAACCCCTTCTTCCTCGATCAACGCTTCTTTCAGCGCGTCGCTGACCTGCAAATTGTTCGCATCCTGTCGCATGTCGACAGTGGATATCGCGGCTTCGGCTGACTTGCGGCATCAAGGTGTCCAGCGCGAGCGCGTTCAACCCGACAATGCTGGCAGAAAGAGCCAGTGCAACCTTCCGCTTGCGGCGGCGCGGGCGCAGGTCGGCGGCTATTCGCGCCTCCTTGTCGAACCGGCGCGCATTGCGGCGTTCGCGCATCCGGTCGACCAGCCTGCGCACCGCATCCCGCCGTCGTTTCGTCCGGCCCCGCATTACGCCCGGCGGTGCCGGAGCGGTTGCGGTGCGAAGGGGCGGAAGGAAGACGGTATCGGTCATGTGGCCTCTGTTAAATTGTATTGAAGGGGCCGCACAAAAATGTGTTCTCGATCCATGCGACATACGCGCAACCGGATAATCCGCCCCTGTTTTGTTCTTACCCTATCAACGGGCAGCGTGCGGCATCGGTCCACACTTCGTCCGGTGTGGAGGGCAGGTGGGAGGGCTGCGCATGCTTTGCACACCCTGCCTACCGCGCTAATCCGCACGCCATGCCAACCCGCGCCGACCCAACCCCCACCGCATCGCCGCCGATCCCACATGGATGCCGCACACCATCGACCGGTCGCGGCGGGCGGTGCAGTTCCAGCGTATTCCGCGCGCGACGCTGGGCGAGCCGGGGTTCCTGGCCGACCGGACACCCGCCACCCCCGCCGACGCCTGCTGGGTGTCGTTCGACGACATAGCCGCGATGCAGCCCGCCACCGGCTCGCTGCACTTTATCTTCCACACCGCCTTTTGCCGGTCCACCCTGCTGGTCCGCGCGCTGAACCATCCGGGGCTGGCGGCCGGACTGGCGGAGCCGCGCATCATCGTCGCGCTCAACAATGCGGGCGAGGACCGGCAGCGGCTGGCCGGGCCGCTGCTCGATCTGCTGTCGCGCACGGGGGAGGGCGAACAGGCGGTGTTCGTCAAGCCGACCAACCACGCCAATGCCGTGGTGCCGCTGCTGATGGACACGCGGCCTGAAGCAAAGGCGGTGCTGATGACCAATCCGCTGCCCAGCTTCCTCAACGCGGTGATGCGCAAGGGGCTGATGGGGCGGTGCTGGGGGCGACAGCTTTATGCCGAGATGCAGGGCTATGCCGGGATGGATTTCGGCATGCCGCCCGCCGAGGTCTTCGCCATGACCGACATGCAGGCGGCGGGCCTTGCCTGGTTCCTGAACCAGCGGTTCCTGGCACAGCTGGCCGACCGCTATGGCGACCGCGTGCGCGTGCTGGACGGCGACCGCTTCGACACCGCCCGCGCCGAAACGATCCGCGCACTGGCGGACTTCACGACACTGGACGCCAGCGACGCGCAGGTGGACGCCATCGCCACCGGCCCCGCCTTCACCACCCATGCCAAGCTGGGCGGCAACTTCGCCGCGAAAGACACCGCCGACACCAAGCGCACGCTGAGCGCGGTGGGCGAAGAGGAAGTGGCGCAGGTGGCACAATGGATCGGCATGATCGCGGAGCAGGCGGGGCTGGAAGTGCCGGTGCGGCAGACTTTGTTTTAGTTTTTTACCTCTCCCCAAGACGAACTTTAGAGGATAGCGGAAACGGGTTCGTCGCTTGCCACCCGCTCCGCTTCGCGCCATTCCGACCGCATGACAAATACCCTGCACTACGGCGACAATCTGCATGTCCTGCGCGAGCATGTCGCGGACGAGAGCGTGGACCTGATCTATCTCGACCCGCCGTTCAATTCGAACGCCAATTACAACATTCTGTTCAAGTCACCTGAGGGCCAGGACAGCGATGCGCAGATCGTGGCGTTCGAGGATACCTGGCACTGGAACGAGGCGGCAGAGGACGCCTATGGCGAGGTCCGTAAGAGCGGGGCCACGCAGACCTTCGAACTGCTGCGCGCGATGCGCGGCTTCCTGGGCGACAACGATATGATGGCCTATCTGTCGATGATGGCAGTGCGCCTGCTGGAATTGCACCGCGTGCTGAAGCTGACCGGCAGTCTGTATCTCCACTGCGACCCGACCGCGAGCCACTATCTTAAGCTGCTGTTGGATGGGGTGTTTGGACCAAAAAGTTTTCGCAGCGAGCTCATTTGGAAGCGCACATCGGCTCATGGCAACACAAAGCGCAACTTCGCTGGGGTTCATGATATAATACTTTACTATTCAAAAGGTACAGATTTTACGCACAACCAAGTATATCGTCCCTACTCTAGTGAATACATTGAAGAGCATTTTGTACATATTGATGAAGAAGGCAGAAGATTCCGTCGAAGTTATTTGCGAAATCCTGGAGTAAGGCCAAACCTGCGGTACGATTTTACCGCAAGCAATGGTATCACTTATCAACCTCACCCAAACGGTTGGGCGGTATCTCGAAAAGTAATGGAACAATATGACAAAGAAGGGCGCCTATTTTTTCCAAAAAAAGAGAACGCCCGTTTGCGAAAGAAGATTTTCTTAGAGGACAGTGCAGGCGTTCCGGTTACCGATATCTGGGAAGATCTTCCGCCAATACATGCGTCTGCCGCAGAACGCCTCGGCTACCCCACCCAAAAGCCACTTGCCCTCCTCAAACGCATCATCGCCGCATCGTCCAACGAGGGCGACGTGGTGCTCGATCCGTTCTGCGGTTACGGAACTGCGGTCCATGCGGCGCAGAAGCTGGGGCGCAAGTGGATCGGGATCGACGTGACCCATCTCGCCGTCAGCCTGATCGAGAAGCGGATGCACGATGCCTTCCCCGGCATAGACTTCGCCGTAAAGGGCCGCCCAGAATCGCTCGACGCCGCGCGCGATCTGGCAGAGCGCGACAAGAACGAGTTCGAGAAATGGGCGGTTACTGCCATCGACGGCCAGCCCTATCGCACCGGCAAGGGCGCGGATGGCGGGGTGGACGGGCTTATCTATTTCAACGGCTGGGACGGCGAGAAGCAGCGCGTGCTCGAAGAGAAAGCCATCATCAGCGTGAAGGGCGGCGAGAACAAGGGCGTCGGCTGGATAAGTGAACTGGTGGAAACCATCGGGCGCCAGAACGCGGCGGTCGGCATCCTGCTGATGGCCGCCAACCCGACCCGCCAGATGGAAGCCCGCGCAGCGGCGGCGGGCACCTACGACCTGGGCGAACATGGCCGCTATCCGCGCATCCAGATCATCACACTGGCCGAATACTGGCACCAAAACAAACGCCCCCGCCTGCCGAACATCGATCGTAGCACGATGAAGCGGGCGAAGCGGGAGGTGGATACGAAAAAATCACCAAAATTGCTGTGAAGCTTACGCCTAACTTCGAACAACAATGCGTTGATACGATACTAGCTATTGGAAACACGCAAGTGGACAGTATTTGCGCATATATTCTGTGGAGCTGGGAGCAAACAAAAGTCTGGTCATGGGAACGTGATGCGCAGTCTACCAAACTCGCTGAGAACCGCCGTGCCGCGATAGAGGATGACGATAGCTGGCAATATGGTGTGAGTGAATGTGTGGCGGAGCGCTATGCCTTGTTAGACAAACCAAACAGGAACTGTGTCGCTTTGGCCGTATCTGCAACGTCAAAGTTCGGATGGCGCGATCTGGTGGAGCCTATGAGGCACGACCAGCTTGAACTATTCGCCGTTGTCCTTGATCGTTTAAAATCTAGATTGCTCGCGGATCGCCTGACGTCGGGCGGTAAGGAAGGACTTACCAAAACACGCTTGGACGAACTTGCTGATATTGCCGATCAACTTCGGTTGGCTGATAGCCTTGCAAGCAAGCACCCAAAAGGAAATGCTTAATGCGGATGGGAGAAACATCACGGCACGATTCAATACAGTAAAGACACCGTAACCTGTGGCTCCTACAATCAAACAAATGGTTAAGACGTCCTAGACAGCCAAAGGCTTACTTAATGAGATTTTGTGATGGTTGCTGTTTGCAATCCTCATGTGTGCGCCCACATCTGTTGAGCATCGGAAGGCAACCGCCTCGGTTCCCTTGACTCACCCCGAACATTACCGGAACGCAGCGCGCTATGGCACTTACCAAAATCTCCGTACGCGGCGCGCGCGAGCATAACCTCAAGGGCGTCGATATCGATCTGCCGCGCGATGCGCTGATCGTGATTACCGGCCTCTCCGGCTCGGGCAAATCCAGCCTCGCGTTCGACACCATCTATGCCGAGGGGCAGCGGCGCTATGTCGAGAGCCTCTCCGCCTATGCGCGCCAGTTCCTGGAGATGATGCAGAAGCCCGATGTCGAGCATATCGATGGCCTCAGCCCCGCCATTTCCATCGAGCAGAAGACCACCAGCCGCAACCCGCGCAGCACCGTGGCGACTGTCACCGAGATCTACGATTACATGCGCCTGTTGTGGGCGCGGGTGGGGGTGCCCTACAGCCCCGCGACCGGCCTGCCGATCGAGGCGCAGACCGTGTCGGCCATGGTCGACCGGGTGATGGCGCTGCCCGATGGCACGCGGCTCTACCTGCTCGCCCCGGTGATCCGCAGCCGCAAGGGCGAATACCGCCGCGAGCTGGCCGAGTGGCAGAAGGCGGGCTTCACGCGCGTGCGGGTGGACGGCGAGTTCTACGCCATCGAAGACGCGCCCGCGCTCGACAAGAAGCTGAAGCACGACATCGAGGTGGTGGTGGACCGGCTGGCGGTGAAACCGGACCTCGAAACGCGGCTGGCGGACAGTTTCGAACAGGCGCTGAAGCTGGCGGACGGGCTTGCTTACGTCGATCTGGCGGACGGCGTGGTGCCGGGGCGCGAGGGCGAGGTGGCGACCGGGACGCAAATGAAGGGCACCGGCGTCCCCGCCAACCGCATCGTCTTTTCCGAACGGTTCAGCTGTCCCGTCTCCGGCTTCACCATCGAGGAAATCGAGCCGCGCCTGTTCAGCTTCAACGCGCCGCAGGGGGCCTGCGCGACCTGCGACGGGCTGGGCGAGAAGCAGCTGTTCGACCCGCAGCTGGTGGTGCCGAACGAGCTGCTGACGCTGAAGAAGGGCGCCATCGCGCCGTGGGCCAAATCCAACCCGCCATCGCCCTACTACATGCAGGTGCTGGGCAGTCTGGCAAAGGAATACGGCTTCGACCTGACCACCGCGTGGCAGGACATGGACGCCGGCCACCGCGCCGTCATCCTGCATGGCACGAAGGGCAAGCGGGTGCCGCTGACGTTCAAGGACGGGCGCAAGCAATACACCGTCAACAAGGCGTTCGAGGGGGTGATCGGCAACCTCAACCGCCGCATGATGCAGACCGAAAGCACCTGGATGCGCGAGGAGCTGGCCAAGTTCCAGACCGCGCAGCCCTGCGAAACCTGCGGCGGCAAGCGGCTGAACGAGAAGGCGCTGGCGGTGAAGGTGGCAGGGCGCGACGGCCCGACCGACATCGCCGAACCCACCAGGATGAGCGTCGCCGATGCCAAGGCCTATTTCCTCGGCCTGAACGACCAGCTCGGCCCGCAGCAGCAGCAAATCGCCGCCGCCATCCTGAAGGAAATCAACGAGCGGCTGGGCTTCCTCGACAATGTCGGGCTGGACTACCTCAACCTCGACCGCACCATCGGGCACCCTGTCCGGCGGCGAGAGCCAGCGCATCCGCCTCGCCAGCCAGATCGGCAGCGGCCTATCGGGCGTGCTCTACGTGCTCGACGAACCCAGCATCGGCCTGCACCAGCGCGACAACGACCGCCTGCTGGAGACGCTGAAACGCCTGCGCGACCTTGGCAACACGGTCATCGTGGTGGAGCATGACGAGGACGCCATCCGGCAGGCGGACCATGTTGTCGATCTCGGCCCCGGCGCGGGCGTGCGCGGGGGCGAGGTGGTGGCGCAGGGCACGCTGAAGCAGGTGCTGAAATCGAAGAAGTCGCTCACCGCCGACTACCTCACCGGCACGGCGCGAGATCGCGGTTCCGAAGAAACGCCGCAAGGGCAATGGCAAGAAACTGACCGTCCACGGCGCGCGCGCCAACAACCTTGCCAATGTCACCGCCTCCATCCCGCTCGGCACCTTCACCTGCGTCACCGGCGTATCGGGCAGCGGCAAGTCCAGCTTCACCATCGACACGCTGTACGCCGTCGCCGCGCGCACGCTGAACGGGGCGCGGATGATCGCCGGGCCGCACGACAAGGTTACGGGGCTGGAGCATTGCGACAAGGTGATCGAGATCGACCAGTCGCCCATCGGTCGCACGCCGCGCAGCAACCCCGCCACCTACACCGGCGCCTTCACCCAGATCCGCGACTGGTTCGCCGGCCTGCCCGAAAGCCTGGCGCGCGGATACAAGCCGGGGCGGTTCAGCTTCAACGTGAAGGGCGGCCGGTGCGAGGCGTGCCAGGGCGACGGCCTCATCAAGATCGAGATGCACTTCCTGCCCGACGTCTACGTCACCTGCGAGACGTGCAATGGCCGCCGCTACAACCGCGAGACGCTGGAAGTGAAGCACAAGGGCCTGTCCATTGCCGACGTGCTGGACATGACGATCGAGGATGCGGAGGGCTTTTTCGAAAACGTGCCGCCGATCAAGGTGCGCATGGCGATGCTGAACGAGGTGGGGCTGGGCTACGTCAAGGTGGGCCAGCAGGCGACCACGCTATCGGGCGGCGAGGCGCAGCGCGTGAAACTCGCCAAGGAACTCGCCAAACGCAGCACCGGACAGACGCTCTATATCCTGGACGAGCCGACCACCGGCCTGCATTTCGAGGATGTGCGCAAACTGCTGGAAGTGCTGCACCGGCTGGTGGAGCAGGGCAACAGCGTGGTGGTGATCGAGCACAACCTCGATGTCATCAAGACGGCCGATTACATTCTCGATCTCGGTCCGGGCGGGGGTGTCAGAGGCGGAGAGGTGGTTGCCAAAGGCACACCGGAAAAGGTTGCCGCCGTGTCGGAGAGCTACACCGGCCACTATTTGCAACCGATGCTGGCAAGGGCGAAATAATCGTTTGGGGGAATGTAATCGGTAGTTAGCCTGCCCCGGACCTGATCCGGGGGCGGGCTGGGTGCTGGACCTTGGTCCGGGCGGCGGTGTGCGCGGGGGTGAGGTGGTTGCGCAAGGGATGCCGGAATATGTCGCAACTGCCGAAGGAAGCTAAATGGGCCAGTATCTCGCCTCGTTATTGGATCGCGCAACTCGGAACGAGCCAGCCCCGGCGTAGGCCGGGGCTGGAGAAGATGGCGAAGGTTGAGGCGAGTTATACGGGGGGTTACTTGGCGGGAATGTTTTAGCGTAGTGGGTATGTCCTATTTCAACAATATAGACTTGGTTTGGCATAAACTGTACTAGATGGTAAGGTTCAACGGAAGAGTTGAGCGCTAGGGTAATCTGACGGTTCAAACGCGGTCGAGTGCTTAACTAACAAACAACCGTTCTGGGGCGGCGAAAAATGTCTTTCTTAGAAGATCTTAAGGCAAGGATAACGCGTGCTTTTGGCGCCAGCACCTCGGAAGAGCGCCTCGGCAATCGCCGGGTCGAATGCTGGTGGGAAGCAAGTTACGATCCAAATCTTGATGATAAAACAAAACTAGGCGCTTGGCCGACGGTTGAGAATCAGACGATAGAGCAACGCTACTTTATCGGAAACACTGTTAGCGCAAATATTAAAGAGGTCGATTCTTCAATTCTTAAATTAATAAGATTTTCGAACTGCGATTTTCAAGGTAGATTTGATCCAAACTGTATCCTAATATTCGATCAATGTCATTTTTATAAGTGCGATTTCGGCTACTCAATATGGAAAGATGCGCACTTCAAGAATTGCGAGTTTCGAGGTTGCTCTCTATCTATAGCAGCGTTTGAGCGCTGTCAGTTTCGAAACAACAAATGGGAAAAAGTTAGCTATTCCGGAAGTAAAACTGAATTTCTCAACTCGTTTATTAGTAACCCACACGAATTGATAAAGGCGGGTTACAGTGGTGTAAATCCTGCTGATGGCACTCAGAAGCATTATTGGTATCAAGCATATAGGCTCGAAGAAACAAAAGCAGGGCTTTCGAGAAAAATGGTCAGAAGCCAGCGTGAAGCTGGTGAGGATCGAGATTTCTACAACGCAATAAGAACTTCAGATTTACAACAGACTAAAGCAGATATCGCAAAACATCTATATAATTTAGCTTTCGATAAATGGTCAAGTAAACCTTCAGCACTAATTAAGTTCATTTTCTTCTTGATTGAGCGAATTCTGTCTCAGGTTATCGGCTGGATAAATCTATGGGGGAGGTCATCATTGATGCCATTAATATTGATAATATTAAACGTAATGCTTTATTCTCTAATATATTATTTTGGATTTGAAACACCAAATTATGCTACGGGATTTCAAAAGAGTTTCAATATCGCGATATTGGCGGGATACTCATCGGAACTTTCGCACGGTAATTCTCTGACGCTAAATATTCTACAAAATGTTCAGGCGACAATTTCAATAATATTGTATTCAGTATTTTTTGGTACGATAATCGCGAGGTTTGCTCGGGTCAGATGAGTGCTTTAGTTCTTATATATGGAAGTCGCGCGCGCGGAGACTTTAATGAGTTCTCTGATATCGATCTGCTTATTTCGTCATCTAAGCCTGGTTTGACGTCTCCGGTTCTCTCGGATGGTATCAGCATACATTTTTATGACCAGAAATGGATAACTCGTGAGGCTTCTAAGGGTTCGCTATTTGCTTATCACCTAACGCAAGAAGCTATTTTACTCGCTGGCTCAATAGGTCACTGGGAGACTATAAAAAATGGCTTTCGCTTCAAAAATAATTATGCGGAAGAGAAAAAGCTAGCCATCAATATTTTGTCATTGTTAAAGATGTCTGATAATTTTGAAATACCAGTAATCCGAAAAAGAGCGATTTGGGCAGTAAGAACTTTGAGTGCGGCACTAGCGGCTGAAGGAAGGCGACTTGGTTTTTCGGCTTCGTCGTGTCAGAATGAGATTGGCCTAGATAATATAACTTATTTCATAAATAATAGGGCAAGTGTTAGTGGTTCATTTTATTATGACATTGTTTGTAATTTGTTGCGAAAGTTTGATGTTTTAACTGAAAAAAAGTCAGTGGTCAGATCAAATCTTGGGCATCAAGGCTACATGGGTTTGAGCACGCTGTGGCTTGTTGACAATATTGAAAGCAACTCGCAGAACGTCGTTTACGAATAACAACTGTCCTACACACTTTCGCCCTGCTAACCAATATGGTTCTCTACCCTGTATCTAGGTGAACCATGCCGCAGAACCGTCCTCCGCTTGCTCCGACCTCCATTCCAGCAACACTAACTTCCGCCGCCACGCACGACGCGCTAATCCGCCAGCACGGCCCCTCCATCTCCCCACCCGAACATCCCGACCGGCTCGACCATGCGGCGCGGTGGCTGGCGCATGTGGAGGCGGGGCGGATCGGCAGCTTTGCGCCGCCCTCCAGCGAACACCTCGCCCGCCATATCCGCAACGCGCGCGTTCTGGCGGGAGGTGGGCGATGAACTGCTGCCCTCACACCGCGCACCCCAATGCGCTTTCGCCCGAGCAGCAGGCGATGAAGGATAAGATGCTGGCGCGGCGGGCGGAGAAGGCGCGGGTGGCGGTGGAGGCGCTCGCGTCCGCCGATCGAGGCGCGCGTCGTTGCGAGAGACCCCAGCGTGCGCTGGGGATCGGGTTGGCGAGCAGGCGCCTGCGCCCGTCGACCCTGCCGCCAATCTCCCCGCGCTGATCGCCGCTTTGCCGGACGATCCTGCGCCCGCCACCGGGCGCAAGCCGCAGCTCGAATTTACCCGCGCGGCGCAGGTGGCGTTCCTGGAGGCGCTGGCGGTGACCGGCTCGGTGCGGTCGGCGGCCAGCCAGGCGCAGGTCTCGCGCCAGACGGTCTATCGTACGCGGCGCGCCAACGCGGCCTTGCGGCGCTGCATGGATGCGGCGAAGCTGCAGGCGCTGGCGCGGGCGGAGGACATGCTGGCGGATCGCGCGATCGACGGGGTGGAGGAGAAGGTGTTCTATCACGGCGAGGAGGTCGCCACGCGCCGCCGCTACGATTCGCGGCTGCTGCTCGCCCATATCGGGCGGCTCGACAAGATGGCCGGGCACGCCGATGTGCGCGCGCTGTCGGACGATTTCGATGCGGTCATGGCGCGCTTCGCCGCCGGGGCCGCGCTGCCCGATCCCCCGGCGGATGCGGGCGACGAAAACCCGCCCGGCGAAAATCCGCCTGGACAGTGTAACACCTGTCACGAGTCCAACAGCGATCCGCGCGAACCGGCCGACGCCGGGACCGATGCCGATGCCGAGACCGATACCGATTCTGGCGCGGACCCTGCGGCGGAACCGTCCTGCTCCTGCGCCTATGCCGACGACGCGCGCCGCCCGCACTTCCGGCGCGGGCCGGAGGGGCTGGAGCCGGTGGACAATGCGGGCGGCGGCATGGGGCCGTGCTGCGACGATCCGGACTGGCCCAGATGCCGCGCCTGTCCGCACTACCCGGTGAACGGGCGGGTGATGGAGGAGATGGCCGAGGCGCGCCCCGCCGATGCGCCCGCACTGCCGCCGGGGGAGGAAGGCTGGAACATCGAGGAGCGCCAGGTGCAGGCCTTCGCCGCTGGCGATCCGGAATGGTGGACGGTCGGGCTGGAGGACCGCGATGCGTCGGCGGCCGTGGTCGAGGTGAAGTCGGCGGGGGCGGGTGCGCCTGTGGAGCTGGCGCACCGTGCCCCGTACGCCGAATTGCGCTCCAAGTTGGGGGCAGCGGGTTACGGCCTTGCGGGGGCCTTGCTCTAGTCCGCGCGCCCCGCATTGCCTGTTCGGTCCGCTCAGTCGGCTTTGAGCTGCGCGCCCATCGCCTCGTACATCCGGCATGCGGCGGTGTAGCGTTTCTCGCTCATATGCGTGGCGGCGACGGGGAACTGTTCGAAATACGCCTTGGCGGTCATGCTGCCGTCGGGCGTGCGGAACGTCGCCATATCGGCTGAGGACATCAGCGCCTGCAGCTCCTTCGCCGCATCGTCCGGCCCGCATGTGGCAGGCGCCGCTTCCACGGCAGGGGGCATGGCCAGCAACAGTGCCGCACCAAACGCGAAACCGAAGGAGCCGAGGGCGAAGGGACTGGTGGTGTTGGACATGTTGAATTCTCCCGATGGGCCGCGCGAAATGCGCGGGCGGCGGGTGTGTTCTAGCGGTCCGGAATGGTGCGCGAATGTCCCGGATGGGCCAAACGCTGCAAAATCTAGTCGAGGCGTTCCAGCTTCACCCGGCCATGCCCGCGCCGGACCAGGCCGATCTCCTTGGCGGCGGCGCGGCTCAGGTCGAGCGTGCGGCCTGGCGTGAAGGGACCGCGATCGTTGACGCGCACCACTACGCTTTCGCCATTGCGCGGGTTCGTAACGCGCAGCTTGGTGCCGAAGGGCAGCGTCTTGTGCGCCGCTGTCATGGCATTCATGTTGAACCGTTCGCCATTGGCGGTGCGGCGGCCGTGGAACCGCTTGCCGTAATAGGATGCGACGCCGGTGCCCAGCGGCCGGGTCTTCGGCTCTGGCGCGACTTCGACGGGCGGCTCGATTTCGTCGAGATCGACGACATTGCCTTCGGGTTCGGGCGCTTCGGGCAGCTCCTCGAACATGGCGAACTGCGCTTCGAAAGGCAGCTCAACGGCGTCTTCCGGCATGGCGGCGGACACTGGCGCGACGAGCACGGCGGCTGCGACAATAAGGCGGGTGGAGAAAGACATGCGACGTATCCGGTAAAGGCGCGCTCCGAAAGCGCTCGATGCCGGGCGGTTACGGGTGAAACCTTTCTGCGCCAAATACCCAACTCAACTGGCCGATGGCGAAGGGCGGGCTGCCGCCTATTGGACCGCATTTTGCGACGACCGGCAGATTTATTCGCTGCTACCGGGAACCTGAACGCAGTTAACGGGTTCCTGCATTTCGAATCGATTGCGCGCCCTAACTACGGTCCCGTCGCGCCAGCAGCCGCAACCGCAGGGCGTTCAGCTTGATGAAACCGGCGGCGTCCTGCTGGTCGTAAGCCCCGGCATCGTCCTCGAACGTCACATGCGCTTCGGAATAGAGCGAGTGCGGCGATTTGCGGCCGATCACGTCAGCGCGGCCCTTGTAGAGCTTGAGGCGAACTGTGCCGCTGACCTTCTCCTGACTCAGGTCGATAGCCGCCTGAAGCATCTCGCGCTCCGGGCTGAACCACAGGCCGTTATAGATCAGCTCCGCATAGCGCGGCATCAGCTCGTCCTTCAGATGCGCCGCGCCGCGATCCAGCGTGATCTGCTCGATGCCGCGATGCGCCTGTGCATAGATCTCGCCGCCCGGTGTCTCGTACATACCCCGGCTTTTCATCCCCACGAAGCGGTTCTCGACAAGGTCCAGCCGCCCGATGCCGTGCGTTCGGCCCAGCGCATTCAGCGCCTCCAGCAGCGTGGCGGGAGACATCGCCTCGCCGTCCAGCGCGACGCCATCGCCGCCCTCGAAATCGACGGTAATGATCTGCGGCGTGTCGGGCGCGTCCTCCGGATGGTTGGTGCGCGAATAGACGTAGTCGGGCGTCGGTTCCCACGGGTCTTCCAGCACCTTGCCCTCGGACGAGGTGTGCAACAGGTTCGCGTCGGTGGAGAACGGGCTGTCGCCGCGCTTGTCCTTCGGCACCGCGATCTGGTGCGCTTCGGCCCAGGCGATCAGGGCGGTGCGGCTGGTCAGGTCCCATTCGCGCCACGGGGCAATCACTTCGATGTCGGGGGCAAGCGCATAGGCGCTCAGTTCGAAACGGACCTGGTCGTTGCCCTTGCCGGTCGCTCCGTGGGCGATGGCGTCCGCCCCGGTTTCGCGCGCGATCTCGACGAGGCGCTTGGAGATCAGCGGGCGCGCGATGCTGGTGCCGAGCAGGTAGTCGCCTTCGTACCGGGCATTGGCGCGCATCATCGGAAACACGAAATCGCGCACGAATTCCTCGCGCAGGTCCTCGATGAAGATATGCGCGTCGGGAATGCCCATCGCCCGCGCCTTTTCGCGCGCCGGTTCGATTTCCTCGCCCTGGCCCAGATCGGCGGTGAAGGTGACGACGTCGCAGCCGCGCTCAACTTCGAGCCATTTGGCGATGACGCTGGTATCGAGTCCGCCTGAATAGGCGAGGACGACCTTCTTGGCTTTGGTATTCACAGTATCGGTCATGAAAAGTGTAAAAGCTCCGGCTGAACGGGGTTTGGTTGACGAAACACATTCTAGGGCGTTGAGCGAAAGGACGCCAACAAGCGAAGGCGGTTTTACGGGATGGAAAGACTTCGCCACGGAGGTTAGCAGGCATTGCGGATGTAGGAAAACGGTATCCGCATCGTGAGGGAATCTTGGGCGGTGATGACGATGCGGGCGGCGAGGTGCAGGGTGACAACCTGCTCGGTATCCTGCCGTGGACGCAATGGCTGACCTGGGGCTTTCAGGTGATGCCGACCTTCTTCCTCGTCGGCGGTTATTCCAACGGCGCCAGCTGGGATGCAACGCAGGCGAAAGGCGGCAATTATTCGGACTGGTTCGCCAGCCGGGTGCAGCGGCTTATCAAGCCGGTATTTTCGGTGCTGCTGGGCTGGGGCATCTTCGCCTTCTTCGGTACCGTCGCAGGCGTGGAGCGCGGCGTGGTGCGGATGGCGACCGAGCTGGCGCTGATCCCTGTCTGGTTCCTCGCGGTATATTTGCTGGTCACTGTCCTCGCGCCGTTCACCTGGCGGCTGTGGCACCTGACGGCGTTCGTGCTGGTGCTGGTTGCGGCTTGGCTGGCGGGCGGTATCGGGCTTGGCGTCGAGCCGGGCGGAGCGGTGTGGTGGTGGAGCAGGCCGATCTAGTTTGCGCTTTATATCGCGCTGCTGCCGCTGGTGATTGCGCTGTTCGTGCGGTTCGAGCGGGGCAGCGGACCGGCCAGGCGTACGGTGCCGGTGCCGCACTGGCGGCTGGTGCTGGGCCTGCTGCTGATCTGCACCGGACTGGCCATGACGGCGGCAATCAGCATTGCCCGCCCGCTGGGCGCAAGCGGCGTGCGATGGTGGGTGGTGGCGCTGCCGTTTATCGGGGCGGGCCTGGTCGGGTTCGGTCCGGTGTATCGCATGGCGAAGCGGCTGGAATAGCGTTTGGAAAGGTCACGCAATTTAGCACTGGCAATGTAGGATTTGCGAACCGATACGGTTCGTGAAGCGCAATCCCGCTGCTTCCTTCCCGTGAAGGAGCCGTCCTCCATGTCCACCGATCCCACGACGTACCAGTTCGACCTCGACCCCGCCTGTCGCCCCGCCGCCGCGCCTTTGCGAGAGGAGTGGTACCCACGCATCCAGCCCGCCGCCCTGCGCGCCTCGTCCTCGCGTATTTACGATGCCGTGGCGGGCGTGCGGGCCATCGTCATCCATGCAACGGCTGGCGGCAGTTCATCCGGCGCGGCCAGCGTCATCTTCGACCGGCGCGCCAGCTTTCATTGGCTAGTCCCCGATGAGGACGAGGCGCAACACGGCAAGTTCGTATGGGCAACCTGTCACGAAGCGCGCGCGGCCTGGCATGTCCGCAACGGCGCATGCCATCCGGCGGTGTGCGACGGGGCGGGGCGGATCAATCATCGCTCGCTCGGCGTGGAAGTGGTCAATCGCCAGAAATCGTCCGACGCCTTTTCGGACTGGCAGATTGAAGCGACCGCGCAAATCGTCCGCTATGCCTGGGCGAAATATCCGAACCTGCGCCATGTCGTCAGCCACGCCCGACTGGACCCGCGCCGCCGCAGCGACCCCGGCACGCTGTTCCCGTGGGACCGGTTTCGCGCGCTGGTTCTGAATGGGCCAGAAGAACACAGGGTCAACGAAGCGCAGGAAGCAATGCTCCCGCCTGTCGCCATGCCAGCGCAAGCGTGCTGCATGGCTTTGCCTTAAGCGCGGTCAGATGCCCGCATACCACTGGTATCCGCGATCTTCCCAATACCCGCCATTGCCGCCTTCGATATCGGCGAGGCTGTCCACCACTTCGATGCCGGTCAGGTATTTGGCGTGTTTGTAGCCGAGCTGGCGTTCGATCCGCATGCGCAGCGGTGCGCCGTTCTTTTCCGGGACCGGTTCGCCATTCAGCGCGTGGGCGATGATGGTTTGCGGGTGGTAGGCATCGACCATATCGACGCTCTCGTAATAGCGCCCGCCATTATAGGTGTCGGCGCAGCGGAACACGACGAAGCGGCCCGTGTCACGCACTCCGGCGGCGTCGAGCAGGGTGGAAAGCTGCGGGCCGGTCCATTCGCCGATGGCGCTCCACCCTTCCACGCAATCGTGGCGGGTGATCTGGGTGCGCTGGGGCAGGGCGCGCAGTTCGGCGAGCGAATAGCTGCGCGGGTTGTCGACCAGCCCGCTGACTTCCAGCCGCCAGTCGGCAAAACCGGTGGCGAGCGCGGTGCGGTAAGTGTCGGTATCGACGGTGCGGCTGCCATTGCCGCGAAATACGGCGGAAATGGCGGAGCGGGGATATTCGCGGGCCAGCGCCATGCGGTCGGCGAGGCTGCGGTGGACCTTCTGGTGCCAACCCTGCGAGGCGCGGAACAGGGCCTTGCCCGCGTCGCTGTCCGCAACCTTGGAACATCCCGCCACGAATAGCGCGCCGACCCCGGCGATGAAGCCACGCCGTGTGGTCATGCTTCGCTCCCGCCCGTTTCATTGCCGGTAATCATGCTGCGCATCAGCCGCCACGGCTTGTTGAGCAGCACCAGCGCGACGTGCAGCACGAAGAACGCAAACAGCGCGCCCGAACACAGGAAATGGAGCGAACGCGCGCTTTGCCGTCCGCCGAAGACATCGACCAGCCAAGGCGCGACGGGTTCGAAGCCGGGGCTGATCGCCATACCGGTCAGCACCATGCCGGGCAGCAGGATGCCGAACACCAAGCCATAGGCGAGCTTTTGCAGGAAGTTGTATTTCGCGGGGCCATCGTGATCGAAATTAAGGTGCGCATGGGCTTTGATGTCCTGCCACACCGCGCGCGGTCGCCACTCGCGACGGTGGGTGCGCAGGTCGCGCCAGAAGTGGCCGTTCGCCAGCATCGCGATCCACATGACCAGCAGCCCGACGGCAAACGGCCATGCCATCAGGATGTGCCAGTCGCGCGCGGCGGCGAGGCTGTAATAGTCCGGGATCGTCATCCAGCCGGGAAAGCGCGGCACGGCCAGCCACGCTTCGGCGGGACTGAAGCCCTTGTCGCCCCAATAGAGATAGCGATGCGCGTTGGAGATATTGAGGCCGGACATGAACAGCACGACAAGGCACACCAGATTGATCCAGTGCCACAGCCGGGTGCTGAGCGCGTGTTTCTTCATGCTTCGGTCTCGCGGGCCAGATAAATTACGTCGCGCGGCTGGTCGAGCAGGTGCTGGCCGCTATCGATAAACAGCGTCTCGCCGCTCGCCAGTGCGCCGGTGGCGAGGAACAGCGCCGCATCGGCGATCTCATCCGCATTGGTGCGACGTTCCAGCAGGTTGAGGACATGGCTGCGATCCGCCTCGTCTTCGTCCTGGTCGTGGCTTGGCAGGATGGCACCGGGGGCGAGGCCGTAGATACGGTCCTGCGGGTTCGCCATCGCCAGCATCGGAATGGCGGAGGCAGCGGCATGCTTGCTCAGCGTGTAGCTGAAGAAATCGGGATTGGGATTTTCCAGCTTCTGGTCGGTGAACTGGATCGCGGTGCGCGGACCTTCGCCGCGCGCATGTTGCAGGAATGCCTGTGTCATGCGGATCGGGGTCTTCGCGTTGATCGCCATACATCGGTCATACGTCAGCGGGTCCAGCGCGGTTACATCGTCGGGCCGGAAAATCGCCGCGCAGTTGACCAGCACGCGCCAGTCGGGAAGCCGCGCCGCCAGCGTCTCGACCATCCGCACCGCCGCGCTGCTGTCGGCCAGATCGCAGTGAATGGCTTCCGCGCTGGGGAGCTGCTCCGCCAGCGCCTCCGCCGCCTGTGCAGAGGTGCCGTAATGGATCACCACATGCCAGCCCGCCGCGCCGAACGCCTGCGCAACCGCCGCGCCCAACCGCTTGGCCGCACCGGTCACGAGAACAGCGGGGAGGGGAGTGTCGCGCATGCCTGTATGATAGTCAGACCGGGTAGGCTTAGGGAAGGGCGCACATGCAGGTTAGCAATAGTCAGCGGCGGCGCGCTGGCCTACGCTCGTCACACATACGGTATGTGACGCAAGGAGTAGATCGATGCGAAGATTGACCGGGTTCGCAGCGGCGATGGCGACGATCGGGCCGGGGATGATAGGGCCGGGGATGATAGGGCCGGGGATAATAGGGCCGGGGACGTCGGCCGCACCGGCTTTCGCGCAACAGGCGTCCTCCGCTGCGGTTCCGCCCGTGCGCACTGTCAAACGGCCGCCGGTCGCGACGCCAACCGAACTCCCGCCCGAACTGGCACGAAGCCTGGTTTCGGCGCTTTCGGAGCAATCTGCTGACCGTAAGCTGGCAAAGTTCAGGGCCTTGTTGCCGTCGCTCGAAGCCCCGTCCTCATGGCATCTGATTGCGAGCATGCAGGTCGGCCAATTGTTGGCGGAGGCAGGTCGTACCACGGAAGCGCGCGACCATTTTGCCGGGACCATCGTAACCTATCCGGACACGTTGGGGGTAAAGCTGGGTGCGGTATACGCGCTTGCCTATACAAACGAGGCGCAGGTTGCCGCACGCTGGTGGACGGAACTGGCGGCCAGCGACGCCAAGGCAGCGCGCGCTATCGATGGCTATACGCTCGATGCCTTGATGGGCAATCTAAGCGCTCAAGATCATCTCGATACCCGTGCGGCGCTGCTGCTGGCACTGGATCGTATCGGCTACGAGCCCGGTTCTGCGCAACAGGGCGAAGCGCTCGCGTTCGCGGTGTTCGAAAACGCCGCGCCCGATCCGGCACGCAGCGCCGATGCGCAGCGCGCCCTGTCGCGTCTCGACACGCCCGAACTGGTGCAGAGGATTCTGGCCCGAAATACATATGCCGCGTATTGGTCGGATATCGCGCAGACACCCGAGGCCTGGCGGGAACGAGCCAAGCGCCTTGTTGCGGCGCGCCGTGCGGAATTGCGCGAGGAAGACACGGGCCCGGGCCGCCGTATGCTCTTGGGTGCTTTGTGCGGTTTTGGAGATCCGGCGCATGTCGTTGCCGTCTATGGTCCCGAGATGGATCGCCTGCTGGCAAAGCGGTTCGATCCCCAGACGCTCGACGATCTTAGCCACTGGGCCGCACAGCTGGCGCGGGCTTACGAACTGGCGGAAACGCCCGATGCGGCGAAATCGTTCTATCGCCGGGTCGAGCGGGCCGTCGCACCATATGACGGCGTGAACCGGATCAACGTTACTGCAAACCATGCCAAGTTGCTCGTCGATAGTGGCGATGCGCTTGAAGGGCTGCTGCTGATCGAACCGGCACTGGCAGAGATGGAAGAACTTCGGACGGCTCTGAATGGCCGCTATCCAATGATTGCCGTGCGGGTGCTGGCGCTCGATGCGCTGGGGCGGTTGGATGAGGCCACACAAGCGTTGGCATCGCTGGAGGCAGGCAAGCAGGGCGGGATCGGTACCTACGTCGATACGATGGTAAGACTGGGACGTTCGGAGGCGGCGGCGGCGGCCCTTACCGCACAGTTAAGCAGCCGCGATCCGGACGACGCCCTTGCGTTTCTGCAACCGCCTCTTGCCAACAGGCTTACGGTGTCGGGACGCTTCGTAGAAACGTCACGCCGGGCAATGCTTGCCGATGCCAGCGTGCGCGCAGCATTAAGTAGGGTAGGGCGGCTAGTCCCTGTTGATCCGATCACCCTGACGCGGGAGGAAGCAGGCTACTGACCCTTCGCGGCGCGCTCCAGCAGCGTCCTGCGAAGGCTTGGCGTCAGCGCCGCGACGTCTGCGAGGGTCGCGTAATCCTCGGCGCTGACTTCCTTGGGATTGCCCCATAATATCATAAAGGCGCAGGCGACGGTTACTGCTCCGGCATCGGTGACCCGCTCCAGCACGTCGCCCGCTTGCGCAGAGCCGGGTTCGATCACGCGGAAATACCAGCCGCACCAGCCGCTTCGCAGGATATGCGCGACCATGCCCTTGCGACCGAAGCGATGCTCGATCTTCCAGCACGGTTTGCGCGGCTGGCTTACTTCGAGCAACGCGGTGCCGAGCCGAAAGCGGTCGCCAATATGCACCTGCGTTTCGTCGATACCGGCGGCGACGAGATTTTCACCGAATGCGTTGGCCGATTTCAGAAGCGGGTGGTCGCCGATTGCGGTCTGCCAGCGGGCGTAGTGGTCGCGCGGATAGAGATGCACGGCCATATGCGGTCCGCCGTGGTTTTTCGTATCGGCTTGCGCGTCACCCTCGATGCCGAGCATGTTGATCGCCACCGGACCTGCGACGGGTGCTTTGGCGATGGCGCTCGTGTCCGCTGCGCGGAATGTCTTCGGCTGGCCGACGCACAGGGCAGTGACCGCAACCTTCACGGCTTGCGCACCGTCAGTGCCAGCCAGTCACGCTGCGTGCCGTCGCTGGCGTTTCCGACGTAGGTTTCGCTGTCGACCACACCAAACCCTGCTTCGGTGTACGTATCGCGCAACCAGCCGGCGCGCGGAAAATTGTGCAGGCGGCCGAGAAGATCGCGCCCGTCGCCTTCCTCGCCCGCTGGCCCGAGCTTGTAATTCGCAAAATGCCAGCCGCCGGGGCGTAACGCGCGATGGATGGCAGTCAGGATGACCGGGAGCTTTTCAGAAGGAACATGCAGCAGGCAGGCATGCGCCCAGACAGCGTCATACTCGGCGTCCGCATCCAGCGCGTCGAACCGCATCTCGCGCACCGGCAATCCGGTCCGCTCGCGCGCCTTGCGCACCATCGCCGCAACGCCGTCCGTCGCGTCCACGGCAAACCCGGCCTTCGCCATCTGTGCTGTATCGCGCCCGCCGCCACAGCCAAGCTCAAGCACCCGCGCACGGGGACCGAGCCGCGCCAGGAACGGCGCAAGATGCCGATGCGGACCTTGCGCCGTGCTCAGCGTGTAGAAAGGAGCCTGCGCCTCGTAAAATGCGATGGTGGCGGCGTCACTCGCTCACATCCGGTCCACCCGGTAGGCTGGAGCCGCATTCGGCAACATCCGTCCGCGTGCATAGCTGAACACGATCATGATCAACACCATCGTCACCCCGAAATCGGCAAAGGTCGAATAAAACAGCCACACATCTGTCGATGCCAGCATGGCGACGGTCTGATTGGCGGTTGCCATTAGAGGCCCAGCAAACCCATGCCGATACCCAGCCGCGCCGCGTCGATATCGGTATAAGGCAGGTAACGCATCAGCCGGTTCGCCAGCCGCTTGCCACCGGAAAGGTCATCGGCGAAAAACAGCATCGCGCTCGTCACGCCGACGACGGTGGCGCGATATTTCACCGCTTCGTCGCTTTGAAAGAGCAGGGCGAGCGCGGCGGAAAACAGCATCAGCCCGATCCCGAACAGGGCCAGCCCGCCGAGCAGGTCGACCTTCGTCATCCGCTGCGCCACCAGTAAAAGCAGGCCGCACGCCGCACCAACCAACGCGGCGGTGGTCAGGTCTGTGAATTTCGCGACGACAAAGAAAAGCAGTCCAAGCGCGATATCGACGGCCAACGGAATGCGGTTGCGCCTCCATGCGCCGGGATCGTAGTTATCAGCCACCATCTCGTCGCGCGCTTCGGTCAGCCCTTGTCGGGTAGCCTCGGGAAAGCATGCCGAGCCCAACGATTCGCCCTCCATTGCGATGTTCCCGGTACTTTTCCGGAAAAGCGAGTGGACAATCTGCGCGCATCTGAGCGGGGATGCGAAGCGGAAGGCCAATTTCGTGGTGCTTTGCGATTACAACACGATGGCGTTTCGACCGTCTATAGACACGATGATGCCTGCGTTGAGCATGCTTATCCACCCTGCTTCCACCTCCAGGCGCGCGCCATCCGGCAGCGTGTGGGTCAGGCGATGATTGCGGACCGCTTCGGCACCGCCAAGCGGCGTTCGGTCAGTGGCAACGACGCGACCATGAACAACAAGTTCGGACGCAAGCCCGTCGCTCCGTGAATACGGGAGGACTGTACCGGTGGTGTTGCCAATGCTGAAGCGGCGCCGATACCGCCAGAACGTGAAGCCGTTGCCCATCGCGAACAGTTAGCCAGCGCGTCGCCCGCCGGCTTCGCGACTCGCGCTTCCCCTTGGGCCCGGCTCTTCTTCTGCGCTGCCGTTCGCAACTGGCCGCAGGCGGCGTCGATATCGCGGCCGCGCGGGGTGCGGACGGGGGCGCTGATACCGGCGGCAAATACTATGTTGCTGAACGCGCGGATGCGTTCGGGGGTCGAGCATTCATATACCGAACCGGGCCACGGGTTGAACGGGATCAGATTGACCTTGGCGGGCAGGTCGTAGGCGCGCAGCAGGCGAATGAGTTCGCGCGCATCGTCGTCGCTGTCGTTCTTGTCCTTCAGCATGACATATTCGAAGGTGATACGGCGCGCATTGCTGGCACCGGGGTAATCGGCGCAGGCCTGCAACAATTCCTCAATGCCGTATTTGCGGTTGATCGGCACAATTTCGTCGCGCACGTCCTTGGTCACGGCGTGCAGCGAGACGGCGAGATTGACCCCGATTTCCTCGCCGCAGCGCGCCATGGCGGGCACCACACCGCTGGTCGAAAGCGTGATCCGCCGCTTGCTCAGCGCCAGCCCCTCGCCGTCCATCACCAGGTTCAGCGCATCGCGGACATTGTCGAAATTATACAACGGCTCGCCCATGCCCATCATCACGATATTGGTCAGCAGGCGGCCATGCGGCACGTAGTCTTCGGGCGACGCGGCATCGGGCCATTCGCCCAGCGCATCGCGCGCCAGCATCACCTGCCCGACGATCTCGCCCGGCGTCAGGTTGCGCACCAGCCGCATCGTGCCGGTGTGGCAGAACGTGCAGTTCAGCGTGCAGCCGACCTGGCTGGAAACGCACAGCGTGCCGCGCGCCTCGTCGGGGATGAACACCATCTCGTAATCATGGCCGTCATCGGTTTGCAGCAGCCATTTGCGTGTGCCGTCGCTCGAATGTTGCGCCTCGACCACGACGGGCCGACCCGCGACGAAGCGTTCCGCCAGCCACGGGCGCATCGTCTTGGAGATATCGGTCATGGCGGCAAAATCGGTGACGCCGCGATGATACAGCCAGTGAAACACCTGCTTCGCGCGCAGCTTCGCCTGCCGCACATCCAGTCCGGCCTCGGCGAACAGGGCGCGGATATCGGCCTTGGGCAGGCCCATCAGGTCGACACGTCCATCGGCGCGCGGGGTTATGGCGCGCGCGACGGGAACGGGATCGGTCTGTCCCGCGATTGGCATGAGGTCGGTGTCTGGCATGGCGGGCCGGGATATAGGCGGCGGCGCGCCGGAATGCCAGCGAGCTGGTGTGCGTCCGACCTTATCGTCGGCGCGCGCAGGCGACGGTGGCGGCATCCATCGCGGTGGCTGCACCTGCCAGCGGATAACGGTCCGAAAAGCCGCGCCCCTGCCGGTTGGTGGCAGCAACGGTCATGCGGCTGGCAGAACGCATCGCGGCGACGATGGCAGCATCGCCCCTGCGGTCCTTTGCCCAGGCGTTGTTGCCCGATCCTGCCAGTGTGAAACTCCGTCTGCCGATGGTCAGCTGGATTTTGGCACCGGCGCGTACCGCTTGCGACAGCCGGAAATGCACTTGCCCGCGCACGCCCCGGCGCGGCCAGGTGCCGACACTGGCGAAGGCGGCGGTCTCACGTCGGCTGGCTGGCTTGGCAATCGCGTAGCAGCGCGGGGTTTCGGCATCGCGAAACGCGCCCCAGTCCGAAAACACGCCAAGGCTGTCGCGCGCCGAAACCGGCGTTATGATCGTCACAACGGCCACAACGACCAGCAGCAATACGAAAGCGAGGCGAAAGGCAGCCATGCGGGTTTCTTACGGTGGGGGCTATCGTGCGGCAAGCGGTGCGGTTAGGCTTTGCCGCAATCAACTCCCCAATTTCCGAAGGAACCCGTGCCATGAAACTGCTGCTTCCCCTCGTCATCGCCGCGCCGTTCGCCCTTGCCGCCTGCGGTTCCGCCAGCGAAGGTGGCACGACCGTGGATGCCGCAGGCAACGAGATCGAGATGCAGCCGGGCAAATGGGCCAACACCATGACAGTCGAAAAGTTCGACATTCCCGGCGCGCCGCCCGAAGCCGCCGCCATGTTTAAGGCCGTTGTCGGCGAAGGGACCACGACGGAAAGCTGCATGACTCAGGAACAGCTCAATGAAGGCATGGAACGGCGCGCGACCGAGAGCATGGACGGGCAGGACTGCGATACGGTTGATTTCTCCGCGAAGGACGGCAAGATCAACGGACGCATTGAATGCAAGGCAGACAATGGCGGCGCGGCGGTGATGACCGTGGCGGGCACACAATCGGCCGAGGCGATGGAGATGACGATTACCTCCGACGTGACCGACGAGAGCATCCCCGGTGGCAAGGCGCAGATGGTAATGAAAATGAGCGGCAAGCGGCTGGGCGACTGCTAGCCGTCCAGCCTGCTTCGCGCCCAGCCTGCTTCGCGCGTTATCGCAGGAAATCGCCTGCCACGCGCGGTGTGCCGGAGCGGGCGCGTTGCGGGTAAAGCTGCTCGTAGGTTGCCGCGTTCTCGATCACGCGCTGCACATAGTTCTTCGTTTCGAAGATCGGGATGCGTTCGATCCAGGTAAGCCAGTCGATCCCGCCCCGGCGCGGGTCGCCATTGCGGCGCAGCCATTTGTTCACATTGCCAGGACCGGCATTATAGGCGGCAATGGCGAGCGGATAGCTGCCGTCGTAATAGTCCAGCATCCGCACGAAATAGCCATTGCCCAACTGCACATTGTACACCGGATCGGCAATCAGCGCGCCCTGGCTGTAGGACAGGCCAAGCTTGCCCGCCTGCTCGCGCGCCGTACCGGGCATCAGCTGCATCAGGCCGCGCGCGCCGGCGTGGCTGATCGCGTTCTGTGCGAACTGGCTTTCCTGTCGCGCGATGGCGTGGGCCATCGTCCAGTATGTGCCGGGCGGGGTGTCGAGCACGGGAAAGCCCTGCGCCACGAACTGGTCCAGCCCGTCCGCGCCCGCTGCCTCGGCGATGTTTACCGCAAGATCGCGCCGCCCGATTTCGCGCGCCAGCTCCACGCGCAGCATATGCTCGGCCTCGGTATCGGCCTGCTGTGCTATCTCGCGATAGAAGCGGATACCGGTGCGCCACGGTGCACCGCGTGAGACTTCTGCGACGGCACGGGTCAGCGGTTGCGCGTTGAAGGCGGCGCGTTCCTGCGCGGTGGGTTCCTGCGCGGGCTTGGCGGCCAGCGGGGGGACGACGCGACCCAGTTCCGACAGCGCCAGCTGGCCATAGAAGCGGTCCGGATACGCCGCCGCCATGTCGAGGTAGCGTTGCCGTTCGGCAGCATCGCCCGCGCGTCCGGCAGCCTTCGCCGCCCAGTAAAAGCCTTTGGAGCGGGTCTGCGGGGTCTGCGCCGCTGCGCCGTAACGATAGAACAACGGCGCGGCGGTGGCGGCATCGCCACGGTCCCACAGCGCCTTGGTCCCGCCCAGCCACATCAGGGACGTGTAATCGTCGCGCAGGCGGTAGGACATCTTCGAGATATCCGCGCCGGGTGCGAACAGATCGTCGACAGATCCGGCGATACGTGCGGCGGAGCCGGCATCGGCACCGCGCGCCACGCGCAGCATCTCGCCGATGAAACCTTCCGCATCGTGTGCAGGCCGGATGTAGGCAGGGCGGGTGGTCAGCAACTGCACTGCGCGGCCGGTCTGGCCTGATTTGCGATAGCTGCGCACGAGGTCGTAGACATAGCCCGGATCGTTCAGCGCGGCCTGATCGACACCGCCGCTGTTACCGTCCTGGAACATCACGCGCGACTGGAAAGCGGCGCGGGTGTTCGCATCGAGGCGCACGAGCTGACGCTTGGCACCTTCGCTGTCGCCATCCCACAGCACCGCGTCCATCCGCGTGCGCTGGTCGTCGGGCGTGAATTGCGAACCGAACAGGCCGTCGAGATACAGCTCCGTCGGGCCGCTCATGCTGCCGCCGCGCCATGCCTCGCGCGCGGCCTGCGCCGCTTCGGGGCGCTGCAGCGTAGCAAGCGCCAGCGCGTAACGCCCGCGTGCCGCATTGGTCAGCGCGGGATTGCGGTCGAAGAATGCCACAATTTCTTCGGGAGCGACCGGCTCGTCGCCCAACGCGGCCTCGGCGCGGCGTTGCAGCAGGTCCTGCTGCGGAAAACCGGGATAGGCCAGAATGAAATCGGCATAGGCGTCAAACCCAAGGTCGCGCTGTGCGACCAGCGTCTCCCAACGGGAAACCGCCTGTCCGATACTGCTTGGCGCGCGGGCGACCATTTCGGCGCGGGCGCGGTCCCAGCTGGCGGCATCCTGCGCCGATGCGGGCGCGGTGGCGAGCAGGGGCAGCGCAAGTGAGGAGACGGTCAGGGACAGGGCGGGGAGAAGGCGGCGGTTCTTGGAATAGATGTGCATGCTGGACATGATGCAGGCTGGCTCCTTATCAGGCGCTGAACGTGCCGCGCCACCGGTCGGTATCGTGCGCGGTGTTATACCGCGCTTTTGAAGGGCTTACAGCGAATGTTTTCCGGATCGATCCCTGCCTTGGTGACGCCTTTCCGCGACGGGGCAGTGGACGAGGCGGCGTTCCGCGCGCTGGTTGACTGGCAGATCGACAGTGGCAGTGCCGCGCTGGTCCCGTGCGGCACGACGGGCGAAGCGTCCACGCTCAGCAACGCCGAACACCATCGCGTGATCGAGCTGTGCGTGGAACAGGCGGCAGGGCGCGTACCGGTCATCGCAGGCTGTGGCAGCAACGATACCCACAATGCGCTGCTGCATATGCAGTTCAGCGCCAAGGCGGGCGCGGCGGCGGCGCTGTGCGTGGTGCCCTATTACAACAAGCCGAGCCAGGCGGGGCTGATCGCGCATTTCAGCTATCTGGCTGAAAACAGTAGGCTGCCCATCGTGCTTTATAACGTGCCGGGGCGCACCGTGACCGACATCATGCCCGAAACGACGGTGGAATTGGCCAACCGTTTTCCCGAGCGGATCGTGGCAATCAAGGATGCGAGCGAGCGCCTGTCGCGCGTGACCGATCATCGCATCGGTACGGCCAATGAGAAAGGGGGCGCGTTCTGCCAGCTTTCGGGAAATGACGAGCTGGCCTTGCCGCACGCGATGGCGGGCGGGGCGGGGTGCATCTCCGTCACCGCCAATGTCGCGCCGGCCCTGTGCGCGCAATTCCAGACCGCGTGCGCGGAGGGCGATATCGCAGAGGCGCGGCGGCTGAACGATGTGCTGATGCCGCTTCACTACGCCATGTTTGCCGACAGCAGCCCCGCGCCGGTGAAATACGCGCTGAGCCGGGTACATGACTGGCTGATGGGCGACGTGCGCCTGCCGATCCTTCCCGCGAGCGACGAGGCCTGCGAGGCGGTCGACGCCGCGCTGGAGCGGGCGGGCCTGCTCTAGCGCCTATTGCGCCGGGTTATGGCGCTCCACAAAGGCAACCGCTTCGGCCAGCATCCGTTTGCGGGTTTCCGCATTGCTGAGGAAATGGTCTTCGCCTTCCAGCGTAACGAACGCGACTGTCTTGCCGGCATCCTTCAGCGCGTCCGCCATTCCCGCGCCCTGCGAATAGGGCACCCGCGTATCGTCGCGCCCGTGGATGACCAGCACCGGTGCATCGGCACGGCGGGCCAGCCGATAGGGTGAAATGGCGTCGAGATCGGTATTTTCGCCGACCAGCCGCTCGATACCGCGGGTGAAGATATCGCGCCGCCCGGTCAGTTCGCTCCGGAACATCGGGCGCAGGTCCGTGACCGCGTTCACCGCGACGGCGCAGCGATAGATGCCGTTCTGCACCGTGACGCCCGCCAGCGCGGCATAGCCGCCATAGCTTGCGCCCATGATACAGGCCCGGTCTGGATCGGCGATCCCTGCCTCGGCCAGCGCCGCGAGGCCGTCGCTCATGTCGGTCAGCATCTTGCCGCCCCACTCGCCATCGCCCGCGCTGCGGAACGTGGCATCGCGATTGGTGGAGCCGCGGAAGTTGGGTTGCAGCACGGCATAGCCCCGGCTGGCAAAGGCTTGCGCCCACCAGTCGAACACCGGATCGTCATGCGCGGTCGGGCCGCCATGCGGAAAGACCAGCACCGGCAGGTTCTTCGCTTCGCGGCCCAAAATGTTCTGGGGCGGCAGGGTCAGGATCGCCTCGATCTCCAGCCCGTCCTGCGCGGTGTAGTCGAAGGTCTCGACCGTTCCGATGGCCTGTCCCTGGATCGCCGGACGCTCCAGCCCGAGCAACGCGCGTTCGCCGGTTGCGCTGTCGACGCGGTAAAACGTGCCGCTGTCATAGCTGCCGCTGGTCCTGACCAGCACGGTGGACAGGTCGGGCGTGTAATCCTGAATGTCGAAATGCTTGCCATCGTACAGCGCGATGACGCGGGCAAGGGCGGCCTGCCGTTCGGGCGACGCCATCTTTGCCTCCCCATCGTCGGTAACCGCACCCATCACGCGGCCGGTGACCGGGTCGATGATATAGCGGTCGATCAATTCGTCATAGACGCGCACCGACGCGCCGCCGGCCAAAGGAACCTCGAACCGTTTTACGGTGCCTTCCGACTGGTCGAAATACGCATAGATCACGCTGTCGCCGGTCGCGCCGAACCCGGTCAGGCTGGCGCTGCCATTGGCTTCCTCGCCCTCGGCGATGGTCCGGCCATCGGCTTCCAGTTTCCATTTGCCGGTTTCCGCATGGACGGTCATCTGCGCGGCGACCTTGCCGTCCGGGCCGGGTAGCCAGTCGCGCAGGTTGGGATACTCGCTGGGATAGGCGACTTGTTGCGCGTCGCCCGTCAGCAGGTCGACTTCGTACAGGGCGGGCGCGCCGTCGAGGATCTGTGCCTGCTTGCCCGAAGCGCGCCCCTTGCGAAATCCGCCGAAATACCCCTTCCAGCGGCCCTCGACCTGCCGAATGCCGTGATAGCCGATTATGGCATTGGCGATCCGTTGCTGGTCCGCGAATACGGAGACGACGGGTGCGGCGGGCGCAAGCGGCAGGACATTGGCGCGCAGCCACTCCTGCTTTCGCCTGCCGTATCGTTTGCCCGTATTGCCCGTCTCGCTGCGGATGAGCAGGATGGCCGTATCGCCTACCCACTCGATATTGCGCACCTTGGCATCGCCGATGGCGAACTGCCGCACCGGCTTGCCCGCAACATCCAGTACTGAAACGATCCGTTCGCCGCCGCTGGTCATCAGCATGGCGGTATACGCGCCGCTGGGCGAGATTTCGGCGCTCTCGATTGCCGGGAGGTCGCCATAGGTTTCTATCGGTAATGCCGTCGGTGCCTGCGCCTGTACCGCAACCGGCATGGTGACGAGCGGCACGGCGAGCGCTGCTGCGATGAACGATGTGCGAAAGATCACGACGCGTTTCCTGTTGTGGCGACCACGAAAAAGGCCTGGCGCGCAAATAACGTAGCGCAGCCGTCCGACGCAATTGCTACAAGGCAGCTTGCTCAGATAATTTCGTCCTCGTCGAGCAACGGACCGCCTTCCTCGTCGATGGGTTTGGGACCGGCACCGGGTGCTGGCCGGACTTCGCCCGTGCCTTCCTCGTCGTCCGGTTCGGGATCGAATTCTTCTTCGGGTTCCAGCACAAAGCCGTCGGCAGCCATAATTGCATCGGCAATCGCTTCGATTTCCTCGCTCGCCGCCTCCGGCCTTGCGATGCGGGCAATATGGAACAGTGCATCGCCCTGATAGACGACCGGCAATGTCGCGTGGCCGATGATGATGCCGTCCGCCGGGCTGACGATCGCCATCTCATCCTCGCCGAACAGGCCGCCGACCGTGGCCAGCACATCGCCGACACGCACCGGATCGCCGGACTTGCGCACGCGATGCGTAACGCCGCCGCGCGGGGCGCGGACCCAGACGGAAGATGTCGCCCTGGCAGGCTCGCCGCCATTCGCCAGCGCCTCCACCAGCGCAGCGTGCGGGTCGATCATGCCGAGTTTGGCCATCACGCTGAACACGCCGGCAACGCCCGTTTCGATGCTGAGCCGGTCGAACCGCAGCGCCTCGCCCGTTTCCAGCAGCAACATATCGACCCCCGCCAGCTTCGCAAGCGCCCGCATCGACCCTTCGCGCAAAGGTGCTTCGATAATGATCGGCGGACCGAACGCGGTGGCCAGCTCGGTCAGGTGCGGTTCGCCCGCGGCGATGCGGATTTGCGGCAGGTTATACCGGTGGACGGCGGCGGAATGGATGTCGATGCCGATGGTGCTGCGCTTGACGACTTCGGTGAAGAAGGCGTGCGCGAACTGGCTGGCAAGCGAGCCGTTGGCGTTGCCGGGGAAGGATCGGTTGAGATCGCGCCGGTCGGGCAGGTAGCGTGTCTTGTTCAGGAAACCGAAGATGTTGGCGACCGGCACCAGCAGCACCGTTCCCGCCAGCGTCGCCGGATCGAGCTGCGCGGCGATACGCTGGATGATGGGGGTGCCGATGATCTCGTCGCCGTGGATCGCGGCGCTGACGAACATGACCGGCCCAGGCTTCGCCCCGTGCAGCGCGCGCACGGCCAGCGTGGAATTGTACCCCGTCGCCATCGTGGTCACCGGCACGGCGATATCGCGCGTGGAGCCGGGTGCGAGTTCGTGCCCGCATATCTCGAAATTGGCAGGAGTGTCGGGCTGCGGGGTTTGTGTCATGCGGCGGGCCCTACCAGCATTATAGACGTGTGGAAGCAACATGCTTGCGCAAAGTAGTGTTTTGCACTACATAACTGGTATGCCCGAAACAGTCACCGCTACCCAGGCCAACCGGCAATTCTCCGAACTCCTTCGCAAGGTGGAGGCTGGCGAAAGCGTCACGATCATGCGACGCGGGCGGCCTGTGGCGGTGATTGAACCTGTCACGCCCGAAAAGACAACGCGCAAATCACGCAGGGAACTCGTGGAGTTTTTTGAAAAGATGCCGGTAAGTGAACCCATGCCCTGGACACGGGAAGAGCTCTACGAATGAGCGCGGTAGGGTTCGACACCAACATTCTGGCCTATATGTCCGGTGTCAAAAGGAGCGAGCCGGACGAAGCGAAGCAGGCGCGTGCGTTACGCCTTATCGATGAATTGCCGGTGTCGATTGCTCTGGTTGTTCCTGTCCAGGCTTTGGGTGAGCTGTTTGCCGTAATGATTCGGCTGGGTCGCTCGACCGGAGAAGTGCAAACGGCGATCCATGTCCTGATGCAGAAGTTTACCTGCGTGGCGACCGATACGGTGATCCTGGGAGACGCCCTGGCGCTTGTCAACGACCACAACTTCCAGTCGTGGGATGCCATCATCCTGTGCGCGGCGCAGGTTTCGGGGTGCGAGGTGTTGTTGTCGGAAGACATGCAGCACGGTTTCGTCTACCGCAACACCACCATCGTCAACCCGCTGCTGGACCAGCCGCATCCCAAGCTGGCGCGCCTGCTGGCGCTGCCCGATCCGACCTCAGACTGAACGCACACATGGCCCGCCCCAAACCCGACACGTTCGACAAGCGCAAGACCGTTGCGGAGAACCGCCGTGCGCGGTTCGATTATAGCGTGGAAGACAAGGTCGAGGCGGGTATTGCCTTACAGGGCACCGAGGTGAAATCGCTGCGCGCGGGCGAAGCGAGCATTGCCGAAAGCTATGCCGAAATCCGCGACGGGCAGGCGTGGCTCATCAATGCCAACATCCCAGAATTCAGTCACGGCAACCGGTTCAACCACGAACCAAAGCGTCCGCGCAAGCTGCTGCTGCATGCGCGGGAGATTTCGCGGATGACGGGCGCGGTCGAAAGGAAGGGCATGACGCTGGTGCCGCTATCGCTGTATTTCAACGGGCAGGGACGCGCCAAGCTGGAACTGGCGCTGGCCAAGGGGCGACAGGCGCAGGACAAGCGCGAATATGTGAAGGACCGCGACTGGAAACGCGACAAGGCGAGGATCATGCGCGAAAAGGCGTGAGGCTTCGACCCGCGCCGGGTTGCGCTTCGCGCCCCGTGCGCGCAGGGAATGCGGGTATAATGGTCGACTGGCGCTCCAAGACATTGATGTCGGACCTGTTCCGCAAATACACGCCGACGCGCGAAGGGCTGGCGCGTAACCGTTTCCTTGCACCCATTGCCCACCGCTTCCTGACGCCCGAACTGTGGCGCTTCACCCGCCGTAGCGTGCCGCGTGGCGTGGCATTGGGGTTGTTTTCCGCCTTCATCGTGCCGCTGGGGCAGATTTTCCTGGCCGCTTTTCTCGCGCTTCCGGCGCGGGCGAACGTGCCGCTGGCGGTGCTGGTGACGTTCATCACCAACCCGTTTTCCTACCCGTTCTGGCTGATCGTGGCGAACCGCGTAGGAAGTTTCGTGCTCAAGGTGGACAGCTTTGCCGGCAATATGGCGAACGATGAATTGCGGTCGGGCCGTTGGGCGTGGGTGATCGATGCGTTCGAGGTGGCCGGCGTGACCACCTTCGGGCTGGTGGTACTGGCCGTTGTCAGCGCAGCGGTAGGGTATGTCGTCTCAGGCTTCGTCTGGCGGCAGATGGTCTCGCGGCGGCGCAAGAAGCGGTTGCGGCGGATGACGGTGCGGCTGGATGCGCGGCTGCGCAGGAAGAAGCAGGAGCCGTTGGAATAGTGGCAGGAGTTTCGAAAACCGGGCTTTCCGACAGCCGCGGCGCATATGCGGGTGACGGTTCGCTGTTCGAGCCGGAGCAAGCTGGTGACAGGCCCTATGCCATCATCGGTGCGGTCGCGCTTGCCTTCCTGGCGACCAGCGCTGCGCTCTGGTGGCTGGCGGGGGACGCGGTGCTGGTCGCGGTGTATGCAGGCGGACTGGCGGTGCTTTGCGGTGCGGGATATGCGGCGACGCGCGGGCGTTCGGTGGCGCGGCGCAGCGAGCTGGCACCACCGGACTGGTCAGTGACTGTTGCCGCGATCGAGCGCGACGGCATGGCGGTCGCGATTACCGACCGCGCCAATCGGCTGGTCTGCGCGAACACGACCTATGTGGACTGGTTCGGCACCGGCGCGGCGCCGCCTGCCCTGCCGATCTCGCGCACCGCGCAGGAAGAACTGGCGCGCGTGACGCGGGCGGCGTGGCGCGATGGCGCTGCGCAGAGCGCGGTGCTGGATGCAACGGACGGCGAGGGACGCTGGACCGCGAGCGCCGCACGCGCCGGACGGGGCGAGGATTACCTCGTGTGGCGTGTGACAGCCGAGGCGCAGACCGATTTGGCGGCGGAACTGGCGCGGCTGGTCGGCGGGGTGTTCGGGCTGGAATTGTCGCGCGCCGGGATCGAAAGCGCGCTGGTCGACGGCGACGGCACAATTCGCGCTGCCGCTGCCGGTTTCGCCGAACGCGCGACCGGCGATGCGAGGGCGACACTGGCGGGACAGGCCTTTGTCGAGCAACTGCGCAGCGACGAGCGCGAACGCATCTATTTCGCGCGCGAGGGTCGCAAGGGTGCGCCGCAGACGCTGTTGCAGGTCGTGTTGGGCGAACAGGTAGGGAGCAACCAGCACGGTGCCGACGCACAGCCTGCTTCGCTGATGATGCTGTTCGAAAACGGTATCGGCATCGGTGCAGGCGTCAGCGACATGGCGGGCAAGGCGGCAACGTCGCAGCTGGAGGCGCTGCTGGGCGCATTGCCGCTGGGCCTCGCCATGACCGACCGCGACGGGCGCTTCCTGTTCGGCAATGACGCTTTTCGCCGTGCCGTCGGGCTTGCCGATGCGGAGAGCGAAACCGCTGCGCCGATGCCATCCTACCCCGGCGATCTGGTAGTGCGCGAGGACAAGGGTGCGCTCGCCGATGCGGTGCGCCGGTTCGCGCGCGGGGCCCCGTCCAGCAACGACATGGCGGTGCGGCTGAAACACAATCCGGACGATCCCGTATCGCTCGGCTTGGCCGGGGTGCGCGGGCTGGGCGATGCCGCCGTGCTGCTCAGCCTGGCCGACAATTCGGAGGAGACGCGGCTGAAACGCGAGGTGGCGCAGGCGACCAAGATGCAGGCGGTCGGCCAGCTGGCGGGCGGCGTCGCGCATGACTTCAACAATGTGCTGACCGCGATCATCGGCTATTGCGACCTGATGCTGCTGCGCCACATGCCCGGCGACAGCGACTATGACGACATCCAGCAGATCCGCGCCAATTCCAACCGCGCCGCCAGCCTGACGCGGCACCTGCTCGCCTTCAGCCGCCAGCAGACGTTGCAACCGCGTGTCATCCAGCTGCCCGACGTGGTCAGCGAGGTCAGTCAGTTGCTGAAACGGTTGCTGGGCGAGACCATCGAGCTGAAAGTGCGGCACGACCGCAACCTTGGCCCGGTGCGCGCGGACCCGAGCCAGCTCGAGCAGGTCATCGTCAACCTCGCCGTCAATGCGCGCGATGCCATCATGGCGAACGCGCAGGCGAAGCCCGTTATCGGGCGCGGCGGGCGCACCACCAGCGGGCGCGGAACGCTGACGCTCGCCACCCGCCGAATCGCCGCGCGCGATGTGCGCTCGATGGGGTCCGACATCGTGCCCGTCGGCGATTATACCGTGCTGGTGGTGCAGGACACCGGTGGTGGCATTCCGCCGGACGTTCTGGGCAAGATTTTCGAACCGTTCTTCACCACCAAGGAAGCCGGACGTGCCGGGTCGTTGGGCGGAACCGGGCTGGGCCTGTCTACCGTCTATGGCATCGTCAAGCAGTCGGGCGGCTATATCTTTGCCGACAATGTGCCGGGGCCAGGCGGGACGGTGGAGGGTGCGCGCTTCACGCTATACCTGCCGGTCCACACCGCGACCGAGCCGGAAGAGAGAAACCCGACGCCGGCCCCCGCCGCCACCAGCGAATGGTCCGGCGGCGCGCGCATCCTCCTGGTGGAGGACGAGGACATGGTCCGCGCCGTTGCCGACCGCGCGCTGGGCCGGGCGGGGCACACCATGACGCTGGCGAGCGACGGCGAGGAAGGGCTGGCCCTGCTCGAGGCAGCGCACGAAGCAGGCGAGGCATTCGACCTGATCGTGTCCGACGTGGTAATGCCCGGCATGGACGGCCCCGCGATGGTCAAGGCCATCCGCGCGCATGTGCCCGATCTGCCGGTGCTGTTCATGTCCGGCTATGCCGAGGCGCAGCTGCGACGCGATATCGACGTGCCGGGGATGCATTTCATCGCCAAGCCATTCAGCGTTCAGGAAATCTCCGACAGGGTGGCGGGCATATTGAATACATCGAAGAGCTGAAGCGGGGGAGCTGCACTATGATACGGCACACGATTATGGCGGGCGCTACAGGCGCGGCTCTGATGGCGACGGTTGCAATCGCGCAGGATGCCAGCGAACCGCTGGGCGCATCGGCGCAGGGCGATGTCGCGGTCTCGATCTACCAGAACGGACAGGCGCTGGTGCAGGATGTGCGCCGCCTCGATATCGAACGCGGCCGTAGCCAGATCCAGTTCCCCGATGTGAGCGCCCGCATTCGCCCCGAAACGCTCAGCTTTGCAGCGCCCGACACCGCCATCGTCGAACAGAATTTCGATTTCGATCTGCTGACGCCGACCAAGATGATGGAAAAGGCCATCGGCCGAACCGTCACGCTGATACGCACCAACCCCGCCACCGGCGCGGAAACGCGCGAGCGCGCCACGGTGCTGAGCACGGCGGGCGGCGTGGTGCTGCGGATAGGAGACCGCATCGAGGTGTTGCGCGACGACGGCTTGCCCGTGCGGGTCATCTTCGACGAGGTGCCGCCCAACCTGCGCGCGCGCCCGACGCTGAGCGTCAATGTCGAAAGCACGCGCGGCGGCACGCGGCCCGTGTCCATCCGCTACCTCACCACCGGCCTCGGCTGGAGCGCGGATTATGTCGCCCTGTATGACGAGGCATCGGACGCCATCGACATGCAGGGCTGGGTCACGCTGACCAACCAGACCGGCACTACCTTTACCCAAGCGCAGACGTTGCTGGTAGCGGGTAATCCCGCTGCAAGCGAGCAACGCGGGCGGATACGCCAGCCACGCGGCTCGGTTTCCCGACGCGGTGGTGGCTTTGTTCCCGGCACCGAGACGGCCGACCGTGAAAGCATCGGCGAGCTCTACCTCTATCCGCTGGCCGAACGCACCACCATTGCCAACGCGCAGACCAAGCAGGTTAGCTTTCTCGATGTGCAAGGCGTCGCCGCGCGCAAGACCTACACCCGCACCGTCGGCTGGCTGTCGAATGACGGGCAACCGGTGAATGCCGCAAGCGAGATTGTTTTCAGTTCCAGCCGCGATGGGGGGCTGGGCGATGCGCTGCCCGCCGGCACCGTGCGGTTCTACCAGAAGGACGCGCGTGGCACGCCGCAGTTCATCGGCGAGAACGGCATCGGCCACACCCCGATGGGCAGCGAGCTGTCGCTGAAAACCGGCGATGCCTTTGATGTGTTCACGCAGGCCGCCGTCGAGAAACGCGAGCGCCTGTCCGCACAGGAATGGGAGCGCACCGCGCGCTACACCGTGTTCGAGGATGGCGAAGAAGTGCGCCGGATCGAAGCGGAGCGGCCCGTCACCTACTGGCAAACCACCATGCGCTACACGCTGACCAATGCAAAAAGCACGCCCGTTTCCATCGACCTGACGCAGGCCGGACTGGATCGCGGCTGGTGGAGCCGCGACTTCCGGATCGTGGCCGAAGACCTGCCGGGCGAACAGGACAGCATGGACCAGCGCAGCTGGGTGGTGCCGGTGCCTGCCAACGGCACCCGCGAGTTCCGGGTCACCTACGCCACGCGGTACTGAGCGAAGCGGTGGCCCGTTGGCTTTCTTCCCTGACCGGCATATCGCTGGCGGCGCTGTCCGTGCCCGCTATGGCGCAGCCGGAGCCGCGCGCCGCGATAGACGCCAGCGCACCGCAATCGGTCGCCGTCACGATCTATCGCGACCCTGACCGTGCGCCCGATGCGGAGATGCGCCGTACGCTGCCGCGCGGCTTCGCGATGATCTCCGAAACGCGCACTGTCACCCTGCCGCCGGGCCGCTCGACGCTGCGGTTCGAAGGCGTGGCGGAGGGCATGGTCGCGGTCAGTGCCATCGTCACCGGCCTGCCCGGCGGCACGATCGAGAAGAACCGCAACGCCGACCTGCTCAGCCCTGCCGCATTGGTCGACGGCACGCTGGGCAATCGCGTCCGGATCACGCGGACCAACCCCGCCACAGGCGAAGCGGAGAGTGAAAGCGCCGTAGTCCGCACCCGCGCCGATGGCGGCATCGTGTTGCAGACCGATGCGGGTTACGAGGCTGTGCGCTGTTCGGGCCTGCCGGAGGGGCTGAGTTTCGACCGCGTTCCCGAAGGATTGAGCGCGCAGCCGGTGTTCTCCATCGACACGCGCGATGACGCGGGCGGCACCTATACCGTCACGCTGACCTACCTCGCCTGGGGCTTCGACTGGCGCGCGCATTATGTCGCCTATCTGGGCGAACGCGCCCGCGACGGCACCGTGCGCTACGATCTGGAAAGCTGGCTGACTCTGCTGAACGACAACAACCAGAGTTTTGCCGATGCGCAGTTGCTGGTGGTGGCGGGCACGCTGAATGTCGAAAGCGATTTCGAAGACCTGTCCGACCCGCCGCAGGCCGCGCCGCTGCGGATCACCTGTTTTCCTATCGGCAGCACGGCAGCGGGATCGCCGGTCGTTGATTACCGATACTCCGACGATTTGATGTCGCCACCGCCACCCCCTGCACCGGCAATGATGTTAGAGAGCGCCGCTTCCGCCTCAATCGTCGTAACCGGGTCGCGCATGTCCCGTGCGGACCTAGCGATGAAGGCCGCGGAGGAAGACCTCGGCGACCTCAAGCTCTACCGCGTTCCCGAACCCGTTACCGTGGCTGCGCAAAGCCTGAAACAGGTGGCGTTCCTGCAAAAGGAAGGTGTGGACGGGCGCTTCGTGCATCGCGCTGTCTGCGATCCAAGCGATTTTACACGCAACTGGGAAACGGACGAACTGCCGACGACGCAACTGACGCTGGAATCAGTCAATACTGAAGGCGAGGGGCTGGGTATCGCGCTGCCCAGCGGCGGTATCAGCGTGTTCGAACGGATCCCGGAAATGGCGCAGTTCGGCCCCCTGCTGATCGCCGATGAGGCGTTGCGCGATTATGCCGAAGGGCAGGACGTGGAAGTCGCGCTGGGCGAAGCGAGCAGCGTGCGGAGCCTGTGCACCATGCGCGACGGGAAGGCGATGAAAGCGCGGCTAGACGGCGACTGGGCAGCAATGCGCGCGCGCGTCGTCAACCTGTCCACGCGCGATGCACCGATGCGGATCGTGCTGGGTGCGGCAGGTGACTGGCGCTATCGCACACGCGGCGTCACGCAGCGTATTATGGACGGTGAAGAGGTGATCGAGTTTACCGTGCGCGCCGGGCAGACCCGCACCGTGGACTGGTCCATCCGCAGCGTTGCCGGAACCGACAAATAGCGAACTCCAACATTATTTTTGTTCCACTCTTGTTCTTGCGGAACAAACCCGATACATGATGCGACAGTTGAAGACCGGAGCGCCCGCTCTGGCCATCTGATGGAGGTCATGTATGTCGGCTAAACTCAAGCTGGTAGAAGGTAAGGAACCAAACGTGGACCGTCAGAAGGCACTGGACGCGGCGCTGTCGCAGATCGACCGCGCATTCGGCAAAGGCTCGGCGATGAAGCTGGGCAGCCGGGAGGCGATGAATATCGAAGCGATTTCCACCGGCTCGCTCGGCCTGGATATCGCACTCGGCATCGGTGGCCTGCCGAAGGGCCGCGTGATCGAGGTATACGGCCCGGAAAGCTCGGGCAAGACCACGCTGGCGCTGCATGTGATTGCAGAGGCGCAGAAGAACGGCGGCACCGCTGCCTTCATCGATGCCGAGCATGCACTCGACCCTGTCTATGCCAAGAAGCTGGGCGTGGATGTGGACGAACTGATCGTATCGCAGCCCGATACGGGCGAGCAGGCACTGGAAATCACCGATACGCTGGTCCGCTCCAACGCCGTCGATGTGCTGGTGGTCGATTCGGTTGCGGCGCTGGTTCCGCGTGCGGAAATCGAAGGCGAGATGGGCGACAGCCATGTCGGCTTGCAGGCGCGCCTCATGTCGCAATCGCTGCGCAAGCTGACGGGATCGATCAACCGGTCGAAATGCATGGTGATCTTCATCAACCAGCTCCGCATGAAAATCGGCGTGATGTACGGCAACCCCGAAACCACGACGGGCGGTAATGCGCTCAAGTTCTATGCCTCGGTCCGCCTCGACATCCGCCGCACCGGCCAGATCAAGGACCGGGACGAGATCATCGGCAACTCCACCCGCGTCAAAGTGGTCAAGAACAAGGTCGCGCCGCCGTTCAAGCAGGTCGAGTTCGACATCATGTATGGCGAAGGGATCTCCAAGATCGGCGAGATACTCGACCTCGGCGTCAAGGCCGGCATCGTGGAGAAATCGGGTTCCTGGTTCTCCTATGACAGCGTCCGTATCGGGCAGGGCCGCGAAAACTCGAAACAGTTCCTGAAAGACAATCCAGAGATGTGTGCCACGTTGGAGGCCTCTATCCGGGGCAAAACCGACGAGGTCGCCGAAGAGATGATGACCGGTCCTGACGCGGAGGACTGACGCTCTCGCTCTTCAAGGGGTCGGTGTGCTATTTCCCGGCCCGTAAAACGATGGAAGGCCGATGCTGCGTTCTGACCGGACGCTGTATCGGCCTTTCGTGTTTTGGCCTTTCGTGTTTTGGCCTGCCCGATGCTCGATAATTTGCCACCCGTGAACCGTGTGTCATGTGTCAACAGTGCCACGGCAACCGCAACGCGGGCTGCGGCATCTTGTCGCAAACCGCACCAGCGCCTAATCACCCGCGATGCAATCCACGAACGATATCCGCCGGTCCTTTCTCGACTACTTCGAACAGGCTGACCACGCCGTGATCCCCAGCGCGCCGCTGGTGCCGCATAACGACCCGACGCTGATGTTCGTCAATGCCGGGATGGTGCCGTTCAAGAACGTCTTCACCGGACTTGAAAGCCCGCCCGCCCCGCGCGCCACCAGCAGCCAGAAATGCGTTCGTGCCGGCGGCAAGCACAACGATCTCGACAATGTCGGCTACACCGCCCGGCACCATACCTTCTTCGAAATGCTCGGCAATTTCAGCTTCGGCGATTATTTCAAGGAACAGGCGATTGCCAATGCCTGGACCTTGCTGACCCGCGAATGGGGCCTGCCCGCCGACCGCCTGCTGGTGACGGTCTATCATACTGATGATGAAGCCTTCGACCTGTGGTGCAAGATCGCCGGCTTGCCCGAAGACCGTATCATCCGCATCGCGACGGACGACAATTTCTGGTCGATGGGCGACACCGGACCCTGCGGCCCGTCGAGCGAGATTTTTTACGATCACGGCGACCATATCCCGGGGGGACCACCCGGCAGCCCGGATGAGGACGGCGACCGCTTCATCGAAATTTGGAACCTGGTGTTCATGCAATTCGACCAGGCAGCGGATGGCACCCGCTCGCCATTGCCACGTCCGTCCATCGATACCGGCATGGGACTCGAACGTGTCGCGGCTGTCATGCAGGGCGTTCACAACAATTACGACATCGACACCTTCCGCGCGTTGATCGAAGCTTCGGAAACTGCGGTGGGCCAGCCAGCCACACCCGGCACCTCCGCCAGCCACCGCGTCATCGCCGACCATTTGCGCTCGACCTCGTTCCTGCTCGCCGACGGCGTGCTGCCTTCCAACGAGGGGCGCGGCTATGTCCTGCGCCGCATCATGCGCCGTGCCATGCGCCATGCGCACTTGCTCGGCGCAAGCGAACCGCTGATGCACCGCCTCGTCCCCGCACTGGTCGGAGAAATGGGGCAGGCCTTCCCGGAATTGCAACGCGGCGAAGCCACTGATCGCTGAAGTACTGGAGCGCGAGGAAGTGCAGTTCCGCCGCACACTCGACAACGGGTTGCGGCTGCTCGATCAGGAAACCGCCAATCTCTCCAGTGGCGCGACGCTCGATGGTGGCACGGCCTTCAAGCTTTACGACACCTACGGCTTCCCCCTCGACCTGACCGAAGACGCCTTGCGCGACCGCGGCATGACCGTGGACCGCGCCGGGTTCGACGCGGCGATGGCCGAACAGAAGAAAGCCGCCCGCGCCGCATGGAAGGGCTCCGGCGCGGCCACGTCCGACGATGTCTGGTTCGATATTGCCGAACGGCACGGCGCCACCGAATTTACCGGCTATTCCGCCACCGAAGGCGAAGGCCGGGTTGTAGCACTTGTGCAAGACGGAGCGGAAACCGAAACTGCCAAGCCAGGCGACACACTTTACGTACTGACCAACCAGACACCCTTCTATGCCGAAAGCGGCGGCCAGGCGGGCGATGCCGGGACGATGGACACCACGTCCGGCTTTGCGGCGCAAGTGACCGATACTGCCAAGCCCATCGGCAGGCTTCACGCCCATCATGTCTCCATCGAAAGCGGTGAGATCGCGGTTGGCGATATCGTCCGGCTGACAGTCGATGCAGCGCGGCGCGACCGTGTGCGCGCGAACCATTCCGCCACGCATCTGCTGCATGCGGCCCTGCGCGCACAGCTGGGGGAACACGTCACGCAGAAGGGCTCGCTGGTTGCCGAAGACCGCTTCCGTTTCGATTTCTCGCACCCGAAACCGCTGTCAGCGGACGATCTCGACGCCATTGAAGCAGCTGTGAACGAGGAAATCCGCGCCAACGAGACCGTGGGCACGCGGCTGATGACACCGGACGAGGCGGTGGAGGCAGGTGCGCTCGCGCTGTTCGGCGAGAAATATGGCGACGAGGTCCGCGTGCTGTCGATTGGGCGCGCGGGCGATACCGGCCTGAACTACTCCGTCGAGCTGTGTGGCGGCACCCATGTCGATGCCACAGGCGATATCGGCTTGCTGCGGATTGTCTCGGAAAGCGCCGTCTCGTCGGGGGTGCGCCGGGTCGAGGCACTGACAGGCGAAGCCGCGCGGCGCTGGCTGGTCAATCGCGAAGATACGCTCAAGCAGGCAGCAGGCTTGCTGAAAACGACGCCGGACGATTTCGGCAAACGGCTTGCCGCACTGGTCGAAGAGCGCAAGACGCTGGACCGTGAGTTAAGCGAAGCACGCAAGGCCCTGGCGCTGACGGGTGCGGGAGGTTCGACTTCCGCTCCCGATGCTGGTTCCGAAATTGTCGCGGGTGTAGCCTTTGCAGGGAAAGTCCTGAAAGGCCTGAACCCGAAGGAACTGCGCCCCTTTCTCGATGAAGCGAAATCGGGGCTTGGCTCCGGTATCGCTGCTGCAATTGCCGTCAACGACGATAAGGCAGCATGTGCGGTAGCAGTGACCGATGATCTAACCGAAAGGTTCGACGCGGTCGCGCTGGTTCGTGCCGGTGTCGATGCGCTAGGCGGCAAGGGCGGTGGCGGTCGCCGTGACATGGCACAAGGCGGCGGGCCGGATGGCGACAAGGCGGAAGCCGCGCTCGACGCTATCCGGGCCGCGATCACGTCATAACCCGGCGCAGGTCAGGCGGGTGGCGTCTGCTTCGTCTGGCCGCTGCTGCCCGCCGGAACATCGTTACCGCCGGTATCCCCGGACTGCTTGCGTCCGCGCGATGTTGCGTCGGCATTGCTTACCGGATCGGTGACGTTTGCGGGCTTGAACTTCTCGTTATTCGACATCGGCTTGGTTGGGTCGGGATTGGTCATGGTTTCGTCTCCTTGTTGCCCGACCAACGGCCAGCGGCGCGAAGGGGTCCGGACCACGCCCCGTTTACGCCGGTTTTTCCGCCGAAGTGGTGCGCAGTTTCGGCGTATAATCCAGCGCTCCGTCCTTCTCGATCTGCGCTCGATATTCGTCGCGCTTTTCATGGATGGAGGCGATGACCGGCCCCATCGCCACGCCGATATCGACCAACACCGCTTCCGATAATTGCAGCGAGCTTTCCAGCGTTTCCGGAACGGCATGGCTGGCCCCGGCGCGATACAGTTCGGCGGCGTGGATACCGTCGCGGGCGCGGGCGACGATCAGCAGGTCGGGGTGCTCCTTGCGCAGCTTGCGCACCAGCCGCCCGGCCAGCACCGGCTCGTCCATCGTCAGCACCACGGCGGGCGCGTCGGCCACGCCCAGCCGTTCCATTGCCTCGCCCCGTCCGGCATCGCCGAAGGTGGCGCGGAAGCCATGGCGCTTGGCCTGTTCGATCAGGTCCGCGTTTGCGTCTATCGCGATGTAGGGCTTGTCGTGCGCTTTCAGCATCTGTGCGACGAGCCGGCCGACCCGGCCCGCGCCGACAATGATGACCGGATGCTCGCCATCTTCCGGGGCATCGATAACCGGTATCGGTTCTACGCGCCGTGCGATAACACGCCCAAGCCGCGCCAAAAGAGGTGTGACCGTTAGCCCGATGGCGGTGACAATCTGCCAGAACTGCACGGTGCCGGGCTGAATCAGCAGGGCCGCACCCGCCGCCGACATGACGATCAGCGTGGTTTCGGACGGGCTGGCCATCAGGATGCCGGTTTCCGCCGCCGTGCTGCGTCGTGCGCCCATCAGCCGCAGCAACATGCCGGTGACGAGCGCCTTGAACACCAGCACCAGCACCACCGCCACTGCAATGGCAGCAAAATTGTCGCGTATCGTGAGCAGGTCGATGCTCATGCCGACGGTAATGAGGAAGATGCCGAGCGCCAGCCCCTTGAACGGCTCCATGATGCTTTCGACTTCGCCGTGATATTCGGTTTCCGCGATCAGCAGGCCGGCGATCAGCGCGCCGACGATAGGAGACAGGCCGACGGCAGCGGTAGCTAGGCTTGCGGCGATGACCACCAGCAGGCTGGCGGCGAGAAACAGTTCGGGGCTCTTGGTACGCGCGGCCTGGGCAAACAGGCGGGGCAGGGCGATGCGGCCCAGGATCATCATGACGGCCACCACGATGCCGCCCTGTATCAAAGTATCGACCAGACCTTCCCAGCCGCCGTCCGCCGCCGGGGCCATTGCGCCCAGCACGAAGATGATCGGCACGATCATGATGTCTTCGAACAGCAGCATGCTCAGCGCCGCGCGCCCGACCGGCGAGGTGGTGCCGGCAATCGGCAGCACGATGGCGGTCGAGGAGAAGGCCAGCGCGAAAGCCCAGCGCCAGCGCGCCGGTCCAGTACTGGCCCAGCATGGAAAGCGCAGCGGCGGCAATGGAACCGATGATAAGCAACTCCAGCGCGCCCAGGCCGAACACCAGCTTGCGCATCTGCCACAACCGCTTGAACGACAGCTCCAGCCCGATGGTGAACAGCAGCAGGATGATGCCGAATTCGGCATAAGGCGCGAGTGCCTCGGGGTCGGTTATGGTGACGTGTTGCAGCCAGCGGATGGTCGTACACCAGCTTGCCGAGGCCGTAGGGGCCGACGAGGATGCCGATGAGGATGAAACCGATGACCGGCGTGATGCGGAACCGCGCAAACAGCGGGATGACGATCCCGGCGGAACCCAGGATTACCAGCGCATCGCTGAAGGATGCCGTATCGAGTTCTGCCGCCATGCGAGCGGGTTAGAGCGGCGCCCGCGTCAAGTCACGCAGGTTTGCGCGCGGGCGGTGTCAGCCACCGCCACCATGTGCGCCGCCAAGCGGCGCGCGGCGTGGCTTCGTCTTGCCCGGATGGCGGCCATCGTCGTCCCATTCGATGCGGTAAAGGTCGAAACGCCGGTCGGCGAGGTTGCGCACGGTGCCCTCCGCGCGCGCCCAGCTGAGGTCCGCCAGATTGATGTCGCTGATGGTCAGCGTTTCCACATTCTCGCTGGCCTCGGCGGCGATGCCGTCGCGCGCGAAAGGAAAATCGCACGGCGTCAGGATGCAGCTTTGCGCGTACTGGATGTCCATATTGCCGACATTGGGCAGGTTGCCGACATTGCCGCTCATCACCACGAAACACTGGTTCTCGATGGCGCGGGCCTGCGCGCAATAACGGACGCGGAGGTAGCCCTGGCGGCTGTCGGTGCAGAACGGCACGAAGATGATCCGCGCGCCTTCGTCCGCCAGACGGCGGCTGAGTTCGGGGAACTCGCTGTCGTAGCAGATCTGCACGCCGATGGGGCCGCAATCGGTGGGGATGACGTCGATGGTGTCGCCGCCCTTGATGTTCCACCAATAGCGCTCGTTGGGGGTGGGGTGGATCTTCTCCTGTTCGTGCACCGCACCATCGCGCAGGCAGACATAGGCGACGTTGTGGATGTCGCCATCGTCCATGCGGGTGGGGTGCGACCCGGCGATGATGTTGATGTTGTAGCGCATCGCCATGTCGGAGATGTCGGCTTTCAGGCGCGGGCGTGTACTCGGACAGGCGCTCGATGGCTTCGACCGGCGAGAGCACCTTCTCCTCGTAACTCAACAGCATCAGCGTGAAGAGTTCGGGAAAGACGATGAAGTCCGCTTCATAGTCGCTGGCGACATCCACGAAATAGCGCAGCGCGCCGAGAAATTCGTCGTAATCCTTCACTGCGCGCGCCTGCAGCTGGCACGTGGCGACGCGCACGGCCTCCACCCCGCGCGGCAGGCGTTTCTTCACCGGCTGGTCGCGTTCCACATAGGGGTTGCGCCAGACCATCAGCACCGCGTTGCCATCGCTGCGCTTGTCTTCGGGAAGATAGTTTTCGACGATGCGTTCGGGTTCGAACCCGTTGGCGAGCTGGAAGCGCAGTACCGGATCGTGCAGCTTGCCACTAACGACCTGTTCCAGGTAGTCTTCCGGCCCGTCCACCTTGCGGCGGTTGCGGCGGTAATGGGGCATGCGCCCGCCGAAGACGATGCCGGTCAGCTCGCGCTGTTCGGCCAGCGCGCGGCGTTCCTCGTACAGCCGCCGCCCGATACGCACGCCGCGCACCTTGGGATCGACGCACATCTCGTAGCCGTACAGCCAGTCGCCGGTGGGATCGTGGCGGCTGCCATAGCCATTGCCCGATATCTCGTCCCAGTCGTGCGGTGCAAAGACGACCGGTTCGGGCAGCTGCATGCTGGCGCAGTATCCGACCACTTCCTCGTCCAGCAGTGCGACCCAGCAGCCTTCGGGAAAGTTGTTGATCTGCCCGCGTATCTCGCTCTGCGTATAGGCGGGCAAATCGTCATAGGCGCGTCGGACCAGTGCGGAAATGCCGCGCACGTCCTTCATCCGCGCATTACGCAACTCCAGACGGCGAGAGCCGAACTTTTCCTGCTTTGGCCTGTTTTTTGCCATCGGACCGCTCAGGGCAGAACGGCGATCAGGCCGCCATCTCTTTCTCGAGGTTAGTGACAATCGCCTCGAAGAACTGCTCCGTCGTCAGCCAGTTCTGCTTCGGGCCGATCAGCAGCGCCAGATCCTTGGTCATCTGGCCGTTCTCGACCGTTTCGATGCACACCCGCTCCAGTGTTTCGGCAAACTTCGTCACTTCGGGCGTATCGTCGAACTTGCCGCGATACATCAGGCCGCGCGTCCAGGCGAAGATGCTGGCGATGGGGTTGGTGCTGGTCGCCTTGCCCTGCTCGTGCTGGCGGAAATGGCGGGTGACGGTGCCATGCGCGGCTTCGGCTTCCACGGTCTTGCCGTCGGGCGTCATCAGCACGCTGGTCATCAGGCCGAGCGAGCCGAAACCCTGCGCCACAACATCGGACTGCACATCGCCGTCATAGTTCTTGCAGGCCCATACGAACTTGCCGCTCCACTTCATCGCGGCGGCGACCATGTCGTCGATCAGGCGGTGCTCGTAATGGATGCCCGCCTTTTTGAAGGCATCGGCATATTCCGCTTCGAACACTTCCTCGAACAGGTCCTTGAAGCGGCCATCGTACTTTTTCAGGATGGTGTTCTTCGTCGAAAGATAGACCGGCCATTTGCGATCCAGCCCGTAGGCGAAGCTGGCACGGGCGAAATCGCGGATCGAATTATCGAGGTTGTACATCGACATCGCGACGCCCGGGCTCTCGAATTCGAACACGTCGATATCGATGTTCTTGCCGTCCGCCCCTTCGAACACCATCCGCAACTTGCCCGGGCCGGGGATCAGCGTATCCTTGGCACGATACTGGTCGCCGAAGGCATGGCGGCCCACGACAATGGGATGCGTCCAGCCGGGAACGAGACGCGGCACATTGTCGATCACGATCGGCTCGCGGAAGACCACGCCACCCAGGATGTTGCGGATCGTGCCGTTGGGGCTGACCCACATTTTCTTCAGGCCGAACTCTTCCACCCGCGCTTCGTCGGGCGTGATGGTGGCGCATTTCACGCCGACGCCGTGTTCCTTGATCGCGTTGGCGGCATCGACCGTGATCTGGTCGTCGGTCGCGTCGCGGCTTTCGATGGAGAGGTCGTAATATTTCAGGTCGATATCGAGATAGGGCAGAATCAGCCGTTCGCGGATCCACTGCCAGATGATTTTCGTCATTTCGTCGCCATCGAGTTCGACGACGGGGTTCTTGACCTGAATTTTCTGCATGATTGCCTATTGCCTTTTTGTATCTGGATAACCGGTTGCTGCGCGCTGTAGCAGAGGGTGGCCCCCGTTCAAGATGGGCACGCTTCCCAGATCGCTAGATCGGCAGGACTTCTTCCAGCAGCGCAGGTGGCGTTTGCAGGTGCAGGGCTTCGGGGCGGGCCACAAAGGGCCGCTGCTTCACCCAGGCATCCTGCGTGGCGCATTCCAGCAGGAACGCGGCAAGGTCTGCGCGGCGGGTGCGCAAGGTGCCTTCGGGCAGCCTGTCGATGGCAGCTTCCACTCCGTCGGTCCGGTCGCGGTCGAGCAGCCAGCCGGGGCGCGCCGCCGTCCAGTCGATATCGTCGCACGCCTCCAGCACATATTCCATCGCTGCCATCTGACGGAAGAGACCGAGCAGCGGCACGGTGGCGGCGCGGAACCACAGCGGTACGCCCGCATCCCGCGCGGCGAAGGCGGCGGATATGACGACCAGCCGCTTCACCTCGGCACGTCGCATGGCCTCGACAATGCGCACAGCGCCTTCGGTATAGAGCGGTGGCGGGTCGGCCAGCGTCTGCGGGTCGCGGCCAAGACCCAGCGCGGAAATCACCGCGTCGCATCCCTCGGCGGCATCGCCCAAGCCATCTTCGAGAATGTCGGCCACGAACGGTTCGAACGCGGGGTCGTTACAGAAACCATCGTCGAAATCGCGCTCGACGCCGCGCACCGTATGCCCGGCGGCAAGCGCCTGTTCGAGAACGTGTTTGCCGGTGTCGCCCGTGGGGCCGAGAAGGAGGAGTTTCATACCCCCACGAACACCCGACGCGGCAAATCGTGCCGGACGCGCTGCGGATTATATAAGTGTGGAAGTGGGGAGAACGATGGTGGGCGTAGGAAGAGTTGAACTTCCGACCCCTGCAATGTCAATACAGTGCTCTACCACTGAGCTATACGCCCGCACCATCGTTGTTGCCGTGCCGTTTCAAGCGGTCGGCAGGCGCGCGCAGTAGCGGGCTGCCGGTCGCGGCGCAAGCAGTGTCTGTCGTCTATTGTCCCTAAAGCGAGGCGGCCGCATCGCCAGCGAATATCCGTTCCACTTCAAGGACCAGATCGCGCAGGTGGAATGGCTTTGACAGCACCTTGGCCTGCGGCTGTTCGCGGCTGGCTTTCAGCGTCACGGCGGCAAAGCCGGTGATGAACATCACTTTCGTGCGCGGGCTGATCTCGCCGCATTTCTGCGCCAGTTCGATGCCGTCCATTTCGGGCATGACGATATCGGACAGCAGCAGGTCGAAATGCTCCGCCTCCAGCAGGGGCAGCGCCTCCGTGCCGCGATCCACGGATGTAACCGCATATCCGGCATTTTCGAGCGCGCGGGAAAGATAGGTGCGCATCGCATCGTCGTCTTCGGCAAGCAGAATACGCAGTTTGGCGGTGTCGTTCATGGCGTTGCCTATAGCGGCGTTCGCTTAAGAAATCCTGTCCCGATGCACCGTGTGACCCTGTATGATACGGCAATTCGGAAGAAATTGCGGTGGTGCCGACATTTTGACACGCCGTCGCCCGCCGTGCAGCAGCGCAGGACGATGACAGCGGCACTCCAATCCGGCTCCGATTCGCGGACTCTGCGCGGGGGAACCATCCCCGGCACGCGCCAGCCAGCCTTTACGCTGGTAACGCCAAAAGCGCCGGCACTGCCCGTGATCCTCGCGGCGCCACATGGCGGCCGGACCTATCCCGAAGACCTGTGGGCGGCAATGCGACGGCCGGTATCGTCGGCGCTTGCGCTGGAGGACCGGCTGGTCGACCGGCTGGCACGGCAGAGCGGCACGCGGACCGGCGCGGCGGTACTGACCGCGCAGGCACCACGCGCGATGATCGACCTGAACCGTGCGCCCAATGAAATCGACTGGACGATGGTGGCGGAGGGCGCGCCGGGCGGAGCTGGTGTCGACAAGGCGAACGGTGCGGGGGCGAACGGGGCGGGGGCGAACCGCCGGGTGCGCAGCGGGCTGGGGCTGGTGCCGCGCCGCGTGGCCGGACTTGGCGAAATCTGGCGTCACCCGCTGACCGGCGCGGCGCTGGACGCGCGGATCGGACAGGTCCATGCGCCGTATCACGCGGCGCTGGGCCAAACCCTGGCCGCATATCGCGACACGTTCGGTGCGGTGCTGTTGCTGGATGTCCATTCCATGCCGCCGCTGAAACCCGCGACGGCGGGGCAGGCGGCAGCGCACTATGTCATAGGCGACCGCTTCGGGGCCGCGGCGAGCGACCGGCTGGCCGCCATCGCGCTGCGGGTGCTTTCATCCCGGGCACATTCGGGGCAAGAAAGCTTGTGCGCGCATAACCGGCCCTATGCGGGCGGATATGTGCTGGAACGCCATGCCGATCCGGCGGGCGGCATCCACGCGATGCAGCTTGAAATCAGCCGCGACCTCTATCTCGACGGCGCGCACGATAATGCGGGTGCGGGATGGGATGGAGTCGTGGACGCCATCGTCGCGCTGATACGCGCGCTGGGCGAAGACATACGGCGTATCGGCGACGAACGGACCTTGCCGGTCGCCGCCGAGTAACGCCGTCAGACTTGCGCGTCGGTCTGGCCGCCGCGGAGGTCGGGGCCTTTGCCCTGCGCCTGCTGCCGGCCGAAGATCGCGCGCATCAGTTCCATCGAGAATATCTGCGAATAGACGAGCGCCATCATGCCGTTCTGGTTCCAGGTTCGCAGGACATCGCCGCGCACTTCGCGCAGCTTTTCCTGGTTGATCATCTGAAAACCGCGATAAACGAACGGCTTTTCGGGGTTGTCCGGCGTCGTGATGCCAACTTCGCCGTCCATCAGCAGGTCGTGCTTCTTCAGCTCTTCGATGAAGTTCTTCGTGCGCTGTCCCGCCGCTTCGAAATCCTCGCAGAATTTCAGGACGTTCTGCGTCTGCTCGCTCGCCTTTTCTCCATCGAACAGCGGCTCGCCTTCGTCGAATTCACCGACCGATTCCGCTGTGGGATCGAAGCAGAGCGACAACGTGTCGGCCTTTTCGTCCAGCTTGGCGAGCATGAAGGGATAGCGGCGGATATAGGCGGGGATGTAGATCGGGTCGTTCACCTTGCCCTCGTCGTCGACGAAGATGTTGACGCCTTCATTGAGGCCCATCAGCGCCAGCGGCAGGGGATTGTCGCCCGACGAGAACACGATGGGGAAATCGCGCTGCGCCTGCACGAATTCGTCCACTGTCAGCGGGATCGCATGCTGCCCCTTCAGCCAGTTTGCCGAATCCATCGGCTTGCTCTTGTATTTGGAATGATCGCGGCTGTTGAGCGGCATCAGGTCTTTGTAGAACAGGGGCAGGGTGGACTGCGGCGCGCTGGCCATCGCGGTATCTCCAAAAATCGAGACAGGGGGGAGGGGCGAGGCAAACTGCGGCACCCGATGTGAAGCGCGCGCTGTAATGCCAGCCCCCCTGACATGCAAGCAGACTGCTTTAGCGGCCTGGTTCCGCCGCCAGCAGCTTGCCGGGGTTGAGGATGCCTGCCGGATCCAGCGCCTTTTTGACCCGCCGCATTATGTCAAGCGACACCGGATCGCCAAGCCGCTCCAGCTCGTCCACTTTCATCTGCCCGATGCCGTGTTCGGCGCTGATAGAGCCTTCATATCTCGTGACAATATCATGAACGAAAGCACTGATTTCCTTGCCGTTACCGTCCATCCAGCCGGCTTGTGCGCCGGGCGGAGCAAGGACGTGGAAATGCACATTGCCGTCGCCCAGATGGCCGAATGCAATAGCCCGGTTCTGGCCTAAACTTCCCTCAACTTCCAGCGCTTCGACGGCGGCGATGGCTTCCGCGATGAAGTCCGCCATCCGCGCCACCGGCACGCTGATGTCGTGCTGCATCGCCGGCCCGATCGCGCGCTCCGCCGGGGAGATCGAATCGCGCAAAAGCCAGAACGCCTCCGCCTGGGTATCGCTCGCCGCAATGGTGGCGTCCGCAATCAGCTCTGTCTCGAACGCGGTCTCCAGCAGCGACTGCGCGCGGTCCGGCAAGGCATCGGCATTGCCCGCATCGCCCGCCAGTTCGATCAGCGCGTGCCATTCGTGCCTTCCAGCCAGCGGCGCCCGCGCGTCCGGCAGATAGTCAAGCACGGCGTCGAGCGAATGGGCGGGCAATATCTCGAACCCCTCCAGCACATCGCCGACGCTGGCCTGCGCATGAAGCAGCAAGACGGCGCGCATCATGGATCGAGCCAAGGCCCGCCCACATCACCGTGCGTGCAGCAGTCGCAGGGACCAGCCGCAGCGTTGCCGCCGTGACTATGCCCAGCGTTCCTTCCGAGCCGACCAGCAGCTGCGTCAGGTCGAAACCGCGATTGTCCTTCTTCAGCGGGGTCAGCCGGTTCAGCACGCTGCCATCGGCCAGCACCGCCTCCACCCCCAGCACCTGTGCCCGCATCGTGCCGTGGCGCAGCACCTGCGTGCCGCCAGCATTGGTCGCGATCAGCCCGCCGATGGTCGCCGACCCCTTGCCGCCCAGCGTCAGCGGGAAGCGCATATCCGCCGCCTCCGCCGCTTCGTGCAGCGTCTGGAGGATCACGCCCGCTCCGCAGGTGACGCTCATGTCGTCACGGCCGACCTCGCCAACCGTGTCCAGCCGCCGCAGCGACAGCAGCAGCGCCGTGCCGCTATCGTCGGGCGTCGCGCCGCCGGACATGCCGCTGTTCCCTCCCTGCGGCACTACCGGCACGCCGTGGGCGTTACATAGCGCAAGCAAAGCCGAGACCTGCGCAGTATCTGCCGGTGCCGCCAGCGCCAATGCCGCCCCTGTATATCGCCCGCGCCAGTCGGTCAGCCACGGCGCGATCTGCTCGGCATCGCGGATCAGCCCGCGCGGTCCCAGGATGGCCTCGGCGGCTTTTAGAAAGGTGTCATGGTCGTTCATATGACTCACCATATCCGCCAGAGACCCAACCCGTCGAGAGGGGCAGTTAAGCTGGCATTCAATCGTTGCAGCTAGAGCGGCGCGCACACCTTGTCTTCCCGCCGTTATTGGAACAGTCCTCCTCCCCGCTATTCATGCCCAGTTTTGCCAGCCTGTTCCTGCCTCTTGCGCTCGCCCTGCCCGCTGCTTCCGCCAGCGATACGTCAGACCGCTTACGTCCCGTAACGACGCTGCAGCCCACCGCCGAAACGCCGGTGGTCGCCCAGGTGCGGGTGCGGCAGCGGGTCATCATTCGCATTTCTCCGCGACGGTCCGGCACGGCGGATTTCGTGTCCACGGCCCCCCGGCGCGATCGGCGTCGACCGGTGGTGGAACACAAGATGGGCAAGTGCATCGCCCTGTCGAGCGTTGCTGGCGTCGCGCCGATGGAGGATGACCGGTTGATGCTGTTCCTCAAGGATCGGCGGATTGTGGCGGCGAACCTGGAAAAGGCATGCTCCTCGCGCGATTTCTACTCCGGCTTTTACGTCGAGCCGCGCAAGGACGGGAAGGTCTGCATCAACCGCGACAAGCTGCAATCGCGCACCGGTGCGAAATGCGAGCTGACCCGCCTGCGCCAGATGGTGCGCGACGGCACCTGACTTTGTCTGTCGCCGGGTAGGCGCGCCCCGCGCCGGATTTCTTGACTTTTCCGCCGTTCGCCAGCAAGGGCATCGCGCAAGCGTCGCGTGTTTTGCGTAAGGCGCGCCACCGGTCCGATACGGGCCGCATCATTCGGACACCCCAGACACCCATGAACTTCGCCGATCTCGGCCTTTCCCCCGACCTGCTCAAAGCCGTGGCGGACGCCGGTTACACCGAACCCACCGCCATCCAGGCAGAAGCCATTCCGCCCGTGCTGATGATGAAGGACATCATCGGCATCGCGCAAACCGGCACCGGCAAGACGGCGGGCTTCGTGCTGCCGATGATCGACATCATGGCCAGCGGCCGCCGCCGCGCGCTGATGCCGCGTTCGCTGATCCTCGAACCCACGCGCGAACTGGCGGCACAGGTGGCGGAGAACTTCGAGAAATATGGCAAAAACCACGATTTGAAAATGGCGCTGCTGATCGGCGGTGTGCAGATGGGCGATCAGATCAAGGCGTTGAACGAAGGGGTCGACGTTCTGATTGCGACGCCGGGTCGCCTGATGGACCTGTTCGAGCGGGGCAAAATCCTGCTCAACGGTTGCGAGCTGCTGGTGATCGACGAGGCGGACCGGATGCTGGATATGGGCTTCATCCCCGACATCGAATTCATTTGCGACAAGCTGCCCGAAACGCGTCAGACGATGCTGTTTTCGGCCACCATGCCACCGCCCATCGAAAAGCTGGCGAAGAAGTTTCTCAACAATCCCAAGCGCATCGAAGTCAGCCGCGCGGCCAGCACGAACAAGGATATCACCGCATTCAAGGTGCCGGTTGCTCCGCGCAAGAAGCTCGAAACACTGGAATGGCTCCTGCGGAACGACCACGTCGAAACCGCCATCGTGTTCTCCAACCGCAAGACGACCGTGCGCGAACTGAACAAGTCGTTGCAGAAAAGCGGGTTCATGAGCGGCGAGATCCACGGCGATATCGACCAGGCGACGCGCAACCAGGAACTGGAACGGTTCAAGACCGGCGACATGAATATCCTGGTCGCCAGCGACGTCGCGGCGCGCGGGCTGGACATCAAGGGCGTAAGCCACGTCTTCAACTACGACACCCCATGGCACCCGGACGATTATGTCCACCGCATCGGCCGTACCGGGCGTGCCGGGGCCAAGGGGCGCGCCTTCACCTTTGTGACCGACGCCGATGCGGAAGCCATCGAGAATGTCGAGAAACTGACCGGCGGGGTTATCCCCACCTTCGGCAAGGATGACGTGCGCGTCGATATTGCACCTGAACAAACAGCCAAGCCCAAGAGCGAGGGGGAAGCAAAGAGCGAACGTCCGGCAAAGAGCGAAGACCGATTCCGGTGACCAGCGTCCCAGGCGATCGCGCGGGCGCAAGGCTCCGAAACGCACGGACGAGAAGCCGGAGCCGAAAAGCCGGCCCAAACCTGCCAGTCGCAGCAATGCGACACCGCAGGATGCAAAGCCCGCCCGCAAGGCGCGCCGCGATGGCGAACCGCCGGTGCCTGCCGGAGAATGGAACGGGCCGAAACCCGACTTCCTCGGCGTCGGTTTCGAATAACGCTTCCGCACCTCTTCAAGCCCTTTGACCAAGGCCAGTTCTATGTCCCGCTCCTTTACTCTCGTAACCTGCGTCCTGATTGCCAGTGCAGTGCCAAGCGCTGCAATGGCGCAGGACAATGGCGGCGAACGTACCCGCATCGCGCTCGGCCCGCAGCTCGTCCCGCAATATCCCGGTGCCGACAGCGTCGTCGTGCGCCCGCTGATCGATATTTCGCGGGGCCGCACCGATCAGGAATTCGCGTTCGAGGCAGTGGACGAAAGTTTCGGCATCACGGTGCTGCGGGGCGAAGGGTTCAAGGTCGGGCCATCGTTGGGATTCCAGGGCAAGCGGCGTTCCAGCGATGTTGGCGGCGTCCTGCCCGAAGTCGGTTTCAGCTTCGAAATCGGCGGTTTTGCGCAATACGACCTCAGTGACAATTTCCGGGTCCGGGGCGAAGTGCGCCAGGGCGTTTCCGGTCATGATGGCCTGATCGCGAACGTTTCGGCCGACGTCGTGCTGCGCAATGGCGACGATACCGTCTTCTCCTTCGGTCCGCGCGTGACCCTGGCCGACGACAAATACCAGAATGCCTATTTCGGTGTGGCTCCTGCCGACGCGGTTGCGTCAGGCCTGCCTGCCTATGATGCGGGCGGCGGCGTGCAATCGGTGGGGGGAACGGTCGGGTTTATCCAGCAATTCACGCCAAGCTGGGGCCTTTACAGCTATGCGAAATACGACCGTCTTGTCGATGATGCAGCAGATTCGCCCGTGGTCGCAGCCTTCGGCTCGCGCAACCAGTATGCGGGCGGCGTTGCCCTGACATATACCTTCGACGGGGGCCTGTTCTAGCGCTGGCTACGCCGCCTTGACGAAGCTGTCGATCACGCGTTTTACGCCGGCGGATTCAAATTCGATTTCCAGTTTGTTGCCTTCGTGGTCCATCACGAAACCATAGCCGAACTTGTCGTGAAACACCCGCTGCCCCACCACAATATCCGGGCGTGGCGTGGCGGCGAAGCTGGCGGCGCTACGGCGCGATTCGGAAATTTTCGCCTGCTTGGTGTCGTAGCCCGTCGCCAGCGCCCGCTGCCATCCGGGGCCGCGTGCCTTCGAATGATCGGGCCGTTCGGTGCTGACATGCGCGAACGGATCGTCGCTCTCGCTCCAGTTCGCGCGCCATAGCGAAGCACCGCCGCTCATCGTGGTTTCGGCCTCGATATGGTTGTCGGGCAATTCCTCGATGAAACGGCTGGGAATGGAGCTGGTCCACTGCCCGTAAATGCGCCGGTTCGCCGCGTGCAGGATCGTGCAGTGCCGCTTTGCCCGGGTGATGGCGACATAGGCGAGGCGGCGTTCCTCTTCCAATGATGCCAGCCCGCCTTCGTCCAGCGCCCGCTGGCTTGGGAAGACGCCTTCTTCCCAACCGGGCAGGAAGACGTTGTCGAATTCCAGTCCCTTCGCCGCATGCATCGTCATGATAGTGACCGTTTCGGCATTGTCGCCCCGATCATTGTCCATCACCAGGCTGACATGCTCCAGGAAGTCACCCAGCGTGTCGTATTCCTCCATAGCGCGGGCCAGTTCGGACAGGTTTTCGATGCGGCCCTTGGCTTCGGGTGTCCGCTCCGCCTCCAGCATGGCGTCGTAGCCGCTTTCGTCCATCACCTGTCGCAGCAATTCAGCCGGTGACAGGCCATCCGCGACCTCGCGCCAGTGAAGGAACCTGCGCATCAATTCGCCGATGGTATTGGCAGCGCGCTTGGGCAACTCGTCGCTGTCGGCAAGATCGAGCGAGGCGGCCGCGAGCGGCATCTGCGTGCGGCGCGCGTGCTGGTGCATCTTTTCCAGAGTCTTGGCCCCCAGGCCGCGCTTTGGCTGGTTGTAGATGCGCTCGAACGCGAGATCGTCCTGCGGTTGTGCCACCACGCGCAGGTAAGCGAGCGCGTCGCGAATTTCTGCGCGTTCGTAGAACCGGAAACCGCCAATGATTTTGTAAGCGAGGCCGATCTGGATGAAGCGGTCTTCGAACTCGCGCGTCTGGTATTGCGCACGCACAAGGATGGCGACTTCGTCCAGCGAAGCGCCCTCGCGCTCGATCCGCTCGATTTCCTCGCCGACGCGGCGCGCTTCTTCCGGCCCGTCCCAGATGCCGATAACACGCACCGGATCGCCGCCATTGTGCTGCGTCCACAAGGTTTTGCCAAGCCGCTCGCTGTTCGCCCCGATCAGGCCCGAAGCCGCACCCAGAATGTGCGGTGTGGAGCGATAATTCTGCTCCAGCTTGACGACCTTCGCGCCGGGAAAGTCCTTCTCGAACTTCAGGATATTGGCCACTTCCGCGCCGCGCCAGGAATAGATCGACTGGTCGTCATCGCCCACCACGCAGATATTCTTGCGCTCCTGCGCCAGCAACCGCAGCCACAGATACTGCACCTGGTTGGTGTCCTGGTATTCGTCCACGAGGATATATTTGAACCGCTTGCGATACTGCGCCAGCACATCGGGTTCGTCCCGCAGGATGTTCAGCATGTGCAGCAGCAGGTCGCCGAAATCGCAGGCATTCAGCGTCTTCAACCGTTCCTGATAGGCGCGATACAGTTGCTGGCCCTTGCCGTTGGCATAGGCTTCGTTTTCGGCGGCATCGAGGTCCGGCGGGTTCAGGCCACGGTTCTTCCAGCGGTCGATCAGTCCGGCCAACTGCCGCGCGGGCCAGCGTTTGTCGTCGATCTCGGCATCGGCGATCAGTGTCTTGAGCAGCCGCAGCTGGTCGTCGGTGTCGATGATGGTGTAATTGGATTGCAGCCCGACCAGTTCGGCATGGCGACGCAGCATGCGCGCGCCGATGGAATGGAACGTGCCGAGCCAAGGCATCCCCTCGACCGCGTCGCCAATATGCCCGCCGACCCGTTCGCGCATCTCGCGCGCGGCTTTGTTGGTGAAGGTGACGCACAGGATTTCACTGGGCCAGGCGCGGCGGGTGGCGACCAGATGCGCGAGGCGCGCCGTCAACGCGGCGGTCTTGCCAGTACCTGCCCCGGCCAGCATCAGCACCGGCCCTTCGGTCGTCAGTACGGCTTCGCGCTGCGGTTCATTCAGACGCGCGGCATAGGCGGGTACATTGTCTTCGCCTGGCGCGGCGGGAAGGGTTTCAGGGTTGGTCATGGGCATGTGAACAGCTAGGGAACAGGTGGGTGTCTGGCAAGACGGAGGGAGTAGCGATGTCTATACTTACTGGCGAAGTTACCGGCGAAGTTACCGGCCAACTGACCGGCGGCTGCCATTGCGGTGCGATCCGATACGAGATCACCGGCGATGTGCTGAACCATTCGCTGTGCCATTGCGTCGATTGCCGCCGTTCCAGCGGTGCGCCGATGGTGGGCTGGGCGATGATGCCCGACAGCGCGCTGACCGTGACGGGCGAGCCGAGCATTTACGCCAGCAGCGAGAATGCACGGCGCTATTTCTGCATCCAGTGCGGCACCGGCCTGTTCTATTCGAACGACGCCCTTATCCCGGGCATGGTGGATGTGCAGACTGCCACGCTGGACGAGCCGGAAGACCTGCCTGCCGAAGCGCATATCCAGGTGGCGGAACGAATCGGCTGGATGGCGGACGTGCATCGCCTGCCGACCTTCGACAGGTTTCCACCGGCCGATTGACGTTACGGTATTGCGGCGTTTCGGCTGATTTTAGGCACAGGAACCGACCGTCGGAGTGTGGTCGTCGACAAAATCATGCGGACATTTGCCAATCCGGACAGGCCGCGCCAGACGAGGCTTACCGCACATCAGATGCGGGTCGAGCAGACTATGTCGCGTGCGTTGCGCAGGGAACCAAGAAGGAAAACCCCATGCGCTTTACTCCTGTCCTCACGACCTTCGGCGTCGCGCTGTTGGCCATGCCGACCGCGGCCGCCGCCCAACCGGTAGCAAATGCTCCGCCTCCCGTGCCGGATGCGATGCCGCCGCAAGTCGAAGAGCCGATGGAAGGCCAGGCTCCGACCACCGACACGGCCCTTTCGCCCGAAGCCGAAGCCTATGCGATGGCGCTGTCACCGACCCGCCGTGCGCTGTTCATGCGACTGACCCCGCAAGACCGCGCGCGCCTGATGACCATGACCGAAGCCGAGCAGGCGGAAGCGTGGCAGACTATCGAGGCGATGGTGGCCGACGAAACGGCTCGCCCCACCGATCCTGCGGCTGAGCCTGCGCCGCAGGATGACACCGAGGCAGAAGAGCAGACGGTCGACCCCGACTAGCCCGCCTCTCCCGTAGCCATGTCGGCAGGGCGATACAGCGTCAGCTTCGCCTTGCCGACATGCCGCTCGGCGTCGATGTCGAGGCCTTTCACCGCCGTCGCCTCGCCACGCGATGTTTCCAGCGCTATCCAGCAGGCCGGTCCGATCCAGCCCAACCGCTGCAATCGCTCCAGCGCGACGACACCCGCGCCGGTCCCGTAGGGCGGGTCCAGCAGGATCAGGTCGGCCTGTGCTTTTGCCGGCCCCAGTTCCAGCACCGAACCGGCGCGCACGTCGCACCGCCTGCGCGCGTCGAACGTGGCGATATTGGCGCGAATGGCGTCGAGCGCAGGGCCGTCGCGTTCGACGAACACGCAATGCGCCGCGCCCCGTGAAAGCGCCTCCAACCCCAGCGCACCCGATCCGGCAAACATATCCAGCACGGTCAGGTCGGCAAAGCTGCCCAAACGGCTGGCGAGCATCGAGAACAGCGTTTCGCGCGTGCGGTCACCGGTCGGTCGCGTGGCATCGCCCTTCGGTGCGGCCAACTTGCGACCCCGCCATTCGCCAGCGATAATTCTCATGTCTTGGCCGGTTTCAGGCCGCTGCGGAACCGGTCGATATCCTGCTTACGAATTTCCACGGCTTGCCCGCGTGGCAGGTCGGCGAGGCCGAACGGGCCGTAGGCGGTGCGGACCAGCCGGTTCACCTTCAATCCCAGCCATTCCAGAACCCGTCTCACTTCGCGGTTCTTGCCTTCGGTAATCGTCACCTCGATCCACTGGTTGCGCCCCGAACTGCGCTCCTTGTTGGCGTCGATCGGGCCGTAATGCATCCCGTCGATTGTGACGCCGTCCATCAGCGCCTCCAGCGCGTCCTGCGACACTTCGCCAAAGGCACGGGCGCGATAGGTGCGCGGAATATTGCTCGACGGCAGCTCCATCTCGCGTTTCAGCGCGCCGTCATTGGTCAGCAGCAGCAGGCCTTCGGTATTCAGATCGAGCCGTCCGACCGGCATCACACGACCGGCATCGGAGGGGAGGGTGTTACGCAGGGCGGTGTAGATCGTAGGGCGACCGGAAAAGTCGCGCTCCGCCGTCAGCAGGCCGGTCGGCTTGTGAAACGCGAAGAGGCGCGTGCGATCCGCCTTTTCCACCGGCTTGCCGTCCACGGTGACCCCGCGCAGTGTCTCAATGATAGTGGCGGGTGTTTGCAGCACTTCGCCGTTTAGCGCCACGCGCCCGTCGCCGATCATCCGCTCCACTTCGCGGCGGCTGGCAACGCCGGCACGCGCCAGCAGTTTGGCGATACGGTGCCCTTCGGGACGCGGCGCGGCAGGATCATAGCTGGTCATGGTGTGGCGATAGCTGCGTTGAGCCGTGTGCGATAGCCGATGAGGTATCAAAGGTTACGGATAGAAGCGCCGCGCAATCCGTTGATGGACCACAACACTGAAACGGAGAACATCATGAGCAACGGAATCAATGCACTCGAAACGCTGACCGACACCACCATCGACAGCGTGCTCGGATACGAAAAGGCGGCGGAAGCAGCGACCAACGCACAGCTGGCGCAAACGCTGCGCGACAGCGCGCAGGAGCGTCGCCAGCTAGTCGGCCAGATGAATGCGCAGATCGTCCAGATGGGCGGTACGGCGCGCGAAGACGGTTCTTTTTCGGGTGGCGCGCACCGCGTCTGGACCGATATCACCACGGCGTTCGGTGACAAGAACGAAGGCGCCGTGGAGCGGGTCGAAGAAGGTGAGGACTACTTGAAAGAGAAGTTCGAGGCGGCTTTGAAGGACGACACGCTGCCCGCACCCGCCCGCCAGATCGTGCAACAGGGCTACACGCAGGTTTGCGAAGGCGAGCGCATGGCGGACCGGCTGAGCAAGCAGTTCGACTGACGCTGTAATTGAGCCAATGCAAAAGCCCCGTGCGGTTCACACCGGGCGGGGCTTTTTGCGTCCTCAGGCAATGGCGATTGCCCGCATGACTTCGTCATGGAACCGCGCCACGCCGCCTTCCAGCGTGCCAAGCGTCAGGTGTTCAAGCGCTCCGCTTTCCAGCCCCTGCTGCCCCAGTTCGGCTGCGCGAAAGTCCTCGCTGGCAAACACCCCTTCGTCCAGCAGACGCCAGCTCCGCTCCCAGTGCGCGGTCGCCTTGTCGTCCGCAGGCGGTTCGGGAATAAGCATCGTGTTTTCGACGAGTGTGCTGCGCTCGTTCTGCGGCAGGAGCACCATGATATTGAGGTAGTCGGGGCTTGGAATGACAAGGCCGCCAGTCAGCGTCTGATAGGCGAAGGTTACGTGCCTGCGGACTGCCGCCATATCGGTCACATCGATTTCTGCCATGTCTTCGGCACGACCTACAGCAGAGCGGGCGTGCGGGCCGACCATGTCCCCTGCGGTCACACCGTCCTTGAAGAACGGCCCTATGGTTTGCGCGTGAAGACGCGTGACGTGATAGCTTTCCAGAAACGCATCCATGATAAGCTTCCAGTTCGCGGCAACTGTGTGCGTGCGACGGCGGAACAGGACCGAGTCCGCCATTCCGAGTGCGGCAAAGTCCTTGCCCAGCGTGGCTGCGTCCGTGAAGTCGGCATCCGCTGCACCCGCATACCAGATAGCGCCGCCTGCTTCGTGACTTGGCAATTCCTGCAAACCCATCACTGCTTTGTCCAAGCCGGGAAAGGTTTCGGGGCGGGGCAGGCCGTGCAGCGTTCCGTCGAGGCGATAGGTCCATGCGTGGTAGGGGCACACCAGCCGCCGGGCGCATTGCACCGCCTCGCCTTCGACTAGCCGTGTGCCGCGATGGCGGCAGACGTTCAAGAACACGCGCACGCACCCATTCGTATCGCGCACCAGCAGCAGGGGGCGACCGGTCCCGTCATGCGGCAGCACGCTGCCTGGTTCGGGCAGGACGGCGCTGGGTATTATCAGGCGGGGCTGCCGGTCGAACAGCCGCGATTTCTCCGCTTCCCACCGCGCCGGGTCGGTATAGACGCTGGCGGGAACGGCGCGGATAGCGCCTTCTGGATGCGCGGTATTGCGCATGACGGCCTGGACCAGCGCGCGCTGGCCAGCCGTCGGCTGTCGGACGGAGGCCTTAAGGGTGTCGATGGCGTTCATCTGCGGCTTCCTATGCCTCGGGCAGGCGGCTAGTGTTGCCGATGTAACTACGAAAAGCAAAAGGCGTATTCCCGAATGGCCGAAGCGGCAGCGACAACGACGAAGCCCTCGCCGAAGCCGGGATGGCGCGAAGTGATCCGTGCGCTGGGCAACCGCAAGACCGGTTTCATGGCGCTGTTCGGGTTTGCCAGCGGCCTGCCGTTTGCCCTGTTCCTCGGCACTTTGTTCGCCTGGCTTTCGGAGGCCGAGGTCGATCTGGAAACGATGGGCGTCTTCTCGCTGATCGGGCTGGCCTATGCCTTCCAGTTCCTGTGGTCGCCGCTGATCGACAAGGTCAACATCCCGCTGATGCGCAGGCTGGGGCGGCGCAAGCAGTGGATCGTTCCTGCGCAGATTCTGCTTGGCGTAATCCTCGTGGCGCTGGCGCTCAGCAATCCGAGCAATGAAAACATCGGCTGGTTCAGCCTGTTGGCGGGTATCGGTGCGCTGGCCTCTGCTACGCAGGATATCGCCATCAACGCCTGGCGCATCGACGTGGCGGACGAGGTCGCCACGCTGGATATGCTGTCGACCGTTTACCAGATGGGCTATCGGCTGGCGGCGCTGGTCGGCGGTGCGCTGGGCCTGATCATCGCGGCACGCATCGGCTGGCCGCAGACCTATATGCTGATGGGCGGCATCCTGCTGGCGATCGGCTTCGTCGGACTGTTTGCGCCCGATAGCGACCGGGGCAGGCTGCAGGTGGGCGAACCTGTCGCCGAAGATGAGCTGCTGGTCGCGCTGCGGCACAAGGGCGAGCTTGCGCCCGCGGTGCGGGGCAGGGCGCTGGCCATCGTCGGCGCGCTGTGGGCGGTGGCCATCGGCGTGGTGCTGACCTTCATGTACATGTCGCTGGCGCTGCCGCCGGAACAGCGGCCCAACCCGACCGACTTCACACTGAATTACGGCCCGTGGATCATCGTCGCCACCATCGTGCTGCCCGCGCTGATCGCAGGCTGGCTGGCATCGCAGAAGAAGGCCGGGCGCAATCTGCTGTCCGAAGATGCGCCTGCCGCAACAGGCGGTGGTTACGTGATGGACCACTTCTATCGCGCGCTGTTGCTGCCGCTGGTCGAGTTCGTCGGGCGCATCGGCTGGTCGCTCGTGCTGATCCTTGCGGTGGTGCTGACCTACCGCATTTGCGACGCGATCTGGGGCACGTTTGCCTATCCTTTCTATCTGGGCGAGCTGGCCTATTCCAACGATCAGGTCGCATTTGCTTCCAAGTTCTTCGGCGTCTTCGCCATCCTGCTCGGTCTTGCACTCGGTGGTTACATGCTGACCGTTTTCGGGCGGATGCTGACCCTGACGCTGGGCGCCTTGCTCGCGGCGTTGACCAACCTGCTTTACGCCGACCTGGCGCGCGGCGGGGCGCTGATGCAGGCGGGCAGCGACGCCATCGGTTTTACCGCGCTCATAGATTTCCTCGCGCGTATCTTCTTCGTCGACCCGGCCGGACTGGCGAAGCTGACCTTCACGATCATGTTCGAGAACCTTGCCATCGGCATCGCGGGGGCGGCGTATATCGCCTGGCTTTCCTCCATCGTGAACAAGAATTTCAGCGCGGTGCAGTATGCGTTGCTGTCCTCGCTGACGCTGCTGGTCGGCACGTTGGGGCGCGGCGCGCTGGGCGAGATGATCGAGGGGCGTGGCTATTACGACGTCTTTGTTTTTACGACGTATATCGGCTTCATCGCTGTCATCCTGTGTCTGATGGAATGGTATCGCCAGCGCCGGACCGGACGCGCTTCGGGTGTCGTCGCGCCGGAGGTTCAGGCAGCTCCACCCGGCGTTGCGCCCGCCTCGCGCAGCACCGATCCCGCCAGATAGAGCGACCCTGCTACCAGCACCGGCAGCCCGTCATCGGGTAGCGCCGCGATAGCCGAGGCGACGTCCGGCGCGCTGCGGGCATCGGCCCCGAAGGCGGAGGGCGGATGCGCCTCGTGCCCCGGCACCGGAACGATGGTCAGACTTGCGATGCTATCACCGAGCGGTGCGACGAGGGCGTTGGGGTCTTTCGCCTCCAGCATTCCCAGCACCAGATGCAGGCGCACGCCCGCAAAATGCGCCGCCAGTGCCTCGCCTGCATTGCGGTTGTGCCCGCCATCGAGCCACAGCGCCCGGTCGGTGCCGAACATGCCGTCGGGCAGTCGCTGCAACCGCCCCGGCCAGCGCGCGGTGCGCAAGCCGGTTGCCATCGAGTCGCGCGACACCGATACCGTGTCCTGGTGCCGCAACATCGCCATCGCCAGCGCGGCATTCTGCGCCTGATGCGGTCCGGCTAGCGCAGGCAAGGGCAGCGCGAGCGCACCATGCCGGTCTTCGTAATGCAGGCCGGTGGCCGTCGTACTGACATGCCAATCCACGCCCTGCATCGCTAATGGCGCGCCCGCCGCAGCGGCGATACGTTCGATCTCGCGCGCAGCGTCGGGCGTTTGCGACAGCGCTACAACCGGACGGCCTGTCTTGATGATGCCCGCCTTCTCGAATGCGATCCGGGCTATCGGCGTTTGCGGTACGCCGTCTTCGGGTGCCAGCAGAAAGCGTTCGTGGTCTATGCCCAGTGCCGCGATGCCGCAGATCGCTGGCTCTGCGATGACATTGGTCGCATCGAACCGCCCGCCAAGACCGACCTCGATCACGCAGGCGTCGGCGGGCGTACGCGCGAAAGCGAGGAAGCTGGCGGCGATGGTGGCTTCGAAGAAGCTTGGGGCCAAGCCTTCTGCGTCATGAAGCCCGTCCGCCGCATCCAGCACTTCGCACAGCAGGTCGGCGAGCGAGCCGTCCGAAATCTCCGCGCCCGCCACCACGATGCGTTCGTTGTAGCGGACCAGGTGCGGGCTGGTGGCGACATGCACCGCCAACCCTTGCGCTTCCAGCATCGCGCGCAGGAAGGCGCAGGTGGAGCCCTTGCCGTTGGTTCCCGCAACATGGAACACCGGCGGCAGTCGGTCCTGCGGATCGCCCAGCCGCGCCATCAGCGCGCGCATCGTCTCCAGCCCGAAACGCCCCTGTGGCAAGGACAGCGCTGCCAGCCGGTCGAGCTGCCGCTGGACGCGCGTGTCGGAGGAAGTGCCGAAGTCCAATGTTTACGTGCTCGCTAGCTGCTCGGTGCTGTGCCATCCCGCTCCCCCTCCCGACCACCCACAGGATGACACTCATCGGGTGGTCGGGAGGGGGAGCGGGATGGCACAGCAAGCGGAGGACGGATGTCCGGAGCGTACCCTACACACTACGCCGCCACGTCCCCCTGCATATACCCCAGCAGCTGCGCCAGCGTCGCCTTCAGCTCGCCGCGATGCACGACCATGTCGATCATGCCGTGTTTCAGCAGGTATTCCGCGCGCTGGAAGCCCTCGGGCAGCTTCTCGCGGATGGTGTCCTGGATCACCCGCTGGCCGGCAAAGCCGATCAGCGCGCCCGGCTCCGCGATCTGCACATCGCCCAGCATGGCATAGCTCGCCGTCACGCCGCCGGTGGTGGGATCGGTCAGCACGACGATATAGGGCAGGCCCGCCGCCTTCAGCCGCCGTGTCATCACCGTGGCGCGCGGCATCTGCATCAGGCTGAGGATGCCTTCCTGCATCCGCGCGCCGCCAGCCGCCGTCACCACGATATAGCCGCATCCCCGCTCCAGCGCCGCCTCCGCCCCCGCGACGAATGCCGCGCCCACGGCCATCCCCATGCTGCCGCCCATGAAGCCGAAATCCTGCACGCCGACCACGGCAGGGTGGCCGTCTATGGTGCCGGAGCCGGTGCTGAACGCATCCCCCCGGTAATTGGGATGGGGGTTTTTGGCACGGGCCAGTTTCAGACGTTCGGTATAGCGTTTCGTATCCTTGAACTTGAGCGGGTCTTCGCGCACTTCGGGCTGCGGCAACAGGTCGAAGCCGGGGTCGAGCAACAGTGCGAGCCGCGCATCGGCACCGATCCGCGCATGATGGTCGCAGCGCGGGCAGACATGCGCGTTGTCCTCGAACTCCTTGGCGAACACCATCTCGTCGCACCCGGCGCACTTGACCCACAGATTGTCGGGCGTCTCCCGCTTGATGCCGAAGGTCGGGAGCGAATTGCGAACACGGTTGAGCCAGGTCATGGGTGCAGCCTATCGCGCATTGTGGACGGCCTGCGCAAGCGCGGCGGTCAGGGTTCGCAGATGCGAAGGCGCGTCGGCCCCGTACTTCTCCACCAGCTCGACCAGCGCGGAACCGACGACCACGCCATCGGCAATCGCAGCGATATCAGCGGCTTGCGCCGGAGTCCTCACACCGAATCCAACCGCGACGGGCAGGTCTGTCGCTGCTTTCAGCCGCCCGACCGCATCGGCGATGCTGTCGCTTGCGGCCTGCTGTTTGCCGGTAATGCCCGCGACAGAGACGTAATAGACGAATCCGTCCGACCCTTCGAGCACGGCGGGCAGGCGCGCGGTGTCGGTGGTCGGCGTGGCAAGGCGGATGGGGGCGATGCCTTTTGCGCGCAGGGCGGGGCCGAGCGCATCGTCCTCTTCCGGCGGAATATCGACGCAGATCACGCCGTCCACGCCCGCCGCCGCGCATTGGTCCGCGAACCATTCCGGTCCGCGCCGCACCATCGGATTGGCATAGCCCATCAGCACCAGCGGCACGTCGGGGTGCCGCGCGCGGAACCCGGTGGCCAGGGCGAAGACGTCGGCGGTGGTGGTGCCCTTGCCCAGACTGCGCAAATTGGCGTTCTGGATCGCCGGACCGTCCGCCATCGGATCGGTGAACGGCATGCCCAGTTCGATAACATCAGCACCGCCCGCCACCAGCGCATCGAGATTGGCGGGGGTATCGCCATCGCCCGCGGTCACGAAGCAGACGAGGGCGGGTTTGGCAAAGGCGGCGGCAAGGCGGGTTGCAGAGGTCATCAGGGTGCGTTCCGGCCGACACTATCGGAAGAAGGGCATTGCGGCGTGTTGGACAAGTGACAGGTGTGACACTGTTCAGGGGCAAAAGTTTTCAGGGGTAAGATGGGCATGGTTGCGCGGTTCTGCGGGGATGATGCGAGGTTTGTCATGCGCCGCCTATGCCACGCGGCGGCGGGTGTAGGACAGGGGTTTTGTAGGGGCGGTCAATGTCTTTGTTTCGCGCCAGCTGGACCCCGGATCGAGTCCGGGGTGACGGACAGGGCGGAACCGGCACCGTCTCCTTCGTCGCGGCACGCATGTCGCTTCACTTGTCATTGCGAGCCGTAGGCGAAGCAATCCAGTTCCGACATTCGCCTTTGAGGACGACGCTGGAGATGGATTGCCGCGTCGCCTTCGGCTCCTCGCAATGACAGATGGTGGTTAGGTTTCCACCCCCAGCGCCTTCGGCTTCTCGCAATGACGGGTGGACCTTAAATCTCCACCCCAAGCGCCTCGGCCACAGTAAATATGTCCTTGTCGCCGCGCCCGCACAGGTTCGCGAGGATGATCGCGTCTTCCGGCATTTCCTTCGCCCGTTCCGCAACGGCATAGATCGCGTGGCTTGGCTCGAGTGCGGGAATAATCCCCTCGGTGCGGCAGAGAAGCTGGAAGCCTTCCAGCGCCTCTTTATCCGTCACGGCTGTATATTCCACGCGGCCCGAATCCTTCAGCCAGGCGTGTTCGGGGCCGATGCCGGGGTAGTCGAGGCCGGCGCTGATCGAGTGGCCTTCGGTGATCTGGCCGTCCTCGTCCTGCAACAGGTATGTCTTGTTGCCGTGCAGCACGCCGGGTGCACCGCCCAGCAGCGACGCGGCGTGTTCGCTACCGTCCAGCCCGCGACCCGCCGCCTCGACACCCAGCATCGCCACGTCGCTATCGTCCAGGAACGGGTGGAACAGCCCCAGCGCATTCGATCCGCCGCCGATGCAGGCGACCAACAGGTCGGGCAGGCGGCCGGTGCGCGCCAGCATCTGCGCGCGCGCTTCGGTGCCGATCACGCTCTGGAAATCGCGCACCATTTCGGGGTAGGGATGCGGGCCTGCCGCCGTGCCGATAATGTAGAACGTGTCGTGGACGTTCGCGACCCAGTCGCGCAGCCCCTCGTTCATCGCATCCTTCAGCGTGCCGCGCCCGCTGGTGACGGGCACGACTTCGGCCCCCAGCAGCTTCATGCGAAAGACGTTGGGCGACTGCCGCCGCACGTCCTCCGCGCCCATGTAGATGACGCAAGGCAGGCCGAAGCGCGCGCAGACGGTGGCGGTGGCGACGCCGTGCTGGCCCGCGCCGGTCTCCGCGATGATGCGCGTCTTGCCCATGCGGATGGCGAGCAGGATCTGGCCGATGCAGTTGTTGATCTTGTGTGCGCCGGTGTGGTTCAGCTCGTCGCGCTTGAACCAGATTTGCGCGCCTTTTCCGTCGCTTGCTTGCGCGGCACATGCCTCGGTCAGCCGTTCGGCGAAGTAGAGCGGGCTGGGGCGGCCGACATAATGTTCGAGCAGGTCGTCGAACTGTGCGCGGAATGCGGTGTCCGCTTGCGCCGCGCGGTATTCACGTTCCAGGTCGAGCACCAGCGGCATCAGCGTTTCCGCCACGAAGCGGCCGCCATAATCGCCGAAGTGGCCGCGCTCGTCCGGTTGCGTTTTGAAGGAATTGGGTGCGTTCATGTTTAATACGCCGTTCGTGCTGAGCCTGTCGGATGCGTAGCAGGCTGGAAGCCAACCACTGCTCTTTGTTTTGCCCTCGTTACAAGGTCGCAGGACAACCCTTCGACAGGCTCAGGGCGAACGGGTCAAGGGTTTGCGCATTGCAAGGGATCATGTCCGCTGCACCGCCTCGCAGAACGCCCGGATCAAGTCCACATCCTTTACCCCCGGCGCGCTTTCGACCCCGCTGGACACGTCGACAAGCGGCGCGCCCGTATGCGCGATGGCCTGCGCGACATTGTCCGGCGTCAGCCCGCCCGCCAGCCCCCAGGGCACGCGATGGTCGAACCCGGCGAGCAGCGACCAGTCGAACGCGTCGCCATTGCCGCCGGGCAGCGCATGTCCGGCGATGGGGGCGGTGCATCGTATAGCAGCATGTCCACCGCCCCGGCATAGCGTTGCGCGCTCCACCAGCGCCGCGCGGTCGGCAATGCCGAGAGCCTTCCACACCCCGACATCATGCCGCGCCCGAATGCGCGGCAGCATGCTCCGGCGTCTCGGACCCGTGGAACTGGACGATGTCGGGCCGCACCGTGTCGATCGCCTCGGCCATTGCGTCGTCGCCAAGATCGACGGTCAGCAGCACGACCTTCGCGCGATCCGCCACCGTGGCCGCGCAGCGCAGCGGCGTCTGCCAAGGCGAGATGGCGCGGGCTTGGCGGGAAATGCACCAATCCGACATACGTTGCCCCTGCCACTATCGCCGCGTCGATAGTTGCCTCAGCGGTCGACAGGCCGCAGATTTTTATCGCCGCTGGACATTGAGTGGCGGTATCTATTGGCGCGCTCAAGGACTTAAATCGCCAAGTCTAAGGCGCTATCAGTTCCTGAACAGCGCGCCAAACATGAAGAGCAAAGCCAGACCGAGCGCTGAAGCCTTACACTGCTCTGCTGGTTCGGGTGAACGCGCCACGCGAATGCGGTGATCATAGCTCATGGTCGAATTATAGACTGCAGTCGGCAGCGATTGCTGCGATCGCTGCTTACTGTCCCGCGCAAGTTGGCGGCGACGAGACTCTGTGCCTATGCGAGCGTGTAACCGACAGCCCCTGCCTGAAAGGATAACGCCGACGGCAATACCAATCCCGTAAAGTGCATCACCGCCTAGAGCGTCGCCTCGATCGCCCGCGCCGCCGCCAGCGGGTCGTCGGCGCGGGTTATGGGGCGGCCTATTACCAGCACGCTGGCGCCGTCGTCGCGGGCTGCGCGCGGGGTGACGGTGCGTTTCTGGTCGCCCGTCGCGGAGCCTGCCGGGCGCAGGCCGGGGACGACGAAGAAGCCGTCTTTCCATTGCCGGTGCACGTCCGCCACTTCCCGGCCCGAGCACACGATGCCGTCCAGCCCGCTCGCCTCCGCCAGTTCAGCGAGCCGCATGACCTGATCGTGCGCGGTGCCGGACACGCCGGTGCGCGCAAGGTCGCGTTCGTCCAGGCTGGTCAGCATGGTGACGGCCACCACCTTGCAGCCATGCGCCGCAGCGGCCTTGGCGTCTTCCAGCATCGCGCGCCCGCCCGCCGCGTGGACGGTGACGATGGCGGGTTCGCAGACATGGATCGCCTGCATCGCGGCGGCGACGGTATTGGGGATGTCGTGGAATTTCAGGTCGAGGAATATCGGCAGGCCAAGCTGCGCCATCTCGTGTACGCCGTGGCTGCCGTGGGTGCAGAAGAATTCCAGGCCCAGTTTCAGCCCGCCGACATGCCCCTTCACCCGCTTCGCCAGCGCCTTCGCCTCGTCAAGCGTGGGCAGGTCGAGGGCGACATAGACCGGGTTCATGGGCGGGTGACGGGTGTGTCGCGGTCGGGATCGGACGGGCGCGTCGGCGCCATGATCTCTTCGGGCGTTTGCACCGTGATATCGGGGTCGTCCTTCAGGGTGGTGACGGTATTGGTCTTGAGCGCGTTTTCCAGCGTCACGATACGCCGCGACAGCCGCCACTTCGTGCCGCGATAGATCAGCCACATCGGGATCAGGCCAAGCAGGAAGGATACGATGACCAGGGCCGGAACCTTGGTTTCCAGGACCAGATTGTCCCAGATCTGCACCTCCACGGGCTTCCAGTTGAAGGCGGAGAAGCCGAGCAGGATTACCAGGATCAAAACCCAGATCAGCGTGCGGAAAATCTGCATGGTCGAACGGCTCCTTCACAATAGTCCCGCCAACGATAGGCGCGCGGCGGCGTCCGGTCCAGCGCGTGCCTGTTACGACGCGCCGAAAACGCGCGCGAAGATCGTGTCGACCTGTTTGAAATGGTATTCGAGATCGAACTTCTCGTCGATCTCGGCCTCCGAAAGCGCAGCGGTCACCTGCTCGTCCGCCTTGAGCAGATCGCGCAGCGACAGCGCGCCGTCGCTGGCCCATACCTTCATCGCGTTCCTTTGCACGATGGCATAGGCATCCTCCCGGCTGACGCCCGCCTGCGTCAGCGCCAGCAGGACGCGCTGCGAATGGATCAGGCCGCCCATCCGGTCCATGTTCGCCTGCATCCGTTCGGGATAGACCAGCAGCTTGTCCACCACGCCGGTCAGCCGCGCCAGCGCGAAATCGAGCGTGATGCAGGCATCCGGCCCGATGAAACGCTCCACGCTGGAATGGCTGATGTCGCGTTCGTGCCACAGCGCGATGTTCTCCAGCGCGGGCAGGGCATAGGCGCGGATCATGCGCGCCTGTCCGGTCAGGTTTTCGGTCAGGATCGGGTTGCGCTTGTGCGGCATGGCGCTCGATCCTTTCTGGCCGGGGCTGAAATACTCCTCCGCTTCCAGAACCTCGGTGCGTTGCAGGTGGCGCACTTCCACCGCGACGCGCTCTATCGACCCCGCGATCACGGCCAGCGTGGCGAAGAACATGGCGTGCCGGTCGCGCGGGATGACCTGCGTGCTGATCGGTTCGACCGTCAGGCCAAGCTGGTCGGCGACATAGGCTTCCACTGCCGGGTCGATATTGGCGAAGGTGCCGACCGCGCCCGATATCGCGCAGGTCGCGATTTCCGCGCGCGCCGCGACCAGCCGGGTCCGGCACCGGGCGAACTCGGCATGGGCCTGCGCCAGCTTGAGGCCGAACGTCACCGGCTCGGCATGGATGCCGTGGCTGCGGCCGATGGTGGGGGTGTATTTATGCTCCTGCGCGCGGCGTTCCAGCGCGGCCAGCAGCGCGTCGAGATCGTCCAGCAGGATATCGGCCGACCGCGCCAGCTGCACGCTGAGCGTCGTGTCCAGCACATCGGAACTGGTCATGCCCTGATGCATGAAGCGCGCTCTCCTCCCCGACCTGCTCGCAACCCAGGTGAGGAAGGCGATCACATCGTGCTTCGTCACCGCCTCGATCGCGTCGATGGCGGCCACGTCGATGGCCGGCTCGGTCGCCCACCAGTCCCACAGCGCCTTGCCGGCGCTGGCCGGCACCACGCCCAGCTCGCCCAGTTTCTGCGTGGCGTGCGCTTCGATTTCGAACCAGATGCGATAGCGTGCCTCCGGCTCCCACAGGGCGGTCATGGCGGGGCGGGCGTAGCGGGGTATCATGAAAAAAAACTCCGGTGGTTCTGCGCAGGGTCGAAAGCACGTTTGGCCTAGTGCGATTGCGATTGCGTCCCGGCGGTGCGCATGGCAAGCCTTCCGCTCCCGATTGCTTGTGAACGGATGTGTAAAAATGCTGCGATTTTCGCTGCTTGGCGTTTCCCTGATCGCGGTTGCTACCGCCCCTGCGATCGCCGGGGAAGCGGTTCTGTACGAACCCGCGCCCGCTTGGGTCGAGCCGCTGGAAACCGACGCGGCAACCATCGCGGACGGTCCGGCGGAGCAGGTGTATGACTGGCAGCACCGGCTGGAGAACGGCGTGGTCCATACCTATGGCAACCGGGTCGTCCGCATCGACAATGCCGAGGCGCTGACGCAGGAAGGCACGCTGAAATACAGCTGGTCGCCGGACAAGGGCGACCTGTTTATCCATGCCCTCGAAATCCTGCGCGATGGCGAGACGATCGACGTGCTGGCGGGCGATGTCCGCTTCGACGTGATCCGCCGTGAGGAAAACCTCGAACAGCGCCTGCTCGACGGCAGGCTGACCGCGACGCTGGCGATTCCCGATTTGCGCGAAGGCGACGTGCTGCGCGTCGCCCACAGCACCACCATCGCCGATCAGGCGCTGGGCGACCGGATGCAGGCGGCGCAATTCCTGCCGTCCAGCCCGTGGCGGGTCGGCGTGGGCCGCGTCGTGGCAAGCTGGCCGGAAGCGCTGGGCGTGGATTATCGCGCGGGGCCGTTCGTGGAACTGGACGCGCCGACGGTGCGCGACGGGTACAGAACGCTGACCGTGTCGCTGCCGCTGGAAAAGCGCGAAGACATGCCCGACGACGCGCCGGTGCGGTTTCGCATGCCCCCCATCCTGCGCATCGGCAATTTCGACAGCTATCAGGATCTGTCGCGCGTGATGGCGCCGCATTTTCTCGACGCCGCAAAGGTGGAGGCAGGCGATCCCGTCGACCGCCAGGCGCAGGCCATCATGGCGAAGACGGACGTGCCGCTGGAACGCGCCGCACTGGCGACACGGCTGGTGCAGGATCAGGTCAGCTATCTGCTGAACGGGCTGGACGGCGGCAATTACCTGCCGCAGCAGGCGGGCGATACCTGGGCCAAGCGATATGGCGATTGCAAGGCCAAGTCGGTTCTGCTGCTGGCATTGCTGAAACGCATGGATATCGATGCGGAGGTGGTGCTGGTCAGCACGCGGACGGGCGATGCCTTGCCCGAATTGCTGCCGATTCCGGCGAACTTCGACCACATGATCGTGCGCGCGACCATCGACGGGCGCGAATACTGGCTGGACGGGACCAGCACGGCAACGCGCCTCAACAATATCGACGCGGTCCCGCCGTTCCACCATGCCTTGCCGCTGACGCTGGCCGGTGGCGAATTGACGCCGCTTTCCAGCCGCGATCCTTCCCATGATGACATGGTGATGACGCTTGTCGCCGATCATTCGGCGGGCGTCGATCTGCCGATGCTGTTCGACCTGACCATCAAGCTTGGCGGACCGGCCAGCGCCGCGGTTGAGCGTTTGGTGGATGAAAACGATCCGGAAGTGCGCAAGCAGATCGCGCGCAGTTTCGGCACCGGCGATCTGGACGGGGCGCAGGTCGGCGATATCGACATCGCCTATGACGGGGAAACGGCCACCGGCACCATCGTTATCAGCGGTGTGGCAAGTTCGCTGTTCGACTATTCCGACGGTCGGACGAAAGCCGATTTCGACTTGCAGACGGAGGGAGCGGATTTCTCACCGAACCGGGCGCGCGCTATCTGGCGCGACATCCCGGTAACCACCGGGACAAGCGCGCGCAACCGGATCGATTCGACGATCAGGCTGCCCGATAGCGGAAAGGGATATACGTTTACCGGTACACCTGCTCTCGATGACGGGTTCGGCACCACGCGCTATTTCCGCGCGGCAGGGATTTCGGGCGATACGGTCAATATTCTGGAGACGGTGACGAACCGGCTGGGGGAGATAGCCCCGGCCGACATCGCCGAAGCCCGCCGCAATGCGACGCGGATTGCCAAATCGGGGATGGACCTGATTGCGCCGGCCGATGCCGTCTGGCGCTGGCAGCGCGACGCAAAGACGCTGGCGCGCCTCACGGCACCGGCGCGCGTCATATACGACAAGGCCGTGGCCGAAGCGGACGACGACGATTTCCTGCCCTTGGAAACACGTGCCGCGTTTCATTACACCATGTATGATTACGCCCGCGCGGCGGCCGATTACGATACGCTGATTGCGGAACGGCCGACATCCAACCACTATTACAATCGCGCGGAAAGCCATCTTTCGCTTGGCCGTCTGGACCGTGCCATCGACGATTTGCAGGCGTCCTACGATCTGGATCCCTACAACAGCACGGCCTACTACCTTTCGCAAATCCTGGTGCGGGCGGGCCGCGCGGAAGAGGCGCTTGCCTTGCTGGACATGCTGCCCGTCGAAGAGGACGAGCGCGACGACTACATCAACACCAAGGCGCTGGTGATGGGGCTGACTGGTGACGTTCCGGGTGGGCTGCAACTGTTGCAGGCCGAACTCGACGCCTATCCGGACAATGCCACCCTGCTGGGCGGAGATTGCTGGTTTCGCGGCATGAACAAGGCTGCGCTCGATGATGCGGTGGCGCAATGCACGCGCGCTGTCGAACGTTCGCAATATCCCGCCGGGGTGCTCGACAGCCGGGCGCTGGTGCATCATCGGCTGGGTGACGATGCGGCTGCGTTGTCCGATCTCGATGCGGCGCTGAAACTCGATCCATCACTGGCCGATTCGCGCTATCTGCGCGGTATCATCCGGCTCAGGCAGGGTGACCGTGACGGGCGCGCCGACATCGAGAGTGCGCTGCGGCAAAAGCCGGAACTAAAGGATTATTACGCGCTGTTCGGAGTTGCACCGACGCAATAGGCGGGTGTCAGACCAGTCCCTTGGCGCGCAGGGAAACATGCCCGTCGCGACCGATGATGACGTGGTCGTGGACGGTAATGCCGAGCAGGCGTCCGGCTTCGGCGATGCGGTTTGTTATCTGGATATCGGCGCGGCTGGGTTCGGGATTGCCGCTGGGGTGGTTGTGGACGAGGATGAGCGCGGTGGCGCCGATATCCAGCCCGCGCCGGATAACCTCGCGCGGATGAATGGCGGCTTCGTCCACCGACCCGTCGCCGACATGGTGATCCTGTATCAGGCGGTTCTGCGCATTGAGATACAGTACCCGCACCCGTTCCACCGTCAAATGCGCCATATCGAGGCGCAGGTAATCGAGCAGCGCCTGCCAGCTGCCGAGCACCGGTTTCTTCTCCACCTGCTCGCGCGCCATGCGCCGGGCTGCCAGCGCCACGGCGGCGAGCGCGGCGGCGCTGGTCTCGCCCACGCCCTTTACCTGGCACAGCGCGGCGGGGTCGGCATTCAGCACCGCTTCCAGCCCGCCGAACCGCGCCAGCAGCGCCTTGGCGACCGGCTTGGTGTTGCCCTGCTTGATGGCGGCGAACAGCAGGTATTCCAGCACTTCGTAATCGGCCAGCGCCTCCGCCCCGCCGGTCAGCAGGCGTTTGCGCAGGCGCTCGCGGTGGCCCTTTCCGTCGTGGGATAAGGCCTTCGCCTTGGCAGGAGCGCGGTCGTTCATCGTGCCTGCATTGCCTTTGCCCCGTCAGTCCGCGCAAGTAGCGCGGCGATGGCGGCGCACGAAACGACAGAAACGGAGCTGGGCGAGACGCCGCCCCGCCCGGTGTGGCGAAAGCGGTCGGTGCGGTTCCTGTTCGCACTGGCGCTGCTGATCGGGCTGGCGGTTCTGGGCGCATGGCTCGCGCGCGACCGGCTGGCGGGCGGGGTCATAGACGAACAGCTCGCCGCGCTGGATTTGCCCGCAACTTACGATGTCGAGCGGATCGGACCGGGCGAGCAGGTGCTGACCGATATCGTCATCGGCGACCCGGCGCGCCCCGATCTGACCATCGCGCGGATGCGGGTGGCCCTGGGCTGGAACTGGCGCACGATGCTGTCGGGGCCGACCGTGGGGCGGGTCACGGTCGACAAAGCGAGGCTGTTCGGCACGGTGAATGAGGACGGCATCAGCTTCGGCAGTCTCGATCCACTGCTGTTTGGCGGCGACGATACCGAAGCCGGGCTGCCGGCGATCGACCTCGCCCTGCGCGACGGGAGCGCGCTGATCGAAACGCCTTACGGTCCGGTCGGCGTGAAGCTGGACGGGGAGGGCGACTTGGCGAGCGGGTTCACCGCCACGGCGGCCGCGACGGCTCCGGCCCTTGCCATTGCGGATTGCCGCCTGAGCAAGGTCACGGCGTTCGGCACCTTGCAGACGCGGAGCGACGGGCTGGACTTTGAAGGCCCGGTCCGGCTCGGAAACGCCCGATGCAGCGAGAGCGAGGTCGCCGTGCGGACGGCGGCGTTCCAGACCACCGCATCGACGGATCTGAAGTTCAGCGACGTGTCCATCGCCACGCAGACCGACATCGCGAGCCTAGCTGCGGCGGGCAGCACCCTGCGCGCCATTCGCGGACCGGTGGAGGCGAAGTGGCGCGCGGGCGATATCGACGCCGTTCTCGACCTTGCGACAGGCGGCGCAACGCTTGCCGGATCGCGGCTGTCGTCCGGGGCGCTCGACGCGCGAATCCGGTTGCGGGAGGGCTATTCCCGCTGGGAAGCCGACGGGGAGATGCAGGCAGAACGGTGCGGATATCGCGACGCTTCTCGCACCCGGCATCGAGACCGCGCGCGCGTCTGCCGAGAGCACGATGCTGGCACCGCTGCTCGACCGGTTTGGCCGGGCCTCGGCGCAGCAACTAAGCGATACCGCCATCGCCGCGCGCTTCACGGCGCGTCGCAATCCGCAGGGCACCAGCGTTATCGTCCCGCAGGCAACCGTCCGCAATGCAGGCGACGCTGTCGTGCTGTCCGCGTCGCAGCTTCGCTATGCCCAAGGCGCGCGGGGCCTGCCGCAACTGTCCGGAAATGTCCGCTCGGCGGGTGATGGGCTGCCGCGCATCGTCGGAAGGATGGAACGTGGCACGGGCGGGCAGGCGCAGTTCCGGTTGCGCATGGACCCCTATCGGGTCGGCGCGGACCGGCTGGCGATACCGACGCTGAATGTCGAACAGCGCGCCGACGGATCGCTGCGCTTCGACGGGCAAGTGACGGCAGGCGGCAGAGTGCCGGGCGGAAGCGTGCGCGACCTGATACTGCCGATATCGGGGCGACTGGATGCAGGTGGTCGGCTGGCATTGTGGGAACGCTGCACCACGGTCGGCTTCGACCGTTTTACTTTCGCCAATCTGGAAATGAGCCAGCGCGCCCTGCGCCTGTGCCCGGTGCGCGGCCGGGCCATCGTTTCAACCGGACCGCAGGGGCTGGCCGTTGCGGCGGGCGTCCCCGCGCTGGACCTGTCCGGAACGCTGGCAGGCACCCCTATACGCATCGCCAGCGGTCCGGTCGGCTTTGCCTATCCCGGCACCGCCACGGCGCGCGATGTCGATGTGTCGCTCGGGCCGGTGGCCTCGGCCAGCCGCTTTACCCTCTCCAACCTGACCGCGCGGTTCGACCCCTCCGGCAGTATCGACGGGACATTCAGCGATACCGGCGTGCAACTCGCCGCCGTGCCGCTCGATCTGGTGAAAGCCAGCGGTGACTGGCGCTATGCCGATGGCGTGCTCGAACTCGCCAATGCGCAGGGGCAAGTCGAGGACCGGCAAACAGACGACCGGTTCTATCCACTGGCCATCCGCGACGGTACGCTGACCTTGCGCGACAATGTGATCGACGCCGAGGCCGTGCTGCGTCACCCCGAGGCAGGCGACCGCATCGCCGACCTGACGATAATGCACGATCTGGGGCGGGGCGCGGGCGGCGCACGCTTCACGGTGCCGGCGCTCACCTTTACTCCGGCGTTCCAGCCCGACGACCTGACAAAGCTGTTGCTGGGTGTCGTCGCCAATGTGCGCGGCACGGTAACGGGGCAGGGCCGGATCGACTGGACGCCCGAAACACTTACCAGCGGCGGGCAGTTTTCGTCCGAAAACCTCGACCTCGCTGCGGTGTTCGGTCCGGTGAAGGGCGCGTCGGGCACTGTGCGTTTCACCGACCTCCTCTCGCTGACCACCGCGCCCGACCAGCGTATCGCCGTTGCCTCGGTCAATCCGGGTATCGAAGTGACGAATGGCCAGATCGCGTTCTCGCTGCGCGGCGGCCAGTTCCTCGGTGTCAGTGGCGGAGAATGGCCGTTCATGGGCGGCACGCTGTATCTGCGCCCGACCGAACTCAATCTTTCCGCCAAGGAGACCCGGCGTTACGTGCTGGAGGTGGAGGGGCTGGACGCAGCGACCTTCGTGCAGACGCTGGATATACCCAACATTTCGGCAAGCGGCATATTCGACGGGGCGTTGCCGCTGGTGTTCGATGCGCAGGGCAATGGCCGCGTCGATGGCGGGACGCTGCGCTCGCGCCCGCCGGGCGGCAACCTCTCCTATGTCGGCGAGCTGAGCTACGAGGACATGGGTGCGATGGCGAATTACGCCTTCTCCATGCTGCGCAGCCTCGATTTCACGACAATGGACGTGGTGATCGACGGTCCGCTTACCGGCGATATCCTGTCGCAGATAACGCTGGACGGGGTGAAGCAGGGCGAGGGCGCGTCGCGCAACATCATCACGCGCCAGTTCGAGGACCTGCCCATCCAGTTCAACATCAATATCAACGCGCCGTTCTACAAGCTGATCGGCACGCTCCAGTCCATGTACGATCCGGCGACCGTGCGTGACCCGCGCGAGCTGGGCCTGCTGACAGATGACGGCGTCAGGCTGCGCGAAGCCACGACGCAGGAGGAAATCGACAGGACAGCCGAGACCGATCCGGACCCGCCGCCTGCCAAAACGCCAGACCACACGCCGCAAACGCCCAAAGATCCCATTCAGCGCCGAGAAAGCGAGCAAATGCCATGATGTTATCGAAAGTCGCGGAAATCGAGTTTGGCCATGCGGCGGGACACTTTGCCGCAATCGGCGTGTCTCTGGGAATGCTGGCGGGGTGTATCAACGTCACCGCGCCCAGCGAACCCATCGTCATCGAGCTTAACATCAATATCCGCCAGGAAGTGATTTACCGCCTCGCAGCCGATGCGGGCGACACGATAGAGGACAATGCCGACATCTTTTGACGGTGCACGGCGCGAAGCAGGAGGCTTCAGATGAAGAATGCAACGATTGCAAAGCCGGTGTTCATGGCCGCTGCCGCCGCATTGGCGCTAGGCAGCTTCGCCACCACCGCGCAGGCGCAGCGCGATCCGGCCTATGCCTCGGCGCGCGCGTCCGGCCAGATCGGCGAAAAGATGGACGGCTATCTCGATATCGTCGGTGCCGAAACCGCCACGCTGCGGCGGCTGGTCAACGATATCAATATCAAGCGCCGCGCGGTCTATGCCGAACGTGCGCAGGCGACGCGGTCCACGCTGGAGGAATATGCCTTCACCGCCGGATGCCAGGCGATTGCGCGTACGCAAGCGGGCGAACGCTACCAGGCACCCGATGGTTCGTGGAAAACCCGCACCGCCGCCGCGCCCGACCGGGACGCACGCTGCCCCTGAAGGCGGGTGTCCACAATGTGCGGCGAAGCCGTGCGCTGCGGTTGACTTCGCCCGCCGCCCCCGCCTAAGGAGCACGCGCCCTCGGCGGGTGCCTTTTGCCCGTGCCGATTTCCCTGACAGGAGGCTGGCGTGAGCGACGAGACACCCGCACGGGAACCCATCGCCGAGGATGCGCGCATCGATGCGCTCGAAGCACGGCTCGCTGCCGCGCGCGAGCGAGAAGAGGCGCGCAACCGGCCGCAGGTATCCGGCACCGATGCGAACACGCGCAAAGGGAACCGGGTTCTGACGGACCTGATCGGCGGGATTCTCGGCGGACTGATTATCGGGTTTGCGGTGGACCGCATCTTCGATATCGCTCCGGTGGGCCTGCTGGTCGGCTTGTTCTTCGGAATAATCGTCGCCTTCAGAAACATTTTCCGGATGGCAAGCGCGCCGTCTGCGGACCCTTCGGTCAAGGATTTGCCCGATGAGGATTGATCCGCAGGTGCCGCGCCGCAAGAGCGTAGGGACGTAACTGACGTGGCAGCCGAAGCGGCAGGCGAACCGGCCAAGGTCGATCCGATGTACCAGTTTACCATTCAGCCTTTGGTTGAATGGGAACAGGCCGGCGTCGATATTTCGTTTACCAACAGTTCGCTGTGGATGATGATCACGACAGTGCTGCTGTTCGTGTTCATGATCGGCGGGATGAAGCGCGAGCTGGTGCCCGGCCGCTGGCAGATGGCGGTCGAAAGCGTTACCGGCTTCATCGACGACATGCTGGAAACCAATATCGGCAAGGGCGGGCGCAAATATGTGCCCTACATCTTCTCGCTGTTCATGTTCATCCTGTTCGCCAACCTGCTCGGGCTGGTGCCGGTCGGCCTAGTCGGCATCCACCCGTTCACCTTTACCAGCCACTTCAGCGTAACCGGCGTGCTCGCCGTGCTCAGCTTTTCCATCGTGCTGATCGTGGGTTTTGCAAAGCACGGGCTGAAGTTCTTCACCCTGTTCATTCCCGAAGGCACGCCGCTGCCGATGGTGCCGCCGATCTTCCTCATCGAGCTGGTGTCGTTTCTGGTGCGTCCGTTCAGCCTGGCACTGCGCCTGTTCGTGGCGATGATGGCGGGGCACATCCTGTTGAAGGTGCTGTCCACATTTGTCATCGACGGCACCAACGCAGGGCCGCTATGGGGCGTGGTCATCGGCTTGCCGAGCCTGCTGCTCATGATCGGCATCAGCGCGCTGGAGATCCTGGTGGCCGGCATCCAGGCCTATGTTTTTGCTCTTTTGACGTCGTTGTATATCGCCGACGCCGAAAACCTTCACTAACCTCAAGACACGTTTTTACAGGAGAATATATCATGGAAGCAGAAGCTGCAAAGCTGCTCGGTGCAGGCCTCGCCGCAATCGGTGCGGGTCTCGCCTCGATCGGCGTGGGTAACGTGTTCGCAAAGTATCTCGAAGGCGCGCTGCGCAATCCGGGTGCTGCCGACAGCCAGCAGGGCCGCCTGTTCATCGGTTTCGCCGGTGCCGAGCTGCTGGGCCTGCTCGCCTTTGTCATCGCCATCCTGCTGATCTTCCAATAAGAGAAACGGGTGCGGGGCGCGGCCTGATACGGGCGCGCTCCGCGCTGTTTTTCGATCAGTTCCTTTTGCGGTAACCGAAGGCTCCCATGCCCCAGATCGACCAGCTCGCCGCCACTTACCAAAGCCAGATTTTCTGGCTGCTGGTGTTTTTCGGCATAACTTTCTTCGCCATCGGGCGCGGCATGGTGCCGCGCGTCATGGATACGGTGGCCCAGCGCGACACGCAGATAGCGGCGGACCTTGCCGCTGCCGGTGATGCGCGGGCGCAGGCCGATGCCGAGGAAGAGGCATGGCGGGTGCGCGAGAACGAAAACCGCGCGGCGGCGCAGGCGCTGGTCGGCGATGCCAAGGCGCAGGCCGCGGCAAAGTCGGAAAAGACTGTCGCGGCGGCGCAGAAGCGGCTCGATACCAAGCTGGCCAAGGCCGAAGCCGAGATCGAGGAAGCCCGCAAGGCTGCCCTGGTCGAAGTCGAGGGCGTGGCCGTCGAAGCGACGCAGGATATCGTGGCACGGCTGGCGGGTCTCGAGATCACCAGGCCCATCGCCAAATCAGCGGTCAAGCAGGCGATGACGGGTGGCGCGCGTGGCTAATTCCCTGCCCGAAGCGTTTGCAACCGACATTGCCGATGCGGCGGTCTCGATGGCCGATGGCACGGTAAAGCATGTCGAACCTGAGCTGTTCGGCATGGCACCCTATCAGGTCGTTGCCGTGGCAATGCTGCTGCTGATCCTGATAATGGTGTGGAAGAAGGTTCCGGCGCTCGTCACCGGCGGGCTGGACGGCAGGATTGCCGCCATCCGCGAACAGCTGGACGAAGCCAAGGCCCTGCGCGCCGAAGCCGAGGCCCTGCGCGCCGAATACGCCGCGAAGATCGCCGGTGCCGAACAGGACGCCGCCGCGATGATGGACAATGCCCGGCGCGAGGCGGACACGCTGCTCGCCAAGGCAGAAGCCGACAGTGCCGCAATGGTCGAGCGACGCAAGGCGATGGCCGAAAGCAAGATCGCCGGTGCCGAACGCGAAGCCATTGCCGAAGTGCGCGCCCGCGCCGCCGAAGCCGCTGCGCAAGCATCGCGCACCGTCATCGCCGACAAGTACGATGCCGCAGCGGATCGTTCGGTTGCGGACGAAGTTATCGCCGCGATCTGAACCGCTATCCGGCCTGGTTCGGTTCGAAGACGACCTTGCCCATGACTCTCGCCTGCCGCCATCGCGCCGTAGCCGTCGCGCCATTGCGACAGCGGCAGTACCCGGTCGATGACCGGCGCGATGTGTCCCTCTGCCGCGAGGCTGGCGATTTCCCGACCGATGGCAGCCCCACGTTCGGGAAAGCGCCGCGCATATTCTCCGGCGCGCACGCCGACCACGCTGAAACCCTTTTATCAGCGGGATATTGGCAGGCACGCTGGCGATACGACCAGCCACGAAGCCAATGACCTGAAGCTGTCCGCCGAATGCGACGCATCGTGTGCTTTCGTCGAACACGTCGCCGCCAACCGGATCGAACACGATATCGCACAGCGCACCATCGGTGATGTCTGCTACGGCGTCGCGGAACCGGCCGTCGTTCGAGATAACCTGCTCCGCCCGAGCCACGGTCCGCAACCGCTCGATTTTGCCGGCCCGATGCGTGGTCGCGATCACGCGCGCGCCCAGCGCCGTCGCCAGGTCGCAGGCAGCCATGCCGACTCCGCCGCTCGCACCGTGGACCAGCACCCATTGCCCTGCACGCAGCCTGCCGATTTCGACCAGCGCGGTGTAGGCGGTGCGATATGCTACGCCCAGCGCGGCGGCGGCGGGGTAATCGAGGGCGGAGGGAACAGCCTCCAGCGTACGCTCCGGCACAGCGCAAATTTGCGCGAAGCAGCCGGTCTTCATGCCGCCCATCACCCGGTCGCCAACGGCAAACGCGCTATCCGGCCCCGTCTCGACAACCTCGCCCGCCATTTCCATTCCCGCAGTGAAGGGGAGCGCCGGTTTGAACTGGTATGCGCCGCGCGTCATCAGCAGGTCGGGATGGTTCAGGGCAGCGGCGCGGACCCGCACCAGCACGTCGCCAGCGGCGCGCTCCGGCACCGGCACATCGCGCAGGACCACGCCGGAGAGGTCATCGGACAGCGCCTCGACCCGCAATGCCTGCATCGCGGCTGGTCCGGCTTCGGTCAGAAGCTGTCCTTGGCGGCGCGCAGGGCCGCAAAGGTCTCGGCCGGGACTGTTACCGCCCCACTTCGCCGCCAGCACTGGATCGTCGGCGCGCAGGAACGGGTTGGTCGCGAGCTCGCGGTCGAGGCGGGTCGGAACGGTCGGTTCGTCCTTCGCCCGCATTGCGTCGATCTGCGCGGCGTAGCGTTGCAGCGCCGCATTGTCGGGGTCTGCGTGCAGCGCGAAGGCGGCGTTGGCCTGCGTATATTCATGCGCGCAATACAGCGTGGTTTCGGGCGGCAGCGCCTTGATGCGTTGCAAGCTGGCCCAGAACTGGTCCGCCGTCCCCTCGAACATCCGCCCGCAGCCCAGCGCGAACACACTGTCGCCGACGAAGCAGATACTCGCGTCGGCCAGGTGAAAGGCGATGTGCCCGTGCGTATGCCCGCCCACGTCGATCACGGTGGCGGTATGCGCGCCAAGCATTACGGTGTCACCATCGGCCAGCACGCGATCCGGCGCGTCGATCCGCTCTACTTCGGCCGGGCCGGAAACATGACACCCCGTCGCCTCGCGCAGGGCCTTGTTCCCGCCTGCATGGTCCGGATGCCAATGCGTGTTCCAGATATGCGTGATTCGCCACCCCTTCGCCTCCGCCTCGCGCAGATAGGCAGCGGCATCGGGCGTATCGATACAGGCAGTCTCGCCGCTGTCGGTATCGTGCAGCAGGAAGCCGTAATTGTCGTTGAGGCAGGGGAACTGGTGGACCTTGAGCATGGAACGCATCCTAAGCACATGGCGCGCACTAGGAAAGGCCCGCCGCTCCCGTGAGGGAAGGGCGGGCCTTTCGACAACCGATCCCCTGCGAAGGCAGGGGTCTCCTGCGTCTACGAACGACCAGGCGGCAGGAGATCCCGGATCAAGTCCGGGATGACGTTGCGCTAAGCGTCCGGCAAGCCGGACGCCAAGCTGGCAAAGTCAGTCTTCCTTCTTCTTCAGCGCTTCGCCGAGAATGTCGCCGAGCGATGCGCCCGAATCGGAGGAACCGAACTGCTGAACGGCTTCCTTCTCTTCGGCGATCTGGCGGGCCTTGATGCTGAAGTTGGGCTTCTTGGACCGGTCGAACCCGGTAACCATCGCATCCACCTTCGCGCCGGCCTGGAACCGGTCGGGGCGCTGCTCGTCGCGGTCGCGGCCGAGGTCCGAACGCTTGACGAAGCCGGTCGCGCCGTCGTCGCCGACCTGCACTTCCAGGCCGCCGTCGCGCACTTCCAGCACGGTCACGGTGACGACATCGCCGCGCTTGACCGAACCTTCGGCGGAACCTTCGGCGGATGGCGCACCCTTTTCAAGCTGCTTCATGCCCAGGCTGATGCGTTCCTTGTCGGTATCGACGTCGAGCACGATGGCCTGCACTTCCTCGCCCTTGCGGTGCAGGGCCAGCGCGTCTTCGCCCGAAATGCCCCAGGCGATGTCGGACATGTGGACCATGCCATCCACGTCGCCGTCGAGGCCGACGAACAGGCCGAATTCGGTGGCGTTCTTGACTTCGCCCGAAACGGTTGCGCCAACCGGGAACTTCTCCGCAAAGTCTTCCCACGGATTGCCCATCGCCTGCTTCAGGCCAAGCGAGATGCGGCGCTTTTCGCTATCGACTTCCAGCACCACCACTTCGACTTCCTGCGACGTGCTGACGATCTTGCCGGGGTGGACGTTCTTCTTGGTCCAGCTCATTTCGGAGACATGGACCAGCCCTTCGATGCCCGGTTCCAGTTCCACGAACGCGCCATATTCGGTGATGTTGGTGACGGTGCCGGTCATCTTGGCATCGACGGGATACTTCGCGCCCACGCCGTCCCACGGATCGCTTTCCAGCTGCTTCATGCCCAGCGAGATGCGCTGCGTTTCGGCATTGATGCGGATGATCTGCACGGTCACGGTTGCGCCGATCTCGATCACTTCGCTGGGGTGGTTGACCCGCTTGTAGCTCATGTCGGTGACATGCAGCAGACCGTCGATACCGCCGAGGTCCACGAAGGCGCCGTAATCGGTGATGTTCTTCACCACGCCGTCGGTCACCTGGCCCTCGGCCAGCTGGTCGATCAGCTCGCTGCGCTGTTCGGCGCGCGTTTCTTCCAGAATGGAGCGGCGCGAGACGACGATGTTACCGCGGCGACGATCCATCTTGAGGATCTGGAACGGCTGCGGAATGTCCATCAGCGGGGTGATGTCGCGCACCGGACGGATATCGACCTGGCTGCCGGGCAGGAAGGCGACGGCGCCGTCGAGATCGACGGTAAAGCCACCTTTCACGCGGCCGAAGATGCGGCCTTCGACGCGCTTCTCTTCGCCGAATTCGCTTTCGAGCTTGTCCCACGCGGCTTCGCGGCGCGCGCGGTCGCGGCTGAGCATGGCTTCGCCGTCGGCGTTCTCGACGCGGTCGACATAGACTTCGACTTCGCTGCCGACTTCCAGGCCGTGCGCGCCGTCGCCGCGTTCGAATTCCTTGAGGTCGACGCGGCCCTCGGACTTGAGGCCCACGTCGATAATGGCCTTGCCGCCTTCGATGCTGGTGACGGTACCCTTGACGACGCGGCCTTCGAAGCCGCCGTCTTCCGCGCCGCCGAGCTGCTCGTTGAGCATTGCTTCGAAGTCGTCGCGCGAGGGCATTTGCTGGTCTGATGCTGTAGTAGCCATAAGTGTAGGGTGTGCTTTCGTTTTGCTACCGGCCGCCGGTTTTCCCGGGGTCTTTCCTCCGCCAGCACTGCGGGATTGCAGGCGAGCGGGCCAAGAGGGCCGAATGACCCGCCGCGACCGGATGCCGTGGCGGGTGCCGACGGGACTGGCCCGCAGACGGAGGCGCGCCTAGCCGCCTTCCGGTGCCAGCGCAAGGATTGTGCGCTGGTGCGGCAGGAGACACGGACCGGGGTTTACACCGCCTAGTAGCCAAAGCCTAGCAGCCAAAGCCCTGGGTGGTTGAAATCGACGGCCGGCTGCCGGTTGCCTGTCATTTTCACCGCGCCGCGCGTTCGACAACCGCAACCGCTGCGGCAATGGCGGCGTCGCGGTCCATGTCCGAGGTGTCGAGCTGAACCGCGTCATCGGCGGCGGCAAGGGGGGCGTCCTTGCGCCCCGCATCGCGCGCATCGCGGCGGCGCAGGTCGGCGGCGATGGCATCCAGCGTGGTGGCTTCGCCGCGATCCTGCATCTCTGCAAAGCGGCGTGCGGCGCGGCTGGCGACGCTGGCGGTGATGAACAGTTTTACGTCGGCTTCCGGCGCGATGACGGTGCCGATATCGCGCCCGTCCAGCACTGCGCCGCCCGGTTGCAGGGCGAAGGCGCGCTGCCGATCGAACAGCGCCTGCCGCACGGCGGGGTGTATCGAGACACGACTGGCGAGGCTGCCGGTGCCCTCGGCGCGCAAGGCATCGTCCGCCAGCAGCGCATCGGGAAATTCCACCGCCGCCAGCGCGTCTTTCGCGTCGTCGGCATCGCCGCCCGCCAGATGCACTTGCCACCCGACCGCACGATAGAGCAGGCCGGTATCGAGCAAAGGCAACCCGAACCGCGCAGCCAGCGCACGCGATATGGTGCCCTTGCCTGATGCGGTAGGTCCATCGACGGCGATAATCATGCCGCTAGACCTTCACGACATCGCGCCGCGACCGCAATGCCTTGGCCAGTCCGAACAGCGCAATGGCCATCCACACGATCTCCAGCACCAGCGTCGGCAGGTTGTAATTCACCGTCAGCGACACCGCGAGCAGCGCCGCACCGATGAAGTTGACCACGTTGAACGCCACCATGTTCATCGCCTTGGCCACGTTGCTGTAGGCATAGGCGGCAACGATGCAGAAACTGCCCGCGAACCCGATCAGGTCGGCGGCGAAGGGGGAGAGGTAGTCTGTCATGCGGTGTGCGTATCCAGCAATGTGATAAAAGTCGGGAAACTGGTGGCGATGGGCTGCGTGTCGTCGATAGCTACACCGTCGCGGCTGACCAGTCCTGCCACCGCCATGCTCATGGCGATGCGGTGGTCGAGATGGGTGGCGACGGGGCCGCCGCCCGCCAAGGGTTCGCCGCCGGTGCCGTCGATGACCAGGCCATCGGGCGTTTCCTCAACCCGCGCGCCGATGGCGGCAAGGGCAGCGGCCATCGCGGCAAGTCGGTCGCTCTCCTTCACGCGCAACTCGTGCAGGCCGCGTGTGACGGTGCGCCCCTCGGCCAGCGCGGCGGCGACGAACAGCGCGGGGAATTCGTCGATCATGCTGGGCACGATGGCCGGATCGACCGCGATGCCGGAGAGGCGTGAATGCCGCACACGCAAATCGGCGACCGGCTCTCCGCCCACCTCGCGCGGGTCGAGCATCTCGATCTCGCCACCCATATCGCGCAGCACGCCGACCAGGCCGGCGCGGGTCGGGTTCATGCCGACATTCTCGACGATCAAATCGCTGCCTTCCACCAGCAGCGCGGCGACGATGAAGAAGGCGGCGGAGGATGGGTCGCCCGGCACGTCGATAGTCTGCGGGCGCAAATCCGCCTCGCCGCGCACGGTGATGATGCGCTCGCCGTCCGCTTCCTCGACCGATAGCTCCGCGCCGAACCCGCGCAGCATCCGTTCGCTGTGGTCGCGGGTCGGCACCGGTTCGACGACGGTGGTAATGCCCGGCGTATTGAGCGCGGCGAGCAGGATGGCGCTCTTCACCTGCGCGCTGGCGACGGGCAGGCGGTAGATAACGGGAACGGCGGGCAGGCAGCCTTCCATCATCAGCGGCAGGGTGTTTCCGGGCGAAGGCGTGAACGATGCGCCCATCTGCGATAGCGGTTCGATCACGCGGCCCATCGGGCGTGCAGACAGGCTGGCATCGCCGGTAAACGCCGCCGTGATGCCGTGGCTGGCGATCAGGCCCATCAGCAGGCGGGTGGAGGTGCCGCTATTGCCCATGTCCAGCGCCTGCGCGGGTTGCAGCAGGCTGCCGACACCGACGCCGTGGATCGACCACGTGCCGCTTTTCTCGCGTTCGATGGTCGCGCCCATCCGGCGCAGCGCGGCAGCGGTCGCCAGCACGTCTTCGCCTTCCAGCAGGCCCGACACCCGCGTCTCGCCAATGGCCAGCGCGCCCAGCATCAGCGCGCGGTGGCTGATCGACTTGTCGCCCGGCACCCGCAGCCGCCCGGTCAGCGGCCCCGTCGGCGCGAAACGGGCAGGGGTGGGGCCGGTTGACATGCGCGCCGCTTTGACAGCGCGCATACCCTATGGCAAGGCGCGCCACCTTCATCCGCGCGGCGCTTGATTCACGGGGTGGCACGCCCCACGTCTCGCACTCGCAACATCCGCAATTTCCCGCCCGCCGCAGTTCTGCGCGCGAGGCCGAGCAAACCAATAGGAACTGTCATGGTCAAGCCAGCATGGGGCACCAAGCGCACCTGCCCAAAATGTGGCACCCGCTTCTACGATCTCACGAAGGAAGATCCCGTCACCTGCATCGAGTGCGGGGAAGAGTGGACGCCCGAACCCGTGCTGAAAACCAAGCAGCCCATCCCGTTCGAGGACGACAAGAAGAAGAAGGACGGCGAGGCGGACGGCGATCTTGCCGATGACGAGCTGGACGATGTGGACGAGGAAGAGAACCGTCCCGACTCCGACGTCGATCTTGGCGACGACAGCGACCTCGGTGTTGCGCCGACCAAGGACGACGACAAGGAAGACGACAGCTAAGGCACGCCTTAGGGCTTGCCCATCTTAATCCTTGCAATACCGGAGGCGCGCCCGTAATGCGCGCCTCCATATCGGGGCCTTAGCTCAGCTGGGAGAGCGCAACACTGGCAGTGTTGAGGTCAGCGGTTCGATCCCGCTAGGCTCCACCATTTTACCGTTGGTTGCCCCTGGATGGGCTGCAAATGGCGGATTGCTGCGCTTCCGGTGCTCACGGACCTGATGTCCGCTGCGCGCCGGTTCTCGCACTCCACCATTTTCGCTTCCATCCAAGGCCAACCATCCGGGCAAAATGGAATGACAATCTCGTCATTGCGAGGAGCGAAGCGACGCGGCAATCCAGTCCGGAGCTTTGCGATTTGCGATGACTTCCACACGGCGGTTGGGTAATCGACCGCACGCTGGCCGACGGGGTTCCGTTCGCCGGCGTTTTTCGCGTTAATTCAAGGAGACGGCTTGCCATGTTCGATACCCTCTCCGACCGGCTCGGCAATGTGTTCGACGGCCTGCGCGGGCGCGGTGCGTTGTCGGAGGCCGATGTCCGTGCCGCCATGCGCGAAGTGCGGATTGCCCTGCTGGAAGCCGACGTCGCATTGCCGGTGGTGCGGCGCTTCATCGACGCGGTTACCGACAAGGCGATTGGCGCCGATGTCCTGAAATCGGTCACGCCGGGGCAGCAGGTCGTCAAGATCGTCAGCGACGAGCTGGTCGAGATGCTGGGCGGCGACCGGACCGAAGACCTCAATCTCGACGCCAAGCCGCCGGTCGTCATCATGATGGTCGGCCTGCAGGGTTCGGGCAAGACTACCACGACCGCGAAAATTGCCAAGCTGCTGCGCGAGAAGCACGGCAAGAAGGCGCTGATGGCGTCGCTCGACGTCAACCGCCCCGCCGCGCAGGAACAGCTCGCGGTACTGGGCACGCAGGTCGATGTCGCGACCCTGCCGATCGTCGATGGGCAACAGCCGGTCGATATCGCCCGCCGCGCGCTGGAAGCGGCGCGGTTGCAGGCCAGCGATGTGCTGCTGCTCGACACCGCAGGTCGCCTGCATGTCGATGAAGCGCTGATGGCCGAGATGAAGGCCGTCGCCAGCGTGTCGGTGCCGACCGAAGTGCTGCTGGTGGTGGACAGCCTGACAGGTCAGGACGCGGTCAACGTTGCGCAGAGCTTCACCGCCGACGTGCCACTGACCGGTGTGGTGCTGACCCGGATGGACGGCGATGCGCGCGGCGGTGCGGCGCTTTCCATGCGGCACGTCACCGGCAAGCCGATCAAGTTTGCCGGCACGGGCGAGAAGCTGGACGCCATCGAGGTGTTCCACCCAAAGCGCGTGGCCGACCGCATCCTGGGCATGGGCGACGTGGTCTCGCTGGTGGAAAAAGCCGCCGCGACCATCGACGAAGCCGATGCCGAGGCGCTGGCGAAGCGCATGGCGAAAGGCCAGTTCGACCTCAACGACCTGCGCACCCAGCTCAAGCAGATGAACCAGATGGGCGGTCTCGGCATGCTGGCGGGAATGCTGCCGGGCATGAAAAAGGCAAAGGCGGCGCTGGCGAACAGTGGCATGGACGACAAGGTGCTGGTCCATATGGACGCCATCATAGGCTCCATGACGGCCAAGGAACGCAGCCATCCCAAACTGCTGAACGCCAAGCGCAAGCGGCGCGTGGCAACGGGCAGTGGCACCAGCGTTCAGGACGTCAACAAGCTGCTGAAGATGCATCAGGACATGGGCCGGGCGATGAAGCAGATCAAGAAAATGGGCGGCCTGAAAGGGCTGGGCGCACTGTTCGGAGGCGGCGGGATGGATGCCGCCATGCCGGGTCTCGGCAAGGCGCTAGGCGGCGGGGGCCAGGGTGGTTTGCCACCGAACCTGCCCGGACTTCCCGGCAGAAAATAGTTTCAGATCAAAGAAATACACTCGAAAGGTAATACATCATGGCAATTGCACTCAGGCTTTCCCGGGGCGGCGCGAAGAAGCGGCCCTATTATCGCATCGTCGCCGCCGACAGCCGCCGCCCGCGCGACGGTAAGTATCTCGAACAGATCGGCACCTACAACCCGCTGCTCGCCAAGGACGACGAGAAACGCGTCCAGCTGAACGAGGACCGTATCCGTTACTGGCTGGGCGTCGGCGCGCAGCCGAGCGACCGCGTTCTGCGCTTCCTCGACGCCGCCGGTATCAAGGAGCGTGCCGCGCGCAACAACCCGAACAAGGCGAAGCCGGGCGAAAAGGCCACCGAGCGCGCCGAAGAGCGTGAAGCCAAGGGTGTAGCCGCCGCCGAAGCGGCCAAGGAAGCGGAAGAAGCCGCCAAGGTTGCAGAAGCGGAAGCCAAGGAAGCGGCCAAGAAGGAAGCCGAAGAAGCGAAAGCTGCCAAAGCCGCCGAAAAGGATGCGCCCAAGGCTGACGACGAGGCGACCAACGAAAATACGGCAACCGGTTCGGTAAAGACCGAGGAAACCGCCGAGGCCGTTGCCGACGCCGTTGCCGATGTCGTGTCCGAAGATGCAACGCCACAGGATGCAGCCGCCATCGCCGAGGAGATGAACGAAGGTGGCCCCGTTCCCGGCCCGACCGGCGATCAGGCTGAAATGGAAAAGCAGCCGAAGGACATCGGCGAAGAGAAGGCCGAAGACAAGAAGGACTGATCCTTCGTGTCCACGCAAAAGCCCCTCACCCTTGCCGCCATAACCGGCGCGCACGGGGTGGCGGGCGAAGTGCGGCTCAAACTGTTCGGCGAGGGGCTGGCCGCCTTGAAAGTCCACACGCGCTTCAACGATGGTGCGCTTACGCTGAAAAAGGTGCGCGACGATCACAAGGGCGGCGCGGTGGCGCGGTTCGCCGAAGTCGCGGACCGGAACGCGGCGGAGGCGCTGCGCGGCACCACGCTGACCGTGCCGCGCGATGCCCTTCCGCCGCTGGCCGAGGGCGAATTCTACCATGCCGACCTGCTCGGCTTGCCCGCCGTAAGCGAAGACGGCGCGCCAATCGGCACGGTCGCCGATGTGCTGAATTACGGCGCAAGCGACCTCGTCGAAATTCAGAAGCCGGATGGCAAGCGTTATCTCGTTCCGTTGACCGGCAATGCCGTGCCGGACTGGAATGCGGAACGGCTGGTGGTGGCCGAGGCTTTTGTCGAATAGGCTACGGTCGGTTATGGCGCGCGCATGACCATGCTTCCCGTCGCCATCGTCCAGGCCGCTCCGGTCCCGCTCGCAATAGGCGACGGCATCGGTAAAGCCGTCTCGCTCGCACGCAAGGCTATCGACGATGGCGCGCGGCTTGTCGCCTTCGGGGAGACATTCCTCGGCGGCTATCCGCTATGGCTGGACGAGGCACCCGGCGCCGCGCTGTGGGACCATCCCGGCGCAAAAGCGCTGCACGCGATCATGCTGGAACAGGCGGTGGTTGCGAAGGACGAGCGCCTGCTGCCGTTGCAGGAGCTATGCGATGCGACCGGTGCCTGCATTTCCATCGGCGCGCATGAGCGCGTCCGGCGCAGTCTTTACAACAACCAGCTGCTGTTTCGCCCCGGCCTGCCGCCGCTGGACCATCGCAAGCTGGTGCCGACCCATGGCGAACGCCTGATCTGGATGCGCGGCGATGGGTCCACACTGGGCGTGCATCAGGCGGAGTGGGGCGCAGTAGGCAACCTCATTTGCTGGGAACACTGGATGCCGCTGGCCCGTGCGGCGATGCATAATCTGGGCGAGGCGGTGCACATCGCCGCGTGGCCCACGGTGCGGGAGGAATACGCGCTGGCCAGTCGCCATTACGCGATGGAGGGGCGGTGTTTTGTACTGGCGGCGGGGCTGGTGCAGACCAAGGATGATCTGTTTGACGGTTTGGAACGAGTTGGTGGTTCGGCAGAAGCAAAGGCCTTGTTCGAGGCGATTGCGGGCGATGTGCTGAACGTCGGCGGTAGCATCATTGCTGCACCGGATGCGCGTGTTGTGGCGCAAGCGGGCGAAGGCGAGGAAACGCTGCACGCCGAGCTGGATTTGAGCGAGATCGGTGGCGGGCTGGCCTCGCTCGATACGGATGGGCATTATTCGCGGCCCGATGTGTTCGAGTTGCGCGTTGACACGAATGCGAAGGATGGTGTGCGCTGGGGCGATTGACCGACTGAACTGCTGCGTATATACGGTTCGTATACACAGGAGATCGAAATGGGTGACGAACCCCTCGCCAAGGCATTCAAATCGGGCAATTCGAAAGCGATTCGCATTCCCGCTACTGTCGAGCTTGAGGTCGGGTCGCGGTGGAAAGCGCGCTACAATGAAGCGGGTGAACTTGTGTTGACGCCGGTGGCCGCGAAGCCGGACCGGCTGGACATGAGCTTTGTCGGGAAAGGGTGCGGCCTGCGTCCTTTCACACGTGAAGAGCGCATCATCCATCCACGCCCGTCCGACGTAGGACCATTCCAGCCGGATGAGTAGGCTGCGCTATTTGCTGGATACAAATATCGTTATCCTGGCGGTTGAAAAGCTGGAAACAAACGTACTTGAACGATTGGCGCAGGAAGACCCGAAAACGCTGGCTATCTCTACTGTAAGCTATGCTGAAATCCTGCGTGGTTTCGGGTCCGGCCTTCCGGAGGGGTATGATATGTTTCTCTCCCAGATAGCTATCCTGCCGTTCGATGAACTCTGCGCGAAAGCCTATGCCAGCCTGCCGTTCAAACGCCATGCCTTCGACCGGCTGATCGGCGCACATGCCAAGTCCGTGGATGCCACGATGGTTACGGCGAATGTGCCGGATTTCGATGATATTCCCGGTCTGAATATCGAAGACTGGACGCGATGACCTTCGTCGCCACCATTCTTACCCTCTATCCGGAGATGTTCCCCGGACCGTTGCAGCATTCGCTTGCGGGCAAGGCGCTGGATCGCGGGGATTGGTCCTGCGAAACCGTAAACCCGCGCGATTTTGCCACTGACAGGCACCGCAAGGTTGATGATACGCCTGCCGGGGGCGGGGCGGGCATGGTGCTCAAGGCGGATGTGCTCGCGGCGGCGCTCGGCTCCCTTGCATCCGCTTGTCCTGAGCCTGTCGAAGGATTGCCTTTTTCTTCTTCACACGGTGCAACGGAGAAGAACAGTCCTTCGACAGGCTCAGGACGAACAGGGGGTGGAGCAGTCCCAGTCCCAATCCCCGTTCTCGCCATGACACCACGCGGCGCGCCGATTACGCAAGCGCGCATTCGGCAGCTCGCCGCCGGGCCGGGGGTTGCCATTCTGTGCGGGCGGTTCGAGGGGTTCGACGAGCGCCTGTTCGACGCGCGGCCGCAGATCGAGCAGGTCAGCGTGGGCGACATCGTGCTGTCGGGCGGGGAGCCTGCCGCCCTGATGCTGCTGGATGCTTGCATTCGCCTGCTGCCCGGCGTAATGGGCGCGGCTTCCAGCGGAGCCGAGGAGTCGTTCGAGAACGGCCTCCTCGAGTATCCGCAATATACCCGACCCGCGACGTGGGAAGGGCGCACGATCCCCGAAGTGCTGCGATCGGGGGATCATGCGAAGATCGCGGCATGGCGCGCGCGCCGTTCCGAGGATCATACTCGGTTACGCAGGCCGGACTTGTGGGAGCGTTACACCAACGCTCGGGTCCGACCTGCCTCTGGCGCGCGGCATGAAGACGAAAGTCCTGACGAATGAACCTGATACAGACGCTCGAGGCGGAAGCCATCGAGAACCTCGGCAAAGACATTCCCGAATTTCGCGCCGGTGACACCGTGCGCGTCGGCGTGAAAGTGATCGAAGGCACGCGCGAACGTGTGCAGAACTTCGAAGGCGTATGCATCGCGCGGTCGAACCGCGGCATGGGCAGCAATTTCACCGTCCGCAAGCTGAGCTTCGGCGAAGGCGTGGAGCGTGTGTTCCCGCTCTACTCGCCAACGGTCGACAGCATCACCGTGGTGCGTCGCGGCATCGTGCGCCGCGCAAAGCTGTATTACCTGCGCGGCCGCACCGGCAAGCGCGCGCGCATCGCGGAACGCCGCGTCAACGCGCCCAAGAGCTGACGCTTTACAGCCTCGCAAACATCGAAGGGCGGTCCTGCGGGGCCGCCCTTTTTGTATCGGCGTTTTGCATTCGGGCGGGAACATCGCCAAGACTGCGCGCCATGCTGAATGGTGGAGAGAGTGGATGCGTTGGATAATCGGTGTGGCTGCGTTGGCAATTGCGGCTCCGCTTGCCGCACAGGAGGCAGCGCCCGTGCCTGCTGAAGCAATCTCTTCCGGCCTGACGTTCGAGCGCGTTTTCGCCAGCCCGTCGCTTGACGGTGCCGCCCCGCGCGAGGCGAAACTGTCGCCCGATGGCCGCTATCTAACCCTGCTGCGCAACCGCGACGATGATCGCGAGCGGTACGACCTGTGGGGCTATGACCGCGAGAGCAGCGAATGGACGATGCTGGTCGACAGCGAGAAGCTGGGCAGCGGGCGCGAATTGTCCGAGGATGAAAAGATGCAGCGCGAACGGGCGCGTGTCGGCAATCTGAAGGGCATCATATCCTATCAATGGACGGCAGACGGCACCGGCGTGCTGGTCCCGCTGGATGGCGACCTGTATCTGGCGAAGCTGGATGGCACCGTGCAGCGGCTGACCGATACCGAGGAAAGCGAACTCAATCCCAAGCTGAGCGAAACGGGCCGCTATGCCAGCTTCGTGCGCGAGCGGCGGCTGTTCGTGGGCGAGGTGGGTGCGGACGCCGTGCCGGTCACGCCGAAAGAAGGAGAGCTGATCCGCTGGGGCGAGGCGGAATTCGTAGCGCAAGAGGAAATGGGGCGTCTGACCGGATACTGGTGGGCCAAGGACGACAGCCGCATCGCTGTACAGCGTACCGACGAAAGCACGGTCGGCGTGGTCACGCGCGCGGCTATCGGCGCGACAGGCACCAGGGTGTTCGACCAGCGATATCCGGTCGCGGGCAGCGACAACGCGATTGTCGAACTGTTCGTGATGGACCCCGATGGCGGCAACCGGGTGCAGGTCGACCTGACCGGCAATCAGTCGCCCGAGCACTATAACACCCAGAACCCGCAGGACTTCTACCTCGCGCGTGCCGACTGGGCACCCGACGGCATGCTGTATGTCCAGCGCCAGAACCGTCAACAGACCGTACTCGACATGCTCAAGGTCGATCCGGCGACCGGCAAAAGCGAGATCCTGTTCACCGAGAACGCTGCCGTGCCGGAGTACTGGATCAATCTGAGCGACAGTTATCGTTTTCTGAAGGACGGTTCGCTGATCTGGTGGTCGGAGCGCGATGGCTTCGGGCATCTTTATCGCTTTGCTGACGGAAAATGGACACAACTGACGCAAGGCACGTCCCCGGTCATGGAACTGGTCGGCGTGGATCAGGAGGCGCAGACGGTCTTCTATCGCGGGGTGGAGGATGTGCTGGAACACCACATCTATACCACTGACTATACAGGCAATGCGATTGCAGACGAAGTCCTTGTCAGACTTACCGAAAAAGGCTTCACCCATGCCGCCACGATGGACAAGGACGGCAAGACGCTGCTGATCTCGCGGTCCAGCCACAACCAGCCGCCGCAAAGCTACCTTGCGGACGCGACCGGCAAGCGGCTCGCCTGGGTCGAGGAAAATGCGCTCGACGCGGAACACCCCTACACCCCGCACCTTGCCAGCCATCGTCCCGCCAGCTTCGGTACAATCAAGGCGGCGGACGGCTCCACCGATCTGCACTGGAAGATGGTCACGCCGGAAATTCAACCGGGCAAACGCTATCCCGTCTTCTATCACCACTATAGCGGCCCCGGCCCGCAGATCGTGACGCATGGCTGGGACGGCGCGTTGCAGCAGGCGGTGGTCGATGCAGGCTATATCTGGTTCGAACTGGACAATCGCGGCAGCGCCAATCGCGGCGTCGCGTTCGAACAGCCGCTCTATCACGCAATGGGCGGGGTCGAGGTGGACGACCAGCGCGTCGGGGCCGAGTATCTGAAAACGCTGGACTTCGTCGATGCGGACAAGATCGCGCTCTATGGCTGGTCCTATGGCGGCTACATGACGCTGAAGCAGATGCAGGCGGACCCCGGCCTGTTCGCTGCCGGCATTTCCGGTGCGCCGGTCACGCGTTGGGAGCTATACGATACGCATTACACCGAAAGATTCATGGGCGATCCGCGCATTGTCCCCGAGGCGTATGAGAAAGCCAGCGCCATCCCCAATGCAGCCAAGATCAGCGACCCGCTGCTCCTGATCCACGGCATGGCGGACGACAATGTGGTGTTCGAAAACTCGTCCGAACTCATCAGCGTTTTGCAGGAAAGCAATGTGCCGTTCGAGATGATGCTCTATCCCGGCTACACCCACCGCGTATCGGGCGAGAACATCAGCCCGCATATGTGGAACACGATCTTTCGCTTCCTGCGCGCGCACGGCGTCACACCGCCAGAATAATCAGTTCAGCCATTCGAGCGAGGTGTCGATAACCGTCTTCGGCGCTTCGACTTGCGGATAATGGCCGACGCCCGGCAACAGATGGTGCCGCGCACCGGGCAGGCGGGCGCGCCATGCCTCGTAGGAGTGCTTGCCGGAAACCGGATCGAGCGCGCCGTTGATATAACCGATACGTTCCGGCGCGGTTTTCAGCGCACCGACCCAGCGGGCCTCATGCGCCTTGCGGTCCGCGATATAATGCAGCAGCTTGTGGAACAGTCGGTGGCCGCCCTTGCGCGTTATCAACCACCAGTAATCGTCCAGCTCCTGCGCCGTCGGCTGCGTGCGCGGGCCGAACACTTCGCTGAAGCTCCTGCCAAATTTCTCGCGCGTCAGGCCCCGGCTTATCAGCGGGCCGAGCGGCGAGGTGCCGAGCCGCTGGATCGGGCGCAGGCGGTGCTGGTCGGGGAACAGGCCGCCATTCAGGAACACGATTTGACCAAGGCCGCTGGCACCCGACCCCTCCAGCTGGCGCGCCAGCATTTCCTGCGCGACCGACACGCCGTAATCATGCGCGAGGATATCGTATTCGCCGATGCCAAGATGCGCCAGCAGCGCCTCCTGCATGTCGGCCTGGCCGTGGATTGTATAGCCGGACCCGTCGAACCCGCCTTTGGGTTTGTCCGACAGGCCGAAGCCGAGCATGTCGGCGGCAACCAGCCCGTGGCGTTGGCCCAGACCGTCCCATACCGCTGCCCAGTCATGCGATGCTGTGGGAAAGCCGTGCAGCAGCAGCAGCGGCCGCCGCGCGGCATTGCCGCCCAGCCAGCAAGCGATGGCATGCTCGCCATGACTGAACTTGCGCGCCGCACCGCGCCAGTCGACCAGACTTACGCCTTTCGTATTCTCCGCCGCCATGCCCAGCTTTCCCCCGTTCAAAGATAAATCCGTTCCGTGCCCTGCATTCGATGCTAGAGCGCAATGCAACTGCAAATACAAACGGAGTACTGTTTTGGGATATCGGGTAGCCATCGTCGGCGCGACGGGGAATGTCGGGCGCGAGATCATGCAGATCCTGGCCGAACGCGAATTCCCGTGCGACGAGATCGCCGCCGTCGCCAGCTCGCGCTCGCATGGCAGCGAGGTGGAGTTCGGCGATACGGGCAAAATGCTTAAATGCCGCAATATCGAACATTTCGACTTTGCGGGATGGGACATTGCCCTGTTCGCCGCCGGCAGCGGTCCTGCCAGGGAATATGCGCCGAAGGCCGCCGCCGCCGGGTGCGTGGTGATCGACAACAGCTCGCTCTACCGCATGGACCCCGACGTGCCGCTGATCGTGCCGGAGGTAAACCCCGACGCCATCGACGGCTATGTCGCGCGCAACATCATCGCCAATCCCAACTGCTCGACGGCGCAGCTGGTCGTGGCGCTGAAGCCGCTGCACGATGCAGCCACAATCAAGCGCGTGGTCGTCAGCACATACCAGTCGGTCAGCGGGGCGGGGAAAGCGGGGATGGACGAGCTGTTCCAGCAGAGCCGGGCCATCTTCGTGGCCGATCCCGTCGTGCCGGAGACATTCACCAAGCAGATCGCCTTCAACGTCATCCCGCATATCGACAGTTTCCTGGACGATGGATCGACCAAGGAAGAATGGAAAATGGTGGTCGAGACCAAGAAGATCCTCGATCCCAAAATCAAGCTGACCGCGACCTGCGTGCGGGTGCCGGTGTTCGTTGGCCATTCCGAGGCGGTGCATATCGAATTCGAGAACGAGCTGAGTGCGGAGGCCGCACAGGACATCCTGCGCGAGGCACCGGGCTGCATGCTGATCGATAAACGCGAGGACGGCGGGTACATCACACCGGTCGAGGCGGCGGGCGACAGTGCCACCTATATCAGCCGCGTGCGCGAAGACCCGACGGTGGAGAACGGGCTGGTGCTATGGTGCGTCAGCGACAACCTGCGCAAGGGTGCAGCGCTGAACGCGGTGCAGATTGCCGAGTTGCTTGGGCGGCGGCATTTGCAGAAGGGATAGGAACGATGCGATACACGCGTGCTATTTTTGCCGTGGCAGCCCTGGTTTTGGCTGGCTGCGGTGCGGTCGATCGTAATGCCCCCAGCGAAAAGCCGGGGCAGGGCGAGCCGGTAAAGATGGCCGGGGAACCTGGCGCGGTGCAAATGGGTGGCGAGGGGCTGACGGTCACCGGTCCGCTCGGCACCACGCTCCCCTTCGGCACCGCGCGCGCGACGGTGGAAGCGGAGCTGACGAAGTTCGTCGGCGCGCCATTGCGACGCGGCAGCAATGCCGAATGTGGGGCCGGACCGGTCGACACGACCGTGTTTCCCGGGGGGCTCACGCTGAATTTTCAGAAAGACACCTTCGCCGGATGGGAATACGAGGGCGACCGCGAAAACGACATTTCGACCGAAATTACAACGGACAAGGGTATCGATATCGGCGCAACCGAAGCCGAACTGATCGCGGCCTATGGCGACAATAAACAGCCCGATAGCACGCTTGGCGTTGAGTTTTTCTCCGAAAGCGGTGTTGGCGGCTTCCTCGGAGACGATGTGGCGGACCGGACGGTGATCAGCCTGTATGCCGGTGTGACCTGCTTCTTCCGATGATCAAGACGACGATTACCTCTTTCGACGGAACCAAACTCGCGGTGCATCGCATGGGCGAAGGGCGGCCTGTCGTGCTATTGCACGGCCTCTTCTCCAACGCCGAGATGAACTGGGTGCGGTTTGGCCATGCGCGCAAGCTGGCCGATGCGGGGTTCGAGGTCATCATGCCCGATGCCCGCGCGCATGGCGACAGCGCGATGCCGCACGACCCTGCCGCATATCCGCGACGACGTGCTGGCGCGCGACGTGGCCAAGCTGGTGGCGACGCTGGGCTTGGATGATTACGATCTTGCCGGGTTCTCGCTTGGCGCGCGCACGGCGGCGCGGTGCGTCATCAACGGGCTTGCGCCTCGCCGGCTCGCTCTGGTCGGGATGGGGCTGGAGGGGCTGGCCGGATGGGACCGGCGCGCGGCGTTCTTCATCGACGCGATCGACCGGTTCGACAGCGTGAAGCGCGGCGACGCGGCATTCATGGCGGTCAGTTTCATGAAAACCATGAAGGTGGACCGCAGTGCCGCCCGCCTGCTGCTGGAATCGGTGGCCGACGCCACGCCGGAACAGCTGGCCGCGCTGACCATGCCCACGCTTGTCCTGTGCGGGGAGAAGGATACGGATAATGGCTCCGCCCCGACGCTTGCCGAGACGCTTCCCGATGGCGACTATGTCGAGATACCCGGCACGCATATGAGCTCGGTCGCGGAAGGCGCGATGGGCGACGAACTGGTGCGTTTCTTCGCTGCTTGATTAACGCAGGCGTCAGGTGCAATCCGCCATCCACACGCGACATCCCGATCAAGGACCTACGCCCATGAAATTCGCTCCCGTTGCGCTTGCCGCGCTCGCTATTTCGCTCGCCGCGCCTTCTTACGCGCAGACTGCGGATGGCACGTTGACAACCCAGGCCCCTGCAATGACGGCACAGGGCGCGGCGGACTGGCTGGCGATGGTGGAGGCCGACCTGGCCGAATACACGGTCGAGGCCGGGCGCATCCTGTGGGTCAACCAGACCTATATTACGCCCGACACCGATGCGATGGCGGCGGCTATCGGCGCGGAGGGTACCGAGAAGTCGGTCGCCTACGCGCTGGAGGCGGCGAAGTGGGCGCAGGTGGCAGGCCTCGACCCGGTGGTCGCGCGAAAGCTGGATATCCTGCGCAACGGGATTGTCCTGCCTGCGCCGACCACGCCCGGCGCGGCGACCGAGCTGAACGGCATCGCGACTTCGCTCAACAGCCAGTACAGCAAGGGCAAGGGCACGCTGAACGGTGCCGAACTGAACGGCTCCGATATCGAGGCCGAGATGGGCAATCTGGACCGCACGCCTGCCGAACTGGCGGAGATGTGGGAAAGCTGGCACAGCAATGTCGGCACGCCGATGAAGGCGGACTACACCCGCATGGTCGCCATCGCCAACGAAGGCGCGCGCGAGCTGGGCTTTGCCGATGTGGGCGCGATGTGGCGTTCCGGCTACGACATGCCGGCGGAAGACTTCTCCGCCGATCTGGAGCGCATGTGGCAGGAGGTGAAGCCGCTTTACGACAGCCTGCACACCTATGTCCGCTGGAACCTCAACGCGAAATATGGCGATGCCATCCAGTCCAAGACAGGCCCGATCCGCGCCGACCTGCTCGGCAATATGTGGGCGCAGGAATGGGGCAATGTCTATCCGCTGGTCGCACCCGAAGGCGCGGGCGATATCGGCTATGACATCACCGACCTGATTGCGGAAAAGGGACTGGACGAGGTTGGCATGGTTCGCGTGGGCGAGCAGTTTTTCAGCTCGCTGGGGTTCGATCCGCTGCCCGCGACATTCTACGAACGCAGCCAGTTCGTAAAGCCCGCCGACCGCGAAGTGGCCTGCCATGCCAGCGCATGGGATATCGACAACAAGGACGATATCCGCATCAAGATGTGCATCAAGCCCAATGCGGACGACTTCGTGACGATCCATCACGAGCTGGGCCACAACTATTACCAGCGCGCCTACAAGGAACAGGACTTCATCCACCTCAACGGGGCGAATGACGGGTTCCACGAAGCCATCGGCGACATGATCGCGCTAAGCATTACGCCCGAATATCTGGTGCAGATCGACATGCTGGACCGAGCCCAGGTGCCGGGGCCGGACAAGGATATTGGCCTGCTGCTGCGTCAGGCGATGGACAAGGTGGCGTTCCTGCCGTTCGGGCTGCTGGTCGACAAATGGCGCTGGGGCGTGTTCGACGGCTCCATCACGCCTGCCGATTACAACACCGCATGGCACGGCCTGAAGGAAGAATATCAGGGCATTGTGCCACCGGTCGAACGGCCCGCGGATGCCTTCGATGCAGGCGCGAAATACCATATTCCGGGCAACACGCCCTACACCCGCTATTTCCTTGCGCGCATCCTGCAATTCCAGTTCTACAAGGCGGCTTGCGACGAGGCTGGCTGGGAAGGGCCGCTGCACCGATGTTCGTTCTATGGCAACGAGGATGTCGGCGCGAAGCTGAATGCGATGCTGGAACTGGGCGCGAGCAAGCCGTGGCCCGATGCACTGGAAGCCTTCACCGGCAGTCGCGAGATGAGCGGCGCCGCGCTGGTCGAGTACTTCGCGCCGCTGAAGGCGTGGCTGGACGAGCAGAACGCGGGCAAGCCCACCGGCTGGTAACACTGCGGCGCTTTGCTGCGGGCGAGGGCGCGGACGGGCTTGCCATCTTGCCCGGTTCGCGGGCAAGGCCGCGCCAGATCGCCTGCATTCCCGGCAGGCTGGCAATCAGGCTGGCAATCAATCTGGCAATTTCAGGAGCTTATACCATGCGTATCGTGATGACGGGGGCCACCTCCGGGTTCGGCCTCGATGCTGCCGCGCGGTTGGTGGAGGCAGGCGTCGATACGCTGGTGATCGGCGCGCGCACGCCGCACGATCTGCCCGAAGACTTGCAGGCCGCAAATGTCGAGGCGCACTGGCTCGACCTGGAGGACTTCGCCTCTGTCCGCACATTTGCCGACGTAATCGGGGACGAGAAGATCGACGTGCTGGTCCTGAATGCCGGCATCGGTCTGCCGAAGCCCGAACGTGCCGATAACGGCATGGACAAGACCTTCATGGTCAACCAGTTGGCGCCGTTTCTGCTGCTCGATCTGCTGCGCGACCGGCTGGCGCCCGATGCCCGCGTTATCTTCACCGGCAGCATCGCCCACGATCCCGCAACCGGCATGATGGTGCCGCCCGACCATGCCGATGCAAAGCAGCTGGCCTATCCCGAAAACGATCACGGTAAGCCGCGCGGCGCGTTGCAGCAGTCGCTGCGCGCCTATGCCTCGTCAAAGCTTGCGAATATCATGACTGCGCGTGAACTGGCGCGCCGGGCGCCGGATCTGACCGTGCTGGCCTTCGATCCCGGCGTGGTCAGCGAGACCCGGATCACGCGCGATTTTCCGGCCTATATGCGCCTGCTCAATGCCGCGCTTGCGCCAATCGTGGCGTTCTCGAAGCATAGCAGCACGCTTGGCAACACCGGCCGCCTGCTCGCCTTGCTGATGGTGGACAAGGCACATGATGGAGAACGGGGCGCGTACTGGTCGGTGCGCGGCAATCGCACCGTCCTGGTGGAACCGTCCGCGCTCGCCCGTAATAGCGAAGCGGCGGCGCAGTTGTGGGACGATTGCCTCGAGCTGGTGGGCCGCAAATAGCTGGCGCGCCGCTGCGGATGCTGCCAGAAGGCGGCGTGTCGGAAGCCAAACCCAAGAGCGAAGCGGCGAAGCGGCCCGTTGGCTGGCGCGAAATGGTGTGCCTGCCGGACCTGACGGACCACCGCATCCCCGCCAAAATCGATACCGGTGCGCGAACCTCCAGCCTGCATGCCGTCGCCATCGAACGTTTCGAGGCGGACGGCCTGCAAATGGTCCGCTTCCTGCTCGATCTGGGCCATAACCAGATGCAGCCGGTAACGTGCGAAGTGCCGCGCGCGGACCACCGCACCATCACCAGCAGCAATGGCGAAACGCAGGACCGGTTCATCATCAAGACGGACCTGCAACTCGGCGCAATCCGGTTCCGCGCGGAATTCAGCCTTGCCGACCGGTCCGACATGCAGTTTCCGATCCTGATCGGACGGACCGCCCTGCGCAGCCGTTTCCTGGTAGATTGCGGCCGCAGCTATCTCCAGTCCAGCGCCGAAGAGCGCGAAAGGATACTGAAATGAAAATCGCGATGCTCGCCCGGAACCCGAACCTGTATTCGCACAAGCGGCTGGTCGAGGCCGCCGAAAAGCGCGGGCATACGCTCGACATTCTCAACACCACCCGCTGCACGGTAAACATTGCCAGCCATCGCCCGACCGTGACCTACAAGGGGGAGACGCTGAGCGGATACGAAGCGGTCATCCCGCGCATTGGTGCGTCCATCACCGCTTACGGGCTTGCGGTCCTGCGCCAGTTCGAGATGGGCGGCACATGGCCGCTCAATGAAAGCGTCGCTATTGGCCGCAGCCGCGACAAGCTGCGCTCCACCCAGATTATGGCGAAGTACGGCCTCGGCCTGCCGCTGACCGCCTATGCCAACGATCCCAAGCAGGCTGAAGCCATCATCAAGGCGGTCAACGGCCCGCCGGTGGTCATCAAGCTGCTGGAAGGCACGCAGGGCATCGGCGTGGTGCTGGCCGAAACGCTGAAGGGCGGGGCGTCCATTATCGAGGCGTTTCGCGGGGCCAACATCGCCATCATGGTGCAGGAATTCATCAAGGAAGCGGGCGGGTCGGACATCCGCTGCCTGGTCGTGGGTGGCAAGGTCGTCGCCGCGATGAAGCGGCAGGGAGCCGAGGGCGAGTTCCGCAGCAACCTGCACCGGGGCGGCAGCGCGCAGCTCATCAAGATCACGCCCGAAGAACGCAGCACGGCCGTGCGCGCGGCAAAGGCGATGGGCCTGAATGTCTGTGGCGTGGACCTGCTGCGGTCCAACCACGGGCCGGTCATCATGGAAGTGAACAGCTCGCCCGGTCTGGAAGGCATCGAAAACGCTACGGGCAAGGATATCGCCGGCCAGATCATCGAATTTATCGAAGGCAATGCGAAGCCGGGCAAGACGAAGACACGAGGGGCCGGATGAGAGACGACGCGTCGGGCAAGGCTGCGACAAGCGGTAAAGACACTGCCGAACAGCTGGAGCAGCGACTTCTGGAAGCGGAGGCGCAGCTTGTCGCCCTGAAAGGCGAGCGCGCACAACGAATCGCTGCGCAGGGCAAGCAGCTTGCGGTATTCGATGCCATGATCGAAACCGTGCCCGTGGGGGTCGCGATTTCCGATATCGAGGGGCGCATCCTGCAAGGCAATCGCGTGCTGTCGGAAATGGTCCGGCATCCGATCCTGCATTCGCGCGATGCGGAAGATTACGGGGAATGGGTATCCTACCACGCGGACGGAACGCGCGTGCAATCGCTGGAATACCCGCTTGCCCGCGTCCTGCGCGAGGATATCGACGAGGCCGAGCTTACCGTGCATTATCAGCGCGGTGACAAGACGCGCTTCTGGATGCGCATTATCGGCAGCGCGGTGCGCGATACCCAAGGCAAGCTGATCGGCGCAGCGGTCGCTTGCGTCGATGTGGACGAGGAACATCGCCTTCGCGATGCGCAGGATATCCTGATTGCCGAACTGAACCATCGCGTGAAGAATGCGTTCAGCGTGACCAATGCCATTGTGGGTCGATCGTTGCGGCAGGCCGGCGTCGACAATACCCTGCGCAGCGATATCGACGCTCGGCTCAACGCCTATGCGCAGGCACATGCGACGCTGGTGGGAACCGATTATTGCACCGCACCGCTGGAAGACGTGGCGCGCCTGGTGTTGGACAAGATCGACGCCGACCGCATCGACATCGTAGGCGAGGCAGTATCGCTGACCACGCGGTCTGCGCTGCCGTTCTCGATGGCGTTTTACGAACTGGCGACCAACGCGGTCAAATATGGCAGCCTGTCCGCCCCCGATGGCCGTGTTTCGCTGCGCTGGCGCAAGGCGCGCATGGACGGCACGACCGTGCTGCACATCTCGTGGGTCGAAAGCGGCGGTCCGCCTGTTTCGGAACCAACCGACGAGGGGTTCGGAACCTTCGTCATCGGTCGCGCGCTTATGGCGGAGACGCAGGGACAGGTCCGGCGCGAGTTCGCGACGGAAGGGTTCGAATGGCATTTCACGATGCCCATGCCGGAGGAAGAGCAGCCGATGCTGAACGATGATATTTCACGCATACTGGTGGTCGAGGACGAAGTGTTCGTCGCGTTCGAGATGAACGACATCCTGACCGATCTGGGCTTCGAGGTGGTCGGCCCGGCACTGAAGCTCGAAGATGCCGAGGAACTGGCACGCACCGCCGATGTCCATGCCGCCTTTCTCGACGTGAACCTGGGCGACGGCAAGACCAGCGAGCCTGTCGCACAAATCCTGCGCGAACGCGGCGTGCCGTTCGTATTCATCAGCGCCTATACCAAGGACCAGATCACCTTCTGCACCAGTGACGACCGCGTACTGGAAAAACCCGTGACGAGCGGCAAGATCGTCGAGACGCTGCGGGCGGTGGTACCGGATTTGGAGACGAAGGATCTGCCGTAGAATTAGCGGAACGGCGGCTCGTTGAACGCCCGCAGTTTGCGGCTATGCAATCGCGTGCCTTCTTCGCGCAGGCGGCGGCAGGCGGTTACGCCTATTTGCAGGTGGGCGGCGATGGCTTCTTCGTAGAAGGTATTGGCTTGGCCGGGCAGCTTGATTTCGCCGTGCAAGGGCTTGTCGCTGACGCAGAGCAGCGTGCCGTAGGGGACGCGGAAGCGATAGCCCTGCGCGGCGATGGTGGCGCTCTCCATGTCGATGCCGACAGCGCGGCTTAGCGACAGGCGGCGGGCGGATTGGGTGTAGCGCAGCTCCCAGTTGCGGTCGTCCGTTGTCACCACGGTGCCGGTCCGCATCCGCTTTTTCAGGTCGCTGCCCTGTTTCCCGCTGACTTCCTCCGCTGCTCCGGCCAGCGCCTGTTGGACCTCGGCAATGGCGGGCAGGGGGATTTCGGGCGGCAGGACGGGATCCAGCACGTGGTCGTCGCGCAGGTAAGCGTGCGCGAGGACGTAATCGCCGATCTTCTGGCTGGGGCGAAGGCCGCCGCAATGACCGATCATCAGCCACGCTTCCGGGCGCAACACCGCGAGGTGGTCGCAAATGGTCTTGGCGTTGCTGGGGCCGACGCCGATATTAACCAGCGTAATGCCGTTCCGCCCTTCGCCGACGAGGTGATAGGCGGGCATCTGGTGGCGGCGCCATGCGGTGTCGCTCAGCTCCAGCCGTGCATCGGTGCGCGCTTCGGTCAGGTGCAGACCGCCTGCGCCGGCCAACGCGCTATAGCCGTCCTGCGCCAGCTGCTCGCCTGCCCAGTCAACGAATTCATCGACATAGCGGTGGTAGTTCGTAAACAGGATGAACTTCTGGAAATCTTCCGGTCGGGTGCCGGTGTAATGCGCCAGCCGCGCGAGGCTGAAATCGGTGCGCAGTCCGTCGAATAGCGACAGCGGGATCGTGTCCATCGTTTCGTCGATTTCGATCCCGTCGGCCAGCTCGTCACCGATATCGGCCAGCTCGGTTGCCGGGAAATGTCGCGCCAGTTCGTTGGGGCTGATCCCTGCCAGCCCCGCGCCCACGCCACCGTCCAGCACATAGGGGAACGGGATTTCCTGGCGCGAGAGACGGGCGGACAGCGTGACGTCGTAATCCTCGGTAATGATGGCCAGCTGTTCGCGCAGATAGTCGCCGAACAGGGCGGGGCGGGTGACGGTGGTGGCGTAGTGCCCTTCCGCATTCAGGCGGCCATAGGCGTGGTTGCGGTCGAGCGGGCTGCGGTCTGCCGGCGCGTCGCCTCCGGCAAAGGTCACCAGCAGTTCCGGATAGGCGTAGCTGCCGTCGGTGCGGCGCGCCTTCGACGGCAGCGTGCCGTCGCGCCCAAAGGCGATCACGTCGTTGCGCAGGCGCTCCACCGACGCGGTGTAAAGCGTTTCCAGTTCGCCGAGGATGGTGTCGATATCTGTCATGGTCACGGGGCTAGACGGCTCGCGTTACAAATCAAAGCTGCGGGTTGGATACGAAACAGGCGCGCCCTTCTAAGAAGGACGCGCCTGTATCGGTTGGCGTAAGGGTATGTGCCCCCCGCGTCAGTTTTCGGTCGGCTCCGGCTCGGCGCCATCCGCGTCGGCTTCGGCGACAGTATCGTCCGCTGCCGGTTCCGCGCCGTCTTCCAGCATGTCCGCCGGAATCTCGCCCGGTTCCAGACCGCCCGGCGTGGTGTTGGCCGCCGCCTGTTCCTCGATCTCGGCCTGTTCGTCGGCGAAGATCTGGGCCAGCACGTCGACGCCCTGGCTTTGCAGCTCGGCTTCGTCGTCGGACCGAGCGACATTGGCCTTCACCGTCACCTCGACTTCGGGGTGCAGGGCGATGGTCACATCGTGCATGCCGATCGTCTTGATCGGGCTGCCCATGATGACCTGCTTCTTGTCGATCTCGTGCTTCTGGTCGGCAAGCCCTGCCACGATGTCGCGCACATTGACCGAACCGTACAGCTGGCCGGCATTGGACGCCGCGCGGATCAGCACGATCTCTGCGCCGTCGACCTTGCCGCCCGCCTTCTCCGCTTCGGTGCGGCGTTCGGCGTTTTCGGCTTCCAGTCGCTCGCGGTTGGCTTCGAACACCTTCTTGTTGGCGGCGTTGGCGCGCAGCGCCTTCTTCTGCGGCAACAGGAAGTTACGCGCAAAGCCGTCCTTCACGGTGACAACGTCGCCGATGGAGCCGAGGCTGCCGACGCGCTGGAGGAGAATGATATCCATATTGAGTCTCCTCTTACTTCACGATGTAGGGAAGCAGGCCGATATGGCGCGCACGCTTGATCGCCTTGGCGAGTTCGCGCTGCTTCTTGGCGGATACCGCAGTGATGCGGCTGGGCACGATCTTGCCGCGTTCCGAGATGAAACCCTGAAGCAGCCGCACATCCTTGTAATCGATGGCGGGGGCATTCTTGGCCTGGAACGGGCAGCTCTTGCGACGGCGGAAAAACGGACGGGCCATCAGTTACGGTCCTCCCGATCGCGACGCTTCTTGGTGTCGCGCTCGTTCTTGCGCATCATCACGCTGGGGCCGTCCTCGTGTTCGTCCACGCGGATGGTCATGTAGCGGATGACGTCTTCGTTGATGCGGGTCTGACGCTCCAGCTCGCTGACCACGGCACCGGGGCCGTCGATGTTGAGCATTACGAAATGCGCCTTGCGGTTGCGGTCGATCTTGTAGGCGAGGCTTTTCAGCCCCCACGATTCCACGCGGGTGACCTTGCCCTTGTTCGCTTCGATGATTTCGGTTGCCTGCGTCGCCAATGTGTCGACCTGAGCCTGGCTCAGATCCTGGCGCGCAAGGAACACATGCTCGTATAGAGCCATGCTTCATGCCTTTCAGTACTGCCGATCGCTGGCCATCCCGCAGCGGTTCCGCGGGCGCCCCTCCGGCTTTCTTGGTTCCCCGACGATGTCGGGAAGCGAAGGCACATAGCCGTATCGGGCCAGAATGCAAGCTTTGTGGCTTGCCGCGGCACAGGGGCTGGCGTGGCACCCGTGAACCGCTCGTTTGCCCTTTGAAAACTGTGACCTTCCTGTGCAAGCCGTTGAACGCAAACGCGTAAACGGCAATCCACGAAAGTGCGCGTGTGGCTTTCGCGATTTTCCCGGTCCCTGTCCTTTTTTACCTCCGTAATCTCGCTGGGCCTGCAAAGGGTATGACAGCGGCGCTTCGTGTAGGACAGGCGCAAACAGCGGTTGCGCGCGCCGCCCGCGATGGGCAGGGCGGTGGCGCATGAAGGAGTAAGCGCAATGCCCGGTGGACTGGTTGCCCTGTTGGACGATGTGGCGGTGATCGCCCGCGTTGCCGCCGCCTCGGTGGACGACATCACCGTTGCCGCCAGCCGTGCGGGCGCGAAGGCGGCAGGCGTGGTGATCGACGATGCGGCGGTCACGCCCAGCTACGTCACCGGGCCTCTCCCCGGCACGCGAGCTGCCGATCATCTGGCAGATCACCAAGGGCAGCTTCAGGAACAAGCTGCTGATTCTGCTGCCCGGCGCGCTGTTGCTGAGCGAGTTCCTGCCCGCCGCGATCATCTTCGTGCTGATGGCGGGTGGCCTGTACCTGAGCTACGAAGGCGCGGAAAAGGTCATCGAGAAGCTGGGCGGGGAGAAGCACGGCAAGACGCTGGAAGACGCCATCGAAGACCCCGAAGCGTTCGAAAAACAGCGCATATCGGGCGCGATCCGCACCGACCTGATCCTGTCGGCGGAGATCATGGCGATCACGCTGAACGAGGTCGCGGCGGACGATTTCTGGGTGCGCGCGGGCGTGCTGGCGGTGGTCGGCATCGCGATTACGATCGTGGTCTATGGCGCAGTGGCGCTGATCGTGAAGATGGACGATGTCGGCCTGGCCCTGTCGAACGCGCGAACAGCGTGTCGCAGGCGGTCGGTCGCGGGCTGGTCGCGGCGATGCCCAAGCTGCTGGTGGCGCTGAGCGTGATCGGCACGGTGGCGATGCTATGGGTCGGCGGCGGCATCCTGATCCACGCGCTGCACGAGCTGGGCGTGGATAGCCTCTACGACTTCGGCCACGGGCTGGAGAACGGCGTCAAGGAAATGACCGGCGGCGCAGGCGGCCTGCTGGGCTGGATGACCTATGCAGGGGTGTCGGCGCTGGTCGGGATTGTCGTGGGCGGCGTGCTGGTGTTCGTGCTGCACAAGGTGCTGAAGGTGGGGCATCCTAGCGGGGTGGAGTAGAGATAGCCCTGCTCAAATCGCGTGAAGGACAGCGGTATGTTGCCGGAGTCGCCTTGTCAAGTTTCTGAGTGGCACAGTTTTACTGGCAAGTTGCTCGGGTCAATCGGCAGAGCACCAGCCGAATAACTGCGATAGTTTCGTTTCAGAGTTTTTGCAGCAAGACGAACTATCGGAACAATATCCGAAGGTCGTTCATACCATTTCTGACTGGCAAGACTTGCCTGATAGTAGCGAATTCAAGACAGACTGTCTTTACTTAATGCGCCCGGAGTTTCGCGGTGGAATGCGCTATTCCGAAACGCGCGAAAGCCAGGATGGTCGAAAGCTATTTCTTTTCAGACCGAACGCCGTGACCGATACCAAAATTGGTTTCACGCAAGGTAAAGGCGACGACTATATTCTTTTGATAGGAATTTTGTGACTATCTTTCGTCTGTAGTGACCCCATGCCCCGCCTCATCCTCTTCAACAAACCCTATGGCGTGCTGTCGCAATTCACGGATCGTGGCAGTCCGACGCAGCGGCAGACGTTGTCCGACTTCATCGACTTGCCGGGCTTTTATCCGGCGGGGCGGCTGGATCGGGATAGCGAGGGGCTGTTGCTGCTCACCGACGATGGCAGGTTGCAGGCGCGGATTGCCGATCCGCGTTACAAATTGCCCAAGACTTATCTGGTGCAGGTGGAGGGGGAGCCGGACGCGGCGGCCTTGCGGCGGTTGTGCGATGGCGTGCGGCTGAAGGATGGCATGACCCGGCCTGCGCAGGCCGAGCGCATTGCGGACCCCGCCCTGCCGCCGCGCGATCCGCCGATCCGGGTGCGCAAGTCGATCCCCGATAGCTGGATCAGGCTGACCTTGCGCGAAGGGAAGAACCGGCAGGTGCGGCGGATGACGGCGGCGGTCGGGCACCCGACGCTGCGCCTGATGCGCTGGTCCATCGGCGACTGGACCGTGGCGGACATACCCGTGGGGCAATGGGTCGAAACGTAGGTGCGCTGATCTGCGGCCTATTCTTCGAAAGCGATGCAGCCGCGATTGACGAGTTCGCGGATCAGTGACTGGACGGGCTGGCTCGTGACGTCGTCGCGATTCAGCTTCATACGCGGACTTGCGCAGAGCGCCTCGGCAAACCGTCGCCGTCGCGCCGCAACATGCAGTCGCTTCGCCGTCCACGCTCAGCAGCACCTCGTCGCCCGCTTGCCGGACAAAGGCGAAGCGGCTGGCGGGGTTGCGGATCAATGCCATGCCGCCTTCCAGCGCCGCCGCTACTTCCTCGACGCTGATGGCATGGTCGGGCCGCCAGTCGATGGTGTCGTTCTTGCGGTGCCGTGGCATATGTGCCGAACCAGCGCGCGAAAGCCTCCCTGTCGGCCAGTTTCGCGGCGACCATGCCGTGCAGGCGGGACAGGGCCTCGTCCGAAATCTCGCCGGGGTTCGTCTGGAAGGCCAGACCGGCATCGCCATACCTGTCGGCATCGTCGTCGGGCATCGTGTCGAGCACGGCATCGGTCCAGCCTTCGACCAGTTCCACCGCAGATGGCGCGCGAAAGCCGACGGAATAGGTCATGCAGTCATGGCCGATGGCGGTGCCCATATGAGCGATGCCCGGCGGCACGTAGAGGATATCGCCCGGTTCCAGAATGAAGTCCTGCCGCGCCTCGAACGCCGCCAGCAAGCGCAAATCGTCATGCGGCAGAAGCGGCGTATCTCCATCGCACATCCCGCCCAGCTCCCACCGCCTGCGCCCCAGTCCCTGTATCAGGAAGACATCGTACTGGTCGTAATGCGCGCCAACGCCGCCGGTGTCGGTGGCGTAGCTGACCATCACATCGTCGATCCGCCAGTTTGGGATAAATCGGAACGCCTCGATCAGGTCCGCGACGGCGGGGATGTGGTGGTCGACGGCCTGCACCAGCAGGGTCCATGGAAACGTGCCCAGCGCATTGAAGCGGTCCTCCGCCAAGGGGCCATGTTCCAGTTTCAGCGCAGCTGCGTCGGTGCCGTCGCCTATGACCAGCCGCGACTCGACGTGGCGCTCGCACGCCAGGCCCGCAAGCTCGTCCGGCTCCACCGGGTTGCGCCAATCGTTCCACGGGTTGCGAATGAGCCGCGGCGTCTTCTGCCAGTTCTCGCGCAGGAACGTGTGCGGATCGAAGTCGGTAAGGTGCATCGCGGCGGCACTGTCGGGTCAGACCCGCTCCAGCAACCCTTTCGCAAAGCCCGTCAGCGTATCGTCGCGCGCGCCCATCACCACGATGCGGTCGCCCGGTTTGGCCAGCCCAGCAATCAGCGTGCCGCAATCCTCGCGGTCCGGCACATATTCCGCCAACCCGCCTGCCTCCACGATCAGGTCCACGATGCGTTCGCTGCCCTGGCTTTTGTCCGTCGTGCCGCCGTAATAGACCGGGTCGCACATCACGGTGATGTCGTCGGTTCCCAGTTCGCGGGCGAAGGTGGCGGCGAGTTCGTCGCCCATCTGGCGCAAGGGGCCGTAGCCGTGCGGCTGGAAGAAGGCGATCACCCGGCCCGGATGCGCCTTCAAGGTGCGCAGGGTCGCGGCGCATTTCTCCGGGTTGTGGCCGAAATCGTCGATTACCGTCACACCTTTCGCGCTGGTGCCGAGAATGTCGAACCGGCGCGCCAGCCCGGCAAACCCCGCCAGCGCCTCCACCGCCACGCCGACGGGCACCCCCGCCGCCGCCGCGCCCGCAATGGCCGCCAGTGCGTTGGACAGGTTATGCCGCCCCGGCATGGCCAGGCGCAGGGGATATTGCGTATCGTCATGCCGGTCCACCACCAGCGCCGCCTGCTGCGTCGGTCCGTCGGCAATGGAGCCGGGCACCACCCCGATCTGCGCCTTGGCCTGCTCGACGCCGAAGGTGATGGCTTCCTTCGCGTGGCGCAGCAGTGTCAGCGCCTCGGCATCGTCGGCGTTCACCACCGCGATGCGGCTGCGCTCCAGATAGTCGCCGAACAGCGCGCGCAATTCGTCCATGCCCATATGGTCGAGGCTGACATTGAGCAGAACGCCGACGGCGGGGCGGTAGAGCGCGATGGAGCCGTCGCTCTCGTCCACTTCGGACACGAAGATGCTCTCGCCGCCCACCAGCGCGCTGGCGAAGGGGCGGTCCTCGCTGACGAAATTCTTCATCACCGCGCCATTCATCACCGTCGGCGCGCGTCCGGCGGCGTGCATGATCCAGCCCAGCATGCCGGTGACGGTCGACTTGCCGCTGGTTCCCGCCACCGCCAGCCCCGCACCGCTGGTGTTGAACAGGATCGACAGCAGTTCCGCGCGGCTCATCCGCAGGCAGCCCAGTTCGGCGGCGCGCTGCACTTCGGGCACGGTGTCCTCCACTGCGGCGGAGGCGACGAGGATCTGGTCCGCCGACACGATGCCACTGCCGTCCTGCGGGTGCAGCGCGAAGCCCTGGGCTTCCAGCGCGGCGAACTTGGCGGGCGTGCGCCCCTGGTCGAAGCTGCGGTCCGACCCCGCCACGGTGCAGCCGCGCCCCTTCAGGATCTGCGCCAGCGGCAGCATTCCCGACCCGCCGATGCCGCAGAAGAAGAACGGGCGGGCGAAAAGTTGTGCGGGGGTGGGCATGTCGTGTGCGTCGTCTTCGGTCATGGCTGCGCGCGGTATGCGGTTGTGTCGGATGCGGCAAGCGGGCAGGCTGCGGCCCATGACAACTATCGCCATCTGCGCGCCGGGCAAGGCGATCACGCGCGAGGCAGCGTGCAAGGTGGAGGACATCGCCGCCACGCGGGACGATGTGACGCTGCGCTTCCACCCGCAATGCTTTGCACGCGACGGACATTTTGCGGGAGACGACGCGACCCGGCTGGCGGCTTTTCTCGAATGCGCGAACGACCCGGCGACCGACGCGGTGTGGTTCGCGGCGGGCGGCTACGGCTCCAATCGCATTGCGGCGGACGCGGTGGGCGGACTGGACGCGGCTGGCGCGCGCAAGGCGTATCTCGGCTATTCCGACACCGGCTATCTGCTGGCGGAACTGTATCGCACGGCGGTGGGTGTACCGGTTCACGGACCGATGGTGTCCGATATCGGGCGCGAGGGTGGTGCGGCGGCAATCGAGCGCGCGCTGGACTGGCTTGCCGGCGTAGCGGCGGACGGCGAGGCGGACGTGCCAACGGTCGCGTTCAACCTGACGACGTTGGCCATGCTGTGCGGCACCGGGCTGATGCCGGACCTGACGGGACATGTCGTGATGGTGGAGGAGGTGGGCGAGTATCTCTACGCCGTCGACCGCCTGTTCTTCCATATCGCACAGCATCTTGGCAGCGTCGCGGGTCTTAGATTGGGCCGCGTGTCGCAAGTGCCGGAAAACGACCGGCCTTTCGGCGCAACTGCCGAAGAAATCGCACAATACTGGTGTGCAAAGGCGGGTATCGCCTATCTCGGCCGTGCCGATATCGGTCACGATGCGGACAATTCCGTTGTGCCGTTCGGCCTTGCCCGCATCGCTTGGCGCGCATAGGCCACGGGCCGAATGAACAGGCCCGAAACGGGTGTTGCAGGAGCACAAAATGACCGCATTCGTCTTTCCGGGGCAGGGCAGCCAGCGGGTCGGCATGGGCCGCGAGCTGGCCGATGCCAGCCCCGCCGCGCGCGAGGTTTTTCAGGAAGTGGACGAGGCGCTGTCGCAGAACCTCAGCACATTGATGCGCGACGGGCCGGAAAGCGAGCTGATGCTGACCCGCAATGCGCAGCCCGCGATCATGGCGAATGCGATGGCAACGCTGCGGGTGGCGCAGGCCGAGTTCGACCTCGTGCTGGCCGATACCGCGCAATGCGTCGCTGGCCACAGTCTTGGCGAATACACTGCCCTGTGCGCCGTCGATGCGTTTTCGCTGGCCGATACCGCGCGATTGCTGCGGTTGCGGGGTGATGCGATGCAGTCCGCCGTGCCGGTGGGCGAGGGGGCGATGTGCGCGCTGCTGGGTGCGGATGTGGAGAAAGCGCAAGCGCTGGCGGACGCTGCGGCGCAAGGGCAGGTGTGCACCGTGGCGAACGACAACGATCCGGGGCAGGTGGTGCTGTCGGGGCATGCCGGTGCGATCGAGCGCGCGGTGGGCCTGGTGAAGGAGCACGGCATCAAGCGCGGGGTGCCACTGCCGGTATCAGCACCGTTCCATTGCCCGCTGATGCAGCCCGCCGCCGATGCGATGGAGGAGGCGCTCGCCGAGACGCCCCCCGCCACGCTGGCCCTGCCGCTTTATGCCAATGTCACCGCCGATGAAGTGCGCGACCCCGACACGGTGCGCGCCTTGCTGGTGGAACAGGTGACAGGCCGCGTCCGCTGGCGCGAAAGCGTGCTGGCAATGCACGAAGCAGGCGTGGACGCGGTTCGTCGAACTGGGCGGCAAGGTGCTCGGCCCGATGATCGGACGCACGGTAAAGGACGCGCGCGTGACGAGCCTGGTGACGATGGCCGACCTAGAAGCCTTTGCGAGAAGCGAGTAGTTTTTCGCGCAGAAGCGCAGAGGGCGCAGGGGGTATGGTACCGATTAATGATCTCAGCGAGGCGGTAATCGGCGATGCTATTCGTATTCACCGGGACCTTGGCCCGGGTTTGCTTGAATCGGTTTATGAGCGCGTATTGGCAGCCAGTCTGCTGCGGCAGGGATACTTGGTAAAAAACGCAGCATCCGATCAACATGCAGTTTGAAGGATTGCGATTCGAGGCTGCGTTCCGGGTCGATCTATTGGTTGACGACCGGCTGATTGTGGAAATCAGATCGGTCGAGAAACTGAACAAGTCCCATGCGAAGCAGGTATTGACCTACATCCGGCTTATGGATCAGCCTGTCGGATTGCTACTGAACTTCGCGCACGAAACGATGAAAGAAGGCGTACGCAGGCTCGTAAACGATTACAAACCGGAATAACCCCTCTGCATCCTCTGCGCCTCTGCGCGAAAATACTTTCTCCAGGAGATAGCCCAATGTTCAGCCTCGAAGGAAAAACCGCCCTAGTCACCGGTGCCAGTGGCGGGATCGGGTCGGCGATTGCGGTGGCGCTGGCGGGGCAGGGGGCGCGGCTGGCGTTATCGGGTTCCAATGGCGCGAAGGTGCGCGCGTTTCGCGAACAATTGAATGCCGAAACCGGCGGCGACCATGTCGAGATCACGTGCGATCTGTCGAACGCCGAACAGGTCGAAGAACTGGTGCCCGCCACGCTGGATACGCTGGGCAGCATCGACATTCTGGTCAACAATGCGGGCATCACGCGCGACAATCTGGCGATGCGGATGAAGGACGAGGAATGGCGCGACGTGCTGTCGGTCAATCTCGATGCCGCGTTTCGCCTCATGCGCGCGTGCGCCCGTCCCATGATGAAAGCGCGTTCGGGGCGCATCGTCTCCATCACCAGCGTGGTCGGCGCGACGGGCAATCCGGGCCAGATGAACTACGCGGCGGCCAAGGCCGGGCTGGTCGGCATGTCGAAATCGCTGGCGCAGGAGCTGGCGACGCGCGGTGTTACTGTCAATTGCGTCGCACCCGGCTTCATCCGCACCGCGATGACGGACGACTTGCCCGATGCGCAGAAGGAGGCGCTCAACGCCCGCATTCCGGCAGGCCGCATGGGCGAGGGCGGCGATATCGGCGCGGCGGTGGCGTATCTGGCTTCGGACGAGGCTGCCTATGTCACCGGCCAGACGCTGCATGTAAATGGCGGCATGGCCATGCTAGGCTGACCTGCAAGTACGGTTTTGAAAGAGGAACTGCCCATGTTCACACGCAACCTGTCGCGTCCGCGCAGCGCTATCGTCGCCCTCGCCGGTACCGTGCTTCTGGCAGGAGGCGCTGTTGCGCCTGTCCATGCGCAGGACGCAGGTGCGGACGAAGAGCAGCAGGCCGAAACCCTCTACGATTGCCCGCTCAACGAAGCGACCGAAGAATACATGACCCTGCTGATCCGCGACCTGACGGGCGAGGAAGACGACGAAGTCTCCGAAAAGGTCAGTGACCTCGCATCCGCAGACGTGCTGACCTGTGTGGAACGCTACGATGTGGCTGAAGAGGATGTGGAGGGGTATGCCGCCTATGCCTTTGCCGCCGTCGCAGAAGCGTTGGGCGCCGAGGTGCTGTCGGTGTCCGGGTTCGATGTGGACGTGATCGACACGATCTTCGATGTGGGTGAGGGCCGGACGAACACCGGCGTCGGCGAATTCGACGAAGCGCGGGTGCAGACAATTCTGGAAAGCGCCTATTCCGGCGAGGCGGCCCCCGCCGAAATACCCGAACAGGTGTGGACCATGCTCGGCATCTATGTGGAATCGACCGCGATGGTGAACCGCTACGTTGCGCAATAAGGGTCAGGTCGCCCTGTTTCGGGTCCGATTATCCCCAGCAAATGGGTCAGGAAGCGGGGCCGCGCCTGCCATCGCCCTTGCCGCCATAGGCCTTCGCGCTAATGTCGCGCGCAAGATTAACCGGCGCCACGGGCGATTCCGGCGGCCTGTCGGGCAAGACTTGTTAGAGGGGTTACCATGAAAGCCACGATCGAACGCGCCACCTTGTTGCGGTGCCTCAGCCATGTGCAGTCCGTGGTGGAACGGCGCAACACCATTCCCATCCTGTCCAATGTGCTGATCGAAGCCGATGCGGGCGGCAATCTGAAAGTGATGGCGACCGATCTGGATTTGCAGGTGGTCGAGAACATGGCCGCTGCCTCGGTGGAGGATGCGGGCGCGATTACGGTACCCGCGCACCTGCTGTTCGATATCGCCCGCAAGCTGCCCGATGGCAGCCAGGTCAGCCTGGAAACGGCGGAAAACCGCATGACGGTGAAGGCCGGGCGCAGCCGGTTCAAGCTGCCCACGCTGCCGCGCGACGATTTCCCGGTGATTGTCGAAGGCGACCTGCCGACCAGTTTCGAACTGCCCGCAAAGACGCTGGCCGAAATGATCGACCGCACGCGCTTCGCCATCAGCACCGAGGAAACGCGCTATTACCTCAACGGCATCTTCCTGCACGTTGCGGACGATGGCAGCGCCGGTCCGGTGCTGAAGGCAGCCGCGACCGACGGGCACCGGCTGGCGCGTTTCACGCTGGCGCAGCCGGAAGGGGCGGAAGGAATGCCCGATGTCATCGTACCGCGGAAGGCCGTGGCGGAGCTGCGCAAGCTGCTGGACGAAGCAATGGAAGGGCAGGTCCAGATCGACCTGTCCGCCAGCAAGGTGCGCTTCACGCTGGGTGGCGAGGGCGGCGTGGTGCTGACCAGCAAGCTGATCGACGGCACTTTCCCCGATTACAGCCGCGTCATCCCGACCGGCAACGACAAGCTGCTCAAGATCGACCCGAAGAGCTTTTTCGCCGGCGTGGACCGCGTGGCGACCATCGCCACGGAGAAAACCCGCGCGGTGAAGATGGGGCTGGAAAAGGACAAGGTGGTCCTTTCGGTGACCAGTCCGGACAATGGCACCGCGACGGAGGAAGTCGCGGCGGAATACGGCAGCGACGGGTTCGAGATCGGCTTTAACGCCAATTATCTGAAGGATATTCTGGGCCAGATCGACAGCGATACCGTGGAACTGCACCTCGCCGATGCTGGCGCACCGACGCTGATCCGCCAGGACGACAAGAGCCCGGCGCTCTATGTCCTGATGCCGATGCGGGTCTGATGGCGTTGCGGTTAGCCCTTGGCGCTGCTGTACTGGCTCTGGCGTCGCCCGCTGCTGCACAGGCCCAACCGTGGCGGCTCGACACCGGCGGAGACTTTTCGGCAATGCTGGATTGCCTCGAAGCCGCAGACCTGACGCTGATTTCCGCGCATCGCGGCGGGCCGACGCCGGGTCTGCCGGAAAATTCCATCGAGGCGATGGATGCGCTGCTGCATGCCACCCCGATGTCGGCGGAGATCGACGTCGCCGCCAGCCGCGACGGGGTGCTGTTCCTGCTCCATGACAGCACGCTGGACAGGACCACCACCGGCACCGGCGAAGCGGCGGCGCAGGACTGGGCCACGCTGTCGCGATTACGGCTGCGCGACGAAGCGGGCTGGACCACGCCCTATCGCATCCCGACGCTGGAGGCGGCACTGGCATGGGCCAAGGGCAAGACCGCCCTGACGATCGACTTCAAGCGGTCCGCGCCTTACGAGGATGTCATTGCCCTGATCCGCGCGGCTGACATGGTGCAGGAAGTGATGCTGGTCGCCTATTCGCTCGACGGCGCGGTCCGGCTGCATGCGCTGGCGCCCGACATGCTGATATCGCTGTCGATGGAGCGGCCCGGTGCGCTGGACGAGGCGGTCGCAGCCGGTATTGCGGCGGACCGGCTGGTCGCGTTTACCGGCACGCGCACCTCCCGGCCCGACCTCTATCGCGTACTGGACGATGCCGATGTCGAGGTGATTTTCGGCACGCTGGGCCGTGCGGACTCCATCGACAACCAGCTCGACCGTTATGGCATCGACAGTCGTTATGCCGACCTTGGTGCGCTGGGCGTGGACATCATCGCCACCGACCGGCCTCGTGCGGCGGCGATTGCCTTGGCCGAGGCGGGGCGTCTGCCGAAAACGGGGCAATGCGGTTTCACCCAAGCTGCGCCGTAATTTCCTGAAAGAACACAGCATGCAGCAAGTCCACATTACCAAATCGGCCATCGAAAACGCGACGCTTGCGGACGGCGACGCGCCGCCGCTCGCGCCGGGCAGCGTGCGGCTGGCGGTCGAGAACTTTTCGGTCACGGCAAACAATGTGACCTATGCGGTGGTGGGCGACGGGTTCGGTTACTGGAACTTCTTCCCGCCGACTGGTGCCGACCACGCCGATACGGGCATTGTGCCGGTGTGGGGCCATGCGCGCGTGATCGAAAGCGACCATGCGGAGTTTGCCGTGGGCGAGCGGGTCTATGGCTATCTGCCGATGGCGTCGCATCTCGATGTGGTACCGGGCAAGGTGACGCGCGGCGGCTTCACCGACACCGCGCCGCATCGCCAGCCGATGAGCCCGATCTACAACCAGTATTCCCGCCTCGATGCCGACCCTGAACACGATCCTGCGCGCGAGGGCGAGCGGATGCTGTTCGGTCCGCTGTTCAAGACCGGCTTCCTGATCGAGAGTTTCTTCCGCGCGGAAAGCTGGTTCGGCGCGGGCGCGATGGTGATGACCAGCGCCTCGTCGAAAACCGCGATGGGGCTGGCCAGCGTGGCAAAACACCGTTCGCCCGATGTCCGCCGTATCGGGCTGACCTCGGCGGGCAATGTCGCCTTTACCGAAGCGACCGGTCTGTATGACGATGTGCTGACGTATGACGCGCTGGATACGCTGCCACAGAACGCGTGCGTTACGGTCGATTTTGCAGGCAATGCGGCAGTGCTGGCGGCGCTGCACAATCGCCTTGGCGATGCGCTGAAATATTCGTGCCTCGTCGGGGCAACGCATGTCGAGGAGCGCGGCAGCGGGACGGGGGCGACGCGCGACTTGCCCGGCCCGAAACCCGCCATGTTCTTCGCGCCCGACCACGCGGTTGCGGCGGTGAAGGCGCTGGGGCCGAAGGGGTTCGGGATGGAACTGGCGGAAAGCTGGCACGCCTTCCTCGCCGATCTCGGCGATACCGTTGCCATAGAACGGCGCAGCGGATTGGAGCAGGCGCGCGACACGTTTACCGCGATGGTGCGCGGCGAGGTCGACCCCGCAACCGGGATCATCATCGCGCCGTAAGCCGGAGACCCGTCAGGCCGCCTTGGCCATCTCCGGCTCCGGCGTGTCGAGGAAACGGCGCATGGCGCTGACGCTTTGCTCGCGGTGGCTGAGCAGGAACAGATGCCCGCCGCCTTCCATGATTTCCAGCTCGCTGTTCGGGATCAGCTTGTTCAGGATCTTGCCGTTCACCACCGGCACGATCTGGTCGTCGTCGCCCATCATGATCAGCGTGGGCTTTTTCAGAAACGGCAGCGCCGGCGCGCTGGTCCAGCCGACCATCGCCAGCAACTGATAGAAATAGCCGCGCGGCGTGGGCGGGGTCAGCCGTCCTATATGCGCACCTTTGCCCTCATTCTGAATGTCGTTTTGGCCAGCACCGGTGGTGGCAGGCTGCACACCGCCATACAGCGTCTCGAAATGCTTGGCCATGAAGGCAGCGTCCACATAGCGGCGCGGATCGGCCATCTTGCTCAATGCAGCAGGATTGCCAGGCACCATCAGCATGCCCGCGCTTGTCGCCAGCAGCACCAGGCGCCGCGTGCGTCCGGGATGTTGCAGCGCGAAGTGCTGCGCCATCGCGCCGCCCCAGCTTACGCCCATCACATCGGCTTGCCGCACACCGCACAGGTCCAGCACCTTGGTCGCCGTCCACGCCATCGTGAACGCGTTGTAGGGAACGGTGGGCTCGGGCGATTTGCCGACGCCGGGCATGTCGAACATGATGAACCCGCGATCGTCCAGCGCCTCGGCCAGCGGGGCGACGGCTTCGATATTCGCACCGATGCCGTTGAAGAACAGGACCGGCGGATGGTCGCTCGGTTCGTCCAGCCGCCAGCGGGCAACGCGCAGGGTGCGGCCCCCTGCCTGTTCCATACTGACTTTGGCGGTTCGCATCGGATCGGTCAAACGCTTGTCCTATCTTTGGCACCGGTTTTGGTGCGGTGCAGCATAACTGGGCCTTCGGTTACACCTCTTCAACCACATATCGACCGGGAGCCGGGTCCAGCGGTTTGTATTTCGCATTGCCGAGCGATTTGGGCGCTTTCTTCTTGGCGCCGGAGCGCGCCTGCAACCACTCGATCCAGTAGGGCCACCAGCTGCCCGCGATTTCTTCCGCTCCCGCCTGCCATTCGTCGGCGGTTTCGGGCAGCGGGCCGTCCTTCTTTTGCAGGTAATAGCGCGCCTTGGGATTGCCGGGCGGGTTGAGGATCGCCTGCATGTGCCCGGAATGGCTCAGCACATATGTGACATCGCCAGAGCCGAAAAGCCGGGTGGAGCGATACGTCGCCTTCCACGGCGTGATATGGTCGGTCACGCCGCCCAGGATGAACAGGTCGTTGTCCACTTTCGACAGGTCGATCTTGTGGTCCACCATCTCGACCTCGCCCTTCTTCGTGAAGGCCAGCGTTTCGAAAATGGTCAGGAAATCGCCCATCAGCGCAGCGGAGAGGTTGGTGGCGTCCGCGTTCCAGTACAATACGTCGAAGGCAGGCGGATCTTCGCCCAGCAGGTAGTTGTTGATGACGTAGTTCCAGATCAGGTCGTTGGGCCGCAGCCACGCGAACCCGCGCGCCAGATCGTCGCCCTTGATAACGCCCTGCTTGGCGGCGCGCTGGCGTGCCAGCTGCATCCCGTTTTCCGTCACCAGCGAGCCTGCCTCGATGTCGGTTTGCTGTGGATGCAACACGCACACCATCAGCGTCAGCGCGCCCATTTTTGTATCGCCGTCCGCCGCCATCTTGCTGGCCAGCATCGCGGCGGTCTGCCCGCCCGAACAGCCGGCGGAAACATTGACCGTCTTCGACTTGGTAATCGCGGCGACCGCGTCCATCGCCTCGCGGCAGGCGCCGATATAATCCGCCATGTCCCAGTGGCCCTGTTCCTTGGACGGATTGCGCCAGGAAATCAGGAAGGTCTGGATGCCGTTGCCGGTAAGGTAGCCGACCAGCGACTTGTTCGGCGACAGGTCGTTGACATAGGCCTTGTTGATCTGCGGCGGGATGGTGAGTTCGGGGACTGCGTACACGTCGGGCGTGGTCGGCGCGTAATGGATCAGTTCCATCATTTCGGTGCGCAGGACGACCTGCCCTTTCGACGCGGCGATGTTCTCGCCCAGCTTGAACGGCGTCTTGTCGACCTGGCTGACCATGCCCTTGTTGTGGGCGATGTCGTTATAGGCGTTTTTCAGCCCCTTCATCAGGCTCAGGCCGCCGCTGTCGATCACACGCTTTTGCGCGGTGGGGTTGCCCAGCAGCGAGTTGGTCGGCGCAAGACTGTCGATGATGATGTTGGAGATGAAATTGGCGCGGTCGCGTTCCAGCTCGTCCAGTTCAAGATCGTCGAGCCAGCTGCGCATCCCTTTCTGCACCGCCAGGTAATATTGCGCACCCGCCCTGAAGAAGGGGTTGTACTGCCATGCCGGGTCCATGAACCGCTTGTCCTTGGCATCGGGCGCAAGGTCCGATTTGCCGGTCATGATCTTGAGCATGTCGGCACCCATCGTCTGCGCATGGCGCATGGTGCGGGCCGGATCGCTGGCGGTCTCGCGCAGGAGCAGCGCGACGGCCCCGACAAAATCCTCGCGCGCAAGGCCGATCAGCGGTCCCAGCGCAGTGGTCGATTGCGCCGCCTCGTCGCCGAAATGCAGTGGTTCTCTGGATGCCTCTTTCGGTGCTTCGGCCATTCCGGTTCCCTCGCAAATGTTTTTGTTATGAGGGCGAACATGCACGGGGCGGCATAGCTTGGCAAGCAGGGCGGGAAGCGGGCGGTCGGGAAGCCATTTCTAACCGTCGCATTAACTCTTTTTCAAACGCTTCGTGCGAGCGGTCGGCGCATGGAATTCGGGAAGTCGCGGAACCGATCTGACGGGGTGCGCCCGCCTGCCGCCGCGCAGGGAGGGAAATCCGCGTCCCGTTCCGGCCCGGCTTCCAAAGGTCGGCCTGTCGCCCAAAATCAATCGGCAAAATCGTCCGAGGAAGAACGGCGCAAGGGGCACCGCAGGGGCAAGGCCGGGTTCGACCGTTTGCTGCCCCGCGCCCGCGCCGGCGCACCGCAGGCCATCGTCCCGTGCGACTGGGGCTGGTTTGCGGTATTCATCGTGGCCGCATCGGTCCTGGGCATGGCGGTCAGCATGTCGCTACCGCCCATATCGAGCGCGGTCGCGATTGGCGCAGGTATTGCCTTTGCGTGGCATGGCCGTGGCCTTGCGCGCACCGAACGTGCGACACGGTCCGAAAACGACGGCAGCGTCCCGCAATGGATGTGCGCGTGGTGCTGGCTGTCGCTGGTCGTTCCCTCTGCCTGTGTCGCCATAACCTTTACCGCCTGGGCAGCGTTTGGCGATATGCCAATCCAGTGGGCGCTGGGTGTTATCATCACCAGCAACGTGCTCGCCGCCAGCCTGCTGGCCAGTCGTATCCTGCAACAATTTGTCGTGCAATTTGCCTGCTGGATGACGGTGGTCGTGTTCGAGGGGTCCATCGCCTCCTATGCCGCAATGGCCATTGCCACCGTTTCCACCTTGCTGATCGTGCGCCACCAGCTCGTGCTCGCCCGCCGCCGCGCGGAGAAGCAGGAAGCGCGCGAGCGGGTCAGCAACCGGGCCGAAGATATTTTGCGCGATTACGAGGAAACCGGGCAGGGCTGGTTCTGGGAAACCGACCGCCGCGGCACGCTGACCTATATCTCGTCGCCCGTCGCGCAGACGCTGGGCACTACGGCGGAGGCGCTGATCCAGTGTCCGTTCGTGGAGCTGTTCGAACTGGGCGACGAAAATCACGACGGCGAGCGCACCCTTACCTTCCATATGTCGTCGCGCTCCTCGTTCCAGGAACTGGGCGTGAAGGCCAATGTGAAGGGCGAGGAACGGTGGTGGTCGGTCAGCGGGCGGCCCGCCTATGACAGCTTCGGCAATTTCCTCGGCTTCCGCGGTTCCGGCACCGACCTGACGGAGAAGAAGCGCAACGAGGAATCGGTGCAGCGGCTGGCGCAGTATGACTCGCTGACCAGCCTCGCCAACCGGTTCCAGATGCTGCAGCTGCTGGACAAGATCCTGTCCGCACCGATGGAATCGCAGCGCGAATGCAGCGTCATGCTGCTCGATCTCGACCGCTTCAAGCAGGTCAACGATACGCTCGGCCATCCGGCAGGCGACGCGCTGTTGCAGCAGGTGGCGCAGCGGCTGGAGCGGACCGTCGATACACAGGGCCGCGTGGGCCGGTTGGGCGGCGACGAGTTCGAAGTCATCGTGCCCGGACGCTGGAAACAGGACGATCTGGCGCGGCTGGCGCAGGACGTCATCAATTCGCTGTCGCAACCCTATTCGGTGGACGGGCACCGCGTCACCATCGGCGCATCGCTGGGCATCGCCATCGCGCCCGACAACGGCACCGACAGCGAGCACGTTATCCGCAACGCCGACCTTGCCCTGTATGCCGCCAAGGACGGCGGACGCGGGCGCTACCATTTCTTCTCGCGCGACCTGCATTCGGTGGCGGAGCAGAAGGCGGTCATGGAAGACGATTTGCGCGATGCGGTGGCGAACAAGGCGTTCCAGCTGTTCTACCAGCCTATCGTCGCGGCCAAGGGCAACCGCATCATCGGGTTCGAGGCGCTGCTGCGCTGGGAGCATCCGGAAAAAGGCTGGGTCTCGCCCGACAAGTTCATTCCCGTCGCGGAAGACACCGGCCTGATCGCCGCCATCGGCGAATGGGCGATCAATACCGCGTGCCACGACCTGGCCCAGTTCCCCGGCGACGTGAAATGCGCCGTCAATGTCTCCCCGTTGCAGTTCAGCAATCCGCAGCTGCCCGGCATCGTCACCAACGCCATCATGGAAGCAGGCATCCGGCCAGAACGGCTGGAGCTGGAAATCACCGAAAGCGTCTTTCTGAACGACGATGCCGGCACCGAAGCGATGTTCGCGGCGCTGAAAAAGGTGGGCGTGCGCCTGGCGCTCGATGATTTCGGCACCGGCTATTCCTCGCTCGGCTATCTGAAGAAAGCGCCGTTCGACAAGATCAAGATCGACCAGAGCTTCGTGCGCGGGGCGACGCAGCCGGGCAATCGCAACGGAGCAATCATCACGTCCATCACCAGCCTGGCGGACTCGCTGGGCATGGACACCACCGCGGAGGGTGTGGAAACGATGGACGAGCTGGAGCTGGTGCGCAGTCTGGGGTGCAGCCAGATCCAGGGCTATATCTTCTCCAAGGCCGTGCCGTTCACCAAGGCCGTCGCGCTGCTGGGGCAGGGGCCGACAATCGAAGCGGACGGGTTCCGGTCCGCCCGCGCCACCCGGCAGACGATGCTGCGCAAGGTGATGCTGGAACATGGCGGCCAGTTCTACAAGGCGACCATCCGCAACATGTCACCTGAAGGCGCGCTGGTCGAAGGGCTGTACAAGGTGCCGCCGGGCACGCAGTTCAACCTGGCGATCAGCGCCGATATCGTCACGCGCATCACCTGCGTGTGGAGCAACGATCGCAAGATGGGCGTCACCTTCGCCCGCGCGCTGGACACCGACGCCAGCGGCAACATGGTGCTGCGCAGCGAAGAGCGGGACAATCCGGCAATCGTGCGTGCTGTAAATAGTGAGGCGGCGTGATTAATACCGTATCAACGAATGCCCGCTAGTCGGACGGTAATAAAAGCCCGGACCATACGGGCTTCGGGCGTGTCGGCGCAGTACCGGTTCGAGGGACCAATACGCATTCATGGGTAAACCAGGCTTCTTTACCAGACTGGGCGGCGGTGCGGAACGCGGCGGCAAATCGGCCGCCACCTCCGCGCGCGCCGGGCTGGACGCTGGTGCGCGGCTGGCGTTGCTGGACCAGTTCGAGGAACTGAGCCTTGGCTGGTTCTGGGCAACCGATGCTTCGGGCAAGGTCACGTATCTGAGCGAAAGCGCGGCGGACATGATCGGGCTGGAACCCGGCCAGGTCATGGGCACCGCGCTTGGGCGAACTGTTCGTTCCCGACGCAGCCGACGATCCCGACAAGGCGGAGCGCCCGCTGGGTTTCCTGCTGACGACGCGCAACAGCTTTACCGAATTGCAGGTCCGCCTCGCGCTGACCGCCGATGCGCCGCAGCCTGCTCGGCGCCGCGGCAGCAAACCGTCATCCGACAATGACGACGAAGAAGCGCCGCAACGCTGGTGGTCGATCACCGGCAAGCCGTCTTTCGACAGGGAAGGCGAATTTCTCGGCTATCGCGGGTCAGCCAAGGATATCACGGAGACACGCGAACGCGAACGCGATGCCTCGCGGCTGGCGCAATACGATGTGCTGACCGGTCTGGCCAATCGCCACCGCATGGAAAAACGGCTGTCGACTACGCTGACCGCCTATCGCGCGGCCAAGCGCAGTTGCGCGCTGCTGATGATGGACCTCGACCGGTTCAAGCAGGTCAACGATACGCTGGGCCATCCGGCGGGCGACGAGTTGCTGAAGCAAGTGGCGCAGCGCATCGAGCAGATCGTGGGCGAGAAGGGCGAGATCGGGCGGCTGGGCGGCGACGAGTTCCAGGTCATCCTGCCCGATATGGACGACCGTGGCGATCTGGGCGACCTGTCGCAGCGGCTGATCCAGATGATTTCGCAGCCCTATTCGATCAATGGCGACCGCGCGATCATCGGCACCTCCATCGGTATCGCCATCGCGCCCTATGACGGCGTGAGTGCGGAAGAGCTGGTCAGCAGCGCCGACCTTGCGCTGTATGCGGCCAAGGGCGGCGGGCGCGGACAGTTCCGCTTCTACACCGGCGAGCTCAAGGATGGCGCGCGACAGAGGAAGCGGGTGGAAGAAGACCTGCGCGACGCCTTCCATCACAAGGCGCTGGAAATGCATTACCAGCCGCTGATCGACGCCAAGACCGATATGGTGCGCGGGTTCGAGGCGCTGATGCGCTGGAATCACGAAGAGCGCGGCTGGATCGGTCCATCGGTGTTCATCCCGATTGCCGAGGAAACCGGCATCATCAACGACCTTGGCGACTGGGCGTTGAAACAGTCCTGTCTCGACGCGGTGGCCTGGGGCCACAATCTGCGCGTTTCGGTCAATGTCTCCGCCGTGCAGTTTGCGAACGAGGATTTTCCCTCGGTCGTGAAACAGGCGCTGGTTTCGTCCGGCCTCGAACCGGGCCTGCTCGAACTGGAGATCACCGAAAGCGTCTTCATGGCCGACCCCCATGCGACCAAACGGATGTTCGCCCGGCTGAAAAAGCTTGGCGTGCGGCTGGCGCTGGACGATTTCGGCACCGGTTATTCCTCGCTCAGCTATCTGAGCCGCGCGCCGTTCGACAAGATCAAGATCGACCAGAGCTTCGTGCGCGGGGCGACGCATGCGGACAACAACAACGCCGCGATCATCACCGCCATCGTCAGCCTGGCCGCCGCGCTGAAAATGGAAACGGTGGCCGAAGGCGTCGAAGCGCGCGACGAGCTGGAGCTGGTGCGCGAACACGGGGCCACGCTCATCCAGGGCTGGGTCTTTGCCAAAGCCATGCCGCAGGACGAGATCGTCGACCGGCTGGAACGGCGCGAACTGAAATTCGAAGTCATCGGGCCGGACAAACATCGCGCGGCGCGCAAAAGCCTGTTCCGCAAGATCGGCGTCATTCACGAGGATCACCGCTACGACGCCTTCCTGCGCAACCTGTCGCGCAGCGGGGCGATGATCGAGGGCATTCTGAACGTCCCCGAAGGCACCGAACTGGTCATAGACCTTGGCGACGGGCAGTTGGTGGTGTCGCGCGTGCGCCGGTCGGACGAAGCGGTGCAGGGGCTGGAGTTCGAACAGGCGCTGGTCAGCGACGGGGCGGACGGTCTGTGTACCCGTCACCGCGTATCGCCCTATGCGCTGGCCGCCGCAGGGATGCCGCTCGCCGCGCTGCCATCGGGCAGCTATCCGCTGCTCGACAACCACGAAAGGCCCAAGACGCGGGCCAAATTCCTCGAAGTGTCGACTCAACCGGGGCTGGCCTACCGCGAATAATTTGCACCTCCGATGTAACGATTTGCCGCTTTTCCACGAAGGACACGGCAGACCCTGTTCCTTGCCGGAGAGTTGCCATGCCCGTTCGCCCCTTTACCTGCCTGATTGCTACCATCGGCCTTGCCGCATGCAGCAGCCCCGCACCCGCCGATGCCCAGGCGCAGAGCCAGGCCTCGGCCACGCAGGCCGATGCGACAGCCATCGCCCAAGGCACATTCTCCGACGGTGACGGGCACGCCAGCACCGGCGGCGCACGTATCGTACGCAATGCGAACGGTAGCCACACCCTCGTCCTCGACGCGGCCTTCGCAACCGATGGCGGGCCGGACCTGCGCGTCTGGCTGAGCGAAGCGCCCGCCGGCGACGGGGAGGCCATCGGCGAGGCCACCCATATCGACCTCGGCGCGCTCGACGCCTCGACCGGCCGGCAAAGCTACGCCATTCCGGCAGGCACCGACATCGCCGCACTGCGCTCCGCCGTCATCTGGTGCCGCGCGTTCGGTGTGTATTTCGGCGGGGCCACGCTCGAAAGCGCCTGACAGCGCCGCCGCCGCCCGCTATCGGTCGCGGCGCAATGACCGACCTTTCCAAGATCCGCAATTTCTCCATCATCGCCCATATCGACCACGGCAAATCGACGCTGGCCGACCGGCTGATCCAGCACTGCGGCGGCCTGACGCAGCCGCGAGATGAGCGAGCAGGTGCTCGACAACATGGATATCGAGCGCGAGCGCGGCATCACCATCAAGGCGCAGACCGTGCGCCTCGACTACACCGCGCGCGATGGCGAGACCTACGAACTCAACCTCATGGACACGCCCGGCCATGTCGATTTCGCCTATGAAGTCAGCCGCAGCCTGGCCGCCTGCGAAGGCGCGCTGCTGGTGGTGGATGCGGCGCAGGGGGTGGAGGCGCAGACGCTGGCCAATGTCTACCAGTCCATCGAACACGACCACGAAATCGTGCCCGTCATCAACAAGATCGACCTGCCCGCCGCCGAACCCGAACAGGTGCGCGCCGAGATCGAGGAAGTCATTGGCCTGGACGCCAGCGAGGCGGTGCTGACCAGCGCCAAGTCCGGCATCGGCATCGAGGATGTGCTGGAAGCCGTCGTCGCCAAGATCCCGCCGCCCAAGGGCGACCGCGCCGCGCCGCTGAAGGCGATGCTGGTCGATAGCTGGTACGACCCCTATCTCGGCGTCGTCATCCTCGTGCGCGTGCTCGACGGCGTGCTGAAGAAGGGCCTGCCGATCCGTTTCATGCAGGGCGCGACGCAGCATCTGGTCGACCGCGTCGGCGCGTTCACGCCCAAGCGCATCGACCTCGACGAACTCGGCCCCGGCGAAATCGGCTTCATCACCGCGCAGATCAAGGAGGTGGAGCAGGCCCGCGTCGGCGACACCATCACGACCGTAAAGGACGGCGCGACCAAGGCGCTGCCCGGCTACAAGGAAGTGCAGCCGGTGGTGTTCTGCGGCATGTTCCCGGTGGACGCCGCCGAGTTCGAGAAACTGCGCGAGAGCATCGGCAAGCTGCGGCTGAACGATGCCAGCTTCAGCTTCGAGATGGAATCATCCGCCGCGCTGGGCTTCGGCTTCCGCGCCGGGTTCCTCGGCCTGCTGCACCTCGAAATCATCCAGGAACGGCTGACGCGCGAATACGACCTCGACCTCATCACCACCGCGCCGAGCGTCGTCTATCGCATGCAGCTCAACAAGAGCCGCACCGACGATGCGCGCGAAATGATGCTGCACAACCCGGCGGACTATCCCGACCCCAGCCGCATCGACATGATCGAGGAACCGTGGATCAAGGCGACGATCTACACCCCGGACGAATATCTCGGCTCCATCCTGAAACTGTGCCAGGACCGGCGCGGGGTGCAGGTGGACCTGACCTATGTCGGCGGGCGCGCGCAGGTGACCTACGAGCTGCCGCTGAACGAGGTGGTGTTCGACTTCTACGACCGCCTGAAAAGCATCAGCCGCGGCTATGCCAGCTTCGACTACGAACAGATCGGCCTGCGCGAAGGCGACCTCGTGAAGATGAGCATCCTGGTGAACAACGAGCCGGTCGACGCGCTCTCCATGATCGTCCATCGCGGCGTGGCCGAAGCCCGCGGCCGCCACATCTGCGAACGCATGAAAGACCTCATCCCGCGCCACCTGTTCAAGATCCCGGTGCAGGCAGCCATCGGCGGCAAGGTCATCGCCCGCGAAACCATCGCCGCGATGCGCAAGGACGTGACCGCCAAATGCTACGGCGGCGACATCAGCCGCAAGAAGAAGCTGCTGGAAAAGCAGAAAAAGGGCAAGGCGAAGATGCGCGAGTACGGGAACGTGAGCATCCCGCAGGAGGCGTTTATCGCGGCGTTGCGGATGGGGGAGGAGTGATCTCATCTTCAAGAATTTTTTAGCAGTTCTCTAAGTCGGCCTTTCACATTTTCTAATACGAGTTTCAAATGAGATTTAGAGTTATCGGTCAGAACACCGGTATGGCCGACTGCGTTTCTGACTGGCTTAAAGTTGACCGCATCAAGCCAAAGAGATTGTTTCGATTTATCTTTTGAGCCCTCAGCAGTGAAGGCAAGATCGTCCATTCCAAGGTAGCTTAGGTCGTCATTATCTCTTCTTATATCGAAGCTGATATTTGCTTCTTGTTTTCTTTTGTCCTCAGTTTCGCGGAAACCTTCAATATTCTTCTTGATCCCAGCAATGGGCTCAATTGCTTTATGCCCGACGTATTTTCTGATGAGGTTCTCGGAAAGAAAGCAATCTGCGTATGAAGAGAGGTTGAACTCGGCATCGGGTTCAAGATCGTCTAGCCATTGTTCTACTATGTCTGAGTTGGCGTCAGTTTTTTTCAGTCTAAAATCTTTCTTTGCCGCACCTGCTAACTCGGCGGCCTTTCTATCCTTGACGCTCTTGCGCTTATTTTCGTCATCTCCGGACTGCCTGTATTTTATGCGGAGCTGATCCCACTCGTCGATGACCTTTGGAAAAAGTGTAAGCTTGAGGTATTCTATTAGGGCAACAAAGTTGTCGTTATCGGCTACGACACCTTCTCGACTACTTGTAAATGGCAAATCGCCATCTCCGTCCATGGAGTTAAAATGGATCTGCCCATATACGTAGCTTTCGACAATTCTCTGGGAAGGGAGGTGGCTTAAGATATTCTTTTCGCGCAATCGTCCATTAACGAACAGGTCAACTGTGGCGCGCTCGCCTTTTCCGCGGACATTTAAATTACTTGGTTTCTCAACGGTTGCAATAAACCCAGTAACTTCCAGATCCGATTTCGGCGCGTCAACCTGCTCCTTAAGATTAGAAAACGCATTTTCGAACTTTCCATCATAGCTATCTATTTTCCAGACGAATTCGGTCTTTGAGGTTAGCGCTTCCAAATCATCTAGGCTGATCGGTTTTTCATTAACATGGATCGTAAAGGCTTCGTCTAAAAGAGAGAAATGAAACGAAAGTGCGAGGAGTTTTCGAATCTGCTCTTCTGACGTTCGCAGTATGCGGTCTGCACCTTCAAATACGATAATTGTTCCGGTCTCGTGCTCAACTCCTTTTCCTTCGAGAATATCTGCGTCTGGTTGTTCAAGTTGATACTGGCCAGGCTCAAGATCGCCGGTAATCGCCTCGTCCAATCCGCTATTGTCGATCACGCCACCTACATAAGCGGCGCTGGCCTCTTTACGAGTAAAAATAGTAATTCGCTCTGCGCACGATAGTAAGGCTAGCTTACCTATACCTTTTGCACCAATAAACGGGCGTCCGGAATCAGATTCTGATCCTAGTTCTTTTCTTTTCGAATATCCGATCTTTAAGAATTTGGTTTGGAAATCGACAGCATCCATGCCCTTGCCATCATCTTTCACATAAAACGAATTTTTATCCTTATCAAAGGAAATCCATACGTTCTTCGCATCCGCATCCCACGAGTTGGAGATCGCCTCACCAAGTACGGTGATAAAATTTCGGTATAAATTCCGCCCCAGGTGATTAAGAACGCTTAGAGATATCGCAAAATTGAACTCGCTGGCTTCTTCGACTGCCATCTTTACCTCATCGCCTGTATTATGCTGGTCCCAATAGCTCGACCTAGTTCAACGGGGACGGCGTTTCCGATCCAGCGGCCGACTTCTTTCATTTTCGGCTTCTCACCGTCTGGTAAAAAGCGATATTCTCGCGGGAACGACTGAAGTATCGCAGCTTCGCGAAGACTGATCGCACGATGCTGCTCCGGATGGCCAAAGCGACCATTTCCAAAGCCAAAGCATTGCGTGGTCATGGTTGGTGAGGGAGAATCCCAATCCATACGAGCATACACGCCGGGATATGTCTTCCCGCTTACTTTGCGATGACACGCGGCTACCAATTCATCTGGCCAATCACGCCACGTGCCACCGGGCTTGGCTGCCTTTATTCGTCGCATGTTCAAATCAGAAAGTGCTGACGCCGTGTGAAGAGAGTCTTCCGGGTGGGTTTCGCCAGCATCGATAGGCGGGAGCGTGGATATAGCGTTCTTGACCGTAAGACCAACGCTCTCAGCCGCCACAAGAGGGCCAACCCTTCGTTTGTGAGCTGCGACGACCACCAGCCGCCGCCTCTTTTGTGGAACTCCGAACAATTCGCACTTCGCAATCGTTTTGCGCACCGGATATCCAGCTTCATTCAGGATCGCTTTGAAATCTCTGAAAACATCACCACCCTTGTAGCGCAGCAAGGAGGGCACGTTTTCCATCGTGATGAAATCGGGTTGGACCTCGGCGGCGAGTTCGGCAAATTTCGTGACTAGCTCCCACTGCAAATCTTCCGCGTAGCGATGTTTGTAAGTCGAGAACGGTTGGCAAGGGGCGCATCCTGCGAGAACTGTGGGGGCATCGCCGGAATAGTGCACTACGATTTCCTGCGCCGACATTTCCCCGACATTACGCTCGACGAACTTACCGCCGTTGTTCGTTTCGAAGGCGTATTTGCAACGCGCATCGGTGTCGTAGCCTGCCAAAATATCACAGCCCGCTAGTTTGAGACCGTGACTTAGCGCTCCCACGCCGCAGAATAGATCGACTACTTCTGGTTTTACCGTCATTGCTCGCCCCCCAGAAACTCGACCAACCGCTCCGAAACTGCCCCCGGCCTTTCTGTTTGGCATTGCCATACGACCATAGTTTTCCACCCCAGTTTATCTAGGTCGTCTAGGTTCTTATTGTCTCGTATCACGTTAGCGTCAAACTTCTTTTGCCAGAATTGCGTGTTCGTTTTGGGCGTGGTTGCCTTCTTGCAGTCGTGACGATGCCAATAACACCCGTGCACGAATACAACCTTCTGTCGTCCCGGAAAAACCAAATCGGGGCTGCCGGGAAGATCGCGCCGGTGCAGTCTAAAGCGGTAGCCCAAGCCGTGTGCGATTCACGCACGATCATTTCGGGTTTGGTATCCTTGCCGCGCACACGCGACATCAAGCGACTGCGCTCTTCTGGCGAGAGGTTATCCACCATTCGTCATTTCCTACACCATCGCAATTCGCTAACTCGGCCCGTCACGCAAACCCGCACATTCCCGCCATTTCGCGAAGGAAAACTTTCCGCCCTGGACAGTGTAACACCCGGTCCATGTCTCCGCTTTCGACCCCTACACCTTTGCAAGTTCACACCCCGCCAAACCGGCCTCCCGGTATCAACTACGTCAACTAAACCCGCGTCTACCCCCGCACCTGACCGCTGCCGTGCACCAGGTATTTCATCGTCGTCAGCTGCTCCAGTCCGACCGGGCCGCGGGCGTGGAGTTTGCCGGTGGCTATGCCGATCTCGGCGCCCATGCCGAACTCTCCGCCGTCCGCGAACTGCGTGCTGGCGTTGTGCATCACGATGGCGCTGTCGACCTGCGCCATGAAGCGGCGGGCGGCGGCGTCGTCCTGCGTCAGGATGGCGTCGGTGTGGCCGCTGGAATGGGCGGCGACCCAGGCGATGGCTTCGTCGAGGTCGTCGACCAGCTTCACCGAGACGACGGGGCCGAGATATTCGGTGTCCCAGTCCTCGGGCGCGGCGGGGACGATGCGTGGTTCGATGGCGACGGCCGCCGCATCGCCGCGTATCTCGCATGCCGCTCCCAGCGCATCGGCAAGCGCGGGGAGCAAAGCGGGGGCGATGGCGCGGTCGGCGACGATGCTCTCGGTCGCGCCGCAGACGCCGGTGCGCCGCAGCTTGGCGTCGCGGATGACGGCGACGGCCTGCGCCACGTCGGCGGCGGCGTGGACGTAGCTGTGGCAGTTGCCGTCGAGGTGCAGCAGCGTGGGCACGGTGGCGGTGTCGCGCACCAGCTCGACCAGTCCGCGCCCGCCGCGCGGGATGACGAGGTCGACGAAGCGGTCCGCCTTGAGCAGCGCCGCGACGGCTTCGCGCGCCGGGGTGGCGACGGCCTGCACCGCGTCCTCCGGCAGGCCGGCTTCGGCCAGCCCGGCGCGCATGGCGGCGACGATGCGGGCGGTGGAACGGCGGCTCTCGGACCCGCCGCGCAGGATCACGGCATTGCCGGATTTGAGGCACAGCGCGCCCGCGTCGGCGCCAACATTGGGGCGGGATTCGTAGACCATGCCAATCACGCCGATGGGCACTGCGACCCGCTCGATCCTGAGGCCGTTGGGCCGCGCGAACGTGGCGAGGGTGCGGCCTACCGGGTCGGGCAGCGCGGCGATGGCCTCCAGCGCCGCCGCCATCGCTTCCACCCGTTCGGGGGTAAGGCGCAGGCGGTCGATGAAACTGTCGGGGCGAGTATCGCCCAGCGCCGCGACATCCTGTGCGTTGGCGGCGACAATGGCATCGCTGTCGGCGCGCAGGGCAACGGCGGCGGCATTCAGCGCGCGGTCCTTGCTTGCCGTATCGGCGGTGGCAAGGCGGCGGGCGGCGGCGCGGGCGCGGGTGCCGAGATCGGCAATATGGGCGACGGGGTCGATGGGAGGAGAAGGCATGGCAAGCGACCTACGGCCAAACGCTGGCCTCGTGCAACTTCACTTGGCGTTCAGCGCGCCGCGACCTATAGCGTTGGCCATGAACAGCATCGCCAAGACCACGCTCGCCGCATGTGCCGCCACGCTTGCCCTATCCGCTTGCGCGGGCAGTAGCGGAGGCGGGGCGGTCGATACCGCCTATGTCGCGCGCGATGTGGAGTCGCTGTATAGCGAGGCGAAGCGCCGGCTGGATCAGGGCAATGCGCCCGTCGCCGCCGCCCTGTTCGACGAGGTGGAGCGCCAGCATCCCTACAGCCCGTGGGCCCGCCGTGCGCAGTTGATGAGCGCCTTCGCCTATTACACCGCGCGCGATTACAACAAGGCGATTCAGAGCAGCCAGCGGTTCCTCTCGATCCATCCCGGCAACAAGGACGCGCCCTACGCCTATTACCTGATCGCGCTGAGCTATTACGAACAGATCAGCGATGTGACGCGCGACCAGAAGATTACCGAGCAGGCGCTGGTCGCCCTGCGCGAAGTAAACCGCCGTTTCCCGACCAGCGAATATGCCTCCGATGCGCGGCTGAAGCTGGATCTCGTGAACGACCATCTTGCGGGCAAGGAGATGGAAATCGGGCGCTATTACCAGCGGTCGGGCCGCTGGCTGGCGGCGCAGATCCGGTTCCAGAATGTGGTCGAGACGTTCCAGACCACCAGCCATACGCCCGAAGCGCTGTATCGCCTGACCGAGTCGAGCCTTGCGCTCGGCATTCCGGTCGAGGCGAAGAAGTATGCCGCCGTGCTGGGCAGCAACTATCCCGGCAGCGAGTGGTACGAAAAGGCCTACGCGCTGGTGCAGGACGAGGCACCGGGGCTGGCTGCGCTTTAGGCTTGTGTCGTATCGCCGCCGGGCGTGACGCGCGCGGAGCGATGCGATAGAGGGTGGCGGCCACCATGCTGACCCATCTTTCCATCCGTAATATCGTGCTGATCGAGGCGCTCGACCTGGATTTCGCAGGCGGGCTGGGCGTGCTGACGGGCGAGACCGGAGCGGGTAAATCCATTCTGCTGGACGCGCTGGGGCTGGTGTTGGGCAATCGCGCGGATAGCGGGCTGGTGCGCGCGGGCGCGGACAAGGCCAGCGTTACCGCAGCGTTCGAGTTCGGCACGCTGCCTGCTGCGCTTGCCACGATACTGGACGATGCCGATATCGAAGCGGAACCGGGCGAGCCGCTGCTGATCCGCCGCCAGCTGAAGGCGGACGGCGGGTCCAAGGGGTTCGTGAACGACCAGCCGGTCGGCGTGGCGCTGCTGCGCGAAATGGCGGGCGTGCTGGTAGAGCTGCACGGGCAGCATGACGATCGTGGGCTGGTCAATCCGCGCGGCCACCGGATGCTGCTGGACCGCTATGCCGGCGTAGAGAGCGCAACGATTGCATCGGCTTGGACGAAGTGGCGCGATGCACGCGATGCGCTGGTCAGAGGCGCAGGATGCCATAGCCCAGGCGAAGGACGATCAGGACTTGCTGCTGGCGCACCTGGCTGAACTGAATGCACTGGCCCCCGAAGCTGGCGAGGAGACGCAACTGGCGACAGTGCGCGCCGATATGCAGAAGGGCGAGAAGCTGGCGGGCGATCTGGAGGAGTTGCGCGTGGTCTGGGACGGGTCGGACTCGCCGCTGGCCCTGTTGCGGTCGGCGGCGCGCAGGTTGGACCGCATCGGCGGGGAGCATCCGTTGCTGGCCGAGGCGCTGGCATCGCTGGATCGCGCGGTGATCGAGGCGGGCGAGGCGGAGGACAAGCTGCAAGCCGCCGCCGATGCGCTGATCCATGACCCTGCCGCACTGGAGAATGCGGAGACGCGGCTGTTCGAATTGCGCGCGCTGGCCCGCAAGCACCGGTGCGAGGTCGATGACCTGCCTGAAAAGATGCGCGAAATGCGCGCTTCGCTGGACGCCATCGAGAGCGGCGAGGTCGAGCTGGATAGCTTGCGCAATGCGGCGAAGGAGGCGGCGCTGGCTTATCGCGCGTCGGCGGAAAAGCTGCATGCGAAACGGGTTGCGGCGGCGAAGCGGCTGGACGCGGCGGTGGCGAAGGAGCTTGCGCCGCTGAAGCTGGATGCCGCGCGGTTCCGCACCGATATTGCGGTGCTGCCGGAGGATCGCTGGGGCGCGCACGGGCAGGATGCGGTGGAGTTCCTGATCGCGACCAATCCGGGCGCGGACTTCGCGCCGCTCGGCAAGATCGCCAGCGGCGGCGAGCTGTCGCGCTTCATCCTGGCGCTGAAGGTGGCGCTGGCGGAGCAGGGCGGGGCGGCGACGGTGATCTTCGACGAGATCGACCGCGGCGTCGGCGGCGCGGTGGCGAGCGCCATCGGCGAACGGCTGGCACGGCTAGCGGATGGCGGACAGTTGCTGGCGGTCACGCACAGCCCGCAAGTCGCTGCGCGTGGCACGGTGCATTACCGTATCGCCAAGGCGCAGACGGGCACGGTGACGAAAACGGGCGTCGTGTTGCTCGACGACGCGGCACGGCAGGAGGAAATTGCGCGGATGCTGAGCGGGGCGGAAGTTACGCCCGAAGCACGGGCGCAGGCGGATCGGTTGCTGGAGGGTGTCTAGGTTGCACAAAGACGCGCACCACCCCCCGGCCCCCTCCTCTGAAGAGAAGGGGGGGAAACAAGGCAGAGCCCCCTCCTCTTTAGAGGAGGGGGTTGGGGGTGGTGGCGTAACGCGCTGTACTGGTGGCTCTCCAGCGAAGGCGAGAAAACAACCTTGAACAAAGCAGACGCCGCCAACGAACTCATGCGCCTCGCGAAACAGATCGCGAAGCATGACCGGCTGTATCACACCGACGATGCGCCGGAGATTACCGATCAGGAATACGATGCGCTGGTGCGGCGCAATGCGGAGTTGGAGGCGGCGTTTCCCAATCTGGTGCGAGCAGATTCGCCGTCGCAACGCGTTGGCAACGAAGTCGCCGCCTCGCCGCTTGGCAAGGTTACCCACGCAGTGCGGATGCTCAGCCTCGACAATGCGTTTAACGACGAGGAAATCACCGAGTTCGTGGCGCGGGTGCGGCGGTTTCTCAGTCTGGCGCAGGACGAGGCGATTGCCTTTACCGCAGAGGACAAGATCGACGGGCTGTCGTGCTCGCTGCGTTACGAAGAGTGGCAAGACTGATGCGCGCCGCAACGCGCGGCGACGGGCAGGTGGGGGAGGATGTGACACCGAACATCGCACATGTCCCCGATGTGCCGCAGGCAATTGACGGCGCGCCGGACGTGTTCGAGGTGCGCGGCGAAATATACATGGAGCGCGCGGCGTTTGCTGCGCTGAATGCGGCGCAGGAGGCGGCGGGCGACAAGCTATTCGCCAATCCGCGCAACGCCGCCGCCGGGTCGCTGCGCCAGAAGGATGCGGGCGTCACGGCCAAGCGCCCGCTGCGGTTCTGGGCGCATGGCTGGGGGGAGGCGAGCGCGGTTCCAGGCAATACGCAAGCCGAGGTGCTGGCGCAGATCGCGGCGTGGGGCTTTCCTGTCTCGCCGTTGCTGGCGCGGGTCGAGGGGCTGGACGCGATGCTTTCGCATTACCAGAGGATTGCCGAACAACGCGACGCATTGCCCTATGAAATAGACGGCGTGGTCTACAAGGTGGACCGGCTCGACTGGCAGCGGCGGCTCGGCTTTGTGGCAAAGGCACCGCGCTGGGCCATCGCGCGCAAATTCCCGGCGGAGCGGGCCGAAACCACGCTGGAGGCAATCGACATCCAGGTCGGGCGCACCGGCAAGCTGACGCCGGTTGGTCGTCTTGCCCCGGTGCTGGTCGGCGGCGTGACCGTTACAAATGTCACCCTGCACAACCGTGACGAAATTGCGCGCCTTGGCGTGCGACCCGGCGACCGCGTGCTGGTCCAGCGCGCGGGCGATGTGATCCCGCAGGTGGTCGAAAACCTCACCCCCGATGCGAAGCGCGACGCTTACGATTTCCCCGACCATTGCCCGGTTTGCAACAGCGAAGCGGTGGCGGGCGAAGGCGAAGTCGATGTTCGCTGCACAGGCGGTCTGGTTTGTCCCGCGCAACTGACCGAGCGGCTAAAGCATTTCGTCAGCCGCAAAGCACTGGACATGGACGGGCTTGGGGCCAAGACTATCGACCAGTTCTTTGCGCTGGGCTGGCTGAAAAGCCCCGCCGATATCTACCGTTTGAAGGACCGCCGCGACGATATTCTGGCGCTGGACGGCTGGAAGGAAACGTCGGTCGACAAGCTGCTCGCCAGTATCGCGGCAAAGCGCGCGCCCGATGCGGCGCGGTTGTTGTTCGGACTGGGTATTCGCCATGTCGGCGCGATTACGGCCCGCGATCTGCTGCGGCATTTCCGCACCTTGCCGATGCTGCGCGAGGCCGTTGCGCGGGCGGATGATGAGGAAGCGGCATCCGAGATCACCAATATCGACGGCGTGGGCAGCGTGGTGCTGGGTGCCCTGCGCGATTTCTTCCACGAACCGCACAATGTCGCGGTGTGGGATGATCTGCTCTCGCAAGTTTCGCCGCCCGACTACATCGTCGAAACCCGCGACAGCCCCATTGCAGGCAAGATTGTCGTTTTCACCGGCAAGCTGGAGCAAGTAAGTCGCGACGAAGCCAAGGCGCAGGCCGAACGGCTGGGTGCAAAGGCGGGCAGTGCGATCAGCGGCAAGACCGACCTTCTGGTCGCCGGACCGGGTGCGGGGAGCAAGCTGGCGAAAGCGGAAAAGCTGGGGATCGAGACAATCGACGAAGCGGCCTGGATTGCACTGGTCGCCGCCGCCGACTGACGCCGGACGCTAATCGTTGGGCATCAGGTGTATTTCCCGCACCCCGCTGGTTTCCGGCTGGCCCAGCGCGAAGACCACTGCGTTGGCAACATCTTCGGCTTGCAGCTTCGAAGGCTTCGGCTCGTCGAAGAACGGGGTGTTGACCATGCCCGGCGAGATCACGGTGCAGCGTCCGTTCCATTCGCGCATTTCCTCCGCCAGATTGCCGGCAAATCCATGTACGAACCATTTGGTCGCGCTGTAGATCGAGCCCTTGAAATGCTCGCGTCCCGCCTTCGATCCGGTCACCACGAAGTGCCCCTTGGTCTTGCGCAATTCGGGCAGGGTTGCGTGTGCGGTGTAAAGGACGCCCATGATGTTGAGGTGGATCATGTCGTGCCACTCTTCGGGGTCGCCCTTTTCCACACCAGCTGCATTCACGCCCGTTCCGGCATTGGCGAATACCGCATCCAGGCCGCCGAAGTGGCTGACGGCCTTGTCGACGGCATCGTTAAGCGCAGAGCGGTTCGTCACATCGCAGGGAAGCGCGAGCGCCGCGTCGCCGATCTCGCCGACAAGGTTCTCCAGCTTGTCTTCGGAGCGGGCGAGCAGGGCGACGTTCCATCCCGCATCGACGGCGGCGTGGGCGGTTGCCGCCCCGATACCGGTGGATGCGCCAGTGATGAGGAGGGTTTTGGACATGGTCGGGGCCTTCGCTGTATTGGCGCGGTGTTTGCGCAGGGGTCTGCGATATCAAAGCGTCCGGACAGGGAGTGTTCCGATACAGCTTGCGCCTATTCGGCGCGTGGCACCCATTTCATTACGCCGCCGGGGAAGGGTGTCCACCAGCCTGTTTTAACGCCCGCAGCGGCCAGCCTGTCGGCAGTCCACTGATTGCAGCTATTGCCCAGATGATACGTTCCGCGAGCGGTATAGAAAACGTCGTATTCCGCATATCCTGCGTATAGCTTGCGGTCGGCAGGCGCGGCGGCCTGCCGCTCGATTTCGGCTACCAGCCGCGCATATTCGGCGGGGCGCAGCACCAGCTCGCGATGGTATTTGCCCGGTGCGGGCCGGATATAATGCGCAACATGCAGCAAGCCCTCGCTGCCGATGGCGGCGCGCAGCGCGCTGCTGAGTTTGAGGTCCGACCAGTTTGGCGTTTCAAGAAAGACCGCCCGCTCGCCCCAGCTTACCGAGATATGGGTATATGGCGCATCGGGCGCGGCGAGATCAGTGGCCGGGAACCGGTCGCGCCAATCGTGCTGCGGGGTGACCAACGGCATGACGATACCGGTATGAATGCCGTTGGTCTCGACCATGATCGTCACGCCGTCGTCCGGCGCTTCCCAACCGGCATTGCGCGGTATGGTGGACCCGACCCCCGCGGCGAGCATGAAAACACCGATTGCCAACGCGAACCAGGCAAAGACCTTGCCCGCTATACGCGCGGCGGTCCGCATCATGGCAGCCGACGCCGCCGCAGCCACAGGATCGACCAATCGCCCCGCACCAGCCGCGCGGCAAGCCGGAACCCGGCGGCGCGATAGGCGGCGCGCACGGCAGGCTCCTGCGTTTCGAGCAGCCCCGCCAACAGGACCGAGCCACCGGGCGTAGTGATGTCGGCGAAGTCGCGGGCGAGGTCCTGCAAGGGACCGGCAAGAATGTTTGCGATGACAAGGTTGTAAGGCCCGCGCGCAGCGATCAGCGGATCCGCCACGCCGGGTGCGACCACCATCGTCAGCGCATTGCGACCGCCACCCGTTGCCACACTGTTTGCAACGGCGTTCTCCAGCACGACCGGCGCACACACCGCGTCGATGTCGCTCGCGGTGCAGCGAAGTCCCGGCCACAGATGCATCGCCGCAAAGGCCAGCACGCCGGTGCCCGTACCCACATCGATGGCGTCGCGCGCAACTACGCCGCTGCACCGCATCGCCGCCAGCATCTCGAGGCAGCCCGCCGTCGTTTCGTGGTGCCCGGTGCCAAAGGCCTGACTGGCCGGGATCACGAAATCGCGCACACCGAAATCGGGGCAGGGCGAGTGCTCCGGAGTGCGGACATAAAAGGGCCCGGCGCGCACCGGGTCCATGCCTTGCTGGCTCAGGGTGACCCAGTCGGTTTCGGGCAGTCGCTGTGAGGTAACGGCAGGCGGCGTGCCGACGAACAGGGCGGCAAACGCGGTTTTCTCCGCGCGGGTTGGGCGGTGCGGGACATAGGCTTCCAGCACCCAGTCGTCGGGCGTCTCTGCGCGCGCCTCGCGTCCAGTCAGGACGATGGCCGGGTTCCAGTCGAGGGCGTCCTCATGCCGCACCAGCGCGTCTTCGACGGCCTGCTTTCCAGCGCGGGCAGCAAGGGTCCAGGTCGTGCTCAACCCGCTTCCTTGTCGAGACGTTCTTCCAGCTTGGCGCCGATGTCAGCCGCATATTGGCGGCAGGCGTCGGCATTGCGCAGCGGGGCCGTGCCGGCGAGGCGGGCGGGCATATCGCTGGCCGAGGGATGCGGCGTCAGCAACAGATCGCACCGCAGCGTCGCCACACGGCCAAGGCTCTGTTCGAACCGCCCCAGATAGGCCGGATCGTCAAGGAAGCTGTAGCCGCCTGCGCCAATGGGGTTGAGGCTATCGGCGTAGACGATGGAGATGCAGTCCTTGCCGTCGTTGCAGCTGTCCCATTGCCAGCTCAGGGCGCCGGGTGAATGACCGGGCGTTTCGATGGCGGTCAGCACGGCATCGCCCGAAGTAACCGTCTGGCCGTCCAGCACGATGGCGTTGACGAATACCGGCTGCATAGGCGGGTGCACCGCCGCCTGCGGGTCCTTGCGCGATACCGTGCCGGATCCCAGCACGATAGCAGCGGCTTCCGATGCGATAATCTGCGCGCCGGTAGCTGCGGCTACGCGCGCGTGCCCGCCGACATGGTCGAAATGTTCGTGACTGTGCAGCAGATAGCGCACGTCCGCCGGGTCGAAGCCGAGGGCGCGGATATTGGCAAGCACGACTTCAGCGCCTGGCTCGGTGCCGCTGTCGATCAGGATATGCCCCGTATCGTCGGCCACAAGAATGGCGGAGATGCCGCAGGTGCCGACGTAATAGGTGTCGCCGTGGACGCGGTAGGCAGGGCCGGGCTTGTCCCAACCGTCCCAGTCGCCGCATGCCGCCGCCCAAGCCTTCTGGTCGGCAGAAGGCTTCATGGCAGCCGGTGCAGCCTGCGTTGTCGCGGCGCAGGCGGACAGCGTCAGCGCAGTCGCACCAAGCGCAAACGGCAAACACTTATCGAACATAGCTTGCTCCATTGGCGTCCAGCGTGGCGCCAGTCATGCTGGCGGGTGCGTCGAGCGCGCACCACACTGCAATATCGGCGATCTCTTCGGGCGTGGCCACCCGGCCCAACGGGATATCCGCCAGCAATTCAGGCCCGCCCCGGCTTTCCAGATAATCGCCAGCCATTGCCGTATCGACGAAACCGGGCGCTACAGCGAAGCTGAGAATGCCGTCGGCGGCATAGCCGCGCGCGATGGTCTTGTGCAGTGCCAGCATCCCGCCTTTCGCTGCGGCGTAGTGCCAGTGGGCAGGGCTGTCGCCGCGATGCCCGGCACGGCTGGCGATGTACACGATACGTCCCGCAACGCCGCGCTCCTGCCAATGCAACACGGCCAGCCGCGACAGTTCGGCGGCGGCGGTCAGATTGACCTGTAGCGTGTTCGCCCAATTTGCCGACCAAGCCGCGTCTTCGCCATCGAGCGGGTTAGTCGTGAACACGCCCGCATTGTTGATGAGGCAGTCCACGGCACCCTTGCACCTGTCCAGCGCGGCTGACCAAAGACGCGCGGCGGCGCCGTCTTCAGCGAAGTCCGCGCCGACCAATCCGCTGGCATCGCCGCGCGTCGCCTGTCCGACCACGGCAATGCCGCGTTCGCCAAGCCGGGAGCGGGTTGCCGCGCCGATACCACGGCTCGCGCCGGTCAAGAGAATGCCTGCCATGCATCGCCTATCCGCAAAAATGCATGTTCTGTCGAGGCTGCGCGTCTTGCCTGTGCGAAAAGGGGCGCTAAGGGTACGGGATATTTCCCGCAATGACCGCACAGGCCCGCCTCCGCATGAGCAACCGTCCGCTTTCGCCGCATCTTCAGATCTGGAAATGGGGCCCGCACATGCTGGTTTCTATCCTGCACCGCGCTACCGGGGACGGCATGGCGCTGGTCGGGCTGGGCATTCTGCTCTGGTGGCTGGGCGCGCTGGCGAGCGGTCCGGAAGCCTACGAGACCTTCGCCTTCTTCGCCGGAACGCCGGTTGGGTATGTCGTACTGGTCGGGTTGAGCTGGGCGTTCTTCAGCCACATGCTTAGCGGGTTGCGACATTTCGTGCTCGATATCGGGGCGGGATACGAATTGCAGACCAACCGCTTCTGGTCCGCTGCCGTGCCGGTCATCGCAACCGTCCTGACTGCCGCCTTCTGGGCCGCGATTGTCCTTCTTTAAGAGTATTTTTCATGGGTAACGGAACTTCCATCGGCAAGGTGCGCGGGCTCGGCTCCGCGCATGATGGCGCGCATCACTGGCTGGTCCAGCGGTTCACCGCCATCGGCAATTTCGTTCTCATGCTGTGGCTCGTCGCCAGCTTCGTGCTGCTGCCCGACCTGGGGTACGGTACGCTGGTCGACTATCTCACGCAGCCGGTACCGGCGGTGGCGATGGCGCTGCTGATTGTCAGCGTGTTCTGGCATGCCAAGCTGGGGCTGACCGTGCTGATCGAGGATTACGTCCATGCGCCGGGCAACAAGTTTGCTCTGCTCACCCTACTCAAGCTGGCGACCGTAGGCGGGGGCGCATTCGGCGTGTTCTGCGTTGCGCGCATCGCCTTTGCAGGAGCCGCCTGATGGCCGCCGCACAGAATTCCGAACCCAAGACCCGCACTAATGACGGTGACGTAAACCGTCAAAGTCACACCGGCACGACGCAGCCGGCCTACCCCATTGTCGATCATAATTACGATGTCGTGGTGGTTGGTGCAGGCGGTAGCGGCCTGCGCGCAACGATGGGCGCTGCCGAAGCGGGCCTGAAAACCGCGAACATCTCCAAGGTTTTCCCGACCCGCAGTCATACGGTTGCGGCACAGGGCGGCATCGCTGCCAGCCTGGGCAACAACACGCCCGATCACTGGTCGTGGCACATGTACGACACCGTGAAGGGTGCCGACTGGCTGGGCGATCAGGATGCGATCGAATATCTCGCGCGCGAAGCGCCCGCCGCCGTTTACGAGCTGGAACATGCGGGCGTACCGTTCAGCCGGAACGAGGACGGCACGATCTACCAGCGCCCCTTCGGCGGGCACATGCAGAACATGGGCGAAGGTCCGCCGGTGCAGCGCACCTGCGCCGCCGCCGACCGCACCGGCCATGCCATGCTGCACGCGCTGTATCAGCAGAGCCTGAAATACGATGCGGACTTCTTCATCGAGTATTTCGCACTCGACCTGATCATGCAGGACGGTGTGTGTCGCGGCGTCATCGCCATGTGCCTCGACGATGGCACCATCCACCGCTTCAAGGCGCAGGCCGTCGTGCTGGCGACAGGCGGTTACGGTCGCAGCTATTTCACCGCGACCAGCGCGCACACCTGCACCGGCGATGGCGGTGGCATGGTGCTGCGTGCGGGCCTTCCCTTGCAGGACATGGAATTCGTGCAGTTCCACCCGACCGGCATTTACGGCGCGGGCGTCCTCATCACCGAAGGTGCGCGCGGCGAGGGCGGCTATCTGACCAATTCCGAAGGCGAGCGGTTCATGGAACGCTACGCCCCGTCGGCCAAGGATCTGGCGAGCCGCGACGTTGTCTCGCGCTCGATGGCGCTGGAAATGCGCGAGGGACGTGGCGTTGGGGACGAGGGCGACCACATCTTCCTGCACCTCGACCATATCGCGCCCGAAGTGCTGGCCGAACGGCTGCCCGGCATCACCGAATCCGGCAAGATTTTTGCCGGCGTCGACCTGACGCGACAGCCGCTGCCGGTGACGCCAACGGTGCATTACAACATGGGCGGCATCCCCTGTAACTATCACGGCGAAGTCGTGACGCGCGGCAGCGACGGCAATCCCGATCAGGTCGTGCCCGGCCTGTTCGCCGTGGGCGAGGCGGCGTGTGTCTCCGTACACGGCGCGAACCGTCTCGGCTCCAATTCGCTAATCGACCTCGTAGTGTTCGGCCGTGCGACCGGTCATCGCCTGAAGGAAATCGTCAAGGGCGGCACGGATACGGGCGAGCTAAGCAAGGACAGCACCGATCTGGCGCTCAGTCGGCTCGACCATTTCCGCCATGCAAACGGCAGCCTGCCTACGGCGAAAATTCGCGGCGAGATGCAGAAGACGATGCAAAAGCACGCCGCCGTGTTCCGCGATACCAAGCTGTTGGCCGAAGGTGTGTCCGAACTGGCGCGCATCAACAAGAGCATGGAAGATGTCCACGTCACCGACCGATCCATGATCTGGAACAGCGACCTTGTCGAAACGCTGGAACTGGACAACCTGATGGCGCAATCGGTCGTCACGATGGCCAGCGCCGACAACCGCAAGGAAAGCCGTGGCGCGCACAGCCACGAGGATTTCCCGGACCGCAACGACGCCGAATGGATGAAGCACACCATCGCCTGGTTCGAAGGCTGGGGCGGCAAAGGCGGCAACGTCAAAATCGACTACCGCCCGGTGCACGAATACACGCTGAGCGACGATATCGAATATATCGAACCGAAGAAGCGGGTGTACTGATTCAGCACCGAGCGTCGGCTTGGCCGACGCCCGGTGCTGCTTTCAGCCACGCTCCACTATGCGGTCGCACTGGCGATCGTCACCGCCAAAGCCAAGCTGCAATGCCTGCATCCGTTGTTCGCTGGTGCCATGGGTGAAGCCTTCGGGGTTTATGCGCTGTCCGGCATTGCGTTGCAGCGTATCGTCGCCGATTGCGCTGGCGGCGCGCAGGCCCTCTTCCATGTCGCCTGGTTCGATCAAATTGCGGTTGCGGCCGGCCCAGACACCGGCGTAGCAATCGGCCTGTAGTTCCATCAGCACCTGTATCTGGTTCGCCGCGCGCGGGTTCTGCTGTTGCAGGCTGCGCAGTTGTGCGGAAACGCCGGTGATGGTCTGGATATGGTGCCCGTATTCATGCGCCAGCACGTAATAGCGTGCGAAGTCTCCGCCCGTTCCTGCCATACGGGCCAGCTGGTCGTAGAAGCTGGTGTCGATATAAATGGTCTTGTCGGCGGGGCAGTAGAACGGGCCGGACGCCGATGATGCGCTGCCACAGCCTCTTGTGTTGACTCCGCCGTCTTGAAACAAGTCCAATTCCGGGTCTTCGAACGCCACGTTCTGCTCGGCGAACACCTGGCTCCAGGTTTCGTTGAGCGAAACCAGGCCGTTGCACGCTTCCAGCGCATATTCGCTCTGGTTGCAGACGGTTTCCGCGTCCGTCACCGCGCCCGAACCGCCGCGCGTCGTGCCACCTTGCTGTACGCCGCCCGTTCCGGCGAAGTTCTGCAAGGCTTCGGGTCCGGCAACGACGGCGATAATCAGCATAATGACGATGCCGCCGCAACCCAACTTCCCACGGCCGCCACCCATTGGGAACCCACCACCAACCCCGCCGCGACTGGACCGGACGCGTAGCTTGCTCGGATCGAAACGGTTCAGGCGCACGGCATGTCTCCTCGGTGGAAGGCTGGCACGTCCTGCGGTCGCCTCTGGACCGTTGCGCATGCCGCCTCTACTTTCCTCTAAAGCGGTATCGAACCCTCTGGAGGTATTCAATGTTCCTGTCCGGCAAACGCGCACTCGTCACCGGTTCCACCTCGGGCATCGGCCTTGCCGTCGCCCGTGCCTTGCGCGCGGAAGGCGCGGATATCGTGCTCAACGGATTCGGCGACGAGGCCGAGATCGCCAAATTGTGCGAAGAACTGGAGGCCGAGCATCACGGCGCGGACCTGACAACGGGCGCAGGGTGCGAAGCGCTCATGGCAGCGGCGGGCGAAGTCGACATCCTCGTGAACAATGCCGGGATGCAGCATGTTTCGCCGGTGGAGGATTTTCCGACCGACCGCTGGGACGCGATCATCGCGCTCAACCTGACGGCGGCGTTCCATACCACGCGCCTCGCCGTGCCGCATATGAAAACGGCAGGATGGGGCCGCATCGTCAACACCGCCAGCGCCCATTCCAAGACCGCCAGCCCGTTCAAAAGCGCCTATAACGCCAGCAAGCACGGCATCGACGGCTTCACCAAGACCATCGCGCTGGAGCTGGCGCAAACCGGCGTGACCGCCAACTGCATCAGCCCCGGCTATGTCTGGACGCCGCTGATCGAAGGACAGATCCCGGACACCATGAAGGCGCGCGGGCTGGACCGTGACACCGTCATCAACGACGTGCTGCTGGCAAAACAGCCGACCAAGCAATTCGTGCAACCCGAGGATGTTGGCGCGCTGGCGGTGTTTCTGTGCCGCGACGAAGCACGCAATGTGACCGGCGCAAACTGGAGCATCGACGGCGGCTGGACGGCGGAGTGACAATAGACGAACCGCTTCGATAACGGGGGACGATGCGCCGTCGCGCCACTAGCCCGCCGGTGAAATGCCCGTTACAGGAAACCGCCACGATTCCCCGCTAACGCTGGCAGGACACGGCACCCATGAACATCCCCCTCGGCCTGACATTCGACGACGTGCTGCTGCGTCCAGCCGAAAGCGATATTCTGCCATCCGCCGCCAATACGACGACCTGGCTGACACAGGAAATCGGACTGACCATACCCATCCTGTCCGCCGCGATGGATACGGTGACGGAGGCCGATATGGCTATCGTCATGGCGCAGCTGGGTGGCATCGGCGTGCTGCATCGCAATCTCGACATCGATGAACAATGTGCCGCCGCGCGCGCGGTGAAACGGTTCGAGAGCGGCATGGTGGTCAACCCCATCACCATCGCGCCCGAAGCCACGCTGGGCGAGGCACAGGCACTGATGGCGCAACACCGGATCAGCGGCATTCCCGTGACCGGCAAGGACGGCAAGCTGGTCGGCATCCTGACCAATCGCGATGTGCGCTTTGCCGAAAACCCGCAGCAGCCGGTCAGCGAACTGATGACGACCGACAACCTCGCCACCGTGCCGCTGGGTACAGGCGAGGAGGAAGCGCGCCGCATGCTGCACCAGCGGCGGATCGAAAAGCTGCTGGTGGTGGACGACGACTATCGCTGCATCGGCCTCATCACGGTCAAGGATATCGAGAAGGCAGTAAACTATCCGCACGCCACCAAGGACGCGGCGGGCCGCCTGCGAGTGGCGGCGGCAACGACCGTTGGCGAAAAAGGCGCGGACCGGACGCGGGCGCTGATCGAGGCGGAGGTGGATGTTGTCATCATCGACACCGCGCATGGCCATAACCGCGAAGTCGCGCGGGCGGTGGCAGCTGCCAAGAAACTGAGCAATTCGGTGCAGGTCATCGCCGGCAATGTCGCCACCGCCGAAGCCACGCGCGCACTGATCGACGCAGGTGCCGACGGGGTGAAGGTCGGCATCGGGCCAGGCTCCATCTGCACCACCCGCGTGGTCGCGGGCGTCGGCGTGCCGCAGCTGACGGCGATCATGGACAGCGCGGAAGAAGCCGCAAAGTCGGGCGTTCCGGTCATCGCCGATGGCGGCCTTCGCACCAGCGGCGATGCGGCCAAGGCGCTGGCGGCGGGGGCGTCCACGGTGATGGTCGGCTCCATGCTGGCGGGCACGGCGGAAAGCCCTGGCGAGACGTTCCTTTATCAGGGCCGCAGCTATAAAAGCTATCGCGGTATGGGAAGCGTCGGCGCGATGGCGCGGGGCAGTGCCGACCGCTATTTCCAGCAGGACGTGTCCGCCATGAAGCTGGTGCCCGAAGGCATCGAGGGGCAGGTGCCGTTCAAGGGGCCGGCGGCGGATGTGGTCCACCAGCTCGTCGGCGGGATCAAGGCCGCGATGGGCTACACCGGCAGCGCGACCGTGGCCGACTTGCAAAAGCGCGCGCAATTTGTGCGGATCACCGGAGCGGGGCTGAGCGAGAGCCACGTCCACGATGTCGCCATCACACGCGCCGCGCCCAATTACCCGACGCGCTAGGACATGACCCCCGCCGCCCGCGTCCAGTCGGCCATCGGCATTCTCGATCTGGTCATCGCCGCAAGCCATGCGAAGGGCGCGCCTGCGGATCGTATCGTTGGCGAGTGGGCGAAAAACAATCGTTATGCCGGGTCGAAGGACCGCCGTGCCATTCGCGAGCTGGTCTATGGTGCCATCCGCGCCTGCGGGCCGGTTCCGCAAACGGGCCGCGCGGCGATGCTGCGGTTGGCGGAAAGCGACGCGACGCTGCGCCCGCTGTTCGACGGGTCCAGATACGGACCAGCAGCGATTGGTCCGAATGAAGCTCCGGCGGCAGACGGGATTGCGCCGTTCTGGCTGGTCGAGCGGCTGGCTGCCAGCGCCATCGAAGGCGACGAAGCCGCCGCCCTGCTCGACCGTGCGCCTCTGGATGTTCGGATCAACACGCTGAAAGCCGCACGCGATACAGTGGACCTGCCCGAACAGGGCGAACCGCTGGCCGCCCCCTATGCCCTGCGTCTGCCCACCGGCAAGCAGATCGCGCAATGGCCAGCGTTTCGCGACGGGCATATCGAGGTGCAGGACCACGGCAGCCAGTGGGCCTGCGCAATGGTCGGCGCGCAACCCGGCGAGACCGTCATCGACCTGTGCGCGGGCGCGGGCGGCAAGACGCTGGCGCTGGCGGCGGCGATGGAGAACACCGGCACGCTGGTTGCCAGCGACACCGATCGCGGGCGGCTGTCTCGCCTCACACCGCGAGCGGAACGGGCCGGAGCGACCAACATCACCAGCGTGCTGCTCGATCCCGGCAAGGAGGCCGAGGCGCTGGCGGACTATCGCCTTGCCGCCGACGCCGTGCTGGTTGATGCGCCCTGTTCGGGCACCGGCACCTGGCGGCGCAATCCGGAATCGCGCTGGCGGCTGACGGCGGACGAACTGGCGCGCTATGGCGAGGCGCAGGCGCGGCTGCTCGATATCGCCGCGACGCTGGTCAAGCCGGGCGGGCGGCTGGTCTATGTCACCTGCTCGCTGCTGGACGAGGAGGGGGCGGGGCAGGTCGCGCGCTTCCTCGACGTGAACCGCAACTGGCAGGCCGCCACGCGCGACTTACCGATCGGTCGTGCCCATGGGGGCGGGCGGCGGCTCACACCGTATCATGACGGCACGGACGGATTTTTCATCGCCTGTCTCACTTCGCCATGATATATCGCGCACCATGACCGACGGCGTCATGCCCTCCGCTGCAACCCGACACCGTGCCTCGTCCGCGCTCGACCAAGGATATCATCATGCGCCTCGCCGCCCCCGCCGCCGTCCTGTCCCTCGCTCTGGCCATCACATCGAGCATCGGCATGGCGGAAGACGTGCGGCAGGCCAGCCCGCAAGCGGCGGCGCTGATCGCATCGGGCGAAGCGGCGCTGGCGGCGGGCGAACCGCAGGCGGCGGTCGATGCGTTCGAGGCAGCGCTGGCGGTCGATCCGGGCTATACCGGCACCTGGCTGCGACTGGCCGAAGCGGCGCGGCAGGAGGGGCTGCAAGGCAAGGCGATACGCTATTACCGCGAAGCCCTGTCGCGCGACCCCGACAACTACGCCGCCATTTCCGGTGAAGGCGCCGCGCTGCTGGAAAAGGGCGCGGTCGAGAAAGCACGCGCCAATCTCGCCAAGCTGGAAGAGATCTGCGGCGACGGCTGCGCCGAAACGCAGACCTTGGCGATGGCGCTGGCCGACGTGAAAACCCCGATGCTGGCGGCAGAGGATGTGATGCCCGATACGCAGGTGACGCAGAACTGAAGCTTGGTGGGTTCGCGCAGAGGCGCAGAGGGCGCGGAGAAGACGATAAGCGCAGGCGTCATGTTTTCGCGTAACACTGTAAAGCGCCAATACTCCCTCGTCATTGCGAGGAGCGTAGCGACACGGCAATCCAGAGCGGAAGAGCGACACGCTCTGGATTGGTTGGCCGTTGGCCGACTTCGTCCCGCTACGCTCGCAATGACGGGCCTGGCTCTCAGCCCGAATTGCTAATACTTGGAAGTTACCGGTCGCGCCGGAAGTTTAGGGAAGTTTAGGCCAACACCCGATTTTTCGCTGCATGGTTAGTAGACATGGCGCAAGTTGACGAAACTCATTCCGCGCGCTGGTTTGCAAACGCTTCATAGAGTTCGCCGCAAACTTGGAAGGACCGCTAGAAGTTAGGCTTCTTTCCATGCAATATTCGGTTTTCAAAGAGCGGTATCCACTATAGCTCGCGCTTGGCGTGTAGGAAAGCGGTTCACTCGGCTTTAAGTGGTTTGCGGAAAGATAGTTTTCAGATAAAGCTATGTAGATAAGCTGACGAAGAAAGGTTGCCCGCAAGATGATCACTACTGTCCTAATGATCTTGCAAACGCTTACAGGTCCGACCCTAGAAGACATCACTCAACTTCCGCCGGGCGCGGCTGGTGACCTCGCTCTTAAAGGCCAGCGGCATGAGCCAATCGTGGCGGTACAAGAGGTCGAGAGTATATTGCAGCTGCCTTACCCGATAGAGCTGCAACTCATCGAAAGACCGATTGCCTCCGACAACGGATGCTTGAGAAACCGCTGGAGGCTCTTTTTTCAAGGTTCCACGAATATTGATCCTGCGCAGGCCGTTCTTGCACGTTCCTATAGCATGGTTGAAATCGCACTTTCCGATTCAGCAGGTTGTCCGTCGAAAGACTACGTGCATCTGAACCCGAACGTAGAGCCGAGAGAAGGCTTTGCGTCTCTCGTAGCGCTGGAAGAAATTCGTTCTGGAGCGAGAAAGCCACAATTTAGCTGCTCCGATCAAACGTCATCCGACCTGTGCTTCAACGCGCAGTCTATTCGGCGCGAATTGATGGAGCTTCCCGTTTGGGCCGCATCCAGCGTCGATGGTGGGGTGGAACTTTGGTTGGGAAGGACTGGTCACATCGTCACGGCAGTTCGACTCGATTTTGATGATTATGAATTTGTCGAAGTAGAGCGCCGCATTCCTGCGCCCCATTAATATATCATTTGCCGGCATTCGGGTTCGATCTATGCCCCAATATGTCGATCATTTGGTCGGTAGCCAACCTTCAAACCTGCATGCGATTTTCGTCGATCATCGGGCAACTTCTCAGCTATCATTGCGAGTGGTGAAGCCGCGAAGCGATCCTGACGCTCCCCGCAGCGCGCCCCGGATTGGTAGGCCGATGGCCGACTTCGTCTCGCTACGCTCGCAATGACGGGGTGTTTGCCCGATGGCTGACTACGATTTCTCTTCCTTTGCGATTACGTTCGGCCTTTTCCCTCGTCATTGCGAGGAGCGAAGCGACGCGGCGAACCGTAAGTGTCCTTGGACAATCCAGAGCGTCGGAGCGATAGGCACTGATCTGGCTGACCATTAGCCAACGCGTCCCGCTACATTAGCAACAACGATCTTAAATCAACGGCAAAAACGCCTCCAGCACCGCACGATACACGTGCGTTTTGAACGGCACTATCAGTTTTGGCACCTCTACCGGCTCTTCCCACTTCCACGCTGCGAATTCCGGCGGGTTGTGGGCCTCTAGGTCGATGTCCGTATCCTTGCCGGTGAAGCGCATCAGGAACCAGCTTTGCTCCTGCCCGCGATACCGGCCCTTCCATAGCTTGCCGAGCAATTCGGGTGGCAGGTCGTAGCGCACCGTGCCGGGCATCTGGGCGACGATACCGGCGTGGTTCTGCGTTACGCCGGTCTCCTCTGCCAGCTCGCGGAAGGCGGCGACTTCCAAGTCTTCGCCCGGATCGACGCCCCCCTGCGGCATCTGCCATGCGCCGGGGCGTTCTTCGGTGCCGGGGTTGTCGATACGCTGGCCGACGAAGGCCTTGCCGTCCGCATTCACCAGCATCACGCCGACGCAGGGGCGGTAGGGCAGTGCGGCGAAATCGTTGCTCATCGCAGCTTGACCTTCACCGCGTCGAGAAACGTCTCCAGGTCCGCCTGCCCGCTGGGGATCGCCTTGCGCATGGTGACGAAGCCGTGGATCAGGCCGGAGAACTCGAAATAGCTGACCTCGGTGCCCTGCTCGATCAGGTGGGCGGCATATTCGCGGCCCGAATCGCGCAACGGGTCCAGTCCGGCGGTGCACAGCACGGTGGGCGGCACGTCCTTCGCCACAACCGCCATCGGCGTGTGCCGCGCGTCGCTCGCATCGCCTGCATATTGCTCGTCGAACCACCGCATCGTCTTGCGGGTCAGGAAGAACCCCTCGGCAAACTCGCGGAAGCTGGTGTGTTCGCTGACGTCGCTGGCGATGGGGTAGATCGGCGCCTGCACCAGCACCGGCACGGCGGCGGGCTCGGCGGTCAAGGCGGCGGTGGTGACGATGGTCAGATTGCCGCCCGCGCTGTCGCCTGTGATGACGAGGCCGGTAAACGTCCGGTCCAGTTCTGCAGGCGACCCCGCCAGCCAGCGTGCCGCCGCCTCGCAATCGTCCGGCCCGGCGGGGAAGGGATGCTCGGGCGCGAGCCGGTAGTCCACCGACACCACCGGCAGGTCGAGCCGGTGCGCGATCTCGGTGCACAGTGCGTGATAGACCTCCAGATCGCCAATCACGAAGCCGCCGCCATGCAGGAACAGCACCACCGGCCCCGCGCCGCGCGTCTCCTTCGTGTCGTAGAACCGCAGCGGGATGTCGCCCGCCGGGCCGGGGCAGGTCAGGTCGCGGATGACCGGCAAGTCGCGCGGCTCCGCCTCCGCCAGCGGCCCCAGCGCGCGCATCTGCTGCCGCCCGGCAACCGCGCCCACATCCTCCACGCCGCCGCCGCCCATCTGTTCCAGCATGGCAAGGAAGGCGCGGGTATCGTCGCGCACGAAGTGTTCGGTGTCGGCCATGGCAGGGTTCCTCGCATCACTTTTGTGTTGCCCGGTGCCTAGCGCAGCCGCCGCCTGTTTCCACCGCCTGTTTTGTGACATAGGAGAAAATCTTGATTGCGGGCGCGCGGTGCCGTCCATAGGTGCGCGGCTCGACCGACCTTACGCAAAGAAGTCACGAGGACCACATTTATGGCGTCTGTCGCCGCAGATATTCCCGTCACCGCCATACCCGATGCGGTCCCAGATGCGGTCACCGTGCGGTTCGCGGGCGATTCCGGCGACGGGATGCAGCTGACGGGCGGGCAGTTCACCCTGTCCACTGCCTTGCAGGGCAACGACCTCGCCACCTTCCCCGATTTCCCCGCCGAAATCCGCGCGCCGCAGGGCACGCTGTTCGGCGTCAGCGCGTTCCAGATCAATTTCGGCAGTCGCAAGATCAACACCGCCGGCGACGCGCCCGACGTGCTGGTGGCGATGAACCCCGCCGCGCTGAAGGTGAACCTGGCCGCGCTGAAACCCGGCGGCCTGATCATCGCGGACACCGGCGCGTTTACCAAGCGCAACCTCGACAAGGCGAAATACGACGCCAACCCGCTGGAAGACGGCAGCCTGGCGAAGTTCGACGTGCTGGCCTTCGACATCAGCGAGATGACGGTGCAGGCGGTGGAGCCGTTCGGGCTGGGCAAGAAGGACGCGCTGCGGTCCAAGAACATGTGGACGCTGGGGCTGGCGTTGTGGATGTTCGACCGGCCGCGCGACCCTATCCACGACTGGCTGCGCGGCAAGTTCAAGAGCAAGCCGGACATCGCGGATGCGAATATCGCGGCGCTGGATGCGGGCCATGCCTATGGCGAGACGGCGGAGCTGGCCGGGCCGATCAAGCAGCTTTCCATGCCGCCGGTGGAAAGCGAACCGGGGCTTTATCGCACGATTACGGGCGCCGAGGCCGTGTCGCTGGGGCTGGTTGCGGGGGCGCAGCTGGCCGAGCTGGAGATGTTCTTCGGCGGCTATCCCATCACGCCAGCCAGCGCCATCCTGCACCACCTCGCGCGATTGAAGGAATTCGGCGTCACCACGTTCCAGGCGGAAGACGAGATCGCCGCGATCTGCGCCGCCATCGGGGCGAGCTATGCCGGGGCGCTAGGCGTCACGTCCAGCAGTGGGCCTGGCATCGCGCTGAAGACCGAGGCGATGGGGCTGGCGATCATGACCGAACTGCCGCTGGTCATCGTCAACAGCCAGCGCGGCGGCCCCAGCACCGGCCTGCCGACCAAGACCGAGCAGAGCGACCTCTATCAGGCGGTCTATGGCCGTAATGGCGATGCGCCGATGCCCGTCGTCGCCGCGCGCAGCCCCGGCGATGCGTTCGAATGCGCGATCGAGGCGTGCCGTCTGGCGGTGCAGTACATGACGCCGGTGATGCTGCTGACCGATGGCTACATCGCCAATGCCGCCGAGCCGTGGAAAGTGCCAGACCCCGACACTTTCGAGCCGTTTCCGGCGCAGTTCCTCTATACGCTGCCCGCGGGCGAGCCGCTGTTGCCCTATGCCCGCGACTTCAAGGGTGCGCGGCCGTGGATCAAGCCGGGCACGCCGGGCCTGATGCACCGCATCGGCGGGATCGAGAAAGAGGACGGGACCGGCAATATCGACTACGCGCCCGACAACCATCAGGCGATGACCGACATGCGCAAACGCAAGATCGCGGACATTCCCGTGCCCGCACAGGAGGTCGCCTTGGGCGACGCCACCGGCACGCTGGCCGTGGTCGGCTGGGGCAGCACCTATGGCCCCATCCAGCAGGCCGTCCGCCGCAGTATCGCCAAAGGCTGCAGCGTGGCGCATATCCACGTCCGCAACATCTGGCCACTGCCCGCCAATCTGGGCGAGCTGCTGCGCGGATACGACCACGTTCTGGTGCCGGAAATGAACACCGGCCAGTTCAAGACCGTCCTGCGCGACCAGTTGCTGATCGATGCGACCCCGCTGACCAAGACCAGCGGGCAACCCTTCGCCATCGCGGAAATGGAAGCGGCGATTGCGAAGTATTTCGACGGTATCGCGGGCAATGAAGGCGGGCAGGTCGAAGTGAACGAAGGCCAGTTGCCGAGTCCGGTTCAATGATGGTGTGCATGTCGCCCATTCCGTTCGCCCTGAGCTTGTCGAAGGGTCGTCCTTTTTTCGAGCGTGGAGATCAAGTGAAGTGCAATGCTACGACACGCTCAGCACGAACGGGCTTTGATGTCCGGAAAGAGTTATAATGAACGCCCCCGTTAAATTCGAAACCACGCTCAAGGACTGGGAAACCGACCAGGAGGTGCGCTGGTGCCCCGGGTGCGGGGACTACGCCATCCTGAAAGCGGTGCAGCGCACCTTGCCGCAGCTAGGTGCAGACCCGTCCAACACGTGCTTCATCAGCGGTATCGGCTGTTCCAGCCGGTTCCCCTATTACATGGAGACATACGGCTTCCACACCATCCACGGCCGCGCGCCTGCGGTGGCGACGGGGGTGAAGCTGGCCAATCCGGACCTCGATATCTGGCTGGTCACGGGCGACGGCGACGGCCTCAGCATCGGCGGCAACCACATGATGCACGTGCTGCGGCGCAACGTGAACATGCAGATCATGCTGTTCAACAACGAAATCTACGGGCTGACCAAGGGGCAGGCCTCGCCAACCAGCCGCGAGGGCACCAAGTCGCCTTCGACGCCCATCGGCAGCTACGATCACCCTGCGAAACCCGCCGCCTTTGCACTGGGCAGCGGCGCGCGGTTCGTGGCGCGCGGGTTCGATGTGTCGAAGAAACTGCCCGAGGTTCTGATCGCCGCCCACGCGCATCAGGGTGCGGCCTTTATCGAGATATTCCAGAACTGTATCGTCTACAACAAAGACGTGTTCGAGGATTTCGCCGCACCCAAGGGCGCGGAGGATCGGCAGCTCTGGCTGGAGGATGGCGAACCGATGCTGTTCGCCAATGGCGCGAAAGGGCTGGCGCTGGATATCGACACCCTTGCGTTGAAGGTTGTCGAAGTGACGGACGGCGACTGGCAGGCGGCGGGCGTGCGCGTGCACGACGTGAAAAGCCGCGCGGTGGCGAACATGCTGGTCGAGATGCCGTTCGGTGACTTCCCGATGGCGCTGGGCGTGCTTTACGACGATCCGCGCCCGACGTTCGAAACCGCCGTCATCGAAGAACGCAAAATGGCGAGCGAGGGCAAGACCGCCAATCTGGCGAAGCTGCTCGGCAAGGGGCAGACCTGGACGGTCGATGCGGCGGAAGGGCATCCGCTTAGGAGGGTCGCGCAAAGGCGCGGAGGCGCGATGAAGGGGGCGTGTTGGATATTGAAGATTTAGCCAAGGAGGCGGTCGATTGCGGGTTCAAGCTTCATAAGGAAGTCGGCCCCGGCCTGCTCGAGAGCGTTTATGAGATTTTACTGACAAAGGGTCTTGAAGATCGCGGCATTGCGGTTCGCCGGCAAGTGCCAGTGCCTATCAAACACAATGGCGTTGTCGTTGACAACGCGTTCCGGATTGATGTGTTTGTCGAAGAAAGCCTTATCATAGAGCTGAAATCTACCGAGCGCGACAGCGCTTTATATCCCAAGCAACTATTAACCTACCTACGAATGATGGATCTTCCTTTAGGCTTGCTGATGAATTTCGGCCAAGAGACTTTCAAGCAAGGTATCAAGCGAGTGGCGAACAACCATCGGAACTAGCGTACCCTGACCCTTTCCTTTGCGCCTTTGCGCCTTTGCGTGAGATAGAACTTGGACAACCTTACCCACTCGCTCGTCGGTGCATTGATCGGCCAAACCGGCCTGAAAAAGCGGACGGGGCTGGCCATGCCCGCACTCATTATCGGTGCGAACCTGCCCGACGTGGATGCGACATGCTTCTTCTGGCTGGAAGGGGTGGAGCACCTCGCCTTCCGGCGTGGCATAACCCATGGACCGCCCGCGCTGGTGTTGCTGCCGCTGGTGCTGGCGGGGCTATTGTGGGGGTTCGACCGCTGGCAAACCAAACGCGGCAAGAGACCGGAAGGACGCCTGCCGGTGCATTTTGGCTGGCTCTACGGGCTGAGCCTGCTCGGTTGCCTGACGCACCCGGCGCTCGACTGGCTCAACGTGTATGGCATCCGCCTGCTCGAACCGTTCAGCAGCCGCTGGTTCTATGGCGATACGCTGTTCATCATCGACGTGTGGTTGTGGGGCCTGATGGGTTTTGCGACATGGTGGTCGCTGCGGCAGGAAAAGCGCGGCGGAAGCTGGCGCAAGACGGGGCGGCAGGCGCTGGCGCTGGCGCTGGTGTATATCGGGGTGAACGCGGGAATTACAGGTGTGGCAGAACATCGGTATGATGGACCCGCGCCCACTGGAACCCAGACCGTGATCGCCAGTCCGGTGCCGTTCAATCCGCTGGCTCGCGAGATGATAACTGGCGGGGGAGGGTTCTACGCCCTGGATGGCGAGGCGCTGCCGGGCGTCCTGCCTGCACGTTGTGCAACAGGTGAGCTACGTGAGACAAACCCGGACGTCGATGCCTTTCTTTTCTGGTCGCGCACACCCTTCATCGAACCGGCGGAGGATGGTCGCTATCTGCTGCGCGACGCACGGTTCTACGACCCAAGGGCGCGGGACAGGTTCAGCGTGGCGCTGCCGGATGCCGTTTGCGTGGAGACGGAGTGAGTACAGCGGCAAACATCCCGTTCGTCCTGAGCTGGTCGAAGGACTGTACTTCTTTCTTCGCACGGTGGCGCAAGATTAGTGCGACCCTTCGACAAGCTCAGGGCGAACGGAGTTGGCATGAAAAGGGCAAACCACTTATCTTACAACGCGGCACCAAGACCGGGAATGGATGCTGAAACACGTTCAGCATGACGGGGTTGGAAAGTTGAGCGTAGAGAAAGACACATGACCAAACCCCAACTCCTCTGGCTGCGCCGTGACCTTCGGATGGCGGACAATCCGGCGCTGTATCATGCAGCACAAGCGGGGCCGGTGGTGCCGGTCTATGTGCTCGATGACGATGCGGCGGGGGACCATGCCTATGGCGGGGCGAGCCGGTGGTGGCTGCACCATTCGCTCGAGAGTCTGTCGCTTAGCCTGGGCGCGCGGCAATCGCGGATCGTGCTGCGGCGCGGTGATGCGGTCAGCGAGCTGATCAGCCTCGCCAATGCCGTCGGGGCTGAAACGCTCCACGCCAACCGCCATTACGAACCGTGGTGGCAGGAGGCGGAGAGCGCGCTGGCGGCGGAGTTGGATTTGCAGCTTTACGACGGCAACTACCTGCTGCCCGCGGGCACCGTCACCACCGGGTCGGGCAATCCGTACAAGATCTACACACCGTTTTCGAAAGCCGTGCTGGAGGAACTGCCGCCGCGCGACGCGCTGCCCGAACCCGACACACTGTCATCGCCCGACGAATGGCCCGACAGCGATGCCCTGGCGGACTGGGACTTGCTGCCGACCAAGCCCGACTGGTCCGGCGGCATTGACGCAGCGTGGGAGGTCGGCGAGGCGGCGGCGCAGGACCGGCTCGACTGGTGGGTGGACCACGTCGATGCCTATGACGAAGCGCGCAACCTGCCGTCGCAGGACGGGTCCAGCCGCATGTCGCCGCACCTGCACTGGGGCGAGATATCGCCGGTGCAGATTTGGCACCGGTTCTCAAGCAAGCGCAGCAAGGGCTGGAAAACATTCGAGAAAGAGCTGATCTGGCGCGACTATGCGCAGAACGTGATCCGCCAATACCCCGACTATGGCCGCGAAGCCCTATCGCGACGGATATGACAGCGATCTGTGGCGCGACGCCTCATCCGGCGATGTGCAGGCCGACCTCGAAGCGTGGCAGCAGGGACGCACCGGCTACCCAATTGTCGATGCGGGCATGCGCCAGCTTTGGCAAACCGGCTGGATGCACAACCGCGTACGGATGATCTGCGCCAGCTTCCTCGTCAAACACCTGCTGATCGACTGGACGCTGGGCGAGCAGTGGTACTGGGATTGTCTGGTCGATGCCGATTACGGATCGAACGGCGTCAACTGGCAGTGGATCAGCGGATCGGGTGTGGACAGCAACATGTTCAGCCGCATCATGGCCCCGCTGACGCAAAGCCCCAAATTCGATGCGGCGGGCTATATCCGGAAATTCGTACCCGAACTGGCGGAGGTGTCGGACGAGGCGATCCACGATCCGGAGGAAGCAGGCTGTCGTCCCGACGGTTATCCCGCAAAAATCATCGCCCACAAGGACGCCCGCGAACGCGCGCTGTCCGCCTATCGCGCAACGAAGGACTGACCGCACAGGTGGCGTCCAATGCGAACTTGCCCGACACCCGGCGCAACGCCATAGCGACGCCCATGACGGGGGAAGCACAACGCGGCGCAGGGCTGCTGGCGGGAGGCACGCGGTTCGAGCGTGCGCCGGGCCGGCTGGCGCGGATGCTGGCGCCCGGCTTTCACAAGATGCTGGACCGGCTCGATGCGGGGCTGGTGCGTGGTTCGATACAGGGGCACTTGCCCGACGGCACGGTGCGGGTGCTGGGCGGTCATGAGGACGGCTTCGACGCGGTGGTGCATCTGAAGGACTGGCGGGCGCTGTTGCGGCTGGCGTCCAACGGGTCCGTCGGCTGGTACCAGGCGTGGGAAGCGGGCGAATGGTCCAGCCCCGACCTTGTGACCGTGTTCGCGGTGTTCAACGCCAATGCGGTGACGCTGGGCAATGCGGGGCGGGCGAAGGGCGGGTTCCGGCTGGCGGCGCGGTTCGGCCATTGGCTCAACCGCAACACGCGCGCCGGTTCGGCCCGCAACATTCACGCGCATTACGATCTGGGCAATGATTTCTACGCCGCGTGGCTGGACGACACGATGACCTATTCCAGCGCCCGCTGGGGCGTGTGGGACGGCCCGAACCCGTACCAGCAGATGGGCGATACGCTGGCCTACGGACAGGTCGGCAAGATGATGACGGTGGAGGCGCGGCTGGGCGTTTCCGCCGGTGACCGCGTGCTGGAAATTGGCTGCGGCTGGGGATCGGCGGCGGCGGCGCTGGCCGCTGGCGGCGTGCGGGTCGATGCGATCAGCCTGTCCGAACAGCAACTGGCCTGGGCACGGGAAACGCTGCCGCCCGAAGTGCTCGAAAACGTCACGCTGCGCCACTGCGACTATCGCGACGTGCGCGGCACCTACGATGCGGTATTCAGCATCGAGATGGTGGAGGCGCTGGGGCGCGAGAACTGGCCCAATTATCTCGATGTGGTCGCGCGCAGCCTGAAGCCCGGCGGGCGCGCGGCGATCCAGTTCATCTCGATGGCTGAACCGGTGTTCGACGCCTATGCCGCCAGCGCCGATTTTATCCAGGCCTATGTCTTCCCCGGTGGCCTGCTGATCCGCACCGCAGAGTTTCGCGCGCTGGCCGAGGCGCGCGGCCTGCGCTGGGAAGACCAGGCCGATTTCGGCGCGGATTATGCCGAAACGCTGAAGCTGTGGCGCGAGAACTTTACCGTGGCGGGCAATCAGGGACGCTTGCCCACAGGGTTCGATTCGCATTTCCGGCGGTTCTGGGACTATTACCTCGCCTATTGCGAAGGCGGGTTTCGCGGCGGCGGGATCGACGTGCATCAGGTTACACTTGTGAAGGAATAGGGCGATGCGGATGATGATGGCGACGATGACATGCGCGGCCGCCTTGCTGGCGGGGTGCGCAACGGCGCAACCGGTACCGCCCGTGACTGCGCAAGCGGTCGCTATGGAGGGTGCGCCCCCCGCTGCGTCCCGCCACCTGCGCCGCCACCGCCCGTTTTCGTGACGCGCACCGCGCCCCTGCAAGAGCTGACGCTGGAACAGCAGCAGGTATTGTTCTGGGACGATGCAACCCGTTCGGCGCGCTTCCGCAAGATGGAGGATTATTTCCCCGGAACGGAGGTTAAGGCGCGCAGCAAGCGCACCTTGCCGCGTGGCGACGCGCTGCCCGCCGCGTCGATGGCGTAGCTCGATGCCTATCTGGCGGAACACAATGCGGCAGGTATCATGGTGCTGGAAGACGGGCGCGTCCGGTACGAGAAATACGGGCTGGGCATGACCGCGCAGGACCGCTGGACCAGTTTTTCGGTGGCGAAGAGCTTCACCTCCACGCTGCTGGGCGCAGCGGTGAAGGACGGCAGCATCGCCAGCCTCGCTGATCCGGTATCGAAATATGTCCCCGGCCTGGTCGGCAGCGCGTATGACGATGTCTCCGTCGAACAGCTTGCCACCATGACATCGGGCGTCGCGTGGAACGAGGATTATTCCGACCCCGACAGCGATGTTGCGCGCATGTTCGCGGTGCAGCCGGTCGATGGCGAGCCGATGGCGGTGACATACATGAAGACGCTGGACCGCGATGCGCCCGCCGGAGAGAAATGGGTTTACAAGACCGGCGAAACAAACCTGATCGGCACCGTGGTCGAGGGTGCGGTCGGCATGACGCTGGCCGAGTATGCGAAAGAAAAGATCGCCGATCCGGCCGGGTTCGAGGACAGCCTGTTCTGGATCAACGACCCGACCGATGCCAGCATCGGCGGGTGCTGTCTTTCGCTGCGCCTCGCCGACTATGCGCGGTTCGGGCAGTTCGTGCTGGAGGGCGGGGGCGATGTGGTGCCGGACGGGTGGTTTGCGCAGGCGACGTCCGCGCAGGCCGATCTGGGCAACGGGTTCGGCTATGGCTACCAGTGGTGGACCTATCCTGGCGGCGTTTACGGTGCGCAGGGCATTTTCGGTCAGGCGATAACCATCGTGCCGCAGCGCAATCTGGTGGTCGCCGTCATCGGCAACTGGCCCCGCGCAACCAGCAGCGACGCCCGGCGCGCTTTCCAGACAGCAGTGGCAGCGGTGGCGGCTGGTAAATAGCGCCTAGAACGTGCCGCGATAGGTCGAAGGCGCGCTGTATTGTTGCAGGATGTTGTCGTGGACGATGGGGCTGAGCAGTTCGCAGAACGCACAGCCGACTTGCGAAGCTTCCCACCACACGACCTCGGCCTGTAGCGATTCAAGGCCGGGCAGGGTAATCCAGCACACCTGACCCGGATGCATCCGCGATATGGCCGATGCGCTGAAGCCGGAGATGGACAGGTCGTTCACAACGGTCTGGAACGCCCGCCCGCCCGAGGCACGCAGTTGCGAGGGAATGATGAGCCGGGTGCGGGGTGCGCAGCGGTCTTCCTGTGCTGCGACGCTGTACTTGTCGGCCTGAGCGGGGGGCTGTGCCGGGGTTGCGAGGTTCATTGTGCGACTATCCTGACCAAGAAGGGACCATCATGGCCTGCCGCGCGTATGCCCGTGCCAGACCGTGAAGGCACTCTCGCCAGTGCTGGTTGCCGCAGCGTTGCGGACCTTGGTTAAGCGCAGCTTTAGCGCGTTGCAGCTTCAGGCGGCGGGAACGCGCAGCCGGTGCCGCGTTTCGAACCCGTTGGCGATCAGGCCGACGATGGCATCCGCCACCACGCCGGGTTCCTTGACCGTGGCGGGGTCTTCGCCTGGATAGGCCTTGGCCCGCATCGCGGTGCGCGTGGCACCGGGATCGACGATGGCGACACGCACGTCGCCGATCTTCTCGACCTCGGCGGCGTAGCTGTCGAGCAGCGACTCGAAGGCGGCCTTGGTGGTGCCGTAGGCGGACCAGAAGGCGCGCGGCTGCGTACCGACCGAGCTGGTCAGCCCGATAACCCGTGCCCGCCCGCTGCGCTTTAGCAACGGATCGAACGCCGCCAGCAACGCTTGCGTCGCCAGCAGGTTGGTGGTCAGCGCGGTGCTGAACTGCTTGGGGTCGATCTGCGTCACCGGCGTCAGCGTAGGTAGATAGGCGGCGGAAAGCACGAGGATGTCCAGCGTGTCCCAGCGCGTGCCGATGGCGGTGGCGAGGCGCGATATGCCGTCCGCTTCGGTCAGGTCTACCGGCGCGATGGTGGCGTTGCCGCCCGCGTCGTGAATGCGGTCTTCCACCGCCTCCAGCGCGCGCACATCGCGACCCGTCAGGATGACATGCACCCCCGCCTCCGCCAGCGCCAACGCGGTGGCCGCACCGATGCCCTTGCTGGCGCCCGTCACCAGCGCCACGCGCCCTTCGAGTTGCTGTTTCGCCATCAGGCCACCTTGTCGAAAGAAAGCTGCGCATCGCCGTCGGTGCGGCGTTTCAGGTCGGTGAGCGCGGTGGGATAGTCGCCGGTGAAGCAGGCATCGCAGAATTGCGGGCAGGCTGCGTTGCGCTGTTCGTGCCCGACGGCGCGATACAGGCCGTCGATGGACACGAAGGCAAGGCTGTCCGCCTTGATGAATTCGCGCATCGGTTCGACATCCATCTGCGCCGCCAGCAGCTTGGATCGTTCGGGCGTATCGACGCCGTAATAGCAGCTATGCGCGGTGGGCGGGCTGGCGACACGGAAATGCACCTCCGCCGCGCCCGCATCGCGCATCATCTCCACGATTTTCAGGCTGGTGGTGCCCCGCACGATGCTGTCGTCGATCAGCACGATGCGCTTGCCTTTCACCAGCCCGCGATTGGCATTGTGCTTGCGCCGGACGCCGGAGTGGCGCGCGCTGTCCGATGGCTGGATGAAGGTGCGCCCGACATAGTGGCTGCGGATGATACCCAGTTCGAACGGCACGCCCGATTGCTGCGCATAGCCGATGGCGGCGGGCACCCCGCTGTCGGGCACCGGCACCACCAGATCGACATCGCAGGGGCTTTCGATGGCGAGCTGTTCGCCGATGGCCTTGCGGCTGGAATAGACGCTGCGCCCCGTGAAGATCGAATCGGGGCGGCTGAAATAGACGTGTTCGAAGATGCAGGGCCGCGCGGAATGGTCGCCGAACGGGCGCAGCGACTTGACGGTGCCGTCGGGCGCGACCTGAACCAGTTCGCCCGGCTCCACCTCGCGCACGAACTCGCGCGCCGACCGTATCGAACGCAACGCTCTCGCTGGCGAACAGCACCGCATCGTTCAGCCGCCCCATCACCAGCGGACGCACGCCCAGCGGATCGCGGCAGGCAATCATGCCGTCCGGCGTCATGATGACCAGCGAATAGGCCCCCTCCACCAGACGCAGCGCATCCACGATCCGGTCGATCATGGTGGGATAGCGGCTGGTGGCGACGAGGTGGATGATGACTTCGGTGTCGGACGTGGACTGGAAAATCGCGCCGCGCCCGACCAGCTCGTCCCGCAAGGTGCGCGCGTTGGAGATATTGCCGTTATGCGCGACTGCGAACCCCCCGCTCGCAAGGTCGGCATAAAGCGGCTGCACATTCCTGAGACCCGCGCCGCCGGTGGTGGAATAGCGGACATGGCCGCATGCCGCGGTTCCGGGCAATTCGGCAAGCTGGTCCTGCGTGGAGAAGCTGTCCGCAACATGGCCCAGCCCGCGCCGGGTGAAGAAAGTGGTGCCATCGAAGCTGGTAATGCCGGCGGCTTCCTGCCCGCGATGTTGCAGCGCGTGCAGGCCAAGTGCGGTCAGGGCCGAGGCGTCCTGCGCGTTGATCGCGCCGAACACGCCGCATTCCTCGTGCAGGGTGTCGTCTTCGAAGGGGTTGGCAAGCATGATCGTGACCGTCCGCCGCGTGTAGGTCCGAGAAGTGCGCCCGCCGGTTCGGACACGCCGCCCATATCGCGGTGTTACGATGCTATGACAACCCGCGCCGGTGGCCTATCGCCGGGTATTTCATTGCAGCGACAGCTTCGCCCGCTTAGACGCCGCGCCATACCTGTTAATCATGCGCGGGAAATCGCACACCTTGTTCCTCACCAATTTCGAATGGACCATCGCGCGGCGATACCTGCTGCCGGGGCGAAGCGAGGCGTTTATCGCGCTGGTCGCAGGGATCAGCGTGGTCGTCGTGATGCTGTCGGTCGCCATGCTGGTGACGGTGATGAGCGTGATGAACGGCTTTCGCGGCGAGTTGCTGGACCGCATCGTGGGCCTGAACGGCCATGCCATCGTGCAGGCCTATGGCGGGCGGCTGGACAACTGGCAGGACGTGCTGACCGACATTCGCGAAACCGAAGGCGTCACCGAAGCCAGCCCGCTGATCGAACAGCCGCTGCTGGTGACGTTCAACGGGCGGGTCGACAATATCGTGATGCGCGGCAACACGGCTGAGGATATTCGCGGCCTGTCCGACCAGTTGCTGATCGGCAATCTGTCGGAGCTGCAACCGGGCGCCAGCAAGGTCGCAATCGGCGCACGGCTGGCGGAGAATATCGGCGCGCGTATCGGCGACACGATCACTATAATTAACCCGGCGGGGCGCACCACGCCGTTTGGCACCGTGCCGCGACAAGTGGGATACGAAGTCAGCGCGCTGTTCGAAACCGGAATTTACGAATTCGACCAGGCGTTCGTCATCATGCCCATTCCCGATGCGCAGACGCTGCTGCTGACGGGCGACCGCATCGGCATGATCGAGGTGCAGACCGAAGATGCCGATCGGGTGGAGGAGATCATGGCCCCGGTTGCCCGGCGACTGGAGAACGGGGCGCAGGTATCCACCTGGAAACAGATCAACTCGTCCATTTTCGAGGCGCTGGAAGTGGAGCGGGTGGCGATGTTCTTCGCGCTGTCGATCATCGTGGTAGTGGCGGCGTTCAATATCCTGTCGTCGCTGGTCATGCTGGTCCGCGCCAAAACGCGCGATATCGCCATTATGCGGACGATGGGCGCGACGCGCAAAAGCCTGCTGAAAATCTTTGTCGTCACCGGCTTCACGGTCGGGGCGCTGGGGGCCAGCCTCGGTCTCGTGCTGGGCTTCGTCATCCTGTATTTTCGCCAGCCCATCGTTACCGGCATCCAGTATGCGACGGGCGCACAGTTGTGGGATCCCTCGGTGCGGATTTTGACCGAATTGCCAAGCCGGGTCGATCCGTTCGAAGTGTTCGGCATCGTCGCGCTGGCGCTGGTGCTGAGCCTGCTGGCGACATTCTATCCGGCTTACAAGGCCTCCAAAACCGATCCGGTGCAGGTGCTGCGCTATGACTGATGTGCCTCTCATCCAGCCAGTTGCCAAACTAACCGACGTCACCCGCAGTTTCGAACAGGGCGGGGTGCGGATCGACGTGCTGCGCGGCGCGAACCTGACCATCATGCCGGGCGAGATCGTGGCCCTGCTCGGCCCGTCGGGTTCGGGCAAATCCACGCTGCTTCAGGCCTTGGGACTGCTCGAAGGCGGTTTCGGCGGGATCATCCAGATCGGCGGGCAGGACGCCTCGCGCCTTGCCTCCGATGGTCGCACGACGCTGCGGCGCGATCATCTCGGCTTTGTGTACCAGTTCCATCATCTGCTGGTGGATTTCACTGCGCGCGAGAATGTAAACCTGCCGCAGCTTATCGCGGGCGTGTCCACCGCCGATGCCGATGCACGGTCTGACACATTGCTGGGCGCGCTCGGACTGTCGGAGCGGTTGAGCCATCGGCCCAGCCAGCTCTCGGGCGGGGAGCAGCAGCGTGTCGCGGTGGCGCGCGGACTCGCCAATCGGCCGCAACTGGTGCTGGCGGACGAGCCGACCGGCAATCTCGACGAACACACGTCCGACAAGGTGCTGGCGCAGTTTCTGGAGCTCGTGCGCGGCGAAGGCAGCGCGGCACTGGTCGCCACGCATAATGAAAGGCTGGCGGCGCGCATGGATCGCGTCGTCCGTCTGCACGAAGGGGTGCTCGAATGACCGGACTTGCCGATTTCACCGTGGCCGGCGCCGATGGACAGCCTGTCGATCTGGCGCAATATGCCGGCCGCGTCGTGCTGGTGGTCAATACCGCCAGCAAGTGCGGCTTCACCCCGCAATATGAAGGGCTGGAGGCGTTGCACCGCAAATACGAAGGGCAGGGCCTCACCGTGCTGGGCTTCCCGTGCAACCAGTTCGGCGCGCAGGAACCGGGCGATGCGGCGGAAATCGCGCAATTCTGTTCGGTCAATTACGATGTCACCTTCCCGCTGATGGCCAAGATCGCGGTCAACGGCAAAGACGCCAGCCCGCTGTACGACTGGCTGAAAACCGACGCACCCGGCGTGCTCGGTTTGAAGTCGATCAAATGGAACTTTACCAAGTTTCTTATCGACCGCGACGGCAAGGTGGTGAACCGCTACGGTCCGTCGGACACGCCCGCCAGCATCGCCAAAGATATCGAAGCCCTGCTGTAACCGAACCCGCGCCGCCACCGAAAGCCACGCCATGCTCGATACGATCAACCAGTGGTTTCTTTCGCTCGGCGCGGAATATGGCGTGAACCCGTATATCTTCGGTGCCATTTACATCGGCGCGATCCCGTTCTTCATCGCGTCCATCGGCTGGCTGGTGCGCCGCGCGAAGGCGGGCAAGTCCACCGTGCTGCCGATGATGTCGGCGGGGTTCTTCTTCGTGTCCGCCTATATCTACCTCGCCATTGCGGGGCGGAATATCCCGACATGGGTGTGGCTCTTCCTCGCCGCGCTGATTGCCTATGGTGCGTGGTCGAGCATCCGCGATACGCGGCGCAAGATTGCTGCCGCAAAGGGCGCAAAGGCCGAGGGCGAGTAAGCCCGATTACGTGACAGCCTGGGGGATAGGTGGACGTTTGCACCTTGGCAGTCTGCCGTGGCGGCCGCATATTCCATACCATGCACCATACCCGCTTCGTGCCGCTGCGAATCCTGTCGTCCTACTCCATGCTGGAGGCGGCGATCGACCCCAAGCAAATCGCCAAGCTGGCGAGCGACCGGGGCTTTCCCGCCATCGCCCTGTGCGATCGCAACGGGTTGTATGGCGCGGTCGCCTTTGCGCATGCGTGTCTGGCGCAAGGGGTGCAGCCGATCATCGGCGCGCTGCTGGGCATTGCGCGCGATGCCGACGGCAAGCAGGTCGATCATCTGCCGCTGTTCGCGCAGGACGAGGCGGGGTACGACAATCTGTGCGACCTTGTCAGCCGTGCCCATCTGGCCGTCCATTGGAACGCGCGCCGCATGTTGCGCTGGATGATCTTGAAGGCCGGACCGACGGTCTGATCGCGCTGACCGGCGCGGGCGACGGGGCGCTGACCGACCTGCTTGCGGAAGGTCAGCGCGACCATGCGGAAGCGCTCATGGACCGTTTGCAGGCCCTGTTTCCGGATCGCCTGTATGTCGAGCTGGCGCGGCGCGGCGAAGCGAACGAGGAAGCCGCAGAAGCGCGCTTTGATCGATCTCGCCTATGCGCGCGACCTGCCACTGGTGGCCACCAATCCCGCCTTCTACGCCGAACCGCATATGCACGCGGCACACGATGCCATGCTGTGCATCGCCGCCTCCACCCATGTCGACACCGAAGAGCGGGTGCATTCCAACCGCGAAGCATGGGTCAAGTCCGGCCCGATGATGGACGACACCTTCGCCGATTTGCCCGAGGCGATGGCGAACACATTGGTCATTGCCCAGCGTTGCGCGTTCGCACCGCCATCGCGCGCGCCGATCCTGCCCAGTCTGGCAGGCGATCTGGAAGGCGAGGCAAAGGCTTTAGCCGACGATGCGCGGGCTGGGCTCGTCGAAAGGTTAAAGCCGTACTATCCAGAAACCGCTCATGCTGAGCTTGTCGAAGCATTGCACTTCTCTTCCGGCGAAGCGCTGGAAAAGGAAAAACAGTCCTTCGACATGCTCAGGACGAACGGGATGTGGGACGACGTTCTCGAATACAAGACACGGCTTGAATTTGAAATCGACGTCATCGTCGGGATGGGCTTTCCCGGCTATTTCCTGATCGTTGCCGATTTCATCAAATGGGCGAAGGAACAGGGCATTCCGGTGGGGCCGGGGCGCGGATCAGGTGCGGGCTCGGTGGTCGCCTGGGCGCTGACCATCACCGATCTCGACCCGCTGCGGCTGGGTCTGCTGTTCGAGCGGTTCCTGAACCCTGAACGCGTGTCCATGCCCGATTTCGATATCGACTTCTGCGAAACGCGGCGCGGCGAGGTCATCCGCTATGTCCAGCAGAAATATGGCGAGGACCACGTCGCGCAGATCATCACCTTCGGCAAGCTGAAGGCGCGCGCCGTGCTGCGCGATTGCGGGCGCATCCTGCAAATGCCCTATGGTCAGGTGGACCGGCTGTGCAAGATGATACCCAACCATCCGACCGACCCGTGGACCCTGCCGCGCGCGCTGAACGGAGCGGCGGAATTCAAGCGCGAATACCAGAACGACAACGATGTGAAGCGGCTGGTGGACCTTGCCATGAAGCTGGAGGGCTTCCCGCGCAATTCCTCCACCCACGCCGCCGGTGTGGTGATCGGCGACCGTCCGCTGGCGAAACTGCTGCCGCTCTATCGCGATCCGCGGTCCGACATGCCGGTGACGCAATACGACATGAAGCATGTCGAATTCGAGCGGGCTGGTGAAGTTCGACTTCCTCGGCCTGAAGACGCTGTCGGTGCTGGAAAAGGCGGTGCGGCTGCTGGACGAGCGCGGCGTGACGGTCGATCTGAATAGCCTCGCGTGGGACGACGACGCGGTTTACGAGCTGATGAAGGCGGGCAACACCGTCGGCGTGTTCCAGCTGGAAAGCGAGGGCATGCGCCGCACGCTGACGGCGGTGAAGCCGAGCAAGTTCGAGGATATCGTCGCGCTCGTCTCGCTCTATCGGCCCGGCCCGATGGACAACATCCCGCTGTTCGGCAAGCGCAAGAGCGGCGAGGTACCGATCGAATATCCGCACCCCAAGCTGGAAGGTATCCTGGCCGAGACCTACGGCATCTTCGTCTATCAGGAACAGGTGATGCAGGCGGCGCAGATCCTGTCGGGCTATTCGCTCGGCGATGCCGACCTGCTGCGCCGCGCGATGGGCAAGAAGGTCCAGGCCGAAATGGACGCGCAGCGCCAGCGGTTCGTCGATGGCTGCCTGGAACATTCCGATATTCCGGCGCCCGAAGCCAACGAACTGTTCGACCTGATCGACAAGTTTGCGGGCTACGGCTTCAACAAGTCGCACGCCGCCGCTTACGCGCTGCTGTCCTACCAGACGGCGTGGCTGAAAGCGCATTATCCGGAGGAATTCTACGCCGCGTCCATGTGCTTCGACATGCACCAGTCGGAAAAACTGGCGCTGTTCGTCGACGACGCGCGGCGGCTGGGCGTCACCATCGCGCCGCCCGATGTGAACGCCAGCCATGCGCAATTCACGGTCGAGCAGACCGACGATGGCCACGCGGTCCGCTATGCGCTGGCGGGCATCCGCAATGTGGGGGCCAAAGCGATGGATGCGCTGGTGGCGGAGCGGGACGCCAATGGTCCTTTCGCTGACGTGAAAGACCTGTTCGAACGGATGCCGAAAGGGGCGATGAATTCGCGCCAGCTTGAGGGACTGATCTGTGCCGGAGCGCTCGATAGCCTGTCGCCGGACCGCGCGACCCTGCTGCACAATGCCGACCTGCTGCTTGGCGGTGGCGGAGAGTGCCGCGCGCGAACGCGAGAGCGGGCAGGGCGGATTGTTCTCCGGCGAGGGCGAGCAAAGCGCCGACCTTCGCCTGAAAGACGCCCCCGCCTGGTCACGCGCCGAAACGATGGCGCAGGAGCGGGAGAATTTCGGCTTCTATTTCGCCGCCCATCCCGTGCAGCAATTCTGGCCCGCCGCATCGGCGCACGGCGCGCGCACATACCAGAACACCATCACGGCAGGCGTCAGCGGCGGCGGGCGGCAGTCGGCGGTGATGGCCGCAATGGTCGAGAAGGTGAACAAGGGCCGCACCAAGCGTGGCGCGGATTTCGTGCGCGCCGATTTCTCCGATATGTCCGGACAATTCAGCGCCGCCTGTTTCGAGGAAGCGCTGGTCGAGAAGTTCGAGGCATGGGCCAAGGACGGCACCTGCATCCTGCTGACGGTGGAGCTGGACCAGCCCAGTCCGGACGAACCGCCGCGCGTCACCGTGCGCGGCGCGCGCCCGCTGGACGAGGTAAAGGGCAGTGCCCGCATGGTGCTGACCCTCTCGCTGTCCGACGCCGATGCCTTGCCCGCCTTGCGCGAGATGCTGGTTGCAGGTGAGGCGGATCATGGCGAAGTCGTCGTCGCGCTGCCGACCGGAGCGGACGCCGCCACCCGGTTGCGGCTTGGCACAGGCTTCGCGCTTGGCGGCGATCTTGCAGAGCGGTTGCAGGCAATAGAGGGGCTGGACGACATATCGCTCAAACCGCGCAAATCGAAGGCGCGGCTGCGGCTGGTTGCCTAAAACCGAATGCCCCGTCATGCTGCTTGCCAAACAATACGGAACGGAGTGGATGGATATGAGCGGCAAAAGCGAAGGCGCGATGCAGGACTGGACCATGCGGGTGACGCATGTGATCGACCATGCGGCACGGGAATCGGGCGACCGCGAGATCGTGACCCGCTGGGCCGATGGCAGCGAAACGCGCACCGACTGGGCGGGCATCCGCACCGACGCGCTGAAAATGGCGCAGGCGTTGCAGACGCTGGGCATAAAGCCGGGCGAGCGCGTCGCCAGCCTTGCGATGAACCACGCGCGGCATCTCGTCAGCTGGTACGGCGTGGCGGGCATGGGCGGCGTGCTGCACACGGTGAACCCGCGCCTGTTCGACGACCAGCTCGACTACATCGTCAACCATGCCGAGGACCGCGTGCTGTTCTACGACGCCGCGTTCCAGCCCATCGTGGACCGGATGAAAGACCGCTGGACCACGGTCGAACACTACATCTGCTACGACCCGCCTGCTGATAGCGACGCCACCGCGTTCGAGGATTGGATCGGCGCGCAGGACGGCGACTTCGCGTGGGTCGGCGGGGACGAGCGCGATCCGTGCATGTTGTGCTATACCAGCGGCACGACCGGCAACCCGAAGGGCGTGCTGTACGAACACCGCAGCACGGTGTTCCACGCGATGGCCGGCCTGCAACCGGCCAGCCTGAATTTCCAGGCCAGCAGCGTGATGCTGCCCGTGGTGCCGATGTTCCACGCCGCGAGCTGGGGCCTGCCCTATGCCGGTGCGATGGCGGGCGTGAAATTCGTGTTCAGCGCCGTCAACGAACCGGCCGTGCTGGACGAACTGATGAAGCGCGAGGGCGTGACCGACAGTGCGGGCGTGCCGACCGTCTGGCTGGCGCATTTCCAGTATTGCGATGCGCAAGGGATCGAGCTGCCCAAGCTGAAAGCCGCCACCATCGGCGGGTCCGCCGCGCCGCGTTTCATGATCGAACGGCTGATGAAGAACGGCACCCGCGTCCAGCATGCCTGGGGCATGACGGAGACCAGTCCCATCGGCACGGTCGGCGGTCCGTCGCGCGACTGGGACGAACTTGATTTCGACCAGAAGGTGGAAAAATGCGCGATGCAGGGGCGGCCCATATTCGGTGTCGAACTGCGCACCGTGGACCTCGACGACATGACCACTGAACTGCCGCGCGACGGAAAGGAATCGGGTGCGTTGCAGATACGCGGGCCGTGGGTCATCAAACGCTATTTCAAGGCGGAGGAAGACGCGGTGAACGCAGACGGCTGGTTCGACACCGGCGATGTCGGCATCATCCATCCCGACGGCACGCTGCAACTGACCGACCGGACCAAGGACGTCATCAAGTCGGGCGGCGAGTGGATCAGCTCGGTCGAGCTGGAAAACGCCGCCTGCGGCCATCCCGCCGTCGCCGAAGCCGCCGCTATCGGCATGGCGCATCCGAAATGGGACGAGCGCCCGGTGCTGTTCGTGGTGCTGAAAGAGGGCGTCGAGGGCGATGCGCGATAGCATCATCGCGTTCCTGTCCAGCAAGGTGGCGAAATGGTGGCTGCCCGATGCCGTCGAGTTCGTCGACGACATCCCGCACACCGCGACGGGCAAGATCAGCAAAAAGGACCTGCGGACCAGGTTCGCGGATTACAAATTGGCGGGGTAAGGGACGTGGCTCCTTTCGTCATCCCGGACCAAGTCCGGGGTGACGTCCTTTTATAACACTGTCCTACACCGACAGGCGAAGCGTATGGCTAGCGGTAGTCTCGTCTAAAAAGGCCATATCGCCAATCTTCCCCTCCCGCCCCCTGTCCGTCCGGTCTAACCGTCACCCCGTAAACAACTGAATACAAACATCATTCCGCCTAATGCCAAAGGTGACACGGTGTAACCTTTGTCACCTAAGTCCGGAGAGAAACTCATGTCCGACATCCACATCGACCCGACGCCCGCCGGTTTCGCCGCGTTCAAGGCGCTACCCCGTGACGAGCCGATCCACATGCTGAACCTGCTGCTGTTCCGCGACGTGGCCGAGTATCCGGCGGGCCACGAACATGCGGGCAAGGGCTGGAGCGGGCGACGCGCCTATGAGGAATACGGCAAGACCAGCGGCCCGATCTTCCGCCGCGTCGGCGGCAGCATCGTGTGGCGCGGCGCGTTCCAGGCGATGGTGACCGGCCCCGAAGCCCGCGAATGGCACGACGGCTTCGTCGCCAGCTACCCGAACAGCGGCGCGTTTTTCGAGATGATCAAGGATGCTGAGTATCAGCAAGCGGTCGTGAACCGGACAGCGGCGTTGGCGAACAGCAGGCTGGTTCGGTTTAAGCCGAGCGAGGGTGGGGAGGGGTTTTAGAGCAATTTATGGCGCTTACATAACGCTCCCGTTCGTCCTGAGCCTGTCGAAGGATTGTTCTTCTTCCTTCTACACTGCGCCGGGTAGTAAGGGCGGTCCTTCGACAGGCTCAGGACGAACGGGGTCGGGTATGGTTCGCTATTGAAATTGGCCTGCAAAACCCGGCACTCGGGACTTGATCCGGGGTGACGAAGTCTTGAACGAGTCGATACAAGCATCCTACAGCAACCGCATCTGTCCTTCCGGCGGCGGGGCGCGAAAATTGCTGGTGTCGAGCGCGATGCGTTCCCGCCCGATCCCGGCCTTGCGGCAGGCATTGCGGAACCGGTTGCGGAACAGGTCGGCCCAGACGCCTTGCGGGTTCATGCGGGTGAAGAAGCCGGGGTCGTTGTCTCTCCCGTCCCGAATGTCGCGCACGATGTTGATGACCTTCGCGGCGCGCTCCGGGTAATGCACCGCCAGCCACTCGCGGAACAGCGGCGCGACTTCATGGGGCAGGCGCAGCGGGATCCAGCTGGCCGATTGGACGCCCGCCTTGCCGCCCGCCGCGATCAGGGCTTCCATGTATTCGTCGGTGATGGCGGGGATGACGGGCGCGATGGAGATGTGGGAAGGGATGCCAGCGGCGGCCAGTTTTTCCAGCGCCGCCAACCGCTTGCGCGGAGAAGCTGCGCGCGGTTCGAGCTTGCCGGACAACTTCGCATCGAGCGAGGTAACGCTGATGGCGACCGCGACAAGCCGTTGGCGCGCCATGTCTTCCAGCAGGTCCAGATCGTCCAGCACGCGGTCGGACTTGGTGGTGATGGTGACGGGGTGGCGCGCATCGAGGCACACTTCCAGCACCTGGCGCGTGATCCGATAGTCGCGCTCTATCGGCTGGTAAGGGTCGGTGTTGGTGCCCATCGCGATCCAGCGCGGACGGTAGGACGGTTTTGCCAGCGTGGCGCGCAGCAGTCTGGCGGCACCGGGTTTGGCGAACAGCTTCGTTTCGAAGTCCAGCCCCGGCGACAGGTCGTGAAAAGCATGGGTCGGGCGCGCAAAGCAATAGACGCAGCCATGCTCGCACCCGCGATAGGCGTTGATGGACCGGTCGAAGCCGATGTCGGGCGAGGTGTTGAAGGAAAGGATCGACTTGGGCGCTTCCTCGGTCACGGTGGTGCGCAGTTTTACCGGCGGCCCGTCCAGCGCCTCCATCGCATCGCGCCAGTCGCCATCTGCTTCGCGCGTCGCCAGCCCGAACCGGTCGGGCACGGCAGCGGACTGCGCGCCGCGCCCGCGAATTTTGGCAGGAGGAGGATTGGTGGCCATGCCGCTGCATAGTGTTTCACGTGGAACAAATACAGAACAATATGCTTGTAGAGGGAGCGGTGGCGTTCAGGTCTCGCGCAGGCGGGGCATCAGATCGACGAAATTGCAGGGGCTGTTGCGGCTGTCGAGCTGTTCGGCGAGGATGCCGTCCCACCCGTCCTTCACCGCGCCGTTCGATCCGGGCAACGCGAAGATATGTATGTGTCGCCCGCCAGCACGGCGCAGGCGCGGCTCTGGATGGTGCTGGTGCCGATGGTTTTGAAACTGAGCCAGCGGAACAGTTCGCCGAAACCCGGGATGTCCCTGGTGGCGACACGGGCCAGCGCTTCGGGTGTAACGTCGCGCCCGGTCAGGCCGGTACCGCCGGTGCATAGCACCGCATCGATAGCGGGATCGGCCACCCACGTTTCCAGCTGCGTCATTAGCAGGTCGGCATCGTCGCGGGTAATTGCACGGGCAGCCAGCCGATGCCCCGCCGCCTCCAGCCGTGACACAAGAATATCGCCGGATGTGTCGGTATCGGGCGTGCGGGTATCCGACACCGTCAGCACCGCGAGGTTCAGCGGCTTGAAAACGCGATCCGGGTCGACTGCCATCAATCGCGCAGGGTGATGCGTTCCGGCCCAAGCTCGGGAAAGCCGGGCCACTGCCCCTCCGCCAGCGCGCGGCGGCTGGGCGACAGGGGTGCATTGGCCTGCCGCTCGTACATCCAGTAATTGCGCATCACGATGGCGACGTAGCCGCGCGTTTCCCAATAGGGGATGCTCTCCATATATAGCAGCGCGTCGTCCTGATCGCGCACTTCCCTGTTCCAGCGGGTCACGGGGCGCAGACCGGCGTTGTAGGCCGCCATGATCTTGGGCAGCCGCCCGCCGGTCGCGCCGCTATGGCGCAGCATGTTGAGATGTTCCTGCCCGAAGGCGAGATTGATTTCCGGCCGCGACAGATCGCGCGCATTGCCTGCCACGCCCAGCTTGCCGGCATGGTCCTTCGCCGCGGCAGGCATGATCTGCATCAGGCCCCGAGCGCCAGCCGGGCTGACGACACGGGCCCGGAAGTTCGATTCCTGAAGCGTATGGGCATAGGCCAGCGCCGGATCGACTTTCCAGCCGTTTACCGGCGTCCAGCGCGGGGCGGGGTAGCGCAGGGCGGGTTCGGACTGCGCGCCGCGCGGTGCATTGTGCGCCATCCACAGCTGCGTGGAGGGCAGGCCAAGCTCGCGCGCCAGCCGCGACAGTTCGTCATATTGCGAGGCGTCGCCGATCTCCGCCTGATGGCGCAGGACATCATCGGCAAGCGCGCTTTCGCCGATTTGCGCCAACGCGACGGCAGTGCGGACGTTGGTTACGCCCTGCAATTTGCGCCAGTCATCGGCGCTGAAATCGGCCTGCGCATGGGTACCGGGAAGTTGTTTGCCCAGCTGTTCCAGCGCCAGCATGCCGTACAGCGTTTCGTCGAGGTCGGCCGCGCCGCGTAATTGCTCGGCGGCCTTTTCCGGCGCACGGCAGCGGATATAGGCGCGGCTGGCCCAATAGCGCGCCGCCGCCTGCAATTCGACATTGTAGGCACCCTGCGCGGCGCGTTCGAAATAGGCGGCGCTGGTGTCGCAATCGCCCAGCCGCCAGGCTGCAAGACCCGCGACCCAGTCGCCTTCCGCTACCCACGCGCCCGACCCCTGCGCCACAGTCATCGCCATGCCGAGCGCGGCGCGGTCGTCGTTCTCGATATAATAGCTCCACGCCACGCGCTGGCGCCATTCCGCACGGGATTCGCTGCTCAGGTTGGCGTCGATACCGTCCAGCATCAGCCGCGCGCCATCGGGATCGTCATCCTTGATGTGCTGCAGGATGGATTGGCGGATCGAGTCCGGCAGGGTGCCGTCGCGCACCGTGCGCGGACGGATGCGCTTGCTGGCGTAGCCCTGGCTGACGAAGGATTGCTTGGCCGGCACCGCATAACGTGCCTCCATCCCGCGCCGTTCGCCGAGTGCGGTGATCTGCTCGGCCTGCGGCAGGTCGGTCCCGGCAGACAGCCATTGCTGGATCTGTCCTGCCTCGATGCGCGGGCTATTCGCATGCAGGTAATATTCCGCCAACGCGACTTGATGGAGCGGGCTGCCATCGTCCTGCGCCAGCATGGTGGCGACGGTGTTCCAGTCCTGCCGGTCGATCGCGGCGAAGACGGAACGATAGCGTGTGACTTGCGATGCATCGAGCACGGTCGGCGTGTTGGACGTAACCGATCGCTCGCGGAAATAATCGGCAGCGGTCGACTGTTGTGCATTGGCGGCGGTGCCCGTCATGGCGATACCGGCCAGCATGGCGGCGAGAATTACCGGTCGGGTTGCAATGCGGGGCATATCAGTCGTCCGTCCATGTGAGCCATCGTTGCCAGAACCGGCTACGGCGCCGCGGCGCGCGCAGCAGCTCGTTCAGCGTAGGCCCGGCAAGCAGCGGTATTTCGCTATCGTTTGTGCTAAATTGCAAGCCATTGGTCGCGGCCTGCGCCGTATCGTGTCCCAACAGCGGCAGGAGGTTGCGTCCGAACGCAATGATGCGCTGCGGTCGGGCAAGGCCGATGTGATGGGCCAGCAAGGCATCGAGACCGCGCGCGCGCAATTCCTGCCAGTCGGGCATGGTGATCGTGGCGGGCAGGGCGGAGGCGAAATAGCAGTCCGCCCCGGCCAGACCGGCTGCGCTCAGGAAACTTCGCAACAGGTTGCCCTGCGGCCCGGAGAGCAATGTTGCCGCATCGTCGGCATCGGGTTCGGGTACGAGGAACAGATTGGCCGCCCCTGCCTCGCCACGGGGCGGAACCCGCGCGCCGAATCCGCCCGGGGCAAGGTCGGGCGAGGCGATCCACCAGTCGCGAAAGGCGGCAAGGTCTTTGGGCCAGGCCGCCGGGTCGCCTGCAATCGGGGTTAGTGGTGCTTGGGGTGCCGAGGCCGGTTTCGACGTCCGGACCTTTGCTGTTGGCTTATCTGGTTGATCCGCGCTTTCCGCATCGGGCTCCGCAAGCCAAGTCGTAGCGTCATCGGCGTAGTCATGCGACACACCGGCATCGCGCCACCATGCCAAGGCGGCGGCGATGTCGTCGGCGGAAGCAGGTGCTTGGGGTGGCGCGTGGCGAGGTGGGGCAACAGCGGTCATCGGCACAGCAACCTTGACCTGCCAGTGACTGGTATTCAAGACCTGCCGACCCTAATTTGCAAAAACAGACCCTGCAACGAAAGATGCCCGTTTCCATGTCATCAGAAGAAACAGCCACCGTTATCGAACGTGAATCCATGCCATGCGACGTGGTCATCGTCGGCGGCGGCGTGGCGGGCATGGCTGCCGCAATCCGGCTGAAACAGATCGACGAGAACCTTGAGGTTGTCGTTCTGGAAAAAGGCTCCGAAATCGGCGCGCATATCCTGTCGGGCGCAGTGGTCGATCCCATTGCGCTCGATGAGTTGCTGCCGGACTGGAAGGAAACCGGCTGCCCGATGGCGGAAACGCCGGTGACGGATAACCAGCACTGGATCCTGTCCAAGGGGAAGAAATTCGACATCCCGCATATGGCGCTGCCCCCGTTCATGGGGAACGATGGGTGCTATACCGGCAGCCTCGCCAACCAGACCCGCTGGCTGGGCGAACAGGCGGAGGCGCTGGGCGTCATGGTGTTCCCCGGCTTCCCCGCCGCCGATGTCATGTTCGACGATGCGGGCGCGGTGCGCGGTGTCGTCACGCAGGATATGGGCGTTGCTGCGGACGGGACGCACAAGGGCGATTTCCAGCCGGGCATGGAGATCGAGGCGAAATATACGCTGTTTGCCGAAGGCGCGCGCGGCAACCTTACCAAACAGATGAAGGCGCGCTTCGACCTCGAAGCGGACTGCCAACCGCAGGTCTATGGCCTCGGCGTAAAGGAATTGTGGGATATCGATCCCAAGAAGCACAAGCCGGGTCAGGTGATCCATACCCAAGGCTGGCCGCTGTCCGAAAGCGACAGCTGGGGCGGCGGATTTCTCTATCATCAGGCGAACGGGCAGGTGGCTTTGGGCTTCGTGACCGCGCTCGATTACAAGAACCCTTACGTCTCCCCGTTCGAGGAATTCCAGCGTTGGAAACTGCATCCCGCCATCCGCGACTATCTGGAAGGCGGCAAGCGCGTGGCCTACGGCGCGCGGGCGATCAACGAGGGCGGGTGGCAAAGCGTGCCGAAGCTTGCCTTCCCCGGCGGCGCGCTGATCGGCTGTGCGGCGGGCTTCGTCAACGTGCCGCGCATCAAGGGCAGCCATACCGCGATGAAGAGCGGGATGCTGGCCGCCGAAAGTGCGGCGGCGGCGATCGCTGGCGGGCATGAGCGGACCGAGTTGGCCGATTACGATTCGAACCTGCGCAACAGCTGGATCGCGACCGAGTTGAAAAAGGCGCAGAACGCGCAGCCGATGGTTGCCAAATTCGGTGGCGATATCGGTACCGTACTGGCCGGTATCGACATGTGGATGCGGCAGCTGAAGATCGGCCTGCCCTTCGCCATGAAGCATCACGCGGACTACACCGAAACGCAGCGCGCGGACCTGTACCAGCCGATCAAGTATCCCAAGCCCGACGGGGTCATCACATTCGACCGGCTGACGTCGGTATCTTTCAGCTATACCAACCATGCCGAGGACCAGCCCAATCACCTGAAGGTCGCCGACATGGAACTGCAACGCGCCAGCGAGCTGGGCGTCTATGGCGGACCGTCGACGCGCTATTGCCCGGCGGGTGTCTACGAATGGGTGGTCGAAGGCGAGGCGGAGCCGAAATTCGTCATCAACTCGCAGAACTGCGTCCACTGCAAGACCTGCGACATCAAGGACCCGAACCAGAACATCAACTGGACCACGCCCGAAGGTGGCGGCGGGCCGAACTATCCCAACATGTGACCGATAGGTCGGTATCGCGAATGCACGCCTTCGTCATCCCGGACTTGATCCGGGATCCAGCTAGCTTTCGGGAACCGCGCACAAAGTAGCTGGACCCCGGATCAAGTCCGGGGCGACGATATGGGGGAGGTGCGGGGTAGCAGGCGTTTCAAAAGTTCAGGAGCAGGCGTATGCGTGAAACGGGCTATGCCAAGATCAATCTCGCCCTGCACGTGCGCGCGCGGCGGGACGATGGCTATCACGAGATCGAGACGCTGTTCGCCTTCGTCGATGCGGGCGACGTGCTGACGGCGAACATCGCGCGACAACGATACACTGCACGTGCGTGGCCCGTTCGCGGAGGAGCTGGGCGTGCCATTCGATAACCTTGCCGCGTTGGCGTTGAACGCGTTGCCGCGTCCGTCCGGGATCTGGAAATTTCGCTGGAGAAAAACCTGCCGGTCGCGGCGGGGCTTGGCGGCGGGTCTGCCGACGCAGGGGCGGTTTTTCGCATCGTGCGCGAAATGTACGGCCTGCCCGATAACTGGCGGGAAAAGGCAGCGAAGCTGGGCGCGGATGTACCTGCATGCGTCGATAGCGTGGCGGCCATCGGGCGCGGCACCGGATCGGACATCGAACCCGTCGAGAACGATCTGGCCGGGACCGAAGTGCTGCTGGTCAATCCGGGTCGGGCGCTGGCGACCGGACCTGTTTTCGAGGCGTGGGACGGAAAGGATCGCGGTAGTTTGCCAACCGGAACCTGCGACGATATCGCAAGAGAGGGGCGCAACGATCTGGAAAGCCCCGCTATTTCGCTTTGCCCGCCCATCGCAGATGTGCTTGCCGCGTTGCGCGAAACCGATGCGTTCGTAACGCGCATGTCCGGTTCGGGTGCGACCTGCTTCGCGCTGTATCGGTCTACCGAACGTGCCGATGCCGCGGCCGCTTTCATCGCGAAAATGCAGCCGGACTGGTGGCAGATGCGCGGGCGTTTGCGGTGAGCGATGGACCCTATCGCCAGGTCGGCGAGCCGGTGCGCGGCGGCATTGTCTGCCTTGCCGACCATGCCTCCAGCCATGTGCCGGACGATATCGACCTAGGCATCGACGCGGCGCTGCTCGACACCCATATCGCAGTCGATATCGGAGTCGAGGGCATCGCCGACCGTCTGGCGCGCAGGCACGGGATCGCGGTGCATATCGCCACGGTCAGCCGCCTCGTCTGCGACCTGCACCGACGCGAGGACGAGGCCGCCGTGGTGCCGATCGCCAGCGACGGGCACACCATACCAGGCAATATCGGCGCGGACATCGAACGGCGGCTGGCGCGCTATCACCGGCCTTACCATACGGCGCTGGCACAATGGCTGGACGACGCAGAACCGGCCCTGATCGTCGCGCTGCACAGCTTCACGCCGACGCTGGAAAGCGACCCCGACGCGGAACGTCCGTGGGAAGTGGCGCTGCTCTACAATCAGGATGACCGCGCCGCGCGCCACGCCATGCGGTTCTTTGCCGATACAGGCCTGACCGTAGGCGACAATCAGCCCTATTCCGGCAAGCAGCTGAACGCCTCGATGGACCGTCATGCCGAAGCGCGTGGACGGGCTTATTTGACGCTGGAAATTCGGCAGGATCTTATCGCGACCAAGGCCGATCAGGCACGATGGGCGCGCCTGATTGCGGACGTGGCCAGGGCGCACCGCATCGGCGCTAGGCAACGGGTAGGGCTTTGCGCAAGCTGTCGGGCGTGCTTTAGTCTTCGCCAGACCTGTCCTGATCGAAAGCCGCCCCATGCCCGCCTACCGCTCCCGCACCTCGACCCACGGCCGCAACATGGCGGGCGCACGCGGATTGTGGCGCGCCACCGGCATGAAGGATGGCGACTTCGGCAAGCCGATCATCGCCGTGGTCAACAGCTTCACGCAATTCGTGCCGGGCCACGTCCATCTGAAGGATCTGGGCCAGCTGGTCGCGCGCGAGATCGAAGCGGCGGGCGGCGTTGCCAAGGAATTCAACACCATCGCGGTGGATGACGGCATTGCGATGGGCCATGACGGCATGCTGTATTCGCTGCCCAGCCGCGACCTGATCGCCGACAGCGTGGAATACATGGTCAACGCGCATTGCGCCGATGCAATGGTGTGCATCTCCAACTGCGACAAGATCACACCCGGCATGCTGATGGCCGCGATGCGCCTGAACATTCCGGTCGTGTTCGTCAGCGGCGGGCCGATGGAGGCCGGCAAGGTGGTGCTGGACGGCAAGGAGGTCTCGCTCGACCTGGTCGATGCGATGGTGGCTGCCGCCGATGAACGCTACACCGACGAACAGGTGCTGGAAATCGAGCAGAACGCATGCCCGACCTGCGGATCGTGCTCGGGCATGTTCACCGCCAATTCGATGAACTGCCTGACCGAGGCGCTGGGCTTGTCGCTGCCCGGCAATGGCTCGACGCTGGCAACGCATGCGGACCGCAAGGCGCTGTTCCTGCGGGCAGGGCGGTTGATCGTGGAGCTTTGCCGCCGCTGGTACGAGGACGACAACGCCGCCGCCCTGCCGCGCACCATCGCCAGCTTCGCCGCGTTCGAAAATGCGATGAGCCTCGACATCGCGATGGGCGGCTCGACCAACACGGTCCTGCACCTGCTTGCTGCTGCGAAAGAAGCCGGGATCGACTTCACAATGGCCGATATCGACCGGCTCAGCCGCCGCGTGCCATGCCTCAGCAAGGTCGCTCCGGCCAAGGACGACGTGCATATGGAAGACGTCCACCGCGCAGGCGGCATCATGGCGATCCTGGGCGAACTGGACCGGGCAGGGCTGCTCAACACCGCGCTGCCGACCGTCCATAGCCCGACACTGGCCGATGCCCTGGCGGAATGGGACATCGCCGCTGAACCCTCCAAGGCAGCGCGCGACCTCTTCCTCGCCGCCCCGGGGGGCGTGCCGACGCAGACCGCCTTCAGCCAGTCGCGCCGCTGGGCCTCGCTCGACACCGACCGCGAATGCGGCGTCATCCGCAGCGCCGAACACGCCTTCAGCCAGGATGGCGGGCTGGCGGTGCTTTACGGCAATCTTGCCGAGGACGGCTGCATCGTAAAAACCGCCGGAGTGGACGAAAGCATCCTGACCTTCTCCGGCCCCGCACGGGTGTTCGAAAGCCAGGACGATGCCGTCACCGCCATCCTGACCGGGCAGATCGTGGAAGGCGACGTCATCGTCATCCGCTACGAAGGGCCGCGCGGCGGGCCGGGGATGCAGGAAATGCTGTATCCGACCAGCTACCTGAAATCGAAGGGGCTGGGCGCGGCCTGTGCTTTAGTTACAGATGGCCGGTTCTCCGGCGGCACGTCGGGCTTGAGCATCGGCCACGCCAGCCCGGAAGCGGCAGAGGGCGGCACGATTGCGCTGGTCGAGGAAGGCGACGAGATCGTCATCGACATCCCCGCGCGCAGTATCGCGGTATCGGTGTCCGACGATGCGCTGGCGGCGCGGCGGGCGGCGATGGAGGCGCGCGGCGATGCGGCGTGGCAACCGGCCAAACCCCGCCCCCGCAAGGTTTCTGCAAGTCTTGAAGCCTATGCCGCCATGACGACCAGCGCCGCGCGCGGTGCGGTGCGTGATGTGACACAGTTGAGGCGGACACGATGACTTTCTCGAAAACGACGATCCTGGCGGCTGGATTCGGACTTGCCCTGTCCGGATGTGGCGAGGCTGAGCCGGAGCGCACGCAGCCGCCCGCAGCCGACGGTTCCAGCGCAATCGAATGCGCGCTTGGCGACGGTAGTGAATTTGCCGAAGTCTGCTTTCTGGAAGAAGTCGCATCGGACGAAGAGGGCGAGTTTGCCGGCCTTGCGGCACTCATGCTGCGCGCGCCCGACGGTGGCTATCGCCGGTTCTATGTCGATCCCGATGGCGCGGGGCTGATCGCTGCCGACGGTGCGGATGTTTCGGTCAACACGCTCAGCGCGGACGGCGCGATGCTGGAAGTCAGCGTAGCCGATGACCGCTATCGCCTGCCGACCCGAACCGCGAAGTCCGTTCCCGAAGACGCGGGCTGACATGGCGGCGCCGATTGTCCGCATCGCCGCCAAGGGCGATGGCGTGACACAGGACGGTCAGCACTTTTCCGGCACGGTGACCGGCGACATAGTCGAAGCGGACGGCACGATCGTCCCCGGGCCGCATCGCGCCGTCCCGCCCTGTCGCCATTTCGGGCGGTGCGGTGGATGCCAGTTGCAACATGCGGACGAAGCGGCGTGGCGCGCCTTCGTAACCGCGCGCGTGTTAGACGCAGCGGCAGGGCAGGAGCTATCAGCGGATAGCGTTCTCGAAACGCACCTCTCGCCGCCCGCTACGCGTCGGCGGGCGACGTATCATGCGAGCCTTGGAAAACGGGCAAGGATCGGCTTCCGCGAGCGGGGCGGACACACGATTATCGACCAGCGCGAATGCCCGATACTGCTGCCCGCCCTGCAAGCTTTGGTCTCGCCGTTGCGCCAGTTGCTGGCAAAGTTTCCGGGTAACGGAACGGTCGATATCGACCTCGTCATGACAGACCAGGGCGTAGCCTGCGGTTTGCGAAAGCTGGCGCTCGATGGATTGGACGAAACGCAGAGGCTCATCGATTTTGCGCAGGAGCACATGCTGGCGCGGCTTACGGTCGATCTGGGTTTCGGGCCGGAGGTACAGTGGGAGCCGGAACCGGTGACGGTAACGCTGGGCGGCATACCGGTGCCGTTTCCGGAGAGCGCTTTCCTGCAACCGACCGCCGATGGCGAGGCGGCAATGGTGCGCGATGCCCGCGAATGGCTGGCGGATAGGGCGACAGTCGCGGACCTGTTTGCGGGGTTGGGCACGTTTGCATTTGCACTGTCTGATGAGCGCCAAGGTGCTGGCCGTGGAAGGGTCGCGCGACCTGTCGCTAGCGTGCCGGACGGCTGCGCGCAGCACGGGGCGGCAGGTGCAGGCGGCGCACCGCGACCTGTTCCGCGATCCGCTGACCGCGGTGGAGCTGGCGAGACTGGATGCTGTCGTGCTCGATCCGCCGCGCGCCGGAGCGAAGACGCAATGTCGCGAGCTGGCGCAGAGCGGCTTGGAACGGATCGTCTATGTCAGCTGCAACCCGTCGAGTTGGGCACGCGATGCGCGGACGCTGGTGGATGGTGGCTACCGGCTCGCGGCGCTGCGCCCGATCGGCCAATTCCGCTGGTCCACCCATGTCGAGCTGACCAGCCTGTTCGTGCGATAGCGCCCGTCAGGCGCGCAAGGCTGCCAATATCTGCGCGTCCAGCCAATCCTGCGCGGCGGGTTCGACGAAACCGTGCGAGGCATCGGGACAATGCCGGATACGCGCGTCGTCGGCAGGCCAGCTTCGCGCGAAAGCCTGCGCGGTGCGATCGTTTGCGGCCAGCAGGATGCGGACGTCTCCGGCATAGTCGGCCATGCCTTCGCGCATCCGGTCGACCAGGCTGTTGGCAGGTTTGCCTGGCTTGATTGCCTGCATCAGACCGCGCGAAAGTTTAGGGAAGTTTACCCCACCGCGTAGCAGGCGCGCGATCTCGCGGGGGTTCGAAAGTTTCTCGCGGTACCGGGCCCTTGCTTCGACAGGAGAGGGGCTTCCGGATGCCTCCGCCTCTTCGAAAGTCCACGGATTGGCGAGGATCAGGGCATGGCTACCTGCGCCCCCCGATAGCATCAAGGCGCTCGCCGCGTCGCAGTTACCGAAGGCAACTATACGCTCCGTTTGCGGCGATATGGCTTGAAACGCGGCGAGGGCAGCGGCGATGTCGAGTGTACTCTTGCCGTAGCCGTGGTTTTTGCCATCGCTGTCACCCACGCCGCGCCGGTCGTACCGGAACACCGGAAATCCGGCAGCGGCGATGCGCGCGGCGAGGCGGGATTGGCCCTGGAATGCGCCCGACCGGATTTCATTGCCGCCACTTACGAGCAGCAGGCCGGTACTGCCCGGCGCGGTGTCGATGGTGCCTATGCAGGTGGTGCTGCGGCATTCGAAGGCGAGGTGGAGGCGGCTCACGCGGCAGGGACTCCCGCATCGGCAATGCCCGTGGCGATGATGGCGGCAAGCGCGTCGGCTTGCGCTGCATCTTCGCCCGGCTCGGCGCGTCGCCACGGCGGCGCACCGGTCAGCATTGCCTGCTCCACCGTCATCTGTCGCGGCGCGGACGGCAGCACGGCCGTATTGAGCGCGGTGAACAGGTCCGCACCGATCGGCCAGCCGCCCAGCACCAGGCCATCGGCAGTCCCTTGCGCTTCCAGTTCCGCCAGCGTGCGTTCGCGCCCCGCTTCCTTGTCCGACAGCGATTGCGCCCGCATCATGGTGCGCAGTACGCTCGCGCCGGTCGCGGGGGCATAGCGCCAACCCGGCAGGTCCGTGGGCGCGTAGTTCGCGGCGAGGCGCACGGAGAGGCAATGGCTGGCGTTGAAATGCTGGCGCGCCGCTTCGGCCGCCTGCCGCAGCGATGCGAGTGTCACCTGCTCGGCAGGAACAAGGCTTTCGTTCAAACCGGGCAGATCGGGCATGATCGCATCGATACCCGCTGCGTCCAGCCGCTCCATCACCAGCGCCAACTGCCGCCGCAGTTTGTTGTGTTCATCAAACGGCGGGGGCAAAACCAGCACGCGCGCCCTACGGCCACGGTCGAAGGCAAACGCCATCTCGTCGCATGTCGAACCGTCCGGTGCGAGCGCGGGCCAGACCGTCGCCGCGCGCATGGTCAGCTGGCCGCGACTTTCGCTTCGGCAAAGGCCAGCAGGCCGCCATAGGTTTCCAGCATCTCGCCATCGACATCTTCGTCGTCGATCACGATGTCGAGCCGGTCTTCCAGTTCCGTAAGCAGTCCGGCGACGGCCATCGAGTCCAGTTCGGGCAAATGGCCGAACAGCCCGGTATCCGCATCGAACCCCGCCACCTGATCGGCAGGCAAGGCGAGAACATCGGCAAGGACGGACCGCAGCGCGGCGTCGATTGCGGCTCGGCTCGGTCCGATGGCCTGCTCGGCGTCCCCGGTCGGAATGGCGGATGGCGAAGTAGCCATAAGATCGAACACTGCCCCTTGCTTCTGATATAGCGGGTTCGGATGCACCGAAACAGGCGCTGGCCCTAGCGTTCGCGCCTGTTGCGCGCAAGCCGCTGGCGGGTCTTGCGCGCGGCATGTGCCAGAATGGCAGGCCAGATGCGCACCGTGGCAGGATCGAAACATTCGAGGCGGTACCGCAGACGCACCTCTTCCATCCAGTCGCGCTTGTACGGATCGTTGCCGGTGCCAAAATCGATGAGCGCCACCCGGTCGGTGTCGATCACATGCTCGAACAGGGCAGCGGTCAGCGTGGTGCCCGCCGACAGCGCCTTGTCCGCTTCCAGATGCGCGAGTTTGTGGATGTAGGCGGTGCCGTCCTCGACCGTCCAGAACTGCGCCGCGACAGCCCGTCCTTCGGCATAGGCGATGCCGAGCCGCATTCGCCCCGACGCCGCTTCCTGCGCTGCGAATGCGCGCAGCAGGGCAGGGTCGCCCTCCGCCGGTTTCCAGCTTTTGGCATAGATATTCTCGTAGTCGCGCCAGCTTTCGTCGTCGAAATCGGTCAGGATACGGACCGACACTTTCTTCGCCTTTCGCTTCAGCGTGGTGCGCATCTGTCCGGGACGGTCCGCCCAATACTCTGCAAAACTGCGGCCCTGCACCCGCAAAATATGGTTATGATCGGCTGGCTGCAAATCCGTCCACCAGCCCGCCTGCCGGAATGCCGCGCGCAGGGTTTGCGCTTCGGTTTCGGGAAGGCCGCTCAGTATGACATGCGCGTGTTCTTTGCGCAGGTCCGCTGCGATGCCGGGCCACAACCGTTCGGCACCATCGGGTTGCCAGGTAAAGCTGTACCAGTTCGCCAGCGTCTCCAGCCGCCCGCCGCGCTCCGCCAGTGCCATCGTGGCTGTGTCGCTGCCCTCGACTGCCTGCACGAACAGCGGTGCGGCCTCGCGCTCCGCCAGCAGCGCGAACCAGTCGGCCCGCGCAAATGGCCCGGCTGGCGCAGCGGTTGCTTGCAAACCGTTAACCGTGGGATGATAGCTGACGCTTGTCACAGAGCCTTCGCGTTATCGAACAAGGTAAATCCAATCCCGAATACGCCGCCTTCCAGCAAACCGATCGACCATCTGACCGAACGCGGGCAGGCGGGGGATGCTGCACTGGTGTTGCGCGACGAAACGCTTAGCTACGAGGAATTAAGAAGCCGTGTCGGGCGGCTGGCCGCGTGGTTGCGCGACGTGGTTCATACACCGGGCGCGCGGGTTGCGACATGGTCGGCGAAGGGGGAGCTTGCCTGTCTGATGCCGCTGGCTGCCGCGCGCGCCGGACTGGTGCATGTGCCGGTCAATCCGCTGCTCAAACGCGCGCAGGTTGCGCATATCCTGTCCGATGCCGGAGTGCGATTGTTGCTGGGAACACCGGCGCGGCTGGCGACACTGGCACCCGGCGATGTGCCGGGAAATTGCGCAACGATGGGCGAAGCGGACGCGATAAAAGCGGCTGCGGACAGCGGCGCAACGCTGCCGCCGTCCGATGCCGATCCCGAAGCGCTATGTGCGCTGCTTTATACCAGCGGTTCGACCGGGCAGCCCAAGGGCGTGATGCTGAGCCATGCGAACCTGTGGCTTGGGGCGCAAAGCGTGGCCGGGTATCTTGGTATGCAGGCCGATGATGCAACGCTGGCCGTATTGCCACTGTCGTTCGATTACGGGCAAAGCCAGCTGTTCAGCACATGGTATGCAGGTGGCCGCGTCGTGCCGCTCGATTACCTGTTTGCGAAGGATGTGGCGAAGGCGTGCGCCAGGCATTCCATCACCACGCTTGCCGCAGTGCCACCCTTGTGGGTGCAGCTTGTCGAAACGGAATGGTCTGCCGAAGCGGTTACAACGATGCGGCGGCTGACCAATAGCGGCGGTGCCTTGACGGAGCCGCTGGTGCGTTCGCTTCGCACGCAATTCCCGGACGCGGACCTCTATGCGATGTACGGCCTGACCGAAGCATTCCGCTCGACCTATCTCGATCCTGCGCTGATCGACAGCCACCCGACCGCGATGGGGACCGCGATACCCCATGCCGAGGTGCTGGTGATCGACGATTCTGGCGCGGTGGCGGGAGCGGACGAAGAAGGCGAACTTGTGCATTGCGGGCCGCTGGTGGCGCAAGGCTATTGGCAGGACGATGTGCGGACCGCCGACCGGTTCAGGCCAGCGCCCGCCGCCTCCCGCTATGGCGGCACGGCGGTGTGGTCGGGCGACCGGGTTCGGCGCGATGCGGACGGTCTGCTGCACTTTGTCGGCAGGCGCGACGCGATGATAAAGAGCGCGGGCAACCGCATCAGCCCGGCGGAGATAGAGGCGGCGGCGGTCGATACCGGGCTGGTGGTCGAGGCCGTTGCATTGGGATTAGCGGATGTCCGGTTGGGACAGGTTATCCACCTTGTGGTGCGCGGGCGGGACGGTCTGGCGGAAGAGGGCTTGCGCAAGGCACTGGCGCAGGCATTACCCAATTTCATGCAACCCCACACGATCCATTGGCGCGAAGCGATGCCCCTGAATGCCAATGGCAAGATCGACCGTACACGTCTCGCGCGGGAGATGGCCGCATGAAACCGCTCGGCCCCATTCCCGATGGGTTTGCTACCAAAGACGGCGAGCTTGCCATCGGCGGCAAGTCGGCAAGCGAACTGGCAAAGGATGCCGGGGGGACGCCGCTATTCGTGTATGACAGCGCAATCCTGGACGCGACGATGGCGCAGTTGCGCGCAGCAATGCCGGAGCGTCTGCACGTCAATTATGCGATCAAGGCCAATCCGTTCGCGCCTGTGCTGCATCATATGAAAGGGCTGGCCGACGGGTTCGATATCGCCTCGGGCGGGGAGCTGGAGCTGGCGCGGGAGGCGGGGATATCGGCGGAGCGGGTCAGTTTCGCCGGGCCGGGCAAACGCGACACCGAACTGGAAGCGGCCATCCGCTTCGGCGCGACCCTGAATTGCGAAAGCGCGGGCGAAGCGGACCGGACGCTGGCCATCGCCGACCGCATCGGGATCGCGCCCAGGATGGCGCTGCGGGTCAATCCGGACTTCGAACTGCGCGGGTCGGGCATGAAGATGGGCGGCGGCGCGAAGCCGTTCGGCATCGACAGCGCGCAGGTTCCGGCGCTGGCGAAGCGATTGCTGGCTGCCGGGATCGATTGGCAGGGGCTGCATATCTTCACCGGCAGCCAGGCGCTGGACGCCGATGCGCTGATCGAAGCACAGGCCAACGTGCTGGCGCTGGCGGCGTCGCTGACGGACGATATCGGCGCGGCTTTGCCCAAGCTCAATATGGGCGGCGGGTTCGGCATTCCCTATTTCGCCAAGGATACGCCAGTCGATATCGAGGCCATCGGCGCAGCCTTGGAACACCGCTTCGCCGAACTTCCCGACACGATGAGGGATACCCATTTCTGTCTTGAGCTGGGCCGCTACCTCGTCGGCCTGTCGGGCGTGTATCTGACCCGCATTCTCGACCGCAAGATCAGTCACGGCGTCACCTATCTCGTCACCGATGGCGGCCTGCATCACCAGCTCGCCGCGTCGGGCAATTTCGGCACGGTTGTGCGGCGCAACTATCCCGTCGCCATTGCCAGCAGGTTCGGTGCCGAAGCGACCGAGGAAGTCAATGTGGTCGGGTGCCTGTGTACGCCGCTGGACCGGCTGGCCGATGCCGCCATGCTGCCGCGTGCCGAAGCGGGCGATCTGGTCGCGGTGTTCTGCGCCGGGGCTTACGGCGCGACATCCTCGCCCATGATGTTTCTGGGGCAGGGTCCGGCGCGCGAAGTGCTGGTTTAACCTGTCCGGACAAATCCGTCCCGCAGCGGGACACGCGCATCCTGAACAGCCGTAAACGCAAAAAGGCTAACCGGATGTTCACCCTTTTCGCCGAGTAACCTTGTCTGTCCGCGGGTTGTGGAAGGCGCAGATCGTATCTGTGCCGACCGCGATTGCCCCGCTCAAATGGCAAGGATGCAGCAGCGATGCCGAAGCAAAAGTTCACGTCCCTGATGGCCGGTACCGCTGTGGCGGCGCTGTCGCTTGGCGGATGCGCCGGCGGCGGTGGCCCGCAACTGCCGCCTGCCAATTTCGTGCAATCGCAGCAGGGTCCGGGCGAGGAATATATCATCGGCCCGCTGGACGAGCTGACCATCCATGTCTGGCGCAATCCGGAACTGGGCGCGGAGAAAATCCAGGTACGGCCCGACGGGCGCGTAACCACGCCGCTGGTCACCGACCTGCCCGCGGCGGGCAAGACGCCGACCATGCTGGCGCAGGACATCCGGCTGCAACTGTCGCAATATATCGAAGAGCCGCTGGTGTCGGTCATCGTCACCCGGTTCGAAGGCGCGATCAACCAGCGCATCCGCGTTATCGGCGCGACGGAGCAGCCTGCATCGCTGCCCTACCGCGCCAATATGAGCCTGCTCGACGTGATGATCGCGGTCGGCGGCTTGAGCGAATATGCCAGCGGCAACCGCGCCAAGCTGGTCCGCTTCGACCGCGCGTCGGGGCAGCAGCAGGAATACGCGCTGCGCCTCAACGACCTACTGCGCAAGGGCGACAGCAGCGCCAACGTCATGCTGGCTCCGGGTGATGTGATCATCATCCCGGAAAGCAGCTTCTGATCGGGCGGCTCGCATGAACGAAGTTTTCGAAGATCTGCGCGTTGCCGTCTTCTCGGTCTGGCGCCGCCGCTGGCTCGCGCTGGCCGTGGCGTGGGGAATCTGCGTGCTCGGCTGGCTGGTCGTTGCGTTGATACCCAATGCGTATGAATTGAATGCGCGCATCTACGTACAAGTCGACGATATTCTGACCGAACAAATCAAGATTGCCAGCGCGGGCGAAAGCGAAGTCGCCAAGATCCGGCAGACGCTGACCAGCTCCGTCAATCTGGAAAAAGTCATCCGTTCCACCCGTCTTGGCGAGGGCGTGAATACGCAGCGCGACCTGGAAGCGGCCATCGAAGGCCTGGCCGATTCGGTCGAGGTGACCAGCGAAGAGGACAACCTTTTCGAACTGTCCGCAGAGATCGGGCATGGCGACCTGTCCGAAAGCGAAAACGCCAAGCTGGCGCAGGATGTCGTCCAGAAACTGATCGATATTTTCCGCGAGGAAAACATCGCAGGCAGCCGTGGCGAAGTGGCCGAGACCATTGTGTTTCTCGACCAGCAGCTGGAGGAGCGTCGCACCGAACTGGAAGCGGCGGAGCAACGCCGTCTGGTGTTCGAATCCGAAAACCCCGACCTGATCGGCGGGGCCGATGGCGTTTCCACCCGTCTTCAGGCGCTGCGCGGTGAAGCGCGCGACGTCGAGGCGGACCTTGCCGCTGCACAAAGCGCGCTGGCCGCTATCGACGGCCAGATCGCCGGAACGCCGCGCACCATTCCGGGCACCGTGACTGCCAATGGCGGAGGCGCGAAGGCCGCGCTGGCGCAGGCCCAGTCGCAGCTTGCCACCTTGCAGGCACGCGGGCTGACCGATAACCATCCCGACGTCATTTCCACCCGTCGGCAAATCAACCTGCTGCGTCCGCAAGCGGCGAATGAGAATCCGTCCGTTTCGGGTGCCACGCCGAACCCGGCGTACAGCGCGCTGATGTCGATCAAGTCCGAACGGCAGGCCAACGCCCAGGCGCTGATGGCGCGCAAGGCTGCGCTGAATGCGGACCTGTCGTCACTGGTCGCAAGTCAGGCGAACGAACCGGGTGTCGCTGCCGAAGCGAACCGGATCAGCCGGGATTATACCGTGCTGAAGGACAAGTATGACGAGCTGTTGCAGGACCGCGAGGAAATGCGGCTGCGTGGCCAGGTCGAGAACGAGCGCAGTTCGTTCAAGTTCGAGGTTATCGATCCGCCCACATCACCCCGCACGCCGTCCGCGCCCAACCGCCTGCTGCTGCTGATCGGCGTCCTGATTGCCGGGATTGCCGGGGGCATCGGCACGGCGTTCGCGGTCAGCCAGTTCAAGTCCACCTTCTCGACCACGTCCAGTCTGGAACGCGCGATGGACCTACCGGTGCTGGGTGCGATCTCGCAGACACTGACCGACGTGACCCGCGCGGTTCAACGCAAGAAGATGCGCCGGTTCTACGCCGCCAGCGGTGCGCTGGGCGGGCTGTGTCTCGCCTTGCTGGCGCTGGAATTCATGCAACGCGGCATGGTGGCCTGAGGGGAAAGACGATGACCGAATTTTCCAAGATACCCCTGCCCAATGGCGGTGGCGACGGCGCCGAAGACGGCGAAGCACGGGCTGCAGACGAAAGTTCGCTGCTGGAACGTGCCAGCGGTGCTTTCGGCTTCGATCCGTTCAAGCCTGCCCCATTCAGCGGCAAGCTGCCCGACGCGCAGATGAAGCGCGCCACCGTGCGTCGCAAGCATGCGGAAGCGCGCGAGGCGGCCAAGCCGGCCCCGGCACCCGTGGTCGACACATCTGTGGCCCCCACCACGCCGCCTGTCCCGGATCCGACGCCGGTTCCGGTTGCATACCAGCCGCCGGTCGAAGAAAACCTGCCGGTCCCGGCCAGCCGGACCGACATCGTCGTGCCCGAACCCATTAGCAGCGTAAAGCTGTCCGGCGCATCCTTTCCTATCGACCGCGAGCATCTGCGCACGCAGGGCATGATCGTGCCTGATGCCGCCTCCGGTACGCTGCGCGAGGAATTCCGCATCGTGAAGCGGCGCATCATCGCGACGGCGCAGGAACGCGGCACGGCCCTGTCGCGCCGGGTACTGGTGTCTTCCGCACATCCGGGCGAGGGCAAGACCTTCTGCGCTACCAATCTGGCCATTTCGATGGCCAGCGAACGCGATGTCGAAGTGCTGCTGGTCGATGGCGACATTGCGAAGCCTTCGATCCTGAGCACGCTGGGCCTGCCGCGCGGCCCCGGCTTCATGGATTGTCTCGCCGATCCCGAAGTGCAGCCCGAAGACCTTGTCATCGGCACCGATATATCCGGCTTGTGGGTGTTGCCCGCCGGCAACCAGACCAATGCCGACAGCGAATATGTCGCCAGCGCGCGCACGGCGGACGTGCTTGACCGCCTGACCATCGGCGCACCCCAGCGTATCGTAATCTTCGACTCTCCACCTGCGCTCGCAGCGTCGCCTGCGGCGGAGCTGGCGAAGCATGTCGGGCAGACGGTCCTCGTCGCCCGCGCCGATACGACCGGACAGAATGCCTTGGAAGATGCCTACCAGCTGCTGTCCGGCTGTGCCGACATCAAGCTGTTGCTCAACGCGACCCAGTTCAGCCCGAGTGGGCGGAGCTTCGGGTCCTACTACGGTTACGAGGAGTAACCCCCCCATGACCCAGAACCTAAAGCCCCGGACCCCAATGGCCAGAACCATCTATTTCACCGGCTGCGCCATGATGGCGCTGGCTCTAACCACACCGGCACATGCGCAGAGCGCGCGTGATCGCGGCGAGGAAGAGACATCGCGCCGCGACCGGGTGTCGATCGACCCCTATATCGAGGTCAACCAGATCGGCGTTGTGACCCTGTCGCCCGGCGACGATGCCGTGACCTACACGCAGGTTGCTGCGGGCGTCGATGCGTCGATCAACGGGCGCAACAATGGCGGCTCCGTCTCGCTGCGGTATGAATACAACATCGGATATGACGATGAAACGGTCGATAGCGACAGCATCAGCGGCGTCGCCCGGGGATATGCGTCCATCGTACCCAATGCGCTGACCGTGGAAGCGGGCGGCCTTGCCACACGCACCCGCGTTGATGGCAATGGTGGTGCCACGCTGAACCCGCTGAACAACGAAGATAGCGAAAGCCGTATCTATTCCGTTTACGCCGGACCCACGCTGGCCACGCGCGTCGGCGATGTGTCGGTCGGCGCGCAATACCAGATCGGCTACACCCGCGTGGAACAGCCCGATGCGCTGGTCACCGCCGCCGGTGTCACGCCGGTCGACGTGTTCGACGACAGCGTCAGCCAGCGTGCATCGCTCAGCCTGGCAACGCAGCCGGGCGAACCGCTGCCGGTCGGCCTCGCCGCAACGGCAGGCTATTCGCAGGAAGATATCTCCAACCTCGATCAGCGTATTCGCGATGCCTATGTGCGCGGCGATGTGACCGTGCCGCTGGGACAGGGCCTCGCGGTCGTGGGCGGTGTCGGATACGAGAACGTGGAAGTATCGAGCCGCGACGCACTGCGCGATGGCAATGGCGCCGCCGTGCGTGACGAGGACGGCCGTATCGTAACCAATGAAGGCGAACCACGCCGCATCGCCTTCGAAGCGGACGGCCTGATCTGGGATGTGGGCGTTGCCTATCGCCCCAGTTCGCGCATGGCGCTGGAGGCCCGCTACGGCCGTCGCTACGACAGCGACACCTATTACGGCAGTTTCGCCTGGCAGCCCAATACGCGCACTGCGGTCAATATCTCGGCCTATGACGCAATCAATGGCTTCGGCGGACAGCTGAACACCGCGCTCAGCAACCTGCCGACCGAATTCACCGCAGGCCGCAATTCGCTGACCGGCGATTTCGGCGGCTGTGTGTCCGGTGCGCAAGGTAGCCAGTGCCTCGACGGCGCGCTCGGTTCCGTGCGTTCCTCCACGTTCCGCTCGCGCGGTGTATCGGCCAGCGTGTCGCGCCAGGTCGCGGGCCTGACCGCCGGGATCGGCGCAGGGTATGACCGTCGCAAGTTCCTGGCGGCGGAAGGCACCGTGCTTGCCGCAGCGAACGGGCTGACCGATGAAAGCTATTACGGCTCCGTCTTCGTGCAGGGCGATATCGGCCGTAATGCCAGCTTCACCGCCAACGCCTACGCCAACCAGCTCAATAGCGGGCTGGAAGACGGTGCGGACCTGACCACGCTGGGTGCATCGGCGGCATATAACCGCTCGCTGACCGACCGGCTTTCGGTCCGTGCCGCCGTGGCGCTCGACCATATCGACAGCGATCTCGACATCGAAGACCTGACGGCGGCCTCCGGCCTCGTCGGCGTGCGCTTCGGCTTCTGAACGGAAAAAAGGCTTCCCATGTTCGACCAATTCTATGGCCTGAGTGCCCGCCCGTTCCAGCTGACGCCGGACCCCGCATTCTATTTCGAGAGTGCGACGCATCGCAAGGCGCTGTCCTATCTCGGCTATGGCATGGCGCAAGCCGAAGGCTTCATCGTCATCACCGGCGAGGTCGGCTCGGGTAAGTCCACGCTGGTCGCGCACTTGATGAAAAAGATCGACACCGAGCAAATGACGGTCGGACAGATCGTGACCAGCAATCTGGACGGGGACGAGCTGGTCCATGTTGCCGCGCAAAGCTTCGGCCTCGATGTCGAAGGGCATGACAAGGCATCGGCGCTGGGTGCTATCGAGAACTTCCTGCACGAGGAAGCCCGCGATGGGCGCCGGTGTATGCTGGTTGTCGATGAATCGCAGAACCTTTCGGTGGCGGCACTGGAAGAGCTGCGGATGCTGTCCAACTTCCAGCTCGGATCGCATCCGCTGCTGCAATTGCTGTTGCTGGGCCAGCCGGAATTCAAGCAGGTGCTGGCCAGCCACGACCAGCTGGAGCAGCTGCGCCAGCGCGTGATTGCCGCGCATCACCTCGAAGCCATGATGCCGAACGAGCTGGAGCCGTATGTGCGGCACCGGCTCGAATGCGTCGGCTGGAGCGGCAATCCGCAATTTGATGGCAATGTGTTCGAAGGCGTTTACGAGGCGACCGGTGGCATCCCGCGCAAGGTCAACCAGTTGCTGACGCGGCTGTTGCTGCTGGGCGCTGTCGAACAGCGCACCCGCATCGACACCGCGATGCTGACGACCGTTCTGACCGAGATGCTGAAGGACACCAAACCGGTCGACGCACCTGCTGCATCGACGGCCTTGCCGATGGACGGGCCGGTCAAGCATGTGATGCAGGTCGCTCCCGCTGCTCCTGCTGTTGAAACGGCCTCGCAAGCGCCAACTGACAACGCGCTGATCGAAGCGATGCTGGCGGAACGCGATCTGCATATCGCCACCTTGCAGGACACGGTTGCCGGCCTGTCCGAGACGGTGGAGCGGCTTGGCGCGGATGATGGCGACAGCGTCATCGAGGAACGAATTTCGGCGCTCGAAGCGGATGCCGGGTCTGTGCGTGAAGCGCTCGAAAGCAGGGTGAGCGAGCAGGAGCGCCTGATGCGCCATGTGCTGACCATGCTGATCGAATGGATGGAAAACGGCTCCGCCTCGCGTGCTGCTGCCTGAGGCTGGCGGCCCGTGACGCACACCCGCATCACACCGCCAGGACGCGGCTCGAACGCTGGCAATCCAGCGTCATCCATCGTCAATGGCTTGTCCGTCGATGTCGAGGACTGGTTTCAGGTCGGCGCTTTCGAAGGCGTCATAAAGCGCGACGATTGGGACAGCCTCTCGCTCCGTGTGGAGGACAACGTCCTGCGCATCCTCGACATGTTCGCCGAAGCGGAGGTGTCCGCCACCTTTTTCACGCTGGGCTGGGTGGCGCGGCGCAATCCATCGCTGATGCGGCGGATCGTGGAAGCAGGGCATGAACTCGCCAGCCACGGATACGACCATGCGCGCGTTTTCACTTTCGACCGCAAGGATTTCGCCGCCGACCTGATGACCGCGCGCAAGGTGCTGGAAGACACGTCCGGCGCCAAAGTCACCGGCTACCGCGCGCCCAGCTTCTCCATCGACCAGCGCACGCCGTGGGCCTATATGGAACTGGCCGAGCAGGGCTACGCCTACTCCTCCAGCGTCGCGCCGATTACGCATGACCATTATGGCTGGCGCGCGGCACCGCGTTTCGCATTCAAGCCGTTGCCGTGGTCGCCGCTGGTGGAAATTCCGGTAACCACGGCAATCCTGGGCGGACGGCGCGTTGCGGCGGGCGGGGGCGGGTTCTTCCGCGTGCTGCCTTATGCGTTCTCGCGCTGGGCGATCCGGCAGGTAAACCGGCGCGAGGCACGCCCGGCGGTGTTCTATTTCCACCCTTGGGAAATCGACCCGCGCCAGCCGCGCGTTGCCAATGCACCACTGCGTTCGCGGGTGCGGCATTACACCAATCTCGACAAGATGGCCCCGAAGCTGCGCGATCTGGTCGGCGAGTTTTCGTGGGGCCGGATGGACGTACTCGCCCACCGCGAAGCGGCGCGGGCCGAAGACTTGGCGCTGGCGGCAGAAGACGCGGACGAAGCGGCATGAATGCGCCGTTCCTTCGCGCGCGCGAAACCGTCGGGCTGACCGATCTTCGCGATCCGGGGGAATGCGCGCGCATCGACGGGTTCGTTGTGCAACGAGGTGGCACGGTGTTTCACCGCCCGGACTGGATCATCGCCGTCGAACGCGGCACTGGCCAGCGTGCGCTGGGGCTGGTTGCCGAGCAGGACGGTCAGATAACAGGATGGCTGCCGCTGACGCTGGTGCATTCGCCGCTGTTCGGGCGGGCGCTGGTATCCAGCGGGTTCGGCGTCGGCGGCGGACCGCTGGCGCGCGACACCAAGACGCAAAGCGCGCTGCTGGAGAGCGTGCAGGAACTGGCGCTGCGTTCGGGTTGCGCGGACATCGAATTGCGTAGCGATGTGCTGGCACCGGACTGGCGGCGTGTCACCGAAAGCCATGCGAACTTCGCGCGCGATCTCGCACCTGACGACGATGCCGAACTGCTGGCTGTCCCGCGCAAACATCGCGCCGAAATCCGCAAGGGCCTGAAGAACGATCTGCACATTGTCGTCGGGCAAGGCGAAGCCGACCGCGCCGCGCATTACGGCATCTATGCCGCCAGCGTGCATGCGCTCGGCACCCCTGTCTTTCCGCGCGCCCTGTTCGACGCGATGCTGGACACGTTCGGCAAGGATGCGGACATACTGACCGTCCGGCATGAAGGCGAAGCGGTGGCATCCGTCCTGTCATTCTACCACGATGGTTCAGTCATCCCGTTCTGGGGCGGAGGCACCTTTGCGGCACGCGGGCTTCGCGCCAATGAGCGCATGTATTTCGAGCTGATGCGCCACGCGCGCGAACGCGGCTGCACCCGCTTCGATTTCGGGCGGTCCAAGACCGGCAGCGGCCCCTATCGCTACAAGAAGAACTGGGGCTTCACGCCCGAACCGCTGGCCTATGCCCGCTGGACCGCGCCGGGTCACGATGCGCGCGATATCGACCCGACCAGCGACGCCTACGCTGCCAAGATCGCCCTGTGGAAGAAGCTGCCGCTGCGTGTTGCCAACGCCATCGGCCCGCACATCGCCAAGGGGCTGGCGTGAGTGGGCGATATCCTGTTTCTGGCGCACCGCATCCCGTTTCCGCCCGACCGTGGCGACAAGATCCGCTCGCACCACTTGCTGCACAAGCTGGCGGAAATAGCACCGGTCCATGTCGGCTGTTTCGGGGAGACCGACGCCGATATGGTGGCAGAGGCCGAGCTATCCAGCGTCGCCGCCAGCCACCTGCTGGCACGGCGCACAAAGCCGCTTTACCGTGCCGGGATCGAAGCACTCGCCACCCGAAGCCCCGTCAGCCTGACCGCGTTCCGCCAGCAGGCGATGCACGATTGGGTTGCGCGCACATTGGCGCGGAACAGCGTCGACACGGTGTTCGTGTTCTCCGGCCAGATGGGCCAGTATATTCCGCGGGACTATAACGGCCGCATCGTCATCGACCTGTGCGATGTCGATTCCGCCAAGTTCGAGGCGTATGCTAAAGGCGGGCGCTGGCCGCGCGCGCTGGTCGACCGGCGCGAAGGTCGCTTGCTGGCGCGCGAGGAACAGCGCCTGTGCGCCCATGCCGATGCCACGCTGCTGGTGAGCGAAAACGAAGCGTCGCTGTTCCGCAGCCGCGTGCCTGCCAGCCTTTCGACAAAGGTTCACGCCATCCGCAATGGCATTGATGCAGCCCTGTTCGACCCGGACACGGTGACGGGCGAAAACCCCTTCACCGATGGCCCGAACATCGTCTTCACCGGACAGATGGATTACGCACCGAACATCGCCGCCGTCACCCGCGCGGCGCACGACCTTCTACCTGCGATCCGCGCGCGGCATCCCGCCGCCACCCTGCATATCGTAGGTCGCGCGCCGACCGCGCCGGTGCAGGCCCTGGATACCCTGTCCGGCGTGCGCGTGTGGGGCGAAGTGCCGGACGTGAAGCCGTTTTTAGCCCATGCCGATATCGTCACCGCGCCACTGACCATCGCACGCGGTATCCAGAACAAGGTGCTGGAAGCGATGGCGATGGCCCGGCCTGTGGTCCTGTCCATCGAAGCGGCCACCGGCATCGACGCGACCGACGGCACCCACTTCGCCATCGGAGGCGATGATCGCGCCCTTGTCGACGCGACTCTGGCGCTGCTTGACGACCCGGCACAGCGTGACGCGATGGGCGCAGCGGCGCGGCAATACGTCGTCACACAACAGGGCTGGGACGCCATGCTCGCCCCGCTCGACACCATCGTGACCGGCGCAATTCGGAGGTCCGCGATGCCGCCTGAGCAGCCTATCGCCACGCCCCCGACGGCGTTGGCACAAGAGAAGCCATCCTTCGCTCTACCGGCAGTCTGGCAAAAGTCGCTGATCCGGCTTGCGGGTGTGTGGCTGGCAGTCTTTGCTGTCACCTTCGGCGACTGGGCGACGATGGCGGACCAGTGGTGGAACATCTCCACGTACAACCACGTCCTGTTCGTGCCGCTGATTGTCGGGTGGCTTCTCTACGTCAGGCATGAAGGGCTGCTGTCCATCGTGCCGCAAATCTGGTGGCCCGCGCTGTTGCTGGTTGCGGGGGCGATGGGCATGTGGCTGGTTGGCTCGATTGCCGGGGTCAATACGGTCAGCCAGCTGGGCGCGGTGCTGGCGATGATCGCCAGCGTCATCGCGGTGCTGGGCCGGCGTGTCGCGCTAGCCTGCGCTTTTCCGCTGGGGTACCTGCTGTTCCTCGTCCCGTTCGGTGACGAGATGGTCCCCGCCTTGCAGATGATTACCGCCAAGCTGGTAATCTGGATGACCGAGGCAAGCGGCATCCCCGCAATCATCGATGGCGTTTTCATCGATACGCCGGGCGGCCTGTTCGAAGTTGCCGAGGCCTGTTCGGGTGTGAAGTTCCTCGTCGCCATGCTCGCGCTGGGCGTGCTGGTGGCCTACGCCTGCTTCCGCAGCTGGAAACGGCGCATCGCGTTCCTTGCCGCGTCGCTTGCACTTCCCATTGTCGCCAATGGTGTGCGGGCCTGGGGCACCATTTACATCGCGCAATTCGCCGGGCTGGAGTTTGCCGAAGGGTTCGACCACGTGTTTTACGGCTGGGTGTTTTTCGCGCTGGTCGTGGTTGCGCTGCTGGCTTTCTTCTGGCGCTATTTCGACCGCGACCCGGATGATCTGGGGATCGACTTCCCGCAATGGATCGGCACTTATCGCACCGCGCCTGCCGTTCAGAAAGTTGCACCGCACACCGTCGCACTGCTTGCGATCGTCGCGGTATTTGCAGTGTGGCGGTTCGCTGCAGGCTCGGTTGAGGCACAATTGCCAGACCGCAGCGGGCTGCCCGAAGTTGCGGGCTGGCAATCGGTCATACAGATGCCCGAACCGGCATGGGAGCCGCGCATGACCGGTGCGGACCGCAAGCTGGTGGGCCGGTACGAGGATGCGCGCGGACGCAGCGTGGATGTGGTGCTGGGCATATATGCCGCGCAGGAAGACGGGCGCGAAGCAGGGGCGTTCGGCGAAGGCGCGCTGGTGCCCGATACCGCGTGGCGCTGGCTCGCGCCGTGGCCGTCGGACCCGACCGCGACGGGTGACATCCTGTTTGCCAACGGGCAGGTGAAGCGTCACGCCCGCACCAGCTATCGCAACGGCAACACCCTGACCGGCAGCGCCGCGCGCCTGAAACTGGATTCGCTGTTCGACCGCCTGCTGCTGGATGGCCAACCCACGATGACGCTGATCCTGTCCACCGCCGGACAGGACGATGCCGCCGCCGCCGCGACGCTGGCCGACTTCGAGCGGGCAACGGGCAATCGCGGCGTTTGGATGGACCACGCCGCCGGGCTGCGTTAGGGCGCGCTCCACCATGTGCGGCATTGCCGGTATCTTTCACCACGGCACGCCCAAGCCGGTGGACCCCCGCCGCGTCGAGCGGATGTGCGACGCGATGGTGCATCGCGGGCCGGACGGGGCAGGGGTGTGGACCGATCACGGCATCGGGCTGGGCCATCGTCGCCTGTCGATCATCGACGTGGCCGGTTCTCCGCAACCGATGCATTCCACCGATGGCCGCGCGGTGATCGTGTTCAATGGCGAGATCTACAATTACCGCGAGCTGCGGCGCGAGCTCACGGGGCTGGGCGCACGCTTTGCGACCGATGGTGATACCGAGGTCATCCTTGCCGCCTATCGCCAGTGGGGCATGGACTGCCTCGCGCGATTGAACGGGATGTTCGCCTTCGCGCTGTACGATCTGGACCAGCGCACGCTGTATCTGGCGCGCGACCGGCTTGGCGTGAAGCCGCTGTTCACCGCGCAGTTGAGCGATGGCAGCCTGGCATTTGCGTCCGAGACTGAAAGGTCTGCTGGCGCATCCCGGCCTGCGCCGCACTATCGATCCGCTAGCGATCGAGGATTACCTGACCTGGGGCTATGTGCCCGACCATCGCAGTATCCTGCACGGTGTCACGAAGCTGGCGGCAGGGCATTTCCAGCGTTTCCGGCAGGGGCACGGGCCGGATGCGCCGCAACGGTGGTGGGATGTCGATTTCAGCAAGCGGGCGAAGGGCGGCACGGCGGATCTATCCGCTGAATTGCTCGACCATGTTCGCACCGGCGTTACCTCGCGCATGGTGGCGGACGTTCCGCTTGGCGCATTCCTGTCGGGCGGGGTGGACAGCTCCAGTGTCGTCGCGCTGATGGCGGAGGCCAGCACGACACCGGTGCGGACCTGCTCCATCGGGTTCGATGTGGCCGAGTACGACGAAACCTCGCACGCCGAGAAGGTTGCGGCGCTGTTCGACACCGACCATCGCGCGCGGCGCGTCGATCCCGATGATTTCGACCATATCGATGCGCTGGCCGCGATGTTCGACGAGCCGTTCGCCGATGCCTCCGCCCTGCCGACATGGCGGGTGTGCCAGCTCGCGCGCGGCAGTGTGACGGTGGCATTGTCGGGCGATGGCGCGGACGAGGCATTTGCGGGCTATCGACGGCAGGTCTTCCACGCGCACGAGGAACGCGCGCGGTCGCTGTTGCCCGCTGGTTTTCGCCAAAACGTGTTTGGAACGCTGGGGCGGTGGTGGCCCAAGGCGGACTGGGCGCCGCGTCCGTTCCGCGCGAAATCCACGTTGCTCGGCCTCGCGGGCGATGGCGACGCGGCATACGCTGCTGCACTGTCCGTCACCACGCCGGAGCAGCGCGACGCGCTTTATACCGTAGGCTTTGCGCGCGGCCTGGACGGGTATCGCGGGGAGCAACCGCTGCTGGAAACCATGCGCAGTGCCCCGGCGCGCGACGGGCTGGACCGCGCGCAATATGCCGACCTCACCTTCTGGATGCCGGGCGATATCCTGACCAAGGTCGACCGCACCAGCATGGCGGTCAGCCTTGAAGCGCGCGAGCCGCTGCTCGACCACCGCCTGATCGAGTTCGCCGCAACGCTGCCACGTCGCCAGCGGGTGCGGGGCAGGCAGGGCAAGTGGTTGCTGAAAAAGACGATGGAACGCTATCTGCCCGACGAAATCCTGTATCGGCCCAAGCAGGGTTTCGTGACGCCGATCAGCGACTGGTTTCGCGGGCCGCTGGCCGACCGGGCGCGGTCGCTGGCAACGGATTCGCTGGCGGTGGAGGCGGGCTGGCTGGACTCCGCAACCATCGGGCGCATCGCGGAGGAGCACATCGCGGGGCGGCGGGACAACGGGCGTATGCTGTGGCAACTCGTCATGCTTGACGCGGCAACGCGCAAGCTGGAGCCGACCGGCTGATTATCCGTCGGTGCCGTGGCCCAGCGCCATGTATTCCGCACTCTGCATCTCCATCAGGCGGCTGACCGTGCGGTCGAACTCGAAGCTGCCATCGCCGCTGGTATAGAGCGCGTCCGGCTCCGTCGCGGCAGTGGCGAACAGTTTGACGCGGTATTCGTACAATGCGTCGATCAGGGTGACGAAGCGCGCCGCCTCGTTGCGCGCGTCCCGTCCCATTTTCGGAATGCCGACGATGATGACGGTATGATAGGCCCTTGCAATCGCAAGATAATCCTTCGCCCCGCGCGCCTCTACGCATAGCCGCTTGAAACTGAAGACAGCGACTCCCTTGAGCGACTTGGGGACATGTATGGTCCGCTTGGCGCTTACTTCCAGCTCGGCGGAGGGCACATGGTCGGCATCGCCGGGGTCGAAGTCCGTCATCCGGAAGAACGCTTCGGTCACCTTGGCGGTCGCCGCTTCGCCCAACGGAGTGTGCCAGCTGTCCAGCCCCGCCATCCGCTCCATCCGGTAATCGGTCGGCCCGTTCAACGGCACCACCGCCATCCGGTCCTGCACCAGATCGATGAAGGGCAGGAAATGTTCGCGGTTCAGCCCGTCCTTGTAAAGATCGCGCGGCGGGCGGTTGGAGGTAGTGATGACGGTGACGTTTTCATCTTCCATCAGCGCGGCGAACAGGCGCGACATGATCATGGCGTCGGCGCTGTTGTTTACCACCATCTCGTCGAAACACAGGCAGCGGACATCGGCGGCGATGCGGGCGGCGACGGGGGGAATGGGGTCGCCTTTTTCGGCGCGGCGTTCCTCGCGCAGCATGGCGTGGACGTCCTGCATGAAGGCGTGGAAATGCGCGCGGCGTTTGCGTTTTATTGCAAGGCTGTCGTGGAACAGGTCCATCAGCATGGATTTGCCGCGCCCCACGCCGCCCCACATGTACATGCCGCGCACCGCATCGGGTTTGCCCGTCAGCATGCGCCACAGCACGCTGCCCCGGCGCGGCACCGCCTCCAGTTCGCTCTGTACCCGCGCCAGTTCGTCCACCGCCGCAGCTTGCTCCACGTCGGCGCGCAATTCGCCATTGGCGATCAGCGCATCGTAGCGGCGGCGGATACCTGTCACGGCTTCGCAGAGACCTTGCGAATGACGCCGGAGAACGCCGCGACGCGGTCCGCATCCTGCACAACATCGCCGCGCAGGAACATCATGCGCCCCGTTTCGCGCAGCACCTCCACCACCGCATCCAGCGGGCGCGCCACATCGCCTGTGCCGATGAACTGGGTCGACAGCTCCAGCGTCACTGCCATCGCCCCGTCGCCGCGCCCCAGCAGGTGCTGCGCGGAGAACAGCGATATGTCGATCAGCGACAGCGTCACCGCGCCGTGGATCATGTTCTGCAGATTGGTATGCCGGTGTTCCGGCAGCATCCGCAACCGGCAGCGCGGGGCATCCTCGCCGCCCTCGCGCCGAACCATTAACTGGCCCATGACCTGCGCGTTGAAGCGCGTGTCGTCGGCCAGATCCCAGCTATCCCAGCCGGGATAATCGGGCAGCGGCACGCTTGTGAAGAAGGCGGGAACGGCCATTACGCTATGCCGGAACGTCCGGCGAAGCGAACGATCAGATTTCGCGCTCGGCCATCATCTTCTTGGTTTCCGCAATGGCCTTGGCGGGCGACAGGCCCTTGGGACAGACATTGGCGCAGTTCATGATGGTATGGCAGCGATAGAGGCGGAAAGGATCTTCCAGCTCGTTCAGCCGCTCGCCCGTCATCTCGTCACGGCTGTCGGCCAACCAGCGATAGGCCTGCAACAGGATGGCGGGGCCAAGGAACTTGTCGGAATTCCACCAATAGCTGGGGCAGGCGGCGGAACAGCAGGCGCACAGGATGCATTCGTACAGCCCGTCGAGCTGCTCGCGCTGTTCCGGCGTCTGCAACCGCTCCTTGCCGCTGGGCGTCGGCGTAACCGATTGCAGCCACGGCCGGATAGAAGCGTATTGCGCGTAGAAATGGGTGAAGTCGGGAACCAGATCCTTGATAACTTCCATATGGGGCAGCGGCGTGATGCGCACTTCGCCCTTCAGGTCTTCGATGGCGGTAGTGCAGGCCAGCGCGTTCTTGCCGTTGATGTTCATCGAACACGAACCGCAAATCCCTTCGCGGCAGGACCGGCGGAATGTCAGCGACGGATCGACCTCCGCCTTGATCTTGATGATCGCGTCCAGCACCATCGGGCCGCACTGTTCCAGATCGACTTCGAACGTGTCGTAACGGGGATTTTCACCGCTGTCGGGATCGTAGCGATAGATTTTGAACGCCTTTTTCGTGCCCGCGTCATCGACCGTGAACCGGCGGCTTTCACCGGTGATTTTCGAATTCTTCGGAAGAGTGAAAGTCGCCATGATCGTCTAATTCCCGTTTACGCTGGTTTGCACGATAGCAAGAACGTATCGCCAGACAAGCGCGGAACGCTTGCGAAGTTGCGAACAGGCCGTGACCGCCAGGCACCTGTCCGCCGCGGAAATGTAGGACATGTGACACGTGTTACACAGTTCAAGGGCAAACCTTTTCCCGTGTTGAAAAGGCGAAGTGCCGGAACCGTTGCGATTGCCGAACCGTCTAGCGGATATGAGCGATGTAGGACAGGACAACCGGACATGGCCCAACCTCGCGGCAGTGTTCGGCGCAAGCGGCGGCATCGGTGCGGCCTTGGTATCCGCGCTGGTGGAACAGGGCGTTCCGGTGCTGGCAGGCTCGCGCAGCGGCGATGTACCGACGGTAGGGGGGGTAACGCCCTTCCGGTTCGACCTGACCGACGAAGCCAGCATCGCCGACGCCATTACCGGGTTCGGCGATGCGGTGCCGGACCTCGTCATCGTTGCCACGGGCACGCTCACGCTCGGCGATGGAACCGGGCCGGAGCGCAGCCACAAAGCGTTGGATATCAACGCGATGGAGCAGGTCTTTCGCATCAACACTTACGGTCCCGCGCTGGTTGCCAAGCATGTGTTCGCAGCGGCACCGCGCAAGGAGCGCACGGTGTTTGCAGCCTTGTCCGCCCGGGTCGGGTCAATAGGCGATAACCGGGTGGGCGGGTGGTATTCCTATCGCGCCAGCAAGGCGGCGCTGAACATGCTGTTGAAGACTTTTTCCATCGAAGTCGCGCGCACGCACAAGCAGGCGGTTGTCGTCGGGCTGCACCCCGGCACGGTGGATACCGCGCTGAGCGAACCGTTCCAGTCGAACCTGCCCAATGGCCAGCTTACAAAACCCGGCGATGCGGCGTCTGCGCTGTTATCGGTGCTGTCCAATCTGACCCCCGCCGATAGCGGCGGCGTGTTTGCCTATGACGGCGAGCGCGTGCCCGACTAAATGCGTCAGCCCTTGGCGGGGCGGGTCGGCAGCAATTCCTCGCACACCGCATAGGTGCGCTCGTTATCGACATCGATTGCCAGAGCGCCATCCTCGAACGCCACCGCCTTGATCGTCAGGCCCAGCTTGCGTCCCAGCCGGTCCATCGCCGCATCCAGCTTCAGCCAGCCCAGCCGCAGCAGCACCAGATTGACGAGACCGAAGGCACGCACCATGCGCATCGGATTTGCCATGAACTGCCCGCCCTCGCGAAACACTTCCGCAGCCTTCAGCGCATCGCGGCTGCGCAGGGCGTAGAGGTTGCAATTGGCAATCCCGCCATCCGCCAACGGATAGAAATTACGTTGTCCTTCGGCGTGCGCAGCCCTCACATTTGCCTCGCGCGCGACCCCGATCACGGCGTCGGCCGTTTGGACTGCTTCACGCATGCGACGCACGGCATCCTGCGTCAGCAAAACATTGTCGGCAGTAGTAATGACGATCGGCCCCGTTGCCCCGATGCTGGCTTGTTCCACGCTGGTCACGATGTTTGCATCGCTGGCGACCAGACTGATCGGGATACCGTCCCCCGCATAGTCGGTTATGACGCTACTCAACGCATCGTGCGCCTCGGGCTCTATCGAGACTCGGATTGCAGCAAGATTTGGTACGCGCACCAGCGTATCGAGGACATGGCGAATGAGAGCGCGTCCGCGTATCGGCGCGAGGCATTTGTGGGAGACGCCGGCCCGTTTCGCCAACGGATTGGCGACGCCGGCCCGCTGCGCCGCCAGCAGCACGACGGTTACCTGTTCTGCGGTTGCACCCATCAACTGATCAATGCATTCCTGCGCCAGCTTTCCGCCAGCAGCGTTTCCAGCAGATCGGTATGCGACAGTCCACCAAGCGCGGCAGCCTTTGCCATCACCTTTTCGGACCATAAATTGCAGTTGAGATTGATCTCGATGAAGTTGATCTCGCCCGTTTTCAGATCGACGCGAAATTCGATGCGCCCGTAATCGAACGGCACGAACTGCCGGGCAACGGCCTCTGCCATCGCTGCAATCTTCGGTGCGAAGTCGGGATGGTCGAAGGACTTGAGCGCCGCCTTCTCGGTATTCGTCACCAGATCACGCTTTTCGTAATAGGTCCATAGTTTCTGCGTATCTTCGCGCTCGTACCACAGCATGGGCAGCGCGACCGGCTTGCCGTGCATCGTGATGAACGCGCATTGCACGTCATACCCGTCCAGATACGGTTCCACGATGGCATCGTGACCCTGACCGTGAATATCGGCGATGGCGTTGGCGACGCCCTGCCAGTCCGGCGCGTCGGAAATACCCCAGCTGGCCGACGAGGCATTCGGCTTGATGACCCAGCGATGGTCGGGCGAGGGTGGCAGGTCCGCTTCTTCTACAGGTGCCCCGCGGCGAAATGCGAACCACGGTGCGGTCGGCACGCCGGCATGCACAGCCACCAGCTTGGATGCGGACTTGTCATCGCCCAAACCGCGCAGGAAGGGCATGGCGCCCATGTATGGCAGGCGTTGCATGTTGCACAGCAGCGGGATCAGCATCTCGCTGTTCACGAACCCGCCGCGATTGAGCAGAGGGAAGACGTAATCGACGTCCGGCTGTTCGAACAGCACCTGATAGGTATCGGCGAATGTCAGGTTGAGGCCGATGCTTTCCAGCGCAGTGCGAACCTCGTGGTGGTAGATCGCATGATTGCCGTCCTCCGGATGCATGCCGCCGCCCCACAGGGCGTGCTTCGCCATGAACAGCATCCGCACCTGCTCTTTTTGTGCAGCGGGGATGCGGAGCGGCTCTAGTTCGATTGTCATGCAAGGATAGTAGCAGAGCGGATGGAAGCAGGAAGCGCTAATTGGCGCAGGCGCTTACACGCCTGCATACCGGGCGGTATCGAGGATGGCCCCGACAAAGCCCTGCGGATCGTCTTCCTGGATGAAGTGGCCGCCCTTCAGCGTGCGGTGCAGGTCGTGGCCCTTGGCTCCGCGCACGCGCTCCATGAAGGCGCGTTCGCCGCCCTTGGTTATGGCGTCCTCGTCGCTGAAGCAGCAGGTGAAGGGCTTGTCGAATGCGGCGAGCACGTCCCACGCCGCCTTCTGGTCCGGCACGGCGACATTCTCGCCCAGCGGGACGAGCGCAGGGAAACACGCGGGCTGCCGCCTTGCTGTCCTCGATATCGAAGGGCGCATCGTATGCGGCAACAACAGCGTCGGGCAGGACAGTGGTGGTGCCGCCCTGGATAAGCTGGCCGATGGGGAAGACCGGGCTTTTCTGGCTGAACTCGCGCCACTTGGCGAAGGCTTCGGGCGGTTCCTGACCGGCGGGCAGACCGCCATTGGCAAGCACGACCGCCGCGAACCGGTCCGGCATCGCCGCGACCAGCCGCAGGCCAATCAGCGAGCCCCAGTCCTGACACGCCAGCACGACGCCGGTAAGGTCCAGTCCCTCGAACCATTCGCGCATCCACGCGACATGGCCGGCATAGCTGAACACATCGCGGTCGGTTGGCTTGTCCGACTTGCCGAAGCCGATCAGGTCGGGGGCGAGCACGCGATAGCCTGCGTCCACCACCGGCCCGATCATGTTGCGGTAGAGGTAGCTCCAGGTCGGTTCGCCATGCATCATCAGCACCGGCGTCGCCTCGCGCGGTCCTTCGTCGACATAATGGAGCCGCAGCCCGTCGCCCACCGTGCTGTAATTCGCCGCATACGGGTAGTCCGCAAGATCGGCGAAACGGTCGTCCGGTGTGCGATGGGTGCTCATGCGATCCGCCTTTTATTCGCCGAAGGTGCGCTGCCACCAGCCCTTGCGGGCTTTTGCAGGCGTTTCGGGTTTGGCATCCTTGGCCGCCACTGCTTCGGCGGTTTGGGGTGAGCCGTCGGGACCGGCAATGACGGCGGCGTCATCCGCAACCTGTTCCGCCAGCGCGGCGGTGGCCGACTTTTGCGCGACCGTTTTCGACTTGGCCGGTTCGACCTTCTTGCGCGGCGCGCGGGTCCGCTTGGGCTTTTCGGCTGCGGTAGGTTCGCCCTCGTCGGCTACGGGTTCTTCCTTCTTGGCAGCAGGCTTGCGCCGTGTCCGCTGGGGCTTTTCCGCCGGTGCATCCTCGTCTGTCGATGCGGTTTCGGCTTTCGGTGCGGCCTTCTTGCGCGGTGCCCGTTTGCGGGGCTTGGGCTTGGCATCCTGCTCTGCCGTAGCTTCCGCCGTTTCGGGCGCATCGTCGGGTCCGGCGACCACCGCCATATCGGCAACGACCTGTTCGGACACCGCGTCCAGCTTGGCCGCGTCCGATGCCGTTACCTCTTCGGCACCTTCATTCTGGCCGTTGCCGTTCTGCGCATCGCCATCCTTGCGCCCGCGTCCGCCGCGACGCCCGCGACCGCCACGACGGCGGCGTTTTTTCCTGGGCGCATCGTCGTCGTCGTCGTCGCCTATCGGCATTGCCGCGCTGATCGTTGGTGTCGCTGACATCGTCGTCAGCGGTCTTGCGCCCGCGACCACCGCGCCGACGCCGCTTGTTGCGGGGCCGATCATCGTCACCGTCATCGTCAACGGCATTGGCATTGGCATCGGCATTGGCATTGGCATCGGCATCGGCATCGTCGTCTTCGCTATCGTCGATATCCTGCACGTCGTCGTCATCGTCCTCGTCTTCGTCGACGATGGGTTCGAACTTCGGCGCCTCGGTGGGACGCGGGCCGCTGCTGGAGACATCCATCTTCGCGCCCTCGTCCTCGCCTTCCGGCACGATTTCGACGGTCACGCCGTAGCGGTCCTCGATTTCGAGCAGGTCGCTGCGCTTGCTGTTGAGCAGGTAGACCGCCGCCTCGGTGCTGGCGCGCAGTGCGATGACCGAACCCTTGCCCTTGGCCGCCTCGTCCTCGATCAGGCGCAGCGCGGAAAGCCCTGCGCTCGATGCGGTGCGGACCAGGCCGGTGCCGTCGCAATGCGGGCATTCGCGCGTGGTCGCCTCCAACACCCCGGTGCGCAGGCGCTGGCGGCTCATTTCCATCAGGCCGAAGCTGGAGATACGGCCGACCTGGATGCGCGCACGGTCGTTCTTGAGCGCATCCTTCATGGCACGCTCCACCTTGCGGACATTGCCGGTGCGATCCATGTCGATGAAGTCGATCACGACGAGGCCGGCCATGTCGCGCAGGCGCAGCTGCCGGGCGATTTCGCGCGCGGCCTCCAGGTTGGTGGCGGTCGCCGTCGCCTCGATACCGTGTTCCTTGGTGGAGCGGCCCGAGTTGATGTCGATGGAGACCAGCGCCTCGGTCGGGTTGATGACCAGATAGCCGCCCGATTTCAGCTGCACCACCGGATCGTACATCGCGCGCAGCTGGTCTTCCGCGCCGTAGCGCTGGAACATCGGCACGGGGTCGGAATAGGCTTTCACCCGCCGTGCATGGCTGGGCATCAGCATCTTCATGAAGGCCTTGGCCTGCTTGTAGCCGGTCTCGCCCTCGACGATCACTTCCTCGATCTCGCGATTGTAGATGTCGCGGATCGCGCGTTTGATCAGGTCGCTGTCGGAATGGACGAGGTTGGGCGCGGCGCTCGCCAGCGTCTTCTCGCGGATTTCGTCCCACAGCCGCGCGAGGTAATCGAAGTCGCGCTTGATCTCGGTCTTGGTGCGGCTCAATCCGGCGGTGCGGACAATCAGGCCCATGCTGCGCGGCAGGCTGAGATCGCTCATCACCTGCTTCAAACGCTTGCGGTCCTGCGCGCTGGAAATCTTGCGGCTGATGCCGCCGCCGCTGTTGGAGTTGGGCATCAGCACGGTGTAGCGCCCCGCGAGACTGAGATAGGTGGTCAGCGCGGCACCCTTGTTGCCGCGCTCTTCCTTTACGACCTGCACCAGCAGCACCTGACGCCGCTGGATTACGTCCTGTATCTTGTAACGGCGACGCAGTGCCTGGCGACGGGCGCGAACCTCGTCCACTTCCTTGGCGCGCCCCCGGCCACCCTTCTTGTTCTGGCCCTGGCGGCGACGGCCACGACCGCGCCGGTTGCGCCCCCCGTTGCCGTTATCGCTATTATCGTCATCGTCGCTGTCGTCATCGTCTTCGTCTTCGTCGTCATCATCCGAAGAGTCGTCATCGTCGTCATCCGACTGCCCTTCCTCGAAGGTGGAGACTTTGTCCTTTTCCGACGTGTCGATTTCCTCAAGGCCGTCTTCGGCCATATCCTCGGCCAGCGCTTCGGCGGTTTCATCGTCCTCGGCATCGTATTCGTCGCCCGGAACATTGCCCTGTTCCTCGTCCTCGGCACGCAGCCGCGCTTCTTCCTCGGCGGCCTCCGCCTCTTCGGCGAGCAGCGCATCGCGGTCTTCCTTGGGGATCTGGTAATAGTCGGGGTGGATTTCGCTGAAGGCGAGGAAGCCGTGGCGGTTGCCGCCGAAATCCACGAACGCCGCCTGGAGCGACGGTTCGACCCGCGTTACCTTGGCGAGATAGATATTGCCCTTGATCTGCTTGTGTTCGGCAGATTCAAAGTCGAATTCCTCAATCCGGTTTCCCTTGAGGACAGCCACCCGCGTTTCTTCGGTGTGGCGCGCGTCGATCAGCATGCGCGTTGCCATAATGTAGTCTCCGGACACGGCCGGGCGGGCCAGAACCGTAAACGGCCCCCGCTGCGGCGTGTCGATATGTGGTGAAGCCGCCGACCATCAGGGGTTCGGCGGCTGGATGGAACCGGCAAAGACGCGCGACCACGCCTTGCCGAAATGATGTGTCTGCCGCGATGAAGGATCGCCAAATTGGCGCGGCCCACACCAGCCATGCACCGGCCCAGCCTTGCGGCTGCGCGATGACGGTGGGGGTGGGGCGTTTCATGAAGGCATCAACCTGTTTACCGGGTGCCGATCGTTCGTGCCGGCAGCCCTTCGGGTTCGCTGCTGAAGATGGCGGCGCCAGTACATGCGCGTTCGTATCCAGTTGAACTTGGTGAATGGATGGCTAGCAGGCACCCGTTCATCCCGCAACCATATTGCGCAAGCGCAGTGCAACACCCTAACGCATGGCTGGATATGACGCACCGTCTGCAACTCTGGCTGATATTTCTCGCCCCGCTGGTGGCGATTGCTGCGGTGTTCGCGTTCGGCCTGACGATACCCGTGCCGCATCTGGGCCGCGACTATGTGGTGACGCTGGCGCTGCCTCAGACGGGTGCGCCGGTCGATCTGCCCGATGTGCTCGGCCCGCCCGACGCCTCCCGCCCGCTGGTGGTCATCGACGCCGGGCATGGCGGCAAGGATCCCGGCGCGAGCGGGTCCGATGTGCAGGAGAAGGACATCGTGCTGGGGCTGGCGCTGGCCCTGCGCGACGAGCTGGTGGCCGAAGGCGGCATCCGCGTGGCGCTGACCCGGTCCGACGACACGTTTCTGGTGCTGGAGGAACGCCCCGAAATCGCGCGTCGGCTGGATGCGGACCTGTTCATTTCCATTCATGCCGACAGCGCGGGCGAAGTCAGCGAGGTGTCGGGGGCAAGCATCTACACCCTGTCCGCCGACGCATCGAGCGAGGCTGCCGCGCGGTTTGCGGAGCGCGAGAACAATGCCGACGCGGTCAACGGGCTGGAACTCGACGGGCAAAGCGCGGAAGTCAGCCAGATCCTGGTCGAACTGTCGCAGCGCCGCGTGCAGCGCACTTCTGCCGAGTTTGCGCAACTGATCGTGCGCGAGGGGCGCGGCACCCTGCGCTTCCATCCGCAGACCCGCCGCTCTGCCGCACTGGCCGTGCTGCGCGCGCCGGACGTTCCCGCCATCCTGTTCGAGGCGGGCTTCCTGACCAACCCGGACGATGCGGGCAGGCTCGGTTCGCAAGAGGGCAGGGCGGACTTTGCCGATACGATGGCGCGCGCAATCCGCATCTTTCTGGCGCGCCAGTCCGCACAATAGGCGCGCGCATCGTTCGCCAACAAACGCTCTGGCGCGGCGGCAAGGCTGCGTGCTAGGGCACCGTCCGCTGTATGGCGGACACCACCCTAAAATCATTCAGTTACCGTATCCGGCGCGATGCCACCGGTGCCGGCGCATGGATTGCGCGGCAATGGCAGACGCGGCGCCTGGTGCGCTGGATATTGCGGCTGGCGCTGCTGGCCCTGCTGGCGCTGGTCGCGATCTATATCGTGTTGACCCGCAACCTGCCCGATGTCGCGACGCTGGTGGATTACGAACCCCCGTTGCCGACGGTGGTGCGCGGCTACGATGGCGAGATCGTGCATTCCTACGCCCGCGACCGGCGGGTGCAGCTGCAATATGGCGATTTCTCGCAAACGCTGATCGATGCGTTTCTGGCGGCGGAGGACAAGACCTTTTTCAGCCACGGCGGTATCGACGCGGGCGGGCTGGTCGGCGCGGTGCTGGACTATGCCAGCAAGGTCGGCAGCGGCGAGCGTGCGGTGGGCGGCTCCACCATCACGCAGCAGGTCGCCAAGAACATCTTCCTGTCCAAGGAATACTCGATCACCCGCAAGGCGCGCGAAATGGTGCTGGCGCGCCGGATCGAGGGGGTGCTGGACAAGGAAGAAATCCTCGAACTCTATCTGAACGAGATCCCGCTGGGCCGCCGCAGTTTCGGCGTTCAGGCGGCGGCGCGGACCTATTTCGGCAAGGATGCGGGCGAGCTGGCGCTGCACGAGGCGGCCTATCTGGCGATCCTGCCCAAGGCACCCGAAACCTACAGCCGGTCAAAGAACTTCGACACCGCTCTCACTCGCCGCAACTTCGTGCTGGACCAGATGGCGGCCAATGAATTCGTGACGGCGGCGCAGGCCAGCAGCGCGAAGCAGCAGCCACTCGGCATCATCACACAGCGCGCTGAGCGTTCGGCGGATGCGGGCTACTTCCTCGAGGAAGTGCGCCGCCAGCTGCTCGACAAATATGGCGAGACGGCGGATGACAGCGGCAACAGCGTCTATGCCGGCGGGCTGTGGGTCCGCACCTCGCTCGATCCCGACATGCAGGAGGCGGCACGCGAATCCCTGCGCACGGGGCTTATCCGCTATCACGGCTCGCGCGGCTGGTCCGGCCCGATTGCGACAATCGATTTCGACGACGGACCGTGGGCGCAACAGCTCGCCAGCTCGCCCATCGGCATTCGCTACAAGGACTGGCGCGTCGGCGTCGTCACCGAACGCGAGGCAAGCCGTGCCGCGATCGGCTTTTCCGATGGCGAAACGTCCGCGCTGACCAATCTGCCCAACGCGCTGAAAGCTGGCGACGTGATTGCGGTGCGCAAGAGCGGCAATGGCTACGCGGTCGGCACTATCCCCGCCGTGTCGGGCGGCTTCGTGGCGCAGGATCCGCAGACGGGGCGCATTCTGGCGATGCAGGGCGGGTTCGACGACCGGCTGTCCGATTTCAACCGCGCCACGCAGGCGGAACGGCAACCCGGCTCCACCATCAAGCCGTTCGTCTATGCCACCGGGCTGGATAATGGCATGACGCCGTCGACGCTGATCGATAACGGCCGCTATTGCTATTACCAGGGCGCGCGGCTGGGCGAAAAGTGCATTCGCGGCGGGCGGGGCGGTGAGTTTCCGCTGCGCTACGGGCTGGAGCAATCGCAAAACATCATGACCGTGCAGATCGGCATGCAGGCGGGCATGACCAATGTGGTCAACACGATCAAGAAGCTGGGCATCAGTGACGATCCCGATCCCTACGCCGCCACCACGCTGGGGTCCGAGGAGACTACCGTGGTCAGGATCGTCAGCGCCTATTCCGCGCTGGCCAATCACGGCCGTCTCAACACGCCAACGGTCATCGATTACGTGCAGAACCGGCTGGGCAAGGTCATCTGGCGCGCGGACGAGCGGGATTGCGATGGCTGCAACATGGCGCAGTGGGACGGCAAGCCGATGCCCCGCTTCGGCCTGGCCGGAGAACAGGCGATGGATGCGCGCACCGCGTTCCAGACCGTCCACATGCTGGAAGGCGTGGTCCAGCGCGGCACCGCCACCACGCTGCGCAGTCTCGACATGCCTATCTTCGGCAAGACCGGCACCACCACCGGCCCCAAGGATGTGTGGTTCGTGGGCGGCACGTCCGACCTCGTTGCGGGCGTCTATGTCGGTTTCGATACACCGCGAAACATGGGTGGCTATGCGCAGGGCGGCACGGTTGCTGCGCCTATCATCAAACAGTTCCTTGCCGCGACGAAGGACCGCCTGCGGCCCGAACCGTTCGTCGCGCCCGCCGGTGTTCGGATGGTTCGCGTGAACCGCCAGTCGGGCAAACGTGTGTTCGATGCCTGGCCGGGCAGCGATCCGAAGGCTGCGGTAATCTGGGAGGCTTTCAAGCCCGATACCGAACCACCGCGCGCCACCCGTCGTGACGAGATCGAAGCCAAGCGGCGGCAGGTTCTGGCGCTGATCCGCAAGGGACAGCGCAGTTCGGCCAGCGCTGCATCGCGTGCGCCGGTCGCAACGCAGCCCGAGGCGGACTTTGTCGAGGACCAGGGCGGGCTTTACTAGCCATTCGCCGCAGCGCGCGGTTATCTGAAGGAATTATCTATGCGTGCCGAAGGGCAGGCCCATATCGACCGCATCGAAGCCGCGTTGCAACTTGTGCGCCAGTCGCTGGACTGGGATGCGGCATTGCGTCGGCTGGACGAGCTGAATGCGCGGGTGCAGGATCCCTCGCTGTGGGATAATCCCAAGGAAGCGCAGGCATTGAGCCGCGAACAGAAGCTGCTCGAAACCTCCGTCGCCACCGTGCGCGAGATCTCCGCCGAGATGCGCGATGCCGTCGAATTCGTCGAGATGGGCGAGGCAGAGGGCGATAACGATGTGGTGGCGGACGGACTCGCCAGCCTCGCCAAGCTGGCCGAACGCGCCGATGCCGACAAGGTACAAGCACTGTTGTCGGGCGAGGCGGACGGAAACGACACCTACCTCGAAATCCACGCCGGGGCAGGCGGCACCGAGAGCCAGGACTGGGCCGAGATGCTGCTGCGCATGTACAACCGCTGGGCCGAACAGCGCGGCTACAAGGTGGAGACGGTCGAATACCAGGCCGGCGATCAGGCCGGGATCAAGTCCGCCACCCTGCTCATCAAGGGCGAGAACGCTTACGGCTATGCCAAGACCGAAAGCGGCGTGCATCGCCTGGTGCGCATCAGCCCCTATGACAGCAGCGCGCGTCGGCACACCTCTTTCAGTTCGGTCTGGGTCTACCCGGTGATCGACGACGACTTCGAGGTCGAGATCAACGAAAGCGACCTCAAGATCGACACCTACCGCGCCAGCGGGGCGGGGGGGCAGCACGTCAACACCACCGACAGTGCGGTGCGTATTACCCACCAGCCCAGCGGTATCGTCGTCGCCAGCCAGAACGACCGCAGCCAGCACAAGAACCGTGCCACCGCAATGAACATGCTGAAGGCGCGGCTGTTCGAACGCGAGATGGCGGCGCGCGAGGCCGTGGCGGGCAGCGAATACGAGGAAAAGAGCGAGATCGGCTGGGGCCACCAGATCCGCAGCTATGTCCTGCAACCCTATCAGATGGTGAAGGATCTGCGCACCGGCGTGACCTCGTCCGCGCCCGACGATGTGCTGGACGGCGCGCTCGATCCCTACATCTCCGCCGCTCTGGCGCAGCGCGTTACCGGAGAGGCGGTCGAGGTGGAGGATGTGGAGTAAGCGCGTGGTGCCTTGCGTAGCGTTTGCCCCGTCTGCCCTTCGCCTTTAAGACCGAACCGATGGTGCGCGTTCCAATCCTGATATTGCTGGCGACAGGCATGGCGTCCTGCGCGCCGACGACGCCTAGTGACCGGCCCGAAACCGCGCTCGCCTTTCCCTCGCCCGACCGCCCCGTATCCGACCTTGGCGGCAATGCGTTCTCCACCGAAACCGCCCGCGACAATCGCGGCGAGGCGGAGGCGGTGATGGGATTTGCCGACGTCACCGAAGCGATGAGCGTAGCCGATATCGGCGCGGGCGACGGCTATTATACGGTGCGGCTGGCGAAGCGTGTGGGTGCAGGCGGCCGCGTGCTGGCGCAGGATATCGATGGCAAGGCCCTGCAACGGCTGGCGCAGCGGGTGGAGCGGCAGCGGTTCGACAATGTCAGCATCAAGCCGGGCGCAGCCGACGACCCGCGGTTGCCCGAAGACAGTTTCGACCGCATCTTCCTGGTCCACATGTATCATGAGGTCACAGAACCCTACGCCTTCCTGTGGCGGATGTGGCCCGCATTGCGCGAAGGCGGCAGCATCGTCGTCGTCGATGTCGATCGCCCGACCGATCAACACGGGATCGACCCGATGCTTTTGACCTGCGAATTCAAGCAGGTGGGATACGAACTTCAGACCTATTATGACACGCCGGAGCTGGCAGGCTATTACGCGCAATTCGTGCGCGCCGAGAAACGGCCCGAACCGGCCGATATCGAACCATGCCGGGGCATAACCAACACGAGCACGCCGCGCTGATACCCGGCGCAAGGGGCAAAACGGGACACGCGATAATGAGCTTCAAGGGACTTGAACCGATCCGCTATGGCGGGCGCGAAGTGCTGCCGCTGATCGAGGGGGGCAAAGGCGTTTCGGCGACCAACCACGCCAGCAGCGGCGCCTGGGCGGCGGCGGGCGGTGTCGGCACGATCAGCGCGGTCAATGCCGACAGCTACGACGCCGAAGGCAAGATCGTACCGCAGGTCTATGACGCGCTGACCCGCAAGGAACGGCACGAACAACTGGTCCGCTACGCCATCGACGGCGCAACCGAGCAGGTGAAACGCGCGCACGATGTATCCGGCGGGAAGGGCGCGCTCAACATCAACGTGCTGTGGGAAATGGGCGGCGCGCAGGATGTGCTGGAAGGCGTGCTGGAAAATACGCGCGGCCTTGTCACCGGCGTAACCTGCGGGGCGGGAATGCCCTACAAGCTGGCCGAAATCGCGGCGCGTTACGATGTGCAGTATCTGCCCATCATCAGCAGCGCGCGCGCGTTCCGGGCGCTGTGGAAGCGCAGCTATCACAAGGTCGCGCATCTGATGGCGGCGGTGGTGTATGAAGACCCGTGGCTGGCGGGCGGGCATAACGGCCTGAGCAATGCCGAAGACCCGAAAAAGCCCGAAGACCCCTATCCCCGCGTCGCCGCGCTGCGCGATACGATGCGCAAGGAAGGCGTTTCGGAAGACGTGCCGATCGTCATGGCGGGCGGGGTCTGGTTCCTGCGCGACTGGGAAGACTGGATCGGCAATCCCGAGCTGGGTCAGATCGCGTTCCAGTACGGCACGCGTCCGTTGCTGACCAAGGAAAGCCCGATCCCCGATGAATGGAAGGACATGCTGCGCACCGTGCAGCCGGGCGACGTGCTGCTGCACAAGTTCTCGCCCACCGGTTTCTACAGCTCGGCGGTCAAGAACCCGTTCCTGTTCGACCTTATCCACCGCAGCGAACGGCAGATCCCCTTTGCGAAGGAAGAGGGCGGCGAACGCACTTGCCAGCTAGATATCGGCGTAAAAGGCAAGAAAATGTGGATTGCGCCGGAGGATTACCAGCGCGCAAAAGGCTGGTTCGGTGAAGGGTATACCGAAGCGCTGAAAACGCCCGACGATACAGTGGTTTTCGTTACGCCCGAAAGCCGCGACACGATCCGCAAGGACCAGAAGGACTGCATGGGCTGCCTGTCACATTGCGCCTTCTCCTCGTGGAAGGACCACGACACCTACACCACCGGACGTCTGGCCGACCCGCGCAGCTTCTGCATCCAGAAGACCTTGCAGGATATCGCCCACGGCGGCCCGGTGGACGAAAACCTCGCCTTCGCCGGGCATTCCGCATACCGCTTCGCGCAGGACCCGTTCTATTCCAACAACTTCACGCCAACGGTGAAGCAACTGGTGGAGCGGATCGCTTCGGGGGATTGATGCGCGCAGGTTTTGACGTTATATTCTGTATAAACCAGCGTCGTAAGAGGGTGCCATGCTTGCTGCCGAATTTTTCAAGGATGGTTTGTTCGCACCCCAGCTGATCGCCAGGGCGCTCCGCACAAGCAGTGCGGATATAGCGCGCAGCGTCGGACTGGGGCGCGATGCCCTGCAACGCCGCCAACGTGTGCGATCCGACAAGACGCAGCGCCGTCTCCGCGAAATGGTGGAATTGCTGAACAAGGTCGAACCGCGCTTCGGTTCTCCTCTTCTGGCATATGCGTGGTATCGTTCCGAACCCCTGCCGGGGTTTTCGGGCCAGACAGCCATGCAACTGACAACGGATGGGCGTGCAAGCGATGTGCTTGACTACATCGACGCAGTGGATGCCGGTGTTCACAGTTGATGTGCAGTCATCCGATTTTCCGGTAAACTTTACCGTGCGTTGAACCCGGTATGGGCGGATAGTCCGTTATCCGGCGCAGGCGCGGCCAGATATGGCGGACGGTTCAACCCGCCGGGCACGGCAGCGTTGTATTGTTCGCTCGATCCCGTGACCGCCCTTCGCGAAGCAAATCAGGTAGGCGACCTGCAGCCCACGACGCTCATCGCTTATGACGCCAATATTTGCGATGTGTTCGAAAGCCGCGATGAAGAACTGCTCGCGTCATTCGATATGACGCCTGAAGTCCTCGGCGCGCCGACATGGCGTGACGCCATGCTGCGGGGCGAAGCTGTGCCGACGCAAGTGTTTGCAGAAGCCGCCATTGCTCGAGGCTACGCCGCGTTGCTCGTGCGCAGTTATGCGCGAAATACCAGCGCAAGTGATCTGAACATTGTGATCTGGACGTGGAACGCCGACAGGCTGCACAAGCTGACCGTTATCGACGATGAAAACCGGCTAATTCGTAAAGCTACAGCTCATCCTTCCAGCACCTGATCCGGCGGCCTGTGCCCGTCCGCCCAGAAGCGGATGTTGGCGATGACTTTCATACCCGATTCTTCGCGCCCCTCGACGGTGGCGCTGCCGATATGGGGCAGGGTCATCACGTTTGGATGCGCGAGCAGGCGGAGGTCGACATCGGGTTCGTCGGGATAGACGTCCAGCCCGGCACCGCCTAGCCGCCCGCTTTCCAGCGCGGCGATGAGCGCGTCCTGATCGGCCAGGTCGCCGCGTGCGGTGTTGATGAAACTGGCGCCTTCGCGCATCAGACCGAAACGGCGTTCGTCCATGAGGCCGATGGTGGCTTCGGTCGCGGGACAATGCAGCGTGAGAATATCCGCCTGCGCCACCAGTCCGTCGATATCCTCGACATAGCGCGCGCCGAACATGGTTTCGATGGCGGCGGGCAGGGGCTTGCGATTGTGGTAGGCGATTTCCAGCCCGAACGCCCTGGCGCGATACGCCACCGCCTGTCCGATGCGGCCCATACCGACGATGCCCAGCGTCTTGCCGCCCAGCTTGCGCCCCAGCAGCGCGGTCGGCGTCCAGCCGGTCCACTCGCCATCCCGCACCAGCGCCACACCTTCGCGCAGACGGCGCGGCACGCCGATGATGAGCGCCATCGCCATATCGGCGGTATCGTCGGTAAAGACGCCGGGCGTATTGGTAACAATGATGCCGCGTGCCTTGGCGGCGGCGATGTCGATATGATCGGTACCCGCCCCGAAGCTGGCGATCAGGCGCAAGCGGTCGGGTGCTGCCTCGATCAGCTCGGCGTCGATCCGGTCGGTGACGGTTGGCACCAGCACATCGCACTCCGCCATCGCGGCGCGCAGCTCTTCGCGCGTCAACGGCGTATCGTCGGCATTGCAGTGCGCGTCGAACAACTCGGCAAGGCGTGCCTCCACCGCAGGCATCAACTGCCGTGTCACCCTTACGCGCGGTGTGCCGTCGAACCTGTTTGCGGGTTTGTTGGCGTCGCTTGTGTTCTGGCTCATGGCGCAGGTTCTGCGCGCACCCCGCGAACGGGTCAAGCGGGTTGCGAGAGGGCGGCAGTTGGTTCTATCCAGCACGCACCATGAACGATAAATTCACCTTGTTTCGCCGCACCATCGCCACGCTTTGCGCCGCCGTTCTCGCGCTCGTCGCTTTGCCGGGCACGGCGCAGGACCGCTCCGTGCCCTATTGGGCCAGCATCAAGGCGGACGAGATGTATATGCGCGTCGGGCCGAGCCAGAATTACAAGATCAGCTGGGTGTACAAGCGCAAGGGCCTGCCGCTGAAAGTGGTGCGCGTGATCGAGGGCTGGCGACTGGTGCAGGACCACGAGGGGACACAGGGCTGGGTCAGCGTCGGCCTGATAACGGCGAAGCGCGGCGCGATGGTGACGGGCCGAGGACTGGCCGCAATGCGCGATGCGCCCGCGGACAATGGCGGCCTGAAGTGGAACGCGGAACCGGGCGTCGTCGGCACGCTGGGCGATTGTGAAGCGGGCTGGTGCAGCCTGGACGTCGGCGGCAAGGTGGGCTGGGTGCGCGCCGAACGGCTGTGGGGCGCGGGCGAACCCTAGAGCAGTTCCAGCGCCACGGCCGTCGCTTCGCCGCCGCCGATGCACAGGCTGGCCACGCCGCGCGTCTTGCCGCGCTGTTTCAGGGCATTCAACAGGGTCACGATAATGCGCGCGCCGCTCGCGCCGATGGGATGGCCCAGCGCGGTACCGCCGCCGTTTACGTTCAGCCGGTCGTGGTCGATGCCGATATCGCGCATGGCGAACATGGCGACGCAGGCAAAGGCTTCGTTCACTTCCCACAGGTCGACATCGTCGACGCTCCAGTCCGCGCGCTCCAGCACCGTCTCGATGGCGTCGATGGGGGCGGTGGTGAATTTTGCGGGTTCGTCGGCATGGGCCGCCATTGCGACGATCTTCGCCAGCGGGGTCTGGCCTTTCTCCTTGGCGTTGCTGGCGCGGGTCAGCACCAGGGCTGCCGCGCCGTCGGAGATCGAGCTGGATGTCGCGGCGGTGATGGTGCCGTCCTTGGCGAAAGCGGGGCGCAGGGTCGGGATCTTGTCCGGACGGCCGCGCCCGGGTTGCTCGTCGGTGTCGACAACCGTTTCGCCCTTGCGGGTCTTGACCGTCACCGGCGTAATCTCGTCCACAAACGCGCCGCTGTCGATGGCGGCATTGGCGCGGCGCAGGGACTCTATCGAATAGGCGTCCATATCGTCGCGGCTGAGCTGGTATTCGTCCGCCGTGTCCTGCGCAAAGGTGCCCATCGCGCGGCCTTCCTCATAGGCGTCTTCCAGCCCGTCGAGGAACATATGGTCATACGCGGTGTCGTGGCCCAGCCGCGCGCCGGAACGGTGCTTTTTCAGCAGGTAGGGCGCATTGGTCATGCTCTCCATCCCGCCCGCGATGACGGTATCGACCGTGCCTGCCGCCAGCGCTTCGGCGCCCATGATGACCGTCTGCATCCCGCTGCCGCAGACCTTGTTGACTGTGGTGGCCTGCACGGACTTCGGCAGGCCCGCCTTGATCGCCGCCTGCCGCGCAGGAGCCTGACCCAGACCGGCGGGCAGGACGCAGCCCATGTAGATGCGGTCCACCGAAGCGCCATCGACGCCCGCGCGCTCCACCGAGGCGCGCACCGCCGTCGCGCCGAGATCGGTGGCGGACACATCGGCCAGCACGCCCTGCATCCCGCCCATTGGTGTACGGGCATAGCCAAGGATGACGACGGGGTCGGCGGCGGAGAACTGGGTCATGGAAAGCGACTTTCGGTATGCGTTTCGGATATTCCCGCGGAATGTAGTGCTGCACTGCGGTATTGGCAAACCGGCCCGTGATACTTGTCTTCGCGCCAGCGATAGTGGATGCTGCGGGCAAATACAGACTCCGGAGCGCCATCACCATGACCGATCACACCGCCGACCTGCAACGCATCCTCGACACGCAACGCAAGGCGTTCCTCGCCGCGCGGCCCGAAAAGCTCGACGTGCGGCGCGATCGCATCAAGCGGGCGATCGCCATCCTGGTCGATCATGGCGAGGCGCTGTGCGATGCGATGAGCGAGGATTTCGGCAATCGCAGCCGCGCGCAGAGCATGATGACCGACATCGTCGGCTCGATCACTTTCGGCAAATACTGCCTCAAAAACATGAATGCGTGGTCCAAGGCGGACAAGCGCAAGCTGCAATTCCCGCTGTCGCTGCTGGGTGCGAAGGGCGAGGTGCGATACGAGCCGAAGGGCGTGATCGGCATCCTGTCGCCGTGGAACTTCCCCGTGAACCTGACCTTCGCGCCGCTGTTCCAGGTGCTGGCCGCCGGTAATCGCGCCATGATCAAGCCGAGCGAATTTACCGAGAAAACGTCCGAGCTGATGAAGGCGCTGATCGCCGATGCATTCGACGAAAGCGAAGTGGCCGTCGTCACCGGCAGTCCCGAAGTCGCGCAGGCGTTTTCCTCGCTGCCGTTCGACCATCTTGTCTTCACCGGTTCCACCGCCACGGGTCGCAAGGTCATGGAAGCGGCAGCGAAGAACCTGGTGCCGGTCACGCTGGAGCTGGGCGGAAAGTCGCCTGTCATCCTTGGCCGCGATGCGGATTACGAACAGGCGGGCGAACGGATCGCCATCGGCAAGATGATGAATGCCGGACAGATCTGCCTCGCACCCGATTACATGATCGTGCCCGAAGAACGCGAGGAAGGTGCCGTCGCCGCCGTCGAGCTGGGCGTGCGGACCATGTATCCGACGCTGCTCGACAATGACGATTATGCCAGCGTCGTGACCGACAGGCATTTCGACCGCCTGCAGGACATGGTCGCCGACGCGAAGGCCAAGGGTGCGGACGTGGTCGAGATCAATCCGGGCGACGAGGACTTTTCCAACACGAATGCACGCAAGATGCCGCTGACCATCCTGCGCAACGTCACCGACGATATGCAGGCGATGGAAGAGGAAATCTTCGGCCCCGTTCTGCCGGTGATGACGTACAAGAATATCGGCGAGGCCATCGATTACGTGAACGCGCACGATCATCCGCTCGGCCTGTATTATTTCGGCAACGACGATGCCGAGCGCGACGAGGTGCTGAGCCGCACCAGTTCGGGCGGAGTCACGGTCAACGACGTGGTGTTCCATGTGTCCATGGAAGACATGCCGTTCGGTGGCACCGGCAATTCGGGCATCGGTTCCTATCACGGGGTCGAGGGCTTCCGCGAGTTCAGCCACGCGCGCAGCGTCTACAAGCAATCCAAGCGCGATATTGCCGCCATTGCAGGCTTGAAACCGCCCTACGGCAAGACGACCGAACGCTCCATCGGCATGCAGCTGAAGAAGTAGCGTACCGCACGTTCACCTGCTGTCCAGCGTGTAGGAAACGCACGGAAAATCGCTGAATATGCAAGTCCGCGCCCTTGCACCACTGTATGGTGGGGCGTAGGGCACAGACTTGCATGCAATCGATGGAAGCCGCGTGGTCGACCTAAGCCAATATCTGCCAATCCTGATGTTCATCGGCGTCGCAGCCCTGCTGTCGGCGGCGTTCGTGTTTCTGCCCATGGGCGTATCGCGGCTGACCGGCACGCATTCGCCCGATGCCGAGAAGCTGAGCGAGTATGAGTGCGGCTTCCCTGCATTCGAGGAACCGCGAACGCAGTTCGACGTGAAGTTCTACCTCGTCGCGATCCTGTTCATCATCTTCGATCTGGAAGTGGCGTTCCTGTTCCCCTGGGCGGTCAGCCTCGACATCACCGGCTGGATCGGATGGAGCGCGATGATGGTGTTCCTGTTTATCCTGACGGTCGGCTTTATCTACGAATGGAAAATGGGCGCGCTGGAATGGGCATGAACGACAGCTCCACCGGGTCGCTGACGGCAGCGCATAATGCGGCGCTCGACGGGCGCCGCACCAACGATTCCATCCTTGCGCCCACCGCGAAGGGTGGCGAAGTGCGCCAGCCGGATGCAGACTATTTCAACGCGCTGCAAACCGAAGTGAATGACAAGGGTTTCCTGGTTGCCAGCACCGAAGACCTGTTTCAGTGGGCGCGCACAGGCAGCCTGTGGTGGATGACGTTCGGCCTTGCCTGTTGCGCAGTCGAGATGATCCACGTCAATATGCCACGCTACGACATGGAACGGTTCGGCGTCGCCCCGCGCGCCAGCCCGCGCCAGTCGGACGTGATGATCGTGGCCGGCACGCTGTGCAACAAGATGGCACCGGCCCTGCGCAAGGTGTACGACCAGATGTCCGCGCCGAAATATGTCATCAGCATGGGCAGCTGCGCCAATGGTGGTGGCTATTACCATTACAGCTATTCGGTCGTGCGCGGATGCGACCGCATCGTGCCGGTCGATATCTATATTCCCGGCTGCCCGCCCACGGCGGAAGCGTTGTTGTATGGCGTGATGCAGTTGCAGCGCAAGATACGCCGCAGCGGGACGATTGAACGATGAGTGTGGTTCACGCCGCGCCAAAATATGCGAGCAATGCCGGGGTGGCCGAGACGGTCGGCGCTGCATTGGGCGCGATGGTGCTCGACACGGTCGAGGCGCATGGCGAACTGACGCTGACCATTGCGCGCGCGCAGATTGCCGATGCGTTGCAGACCCTGCGTGACGATTTCGCCTATCAGCAGCTGATGGAAATCGCAGGCGTCGATTTTCCGGGCCGCGCCGAGCGGTTCGAAGTCGTCTACATGCTGCTTAGCTTGACGAAAAACCATCGCATCACGCTGAAATGCAGCACCGACGAGGCGACGCCGGTTCCCACCGCTACCGGTCTGTGGCCCAATGCCGGGTGGCTCGAGCGCGAGGTGTTCGATATGTTTGGCGTCGTGTTCGACGGTAATACGGACCTGCGCCGCATCCTGACCGATTACGGGTTCGAGGGTCATCCCTTCCGCAAGGACTTCCCGCTGACCGGCTATACCGAACTGCGGTATTCCGAGGACGAGAAGCGCGTGGTGTATGAACCTGTGAAACTGGCGCAGGATTTGCGGCAGTTCGATTTCATGAGCCCGTGGGAAGGTGCCGACTACGTGCTGCCGGGCGACGAAAAGGCTGACACGCCGCCGGTGGACGATCCCAAGGTGACGGAAAAGCCCGCCGACACCGGCGCGGGCGCGAAGGCGGACGCCAAGGCGGCCGAGAAGGTGAGCGCCGACGCACCGGCAGGGAAAGACGCGGACGTTGCCGCGCCGGCGCCCGACGCGACCGAGGACCGCGAAGACCGAACCGCCGGGAAGGGCGATGTGCGCGACACCGCAAAGGCGACCAAGCCGGAGGACAAGGCATGAGCGTTCAGCTGGAACATTCACCGACCACCGGCGACGAGGTCATCTCCAACTACACGCTCAACTTCGGGCCGCAGCACCCCGCTGCGCATGGCGTGCTGCGGATGGTGATGGAGTTGGACGGGGAGATCATCGAGCGGGTCGATCCGCATGTCGGCCTGCTGCATCGCGGCACCGAAAAGCTGATCGAGCAGAAGACCTATCTGCAGGCGCTGCCCTATTTCGACCGGCTCGATTACTGCTCGCCACTGTGTCAGGAACACAGCTACGTTCTCGCCATCGAGAAGCTGTTGAACGTCGAAGTGCCCGAGCGCGCGCAATATCTGCGGGTGCTGTTTGCGGAACTGACGCGCATCTGCAACCACATGCTCAACATCGGCGCGCATGTGATGGATGTGGGCGCAATGACGCCTAACCTGTGGGTGTTCGAGCTGCGCGAAGACTGCATGAATTTTTTCGAACGGGCCAGCGGCGCGCGGATGCATGGCGCCTGGTTCCGGCCTGGCGGCGTGCATCAGGACGTGCCGTTGAAACTGCTTACCGATATCGGCGACTGGCTGGACAACCGCCTGCCCGAACTGTTCGGCGACGCGATGAGCCTGGTGCTCGACAACCGCATCTTCAAACAGCGTAATGTCGATATCGCGGTGGTGAGCCGCGACGACGCGATTGCATGGGGCTTTTCCGGTCCGATGATCCGCGCGGCGGGCATCCCGTGGGATCTGCGCAAGTCGCAGCCTTACGATGTCTATGACCGCATGGATTTCGAGATCCCGGTCGGCACCAATTCGGATTGCTATGACCGCTTCGTAGTGCGCGTGAAGGAAGTTTACGAAAGCGCGAAGATCATCAAGCAGTGCATCGCCGATATGCCCGAAGGTCCGGTCGCCAGCACCGATGGCAAGGTCAGTCCGCCCAGGCGCGGCCCGATGAAGCAGTCGATGGAAGCGCTGATCCATCACTTCAAGCTCTACACCGAAGGTTTCCATGTGCCCGCAGGCGAAGTCTATGTCGCCACCGAAAGCCCCAAGGGCGAGTTCGGCGTCTATCTGGTCAGCGATGGCACCAACAAACCCTATCGTTGCAAAATCCGCCCCACCGCGTTCTCGCATCTTCAGGCGATGGATTTCATGTGCAAAGGCCACATGCTGCCCGATGCGACCGCCATCCTCGGTGCGATCGACGTGGTGTTCGGGGAGTGCGACCGGTGATGTTGCGCGAGGTGTTCATCTTCATCGCCGCGTTTGCGGCCTTTGCGTCCGGCATAGCAGTTTACTTGCTGGCTGCGCACGGCATGTCCTCGATGAAGGAGATCGTGTCGACTGCTATTGCGGCCCTGATCGGACTGTATATCGGTCGCTACATCCAGAACAGGCTCGACAATGGCTGATCGTGCGCTTGCCCCCGACACGCCCGAATTGCGCGAGCGATGGAGCGGCTTTGCTTTTTCCGACGACAGCAAGTCGCAGGCGGAAACCGCTATCGCGCGCTATCCCGAGGGCCGCAGCAAGTCGGCGGTGATGCCGCTATTGTTCATTGCGCAACGTCAGGTTGGCGAGGAAACGAACACGCAGGGCTGGCTGCCGTTGCCGGTCATGGAATATGTCGCACGCTATCTCGATATGCCGGTGATCCGCGTGGTCGAGGTTGCGACGTTCTATTTCATGTACAACCTCCAGCCGGTCGGCAAATTCCATGTGCAGGTGTGCGGCACCACGCCCTGCATGCTGCGCGGCAGCGACGCCATCATGGCGGCGTGCAAGGCGCGCGGCATGGCGAAGGGGGCGGTGTCCGATGACGGGTTGTGGACGCTGACCGAAGTGGAATGCATGGGCAGTTGCGCGACCGCGCCGATGGTCCAGATCAACGATGACAATTTCGAAGACCTGACGCCGGAACGGCTCGACGCCGTGCTCGATGCGCTGGCCGCCGGCGAACAGCCGCCCGCCGGTACGCAGGAACCGGGGCGCAATACGTCCGAACCCAAAACGGGGCCGACAGTGCTGCGCGATATGGTCGATGCCAATCACGATTACCGGAGCGAATGGTAATGGACAGCTCGCTGATAACCGTCATCATCGCGCTCATTCTGGTGGTGATCGCGTGGAAAGTGCTGAAAGGGCTGGTAAAGACCGGCGCCTTGATCGCCATCCTCGTGGTCGCGGCCATCGTTGTGTTCGGAGGCGGCTCCTGATGCTCGCCGATAAAGATCGGATCTTCACCAATGTCTACGGCTTCCAGTCGTGGAAGCTGGACGCTGCGCAGAAGCGTGGCGACTGGGATGATACCAAGGCGCTGATCGGTCGTGGGCAAGACGCCATCATCGACGAGATCAAGGCATCGGGCCTGCGCGGGCGGGGCGGGGCCGGGTTCCCCACCGGCCTGAAATGGTCCTTCATGCCGAAAGAAAGCAAAGATGGTCGTCCGTCCTTTCTGGTAATCAATGCCGATGAGTCCGAACCGGGCAGCTGCAAGGACCGGGAGATCATCCGGCACGATCCGCACAAGCTGATCGAAGGGGCGCTGGTCGCCGGGTTCGCGATGCGCGCGCGGGCGGCCTACATCTACATACGCGGCGAATATATCCGCGAGGCCGAAACGCTTCAGGCGGCTATCGACGAAGCCTATGCCTCCAAGCTGATCGGCAGGAATGCCAGCGGATCGGGCTACGATTTCGACGTGTTCCTGCATCGCGGCGCGGGTGCCTATATCTGCGGCGAAGAAACCGCGATGATCGAAAGCCTCGAAGGCAAAAAGGGCCAGCCCCGCCTCAAGCCGCCATTTCCGGCAGGCGCGGGTCTTTATGGCTGCCCGACGACGGTGAACAATGTCGAAAGCATTGCGGTGGTGCCCACGATCCTCAGGCGCGGAGCAAGCTGGTTCAGTGGCTTCGGACGCGACGGCAATGCCGGCACCAAACTGTTCCAGATCAGCGGCCATGTCGAGAACCCGTGCGTCGTCGAAGAGGAAATGGGCATCCCGTTCCGCGAGCTTATCGACAAGCATTGCGGTGGAATTACTGGCGGTTGGGACAATCTCCTCGCAGTGATTCCAGGTGGCTCGTCCGTGCCGCTCGTGCCCGCCGAACAGATCATGGACGCGCCGATGGATTTCGACGGGTTGAAGGAGTTGGGCAGCGGGCTAGGCACGGCGGCGGTGATCGTGATGGACAAGTCCACGGACATCGTGCGCGCCATCAGTCGGTTGAGCTATTTCTACAAGCATGAAAGCTGTGGCCAGTGTACGCCCTGCCGCGAAGGTACGGGCTGGATGTGGCGCATGATGCAGCGCCTCGAAACGGGCGATGCGGCGATCGAGGAAATCGATATGCTGCAACAGGTGACCAAGCAAGTCGAAGGCCACACCATCTGCGCGCTCGGCGATGCGGCGGCCTGGCCGATCCAGGGGCTTATCAGGCATTTCCGGCCCGAACTGGAGCGCCGTATCGAAGAGCATAACGCAGAGTTTCTGGAGGCGGCGGAATGATCGCGCGCCGACTGGTCCTTGTTGCGGCAATGGCGCTGGCGAGCCTGTCCGCCCCCGCCACTGCGCAACTGGCGCCCGGCATCTCCGGTTCCTCCTCCGCGCCGCAAACCGCGAGCGAGAAGGAATACTGGTACCTCGTCCGGTCGATGGGCGATTGTCTTGCCACCAACAAAACCGAGGATGCGGAAGCGTTTCTCGCCAGTTCCATCGGTTCGCGCGCGGAAGGGGCCGCGTTCAAGAAGCTGTTCGGACGTTCGCGCAACATGTGCCTCGGCAATTTCGTGAATGCCTCGTTCCAGCGCGCGCATGTGCGCGGCTCGGTGGCCGAGGGACTGTACCGGCGCGAAGAAAGCAACCTGCCCGACACATGGCGTCCGACGGTCGAGAAGCCGGCGGCAATTGGTTCGATACACGACTTCGCGAAATGCTACGTTGCGGATAACTTTGCAGAAACGCGCGCATTTCTGCGGGAAACGAAGCTGACGACCGGCGAGGAAACGCAATATATCGAACGCATGGCACCGAGTTTCGCCGCATGCCTGCCAAATCGCAAAGTCACGCTAAAGGCGATAAATGTTCGCATGGCCTTGGCCGAAGCGATGTACCATGCGGTAAAGAGCCGGCAAGGGCGGGAATTGGCGCTATGAAGGCGATTGTCGCGTCCTTGGGCTTGCTGATGATTGCTGCGCCTGCGGTCGGACAGCAGGATCGCGCGTTTCCGAATGAACAGCTGGCGACCGGCACACGCTTTCTGGTGCAGGCCGAAACGCCCGGACGGTCCGAGGCGCGCGATATGCAGAAGCGTGTGGCGCGCTGCACCGTATACCGGAACAAGAAACTGGCGCGCGCCATGCTGGCGAACAGCAACACGGTCTCCGTCGATTTCGATGCAATCGATGCCGATGCGCAGACGTTGTTGGAAAAGCTGGATGCCGCCTCCTGTATCTCGCGGGCCATGAAAGGCATGACGTACAAGATGCAGATGCGCTTGACCTATCCGACACTGCGCGCGCTGATGGTCGAGGAAGTGTATCTTATGGATAATGACGGGCCGGTTCAGCTCGCGGCGGATGCAGGCCCGTCCGTTGATGCCCGCCCCGGCGGTCTGGCCACGAATGCGCGGGCCACAGCAATGGCGACACTATCCGACTGTATCGTTTACAACGACATCGGTGGATCGGATGCGTTGCTCAGAACCACCATCGCATCGGAAGCGGAGCAGGCTTCCATACTTGCTCTTGAACCTGCGCTAACCGCATGCGGCATGGCTGGTTCCGGCGAAGTCGTGCTCGATCCGTCGATGTTGCGTCAGGTTGTCGCCGACGGATTGTGGGTCCGCTCGTATTATGAACCCGTCGCGCGTGTTAAGGATGACAGCGATGCCTAAGGTCACCGTAGACGGCACCGAACTGGACGTTCCCGATGGCGCAACCGTGCTTCAGGCATGCGAGCTTGCGGGCAAGGAAATCCCGCGGTTCTGCTATCACGAACGTCTCAGCATCGCGGGCAATTGCCGCATGTGCCTGGTCGAGGTGAAACCCGGTCCGCCCAAGCCGCAGGCGTCCTGCGCGCTTCCCGCGACCGACGGGCAGGAAATCCGCACCGACAGCCAGATGGTGAAAACCGCGCGCGAAGGGGTAATGGAATTCCTGCTGATCAATCATCCGCTCGACTGTCCGATTTGCGACCAGGGCGGCGAATGCGATTTGCAGGACCAGGCCATGATGTATGGTCGGGGCGGCAGCCGCTACGACATGAACAAGCGCGCGGTGACCGAAAAATACATGGGTCCGCTGATCAAGACGATCATGACGCGCTGCATCCACTGCACCCGCTGCGTGCGCTTCTCCGAGGAAATCGCTGGCGTGGACGAAATCGGCGCGTTGTATCGCGGCGAAGACATGCAGATCACGACGTATCTGGAACAGGCCGCCAGTCACGAACTGAGCGCCAATGTAATCGACCTGTGCCCGGTCGGCGCGCTGACAAGCCGTCCTTACGCGTTCGAGGCGCGCCCGTGGGAGCTGCGCCAAACGATGAGCATCGATGTCTCCGATGCCGTTGGCGCGAACATCACGCTGTATTCCAAGGGCCGCGAAGTCATGCGCGCCCTGCCGCGCGTGAACGATGACGTGAACGAGGAGTGGTTGAGCGACAAGGGCCGTTACCAGGTCGATGGGCTCGTGCGGCGGCGGCTCGACAAGGTTTGGATCCGCAAGAAGGGCAAGCTGCAACAGGCCGACTGGGACGAGGCATTCAAGGCAATCGCGAAGGCGAAACCGGGCGCGAGCATTGCTGCCGTGGCGGGCGACCTTGTCGATTGCGAAACGATGTTCGCGGCAAAGTCCTTGCTCAAGGCCTGCGGGTCGGAGCTGGTCGAAGGGCGGCAGACTGGCATGTCCTATGATGTCAGCAATCTGGCGGCAGTCAATTTCAACAGCGGGTTTGCCGGGATCGAGACAGCCGATGCGATCCTGATCGTCGGCAGCCAGGTTCGGCACGAGGCGGCGCTGGTCAATGTCCGCCTGCGCAAGGCGGCATCGCGCGGGGCAAAGGTGTTCGTGGTCGGGCCGGAATGGGAAACGACCTATCCGGCGACGTTCCTCGGCACTGACCTTTCCGTTCTGTCGGATATCCCTGAAGCGGTTGGCGACGCTTTCAGGGCGGCGGAACGCCCAGCAATCATCCTTGGCGGCGCTGCCTTGGCACAGGGTGCGCTTGCACCGGCGTTGTCCGTTGCAAAGGCGTTCGATGTCGTCCGCGCTGGCTGGAACGGCTTCAATGTGCTGCACATGGCGGCAGCGCGAATGGGCGGTCTGATGCTTGGGTTTGCGCAGGGCGAGGGCATTGCCGCGCTTGCCGAGGCAAAGCCGAAGGTTCTGCTGTCGCTCGGTGCGGACGAGATGGATTACGCGCCGTTCGCGGACAGCCTCAAGGTCTATATCGGGCATCACGGCGATGCGGGCGCGCACGCGGCGGATGTCATCCTGCCCGCCGCCAGCTTCGCGGAAAAGGACGGTACCTACGTCAACACCGAAGGGCGGGTGCAATTCGCCGAGAAAGCTGTGTTCGCGCCAGGCGAAGCGCGCGAGGACTGGACCATCCTGCGCGCGCTGGCCGATGCGTTGAAAGTCGACGTCGGCTTTGACAGCTTCGCCGAACTACAGGCGGCGATGGTTGCCGAAGTCCCCGCTCTTGGCGAAGAAGGCATTGCCGATCTAGGCCCGATGCCGAAGGTCGGACGATCGACGAAGGCGAAGGGCAGTGTCGACGCTTATCCTATCGCCGATTTCTACCTGACTAATCCGATCGCCCGCGCGAGCGCCGTAATGCAGCAATGCAGCGCCGAACTGCTGCATGGCGAAGACATGCTGGAGGCGGCGGAGTGACCGATTTCTACCAATCGCTCGGCATGAACTACGAGTGGGCGTGGGGGTTTGCCACCATCAGCGGCATCCTGCTGATTGCGTTGCCGCTTATGCTGGCGGTGGCGATGATCATCTATATGGATCGCAAGGTCTGGGCTGCCATCAATCTGCGGCGCGGGCCGAATGTGGTCGGGCCGTTCGGACTGCTGCAAAGTTTTGCCGACGGTTTGAAGGTCTTCCTGCAGGAAACCATCATCCCCAGCGCGGCGAACAAGGGCATTTTCCTGCTTGCCCCTATCGTCACCTTCACCGTGGCGCTGGCGGCATGGGCGGTGGTGCCGTTCGATGCGGGCGTGGTGCTGGCGGATATCAATGTCGGCCTGCTCTACATCCTCGCGATCAGCAGCCTGTCGGTCTACGGCATCGTGATGAGCGGGTGGGCGTCGAATTCCAAATACCCGTTTTTTTCCGCCATGCGTGCGGCGGCGCAGATGATTTCCTACGAAGTTTCCATCGGCTTCATTCTGGTTTGCGTGGTATTGTGGGCAGGTTCGTTCAACCTGAGCGAAATCGTCGAGGCGCAGCGCGGGCACGGGTTCGGCATCGTGAACGGCTATGTTTTCAACATCCTGCTGTTCCCGATGTGGGTGATGTTCTTCATCTCCAGCCTTGCCGAGACGCAGCGCGTGCCGTTCGACCTGACCGAAGCGGAAAGCGAGCTGGTGGCTGGGTATCAGACCGAATATTCCAGCATGAGCTTCGCGCTGTTCTGGCTGGGTGAATATGCCAATATCCTGCTGATGTGCACGCTGAACGCGCTGCTGTTCTTCGGCGGATGGCTGCCCCCGCTGAATATCGACCTGATCCCGTGGTTCGATATTCCGGGCATTATCTGGCTGTTCGGCAAGATCCTGTTCTTCTTCTTCATGTTCAGCTGGGTCATGGCGACCGTGCCGCGCTATCGCTACGATCAGCTGATGCGTCTGGGCTGGAAGATCTTCCTGCCGCTCAGCCTGTTTTTCGTTGTTCTCATTTCCGGATATCTGATGGCCACCGGCCATTACGGAGCCGCCGCATGACCGTCGCCCAGCTCGTAAAATCCTTCACCCTGTGGGAATTCGTGAAAGCGCACGCTCTCACCTTGAAGTACTTCTTCAAGCCAAAGGTGACGATCAACTATCCGTACGAGAAGAACCCGATCAGTCCGCGTTTCCGGGGCGAACATGCGCTGCGTCGCTATCCCAATGGCGAAGAACGCTGCATTGCGTGCAAGCTGTGCGAGGCGGTGTGTCCGGCGCAGGCGATCACGATCGAAAGCGAGCCGCGTGATGACGGCAGCCGCCGGACGACGCGTTACGATATCGACATGACCAAGTGCATTTACTGCGGTTTCTGTCAGGAGGCGTGCCCGGTCGATGCCGTGGTCGAAGGGCCGAATTTCGAATATGCGACCGAAACGCGCGAGGAACTGCTGTACGACAAGGCAAAACTGCTGGCCAATGGGGACAAATGGGAACGCGCCATCGCCGCAAACCTTGAAGCCGACGCACCCTATCGCTAGGCGGCAGTGCGTTACGACAGAGCGGGCATCGACGAGATGCCGACACGCTGCATGAACGATGATTTCGGGCCGGTCGTGGTCCAACAGGGGATACTTGCATTCCGCACGTTTGCGGGACCGGCGCTACCATGATCCAGACTCTCGCCTTTTACCTTTTTGCGACGCTTGTCATTGCCAGCGCGGTAATGGTGATCGTTGCCAAGAACCCGGTGCATTCCGTGCTGTGGCTGATCCTGGCGTTCTTCAACGCGGCCGGACTGATGGTGCTGGTCGGCGCGGAGTTTATCGCGATGCTGCTGGTCGTGGTGTATGTCGGGGCGGTTGCGGTGCTGTTCCTGTTCGTGGTGATGATGCTGGACATCGACTTTACCGAACTGCGCGCCGGGTTCATGCGCAATTTTCCGCTCGGTATTGCCATTGCGCTAATTCTGCTGGCGGAGCTGGTGCTGGGCATCGGCGCCTATCAGGCGGGTGCGCTCGACCTGGGTACGGCCAGCGGAGAGAATGCGCCTCGCCTCGACCGTAGCAATATCGAGAGCCTGGGCGCGCTGCTTTACGGCAAGTATATCTTCCTGTTCGAGGCGGCGGGGCTGATCCTGCTGGTGGCGATGATCGGCGCGATCGTGCTGACCCACCGCCCGACCAAATCGCTGCGCGGCCATCAGGATATCGCGAAGCAGAACGCACGCGACCCCGAGGCGGCGACCGTGATGAAGCGGCCCGAAATTGGCGCGGGGATCGAACTGTGATCGGCATCGAACATTACATCATCGTCAGCGCAATCCTGTTCGTGCTGGGCGTTCTGGGCATTTTCCTCAATCGCAAGAACATCATCGTCATCCTGATGGCGATCGAGCTGATCCTGCTTGCCGTGAACATCAATCTTGTTGCCTTCAGCGCGTTCCTTGGCGATTTGACGGGGCAGGTGTTTCGCCATGTTCGTGCTGACCGTTGCGGCAGGCGAAGCTGCTATCGGGCTTGCAATTTTGGTGATCTATTTCCGTGGTCGTGGCACCATCGCCGTAGACGATGCCGACCGGTTAAACGGCTGATGGGTACGATGGTCCTGACGGTTGTGTTTCTGCCGCTGCTCGCTGCGATTGTCGGCGGGCTGGGCAACCGGATGCTTGGCAACACGGTTGTGAAATCCCTGACAACCGGCGCGCTGTTCGTGGCCGCCGTGTTGAGCTGGATCGTATTCACCGGTTTCTGGACCGGTTCGGCGCAGGCTGAGCGTGGTACCGGTGCTGCAATGGATCATCGTCGGGTGATTTGACATTCGACTGGGCTTTGCGGGTCGATACGCTGACCGCCGTGATGCTGGTGGTCATCACCACGGTGTCCGCACTCGTCCACCTCTACAGCTGGGGGTATATGGACGAGGATCCCGACCAGCCGCGTTTTTTCGCCTATCTCAGCCTGTTTACCTTTGCGATGCTGATGTTGGTGACGGCGGACAATCTGGTCCAGATGTTCTTCGGTTGGGAGGGGGTAGGCCTCGCCAGCTACCTGCTGATCGGGTTCTGGTTCAAGAAGCCGTCCGCCAATGCTGCCGCGATAAAGGCGTTCGTCGTGAACCGTGTGGGCGACCTTGGCTTCATGCTGGGCATTTTCGGCACGTTTCTGGTGTTTGGCACGGTATCGATCCCGGAAATCCTGGCGGCTGCGCCCGCGATGAGCGGCAGCGGCATCGATTTTGCCGGTACGCGGTTCTACACGATGGATATCCTGTGCGTGCTGCTGTTCATCGGTGCGATGGGCAAGTCGGCGCAACTTGGCCTGCATACCTGGTTGCCCGACGCGATGGAGGGGCCAACGCCCGTGTCCGCTCTAATCCATGCGGCCACGATGGTCACGGCGGGCGTCTTCATGGTGTGCCGTCTTTCGCCCATGTTCGAGACGGCACCGACGGCGCTGGCGATCGTGACTTTCATCGGCGCGGCAACCTGTCTGTTCGCGGCCACCATCGGCACTACCCAGTGGGACATCAAACGGGTCATCGCCTATTCGACCTGCTCGCAGCTGGGTTATATGTTCTTTGCTGCCGGCGTGGGCGCCTATGGCGTCGCCATGTTCCACCTGTTTACGCATGCGTTCTTCAAGGCGCTGCTGTTCCTTGGCGCAGGCTCGGTCATTCACGCCATGCACCATGAACAGGACATGCGGTTCTATGGCGGGCTGCGGAAGAAGATACCGTTCACTTTCTGGGCCATGCTGGCGGGCACTCTGGCGATTACCGGTGTCGGCATATTGTATGTTTTCGGGTTCGCCGGGTTCTATTCCAAGGATGCCATTCTGGAAGCCGCCTTTGCGCGCGGCACGGAGATGGGACAGTTCGCCTTCTGGGCGGGCGCTTTCGCGGCGTTCCTGACCAGCTTTTACAGCTGGCGCCTGATGTTCCTGACATTCTGGGGCAAGCCGCGCTGGATCGAGAGCGCGCATATCCAGCACGCCGTCCATAAAACGCCAGCCGAGGCAGGGAACGACACGACTGGCGGATACCACCCGCATGAAAGTCCGCTGACGATGCTGGTCCCGCTGGGTGTGCTGACCGCCGGTGCGATATTCGCCGGGTTCATCTTTACCGAAACGTTCGTCGACAGTGCGGCGTTCTGGAACGGGTCGATCTTCTACAACGAAAATCTCATTCATGCGCTGCACGGGGTGCCGTACTGGGTGAAGCTGACCGCGACCTTCGCGATGATCGCAGGGTTCGTGACCGCCTGGTTCGCGTATATCCGCAACACGTCGATACCCGGCAAGTTCGTCGCGCAGTTCCGCTACTTGCACAATTTCGTCTTCAACAAATGGTACTTCGACGAGCTGTATCAGGTCATGTTTGTGAAGCCTGCCTTCATCCTTGGCCGCTTGTTCTGGCGCCGGGTCGATAGCGGTATCATCGACCGGTTTGGCCCGGATGGCGCAGCCTGGGTGGTCAGCAAAGGTGCGGTCGCGGCGAAAAAGCTGCAATCTGGCTACCTCACCAGTTATGCGCTCGTGATGCTGCTCGGCTTGATAGCCGCGATTACCTGGATCCTGATGTGATGGGCGGGTTTCCAATTCTGTCGGTGATGCTGCTCGTTCCGTTGGCGGGGGCACTGGCTTGTCTGGCACTGCAAGCCGATCGCGCGCGGGTCGTTGCGCTTGGCGCGACGCTGGTTACGCTTGCGCTGGGTATTGTCCTGTGGGCCGGTTACGAGATCGGCGGGCCGCAGTGGCAATTTACCGAACGCTATGGCCTGTTCGCCGGGTTCGATTTTGCGCTGGGTATCGACGGCATCGCGCTGATGCTTATCGTGTTGTCGGTATTCCTGATGCCGATCTGCATCCTCGCCAGCTGGAGCGCGATAACGCACCGCGTTGGCGAATACATGGCGGCGTTCCTGTTGATGGAAACGCTGATGATCGGGGTGTTTGCGGCGCAGGACCTGTTTCTGTTCTACATTTTCTTCGAGGCTGGTCTCATTCCGATGTATCTCATCATCGGCATCTGGGGCGGAGACAACCGCATCTACGCCAGCTACAAGTTCTTCCTATATACGCTGCTCGGTTCGGTGCTGATGCTGATCGCGATGCTGTGGATGAGCAATGCCGCACAGACGAGCGACATTCCTACGCTGATGCAATACGACTTCGCCCCCGAGGCGCAGACGTGGCTTTGGCTGGCGTTCTTCGCCAGCTTCGCCGTGAAAATGCCGATGTGGCCGGTGCATACCTGGCTGCCGGACGCGCATGTCCAGGCGCCGACGGCAGGGTCGGTCATTCTGGCTGGCGTGCTACTGAAAATGGGCGGATACGGCTTCATCCGGTTCAGCCTGCCGATGTTCCCCGATGCCAGCGGACAATTTGTATGGCTCATTTTCGGGCTGTCGATGGCGGCGGTCATTATCGCCAGCCTGATTGCATTGGTGCAGCACGACATGAAGAAACTGATCGCCTACTCCTCGGTCGCGCATATGGCGATTGTTACGGCGGGCCTGTTCGCCTTCAACCAGCAGGGGCTGGAAGGCGCGATGATCATGATGCTTAGCCACGGTCTGGTATCGGGTGCCTTGTTCCTGTGTGTCGGCGTGATTTACGACCGCCTGCACACGCGCGAAATCGACCGCTATGGCGGGCTGGCAATCAACATGCCCTATTATGCGGTGTTCTTCCTGCTGTTTACGATGGCCAGCATCGGCCTGCCGGGGACCAGCGGCTTTGTTGCCGAGTTCCTCAGCCTCGTGGGCATCTACGAAGTATCCAGCGCAACGGCGCTGATACTGACGACGGGTATCATTCTTGGCGCAGGCTACATGCTCTGGCTCTATCGTCGCGTCGTGTTCGGGGTGCAGCGTAATGCAGATGCTGCCGCGATGCCCGATCTTGGCGTGCGCGAATGGATCATGCTTGGCCCGATTGCGGCGGCGGTGCTGTGGATGGGGATCTATCCGGAGAGTTTTCTTGCACCGATGCGCAACGACATCGCAGCGCTTGACGCGCGGCTGCTTCGGGCCAAGCCTGCCAGTGATGCGGATCTTTATGCAGGCACGCCGCGCGGCGAAGCTGCCAATGCGATGCCAAAACCGGCGCATGGCGGCAGCGACCATGACGGGGAGGGGGCACACTGATGGGCTACGCCGCATCACTTTATTCTACACTGCCCGAAATTATCCTCGCGGTCGCTGCCTTGGCGCTGGTTATCGTCTCGGCATTTGGCGGAGTACGCAGCGCACGCCTCGTCAGCATCCTGTCCGTTGCGGCGTTATTCGGCGCAGCCACGGTGGCGGGCTATTTTCTCATCGCCCCTGACATGGCGACCGGCGCGGATGCCTTTGCGGGCGTGTACCGGATGGATGCCTTTGCCAGTTTCACCAAACTGCTGATCTACGTGGCCGCTATCGCCTGTCTGGTGGTGACACCGCGTTTCTTCGAACGGACAAATGAATACCGCCCTGAATATCCGGTGCTGGTCCTGCTTGGCGCGGTCGGCATGGGCATGATGGTGTCCGCCATCGACTTGATGACACTGTACATCGGGCTAGAGCTGTCGAGCCTTGCCTCCTACGTGCTGGCTAGCTTCGCGCGAAAGGACACGCGCTCCGCCGAAGCGGGACTTAAATATTTTATTCTCGGCGCGCTGGCATCGGGCATTCTGTTGTATGGTATGAGCCTGGTTTACGGCTTCACCGGCGCGACCGATTACAGTTCGATCCGCGCCGCGATGGCGGGCGAGCTTTCCACCGGCCTGCTGTTTGGTGTCGTTTTCGTTCTGGCCGGGCTGGCGTTCAAAATTGCGGCGGTGCCATTCCATATGTGGACGCCCGACGTTTACGAAGGCGCGCCTACACCCGTCAGCCTGTTTTTCGCAACTGCGCCCAAGGTTGCCGCGATTGCGATGCTGATGCGGATGGCGCTGGATCCGTTCGGGCCGCAAGTCGATGCGTGGCGGCAGATCGTGATCTTCTCCGCGCTTGCATCGATCGTGGTCGGCGCGCTGGGCGCGATCGGGCAGACCAGCCTGAAACGCCTGCTGGCCTACAGCTCGATCAACAATATCGGTTTCATCCTGATCGGGCTGGCCGCCGCAACGCAGGTAGGGCGCCGGGGCGATGCTGGTGTACCTGTTCTTCTACCTCGCCATGACGCTTGGCAGTTTCCTCGTGGTGATGATGCTGCGCGACCGGGACGGGACGCAGCTGGAGGCTCTTTCCGATATCAGCGGCCTGTCGCAAACGCATCGCGGTCTTGCGCTGTGCCTCATGCTGATGATGTTCAGCCTCGCCGGTATCCCGCCGATGACGGGGTTCTGGGGCAAGTTCGTGGTGTTTCAGGCGGCTGTCGAGGCGGACCTGGTCCTGCTGGCGGCAATCGGCATCGCCGCCAGCGTGATTGGGGCCTTCTATTACCTCAAGGTCATAAAGATGATGTATTTCGATGACCCTGCACCTGGCACCGTGGTATCTGCCACACGGGCCGATTGGGTCGTGCTCGTTCTGGCGACACTGGTAGTCTCGCCTCTCGGATATCTGCTGACAAGCTGGCTGGGCGACTGGACCGACCGCGCCGCCGCCGCGCTGTTCTTCACCATTTGATCGAAGTCGTCGCCGAGACGGGCTCGACCAATGCCGATCTGCTGGCGCGCTTGCGAGCTGGCGAGGCCGTGCAAGAGGGCGCATGGCTGGTCGCGGATCGCCAGACGCAAGGTCGTGGGCGGGGCGGTCGCAGCTGGATTGGCCAAGATGGCAATCTTTTCGCCTCGACCGTCGTCAATTTGCGGGCGGACGATCCGCCTGCGCAGACGCTGAGCTTCGTGGCCAGCCTCGCCTTGCATGCCGTGATCGAAAACCTCCGGATGCAGCCATTGGCGTTGCAGTTGAAATGGCCGAACGATCTGCTGGTGGCCGGCGCAAAACTGTCCGGGATCCTGCTGGAGCGGGAAGGCGAGGCGGTCGTCGTCGGCATCGGTGTCAATATACGGACTGCCCCTGCGCTGGATGACCGCAAGACTACCAGCTTGCGCGCCCACGGCATCGACATTGACCGCGATGCGCTTGCGCAAAACCTCGCGGCAACATTTGGCCGCGAACTGAAACACTGGCGTACATCATCGCCATTCGCGACGTTCGACCGCTGGCAAGCACACGCCCATTCGGTCGGTTCCACGCTCTCGGTGCATGACAGCAACGGTTCCCCGCGCACCGGCATCTATCAGGGTCTCTCCGATGAAGGCGCGCTGTTACTGCGATTGGCAGACGGCACCGTTGCTGCCATCACGGCCGGCGACGTCTCGCTCGGTTAGGAAAGGTGCGAAACATGCTGCTTGTCATCGATGTCGGAAATACGAATGTCGTGTTCGCGCTGTTCGATGGGGACGATGTGCGCGCGCGCTGGCGCATCGCCACCGATGCCCGCCGGACCGGCGATGAATATGCGGTCTGGCTGCTGCACCTCCTCGCGGTGGAGGAAATCGAGCGTAGCGCCGTCAAACGCATCATATTCGCCTCTGTCGTGCCGCGCGCGGACCACAATCTGACTGTGCTGGCGCAGAAGTATTTCGGTATCACCCCGATGATCGCCGGGCAGGGCGCAGCGGCGTGGCCCTTTGCTGCCGATGTCGAGCAGCCAAGCTCGCTGGGTGCGGATCGTGCCGTCAACATCGTTGCTGCGCATGCCTTGCATGGCGGTGACCTGATTGTCGTCGATTTCGGGACGGCGACGAAGTTTGAAGTGGTCGATTTCAACGGTGCCTACAAAGGCGGCATCATCGCGCCGGGCATCAACCTGTCGCTGGATGCGCTGGTCGGGAAAACGGCCAAGCTGCCGCGCATCGCCATCCGCGCGCCGGATACCGACAGCGTGGTCGGGCGCAATACGGAGGACCAGATGCTGATCGGGGTATTCTGGGGCTACGTCGCCATGCTGGAAGGGCTGGTCGCGCGCATGAAGGCGGAGATCGGTCGCCCCGCCAAGGTCATTGCCACGGGCGGCCTTGCGGTGCTGTTCGATGGCCACACCGATGTATTCGACACCGTAGATACCGACCTGACCATTCGCGGTCTCGCCTTGCTGGCAGAAAGAGCAACCCCTTGAAAAAGAATTTCAAACCCGAAGACGAACTGCTGTTCCTTGCGCTGGGCGGGTCGGCCGAGATCGGCATGAACGTCAACTTGTACGGATGCCAGGGCAAATGGCTGATGGTCGATCTGGGCATGACCTTTTCCGGCAACGAATATCCAGGCGTCGATCTGGTGTTCGCCGATCTGGAATTCATCGAGGACCGCCGCGACGACCTGCTCGGCGTCGTCCTGACCCACGGGCACGAGGACCATATCGGTGCCGTCCCCTATTTCGCCGCCGATCTTGGCGTGCCCTTGTATGCCACTCCGTTCACCGCGGAACTCGTCCGGCGCAAACTGGAAGAAGCGGGGCTGGCGCGACAGGTGGAGTTGATCGTCATCCCGGACCAGGACGCCTTCTCGCTGGGGCCGTTCGACATCAGCTACCTGCCGCTGGCGCACTCGATTGCCGAAGGGCACGCCTTGCTGATCGACACGCCGCACGGGCGCGTCTTCCACAGCGGCGACTGGAAGCTGGACGACGATCCGATTATCGGCGAGCCGACGACCGAAGAAGAGCTGACCGCCATCGGCGACGAAGGGGTGCTGGCGCTGGTGTGCGATTCCACCAATGTCTTCAACCCCAACCCCAGCGGGTCCGAAGGCGCGGTTTACAAGGGGTTGATGGAAGAGGTCGGCAAGCACGCGGGCAAGCGCGTGCTGATTACCACCTTTGCCTCCAACACCGCACGTCTGCACACCCTGGGCGAGGTCGCGCGCGAGCACGGGCGCACTGTTTGCATCGCTGGACGATCGCTCGACCGGATGCTGGAAGTGGGCCAAGCCAACGGTTACCTGACGGATTTCCCTGACACGGTCAGTTTCGACGTGGCGAAGAAGATGCCGCGCGGCGAGCTTTTGATCATTGCAACCGGCGGGCAGGGTGAACCGCGCGCGGCGCTGTCGCGCATTGCAGAAAAGAACCACCCGCTCGAATTGTCGCGCGGCGACGTTATCCTGTTTTCCAGCCGCCAGATACCGGGCAACGAGGTGTCCATCGGCAAGGTGCAGAACAGCCTGGCCGAACAGGGTATCGATATGGTGACGGACCGCCAGGCCGAAATCCACGTGTCGGGCCATCCCGGCCGCCCCGAACTCGAAGCGATGTATAGCTGGCTACGGCCCGACATACTGGTGCCGGTCCATGGCGAAATGCGCCACATGCGCGAACAGGCGCGGGTCGGCAAGGAAGCCGGCATTCCCAAAACCATCCTCCAGAAAAATGGCGATATCGTGCGCCTTGCCCCAGACAAACCGCGCATTCTTGCGCAGGTTCATGCCGGACGTCTGGTGCTGGACGGCGACCTTATCAGCCCGGCGGATGGCGAGGCGATTGCCGAGCGGCGCAGGCTGGCCTTCAACGGTGTGATCTTCGTGGCACTCACGTCGGACATGAAAGCGCATATCGAGCCGCTGGGCCTGCCGCTCGATGAAGACGAAGCGGACTTTATCGCCGAAGCACAGCGTGATATTGCAACGGCTATAAAGCGACTGAAAGGCAAGGCAAAGAACGATGGGTCTGCTATTTCCGAAGCAGCGCGGCTCGCAACCCGGCGCGCGGCGCAACGCTGGAGTGGCAAGAAGCCGCAAGTCCGCGTGATGATGCTGTGAACTGGACTTCGGTCCTCGCAATCTACGCGCTGGTCTGGGTGATGAGCGCGTTTTTCCTGCTCCCCTTCGGTGTGCGCACGCATGAGGAAGCAGGCGTGCCGCTGACACCCGGACAGGCTGACAGTGCGCCGGCAAATTTCAGGCCGGGTCGCTTGGCAATCCGCGCCACGCTCCTGGCAATCGTCCTGACAGCGGCCTATGTCGCCAACTATGTTTACGGTTGGATCGGGTTCGAGGACCTGAACATTCTGGGCCGACTGTTCGGCGTCGCCTGATAAATCGATAGTGCGACGATTATTCGCGCAACCGTTCGATGGCCTGGGCCAGCACCACATACAGCTTGCCCATGTCGGAACTGAGAAGCGTCACGCCCAGCGCGTTGCCGTCGCGCGTGGACAGCATCGAGCGGAGCATCGCTTCGAAATCGTGGATGTACCGGCTGACATTCTCGCGGAAGTCGTCGTCGGCGTCGTAGATTTCGGCAATCTCCCGCGCTTCGGTGTTGTCCAGCAAACGCACCGCCCGACGCGTAAATATGCCGCGATCCCCGCGCAGATAGGCCGCCCAAGCGGTATCGGTCACATCTTCCGACAGCGCTTTTGCAATGTCGATGGAGCTTGAGTTCAGGGCTTCCGTTATCAGCGCGACCCGCCGCGCGAAATCGTTGCCGACCTGCTCTTCGGACAAGTTCCCGCGCCCGCGCGATGCGGGTTTCCAGATTACCGGTCAGCTCGTTGACCTTGGCCAGCTGGTCGCGCAACTGCTGGACCGTATCCAATCCTGCGCCACCAGCTCGCGCGGTCGCGCCGTCCAGTTCGGCAATGGAACCCGCAATCCCCTTTTCGAATGCAGCATTGATCGCTTCGCCGGTTCGCTGCTCGAACCCGTTCTCCAGCGAACCAAGGCGCTCTTGGAGTGTGTCGGCCACGCGCGATGAAGCTTTACCCGCCGCATCATCGAGAGCGGCGATAGTCTCTTCGACGGCAGCGCGGCTCTTGTCGCTGAGCGTGGTGTTTTCGTCGATTAATTTCGCCAGTTTGGCGCGCAGCGTGTCCAGCTCGTCCGACCGGTCGCTCGCATGCTGGCCAAGACGTTCCTGCAATTTCTCGATATCTTCATACGTTGCGCGGCCATTGTCGCGCGCCGTTATGATGTAGTTCGAAACGCTCTCGCTCTGGTCCGAGAGGACCGCCATCTCCTCCCGAATATCGCGGCTCGTGCCTAGCACCCGCTGCAAGCCTTCTTCGGCATCGTTCAGGACCGAAGGCAATTCATCGCGCGAATGCTGCGCGCTTGCCTGGATCAATTCGAGTAGACGCACGCTGGCGTCGGTCAGGGCGGACAGCCGTGCTTCGGCAGCATCGAAGCCAGCCTGGCTTTCGGTTACGGTATCGCGCAGCGATTGTTCGCGTTCGGCAAGGCGGGTCTGCGCTGCTCCGGCCGTGTCGGCGAGCCTTTGCAAGCCAGCCTCGAAAACCTCCACGCGCGTGGCGAAATCGGATGCGAGCGCTTGCGCTTCGTTGCGCAATTCGGCCTCGGCATTGCGTCGCTGTGCCAATTCTCTGTCGAAATGGTCCAGCCTGCGCGTCAACTGGTCCACAGCCGCCGCCTCGTCTTCCGCTAATGTCATGCGCCGTGCTGCCAGCTTTTCCAGGACAAGGGCGCTGCGCTGCTCGATACCTTCGTCAATGGTCGCCGCTTCGGCACGCAACTCGTCCAGCTTGGTGTTGGCAGCAGAAAGCGCCTGTTCGTCGATTGCCTGAATGCGTCCGACGGCCTCGCGCAAATCCGCTTCGAGCTGTTTGACTTGCGTATCCCACCTGGCAAGTGCCTCGCTCTGCGCAGCGCCAAGGATCACCCCTACCGACTCCGCATCTGTGCGGAGTGCTGCGATGCGCTCTTCCAGCTTTGCCGTTGCGGCATCCGAAGCATTGTCCATCTTCGTGCGCGCCATATCGAACGCGGTGTCGAGCTCCTCCACTTGGCCGCGCAAAGCCGCGAAGACCGTCTCGCTGCGCTCGTCGATGCGCGTGTCGAAGGCATCGGCGTGTTCCTGTAAAGCGGAGAGCTGCGCGCGCGAGGCGTCGTCGGTGGCTTCGATATGGGTACTGAAATTCACCAGCGCGGCATCGATACGGGCGCGCAGCACTTCGACTTGCCGTTCGCTTGCCTGTCCGAATTCGTTGAGCCGCCCGAAGCCAGCCACAAGTTCCCCGACCTGCGCCTGAGCCGTGCGCCCGGCGGTGCCGATCTGGTTGGACACATCGCGGGCGGATGTTGCCAACACTGGCAGGTTTTCGCGCAGGGCCTCCATATTCTCGCGCGCGGTCGTGCTGGCAGTAGCAACGGCATCCACGTGCCCGGTGTTTTCGACGATGAGATGTCGCAGGCTGTCGGCGCTTTCGGTCAAGCGCTGTTCCGCTACACGACCAAGCGACTCAAGATCGCGAGCCTGTGCGGTCAGGAATTCCCGCGCCAAACTCAATTCCCGGTTGGCGGCGGACAGGCGATCTTCCAAATCGGCGGATGCGATGGTCACGTCGTTGACTGCCGCACCGAACCTGGCCGTCTCATGGCGACGACTGCGTGCCAGAACCGCCCATGCAACCAGCGTCACGGCGATCGGTACGGCCCAATCGGCAATCAGGGCTGAAGCGGCAATCGGGGTTACGCCGTCAAGAAGCGCGGTTTGATGGGCCCACACAAAAAACGCGGTCCATCCTGCCGCTACGATGACGGCCAATCCGGTGACTAGCCAGCCGCGCCAGTTGCGGGTCGGGCGCGCCGGTGTTTCGTCCTCCCATTCGACCATCTCTTCGCTCTCCACGAACTCGTCGGAGATTTCCGCATCGACAGGGCGTTGTTCGATATCGACGGAGTCTTCCGCATCTTGCGAGGCTACGGCGCGAATGGTTCTGTCTGCGGTCATAGCTAATGTGGATAACACAGATCGGGGCTGGTTAAACCCGTCTTAACGCTATGCGGATACGGCGAGGCAATGGCCTACGAAACCACAAGTCTGGATGCCACAATCGCCGCTGCCGCCGGTGCGGACCCCGCGCTTTTGCGTGAATTGCGCAGTGCGTTTGCGGAAAGCGTGGAGCGCCAGCTCGATCTGTTGCAGCGGTCCCGCTGCGATGCGAACTGGGTCGTCGCGGCCAATCGGCTGAGAGGCATCGCCGCCAGTTTTCATGCCGAGGAACTGATGATACTCGCGCAGGAAGCGGTCGAAGCGGCTCCGGGTGAACCTTCCGTAAAACGGCGCATCGGGCTATATTGTGAACAGTTTCGCAATGCCGGACCTGACCCCGCGTCTTGAACGCTGCGACACAAGGCTAAGGCCAAATTAACCTTGTCGCCGTACCCACTTGGGCGAAGAGGACCGGATGACCGCCCAATCTGACCACACACCTGACAACGCAGCGGATACCTTTCTGCGCGATGCGGTGGCGTCCGGCGACGCTCTGCTGTCATCCGTTGCGCCAATCCTGTCGCATTTGGTGGCAACACCGGACAACACGCTCTTCAACGATCAGGTCGTCGCTTCCATCAGGGCACGTGTCGTTCATGTCGCAAGCCAGCTTCTGACAGCACAGGGTGAAGCGCAACCGGGTGACGATGTGGCCGGATTTGTAGCTGTGGCAAAGGACGGGTTGGTTCCCGACTTGTTGCGTGCGCCCGCAATGCTGCTTCATTGTCACGCCCTCACGATCGAGGCACAAGTTGCGCTCGTGTTGGAAAAGCGGAGCGGGCTTGATCCTGTCTTGTCGCCTTTCGTTCAGGAAGCTGTCGCGGCGGACGATGTCGAATTGGCGAGCGCTGCAATGGCTGCACTGACTGCGCAGGCCCGGTTCATGCAGTATCATCGCCGCATGGCCCTGCCTCTCGTGGAACTACCGGAGGCTGTGCTGGACGCTATTATCGACGTTTGGCGGAATTTTGCCGGTGCTGACGCCAGGAATGCGGTGGCGCAGGCCGAGATGAAACTGCGTACGAAGCGTGATGAGGTCACGCCGCGCACCGTGCTGATAGATCGCATGTTGCAGCGGCACGAACGGCCCGAAGCTGCGCTGTCGCTATCGCATGCCGGCGTCCACATGTTCGCCAGCGCCTTGGCCGGTGCCGCAGCGCAACCGCGCGAGAGAACCGTTCTCGCCATGACCGAACAACAGGGCGCGCGTCTTGCGGTGTCGCTGCGCGCGGCAGGAGTTTCGGAGAAGAATATCGCCCAGCAGTTCGCATTCCTGCGTCCCGACCGCTCCGCTCCGGAAGGAATCGGCACATTGCGCCGTGAGACTGCCAGCGGGCTGTTACGTGCTTCGCCATTGCAGGCGGATGATGCATGATGCCGGGGCTGACAGGAACTTTCATCGCGCGCGCCAAGCTGGATGCCGCAGGACAACTGCTCGAAGCACAGGATCCGCTGGCTGCGCTGCAACACCTGTGCGGTGGCAGCATCCCGGGCTCTGTCGCTATACCGGAACTGCGCGATATCGTGGCTGAAAGCCTCGCGCTGAATGGCTCCAAGTCGCAAAGTTTCTCGGCTTTCGACGGCGAGAACCTGATCGAAGCAACGGTGCAAATTGCACCGCTCGCGGATGGCAAGGCGATCCTGCTCGGCATTTCGAGCTGGCAGAGCATTCCCTATGACATGGACGCCGATCCGGGGCAGGCCCAGCGCCAAGTCGATGTCGATTGCAGCCTTGCCGAACTGACCGCCCGCCTCGATCCGGCGCAGGCGATACTGGCCGCAGCGGGCGATGCCGTCGACATTGCCGACACGGTCGCCGCTATGAACGATGCGGCGGGTACACCTTGGACGGACTTTGTCGCATTCCCGCAAAACAGCCACCGTCAGCCCCTTCATTGGCGGCTGCTCGACGGGGCGATCTGTACTGTCAAAGGGTCCGAACGCGACTGGTGCGTGCGGCTTTTGCCGGTGGCCGGCGGGGATGGCGGGTTGGAACTGTATCTGGTGCCGCAGCAGGTTCTGGCGGCGCCGGACATTGCACCTGATGCCCCTGCCGCCAGCATCACCCAGTCCATCGGACGCGAGCTTGCGCCGGTCCTGCGCCAGCCCATTGCGCGGATCATTGCCAATGCGGAGACCATCCGCACCCGCATGGCGGGGCCGATCAGCGACGAATATAGCGCCTATGCAGCCGACATCGCCGCCGCAGGGCAGCACTTGCTATCGCTTATCGAGGATCTGACCGACCTCGAAGTCGTCGAAGCGGAGGATTTTACCACGGCCCCGGACCAGATCGATCTGGGCGATGTGGCGCGGCGGGCAGCGGGCATATTGTCGGTGCGCGCACAGGATAAGAATATCGTACTGGTCCAGCCTGATCCCGATGCGAGCGTGCCGGCCACTGCCGAGTTCCGGCGCGTTTTGCAGATATTGCTGAACCTTGTCGGCAACGCCATCCGGTATGCGCCGGACCAGTCGCGCGTGGTCATAGGCATCGCGCACACCGATACCGGTGCACAAATTACGGTGTCGGACGAAGGGCCGGGGCTGGACGAAGCGCAACAAGCGCTCGTGTTCGAAAAATTCGAGCGTCTCGGGCGCGGCGGCGACGGCGGTTCGGGCCTTGGCCTGTACATCTCGCGCCAGATTGCACGCGCACTTGGCGGAGAATTGCGCGTGGAGAGCGAGCCGGGCAAGGGTGCGCGCTTCGTCCTTGATCTACCGCCGGAGCAGTAGGCGACGGGCCGCTTCACGGAAGCGACCCGCCTGAAGCCGTTAGCGTTTTTCGACCGGGATATAGTCCCGCTGCGTCGGCCCGGTATAGAGCTGGCGCGGGCGTCCGATAACCTGGCCAGGGTCGGAAATCATCTCGTTCCATTGCGCCACCCAGCCGACGGTGCGGGCAAGTGCGAACAGCGCGGTGAACATGGTCGTCGGGAAGCCGATGGCGGACAGGATCACACCGGAATAGAAGTCGACGTTCGGGAACAGCTTCTTCTCTTTGAAGTAGTCGTCGTTCAACGCCATTTCTTCCAGCTGCAACGCCGTTTCAAAGACGGGGTCATTGACCTTCAGCGCGTCGAATACCTCGCGCACCGTCTTCTGCATCACTGTCGCGCGCGGATCGTAATTCTTGTAAACGCGATGCCCGAAGCCCATCAGACGGAACGGATCGTTCTTGTCCTTGGCCCGCTCGATATAATGGCCGATGCGATCCGGCGTGCCGATTTCACGCAGCATGTTCAGCGCCGCTTCGTTCGCGCCGCCATGTGCCGGACCCCACAGGCAGGCGATGCCGGCAGCGGTGCAGGCAAACGGGTTCGCGCCGGAAGAACCGGCGAGCCGCACCGTCGATGTCGAAGCGTTCTGTTCGTGGTCGGCATGGAGGATGAAAATCTTGTCCATCGCCCGCTCGACTGCGGGAACAACCTCGTATTCTTCGGCCGGAACGCCGAACGTCATGCGCAGGAAGTTGCCGGTGTAGCTCAAGGTGTTGTCGGGATAAAGGAACGGTTGCCCGATCGAATATTTGTACGCCATCGCCGCAATGGTCGGCATCTTGGCAATCAGCCGATGGCTGGAAATCTTGCGGTGTTCCGGGTCCGAAATGTCGGTGCTGTCATGGTAAAACGCCGACAGCGCACCGACCACGCCGCACATGATTGCCATCGGGTGCGCGTCGCGCCGGAAACCCTGGAAGAACTGGCGTAATTGATCTTGAACCATCGTATGCCGCGTGATGGTGTAATTGAAATCGTCCAGCTCGGCCTGCGCAGGCAATTCGCCATTGAGCAGCAGATACGCGACTTCCATGAAGCTGGAGTGCTCGGCAAGCTGGCCGATAGGATAGCCGCGATGCAGCAGGACGCCTTCATTGCCGTCGATATAGGTCAGCGCGCTTTCGCAACTGGCGGTGGACTTGTAGCCCGGGTCGAAGGTGAATTGCCCCGTCTTGCCGTACAGTTTGCGGATATCGACCACGTCGGGCCCGATGCTGCCTTCCAGTACGGGAAAATCGTGACCTTGGCCGCCGGTGTCCAGCGTTGCCTGTTTGTCCGCCATTTCGTGTTCTCCTAACAAACGGTGCGCGCAAGCGGGTGGCAGGCGCGCGATCAGCCGATCTGGGCGTCGATCCGGGCCAGCGATTCCTCGCGGCCCAGCAGCACCAGTACGTCGAAAATGCCCGGCGACGTGGTCGTCCCCGTCAGCGCCGCCCGCATGGGTTGCGCCAGCTTGCCGAGGCCCAGTTCAAGTTCCTCCGCAAGCGCCTTTGTAGTGGCTTCGAGGCGGTCCGTTGTCCAGTCATTTTCGGTGTGCAGACGTGCCGATATCTTGCCCAATATGTCGCGCCCGGCTTCATCCAGCAGTCCTTCCGCCTTCTCGCTAAGGGGCAGGGGACGCTTGGCGAACAGAAATGCTGCGCCTTCGGCAAGCTCGTGCGTGTCCTTCGCGCGCACTTTCAGAACGGGCATCGCCTGCTCCAGCAGGGCGACGTCGACATCGCCGTCGATTTCCGCAGCCACAAGCTTTGCAAGCCGCGCATCGTCCGCCTCGCGGATATGGTGTCCGTTGAGGTGCATCAGCTTCTTGGCATCGAAGCGCGATGCGCCCTTGCCGACGTCCGACAGGTCGAACAGTTCGACGGCTTCGGCCATTGTGAACTCTTCCTTGTCACCGTGACCCCAGCCCAGCCGCAACAGGTAGTTGAACAGCGCTTCGGGCAGGACACCCAGCTCGTCGCGGTACGCTTCCACGCCAACCGCGCCATGCCGCTTGGACAGTTTTGCGCCGTCGGCACCGTGGATCAGCGGGACATGCGCATAGTGCGGATCGGGCCAGCCGCCCTCGATCGCATCCATTGCGCGCAGGACGGGCAGCTGGCGAAATGCATTGTTAAGGTGGTCGTCGCCGCGAATGATATGGGTGCATCCCATGTCGTGGTCGTCGACCACCACGGCCAGCATGTAGGTCGGGCTGCCATCGGCGCGCAGCAGGACGTAATCGTCGATCTCCGCATTCGCAACGCGCACTTCACCCTGCACCAGATCGTGCAGCACCGTTTCGCCGTCCGTCGGTGTCTTGAGCCGGACGACGTAAGGCGCGTCGGGCGCGGCTTCGGATGCATCGCGTTCGCGCCACCTGCCGTCATACCGCATCGGCTGTTTCGCGGCGCGCTGGTCGGCGCGCATCAGCTCCAGCTCTTCCGGCGTAGCGAAGCATTTATAGGCGTGACCGTTGGCGAGCAGCGTCTCGGCCACCTCGCGATGCCGGTCTGCGCGCTGCGACTGGAACACCGGTTCGGCATCGTAATCCAGCCCGAGCCAGTCCAGCCCTTCGATGATCTTGTCGATGGCATCCTGCGTCGAGCGTTTGGCATCGGTGTCCTCGATGCGCAGCAGTGCCTTGCCGCCGTGATGCCGCGCGAACAGCCAGTTGAACAGGGCCGTGCGCGCTCCGCCGAGGTGCAAATATCCTGTGGGCGAGGGCGCGAAGCGGGTGACCACCATGCCGTTCGCATTCACGCCGGGTGTTTCACTACTGCTTGCCATGAGAGGCGCTTCCTTTTCTAATCCGGCGATGGTCAACCGCACCGTAATTCTCGTGCCGACCGGCGACGATGCCGATGCACTGGTGGCGAATGGCGGAGCCGCGCGTTCGCTGCGCCCTTGGCTTAGCGCACCGGGCATGTCCAGCATCGGCGACGCGGTGGAGCGCTTCCTCTCCGGCAGCGGGTTCGACCGAGGCCCGTGGCTGACCGTGTTTTTCGCGGCGGGTATCGCGGCGTGGTTTGCAACCGGCTCGGCCCCTGTCTGGCTGGCGATAGTGGGAGGCGCTGCGATTATCGCGACATTTGCAGGCTGGCGATGGCGTTCCAACGATAGGCGGGTCGAGGTGCGGCAGGCGGTGCTTGCAGCGGGCATCCTGTTTGCCGCCGGGATTGCCGTAGTCTGGATGCGGTCGGAGATGATCGGGGCCGAAGCGTATGACCGGCCACAAGTGTCGCAGTTTCAAGCGCGCGTGCTCGAACGCGAGGAACAGCCGTCGCGCGACAGGGTCCGGCTGACGCTGGCCGTGCGCGATGCTGACACAGGCCGCGCTGCCAAGGTGCGCGTCAATGTCCCGTCGCAGCGCGACGATGCGGGCGCGCGAGAAGGCGCTGTCGTCCAGCTTCGCGCGCGGTTGATGCCGCCTGCGCCGCCCATGCTGCCGGGTGGATACGACTTTGCGCGGCGGGCCTGGTTCGATGGACTTGCTGCGACCGGCACGCTGCTTGGCGAGATCGAAGTGGTTACGCCCGCGCAATCGAACACCGGCATCGCGCCCATTCAGCGCCGCCTGGCCGCGCATGTGCGCAGCAATCTTGGTGGCGCGCCCGGCACTATTGCCGCCGCCTTTGCCAGTGGCGACCGTGGCGCGATAGGCGAAGCGGACGAGGAGGCGATGCGCGATGCGGGTCTGACGCACCTGCTGTCGATCAGCGGCCTGCATGTTAGCGCCGTCATCGCTGCCGGGTATCTGGTCGCTCTGAAACTGCTGGCACTCTGGCCGTGGCTTACTTTGCGGGTGCGGTTGCCGTTGGTGGCGGCGGCTGTGGGCGCGCTGGCGGGCGTAGGCTATACGCTGCTGACCGGGGCGGAGGTGCCGACGGTGCGCAGTTGTATCGGCGCGTTGCTGGTATTGACCGCTCTGGCGATGGGGCGCGATGCGCTGTCCTTGCGGATGGTCGCGGTGGCGGCGTTTATCGTGCTGCTGCTCTGGCCGGAATCGCTGGTCGGGCCGAGTTTCCAGATGAGCTTCTCCGCGGTGCTGGCCATCGTTGCGCTTCATAATGCTGCGCCGATCAAGGCGTTTCTCGCCCCGCGCGAGGAAGCGTGGCTGCTCACCACCGGGCGCCGCGCGGCGATGCTGTTGCTGACCGGGCTGGTAATCGAGATTGCCCTGATGCCCATCGTATTGTTCCACTTCCATCGCGCCGGCGTGTACGGCGCATTTGCCAATGTGATTGCCATTCCGCTGGTCACGTTCGCGTCGATGCCGCTCATCGCCATTGCCCTGTTTCTCGATCTCGCCGGGTTGGGCGCGCCGGCGTGGTGGCTGGCGGGCAAGTCGCTCGAACTGTTGCTCGCCATCGCGCACTGGACGGCGGCGCAGCCCGGTGCGGTCAAGCTGATGCCCGAGATGGGCGGGGCGCTGTTCCTTGTCTACGTCGCGGGTGGGTTGTGGCTGGCGTTGTGGCGGGGGAAGGTCCGGTTGCTGGGGCTGGTTCCGGCAGGGATCGCGACTGTGCTGTTCCTGATAAAGCCGGTGCCCGATGTGCTGGTTTCGGATGACGGGCGGCATGTCGGTATCGTTGGCGAGGGAGACCGGTTGCTGGTGTTGCGCGAAAGCCGGAGCGATTATGCCAAGGACAACCTTCTCGAATTGGCCGGGATGGCAGGCGAACCGGTCCCTATTGTCGACTGGCCCGGTGCGCGATGTAGCGCCGAATTCTGTGTCCTGACGCTGGACCGAGGCGGGCGTGAATGGTCGCTGTTGATGTCACGCAACCGCGAACTGGTGGAGGAGCGGGCATTAGCGGCAGCCTGCGAGCGCGCCGATATCGTCATTTCCGACAGGTATCTGCCCTATAGCTGCCGCCCGCGCTGGGTGAAAGCGGACCGCCGCATGCTGGCATATAGCGGCGGCCTCGCCATCGACTTGTCCAACGAGACCGTCACCAGCGTTGCCGATGGGCAAGGCGAGCATGGCTGGTGGCGTGGCGACCCGAAGCCCGAAGACCCCAAACCGGAAAGTAGGCCGGAGCCGCGCCGCGATATCGCTCAGTGATAGCGGCGCAACAGCCCCGCGAGCTTGCCCTGCACCTGCACTCGCGCAGAGGCATAGACTTGCGGTTCGTGGCTGGAATTGGCGGGATCCAGGCGAACATTGCCGCCTTCCTTGTGCAGATACTTCAAAGTCGCCTCTTCGTTATCGACCAGCGCGACCACGATCTCGCCATCGCGCGCCGTTTCGGTGCGGCGGACCAGCGCGAAATCGCCATCGTGGATGCCGGCGTCGATCATGGAATCGCCCGACACCTCAAGCGCGTAATGCTCGCCCGGACCAAGCAATGCCGCCGGAACGGGCAGGCTCGACTGGCCTTCCAGCGCTTCGATAGGCGCACCCGCCGCGATGCGCCCGTGCAACGGCACGTCGATCACGTCGTTCGCCGGTTCCGAAACCTTTGCGGTGCCGGTCACGACACCGGACGTGTCGTTGGCGACGGCAGGCACCGATACCTTCTCTCGCGCAGGGGCCAGCACGTCTTCCGGCTGCTTCAGCACTTCCAGCGCGCGCGCACGGTTAGGCAGGCGGCGGATGAAACCGCGTTCTTCCAAGGCCGATATCAAACGGTGCACGCCCGATTTGCTTTTCAGGTCCAGCGCATCCTTCATCTCTTCGAAAGACGGGGAAATGCCGGTATCTTCCAGACGGGTATGAATGAAACGGATCAGTTCGTGCTGTTTCTTGGTCAGCATGGCGATGTGCTCTCCTAGGCGCTCGGGCCTGTGCGTTTGGGCGAACGAATGTGGAACAACTAGGCAACATCGCAACAGTCGTCAAGCGTATCCGCCATTCCGTAGCGGATAGACCGGAACAGGCGTTCCCCTTTTCACCTCACCGGCATGGGATGGCCTGTCGATCAGGACATCGGCAGTTGCGAGCGCGTGCAAGGCGCTACTGGCCTGGTCGGGCACCGGTTGCACAGCGCCATCCCGCCATACCGCGCGCAGGAACTCGCGGCGCGGTCCGCCGGGCGGCAGGTCGGTCTTAACAGGAGCGGCAAACGACCGCAGTACAGGCGCGCTGTCGCCGCCCAGCGCGCGGATTGCGGGCTGCATGAAGTGAAACCCGGTGACGAAGCTGGATACAGGATTGCCGGGCAGACCAAGCACTATCTGTTCTCCCAGCGTGGCGACCATCAGCGGCTTGCCCGGTTTCATCGCAATTCGCCAGAATGTCAGCCTCGCGCCGAGCGCCTCCAGGGCGGGCCGCACCAGGTCGTGATCGCCCACCGATGCACCGCCCGATATCACGAGCAACCGCCCGCGCGCATGTTCGATCGCGCCAACCAGCCGGTCGAGATTATCAGGAACAGGGCCGTGGCGTTGCGGGATACCGCCTGCCTCGCGCGCCATGATCGCCAGCATTGCGCCATTGGTGGCGGGCAGTTCGTGCGGACCGCACTTGGTCGGATCGGCGCGCAACTCGTCGCCGCATTCGATGATATCGACGGCGGGTGAGGGATAGGCGGAGACGCTGCCGTGGCCCGCCATCCGCGCGAGAGCGATTTGCGCCGCGCCGAGCCTCTTGCCGGGTTCAAGCAGGCGGGCGCCATATGCGAAGTCTGCGCCAGCCTTGCGGATGTACTGCCCGGAGCGTGGTGCGTCGCCCGTGTTTGTGAGGCGGTCGCCCTCGCGGCAGACCGCCTCCTGCATCACGACGCAGTCGGCCTTGTCCGGCACGACCGCGCCGGTCGCGATCCGCACGGCGTCACCAGTGTGCATCATTCCGCCAAACGGCGCGCCGCACCGGCTTTCGCCAATAACCATCCACGGCGCAGGCCCCGCCACGGCATAGCCATCCATGACCGACAGATCGGCTGCGGGTTGCGTGCGCGCCGCATGTAACGGCTCCGCCAGACACAGCCCCACCGCCTTTTCAAGCGCAACAATAGAGAGTGTGTCCGGCTTGAGCAGCGCCAGCAACTGCGCTTGCGCGTCTTCCATCGCCAACAAGCCGCTCATGGCTCGGCCAGCCAGTCCCCCGACGTGCCGCCGCGCTTTTCCAACAGGCGCACGCCTCCAATTACCATCGTCCGGTCCAGGGCCTTTGCCATGTCGTAGATCGTCAGCAGCGCGACCGTCGCCGCTGTCATCGCTTCCATCTCCACCCCGGTGCGGCCGGTCAGGCTGGCGCTGGCAGTCACCCGAACCGCGTCCGCCTCGAGCACGCAATCCACCGTCACAGCGTCGAGAGCGAGCGGGTGGCACAGCGGTATCAGCTCGCCCGTCCGCTTGGCCGCCATGATGCCCGCAATGCGCGCCGCTGCGAGCACGTCGCCCTTTGGAACCGCGCCGCTGCGGATAGCCTCCAGCGCCGTGCCGTTCATATGGATGCGCCCTTCCGCCACGGCCACCCGGTGCGTTTCCGGCTTATCGCCGACATCCACCATCCGGGCTTTGCCGTCGCCGTCGAGATGGCTCAGGGCCGTCACTGCGCGCATCCGGTCGTGTAGGACATGTGACACGTGTTACACTGTCCAGGGCGGTAAAATGGAGCGCGTAACGGGCCGGGCGCAGCAGGCGGTGGAAAGGGCGTGAAACAGGTCATGCGCCACCTATGCCTGCTCGCCGCGCTGTAGGACACCGCTAACCGTGCAGCAGCGTGCGCGTGGCCGCCGCGATGTCGTCCTGCCGCATCAGGCTTTCCCCGACCAGGAAACTGCGCACGCCGCTTGCCGCAAGGCGCTGGCAATCGGCATGGCTGGCGATACCGCTTTCGCCGACGATCAGCGCGTCGGCAGGCGCGCGTGGCGCAAGCCGTTCGGTGGTGGCAAGATCGGTCGAAAAGGTCCGCAAATCGCGGTTGTTCACGCCGATCAAGCGCGATTGCAGCGCGGCGGCACGGTCCAGTTCGGCCTCGTCATGCACTTCGACAAGCACGTCCATGTCGCGTTCGATGGCTGCGGCTTCCAGTTCCGCCATCTGCCCGTCGTCCAGCGCCGCGACAATCAGCAACACTGCATCCGCACCCAGCGCACGGCTTTCCGCGATCTGCCACGGATCGACCATGAAATCCTTGCGCAATACGGGCAGGTCGCAACTGGCGCGCGCTTCCGTCAGATAGTCCTCGTGCCCCTGGAAATAGGGCGCATCGGTCAGCACCGAGAGGCAGGCCGCGCCGCCTTTCGCATAGGCAAGTGCATGGGCGCGGGGGCGAAAATCTTTTCGGATCAAACCCTTGGAAGGAGACGCTTTCTTGATTTCTGCGATAAGCGCGAAACCATCTGCTGCTGTCTTTTCCAGCGCAGCGCGAAAGCCGCGCGGGGCGCTCTGTTCCCCGGCACGCGCATCCAGATCGGCCATCGTCGCGGCTGTCTTGCGCGCGGCGACTTCCTCGCGCTTCGTGGCGCAAATTTCCTCCAGCTTATTCGCGCGACCGGTCATTGGGCCAGCTCGATCCATTTTGCCAGCAGCGCACGGGCCGCCCCGCTGTCGAGGGCTTCCGCTGCCCGCGCGGCGCCTGCCGGCAGGTCATCGTCCTTGCCCGCCACCCTAAAGGTTGCGGCGGCGTTGAACAGGACCGCGTCGCGATAGGCGCTGCGTTCGCCCGCCAGCAGAGCCTTCAGCGCGGCGGCGTTATGCCCCGCCTCGCCGCCGCGTATCGCGGAAACGGGCGCGTTGGGCAGACCGGCGGCCTGCGCATCGACCCGTTGCATGGCGAAAGTACCGCCAGACACATCCGCCACCTCGTTGCCTCCGGCCAGGCTCAGCTCGTCCAGCCCTTCATCGCCCGATACAATGAGGGTGCGGTCCGTGCCGAGCCGCGTCATCGCACGCGCATAGATCGGTACATAGGCCGGGCGCGCGATACCGATGAGCTGGCGACGCACGCCTGCCGGATTGGACAGCGGCCCCATCAGGTTGAAGATCGTGCGGCGGCCGATGCGCTGGCGGATGGGCTGGATACGGCCCATTGCGGGGTGGTGGTTTTTCGCGAACAGGAAACAGATGCCGATCTCCGCCAGCGTGCGTTCCGCCGTGCGTCCGGCGGTGTCCATGTCGAGGCCCAGCGCCTCCAGCGTGTCCGCCGCGCCGGACTTGCTGCTGGCGGCGCGGTTGCCGTGCTTGGCCACCGGCACGCCCGCCGCCGCGACCACCAGGCTGACTGCGGTCGAGACGTTCAATGTATGGTGGCCATCGCCCCCTGTGCCGCAACAATCCACGGCATTGTCGGGCGCGGCGACAGTCAGCAGCCTTGCGCGGAGCGCGCGGGCCGCTCCGGCAATTTCGCCATAGGTCTCGCTGCGGTCCGACATGCCGCCGAGGTAGCTTTCGATGGCATCGTCGCTAACCTCGCCATCGAGGATGTGGCCAAAGACCGTTTCGGCCTCGGCCTCGTCGAGCAACTGTGCGGGGTCGGGAAGCGTGGTCATGGGCGTTCTTTCACGGGCCGGTCTTTCACGGGCCGGTCTTTCACGGGCAGGCCACACATGCGCATGAAATTCGCCAGCAGCGCGTGGCCGTGATCGGTCGCGATGCTTTCCGGATGGAATTGCACACCGTGAATGGGGATCGTTTCGTGGCGGAAGCCCATCACCGCCGTGCCGTCCTGCCCGGGCGTGGTGCTGGTGGCGTTGACGGACAGCGCAGCGGGAACATCCTCGACCACCAGCGAATGATAGCGCGTGGCGGTGAAAGGGCGAGGGCAGACCGGTGAAAACACCGCTGTCGTCATGCGCAATGGCGCTGGTCTTGCCGTGCATCAGCCCGCCGCGCACGACCTTACCGCCGAAGTGCTGGCCTATCGCCTGGTGACCGAGACATACGCCCAGCAACGGCAGTTCGGCATCGGCGCAGGCGGCCACGCAATCGAGGCTGATTCCCGCATCGTCCGGGGTGCAGGGGCCGGGCGAGATGAGGATGCCCGCCGCGCCGCTTTTCACGGCTTCCCCGGCGGTTAAGGCATCGTTGCGTTCGACACGGACGTCCGCGCCCAGTTCCATCAGGTAATGGACCAGATTGAACGTGAAGCTGTCGTAATTGTCGATGACGAGAATCACTGGCTGCGCTCTTCCACCACCAGCAGCGGACCCAGCGCGGCTCCGCTATCGAGCCGTCCGGCCACCGGGTCCCACAAAGCGGAGACATTGCCGTCCAGGAACAGCGCGTTGCGCGTCTTCGCCTTGTCGCGGAAATAGCGTGCGAAATGCCCGAAGCTGACCGCACCGTCGGAGATGACGAAATGGGCGCGTCCTTCGCCATCGACGCCCACGCCATTGCGGACCGCCTTGCTCGGCCCGTCTTGGGAGAATTCGGGGTGCAGCTTGCCGTCGATTACGAGCATGGGGCCGCTCTGCGTGCCGAAGGCGGGGCGGTCGCCGACATTGCGATAGAAACTCTCCGCCTCGCGCACTTGCCACCGATTGCCGGTTCCGAAGAATACGCCGTTGGGTTTCAAGTGAAAATTGCCCGGACCATCGGCGCGGTTCAGCTCTTCCAGCCGCTTGCCGCTCTCCACATAATAGCCGATCGGGTCGCCCTCGCGATCGAACATGCCGCCATTGACGGCGAATGCCACCAACGGCGCATCGGCGGCGCGGCTTGCGGCGAGAGTTGCAAGGCTGCGATAGGGGGCCCTGCCGTCAGGTCCGAGATCGGTGGCGATGCGATGGCGGGCCGGGTCGGCGATGCAATGGGTGAAGCGCGCACCCTCGAATGTTGCGGTGCGACAGGCCGATTTGCGTGACGAGGCGGGTGCGGTTGCGCTGGCTTCGACGGTTTCGGCAGCCTCGCCTTCGCCGTTCGAGTCTGAGCCGTCCATGTCGGCGCGCAGGATCGGCTTGCCTTCGGGTTCGGGCGCGCAGGCAAAAAGCGGCGTGGCCAGCGCACACACCGCGACGATCCAGCCAGCCCTCATTGTCCGAACCCCGCTTCGCCTGCCATTCGCACCGCTTCCTTCGCTGCTGCCAGCAAGGCACCGGCCTTGGCTTCGCATTCGCGCTGTTCATAGGCGGCGTCACTGTCCGCGACAATTCCCGCGCCCGCCTGCACATGCATCACGCCGTCCTTCACCACGGCGGTGCGCAGGACGATGCAGCTATCGACCGAGCCGTCGGGCGCGAAATAGCCGACGCCCCCGGCATAGGCCCCGCGCGTTTCCGGTTCCAGTTCGGCGATGATCTCGCATGCGCGCAGCTTTAGGCGCGCCGCTTACGGTACCTGCGGGAAACCCCGCGAACAGCGCATCCAGCGCATCGTTTTCCGGTGAAAGCGTGCCCACGACATTGCTGACGATGTGCATCACATGGCTGTAGCGTTCGACGCCATAGCTGCTGGTGGTGATCACACTGTGCGCAGCGGCTACGCGCCCGACATCGTTGCGGCCCAGATCGAGCAGCATCAGGTGTTCGGCACACTCTTTCGGATCGGCCAGCAGTTCGCGTTCCGCCGCACGGTCGGCATCCGGCGTCGCGCCGCGCGGGCGCGTTCCGGCGATGGGTCGGATGGTGACTTCGCCATCGCGGACGCGCACCAGGATTTCGGGGCTGGATCCGACGACTGCGAAATCGGGCAAGTCGAGAAAATAAAGGAAGGGCGAGGGGTTCACGCGCCGCAGGGCGCGGTAGAGGGCGAAGGGCGGTAGCGGGAAGGGGCAGGTGAACCGCTGCGCCAGCACCACCTGAAAGATATCGCCCGCTGCGATGTACTCCTTCGCCTGCGCAACCATCGCGTGGTAGTCCGCTCGCGCAACCTGCGGCGTCAGGACCGGCTCCGGCAGGTCGGCTGCGGTGTGCGTGGCAGGGCGAGCAGATGGCCCGTCCAGCGTCCGCAAGGCGTCGTCGATGCGGTCGGATGCCGAGGCCAGGGCTTTCTCCGGTTCGCCAGCGCCGGGCCATAGCGGCGCGATAACGCACAGATCGTCCGACAAATTGTCGAACACCAGCAGCAAAGTGGGGCGCACGAACAGCATGTCCGGCACGTCGAGATCGCTCGACGGTGCGCGCGCAATGTCTTCGGCGAAGCCTATCGTCTCGTAACCGAAATAGCCAACAAGGCAGGCGAGGGCGGGGGGCAAGCCGTCGGGCACCGCGATATGGCACTCCGCGACAAGCCGGCGCAGGGCCTCGATCGGGGGTCGGTCGATGGCGCGAAAGGCGCTGCGGTCACTGGCCCAGCGGTCGTTGACCGCTACCCGTAACGCATTGCTGCGGAACACGAGGTCGGGTGCGAGGCCGAGCAGGCTGTAACGGCCACGGTTCTCGCCGCCCTCGACCGATTCCAGCAGGAAATCGCCGCGTTCGCTTTCCATCAGGCGCTGCGCTGCGCCCACCGGTGTCAGCGTATCCGCAACAACCCGGCGCCAGACCAGGGCAGGTGCGCCGCTCGCCAACTGTTCGCGCGCCGCAGCGGCGTTGTTCAGGTCCGGCATTGCATGGTCCGCAGGGCTAGCGTTCGCCGACAAGCTGCCTGCGCACCGCGTCGATTGCCGCGTCATTGGTTTCGATGCCGACCTCGTTGCGGATCGCCATGCGCAGCTGCGCACCGTATTCCTGACCCAGCGCGCCGTTCAGTTCCTGAATCGTCTGCGCAATCAGCGGATCGTCATCGGCCAGCGTGCCCGTTTCGATATCGGCCAGTTCGACGATGAACCAGCCGGTGCCCTGCGGCGCTTCCAGCTTCTTCGCCGTACCGCGCGCCATCGAGAACATCAGCGCCAGCGGCGGCGGCACCCGTTGCCCTGACTGGGCAAGCTGTTCGCGCGACAGGGCGATGCTGTCGGCAGGGGGCAGGGTAACCTTCTCCGCTGCAAATGCGGCGGCCAGCGTCTGCCCCTTACCGATACGCGCCAGAATACGGTCGCTGGCCGCGCGCGCGCGCTTCGAGCCTTCGGACAGCTTCCATGCCGTCTGCACCCGGTCGCGAATTTCGGACAGGGGCGGGGCGGCGGCTTCAGTAATCGCACCAACCTCGAATATCAGGAACGTCCCGCCTTCGCCCGTTTCGGCCAGTTGCGGGTCGCCTTCTTCCATTGCGAACGCCTCCCGCAGTGCGGGGCGCAGCAGCGCGTCGACCTGCTCATCCTGCGTGCCATAGACCAGCCCGCTCGCGGTGAGCGGTTTCGTCACCTTTGGCGTCGCGCCGACTTCCTGCGCAATTTCCCGCAACGATGCGCCATCGCGCAACTGCTGCTCCAGGTCGCCGACGAATTCGGCACCGGCGGTCCGCTGCTTCTCGGTACGGAGGTTTTCCGTAATCTCGCCGCGCGCCTGCGCCAGTGTGCGTCCCGCAACCCGGTCCACGGCATCGACCTGCGCAACGTGGAAGCCCAGCCCGCTGCGGGCCGGTACCGCAACCTTGCCGCGCGGTGCCTCGAACACGGCTTTCGCCACGGCGGCAGATGTCTGCGCCGCAAGCTCGGCCTGGGTCATCGGAGCGAGCGTGGCGGTCGATAGCGAAGCCTCGCGCGCCGAGCGTTCGATGGAGCCGCCAGCATTGATGGCGTTGCGAATGGCATCCGCCGCTGCCTTGGTCGGCACGATGAACTGCGTCACGGTGCGTCGTTCCGTGGCCGCATATTGTGCGCGGTTGTCGTTGTAGAACGCCGCGATCTCGGCATCGGTCGGCTCGACGCGCGCACCGAGATTGTCCAGACCGAAGGTGGCGTAGCGCAATGTGCGACGTTCGGGCCTGATGAAATCGCCCCGGTTTGCCGTGTAAAATGCGCGCAAGGTCTTGTCGTCCGCATCCTTTTCAGGCGCAAAAGCGGTGCTCGGCAGCAAACCAATAGCACCCTTGCGGGTTTCTTTCAGCAAAACGGCGTAGCGCTTGGCGAACCGTTCCGGCATTTGCGCCCCGAATTCCGCCGGGATCAGCAGCTGCTGCGCCAGCAGGCCACGGCTTAAATCCCTCCGCACCTCGGCATCCGAGACATTGCGCGCGGCAAGCGCATCGCGATAAGCGGCCTGGTCGAAATTGCCGTCCGCGCCCTTGAAACCCGGGATCAGCAAAATCTGGCTATTCACCAGATTATCGCCCGCGCGCAGCCCGTTGCGCGTCGCGAAGACGGTCAGTGCGGCGCGTTCCGTCAGCTGTTCCACCAGCCGGTCCAGCCCGCCTTCCGCGATGAACGCCGGCATGGAAATGGTAGGATCCTGCTGCCGCAGGTTCAGCAGGGCATTGTTCGCCGAATCCACGACTTCTGAGCTGGCGATCTTTTCATCGCCAACGACCGCGATGCGTTCACCGCCGGCAATACCGCCGAAGGTCGGCGCGTTGCCCACATCGGCAACGGCGAAGGCGAACCCGATAAGCACGACAAAGGCGAGCGTGATCGGAATGCCGAGCTTCGATTTGAAGAAATTACGAAACATTTGCATGGCAGGAAGGGCTTCCGTCGCGGTGATGCGGCATGATGGCCGCGGCAAGAGCGCGCGCAATACCGCTCCTGCGGCTCTGCGGCAACAGGTCGCTCGGTGTTTTGACGGATCGGCAAACTGCGTCTAGCGCACCGGTAACAACCTCCCATATAACGGTCCGTCTTTTCATCGCCCGCATCGCGAAACCCGCGTATGCGCCGTTATTCAAAATCGCAGGAACACAATCTATGGCCGAACGGCCTTACATCGTCGGAAACTGGAAAATGAACGGGACGCGGGCGATGCTGAGCCAGGCCCGCTCCATCGACCGCGCCGCCAAGAACCTGATGAAGGTGGAGGTGGCCGTCGCGCCGCCCTTCACCCTGCTGCACCCCGTCCACCGCGAGGCGGGGCAGATTGCCGTGGGCGCGCAGGATTGCCATCCGGGCGAAGACGGGCCGCATACCGGCGATATCTCCGCCACGATGGTCGCCGATGCCGGGGCGAAATTCGTCATCCTCGGCCATAGCGAGCGGCGACAGGACCATGCCGAAAGCGATGCGCTGATCCGAAGCAAGGGCGAAGCGGCGCTATCGGCCGGAATGCGGGTGCTGATTTGTGTGGGCGAAGCCGAGGACACGCGGCGCAAGGGTAAGGCAGAAGATTTCGTTACCGCGCAACTGCGTGCATCGCTGCCTGAAACGCTGGACGATCCGGCGCAAAGCCTGACCGTCGCGTATGAACCGATCTGGGCCATCGGCACCGGACGCACGGCAACGGCCGAAGAAATCGGGCCGATGCACGCTGCCATCCGTGCGACGTTGCAGGATATCTTCGGCGAAGAGGCCGGTGCGCAGGTCCGCATTCTCTATGGTGGCTCGGTCAATCCGGATAATGCGGGCGAGCTGCTGTCCATCCCCGAAGTGGGCGGCGCGCTGGTCGGCGGGGCGAGCCTTTCGGCGGAAAGTTTCCTCGGCATCGTCATCGCAGCCGCCGACGTGGCAGTGCCAGCCGACTGATTGCGGTGCCCCGTCGCTTGTGACGGCGGGGATAAGCGCCTAATACAGGCGCGTAACGCCTTTCACGCCTATCGATCCCTTTCGTTACCGAGACGCCAGCAATGTCCCTTTTCCTGTTTCTCACCGTCGTCCAGACGATTGTTGCCGCCGCTTTGGTCGGGGTGATCCTGATGCAGCGTTCGGAAGGCGGCGGCCTCGGCATCGGCGGCAGCCCCGGCGGCATGATGAGCGCGCGCGGCGCGGCGGATTTTCTTACGACGGCAACCAAGTGGCTGGCGGTAACCTTCGTGCTGCTGTCGATCGCATTGGCGGCAGTCGCGGTGGAGACCGGCCAGGCGGACGAGGTGGTGTCGACAATCGACCGGACAGTGACGCCCGAAGAAGACCCGCTGGGCGCCATCCTCGACGGGGACGGCACGGCTTCCGGTACCGGAACAGGACCTGCGGCTCCCGCTGCGCCTGCCGATGGCGATCCGCTTTCGGGCGGTGAATAGCATCATCGTCTAAAACGGGGGACGAGCGCGCGGGCGACCACGAAACCGGTTGTGCCGAATCCCCTTCGGTGCGTAAGGCTCGCCTCCCATGACGCGGTATATTTTCATCACCGGCGGCGTGGTTTCCTCGCTCGGCAAAGGCCTGATGGCGGCATCGCTCGCGGCGCTGTTGCAGGCGCGCGGCTACACCGTGCGTATCCGCAAATTCGACCCCTATCTCAATGTCGATCCGGGCACGATGAGCCCGTACCAGCACGGCGAAGTTTACGTCACCGACGACGGGGCGGAGACCGATCTGGACCTTGGCCATTACGAACGTTTCACCGGCGTATCGGCGCGGCAAAGCGACAACGTCACCAGCGGGCGCATCTATCGCGACATCATCACGCGCGAACGACGCGGCGATTATCTGGGCGCGACGGTGCAGGTCATTCCGCATGTCACCGATGCCATCAAGGCATTCGCGGTGGCCGATACCGAAGGGCTGGATTTCGTGCTGTGCGAAATCGGCGGCACGGTGGGCGACATCGAATCGCTGCCCTTCATGGAAGCGATCCGCCAGCTTGCGTAACGAGCTGGAGCCGCTGCAGACGCTGAGCGTCCACGTCACGCTGGTGCCTTACATCGCGGCGGCGGGAGAGCTGAAGACCAAGCCGACGCAGCATTCGGTGCGCGAGCTGGCATCGCTGGGGATCAAGCCCGACGTGCTGCTGTGCCGCAGCGAACACCCGCTGCCCGACACCGAACGGGCCAAGATCGCGCAGTTCTGCAATGTGCGCGCCAGTGCGGTGATCCCGGCGCTGGATGCGCCGTCCATTTATTCGGTGCCGCTGCAATATCACCGCGAGGGGCTGGACAGCGAAGTGCTGCGCGCCTTCGGCATTACAGACGCTGCGGAGCCGGACCTGGCGCGCTGGGACGACGTGACGGACCGCTATTTCAATCCCGAAGGCGAAGTGACCATCGGTGTGGTCGGTAAATATGTCGGGCTGCAGGATGCGTATAAATCGTTGAACGAGGCGCTGGTGCATGGCGGGCTGGCAAACCGCGTAAAGGTCAATATCCGCTGGATCGACGCCGAGGTTTTTACCCACGCGGAAGACGGATTGATGGCGGAGCTGGAGCCGCTGCACGGCGTGCTGGTGCCGGGCGGGTTCGGCGAGCGCGGCTCCGAAGGCAAGATTGCCAGCGTCCGCTTCGCCCGCGAACGCGAGGTGCCGTTTTTCGGCATATGTCTGGGCATGCAGATGGCGTGCGTCGAAGGGGCGCGGTTGGCCGGGCATGGCGCGGCGTCCTCGACCGAATTCGGAACCACCGCCGATCCGGTGGTCGGCATCATTACCGAATGGATGAGCAAGGAAGGCCTGCAAACGCGCAACGCCGAAGACGACCTTGGTGGCACAATGCGTCTGGGTGCCTATCCTGCCACCCTGGCCGAAGGCAGCCGCGTGCGCGAACTCTACGACGACGCACCGGAAATTACCGAGCGTCATCGCCACCGCTACGAGGTCAACGCAGCCTATCGCGAGGCGCTGGAGAAAACGGGGCTGGTATTCTCGGGCATGTCGCCAGACGGGTTGCTGCCCGAGATTGTCGAGCGACCAGAGCATCCGTGGTTCGTAGGCGTTCAGTTCCACCCCGAGCTGAAATCCAAACCCTTCGCGCCGCACCCGCTGTTCGCCGGGTTCGTTGCGGCGGCGGTCAGCAAGTCGCGCCTGATGTAAGAAAGGCCCGGTCGCTGGACCGGGCCTTTCCGATTCTGCGTCAGGCAGCGTTGGAGTCTTCCGCAGGCTTGTCGCCCTCGATGACCTTCAGGCCGCCCTGACCATTCACCGCGATCTTCTTCGGCTTCATCGCATCGGGCACTTCGCGCAGCAGGTCGATGACCAGCAGGCCGTCTTCCAGCGCGGCGTTTTCCACCCGAACATAATCGGCCAGTTCGAACCGGCGCTCGAACCCGCGATTGGCGATGCCGACATGCAGCATTTCCGCCTCGCTGCCTTCTTCGTCGCGGCGCTTGCCCTGCACGGTCAGCAGGTTCTGCTGCGCGGTCAGGTCGAGATCGTCGGGCTTGAAGCCTGCAACGGCCAGCGTGATGCGATATTCATCGTCGCCGCGCCGCTCGATATTGAAGGGCGGGTAATTGTCGCCGGAACTGGCGCGGGCCTGGTTTTCGAGAACGTCGAACAGACGGTCGAAGCCAACGGTGGAACGACGATAGGGGGTAAAATCGAAACGGGACATAAAACAAATCCTCTTTTGAGCAATTCATGGTAGTAACGGACCCGATGGTTCGGCATCCGCAATGGCTGTCGGCAAACCCGCGAAGGGCGTCCGCCGACATTTTTGAAAGTAGGCGTGGCCATCGCGATTTCAAGAATGCCTATGGCAGGAGCATATGTAGCATGAGCAAGCCACAGATCGACATCTACACCAAGTTCGGATGCGGCTATTGTGCCCGCGCCAAACGCCTGCTGGATGACAAGGGCGCGGCCTATAACGAGCATGACATCACGATGGGTGGGCCGGATCGCGAGCGGATGCTGGAACGCGCGCCCGGCGCGCGCACCGTGCCGCAAATTTTCGTCGGCAAGAACCATGTCGGCGGGTCGGATGACCTCGCCGCGCTGGAACGGGACGGCAAGCTCGACGCGATGCTGGCGGGCTGAATGACCCGCATCGCGGTGTTGCAAACGACCACCGGCATCGATCCGGTCGCGAATGCCGCCGGGCTGGAACGCGCGATAGAGGCGGCGGCGGACGGCGGGGCGGCAATGTTGTTCACGCCGGAAATGTCCAACCTGCTCGATCGGTCGCGCAGCCGGGCGGCGCAGGGGATTGCGCGCGAAGCCGACGACCTCGTGCTGGCGCGGGTGTGCGCTGCTGCTGCGCGGCATGGCGTCTGGGTGGCGCTGGGTTCGATTGCGCTGAAGCGGGACGATGGCGACTGGGCCAACCGCAGCATTGTGGTCGATAGCGACGGCGCTATCGTCGCTCGATACGACAAGATGCACATGTTCGATGTTGCGCTGGAAAATGGCGAGACGTGGCAGGAATCCTCAGCCTATCAAGCGGGCGATGCCGTGGTCACGGCGCACACCCCCGTCGGAAAGCTTGGCCTCTCGATTTGTTACGATATTCGCTTTCCCGCGTTATATGAGGCACTTGGCCGCAAAAGCTGCGACGTCATCGCAATACCCGCCGCCTTCACCAAGCCGACCGGCGCAGCGCACTGGCACATTCTGCAACGGGCCCGTGCTATAGAGGCCAGCGCCTACGTCATAGCCGCCGCGCAAGTCGGCCAACACGAGGACGGACGCGCGACTTACGGGCACAGCCTGGTGGTCGATCCGTGGGGACAGGTCGTACTCGATATGGGAGGGGACGCGCCCGGTCTTGGATTTGCCGACATCGACCCGGCACGCATCGCGTCGGTGCGCGCGCAATTGCCCAGCCTTGCCAACCGCCGCCGCATCCCGGATTGACGCGACGATGATTGTTTTCGACTTGCGATGTGAGGCGGACCACCGCTTCGAAGGATGGTTCGCATCCAGCACGGCCTTTACCGAACAGCGCGACAGCGGACTGGTCGGCTGCCCGGTCTGCGGCTCGACGCTGGTGGACAAGGCACCGATGGCGCCCGCCGTGCCCGCGAAGGGCCGCGAGGTGATGGTGACGCAACATGCGCAGGCCGCGCCGAAAACCGAGGTGATGGCGGACGATCTTCCGCCCAAGCTGCGCAAGGCCATCACCGCGCTGGCAAAAGCGCAGGCGAAGGCGCTGTCCGGCAGCACCTGGGTCGGCGAGAGCTTCGCCAAGAAATCGCGCGCAATGCACTATGGCGATGCCGAGCTGGAAGCGATCCACGGCAAGGCGACGCTGGAAGAAGCCAAGGGTCTGCTCGACGAAGGCATAGAAATCGCACCGCTCCCGTTTCCGGTCGCCGACCCGGACGAACTCAACTGATTGCGCCCATCCTCCCGCATCCGTAAAGAACACGGCGGGCGCCCGTAGCTCAGTTGGATAGAGCACCAGATTCCTAATCTGGGGGCCACAGGTTCAAATCCTGTCGGGCGCACCACTCGTTTCGCGGCGGGCCGCCACCACACTAAGGCCGACCACCACGCCCGACATTGCCAGCGCCAATACAGCATTGCCGCCCCATCCCGCTGCCTCGTACACCGCCGTTCCGGCCCAGCTTGCCACGCCGCCGCCGATGAACATGATGACGATGAAGGCGGTCATAAGCCGGGTGCGGATATCGGGGTCGAGGCCGAGGAACGTCATGCGCCCGGCGACATCGATGGCAGGGCCAACGGCATTCATCACGATGATCGGTATCAACAGCAGCAACAGGCTGTTTCCGAACGGCCAGAGCAGCGTCACCGCCGCCATCTGCACGAGCGCGATCCGTACCCGCGCACGCGGTGCGCCGATGCGGTCGGCCCAGCGGCCGAGGCGCGGCGTGGCATAGATGCTGACGGCGGAGAAAGCGGCGAGGTAGCCGACCGTATCCACGCCATAGCCCATCGCGGGGCCGGTGAGATGCAGCGCGAGGCCCAGCCAGACCGACAGGAATATACCGAAATTGAACGCCTGGATCACGCCCGACAGCACCACCTGCGGATATTTCCGCAACAGCGCGACGATGGACGCGATAAGCGCGAAATAGCTGCCGCTTTCGCGCGCCTTGGCAGACGCGCTGCGTGGTTCCATCGTGAAGGGGAGGGTGGCTGTCACCACGATCATCGCACCCACCGCCACGCCGTAGACGGTGCGCCAGCCGAACAGTTCGGTGATGACGCCCGCGCCGGTGCGGGCGAACAGGATGCCGATGATGATGCCGGCGGTCAGAATGCCGGTGACGTGCCCGATCCGCTCCGGCGCGACACGGCGCGAGGCGTAGGCGGGCAGGATGTAGGGCGCGATGGTGAAGAACCCCAGCACGGTCGATGCGACGAGGAACAGCGCGAAATCGGGTGCGAACAGCATCGCCGTCAACGCCACCGTCTGCGCCGAGGCGAACACGATGCACAGAGTCCGGTTCGCAAACCGGTCGCCCAGTGGCAGCAACAGCAGGATGCCCAGCGCCAGCGCCAGCTGGTTCAGCGCCGGCACCAGTCCGATGGTCGCCGGGCCGACGCCGAAATCGCGCGCCACTTCCGAGATGATCGGATGGATGTAATAGGCGTTCGCCACCGTGATGCCGGTGACGATGGCCAGCGCATATTCCTGTCGCCGGGTAAGGTTATCGGCCATGGGACGGCGTTCCGCAACGCCCGTGCGTCGTCATTCCGAAGCGACCGTTTCCCCCGGCTCGCTGCCCATCGGCACGCGTTCCTTGAAGGTATGTGTGATGTAGGGGAACGGTATCTCGATCCCGGCGTCGTCCAGCGCCCGCTTGATCGTGCGCACCACGAGGTCGGTGCTTTGCCAGCCCTCTTTCGGCGTCGCGCCCGCCCACCAGCGCACCAAGAAATCCACCGAGCTGGAGTTGAATTCCTGCGCGTAGATTTCCACGCCCTTGGCCTGGTCGATCCCGTCCAGCTTTTCGAGTGCGGCGCGGATCACGTCGGCGGCATGATCGAGGTCTGTGTCGTAGGAGACACCGGCAACGATCTGGTGCCTGCGCTGCGCCTCGTCGGTCAGGATCTTGACCGGGTTCTTGAAGAGCACCGAGTTGGGAACCACTGTCAGTTCGTTGGACAGCGAGCGGACGTGTGTTTCGCGCAGGGTGATGTGCTCCACCTTGCCGATGATGCCTTCGCATTCGATCACGTCGCCGATCCGCATTTTTTCGCGGATCATGATGAGGATACCGGCGAGGAAGTTTTCGAAGATATCCTGGAATGCAAAGCCGATGGCGACCGCGCCGATACCGAGGCCGGCAAACAGGCTGGCAGGCGTCAGGCCCGGCATCATGACGATGGCCGCGATCATCAGCCCGACCAGCCAGATCGCCAGCTTTACCACCGTATCGATCAGCTGTTTCAGGCTGGGCCGTATCTCGGTGTGGCCGGTGATACGGTCGGCAATACGCACGGCGAACTTGGCGACGATCCACGTCACGATCAGGATGACCACACCGATGGCGAGGCTGGGCAGGGTGCGCACGAACTGGTCCGCCATGTCGGCAACCTGGTTTTGCACAGTGGCGATAGGGCTGGCGGTGGGATCGGCCACCCGGCCCGCTTCGGTCATTTCAACGGTATCTTCGGCTTGCATCGTTTATCCTGCGTCGGGGACCGGTCTGTTCGACGAACGCCTACGCAGTATGTTCCTCGCGTGCAATCGCATGGAGCCAGTCGGCATGGCGCGGCGCGGTTTTGGTCTCGCTCCATTCCTCCAGCATCGGCATCGCCACCCTTTTCAGCTCGGCATAGTGTTCGTCCGTTCCGATATCGGCAGCCAGTTCCACGCGATGGCCGTTTGGATCGAAGAAATAGATCGACTTGAAGATGCCGTGATGGGTCGGGCCCAGCACGTCGATACCCTGCGCCTCGACATGTTCCTTCGCCGCCAAAAGTGCGTCCTCGTCCGCCACGCGGAAGGCGAGATGCTGGACCCATGCTGGCGTGTTCACGTCACGCCCCATGTCCGCCTGCTTCGGCAGTTCGAAAAACGCCAGCACGTTGTTGTTTCCCGCATCCAGGAAGACATGCATGTAGGGATCGTAGTCGCCGGTGGAGGGGACATGGTCTTCGCTGAAGGCACTGGTATATTCCATGCCCAGCACGCGGTCGTACCACTCGACCGTCTCGCGGGCATCCTTGCAGCGATAGGCAACATGATGGACGCCGCCCAGGGAAATGGGGTGTTCGCCGGGATGGCGGGGTTGTTCAGTCATAACGCACCTGTACTGGCTGGATAATCGTCACCATCAGTCCACCGGGACCGGCGCGACTTCTTCAATTTCCTCGACCTTTTCTTCCACGGTCAGCACGCCGCGGGCAACCTGATCGCGTTCGATGCTTTCGAACAGCGCCTTGAAATTGCCTTCGCCGAAGCCGTCGTCGCCCTTGCGCTGGATGAATTCGAAAAACACCGGGCCGACCTGCGCTTCTGCAAAGATCTGCAGCAGCAGGCGGGGCTGTCCGTTCTCGACAGTGCCATCCAGCAAAATACCGCGCGTCTGCAATTCGTCTGCCAGTTCGCCGTGGCCGGGCAGGCGCTCGTCCAGCATCTGGTAATAGGTTTCGGGCGGCGCGGTCATGAAGGGCACGCCGTAATTCTTGAGCCGGTCCCAGGCAGCGACGAGGTCGTCGCAGATCAGGGCGATGTGCTGGATACCCTCGCCGTTGAAAGCGCGCAGGAACTCCTCGATCTGGCCCTTGCCGCCTTCGCCTTCTTCGTTGAGCGGGATCTTGATCTTGCCGTCGGGCGCGGTCAGCGCCTTGGAGGTCAGGCCGGTATATTCGCCCTTGATGTCGAAGAAGCGTATCTCGCGGAAATTGAACAGTTTTTCATAATAGTCGGCCCAGTAAGCCATGCGCCCGGTATAAACGTTATGCGTCAGGTGGTCGATCCGCAGGAAGCCCGCGCCTTCGGGATGTTTCTCGACACCGGGCAGGAATTCGAAGTCGATATCATAGATGCTGAGTGCGTCGTCGGCGCTCGCCGCGTCCTCGGTCGTAGTTGTAGCGGTCGACCAGATACAGGATTGCGCCGCCGATGCCGCGAATGGCGGGAATGCGCAATTCCATCGGGCCGGTCTGCACTTCGACCGGCTCCGCGCCGCGATCCAGCAATTCGTCATATGCCTTGGCCGCATCCTGCACGCGGAATGCCATGCCACAGGCGCTCGGTCCGTGTTCGCGCGCGAAGTACCATGCGGCGCTGCGCGGTTCGTAATTGGCGAGCAGGTTGATACCGCCCTGCCGCCACAACTGCACATCCTTGCTGCGATGCGTGGCGACATGGGTGAAGCCCATCGCTTCGAACACCGGTTCCAGCTGTCCCTTTTCCGGCGCGCAGAATTCGACGAATTCGAAACCGTTCAGGCCAATGGGATTGTCGAACAGATCGGTCATGCGCGGCTCCATGAGGATAGGGGTGATGCAAAATAAGGATGGGCGAAATTGGTTTCGTTTGTAACTACAATCCAACATTCGTGCAACCCAGGTCGGCGTTAGTGGCGTCTCGGTTCGTCGCGCACGCGAATCTTTTCATCGTTCCGCAACACTTACTGCTTGCCTGCTGGAATCGTTTGTGATTCTAGGGTGGTCATGGCTTCGCCCGCACCTACACGGTCGCAATACCGCATCGCTTCGCAGCGCGAACGGGCGACCGACTGGGCTGCGCTGGCGCTGCTGTTGCTGTTTGCGGGGCTGGCGATTGCCGGGCCGGGCGGCTTGCTGGCATGGGGTGAGAAGGCGGAGTTGCTCGACCGGCACCAGATGCGCATTGCTGCGCTGACGGTGGAGCGCGACGATTTGCAGAACCAGGTCGATTTGCTCGACCCGCGCGGGGCCGACCCGGATTTCGTGGTGGAACTGCTGCGGCGCAACCAGAACATGGTGCATCCCGACGAGATGATCCTGACTTTGCCTTCCGAAGCGCCCGACACCGCGCAACCCCGCTAAAGCCTTTTGCGATTTCGTATGCATGCGCCGCGCACCCGTTGCGCGCGGCCTGCATCTGCGCCACAGTCTCTCTATTGGATAACGCCGCACTTCTCAGATGTGCCGCCATATTACGAGGATGCGCCCTTTGGCCAGACAGCCTGCCAGCAAAGCGAAAAAAGCAGCCGAGCCCAAACCCGCAGCGACACCCGACGACTTCGCGCTTCACAGTCTTCAGGACGCGCATGAGGCGGCAAGGAAATTCGATGCCGACCCGGCGCAGATGCTGGATTTCTACAAGCAGATGCTGCTGATCCGCCGGTTCGAGGAGAAGGCGGGCCAGCTCTACGGCCTCGGCCTGATCGGCGGGTTCTGCCACTTGTACATCGGACAGGAAGCGGTGGCGGTCGGCCTGCAATCGGCGCTGAGCGAGGGACTGGACAGCGTCATCACCGGCTATCGCGACCACGGCCACATGCTGGCCTATGGCATCGATCCCAAGGTCATCATGGCGGAGCTGACCGGACGGCAGGCGGGCATTTCGAAGGGGAAGGGCGGCTCGATGCACATGTTCAGCACCGAGCACAAATTCTATGGCGGTCACGGCATCGTCGGCGCGCAGGTCTCGCTGGGTGGCGGGTTGGCGCTGGCGCACCAGTACAATGACGATGGCGGGTTGTGCCTCGCCTATTTCGGCGACGGCGCGGCGAACCAGGGGCAGGTGTACGAGACATTCAACATGGCGGCGCTGTGGAACCTGCCCATCGTGTTCGTGATCGAGAACAACGGCTATGCGATGGGCACCGCCGTCACGCGCAGTTCGGCCGAAACCGAGTTCCACCGGCGCGGTACCGCCTTTCGCATTCCGGGCATGGATGTGAACGGGATGGATGTGCTGGAAGTACGCAGCGCGGCGGAGATCGCGTTCAGGCACGTGCGCGACGGCAACGGTCCGGTGCTGATCGAATGCAACACCTACCGCTATCGTGGCCACTCCATGTCCGACCCGGCAAAGTATCGCACCCGCGAGGAAGTGCAGGAGCAGCGCGACCATAACGACCCGATCGAGGGCATGAAGAAGCTGCTGATGGAAAGCGGCAAGGGCGAGGACGAGCTGAAAGCGATCGACAAGGATATTCGCAAGATCGTGGCGGAGGCAGCGGACTTCGCCGAAAGCTCCCCCGAACCCGACCCGTCCGAACTGCATACCGATGTTCTGGTGGAGACATACTGAGCCATGCCCATCGAACTCAAAATGCCCGCGCTGTCTCCCACAATGGAAGAGGGGACGCTCGCCAAATGGCTTAAGCAGGAAGGCGACGCCATCGAGCCGGGTGATATTATCGCCGAGATCGAGACCGACAAGGCGACGATGGAATTCGAGTCCATCGACGAAGGTACGCTGGGCAAGATCCTGGTCGCTGAGGGGACCGAGAACGTAGCTGTGGGCACCGTCATCGCCATGCTGGAAGGCGAGGGTGAAGATGCTGGTTCCGAAGCTGGGGCCGAACCCGCACCGGCGCCGAAAGCGGAGGCCGAACTGCCCGCTGGCGAAGGCAAGAAGGTGGGGCAGGACGACGCCGATGGTTCGGTAACGCCCGAACTACCCAAGCGCGAGCCGAAGTCGGACCCCGCCATTCCGCACGGTACCAATATGGCTACCGTCCCCGTCCGCGAAGCACTGCGCGATGCGATGGCCGAGGAAATGCGGCGCGACGAACGGGTCTTCGTCATGGGCGAGGAAGTGGCGCAGTACCAGGGCGCGTACAAGGTGACGCAGGGGCTGCTGGAAGAATTCGGCCCGAAGCGGGTGATCGACACGCCGATTACCGAGTACGGGTTCGCCGGGATCGGCACCGGCGCAGCGATGGGCGGTTTGCGCCCCATTGTCGAATTCATGACCTTCAACTTCGCGATGCAGGCCATCGACCACATCGTGAACTCCGCCGCCAAGACGAACTACATGTCGGGCGGGCAGATGCGCTGTCCGGTGGTGTTCCGTGGCCCCAATGGTGCCGCCAGCCGCGTGGGCGCGCAGCACAGCCAGAACTATGGCCCGTGGTATGCCAGCGTGCCGGGCCTGATCGTGATCGCGCCCTACGATGCGTCCGATGCGAAGGGTCTGCTGAAAGCCGCCATCCGCTGCGAAGACCCGGTCGTGTTTCTCGAAAACGAACTGGTCTACGGCAAGAGCTTCGAATTGCCGGAGCTGGACGACCACGTGCTGCCCATCGGCAAGGCGCGGATCATGCGCGAGGGCGACGATGTCACCATCGTCAGCTATTCCATCGGCGTCGGCTTCGCGCTGGAAGCTGCCGAAACGCTGGCGGGCGAGGGTATCGAAGCCGAGGTGATCGATCTGCGCACGTTGCGTCCGCTCGACCGGCAGGCCGTGCTCGACAGCCTCGCCAAGACCAACCGCGTGGTCATTGCGGAAGAAGGCTGGCCGACCTGCTCCATCGCATCGGAAATCATCGCGCTGTGCATGGAAGACGGCTTCGACGATCTCGATGCGCCGGTGCTGCGCGTATGCAACGAGGATGTGCCGCTGCCCTATGCCGCCAATCTGGAAAAGCTCGCGCTGATCGACGCATCGCGCATCGTGGAGACAGTGAAAAAGGTCTGCTACGTCTGACCTGAGGGTGGGGAGGCTCTAGTCTTCCCACTCCCATTCCCAGCCGCCCTCGATACCCTTGCTCGGGTCACCCGAGCGGAACCGGCCATAGCGGTCGCAGGTTGCAGGCTGCGTCGAACTGCCAGCGCCGTTGGAATAGATACCCGAAAGGTCGCGGTCGTCCCGCACGGTGAAGGATGACGACACCACGATCTCGCGGTCGCCGATAAAGGCATCGGTCATAAGCGGCTGGTATTCGTAGGATATCTCCACGAAGATGACCGCGTCGCCTTCCATCGCCAGCACTTCTTCGCCGGGCGGGCCCATACCGGCAAAGTTGATATCGCCCTTGCCGGTGCCTTCGCCGCCATACTGGCTGTCGAACTTGCGTTTGCCCATACAGCGCTGCCAGTGAATGTATTGCTGGTTGCCGGAGGAATCGTCCGGGTCCACTTCCTGGCTGCTGATGATGACGCGGCCATGCTCGTACAGGTCGATGCCACCGCCCGCTTGCAGGTCGGAGCCGAGCAGCAGATCGACGATATCGCTTTCGTAGATCTTTTCCTCTTCCAGTCCCGAAGCGGCCCCGATGCGGGAGGCATCGTCCGCGATACGGATCGCCGCCTGGCCGATCTTCATATGCGTAATCGCGAGCATCGCCGTTTCCAGCCCGTACACGCCGAGTGTCAGCAGGACCGGCGTGATGAACGCCATTTCGGTCAGACGCCGTGCCGCTATCATCCCGCCACAGCGATTTCAGATTTCGGCGAAAAGTGCGGTCAGTCATCATCGTCGTCGTCATCTTCATCGTCGTCATCATCTCATCATCGTCGTCGTCGTCGTGCTTCTTGACCTTCTTGCACTTCTTCTTGCCCTTCTTTTTGCAGTCCTTTTCTTTCTTGTCGTCCAGGGTGTCCGTCAAGCATTCCACGCTCGGAAGGCCGGGTGTATCGCATGGATCGTCGGATACCGGAGCGGGAGGTCCCGGCGGCGGTGGAAAGCCGCCACCTGCGCCGGCCGTTGTGGCTTCGTCGGCTGCGTCGCAAGGTTTGATTTCCTGCATACCGTTATGCTGGCGGTAGGGTTGGTTTCGCAGGACTGTCGTGCTTACTACCGTATTCGTCGGTGACCAGCCGGCCAAGGTAGGCATTGGAAACACGCGGTCGAACTCGGCAACCGCCGTGAAGACCACCGCTTCGTTGGGGTTACCGATGCCCGCATCGCCCTTGCGATCCAGATCGTCGCTGCCGTTTGCGTCCGCATAGGGTTCCCCGACATTGCATCTGCCGTCACCGTTTATATCGGAGAAATCTTCGAGTTGTCCGATATCACTGTAGCTTTCGTGAGCACGCCAGATTGCTGCAACCGTGGCTTGCGGAGCGACATTAAGAACGCGGTCCTCGACGAACAGCTCGATAGCGCTTTCCTGGGCGGTTTCCAGCGTGGAGCTGCGTCCGGCTTCTTCCATCGCACCGTCAAGGATCGCCTGCACATACATTCCGTGCGACAATTCGAAGAGCCCGACCATGAGGATCATCATGGTAGGTATGACAAGCGCGAATTCGACGATGGCCGCGCCTTCCTCGTCGCGCAGCAGATGCGCGCAATGTGCGTACCATGCCGCTCATCGCGAGATCCTCAAATCGCCAAGCGAGTCCGCGATCTTGCCGAAGGTTTCTTCGAGCGAGTCCGCATCGCCCGCCTCGAAATACCGCCCGTTGCCCGCGCAATCGATCATCGACTGGTTGATTGCCGTGCCGAAGGCGATGACCCAGACGTTGATGTTGCGTTTGCGTGCTTCGAGACAGGCGATCTCGAACCGCGTCTCGATCGTATCGACCAGGCTCATGGAACCACCGGGCGTCCAGCGTCGCTGGTCCAGCGCTTCCACGCCATAGGCACCATAGGCGATGTCGTAAGGCTCGGTCTGGCCATCGGTCAGGAAGATGATGTGTCGTGACGTCGGGTTGTCGGGTGTCGCGTCGGCATTGTGCGCAGCCAGGATCCCTGTCGGAGAAAGAAGGCGCGCAGCCCACAGCATTCCCAGATCGTGATAGGTGGAACCTTCGGTGTTCAGTGTGGCCAGATAGGCATCCAGCTCGGAATTGGTCATCTCTTCGGATTTTTGGGCGCGGGCAGGGCAGTTGGAAAACCACCAGTTACCGGTATCGGCGAAGTTGGTGCCGGTTATTACTTCGGCCACCGTGATCTTGCCGTTCCCGTTGCTATCAAGGGAGCGGGCATAGATCGCCTTGGGATATTGCGGACGCCATCTGGTATTGTCGTCGCCATCAGGCACCCTGTCGATATTGAGATCGAGTGCCTTGTCGAAATCGACATTGGCAGGATCGGTGATGGCGTAGGTCGCGCGTTCCTCGATACAACCGTTGCTTTCGCTGCGCCAGTTGCGCACGTCGCGCGCAATGGGGGCATAGCGAAATGCCGAGGATGTTCTGTATTCCGGTTTGGTTACCGTATCGAACGTATTGGCGAAATCGGTGTAGGTGCGCGATTGCACGTAGCAAATCTCGCCAACCCTATTCACGCGGAAGATCGTGCCGTTCTCGATCTGCCGCTTGTTGACAACTGTACGGGTGCCGGGCGGGTCGGACACAGTGGTCGTTGTGGTCCCAAGTTCTTCATACACGCGTGAAATGGAATCGCCCGGCTTTGCGCCCTGGCATTCCCACCGTGCGCTGGTACCACCTGTCTTCGCATCGCCTTGCCCGCCAGGACCCGATGTTCCGGGAATATAGGTGGCGGGATAGTTACCGGTGGTGGTCCATTCGGTGACAGAGCCCGACTGGTATTGCCAGTTATTGTTGAACGTCGTGTAACCGACGCTGGTACTTTTGCTGTCCAGCTCGCGCGACTGGTAAATCCAGTCATCGACCACCCAGCTGTCTTCGAGCAAGTGTCCGACATTGACGTTGGATGCGTAGGGCACAAATCCGTAACGAAGCCGGACGCCGGGTGCCTTGGACCCTTCAAGCCGTTTATGGAAATTGCGGATGACCGCTTTGACGGATTCGATCCGGCTCTGGCTGTCGCCGGCATTGGTGTGGCGCATGGAACCGGTGACATCAATGGCCATCATCATGTCGAGATTGGGGAAGCTGAGGCGCGCCTCGCATTCGACAGCGATAGGCACGTCGTTGATGCCGAACACATTCATCAGCGCCGTTGGCACATCGACTTCCGCCTCGCCGGTGATGGCGTAATCGTCCTCCAGCGTCATGACGAAGGATCGCTGGTCGGTGCCGTATGCGCCGCTCTGGAAGTTGATGTTGAAGAAGCGGTTGCCCACTTCGGCGACATCGGCCGGCACCTTGCCATCCAGGACGGCGGACGAGCCAAGACGTTTGCGCGCGGCAAGCACACCGGCGTCGCACGCCTGTTGCAGGCGGCTGTTGGCGAGATAGGCGCGGCTCATGTCCACGCCGCCGCCGACCATGCCGAGCAACGGCAGTAATGCGGCACCGGCGAGCATTAACGTATTACCGGCCTCGTCTTGTGCGAGGCGCCCCATAAAGGTGAGCATTCCGGACGGTTCAGACTGTGCCATAGTCCGGCTTCGATAGGGTGCGTTCGTAGCTTTAAAACGAACGCACTTGGTTAATATTTACATGATTTGCCGGAAAGGTTTCGAGTTAGGAAATTCTTCAGATTGTGTTTCTAACCAGCACGCTTGAACAAAAGTTTCGCCCCACGAGGGACTACCCGATGATCAAGCGTCTGTTGAACAGCACCAGCCATACCGCAAGCGACGCGGCGCGCCGTACGGGCGTCCTCGCCGTGCTGCGCGATAGCGGCGGCAACGTGTTCCCGCTGGCCGCAGTCGGCATGGTCGCGCTGGCCGGCATGGTCGGCGGCGGCGTGGACGTTTCGCGCGCCTACATGGTGCAGAACCGGTTGCAGAATGCTTGCGACGCAGGTGTGCTTGCGGGGCGGCGTGCCATCGGGGCCGATGGATATACGACGGCTGCAGAAGCCAAGGCCGAAGAACTGTTCGCGATCAATTTCGACGCGGATATCCAGGGTGCTTCCAGCCTCGTTTTCACGACGCAGGCGGATGACGAGGACAATACGGTTTTCGGCATGGCTACGGCCAATGTCGACACCACGGTCATGCGCCTGTTCAGCTTCGACGAGATCCCGGTCGAGGCTGATTGCAGCGCCACTATGCAGGTCGGCAACAGCGACGTTATGATGGTGCTCGACACCACCGGCTCGATGGGCGGCGGCATCTCCGGCGGCGGCACGCGCATTGCTGCGCTGCGCAGCGCGATGAAGAGCTTCTACAACACCGTTTCGACTGCGGTCGAAGGCGGTAACGGCCGCGTGCGCTTCGGGTTCGTGCCCTACAGCTCTACCGTCAATGTCGGCTCCATCCTGTATAACAAGAACCCGGACTGGCTGGTCGATAACTGGACCTACCAGTCACGCGAGCCGCAATACCGTGAAGTCGAGCACGAAGTTATCACCGGCTACGAACCGCCCTATTTCGAATACGCCGAAGGCACGCAGGACCGCCAGCGCGGCGGCTGGCAGGACTATGGCAGCGACCGCTTCCAGAAGAACAACGACTGTCGCGCTGCCATGCCGGCCAATACCAGCTATCAGGATGTCGACGAGAACGGCGATCCCATAGACGAGAACGACATCGAAACAGACGATGACGGCAACGTCGTGTTCGGCGATAGCCCCCCACCGGGCGGCACGCGCGAAGAAACGCAATATATCGACAGCGACCAGCGCCGGATCACGCAGACCACCTGGACCAAACCGCAGCAGGCGCGCCAGTACCGGTGCCAGAAAGTCGGGAATACCCGGCGCATTCAGGTTCGCATTACCGAACAGACGTTCTTCCGGCATCGCTACGCCATCGAGGAACCGATCTTCACGACGAGCACCACGTCCGAGTTCGAACGCTATCTGTACAAGGCGGTCGAATACGATGTCAGCAATTTCAAGGCGTTCTCCAACGTCACGACCGTGACCGGTAACAACGGTAGCAACCAGACGTCGCGCTGGCGTGGCTGTATCGAGGAACGCGATACGGTTTCGGAACAGAACTTTTCCTATTCCAAGATTACCGGTCTCAGTCCCGCAGAGGCGATCGACCTCGACCTCGACACGGCGCCTACGTCCGATGACAAGACCAAGTGGCGTCCGCTTTGGGACCAGATCAGCTATTACCGCACGACGAACGATGGCCGTTACCTGACGAGCGCCGCAGTCTCCGAACGGGGTGGTGCTGCGAACGGGGCATGTCCGGTCGCCGCGCGCCAGTTCGCCACGATGACGAAAAGCGAATTCGATGCCTACGCGGACTCGCTAAGCCCTGGCGGCAATACCTACCATGATATCGGCATGATCTGGGGCGCACGCCTCACGTCGCCAACCGGCATGTTCCAGGACAATGTCCAGCTGCAGCCTGCCAATGGCGGTTCGGTGGCACGGCACATCATTTACATGACCGATGGCGAGCTCGTGCCGAACATAACCATCCACAGCGCTTACGGCATCGAATATCATGACCGCCGTGTGACCGACAACGGCTATTCGAACCATACAAGTCGCCACAACTCGCGATTCCTCGCGACCTGTGCTGCTGCAAAAGCAAAGGGTATCCGGGTCTGGGTCATTGCCTTCGGGTCCGGCCTGACGGGCGATCTTGAACAGTGCGCTTCGACGCAAAGCTCGTTCGTGGCGGCCGATGCCAATTCCCTGAACGAAGCGTTCCAGGAAATCGGCAAGACTATCGGCGAATTGCGGGTGGTGCAGTGATACGACGCCTGGTCATCGGCAATCGCCGCAGGAGGCTGCGCGAAGACGACAGCGGCGCCGCCGTTGTCGAATTCGCGCTGGTCGCGCCGTTGTTCATCTTCGTGATGATGGGCCTGTTCGATTTCAGCCAGTGGATGTACGCGCGCTCCGTCCTGAACGGTGCGGCGCAGGATGCGGCCCGCCTTTCCGCGCTGGAAACCGGCGACACGGCGGTCGCCGACGCGCATGTCGCCAGGATGATCTCGCGCATAACGCCCGACGCCGTCGTTTCGACCACCCGCCGCAGCTATTTCGATTTTGCCGATATCGGGCGTCCCGAACAGTGGAACGACGAGGACAATAACGGCACCTGCAACGACAGCGAAAACTACACCGACGAGAACAGCAACGGCCAGTGGGATGACGATATTGGCGAGAGCGGCAACGGTAACGCCAGCGATGTCGTGATCTACACCGTTACCGTCCAGTACGAACCCTCCTTCGCCATGCCGCTGGTACCCTATATCGGCGATACCCGCGAAATCTCGTCCACGGTCGTCAAGAAGAACCAGCCGTTTGCGTTGCAAACCGGTCTGTCGTCGGAGGCGGGCACATGCGACTGATGAACGGATGCGCCACGACGGTGGCTGGCTTCATGCAGCGGTTGCGGCGCGATACCAAAGCCATCGCCATGACCGAGTTTGCCATCGTGCTGCCGGTTCTGCTGACGCTGGGCCTTTACGGAACGGAAATCGCGCGGCTCGCCACCTCGCGCACCGAAGTCAGCCAGATCGCGCTGAGCCTTGCGGACAATGCCTCGCGTCTCGGGCAGACCGACAATTCGGGTATCACGCCCACCGTCACCGAGGACGATGTCGACGCGCTTCTCGATGGCGCCATGCGTCAGGGCGCGAGTATCGACCTTTTCACAAATGGCCGCATCATCCTGTCCAGCCTGGAAGTCGACGACGTTACAGGCCGCCAGTATATCCATTGGCAAAGGTGCCGCGGTGCCCGTGCCACCGTTTCGCGCTATGGGGATGATGGGGCCAATAACGGGCTAACCGGCACACCTATGTCGGGCATCGGCAGCGGCAGCAGGAAAGCATCCGCCGACCCCGGCAGCGCCATCATGTTCGTCGAGATCGAGTACGAATACGACCCGCTGTTCCAGGCGCCGTTCGGCGCAGGCAACAGGTTGGTCCGGCAGGAAGCCGCTTTCCTGATCCGCGACGACCGCAACCTTGGCGATTCCAGCGATCCCGGTCTGACCGGTGGCAATAGCGATTCACAGTGTAACTGACGCCAGGCGCCGGTAGCGCCACGCGCGTTGTCTTGACTAGTAGGCGAGAAGCCAACACCTCGCACTAGTGACAGATCCTGACCTTTTCGCACTGCCATTGGCGCAACAGCTCGCTATCGCCCATGCGCCGCGCGAGGTGCGTGCCGCTTCGGCAGCAGCTTTCGCGTTCGATGCGCGTCTGGCTCGGTTTGTGGCGCAGGCGACCGAACCGATGGTCGCGCAACTGCGGCTGGCATGGTGGCGCGACCAGCTGGCCTTGCCAGTGGCTGAGCGGGCGAAGGGCGATGGTGTATTGGATAACCTTTCCGCACACCTTGGTTATCATTCCGGAGTGCTGGGCAAGGTGGTCGATGGTTGGGAGCACCTGGTCGTTGCAGAGGCGCAGACGCCTGCGGTACTCGATACGTTCGCGGCAAACCGTGCTTACCTGTTTGCTGCAATGCAAAGTGGCCGGCTCGAAAAGCCGCAGAGTGACGAGGTGCTGCGCGCTGGCCGGTTATGGGGATTGGCTGACTTGGCTTTTGCGCAAGCCACACCAGAAAATCGTGCGATTATAGTGCAAATTGCGCAAGCCGAACTGTCGCAACCGGTTCGCTTGCCGAAATCCGTGCGGCACCTTCATATCCTCGGCGAACTGGCGCGCAGCAGTTTGCAGCGTGGCGGCGCGCCGCTGGTGTCACGTCGTCGCGATGCGCTGTTGATCAGCCGCCTTGGCATGTTCGGGCGTTGAGCTATGCTGCGCAGCCGACGGGAGGCGCGCAATGAACAGAATGGTGCTTGGGGCCTTTGCTGCGCTCGTGATGGTCGCGGTCGGATTGTTCTGGTGGCAGGGCCGTGCGCAGGTGGAAGAAGGCGCGCCGCCGCCGCTCGTGGTCGAAACGTCAGACGTTGCCGCCGAGGCCGAGATACCTGTCTCCGATGCTGCCGATCAACGCGGGCCGGAACCGCCCGCTGCCACCGAACTTACGCGCGAACAGAAGCGGTTTTTCCGCTATGACCGCAATCGCGATCTTCGGGTGACGCGCAACGAGATGCTGTCGACCCGCGCCAACGCCTTCCGCAAGCTGGATGTCGATGGCAACAACCTGCTGACATTCGAGGAATGGGCGGTGACGACCGTCACCCGTTTCGAGGGCGCTGACAGCGACGGCAACCGCGAACTGACGCAGGCGGAATTTGCCAGCACCGCGCCGAAAAAACGCGCGCCGTCGCGGCCACGCTGCCGCTGCTAGGCGGGGACCGCAACCCGCTCGACGGCCTTGGACCACGCGCTGAAGTCGGTCTTGCCGCGTTCGGTATACGCTTCCTTGCGCTGTTTCTTCTTCACGTCGTGCAATGGGTCGAAGAGGCCGAAATTGACGTTCATCGGTTGATAGGTTTCGGCCTCGGCATCGCCGGTGATGTGCGCCAGCAAGGCACCGGTCGCGGTGCTGCGCGGCGGCGATTGCCATGCTTCGCCACGTAGATCCTGCGCCGCCATCACGCCTGCCATCAGGCCGATAGCCGCACTTTCGACATAGCCCTCGCAGCCGGTAATCTGTCCTGCAAAACGGATATGCTCATGGCCCTTCAGCCGCAGCTGCCGGTCCAGCAGCGCGGGCGAATTGAGGAATGTATTGCGATGCAGCCCGCCAAGCCGTGCGAATTCGGCATCCTGCAATCCGGGGATGGTGCGGAACAGGTCGGCCTGCGCGCCATATTTCAGCTTCGTCTGGAAACCGACCATGTTCCACAATGTGCCCAGCGCATTATCCTGGCGCAGCTGGACCACGGCATAGGGCCAGCGTCCTTGCGGAAATTCCACGCAAGCCGTGCGCGGATCGTCCAGCCCGACCGGTTTCATCGGGCCATAGCGCAGCGTATCGACACCGCGCGCGGCCATGACTTCTATGGGCATGCACCCTTCGAAATAGGGCGTGTCCCGCTCCCACTCCTTGAACTGGGTTGTGTCGCTGGCGACCAGCGCGCTGTGGAAGGCGAGATATTCTTCCCGGTTCATCGGGCAGTTGATGTAATCGCCCTCGGCATTGGATGCGGCGGTGCGCTTGTTCCAGCGCGACTGGACCCAGCAGATGTCCATGTCGATGCTGTCGCGGTGGACGATGGGGGCGATGGCGTCGAAAAACGCCAGCCGGTCCCGTCCGGTTACTTCGATGATGCTGTTCGCCAGCGCTTCCGCCGTCAGCGGACCGGTGGCGACGATGGTCGGGCCGCTGGCGGGCAGCGTCTCGATCCGTTCGCGGACCACGGTGATATTCGGGTGGTCGTTCAGCCGCCGCGTCACGCCTTCGGAAAACGCATCGCGGTCGACCGCCATTGCCGATCCGGCGGGCACGCGCGCATCCTCGCCCGCTGCCATGATCAGCGAGTCCATCGCACGCATTTCGTGATGCAGCAGGCCGACCGCATTGCGCGTGTCATCATCGGAGCGGAAGCTGTTGGAGCAGACCAGCTCGGCCAGCCCGTCGGTCTGGTGCGCGGGCGTCGTCGCACCGCTGCCGCGCATTTCGGACAGGCGCACGCGGAAGCCCCGCTGGCCGAGCTGCCACGCCGCCTCGCTACCCGCCAGCCCGCCGCCGATAATGTGAATGTCATATGTCATGCGCCGCTATATGGCGGCGGGGCAGGGCGGGCGCAATCCATCGGGGGCGTCGACGGGCGCGCCGTGTTCGCTTATGGCAGCACGGCAATGGCCCGAACCGCCCTCATTAATCGCCGCCCATGGCTGCTGCTTGCGATTATCGCCGCGGTTGCGTTCTATTTCCTGCAAGACTCGGCGATTGGTGGCGTCTGGCTGACCTTGTTGAAGGGCGCGGCGGTCGGTGCGCTTTCCATCTACGCTTTCCTGCGACACGCCTCGGCGGATGCGCGATTGCTGGCGGTGGCGCTCGCATTTGCAGCGGTCGGGGATATGGCGATCCGGTTCAGCCTTCAGGCGGGCGGTGTTGCATTCGCCATCGCACATGGGTTTGCCATTGCGCTTTATGCCCGCAACTTTCGCACGGTTCTGGATGGCAAGGCGCTGGCGGCGTGCGCTGCCATCGCCTTGGCAACGGGCGTAGCAAGCTGGGCACTATCGTTCGATCTGCTGATCGGCGTTTACGGTCTGGTTTTGGGAACAATGGCGAGCGCGGCATTCCTCAGCCGCTTCCCGCGATGGCGCGTGGTGACCGGCGCGGCGCTGTTCGTCGTATCGGACCTGCTGATATTCGCCGAGGCGGGCAATGTCCTCTCCGGCGCGTTGCCGGACCTGCTGATCTGGCCGCTCTACTTTATCGGCCAGTTCCTGATCGCGACGGGCGTCATCCAGACATTGCGCAAGGATACGGGCGCGGCACGCTAACGCCGCGCCAATTTACGCCATATCGTCTTCGGGTAAGGTATTGTCGCGGTCCTCGGTGGTTTCGGGCGCTGTTTCCTCGGCATTGGCGCTGACGATGTCCTCGATTACCGCTTCTTCCGCCTCGCTTTCCGGTTCTTCCTCCTCGTCGATCCGCGCAACGCCGACGATGTGTTCGTTCTTCGTCACGTCGAACAGGCGGACGCCGGACGATGTGCGACCGATGACCGGCAGCCCCTCGTGATTGTCGAAACCGCCCTCGACCAGATGGCGGAAGCGTATCGCCAGCCGGATCAGCTTGGCCTGGTCGGTGACGAGCATGATCTGTTCGCCATGCACTACGGGGAAGCTGGCGACGACGGGGCCGTTGCGTCCGGGGTCGCTGTCGGGCGTACCGATATTGATCAGCCCTTTGCCGCCGCGCCCGATGGTGCGGTATTCATAGGCCGATGACAGCTTGCCATAGCCGTTGGCGGTAACGGTCAGGATGAATTCTTCCTCATCCGCCATCTGTTGCTGCGACGCGGACAGATCGTCGCGGCTGTTGCCCTGTTTCCACGGCGCGATCCGCAGGTAATCGTCGCGCGCTTCGGCATCGTGAGCGGAATCGTTCAGCACGGCGAGCGACACCACCTTCGCGCCATCCAGCGTCATGCCGCGCACGCCGATACCCGTGCGGCTCTTGGTTTCGCGCGCATCTGCGGCGTTGAAGCGGATGGCCTTGTCGCGGTCGCTGGCCAGGAACACGTCCTGCGCCTCGGACAGCAGTTTCACGCCGATCAGCCGGTCATCGCCACCCTCGGCAAAGCCCATCGCGAACTTGCCATTGGTGGGCACATTGGTGAACGCCGCCATCGAATTGCGGCGCACCATGCCATTGGCCGTGGCGAACATGATATTAAGCGCGGCCCATTCATCCTCGTCTTCGGGCAAGGGCAGCACATTCGTGACCAGCTCGTCATCCGCCAGCGGCAGCAAGTTGACCATCGGGCGGCCCTTTGTCTGCGGTGCGCCTTCGGGAAGTTTCCAGACCTTGAGGCGATAGACGCGACCCGTATTGGTGAAGAACAGCACCGGCGTATGCGTGCTGGTGACGAACATCTCGACGATGGCATCTTCGTCCTTCGTCGCCATGCTCGCGCGGCCCTTGCCGCCACGTGCCTGCGCGCGGAACGTGCCCAAAGGCGTACGTTTGATGTAACCGCCATGCGTGACCGTCACGACCATTTCGCCGCGTTCGATCAGGTCTTCGTCGTCCAGCCCGTCCCACGCAGGCGCGATTTCGGACAGGCGCGGCGTGGCATATTCCTCGCGCACCGCGACCAGCTCCTCGCGCATCACGCGATACAGTTTCACCCGGTCGGCAAGGATCGAGAGGTATTCCTCGATAGCGGTGGCCAGCTCTTGCAACTCGTCGCCGATCTCGTCGCGGCCCAGCGCGGTCAGGCGGTTGAGGCGCAATTCGAGAATGGCCTTCACCTGCCGTTCGGACAGGCGATAGGTGCCGCCTTCCTGGTCCTCGTCCGGCTCGATCGCTTCCACCAGCGCGATATATTGCGCGATATCGCCGATTGGCCATTCCCGCGCCAACAGGCGGTCACGCGCGGTGGCCGGATTGGGCGCACCGCGAATGATTGCCACCACCTCGTCCAGATTGGTGACGGCAACGACCAGCCCCAGCAAGATATGCGCCCGCTCGCGCGCCTTGTTCAGCTCGAATTTGGTGCGCCGCGTGATCACCTGCTCGCGGAAGGCGATGAATGCCTCGATAATGTCGCGCAGCATCAGCGTTTCGGGGCGCCCGCCGCGAATAGCGAGCATGTTGGCGGGGAAGCTGGCCTGCGCGGGCGTGTGCCGCCAGATCTGGTTCAGCACGACATCGGGCGTGGCATCGCGTTTCAGGTCAACGACCACGCGCATGCCTTCGCGGCTGCTTTCGTCGCGGATGTCGGAAATGCCTTCGACCCGGCGATCCTTTGCCGCTTCGGCAATTTTTTCGACCAGGCTGTTCTTGCCGACCTGATAGGGGATGGAGGTGAACACGATACTTTCGCGCCCCTCGGTCTTTGCGCCGCGCGTCGCCTCGACCTCGTGGCGGCAGCGTTGCAGGATCGAGCCGCGACCGGTGGTGTAAGCCGCCTTCGCGCCTGCCTGACCAAGGATCAGCGGTGCGGTGGGGAAGTCGGGACCGGGAATGATCTCGAACAGCTGCTCGGACGTGATGGCGGGATCTTCGATAAAGGCGAGACAGCCGTCGATCACTTCGCCGAGGTTATGCGGCGGCACATTGGTTGCCATGCCGACCGCGATACCGCCCGCGCCATTGACCAGCAGGTTGGGGAAGCGCGCGGGCAGGACCACCGGCTCGCTCTCGGTGCCGTCATAATTGTCCTGATAATCGACTGTATCCTTGCCGATATCTTCCAGCAGCGCGTTGGCGACCTTTTCCAGCCGCGCCTCGGTATAGCGGCTGGCGGCGGGCGGGTCGGGGTCCATCGACCCGAAGTTCCCCTGACCGTCGATCAACGGCACGCGCAACGACCAGTCCTGCGTCATCCGGGCCAGCGTATCGTAAATCGCGCTGTCGCCATGCGGGTGGTATTTACCCATCGTATCGCCGACGATGCGCGCCGACTTGCGATAGGGCCGCCCGGCGACGTAGCCGTTTTCCTGGCACGTCCACAGAATGCGGCGATGCACCGGCTTCAGCCCGTCGCGCACATCGGGCAGCGCGCGACTGACGATGACGGACATCGCGTAGTCGAGATAGCTCGACTTCATCTCGTCCACGATGTCGATCCGCGCGTGTGTTTCCGGCGGGACGGCGGGGGCGGTCGGGGCGTTTGTATCGTCGCTCAAGGTGGGTTCGCTTGGAAGCGTCCGCAATGCAGACAGGAGATATCTGAAACACTAGGGGAAAGGCGTGCAAAGCGCCAGCAAACCGCCCGTAACAGGCCCGTTATGGCCCCCGTTTTCCACATATGTCTGGCGTGGTACGGTGCGTTGATGCCGTGGGGCGTTCAAAACGCATTCACACCGCTTTCCCTATCGATGATGTCATACAGGAACACACTGGCACGATCAGGCGTTTTGACACATGAAACCGGCCGAAGAAGGCCGACCATTTTATTGGAGAGTTATTCGATGAACACCCCTCGCTCTACGCCCCTTGCCAAGACGCGCTCCGCCGCATCCCGCATGGCGCTTGCCATCGCCCTGGTCACCGGCACCGCAATCGGTGTGACGGCGTTTGCCGAACCTGCCCAGGCGCAGCGTGCCAAGCGCGACAAGGAGAAGAGCAACAAGGCATCGAAGTCGAAATACAGCGAAGCATTCGTGGCGGCCTACAATCCGCTGGACGGGCTAATCAAAGCACAGCCGGTCGATGCCGCCGCATTGCGCGCCGCCATCGAGACTGCGGACGCCGCCGCGCAAAATCCGGACGAGAAATATGCTATCGGCGGCATGCTGAACAATGCCGGCATCACGCTCGACGACCAGGCGCTGCAACGGCGTGGCATCGTCGCCATGCTGGACAGCGGTCTGGTGCCTGCCGAAAATGTTCCGCAGTACACCTACAGCGCCGGACAGCTCGCCTATTTCGCCAATGATTACGAGGCGGCGCGCGACCAGTTCACCAAGGCAGCGGCAGCGGGTTACGACAAGACCGATCTGGTTCCGATCATCGCCGACACCTATTTCCAGAAGGAAGACTACGCGTCCGGCCTGCGCTATCTCAAGGGCAAGCTGAACGAATTGAATGCCGCGGGACAAAAGCCGCCACAGGACTGGATCCGTCGCGGGCTTGCCGCATCGTACAACAACGACCTTTCATCCGAAGCGGTGGAGTTTGCGGCGATGTATGCGCAGTATTATCCAAGCACGGAAAACTGGCGTGAAGCCATTAATATCCACCGCAACATCCTGTTGCTCGAAAACCCCGAATTGCTCGACCTCATGCGGCTGGGCGACATGACAGGCGCGCTCAACAGCGAGCGTGACTATTTCGAATATGTCGACGCGGCCGATGTTCTGCGCCTGCCCGGTGAAGTGAAGCGCATTCTCGACAAGGGTATCGCCGAAGGGGTCATCAATGGCTCCGGACAGCGCATTTCCGAGACGCTGAAGTCCGCCAACTCGCGCATTGCAGCCGACAAGGCGGATCTTGCCGACTTGGAGGGTGAGGCGCGCAGCGCGGCTACGGCGTCGCTCGCCCGCAGCACGGCGGACGCCTATCTTGGTTATGAAATGGGCGACAAGGCGGAGGCGCTGTATGAAATCGCGCTAACCAAGGGCGACGGCAATGCTTCGTTGATTTACACGCGCCTCGGCATTGCGCAGCTGATGCAGGGCAAGGTCGAAGCGGCCAAGGCGTCCTTCGCCAAGGCGGAAGGCAATCGTGCCGCCATCGCCAAGCTGTGGACGGTATTTGCCGACCAGCAGCAGCGGCCCGCACTGGAACAGGCGGCTGCGCCGACGACTGCCAGCTAAGTCAGGTTCGGATGAAAACGTGGGGTGTGCGGGCAACCGCACACCCCTTTTTCATGCGCGCAGTGTTAGCGAAGACGCTTGATCCAGATGTCGCCGCCGTCGCGGCGTTCTTGCAAGAAGTTCGGCAGCGATCCGACCATATCGGTCAGGCGGGTAAATCCGAAGTTGCGCACATCGAAGCTGGACCGGTTGCCGGCGCGTTTGCCGACCTCGTCCAGCTTGGCGAAGCCTTGCGCATCGCGCTTGCTTGCGTTGTAGGCATCGACCAGCAGCCGCACCAGATCATCGTCCAGCCCATCCTTTTCCGGTTTTTCGGGACGCTCGCTGCGCACCAGCGCATTCACGTCGATGAACCGGGTACAGGCTTCACGAAATGCCTCGGGCGTCTTGGCGCTGCCGAAGCCATAGACCGGGTGCCCGTCCTGTCGCAGCCGCATGGCCAGCGGCATGAAATCGCTGTCCGAACTCATGATACCGAACCCGTTGACGCGGCCATGATAGAGCAGGTCCATCGCGTCGATCGTCATCTTCATGTCGGTGGCGTTTTTGCCCTTGGTCAGGTCGAACTGCTGCTGCGGTTCGATGCCATAGCGGTGCATCTTGTCGATCCACCCCTTCAGACTGGTCTTGCGCCAGTTGCCGTAGGCGCGGCGGATATTGACCTGCCCCAGCTCCGCCAGAACGGTCAGCACCGGGTCGATACCGTGGTGGCTGGCATTGTCTGCGTCGATCAGCAGGGCGATATTGTCGGAGCGTTGGGGCATGATGTTGCGTTGCGACAGTATGCGTGCCTGTGCAAGCGCGTTAGGCGACCGGCCTGAAATCTCCGTCCGCTTCGTCGCGCAGGTAAAGCACGCCTTCGGAAATGGCGAAGAAGGCGCCATGCAGTTCCAGCGCGCCGTCCGCGATTTTCTGCGCGACATAGGGGAAGGTGAGCAGGTTCTTCAGGCTGACACTCACCGCCGCCATTTCCATTGCGCGTTCGGCATCGCGACCGTCCGCGCCATGTTCCGCGAATACCGCCTCGCGTGCATCGTTCAGCAAGCTGATCCAGGTCGCGATGAACCCGCCTTCGCCGGGGGCGGTGTCCTTCAACTCCTGCGTCAGGGCGACTTTGCACCCGCCGCACATGCCATGCCCCATCACGACGATATGGCGGACCTTCAGCATCTGCACCGCGAATTCCAGCGCGGCGGAGACACCATGCAAGCCGCCCGGTTCCTCGTAAGGCGGGACGAGCGCGGCGACGTTGCGGACCACGAAGATATCGCCGGGATGCACGTCGAAAATCTGTGCCGGATCGACGCGGCTGTCCGAACAGCCGATGACCATGACGCCGGGATGCTGCCCGTCCGAAACCAGCGAGTCATAACGTTCGCGCTGGGCGCGGTAGCCTTCGTCGCGGAAGCGCTGGTATCCGCGCAGAAGTTCGGCGAATTTGGGCATCAGAAGCGTTCGCCCCGGATGACCTCGACATCCCACATCGTCAGCAGCAGGCTGTGGCTGGTCAGGATGGGCGACAGGTCGCGCGCCAGCGCCTCTGCCTTGTCCTGCGGCGCGATGGTCAGCACGAACACCTTGTCGCTGCCCGTGACGCGCTCCTCCCGCCAGCGCCCCTCGCGCCCCTTGCCCGAAGTGACCGGCGTCACGGTCCAGCCGGTAATGCCTGCGCGGTCTATCGCGTCTGTCACGGTGCGGGCGAGTGCGGCATCGGACAGGATTTCGATGCGTTTCCTGATAACGGTTTCCATCATCCCGCTCCTCCCGAAAGGCCCGTCAGCGCATCAGCCAGCAACGCGATCAGCCCGATATTTATCATGATGTTGAAAGGGAAGGTGATGCTAAGCGACATCGTCAGGTAAATGCCGGGGTCGGCTTCGGGCATGGCGAGCCGCATCGCTGCGGGCACCGCGATATAGCTGGCGCTGGCGCACAGCACGCCGAACGCGGCGACCGAGCCGACATCCAGCCCGATGCCCCAGGCGGCGACCGTGCCGACCAGTCCGTTGAACAGCGGCAGGCCGATGGCGATAACCACCAGCCGCCAGGTCAGCGACCGTGTGTCCATCATCCGGCGTGCCGCGATCAGGCCCATGTCCAGCAGGAACAGGCACAGCACGCCCTTGAACCCGGCCTCGAAAAACGGCGCGACATCCGTGAAACCGGCGGGGCCAGCGACCATGCCGATCACGAATGCGCCCAGCAGCAGCACGACCGAAGCGTTGAAGAACACCTCGTGCAGCAAGGCACCCTTGCTGCGACCGGTGTCACCGCCGAACCCGCGCGCCAGCATCAATCCGGTCAGGATCGCGGGCGTTTCCATCGCAGCCATCACTGCCACCATGAAACCACCGGGCGGAGTGCCCCGCGCTTCGAGAATTTCGACGGCGGTAACGAAAGTGACGACGCTGACCGAACCGTAATGGGCGGCGACTGCACCGGCGTTGATCCTGTCGAGCCGTCCGAACCCGGCAAGGACGGGATTGGCGACAAGCGGGAGCAGGAAACTGGCCGCAATGCCAAGCGCGAGTGCAGCGGCGATAGTCAGGTCGAATCCGCTCTTCGAAACCGCCACGCCGCCTTTCAGCCCGATGGCGGCCATCAGGTAAAGCGACAGCCCCTTTGCCAGTGCTTCGGGCACGGCAAGGTCGGACCGGACGAACGCGGCCAACAAGCCAAGCACGAAAAACAGGATCACCGGCGAGGTCAGCGTTTGTAACAGGGTAGCATCCATCCCGATGGACTAAACCGGTTCGACCAGTGCGACAAGTGCAACCCCGCTGCACGTCCCCGGCATTGCGCGGGCCGCTTCGCACCCTTAGATGTGCCGCATGAACGACCTGTCATCAGCACCCAAGCCGCCTGCCGAACGCCCCGCACGGGTGCGCAAGCCCGACTGGATCAGGGTGAAGGCGCCGGTCAGCAAGGGCTATCACGAAACGCGCAAGCTGATGCGCGACCTCAGCCTGAACACCGTGTGCGAAGAGGCGGCGTGCCCGAATATCGGCGAGTGCTGGGACAAGAAGCACGCGACGGTGATGATCCTGGGCGATGTCTGCACCCGCGCCTGTGCGTTTCTGCAACGTCAAGACCGGCATGCCGCGCATCGTCGATCCGATGGAGCCGGAGAACGTCGCCATCGCGGCCGGGCAGATGGGGCTGAACCATATCGTCATCACCTCGGTCGATCGCGACGATTTGCCCGATGGCGGGGCGGGGCAGTTCGTGAAGGTCATCAAGGCGCTGCGCCGCGAGACGCCCGACACCACCATCGAAATCCTGACGCCTGATTTCCGCAACAAGATGCGCGCTGCGGTTGAGGCGATCTGCGAGGCGGGGCCGGATGTGTACAATCACAACCTCGAAACCGTGCCGCGCCTTTATCCCACCATCCGCCCCGGTGCGCGTTATTACGCATCGCTGCGCCTGCTGGAGGAAGTGAAGGCGCACGACCCGATGATCTTCACCAAGTCGGGCATCATGCTGGGTCTGGGCGAGCAGCGTCTGGAAGTGCATCAGGTGATGGACGACATGCGCTGCGCCGACATCGATTTCATGACGATGGGCCAGTATCTCCAGCCCACACCGAAGCACGCCAAGGTGGAGGATTTCGTGACGCCCAAGGCGTTCGACGCCTTCGGTTCCATCGCGCGGGCCAAGGGCTTCCTGCAAGTCGCGTCCACGCCGCTGACCCGCTCCAGCTATCACGCCGGTGACGATTTCGCCGTGATGAAAGCCGCCCGCGCCGAACGCATGGCGCGCACCCAAGCGACAGCCTGATGCCGACAATCCGCGAACACCGGAAATTGCCCTATACACCGGAGCAGATTTTCGATCTGGTCGCGGATGTTGCGAAGTATCCGCGCTTCCTGCCGTGGGTGGTCGCCACGCGCGTCCGGTCGGACAGCGACAGCGAGATGGTTGCCGATATGGTGGTGGGGTTCAAATCCCTGCGCGAACGGTTCACGTCGCGCGTCGTCAAGCAACGTCCCGAAAGCATTACCGTGCATTATGTCGACGGGCCGATGCGCAACCTGGACAATAACTGGACCATCACGCCGGCGCCGGATGGCGGCTGCGAAGTGGATTTCTGCGTAGACTTCACTTTCAAAAACGGCGTGTTCGAACGTATCGCGGGCCAGTTCGTGGATCGCGCTTTCCGCAAGCTGATGGGTGCCTTCGAACAGCGCGCGGCGGACCTTTACGGCAGCAGCAATTCCAGGGCGACGACGCTGGCCTGACGCCTGATGCCCGCGCGGCCCAGATCCCCGAAGTTCTGCAAATCGCCCTCCTGCCCGCCATCCTCGCCCCGGATCGCGCGCGCGAAAACGACCGTCCCGACCGGCTTTAGCGCCGTGCCGCCACCAGGTCCGGCAACGCCGCTGACCGCCACCGCGACATCGGCATCGGAGCGGGCGAGCGCACCTTGTGCCATCGCCCAGGCGCAGGCGATGGACACCGCACCGAATGTCTCGATGATGTCGCTGGCCACACCGAGCAGTTCCATCTTGGCCGCGTTGGAATAGGTCACAAACCCGCGATCCATCACGGCGGACGATCCCGCCACTTCGGTCAACGCCGCTGCCACCAGACCGCCCGTACAGCTTTCCGCCAGTGTTACCTTACGGCCCGCTGCGGCGTTTTCCTCGATAACCCTTGTCGCGAGCGACACGATGTCATCGGGGAGGATGAAGTCGCTCACGCGGCGTCGTCGGGGCAGATGCTCGGATTTTTCACTTTCGACATTTCAGCGATAAATGCTGCGATACCACCCAGGTTTTCAGGCGGCAGCGGCGCGAGTAGTTCGAGCCCGCGCTCGATCTTGCCGCAATCCTTCACATCGAAATCCTTCATCGCCATGCCGGGCAGCAATGCGCCAAGAAGGTTACGGGCGTTTTCTGCATCGAGCGTGGCCAGACTCTCGGCAATGGCATCGGCACCGCCGTCCTTGCCGGCAAAAGTACTGATCAAGCGCAAGGCACCCGGCCAGGCAGCCGCGCCTTGCTGTTCGAACGTAGCGACCATCGTATCGGACCCGGACATCAGGAACCCGTCCGAAGACAGCGTTTCGCCGCATTTCGTGCGCAGCGTCTTCACGGCAACCGGAACGGCAAAGACCACCGTATCCGCAACGTCGGATTGCGCGACGCATTCCTGCGCGGAAAGCGCGGTGGGCAGGGCGGCAGTGCTCAACGCTGCGGCAGCCGCGGCCAGCCTGGTCGATAAGGTGCGTGTCATGGTCGATCCTTCTTCATCAGCAGAACCGTCGCTTGCGCCGCGATGCCTTCGCGCCTGCCGGTCGGCCCCAATCCTTCGGTCGTCGTGGCTTTTACGCTAACGCGGTCTGCCGGAATTTCCAAGATGCTTGCAATGCTCGTGCGCATGGCATCGCGGTGCGGGCCGATTTTGGGCGCTTCGCAGATAATCGTGACATCGACATTGCCGGTTTGATAGCCCGCTTCGTCCGCCAGCGCACGGGCATGGCCCAGGAACCGGTCGGAGGAGGCACCGGCCCAGCGTGCGTCCGATGGCGAGAAGTGCTGGCCGATATCGCCCGCGCCGATTGCGCCCAGCACGGCATCGGTAATCGCGTGCAGCGCCACGTCGGCATCGCTGTGTCCGGCAAGACCGTGGGTGTGTTCGATCCGGATACCGCCCAGCCACAGCGCCTCTCCTTCGGCGAGGCGATGGACATCGTATCCCGATCCGATCCGCATCATCGGCATGGTGGCGCTTTCCCTGTTCTCGAAATCAGCGGCGTAGGTCAGCTTCTTCAACGCTTCGTCACCTTCCACCAATGCCACGGCATGACCTGCTGCGCGCGCGACTTGCGCATCGTCGCCCGCCGTTGCGGGGCCAGACCAGCTGCGGTGTGCGCTCAGGATGGTGTCGAAGTGGAATGCCTGCGGCGTTTGCACGCGGCGTATCGTGTCGCGGTCGAGCGGGTTACCCATGACGGTGTCGTCCGCGACGATCAGGCTGTCGGCAACGGGAAGAACGGGAATTGCGGCTGCGCTGTCATCCAGCGCAGCACGCAGGCGCGAGATGACCGTTGGGGGTATATCGGGCCGCGCGGCATCGTGGATCAGCACACGTTCGGGTGTTTGCGAGGCCAGCGCCTCCAGCCCGGCGCGGACCGATGCCTGTCGCGTGTCGCCGCCTTTGACCAACGTGACCGAAGCGCCGTCGGGTATGCTGTCCAGTGCCAGCGGATCGCCGGGATCGGGGACCACGACCGCAATATGCGCCACCCCTGCGTCGGTTAGCGCGGCGATACTGTGCGTCAAGACGCGCTTGCCGCGCCATTTGGCGAACTGCTTCGGCACCTGCTGCGCAGCGCGCGTGCCGGAGCCACCCGCGACGACAACGGCGTGGAAGGAAGGGCAGGGCGGGGCGCTGTGCATGCAGGGTGCGCGCTACCGCCTTGCGCAGCGGGTGGCAAACCGGTATTCGTTGCCTAAAGATTAGGCAACCGCACGAGACATGACACTTCCCCCACCACCAAAGCTTGCTCCGATAGAGATCGGTCCCGTCGTCGTGCCGCAACCTGTCGTGCTTGCGCCGATGACAGGGGTGACGGACATGCCGTTCCGTACGTTGGTGCGGCGCTTCGGGTCCGGCCTCAATGTCACCGAGATGGTGGCCAGCCAGGCGATGATCCGCGAAACGCGGCAATCGCTGCAAAAGGTGGCGTGGGATGCGATAGAGGAACCGGTTTCCATGCAGCTGGTTGGCTGCGATCCCGACAGCATGGCGGAAGCGGCCAAGTTGAACGAGGATCGCGGCGCGGCCATCATCGACATCAATTTCGGCTGTCCGGTGCGCAAGGTGACGAATGGTATGGCCGGGTCGGCCCTGATGCGAGAGGTGCCGCTGGCGGCCAGGCTGATGGAAGCCACGGTGAAGGCGGTCAGCGTGCCGGTCACGGTGAAAATGCGGATGGGCTGGGACCATGCCAGCCTGAACGCCCCGGAACTTGCGCATATCGCCGAGGATCTGGGCGTGAAGATGATTACGGTCCACGGGCGCACGCGAAACCAGATGTACAAGGGCAGCGCAGACTGGCGGTTCATCCGCACCGTATGCGATGCGGTGGACATTCCGGTGATTGCCAATGGCGATATCTGCACGCATTGCCGATGCTGCCGAGGCGCTGGAACAATCGGGCGCCAGCGGCGTGATGATCGGGCGCGGTGCATATGGCAAACCGTGGCTGCTGGGGCAGGTGATGCACTGGCTGCGCACCGGTGAACAGCGCGCGTCGCCATCTTTTGGCGAACAATACGATGTGCTGGTCGAACACTATAACGGCATGCTCGACCTGTATGGCGCGGATGTTGGCGTGAAGGTCGCGCGCAAGCATATCGGGTGGTACACCAAGGGGATGCACGGCTCGGCGGAGTTCCGCAACCGCGCCAACTTCATCGACGATGCACACCAGGTGCTGGGCGAAATCGAGCGGTTCTACGCACCCTTCGTGCACAAGCAGGCCGCATGACGACCGCGTGCGCGCCGCTCGATGCGCCGTCGCCCGAACTTCCCGACGCAAAAACCCAGATCGCTTCGCTGCTGTTTGCGCTGCTGGTAGTCGATTCGGGTTTCGTGGTGCGCGAGGTCAATCCGGCGGCGGAGAATCTGCTGGGCGCGGGCGCGCGACGGCTGTGCGGGCAGTTGCTCGACCAGTGTCTGCACATCGACGATGCTGCATTGTTCGATCGCCTGCGCATCGACAACGCGCCCCTGATTGCGCGCGGTATTGCGATGCAGGTGGCGGGCGAGACGCGGCGCGTGAACCTGACGTCGAGCCCGTTGGCAGGCGACGAGGGCTGGCGGGTGGTCACCGTATCGGAAGCGGCGCAGACCGACATGGCGTATGCGTCCAAAACCGATGCCTCGCTGAAAGCGCCCGCCGTTCTGGCGCACGAAATCAAGAACCCGCTGGCGGCGATACGCGGCGCGGCGCAGCTGGTGGCGCGCAAGCTGGACAGCGCCGACCGGCAGCTGACCGATGTAATGTCCGCCGAAGTCGACCGGATTGCGAGGCTGGTCGACCGGATGCAGGCGCTGGGTAGTGCGACACACCCGGAAAACGGCCCGGTCAATCTGCACGGCACCATCCGTAAGGCGATGGCGGTGGTGCGGGTCGGCACTGCCGGACCGGTTACGTTCGAGGAATCCTTCGATCCCTCGCTGCCAGATGTCGCAGGCAATGCCGATCAACTGGAGCAAGTGGTCATCAATCTGCTGTCCAATGCGGTGGATGCCTGTGGCGAAGGCGACGGCCCGCTGGTGTCCGTCCGCACGCGCTTCGTCAGCGGGCTTGCGGCGACGATCCCGCGCGCCGGTTCGCTGGTGCGCCTGCCGATAGAGATCGCCGTCGCAGACAATGGCGCCGGAGTGGATCCCGCGCTGGAGCCGCATATTTTCGAACCGTTCGTTACCTCGAAGCGCAGCGGGCAGGGGCTGGGCCTGCCGCTGGTCAAGAAGCTAGTGGCCGACATGGGCGGCCGTGTCCGCTACCGCCGCAACGCGCGCGACGGTCGCACCGTTTTTACGGTTCACTTGGCCGTCGCCGGCGCGAACGAGGGGAACATGCAGAATGGCTGATCGCATCCTGCTGGTCGAGGACGATCAGGCCATCGCCACCGTCGTGCGCTCCGCGCTGGAGGCCGAGGGCTACGCCGTCACCCATGCCGACAGCGTGGCAGCGCGTGATGCCTGCCTTGCACAAGGCACCTTTGCGGCGATGCTGACCGATGTGCTGCTTGGCGATGGTGACGGTATCGACTCGCTTGCGCGATGTACCCAAAGGTATGCCGGTCATCGTCCTGTCGGCGCAAAACACGCTCGACACCGCCGTGCGCGCGACGCAGGCGGGGGCGTTCGAATACTTCCCCAAACCGTTCGATCTGGATGAGCTGTTGCGTGCGGTGCGGCAAGCGGTCGGACGGAGTCAGGAACAGCACGGCAAAAGCGGGCACAAGCAAGATGATGCGGGTGGAGACGGCCTGCCACTCGTTGGGCGCAGCCAGGCAATGCAGGCGGTCTATCGCATGATTACCCGCGTCCTGCGCAACGACCTGACGGTGCTGGTGCTGGGCGAAAGCGGCACGGGCAAGGAGCTGGTGGCCGAGGCCATCCACCAGCTGGGGTCGCGCAAGACCGGCCCGTTCGTAGCCGTCAACGCGGCGGCAATTCCGGCGGACCTTATCGAAAGCGAGCTGTTCGGGCACGAGCGCGGCGCGTTCACCGGTGCCATTTCGCAAGCCATCGGCAAGTTCGAGCAGGCCAATGGCGGCACACTGTTCCTCGACGAGATCGGCGACATGCCTATCGAGGCACAGACGCGATTGCTGCGCGCACTGCAATCCGGGCGGATCCGGCGCGTTGGCGGGCGGCGTGAAATCGCCATCGACGTGCGCATCATCGCCGCGACCAACCGCGACCTCGCGCCGATGATCGCCAATGGCACCTTCCGCGAAGACCTGTTCTATCGCCTCAACGTGGTGCCGATCACCATGCCGCCCTTGCGCGAAAGACGCGAAGATATCGCGCCGCTCGCCCTGCATTTTCTCGACCTCGCCGCGCAGGAGGGGCTGCCGCGACGTGCGCTGTCGGATGGCGCTGTAAAGAAACTGGCTGCCCTGCAGTGGCCAGGCAATGTCCGGGAATTGCGCAACGCCGTGTTCCGGCTCGCGGTGATGTCGCGCGACGATCTGGTCGATGGAGCCGCGGTCGATGCTATCCTCGATATGCCTGCGATGTCGGGTACCGGCGGGACGCCGGACGCCATCGGCGCCGCCTTTGCCAGCTGGATAGCCGACGCGCACCCCGCCCCCGGCACTGTATATCGCGCCTTTGTCGACACAGCAGAGCGTCCCTTGCTGGAATGGGCGCTGGCGCAAACGGATGGCAATCAGCTGAAAGCTGCCGCGCTGCTCGGCATCAATCGCAACACGCTGCACAAGAAGCTGCGCGAACTGGAAATCAAGCCTCGCTAGCCGACCGCGCGCGCCAATTTCGGTCGCGCATTGCCAACGGTTCGACGCCACGGGGCTTGCATTTATGCAACACCGTTGTTGTAATGCGGCAACGATGACGTCCGCCGCACCATTACTGGCCCGATCCACTCCGCGCTGGCGCCGCCGCTTTGCCGCCGCAGCGCGCCGTGCAAACATTATCGGCCTGCTTGAAGTGCTGGCCGTGCTGGCCTTTGTCGCGATGGTCACGCTGACGTGGTTCACGTTCACTAATGCGCCACCGGGCGGACAGCTGCTACCTTCGGCGCAAGTCGCCACGCTGTTGATCGGCACGCTCATTCCGTCACTGGGACTGATTGTCCTGGCAGGGCGCAGAATGGCAATGCGGCGCGCAGCGGGCAGCACGGCGCGATTGCATGTCCGGCTCGTGTTCTTCTTCTCGATGGTCGCCGCCTTGCCGACATTGCTGGTGGCGGGGTTCGCGGCATTCCTGTTCCAGTCCGGTGTGGATTTCTGGTTCTCTGCCAATTCGCGTGGCTTGATGCAGGCGGCGAACGAGATGGCGCGCGAATATTACGTCGAGAACCAGGTGGAAGTGACGAACGAAACCGTCACGATGGCCGGCGATCTGCGTTTCTATTTCGAAAGCGGACAGCGCACCGAACTGACCGACCCGGCCTTTGTGGAATTCGTGAGTTTCCAGATGGACGGGCGCGACATCAACGAAGCGGCAATTTTGCAACGGGTGGACGACGGCTCGTTACGCACCGTGGCAACCTACGATATAACCGAGGCGAGCAAGCCCGGCGTCTTCGGAACGGCAGGCGTGCGCCGCTTGCAGGACGGCGAGAGCGCGGTGATGGAGGCGACGGACTCGCGCATCGAAGCGGTAGCGACGGTGGACAGGAACACCGGACTGTTCCTTTACACGGTCCGCAATCTTGAAGAGCGCGGGTTCAGGTCCTGGCAACGCGCGCAGGCGATCAGCGAAGGCTTTACCGTTCTGCAAACCCGCGCACGCGCCTTGCAGTTGCGGTTCAATCTCGCGCTGTATCTTGCTTCGCTCGCCCTGGTCGGGATCGCGGTATGGTTCGCGCTGCGGTTTGCGGACCGCCAAGTCGAGCCGCTGACCGACTTGGTCGGCGCGGCGCGGCAGGTCGGGGCGGGCAACTTCGCACTGCGCGTCGAAGGGCGCACCGGTGCGGATGAAATCGGCCTTCTCAATCGCGCATTCAACCGCATGACCGCGCAGATCGAGAAGCAGACCGACGCGCTGGTCGGTGCCAATTCGCAGCTTTCCCAACGCCGCGCGTTCATGGAGGCGCTGTTGGAATCAATCTCCGCCGGTATCATTTCCCTGGATGCGGATGGCAAAGTGCTGCTGATGAACGGCGCGGCGCAGGCTCTGCTCGATACCGGGGCGGAAAGCGCGTCCGGACCTACAGACATCGAAACGCTTGCACCCCAATTTGCTGCGCTGATCGATGCCGGGCTGGACAGCGGCATCGTGTCGCACAACCGCGCCGGTGAACTGCTGACGCTGGCCGTAAAGATCACCGAAACAGGCAGCGGCAAAGTGCTGACATTCGAGGACATTACGCGCCAGCTGCTCGACCAGCGACAGGCCGCATGGTCGGACGTGGCGCAGCGCATCGCGCACGAGATCAAGAACCCGCTAACCCCGATCCAGCTGGCGACCGAACGGCTGAAACGCCGCTATCGCAAGGCTATCGATGTCGATGGGGAATTGTTCGACGATCTGACCAATACGATCATCCGGCAGGTCGGCGACTTGCGCAAGATGGTGGACGAATTCTCCTCCTTCGCGCGCTTGCCCAAACCGCAGTTCCGCATCGAAAACGCACATGAACTGGTGCGGCAGGCGCTGTTCCTTCAGGAAGTCGCGCACAGCGAAATCAATTTCGACCTGTCTGTCGAGGGGGAGGGGCCGGACCAGATCAGCTGCGACCGTCACCAGGTCGGCCAAGCGTTGACCAATGTGCTGAAAAACGCCGTCGAAGCGGTGGAAACCAAGCAGGCATCGGCGGAGCCGGATTATCGCGCCCGCATTGCCGTGCGCCTGGAAAAATACGCCGACGAAGTGTGCGTGCATGTGGAAGACAACGGGGTCGGCCTGCCGCAGGATGGCGCGCGGATCACAGAACCCTACGTCACCACGCGTGAGAAAGGCACCGGGCTGGGCCTCGCGATCGTCAACAAGATCGTGGAGGAACATGGCGGCGGGATGAACTTTGCAACCACATCCGATGGCGGCACGCGTGTCACGCTCGCTTTTGCCCGCGCACCCGTACCATCCGACCCCGACACCCCATGACAATCCGGCAATCAGGCCAGCAATCAGGAGCAGCGCAATGGCGCTAGATATTCTCGTCGTCGATGACGAACGCGACATTCGCGAGCTGGTATCGGGCGTATTGTCCGATGAAGGCTATGCCAGTCGCACGGCAGGCGACAGCGAAAGCGCGCTGAAAGCCATCGACGAACGGCGGCCCAGCCTGGTGCTGCTCGATGTGTGGCTGCACGGCAGCCCGATGGACGGGCTGGAAGTTCTGGACGCGATCAAGCAGCGCGAACCTTCGCTGCCTGTCATCATCTTTTCGGGCCACGGCAATATCGACACGGCCGTGTCCGCGGTCAGCAGGGGGGCCGTCGATTTCATCGAAAAACCGTTCGAAGCGGAGCGGTTGCTCATGCTGGTGGCGCGCGCCACCGAAACCGAGCGTTTGCGGCGCGAGAATACGCGTCTGCGGCAGGGTTTTTCGCAAGGCGAAGAATTCAATGGCAATTCCGCCGCCATCAACCAGGTCCGCGCAACACTGAAACGGGTTGCGGGAACGGGCAGCCGGGTGATGATCAGCGGTCCGGCGGGCGCGGGCAAGGAAGTGGCCGCCCGGTTGCTGCATACATGGAGCCCGCGTGCCGATAATGCGTTCGTGATCGTCAATTCGGCGCGCATTACACCGGAACGGTTCGAGCGCGAGCTGTTCGGTGAGGAAGCGAACGGCAAGCTGGTGCGGCAGGGGCTGCTGGAAGTGGCGGATGGCGGCACGCTGTATCTCGATGAAGTGGCGGACATGCCGCTTTCCACACAAGCACGCATTTTGCGGGTGCTGACGGACCAGAGTTTCGTGCGGGTCGGGGGTAGTCGGCAGATCGGAGTGGATGTGCGCGTGGTATCTTCGACGGCCCGCGACCTGCAGCAGGAAATGGAAGCCAAGCAATTCCGCGAAGACCTGTTCTATCGCCTGAATGTGGTGCCCGTCGCCGTGCCTTCACTGGCGGAACGGCGCGACGACATACCCGATCTGGCCGAGCATTTTTTCACTCGCTATGCGGCGGAACAGGGCGTACCTGCCCCCGAGATCGACACGCAGGCTATGGCGGCGCTTCAGGCCTATGAATGGCCCGGCAATGTGCGACAGCTGCGCAATGTAGTGGAGCGCACCGTCATCCTCACCCCGCGCGAAGAGATGGCCACTATCGACCCCGATTTGCTGCCAAGCGAAGTGACCGGTGGCAGGCTGGGCGGGGGCGGGGGGCTGACCGCGATGATGGGCGTGCCGCTGCGCGAGGCACGCGAAAGTTTCGAACGCGAGTATCTGGGTATCCAGATCCGCCGGTTCTCCGGCAATATTTCGAAGACTGCCAGCTTCATCGGGATGGAACGATCGGCGCTCCATCGCAAACTGAAGCTGCTGGGCATGGGCGACCGCCGCGCGAACGAAACGGAGTAGGCACCTTACCGCTCCATCAGCCGACCCGATGGTTGAAAACGATACCTTTTGTCATCATATTGACGCCACGGAACGGTGCGATGGTGTGACCATCCGCCAGAATGCACCTGCGCAAGCCGGTAGCCAAAAAGACAAAAGAAAAGGCCCGAACGATGTCCGAAGGACGCACCCTGTCAGCCCGCCCGGCTCCCGAACCGGAAGCTCCTGCGAAAGTAAAGAAAAGTTTAAAAGCGGGCAGCCTGCAGGACTCGTTCCTGAATGTGCTTCGTAAAGAGAAATCGCCCGTCACCATGTTTCTGGTGAAGGGCGTTAAGTTGCAGGGCATCATCACCTGGTTCGACAATTTCTCGATCCTGCTGCGTCGCGACGGGCAATCGCAGCTGGTTTACAAGCATGCCATCAGCACCATCATGCCGTCGCAAACGATGGACGCTTCGGATCTGCCCAGCCAGGACGGCAACCGGAAACAGCGCGTCTTGCAGGACGTTTTTCTCGCCAGCGTGCGCGATGCCGATGTGCAGGTCACGATGTTCCTCGTGAACGGCGTCATGCTGCAAGGGGCAATCGCGGCATACGACCAGTTCTGCATGGTGCTGGAACGCGACGCCTACCTGCAACTGGTCTACAAACACGCCGCATCGACTATCCAGCCAGCCGCTCCGGTCGATCTTAAGGGTGACGACAGCTGAGCTTTACCACCGAACTCCAGTCCGAAGTCACGCGTGGCGCGCGGGCAGTGGTGCTGTGCCCCGATATTCGCGGCGTGGCTTACGAACTCGACGCGGCGGAACGGCTTGCGGAGGCATGTGGTCTTGCGCTCGCAATCGGGATCGAAATTGCCGAGGCGACCGTGTTGCCAGTGCGCAATGTCCGGCCGAATACGCTATTCGGATCGGGGCAAGTGGTGAATATAGCTACGCAGTGCGACCAGAACGATGCCGAGCTGGTCATCGTCGACGGCGCACTCAGTCCGATCCAGCAGCGCAACCTGGAGGACGAGCTCAAGCGCAAGGTCATCGACCGCACCGGCCTGATCCTCGAGATTTTCGGCGAGCGCGCCGCGACTGCCGAGGGTAGGCTGCAAGTCGAACTGGCGCATCTCGATTACCAGCAGAGCCGCCTGGTTCGCAGCTGGACCCACCTCGAGCGCCAGCGTGGTGGCTTCGGCTTCCTTGGTGGTCCGGGCGAAACCCAGATCGAGGCCGACCGCCGCATGATCCGCCAGCGGATGGGGCGACTGCGCCGCGAGCTGGACCAGGTTCGCAAAACGCGCGCTCTCCATCGCCAGCGGCGAGGCAAGGCACCGTGGCCGGTCATTGCGCTGGTCGGCTATACCAATGCGGGCAAGTCCACGCTGTTCAACCGCCTGACCGGCGCGGATGTGATGGCCGAGGATCTGTTGTTCGCCACGCTCGACCCGACCATGCGCGCAATCCGCCTACCGGGCGTCGAAAAGGCAATTATGTCAGATACCGTCGGCTTTATTTCGGACTTGCCGACGCAACTCATTGCCGCCTTCCGCGCGACATTGGAAGAAGTGACCGGAGCCGATGTTATCGTGCATGTCCGCGACATGGCGAACCCGGCGGCGGGGGCACAGAAACAGCAAGTGCTGGCGATCCTGTCCGATCTCGGCGTCATCGACAGTGAGGACGGCACAAGCGAAATCCCGATTGTCGAGGCGTGGAACAAATGGGATTTGGTGGAGGGTGAACGTGCGGTGGAACTGGAACCGCTACTGGCTGCCGATGCCGACCGCATTGCCACGTCGGCGCTAACCGGAGCCGGAGTCGACGATTTATTGACGCGAATAGATGCACTGCTGACATCGGACGCCGAGATTTATGATTTCATGGTGCCCAGCGGCGATGGGCAGCGGATTTCGTGGTTGCACGCTCATGGAGAGGTTTTGTCGGAGGCCGATGCTGTGGAACAGGCGGGGCCGGAACTGGCGATGCGCGTCAGGTTGAGCCGAAAGGAATACGGGCGCTACCTCACCCTTTAGCGGGTATTTCGCTGGCCTTGGCGCGCTGCCACAATGCTTCCTGCTCCTCCAGCGAGAGCGATGCGAACTGCCCGTCTGCGAAAGTTTCCATTTTGCGATAACGGCGTTCGAACTTGGCGTTTCCGCGCCGCAGCGCCGTTTCTGGCGCAATTCCATAGGCGCGCACGACATTGACTGCCGCGAACAGCAGGTCGCCTGCTTCTTCTTCGCGTCGATCAACCGACGCCTCGGCAAGCTCCTGCATTTCCTCGTGGAGCTTGGCGGTCGGCCCTGCGGTATCGCCCCAGTCGAACCCGTCGCGCTTGGCGCGCTTTTGCAGCTTTTCGGCGCGCAGCAATGCCGGGAGGGCGGTTGCGACACCATCCATCGCGCTGGTCTCGCCCTTGGCGGCGCGCTCCTGTTCCTTCAGCGATTCCCACCGTGCCTCCTGCATGCCACCCGGCAGGGTTTCCGACCCGAAGATATGCGGATGGCGGGCTTCCAGCTTGTTCGAAACAGCGGTCACGACATCGTCGAAATTGAATGTGCCAGCTTCCGCGGCGATGCGCGCCTGAAATACGACCTGAAACAACAAGTCGCCGAGTTCGTCGCGCAGAGCTTCGCTGTCGCCTTGTTCGACCGCATCGGCGACCTCGTAAGCTTCCTCGATCGTGTGGGGCACGATGGTTTCAGCGGTCTGCGCAACATCCCATTCGCATCCTCGCTGGGGATCTCGAAGGGTGGCCATGATGTCGAGAAGCCGCTTCATCCCGCCAACCCTACAAAGCGATAATAGATATTATGTAAAACTCCCACTTTGGTTTTCATCGTGCGTTCTATCCGTTGGCTAGATTAAACAGCAACGTTACTCCGGCAAACAACGCTCCCCAAATGAAAGCGTAACTCAAGCCTCGCTGCCAATTGAGCCGGTACGAAGCAAGCGCCGCACCAGCCAGCGCCAGAACGCCGACACCCCAGATGATCGTGAACCACGTCGAGCCGGTCATGCTGCCAGTTCCAGTCCATCATAGCCAACATGAACACCATCCGGCATTTCGGCGCACAAGGTACGATAATCCAGGCTCTTGTCCATGTGGCTAAGCACAGTAGCCTTGGCACCGGACGTTTTTGCAAGCTCGAGCGCCATACCGAGATTGGCGTGTGTTGGATGTGGCTCGCGTCGCAGACAGTCGGTGACCAAAATATCGACGCCATCGACCAGCTCGTTCATGTCACGGGTTATTTCACTAAAATCAGTTAGATACGCAATGGACTTGCCATCAGCTTCGAAGCGGAAGGCAGTACTCTGTGTTGGTCCGTGCGGCATTTGGCACCATTCCACACCGAACCCGGCACACATGCGCATGCGATCCAGTGTGTCGAGCGATACGATGGTGGGATAGCCATGCTGGCCCGCGAATACGTAGTCGAACCGCTGGCGCAAGCGCCGCACCGTCTCGGGCGAACCATATCCCGGGATCGGATTCTTGCGCCCGAACCGGAGGGCCCGTAGCTCGTCGATGCCATGACAGTGATCCGCATGGTCGTGAGTCCAGAAAACACCGTCGATGCGGTTCAGCCGGTTGGCAAGAAATTGCTGGCGCATATCGGTGGAGGTATCGACCAGCAGACGCGATCCTGAATCGCTTTCGACAACTACCGAAACCCGCGTTCGCCGGTTGCGGGGCTCCTCGGGATCGCAATCGCCCCAGTCGCCGCCAATACGCGGCACACCGGTCGATGTGCCCGAACCGAGCATTATCAGCTTCATGCCGCGGCCTTGCTAAACAGGCGGAAGAAATTCGCAGTTGTGTAGCTTGCCAGCTCGTCCAGCGTTTCGCCGCGCAAGTCGGCGAGAAACGTCGCGGTGTCACGCACAAAGCCGGGTTCGCATGGCTTTCCGCGATGTGGCACTGGCGCAAGGAAGGGGCTATCGGTTTCCACCAGCAGTCGATCCTGGGGAATGGATGCGGCAAATACCTGCAGGGGCTTGGCGTTTTTGAAGGTCACGATGCCCGACAAGGAAATCGTCAGGCCCAGCTCCAGCACCTTTCGACCGAACGCCTCCGATGCCGTGAAGCAATGGATAAGTGCGGGGAACGCGCCCTTCCCCAGCTCATCCGCCAGGATGCCGACCGTATCGTCTTCGGCATCGCGGGTGTGGATGATTATGGGCAGGCCGGTTTCGCGCGCCACACCGATATGCATCCGGAACAATGCCTGCTGCACGGCGCGGTCCGATTTGTCGTAATAATAATCCAGCCCCGTCTCGCCGATTGCGATAACGCGCGGGTCGGCGCTGGCGGCCAGCAAAGCCCCGCGCCCGAGATCGGCATGCGCGTCCGCTTCGTGTGGATGGATGCCCACGCTGGCCCAAACGTCTGGTTCGCGATGTGCGGTGGCGACGACTTGGTCCCATTCGGACTGCTTGGTCGAAATGTTCAGGAAGCCTGTCACCCCGGCATCGCGCGCGCGGGCGAGGACACCGGCCTGGTCCTCGACGACGCGCTCGTATTCGAGGTGGCAATGGCTATCGATCAACACGTCGCACGCTCCGCTTCGGCGGCGGGTTCATCGAGGCGCGGAAACGCACCTACGGGCTTTTTCAGCGCAACGCCTGTCGCCGCACGTCTTGCAAACCATCCATCGTCTAACAAGTCGGCATAGCTGCGCGCGTTGGGTGGAACGCCCATTTGGTCGAGCAGCATATTCCCGGCATCGGGGACCACCGGCAATACGGCGATTGCCAGATCCCGCACCATTTTGAACAAGACCATCAGAACGGTATTCATCCGCTCCGGATCGGTTTTGCGCAGCGCCCACGGCGCGGTATCATCGACATACTGGTTGCAGGCAAACACGGCCCGCATCCACGCCTCCAGACCATCGCTGAATGCCAGGTTCTCGAATGCCGCACGCAGCGCATCGCATTCCTCGCGGACTTTGGCCGCCAGCGCGTCGTCCACTGGCTGCATGTCCATGTCGGCGGACAGTACACCGTCCAAATTCTTGTATATCATCGACAAAGTGCGTTGCGCTAGGTTGCCGAAGCTGTTGGCCAGTTCCGCATTGCACCGCGTCACGATTGCCGCCTCCGAATAGGAACCGTCTTGTCCGAATGCGACCTCCCGCATCAGGAAATACCGCAGCTGGTCCACGCCGAATTGCTGCGCCAGTGCGACCGGATCGGTCACGTTGCCCAGCGATTTGCTTTCCTTACGGCCGCGATTAAGCAGGAAACCGTGGCCGAATACCTGTTTGGGCATCGGCAAGCCGGCGCTCATCAGGAATGCGGGCCAATAGACCGCATGGAACCTGACGATGTCCTTGCCGATCAGGTGCAGGTCGGCAGGCCAGAACGCAGCCATGTCGTCGGTTTTTTCCGGATAGCCCAGCCCGGTCAGATAATTGGTCAGCGCGTCGACCCAGACATACATGACGTGGCCGTCATTGCCCGGCACCGCGACGCCCCAGTCGAAACTGGTCCGGCTGATAGACAGGTCGCGCAGGCCGCCCCGCACGAAGGACAGCATCTCGTTGCGGCGGCTTTCGGGTTCGAGGAAACCGGGCGTTTCCAACAATGCGACCAGCTTGTCCTGATAGCGCGACAGGCGGAAAAACCAGCTTTCCTCTACTGTCCATTCGACCGGCGTGCCTTGCGGCGACAGCTTCTCTCCGCCCTCGCCTTCGCTCAATTCCGAAGCGTCGTAATAGGCTTCGTCGCGGACCGAGTACCACCCTTCGTAACGGTCAAGATAGAGGTCGTCCTGTTCCTCCATCGCGCGCCAAAGTGCCTGGCTGGCGCGGTGATGGTCGGCATCGACAGTGCGGATGAAGCGATCGTAGGTAATATTCAGCGCGTCGCACATGGTGCGGAACAGGCCCGACATTTCGTCGGCCAACGCACGAGCCGTCATGCCCTGCTCTTCCGCCTTACGCGCCATTTTCAGGCCATGCTCGTCGGTTCCCGTCTGAAACCGCACGCGATGGCCGCATTGGCGGCGGAAGCGTGCAACGACATCGGCGGCAATCGCCTCGTACGCGTGGCCGATATGCGGCGGGCCGTTCGGGTAACTGATGGCCGTGGTAACGTAATAGGGATCAGGCATGGGCGTTTTCGCTAGCTGTGCCGACCTGTGCGAGCAAGGCGGCCAGTTCATTCAGCAACAGGCCGGGGTCGAAATTCATCGTCGGGGCCTGTGCCTGCAAACGCACGATCTTGTCATGCGCCTCGATGGCCGATGCCTGACCTTCCCTGCTTGTCGAGCGGATGGCTTGGCTCAGCAATGCGCGTGAAAGAGAGAACGCATGCTGGATGGCTTCCGGCTTCGGCCGGGCGCCCAGCACGCCATGACAGGCATATCACTCGAACCATGCGCGACGAGCTGCTGTAATATTGCAAATAACCGGATGTGATCGCTTGCGAGAAAATCATGTGCTGCGCCGGGTGATCCCCTTGCGGCGATGATGGCGGCGTCGATTGTCCTAGCGTCTGCATCAGGGTGTGAAGCGCGCAGGTCGGCACGAAGGACATCGTCGGAGAGCGGCGCGAAATGCAGCCCGCGACAGCGCGACCGGATGGTCGGCAGCAATCCGCCCGGGCGGTGCGAAACAAGCAGGAAGAACGTGCCGACCGGTGGTTCTTCCAGGCTTTTCAACAAGGCGTTGGCCGCAGCTGTTTCCATGTTGTCGACCGGGTCGATGATGACTGCCCGGCGCGCACCGAGTGTCGGGCGGGTCACCAGACGGCGCTGCAATGCACGTACCTGATCGACACGGATGCTGCGCGCACGGTCGAAGGGTTTGCCGTCGGCAGCCTTTCGCGCGTTTGAGTCGTCCTTCGGACCCATCGTGATGCGGTGGATATCGGCATGTTCGCTTGTCCCTTCGCTCGCGTCCACCAAGAGCACGGGCAGCATGCATGGCGAAGCGGGATTTGCCCATGCCTGCGCGGCCGCTCAGCAACCAAGCGTGATGCATACGGTCACCCGCCATTGCGCGCGTCCATTGTTCGTGTGGCGGGAGTGGTGACGACGTCACACCGCGCCCGCCGTCAGCTGCGCGACGACAGCGATAATCCGCGCCTGTACGGCGTCGATCGTGCCCTGCCCATCCACGCACGCGAAGCGCGACGGGTCCTCCTTCGCGAAACGCGAAAACGCAGCCACGACAGCCTCGTGATAGGTTGTATCCCGCCCCCCGATTGCGTCGGTGTCGGCTCCGTCTCGCGCGCTGACCCGCGCTTGTGCAACCGCTTGAGGCACATCGATCAGGATTGTCAGGTCGGGCAGCAATCCACCGCTCCCCAGCTCATGCAGCGTATTGATCGCAGCATCGCCTAGTGCATTACCAACCCCCTGATAGGCACGACTTGAATCGATAAATCGATCACATACAACCCATGTGCCACTGGCAAGCGCCGGTTCGATAAGCGTTGCGACATGATCGCTGCGGGCGGCGGCGAACAGCAGCGCCTCCGCGCGCGCATTCCATGCGCCGTTCGGTGGCGAAAGCAGCAGTGTCCGGATAGCTTCCGCACCGGGCGTGCCGCCGGGTTCGCGCGTTGTCACCACTTCGTACCCTGCATTGCATAAGGTCGTGGCCAAAAGACGGGCCTGTGTGGACTTCCCGGTGCCCTCCCCACCCTCAAGCGTGATGAAGCGCCCGCGAGTCATGGCAACCAGCTCCGGAAACCGTTGGCAATGCGCTGTATCGGGTTCGCCAACGGTGCATTGCGTGTCGCGGCGAGCGGGTAGCTGACCGGTTCCATGCCCTCGATCTCGATGACCAGTTGTGCGACGATCTGCCCTTCCGCAACAGGCGCGCGCAGGGGCCCGGCATAGCGAATGCTGCGGCTTGCTATTCCCGCCGCATCCTTGGGGATTGCAACCGCGACCGGTTCGGTTGTGTGCAGAGAAACCTGACTAACCGCACTATCCTGTACCTGTGCCGTTCCAACGAAGGTTCCGGTTCTATAAAGAACGCGGCGCTCGAAACCGTCGAAACCCCACCCTATCAACACGCGGGCCAGGTCGCCACGCTCGTCGTAGTCGCTTAGCCCGGCGAGCACCAAGACGAGCCGTGTTCCGTCGCGTTCCGCGCTGCCGACGAAAGTCAGGCCCGCCTGCCGCGTATAGCCGGTTTTGATACCATCGGCGCCCGCAACGCGCCCCGTTATCGGATCATGATTGCGCTGTGCGATGCCGTTGAACGCGAGACCAGGCTGCCCGAAATAGCGCGCATATTGCTGCGGATGTCGCGTTACCAGCGCCGTTGCCAGCAGCGTCAGGTCCGCTGCAGTGGTGAAGCTGCGCCCTTCGTCCGGCCAGCCATTGGGCGTTGCAAAATGGCTGTTGCGCATATCGAGCGCCCTCGCGTTGGCATTCATCAATCGCGTCCAGCCCGCTACCGAACCACTGTGACCCTCCGCCAAAGCCACGCTGGCATCGTTTGCGGACACGGCAGCGATACCTGACAGCAAGCTTTCCACCGAAACCGCCTGTCCTTCGCGAATGAACATCGTCGAGCCGCGCCGATACCAGGCGCTTTGGGTGTCCGGTTGCATCGTTATCGTCTGCGCCGCAGCAAGCCGTCCCGCCGCTATCTCCTCGAACGCCGTGTAGGCAGTCATTACCTTGGCGACCGACGCGGGGATAAATCGGTGATTGGCGTTCTTCGCCACAAGCACCTGGCCGGTCCGCGCGTCGCTGAGCAACACGACCGGCGCGTCCTCGATAACCGGTGTGGTGCGCGCGGCCAGGCTGACAGGCGGCGATGATGCGACCAGCAGCGCGGCAACGAAAAAGCAAATTCGGGTTATCGTCCGGCTCCAGCGTGCCGGGCGGATCGGCACTTATCCCGTGGTGAATACGCGCGCCGAGCCATACCCCGCATTGCGCGCCTTGGCGAGTGCTGCTTCGGCCTGTCCCCGGTCAGCAAAAGGGCCGAGGCGGACGCGATAGAAGCGCCCCGCCGGTTCGATGAACCCGCCAACGGCCTCGGCAGCGCGCGCCGCGTTCGCTTCGTTGGAGAAGGCAGCGGCCTGTACGACAAACGCACCTGACGGGGCGCTACCGGGCGCCGCGCGCTGTGGCGGCGTCGCAGCAATTGCCGGAGCCGGCTGTATGGTGCGTGCCGCGACGTCGTTCAGGGGCGCAAGCGGATAGCGTGTGTCGGCAGTGCGCGTACCACCAAACGCCTTGTCGAAAGAGCGTGTTGCAGCCGCGCCCATCGCCACGGTGGTGGGGGTCGTCGGGGTGGAAACTCGCCGCGCCGTATTTACCGGCATGGCGATATCTGCGGACCCGTTGAGCGGAAGCTTGCGCCGCAAGCACGTTCACGAGCGAAAGCGGCATATCGGCGCGTGCCGAAGCAGGCGCGCCATTGCGAAGCTGCGCACGTTCGCTTTCCGGCGGCAGCACGCGCCGTGCGCGGATCGGCGTTCCTTCTTCCGCGCGCAGTTGCGTGGCGGCACCGCGCGAGAGGCCAGCAATGTAAGGCCCCTGCATCGGGCCGCGTCGCTCAACGCGGGCAAGAATGGTCCGACCGCTATCGAGTGCGGTCAGTTCGACATAGCTAGGGATCGGCAACGTCCGGTGTGCAATCGACACGGTCGCGCCGCTGGACAGATCGAGAGTGGCGTACCCGATCTCGTCATAATTTATCGTGTCGTTCGGGGTATAAAGCGTACCATCTACAAGGAACGGCGCACCCAGCGTCACCGGATAATCGGCCTGCGCGCCCATGGATGCATCCGCGACATCTGCATTCGCAGTAGCGGCCTCGAAATCGGCGAAGTCGCTCCCGCCGCCGGAACATGCGGCGATAAAGCAGGCATGGGCCCGCGGCTGCACACAGGTGGCGGCTACGGCGAAACGATAATTCAGGGCGCAATCTCATCTGCAAGCAATCCCACACTCATGGCGTAGTAGTTCGAGCAGTTATATTCGAGGATAACCCTATAATTTGCCGTTAAGAGCCAGGCGGGTGATATCCGGGCCGTCGGGCTGGAACAGCGAAACCATCGCGTCGTCGGCCAGAGTGCGCTGTGGTTGCACGCCCAAATTGCGCCACTCGCGCACCGTCTTCCACTGGCTGTGCCGTTCATGCACGCGCGAGCAGACGGGTGAAACGATTTCGTTGTCCACACCGGCAAAGTCGAAGCCGCGCGGGATGCTGGCGCGCACGCCCCAGGGCTGTCCCTCGCGCCATCCGGAATCCTGGAAATACCGCGCGATTGACGCCAGCGTATCGGCGCGGTTGGTGAAGATGTTCGCACGGCCGTCGCCATCGCCATCGGTTGCTAAGCGCAAATAAACACTTGGCAGGAATTGCGGATTGCCGAACGCGCCGGCCCAGCTGCCGACCAGCTCGCTGCGGGCGTATCCGCGGTCCGCCACTTTCAGAAGCGAGAGAAACTCACCTTCGAACAAGTCGCGCCGCCGTCCTTCCCATGCCAGCGTAGCGAGCGAACGGGACAGGTCGAAATTGCCGCGATAGCTGCCATAATTCGTTTCATGCCCCCAGATGGCGAGCAGGTATTTGGCGGGTACACCATACTCCGCCTCTATCGCCGCGTGATAGCCGCGCGTTGCCGAGTACATATCCTGTCCGCGCGCGATCCGTGTCGGGTTCACATGGGTGCGAAGGTAGGGCGCCAACGCAGGATAGCCGCGCCGGGTCGGCGTGCCGGGCTGTCCGCGATCAAGGTCGATCACGCGCCGGTTTGGCGTAAGCCCACTAGTCATGCGCGCGATGGTAGGTTCGCTAACACCTTGGGCGCGGGCCTTGGCGCGAAGCAGTTCGACATAGCCATCGAAGGTCATATCCTGCGCGGCGATGGGCGATGACAGGGTGAAAGCGGACAGCGTCAAAACAAACGCCCGGAGGATTGTGGTTTTCATTTGCGGCACATGCCACAAGGTTGGCCCGGAAAGAACAAGGAACCGCACAATGGCGCGTCAATCGTCGCGCACCTGACACGGGTGGCGGCAAGGCACGATCCTGTTTCTACGGAGCGGTAGGCAGGTGACAAGCGTGCAAACAGACGATAGCAGCGCCGCCAGAGCGGACAGGTGGCAGAGCGGTTGAATGCACCGGTCTTGAAAACCGGCAAGGGTGCAAGCCCTTCGTGGGTTCGAATCCCACCCTGTCCGCCAAGACTGTATTCAGCCCTACGATCCGACCGACCTGCCTTAAAACCGATATTAACCATGTCCGCTTAGCAATCGGTGTGGAATTGCCAGGCAAAACGGCGCAATAGCGGGGTTTTTCGCAGTTTTGGTGCAGTGCGAGAAACCCGCGAGCCGGTAAGACTTTTCTTAAGGGTTGTCCCGTATCAATACGGCATGACAAATAACCATCGCACCCCGCTCGCCCTCGTTCCCGCCCTTGCAGTTGCGCTTCTTGCTGCCCCGGCAGCCTATGCGGCACCTACCCCTGCGGGTACCACAATCGAGAACACGGCTTCGGCATCGTTCACGACGCCTTCGGGCGGTAACCAGACGGTTCAGTCGAACCAGGTAGACATCCTGGTGGACGAGTTGCTCGACAATGCAGTGTCATGGCAGGATGGCAGCGCGGTTTCGATCAACAATACGGCCACGCTGGTCTTCCGGGTGACAAACACGGGTAACGGTCCCGAAGCCTTCACGCTGAATGCGGACCCCAATGTCGCGGGCAACGACTTCAATGTCACCGTCGACAACCTGGCAATCGACGTCAATCAGGACGGTGTATATAATGCAGCGGACGATACGCTGCTGTCGAATGGGGCAAACTCCCCGGTTATTGCTGCCGGTGACTTCGTTCAGGTGCTGGTGCTCGTAACTGCGCCGGCAAATGCTCAGGATACCGACACCAGCGTCGTAAATCTCGAAGCGACCGCCGTAACCGGCTCCGGTCCCGCTGGTACCACCTTTGCCGGCCAGGGCGCCAATGGTAGCGATGCTGTCGTAGGCGTGACGACCGCGCAGCAGGATGACGACGGCACGCTGATCGCCAGTGTGGCGGCAGTGACGCTCGTCAAGTCGTCTTCGGTCGTCGATCCGTTTGGCGGTACCAAGTCGGTGCCCGGTGCCACAATCACCTACACATTGACGGCGGACGTTACCGGCAGCGGTACTGTCAACGGCCTTATCATCTCCGACGCCATCCCGACCGGCACCACGTACACGCCTGGTTCCATTACGTTTAACAGTGCCTCGCAAACCGACGCCGCCGATACCGATGCAAGCACCGGCAGCCAGGCCGGGGGCGTTTCCGTGAACCTCGGCAACGTCGCTTCGCCGAGCAGCAGCACCGTCACCTTTGCCGTCACGATCGACAAGTAAGGAGTATTCCGATGCGCAAGCACACCGCATTCACACGTTTCGCCGCCGTTGCGGCGCTGTTCGTTTCGACCGCCCTGCCCGCCGCTGTTGCCGCACAAGAAGCCGTTGAACTCGAAGGCGACGTCAAGGTCGTCCGCATGGTCGGCGAAGAAGGCGCACAGCGCGAGGAAATGCAGGAGCCCACCAGCGTGGTGCCCGGCGATCGCCTGATGTTCGCAACAAACTATCGCAACGGTTCCACCGACGTGATGGAGGATTTCGTCATCACCAACCCGCTTCCGGGTGCCGTGATGTTGGCCGAAAGCGGCGACTTCATGGTTTCGCTCGATGGCGAGACCTATGGCGCGCTGTCCGACCTGACGGTCGATAACGGCGACGGCACGAGCCGTCCCGCCGAACTGGCCGACGTTACCCACATACAATGGACCCTTGACCGGCTTGAACCCGGTGCCAGCGGATCCGTCACTTATTTTGCCGTCGTTCGCTGACGGGAAAGCCGCCCTGCCCGAGCGTATCGCGGCGACCCAGGACCAAAATGAACTCAAGATTCCAAAAGGGGAATGACCAATGACACGCACGATAAAACTGCTCAGCGCAGTCAGCGCGATGGCGATTACAACCGTCGCAACACCGGCGCTTGCCGCTGGTACCGATGCCGGAACCGACGTGACCAACACGGTTACCGTAAACTACAACGTCGGCACGGTTGCACAGACACCGGCAACGTCGAACACGGATACCTTCAAGGTTGACCGCAAGATCACCTTCACGGTTGCCGAATCCGGCGGCGCGGCAACCACGGTTTCGCCCGGCCAGAATGGTGCCGTCACGACCTTCACGGTCTTCAACGACACCAACGATACACTCGACTTCAACCTGACTGCCATCCAGAACAATGGCGGCGCCAGCGTTTTCTCGGCAGGCGTGGATGATACGTTCGATGTCGGCGCACCGACCATCTGGGTCGATACGAACGGCGATGGCGTTCTCCAGACCACCGGTTTCGGTGCTGATACGCAGGCGAGCACTATTGACGATCTCGCCGAAGGCGCAACACGCACGGTGTTCATCGTTGCGGGCACCGTTCCGCTGTCCCAGCAGAACGGCACTGTCGCAACCATCAACCTCGTCGCCACCGCACGTGACAGCGCGGGCAATGCTCTGGCTGTGAATAATGGCGCCGACAACAAGAATGCAGTCGACAACGTATTCAACGATGCAGCCGGTTCTGCTGCCGGCGATGCTGCCCGTGACGGCGTCCATTCCGCTGCGGATGACTACCAGGTCGCTGCGGCCGCCATCACGGCTAAGAAGAACAGCTATATCATCAGCGATCCCGTGAACGGCACTTCCAACCCGAAGGCCATCCCAGGGGCAATCGTCGAGTACTGTATCGCCGTCCAGAACGCGAGCGGTAGCGCCACAGCCACGGGCGTAACGATCACCGACCCTGTCCCCGGCGAGCTGGACACCACGTCCAACATCACCCGGAACGGCAGCATCGATACGGGTACCTTCGCTGCTGGCAACTTTACCTGCACCGGCGGTACCGCGGGTACCACGGCAAACGGTTCCACGACCATCAGTGAAACGCTCGACGATCTGAATGGCGGCGACGTCAAGACCGTCACGTTCCGTGCAGTCGTAAAATAAACCGCTACCGGGCCGGGCACTTCGGTGTCCGGCCCACCATCGCCATGCGTCAATACAGTATCATATTCCGGACATTCGCCGCGCTGTTGATTGCGCTGTTCGTGTCCACCGCCCCGGCGCAGGGCCAGACCATCACCAACACCGCCCGGGCCAACTGGTCCGAGGGCGGCGTTACCCGTTCGGCTGTGTCCAACACGATCGATATCACCGTCGCGACCTTTCCGGCCACACTGACGACATATCGCCCCAACCCGCGTGGCCGCAGTACGCTGCCCGTGCGCCAAACATTCTGCCAGAGCGCCGTGCAGCGCGCCAGCGCCGCTGCGAATAGCGCAGGTGCATCCTCTTCCACGACGTCCATCACCGCAGAGCAGACGAATAGCCTGACAATCGGCGAAGATCTGGTGATCGAATTCGCCTCGCAGGCGGCCAACAGCGATCCTGATGCTATCGACAGTGTTTCGGTCGTGCTGACAACGCCGCGTGGCGACCGTGAGACCATCGTTATTTACGAAACGGGTAACGACACCGGCATTTTCATCGGCACCATTGCAACACGCGCAAGTCCGCCAGCGCTGACGCAGAGTGATTGCCGGCTCAGCTTAGTGTCAGGCGATCCTATCACCGTCGAGGTTGGCTCGGTGAATGGCGGCACGCCGCTGCTCACGACACTGGTGACAGTTCTGGCCGATCCGTTCGGTCTGGTGTTCGACAGCGAAACCGGCATGCCGGTATCGGGCGCGACAGTGCGGTTCGTCGATAATGCAACCGGCCAGCCCGCCACCGTGTTTGCCGATGATGGCGTAACGCCTTGGCCTTCCACAGTAATTTCCGGCGAGCCCATCACCGATGCCGCTGGCAATGTGAACATCATGCGCCCAGGCGAATACCGCTTCCCGCTCGCACCGCTGGGCACGTACCGCATCGAAGTGACACCGCCAGCGCCATACACCGCGCCATCCGAAGTGCCGCCGCCCCGGCTTGCCGATCTGACCCGACCGTCGGGTGCGCCATTCACGATTTTCGACGCGTCCTACGGGGCGCCTTTCGCGTTGTCGTCGACAGAAGCGATCCGGATCGACATTCCGGTGGACCGGCCCAATATCTCCGTTGCGTTGACGAAGACTGCGTCGCGCGTCCGCGCCGAACCCGGCGATGCCGTATTCTATACGATTGCGGTGCAAAACGCCGATACGGAACGGTCCAAGCGCGATGTGACCGTGATTGACACGCCCTCGCCATGGCTGCGGTTGCGGACCGATACCATCACCCTCGATGGGCAGCCGCTGACAAGCGGCTTCACTGTTGCAGAAGATGGCAGCTCAATCCGTTTTGATATCGATACTATTGCAGCAGGCGCAACATTGTCTTTGCAATACGCGATGGTCATTCGTGCGAATACGCCGCCTGGCCAAATCGTCAACCGCGTCGAGGCGACCGACCCGCGCGATGGCAATGCCGTGGCTGAATCGATTGTTACCGTAGTGCGCGACACCATTGCATCGCGGATGACCATTATCGGCCGGGTGACCGCCGGAACCTGCGATCTGCGCGAAAACCGTATCGGCATTCCGGGTGTCCGGATCATGCTGGAGGATGGCAGTTTCGTCCTGACAGACCGCGACGGCCGCTATCACTTCGAAGGTGTGGTGCCCGGCACGCATGTCGTCCAGGCGCAGCAGCAGACGCTGCCCGTCGAGGGCGAGTTCATCGATTGCGACCGTTCCACCCGCACCGCAGGCAGCGCGATTTCGCGGTTCGTCATCGGTCGTGGCGGCAGCCTAAAAATTGCCGACTTCACCGCGAATGTTCCCGGATGGGCCCCTGCCCGTGCTCCAGCAGATGTCATGGATGCGGAAGACGCTGTCGCACCTGCCGCAGACGTCCCCGCAATCGCTGAAGGCGCGGCCACCACACGCACCGCCAATGCTGCGGATGTCGCACCTGTCGGCGACAAGGAAGCCGCTGGTGTCAATATCGACTGGCTGGCCAAGGGTCCGGGTGAAACCGCGTTCCTCTTCCCGCTGGAAAACCACAACCCGCGCGTTCCCTCGCAGCGCGTAGCCATCCGCCATGCGCCCGGCCAGACGGTCGAACTGGCGCTGAACGGCGAAGCGGTGAACGCCGTGGCGTTTGACGGCGCGAAGAAGGCCGACGCCGGAACCCATGCCGTCAGCACATGGCGCGGCCTGCCGTTGCAAGACGGCGACAACCGCATCACGGCCACCGTGCGCAATGCAGACGGCAGCGTGGCAGAAGAACTGTCGCGCGTTGTAGCCTACGTTTCCACGCCGTGGCGCGCGGAACTGATCGCAGGCAAGTCCAACATGGTGGCCGATGGCCGCAACCGTCCGGTCATCGCCGTGCGCTTCACCGACCGCAAGGGCCGCCCAGTCCGCTCCGGCGTTTCGGGCAGCTTCGGCCTGAACGAGCCCTACACCAGCGCCGCGCTGATCGAACAGCTCCAGCGCCAGCAGCTCGCCGGCCAGGGCACGGCATCTGCCGACTGGACCATCAAGGGCGATGATGGCATCGCCTATATCGAACTCGCGCCGACCATGATCTCCGGCCCGCTGACGCTCGACTTCACGTTTGCTGGCCGCGAAATCTCGCGTTCGCAGCAACTGGAAAGCTGGATCGTCCCGGGCGACCTCGACTGGACGCTGGTCGGTTTGGCCGAAGGTTCCATCGGTGCGCAAAGCGTTGCCGACAACATGGAGCGCACCGGCCGTTTCGACAGCGACCTTGGCGAGAATGCCCGCGTTGCGTTCTACGCCAAAGGCCGCGTTCTTGGCACGGTTCCTGATGACGGTGGCCTATGACAGCGCGAAACAGCGCGAAGACCAGATCCTGTCCGGCGCAATCGATCCCAACGCATATTACACCGTGTTCGCTGACGGCAGCGACCGTCGCTTCGACGCCGCCAGCCGCGAGAACCTGTATGTCCGCATCGAAACCGGCGCGTTCTATGCGCTTTACGGTGATTTCGTGAGCGGCTTCGACCAGACGGTGTTGGCGCGCTACAACCGCTCCGCCACCGGCGTGAAGGCCGAAGGCCGCGTGGGTGCTTTCCACGCACAGGCCTTCGCCGCCGACGTCGCCAGCCGCTTCCGTCGTGACGAAATCCAGGGGAACGGCCTGTCCGGCCCCTACGCCCTGAGCGACCGCAACATCATTGGCAACAGCGAGAAGGTCGCTATCGAAGTGCGCGACCGGTTCCGTTCCGAACTGATTGTGGACCGCCGCGAACTGTCGCGTTTCATCGATTACGACGTGGACCTGCTGACCGGTACGCTGCGCTTCAAGGAACCGGTGCTGAGCCGCGATTTCGACCTGAACCCGCAATTCATCGTGGTGGATTACGAAGTCGAGGACGGCTTCGGCGATGCATCGTGGAATGGCGGCGTGCGTGCCGACTACACCTTTGCCAAGGACACCGTCCGCGTTGGTGCCACGTTTGCTGACCGACAAGGACGATACGCGCCGCACCGACATTGCCGCCGTGGACATGCGTGCGAAATTGGGTGCGGCGACCGAAATCCGTGCCGAGCTGGGCGTAAGCAGGGCAGAAGGCAGCACCGCCAAGGGCTGGCTCGTCGAAGCCGAGCATCGCACGGGTCCGGTCGATCTGCTGGCCTATGTTCGCTCGATCGATGCCGATTACGGCACCGGCCAGCAGAACGGGGCCGAACTGGGCCGTCGCAAGGTTGGCTTGGATGCGCGCTATGCCGTGAACGAGAACATCTCCGTCACCGGCAGCGCCTGGTATGACGAAAGCCTGGTCGACGACAGCCGCCGTCAGGCCGTGCAGCTTGGCGCGGACTTCCGTTCGGGTGCCACGCAGGCACGCCTTGGCGTCACCTATTTCGATGACCGCCTCGCGGACCTGACCGGCGCAAGCTCGCTGCTGGGCGAAGCATCGGTCACGCAAACGCTGTTCGACGGCAAGCTGGAACTGAGCGCCGCCACCAGCATCGCACTGGACAAGGCGGAATCGATCGATGCGCCCGCGCGCCATCGCCTGCGCGCACGTTACGCCGTGACCGACTGGCTGCGCCTTGTCGGCAGCTACGAGATTGCGGAAGGCGAAGAGCTGAGCGCACGCACCTTCAACGGTGGTGTCGAAGTAGCGCCCTGGGCTGGCGCACGCGCCACTGCAACGCTGGGTCAGCAGGACATCGACGAATTCGGACCGCGCAGCTATGCCGCGTTCGGACTCAACCAGACGCTGCGCGTGTCGGAGAGCCTGACCCTGGATGCGACGGTTGACGGAAATCGCACGCTAGCCGGTGCCGACCCTGCCAAGGTCATCAATATCGATCAGCCCGTCGCATCGGGCGGCCAGCTCGGTGCCGACGGCGCATTGTTCGAAGATTTCACCGCCGCGACGCTGGGCGCAAGCTGGCGCAAGGACGCATGGGCCGCCACGGTACGCGGCGAATATCGCGATGGCGAAGATGCCGAGCGCATGGGCGTTGTCGCTGGCCTGATTCGCCAGCTTGGCGATGGTTTCGTGGTCGGTTCGGGCGCGACGTGGACGCGCGCCACGGGCGCAACCGGTTCGCTGAGCGAGATTTTCGATGGTGCCGTTTCGGTGGCTTACCGTCCCGACGAGTCCGCCTTTGCCGCCCTCGGCAAGCTGGAATTCCGCAGCGACTCCGTGCGCAATGCGGTTGCGGGTGAGCCGGGTGCAACGGGCCGCACGGCGCTGAACGTGACGGGCGATGCCAAATCCGAGCGCGTCGTCGCCAGCCTCTCGACCAACTGGTCGCCACGCGGCTCACTGTCCGAAGATGACGAGACCGGCAAGGAAGGCGATCTGTTGCGCCGGACCGAAGTCGGTGTGTTTGTGGGCGGTCGCTACAACCTCGACAGCATCGGCGATTTCGATCTCGCGTCGACCACGGTAATGCGGTGGCCTCGACCTGCGCGTCGGCGTCGGCAGCAACATCGAAGTCGGCGGCACAGCAACCGTTCGTGCCAATCTTGACGACGGCACCACCAGCTATGCCTTCGGTCCGCAGATCGGGTTCACGCCTGCCAAAAACACGCTGCTGACGGTGGGCTACAACATCGCCGGTTTCCGCGATCCCGACTTTGCCGAAACGCGCAATACGGATGAGGGGCTTTACGCTTCGATCCGCATGAAGTTCGATGCGGACACCTTCTCCTTCCTCGGTTTGGGTCGGCGATAATGAGCGGCATGGCTTATGATGCGCGCAAAATAGCACGATGGCTGACGGTCGCATTGGCGGCCGCTTTCGCTTCGCTCGTGCCCGGCACTGCCCTGGCCCAACAGGTCCAGACCTATTCGCAGGTGTCGAACCAGACGATAAACGGCAACACGACATGCGCCGCACCGGTAGTCCGCACCATAAACGTCACCGACCAGTTCAATGTGGCGAATGTCCGGGTCGGCGTGCTGGCGACGCATAGCTGGCGCGGCGATTTGCAGATCACGGTGCAGTCGCCACAGGGAACGCGGGTGCAGTTGACCAATGGCGACACCCAGAACATGAACGGCAACAACTTCAATGTCCTGATGGACGACAGTTTCGCCGCAGTGGTCGGATCGGACAGCCCCACCGGCAACCACGCGACAACAGCACCGCCTTACCAGAACAGTTTCCGTCCGCAAAACCCGCTTTCGGTGCTGAACGGTCAGGCCGCGAACGGGACGTGGCGCCTGGAAGTGTGCGACCTTTTCCCCGCGCAGGACGATGGCATCCTGCGCCGGTTCGACCTGTATCTCACCCAACCACCCGCGCAGTTTGCCGACCTGTCGCTGACCAAGAGCCGTGTCGGCGCAGCTCCGGTCAGCGGTGGTGCGGTTACCTGGCGGCTGACAGTGGCCAGCGCCAGCGCATCGACCAATACGACCAATGGCGTTACTGTTACCGATACGCTGCCGCCCGGCTTCACCTTCATTTCTGCCAGCGGGTTCGGATCGTTCAATCCTGCGACCGGCGTCTGGACCGTCGGCACGATGGCACCGTCGCAAAGCCGCAGCATAGAGATTACTGGCAGCATCACCGCCAGCGCGGGTGCTTCGGTCACCAACACGGCGGAAATTACGACGAGCAGCGTTGCGGACAGCGATTCCACGGTAGGGAACGGGGCAATAGGCGAAGACGACTACGCCACAAACACGTTTACCGTGGCCGGGACGCGAGGTGCCGGTACGCCGCCTGTCCTGAGTTGTCCGGCAGGTTCGGTGCTGTTCGACTGGGACCCGCGAACATGGACGGCGGGATCGACGAACAACTCCTATCAGCTCACCGGGTTCGGCACGGTCGGCTTTGCCCTGACCAACCCTGGCACCTGGCTGAACAGCGCCGCACTGGGCGGGCAATCACCAAACTTGCAAACGGATATGAACGGCGGTTTCACGGGAGAAAAGGCGTTGATCCAGCTGGTCGACATGCCGGACCGCGCATCGCGCGTGACCACCACCATCTCCTTCGCCAATGCCATCACCGGCGCGCAGTTCAAGATTTTCGACGTCGATTTCAACGCCAATCAGTTCTCTGACACGGTGACTGTTCGCGGCACCTATAACGGCGCGACGGTGTTGCCGGTCCTGACCAACGGCGTCTCCAATTACGTTGTCGGCAACAATGCCTATGGCGATGCAGGATCAGCGACCGCGTCTTCGGACGGCAACGTCACGGCAACCTTCTCCGACCCGATCGACGGCATCGAAATCCTGTACGGCAACCACAGCACCGCACCCGCCAATCCTGGGCAGCAGGCGATTGCGTTGAGCGACATTACCTTTTGCAATCCGACCACCACGCTGACAGCGGCGAAGAGCAGCACAGTACTGTCTGACCCGGTCAATCTTGCGAACAACCCGAAGCGCATTCCCGGCGCGACGATCCGCTATTGCATCCTGATTACCAATACCGGCGCGGCGGCCGCTTCGACGATTATCGCAAATGACGCGGTGCCGTCCGACCTTGCTTACGTTCCAGGCTCGATCACCAGTGGCACTACCTGTGCAACAGCGACTACTGCGGAGGATGATAATGCCAGCGGAGGCGATGAAAACGATCCGTTCGGAGGGTCGGTATCGGGCACCACCGTCACGGGCATAGCGGCAAATCTGCCCGCGGGGCAAACCTTCGCCTTTGCGTTCAACGCAACAGTGAACTAGCGCGCCCGCTTCAGGATCGTGTCCATCTGCTCGCGCAGGACAGGATCCCATTCCGACTGCAATTCCTTCACTTTCGCCATAAGCGGATCGTTTTCCCAATAGGGAATGTCGTTGTCGTACAGATCGGCAACCTGCCGCATGGAGCTGCGGTCCATGTTCTCGAATGCATCGGTCATCGCCTGCGCCTGCTGCCGGTCGATGCCCATCGCTTCGTACGCCGAACGCCCCAGTCGCAGCGAGCTATCGTAGGTTTCTCGCACGATATCGCGACAGCCATAAGACCACAGCTCGTACACGTGGTTGCGGTCTATCGCACGCGCGGTGACATGCAGGTTCGGGTAGTTGGCAACGGCGTATTTCACGAGGCGATCGATCTGCTCGCGCTCGTCCAGCGCCACCACCAGCAGCTTCGCTTTCGCGATACCCGCTGCTGCGAGCAGATCGGGCCGGGTGGCGTCGCCGAAATAGGTGCGGAAACCGAACTTGCGGACGATATCGAGATGGCGTGAATCGTAATCGATAACGGTGGTGGACACATCCGCTGCCTGCAACATTCGGTCAACAATACCGCCAACCCTGCCGCGCCCTGCAATGATGACGCTGTTCTCTTCCTCGATACTATCCGCCTTGCGCGCATCGCCGCTGGAGAACCGCGGCGCGATGATACGGTCGTAAAGGATGAACAGGACCGGCGTAATCAACATGGTCAGCGCAACGATAAGCAGCAGCAAGTCCGCAGTTTCCGCATCGAACACAAAGGCCGCCACCGCGACGGCGATCAGGACGAACGCGAACTCGCCCGCTTGCGCCAGCGACAGCGCGAACAGCCAGCGCGCCTGTTTGCCGATGCCCGCCAGCTTGCCGATGATCAGCAGCAGCACGACCTTGGTGACGATTACCACCAATGCCCAGAACACCACTTCGCCAAACCGCTCGGACGCCAAGACAAAGTCGATGCCCGCGCCCACGGTGATGAAGAACAGGCCGAGCAGCAAGCCCTTGAACGGTTCGATATCCGATTCCAGCTCATGCCGGTATTCGCTGTTCGCCAGCACCACACCTGCGATGAAAGTGCCCAGCGCAGGCGACAGCCCTACCAGCGTCATCAGCAGCGCAATGCCGATGACGAACACCAGCGCCGTCGCCGTAAACAGTTCGCGCAATCCGGCTCCGGCGATGAAGCGGAAGAGCGGTCGGGTCAGGTAATTGCCCGCCAGGGCCACCGCCGCGACCGCGCCGACCGTTACGATGGCCGCCAGCCAACCGGGCATACCCGCAGTCATGGTCCAGCCGCCATGTCCCCCGCCATGTGCTCCGTCGCCCTGCGTTTCGGCACCCATCGCCATCAATTCCGGCACCGCCAGCAAGGGCAGAATCGCCAGGATGGGAATGACGGCAACATCCTGAAACAGCAGGACGGAGAAGCTTGCTTCACCGCCCTCGCTCTTCATCAGCCCCTTCTCGTTCAGGGTCTGCACGATGATGGCAGTGGACGACAGCGCCAGCACCAGCCCGATACCCAGCGCCGTGCGCCATACCTCGCCGTTCAGCAGCGCATAGGCGGCCAGCACCAGCGTGGTCGCCACCACCTGTCCGCCGCCCAGCCCCAGCAGCTTGCCGCGCATCCCCCACAGCCGCTTCGGCTCCAGCTCCAGCCCGACGAGGAACAGCATCATCACGACCCCGAACTCGGCGAACACCTGCAATTGTTCGACATCGACGCGCAGCGCACCCAGCAGCGGGCTTATCGCCATGCCTGCAAGCAGATAGCCCAGCACGGACCCCAGCCCGAAGCGGGTGGCCAGCGGCACGGCGATGACACCGGCAGCAAGGATGACGAACGCGATGACAAGGAAATCGGTCATGCTTCCGCCCTTCCTCTCTTCGCGCTCCGCGTCAACGCGGCAGGCCTACATATGGATGGTGCGCCCATAGGCCGACAGCACGCTTTCATGCATCATCTCGCTCAGCGTGGGGTGCGGGAACACCGTCTGCATCAGTTCGGCCTCTGTCGTTTCCAGCTGTTTGCCGACGGTGTAGCCCTGGATCAGTTCGGTCACTTCCGCGCCCACCATATGCGCGCCCAGCAGCTCGCCGGTGGCGGCATCGAACACGGTCTTTATGAACCCTTCCGCCTCGCCCAGCGCGATGGCCTTGCCATTGCCGATGAAGGGAAAGTTGCCGATGCGCACTTCATGGCCCGCTTCCTTCGCCTTGGCTTCGGTCAGGCCAACGCTGGCGACTTGCGGGTGGCAATAGGTGCAGCCGGGAATGTTCAGCCGGTCCAGCGGGTGCGGGCGAACGTCGGTATTGCCCATCTCCTGTGCGATGGCTTCGGCACAGGCGACACCTTCGTGGCTCGCCTTGTGCGCCAGCCACGGGCCGGGGGTGCAGTCACCGATGGCCCACAGGCCCTTGGTGCGGGTGCGGCCATAGGGGTCGATCTGGATGAAGCCGCGCTCCATTTCGACATGATCTTCCAAGCCGATATTTTCGGTATTGGGCACAATGCCGATGGCGGAGATGACGTGGCTGAATTCAGCGGTGGTGGTTTTGCCCTTGGCGTCCTTAAGCGTTGCGGTAACGCTCGCTTTGCCAACTTCCAGAGCCTCGACGCCTGCACCGGTCATGATGGCGATGCCCTGCTTCGTCAGCGACTTTTCGAGGAAGGCGGACACCTCGGCATCCTCCACCGGCACGATGCGGTCGAGCATTTCCACGACCGTCACCTCGGCGCCCATATCGTTGTAGAAGCTGGCGAACTCGATCCCGATGGCGCCGCTGCCGATGACGAGCAGCTTGGTCGGCATTTCAGGAGGAGTCATGGCGTGGCGATAGGTCCAGACGCGCTCCCCGTCCGCTGGCGCAAACGGCAAGTCGCGCGCCCGCGCACCGGTGGCGACGATAACGTGTTTGGCGGATAGCTCGTTCTGCACCCTTCTCGCCAGTCACGGTCAGCGAGGTCGGGCCGGTCAGCTTGCCCTCGCCCATATGCACGGCGATCTTGTTCTTCTTCATCAGATGCGCGACGCCCTGATTGAGCTGTTTCGCCACGCCCCGGCTGCGCTTCACCACGGCGGCAAGGTCGGCTTCGATGCCGGTCGCTTTCAGGCCGTAATCGCCTGCGTTCTGCATGAAGTGGAAAATTTCCGCAGACCGCAGCAGCGCCTTGGTCGGGATGCAGCCCCAGTTGAGGCAGATGCCGCCCAGTGTTTCGCGCTCGACGATCGCCGTTTTCAATCCCAGCTGCGCGCAACGGATCGCCGCCACATAGCCGCCGGGGCCGGAGCCGAGGATGATTACGTCGTATTTATCAGCCATTTGCTATCCGTTGTTGAGAGCTTGTATTTGCGAGACATGGACCGGATGTTACACTGTCCAGGGGTCAAAAGGTGAAAGCGCGATTTCGGCGGTTTTCTCGGTGTGGCGAACCGTTTGAATGTCATGTCGAACGCCGTGTAGGAAAGTGTTTCCGGTAGGTCCGCCGGTCACACGACAAGCCCCATCGGGTTCTCCAGCAACTGCTTCAGCGCATCCATCAGTTTCGCGCCGTCCACCCCGTCGATGGCGCGATGGTCGAAGCTGCCCGTAACGGTCATCATCGTTGCGACGTCCAGCGCGCCGTCCACCACCGCAGGGCGTTTTTCGCCAGCGCCTACCGCGAGGATCATGGCCTGCGGCGGATTGATAACCGCGTCGAATTGCTTGGTGCCGAACATGCCCAGATTGCTGAGGCTGGCGGTGCCGCCCTGATATTCATGCGGCTGCAGTTTGCCGTCGCGGGCCTTCTCCGCCAGCTCTTTCATCTCGGTGCTGATCTGCGCCAGCCCCTTGCGCCCGGCATCCACGATGATTGGCGTGATGAGGCCGCTGGGCGCAGCCACCGCGACGGAGATATCCTGCCGCGTATATTGATGCAGCGTGTCGCCCTGGAAACTGACATTGCATTGCGGCACCCGGTCGAGCGCGCGGGCCAGCGCCTTGATGATGAGGTCGTTGACCGACAGCTTGATCCCGTCCGCCTCCAGCGACGCATTCAGCTGCCCGCGCAGTTTCAGTAGTGCGTCGAGACGGATATCGACCGTGAGATAGATATGCGGGATCGTCTGCTTTGCCTCGGTCAGGCGGCGCGCGATAACCTTCCGGACATTGTTGAGTTTCAGGGCTTCGAAGGGCGCACCGAATTCGCTTTCCGCTGGCGTCTTGGCGGGTGTCTTTGGCGTGTCGAGAACCTGTTCTGGTGCCGGTGCCTGTCTGGAAGCACTGCCGCCTTGAGCCTGTTCCACGTCCGCCTTGACGATACGACCGTTCGGACCGGTACCGGTGACACCGGAAAGGTCGAGACCTTTTTGCTCCGCAATCCTGCGCGCCAGCGGCGATGCTATCACCCGCTCCCCTTCGGCAGCATCCGCCTTCGGTGAAGGTGCGGGACTGGCCTTTTCGGGCGACGCGGCGTCACTCTCCGGCGCGGCTTCGGCTTCGATGTCCTGCACGCGCTCTTGCTCTACTTCCGCTTCGTGCGACGCACTGCCATCCACATCTGCACCGCGCCGCCTCGTCCACGCTCTCGCCATCCTCGGCCAGCACGGCGATGACGGTGCCGACCTTCACGCCCTCGGTCCCTTCCGGCACGGCGATCGAGGCGATGGTGCCTTCGTCGACCGCCTCGAACTCCATCGTCGCCTTGTCGGTCTCGATCTCCGCCATGATATCGCCAGACGCGACCGTATCGCCTTCCTTCACCAGCCACTTGGCAAGCGTGCCTTCTTCCATCGTCGGCGACAGTGCGGGCATCTTGATCGAAATGGGCATGGGGAGGGGGTGGTCCTGTGTTCGTGCCGTGTCTTTCTGACCGCTTTGGCCGAGCGCGGCAAGGTTGTTGCGCCGAATACGTTTTCAACGGATAACCCCGCAAACAGGCAACGGGCAAACGTACTGCCGAAGGGGGAGCGACATGCGGATATATCTGGTGGTCATCGACGAAAGCGAGGAGGCGCAAAAGGCGCTGCGCTTTGCATCGCGCCGCGTCAGCGACAGAGGCGATGCCGTGCATATCCTTGCCGTCGTGGAAAAACAGAGCTTTACCGCATTCGGCGCAGTGCAGGCGACGATCGAGGAAGAAGCGCACGATCGCGCCGAAGCCATCGCGAGTAGCGCGGCAGGAAACCTGTTTTCGGAAAGCGGGCGAATGCCGAAAATCACCGTGCGCACCGGCGAGGCGCATGAAGTTGTCCGGACATATCTTACCGAACATCCAGAAGTTGTGGCGCTGGTGCTGGGCGCAGCGGCAGAAGGGTCACCAGGCCCTCTGATCGCGCATTTCGCCAGTCATACCGCCAGCCTTCCCTGCCCCCTCTACATCGTGCCCGGGCGGTTCACGACGGAAGAAATCGACAGGCTGGCAAGCTGAGGTCTAGCTGAGAGTACCACGCACCGGATAGTCGTTCTTGCCGATGTAATCGATGCCTTCCAGCAACTGGTCCAGCGATGGGCGCGTGAACGGCGCATTCTGGATGTTTGCGAAATACAGCGTGTTGTCGGGCCGGATCAGGAACAGGCCGGGTTCCGAGAACACATCCGGTTCCTCGCTGCCATCGCGCTTTTGCGAAATATACAGGCCCCATTTGCGCGCCGTGTCTTCCGGCAGATCGTAGACTAGTGGCAGATCGTGCGTTTCCCACTCCTTGTCGACGGTCATCGCACGGTCTTCGCTATCCATGGAAATGGCGAAAGGCGAAATGCCACGGTCGGTGAAATCGCTCAGCCGTCCGCCCAGCTCCTCTAGATAATTCCTGCAAATCGGGCAGTGCTTGCCGCGATAGAACACCAGCATGGTGAAGGCGTCGGGGCTTTGGCTGTAGAGGTCAAACCGCGCCTGTATCGTAAGCGGGAGTTCGAGGTTGGGCACTTTCTGGCCGGGCTTGAGCATGGGTTTCTCCTTTTCATGCTCTCAACGCCCTGAAAACGCCGCGTGTTCCGTCAGCGCTTGCGTTTCGCTCTGCCCTGGTGGCGTATATTACCCGGTCGGCCTCGCTTTCCTGCGGTCTTTTGATCCGGGGACTTGCCACGATAGCCCTTGTTCGGGCCGCGACCCGCCGGACGCCCGCCGCGCGGTTCGATGGCATTGCCATCGGCATCCAGCGGCACGAATTTCAGCGCGCCGGTCAGTGCATTCGCTTCACCCAGCTTCAGTTTCAGCCGGTCGCCAGTGGTGTAGCTGCGGCCGCTGCGCTCCCCGATCAGCGCCTGCGCCTTCTCGTCATAGCGGAAGAAATCGTCGCCCAGCGTGCTGACCGGCACCAGCCCGTCGCCGCCCAGCTTCTCGATAGTGGCGAAGAAGCCGAAGTTCTGCACGCCGGTGATGCGGGTATCGAACGTCTCGCCCACGCGCCCTGCCAGCCATGCCGCGACGTAGCGGTCCACGGTGTCCCGTTCCGCCTCCATCGCGCGGCGTTCGGTCTTGCTGATGGCGTCGGTAATCTTCCCCAGATCGTCGCGGTCGCGATCCGACAAGCCGGATTTTGGCGGGATGTTGCCCTTCGGCTCGGGCTGCTCCAGCTTGTAGGCATCGGACAAGGCGCGATGCACGAGCAGGTCGGCATAGCGGCGGATGGGCGAGGTGAAATGGGCGTAGGAGCCGAGCGCCAAACCGAAATGCCCCGCATTGCGCGGGCCGTAATAGGCTTGCGTCTGACTGCGCAGCACGGCCTCCATCGTCTGCGCCTTGTCCGCTTCCTCCGTCACGTCCTTCAGCATGCGGTTGAACAAGCCGGGGGTGATGACCTGGCCCAATGCCAGCTTGCGGCCCAGCGTCTCCATATATTCCTTCAGCGCGACCAGCTTCTCGCGGCTCGGCGGCTCGTGAACCCGATAGACGACAGGCGCGGTCTTGCTTTCCAGCGCTTTGGCGGCGGCCACATTGGCCGCGATCATGAAATCTTCCACCACGCGGTGCGCATCCAGCCGTTCGCGCACTGCGATCTCGGCGATCTTTCCTGCCTCGTCCAGCATGACGCGGCGTTCGGGCAAGTCCAGTTCCAGCGGATCGCGCGTCGCTCTCGCCTTTGCCAGCACAGCCCAGCAGGCCCACAGATTGCGCAATGGCTCGCCCGCCTCACCTGCGTCGATCTGCGCCTGTGCATCCTCGTAGGCTATGTTGGCCGCCAACCGCACGATGGCGCGCGTAAACCGCTGCGAAGTGATCCTGCCCGCCGTGTCGATCCGCAGGTGACACACCATCGCCGCGCGGTCCTGATCCTGTTTCAGAGAGCATACATCGGCGCTCAGCACTTCGGGCAACATCGGCACGACGCGGTCGGGGAAATAGACCGAATTGCCGCGCTTGCGCGCCTCGCGATCCACTGCGCCGCCGGGGCGCACGTAGAACGCGACATCGGCAATCGCCACGATGGCGCGGAAACCGCCCTGCCCGTCCGGCTCGGCCCAGATTGCATCGTCATGGTCGCGCGCATCGGCAGGGTCGATGGCTACGATCGGCACATCGCGCAGATCTTCGCGGGTCTCGTCGGACAGCGGCAGCTTCGCCACGCGCTGCGCCTCGTTCAGTGTTTCCTCCGGAAACACGTCGGGGATGCCGTGCTTCGATATGGCGATGAGCGAGAAAGCGCGCGGGGCCAGCGGATCGCCCAGCACCTCCACCACCTTGACCCCGGCCCGCGCGCCGCGCCCGGTCGGTTCGGCGCGGACCAGCTCGCCGGCGGACGCTTCGCCAAGATCGCTGATCGGTGAAGAGGTCCGCACGCGCTTGTCCACCGGTGCCAGCCACGCCTTGCCGCTTGCATCCACCTCGACAACGCCCATCAACCCTTCGGTCTTGGCGGGCAGTTTCTTCATCACATGGGCAATCCAGCCCCTGCCCGCTTCTTCGGTCCGGGCCAAAACCCTGTCGCCCACCTTCAGTGCGGCATGGCGCGTGCGCCCCCTGTTGTTCTCGATAACGCGCAAACGCGGCGGCGGTGTAGCATCGTCGGGTTGCCAGCTATCGGGAATGGCATGGGGCTCCCCATCCTCGATTTCCAGCACGCGCAGCACCGTAACCTTCGGCACGCCGCCCATGCGGTGATACGCCGTCTTCTTGCCGTCGATCAGCCCTTCCTCCGCCATATCGCGCAACCGCTTTTTCAGCGCGATTTTGTCCTGCCCCTTCACGCCGAACGCCTTGGCGATCTCGCGCTTGCCGACCACGCTGTCGGCGCCCTGGATGAATTCGATGATCTGGGCAGGCGACGGCAGGCCACTCGTGCGTGGGGCTGGACGTTTGGACGGAGAAGGTTTTGGCATCGCCTACAGGTAGGGCTGCGCGGGCGGCGCGGCAACTGCGGGATCGGGAACCGGCCGTGCCCTGCTTCGCTGTGATGACGATGGAACACGCATTGGTGCAGCGCGGCGGCGCTTCGGACATTTCGATGGCGCGGGCGCGCATCACGCTGTGTTACCTGTGGCGCTTCGGCAGGTTGCCGAACCTTGTCGCGCCCACGCGCTTCACGGAACTGGTGCAGTTGCGCAAGCTGTATGACCGGGATCCCGGGATGACCGCATGTCTCGATAAACTTGCGTCGAAGCGGCGCGTGGCGGACAGTCTTGGCGACGCGTGGATCACGCCGACGCTGGCCTGCTGGCCGGCCCTGCCCGCGTCCAGGCCAGACTTCGGCGGCGCGGCCATGTTCAAGGCACGCAGCGGGTGCAACCAGTATGCATCGCTGTCGTTGGATGCCTCGCCGGAATGCTGGCAGTCTCTTCGACGTCGCGCAAACCGCTGGACCGCCGCACCCTATGGCGGATGGCTGGACGAATGGGCGTATCGCGATGCGCCGCGCGGCGTACTGGCCGAACCGATGCTGGGTGACGGCAAGGCACCTTTGACCGATTACAAGATTTATGTGTTCGGCGGAGAAGCCACGCATATCCAGGTGCATACCGGACGCGGCAGCAACCATCGCTGGGTGCTTTACGACCGGTCCGGCAAGCGTATGGCGCGACGTACTGGACCGGGGCCGGGCTTGCCAAGCAGTCTGCACGACATGCTGCGCGCTGCCGAGCGTCTCGCCGCACCGTTTCAATTTGCGCGCGTGGATTTTTACGAGATCGGGGGCCGCCCGCGCTTCGGCGAATTCTGCTTCTATCCCGGTTCCGGGCTCGACCGGTTCGAGGAGGACTGGATCGACGCCGAGCTTGGCCGGCTTTGGCTGGCTGCGCTGGATGCGTCTAATCGTCGGATGCCGGTTCCGCTACCGGCTTGAATGCGCCAGCCGGCACTGCACTGGCCACGGGCGACATTTCCCCGTTCGCGCCGGTTGCGCTGACGCCGAAGAACCAGTCGTCGCCGCGCACCCCTTCCAACTTGGCGCTGGTCGCCACCACATTCTCGATCAGCGGTTCGGTGCGCCACGCGCTTTCATCGGTGCGGCGCTGCCAGATGGTGTAGCCGATTGCGCCCGCCACCGGCTCCCACGTCAGCGTAGTAAACGTCTGAACAGCCGCCTCTGCCGAGGGTGCAGGCGGCATCGGCGTGCCGGCAAGACGGTCCAGCGCGCGCACGTTCAATCGGGTCACGCGCGCCAGATAGGCGAAGTCCATTTCGTCCACCGTGTCGCCATAGGTGATGCCATCCTCGACGCGCAGATCCTGATGCTGGTGTTCGTAGTCCTCTACCGCAACCGAGATACGGACGGCAGGATAGCCTGCCTCTAAAAACGGTATCTGGTCCCCGCCTCGGGCCATCCGGTCGGTACGCCAGATTTGCCGCACGTCGATACCGCCTTCGGTCTCGTCGGCCAGCCCGTCGATCCAGCGCGACAGGTTGCGCCCCGGACTGTCGTTCTCGCCCCCCTCGCGCCGTTGCGCGGCACGCACCGCGTCGGTCAGGTCGGCCCGCGCGCCTTCGGAGAAAACGCGGACGTGTTCGGCATCGCAAAACCCGTCCGAACCGCAGCTGCCGCCGACTACGTCGTTGTTGAGCACGGCCTTTACCTGCCAACCTTGCGCCTTCGCGTAATCGACCAAGAGGCGCGCGCCGTAGAGGCCCTGCTCCTCGCCGGCGAGGAGGGCGTAGACGATGGTGGATGGATAGGTGTTTTTCGACAGGACCCGCGCGGCTTCGATGGATAGCGCGACGCCCGAAGCGTCGTCGTTCGCACCGGGCGCATCGCTGGTGAAATCGGAGACATCGCTGACCCGGCTGTCGATATGGCCCTGCACGATGATGACCTCGTTCGGACGCTCGCTGCCGCGCTGGATGGCAACGGCATTGCGCAGGCGGGTGGGGGTCGGGATGCGTCGCCCTTCGACGATGCTTTCGGGCAACACCACTTCGAGGCATCCGTCGCATTCTGCCGAAATCGCACGGAAAGTGTCAGCGCCCCAATCGACGGCGGCGCCGATGCCACGCTCCGGATCGGTTTGCGATGACAGGGTGTGCCGCGTGCCGAAGGCAACCAGTCGCTCGACATCGGTGCGCAGGCGGTCCTCGGAGACATCGGCAGCGGGATCGGTCGTTGCAGTGGCTGGCTGTGCAAGGGCGAGAAGCGGGAGCAGGAGAAATTTGCGCATGGCCGGACTGTTACGCCCGACATGGCATTTTGCAAGGGACGGTCGGCGTGAGACTATTCCGGTTGTTCGCCATAGCGGTTCGGGCCGTCATGCGACTTGAAGCAGCCGATGATGATTATTCCCAGATAGGCAAGATAGCCCGGCAGGCCGTAAAGCTGGCTTTCGCGCTGCGCCTGTTGCGATAGCGCAGGCTGCGATGTGTCCATCGCCTCCGCCAACAGCCGCAGCGTATCATCCATGAAGATGATTTGGACGCAAAGGCTTGCAACCAGCAGAAGAATGATCGGGATCGCCAGCCGACCGGGCCTCGTAAAATCATGCAATCGTCGCACAAGCGCCGCCGCAATCAGCACCGTCAGCAATACCGTCATTGCGACGCTGAGCTGGAGCGAGGTGCCCATACCGTCCGTCACCGCCTGTGTTACCGCAGTCGTCGTCACATCGGGATCGGCCGCCGCGCCCGACTTGACGAGCGCGAACATGGTCGAGGCCATGTCGACCAGCATCGGGATGGCGGCAAGCAATCCAACGGCAAACTGCAAGAGCAGCAGGAACAGGACATAGAGCCAGAAGGTGCGCCGCCCGTCGCGACCTGAAAAGCGCGTCAGGTTGGACAGGTTGTAACGGACTGCGGCGAGCATTTCCGTGTCAGTATGCCCGCGCCAGATAAATGCGCTCCACCGCCGGTTCGCCGGTAAAGAAACACGCACCGTCGGCTGGCGAGGCATCCATCGGGACGTTGCGGATCGTCAGCTTCATCGCTTTCAGTTCCTCGACCACCGCGTCCAGCGCCGCGCCGGTCGGCTTCGCCCACTGCACCTCGACCCAGCCGGGATATTGCACATCGTCGGCATAAATCTCTGCCAGCGCATCGCGGGTAGTAACACCCTTCGTGATATTCGCCTCGCGCCGCGCCTGTGCTTCCTCGAATAGCGCCGCCTGCATCTCGGCCAACATCGCGGGTACGGTTTCAGCAACCTCGTCGCGCGTGGGCGTTGCGAAGGCGGGCTTGCCGTTGTCCGCATTCCACAGCGCATCGCGGCGCAACAGGCTGACGACGTTGCCATCCATGTCGCGGCCACCGACCTCGATAATGACAGGTGCGCCTTTGCGGACCCAGTCCCACCGTTTGGCCGCCGCCTTCCCGGGCTTGGTATCCAGCAGCACGCGCACCGGCTCGCCCAGCGCCGATTGCGCCGCCAGCTTGGCGCGCAATTCCTCGCAATAGGCGACCAGTGCCTCGTCTTCCGGCTTGTCGCGCAGCATCGGCAGGATGACGACTTGCCAAGGCGCGATGGCAGGCGGCACGCGCAGCCCGTCATCGTCGCCATGCGTCATGATAACGCCGCCGACCATGCGGGTGGACACGCCCCAGCTGGTGGTGTGGCACAGCGCCTGCTGGCCTTCGCGGTCCTGATAGCGGATGCCGCTCGCTTCGGCGAAATTGGTGCCGAGATAATGGCTGGTGCCAGCCTGCAATGCCTTGCCGTCCTGCATCATCGCTTCGATCGACCATGTTTCGACCGCGCCCGGGAACCGCTCGTTCTCCGGCTTCTCGCCTGTCACCACCGGCATCGCCAGATCGTCTTCCGCACAGGCCCGATAGACTTCCAGCATGGTCATCGTGTGCGCCCGCGCTTCGTGCGCGTCGGCATGGGCGGTATGGCCTTCCTGCCACAGAAACTCGCTGGTGCGCAGGAACATGCGGGTGCGCATTTCCCAGCGCACGACATTGGCCCACTGGTTCAGCTTCAGCGGCAGATCGCGCCAGCTCTGCACCCAGCGCGCCATCGCATCGCCCACGATGGTTTCCGAAGTGGGCCGCACGACCAGCGGTTCTTCCAGTTTCGCGTCGGGATCGGGGATCAGCCCGCCGTTTTCGTCTGCGATCAGGCGATGGTGCGTGACCACCGCCATTTCCTTGGCGAACCCCTCGACATGCTCCGCCTCGCGCTCGAAATTGGCGAGCGGGATGAAAATGGGGAAATAGCAATTGTCATGCCCGGTATCCTTGATGCGCCGGTCGAGCAGGTGCTGGATACGCTCCCATATACCAAAACCCCACGGCTTGATGACCATGCATCCGCGCACGCCGGACTCCTCGGCCAGGTCGGCGGCGGTAATGACTTCCTGATACCATGCGGCGAAATCGTCGGCGCGGCGTGTGGTCAGGGCATGGCGGATTTCGGGCAAGGGGCGGGCTCCGGTATATAATCGTGGGTGGCGGGCTATTTGCCCAGTTCGTCCAGCTTCTTCTGCATTTGCGCCATCTGCCTGTGCAGTTCGGCGATGTCGTCGCTGTTCGCTTCGGATGCTGTCGGGGCGGTATCGGCACCGTGTTTGTTGGCAGGCTTGCCGCCGGGCAGGATCGCATCGCCCATCGCCTTCATCATGGCCAGGTTCGTTTCCGCCATCTTGGCCAGCGGATTGCCCATCGCCGCGTTGACGATGCCGCCGGTAAACGCCTCGCGGATTTTCGTCTGGTTCTTGCGGAAATTGGCCATGCTCGCTTCCAGATAGCTGGGCATCATCGCCTGCATGGAATTGCCGTACATCGCGATCAGGTCGCGCAGGAAGCTGACCGACAGCATTTCGGAACCCGACGCTTCCTCGTCCATGATGATCTGTGTCAGGATGGAGCGCGTGATGTCGTCCCCGCTCTTGGCATCGACAACCTTGAAGTCGATCCCCTCGCGCGTCATTTTGCCAAGATCGTCCAGCGTGATGTAGCTGGATGTGCCGGTATTGTAGAGACGCCGGTTGGCGTATTTCTTAATGATGGTGGGCTGGCCGTCGGCCAGCGGCTTCTTCGCCATGTCTCTCTCCCGCGATGCTGTGTGGATGTTGCATTAGCAGGTGCAGCGTGTGCGGCGCAACATATTGCGCACAATTCCGCCCGTTATTGCGCGTGACGCGCATATCGCTGTCCCAGCGTGGTCAGCAATTCGTATTGCGACAGGCCGGTTCGCGTAGCCTCCTGCGGAAGGTCGAATGGCACCGAAAGCCAGTCCCCGTCCCGGCAAGGCGGTGCATCGGTGACATCGACCACGATCATGTCCATCGACACGGTGCCCAGGACCGGACAGTCCGCACCTTGCCATTGCATGGCGCTCCCCTTCCCCCGCGCCCGCAGGAACCCGTCTGCATAGCCGAGCGATACGATCGCGGTTTGCATGGTGCGGTCGGCGATGAAGCGGCCGTTATAGCCGACTGCATCGCCTGCCCCGATTGTGCGGGTCTGTAGGACGGCGGCCTCTACATGGGCGACTTGCGCAAGGTGATCCGCCAGTGCGGTGACGGGCACGCCGCCATAGAGCGCGAGGCCGGGGCGGGTCAGGTCGAACGCATAGTCCGGGCCGAGCGTGACACCCGCGCTGTTTGCCAGGCTGAGATTGCGATGCGGCACTGCTGCGGCTGCATCGCGGAACAGGGCGCATTGGCGCGCATTTGCTGCGCTGTCCTCGTCAGCGCTGGCCAGATGCGACATCAGTGTATCCACGTTCAACGCGGCCACCGCTTCGTCGGCGAGATCGCCCATGCCGAGGCCGAGCCGGTTGATGCCCGTGTCGACCATCGCATGGCACGCGCCACCGCCTGCGTCGCGCCATACGCGCGCCTGGTAGATGCTGTTGACGACCGGTAGCACGCCGGTGGCGATGGCGTAGTCCGCCTCCGCGCGCGTATTCACTCCGTGCAGCACGGCGATGCTGCTTGCGGGCACATGCGCCAGCGCCGCCGGAACCTCCGACCAGTGCGCGACAAAGAACGCACCCGCTCCCGCATCGCGAAGCACCGGCAAGCAAATATCGGTGCCCAGCCCGTAACAATCCGCCTTGATCGCCGCCCCGGTTCGCGCCGTGCCCGACAGTCGATCCATCGCACGCCAATTCGCCGCCAGCGCGCCAGTTTCGACTGTCAGCCGTAGCGCGCGCGGCGGTTCAGTCGGCGAAGTCACGCGGTGGTCCATCGGGCAAGCCCCACCAGGCAACGACCAGCCCGAATGCGACCACCACCCATGTGTACCAAAGACCCGCATAGATATCGCCGGTACGCGCCACTATGATGCCGGCGATCAGCGGCAGGAAGCCGCCCAGATAGCCTGCGCCGATATGATAGGGGATCGACATCGAACTGTAGCGGATGCGCGGCGGAAACATCTCCGACAGCAGCGCCGCCACCGACCCGTAGGTCAGCGCCGACAGGGCAGCCAGTACCAGCAGCAGGGCAAGGATGCCGATCAGGTTCAATGCGTCAGGCGTCTGGCGCGAGAAATCGAAGCCGTAGCGTTCCAGCGCCGCTTCGATGCCAGCGGAACGGGCTGCCCCGTCATCCAGCCAGTCGCCATCGATAGCCACCGGCTCGCCCCCCACGGCAAGCGAAAGCTGCGCCGCCGGTTCGATCTCGTAAGCCACGCCCTTCGCCGTCAGCGTTTCCAGCAGTTTGCCACAGTCGGTTTGTTCGGAATCGAACAGTTCGGCGAACGGGTCGGTGACGCATTGCTGGCCCGAAACCGTCACGGCGTTTTGCGTATTGGCCTGCGCCAGTTGCGGATTGGCGAGGCTACCCATCGCCCAGAATGCCGGGAAGAGTAGCGCCAATGCGAGGATAGCGCCGACGATGATGGGCTTCTTGCGCCCCACCCTGTCCGACCAACGGCCGACGACAAGATAGAAGCCCATCGAGATCAGTCCAGCGGTGAAGAGGACCAGCTCGACCGTCAGTTCGTCCATCCGCATCGGACCGCGCAGGAAGCTGAGGCCGGAGAAGAACGCGGTGTACCAGATCGTCGTCAGCACACCGGTTACGCCGAACAGGGCCACGAAGATGCGCTTCTTGTTGCCCGGATAGGTGAAGCTTTCGGTGAACGGATTGCTCGCCGTTTCGCCCGCCGCCTTCATCGCGGCAAACACCGGGCTTTCGGACAGCATCAGCCGCATCCATAGCGATATGCCGAGCAGGGCGATGGACAGCAGGAACGGTACGCGCCAGCCCCACGCTACGAAATCATCGGCAGGGATGAGGAAGCGGCACAGCAGCACGACCGCGATGCTCAGGACAAATCCGCCCGCGACGCTGGCCTGGATGAAGCTGGTGTAAAACCCGCGCTTTTCCGCGGGCGCATGTTCGGCAACATAGATCGCCGCGCCGCCATATTCCCCGCCCAGCGCGAGGCCTTGCAGGATGCGGAACAATATCACGATGATCGGAGCCGCGATGCCGATCGTGGCGGCGCTGGGAATCATGCCGACCCCGGCCGTCGCAACGCCCATCAGGGTCACCGTGACGAGGAACGTGTATTTGCGGCCCAGCTTGTCACCGAGATAGCCGAACAGGATGGCGCCAAGAGGCCGGAAACCGAACCCGACCGCAAAACCGGCCCACACCAGCAGCAGTTGCAGCGTTTCGTTTCCGCTTGGGAAGAATGCCGCGCCGATCAGGCTGGCGAGCGTTCCGTAGATGAAAAAGTCATACCATTCGAACACCGTGCCCGCCGAACTGGCGGCAATGACGAGGCGGATTTCCTTATCGGTCGGTTCGTGCTGAACCGTCCCGTCCGCGGTTGCGAATGCTGCCTGTTCCAAAACCCTGTGTCCTCCCCCAACCACGCTGTTGCGAAGGCGGTTACCGCACTCCTTCGTGATTGCAAAGCGCGTCGCGTGCGGCCCTCCACGGCAGGCGTATCGCGCCATGCCGCGCAGGATAGGCGCGCGCCGTGTCGAGCAATTCGATATCGCGCCATTCCGGTGCGGGGCCGGTGCCGGCGAGCCAGTTCGAAAGCTGCGCATCGGCTTTGGTAATATCGGCGCCGGTGCGTCCGCAGATGTCGGCCAGAAAGACGGCAGCCGCCGCCTGTCCGATGGCGCATGCTGTTACCCGCGCGCCGGGCATGGCGATCGCCCCGCCCTTCGCCACGTCGAAACCAAGCTCCAGCGCGCTACCGCATGTGTCCGACCGGGCGGACCCCTTGAATGCTGCATCCTCGCCCATTGGATAATCGGCAAGCGTTACCGCCAGCGCCAGTATCTCCGGCGTGTAGAGCGTTGCCGCCTGCGGGCGCGCCATTGCTATCGCGGTTCGTCCGGACCATCGGGTTCGCCCCGCAGCGCGGCGCGGCGCTGGTCGATCATCTGCACCATCGCATTGGTGGAACTGTCGATCACGGGATAGGTCCTCGCCGTGGTGATCCACGCCGGTCGGCCCGCCACACCCCACACCGTATCATATCCCAGCACGAGCAGCGAAAACGCTATGATGACGATAACCGCACCCTTGATTGCGCCGAATCCGAAGCCCAGCACCCGGTCGATCGGCCCCAGGAACGAATTGCGCGAAGCCTCGCCCACATTCCCCGCAATCAGCTTCATCGCAGCGTAGGGCACCAGCAACAGCAGCACGAAGCACAGGATCGCGGTGGGCGTGCTGTACCCGATGTATGGCGACACGGCGGTATAGAGCGGCGTGTGCAGGTAATGGATCGCGAATATGGCGAGAAACCACGACGCGAGCGATAGCACTTCCTGCACCAGCCCGCGCATGAACCCACCGATGGCGGCCACGCCGACGATGCTCAAAACAATGATATCGAAGCCCGACATTGTCCCAGCCTAACGCACCCGAACCCAATCAGGAACCCATAACCCTATCCACCAGATTGCCGAGTTGCTTCACACCGCGATACTTAAGATCGGGTTTACGCGCGCCGTCGCCGGACAAAATATCGCCCGCATCGTCCGGCCCCACGCCGATGCCGAACCCCAGCTTCGCGGCTTCGCGCATCCGCAGCCCGGCATGGGCCACCGCCCGCACTTCGCCCGCCAGCGATACTTCGCCGAACCATACGCTTTGCACCGGCAACGGCTTGTCGGCGAGGGCAGAGACCAACGCGGCGGCCACGGCAAGGTCGGCGGCAGGGTCGGACAGGCGGTAGCCGCCCGCGACGTTGAGGTAGACTTCGGCGCTGCTGAAATTCAGCCCGCAGCGCGATTCCAGCACGGCCAGCAGCATCGCCAGGCGGCCATTGTCCCAGCCAACCACCGCGCGACGCGGCGTAGCACCCGATTGCAGCCGCACGATTAGCGCCTGCACTTCGATCAGCACCGGCCGCGTGCCTTCCAACGCAGGGAATACCGCACTGCCGGCCAGCGGTTCGTCGCGGCCCGACAGGAACAGCATGGAGGGGTTGCGCACTTCCTCCAGCCCCTTGCCCGCCATTGCGAACACGCCGATCTCGTCCACCGCGCCGAACCGGTTTTTCAACGCGCGCAGGATGCGGTACTGGTGGCTGCGCTCCCCTTCAAAACTCATCACCACATCGACCATGTGTTCCAGCACGCGCGGCCCGGCGATGCTGCCATCCTTGGTGACATGCCCGACCAGCACCAGCGCAACGCCGTTTTCCTTGGCATAGCGGATCAGTTCGAACGCACAGCCGCGTACCTGGCTGACCGTGCCCGGCGCGCCTTCGATCGTGTCGGAATACATCGTCTGGATGGAATCGATAACCATGAAGGCGGGCTTGTCCATCGTGCCCAGCGTGGTCAGGATATCGCGCACCGATGTTGCCGCGGCCAGCTTGATCGGCGCGTCGGCCAGGCCCAGCCGCGAAGCGCGCAGACGCACCTGTCCGGCGGCTTCCTCTCCGCTGATATAGACCGTCTCCGCCCCATCCTTCGCTATCTGCGCCGCCGCCTGCAGCAACAGCGTGGATTTGCCGATACCAGGATCGCCGCCCATCAGGATAGCGGACCCTGGCACCAGCCCGCCACCCAACGCACGGTCGAACTCCTCAAGCCCCGTCGCGCGCCGCTGCAACGGCTTGCCCGGCAGGTCCAGCGGCTCGAACGTAACGGATCGCCCGCCTGCCGACAGGTCGTGCTTTTGCGAGAACACCGTGGCCGGCGCATCTTCGCTCAGCGTGTTCCATTCGGCGCAATCCGGACATTGCCCCTGCCAGCGATGCGACACGGACCCGCAAGCGGAACAGACATAGCGTTTTTTGGGCTTGGCCATAATCCTGCTTTAGTAGGAACAGAGCCGGAACGCAATTGCGTCCATGCACGGAAGCAGGCATCACGCCGCCATGCGTCAGAAGGAACTCCGCATCGCCCTGGTCTGTTATGGCGGCGTCAGCCTTGCCATTTACATGCACGGCGTCACCAAGGAAATCTGGAAGCTGGCCCGGGCAAGCCGCGACTACCATCGCGATGCGCCGCCGGGCGACGGTGTCGAGGCGGTGTATCGGGACTTGCTGGCGCATATCGAGAAACAGCACGACCTTCGGCTTCGGGTGCTGCCCGACATACTGAGCGGCGCAAGTGCGGGTGGGATCAATGCGGTCTTTCTGGCGCAGGCGATCCATTCGGGCCATTCGCTCGAACCGCTGACCGATATGTGGCTCGACAATGCCGACGTGAACAAGCTGGTCGATCCCTTGGCGCGCCCGATGTGGCGTTACGCCAAGTTCTGGACGCAGCCCTTCGCATGGTGGCTGTTCAACCGGCCCGAGACCGCGTTTGCCGAAACGGTATCGCCCGAAACGCGCGGCGAAGTGCGGCGCAAGGTGGCGGGCCTGATCCGGGGGCGCTGGTTCCAGCCGCCCTTTTCCGGGTCGGGCTTCTCCACCCTGTTGCACGATGCGTTCACGGCGATTGCAGCCACACCTGCCGAAGCCCCCTTGCTACCGCCGGGTCATCCCGTCAGCCTGTACGTGACGGCAACCGATTTTCACGGGCATATCGAACGACTTCGCCTCAACAGCCCTCCTGTCGTGCTGGAAACCGAGCATCGCCTCTCGATGGATTTCGAGGCCGAGACGCCGGCGGAGGGCGGCACGACGCTGGACGATCCATGGGCGCTGACGATGGCGGCCCGCGCGACGGCGAGTTTCCCCGGCGCGTTCCCCCCGTTCCGCATCGCCGAGATCGACGGGCTGGCAGAACGCGCCGAAAGCGAATGGCACGGGCGCGACGCCTTTCTGGCGAGAGTGATGCCGGTGCATTTCCGGCGCAAGGCACTGGACACTGTGTCGCTTATCGACGGATCGGTGCTGGTGAACAAGCCGTTCGATAGTGCTATCCAAGCGTTGCAGGGCCGTCCGGCTCAGCGCGAGGTGGACCGCCGTTTCGTCTACATCGATCCGCGCCCCGACCGTTCGGCGGCACCCGAAGAAGGCGCGGCGCGAAAGGTCGGCTTCTTCGGCGCGATTTTCGGATCGCTTTCGACCATCCCGCGCGAACAGCCCATTCGCGACAATCTGGAAGTGCTGGAACGCCAGTCGCGCGAGGCGGAGCGGTTGCGCGCGATGGTGTCCGGCCTGCGCCCAGAAGTGGAAACGGCGGTGGAGCGCCTGTTCGGCCGCACCCTGCTGCTAGACCGGCCGACCCCGCGCCGCCTCGCCAACTGGCGCGGCAAGGCGCAACAGGCCGCCGCGCAGGCCGCGGGGTTCGCCTACAGTTCCTATGCACAGGTCAAGTTCACCGCGATCCTCGACGATTTGGCAGCGCGCGTAGTTCGCGGGGAAGGAGCCGACAATGCCCCGCGCCCGCGCCGGATCGTCGCGGCTTTCCGCGCCGCCCTGGCCGAAGCCGGGCTCGACCAGCTGGGCGCTCCGAAAGGTGGCGCGAGCTCGCAGGCCATTGCATTCTTCCGCGCGCACGATCTGGGTTTCCGGTTGCGGCGCTTGCGACTGTTGGCGCGCCGTCTGTCGCGGGATTGGGATGCGGACCCGACCATAGACGACGCCGCCGTCGACAATGCGCGCGCCGCCATTTACGAGATCTTGGCTCTGTATTTCGACAGCAGCAAAGAGAAGCCTGCCGAACAGATCGACGCGATTGGCGATGCTGCCGGTGCGCTCGACACGCTGGCGGCCGCGAGCAATTTCATCGCAATCGATACCGAGGCGGAAGCGATGCTGTCGCGCGCCATGCAGGCGATGCCACAGAATCTGCGGCGGCTTGTACTGCTGACATATCTCGGTTTCCCCTACTACGATATCGCCACCCTGCCCCTGATGCGACACGAAGGGCTGACCGAATTCGACCCCGTCAAGGTCGACCGGATCAGCCCCGACGATGCGCGCAGCATACGCGAAGACGGCGCGCGGGCTACGCTGCGCGGCACCGAGTTCTACAATTTCGGCGCGTTCTTCAGCCGTGCCTATCGCGAGAACGACTATCTTTGGGGTCGCCTGCACGGGGCAGAACGAATGATCGATCTGGTCTGCTCGACCCTGCCAGACGGCCTGCCCGACACCGAATGCCGCGCCTTCAAGAAACGTGCTTTCCTCGCTATTCTCGACACCGAGGAAGGTCGGTTGAAAGCCGGATCGCGCCTGATCGAGACCATCCGCGCGGAAGTGAACGCACGGTTGTAGGCCTTCGCGTGCCTAACCGCTGAACGCACTTTTCAATTTGTCGAAGAAACCACGGCTTTCCGGGCATTCCTCACCCGTTTCGGTTTCGCGGAACTGGCAAAGAATATCGCGTTGTGCCTTGCTGAGCTTGGTCGGAGTTTCCACGGCGATTTCCACTACCATATCGCCGCGCCCGCGCCCTTGCAGCACGGGCATCCCCGCCCCTCGTACGCGCAGTTGCTTGCCGGACTGGATTCCGGCGGGAATATCGACGGTGTTGGTCTCTCCCGACAGGTCGGGAATATCCACGCTGCCGCCGAGCGCGGCGGTGGTGAAGGTTATCGGCACCCGCGTCGCCAGCGTCGTGCCTTCGCGTTCGAACACGCTGCTGGGCGTGACATGCACGAAAATATACAGGTCGCCCGCTGGCGCACCGCTCGGCCCTGCCTCGCCCTTGCCGGACAGGCGAATGCGCGTTCCGGTGTCGACACCGGGCGGAACGTCTACTTCCAGCGTTTCGGCCTTGTCGACCCGGCCTTCGCCACGGCAAGAGTTGCACGGGTCTTCGATAACTTCGCCGCGTCCGTGGCAGGTCGGGCATGGCCGCTCGACCACGAACAGGCCCTGCTTGGCGCGCACCTTGCCGAAACCGTTGCACATCGAACAGCCGCGCGTGCCGGTGCCAGGCGTCGCGCCGCTGCCGTTGCAGTCGTCGCAAGCGCGCGAAACCTCGATCTCGATCTCGGACGATTTGCCGTTGAATGCTTCTTCCAGGCTGATCTGCATGTCGAAACGCAAATCCGCTCCGCGCCGTGCGCGCTGTTGCCCGCCCATGCCGCCGGCACCGCCGAATGCACTCCCGAAGATGGTTTCGAAGATGTCGCCGATATCGCCGAAATCCTGCGGCCCACCACCGCCGCCACCGCCCATGCCCTGCTGGAACGCCGCGTGTCCGAACCGGTCGTAGGCCGCGCGCTTCTGCGGGTCTTTCAGGCAATCGTAAGCAACACTGATTGCCTTGAACCGGGTTTCCGCCTCGGCATCGCCGGGGTTGCGGTCGGGATGATACTTCATCGCCAGCTTGCGATAGGCGGATTTCAGGCGCGCGGCATCGGCATCGCGCTCCACCTCCAGCAATTCATAAAAGTCGATGTCGGTCGCAGCCATCACCGGTTCCCAATATCAATAAGCGCAAACAAAAACAGGGCCACCGCACCCGGGGGAGCGGCGACCCTGTTCATCAAATACATACGTTAGCTCTTTGCAGAGTCTTCGTTATCTTCGGTATCGACTTCGGAGAACTCGGCATCGACGACGTCGTCTTCTGCCGGAGCCGCATCGCCATCACCGCCTTCGGAACCGGCGTTTGCCTGTTCCTTTTCATAGACCTGCTGGCCCATTTTCATGGCAACTTCGGTCAGTGCAGCCGTCTTGGCGTTGATCTCTTCCGCATCGTTGCCTTCCAGCGCCGTCTTGGTTTCGGCCAAGGCTGCCTCGACAGCAGACTTGGTCTCGGCATCGATGGCATCGCCATGTTCGTCGAGCTGCTTCTGCGTGGCATGGACCAAGCTGTCCGCCTGGTTGCGCGCTTCGGCCTGTTCGCGGCGCTTCTTGTCTTCCTCCGCGAACTTCTCGGCGTCCTGCACCATCTGGTCGATATCCGCATCGGACAGACCGCCCGACGCCTGAATCTTGATCGACTGTTCCTTGCCGGTGCCCTTGTCCTTGGCGCTGACATTCACGATGCCGTTTGCGTCGATGTCGAAGGTCACCTCGATCTGCGGCACCCCGCGCGGCGCGCTGGGAATGCCGAGCAGGTCGAAATTGCCGAGCAGCTTGTTGTCCGCCGCCATCTCGCGCTCGCCCTGATGGACCTTGATGGTAACCGCCTGCTGGTTGTCCTCGAACGTCGAGAACGTCTGGCTCTTCTTGGTCGGTATCGTCGTGTTGCGGTCGATCATGCGGGTGAACACGCCACCCGCCGTCTCGATACCGAGCGATAGCGGCGTCACGTCGAGCAACAGCACGTCTTTCACGTCGCCCTGCAGCACGCCCGCCTGAATGGCAGCACCCATCGCAACCACCTCGTCGGGGTTCACGCCGGTATGCGGTTCCTTGCCGAAGAACTTCTGCACGGCTTCGCGCACCTTCGGCATCCGCGTCATCCCGCCGACCAGCACGACCTCGTCTATTTCGCTGGAGGAAACACCGGCATCGGCCAGCGCCTTCTTCATCGGCTCCTTGGTGCGTTCGATCAGTTTGGCGACCATCTTTTCAAGATCGGTGCGGGTGATCGTTTCCACGAGGTGCAGCGGCGTGGTTGCGCCGCCTTCCATGCGGGCGGTGATGAAGGGCAGGTTCACTTCGGTGGTCTGCGCGCTGGACAGCTCGATCTTGGCTTTTTCGGCGGCTTCCTTGAGCCGCTGCAACGCCAGCTTGTCCGTGCGAAGGTCCATGTTCTCCTTCGATTTGAACTGGTCCGCGAGGTATTCCACTACGGCGGTATCGAAGTCCTCGCCGCCTAGGAACGTGTCGCCATTGGTGGACTTCACCTCGAACACGCCATCACCGATTTCGAGGATGGAAACGTCGAACGTGCCGCCGCCAAGATCATAGACCGCTATGGTCTTGCCGTCGTCCTTGTCGAGGCCGTAGGCCAGCGCTGCAGCCGTCGGCTCGTTGATGATACGCAGCACTTCGAGACCGGCGATCTGGCCGGCATCCTTGGTTGCCTGACGCTGTGCATCGTTAAAATAGGCGGGCACGGTGATGACGGCCTGCGTCACGGTTTCACCAAGATAGCTCTCGGCGGTTTCCTTCATCTTTTGCAGGATGAATGCGCTGACCTGGCTGGGCGAATACTCCTCGCCACCGGCCTTGACCCACGCGTCGCCGTTCTTGCCCTTGACGATGTCGTACGGGACGAGAGCGGTGTCTTTCTTGGTGATCGGATCATCGAAGCGGCGGCCAATCAGGCGCTTCACCGCGAAAATCGTGTTGTCGCCATTTGTTACTGCCTGCCGTTTTGCAGGCTGGCCGATCAGGCGCTCGCCATCCTTGGTGAAGGCGACGATGGAAGGCGTCGTGCGGGCGCCTTCGGAATTTTCGATAACCTTGGGCTTGCCGCCATCCATCACGGCAACGCAGCTGTTGGTGGTGCCGAGGTCGATACCGATTACTTTAGCCATTATTTCCCCATTTCGTCTTGCATTGGTTGGACGCCGTCCCATGCGCTCCCCGCAATGCAGCAGAACGGGTCGGACAGCTCGTTGGTGACGGCGATATAGGTGCGGTTTCGGTTGGCACAAGGGACACCCCGCGCTACATCCACCGCCAGTATCGAGCAGGAGATTCACACCGTGACCAGAACCGCCTTCGCAGCCGCAGCATTGGGTATCGCGTCATTGTCGCTGGCCGCTTGCGACAGCGGTACGGAAGCCGAAGTCGCTGCGCCTGAAGGCGTACCGGGTCTGGAAATAACGAATGGCCGCATGGTTCTGCCCGCCGTGGCGGACCGGCCTGCCGCCGTGTATTTCGACCTTGCCTACAACGCCGATCGCGGCCTTTCGCTGACCAAGGCCGACGTCGCGGGCGCGGCACGCGCCGAACTGCACGAATATTCCAACTGGCAGGGCGAGATGGTCATGGGCGAAAGCGGGCCGCTGCCGCTGACCAAAGGCACCACCATCGCGTTCGAGCCGGGCGGCCGGCATGTGATGGCGTTCGAGGTTTCGCCCGAACTGACGGCGGGCGGCACCACCGAAGTCACGCTGTTCGTATCGGGCGGGGACAAGACCAGTTTCCCGGTGACGATCCAGCCCGCCGGTGAAGAACGCTGAGCGAAGCGGGCCCGGCATTCTGTCCGGTTGGCGGCGAACGAGCACTGACTGCGGGTGAAGTGGCGCTGGCCCGAACGGTCTTCGGCAAAGCCATCGATTACGCGCCGGTGCGGATAAAGCGGCGCAAGTGGTTCCCGTTTCAGCCGCGCGGCGTAACGATGGCGCCGCGTGGCCATATTCATTTCCACCCCGGTAGCCCCAGCTATTGCGAGGATTTCGCCGCCGTTCCGGTGTTGCGGCAGGGGCTTTTCATTCACGAAATGGTGCATGTCTGGCAGGTCCAGACGCGCGGCGACTGGTATCTGGTGACAAACCGGATGCCGTGGGCGCGCTATGACTACAGCCTGAAGCCGGGCTGGCCGCTTACGCGATATGGCATCGAACAGCAGGCCGAGATCGTGAAGCACGCCTTCCTTTTGCGGAACGGTGTGAAGATTGCAGGCGCCGCGTCGGTCAAAGCCTATGACCTGCTGGTGCGGTTTCCCGGCGCAACCGGGACCGCACCAGCATAGCTGTATCTATCGGCGGAAGTAGCGCGAGAAGCGGCTGTCGTTCCGGCAATCGTCGTCGACGTAGCGACCATTGCGGTTGTAGAACCCGTCGCAGCGGTTGTTCTTGTCCTTGAAATAGCCTGCCGCGCCGCCGATCGCAGCGCCTGCCAGCGTGTAGGTCTCGAAATCCTCGCCCGTAATCGCGGCGGCAGCCGCACCGGCGGCGGCACCGAGACCCGCGCCTTCCAGCGCAAAGTTGTCCGCGCAGCCCGCAGTGGCTAGCGAGCTCGCCGCTGCGAGCGAAACGAGTGTCAGTCTGGTCGAATAAGCCATCATCGCACTTTCCTTTTACCGCCCCCGATAATGGGCCGTGTGATGCGTGCGAGGCTGTCTTCGCCCTGACCTGCGTTGACAGCGCAGGTCAAGAAACGAACGCTAGTCCGGCTTCTTTGCCACGCCGACCATCGCCGGGCGCAGCAGCCGGTCCTTGATCATGTAACCGCTCTGCATTTCCTGAACGATGGTGCCGGGTTCCTCGTCCGCCGTGGGCACTTCGAGCATGGCCTGGTGCTGGTTGGGGTCGAGCGGCAGGCCCATCGCGGCAATGCGGGTGATACCGTGCTGGCCGAACACTTTTTCCAGCTCGCGCATCGTGGCTTCGATGCCGTTGACCAGCCCCTTGAACTTGTCGTCCTCGCGCAGTTCCTGCGGGATCGCTTCGATGCCGCGCGAGAGGTTGTCGGCCACCGACAGCACATCGCGCGCAAAACCGGTAGCGGCGTAAGTGCGCGCGTCGGCGATGTCCTTTTCTGCCCGGCGACGCACATTCTGCGACTCCGCCTTGGCATACAGCACTTCCTGCTTCGCGCCTTCCAGGTCTCCGCGCAGCAGTTCCAGCGTCTTCTCCAGGCTATCCGCTTCATCCGCTTCCGCATCCTCGGCGTTGGCGAGGAATTCGGCGGGTACGCCTTCCAGTTCCTTCGCGACGGCGGGATCGTTCTTCGGTTCTGTGTCGGGCGTGGCGGTTTCTTCAGTCATTGCGGTTCCGTAACAGTCTTTGAAATTAGATTTGGCCGATGAGTTTGCCCAGCGATCGGGCAGTGAAATTTATCATGGGGACCACCCGTGCGTAATTCAACCGCGTCGGGCCGATGACCCCCAGCACGCCGACCACGCGGTCCTCGCTGTCGCGATAGGGCGCGGCAATAACGGAAGAGCCGGACAGCGCGAAAAGCGGGTTCTCGCTGCCAATGTAAATGCGGGTCGCGCCTGCATCGCGCGCGCTTTCCAGCAGGGTGGCGATGGACTGCTTGTTTTCCAGATCGTCGATCAGGGTGCGGACCCGCTCCAGATCGCTCAACGCCGCTTCATCGAGCAGGTTGGCTTGCCCGCGCACGATCAGCACCGGACGGCGCGCGGCGTCTTCGCTCCAGTCCACCAAACCGCGCGCGACCAGGTCGGCGCTGGCGGCGTCCAATTGCGTGCGGCCTTCCGCCAGCTCGGTCGACATGGCCGCCGCCGCGTCTCGCAATGTCCGCCCGGCCAGTCGCGCGGTGATGTAGTTGGATGCCTGTTCGAGCGTGGCGGGCGAGGCGGTGGCAGGCACCTCGATAACGCGGTTTTCGACCCCGCCATCCTCGCCCACCAGCACGGCAAGCACCCTGCCCTGCCCCAGATCGACCAGGCTGACTTGCCGCAGGACCGGATCGCGCTGCGGCACCATTACCATCCCTGCCGCGCCGGACATTTCCGACAGGACGCCGCTGACCCGCTCCAGCGCCTCCTCGACCGATCCGGTCTGCGCTCCGGTTTGTCCAATGCGCGTTTCGATCTGTTCGCGTTCGCTACGGGTCGGCTGTCCCACCTGCATCATCCCGTCGACAAACAGCCGCAGCCCGCTATCGGTCGGCATCCGCCCGGCGCTGGTATGCGGTGCGTTCAGCAGGCCCGCGCCCTCCAGTTGCGCCAGCACGCTGCGGATGGAGGCGGGCGACAGGTTCAGCGCGCGATCGCCCGCCAGCGTCTTCGAGCCGACCGGCTGACCCGTTTCCAGATAGCCTTCCACCACCAGCTGGAATATCGCGCGGGCGCGGTCGGTCAGTTCGATGAGGGGGGATGTGGCCACGCCCGACCTTCTAAACCCGTTCGGTCCAAGGCTCAAACCCGTTCGACACGCGCTTGTCGAAGGCCCCGCCTTTCCTGTAGCGCCCCTGGCACAGCAATCGAAATGGAAACCCTACGCAATGACCACACGCCCCTCAGGCCGCGCCGCCGACGAAATGCGCGATGTCACTATCGAAACAGGCTACACGAAACATGCCGAGGGGTCGTGCCTCATCAGCTTCGGCGATACCAAGGTGCTGTGCACTGCCAGCGTGGAACGCGGCGTGCCACCGTGGATGCGCGGCAAGGGCGAAGGGTGGGTCACGGGCGAATACTCGATGCTGCCCCGTGCGACCCACACCCGCGGAAGCCGGGAAGCGGCGCGCGGCAAGCAGAGCGGGCGAACGCAGGAAATCCAGCGGCTTATCGGGCGCTCCTTGCGCGCGGTGGTGGATATGAAGAAGCTGGGCGAGCGGCAGATCACGCTGGATTGCGACGTGATCCAGGCCGATGGCGGCACGCGCACCGCGTCGATCTCCGGCGCATGGGTCGCGCTACGCCTTGCGGTGAACGGCCTGATGAAGTCGGGCGACATCACGCACGATCCGATCGAACAGCAAGTCGCCGCGATAAGCTGCGGCATCTATCAGGGCACACCGGTGCTGGACCTCGATTACGACGAGGACAGCAGTGCGGATGCCGACGCCAATTTCGTGCTGATCGGCGGCAACCAAATTGCCGAGGTGCAAGCTACCGCAGAGGGCGCGACCTTCGACGAGGAAGCGTTGCTGCGCCTCCTGCGCCTCGCCCGCATCGGCTGCGACGGCATCTTCGCGGCACAGCGCGACGCGGTGGCGTGACGAACGGCCCGCGCCTCGGTTCCGGCAAGCTGGTCATCGCCACGCACAATGCGGGCAAGCTGGCCGAGATTTCGGCCCTGCTGGAGCCGTATGGCGTGGATTGCCTGTCCGCCGGGTCACTCGGCCTGCCGGAGCCGGAGGAAACGGGCACCACGTTCGTCGAAAACGCGCTGCTGAAAGCGCGCGCGTCGGCAGACGCTTCGGGCATCGTGTCGCTGGCCGATGACAGCGGCTTGTCGGTTGCGGCGCTGGACGGGCGACCGGGCGTTTACACCGCCGACTGGGCGGAGCGGCAATGGTTCGAAGGTTCCGCCGGGCGCGACTGGTACATGGCGATGGGCAAGGTCGAGGGCCTGCTGGCCGAGCAGGGGCCGGATGTCGATCGCAGCGCGGCGTTTCATTGCGTATTGGCAATTGCGTGGCCCGACGGTGGCCAAGCAGTTTACGAAGGTGAAGCGGCAGGGGCGCTGATCTGGCCCCCTCGTGGCGAACTCGGTTTCGGCTACGATCCTGTGTTCGTCCCGCAGGGTGGCGAGCAGACCTTCGCCGAAATCGAACCGGCGGCGAAACACGCGATCAGCCATCGCGCCGATGCGTTTGCCAAGCTGGTCGCGGCGCAGTTCCCCGCAGGATAGCGATGGCACGCGCGCTCTATATCCACTGGCCGTTCTGCGCGAAGAAGTGCCCCTATTGCGACTTCAACAGCCATGTGCGGGCAACAGTCGATACGGCATCGTGGCAGCGCGACCTGATTGCGGACATGCGCCATGAGCACCGTGCAAGCGAGGCGGAACCGCTCGCGTCGATCTTCTTCGGCGGGGGTACGCCGTCGCTGATGCCACCTTCGCTGGTGGCGGCGTTGCTACGCGAAGCCGAGGCGTTGTGGGGTTTTGCTCCCGATATCGAGATAACGCTGGAGGCGAACCCGTCCTCGGTCGAGGCGCAGCGCTTTGCCGATATCGCCGCCGCCGGGGTGAACCGCGTGTCACTGGGGCTTCAGGCGCTCGACGATGCGGCGCTGCGAAAGCTGGGCAGGCTGCACACTGTGGCGGAAAGCCTTGCCGCTCTCGATACGGCACAGCAGGTATTCGACCGGGTCAGCATCGATCTGATCTATGCACGTCCCGACCAGACCGCGGCGATGTGGCAAGCGGAACTCGCCAGCGCCCTGGCCTTCGGCACACACCACCTGTCGCTCTACCAACTGACCATCGAACCCGGCACACGGTTCGCAACCGATGTGCGACGCGGTGCGCTGGTGCCGATGGACGCCGATCCAGCCGCCGACCTGTTTGCGTTGACCCGCGAGATGACCGCCGCCGCCGGACGCCCCGCTTACGAGACCAGCAATCACGCGCGCGAAGGCGAGGAAAGCCGCCATAACCTGACCTACTGGCGCTATGGCGACTATTTCGGCATCGGTCCTGGCGCGCATGGCAGGCGTGGCGGTTTTGCGACGCAACGCCATCGCAAACCGGAGAACTGGAGCGCCGCTGTCGCGCGTGACGGGCACGGTATCGTCGAGGAAACTCCGGCTCAATTCATCCGAGGCAGCCTCGGAAGCGTTGCTGATGGGTCTGCGCCTGCGCGAAGGTGTTGACCTGCCTGCGCTGGCAAACCGCTTCGGGCTTGCGACGCGCGCGCTGATCGATGCGGACCGTTTCGCGTTCTATGGCGACCTCGGGTTCGTGTGGCGTGATGGCGGGCGCATCGGCGTGACCGAAGCGGGTGCGGGCGTGCTCGATGCCCTGCTGGGCGAGCTGGTGCATGGCGACCTGGTCGCGGCATGAGCGACACGGCGTTGCTGGACGCTTGGCGCGACCATCTGGCGCTGGGGCGCAGGCGATCCCCCAATACGGTGCGCGCCTATTGCGCCACGGCACGGCGGTTCCTCGCATTCTGCGCCGCAGATGACTGGCCCGCCATCGCCGCGACGCAGCCGACCGATTTGCGCCGCTATCTCGCCGCGCGACGCGAAGAGGGGCTCGGCAACAGCTCGGTTGCGCGCGAACTATCGGCGGTAAAGGCGTTCATCGCTTTTGCGGCGGAGCGCGCCGATGCAGCGGCGACGCCCGCGCTCAGGATGCGCGGCCCGCGCACCAAACCCGGCCTGCCCCGCCCCGTCACACCGGACGATATCGCCAATCTTATGGACGTGGTTTTCGACAATGGTAGCGCGCCGTGGATTGCCACGCGCGACCGGGCGGTGCTGTTGCTGCTCTATGGTGCGGGGCTGCGGATTTCGGAGGCGCTGGCGATACCGGCGTCGGCATGCCCGATGGGCGATATACTGACCGTGATCGGCAAGGGAGCGAAGGAGCGGGTGGTGCCGATACTGCCGGTCGTGGCGAGAGGCGATTGCGACATATCGGGCGGCATGTCCGTTTGCGCTGGAGCCGCAACAGCCGTTGTTTCGCGGGGCGAAAGGCGGACCGCTCAATGCCGGTATCGTACGCAAGACCATCGCGCAGGCCCGTATCGCACTGGGCCTGCCCGATACCGCGACCCCGCACGCTTTGCGCCACAGCTTCGCGACGCATTTGCTGGGCGCGGGTGCTGACTTGCGCAGCCTGCAATCGCTGCTCGGTCATGCCAGCCTCGGCAGCACGCAGATCTATACGCAGGTCGATGCCGCGACCATGCTGGCTAGTTACCGCAACAGCCACCCCCGCGAGAAAAAAGCCCGCGAGCGCAAGGAAGCACTAGAGCCGCGCTTCGATCGCATCCCAGATCATGCCGGCCGTATCGGTGCCGTTGAATGTGTCGATGGCGACGATGCCGGTGGGCGAAGTCACATTTATCTCGGTCAGCCATTTGCCGCCGATGACGTCGATACCGACGAACAGCAGCCCGCGCCGTTTCAGCTCCGGTCCCATTGCCGCGCAGATTTCCTCCTCGCGCGCCGTCAGCGTTGCCGCTTCGGCATAGCCGCCCTGCGCCAGGTTGGAGCGGAACTCGCCCTTCCCAGGCTTGCGATTGATCGCGCCCGCAACCACCCCGTCCACCAGCACGATGCGCTTGTCGCCTTCGCTGACTTCGGGGAGGAACGGCTGCACCATATGCGGTTCGGGCCAGGTCTGGTTGAACAGCTCCAGCAGCGCGGACAGGTTGGTGCCTGCGGCGTCCACCTTGAAGATCGCCTTGCCCCCATTGCCGTGCAGCGGCTTCACCACGCTTGCCCCATGCTCGACCAGGAAGCCGCGCACATCCGAAAGTTGCCGCGCGATGAGCGTGGGCGGCATGAACTGCGCATAATCCAGCACGAACATCTTTTCCGGAGCATTGATGACCTCGCGCGGGTCATTCGTGACCAGCGTGTGGCCCTTCAGCCGGTCCAGCATCAGCGCGGCGCTGATATAGCCAAGGTCGAACGGCGGATCCTGTCGCATCAGGATGACGTCCAGGTCGTCCGCGAGGTCGATCTGCCGCGCCTCGCCAGCGGTATAGTGATCGCCCTCGACCCGCTGGACCGTAACCGGCGTGGCATGCGCGGTCAGGCTGTCCTTGCTGCTATCGAACGCCAGCGTTCGCACGTCGTAATGCCACACGGTCATCCCGCGCGCTTGCGCGGCCAGCATCAGCGCGAAACTGGAATCGCCCGCGATATTGATGCTGTCCATCGGGTCCATCTGGAAGGCGACATTCAGGGTCATGCGAAAGGCTTTCGGGCTGTCGGCGTGCGCCGTTATGGCTGCCAGGCGTTGACGATGTGGCGCGGCGGCGCGCCGGGGGCAAGCAGCAACACGTCGATCCGCATGTCCTCGCCGCCGGTCGCGTATCTATGGCCCACGCATTCCACCGCAGCGGCGACGCGAGCTAGGCGGTGTTCGTCGATGGCATCGGCAAGATCCTCGGGTTTGCGACGCCATTTGACTTCGACGAAGACGACGAGGCCGGCTTGACGAGCAATCAGGTCGATCTCGCCCTTCGGCGTGCGGACACGTTCGGCGACGACGGTAAAGCCCGCATCCTCGAGCCAGCGTGCAGCCCGCCGTTCCGCATCGCGTCCGCTGCGTTCGGCAATCTCGCGCTGCATGGCATTCGTCATTGCGGGCGCAATTCGAGCGCGCGGGCATAGAGCGTCCGGCGGTCCAGCCCGGTTGCCTTGGCAACGTGCGCGGCGGCCTGAGATGGTTTGAGCGCCTTCAAGGCATCGCGCAGCATTGCGTCCGCGTCCGCATCATCGGGCGGCGTATCTACCGGTGGCGCGACCAGTAGCACGATTTCCCCCTTTGGCGGATGCGCCTCGTAATGCGCCGCAAGCTGCGCCACGGTGCCACGCCGGCATTCCTCGTGCAGCTTGGTCAGCTCGCGCGCCACTGCAACGTCGCGACCCGGCAGGACAGCAGCAATCGACGCAAGTGCGCGGAGCAGGCGCGGGCCGGTTTCGTAGAATATCAGCGTTGCACGCACCGTGCCCAGCTCGTCCAGCACCGCCCGCCGAGCCTGCTCCTTTACCGGCAGGAAGCCGCCGAACAGGAAGCGGTCGTTCGGCATTCCGGACAGCGTCAGCGCCACGGTTACGGCGCTGGCCCCCGGCAGGCTGGTGACAGTGATGCCCGCCTCCTGCGCCGCGCGGACCAGGCGAAAGCCGGGGTCGGACACCAGCGGCGTGCCCGCATCACTGACCAGCGCCACCGTTTCGCCACGCATCCGCGCAATCAATCCGTCGCGCGCCGCGCTGTCGGTATGGTCGTCATAGCGGACCATCGGGCGCGACAGGCCGAGATGTTTCAGCAGTTTGCCCGTCACCCGCGTATCCTCGCAAGCGATCACATCGCAATCGCGCAGCACTTTCACTGCGCGCATCGTTATGTCGCCCAGATTGCCAATCGGCGTGGCCACGATATAGAGGCCGTCAGGAAGCGTTCGGTCATCTGACATGAATGACAAACCGCATGGACCATTATGCGCGGCGCAGGCAAGGGATTGAGACGGGTATGAAACGCAATTCGGCCATCGGGCGCATCGTCGCTTTTGCGACTGCAACGGTTCTGCTGGCCGGGTGCCAGATCATTCCCAACGCCAGCAGCCCCACCGCCAGCGCGCCGCAGCCGCAGCAGACGACGGCAAGCGTGCCGCAACAGCCCTCCACCGAACCCAGCGCGACCGCCCTGCCCGCCGGTGACAGCGCGCGGCACCGCGTCGCGTTGCTGCTGCCGATGTCGGGCGAGAATGCCAATGTCGGTAATTCCATCGCCAATGCCACGATGATGGCGATCCTCGACACCAATGCCACCGACCTTCGTATCACGACCTATGACACCGCACGCGGTGCGCGGGCGGCGGCGCGGCGGGCCGTGGCGGATGGCAACAAGCTGATCCTCGGTCCGCTGGTGGGTTCCAATGTCGCGCAGGTGTTGGCCGAAGCACGGCCCGCCAATGTGCCGATCATCACCTATTCCAACGATGCCAGCGTGGCCGCGCCCGACGTGCTGGTGATGGGCCAGGTGCCCGCGCAATCCATTGCCCGGACCGTCGGCTATGCCCGCGAGCGTGGCGCGCGCAATTTTGCATCCATCGTGCCGTTTGGCGAATACGGTACGCAGGTTGCCGATGCCTTTGCCACGGCGGTACGCGATGCGGGCGGGCGGATCGTTGCCAATGAAACCTATGAACGCGGCAACACCTCCATCGTCGGCGCCTCGCGGCGGATCGTGCAGAATGGTGGGTATGACACGGTGCTGGTCGCCGACGGGTCGCGCCTCGCCGCGCTGGCCGCCAACGAATTGCGCCCGCGCGGGCAAGGCACGACGCAGCTGCTCGGTACCGAACTGCTGAGTGGCGAAGCGGGCGTCACACGCACGCCGTCGATGCGCGGCATGGTGTTTTCCGCCATCTCCGACCAGCGGTTCAAACGCTTTTCGGAAAGCTACAAAGAACGGTTCGGCGAACAGCCCTATCGCATTGCCACGCTGGGTTATGACAGTGTGCTGCTAACCCTGCGCGTGGCGCGCGACTGGCAGATGGGGCGCGACTTTCCAACCGGCCAACTGCGCGACAGCGGCGGCTTCCTCGGGCTGGACGGGCCGTTCCGGTTCGGGCGCAGCGGCGTGATCGAACGCGCGATGGAAGTGCGCGAAATCCGTGACGGGCAAGTCGTTATCGTCGCCCCCGCCCCGACCAGCTTCTAGAAAAAGGGCGCGGCGCAATGGCGGACGACCTGTTCGAAGGCACTCCGGCCTCCAGTGGCGATTACGATGCCTCGTCCATCGAGGTGCTGGAAGGGCTGGAACCCGTCCGCCGCCGCCCGGGCATGTATATCGGCGGCACGGATGACCGCGCGCTGCACCACCTCGCCGCAGAAGTCATCGACAATGCGATGGACGAAGCCGTCGCCGGACACGCCACGCGCATCGAAGTGTCGCTGGAAGAAGGCAATCGCCTGTCCGTAACCGATAACGGGCGCGGCATCCCGGTTGACGAGCACCCCAAGTTTCCGGGCAAATCAACGCTCGAAGTCATCATGGGCACGCTGCATTCGGGCGGCAAGTTTTCGGGCAAGGCCTATGCGACGTCGGGCGGTCTGCACGGCGTCGGCGTCAGCGTGGTCAACGCCTTGAGCAGCGATACCGTGGTCGAGGTAGCGCGCGACCGGCAGCTGTACCGGCAACGCTTCGCGCGCGGCGAAACGCTCGGCAAGATCGAAGACCTTGGCCCTACACCGAACCGGCGCGGCACCACCGTCACTTTTACGCCGGACACCGAGATATTCGGCGACCGCCAGTTCCGCCCGCGCCGCCTGTTCCGACTGGCACGGTCCAAGGCCTACCTGTTCGCTGGCGTCGAAATCCGCTGGAAATGCGCCGAGGTGCTGGTCAGCGAAGACGTGCCTGCCGAGGCTGTGTTCAAGTTTCCGGGCGGGCTGGCTGACCACCTTGCCGAACAGATTGGCGACGCGCGAATGCGTCACTGCAAAACCGTTTCTCCGGTGCGCAGGACTTTCCCGATGACGAGGGCGGCGTGTCGCAGGGCCGCGTTGAATGGGCCTGCGCCTGGCCGCTCTATTCCGAAGGCACCACCAGCTGGTATTGCAACACCGTGCCGACCCCGGATGGCGGCACGCACGAACAGGGCCTGCGCGCCGCGCTGACCAAGGGGCTGCGGGCGTTCGGCGAACTGACGGGCACCAAGAAGGCGAAAGACCTGACGGCGGACGACATCATGACCGGCGGCGAGGTGATGCTGAGCGTCTTCATCCGCGAGCCGTCGTTCCAGAGCCAGACCAAGGACCGCCTGACCAGCCCGGAAGCCGCGCGCCTCGTCGAAAACGCGGTGCGCGACCATTTCGACCATTTCCTGACCGACAATATGGATCGCGGCAAGGCGCTGCTCGGCCAGATCATGGAACGGATGGACGAGCGCCTGCGAAGGAAGCAGGAACGCGAGATCAAGCGCAAGACCGCCACCAATGCCAAGAAGCTGCGCCTGCCCGGCAAGCTGACCGATTGCAGCGGCGGCGGGACGGCGGAAACCGAGCTGTTCATCGTGGAAGGCGACAGCGCCGGCGGCAGCGCGAAACAGGCCCGCGACCGCAAGACGCAGGCCATCCTGCCGATACGCGGCAAGATCCTGAATGTCGCAAGCGCCACGGCAGACAAGATTGCCGCCAATGCCGAGATCGCCGATCTCGGGCTCGCGCTGGGATGCGGTACGGGCCAGCATTGCGATCCGGAACAGCTGCGCTACGACCGCGTCATTATCATGACCGATGCCGACGTCGACGGCGCGCATATCGCCACGCTGCTGATGACCTATTTTTTTCAGGAAATGGCGGAAATCGTGAAGCAGGGGCACCTGTTCCTGGCTCAGCCGCCGCTCTATCGGCTGAGTGCGGGCAAGGAGAGTCGCTACGCCCGTGACGACGCGCACCGGGCCGAGCTGGAAGCGACGGTGTTCAAGGGCAAGAACGTCGATGTCGGGCGCTTCAAGGGTCTCGGCGAAATGAATCCGTCGCAATTGCGCGAAACCACGATGGATCCCGCCAGCCGCAGCCTGATCCGCATTACCCTGCCACCCGAATTCGAGGATCGCGCGGCGGTGAAGGAACTGGTCGCGCAATTGATGGGCCGCAATCCCGAACACCGCTTCAATTTCATCCAGAACCGCGCAGGCGACATGGACCGGGAGATGATCGATGCGTAGCGTATTTTTCTCGTTCCTGCTGGTGTTCTCTGTTGCACCGCTGGCAGCTCAGGAAGCCCAGTCAGTGCCAAGAGACGCCAGCGCCACGTCCCCGCTCGAAGAACGTAGCGGTGATGTCGAACGCTGGCTGCGCGGCGAGGTGGAAAGCGCCGATCTGTTCACGGACGCTTTTCTGGAAGCCTTGCCCCCTACCCAACTTGCCGCCTTCAACGCAGGGCTGGTGGAAAAATATGGTCCGGTAGTCGGGGTCGAGAACCTCAAGGCCTTTACGCCCGAAGTCGCCGCCTTCGACATCCGGTTCGAGCGTGCCATCGGCAAGGCGGAGATGCGGATCGACCCGGCGCAGGACTATCGCATCAGCGAGCTGCTCATCCGCAGCGTGGCACCGATCGATGACGACCTGGGGACGATAGAACGCGACCTTCGCGCCCTGCCGGGACAGGTCGAGGTCTGGTTCGGGCCGTTGGCGCAAGGTTCAGAACCTGTGCTGAGCGTGGGCGACGGCCGCCAGATGGCGATCGGGTCGACCTTCAAGCTCTACGTTCTGTCAGCGCTGGCCGATGCGGTGCAGCGCGGCGAGCGGTCGTGGGACGATGTCGTGCCACTCGATGTCAGCAGCTTTCCCAGCGGCCAGATGCAACGCTGGCCACGCGGCGCGCCGGTCACGCTGCACACTTTGGCGACGATGATGATCTCGGTCAGCGACAACACCGCGACCGACCAGCTCATCAAGGTACTGGGCCGCGAGGCGGTGGAAAGCCATCTCCTGCGCATCGGGCACGATATGCCGGAACGGACAGTGCCCTTTTTGACCACGCTGGAACTGTTCCACCTGAAAGGCGACGAGGCGCTGGGCGCGCAGTATGCCGCTGCCTCGACCAAGGCGCGCGGTCCGCATACTCGCCGATCTGGAAAGTACCCTGCGCGGCCGCGCACGCAACGCGACGCCGCCCAGCTTTACGCAGCCCAACCGCATCGACACGCTGGAATGGTTTGCCGGACGCGACGACCTGCTGCGCCTGATGCGCCACCTGACTACAGGAACCGACGACACGGCACGCGCGATCATGACGGTGAACCCGTCGCTGGCAGGCGCGAACGACCGTTGGCGCTATGCCGGATACAAGGGCGGGTCCGAACCCGGCGTGCTCAATCTCAGCTGGCTGCTGCGCGACGAGGCGGGCGAATGGCACGCGCTGCTTATGTCGTGGAACGATCCCGACACCGCCCTGCCCGACGGCGCACTGGAAGCCATCGCCACCCGCATTCTCGCGCAATAGGCGCGCGCTTCACTCAACACAGATGACAGGATTACCATGACCGACCGCTTCACCGGCACCGAAGACTATATCGCGACCGACGACCTCAAGGTCGCCGTCGATGCTGCCGTCACCCTGCGCCGCCCGCTGCTGGTGAAGGGCGAACCCGGCACCGGCAAGACCGTGCTGGCGCATGAAATCGCCAAGGCCATCGGCGCGCCGCTGATCGAGTGGAACGTCAAATCCACCACCAAGGCGCAGCAGGGCCTGTACGAATATGACGCAGTCGCGCGCCTTGCGCGACGGGCAGCTTGGCGACGAGCGGGTCCACGACATCAAGAACTACATCAAGCGCGGCAAGCTGTGGGATGCGTTTACCGCGCCCGAACTGCCCGTGCTGCTGATCGACGAGATCGACAAGGCTGACATCGAGTTTCCGAACGACCTGTTGCAGGAACTCGACCGTATGAGCTTCGACGTTTACGAAACGCAGGAGCGGGTCACGGCGACCGAGCGGCCCATCGTGGTCATCACGTCGAATAACGAGAAAGAGCTGCCCGACGCTTTCCTGCGCCGCTGTTTCTTCCACTACATCAAGTTTCCCGACCGCGAGACGATGCGCGAGATCATCGCGGTGCATTTCCCCGATATCCAGAAGACGCTGGTGACGAAGGCGATGGACGTCTTCTACGAACTGCGCGACGTGCCGGGCCTGAAGAAAAAGCCCAGCACCAGCGAACTGCTCGATTGGCTCAAGCTGCTGCTGAACGAGGACATGCCGCTGGAAGTGCTGCAGGACAGCAACCCCAACACCGCCATCCCCCCGCTGCACGGCGCGCTGCTGAAGAACGAACAGGACGTGATGCTGTTCGAGCGCCTGGCCTTCATGTCGCGGCGGCAACCGACCTGATGCAACCGCTGCGTTTATCGGCGTCGATGGCGCTAATTTACGGCGTCGGTCTGGCAACGTTCGAAACGTTCGTGAACTGGGGACAGTGGCAATGGTGGCCGTGGTGGCTGGTCGATTATGTCGCGGCGGCGTTGCTGGTTGCAGGCGGGTGGTCCGCAGTTCGTGCTCATCCAATTGGTCGCGCGCTCCTGGCCTGCGGTTGGGGCTTTGCGCTGGGCATGATGTGGATGTCGCTCGCCAGCAATATCGAGGCGGGAACGGACCCTGCCAGGGTGGCGCGCGCGGCCGGCTTCTACGTTGCGCTAATTATCGCAAGCATGGCGTGGTGCCTAGCCGGTCTAATACTAACGCTGGGCAACCGGTGATTAGCGCAATAGCCTAAAACGAATACGCCACCTCGAAATCGCCCCAGCGGCGGCCGTTTATGATCAGCGGGATATACACGTTGCGGACCACCACGCTGGTTTCGCCGTCGCCCTCCTGCCGGTACACCGCCATCAGGTAGGGGGCGTCGCTCTGCTTGGCTTGCTGGTCCGTAGCCGTCAGCAGGATGCGGCCATTGCGGCAGTATTTTGTGTCGTGCGAAACATCGCCGGTGGGCGCGCGCGAGCGGTCGGTGGTGTGCGTCGGCAGGAAGCCGTTCATATCGGCGATGGAGCACATGCGGACCGCGCCGCCCTCGGCCACCATCCGGTCCAGCACGGGACGCCAGTTTATATCGGCCCATGATGTCAGGCGCGAGCGGTAGCGCACCGGATTGGAGCCTTCGATTTCGACATAGTCCCGGTCGAACAGCGCGTCCGACGTCAGCGTACCGTCGGCCAGCGCAGCTTCGGTCAGCACCTTGACCTCGGCGGCATAGACGCTGGCCTTGTCCACCATCAGGCTGTCGCGCGGGGACAGGCCCGCCTTGACGATACTGTCGAGCATTCCGCTGGCGGTCAATTCCAGCGACGACATGCTGCCATGCGCCTCGTTCAGCCGCTTTGTGTTGACAACGGCGGCTTCGGTGAAGCTTTGCATTACATCCTGAATCTGGTGAACATGCCCGCTGATTGTACCGGTCGAGCGCGCGATCTGGTCGTTCTGACGGTCAACTTCCTCGACCAGTTCGGCGACCCCGCCCAGCGTATGTTCGATCTGCGTGACGGAATGCTTCGCCCCGCGCGAGGTTTCCGCACCGCTTTCGATCTTGGCGATCACGGTGCGCGCTTCGCCGTCCAGCGTATCAATGGTCTCGCCGATCTCTTCGGTGGCGCGTCGCGTTTCACCGGCCAGTGCCTTCACCTCATTGGCCACCACTGCAAATGTGCGTCCCGCATCACCCGCCCGCATCGCTTCGATTGTCGCGTTCAATGCGAGGATATTGGTCGTTTCGGCAATCTGGTCAATGTCGGCGGCTGATTTGCGGACCTGATCCATTGCGGCGGCGAACCCCGTGATATGATGCGTCAGGGTATCGACCAAGTCCAGGAGGCTGCCGATCTGGGCTAGCGACTGGTGGATCTGCTCGGTGCCCTGTCCCAGCCGCTCGATGGCGCGTTCGGACAGCAGGCGCGCTTCGTCGCTCGCCTCAACGACCTTGTTCTGGTCCGCCTCGAGACTGCCGATCGTTTGCGTTAGGGAGCCGAATTGCTCGCCGAGCTGCTTGCTGGCGGCGCGCACCGCATCGATGATGTCGGCACTGTGCGAGCAGCCGACCGCCAGTTCGCCGCAGCGTTCCGAAATCGCGTCGACGTCATGACCTCCGGTGCCATGTTCCCCGACAGGTTCCATCCGTTCGTGCCGCATTATTGCCCCGTCTGTGTCGTATCGGTCATGCGAATAGCGGTAGGCCGCGCATGGTTAGCAATCGGTAAACGCCGTGTCCTGTGTTTGGGCGCTTTGCATCTGGCGCATCCCGGTTCGGCGCGGTAGGCAAGGCCCATGTTCTTCAACTTCATGGACGAGCTGCGCGAGGCCGGGATCGGGGCCTCGTTCAAGGAACACCTCACATTGCTGGAGGCGCTGGATCGCGACGTGATCGAGCAGACGCCCGAAGCGTTCTACTATCTCAGCCGCGCGACCTTCGTGAAAGACGAAGGCATGCTGGACCGGTTCGACCAGGTGTTCGCCAAGGTCTTCAAGGGGTTGATGTCCGATTACGGGCAGAACCCGGTCGATATCCCCGAAGACTGGCTGAAGGCGGTGGCCGAGAAGTTCCTGACCGAAGAGGAGATGGCCAAGATCGAAAGCCTGGGCGACTGGGACGAGATCATGGAGACGCTGAAAAAGCGGTTGGAGGAGCAGGAAGGCAAGCACCAGGGCGGCAACAAGTGGATCGGCACCGGCGGCACCAGCCCGTTCGGCCATTCCGGCTACAACCCCGAAGGCGTGCGGATCGGTGGCGAAAGCAAGCACAAGCGCGCGATCAAGGTATGGGAGAAGCGCGAGTTCGCGAACCTCGACAACACGAAAGAGCTGGGCACGCGCAACATCAAGATGGCGCTGCGCCGCCTGCGCCGCTTCGCGCGCGAGGGCGCACAGGACGAGCTGGATATCGGTGCGACCATCGACGGCACGGCGAAGCAGGGCTGGCTCGACATCCACATGCGCGCCGAACGCCGGAATGCGGTGAAGCTGCTGCTGTTCCTCGACGTGGGCGGATCGATGGACCCGTTCGTGAAGATGGTGGAGGAACTGTTCAGCGCCGCGACGGCGGAGTTCAAGAACCTGGAATTCTTCTATTTCCACAACTGCCTGTACGAAGGCGTGTGGAAGGACAATCGCCGCCGCTGGCAGGAACGGACCAAGACATGGGATATCCTCCACAAATACGGCCATGACTACAAGGTGATCTTCGTCGGCGATGCAGCGATGAGCCCCTATGAAATCACCCACCCCGGCGGCAGCGTGGAGCACATGAACGAGGAAGCCGGCGCGATCTGGCTCAAACGCGTCGCCAACACCTACCCCGCGACGGTGTGGCTGAACCCGGTGCCCGAAAAGCAATGGGGCTATTCGCAAAGCACCACGATGATGAAGCAGCTGGTCGAGGACCGCATGTATCCGCTGACGCTGGACGGGCTGGACGACGCGATGCGGGAATTGAGCCGGAAGGTGGGGTAAGCGAATACGGAGCGGGCTGGTCGTTCCTGGGGCGAGAGGTCGGCAGGGGACTGGCCAGACCGGAAAAGCTTGGCGCGTGGTACCTGTTGGTGATTATCGGTTCCGTGCAAGTGTGTTTGGGGCAGCGGGTGTGTGAACCTATATCGACGACCGGAACCTGACGGCGCGCGCCCGCAATTTAGTTAAGTTCGTACAGAGCTATGGTTTTTGCCTGCGTCCCTGTTTCGCCGCAGTTCCCGCATGCCTTGCCGTCGATCTCCTCGCTCGCGCAATTTCGGCAGCAGAGTCCGTGTTCGGCTGTCTTTTGCGTATCGTCGGTCCGGCTAGCGATGTACCGGGGCAGGATACATAGACCCGGCACCGGCTCGCTGCGTCTGTAGACGCTCAGTTCCGAATTTGGCTCAAGCACGACAAGCGCCAGTTGCCCGAGGTTGCACACACCGGCAACCCTGAGCATCTCCTTGATATCGTGTTCTTCGAACCCCGCTTCGTCGATATGATCGGGTAGCAGCACACCATCGCGAAGCACCGCCAACGGGCGTCCCTCGACCCAGTGCCGGAACGGCTCGTGTTGCTGGATGGCGTATTGCAGCCCCTGGTTGAACAGCGCAACCAACGTGATCACCAGCAAAGCGTGCAAGATGGGCACTTCCGGGTAAAACGTGCCATCGCCTACGGCGGAACCGAGCGCAACGATCAGAATGACCTCGATAATCGACAGGCCCGACTTGGCGCGCCGTCCGATCCATCGCAGCAGCAGGAAGAAATAGCCGTAGATTATGACGGAGCGGATCAGGATTTCGAGGTAGAACAGCAAAGGCTGGTCCCCGACGATCATCCGACCAAGCTCCAGTGGAACTATAGGGTCCGACATGCCTGCCCCCTGCCCGTCAATCGTTTCGACCTATCCATACAGCATATGCGATCGGGTCGCGGCCTGCCACGAAGCCTCGTCATGGACGGACAGAACGTCCAGATCGTGCGGCGTCGCGCCTGCGTCATCGACCCATTCGCGCAAGGCAGGGCCGCCGTTGATGACGTCTATTGCCACCACGTCGTCGGTATATTCGTATTTGAAGTCCTTGCCGCGCCACAGGTCGTAGTCCGGATAGAGCGACCGGATCGCCTTGAACGCGAGGGCCTGCAACCGCCAGGGGCGGAAAGCGTCGGCGGTGTAGAACGGGCCTTCTGCGTGGATCATCAGGCCGTTGCACAGAACACCTGCGTGTTTGTGGAAGGTCGGTTCGAACCAGCATTCGCGCAAAGCACACCCCGCCAGCCATTCGGGTTGCAGCGCGTGCATTTCGGCCAACACCGCCTTTGCGTCAATGTCGGGCGCGCCGAACAGGACTTCCAGCGGGCGGGTGGTGCCGCGCCCCTCGCTCAGCGTTGCGCCTTCCAGCATCACCGTGCCGGCATAGGCGCGCGCCATGTTGACGCTCGCCGCGTTGGGCGACGGATTGATCCACACGCGGTCGGTCGGCCAGCCGAAGCCGGGGCCGTCGGGCTGCCAGCCCTCCATCGCCACCACGCGATAGTCCACATCCAGGCCGAAGTGATCGACGAACCAGTGCCCCATCTCGCCCATCGTCAGCCCGTGCCGCATCGGCATCGGCGCCGCACCGACGAAGCTCTCGTGCCCCGGCACCAGCAGCGTGCCTTCGACCGGGCGGCCCGCCGGATTGGGCCGGTCCAGCACCCACACCGCCTTGTCCGCCTTCGCCGCTTCTTCCAGCAGATACAGCAGCGTGGTGACGAAGGTGTAGATGCGGCAACCGAGGTCCTGCAGGTCGAACAGGAACACATCGGCGCTATCCATCATCCGCGCAGTCGGGCGGCGGACTTCGCCATACAGGCTGAACACCGGGATGCCGTAGTGCGGATCGGTTTCGTCCGCCGTCTCCACCATGTTGTCCTGCTTGTCGCCTTTCAGCCCGTGCTGCGGACCGAAGGCGCTGGTGACGTTCACCCCCCCCGCAATCAATGCATCGAGGCTGTGCGTCAGGTCCGCCGTCACGCTGGCCGGATGGGCGACCAGCGCGACACGTGTGCCCTTGAGTTCATCGAGCAAAGCGGGGTCGGCGAGCAGGCGGTCGATACCGAAGAGGACGGTCATGCGCGGTCTCCGATGGCGAGCGCGCGGCAGGCAGGGCTGTGGAATTCCGGTTTGCCGGGCGCGAAAGCCAGCGCCCAGAATTGCAGCGTGCCCGCCGCAACTTCAACAATCCCGTTCAGCGCCACCTTGGCGGGAACGGGCAGCCGCGCGGCGATGTCGCACGTCAGCTCCAGCGTGCGGTCGGTGTGGCTGCACGCGACGGAAATCGCCTCCACCGGCGCGTCCCGGCTGTTCACCCGCATATCGTCGAAGTCGTAGGCGGCCCAGCGGCTCGAGGGGGAGAGGTTGAACTCGCGATAGGCATCCGCGCCCTCGCCCTGCCAGAATATCTCGAAGCAAGTGGTTTTCCACAAGTCGTCCATCCGTTCGGGCGCGGCATGGGCGGGCACGGCGATGGCCGCTATGTCGCCTTCGAGGCGGAAGGTGGCGCGGCAGCCCTGCGGGGTCGCGACGCATTCGGCGCGCACGGTGTGGATTACGCCGGGTTCACATTCGGGGTGAAGGATAAGGTGGTGCATGGCGCGATTGCTAGGGCCGCTGCAGGGCGCGCACAAGGGTCTGTCCTACTCGCAACAATCCGCGCTAAAGACCGCACCATGATACAAACCCGTACCTCCCTCCCCACCCGCTTTTTCGTCTCCGATACGAGCGCCGTATTTTTTGCTCCTGAACAGTGTAACACATGTATCAAACGTTCCCTGTCAGCGACGAATGGAGGTGTAGCGCGATGAGCGGCGCGAAGGCCGAATGGCAATCCGACCTGCTGCGCACGCTCGATGCGCGCGGCTACATCCATCAGGCGACCGACGCGGCGGGGCTGGATGCGCTGGCCACGAAGCAGGTGGTTCCCGGCTATATCGGCTTCGATGCTACTGCCCCTTCGCTCCATATCGGCAGTCTGGTGCAGATCATGATGCTGCGGCGGCTGCAACAGGCGGGGCACAAACCCATCGTGGTCATGGGCGGCGGCACCACCAAGATCGGCGATCCCAGCGGCAAGGACGAAAGCCGGCAGATGCTGGACGCGGCGGGCATTGCGGCGAACATCGCGGGCATCCGCACCGTGTTCGAGCGGTTGCTCACGTTCGGGGACGGGCCGACCGACGCGGTGCTGGTCAACAATGACGAATGGCTGGATGCGCTGGGCTATATCGACCTGTTGCGCGATGTCGGCCCTCATTTCACCGTCAACCGGATGCTGACCTTCGACAGTGTGCGCCTGCGCCTCGACCGCGAGCAGCCGCTGACCTTCCTCGAATTCAACTACATGATCCTGCAGGCGTACGACTTCCTGGAACTGTCGCGGCGCCACGGCTGCCGGTTGCAGATGGGCGGCAGCGACCAGTGGGGCAATATCGTCAACGGCATGGAACTGGCGCGCAGGAAGGACGGCGCGGAGCTGTTCGGGCTGACCACACCGCTGCTGACGACGGCTGATGGCGCGAAGATGGGCAAGACGGCGGCGGGTGCGGTCTGGCTGAACGAGGATGCGCTGCCCGCCTACGATTTCTGGCAATACTGGCGCAATGTCGATGATCGCGATGTGGGCCGGTTCTTGCGCCTGTTCACCGACGTGTCGTTAAGCGAAATTGCCCAACTGGAAGCGCTGGAGGGGTCGCAGATCAACGAGGCCAAGGTCCGGCTTGCCGACGAAGTGACGACACTGGTCCGGGGCGAGGACGCGGCGCGGGCGGCGCGGGCGACGGCAGAACAGACGTTTGCGGGCGGCGGCGCGGGAGAGGACTTGCCGACCCTTGCGGTCGGTCCCGACGGCATGCGGATCGGGGCGGCGCTGACCGCGCTCGGCTTCACCGCATCGAACAAGGAAGCGAAACGCAAGCTGGCCGAAGGTGCGGTGCGGTTCGACGACGCTGTTATCGACGACCCGTCCTACATGATTACGGTGGAGGACGGCGCGAGCGGCAAGCTGTCGCTAGGGCGAAAACGTCACGCGATCCTGACCCGCTAACCGCGCGCAAACTGCTGGAAAAGCGCCATTCTGTGCCATTCCGGAACAGTTTCGTTTACCCGATGTCAGGCTTTGCGGCCCATTAAGGATGCCATCGGGAACAACGACGCGGGATCAGCTATCGTGACAGTACGGGCGCAATTATCGGTGACGGAACAGCGGCGGGGGGCACGGCATCCCGTCGACTATCCGGTCATCGCCGAACACAATGCCCACGGCGATCTCAAGCTGCACGTTTCGAACATTTCTGCCAACGGGTTCATGATCGACGACGCGACCGATATCCTGTCACGCGGCGACCGAATCATCATTCGCCTGCCGGTCGTCGGCCGGATCGAGGCGTATATGATGTGGCTGTCCGACAACCGCGCAGGCTTCCAGTTCGAACGCATCATCCGTATCGACGATTTCGACCTGATGATCGACACGCTACAACCCAACCCCAAACTGCGCGCACACCGGTAACGCTTTCCTACTCCGGCGTCGCCTGCCATTGCGCGGTGCGTGACTACCCAGCCCCCAACTCACCCGTTCAGGGTTCACAATTTTCGTGTTTACTGGTTCAGCCGTCTCAGCATGACGCTGGGGCAGTATGCGATGATGCTTATCATCGGATGGCAGACCTACCAGATCGCGCGCCAGACGATGGATGTGGAAGCGTCCGCCGGACAACTTGCCATTATCGGGCTGTTGCAATTCGTGCCGCTGTTCCTGCTAACTCCGTTTGCGGGTCTTGTCGCCGACCGGTTCGACCGGCGCAGCGTCGCGCGCGCGACCATTGCCTTGCAAATTGCGTGTGCGGGCGTGCTGGGATGGGCGACCTATCAGGGCGTGCTGTCGCTCGCCATCCTGTTTTCGGTTGCGGTGGTGCTGGGCGTGGTGCGTGCCTTCAACGGCCCGGCCCTGTCCGCGCTGGCCCCCAATCTGGTGCCAAAGGCGATCCTGCCCAACGCTATCGCGCTGTCCAGCATCGCGTGGCAGACCGGCATGATCGTGGGGCCGGCAGTGGGCGGATATACATACGCGATCATGCCCGCTCTCCCCTATGCTGTGGCAGCTGCGCTGTTCCTGGTGTCCATCGTGATGCTCAGCCTGATCGGACCGGTTCCGCAACCTGCGATGCGACAGGGCGACAGGCCCGTGGCGATGATCGTGGATGGCATGCGCTATGTCGGGCGCAACAGGATGGTGCTGGGCGCGATTACGCTGGACTTGCTGGCCGTGTTCCTTGCCGGGGCGACGGCGCTGTTTCCGGTCTATGCCCGCGATGTGCTGCAAGTCGGCGCGCCGGGTCTGGCGCAGCTTGCGATGGCTCCGGCAATCGGTGCAGCGCTGACGGCGCTGTGGTTCTCGGTATTCCCGCTGAAAACGCAGGTCGGGCCGAAGATGCTGTGGTCCGTCGCGGTGTTCGGCGTGGCGACCATCGTGTTCGGGCTATCGACTTCCATGCCGCTTAGCCTGGCGGCGCTGTTCGTGGTCGGCGCGGGCGATATGTTCAGCGTCTATATCCGCCAGTCGCTCATCCAGCTGCATACGCCGGACGACAAACGCGGGCGGGTATCGTCCGTTTCGATGCTGACCATCAGCGCCTCCAATGAAGGCGGCGACGCGTTTTCGGGCACGCTGGCGAGCTGGATCGGCCCGGTGCCCGCCGTGGTCGCGGGCGGCATCGGTGCCATCGCGACAGTCGGCCTGTGGTCGCGCCTGTTCCCCGTCCTGCGCACCACGCGGACCTTTGACCCGCCGCCTGCGTTGCAGGAAGACAACGCGAAACCAACGGAGAAACCCGCATGAAGGCCGACAGCATCCTCGCCACCATTGGCAACACCCCCCATATCCGGATGGCAAAACTGTTTCCCGATCACGAGGTCTGGATCAAGTCGGAGCGGACCAATCCCGGCGGCTCGATCAAGGATCGGATCGCGCTGGCGATGATCGAGGATGCGGAAGGCTCAGGCGCGCTGAAGCCGGGCGGCACGATTATCGAACCGACCAGCGGGAACACCGGCGTGGGGCTGGCAATGGTGGCCGCGGTAAAAGGCTACAAGCTGGTGCTGGTCATGCCCGAAAGCATGAGCGTGGAGCGGCGACGCCTGATGCTGGCCTATGGCGCGAGCTTCGTGCTGACCGACAAGAGCAAGGGCATTCCCGGCGCCATTGCGCGGGCCGAGGAGCTGGTCGGAGAAACCGACGGCGCGTGGATGCCGGGGCAATTCGACAATCCGTCCAACTACAAGGTCCATGCCAAGACGACGGCGCATGAAATCATCGCCGACTTTGCCGATACCCCCATCGACGCGATGATCACCGGCGTGGGCACGGGCGGCCATATCACCGGCTGCGCGATGGAAATGAAGGCAAAATGGCCGGATATGAAGGCTTGGGCGGTGGAGCCTGTCGGCAGTCCAGTCATCAATGGTGGCCAGCCCGGTCCGCACCCCATTCAGGGCATCGGCGCAGGCTTCATTCCGGCCAATCTGCATACCAAGACCATCGATGGCGCGATCAAGGTCGATCCCGACGATGCAAAGGAGATGGCCCGCCGCGCCGCGAGCGTGGAAGGCATGCTGGTCGGCATTTCCAGCGGCGCGACACTGGCTGCGATTGCGCAGAAGCTGCCCGAACTGGATAGCGGGGCGCGGGTACTGGGCTTCAATTACGATACCGGCGAACGCTATCTCAGCGTGCCGGATTTCCTGCCCGAAGAATAAGCGCTTTGATATTCAAGGACGGGGCGGCGTGGTGCCGCCCCGTCTCTTTCTTTACGCTGCGGTGGCGAATGCCTCTTCACCAAGCGCCATGACGTTGTCCGCACCCGCTTCCAGCTTGCGGCGCAGTGCGCCGCAATCGGGCAGGAACCGGTCCATATAATACCGTGCCGTTGCCAGCTTGGTTTCGTAGAACGCGGGGTCTTCAGGCGAATTAGCAAGCGCCGCCTTGGCAACCTTCGCCATCCGCAGCCACATCAGCCCCAGCGTCACGATGCCCATCATGGTCATGTAATGGTGCGCACCCGCGCCAAGGTGGTTCGGGTTCTGCATCGCATTATTCATGAACCACATGGTCGATGCCTGCTGGTGACCCAGCGCCTTCTCCAGCGCTTCGGCCATGCCTTTCAGGTCGTCGTCCTGCTTGGCGGAGGCGATCTCTTCGCCAACGGTCTTGAAGAACGCCTGGATGCCCGCGCCGCCATTCTGCGCCAGCTTGCGCCCGCACAGGTCCATCGCCTGGATACCGTTGGTGCCTTCGTAGATCATGGCAATGCGGGCATCGCGCACGAACTGGCTCATGCCCCATTCCTCGACATAGCCATGCCCGCCGAACACCTGCTGCATGTCCGTGGCGATGGCGTAGCCCTTGTCGGTGCCGTAGCCCTTGATGACCGGCGTCAGCAGCCCGACGATCAGGTCCGCTTCGGTGCGCTCTTCCTCGGTCTGCGCCTTGTGGCTCAGATCGACCAGCAAGGCGCCCCACATGCACAGCGCGCGCATTCCTTCGTTAAACGCCTTGCCGTCCATCAGCATGCGGCGGACATCGGGGTGGACAAAGATCGGATCGGCCTGCGCTTCAGGTTCTTCCGGTCCGGTCAACGCGCGTCCCTGACGACGGTCGAGTGCGTAGGCAACGGCGTTTTGATAGGAAAGCTCTGCCTGCGCCAGGCCCTGAATGCCGACACCGAGACGCGCGGCATTCATCATGATGAACATCGCGGCGAGGCCCTTGTTCTCCTCGCCGACCATCCAGCCCGTTGCGCCGTCATAGTTCAGCACGCATGTCGCGTTGCCGTGGATGCCCATCTTGTGCTCGATGGACCCGCACGACACGCCATTGCGTGCGCCCAGCGAACCGTCGTCGTTCACCAGCACCTTGGGCACCACGAACAGCGAAATGCCCTTCGTGCTGTCCGGCGCGCCCGGCGTTTTCGCCAGCACGAGGTGGATGATGTTGTCGGTCAGATCATGCTCGCCCGCCGAAATGAAGATTTTGGTGCCAGTGATGGCGTAGCTGCCATCGGCCAGCGGTTCGGCCTTGGTGCGGATCATGCCCAGATCGGTGCCGCAATGTGGCTCGGTAAGGTTCATCGTGCCGAGCCATTCACCCGCGATCATCTTGGGAAGGTACTTGTCCTGCTGCTCTGGCGACCCCTTGGCAATCAGCGCGGAAATCGCGCCTGTCGTCAGCCCGGGATACATCGAGAACGCCATGTTGGACGTGGACATGAACTCCTCGACCGCAAAGCCAAGTACATGCGGCATGCCCTGCCCGCCGAACTCTTCGGGTGCCGAGATCGTGCCCCACCCGCTTTCGCGATATTGCGCAAACGCCTCCTTGAAGCCCTTGGGCGTCGTCACCGTGCCGTCTTCGTGGCGCGTGCAGCCTTCGACATCGCCGACCTGGTTGAGCGGCGCGAGCACTTCGGAGCAGAACTTGCCGGCTTCGTTGATGACGGTGTCGATCATGTCGGGTGTGGCGCTCTCGAAGCCGGGCAGATTGCCGTAGCTTTGCAGGTCGAGCATCTCATTAACGACGAAGCGCGTGTCGCGGGTCGGAGCGGTATAAACGGGCATGAGAATGTCCTTCTTCGTAAAATTTGAACGTCCGGTCGCCCGGCATTGTGTATCAGGAAAGGGCTATGTCTTTGATCTGAGTCACGAAGTCTTCGAGATCGGCGATGGAAGCATCGATATCCGCGCGCTGGCGTTTGAGTTTGGCGATGTGCGTATCGCATTTCTCGATCGTGACACGCCGTTGCTCGACCCGTCCGTCATCGAGGTCGTACAGATCGATCATTTCGCGAATTTCGGTCAGGCTGAAGCCAACATTCTTGGCGCGCATGATCCAGGCAAGCCGCGCGCGGTCGCGCTTGGAATAGATACGTGTGAGACCGGACCGCTTCGGCGCGATCAGGCCCTCGTCCTCATAGAAGCGCAGGGCGCGGGCCGTGCAGTCGAACTCGCGCGTCAGGTCCGAAATGGTGAACTGTTCGCGCAAAAGCTCGTCGGGCCGTTCGAGATGCGCCCCTTCGTGCGAGCGCCGTTCTTGCAGGGGTGCGGTTGCCATGGCGCAGCTATGCATGCCCCTTACGTAAACGTCAAGTTGCGATTGGCTCCAGCGTTCCGTCTGTCAGGCAACGATAGAAACAGGACGGCGCGCCGGTGTGGCAGGCCGGACCCGCCGGTTTGACACGCAGGAGCAGCGTGTCCTGATCGCAATCCACCCTGATCTCTTCGACTGCAAGGGTGTTTCCCGACGTCTCGCCCTTCATCCATTGTGCTTTGCGCGACCGCGAATAGAAGCAGGCGAAGCCGGTATCGACAGTGCGTTGCAGAGCTTCTCGGTCCATATATGCCACCATCAGCACCACATCGGTGTCGGCATCCTGCACCACCGCACATAGCAGGCCGTTCGCATCGAACTTCGGCAGGAAGGCGGTGCCGGCCTCGCGCTCTTTCGCTGTTGGCATGGCCTTGTCCTTTCCTTTCACCGGTTACAGCACGCGGGCAAAGCAGGCGATCCGCACCTGCGCCGCACCCGCAGCTTTCAGCGCATCGACGCATGCGGAGCTGGTCGCGCCGCTGGTCAGCACATCGTCCACCAGCAGCACCCGTGCGCCAGCGAGGGCGTTAGCACGGCGCGGGTTGCTGGCGATAGCGCCTTGCAGCGCAGACTTGCGTGCCTTGCCGCCCAAGCCGCCGAGACTCTTCGTACGCTTCGTCCGTTTCAGTCCATCGACGAGGACTGGTTGCCCAAGCAACCTGCCAAGCGACTTGGCCAACAGTGCCGACTGGTTGAACCCGCGATGCCACTGCCGTGTCCAGTGCAACGGGACCGGCACCAGCAGCCATTCCTCCTCCATCAACAGGCAAGCGCGCCGCCATCAGCCGTGCCAGCAGCGGGGCCATCGCAATCTTGCGCCCGTGCTTGTAGCGCAGCACCAGCGTTCGTGCGGCATCGGTATAGACCGTGCCTGCGTAAACGCCGTCATGTCGCGGCGGGCGCGCGGTGCAGTGGGCGCAACGCTGCGCCTCACCGTCGCGCACCGGCGCCTGACAGGCATCGCATGCCGAGCCGCCCGGTATCTCCAGCGTCAGCCAGCATGGCGCGCACAGGCCGTTCTGTTCCGCGATGCCGTCGCCGCATAACGGGCAGCGCGGCGGGAACAGCAGGTCCACGAAAGGCGCGAACCCTTCGCGAAGGACGGTGGCGAGCGGCACGGTGGCGCAATGCGTGTATTGTCATGCCGTCGCAAGTCCCGTTACACGCAGTCGATGCAATCCAGTGCCCCGCCCACCATCTTCGCCGAGCGCCGTCGCGCCGCTGTGGCTGGGCGCGCTGCCACCCGCGCCGACCCGGCCCGTTACCTGCTGGACGAGATCGCGGACGACTGCGTGGAGCGCGTCGGCTTCATGCAGCTCCAGCCGGCCCGCGTGCTGGTGCTGTGCGATATCGCAGGCGTTTTGTACGATGCCCTGCGGACCGCCCTGCCCGACGCCCATTGCACCGCGCCCGGTCCATTACGCGAAGACAAGCCGCTCGATCTCGACCCTTTCGACCTCGTCGTGGCCGGTCCTGCCTTTGCGACGGTGAACGACTTGCCGGGCGCGCTCATCAACCTCCACACGTCGTTAAACCAAGGCGGCGTTTTTCTTGCCAGTTTCCCCGGTGCGGGTAGCCTCGCCAAGCTACGCCGCATCCTGCTCGATGCCGAACCCGACCGGCCCACGGCGCGGATGCATCCGCTTATCGACCGTTCCGCTTCGGCAGCCTTGTTGCAGCGCGCGGGCTTCACGCGGCAGGTGGTGGACAGCCACAGCATGACCGTCCGCTACGGTGCGCTTGCCACGCTGGTGGCCGACTTGCGTGACCAGGGCCTCCAATCGGTGCTGGCCGATGCACCGCCGCCGCTTACCCGTACCACGTGGCGCGCGGCGCAGTCCGTGTTCCAGGCCCTGGCCGACGACGACGGCAAGCTGACCGAGCGGTTCGAACTGCTGACGCTGACCGGCTGGCGCTAGGCCTTTGCAGCACGCCCGTCTTTTGCCCTCAGCGCCGCCTGCGCTGCCGCCAACCGTGCAATCGGCACGCGATAGGGCGAGGCGCTGACGTAATCCAGGCCGACCTGCTCGCAGAACGCGATGCTGGCCGGGTCGCCGCCATGCTCGCCGCATATGCCCAGCTTCAGGTCCGGCGTAGTCGCGCGCCCGCGTTCTGCCGCCAGTTCGACCAGCTGACCCACGCCATCGACGTCGAGGCTGACGAAGGGATCGCGCGCGAAGATGCCCTGTTCGACATAGGGTGCGAGGAAGCGGGCCGAATCGTCACGCGATACGCCCAGCGTGGTCTGCGTCAGATCGTTAGTGCCGAAGCTGAAGAACCGCGCATCCGCCGCAATCTCGCCCGCCATCAGCGCCGCGCGCGGCAGTTCGATCATCGTGCCGACCAGATACTCGACACGGGTGCCGGTTTCCCCAAACACTTCCTCCGCCACACGGTCGACCAGCGCGCGCAGGATGGACAGCTCCTTGCCCGTCGCCACCAGCGGCACCATGATTTCGGGCACCGGTGCCTCGCCTGAATCCGCTGCGACCCCGCAGGCGGCCTCGAAGATGGCGCGCGCCTGCATCTCGTAGATTTCGGGGAAGGTGATGCCGAGGCGACAGCCGCGATGGCCCAGCATCGGGTTGAATTCGTGCAATTCCGCCGCGCGCCGTTGCAGCTTCGCCAGGTCGATGCCGGACGATTGCGCCAGCTCGGCAAACTCGGCATCGCTATGCGGCAGGAACTCGTGCAGCGGCGGATCGAGCAGGCGGATCGTGCACGGCAGCCCGACCATGACTTCGAAGATGGCGCGGAAGTCGGACCGCTGTTCGGGCAGCAGTTTCGCCAGCGCCGTGCGCCGCCCCGCCTCGTCTTCGGCCAGGATCATCTCGCGCACTGCGCTGATGCGAGCCGCATCGAAGAACATGTGTTCGGTGCGGCACAATCCGATGCCCTCCGCCCCGAACTGGCGCGCCATGCGGCAGTCGGCGGGCGTTTCCGCATTGGTCCGCACCCGCATCCGCCGGTGCCCGTCGGCCCATTCCATAATGGTTGCGAAATCGCCCGCAAGCTCCGGTTCCAGCGTGGCAACTTCGCCTGCGATGACCTGCCCCTTGCTGCCGTCCAGCGTCAGGATGTCGCCTTCGGCCAGCGCGCGGTCGCCGATGGTGACGGTGCGCGCCTCGCGGTCGATATTGAGCGCCGACGCGCCCGAAACGCAGGGCCGACCCATGCCGCGCGCCACGACAGCGGCGTGGCTCGTCATCCCGCCGCGCGCGGTCAGCACGCCTTGTGCGGCGTGCATGCCGTGAATGTCTTCGGGGCTGGTTTCGACGCGGACAAGGATGACCTTCTCGCCCTCGTTCGCCCAGCGTTCCGCGGTGTCCGCATCCAGTGCGATCTTGCCGCAGGCCGCGCCGGGCGAGGCAGGCAGGCCGGTGGTCAGGATGTCGCGCGGCGCATCCGGGTCGAGCGTGGGGTGCAGCAGCTGGTCCAGCGCCATCGGATCGACGCGCAGGATGCCTTCCTCCTGCGTTATCAGCCCCTCGTCCACCATGTCCGCCGCCATTTTCAGCGCGGCCTTGGCGGTCCGCTTGCCGGAGCGGGTTTGCAGCATCCACAGCGTGCCGCGCTCCACGGTGAACTCGATATCCTGCATGTCGCGGTAATGCGTTTCGAGGAGGTCGAACACGCGCGCCAGCTCGCCATAGGCATCGGGCAGCGCCTCTTCCATGCTGAGCGGTTTGGCGCCTGCTTTCTCGCGTGCGGCGCGGGTCAGGTATTGCGGAGTGCGGATGCCCGCCACCACGTCTTCGCCCTGCGCATTGATGAGGTATTCACCGTAATATGCGCGCTCGCCGGTGGCGGGATCGCGCGTGAAGGCGACACCGGTGGCGCTGGTGTCGCCCATATTGCCGAACACCATCGCCTGCACGGTGACGGCGGTGCCCCAGTCGGCGGGGATGTCGTTCAGGCGGCGATAGACCTTGGCCCGGTCGCTGTCCCAGCTGTCGAAGACGGCGGCGATAGCGCCCCATAGCTGGTCGGTCACGTCCTGCGGAAACGGCACGTCATGCTCGCGCGCGACAATGGCCTTGTATTCGCCGACCAGCGCTTCCCAGTCTTCAGACCCCATCTCCGTATCGCTATAGAAGCCCTTGTCTTCCTTGGCGATTTCCAGCGCTTCCTCGAACAGGCCGTGATCCACGCCCAGCACCACGTCGGAGTACATCTGGATGAACCGGCGATAGCTGTCCCATGCGAACCGTGCGTCGCCCGATGCCTGCGCCAGACCGGCCACCGTTTCATCGTTCAGGCCCAGGTTCAGCACCGTGTCCATCATTCCGGGCATGGAGACCCGCGCGCCGGAGCGCACGGACAGCAGCAGCGGATCGGCAGTGCTGCCGAACTGCTTGCCATAGGTCGCCTCGACATGGGTGAGCGCCTTGGCCACCGCATCGCGCAGGCCGTCGCTGAAGTCCGCGCCCTCTCGCAGATAGGCGACGCATTCTTCGGTCGTGATTGTGAAACCGGGCGGCACGGGCAGGCCGATATCCGCCATCTCGGCCAGGTTCGCGCCCTTGCCGCCGGTGACGATCTTGTCCTTCTGGCGCGGGTCGGAATGGTCGGCGCTGCCACCGAAGGGGAAGACTGTTTGCGTCATCGTATTAAACCATCATCCTGCTTGCGATGGACCATTCGGCCCCGTTTTGTGCAGGCCCGATATCCGGCCCGCCCCCTTGGTAGAACTGCGCTTGCTTACCGTTCGCGTGTAACTTTTGCAAAAGGCGTGAAAGCCACACGCGGACATGGGCCCGCTACCCTTCGATCTTGCTGAAATCGGCGACCCTGTGGACGGCATCGCGGAACCGCGACAACAGGGCAAGGCGCGCGCCGCGCTTGTCTTCGTCCTCGTCATTGACCGTCACCTCCTCGAAAAACGCATCGATCGGCGCACGCAAGGATGCCAGCGCCGTCATCGCTGCGGCGAAGTCCTCGGCTTCGATAGCGGCTTCGGCCTTTGGAGTGGCCGCATCAAGCGCGTCGATCAGCGCCTTTTCGGCCGGTTCGGGCGTGTAGGAAAGGTCAAAGCCCCTTCCCTCGAGGGAAGGGGATGGGAATGGGTGTTCGACGCATCATGCGTGGCACCCCCCACCCCTGGCCCCTCCCCCGTGGGGAGGGAAGTTTGCAACCTTTCCTTCTTCAAAATATTCGCCGCGCGCTTGTATCCGGCCAGCAGGTTCGCGCCGTCGTCGGTTTCGACGAAGGCTTGCAAGGCACGAACCCGCGCCAGCAACCGCACCAGATCGTCCTCGCCCCCAAGCGCAAACACCGCGTCGATCAAGTCGTGGCGGACACCGGCTTCGCGTTGTTGGACCTTGAGCCGGTCGGCAAGAAAATCGAGCAATTCCTCCAACCCCGTTCGTCCTGAGCTGGTCGAAGGACTGTCTTTCACTTTCGCGGAAAAGGACGATGCTTCGACCAGCTCAGCATGAACGGTGGCGAGATTGAGGCGAATCTTGTTGCCATCGAGCATGCGAATGACAGCCAATGCCGCTCGCCGCAGGGCAAACGGATCCTTCGACCCCGTCGGCTTTTCATCAATCGCAAAGAATCCGACCAGCGTATCCAGCTTGTCCGCCAAACTTACCGCCACCGTCACCGGCGCGGTCGGCACAACGTCGCCCTGCCCGACCGGCTTGTAGTGGTCGCGGATGGCGTCGCAAATGGCGGGGTCCAGGCCCTCGGCGCGGGCGTAGTAGCCGCCCATCACGCCCTGCAGTTCGGGAAACTCCCCGACCATTTCGGTGACGAGGTCCGCCTTGCACAGGCGTGCTGCCTGCTCGGCTTGGTCTGCGAGTTCCACAACCGTTCGTGCTGAGCCTGTCGAAGCATTGCCCTTATCTTTCAATGCAGCGCCCAAGGTGAAGGACGACCCTTCGACAGGCTCAGGGCGAACGGAATTATGCGTGGGGCCAGACTGAACAGATGCCTCGGCAACAATCCCCTCCTCGCACAACCAGCGCGCCAGCTTCGCAACGCGCTCGACCTTGTCCGCCACCGTGCCCAGCTTCTCGTGAAAGGTTATCCGCGCCAGTCCCTCGGCGTGTTCGGCCAGCGTCTTCCTGCGGTCCACGTCCCAGAAGAACCGCGCATCGGACAGCCGCGCGGCCAGCACCTTGCGGTTGCCCTCGACGATGGCCGCGCCGCCGTCCGCCGCCTCGATATTGGCGGTGCAGACGAAGGCGTTGGTCAGCTTGCCATCATCTTCGCACACGAAATATTTCTGGTTCACCCGCGCGGTCAGCTGGATGACTTCGGGCGGCACGTCGAGAAACGCCGCGTCGAAGCGCCCGAGCAGCGGCACCGGCCACTCGGTCAGGCCCGCGTTCTCGACCACCAGCCCCTCGTCCTCGACCAGCACCAACCCGGCATCGTGTGCCGCCTTGGCTGCGCCGTCGCGGATCATACCGGCGCGCTCCTCGTGATCGACAATCACATGCCCCGCGCGCAATTTCATCGCGTAGTCATCCGCGCCGCCAATCGTGATATCGCCCGAATGATGGAACCGGTGACCCAGCGTCACCGCGCCGCTCGTCACGCCATGCGCTTCGCATTCGACGATTGCATTACCGAACAGTGCGACGATGCCCGACAGCGGGCGCACCCAGCGCAGGCTCTCGGTGCTCATCGACGCCCCGCCCCAACGCATCGACTTCGGCCATTGGAAGTCGCGGATGATTGCGGGAATCGCCGTAGCCAGCACATCCACCACCGCGCGGCCCGGCGTGTCGATCACGGCGAACAGCGTCGGTCGGCCCTTAATGTCGCGCACTTCCAGCTGGTCGCGCGTCAGGCCGTTCTTGCGGCAGAACCCTTCGACGGCCTTGTCCGGCGCGGCTTCGGGCGGGCCCTTGATCTCCTCGCTGACGGCCTCGGTCGCATCGGGCAGGTCGCGTGCGATGAGGGCGAGACGGCGCGGGGTGGACCAGACGGTCAGTTCGCCGTGCCGGACCCCGGCAGCCGTCCATCTCGCGCCGGAACAGCTTTTCCAGCTCGGCCCGCGCACCAGCCTGCATCCGCGCGGGGATTTCTTCGGACCGCAGTTCGAGAAGGAAATCAGTCATGGCCACCCGGTCCCGTCATTGCGAGCGTAGCGGGACGAAGTCGGCCATCGGCCAACCAATCCAGGGCGTTGGAGCGATACGCTCTGGATTGCCGTGCTTCGCTCGCAATGACTAAACACCCTGCTCACGCCGTCCACTCCGGGAAGCGTTCGGCCCAGCCGGCCTGTTCCTTCTCGACATGCGCAACGCAGCTGCCGCGTGCCAGATCGCGGACGCGGGCCATGTAGCTGGCGCGTTCCTGCACGCTGATAACGCCGCGCGCCTGCAACAGGTTGAAGACGTGGCTGGCCTCGACCGCCTGCTCATAGGCGGCGACGGGCACTTCGGCGTCCAGCGCGTTGCGGCATTCCGCCTCGGCCTTGGCGAACAGGTTGAACAGGCCGTCGGTATCGGCGACCTCGAAGTTCCATTTCGACATCTGGCGCTCGTTTTCGAGGAACACGTCGCCATACGTCACGCCGCGCCCGTTGAAATCGAGATCGTACACGCTGTCTACGCCCTGGATATACATGGCGAGACGCTCCAGCCCGTAAGTCAGTTCGCCCGCCACCGGCTTGCAGTCGATAGCCGCCCATCTGCTGGAAATAGGTGAACTGCGTCACTTCCATCCCGTCGCACCAGACTTCCCAGCCCAACCCCCATGCACCCAGCGTCGGGCTTTCCCAGTCGTCCTCGACAAAGCGGATATCGTGTTTCAGCGGATCGATGCCGATGGCGACGAGGCTGTCGAGATACATGTCCTGTATCGCGGGCGGGCTGGGCTTCAGGATGACCTGGTACTGGTAGTAATGCTGGAGCCGGTTGGGGTTTTCGCCATAGCGGCCGTCGGTCGGGCGGCGGCAGGGCTGGACGAAGGCGGCATTCCACGGCTCCGGCCCCAACGCGCGCAGCGTGGTCGCGGTGTGAAACGTGCCCGCCCCCATCCGCATGTCATAGGGTTGCAGGATCAGGCACCCGCGCGCCGCCCAGAAATCGTGCAGCGTCAGGATCATGTCCTGGAAGGAAGCGGCGGGGTCGCGGGCGGGCGTCTGCGTCATGGCGGCGGGCAATGGCGCAACGCAGCAAACCGGTCAATGGCAGCAGACGCGCGGTGCGCAAATGACAGGTTTGCCAGACATCGGGTCAGGTATATCTTGACATAGACAGCGAATCACGACATTATGTCAGGACATTACCTGACACGAGGATGTTCCGACGCGCGATGAAGAACCGTCTGAAAGTGCTGCGCGCCGAGCGCGACTGGAGCCAGGCCGAGCTGGCCGGGCGGCTCGACGTGTCGCGTCAGGCGGTGAATGCAATTGAAACCGGCAAGCACGATCCGTCGCTGACGCTCGCCTTTCGCATGGCCCGTCTGTTCGACATGCCACTCGAGGAGATATTCGATGACCAAGCCTGACGAAGCGACCATCACCGGCGAAGAGCGGTTGCGTCGGAGAAAGGCGGCGTTCTGGCGCTACATGACGCTGGCCTTCGCGGTCGCCATGATCGCCGGACTGGCAAGCGGCTTTCTAACAGAAATGGCGGATGAAGGCGCCTTGCCGAACTGGGTGCCGCTTCTGGCATGGGTCGTCATTGTCCTTGGTATGGTGTGGTTCACCCGCGACTATTTCCGCCGCGTCGACGAACTGGACTTGCAAGACAATCTATGGGCGCATCTATACGGGACCTACGCTGCAGCCGCGATCTGGACCACGTGGTACCTCGTGGCCGATTTGCAACTGGCACAGCACCCGTCCGGCGGCACGACTATGTTCATTCTGTTCGCGTCGGTCCTGACCGTGTATGGTTTGCGCAAACTTGGCTTGCGCTAACATATTCATCATCACGTAACCCCCTATGCTCGAAAGAATGCCACATGATCGACTACAAGAAGACGCTCGCTAGCGGCATCGCCGCCATCACCCTTGCCCTCGCTACGACAGCATGTGCGCAGCAATCGGTACCGACACCGGTAGCCGATACCATGGTTTCCGCCGAGACTGTCGAGATGGCGGCTTCCGGTCCGGCGATGTGGAAACTGTCGGACGAGGACACCACGATCTACCTGTTCGGCACGGTGCATGCCCTGCCCGAAGGTATCGACTGGTACACCGGCCCCGTCCGCACCGCATTCGAGGCGTCCGATACGCTGGTCACCGAAATCCCGATGGGCGCCGAGGACGAGGCAGCGATGCAGCAGCTTGCGTTGACGCGCGGCATGTTGCCTGCGGGCACGACGCTGCGCGCCTTGCTGGACGAGGACCAGCGCGCAACCTATGACGGTGCGCTGACTGGCATGGGCCTGCCGGTTGCGTCGTTCGATGCGTTCGAGCCGTGGATGGCGGGCCTGACCATGACGCTGCTGCCGCTGATGCAGGCGGGCTACGACCCGGAACAGGGCGTGGACAAGCTGCTGATCGGCAAGGCGGGCGACACCAAGACATTCGACGCGCTGGAAACAGCGGAATTCCAGATCGGCATCTTCGACGGCATGTCGCAGGAAAAGCAGATCGACTTCCTCGTCAGCATGGCCGGCCAGACCGGCGAGGCCGTCGATATGGTGGACCGGATGGTCGCGGAATGGATGGATGGCGATCCCGACGGCCTTGCCGAAGTGATGAACGAAGGGCTGGACGAGGACCCCGGCCTTGCCGAGGCGCTGCTGTATAACCGCAATGCCAACTGGGCGGTGTGGATCGACGAGCGGATGGATGCCCCCGGCACCGTCTTCATCGCGGTTGGCGCAGGCCATCTGGCGGGCGAGCGCAGCGTGCAGGACTTGCTGGCGCAGCGCGGACTGACGGTCAGTCGCGTCGAATGATAGCGCGTGTTCGCACCGGTCTGGCGGCGGCAATGCTGCTGCTGGCCGGGTGCGAGCGCCATGAACCCGGCGATGCGCCGCCGCCGCCCTTGCCTGCCCTGTATGAATGGACGGGCGCGGACGGCACGCGCGAAGGCTGGCTGTTCGGCACGATCCATGCTTTGCCCGACAACGTCGAATGGCGCACCGATACGCTGGATGCCGCGATTGCGGGGTCGGCCCTGCTGGTGGTGGAAGTCGCGGCGCTGGATGACAGCGCGGCGTTGGCGGAAGAGTTCGCCAGATATGCGGCCAAGTTTCCGGGACGCCGGCTATCCGCGCGTGTCCCCGAGGCGCAACACGCCCGTCTGAACGCCGCGCTGTCCGACGCTGCGATGCGGGCCGAGCAATTCCATCATACGGACACCTGGGCTGTCGCACTGACGCTGGCACGCACCAATGCGGTTGGCTCGAGCGCAAATGGCGTGGACCGTGCCCTCATCGCGCAATTTGCTGCGGAGCAGACTCGCGAGCTGGAGGGTGCGGCACGCCAGCTCGCCATCTTCGATGCCCTGGCGGAGGCTGACCAGCTCGAATTGCTGACCGCGGTGCTGGACGAACGCGATGCCGGAACACAAGGCGCAAGGCAGCGGCTCGACGACTGGCGGCAGGGCAGGCTCGATGCGCTGGCCAAGGCGGGCAAGGCGACCTTCCTCGGCGATCCCGAATTGCGCGAGGCGCTGTTGTCGGGGCGCAATCGCGACTGGGCCGACCAGCTATCCGCCATGCAGGATGCTGCGCCGCCGATGATGGTAGCCGTGGGCGCGGCGCATCTGCCCGGCCCCGATGGGTTGGTCGCGATGCTGGAAGCGCGCGGGCAGACGCTTACCCGTATCCAGTGACACCATACTCCGCTTGCTCCTGCGACGGATAGGGCCTAGGAGCGCGCCCTTCCCGGCCGCAGACATCCCTGGAGGCGTGGCGGGAATATGAAGACAAACAAGCATCATTCGAAAGGTATGCGATTATGAGCGACGCTCTGACCCTGCCGGCCGAGACACGCGAACGGGCGGGCAAGGGAGCCTCCCGTGCGCTGCGTCGTGAAGGCCGTGTCCCCGCCGTGATCTATGGCGGCAAGGACGACCCGGTCACCATCCATGTGGAAGAAAAGGCGCTGGTGAAAGCGCTGATGACCGGCCACTTCATGAACTCCATCGTCCAGCTGAAAGTCGGCGACGGAAAGCTGCTGCGGACGATCCCCAAGGACGTCGCGCTGCACCCTGTCAACGACCGCCCGATCCATGTCGATTTCTATCGCCTCGCCAAGGGTGCGAAGATCGACGTGAACGTGCCTGTCGTCTTCATCAACGAAGAGGAATCGCCCGGTCTCAAGAAGGGCGGCGTTCTCAACGTGGTGCGGCACGAGCTGGAACTGGTCTGCGACAACGACAAGATTCCCGGCGAGATCGAAGTGGATGTTACCGGCAAGGAAGTCGGCGATGCGATCCACATCAGCGAAATCACGCTGCCCGAAGGGTCTGAAAGCGCGATTACCGATCGCGATTTCACGATTGCCACGCTGGTCGCACCGTCCGCCCTCAAGAAGGAAGAAGAAGGCGGCGAAGACGCGGAGGCAGTGGATCCCGGTGCAGTGGCTTCGACCGAGCAAGGTCCGGATGCCGATGCTGCCAAGGAGCAGGAAGAAAAGAGCTAAGCTGCAAGGCTTGTGCCGACACAAGAAGGGCCGCGCTTCGTATCGGAGCGCGGCCCTTTTCTTATGCGGGCGCGGCGTTGGCATCGTGCCGCCGCTTGGCTAAAGCGCCGCCATGCAAATCTGGGCAGGACTGGGCAATCCGGGGCCGCAATATGCGCTCCACCGGCACAATGTCGGCTTCATGGCGTGCGACGTCATTGCCGATGTTCATCGCTTCGCGCCCGTGCAGCGCAAGTTTTCCGGCTGGGTGCAGGAGGGGCGCATCGGACTGGAGAAGATCGTGCTGCTGAAACCCGCCACCTTCATGAACGAGAGCGGTCGCGCCGTGGGCGAAGCAATGCGGTTCTACAAACTTGATATGGGCGCGCTGACCGTGTTCCATGACGAGCTGGACCTCGATCCGATGCGCGTAAAGGTGAAGCAGGGCGGCGGCCATGCGGGGCACAACGGTCTGCGCTCGATTGCCAGCCACCTCGGCCCTGAGTTCCGCCGCGTCCGCCTCGGCATCGGCCACCCCGGCCACAAGGAGCGGGTCCACGGCCACGTCCTCGGCAATTATGCCAAGGCGGAGCAGGATCCGCTAGCCGATATGCTGGGCGCGGTCGCGGCGGAGGCGGCCCTGCTGGCGCAAGGCGACAATGCGCGCTTCATGAACGATGTCGCGTTGCGGATGCGGGACTAGCGGGGGACGACAAGCGGCGTGGGTTCGTGTAGCGTGACCCCGTAAAGGAGAACCCCATGCCCGATATCAACCGCCGGACCCTGCTGGGTGGCGCCGCCGCTGTTACCGCCCTTGCCGCCACTGCATCGCAGGCGCAGCCCGATATGGTTGCCGCCAAGCCCGACCTGACTGGCAAGTCCATCCTCATCACCGGCTGTTCGAGCGGGTTCGGTCGGCTGAGCGCGGAACACTTTGCCCGCGCCGGTGCCAAGGTGTTCGCCACCATGCGCAACCTGCCCCGCTCGGAAGCCGATGAATTGCGCGCGCTTGCCGAAGCGGAAAGCCTCGACCTGCATGTGATCGAAATCGACGTGACCGACGATGCGCAGGTCACCGCCGGGGTTGCCGAGGCGGAACGGATTGCGGGCGGCGCGCTGGACGTTCTGGTCAACAATGCGGGCATTTCCACCGCCGGCCCCATCGAGATACAGGACATGGCGGCGACGCAGCTTCTGTTCGACACCAATGTCTATGGTCCGCACCGGATGGCGCGCGCCGCCCTGCCCGCAATGCGCGCGGCGAAGTCGGGGCAGATCTTCAACGTCTCCTCGCAACTGGGCCGCGTCATGCTGCCCGCGTTCGGCCAGTACTCGCCCACCAAGTTCGCGCTGGAGGCGATGAGCGAGCAGCTGGCCTACGAGCTGGTGCCGCACGGTATAGACGTGACCGTTATCCAGCCCGGCGGCTATCCGACGCAAATCTGGGAGAACGCCAACCGGCTGACGCTCGGCCTGCTGGACCGCGCCGACGAGAAGCATCTCGACGGATATACCGACATCATCGAAGGCTTGCGCAGTCGCGCCAATAATGGCGGCTCGACCGATCCGATGGATATCCCGCGCGCAATTGCTGAAATCATCGCCATGCCGCCGGGCACCCGCCCGCTGCGCCGCCCGGTCCATCCCGGCCCCAAGCCGCAGGTCGCCATCAACGAAACCAGCGCGAAAACGCAGGTCGCATGGCTGGGCGAAAGCCCCTATGGCCCGTGGATCAAGGCAGTGCATAACGTCTGAGCGCACGCGCAGGACCGCCTCTGCGATATATATATCTGAGAAAGCTAGAGTATCATGGGTTTCAAATGCGGGATCGTGGGCCTGCCCAATGTCGGCAAGTCCACCCTGTTCAACGCGCTGACCGAAACGCAGAAGGCGGAGGCGGCGAATTATCCGTTCTGCACGATCGAGCCGAATGTCGGCTCGGTCGCCGTGCCGGACGAACGGCTCGACCGCATCGCCGCCATCGCGCAATCGGCCAAGATCATCCCGACGCAGTTGAGCTTCGTCGATATCGCCGGCCTCGTGAAAGGCGCCAGTTCGGGCGAAGGACTGGGCAACCAGTTTCTTGGCAATATCCGCGAAGTCGATGCAGTGGTGCATGTGCTGCGCTGCTTCGAGGACGACGATATCCAGCATGTCCACAATCGCGTCGACCCACTGGCCGATGCCGAGGTGGTCGAAACCGAACTGATGCTGGCCGACATCGAAAGCGTGGAAAAGCGTGTCGACAACGCCAAGCGCCGCGCCACTGGAGGCGACAAGGAAGCGGTCGCGCTGGCGAGCGTTCTCGGGCAGGCCCTCACGCTGCTGAAGGACGGCAAGCCCGCGCGCCTGACCGAACCGAAGGACGACGAGGAAGCCCGCCTGCTGGAACAGGCGCAGCTGCTGACCGCCAAGCCGGTGCTGTATGTCTGCAATGTCGCGGAGGAAGACGCGGCAGACGGCAATGCGCTGAGCGCGCAGGTCTTCGCCAAAGCGAAAGCCGAGGGCGCGCAGGCGGTGGTCGTGTCCGCCGCCATCGAGGCCGACCTGATCGGCATCGAACCCGCCGACCGTGCGGAGTTCCTGTCCGATCTCGGCCTTACAGAAAGCGGCCTCGCCCGCGTCATCCGTGCCGGTTACGCGCTGCTCGGCCTCAAGACCTTCTTCACCGCCGGCCCCAAGGAATCGCGGGCCTGGACCTATTCCGACGGCGCCCGTGCGCCGCAGGCGGCTGGCGAAATTCACACCGATTTCGAACGCGGCTTCATCCGCGCCGAAACCATTGCGTTCGATGATTACATCGCTCTCGATGGCGAAGCGGGCGCGCGCGATGCCGGGAAGCTGCGACAGGAAGGCAAGGATTACGTCGTGCAGGACGGCGATGTTCTGCTGTTCAAGTTCAACGTCTAGGGGACAAACGAATCAATCTGGTTCAACAAGGAAAAGCGCAGATGGTAGACAAATCCGAAAAGTTCGAATGGGCCGTCCGTATCGGCTATTTCAGCCGCGCGATACTTTACACCGTGCTGGGCCTGATCGCGTTGACCAGCATGGGCAGCATCGGCGAAGGTACGGAGGGTATTTTCCAGTCCGTAAAGAACCTGCCCGCAGGCACGCTAATCCTGTGGATCATGGTGCTTGGCCTGCTCGCCTACGCGCTGTTCCGGTTTGCCTCGCCGCTGTTCGATATCGAGAACGAGGGCAGCGACGCGACCGGCTGGGGCCACCGCATCGGCCATGCCGGCAGCGCAATTGGCCACCTCGCCCTAGCTTATAGCGCGTTCCAGTTCGCCACCAGCAGCGGTGGCGAAGGCGGCGGTGCGCAGAAAGCTGCGGCAGGCGTGCTGTCGGTCGATCTGGGCGGCATCGTGCTCGGTATCCTCGGCCTCACCTTCTTCCTCGCCGCATTCGCACAGGCGAAAAAGGCGTATACCGGCGATTTCATGAACCGCATCTCGGCCTCGGCACCCGATGCGACGCGCTGGCTCGGCGGCGTCGGTTTCGCCGCGCGGGCGGTCGTCTTTACCGTCATCGGCTGGTCGCTGGTGCAGGCAGGCTTCCTCTCGCAAGGCAGCGACGAGGTGAAGACCCTAGGCGATGCCCTCGCCTCGCTTAGCGACAATGGCGTGGTCTTTACGCTGGTCGCGATCGGCCTGCTGGTCTTCGGCCTCTTCAGCCTCGTCCTCGCCCGGTATCGCATAATCCCCGACATGGGCGACAAGGCCGGCGTGCCCAAGTTCCGTGCTTGACCGCGATATGGCACGCCAGACCGCGCAACTGCACCGCATGGCGATGGAAAAGCACGTCTGCCCCTACGGGATAAAATCGAAATGGTTGCTGGAACGCAACGGTTTTGCAGTTGACGATCACCTGCTGGAAACCCGTGCGGAGACCGATGCCTTCAAGGCGAAACACGATGTCGCCACGACGCCGCAGACCTTCATCGACGGCAAGCGCATCGGCGGATACGACGCGCTGAAGGAACATTTCGGTTCGGCACCAAAGGATGCGGATGCGACCAGCTACTGGCCGGTGATCGCCGTGTTCGCCGTTGCCGCCGGTCTGGCATTCTCGCTCAGCCTCCACCTGTTCGGTGCGCCGGTCACCATTCGCGGGGCCGAATGGTTCGTGGCCTTTTCCATGGCGATGCTCGCCATGCTGAAATTGCAGGATGTCGAGAAGTTCAGCACCATGTTCATCGGTTATGACCTGCTGGCTCGCAGGTTCGTGCCCTATGCCTATGCCTACCCCTTTCTGGAAGCGACTGCCGCCATCCTGATGGCCGGTCGTCTGCTGCCGTGGCTTTCCATTCCCATCGCGCTCGTCATCGGAACCATCGGCGCGGTGTCGGTGATGTACGCCGTCTATATCCAGAAACGCGATATCAAATGCGCCTGCGTCGGCGGCAGTGCCAATGTGCCGCTCGGTTTCGTATCGCTGACGGAGAACCTCGCGATGGTTGGCATGGGTCTGTGGATGCTGGGGCGGCCGGTGCTTTAGCGATGCTGCACTACGAAGACATGGTGGTCGGTGCCACGCACAGCTTCGGCTGTTACGAAGTAACGCGCGATGAAGTGATCGACTTCGCCTCGCGCTACGATCCGCAGCCTTTCCATCTTGACGATGCGGCGGCGGAGCAGACCCATTTCGGCAGGCTGTCCGCCAGCGGCTGGCACACCGGCGCGATGACGATGCGGATGCTGGTGGATACGATGCAAACCCGCGCGCAGGCCAGCCTAGGCTCGCCCGGCATCGACACGCTGCGCTGGCTACACCCGGTCTATCCCGGCGATACGCTGAGGGTGGAAACCGAACTGCTCGAAAAGCGCCGCAGCAAGAGCCGCCCGGAAATGGGCCTGCTGAAAACGCGCAGCCGGACGTTCAACCAGGACGATGTCTGCGTGCTGGACATGGTGACCAACGCGATGATCCGGGTGCGAGCACGGGAGTAGCCGCTGCTGTGTTTCTGTGCCGCCCGAGCAGGGTTTCGACCGCTGGCATAACCGGTTTTGCCAATATGAAGGAATGAACGAGGGCGGAAGTTCACAGCTTTAAGGCCAATATCTACCTATATCGGAATGCTGGGTTATCAGCTATTCTATTTATGGCGAAATGCCTTGCTCTCGTGATTGTACGGTAATAGGCGGTTCGCAGTCGCTAAAGATCACGGGATCCGGCCACTAATCTTTTTCGATCTATTTGCGGGAATACTGCCATCGCATCACTTATTATTTTTCGGCCAGCTATAGTTTCAGGTGTATCACAATCGCGTTCGATGACGGTTACAATAGAATTTTTAGAAGTTTTAAACCCTACATAATAGTCAATGGTTGGGGGAAGCCGCATTGGGCAATTTGGCAAGGTCGTGAATACCTCTTCTCCATCTGAAGAGCGAAGTTGTGCTAGGTCGCGTCGCAATCTGGTTGCCACCTTAGGAGCTAAGCTTCCGTCAATTTGACTAAGAATGTCCGGTTCGGCCTCATTTTGATATTCGCTAATTTGAATTTCAAAAGAGTTATCAGGCTTAATTATAACATTGACGTTCCCTAAACGCCGGTCACCGCCGACGATCTCATAATTCCAACCGAATCCTACTTCGGCTTGAGCAAGCTGCTCATCAGGCCAAACTTGCTCGCCCAGAAGATTACGGTCGTTACAACCGGATATTCCGAAAGCCAAAACCACGAGGAAAAAAGCGCGATACATCTTGCGTGAATAACAAGAAATTTAACTTTCGCTAATTGATTGTCAGCAAACAGTCGTATTTAGTTCTAAAACCACGTACGAAAGGCGCTCTCAACTAGCCTCAATGCCGCCCGAACAGCTTTTCGACATCCGCCATCCCCAGCTTCACCCACGTCGGGCGTCCGTGATTGCATTGGCCGGAGCGCGGGGTGCGTTCCATGTCTCGAAGCAGCGCGTTCATCTCGGCGACCGAAAGCACCCGTCCCGCCCGCACCGAGCCGTGGCAGGCCATCGTGGCCAGCACCAGATCGAGTTTCTCGCCGAGCAACAACGCCTCGCCATGCTTGGCGATGTCGTCGGCGATGTCGCGCAGCAGCGCGTCCGGGTCGCCGTTCTTCAGCGCATGCGGCATCGCGCGCACCAGCATGGCGTCGGGGCCGAAGCGTTCCAGCAGCAGCCCTAGCTCGCCCAGTTTCTCCGCCGCGCTTTCCAGCCTGTCGCAATCCGCCTCGTCCATCTCGACCACTTCGGGGATCAGCAAGGGCTGGCTGCGCTTGACCGCCTCCCCCGCCCCGCCCGCGCGCAAGTCGTTCCAGCGTCAGCCGTTCATGCGCGGCATGCTGGTCCACCAGCACCAGCCCGTCGGCAGCCTCGGCCACGACATAGGTGTTGGCGACCTGCCCGCGCGCGATGCCCAGCGGGAAGACCGCGACCGGCTGCTCGGCTGCTTCCTCCGCCCGCCCCATCGGCGCGTCGGGCCGGACGGGATCGGCCCCGCGCCAGACTGCGCCACCGTCGGCAAGGCGGGTGGCTTCCGCCGGTTGCGGCGTCGGGTCGAACATGGAGCGTAGCGCGGCGGGCGTTTCCGGCTCCGCTTCCCAGCGGCGCATCGCGGCGGCATCGGGCGATTGCGCGCTGCGCCGGTCGCCGGTGGCAAGTGCCTCGCGCAGACCCGACACGATGAAACCCCGCACCGCGCGCGCATCGCGGAACCGCACCTCGGTCTTGGCCGGATGGACGTTCACGTCCACCTCCTCCGGCACGATATCGAGAAACAGCGCCAGCACTGCATGGCGGTCGCGCGCCAGCATGTCGGCATAAGCCCCGCGGACCGCGCCCGACAGCAGGCGGTCCTTCACCGGACGCCCGTTGACGAACAGGTACTGGTGGTCCGCCACGCCGCGATTATAGGTCGGCAGTCCGGCAATGCCGCGCAGCCGCATCGGGCCGCGCTCCAATGATATCGCTACGCTGTTGTCGGCCAGCTCGCGCGCGACGATGGCGGCAACCCGTTCCGCCAGGCCCTGCCCTGCCTGAAGGTTCAGCACGGTCCGCCCGTCCTTTTCCAGCGTGAAGGCAATGTCGGGCCGCGCCATCGCGAGCCGCCGCACCACGTCCAGCGCCGCGCCATATTCGCTGCGCGCGGTGCGCAGGAACTTGCGCCGTGCGGGCAGTTTCCCGAACACCTGCTCCACCCGGATGCGCGTGCCGGGCGGCAGCGCGGCGGGGCCGTCCTCCAGCAACGCGCCATGATCCACCACCTTGCGCCACCCGTCGGATGCGTCATGGGTGCGGCTTTCCAGCGTCATGCGCGAGACGCTGGCGATGGAGGGCAGCGCTTCTCCGCGAAAACCCAGCGTGGCAACCTGTTCGATGGCTTCATCGGGCAGTTTGGAGGTAGCGTGCCTCTCCAATGCGAGCGCCATATCGTCCGGCGACATGCCGCAGCCGTCGTCGGTGATGTCGATCCGCGTCAGCCCGCCGTCGGTAAGACGCACGACGATGCGGCCCGCGCCTGCGTCGACCGCGTTTTCGACCAGCTCTTTGAGCGCGGCAGCAGGGCGTTCGACCACCTCGCCCGCAGCGATGCGGTTCACGAGCGTTTCGGGAAGGCGGCGGATGGTCGGCATGGTCGGCAACGGCCTAGCGGGTGTGCGCCACGCCGACGAGGTGGACCGTGCATTTTGTCCGCAGATTGCGGGCATAATACTTTTGGCGTTTTCGCACCGAATTGCGTAAGGCGATGCCAATCCTATCCCAAAGGCGCAGCAATCGTGCGAAGTTCGCGCGATAAGGTCCGGCAAACACTACGGAAATTCCCCCCAGAATGAGCTTTTTTTCCAACCTTTTCAAATTCAAGTCCAAGAATCTCGCAATCGACCTGGGGACAGCCAACACACTGGTTTATGTTCCGGGTGAAGGCATCATCCTGAACGAACCGTCGGTCGTCGCGATGGAAACCATCGAAGGCATGAAGCGCGTCAAGGCCGTCGGCGACGAGGCGAAGATGATGATGGGCAAGACGCCCGATAACATCGAGGCCATCCGTCCCCTGCGGGACGGTGTGATTGCCGATATCGAGATTGCCGAGAAGATGATCGAGTATTTCATCAAGAAGGTGAACGGCCGCAACACGCTGTTCAGCTTCCCGGAAATCACGATCTGTGTCCCCAGCGGATCGACCAGCGTGGAACGCCGCGCCATTCGCGATGCGGCCAGCAATGCAGGCGCGAAGGCGGTCTATCTCATCCTTGAACCGATGGCCGCAGCGATCGGCGCGGACATGCCGGTGACGGAGCCTGTCGGTTCGATGGTGGTCGATATCGGCGGCGGCACTACGGAGGTCGCCGTGCTTTCGCTGCGCGGTCTGGCTTACACCACTTCGGTGCGCACCGGTGGCGACAAGATGGACGAAGCCATCGTTTCCTATGTGCGTCGCCACCACAATCTGCTGATCGGCGATTCCACGGCGGAACGGATCAAGAAAGATTATGGTATTGCCACCATTCCGGAAGACGGCGTGGGCGAAACCATCACGCTGAAAGGCCGCGACCTGGTCAATGGCGTGCCCAAGGAAATCACAATCAACCAGGCGCACATCGCCGAAGCGCTGGCCGAACCTATTGGGGCCATCGTGGAGGGGGTACGAATTGCGCTGGAAAACACCGCGCCCGAACTGGCCGCCGATATCGTCGACCAGGGCATCGTGCTGACGGGCGGCGGCGCGCTGATCGCGGGTCTGGATGCCCATTTGCGTGAGGAAACCGGCCTGCCGGTCACTGTAGCCGAAGATCCGCTGTCCTGCGTGGCGGTCGGTACGGGACGCGCGATGGAAGACCCGATCTATCGCGGCGTCCTGATGACTGCCTGAACGCGAAAGGAGGCTCGACATGGCGCCGTTTTCCTCCCGGCGCTCCAGCTACGCGCGCCGGGTCCAGTATTCGATATTTACCGGCTATGTACTGGCCGCTATCGGCGCGCTTGTCGGCGTGGTGCTGCTGGTCGCATCGCTGGTTCAGCCCGGCACCTTCAGCGGGTTGCGGTCCACCGCCGCCGATGTGGTGTCCCCCGTGGGCGAAGCAGGCGCCAGCGCGCGCGATGGCGGGCGCAATTTCATCAACAGCGTCGATGGCTACCTGCGCGCAGGGGCGAAAAACGCGAAGCTGCGCGAGGAAGTCGATCTAGCGCGGATTCGCCTTGCTGAAGCGGAAGCGGTGAAGGCGGAGAACGCGCGGCTCAAGGGCCTGCTCGGACTATCGACGGGCGATGTCGCGCCGGTCGCCGTTACCCGCCTGATCGCCTCAACGTCCGCCAGCAGTCGGCGCTTCGGCTATGTCGGCGCGGGTACTGCCGACGGGCTGGTGCCGGGAATGCCCGTCCGCAATGCGCGGGGGGTCATCGGGCGCGTGCTCGAAGTCGGCCGCGACCACATCGCGTATCCTGTTGATTACCGACAGCCAAAGCGTGCTGCCTGTCCGTCTTGCCGATGCGAAGCGCGATGCGGTCGCTTTGGCCGAAGGGCGCGGTGACGGTCGCATCCAGGTCCGCCTCGTCAATCTGGGCATCAACCCGCTAAAGGTCGGCGATGTCATGGTGACCAGCGGTGCGGGAGGGTATTACGCCCCCGGCATTGCGGTTGCCATCATCAGCGAACTGACCGACGATGGCGGTCTGGCGCGCCCGATTACCGATCCGTCCTCCGCAGGTATCGTCACCATCGAACCGGTCGCGCAGCTTCCCGCCGTGGACGCTGCTGCGCAACCTGCGGACGAACCTTTGGCCGAACTCGATACGACAGACGACGCCAACAGCGGCTCTGGCGAGTAGCGCGATGGCGATGGAGCAGGTCGATCCGAAATCGCGCAGCGATGCCTATGGCAGCCGCATCGATCGCACCCATTCGCCCGTACTCGTCTTCATCCTGCCCATCGCCAGCATCATGCTCGGCTCGCTACTGCCGGGTCTGTTCATCGCCAGCGCCCTGCCTTTCATCCCACCGCTGGGCTTTATAATCCTGATGGCGTGGCGCGTGGTGCGGCCCGGCATCTTCCCCGTCTGGATCGGTTTTCCGCTGGGCCTGTTCGACGATATGTTCAGCGGTCAGCCATTCGGATGCGCTATCCTGCTATGGTCTCTGGCGATGATAGCGATGGATGTGATCGAGACCCGTTTTCCGTGGCGCAATTTCGTGCAGGACTGGCTGACGGTCGGCCTCTTCGTAGCGGCCTATATCGTCGTCGCGGGCTTGCTGTCTGGCGGAGCGCCTGGCGTTCCCGGCCTGCTGGCGCTTGCCCCGCAGGTCACTCTGTCCATCGTGCTGTTCCCCATCATTGCGCGCGGTGTTGCACGGATCGACCGGCTGCGCCTGATGCGGTTCAGGAAGATCGGCTGATGGCCAGGTTGCGACGGCGCAAACCGGCAGGCGCGCGCCAGATCATCAGTCCGTCGATATTGCAGAACCGGTTCGACCGGCGCAGCTTCGTGATTTCCGCCGCCGGTGCCACGCTGGGCACGCTGCTGGCGGTCCGGATGGGCTACATCGCGATTGCGGAAAACGAGAAATACGAAACCGAGGCGGAGAGCAATCGGGTCAACCTGTCGCTGATCCCGCCCCGGCGTGGCTGGCTGCTGGACCGTAATGGCGCACCGCTTGCCTCCAACCGCGCCGATTTCCGCGTCGATATCATTCCCGAACGCATGCCCGATGCCGAACGGACAATCGACCAGCTGGGTGAATTGCTGGACCTGAATGCCGCCCGCATCGCGGATTTGAAGGATAACGCGAAGACGCGGCGCGGTTTCGCGCCAATCGAGGTTGCGACGGGCCTGACCTTCGACCAGTTCGCCACGCTCAGCGTGCGCCTGCCGGAAATGCCCGGCGTCGTGCCGCAGCGCGGCTTTTCCCGCTATTACCCCACCGGCCCCAGCGTCGGGCACCTGATCGGCTATGTCGGCCCCGCCTCGGCGGAGGAATACGAGGAGGACCGCAATCCTATCCTCATCACGCCGGGCTACAAGATCGGCAAGGACGGGCTGGAAAAGCAGTTCGAACAGACCCTGCGCGGTGTGCCGGGCGCGCGGCGCGTGGAAGTGACTGCATCGGGCCGCATCGTGCGCGACCTCGACACGCGGCAGGATGTTCAGGGCAAGGCGGTCAATCTGACCATCGACGGGCCGTTACAGGACTATGCCGCACGGCGTATCGGGCTGGAATCAGGCTCCGTCGTGGTGATGGATTGCGATACCGGCGACCTCCTGTGCATGGCCTCCATGCCCAGCTTCGATCCCAACAGCTTTTCCGACGGCATCGGGCGTGTCGAATACGGCATGCTGCGCGACGACGAGCGCGTGCCCTTGCGCAACAAGGTGCTGAAAGGGCTGTATCCGCCCGGCTCCACGGTCAAGCCGATGGTCGGCATGGCGTTGCTGAAAGAGAACATCGACCCGGAAGAAACGGTGTTCTGCGGTGGCGGGTTGCGCGTCGGCAATCGAGTTTTTCGCTGCTGGAACAGGCGCGGGCATGGCGCGACGAATATGGCGAAAGCCATCTATCAAAGCTGCGATGTGTATTTCTATGCTATGGCGCAGCGCACCGGCATCGACCCTATCTCCATCATGGCGCGCCGGTGCGGCATGGGTCAGGAATTCCCGCTGCCCGTCACCAGCCAGTTCTATGGTACTGTTCCCGATCCCGAATGGAAGATGCGCAAATATGACCGCCCGTGGCAGGCGTTCGACACGGTCAACGCCACCATCGGTCAGGGATATATGCTGTCCAACCCGTTGCAGCTGGCTGTAATGTCCGCCCGCATCGCGACGGGCGAACAGGTCATGCCGCGTCTGGTGCGCAAGCCCGTCATCCCGCCTTTCGAACCGTTCGGCTTTCCCGAAGAACAGAAGAATTTCATCCGGCAGGCGATGAGCGATGTGGTCAACGGCCCCGGTACGGCCAGACGTGGCGCCTTGCCGTTCGAGGATATCAAGATCGCCGGCAAGACCGGCACCGCACAGGTGGTGTCGCTCAATATATCCGATGGCCGCACCGGTCCCTGGAAATACCGCGACCACGGCCTGTTCATTTTCTACGCACCGTTCGACAAGCCGAGATATGCTGGTGCAGTGGTGATCGAGCATGGCGGCGGGTCGGGTGCGGCCTATCCCATCGCGCGCGATGTCACGACCTATCTGTTCGATCCGCAAAAGGGCCTCGATGCGCTGGACTGCGCTGGAAAAAGGCTGGGGCGGCACGGCGAAGGAACGGCTTGCACGCAAATACGCAGCCTATGCCGCAGAAGCGGGCGAGGATGCGCCAGCCGTGCCGGAACGCGAGGAGGAGATTTTCGCCCGCGTCGATGCCGAGGCGCGTATCGAAGCCATGCGGGCCGAGGTCGCAGCGCGCGACGCGGCGATCAACCGGTCCACCAATGTCGATTCCTCCGCAATCGATAGCGCCCGACCCGGCCCCGGTACGCGCACCGATGGCGAGCCCGAATGATGCTCGCCGTCCCCGCCCCCATCGCCCGTCAGCCATGGGGCATGCTGATACCGCTGATCCTGCTGGTGCTGTTCGGTGGCGCCGTGCTGTTTTCCGCTGCTGGCGGCAGCCTGCAACCCTTTGCCAGCTCGCATATCGTCCGCTTCGCCGTATTCCTCGTGATGGCCTCGGTGCTGGTCTTTTTCGACAAGCGCATCGTGCAGGTCATGGCCTATCCGGTGTACGGTATCGTGCTCGTCATGCTGGTCGGGGTCGAGGCACTGGGAGCGATGGGCGGCGGCAGCCAGCGCTGGCTGGAAGTCGGCCCCGTCCGCATCCAGCCCAGCGAGTTGATGAAGCCAACGCTGGTGCTGGTGCTGGCCAGTTTCTACCACTCGCTGCCATCCGGACTGACCGGATCCTGGCGAGCGGTGGTCCCGGCGCTGGGCCTGATAGGGTTGCCAATGGCACTGGTCCTGCTGCAACCGGACCTTGGTACATCGCTCGCCATCGCGTTTGGCGGGGTGGTCATCATGTTCCTGGCCGGATTGCCGCTGCGCTGGTTTGTGGCAGGCGGCGTCGCAGCGGGCATAGCGGTGCCGCTCGCCTATTTCTTCGCGCTGAAAGAATACCAGCAGCGGCGGGTCACGACCTTCCTCGACCCTGAAAGCGATCCGCTTGGGTCGGGCTACCACATCACGCAGTCCAAGATCGCCATCGGGTCGGGCGGGCTGTCGGGCAAGGGTTTCAATGAAGGCTCGCAAAGCCACCTCAACTATCTGCCCGAACCCCACACCGACTTTGTATTTGCGACGATGGCGGAAGAATGGGGCTTGCTTAGGCGGCATCTTCGTGCTGGCGATGTTCGGGCTGGTGCTGCGCTGGGGCCTTGAAGGTCGCGCGCGAATCGCAGGACCGTTTTTCGCGTCTGCTCGCCATGGGCATGGTGGCGACGATTTTCTTCTATGTCGCAATTAACCTGATGATGGTGATGGGCCTTGCACCGGTGGTGGGCATTCCGCTGCCCTTCATGAGCCATGGCGGGTCGTCGATGATGACCAACATGATCTGCATCGGCACCCTGATGATGGTGAACCGCTGGAACCGCGACAAGCGCCCTGGAAGCCTGCGCTAGGGTGTCGGCTTAGCTGGTAATCAGCCCCAGCTTCAGCGCCTTTACCACCGCACCGATACGATCCGCGGCGTTCAGCTTGGCATAGACCCGCTGCGTATAGGTCCGAACCGTTTCCGCCGAGATATCGAGTATGGTGCCGATATCGGTTGCCGATTTGCCCGCCGCCATCCAGTGCAGCACTTCGGTTTCGCGGTTCGAGAGAACGGGCTTGTCCTTCTCCCGGTCAAGCAGGACGCAGACTCGCTGGTGCGCGATCTGGCTCAATAGCCTTATCCGCAGGATGGCTGTTTTATCATCGCGCGTTGCCGGTCGGCCAAAGTCGAAGCTGGCATAGCCATTGCGGCTGTGCGGACCGTACAAAGGCACGCCAAAGCCATGCTCGATGCCATGTTCCGACATCAGCTTTGCATAGGCGACCACTTCCGGCTGTCCCTCCAGATTGGCTAGCGCGTCCTTCCAGAACAGCATCGCACCATGTTCGAATGTGGCAACAGGGATCGGATCGTACTTGCGAAAATCAGGATCTTCATAAAGCGCCAGCCATGCCTCGGGGAAGCCATCGGCATAGATCGTGGTGCGTGGCGAAGTCGGGCCGTCGAATACCGGCGTGAAATGATAGCTGGAGCGAATGAACCCGAGCTGGCGCGCACGCTTGCGCACGATGTCCAGCGCTACGGCAACATCGTCCTCTTCTTCGATCAATTGCTGTATGGCCAGCAACGTCTCCAGGTCGCACCTCCTGTCCCCCGGCTCGGGGACTTGAGACAGGTTGAAAGGCCGTTTAGCACAATAGTTATATTTGCGCAAATTTCCGTGTCTCCGGCCCGCCAAACCTTTACGGCTTGCGTCGCGTACAGAAAGCCTTCTGCATGACCTCCCTGTTTTACCGTGCCGCCGCGCGTGTGCGCTCGACATTTTCCGGCTCCGTCCGCGTTGCCGACAACGATCCCGCCTTCGCGGGGCAAATCGAACTGATGGATATCGTGCGCAACTTGCATGACGATGGCGCGGCCACGACGGTTCGCGATTTGTGTGCGAAGTCCAGCCTTGCGCAGCCAGCGGCCCTGCGGGCACTAGGCTCGCTCGAAGCGGCGGGCCGCATCGAGATCCGGTCGCAAATTCACGATCCGCTGGCCTCGGTAGTGGTGTTGAAAGACCGGCGGCAGGTGCGCGGGCAGTTATAGCAACGCTGTATTCGGCCCTTTCAATTACTCCACGCCACGCTATACGCCACGCCTTCCCGTCGGGTTGGTGCGATTCGATGCCGGCAAAAGACGGGACACTGGACGCATAGCTCAGTTGGTAGAGCAGCTGACTCTTAATCAGCGGGTCCTTGGTTCGAACCCAAGTGCGTCCACCACTTTCCATTCTCCCGTCCCGACCCTAGACGCCTCGCAACCGGCCGCGATTCGCGCCGATGTCCAAGGGGTTCCGATGGCGCATTTCCTTATAGTCGAGGCACGGTTTTACGATGCCTTGAACGACCAGCTTATCGCTGGAGCGACTGCCGCACTGAAGGCGGCGGGCCACACCTGCGAGACACTCACCGTGCCGGGCGCGCTGGAGTTACCGGGCGCCATCGCACTGGCGGTGGAGAGCGGGCAGTTCGACGGCTTCGTAGCGATAGGCGTCGTCATTCGCGGCGAAACCTACCATTTCGAGATCGTCGCAGGCGAAAGCGCGCGGGCGCTGATGGCACTGACAATGGACGGTATCGCCATCGGCAACGGGATCATCACGGTCGAAAACGAGGCGCAGGCTAAGGTTCGCGCCGACCCTGCGCAAAAGGACAAGGGCGGCGAAGCGGCCACGGCCGCGATTGCGCTCTACGACCTGCAAGCCCGCTTCGCACCCAGCTAACATGCAGCCTGACGCACTACGACCTCAGCCGAAGCAGGCGGCTCCGGCGTAGCGCGCACTTTCCCCAAGCTCTTCCTCGATCCGGATAAGCTGGTTGTATTTCGCAAGGCGGTCCGACCGAGCCAGCGAACCGGTCTTGATCTGCCCGCAATTCGCCGCAACCGCCAGATCGGCAATCGTCGCATCCTCGGTTTCACCCGAGCGGTGGCTCATCACGGTGGTGTAGCCCGCGCGGTGCGCCATATCGACCGCTTCCAGCGTTTCGGTCAGCGTGCCGATCTGGTTGACCTTGACCAGCAGCGAATTGGCCAGTCCCCTGTCGATCCCCATTCTCAGCCGCTCCGGGTTGGTGACGAACAGATCGTCCCCGACCAGCTGGACCCTGTCGCCGACCAGCTCCGTCAGCGCGGCCCAGCCTGCGAAATCGTCCTCGTCCATGCCGTCTTCGATCGAGCGGATGGGGTAATCGTCGCACAGCTTGGCCAGATAGGCCGCCATTTCGTCCGGCGACAGCGACGCGCCCTCCCCAGCCAGCGAATAGGTGCCATCGGCGAAAAACTCGGTCGCCGCGCAATCGAGCGCCAGCACCACGTCAGTCCCGGCGGTAAACCCGGCCTGCTCAATCGAACCCATGATGAAATCGAGCGCATCGCGCGTGCTGGCAAGATTGGGCGCAAATCCGCCCTCGTCTCCGACTGCCGTGGACAGGCCCTTCTGGGCCAGCCCCTTCTTCAACGTGTGGAAGATTTCCGCGCCCCAGCGCACCGCCTCCGCCAGGTTCGGCGCGCCCACCGGCATCACCATGAATTCCTGGATGTCGATGGGATTGTCGGCATGTTCGCCGCCATTGATGATGTTCATCATCGGCACCGGCAGCAGGTGCGCGGAGATACCGCCGATATAGGAATAGAGCGGCAGCCCGCGCGCATTTGCCGCCGCCTTGGCCACCGCCATGCTGACGCCAAGGATTGCGTTGGCGCCGAGCCGGCCTTTGTTGTCGCTGCCGTCCAGTGCGATCATCGCGGAGTCGATATCGCGCTGGTCCTCCGCATCCGCACCCAGCAGCGCATCTGCGATACCGCCATTGACGGCATCGACGGCTTTCAGAACGCCCTTGCCAAGATAACGCTGCTGCGTCGCCGTCGCGCAGCTCGACTGCCTCGTACGCGCCGGTGGACGCGCCCGAAGGCACGGCAGCGCGGCCGAAGCTGCCATCGTCCAGCAGGACATCGACCTCGACCGTGGGATTGCCCCTGCTGTCCAGGATTTCACGTCCGTGAATATCGATAATCTGCGTCATGCGCCTGCTCCGTCGATGTGCCCGACCATGCGGGCGATATGTGTGTGACAGCGCGTCTATGTCCCGGAACCAACCCGCACAAGTTTCGTTGCATCATCAAACCGTCCCTCCCGCACGGGAGCTGGACGCACTTTGATAAAAACACACAGGGATTTTCAATATTATGGCACAGCCGAGCACCAGCCAACCGAAGCGCGCGAAGAAAACGACCAAGATTGCCGAAGCGCCGAACGCGGTGGAAAAAACACCCGTTTCCAACGCTGCCACCGCTTCGATGGGCGAGCCTTCGGGAACAGCAGAAGCCAAGACGCGCTTCACTGCCGCGCTTGACGAAGCCAAGGCCGGCGCTGCCGCGCTCAAGGACGAAGCGACCACGCGTGCCTCGGCATACAAGACGCAGGCGAAGTTCAAATCCGAAGGCTGGTCCGAAGACGCCAAAACCAAGGCAGGCGAACTGGCCGTCGATGGCAAGGGCAAGGCGAGCGATGCTTTGGCCGCATTGAGCCAGACCGTGGCCGACAACGCTGCGGAAATCGACAGCCGGTTCGGTGCAAAATACGGCGATTATGCCCGCAGTGCCGCACGCAGCCTGCAAGAGTCGGCGACGAAACTCGACGAAAAGAGCGTCGACGAGCTGAGCAACGATGCGCGTGAAATGGTGCGCAAGAGTCCCGGTGCGGCTGTCGGTGTAGCAGCCGTTGCTGGCTTCTTCATCGCGCGCCTGTTCGGTGGGCGGAAGGGCTAGGGTTAGGCACGCGGAGGTCCGCCATGCTGGACGCGCATAACCAGGAAATGCATCCGCACGACGATGATGCCGACACGCTGGCAGGCAATACTTCGGTGCCGGAGCGTTCGCTTGCCGATGATATCGGGGCATTTTTTTCCGATGCCAAGACATATGCCGAAGCCGAGTTCGCTTTCCAGAACACGCGAGCGAAATTTGCCGTGTCGCATGGATTGCGAGGGTTGGTCTTTGCCGTTGTCGCGCTTGTATTGCTCAATCTTATGTTCATCGCTTTGGCGGTCGGTAGCATCGTAGCGCTCGCCCCGGTGATCGGTGGCTGGGCGGCAACGGGGATTGTTTGTGCGGTTATTTTAATCGGGCTGATTGTTGCCGGATTGATGGCGCGTTCGCGATTACGCAAGGTGCAGATGGTCTTTTCGGGTGACGACACATGAGCGCGCCTTCATTGCAAAAACTACGCGCCGACCGGGATCTTCGGGACAGTGCATTGTCCCTGGTCAAAGCCGACCTGGCTTTCTTGCAGAGCGACATGAACGCCAGCAGCCTGTCTTCGCGCTTGATGGCGCGCGCCGGTGACGGAGCGAAAGACTTATACGCAGAAGCTGGCAGGCTGGCGAACGACAATCGCGGCATTCTGGCAACACTGATTGCGGCAATCGGTATCTGGTTTGCCCGAACGCCGCTTACCGCACTGCTTTCGGACACGGACGATGATGCATTCGAAGATGCCGGATTCGAAGATAGCAACGATGAAATCTACGACGCCTGAAAAGGCGCTCTTTCCAATTTGAACGAAGGAATATCCAATGGTCGATGATGCAAAAAGAGACGAACTGCGCGCCAAGATCGAAGCAGGCGAGCAGCGCAATGCCGAACGCACTATTGCGGACCAGGCACGCGACGCTGCCGATACGGCAGGTGCTTTTGTGAAAGAGCACCCGCTTGCGACCCTCGCGGGCGTGGCCGTTATCGGACTGGCAATCGGTGCGATGACCAAGCCGGGTCGCCGCGCGGGTCGCGTCGCCGGTGAACGTGCCGGTGCCTTTGCCAGCTATGCCGGTGAACTTGGCACGGCCTATGCCACCGGACTGTTCGACGCCTCGCGTCGTGCCGTCGAAGCAGGTGGCGACACGCTGGAAGACATCGGCGACAGCGTGAGCAGAACTTCGCGCGGTGCCCGTCGACAAGCAACACAATCGCTCGGCGATACCGGTGACAGTCTGCGCTTTCTGGGTCGCAGGGCAGCGCGCAAGGCCGGACGCACGGCGCGTAATGCCCGCCACAAGGTCGGTGTCTGAAACGCCTGACCCGCTTAAACCAGTAGCATCACACCAACAGCATCGAGCCGACATGCCTGATACCACTCCCGACCAGACCCTGTTCCTCGTAATGGGCGGCAAGGTTCGCGACCCCCGCTCTTTCGAGTTCCAGGATCCGGAAAGCATCCATGTCGTCGGCGTATTCAGCGATTACGACAACGCGGTCGAGGGGTGGCGCGGCAATGCGCAGCGCACGGTGGATGATGCGGAGATGAAGTATGTTATCGTGCCGGTGCACAAACTTCTGACGCCGGACGAGTAAGTTTTACAAAAGGTCGCGTTCAGACGAACGCGACCTTTTTTATCAGGTAGAACTTGTCGCCGGACGGCACGGTCACTTCGACCTCGTCCTCGACCTTCTTGCCGATCAGCGCCTTGGCCAGCGGCGAATTGTAGGAGATGCGTCCGCTATTGGCGTCGGCCTCCGTTTCACCGACGATCTGGTATGTCACCGGCGCATCGTCATCGTCCAGCAGCGTCACCGTCGCCCCGAATACCACGCGGTCGCCGGATAGCGTCGTCGGATCGATAATTTGCGCACGGCTGACCTTGCCTTCGATATCCGAAATCTGCGCTTCGACCTGGCCCTGCCGTTCCTTTGCGGCGTGATATTCCGCGTTCTCGGACAAATCGCCATGCGCGCGCGCTTCCTCGATCGCATCGACGATTTTCGGGCGTTCGGCCCGCAAGACCTTCAGGTCGGCAGTCAGGCGTTCATAGCCCTCGGCCAGCATCGGCACCTTATCCATGACGTTGTATCTTCCTTGAAAGGAGGCTGCGCAGTCACGAAAACCGGACCGTTGCCGCCGCTGGTCAAGGGGGCATCGGGCTGTCCGGATTGTCGGGAAAGATCAGCGTTGTTTCAGCTATAATAGTCCTGCATCGCCCGCACTTCAAGCTGAGCCTGCATCCACAGTCGCAATCGCTTCGGCGGCGGCGAGCGAAGCAGCCGCCGTGGTGTAGTACGGAATTTTCTTTTCCAGCGCGGTGGCGCGGATGGATTTTGAATCGAGCATCGATTGCCAGCCTTCGGTGGTGTTGAAGACCAGCGCGATATCCCCGTCGATCATCCGGTCCACGATATGCGGCTGCCCCTCGGCCACCTTGTTCACCCGATCTACCGCCAGCCCCTGTTCGGACAGGTAGGCTTGCGTGCCGGTCGTCGCGATAACGTCAAACCCGGCGTCGAGCAGGTTGCGCACGGCGGGCACGATCACCGGCTTGTCGCTCTCCTTCACGGAAACGAAGGCGGTTCCGCCGGTCGGCAGGGTGACGCCCGCCCCCAGCTGCGATTTCCAGAAAGCGGCGGGGAAGCTGGTGTCGATCCCCATCACTTCACCGGTGGACCGCATTTCCGGCGTCAGGACCGGGTCGGCACCGGGGAAGCGCGCGAAGGGGAACACCGCTTCCTTTACCGCCATGTAATCGAGGTTGCGCCTGATCGGCGGAAAAGCGGATAGCGGTTCGCCCGCCATGATGCGCGCGGCGATCTTGGCGATGGGCTGGCCGATGGCCTTGGCGACGAAGGGCACCGTCCGGCTCGCGCGCGGATTGACCTCGATCAGATAAACCTCGCCATTTTTCACGGCGAACTGCACATTCATCAGACCAACCACGTCCAGCGCGCGCGCCAGGGCCTCTCCCTGCCGCTCCATCTCGTCCACTATGTCGGCGGGCAGCGAATAGGGCGGGATGGTGCAGGCGCTGTCGCCGGAGTGGACGCCCGCTTCCTCGATATGCTGCATCACGCCCGCGATCCGCACTTCCGTGCCATCGCACAGCACGTCGACATCGCATTCGATGGCATCGCGCAGATACTGGTCGACCAGCACCGGACTGTCGCCCGATACGCTGACGGCGTTGCGGATGTAATCGTCGAGCTGCGCCTCGCTGTCCACGATCTCCATCGCCCGGCCGCCCAGCACGTAAGACGGCCGCAGCAACACCGGATAGCCGATGCGCGCCGCGACGGAGGCGGCTTCGTCACGGGTGGTGGCGATGCCGTTGTCGGGCTGTTTCAGCTTCAGCTTGTCGACCAGCTTCGCAAAGCGTTCGCGGTCTTCGGCCAGGTCGATGGCATCGGGACTGGTGCCAAGGATTGGAATGCCCGCATCTTCCAGCGCCTGCGCCAGTTTAAGCGGTGTCTGCCCGCCGAACTGCACGATGACGCCAACCAGCTCGCCCGCTTGCTGTTCAACCCGCAGGATTTCCAGCACGTCCTCGCCTGTTAGCGGTTCGAAATAGAGGCGGTCGGACGTATCGTAATCGGTGCTGACCGTTTCGGGGTTGCAGTTGACCATGATGGTCTCGAACCCGGCTTCTTCCAGCGCAAAGCAGGCGTGGACGCAGCAATAGTCGAACTCGATGCCCTGCCCGATGCGGTTCGGACCGCCGCCGAGGATGACGATCTTGCGGCGGTCCGATGGCGCGGCCTCGCACTCGGCTTCCCCGAAGCTCGGCGCTTCGTAGGTCGAGTACATATAGGGCGTGACGGCCTCGAACTCGGCGGCGCAGCTATCGATGCGCTTGAACACCGGCTCCACGCCCAGCTTGCGGCGCAGGTCGCGGACCTCGGCCTCGCTGGTCGCGCCCGCCATCGCGCGCAGGGCGTCATGTAGCAGACCGGACCGTTTCGCCTGCGTCTCGCCCATACCGCCGCGCACGCCGACGGCGCGTACTGCCAGCGTGGCGAGCCGCTTGTCGGAAAAGCCCATGGATTTCAGGCGGCGCAGGCCGGCGGCGTCGTTGGGCAGGCCATCGGTCGCAATCTGCTTCTCCGCCGCCACGATCTCCTCGATCTGGCGCAGGAACCATGCGTCGTATCCGGTGACAGGCGCTATGTCCGCAACGGTCAGCCCCTCGCGGAACGCCTGCGCGACTTGCAGCAGGCGGTCCGGCGTGCGTTTGGACAGTGCGGCGATAATGACATCGCGATGCACGCCTTCCAGCTCGACCACGCGGTTGAACCCGTCGAGGTCCGTTTCTAGGCCGCGCAGCGCCTTCTGCATGCTTTCCTGGAAGTTGCGTCCGATGGCCATAACCTCGCCAACCGACTTCATCGCGGTGGCCAGTTCCGCCTTCGCGCCCTTGAACTTCTCGAAGGCGAAGCGCGGGATCTTGGTGACGACGTAATCTATCGTGGGCTCGAAACTGGCAGGCGTTGCGCCGGTGATCTCGTTGGTGATCTCGTCCAGCGTGTAGCCCACCGCCAGCTTCGCCGCGACACGCGCGATGGGGAAGCCGGTCGCCTTCGATGCCAGCGCGCTGGAGCGGGAAACGCGCGGGTTCATCTCGATTACGATCAGCCGTCCGTCCTTCGGATTGACGGCGAACTGTACGTTCGAACCCCCTGTTTCCACACCGATTTCGCGCAGCACAGCAATGCTGGCATTGCGCATGATCTGGTATTCCTTGTCGGTCAGCGTCAGCGCGGGCGCGACCGTGATGCTGTCGCCGGTATGGATGCCCATCGCATCGACGTTTTCGATGGCGCAGATGATGATGCAATTGTCCTTGCGGTCGCGCACCACCTCCATCTCGAACTCTTTCCAGCCGAGCAGCGATTCCTCGATCAGCACTTCGTTGGTCGGGCTGGCGTCCAGCCCCTCGCGCACGATGCGTTCGAACTCCGCCTTGTTATAGGCGATGCCGCCGCCAGTGCCGCCAAGCGTGAAGCTGGGGCGGATGATGGCGGGCAGCTTGGTGCGTTCCAGCACCGCCATCGCTTCGGCGACGTCGTGCGCGATACCGCTGCGCGCGCTTTCCAGGCCGATGGAGTCCATCGCCTCGCGGAACCGCTGGCGATCCTCCGCCTTGTCGATCGCGTCCGCCTTCGCGCCGATCATCTCGACGCCGTACTTCTCCAGCACGCCATTGGCATCCAGCGCCAGCGCACAGTTCAGCGCCGTCTGCCCGCCCATCGTCGGCAGCACCGCATCGGGGCGTTCCCTGGCGATGATCTTCTCGACGATTTCGGGCGTGATCGGCTCGATATAGGTCGCGTCGGCGAATTCCGGATCGGTCATGATCGTGGCCGGATTGGAATTGACGAGGACCACGCGATAGCCCTCCTCCTTCAACGCCTTGATCGCCTGCGTGCCGGAATAATCGAACTCGCACGCCTGCCCGATAATGATGGGACCGGCGCCGATGACGAGAATGGAGGAGATGTCGGTGCGTTTGGGCATTAGTATAGCGTCAAAGCTATTTCCAGATGCAGCTAAGCGCTGCAATGCTGCACGAGCGCCGATGCTACCGCTTACCAGCAGCCTGTTTTGCAAGCTGAACAAGCGAGGATGATCTTAACAGACTCGAACTTTCAGTCTCTCGATTTCGTTTAATTTGCAACACTTCGCTGATCGACGAACCTGCTTTCACTCGTGCCAATCTTACTTCGTCTAGATCGTCATCGACTCGTTCATGCTTCGACAGTCAGTCTTGAACGCTGGAGATTTCAATGCGAAATCAACGTCCCCGTCGGCTGGTAAACCAATCCGGACTGCGCACAGCTTCTTTATCACGAAGCCAGGAATCCTACATGTCATGCGTCGTCTCTGGAACAGTTCACTCTCGACAAATACCGATGTCCGCGGAGATTCGAAAGCTCAGATCTTGTCATCGTGTACTCGACAATGTCAGCGAAACGATCGTCGAATTCACCCCCATTCTCATAACGATAAGCTGATAGGTCCGATCGGTAATTCCGCGTTTAATTGGATGTGCAGATACAGCGCTTCATTGTAGTCTTGCCATGCTCAGCACTAACTCTTGCGTCAATAGAGCTGCTTCTGCGTAATCGGAGCTACTGTTGCATAGTTTATCATTCCAAATCCCCACAAACTTTTCGAACAGATAGAAGCTATCCTGCGGCCCCGGCGACGCTTCCGGGTGATACTGCACCCCGAACGCGCGCTTGCCCTTCATCGCGATCCCGCAGTTCGAGCCGTCGAACAGGCTGCGGTGGGTTTCCTCCACGCTGTCCGGCAAGGTTGCGCCATCGACCGCGAAGCCGTGGTTCATGCTGGTGATCTCGACCACCCCGCCGTCCACCCGCTGCACCGGATGGTTCGCGCCGCGGTGGCCCTGGTGCATCTTGACCGTCTTCGCGCCCGCCGCCAGCGCGAGCAGCTGGTGGCCGAGGCAGATGCCGAAGATCGGCACGTCGCGTTCCAGCAGCGCGGCGATGACCGGCACGGCATACGCACCCGTCGCGGCGGGGTCGCCGGGGCCGTTGGACAGGAACACCCCGTCCGGCTCCAGCGCCAGTATCGCGTCCAGCGTGGTCTTTGCCGGCACCACCGTCACGCGCGCACCGGCCTGCACGAGGTTGCGGAAGATGTTGTCCTTGCTGCCGTAGTCTATCGCGACGACGTGGGGGCGGCGTCCCGTGTCCGTTCGCCCTGAGCTTGTCGAAGGGTTGTCCTTACTCTCGCTCGCTGGGTTAGGTGAAGAGAAGTGCGGCCCTTCGACGGCGCGAAGCGCCACCGGCTCAGGGCGAACGGGAGGGGAGGTGTTCGCTTCCCTTACAGGTCCTGAGCCAACAGAAGTCGAGCCGCCCGCCCCATCCCTCCCCCAAGCACTGCGCCCGTAACCGCCGCCCAACCGCCACACACCGCCTTCCCAGCTCTCCTGCTTCTGGCGGCTGACCCGTTGCGCCAGGTCCATGCCCTCCAGCCCGGCCCAGTCGCGGGCCTTGGCCACCAGCGCGTCCACGTCGAACACCCCGTCCGCCGCGTGGGCGATCACCGCGTTGGGTGCGCCGGACAGGCGGATGCGGCGGGTCAGGGCGCGGGTGTCCACGCCGGACAGGCCGATCTTGCCCTGCGCCGCCAGCCATTCGGCAAACCCCTGCGTGCTGCGGAAACTGCTGGCGGGCGTCACCGCCTCGCGCACCACGCAGCCGACCGCGCTTTCCACCGCGCTTTCCACATCCTCCGCATTCGCGCCGACATTGCCGATATGGGGGAAGGTGAAGGTGACGATCTGCGCGGCGTAGCTGGGGTCGGTCAGCACCTCCTGATAGCCGGTCATCGCGGTGTTGAAGCACACCTCGCCCACAGCACTGCCCATTGCGCCAAAGCCGTGTCCCCACACCACCGTGCCGTCCGCCAGAACGAGGCAACCGGTTGCGCCCGCGGGTTGCGCAGCAGGAGAGGCGGCAGAAGCCATGATGCGGCGCTCCGGTCGATTGAAATTGCAGCGATGTCGTTAAGGAATTGCGGCTAAGCCCGCCCCGTCCTGTCGTCAAGTTGTCGCGCATATCGATTGTGCGCTAAGCGGTGCGGCAGACACGAACTATCCACAGGACACGCCCGCCATGCTGCGCGACGATATCAAGGCCGCCACCGTTACCGCGATGAAAGCGAAGGAGAAGCAGCGAACTGCGACGCTTCGTCTGATCGGGGCCAAGATCAAGGATCGCGATATCGAACTGCGCGGGGGGAAAGCGGAAAAGAGCGACGACGATCTGGTCATTGGCGTGCTCAAGAAAATGGCCAAGCAGCGCAACGAATCGATCACGATGTATGTCGATGGCGGGCGCGAGGAACTGGCCGAGCAGGAACGCGCCGAGCTGTCGGTGATCGAGGAATTCCTGCCGCAAATGATGGACGAGGCGCAGATGCGCGCCGCCATCGCGGACGCCGTCGAGAAGACCGGCGCGGACAGCATCAAGGATATGGGCAAGGTGATGGGCGCGCTGACCGCGCGGCACGGGGCCGGGATCGACATGAGCAAGGCCGGGCCACTGGTGAAGGAAGAACTCGCATGATGAAATACGCTTTGATCGCAACGTCCCTGATTGCCCTGTCGGCCTGTGCCGAAGAGGCCGTCGATCCGGACGCCGCAGAGCTGACCGTTTCCACCACCGATGGCGAAGAGGAGGCGATGGCGCGCGCGCTGGACGCGGGCGACTTTGCCGACCTGCAACTGGGCGCAAAGATCGTCGGGCCGCAGGGTCCGGACGTGAAGGCGACGCTCAGTACGGCGGAGGGCAACTTCGCCGACATCACCTCCTACGTTGCCTGCCCCGCCGGGATGGATACCTGCGACCCCAAGACCGCGCCCGAGGGCACGATCTACACCTATGTCCACACCGTCTATCCGGGCGAGGACAACGACCCCGACACCGGCGCAGGCGCAGGAAACGACAGCAGCGACGTGGAAATCGCCGAAGCGTTCAAGATGCTTAAACCGGCGCACGGCTTCACCGGAAAGGCCGGGTTCTCGAAAGCTGCGGTCATCGCCGCAACCTCCGAGGCAACCGATGTCGTCATCACGTGCAGCGGTGGTGGATTGGTCTGGACGGTCAATGCCATCGGCGAGAATGATACCTGGGAACAGGCAGAACCCGTTACCTTCTACTGGCAATCCACCCTGCCTCCCGCCGGGCCGGACGATGCCTATGGCTTGCTGGTGAACTACACCGAGGCGCGCGGTAGCGGACCCTATCCGGCGGCGAAGGACGGCGCTTCCAACGCCTGCGAATAAGGGGTAGTCAGGGCCGATGGCCCTGTCCCCCGCTTTCCTCGACGAACTGCGCGCGCGCACGACGCTGTCCAGCGTCATCATGCGCACGGACAAGCTGCAGCGCGCAGGCCGCGAATGGAAGGCGTGCTGCCCGTTTCACGACGAAAAGACGCCCAGCTTCACGGTCAACGACGCCAAGGGGTTCTATCATTGCTTCGGCTGCGGAGCGCACGGCGATGTCATCCGCTGGATGACCGACCAGCGCGGGATGCAGTTTCTCGACGCGGTGAAGGAACTGGCGGCGGAGGCGGGTCTGGAAATGCCTGCGCCCGACCCGCAGGCCGCAAAACGCGCGGAACAGCGCGCCACACTGATCGACGTGACCGAGGCGGCGCAGCGATGGTATGTCGACCAGCTTGCTTCGCCATCGGGCAAGGCGGCACGCGACTATCTCGCCTCGCGCGGGTTCTCCAACGCCGTGTGCCGCGAATTCGGGTTCGGCTACGCGCCCGAAACGCGGCAAGCCCTGAAGCAGGGTCTCGGCCCCTTCGACGAAGCGATGCTGGTCGAGGCCGGAATGCGGATCGAGGCCGACGGGCGCGACAATTACGACCGGTTCCGCGAACGGCTGATGCTGCCGATCCAGGACCAGCGCGGGCGCGTTATCGCGTTCGGCGGACGCATCCTGACCGCGCAGGATGGCGTGGCGAAATATCTCAATTCGCCCGATACCCCGCTGTTCGACAAGGGCCGGACGCTTTACAACCTGCACCGCGCCGCGCCTGCCAGTCGCAAGACGGACCGGATGGTGGTGGTCGAAGGGTATATGGACGTGGTCGCGCTCGCCAATGCGGGCATCGCGGATGCGGTCGCGCCATTGGGCACCGCGCTGACCGAAGCGCAGATCGAGCTGCTGTGGCGTCATGTCGATGCGCCGATCCTGTGCTTCGATGGCGATGCGGCCGGACAGCGCGCCGCGATGCGGGCGGTGGAGCGGGCCATGCCGCTGCTGCGCCCCGGCAGGACGCTGCGCATCGTGCAGCTCCCCGCCGGTCTGGACCCCGACGACTTGCTGAAACGCGACGGCACGGACGCCCTCACCAGCCTGTTCGAACGCGCGCTGCCGCTCGTCGATTTCCTGTGGGAAGCCGCCGTGGCCGAACTGGACGGCGAGACGCCCGAAGCCAAGGCGTCGATACAGGAGCGGCTGTTCGAGCAGGTGCAGACCATTCTCGATCCCGATATCCGCGCACTTTATCGCAAGGCTGTCGCCAACCGGTTCTATGAATTCAGGAACGCGGCGTTCCGGCGCACCTTCGAGAAAGCCTACAATGCGGCACCCGATACAGGTCCGGTGTCCGGCAATCTCGTCTATTGGGCCGACAATCCCGACGCCTACATGGCCCATCGCCAGCGCGGCTGGGTGCGGCGATTGCGGCGGGCATCATGCTGTATCCCGAAACGATGGCCGAATATGCGGAGACGCTGTCCTCCATTGACCCGTCAACGATCGACGACCGGCTGGATTTCTACATCAATGAAATGACCGACATGGATGTCGAGCTGTCGCGCACCGCGATCATGAATTCGCTGCGTGAAAACGGGCTGGTCGTGCCGGTACCGAAGGAATGGGACGAGCTGGCCTTCCCGTTTACGTACCATAGCGACACGCCTGATGAAGCACGGCGCGCGCTGGCGCTGGCAATCGAGTTGTATTGCACCTGGCCACAGATTTCGGGCGGTATCGACCGGGCCGTGCGCGCGTTCGACGGGCCGGATGCGACCGATGCCTATGCCGAACAGGGACGGTTGCGCGCGCGCCGGGACGAAATGCAGGTCGCTTGCCTCGCCATGCTGCGCGAGGCGCAGAACCGCTCGCTGGAGGCCGAGCGCACCGCCGAAGAAGAGTTCGCTTGAACGGCGCACACCACGCCCCATATCCCATATGAAGCATCGCCCCGCCGACGGATAACCCCGTTTCTCCTTCCATCATGCGAAGGTACCGATCCGCATCATGCGGGGCCTGATTGCCGACAGCCCCACCCCGCCCGCGCGGCGCGTCGTATCCATGCGCGTGCCGTGTTTCGACAAACCGCATCGCATCCTTTTGCCGTGCGGGATCGAACAGCATGGGTGATGTGTTGAGGAGAAGGCTGGATTTCAGCCAGCGACTCGGGCAAACAGGCGGCAATCTGGCCGCGCCTGCGGCAATGCAGCGCCACACGATATAACAGGTGCGCGCCGGACTTACCGGCCCGCGCGACACAAAAACGGACTGAACCGACCTTATGGCCACCAAGACCAAGCCCGCGGACAAGGAAGACGCGCCGCTGATCGACCTCAACGAAGCGTCGATCAAGAAGCTGATGACCAAAGCGAAGAAGCAGGGCTACGTCACTTATGACGAGCTGAACGCCGCCTTGCCCGGCGATATGGGGTCGGACCAGATCGAGGATATCCAGACCGCGCTGTCCGAAATGGGCATCAATATCGTCGACAACGAGGAAGAGGCCGAGGCCGAGGCGCAGAAGGACAGCGAGGTCGAAGAGATCAGCGTGTCCGACACGAAGGACCCGAAGAAGGCGCCGGTCCAGGCCACGCGCAAGCTGGCAGCGGGCGAGCGAACCGACGATCCGGTCCGCATGTATCTGCGCGAAATGGGTGCAGTGGAATTGCTCAGCCGCGAGGGCGAGATCGCGATTGCCAAGCGGATCGAAGCCGGACGCGACATGATGATTATCGGGCTGTGCGAAAGCCCCATCACCTTCCACGCCATCATCCACTGGTCCGAGGCGCTGAATGCCGAGGACATGCAGCTGCGCGAGATCCTCGATCTCGATGCCATGCTGTCCAAGGAACCCCCCGTCGACAAGATGGAGGAGGAGAACGAGGACGACGATGGCGAGATTTCGGAAGAAACCGCCGGTCCCACCATCCGCGAAGACGAGGAAGAGGAAGACAACGCAGACGTCGATGCCGATGACGACGACGACGATGCGGTCGCGCGCAAACGGCGCGAGGACGAGGAGGAAGAGGACACCACCATGTCCCTTGCCCAGATGGAAGCGGCGCTGAAGCCCGACGCCATCGAGACCTTTGCCCGCATCACCAGCCTGTTCAAGAAGTTCGAGAAATTGCAGGCCAGCCGCGTCGATACGCTGGCCGCCGGCGACGATTTCGGTCCGGCCAAGGAAAAGAAATACGAGAAGCTGCGCGAAGAGCTGACGGCGGAAGTCGAAAGCGTGCAGTTCCACGCGACCAAAATCGAATTTCTGGTCGACAACCTGTATGCCTTCAACCGCCGCCTGACCGCGCTGGGCGGCCAGATGCTGCGCCTTGCCGAGCGGCACAAGGTCAAACGGATCGAGTTCCTCAATGCCTATATCGGCAACGAGCTGGACGATGCATGGCTTGGCGACCGGGCGAAAAAGGACAAGAAGTGGGCGGCGTTTGCCAAGAACGAAGCCGACGCCATCGACCGCATCCGCACCGAGATCGCGGACATCGCGGCCAATACCGGCATGAGCCTGCCCGAGTTCCGGCGCATCGTGAACATGGTGCAGAAGGGCGAACGCGAGGCGCGGATCGCCAAGAAAGAAATGGTCGAGGCGAACCTGCGCCTGGTGATTTCCATCGCCAAGAAATACACCAATCGCGGCCTGCAATTCCTTGATCTGATCCAGGAGGGAAATATCGGCCTGATGAAGGCAGTCGACAAGTTCGAATACCGTCGCGGCTACAAGTTCAGCACCTATGCGACCTGGTGGATCCGGCAGGCGATCACCCGCTCCATTGCCGATCAGGCGCGCACCATCCGCATTCCGGTCCACATGATCGAAACGATCAACAAGCTGGTGCGCACCAGCCGCCAGTTCCTGCACGAGCAGGGCCGCGAGCCCACGCCGGAGGAAATGGCCGAGCGCCTGTCCATGCCGCTGGAAAAGGTCCGCAAGGTGATGAAAATCGCCAAGGAACCGATCAGCCTGGAAACGCCCATCGGCGACGAGGAAGATTCGCATCTGGGCGACTTCATCGAGGACAAGAACGCGATCATCCCTGTGGATGCCGCCATTCAGGCCAACCTGAAGGAAACGGTGACGCGCGTGCTGGCCTCGCTGACCCCGCGCGAGGAACGCGTGCTGCGCATGCGCTTCGGTATCGGCATGAACACCGATCACACGCTGGAGGAAGTCGGCCAGCAGTTCAGCGTGACCCGCGAACGCATCCGCCAGATCGAGGCCAAGGCGCTCAGGAAGCTGAAGCACCCGAGCCGCAGCCGCAAGATGCGGTCGTTCCTGGATCAATAGGCGCGCCTTGAAACTGATCATTCCCCCGGTCGCGCAAGTGTTGCTTGGCTTGCTTGCGATTTGGGGGCTGGCTATTTTCTCGCCCTTCGCGCCGCTTGGCTGGTCTGCCCTTATCGCGGCCGGTGCAGTGTTGGCAGCGGCAGGTCTTGCGATCATCATCGTCGCAGTCGGCTTGTTCGCAAAGGCCAGCACGACCGTCGATCCGCGCGATCCGTCCAAGGGCGATGCCCTGGTAACGAGGGGTCTCTATCGATTTACGAGAAATCCGATGTATCTTGGAATGGCGATGATCCTGTTCGCGGCGGCGCTGTCGACAGGGCAGGTCATCACGTTGGTGATTCCGGTCGCATTTCTGGTCTATATGACGCGCTACCAGATCATACCGGAAGAAACGTTTCTACGCTCCAGATATGGCCGCACGTTTGATGACTACGCCAGTCGCGTACGACGCTGGATCTGATAAGCGCATCCTGCCGGATTTCCACGACTTGCGCGCCGGATGCCCTCGTTACGCCGCGCGAAGCGTATCCGGTAAGCCGCTGCCAAGGCGGGCGCTATTTTACCCTTTCAAACTGGTATAATCCGGTACGGTGCTGGCTACCGGATCGAACCGCACGACCAGCGCGACAACGGTGGCTGCGACAAGGCAAACCGCCGCCGTTCGATAGGCAATTTTCGGCCGTACAGTGCGGAATAGCAGGCCGCAGACCGGGATTGCCAGCGCCGCCAGCAGCGCGAGCGCGGAAGGGAGCGACTGGCCCACGCCCTGCATCAGCTGGTGCCCGAATTGCAGCAGGAACCCGCCTGCCAGTGCCGCGCCTGCCACCGTCACGACCCCCGCAACCGCGCCCGATGTGCGGGACGCCGCCAGACCGGTCAGCCCGACCAGCAGCAGCGGCCATACCACTATAAACGCAGTCGTCGGTGCCAGCACCTGTAAGGCCACGGCGAAGCCGATCCCGACAATGCTGGCGGACCGCCCTGCCCACCACGGCGCGGTGGCGGCCAGCGCCGCGATGCAGACGAGCAGCGCCTGCGCCTCCAGCATGTCCGTCGCCGCGAGCCGGTCGTAATAGCTGTTCGCCGCGCCTGCGCCGGACAGCAGGTTGAGCGCATACAGCACCGCGCCGCCGCCCAGCACGACACCCGCGCTGGCTTTCAGCGCAGGCATGATGCCGCCGATCGCCGCATCGCGCCGACGCGCCATCCAGTGCAGCACAGCGGTGATGCCAAGCAGTATCCAGCCAACAACCGTGCCGTAATGGATTATCGTCACGCCGAAGAGGTCGAAGAACGTCCGGTTCGCCATGTCGCGGGCCGGCAATGCCCACTCCCCCGCCAAGGCCCGCGTCAGGTCCAGCGTCTGGTCGCCCATGTCCTGCAACGCGCCCTGATCCAGCGCATCGGGCGTGGCGGCGGGCGAGTGATATTGCTCCGGCCTGCCGATAAAGGACAGATTGTACGCCACCGCATCGCCTTCCAGCGCAGGCGTCAGGTCGGTGTCGTTGGGCAGCACTTCGTAGACGAAAGCCGCCAGCGAAGAGCCGCCAGGGCGCCCGACCGCATCGGCATAGCGCGCCACCGCTGCCCCGTTGTTGCGCGAGGTCTGGAACAGCATGGTGCGCCCGCCCCCGCCGCGCGCCTCCAGATTGACGATTGCACCGACTCGCTCGCGCAAGGGGTTCTCCGCAAAAAACTGCGTCGCACCGTTCAGCCCCAGCTCTTCGGCGTCGGTCATAAGCGCGATAATGTCGCGGTCCGCACCGCCATTCGCCACCACCGCGCGCAGCGTTTCCAGGATCGCCGCCACGCCCGCCGTATCGTCCGGCGCGCCTGCGGAACCCCATACCGTATCGTGATGCGCCATCAACAGCACGGCAGGCTTGGTGCGGTCGCGACCGGGCAGGATGCCGATGACATTGGTAAAGGTCAGCGCATCGGGCCGCGCGCCGCTCCACGCCTCGAACTTGTCCAGCGCACGATCGGGCACTTCGCCCTGCGTCGTGCGAACCTCCATGCCCAACGCAGCAAACCGCGCCGCGATGTAGGCGCGCACCTCGGCATTCTCCGCCGAGCCGGTGACATGCGGCGCGCGCGCGATAATCCGCACATCGTCCATCGCGCGCGCTGCGGAAAACACGTCGGCAGGCGCATCGCGCCCGACCGGCACAGAGGATGTCGTGCCCAGAATGGCGAGCAGCAACGCGGCGAGGATCGCCAAAGGCGCGACCCACTTGCGTGTGTTTGCCTGCCCGTTTTGCTCCGCCGCAACCATCGCTCCGCCTCCCCCCCCCTTTTGCAAATTGCCGGCTCGGTGCTACAGAATGGCGCAGCGAGAGGAAGCGAAAAATGGAAAGTCTCGAAAACGCCATCGCGTTCATCGGCGGCCCCGGTGTGCTGTGGATTCTCGGCGGCGCGTATTTCGGCATGCTGACGGGGGAGCGGCTGTGGTATCTGTTCAAGCGGCGCGACTATAACAGCGCCGATGCCTGGTGCAGCGTCGGGCTGAACCTGCTCAGCAGCGTGCTGAACCTGATTTTCGCGATACTGGTGCCACTGGCGCTATATGTGCTGGTGTTCGAGAATGCGCGGCTGGTTGCCGACATGCCGCTGCTAGCCGCGATCCCGCTGGCGTTTCTGCTTCACGAATTCGCCTACTACGCGGAGCACCGCATCAGTCACCGCGTCGGCCTGTTCTGGGCGTTCCATGCGATCCACCACTCCAGCAACGAGTTCAACCATTCCACCGCCGCGCGCGGCTTCGTGCTGGATGGACAGCTCAAGAACCTGTTCCTGCTGATCCCGGCTTTCATCGGCGTCGATCCGGTGGTTCTGATTGCGGTCAGCGTGTTTACGAACGCTTATGGCATCTGGAACCACGCCAGCTACGTGCCGCGTCTGGGCTGGCTCGACCGGGTGCTGATGACGCCCAAGATGCACAAGGTTCATCACGCCAGCCAACCGCACTATATCGACACCAATTACAGCCAGGTCACGCTGCTGTTCGACCGGCTGTTCGGCAGCGTGAAGCATATCGAGGACGAGCCGGTGGTCGGTCTGGTGAAGCCGGTGCATGACAACAACCCGCTAACTGCGCAGTTCGCCGGACTGTCGCAGCTGAAGGACCGCATGGACGAGGCGGACCGGTGGCAGGACAAGCTGGCCTATCTTTGGCGTCCGCCGGAATGGTCGCACGATGGCGTGTGCCGGTCGGATTGCCCGAAATATGGCGGGGCGCAGGTGGCGACGGCCTGACGCGGGAAAGCGCTGTCCTACACGCGCCGCGATCTGCCAGGGTGCTGCGTATGACGAAGGATATCTTGGCAGGCCCGTACACCAGCTGCCCGCCCCGAAACCGAAAGCCACACTACCCGCCTCGCGCCACACCCATTTACGGATATGGCGCGGGGAAAGTCACAGCGTTTCGAAGGCGAACGAGCGGTCCATGCGGGGCTGCAAGGCCGTGGAAAATCGTCCGTTCTTGTGGCGCGCGGTGTCCGGACCGGCTAGGAGTTCTGCCATGACAATCGCCATCGCCTCCGATCACGCTGCCGTCGCGCTAAAAGCCGACTTATGCGACTGGCTGCGTGGCGAAGGGCATGAGGTTGCCGATCTTGGCCCCGAAGGTACCGACAGCGTGGACTATCCCGATTACGGCTATGCGCTGGGCCGCGCTATCGCAGCGGGTGACGCGACCATCGGCATCGCGCTGTGCGGCAGCGGGATCGGCATTTCGATCGCTGCCAACCGCCACCCCGCCATTCGCTGCGCCCGCGTGACGGACCCGCTCTCCGCCGCGCTCGCCCGTGAGCATAACGACGCCAACTGCCTTGCACTGGGCGCACGGCTTGTCGGGATCGACATGGCCAAGGCCTGCGTCAGCGCTTTCCTTGAAACGCCTTTCGCCGACGCCGATATTCCCGATGGTCGCCACCGCCGCCGCATCGACAAACTGACCGAACCGCCGCAGGACATGAACCCATGAACATCGCCCAGACTATTGTATCCTCCGAAGCCGACGCCCGCACCCGCTTCTGGCACGACGATCTTGCCACCGCCGATCCCGAAATCGCGGAAGCCATCGGCAACGAACTGGCGCGCCAGCAGGACAAGATCGAACTGATCGCGTCCGAAAACATCGCCAGCACCGCCGTGCTGGAAGCCACCGGCAGCGTGTTCAGCAACAAATACGCAGAAGGCTATCCGGGCAAGCGGTACTATGGCGGTTGCGAATACGCCGACGTGGTGGAGCGCCTTGCCATTGCACGCGCGACCGAACTGTTCGGTTGCGACTTCGCCAATGTGCAGCCCAATTCGGGCAGCCAGATGAACCAGGCCGTGTTCCTCGCGCTGCTGGAACCCGGCGATACCTTCATGGGGCTGGACCTCAATTCGGGCGGGCACCTGACGCACGGCTCGCCGGTCAATATGAGCGGCAAGTGGTTCAATCCGGTCAGCTACGGCGTGACCGAGGGCGACGAGCGGATCGACATGGATGCGGTCGCCGCCACCGCGCGCGAACACAAGCCGAAGCTCATCATCTGCGGCGGCACCGCCTATTCGCGCGAATGGGACTTCGCCGCCTTCCGCGCGATTGCGGACGAGGTTGGGGCAACCTTGCTGTGCGACATGAGCCACATCTCGGGGCTGGTCGCGGGCAAGGCGCATGCCTCCCCCTTCCCGCATTGCGACATCGTCACCTCCACCACGCACAAGTCGCTGCGCGGTCCGCGTTCGGGCATCATCCTGTGGAACGACCCTGAACTGTCGAAACGGCTGAACATGGCCGTGTTCCCCGGTTTGCAGGGCGGCCCGCTGATGCATGTCATCGCCGCCAAGGCCGTCGCGTTCCGCGAGGCGCTGCGTCCCGAATTTGCCGATTATGCCGCGCGGATCGTCGCCAATGCCCGCGCGCTGGCCGCCAGCCTCGAACAGCACGGCCTGCGCATCGTATCGGGCGGCACGGACAACCATTCGATGCTGGTCGACCTCACTGCCAAGGGCGTGACGGGCAAAGATGCGGAGAAGGGGCTGGATCGCGCCTGGCTCACCTGCAACAAAAACGGCATCCCGTTCGACACGCGCAGCCCGTTCGTGACCAGCGGCATCCGGCTGGGCACACCCGCCGGGACCACGCGCGGCTTCGGCACGGACGAATTCGCCACCATCGGCAGGCTGATCGCTCAGGTGATCGATGGTTTGTCGGACAAGGGTGCCGAGGGCGCGGCGGATGTGGAACAAGCGGTGCGGAACGAGGTTGCCAAGCTATGTACGGCATTCCCCGTCTATCCCGGAAGGTAACACCATGACGAAATTCAATGATGAAACCGGCGCGCCTATGCCGCCGATGACTGCGACCGAAGATACGGTCGAGCCGACCAAGACCGCTTACGAAGGTTCGAACAATGCGGGTCCGAAAAGCGACAACCTGTTCGGCGATGCAAAGCGGCATGCGTCCGACATGGCGCGCGACGGGATGCAGCATCCCGACACCAAGCCGGTGCTGAAAGGCGCGGCTATCGGCGCGGTCGCTGGCATTGTGCTGCCCTTCGTCGGTCCGCTCATCGGTGCCGCTGCCGGGGCCGGTTACGTCTTCTACAACCGCATCAAACCGTAGCCTGTAACGCCGCCGGAGAACGCTGATGCGATGTCCGTTCTGCGGCGACGATGACAGCCAGGTCAAGGACAGCCGTCCGACCGAAGACGGTGCAGCGACGCGTCGCCGGCGGCAATGCTCCGCCTGCGGCGCGCGCTTTACCACGTTCGAGCGGATCCAGCTGCGCGAGATAACCGTGCTGAAAAGCGGTGGCGACGACGGCAAGCGGTGCGAACCGTTCGACCGTGCGAAGATCGAGCGATCGGTCGCATTGGCCTGTCGCAAACGCGATATCGCGCCCGACCGGATCGAGCGGCTGGTGTCCGGTATCCAGCGACAGGTGGAAACGGCCGGCGAGCTGGAAATCGCCTCTTCGCGGATTGGCGAACTGGTGATGGACGGCCTGCGCCAGATCGACACCGTCGCCTATATCCGCTTCGCCTCGGTCTATCGCGACTTCAGCGAAGCGGGCGATTTCGAAGCCTTCGCCAGCGCGGTAAGCGATGCGGCGAGCAAGCCGTGAGTTTCTGGCCGTGAGTTTCTGGCCATGAGCCGCTGACGTTCTGGACCTACATGATCCGCTGCGGCGATGGCACGTATTACACCGGCCATACCGATGACTTGGAACGGCGCTGGGCGCAGCACGAGGTCGGGGAGTTGGGCGGCTACACTGCGTCGCGCCATCCGCTTGCGCTGGTATGGAGCGCGGAGTTCGGGGAACGCGCAGAGGCGCTGGAGGCGGAGCGCAAGCTCAAGGGGTGGTCGCGCGCGAAGAAAGAGGCGCTGATACGCGGTGATTGGGATGCGGTGCAGCGGCTTGCGAGGCGGAAAGGATCCTTCGAGACACCTCAGACTACGTCTTCGGTTCCTCAGGACGAACGGCACGGCAGTCAGAGCGCAGGTCCCTACCCCGTTCGTGCTGAGGCGGTGAGGACGCAGTCCGAACCGTCTCGAAGCATCTCCGAAAGCACACCCAAACCCATCATCATCCTCGTCCGCCCGCAGCTCGGCGAAAATATCGGCAAGGCGGCGCGGGCCATGCTCAATTTCGGGCTTGCCGAGATGCGTCTGGTCGCCCCGCGCGATGGCTGGCCCAACCCCGATGCGGGGCCGTCTGCGGCGGGCGCGGATATCGTGCTGGACAAGGCGGCGGTGTACGACACCACGGCGGAAGCGGTCGCGGATTGCGCGCATGTCTATGCAACCACGGTCCGCAAGCGCGGCGTGTCCAAACCGGTTGTCGGCCCGCAGGAGGCGATGGGCGAGGTGGCAAGGAATGCAGGGCGCAGCGCCATTCTGTTCGGCGCGGAGCGGTCGGGGCTGGAAACGGACGATGTCGCGCTGGCGCACAGCATCCTGACGGTGCCGGTCAATCCGGACTTCAGCTCGCTCAACCTGGCGCAGGCGGTGATCCTGTGTGCCTATGAATGGTCGCGGCTCGACCCGGCAACAGTGTCGCAACCGAGTTACGAAGAGACCTTGCCGCCCGCACCGCAGGCCGAGCTGGAAGGGCTGATCGGGCATATCGGGAAAATGCTGGAACCCAAGGGCTACTTCTTCCCGGCAGGCCGCGCCGAAGCCACCCGGCTGACGCTGCGCAATGTGCTGACCAAACCGAAATGGAACCATCTTGAGATCCGCACCTTGCGCGGGGTGCTGACCCACCTGTCGCGCGAGGACCGGACGCGCGAAGACCAGTGAGCTATACCCCGCGCAACTGGTCCCACGCGTCCATTTCATAGGCGATGGACGCTTCCACCAGCCCGTCCCACAGTGTGGCGATGGCCTGTTCGGGTAGTCCGGCAGCCTGTGCCTGTTCGACGGCGGCGGCGATGACGGCGGCCTTGCGCGCTTCGTCGCGCACCGTGTCGCGGTCGGTCTTGATCCGCGCTGCCGCACGCATGTAACCGAAGCGGATTTTCAGCAGGTCCACCAGCGCGGTATCCACCGCATCCACCCCGCGCCGGACATCCGGCATGGTCTGGCATTCGTCCGGCGTGCTGATATTGTCGATCGCGTGTGGGCATGAGCGCGCATGTGGCGGGCGGCCTGCCGGTTGTCGAGGGCAATTTGCAGGCGCGAATGCCTTGACCTTCGCGGGCATCACGCTATTGCGCGCAGCTTCGCAAGATTGGCTCCGCACCCCGGTGAAGCGGCGGCCGCGCCGGACATACATGGTCCGGCGGTGCGAAACCGGGTGAAATGCGCGGCCATTCCCGGACACGCGCGAGCAAACAGGAACATGCAATTATGTCCAAGCGTAAAAGTGCCAAGTACAAACTCGACCGCCGGATGGGCGAAAACATCTGGGGTCGCCCCAACTCTCCTGTCAACAAGCGGTCCTACGGCCCGGGCCAGCACGGCCAGCGTCGCAAGAGCAAGGTCAGCGATTACGGCATCCAGCTGCGCGCCAAGCAGAAGCTCAAGGGCTATTACGGCGACGTAACGGAAAAGCAGTTCAAGCGCACCTACACCGAAGCCACGCGCATCAAGGGCGACACCGGCCAGAACCTGATCGGCCTCTTGGAACGTCGCCTCGACATGGTGGTGTATCGCGCCAAGTTCGCGCCGACCATCTTCGCCGCGCGCCAGCTGGTCAGCCACGGCCACATCCGCGTCAACGGCGTGAAGTGCAATGTCGCAAGCCGCCGCATCGACGTAGGCGACGAAATCAGCCTGGGCGACAAGGCCAAGGAAATGGCGCTGGTTATTGAAGCACAGAGCCTGCCCGAGCGCGAAATTCCCGACTACGTCGCCACCGACGGCAACGAGAAGGTGAACTTCACGCGCGTTCCCAAGCTGGACGAGGTGCCCTACCCCGTCACGATGGAACCCAATCTCGTCGTGGAATTCTATTCGCGCTGATCCGCACCCGCGAACTTACCCGTGCGAACAAAAAAGGGCGGCCCTTGCGGGTCGCCCTTTTTGTTTCAACCTGTCACCGTGTCAGGAACCGGCATTGGCGGTCAGGAAGCCGTCGATTTCCTTGAGCATTTCGTAGCGCACCCTGCTTTCATCGAGGCTGTGCGCGACGTTTTCGAACCTGACGAACTTCACCGACTTACCCGCGTCGCGCAGCCTGTCCTCCATCACGCGCGACTGGGCGATATCGACGTTCTGGTCCAGATCGCCGTGGAACAGCAGCACCGGTGCGGTGAACTTGTCGGCATTGCGCGCCGGACTGCCCGCGCGGACGTGCGGACCATCGCCGATGAAGGCGCTGACCAGATTGCCCGAGGTGTAGCGCATGGCTTCGGTGCGCAGCTGCTCCAGATCGGCGACGGGCGCGATGGCGACTACCGACTTGTAAAGCTCCGGGTCCATCACCTGCGATTGCAGCGCGGCATATCCGCCATAGGACCAGCCCACGACGGACAGGCGTTCCGGATCGGCAATGCCTTCGGATACCAGCCAGCGCCCCGCGTCGTTAACGTCGCCCACGGCGGTCTCCCAAGCCTGGAAGCCGTTCTTGCCGAACCAGTCGCTGCCATAACCGGTCGAGCCGCGATAATTGGGCTGAAGCACAGCATATCCGCGTGCGGTGAAGAACTGGACCAGCCAGTCGAAACCCCATTCGTCGCGCGCGCTCGGCCCGCCATGCGGCAGGACGATTGCGGGCAGGTTCCTGCCGTCGGACCCGGCGGGCAGCGTCAGATAGCCGGGTATCGGCGTGCCGTCGGCGGCGGGCAGCGTCACCGGCTTCATCGTGCCCATCGCGCGGTCGGTCATGTAATCGCGCAGCGGCAGCAGCGGTTCGAGCTGCCGCGTCGGCTTGTCGTACAGATACACCATGCCGGGATCGGTATCGCTCGACGCAATCAGCATCAGGCGGCTTTCGTCCTTGCTGGCACCCACTATATTTATAAGCGGCTTTCCTGGAAGCGCATTGCGGAGCCCGGCGGCGAGCGTTTTCAACTCCGGATCGAAATAGCTGACTTCGCGCTTCTCCATCGCGTAACTCGCTCCCACCACGCGCCGGTCGCGGCCGATGCGGATCAGCCGGTCGATATCGGCATCCTTGCGTGACAGCAGCAGTTCCGGCTCGCCACCCTCTGCCATCGGGATGGTGTACAGCGCCTCGTATCCATTGTGGGTGGCAAAGGCGTAGGCGATGTTTTGCGCGCTATCGACGGCGGCAGGATAAAGCCCGCTATAGCTCTGGCTATCGACCTTGACCTTGGACAGCACCTGCCATTTGCTCGACCCGATATCGCGGAAATAGAATGTCCGGTTCTCGCCCAGCATCCCGCCATTGGTGGCAGGCTGCCGCACCTTGATGCGGACGCGGCCGTCTTCGTCGGCGATGTACCCGATGGCAGCGCTGTCGGGCCGTTCCAGTTTGGAGCGGCGACCCGTCACCACATCGACAACATCGACGCCCAACCCCTCTTCATCGTTGGCGAGGCGGGTGTTCATGGTCGATTCCCTGACCCATTGACGGGTCATCAGGATCTTGTCGGTCTCGCCTTCCAGATCGAGGGAGATGATGTCGCCGCCGTCCTGCGCCACACCAAGTGCGCGCATGGAATTGCGCTGCGTCAGCATCTTCGGGTCGGTCCCGTCAGCGCCGACCGACAGCATCCGGCTGTATCCCAGCAGCAGGCCATTGCTTTGCGCACTGCCGGACACTTCGCAGACGAGCCGTTCCTCCGTCGCCCATTCGCAGTTACGCAGTTGCGAGCGTTCCTCGACCAGCTTCATGACCGGCTTGGGTTCTGCGGCGCCTCTCAAGTCGACGATGAACAGCGCCTCTCCCGATGCGCCGGCAGGCGTGATGTAGGCGACCTGCTGGCCGGAGGGAGACAGGCTGATATCGAGGATCGACTGGCGCATTCCGAATACCGCAGCGGTATCGTCCAGATCGTCTGCGAAGACCGTGGCGGGTGCCAGCGTTGCCGCCAAGGCGACGCCTGCGAGAAAATACGATTTGAACATGCGACCCCGATTCTGCGAAAAGCCTAGCGACAATCCCGTTTGCAGCTTTATCGATTAAAAACCGCTATTTGCCAAGGTAGTTGTTCCGAAAGTCTGCCGCGAACGTCGCGAACGTCCCGGCCCGTATCGCCGCGCGCATTGTCGCCATGAGCTGCTGGTAAAACGCGATATTGTGCTCCGTCATCAGCATCGAGCCGAGGATTTCGCCGGATTTTACAAGGTGGTGCAGATAAGCGCGGCTGTAGGTGGCGCAGGTGGGGCAGGTACAGCGGTCGTCCAGCGGTTCGGTATCCTCCGCGAAGCGTGCATTGCGGAGGTTGATCGCGCCGTTCCAGGTGAACGCCTGCCCGTTGCGGCCGGACCGGCTGGGCAGCACGCAGTCGAACATATCGACCCCGCGCTCGACCGCGCCGACCAGATCGTCCGGCTTGCCGACCCCCATCAGGTAGCGCGGGCGGTCTTCGGGCAGTTGCTGCGGGGCGAAGTCCAGCGTGGCGAACATCGCCTCCTGCCCCTCCCCCACGGCAAGGCCGCCGATAGCGTATCCGTCGAACCCGATATCGGTCAGCTTCTGCGCGCTGACCTTGCGCAAATCCTCGTGCAGCGCGCCCTGCTGGATGCCGAACAGCGCGGATTTTTCAGCGTGGTCAGTTCCGCTGTCGAACCCATCGCGGCTGCGCTGCGCCCAGCGCATGGACAGCTCCATTGAATTCGCGATTTCGTCATGCGGCTGGTCGGCGCGCGGGCATTCGTCGAACGCCATCACGATATCCGAACCGAGCAAGCGCTGGATTTCCATACTGCGTTCGGGTGTCAGCATGTGCTTCGACCCGTCGAGATGGCTGCGGAACTCCACCCCCTCCTCGGTCAGCTTGCGCAAGGCGGACAGGCTCATCACCTGATAGCCGCCGCTGTCGGTCAGGATCGGGCGGTGCCAGTTCATGAACCGGTGCAGCCCGCCGAGCCGCGCCACCCGTTCCGCACCGGGGCGCAGCATCAGGTGATAGGTGTTGCCGAGAATGATGTCGGCCCCCGTTGCGCGCACCGTTTCGGGCTTCATCGCCTTAACCGTCGCCGCCGTACCCACCGGCATAAAGGCGGGCGTGGCGATGGTGCCGCGCTGCATGGCAATCGCGCCGGTGCGCGCCAGTCCGTCGCGCGCATCTATGGTGAAAGCGAAGCGGTCCGTCATACCAGAGCTCAGGCGCGAAGACGCCATCCGGTGCGGAAGATGATCGCGATGATCGTGACACACACCGCAAGGAAGGCCAGCGTGATGCCCAGCGACACGCGGAAATCCACGTCGGCAGTGCCGTAGAAAGTCCAGCGCAGGCCGCTGACCAGATAGACGATGGGGTTCGCCATCGCGATGCGGTCCCACGGTTCGGGCAGCATGTCGATGGAATAGAACGTGCCGCCAAGGAAGGTAAGCGGCGTCAGAAACAGCAGCGGGATGATGCCCAGCTTCTCGAAATTATCGGCCCAGATGCCGAGGATAAAGCCGAACAGGCTGAAACTGGCCGCGACCAGCATGATGAAGACGACCGCCAGTATCGGATGGGCGATGGAATAATCGACGAACAGCCGCGCGGTCAGCAGGATGATCGCGGCAAGGATCAGGCTCTTCGCCGCCGCCGCGCCGACGAAGCCGACCAGTGTTTCCGCCACGCCGACAGGGGCGGACAGCAGCTCGTATATCGTGCCGGTGAAACGCGGCATGTAGATGCCGAAGCTGGCATTGCTGGTGGTCTCGCCCAGCAGGGTCAGCATGAGCAGGCCCGGAATGATGAAGGCGCCGTATTCCACGCCACCAAGGTCCGGCATGCGCCCGCCGATGGCTGCGCCGAACACGATGAAATAGAGCGAGGTCGTCAGCACCGGCGCCAGGATGGACTGGAACGCCGTGCGGAACGCCCGCATGATCTCGCGCGTGAAGATCGAGTATGCACCGCGCAGGTTGAAGCCGGTCATGCCGCGTTCCCTTCCGCGCCCAGCAGCGAGACGAAGATGTCCTCCAGCGAGCTTTCGCGGATATCTATGCCGGTATAGTCGATGCCGGCGCGGGTCAGCGCCTTGGTCAGCGCGGCGACTTCGCTCTTGCCCTTCCCCGTCCCGTCGCCGCCCCGATAGCACAGCGTCGTACCGCTATTGGCGAGTTCCACCGGAAAGTCCGCCAGCGCCGCCGGTATTGTCGACATCGGTTCGGCCAGGTCGATATGCGCCTCGGTGCGACCGAGCCGCGCCATCATTGCCGCCTTCTCGTCCACCATCAGCAGCTTGCCCGACCGGATAATGCCGACGCGGTCCGCCATTTCCTCGGCTTCCTCGATATAATGCGTAGTCAGTATCACCGTCACGCCGCGCTCGCGCATAGCACCGATCAGCGCCCACATATCGCGCCGCAGTTCCACATCGACCCCGGCGGTCGGCTCGTCGAGGAACAGCAGGTCGGGCTCGTGCGCCAGCGCCTTGGCAATCAGGACGCGGCGCTTCATTCCGCCGGACAGCGCCATGATCTTGTCGCTGCGCTTGTCCCACAGGCTGAGCGAGCGCAGGATGTCCTCGATCCGCGCGGGGTCGGGCGGCAGGCCGAACAGTCCGCGCGAATAGGTCACGGCACGCTCGACCGGATCGAACATATCGGTGCTCAGTTCCTGCGGCACCAGCCCGATCCGCGCCCGACCCCGCCGCCAGTCGCGCGACAGGTCGTGCCCGAACGCATGGATCGTGCCCGCGGTGGGCCGGACCAGCCCGCACACCGCGCCGATCAGCGTGGTCTTGCCCGCCCCGTTCGGTCCGAGCAGCGCAAAAATTTCGCCCTTGCGGATGGTCAGGTCAACATCGTCCAGCGCCTTGAAGCCGCCGTCGTAAACCTTGGTCAGGCCGCTGATTTCTAGGATAGCTTCGGGCATATGGCCCTTTACGGCAGCAGCAGGCTGGAGTCACCGTAGGAATAGAAACGGTAATCCTCCGCAATTGCATGGGCATAGGCGGTCTGCATCCGGTCGCGGCCCATCAGTGCGCTGACCAGCATGAACAGCGTGGATTTGGGCAGGTGGAAATTGGTCATCAGGCCGTCGATGGCCCTGAACCGATAGCCCGGCGTGATAAAGATCGCGGTGTCGCCGGTGAAAGGCTGGATGACGTTATCCTCGTCCGCCGCGCTTTCCAGCAGGCGCAGGCTGGTGGTGCCGACCGCGATGACCCGCTGCCCTGCCGCGCGCGCCGCGTTCAGCCTGTCTGCGGTTTCCGGCGAAATCGTGCCCCATTCGGCATGCATCGCATGGTCGCGGGTGTCGTCGGCCTTGACCGGCAGGAAGGTGCCCGCGCCGACATGCAGGGTCAGCGTCTCGCGCAGGATACCGCGCGCATCGAGGCGTTCGATCAGGTCCGGAGTGAAGTGCAGCGAGGCGGTGGGTGCGGCCACCGCGCCGTCGGTTTGCGCAAACAGGGTCTGGTAATCCTCCCGGTCGCGCGCATCGGTCGGGCGTCGGCTCGCAATATAGGGCGGCAGCGGCATCTCCCCCGCGCGTTCCAGCAGCACCTCGACCGGCTCCGCGCCGCTAAACGCCAGCGTGACGCTGCCGTCGTCGTGACGTGCTTCGACCACGCCTGCACATCATGGCCGAAGTCGATGCGGTCGCCGGTCTTCAGCCGCTTGGCATTGCGGATGAATGCCTGCCAGCGGCGCAGGTCGATACGCTTGTGCAGCGTTGCGCCGACGGACGCGCTGTTCCCGTCGCGCGTGCGGGTACCTTCCAATCGCGCAGGGATCACGCGGGTGTCGTTGAACACCAGCACGTCGCCCGGCTCCAGCAGGTCGGGCAGATCGGCGACGCCGCAGTCTTTCGTGGTGTCTGGACCGTCCAGCACCAGCATTCGCGCGGCATCGCGCGGCACGACTGGGCGCAGCGCGATGCGTTCGGGCGGCAGCTCGAAATCGAACAGATCTACGCGCATGAGAAAGGCGTCCAGCCCTATTCGGCGATGGGCGCGGCCAGCTCGTCTATCGACACCCCGTCGAACTTGGGCGCGCGCTGCTCGGCGGTGGGTTCGGGGCGGTTGTCCGCCGCGATGGACGCCTGCACGATGCGCGTAGGCTCGGTCGGCGGTTCGCCGCGCGCGATGGCATCGACGCCTTCCATGCCCGAAATCACCCGGCCGAAATTGGTGTATGTCCGGTCCAGCGAGAAGCGCGGCATGAACACGATGAAGAACTGGCTGTTCGCGCTGTCTTCCGATGTTGCCCGCGCCATCGAAACAGTGCCGCGCAGATGCGGCATCGGGTTGAATTCCGCCTTCAGGTCGGGAAGCGGCGAGCCACCCTGCCCGGTTCCGGTCGGATCGCCGGTCTGCGCCATGAAGCCGTCGATCACACGGTGAAAGATGATGCCATCATAGAAGCCCTGCCGCGCCAGCGTCTTGATCCGCTCGACGTGGCTCGGTGCCCAGCTCGGCATCAGGCGAATGCCGACCCGCCGCCCGTTCGACAGGTCGAGGAGCAGGATATTTTCGAGATCTTCCGCCGCGTTGTAATTCAGTGGCTGGTATTTCGGCACTACAGGCATTGCCGGGACAGCATCCTGAGCCATGGCGGGCACAGCAAAGACCGCGCCGATCAGCGACAGCGAAATGGGCAGCAGGCGAAGAATTTGCATGTGAGAATTTGTCCGTACAACTTACGTCTATCGAATGTGGTTTCTAACGGCGCGCGACTGTCGCGCCAATGAATGAAGCGCGCCAACGCAAGCGCTCAGTAGTCCCCGCGCTGCCCCAACGTGTCCACGCGCGCCACGATGTCGTCCCGCACCGCCGCGCTGACAAACGGCGCGACATCGCCGCCGAACAGCGCGATTTCCTTCACCAGTTTCGACGCGATCGGTTGCAGCGACACGTCCGCCATCAGGAACACCGTCTCGATATCGTCGTCCAGCTGCTGGTTCATGCCCGCCATCTGGTACTCATATTCGAAATCGGCGACCGCGCGCAGTCCGCGAATGATGACCCGTGCGCCCTGTTTGCGCGCGAATTTCATCAGCAGCGCGTTGAATGCGACCACCTCGACATTGTCGACTGTCATCGCCGCAATCTCGCGCCGCACCATCGCCAGCCGCTCTTCGGTGGTGAACATCGGGTCTTTTGACGGGTTGGTGGTCACGCCGAGAATAAGCCGGTCCACCAGCTTGCTCCCGCGCCGGATAATGTCGGCATGGCCCAGGGTGATCGGGTCGAAAGTGCCGGGGTAAATGCCGATGCGCTCTGCGCTTGCCATTACCGGTCCCTCTCCACGATGAACCGTGCCAGCGCGCGCAGCAGGTCCGCTTCTTCGCCATATTGCGCAAGGTGCCCGATAGCCTGCGTCACCAAAGCGTCGGCCTGTTCGCGCGCGCCGTCTTCGCCCATCAGCGTCACGAAGGTTTGCTTGCCCTGCGCCTCATCCTTGCGCAGCGCCTTGCCCGCCTTTGCCTCGTCGCCCGTTACGTCGAGCAGGTCGTCGGCGATCTGGAAAGCGAGGCCGATATCGCGCGCATAGGCCCTGAGGTGCGACCGTCCGTCTTCGGGCAGCTTGCCCAGCACCGCGCCCATCTCCACCGATGCCGCCAGCAGCGCGCCGGTTTTCAGTTGTTGCAGGCGGGTGATAGTAGGCAAATCGTAATCCGCGCCGTTGGACGCCATGTCCATCATCTGTCCACCCGCCATGCCATCCATGCCGCTGGCAACGGCGAGCGTCGCGCACAATTCCGCACGGGTAAACGGATCGGCGATGACGCCGGTATCGGAAACAATCTCGAACGCAAGCGCGTGCAGGGAATCGCCCGCGAGCACGGCTGTTGCCTCGTCATAGGCGGTGTGAACGGTGGGTTTGCCGTGGCGCAGCGCATCGTCGTCCATGCACGGCAGATCGTCGTGGATCAGCGAATAGACATGGATTGCCTCAACTGCGCAGGCCACTTGCAATGCCACCGCTCGCTCCACGCCGAGCAGGCCTGCCGTGGCGCAGACCAGTAGCGGGCGGACGCGCTTGCCACCGTCCATCGCCGCATAGCGCATCGCTTCCACCAGGCGCCGCCGCGAGTCCTGCGGCAGCGGCAGGCGCGCATCGAACACGGCGTCGATATCGCGCTGCACCTGCGCCAGCGCGGCACCGAGGATATCGTCGGGCACCACTTCCATGCCGCGGTCAGCCATCGCTGTCGAAAGGGCGGGTTTCAGGCGGCGACCCGTCGCTTTTCTGCACGATGGTCTCGATCCGGGCCTGCGCGCTGTCGAGCCGCGTCTGGCAGTGTTTGCGCAACGCTTCGCCACGGGCATAGAGGTCGATCGAGGCTTCCAGCGGCACGTCGCCGCTTTCCAGCCTGCCGACCACATCCTCCAGCGCGGCCAGCGCCGCCTCGAAGCTCATCGCGGCGATATCGTCTGCCGGTGCACGCGTTGTATCGGGTATAGGTTCGCTACTCATGGCGCAAAGCATTGACCCCGCCGCTACCCTTGGTCAAGCAGCGGTCGCGCCAGAAACAAGCGTTATTGGCGGATAACAGGTCCAAACAGGAAGCGGGGGCAACGCGATGTTCATAGGACACTGGGCACCGGCCCTTGCGGCGGCGGCCTGCACCAGGGATGCGCCCAAGCTGGCGACGCTCTTCATCGGCGCGCAGCTGGTCGACTGGGCGTTCTTTGCATTCGGCTTGGTCGGGATCGAGAACTTGCGGATCGATCCTGCGGCCAGCGTGCTGACCCCGGTCGATCTGTATGACATGCCGTTCACGCATTCCTTATTGGGCAGCGCGGTGTTCGCGCTTGTCTTCGGCATCATCCTCGTGGTGCGCCGCCATTATGCCGGGGCGGCATTGCTGGGGGCTGCGGTGGTTCTGTCGCACTGGTTCCTCGACTGGCTGGTGCATGTGCCGGACCTGACGATTGCGGGCGGCGCGGAAAAGCACGGGCTGGGCCTGTGGAATTATCCGGCCATCGCGATACCGCTGGAACTGGCGCTGCTACTGGGGGCATTTGTCTATTACCTGCGGCAGACGCGCGGGCCGATCGGTCCGGCGATGGTGCTGCTGGTCGTCATGCTGGCACTGCAAACGGTGGCTTGGACCGGCATTGCCCCTGCGGAAAGCCCGACGATGTTCTACCTGACGGGGCTCGTCGCGTTTGGTGTCGTGACCCTGCTGGCGAAATGGGTGGGCGACACGCGCTGGCATCGCGCGCAGGCGGGGCTGGCGGTGCCGAGCGCCTATCGCTAACGCAGCGGGCATGACAGAAGCACCGAAGATCGACGCGGAAACCGTCGCCCAGCATGGGCTGAACGAAGAGGAATACGCCCGTGTGCTGGCCGCAATGGGGCGCGAGCCGAACCTGCTGGAACTCGGCATTTTCTCGGTCATGTGGAGCGAGCACTGCTCCTACAAATCCTCGCGCTTTCACCTGAAGAAACTGCCAACCGAGGCACCTTGGGTCATTTGCGGTCCGGGCGAAAATGCGGGCGTGATCGACATCGGGGATGGGCCTGATGGAAAACCACAGGCCGCCATTTTCAAAATGGAGAGCCATAACCACCCCAGTTACATCGAACCCTACCAAGGCGCAGCGACCGGCGTTGGCGGCATCCTGCGCGATGTCTTCACCATGGGCGCACGACCCGTCGCCAACGCTAACGCGCTGCGTTTCGGACGGCCCGACCACCCGAAGATGAAGCATCTGGTACAGGGCGTGGTCGCGGGCATCGGTGGCTATGGCAATTGTGTCGGCGTGCCGACCGTCGCGGGTGAAACCAACTTCCACCCCGCTTACGACGGCAACATCCTCGTCAACGCGATGACCGTGGGCGTCGCCGATGCGGACCGCATTTTCTACAGCGCGGCGACCGGCACGGGCAATCCCATCGTCTATGTCGGCAGCAAGACCGGACGCGACGGCATCCACGGCGCCACGATGGCCAGCACCGATTTCGGCGACGATACCGAAGCCAAGCGGCCCACGGTGCAAGTGGGCGATCCGTTCACCGAAAAGCTGCTGATCGAAGCGTGTCTCGAACTGATGGCGACCGACGCCATCGTGGCGATCCAGGATATGGGCGCGGCGGGTCTGACCAGCTCCAGCGTGGAAATGGCCACAAATGGCAAGGCGGGCATCCGGCTCGACATGAACGCCGTGCCTTGCCGCGAAGAGGGCATGACGCCTTACGAGATGATGCTGAGCGAAAGCCAGGAGCGGATGCTCATGGTGCTGAAGCCTGGACGCGAGGCGGAAGCGGCGGCGATCTTCGAGAAGTGGGAGCTGGATTTCGCGGTTATCGGCGAAGTGACGGACACCCGGCACATGGTGCTGGAATTCGATGGCGCGGTCGTGTGCGACATTCCGCTTGGTCCGCTCGCCGCCGATGCGCCGCTTTATGAGCGGCCCTTCCTGTCGCAAGCGGATTACAAGGCATGGGCCAAGGTGGCACCGCTTGAAAATACTACCGAGAGCGAAGATCTGGGCGCGGACCTGCTGACGCTGCTCGCGAGCCCCGCCCTCGCCTCGCGCCGGTGGATTGCCCAGCAATATGACAGCCAGGTCGGCGCGGACACGCTGCAAACCGGCGGCGATGCGGGGATCGTGCGGGTTCACGGTACGCGCAAGGCGCTGGCCATCACCACCGACTGCACGCCGCGCTACGTCTATGCCGACCCGTACGAGGGCGGCAAGCAGGCGGTGGCCGAAGCCTATCGCAACCTCAGCACGGTCGGCGCACGGCCGCTGGCCATCACCAACTGCCTGAATTTCGCCAACCCCGAACGCCCTGAAATCATGGCGCAGCTGGTCCATGCGCTGGACGGTATGGGCGAAGCCTGCCGCGCGCTGGATTTCCCGGTCGTCAGCGGCAATGTGTCGCTGTACAACGAAAGCAAGGCGACGGGCGGCGGCAGTGCAATCCTGCCCACACCCGCCATCGGCGGGGTTGGGCTGGTCGACGATTACGCGAACATCAGTGCGCCCGCCTTTATCGGGGACGGCGGGGCCATCGTCATCATCGGCTATGCGCCCGGCCACCTCGGCCAATCGCTGTGGCAACAGGTCGTCCAAGGCACGGAGAAAGGCGCGCCGCCGCCCGTCGATCTGGCGGTGGAACGGCGTTTAGGCGAGCTGGTGCGCGCCCTGATCGGCGAAGGCGCAATCGGCGCGGCGCACGATATATCGGACGGCGGCGCGCTGGTGGCGCTGGCAGAGATGGCGATAGCAGGTGGTATCGGCGCGTCGCTGGCCCTGCCAGACGCTAAGTCGCTGACTGCCGCCATGTTCGGGGAGGATCAGGGGCGTGTTATCGTGACCACGCATGACCCGGAAGCAGTGATAGCCCGAGCTAACCGGAGCGAGCTTTACGCTAGCGTCGTCGGTCGGACCGGTGGCGATGCGCTGACCTTTGGCGATAGTCGCGTGACACTAATGGAGATGCGCAAGGCGCATGACAGTTTCTTCGACGAGTGGATGGAGAGCTGATTGGCCACCTCCGTTCGCCTTGAGCTTGTCAAAAGGTCGTACTTCTTTTCGACACCACCACCGGAGAAAAGTGCAATGCTTCGACAAGCTCAGCACGAACGGTCGGAGAAGGCCTCGCCAAATCCGTTCTCCCTGAGCTTGTCGAAGGGTTGCCCTCCTCTTTGCCAATGTCATGCGACAAATGAGCAGTGCTTCGGGGTCGAAGACGGCGCGAAGCGCCACCGGCTCAGCACGAACGGGTTGGGGTCTGTTGAGCCAATTCAAACCGGCGCGCCTTTACCTTACGGGCGTCATAAATGACCCTTCTACAACCCCTCCTCCACTACAGCGGCCATCTTCTCCTCCCCTTCGCCCTCGCCTGGCTCATCTGGCGCGAACGATGGAAGGTGGCAGGGCTGGTTATGACGGCCACCATCCTGATCGATGCGGACCACCTGTTGGCGACGCCGATCTTCGATCCAAACCGGTGCAGCATCGCGTTCCATCCGCTGCATACCGTCTACGCCGCGATCGGCTACGCTCTATTGCTGCTGGTCCCGCGCTGGTGGGCGCGCGCGATAGGGCTGGGCTGCCTGCTGCATCTGGCCGTCGACTGGGGCGACTGCCAGTTCATGTAACGCGCGGGCGTTACGCCGCCTGCTGCTGGCCCAGTAACGGACCGGACGCGCCGCAGCACGTTGCCTCGATCTGTTGGAGGCACTGGCGGTAGATCGTCGGGGGGGCGATGTTCAGCCGGTCGCGGACCACGTCGATGTCTTCGTGCAGCATGGAGAGAAGGTCGGCCTGTACGATCTTGGCGGCAGCACGGCCATTGCGGCGTCCTTCGCGCAGCGCGGCAAATACCGGCACATCGGTGCCGATTTCCTTGCGCAACTGGCGCGTGCCCATATACGCGATGAACAACATGCCGTTCGAATATATCTGCTGATAACTGAAGCCCAGCAGGCACAACTCGCCCAGCGCATCGCGGCCATAGCCCGACAGGATATGGAACAGGTCATGCGTGTCGCGGGTGCGCGCGGCATACCATTCGTGCAGGTCTTCATGGCGTTCGGACAAGGGTTTGAACCGGTGCGATTCGGCGACCAGTCCGGCGGCGCTCAGCCCTTCGCGGCGCATGAAGCGGATGTAGTGCTGCGCAAGCGAATCCGGCCCGCAATCCGCCCAGCGATCGTGATCGTCCAGTGCTGCGGCCAGGTCTTCGTTCTTCTCGAGCAGCGCCTGGCCCGCATCGCTGCGGATGAAGCGTTCCGCTTCGCGGACATAGGCCCCGCCTTTCAGCGCCTCGGTAATGTGGAAAACCTGCGAGGTGTCTTCCTTGTCGGCCACCAGCTTGCCGAAATGCTTCAGCGCCTTAATCGGCCTGAAGCCGGTCAGTTCGCGGTCAGGATGGATCATGGGAAGGTGGGAGAAGGACATGGATAAGCCTTGATCGATATGTCGTTTGATAGCCTGATAATGGCCACTACTTACAAAGATGTCAACAAGACCGGAAATCCTTGTCACGCCGCATTGTCATTGTCACCGTCGGCATTATGCCGAACCCCGATACCATATCCTACGCCCTTCCAGCGCTATCTGACGCAGAACGTCTCGTCAAAAGCAGACGCCTATCGAAGCGCGATGGCGACACGCCGGTCCTGCCGCTATTTCAGCGATGCGCCCGTGGATCGCGCGGTCATCGCCACCGCAATCGCCGCCGCCGGGTCTGCGCCCAATGGCGCCAATCATCAGCCCTGGCACTTCGCCGCCATTTCTGACCCGCTGCTGCAAACGCGCCATCCGCGAAGCTGCCGAGGCCGAAGAGCGGCGGTTTTACGGCGCGGATGGCAGCGATGCGAAGGCGGGCGCGGACTGGCTCGATGCGCTGGCCCCTATCGGTACCGACGCCAGCAAGCCATTCCTCGAAACTGCGCCCTGGCTCATCGCCGTATTCGCGCAGCGCAAGGGCGGCATCGCCGAGGACGGCGAAACGCAGAATTACTACGTCAATGAAAGCGTCGGTATTGCCTGCGGCATGCTGTTGTCCGCTCTTCACATGGCAGGCGTGGCGACGTTGACGCATACCCCCTCCCCCATGACATTCCTGCGTAAGCAATGCGGGCGGCCCGACCATGAAAAACCCGTAATGCTGATCGTGGCCGGCCTGCCCGCGTCCGATGCGACCGTTCCGGTTCATGCCACACACAAGAAGCCGCTCGAACAGATCTCAAGCTGGTTATGAAGTCTCGCCTGTAACCCATTCGGGTTGCGGTATTTCCAGCAGGCGGAGCAGCGCTGTCAGGTCGCCACGCTCGACCCACCCATCCGCCGCCGCGCGGGCGACCGACTTGGCACGATAGGCAATGCCGTAGGTCGCACCGCCCAGCATCGGGATATCGTTCGCCCCGTCCCCCGCCGCCATTGAAATTGCGCCATCGGGCAAGGCGCCCGCTTCCTCGCGCAGCACGCGCAGCTTGGTATCGCTATCGACCAGCGGCCCATCCAGCGCGCCGGTCAGCGTCCCCCCATCGATTGCCAGCCGGTTACCGACCACCCGGTCGAAACCCAGCTGCGCACCGATCGCGTCGGCAAAATGATGGAAACCACCCGTGACCAGCACCGTGCGGCACCCCTGCGCTCGCAGGGTATGCACCAGGACCCGCGCGCCAGGCGTCGGGGTGATGCGCTCGGCAAGGCAACGCGCGATGGCATCCTCGTCCAGTCCCGCGAGCAATGCGACCCGTTCCGCCAACGCTTCGGCAAACGGCAGTTCGCCGCGCATCGCGCGTTCCGTGATGTCGGCGATCTGGGGCTTAAGTCCGGCAAAATCTGCCAGTTCGTCGATGCATTCCTGCCCGATCATGGTCGAGTCCATATCGGAAACGAACAGGTTCGGGACGGCAAAGGGCCGGTCGCTTACCAGCAAATCGCACGGGCCGAACTGCGCATCGAGAATGGCGCGCACCTCGGTCGCATCCCCATCCGGCAACGCAAATTGCAGCACTGCGCCGTCATGCTCCAGCATTCGCTGTTCCGCCACGCGCATGCCCGCGACGTCAAGGGCGGTGACAGCCGCGCGCGCCCGCGTTTCAACGTCTGCCATGTCTGTTATAAGCCGCGCGATGAGCATGGGTGATCCTGATAATGCTAACACATGGAACGAGCGGATTGCCGACCTGTGGTCGGAAAAGCCGCCTGTCGTCGTCATCGCAGGACCGACCGCCAGCGGCAAGAGCAGCGCCGCGGTCGAACTGGCGAAATCCCTAATCAATGCAGGGCAGGACGCGGCCATCGTCAATGCCGATAGCGCGCAGGTCTATGCCGATCTTCACATCCTGAGCGCGCGCCCCGATGCGGACGAGATGGGCGGCGTTTCGCATCGCCTGTTCGGCACGTGGGACGGCGGTGTCCCATGCTCGGCGGCGGATTGGGCGCGCGCGGCGAAGTCGGTGATTGCCGAGCTGCACCAGCGGCGCACTATCCCGATACTGGTGGGTGGCACCGGACTGTATCTCCGCGTGCTGCTGGAAGGCATCGCACCGGTGCCCGCCATCGACCCCGACATTCGCGCAGCGGTTCGCGCCATGCCGCTTGCCGATGCGCGCGCGGCGCTGGAGCGGGCCGATCCGGACGCTGCACAGCGCATCGCGCCCGGCGATACGACACGGACACAGCGCGCGCTCGAAGTGGCTCAATCGACAGGGCGAACCCTTGCCGAATGGCAGGAGCACAAAACCGGCGGCATTGCTGACGAGATCGCGCTATCGGCGGCTGTCCTTCTGCCGGATCGCGAATGGCTGCAAGCGCGGTGCGACCGGCGGTTCGAGGCGATGCTGGAGGCTGGCGCAGAGGCAGAGGTGGCAGCGTTGCTGGCGCGCAGACTTGACCCGGACCTGCCGGTGATGCGCGCCATCGGTGTACCTCAGGTTGCCAGCTATCTTTCGGGCGAGAGCAGCCATACGGCGATGATAGCCGCAGGCCAGCTCGCGACACGACAATATGCCAAACGCCAGTATACATGGTTCAGGAACCAATCTCCAAAGTCTTGGCTTCGAATAACGCAACTAAGTTTGCCAGACGTGCCGTTGTTTGACATTATCTTTCGCGACGCGGGTTGACAGCGAAGCATTTTTCCCTAGTGCAGCGCACGCAGCCAGCGACCATGACCAAGCAAACCCCCATCACCACACCGCGCAACGGCGCGACCATCCTCGTCGACACGCTCGTCGAACAGGGTGTCGAGTTCGTCTTCGGCTATCCGGGCGGCGCGGTGTTGCCGATTTACGATGCCCTGTTCGAAGACGACCGGCTGCGCCATATCCTCGTGCGGCACGAGGCGGGGGCGGCGCATGCGGCGGAAGGGTATGCCCGCTCTACCGGCAAGCCCGGCGTGGTGCTGGTCACCTCCGGCCCCGGCGCGACAAATGCGGTAACGGGCATCGCCGACGCGCATCTCGATTCCATCCCGCTGGTCGTCATCACCGGGCAAGTGCCGACCGGCCTGATCGGCACCGATGCGTTTCAGGAAGCGGACACGGTCGGTATCACGCGCCACTGCACCAAACATAACTACCTCGTGAAGGACGTGGCGCAGCTCGAAGCCACGCTGTCCGAAGCCTTCCGCATCGCCACCACCGGCCGCCCTGGCCCGGTGCTGGTCGATATCCCCAAGGATGTGCAGATTGCAGCCGTAGCGGACGCTGCGGAAGACGCACCGCCACCCGCCTCGCACCGCTACCGCCCCACCCTCCGTGGTATGGATGCCGATATCGCGCGCGCTGTGAACATGCTGGCCAAGGCCGAGCGCCCTGTGTTCTACACCGGCGGCGGTGTTATCAATTCCGGCCCTGATGCCAGCACTCTGCTGCGTCGGTTGCAGCGCCTGACAGGCGCGCCCGTGACCAGTACGCTGATGGGCCTGGGTGCCTTCCCCTCCACCGATCCGCAATGGCTTGGCATGCTGGGGATGCACGGCACTTACGAAGCCAATATGGCGATGAACCAGGCGGATCTGATCGTCGCCATCGGCTCACGATTTGATGACCGCGTGACCGGCAGGCTGGACGCTTTCGCGCCGCATTCGGCCAAGATCCACATCGATATCGACCGCGCCAGCATCAACAAGATCGTGCCCGTCGATCTCGGCATTGTCGGCGACTGCGCCACCGTGCTGCAACAGATAGTGGACGCATGGGGCGACACCGCACCGCGCGACACCGCCGAATGGAACGCGCGCATCAAGGGCTGGCGCGCGCGCGAAAGCCTCGCCTATCCGGCGCAAGGTCGCAAAGGCTCCGGCGAACTGATGCCGCAACGCGCGGTGGAGCGGCTGCATGCTCTGACGCATGAACGCGAGCCCATCATCACCACCGAAGTCGGCCAGCACCAGATGTGGGCGGCGCAATATTACGGCTTCGAAAGCCCGAACAAATGGCTGACCAGCGGTGGCCTTGGCACGATGGGCTATGGCCTGCCCGCCGCCATCGGTGCGCAGCTCGGCAACCCGACGCGCTGGTGATCGACATCGCGGGCGAGGCCAGCATCCAGATGAACATCCAGGAACTCGGCACCGCCAGCCAGTATCGCCTGCCGGTCAAGGTGTTCATCCTGAACAACGAATATATGGGCATGGTCCGCCAGTGGCAGGAACTGACCTATGAAAGTCGCTATTCCAACAGCTATTCCGACAGCCTGCCCGATTTCGTGGCACTGGCCGAAGCGTATGGCTGGAAAGGCCTGCGGATCGAGGACGAGGCGGGTCTGGACGCGGGGATCGAGGCGATGCTGGCGCATGACGGCCCGGTGATGGTCGATTGCCACGTGGCGAAGGACGCCAACTGCTACCCCATGATCCCGTCGGGCGCGGCGCATACCGACATGATCCTGCACGGCGACGAGGTGTACGAGATCATGGACGACGAAGCGAAGGCGCTGGTGTGATGGTATGTCCTCAATCCGTTCGTCCTGAGCTTGTCGAAGGATCGTTTTTCTTTCTGCAGGACGTTGGAAAAAGAAAGAGCGGCCCTTCGACAGGCTCAGGGCGAACGACGAACACATGATCGAGCAAACCTCTCCCTCCCAACGCCACGTCCTCGCCGTCACGGTAGACAACGAACCCGGCATTCTCGCCAAGATCACCGGGCTGTTCACCGCGCGCGGATATAATATCGACAGCCTGACCGTTGCCGATATCAGCGAAGACCATGCGATCAGCCGCATCACCATCGTCACCGGCGGTCCGCCCGCCGTGATCGACCAGATCCAGGCGCAGCTGGAACGACTGGTGCCGGTGCATTTGGTCGTGGACCTGACCGAGGAAGGCCCGCATGTCGAACGCGAGCTGGCGCTGGTCAAGGTTGCCGGTGTCGGCGAAAAGCGCGTCGAGGCGCTGCGCCTTGCCGACATATTTCGCGCACGGCCCGTCGACACCACCACCGCCAGCTTCATCTTCGAAATCACCGGCCCGCCGGAAAAGGTGGACAGCTTCATCGCCCTGATGCGCGAGCTGGGGTTGGTCGAAGTCGGGCGGACGGGTATCGTCGGCATGATGCGCGGCGCCGCTCCGGCTTGATTCCGAAACATACGCAAACAGGAAATACATTGTGAAAGTTTATTACGATGCCGACGCCGATCTGGACCTGATCCGGGGCAAGAAAGTCGCGATTGTCGGGTATGGCAGCCAGGGCCATGCCCATGCGCAGAACCTGCGCGACAGCGGCGTGACCGATATCGCCGTGGCGCTGCGCGAAGGATCGGCCACGCGCAAGAAGGCGGAAGAGGCAGGCTTCACCGTCATGTCCAACACCGAGGCGGCGAAGTGGGCTGACCTCGTGATGATCCTCGCGCCGGACGAGCATCAGGCCGCCATCTGGCAGGACGACATGGCAGGCCATATGAAGCCCGGCAGCGCGCTCGCCTTCGCGCACGGCCTCAACGTACATTTCGGCCTGATCGAGCCGCCCGCCGATATCGACGTCATCATGATCGCGCCCAAGGGGCCGGGCCACACCGTGCGCAGCGAATACGAGCGCGGCGGAGGAGTGCCGTGCCTGATCGCGGTCGATCAGGAGAGCGAGCAGTCGGGTGGAAACGGCTACGCCAAGTCGCTCGCCCTGTCCTATGCCAGTGCGATGGGCGGCGGGCGTTCGGGCATCATCGAAACCAATTTCCGCGAGGAATGCGAAACCGACCTGTTTGGCGAGCAGGCTGTGCTGTGCGGCGGTATCACCCACCTAATCCAGGCCGGGTTCGAGACGCTGGTCGAAGCCGGATACCAGCCTGAAATGGCCTATTTCGAATGCCTGCACGAAACCAAGCTGATCGTCGACCTGCTGTATGAAGGGGGCATCGCCAACATGCGCTATTCCATCAGCAACACGGCGGAATATGGCGATATCAAAACCGGCCCGCGCATCATTACGGACGAAACGAAAGCCGAGATGAAGCGGGTACTGGCGGATATCCAGTCGGGGCGGTTCGTAAAGGATTTCGTACTGGATAACCGCGCTGGTCAACCGGAGCTGAAGGCAAGCCGCAAGGCCGCCGCCGCGCATCCGATCGAGAAAACAGGTTCCGAACTGCGCGCCATGATGCCGTGGATCGGCAAGAACAAGCTGGTGGACAAGGCGAAAAACTAGGGCCAGTTTCTACCGCAGCCATTCCATCGGGAGCCGTATCATGCTGAAACAGACCTTCGCCGCCATACTTGCTACAACCGCTGCATTCGGCACGGTCGCCACCCTGTCTGCACAGGATGCGCCCGCCGTGCCGGGTGTCACCGATCCGGCGCGCGTGGCAGCAGGCAGCTACGCGCTGGATGCTGCGCACACGCAGGTGCAGTGGCAAGTCAGCCATTTCGGCTTCAACGACTATTTCGGACTGTTCGGCGATATCGAGGGCACGATGCAGCTCGACCCGGCGAACCTCGACGCCACGGTGCTGGACGTGACCATCCCGATCACCTCGGTTGCGGTGTCGAGCAGCGGTTTGCGCGACCACCTGCTGCGCGATGCAAAGGACGGCGCGAGCCCGATTTCTTCGGCTCCGTCCCTGCCCCGGCCCGCTTCGTATCGAAGCGACGTGCGCCGCATCGACGCGACCCGCGCGGCGATATTCGGCACGCTGACAATGAACGACAAGAGCGGGCCGGTTACCTTGCTGGCCGAATTCTCCGGCGCAGGAGCCAATCCGCGCAGCAAGGTCGAAACGGTCGGCTTCCACGCCACCGCCAGTATCATGCGGTCTGAATGGGGCATAGACTTCGGCGTGCCGCTGGTGGGTGACGAAGTCGCCCTTGAGATCAGCGCCGCGTTCGAAAAGCAGTAGGATTGCCGTCCAGACTTAATCTATGATAGGTCTCACTGGATAATAAGGGTCGCGTTCCATCACCAATCCGGAGAACAGCGATGAGCGACGCAATACTGGAAGTCACCGATGTCAACTGCAGCATCGGCAAAAGCAACCCGCGCACCCTGTCCGTTACGGCGAAGGGCAATGTCCGCACCGGCGGATGGTCCGCGCCGGAACTCAGCCCCTATGTCTATATCACGCCGCCCGAAGACGGCATTCTCGACATGGATTTCAACGCGACCAAGCCAGATGGCCCAAGCACGGACGCCATCACGCAAATCAGCGCTGATTACAGCGAATCCTGCGACGATTGGGTGAAGGGTGTGCGCATCCACGCCGAGACTAACAAGAAAGAAGCGATGGACGGGGGCTAATCAGGGCGAACGGCGTGCGATCCGCGCACGCCGTTCTCGCCATACGGGGCAAGAAGCGCTAGGTTTCGTGGCATCATGCCGATGCTGACCGATCCTTCCGCGAAATACCGCGCCTTCCCGCAAGTCGATCTGCCCGACCGGCAATGGCCGACGCGCACCATAACCACCCCGCCCCGCTGGCTCAGCACCGACCTGCGCGATGGCAACCAGTCCATCATCGATCCGATGGACGCGGTGAAGAAGAACCGGTTCTTCGACATGCTGACGGGTATCGGCGTGAAGGAAATCGAGGTCGGCTTCCCCAGCGCCGGGGCAACCGAGTTCGACTTCATCCAGGGGCTGGTACGCAGCGGGCGGGTGCCGGACGATGTGATGGTGCAGGTGCTGACGCAAAGCCGCGAAGACCTGATCCGCACCAGCTTCGCCAGCCTCGAGGGCGCGCGCACCGCCATCGTCCACCTCTACAACGCGGTCAGCCCCGCCTGGCGCGATATCGTGTTCCGCATGTCCAAGGCCGAAGTGCGCGATATCGCGGTGTCGGGCGCAAAGATCATGCGCGACGAGGCGGCGGCACGGCCAGATACCGACTGGCATTTCCAGTATTCGCCCGAAACCTTCTCCACCGCCGAACTCGATTTCAGTATCGAAGTCTGCGCCGCCGTGATGGAGGTGCTGGTCCCCACGCCGGACCGCCCGATCATCCTGAACCTGCCCGCCACGGTGGAGGCGGCGACGCCCAATATCTACGCCGACCAGATCGAGTATTTCTGCCGCAACCTGCCCAACCGCGACACTGCCGTCATCAGCCTGCACACGCATAACGATCGCGGCACCGGCGTCGCGGCGGCGGAGCTGGGCCTGATGGCGGGGGCGGACCGGGTGGAAGGCTGCCTGTTCGGCAATGGCGAGCGGACGGGGAACTGCTGCCTGGTGACAATGGGTCTGAACCTGTACACGCAAGGCATTGATCCGAAACTCGATTTTTCGCAGATCGACGACGTTATAGAGACTGTGGAGTACTGCAACGGCCTGCCCGTGCACCAGCGCCATCCCTATGGTGGCGATCTTGTCTATACCGCCTTTTCCGGCAGTCATCAGGACGCGATCAAGAAGGGCTTCGAAGCCCGCACAGTGCAGAACGACGCGCTGTGGCGCGTTCCCTACCTGCCCGTGGACCCCGCCGATCTGGGCCGCGATTACGAGGCCGTGATCCGGGTCAATTCGCAAAGCGGCAAAGGCGGGTTTGCCTGGGTGCTGGAACAGGACCAGGGCCTCAAGCTGCCCAAGCCGCTACAGGCGCATTTCAGCCGCCATGTGCAGGGCATGGCCGACGAACTTGGCCGCGAGCTGGAAGCGGCCGATATCTGGCAGGCCTTCCAAAGCGCGTATCACATCGGCGGCACCGACAAACGGTTCCGCCTGGTCGATTACGAGGAGAGCCGCGCCTCCGACGGCACACGCATCTTTGCAGGCACCATCGCCGTCGCGGGCGAGGAGCAGCGCGTCAGCGGGCGCGGCAACGGCCTCATATCCTCGGTACTCGGCACGCTGGAGGACAGCTTCGGCATCCGGTTGCAGGTGCAGGATTATACCGAACACGCGCTGGGCAGCGGACGCGACGCGACTGCTGCCGCCTATCTGGAATGCCGCACCCACGATGGTGACGCGGTATGGGGCGTCGGGATAGACGAGGATGTCGCCACCGCCAGCGTGCGCGCCGTGCTTAGCGCGGCCAATGCCGTAGCTGGCTCAGCTCTTGAGTCGGGCGCAGACTAGCGCCGCTTTTTCTTGGATTTGCGCGCCTTGCGGGCGGCGTAGCGGGCATCGCGCTCCGCCTTTTTCTCTTCCTCGGTCTTCTTGGGCTTCTTGGCCGCCTGGGCCGCTTCCTTCTCGGCGATTTCGGCAGCGATCTTCGCTTCCTTTTCCGCCTTTGCGTCAGCCTTCTTCTTCTCGAACGCCGCCTTCTTCTCGGCCCGCGCGACCGCCTCCGCCGCCTCGCGCTCCGCACGCTTCGCCTTGGCAGCGGCGATTTCCTCCTCGGTCGGCGGCTTCTTCGCCTTCAGCTTGGCCAGTGCTGCGGCCTTGGCCTTCTCGGCGGCTTTGGTACGTTCGTCGAAATTGGGCGGAGTAAAGGATGGCATGGGTAAGTAAGATGTCCTGTCTGTTCTGAACTGCGTTATCTGGTAGGCAGGCGCAACAGATAGCAACGTATCGCCGGCGATGGAACACCGGCGGCAAAACCGGCACGATACGCATTACGCCACCCTCCTTGCAGAAGCGAGCTTGCATGAACGAAACGATCCTCGAACCCGATCTGCCGATCCTCGATGCGCATCATCACCTGTGGGACTTGCGCCCCATGCTGCCCGCTTTTCCCGAACCCCGGCATCCGTTCGTGGAGACCATTGCGGGTGCGGCGCAGTACGGGTTCGAACAGCTCTCCGCAGATATGGCGACGGGTCACAATATCGTCGGCACTGTCTTTATGGAGTGCGGCGCGTTCTACCGTGCGACGGGCGACGCGGCGATGAAGCCGGTGGGCGAGGTCGAATATGTCAACGGGGTCGCGGCGCAGGGGGCGAGCGGGTTGTATGGTGCGGCCCGCCCCTGCGCGGCGATTGTCGGGCATGCGGACCTGACGCTTGGCGATGCCGTTGCATCGGTGCTGGATGCACTGGTGGCGGCCGGAAACGGACGCTTCTGCGGCATTCGCCATCAGGGCGCGTGGGATGCCGACCCCTCCGTGCTCGGCCCGCCCTTCCACGCACCGGAAGGGCTTTATCGTGAAGATGCCTTCCGCAGCGGCTTCGCGCATCTCGGTTCGCGCGGACTGACCTTTGACGCATGGGTGCTGGAGCCGCAGCTGGACGATGTGCTGGACCTTGCCCGCGCTTTTCCGGACCAGCGCATCATGCTCGACCATTGCGGTACGCCGGTGGGTATCGGCCCCTATGCGGGCACGCTGGACGACACCTTCGCACGCTGGCGCACCGCCATTTGCGCATTGGCGGAGTGCCGGAACGTGTCGGTCAAACTGGGCGGGCTGGCGATGCCGTTCTGCGCACTACCGGACAAAGGACCGGCGGCAGGCATGGGGTCGGAAGAGCTAGCGGCAATGTGGCGGCCTTATATCGAAACATGTATCGAGGCGTTCGGCACTGACCGGGCGGCATTTGAATCGAACTATCCGGTTGATCGCTGGGGTGCCAGCTATCCGGTATTATGGAACGTTTTCAAACATATAACGGCCAATTACTCCGATGCGGAGAAGCGCGCCCTATACGCCGGCAACGCTCTTGCGTTCTACGGAATAGGCGATGCGATAAAACTGGGTTAGGCCTAAACTTTCCTAAACTTTCAAAGCGATTTCTTCCGGAGAACACAATGCCTCTACCCGCCCCTTTCGACAAACTGCGCCTGCCGATCATCGGTGCACCGCTTTTCATCGTGTCCGGTCCGGACCTGGTCATCGCGCAGTGCAAGGCCGGGGTGATCGGATCGTTTCCGGCGCTGAACGCGCGTCCGTCCGGCGTGCTGGACGAATGGCTGCATCGCATTACCGAGGAACTGGCCGCGCATAACCGCGACAATCCAGACCGCCCCGCCGCGCCCTATGCCGTCAACCAGATCGTGCATCGCAGCAACGACCGGCTGGAAGAGGATATGCAGGTCTGCGCCAAGTGGCAGGTGCCGCTGACCATCACCTCGCTGGGCGCGCGCGAGGATATCTTTGCCGCCGTCAAAGGCTGGGGCGGCATCAGCATGCACGATGTCATCAACGACCGCTTTGCACGCAAGGCCATCGAGAAAGGCGCGACCGGCCTGATTCCGGTGGCGGCGGGCGCTGGCGGGCATGCTGGCACGCAATCGCCCTTCGCACTTATGCAGGAAATTCGCAGCTGGTTCGACGGGCTGGTCGCGCTGTCCGGCTCCATCGCGCATGGCCGCAGCGTGCTGGGCGCACAGGCGATGGGCGCGGACTTCGCCTATATCGGCAGCCCGTGGATCGCGACGGAGGAAGCCAATGCCGACCAGGCCTACAAGGACGAGATCGTCGGCAGTGCTGCGAAAGATATTGTCTACAGCAACCTGTTCACCGGCGTGCATGGCAACTACCTGCGCGGTTCCATCGAAAAGGCGGGGCTGGACCCTGACGACTTGCCGCAAAGCGACCCCAGCAAGATGAATTTCGGCTCCGGCGGCAATTCCAAGGCGAAGGCATGGAAGGACATCTGGGGGTCGGGCCAGGGGGTCGGCATGGTCGAGGCGGTGGAACCCGTCGCGGCGCGCGTGGACCGGATGGAGGCGGAATATCGCGCCGCGCAGGGGGCGCTGGTCCAGCGGACAGCTTAAGCGCGCTGGGCTTGCACGGTTTTGCCGTCGTCCGAGGGGGTTAGTCGCAGCGTGGTGCCGTCGGGGGCCATCATGTCTTCACTATATGCTATGGTGCTGCGCTGGATGAGGTGGCGGGTGACGGTTTCGGCCAGTCGGCACCCGGCATCGCGGTCCTCGCCAACGGGGTTGAGGACCAGCTCCTGACCAGTGAAATAGCGTAAGCCGGTGGTGCGGATGCGCCCGTCATCGGTAGGCGTCAGTGCCACCAGAAAACGCAGCGGCAGCACACCGCGTGACTGCCATTGCGCGATGGCGGTAAGGAACGGGGTGCGGTCGCAGAGCTGGCCCGATGGCGACCACAAGGCCGCAATGCAGTCCGGCCAGCCCGCGACCAGCGCCGCCGCGCAACCCATCCACTGCGCTGCCATCGGCAGTGTGCGCGTATCGATGTCCGGTGTGTGGCGGATAGCGATGCGCGCGTTGCTGTCGAGACCAGAAATTCGGAAGATCGCGGTATCGAACATCACGTCTGCGGCAAGGCTGCCACCGTCCGCCACCACGTCGCGGTGCAACGCCAGACCGGTTGCCGCACCGACTACATCCGCAAGCGATGCTGCATCAGGACAAGTGCCATGCGGGAAGCGTAGCCATAGCGTCGCACCGTCGGGCGGCACGCCGGGCGAATCGTCAGGACAAGCCGGTTCCCCTGCACGCGGCTGCGGCGGTGTCGTGCGATCGGTAGCGATGGGTGCGTCCCTGAATGTCCTCACACACAGAGTGCCGCGCAAGTCGGGCCGCGTCGAGTGCTCGCGCAACAGAGTGCTCCATTTCGGAGCAGTCTTTCAGGATACGAATGCTAGAATACACCCATCCGCAGTCCCTCGGCCAGCGCCGCGCCCAGCTCTTCGCATCGCGCAAGCGCTGCGGGTGGGCACGACTTCGCGGCCATGATGCGCTCCGGCGTCTGGGCTTCGGTGTTGACGATCAACGGTTCCGCCACCCGCTTCAGCCGCCATCCCGTCACGATGCGGTCGATGTCGCGCTGCGCCCCCGTGCCGTCGGACCCCGCTGCAATCGCGGTCGCATAGGGCCGCCCCTCGATCCGCCCCAGCGCCGGGTAATAGGTGCGGTCGAACATTTCCTTCATCAGGCCGGACATAGTGCCGAGATTTTCCGGGCACACGAACAAATAGGCTCCCGCCGTCAGCACTTCCTCGGCGGTGACGTCCTGCACCGCGACACATCGCGCGACAGCGTCGGCCCCGGCAGCGGCGGCGTTCGCCATCGCCTCCGCCGTGCCGGTGCGGCTGTGCCACGCAATCAGCAGGTTAGGTATCGTAGCCATCGAGCCGGTCGTCCCAACACGGCGGCGGATTGTCAATCGCCGCGCACTTGGCAGTGCCGCCCCCCCGCGCCTACGGTAGCGCGCATGGCCACCAGAACCGTTACCCCCGTTTTCGGCATCGAACGCTCGCTAAGCGGCAAGGCGTGGCACTGGCGCGGCGGCAACATGGAACAGGCGGAGGACGCAGCACCCGGAGCAATGGACGACATCGTCACGCAGTTGCTTCTGTCGCGCGGCGTGGATCGCAGCGACCTCGACCGCCACGTCCGCCCTACCCTGCGCGCGTTCCTGCCCGATCCCGCGATTTTTCAGGACATGCACACCGCCGCGCAGCGCATCGCGCAAGCGGTTCTGTCCGGCGAGCAGATGACCGTCTACGGCGATTACGACGTGGATGGCGCCACCAGCGCGGCGCTGCTGATCCGGCTGGTGCGGATGCTGGGCGGCGACGCGGCGTATTACATTCCGGACCGCCTGCTGGAAGGATACGGACCGAGCGGCAAGGCACTGGTCGAGCTAGGCGAAAGCGGCTCCACGCTGGTGGTGACGGTCGATTGTGGCGCGATGGCGTTCGAGGCGCTGGACATGGCGCATCAGGCCGGCGTCGATGTGGTGGTGGTGGACCATCACAAATGCGCGCACGAGCTTCCCAAGACCATCGCACTGGTCAACCCGAACCGGCTGGACGAAAGCGCGGAGGCAGCCGGATTCGGCCATCTCGCGGCGGTCGGCGTGGCGTTCCTGCTGGCCGTCGAGATCGTGCGCGTCTTGCGCAGGCAGGGCTATTTTTCCGAGCGGGCGGAGCCGGACCTGATGTCGCTGCTAGACCTGGTGGCGCTGGGCACCGTGGCGGATGTAGCGCAACTGCACGGTCTCAACCGGGCCTTCGTGGCGCAGGGGCTGAAGATCATGGCGCGGCGCGAGAATATCGGCATGGCGGCACTGATCGATGCAAGCCGCCTGAAACGTGCGCCGGTATGCAGCGATCTCGGCTTCGCACTCGGCCCGCGCATCAATGCGGGCGGACGGGTTGGCGAGGCCACATTGGGCGTCCGGTTGCTGACAACCGGCGACGCTGCCGAGGCCGCCGACATCGCCGCGCAGTTATCGCAGCTCAACGAGGAACGGCGCGGCGTCGAGGCGGGTGTGCAGGAGGAGGCGGAGGACCAGCTTGCCGCCCAGCACAACCGCTCGGTCATCGTGGTTTCGGGAGAAGGGTGGCATCCAGGCGTCATCGGCATTGTCGCAGGCCGACTGAAGGAAAAAACCGGCAAGCCCACCGTGGTTATCGCACGCGATGCGGAATAGCGGTGAAGGCAAGGGTTCGGCGCGCTCCATCCCCGGCGTCGATCTGGGTGCGGCGATCATCGCCTTGCGTGAAGAGGGTCTGCTGGTCGCGGGCGGGGGCCATGCGATGGCGGCCGGGCTGACCGTGGCGGGCGACAGGATCGACGCGATTGCGGAATGGCTAGATGCGCGTCTCGGCGCCGACGTAGCCAAGGCCCGGGGCGCGCAAAGCGTCAAGCTGGATCTTGCCATCGCCCCGCGCGGACTGACGCCGGAACTGGTCGAAACGCTGGAAACGGCGGGACCATACGGTGTCGGCTGGCCCGGACCCAAACTGGCTGTCGGCCCGGTGCATCTTATCAAGGCAGACATTGTCGGCACCGACCACCTGCGCATGATCGTGGGCGGGCAGGACGGCGGTTCCATCAAGGCAATCGCCTTCCGCGCGGCGGAGACCGACTGGGGGCAAGCGGTGCTGCATGGCGGCAAGGGACGGCGACTGTGGCTCGCCGGACGCGCCAAGATCGACGACTGGGGTGCGCGCCCCGCCGCCGAACTGCATGTCGAAGATGCTGCCTGGGCCGACTGAGCCTGACGCAAACAATGCAAGGATGGTCTTGACGCAATCGGCGTCGAACCCTAATTGCGCCGCCACGCCATCGGTTCGATGCACCGGCATGGCCCCTTCGTCTAGCGGTTAGGACGCGGCCCTTTCACGGCTGAAACACGGGTTCGATTCCCGTAGGGGTCACCACCGCTCACCGGGCCTGCCATTGGTGCTGGTTCGGGTAGCATTTTGGCGTTAGATCGCACCCATGCCTGTTCGCGGTATCTTCCCCTGGGCGGGCCTTTGCCTCGCGATTGCGACATGCGCGTTTCTCGTTTTACTGACCGGTGAACTGGCCCTGTCGCTCGTCGTGTTGCTGCTATGGGTCTGCACGCTCGCCCTTGCCTATTGGAAGCCCCCCGAAGACAAGCGTGAGGTCAAGGACGACCGGTACGATATTCGCGGGCTGACCCGCCTGATCGAAGACTCAGTCACACCCATCCTGCTCACCGAGCGCGGGCGCATCGTGACGGCCAATGGCGCGGCGCGGCGGGTGCTGGGCAGCCATGTGGTGCAGCAGGATGCGCGGGTGGCCTTTCGCCAGCCTGAAGCCGTCGCGCTGATCGATGCGGGTCGAAATGGCCGCACGCAGGTTCGCGGCCTTGTGCGCCGTAGCGATGCCTGGCTATTCCACCTGCAACAGCTCGATGCGCAAACCGCGATCATCGAACTGCTTGACCAGTCCAGCGAAGCGGATGTCAGCCGCGCGCACACCGATTTTGTCGCCAATGCCAGTCACGAACTGCGCACGCCGCTCGCCTCCATTATCGGCTATGTCGAGACGCTGCTGGAAGACGGCGCGGCAAAGCATCCCAATGTGCGCGAGAAATTCCTCAGCACAATCTTGAAAGAAGCAAGCCGGATGCAATCGCTGGTAAGCGATCTGATGTCGCTGTCGCGGGTGGAGGCGGAGAAGAACGACCGTCCGGAAGAACGCGTGCAGCTTGCCGAGATCGTGGAGCGAGCCTCTCGCGATGCGGCGGGGCTGGAACGGGCCGAGCGGGTCAAGCTGGACCTTGCGGACGTACCCCCAATCAAGGGCGACCCGCGCCAGCTTGAGCAACTCGTCCGCAATCTGGTCGATAACGCCTTGAAATATGGCGCGGCGAGCTCGCCGGTGACCGTCCGGCTGGATCTGGGCAGAAATGGCGAACCCAGGCTGATGATTGTGGATCGCGGCGAAGGCATCGCAGCGGAGCACCTTCCCCACCTTACGCGGCGGTTCTATCGCACCGAACCGGGCCGGAGCCGCGCATCGGGCGGAACGGGGCTGGGCCTCGCCATCGTCAAGCATATCGTGGAACGCCATGCGGGAAGGCTGGATATTGCCAGCAAGGAAGGCGTCGGCACCACCTTCACCGTGCGGTTCCCGATAGAGGCTGTCGGGGACACCGAAGCCCGCGCGTAACGCACGTGTCACAAATCATCCACAAGCGGGGTCTGTCCATCGCACAGCAGCCATAGGATTCGTGCGCCGCGCGTGAATGGGCAGACTGCGACGCCGGATATGTGAATCGACAATATGGCCGCCTGGGGCCGAGTATGGGGTGTGTGGTGACCAAGAAAGCAGCAATCATCGCTTTCTGTCCGCATATGATGCCGTGTGGTCGCGCAACCTGCGTCCCGCTTCCGAAAGGAAACCGGGGCTAGTGTCCGCTGGATTGCTTTTCCTCCTGGCTATCGGCCTCGGCCTTGCCGGCTGGCTTGCCGGACGCGCGCGGGCCTGGGCGTTTCGCCGCGATGTCGGCGCGGCGCAGCTGCGTTCGCTGCCGGTATATCACGCCTGGTATGTCGCGCTGTGGATTGCGGTGCCGGTCATCCTGTTCGCGTTTGTCTGGGCCATCGTCGCGCCCAGTCTGGTGATGCAGTCCGTGCTGGCCTCGCCCGCCGCTGCCGACCTGCCCGCCTTCGGGTTCCAGCGCGACAATTTGCTGCGCGAGGCGCAAGCGGTGGCGACCGGTTCCGCGTTGGACGTGTTCAATGACGAAGCGCGCGCACTTGTCGAGCCGTTCCGTGCGGCCAATCTTCGCTTCGACCTGATCGGCCTGGCCACCGCCTTGGTGATTGCGTTTGCGGGTGGCGTGTTCGCGTTCCTGCGTCTCAATCCTGATTTCACCGCCCGCACCCGTGTCGAGCGAACGGTGATGACCGTCCTGCTGCTGGCGTCGCTGGTGGCGATTCTGACGACGCTGGGCATTGTCGCCAGCCTCGTGTTCGAGACGATCCGGTTCTTCAACATGGTAGATCCGCTGGATTTCCTGTTCGGGACGCAATGGAATCCCGATCCGATGAGCAGCATGGATATAGCCGATGGCGAACGCTACGGGGCCATCCCGCTGTTCTGGGGCACCATCTTCATCGGTGCGATTATCGCCATGCTGGTTGCCATTCCGCTCGGCCTGATGAGCGCGATCTACCTGACCCAATACGCCAACCCGCGCGTGCGGCGGTATATCAAGCCCGCGCTGGAGATCCTGGCAGGCGTGCCGACGGTGGTATATGGCTATTTCGCAGCGCTGACCGTCGCGCCCTTCATCCGCGACATTGCGCAGGCCATCGGCATTGGCGGCGCATCCAGCGAAAGCGCGCTGGCGGCGGGGCTGGTAATGGGCGTGATGATAATCCCCTTCGTTTCCTCGATGGCCGACGATTCTATCCAGGCCGTGCCGTCCGCCATGCGCGACGGCAGTCTGGCGATGGGCGCAACCCGCTCCGAAACGATCAAGCGTGTGCTGATACCAGCCGCCCTGCCCGGCATTGTCGCGGGCGTCATGCTGGCCATCAGCCGCGCCATCGGCGAAACCATGATCGTGGTGATGGCCGCGTCAACCGCCGCCAATCTCAGTGCCAATCCGCTGGATTCGATGACGACCGTGACGGTGCAGATCGTCGCGATGCTGACCGGCGAAGCCAGCACCGAACATCATACCACCCTGAGCGCCTTTGCCTTGGGCTTCGTGCTGTTCCTGGTTACGCTTGTCCTCAACTTCATAGCACTGCGCGTCGTCAGGAGGTTCCGCGAAGCCTATGACTGACACTGTGCCCATTGCCACCCCCATGCCGGCAAATTCGCCAGACCAGACCGTGTCGCCGACCCGTACCCCCGCGTTCGAGCAGCGGCTGCGCAAACGCTATGCAGCGGAACGACGGTTCAAATATCTCGGCCTCGCAGCCATCGCGTTCTCGGTGCTGGTGCTACTGATCCTGTTGGCGAACATGACCCTCAACGGGTTCGGCGGTTTCCAGCGCACCGAAATGGCTGTGACGGTCGATTTTACGCAAACCGGCCTTTCCGCTGATCCGCAGGCGATGGCACAACCGGGTGCTGCGCAAGGGCTGGAGATGCAGGGCCTGCCAGAAATCGTGGCGTCCGCTGCACAGACGGCGCTTGGCGAAGAGGGTGCCGAACAACTCAACGGTAACGCCTGGCGCGAGGTGGCCACCGCGATCATCGCCGACCCCGAAATCGCGCAGCAGCAAACGACCTTCTGGTTGCCGACATCCCCCGATATGGCCGCCGCGTTTTCGGGCACGGGGTCGTTGGATTTACAACCGCTGGCGCAGTCGCTCGAACAGCGCGGACTGATTGCCGACAATTTCGATGGCGGCTTCCTGTCCCGTTCGGACGCGACGGACCCGCAGGCGGCGGGCATCTGGGGCGCATTGAAGGGCTCGATGCTGACCATGCTGGTCACGCTGGCGCTGGCCTTCCCCATCGGCGTGATGGCGGCCCTTTATCTGGAAGAATACGCACCCAGGAACCGCTGGACCGACATTATCGAGCTGTCGATCAACAACCTTGCGGCCGTGCCCTCGATCATTTTCGGGCTGCTTGGTCTTGCGGTGTTCCTGTGGCTGTTTCCCAACTTGCGTTCCGCACCGGTGATTGGCGGTATGACGCTGGCGCTGATGACCATGCCGGTCATCGTGATTTCCGGTCGTAACGCGATCCAGGCCGTGCCGCCCTCGATCCGCGATGGCGCTCTCGCAATGGGCGCTTCACCGGTGCAGGTGGTATTTCACCATGTCCTGCCGCTCGCCCTGCCCGGCATCCTGACCGGCACGATCATCGGCATGTCGCGCGCGCTGGGCGAAACCGCGCCGCTTCTGCTGATCGGAATGCGTGCCTTCGTCGCCACGCCGCCTGACAGCCTTACCTCGCCTGCGACAGTCCTGCCGATGCAGATATTCCTGTGGTCGGACGAAATCGACCGCGGGTTCGTGGAACGCACATCTGCTGCGATTATCGTGCTCTTGCTGTTCCTGCTCGCGATGAACGCCCTCGCCATCTACCTGCGCAACAAGTTCGAGAAGACATGGTGACCGTAATCCATCCCAACCTTGACGACACCGCCGCAAAGATGGGGGCGAAGAATGTCTCCGTTTATTACGGGCAGAAAAAGGCGATCGACGACGTTTCGATCGACATCCCGACCGATTATGTCACCGCCTTCATCGGCCCGTCTGGCTGCGGCAAATCCACCTTCCTGCGCTCGCTGAACCGGATGAACGACACGATCCCGACCGCGCGGGTCGAGGGCGAGATCACGCTGGATGGCGAGGATATTTACAAGTCGCGGATGGACGTGGTGCAGCTGCGCGCGCGGGTCGGGATGGTGTTCCAGAAACCCAACCCCTTCCCCAAGTCGATCTACGACAATATCGCCTACGGCCCCAAGATACACGGGCTGGCTGAAGGCAAGGCCAGCCTGGATACCGTGGTTGAAAAATCATTGCGGCGTGCGGGATTGTGGGACGAGGTCAAGGACAGGCTGGACGATAGCGGCACCGCGCTTTCGGGCGGGCAGCAGCAGCGTCTGTGCATCGCGCGCGCTATCGCTGTCGATCCGGAAGTCATCCTGATGGACGAGCCTTGCTCCGCGCTGGACCCTATCGCCACCGCGCGTATTGAAGAATTGATTGACGAGCTGAGCGGTCGCTATGCCATCGTCATCGTCACGCATTCGATGCAGCAAGCCGCGCGCGTATCACAAAGAACCGCCTTTTTCCATCTGGGCAAGATGGTGGAATACGGCAAAACGTCCGATATCTTCACCAATCCGCTGGAACAACGCACGCAGGATTATATCACGGGACGATACGGCTGATGTCCGACCATACAGTTCGCGCCTTCGATGAAGACATCACCCGCCTGCGCGGTCTGATTGCGGAAATGGGCGGCCTGTCGGAGCTTTCGATCAAGGAAGCCCTCGAAGCCATGGTTACCGGTGACGAAGTGCTGGGGGCCGGCGTGGTCGAGCGGGACAAAAAAATCGATGCGCTGGAAAGTGAAGTGGACCGGCTCGCGGTACGCATCATCGCCTTGCGCGCGCCGATGGCCGACGACTTGCGCGAAGTCATCGCTGCGCTGAAGATCGCCGGTGTGGTCGAGCGGATCGGCGATTATTCGAAGAATATCGCCAAGCGCGTGGGACAGATCGAGGATCGCGCCACATTCGAGCCGCTGACACTCCTGCCTGCAATGGGCGATATCGCGCAGGAAATGGTCCACGACGTGCTGACCGCCTATGCCTCTCGCGATCCGGTCCTCGCGCGCGAAGTCATTGCCACGGACGCCAAGGTCGATGCTTTTTACAACAGTATATTCCGCAATGTTGTCAGCTATATGGTGGAAAATCCTGCCATCATCTCCAGCGCCGCGCAGCTGCTGTTCGTCGCCCGCAATCTGGAACGTATCGGCGACCATGCGACCAATGTAGCAGAGATGGTCCACTTCGCTGCGACGGGCACATACCCGCCGGACGAGGACCGGGGCTAGACCGGCATGACCGAACACGGCCCCTTCCGACGCGCCATGAAGGAATAGAACGATGCCTGCTGCAAAGCTCCTGCTGGTCGAGGATGATTCGGCTCTCGCAGAACTGCTTGAATTCCGTTTTGGCAATGAAGGTTATGCCGTTCGCGTGACCGCCGACGGGGACGAGGCATTGATGATGGCGTCGGAAGACGTACCCGACCTCATCATTCTCGACTGGATGATCGAGGGGACGAGCGGCATCGAGGTCTGCCGCCGACTGCGTCGCGACAAGAATACCGCACACGTCCCGATCATCATGCTGACCGCACGCGAGGCAGAGGACGACCGCATCCGTGGCCTGGAAACCGGCGCGGACGATTATCTCACCAAACCGTTCAGCCCGCGCGAACTGCTGGCGCGCGTCGCCGCCGTGATGCGACGCATTCGTCCCGCGCTGGCAGGCGAGGCCATTGCATGCGGCGATATCACGCTCGATCCGGTAGCCCACAAGGTAATGCGTCGCGGGCGCTCGCTTCAACTAGGCCCGACCGAATACCGTCTGCTGAAATTCTTCATGGAAAGTCCGGGCCGTGTGTTCAGCCGCAACCAGTTGCTCGATGGGGTTTGGGGCACGGGCAGCGATATCGAACTGCGGACCGTCGATGTGCATATCCGGCGACTGCGCAAGGCTATTGTAATCGACGGCGCGAAGGATCCGATCCGCACGGTGCGCTCTGCCGGATATTCGCTCGAAGTGTAATCCGCTAGCGGCACACGCCGCGATACCGGCCCGACTGGTCGAAGTGGAAGTGGTCGCGGTGCGCGGCGTTGTAGTCGGGTGACAGGACGGTCGCGAAGACAGGACATGCGCCGTCCCGCACCGCGCGCAGAAACGCGGCCTCGTCCGTATCGCCATCCCAGTCCCGCAGGACGCTGACGGTACGCCCGTCGGATAGTACAAAACCGCCGATGTCGATGGCATTGCCGGTGGCGTGCTCGCTCCAACGGCCCTCTTCCCGCCCATACATGCGACGGCAGCTATATGCGCCCATGTGGGTTACACGCGCGACATCATCGCCCAGATACTGCTGCGCGGCGGGCTGCACCGTGTCGCGCATCCAGATATGCAGCGCGATGCCGGTGGCGCAGGTTGCGGGCGGCACGCGGGGCGATAGCGGTAGCGCGTCGACGACCGTCCGGTCTGGGCGCGCGCACGCCCCCTCCCCCTGCGGTTCCAGCGCGATAAACGCCACACCGCTGCGGCCCAGTACCGCGCGGCATTCTTCCGGGTCCGCTTTCAGTGCCAGCATCTTGGCCGGCGTCGCCCATCCCGGCGGGTCGGACAAGTTCAGTGGCGCGCGCGGATCGTGTTCAGGGTGTTCCGCGAGCCATGATAGCGCGGCGAGCGGTATCGCAGCCAAGGTGAGTAACCACAGCATCAAGCGGTCGTTGGCGAAGTCCAGCTTGCCATGCGGACGCGACAGGTTCTTCATGGCGACCGCTTCACACGAGTTCCGCCAACCTTTCCTTTACCGCAGCCAGATCGGCATCGAACAGCCGCTCCTGCTCGGCACGCGCCGCTCCGTCGAGGCGCAGAAGGTAGGAGGGATGCGCGGTAATCCAGAGCTCGCTGCCATCGTCCAGCATGACCGGTGCGCCGCGCGCCTTCGTGATGCTGACCGTCTTTCCCAGCATGCTGCGGCCCGCGCTGGCACCCATCGCCAGCACCAGTTTCGGCTGCACAAGACCACGCTCCGCCTCCAGCCACCAGCGGCAGGTGTCGATCTCCTTGGCAGCAGGCGACTGGTGAATACGGCGTTTGCCGCGCTGCACATATTTGAAATGCTTCACCGCATTCGTGACATAGGTTGCGGCGCGGTCGATCCCGGCGGTTTCGAGGTGCTTGTCCAGCAATTGTCCTGCCGGACCGATGAAAGGCCGCCCGCCCATATCCTCCTGATCGCCTGGTTGCTCGCCAACAATCATCAGCGCCGCATTGCGCGGCCCCTCGCCCATGACGGCATGGTTCTCCAGCTCGCCGATGGGGCATTTGCGACACTGCGCGATGGCGGTGCCGATTGCATCCAGCGTGTCGGGCCTTTCCTCGAATTCCAGCGTGCCTGCTTCCACCATCTTCGCTTCCCTTCGCTGCGCGCCAGCCACCAATTCCGGAATAAGCGCCGCTTCCGGCATATTTTTCCAGTATTTCTTGGGCATCTCGCTCATCATCGCGCCCACTTTCAACCGCGCTGGATTGAAGATGGACGCATAATACTTGCGCCACAGGTCTTCGGTCGGGTCGCCTTCCGGCGCGTCGGCGCGTTCCGCCGGTGGTCCTTCGCGCATGGTTTCACCGTCCCAGTGCAGGCATCCACGCGGCGTCAGTATCGACCACGACATATTGGCGAAGCGCCGCATGAAAAACCCGGCATTGGCGCGTACGATGTGATGTTCCGGCTCGAACCACGCGACGTAACGGTCGGGCACCTCGCCTTCTGCCTCAATCAGGCGAAAGCGGACGAAGGCGTGCATCTTGTGGCTGTCGCGCCGGACGGACTTGTCCCATTCCTCGATACGTCGCACGGCAGGATCGGTCTTGTCCTCCATCAAGCGCGGCGCGGACTGCAAGCGCCACAGGACCGAATACAGCAGCGCGAACCGTTCGGGGTCAGAATGCAATACGGCATTGCGCGCAACCGACACGAAACGCTTGTTGGCGCGAACCGCCTTGGCCGCATTCCTTCTCAGGTATCGCGGTCGTGCCGGCAGCGAAAAGCGAACCCGACCCGCCCGGCTCTACCCAGGCGGTGCGTTCCGGTGGCACATCCGCCTGTACCAAAGCCCGCGCCCGGTCGCGCCACTCGTCGAAATCGTCATGCGCGGCCAGTTCGACGGTATAATGCGGACGAGCGTTTGCCATCTGGCGTAAGATCAGGCGGCGAACAGCTCGAGCTGTTCTGTTTTAGGCGCAAGCAGGCGGCGCAGGTCGGCGCGGTCAGTCAGCGTCGTCGGTCGCCAGTCCGCCGCGCAGATAAACGGACGGACTTTGGCAATGGATTGGGTCAGGCGCCCGATCTCGTCCAGCCGAAGCGAGCGATGTCGACGTGCCGCAATGATCCGGTTCACCACTGTTACGCCCAGCCCCGGCACCCGTAGCAGCATCTCGCGTGGCGCGCGGTTCACGTCGACGGGGAAACGGTCGCGGAATTTCAGCGCCCAGGCCAGCTTTGGGTCGATATCGAGCGGCAGGTTCCCGTCCGCATCGGTTGCTTGCATCACTTCGGACGACTGATAGCCGTAAAACCGCATCAGCCAGTCCGACTGATACAAACGGTGTTCGCGAATCAGTGGCGGACGCTTCAGCGGCAGCACCGCACTGGCGTCTGGAATGGGCGAGAAGGCGGAGTAATACACACGGCGCAGGCCGAACCCGTCGTAAAGGCGACTGGCCTTACCCACGATATCGGCATCGGTTGCGGCATCCGCACCGACAATCATCTGCGTCGACTGTCCGGCGGGCGCAAAACGTGGCGCATGTTTGAACCGTTTGCGCGCATCGGTCGATTCCACGATGTCCGACTTCACCTTGTCCATCGCGCCCTCGATCTGGCGCGCATTCTTGTCCGGCGCGAGGCGAGTCAGCCCGGCATCGGTCGGCAATTCGACATTGATGGACACGCGATCGGCATACATACCCGCGCGATGCACAAGTTCGGCGTCCGCTTCGGGAATGGTCTTGAGATGGATGTAACCGCGAAAGTCGTGCTCCTCGCGCAGGATGCGCGCGGTTTCGACCAGCTGTTCCATCGTATGGTTCGAACTTTTAACGATGCCCGACGACAGGAACAGCCCCTCGATATAATTGCGGCGGTAAAACGCCAGCGTCAGGTCTGCCACTTCCTGTGGCGTAAAGCGCGCACGGCGGACATTGCTGCTCTTGCGATTGATGCAATAATGGCAGTCGAAGATGCAGTGATTGGTGAGCAAGATTTTCAGCAGCGATATGCATCGCCCGTCGGGTGCATAGGCATGGCAAATTCCCATGCCCTTCGGTCGAACCGATACCCTTTTCCGACCCCAGCGATGACTTCTTCGACGTACCCGATGACGCGCAGGACGCATCGTATTTTGCCGCATCGGCGAGAATTTCCAGCTTCTCCATTGTCGAAAGAACGGCCATGCGTTCGATATATGTTCCTTCCTCCGCGATGGGAAGGGTGAAAGGGTCGCTTTCATATTTATCAACGCCGATAAAGGTTTGCCAACGCAGGATGTGATAACATCATGCGCGGGCGATTATCGGGGAACCCTGCATTCGTTTCATGCGTAACTATTTCAGGCGCTACAGTGCCGCACACCGAAATTTATACGTCACGTTCGTTTTTGGGAGTTAAGACATGAAGACTTTCGCACTTACCGCCGCGCTCGGCGTTTCCGCACTGACCCTTGGTGCTTGCACCGAAGTCGGCTCGACGACGGCCGCCGATGGCGAAATGGTTGCCGCAACCGATCCGATTACCGCCGCCGAAGTCGAAGCCGCGCAGACCGCTTGGGGCGAAGGTATCGTCGCCATCGGCCAGGCCTATACCGATGAAGGCGACTATCGCGCCGCCGCGACCGACCACATTGCCAAGTTCTATAATTATGCCGATGGCGAAACGCTGCTGTTCAAACCCACGCTGGCAGCTGAAGACCAGTTCCGCGAAAGCACGGATGAAGCACTTAGCTACTTCGTCGGCACCGAAGGCACCGAAGATGGCGGCTTCGCCATTGCGCCCTACACCGCCGTGCGCTGGGAAAACAACGGCACCATCATCAGCGACGCGGGCGATATGGCCGTGGCGATGGGCAACTACTTCTTCACCGGCACCGATGGCACCGATACGAAGGTGGAGTATTCTTTCGCCTATGAAAAGGATGACAACGGCGAGTTGAAGATCGTGCTGCATCACAGCTCGCTGCCGTTCGATCCGAGCTGATCGCACGACACCGGAACTTCCGAAAGGCCCGCGTCATTAATCCAGTGACGCGGGTCTTTTGCCATGCAAACATATCGAGGATATCCGACACGTGACCGACAACGAACATGACTTGAAAAACCAGTTCTGGGTGGCGATGGCCGATGCGCCCTACGTTTTCCTGCAACTGGACAACCAGTCCGCCACCGCCGTGCCGATGCGCGCGCAGCTGGACAAGAATGCGGACAGCGCCATCTGGTTCTTTACGCAGAAACACAGCGATTTTGCTCGGTTAGGTGCGGCAACGGCAACCTTCACCGGCAAGGATCACGGCATGTATGCCCGTTTCCACGGCACGCTGGTCAACGAACCGAGCCAAGAGCGGTTCGACCACTTCTGGAACAACTTCGTCGAAGCCTGGTACGACGGAGGCAAGGACGATCCCGATATATTGTTCTTACGCATGGACCTTGGCGACGCCGAGCTTTGGGATGGCGACATGAACCTGAAAACCGTCGCCAAGATGGCGTTCGGCATGACCGTGCATGACGATGTGAAGGACAGGCACACCAACACAACGCTTTAATATCTAGCCGGGCGGCGGGCCATTATCCCAGAATGCTGGGAAACAGGCCCGTCACCAGGATCAGAGCCACCGCGACCGGGCACAACCAGGCGATAAGAAACCGCCAGACCCTGAAGCCCAGCGGGCTGAGACCGGTCACGGTCCGGACCATATTGCGGTCCGCCCGCCAGCCCACGAAAATCGCGGTCAGCAACGCGCCCACCGGCAGCATGATCTTGCCGGTAAAGCCATCCACCGTATCCAGTATGTCGGTATCGGCGAACAGCGGCCAGAAGCCTAGCGGGCGCACATCGGACCAGACGTTGTACCCCAGCAGGCAGGCGATCCCGACAAGGAACGCCGCGCCGCCGAACACCAGTGCCGACGTGCTGCGCTTCATGCCCAGCTCGCCAATGCCGAACGCGGTCGGCACTTCCAGCAGCGAAATCGAGCTGGTGACGGCCGCCACCAGGATCAACACGAAGAAAGCGAACCCGATCAGTGCGCCTGCGGGCATGGACTGAAACGCGAATGGCAGGGACTGGAATACCAGCGTCGGCCCTGCTGCCGGGTCCAGACCGACCGCGAACACGATGGGAAAGATCATCATCCCGGCCAGAAGCGCCACACCGGTGTCGGCGAACGCAATTGCTGCGGAAGTCGAGCCAAGGCCGGTACCCTCGCGTATGTAGGAGCCGTAGGTTATCAGACCCGCCACGCCGAGTGACAGCGAAAACAGCGCCTGTCCCAGCGCAGAGTTGAGGACTTCGGGGGTCAGCTTGGACCAGTCCGGCGTGAACAGAAATGCCGTTGCCTGCGCCATGTCGCCTTCGATTGCGCCGTAGATCGTGATCGCCACCAGCAGCACGAAGAAGGCCGGCATCAGCCATGTCGCCGCTTTCTCGATACCGCCGCTGATCCCGCGCGCCACGATCCACAGCGTCAGCCCCATGAAGGCAAAGTGCATTGCCAGCAGTAGCGCCGGGTTGGCAAACAAATCGCCCATGCGGCCCTGAACGACCTCGCGGCTTTCGCCCGCCAGCGCGCCACGGAACGGGTCGCCGGAGATGATCGCCTGCGCAAGATCCGCGCCCATCACGCCGACGTAATACAGCACCCAGCCCGCAACGACGGAATAGAACGACAGAATCAGGAACGCAGCCAGAACGCCTATCAGGCCAACCCAGCTCCAAGTGGGTGACACGCCCGAACCGGCGGCGACGTTCTTGATCGACCCGACCGCATCGGTTTGTCCGCGACGGCCGATAAAAATCTCCGACAGGACAAGCGGCAGGCCGAGCAGGAATACGCAGGCGATATAAACGATGACGAATGCCCCGCCCCCGCTCTCGCCCGCCAGAGTCGGGAAGCGCCAGATATTGCCCAATCCCACCGCCGCGCCGACCGCCGCGAGGATGAAGGCGGATCGCGAGGACCAGCCTTCCTTAGCAGGTATTCCAGCAGCAGATGCCATGATCGTCCCGTCCCCGTCCTTTGTTTTGCGGATGCCTCATGCCGCGAACGGACAGCTTCGTCGAGGGAGGATTTGCGGGCGCGCGTCCTGGCTCCGCTACGCCTTCGTCCATGTCCACAACCTTTCAGATCGACACCGCGACCAGTCGCGCCACTCCGACACCTGCACCGATGAAGCGGCTGACCGTGCCGAAGATCCGCGCGCGAAAAGTGGACGGCACAACGGCGGAACCGCTGGTTATGCTGACCGCCTATACCGCGCGGCAGGCCCAGTTGCTCGATGCACATTGCGATATGTTGCTAGTCGGGGATTCGCTGGGGCAGGTGATTTACGGCCTGCCGTCCACCGTCCCCGTCACGCTCGACATGATGGCCAACCACGCCGCCGCCGTGGTGCGCGGCAGCCACCATGCGCTGGTCGTCGTCGATATGCCTTTCGGCAGCTACGAGGCATCGCCCGAACAGGCGTTCGAGAGCGCGGCGTTCTTGATGAAGCAAAGCGGCGCGGCGGCGGTGAAGCTGGAAGGCGGCGCGGCGATGGCGGAAACGGTCGCGTTCCTTAATGCGCGCGGCATTCCCGTGATGGGCCATGTCGGGCTGACCCCGCAGGCGGTCAATGTGCTGGGCGGCTATGCCGCACGCGGGCGCAGCGATGCCGAGGCGGACAAGATCGTCACCGATGCCAGGGCACTGGACGATGCGGGGGCCTTCGCCATCGTAATCGAAGGTGTGGTCGAGCCCATCGCCATCGCCGCGACGAAGGCTGTCTCGGTGCCGACCATCGGCATCGGCGCGTCGGCACAGTGCGACGGGCAGGTGCTGGTCACGGAGGACATGCTCGGCATGTTCGAACGCGTGCCGCGGTTCGTGAAGAGATACGAGGATATTGCGCAAACTATTCAGCAGGCTGTCGGACGCTATGCAAGCGAAGTGCGCGACCGCAGCTTTCCAACCGGCGACCAGACCTATCAACCCAAGGGCTGAGCCTCCTGACGCCTGCGCAACACAGTCGATAGGGGTGCGGCGATCATCATTTGCAGCACATAATAGAGCAGCAGCGGCACCAGGATGAAGCCGGCCTGTGCGGGCGGAAACAGCAGGGCGGCCAGCGGCGCACCGACAGCGGCGCTCTTCTGCGTCGCGGCAAACAGGAATGCGCTACGGTCGGCCGCCGGATAACGCAGCACCCGCGCCACGCCCCACGCGCCTCCGTTCGAGAAGGCGAGGAATATCGCTACCATCGTCAGCATCGTCGCCCAGACAGAAGCAGGAACCGCGCTGCCGATGCCCTGAATTACCGCACCGCTGATAGCGACGTAGACTGCGATGCCGATGACGAACCGGTCCAGCCACATCGCGTTTTTCGCATGATGCACGATCCAGGCGCGGAACCAGTCCTGCGTTATCTGGCCCAGAAAGAAGGGCAGGATCAGCAGCGTCGCAATACGGATCGCCGTTTCCGATCCGACCGAAGCCGTCCCTGCCCCGCCCAGAACCGCGAAAATCGGGACTGTCACCAGCACGCCGAGCAGGTTGATCAGCGCTGCACCGATCACCGACAGCGCTACATTCCCGCCCGCCAGCGTCGTGTAGGAGGTGGCCGACTGAACAGTCGATGGCAGCGCACCGAGATACACGAACCCCAGCGCCAGCAGCGGCGGCAGGAAGGGGGTGGCGGCGAGCGAAAGCAGATAGCCCGCGCCCGCCATCACCGGGAACACAAATGCGGCGAGCGGCACGATGAAGCGCCAGTTCGCGAGGCCAGCGCGGACATCGCCCCGTGCAATGCGCAGGCCGTTCACGAAGAACAGAACGAAGATCGCCGCATTGGACAGCATCTGCGCCGCCTTCGCGCCAGACACCGTCGGCAGGCAGCACGATGGCACCCAGCAGCGACAGTGCGAGGACGCGGATCATCGGATCGCGCAGGAAGACGGCGGGACTCATGCTGGAACTCATTACGGGGGCGATGGCGGGTCGCCGCGAAACTGTCGAGGGCGCGCCTAGCGTGTCAGCACCTTTGCTTTCAACGCAGCGATTTCGGCAACATCGGAATCGGCATCGATCTCCGTGTACAGTTCCGCCAGCAGACGCGCCGCATCGCCATTCATCGGCAGCATGTCGTGGGTCGTTTCAGCAAACAATACGGCAGCTTCCAGATCGCCCGTCTGCCGCGCGATTTCGGCGCGCAGGAGCAACAGCGAGGTATCGCGCGCCGCACCTGTCGCCAGCACGGTGTCGGCATATTGTGCGGCCATGTCCCAGTCGCCGCGTAAGGCGGCGTATTGGGCAAGCATGGTCAGCGCCTCGATGTTGAAGGGCTGTCCTTTAGCGAACCGTTGCAGCGTTTGCGCGCTTTCATCCTGCTGGCCAGACGATGCCAGCAGTGCGGCAGTCTTGTAGGCGATGGGCCAGCTATTGCGGATTTCGGCGGCGGCGCGGAAACTGGCCAACGCGCCTTTGCGCGCACCGGCGGCGAGCCGCGTATCAGCCAGCAAAACGCGCGCATCGCCGCTGCCCGAAAACCGTTTTTCGAACCGCTGCGCCGTCGCAACCGCGCGCTTGGCTTGCTTCTGCGTTATCGCCGCGCGCACGAAGCGAAGCGCATCGGTGCCGCCGTCGAGATTCTTCGTCGCTGCAACCGCCAGCGGGGTGTTATCGCCGATGGTTGCAAAGGGCGGACGACCCAGTTGCGCGCTGCGATCCACCAGGGCTGCGGCGGCCTTGCGGTCGCCCAGCGCCTCGTAGGACCGCGCTACCAGAGTTTGCAGATAGGGTGAAGCGGAGGCCCGTTTTGCACGGTCACCGAAGACCGACACCAGCTCGCGATCATTGCGGCCGAGCGACAACGCGCGCGCCAGCAACAGGGAAACGCGGCGGTTGTCGGGCTGCTGCGCATCCAGCTTCGCCAGTTCCGCCGCCGCGCTGGCGTAATTGCCTTGCTCAATGCCGATAATACCGGACAACAGGAGCGCAGCGGGCACGTTGCGATCCACAAAACCGCTGCGTTGCAACAGGCGGTTGGCCAGCGAATAATTCCCGGCGCGCGCCGCCAAAACGGATTGCAGGTAGAATGCCTTTCGGTTGCCGGGGTCGATCCTGACCAGATGGCGGATTGCAACCAGCATGTCGCGCGCACGGCCTGTTTCGCCCAGCGATGCCGCGTAATCGCCCAGCAGTTCTGGATCATCGGGGTTTGTATCCAGCGCGCGTTCGAACCAGCCAAGCGCGGCGCTGGCACCTTCGGTGTCGCGCATCAGACGGCCGCGCAGGGCCAGTGCTTCAGCATCGTCCGGGCCAAGCTCTAGCGCGCGTGCGGCGGCATCGAAGGCCTGCGCCTGCTCGCCGCCGCGATAGCGCAGCCGCGCGATGTCGACCCACAGCCCCGCATCCTCCCCACCTGCATTGATGGCACGGTCAAACGCCTGCCCGGCGGCCGGCAGATTGCCGTCCTCCATTTCGAGGCGGCCGAGCATGTGGAAACCGTGCGATGCGGTGTCTTCGGCGAATTTGCCCTCGCCCAGCCAGTATCTCGCTTCGGCAAGGTTGGCCTGTAACAGTTCGCTTTGCCCCAGATAAGGCGCGAGCATATCGCGATCGGCACCCTCTTCCAGCAGGCCGCGCAACTGCGCCTCCGCCGCCACCCCGTCGCCGCGCTGCAAGGTTGCAATCGCAACGTCGAACGGATTTGCCTCCGTCGCCGCCTCGGAACACCCTGCCAGCACAAGCAGCAGGGCAAGCACGGGTGCTAACGCAAAGCGGTCACGCCTGAAGGTCATACTGCTTCAGCAGGTCGTAAAGCGTAGGCCGGCTGATTCCCAGCAGCTTTGACGATTTGGAGATATTGCCTTCGCTGCGGGCCAGCGCATGGCGGATCATCTTGCGGTCCACCTGCTCGCGCGCGGTCTTGAGGTTCAGGACATCGTCCGCCTCGTCTTCGCCTTCGCCAAGGTCCAAATCGTCGGCGGCGACCAGTTTTGCATCGCACATGATGACGGCGCGTTTGACGCGGTTTTCCAGTTCGCGGACATTGCCCGGCCATGGCCATCCGTCAATCGTCGCCAGCGCGTCGGGCGCGAAGCCTTTTACCTGCGGGTTCATTTCGGTGGCGAAGCGGTTAAGGAAATGCTTGGCCAGCAGTGTTGCGTCGCCGGGGCGTTCGGCAAGGCCGGGAATGCGGACGACGATTTCGGCGAGGCGATAGAACAGGTCCTCGCGAAATGCGCCCTCGCCGATCATCGTTTCCAGGTTCTGATGCGTGGCGCACACGATGCGGGTATCAACGGCGATGGTTTTTCGTCCGCCGATGCGTTCGATTGTGCGTTCCTGTAAAAAGCGCAGCAGTTTGACCTGCAAGGGCAGCGGGATGTCGCCGACCTCGTCGAGAAACAATGTGCCCTCGTGCGCCTGTTCGATCTTGCCTTCGGTGGTCTTGACCGCGCCGGTAAATGCGCCCTTTTCGTGCCCGAACAACTCGCTCTCCAGCAAGTTTTCCGGGATCGCGGCGCAGTTTATCGCGACGAACGCGCCGTTCCGCCGGTTGCTGGCATCGTGCAGGCCGCGCGCTAGCAACTCCTTGCCCGTCCCGCTCGCGCCCAGCAGCATCAGCGAGGCGTTGGTGTCCGCCACCCGCTCGATAGTGCGCGCGACTTTCACCATTTCGGGTGCGGCGGTGATGAGTGTGCCAAGCACGGTCTTGTCATCCTGCGCACGCGCGGCGAGGCGGCGGTTTTCCTCTTCGATCAAATGCAGGTTCAGCGCGCGCCGGACAATCAGCCCCAGCGCGTCGATATCCACCGGCTTCTGGTAAAAATCATACGCCCCGCGCTCGATCGCCTGCAACGCACTCTCCCGCGCGCCGTGACCGCTGGCGACGATGACCTTGGTGTCGGGTTTCAGCCGCATGATCTCGTCCAGCACGGCAAAGCCTTCGGTGGTGCCGTCGGGGTCCGGCGGCAGGCCGAGGTCCAGCGTCACGATAGCCGGTTCGTCCGAACGCAACGCGGCTAGCGCAGCGGCACGGTCGCCGACGATGGTAACGTCGAAATCCTCATATGCCCATTTCAGCTGCGCCTGCAGGCCGGGATCATCCTCCACCACCAGCAATTTGTGTCGAACATCCGCCATCAGGCCGCCCTTTCCAGCGCCGCATCGGCACCTGCTTTCGCCAGCGGCAGGGTCAGCGTGAAGCGCGTACCCAGCCCTTCGCGTGATTCCACATCGAGCCGTCCGCCCATTGCCGCGATCAGTTCGCGCGCTTCCAAAGCCCCGATGCCGAACCCGCCCTGTTTGCTCGATACGAAGGGCTTGAACAGTCCATTGCGCACGAACTCCGCCGTCATGCCGCAGCCGGAATCGATCAGCTCGATCCGCGCCTTGTCGCCGTTCTCGCTCAGGTCCAGCAAAACGGGCATGTCTGCCGCGCTGGCATCGACGGCATTCTGCACCAGATGGACCAGCGCCTGTTCCAGAGTCTCGGCATCGGCACAGACCGTCACCGGCGCTGCGTCCAGCAGCGTCACCGGATGCGCACCGGTAAACCGTGCCACCACGCGTTGCGCCAGCGCCGTCAGGTCCACCGGTGCGCGCGCAGCACGTCGGGTTCGCGCCATAGCGGTTCAGCCGCGCCAGCAGCGCGTTCAGCTTGTCCGCACTGTTGCACAGCGTAACCAACATATCAGCGCGAAATTCGGGCTTGTCGGCATGGCGTTCCGCATTGCGCGACAGCAGCGCGAGCTGGCTTGCCAGGTTCTTGATATCGTGCATGACGAACGCGATGCGACGGTTGAAGTCATCGAACCTCGCCGCTTCCATCAGCGCTACTTGTCCCGACTGTTCTGCCAGATAGCTGGCGAGCTGTTGCCCCACCACACGCAGCAGGTCGAAGTCTTCCCAGTCCAGACGCCGCGCCTCGTCGGGGCGGGCCAGCACGATGAAGCCGGTCAGGCGGTCGAAATGCAGCAGCGGCACAATAGCCCACGCCTTGCGCTCGGCCAGCAGCCAGTCGGGAATGATCGCGCCCGCTTCTTCCGACCCGTCCGCGCTGCGCAATTCGTCGATGTCGGCAATAAAGGTCTGCCCGTCGAAAATGGTCGCCAGGTCTTCGGGAATAGAAGCGGCGGGCACATCGATTTCCGCCCATTTCCAGCGCGCCGCGATCTGCATCTGCGCGGTATCGTCTCGCAGGAACAGTAAGCCGCCGGGGCTGTCGGTGATGTCCGCCATCGCCTTGATCGCGCGCTCCTGCAACGATTGGCTCCCCCCGTCGTCGCGCCCGATAGTCTGCGTAAAGCGCAGCCATTCCGCCCGATAATCGTAGCGGTGCTTGAACATGTGCTTGATCGCAGTGACGCGCACCCAGGCGCGCAGCTTTTGCGAAGGCAGCCACAACAGCGCCACAACCGTCGCCGCAAAGACAAAGCCGACCTGTATCAGCCGCCCGAAATCGCCGCCAACCAGCGACAGGGATTGTGCAATCGCCGCCATCAGCAGGATGTAAGTCGAGATGACCAGCAACGAGAGCGTCTGGAACGCCACCGAACGCGACGGTCGCAGCCGCAAATGCGCCACGCCCTTCACCGCTCCGATTGCCAGAGGCACCGCGACGATGGCGATGACGATTCCACGCGTTGCTGCCAGTTCTACGGGCACTGCGCCGCCCAGATAGGAGACGAGGTAGTAATTGAGGTCGAATGCCCACAGCGTGCCGAATGCCGCCGCGGTCCAGCGCAGCACGTCGCGCATCGATTGCGCTGCGCCGACATAGAGATTGTGCAACAGCACCAGCGCACCGACCGCCACCAGCACGCGGAACATCGCATTGACCTGGAAAAAGGCGGCAGACAATGCGGGCACATCGAGAATGCGCGCACCGATTACCACCAGCACGATCTGCAACGCCTCCACGAAGACCAGCGCCCAGATCATCGGCCTGATCTGCGGCAGGCTTTCATGCCGCCCGTCATTCGCGAACAGGCGATACAGCACCGCGATCCACGCGACATTGCGCGCAACTTCCACGAGCGCCGTGCCCGCAACCAGCGGACCGTAAGCGGCGTGGCACAGCGCCCATAGCGCAGTCAGCACGAGTGCCACGATCAGCGTATTGCGGTCCGTCCGCGCCCTGTCGCCGCGCTGCGCAATCCAGCCTGCCGCCACGAAGGCGGCAGCCGCGCCCGTCAGGTGCATTGCAAAGGCAAGGAACTGCCAGACCAGCGCGCTTTGCCCGGTCATCGCGCACCCTCCGGCCACAGCACGACGCGCAGCGTTTGCAACAGGATCAGCAAATCCAGAAACGGCGTGTAATTCTTGGCGTAATAGAGGTCGTATTCCAGCTTGTGCCGCGAATCCTCGATGCTGGCGCCATAAGGATAATTGATTTGCGCCCAGCCCGTGATGCCGGGCTTCACCATGTGCCGTTCCGCATAATAGGGCAGCTGGTCTTCCAGCTCGTCCACGAATGTGGGCACTTCGGGCCGCGGGCCGACGAAGCTCATTTCGCCTTTCAGCACGCTCCAGGTCTGCGGCAATTCGTCGATACGGACCTTGCGGATAAACTTGCCGAGTCGGGTAATGCGCGGGTCGTCCTTGCACGCCCATTTCGCGCCGTCTTTCTCGGCATCGGTACGCATGGAACGCAACTTGATAACCTCGAACCCCTGACCGAACAGGCCGATACGCTTTTGCCGGAAGAACGCCGGACCGGAACTATCCAACTTCACCAGCACCGCGAAAAAGGCGATGAAGGGTGCGGTCAGCAGCAGCAGCAAACCGCTTGCCCCGATGTCGAACAGGCGTTTTGCCGCGCTCGAAATCATCCGGCCCGAACTAAACCCGTCGGAGAATATCAGCCAGCTGGGGTTGAGCGAATCCAGGTCGACACGGCCCGTTTCGCGTTCCATGAAGCTGCTGAAATCATTGACGTGGACGCCGGTGGTCTTGATGCGCAGCAAGTCCTTCAGCGGCAATGCATTGCGCCGTTCTTCCAGCGCCAGCACCACTTCGCTGGCGGCCAGATTGTCCACGAACCGGTCGAGGTCGTGGATCGCATCGCGGGCAATGGCTTCCTTCACCACGCGGTTCGCATCGCTCATCGCGATATAGGACACGATAGCAAAGCCGGAACCGGGCCGCTCGCTTAGTTCCTTGAGACGCGCGGCACGCATCCCCGCACCCAGCACGACTACGCGGCGCCGGAACGCCGCGCCGCCATTGAAAGCGCCAATGACGGACCGCGCAAAGACCAGCGCTACGATAGCCAGCGCCATCGCGTATACCAGCGTCGAGCGCCAGAAGGCGACACCCGGCAGAATGTAATCGATGACGGATAGGGCGATGATGCCAAGGCTGACCGCGACCAGTAGTCTCGCGCAAGCAAATCGCAGCGAACGCAAAGCCTCGCTGCCGTAGACACCCACTGCGATCATGGCGGTCCAGACGGTGACCGCAAACCCGGCAACCGGCACGATACGGTCGATCATCAATCCGGGTGCCATGCCGATCTGGCTTGCGCGCAACTGCCACGCGATCTCGCCCGCCAGCAGCAGCAGGACGACATCCACCAGCGCCAGCAGAACCACGGCGTGCGGGATGTAGTGTTTAAAAAGGCGGATCATGGTGGTGAGCGAAATCCTGGCGGAAGCTGTGGCGCCACCGTTACCTATCGCTAAACCATGAAATGTCGGTAAACTTTACATAGGGTCGCAGGTGCCGCTTTTCGGCAGCCCCGGTACCGGTCTATTCTCCGCCGATATCGTCGGCTGCGTTCTCCACCGCATTGCCGACCTGCTGCGCCGCTTCGCCGACTTCGCCCGCAGCATCGGCAACGGCCACGTCCTTCGCCGCTTCCGCGCCGCCCATCTGGTTGAAGATGAGCAAGCCACCGATAATGGCGACTGCCAGCAATAGCAGCAACACCCATTTGCCGCCACCGCCTGTCGATCGACCCGCATCGTCGCGGATCGTAGTGTGAGTGTGGGTGGTGCCATCCACCTCGCGGGTCACCGTGGTGCGTTCTTCGGTCATTCTCTACTCTCCCTTTGCGTTGCCTTCGCAGTACCCTATTATTACAGGCGCACTTACGGTTTGAAGGCGAATGGCAATAAACTCCTGCCGTCGCGCGAAGGTTCCAGCGCGATGCCGGATGGTGGCACCGACCGCTGGCCACACTCCAGCAAGTCGCATCTTGCGCAGCCCGCTCCGATTGTCTGCGGCAATTGTTCTTCGGCGAAGTCCTGCGCGCCGGGGGCGAGGTCCGCCAGCAGCTTCGCCTCTACGCCGACGATGACGACGAAGGCAGTGCCGTCCTCGCGCCCTGGGACCTCGACCGCGCGCGAAAAGGTGCGCCATTGGCTTTCCCCGCCGCCGCGTGTGGAAAACGTGACGGTTTGCGACAGGATGCCGGCTCGGTCGAACGCCTTGTGCGCGGACCACAGTGGACAGCTTGCCTCGCCCTCCATCAGCAACGCGCCGCTCGCTCCGGAATAGCGTTTGGAGAATTGGCCCGCGCGGTCGATCCGCGCCATGAAGAACGGCAGGCCGCGATGGCCGACGCGCTGCAGGGTGGTCAGGCGATGGGCGAGCTGTTCATAGCTGACGCCGAAGCGGTATTGCAGCACCGCCAGATCGTATCCGGTGGCCTCGCAGGCGCGCAGCAAGCGGCCATAGGGCATGACCAGCGCGGCAGCGAAATAGGCGGTCAGGTGCCGCTCGAACAGCGTGCGCGCAGCGTCGGAAGACCAATCGCGCCCATCCGCAATGCTCCCGATGGTGTCGCGTGCTTCGAGGCTGGCGATCTGCATGGCGACCTGGAACGTGCGGGCCGGTGCGCCCAGCATTTCGGACAGCTGGACTTGCCGGGCATGGAGGTCGAGCCGGCGAACGGTATCGGCGATTATTGTGCGCGGCAGGATGCGCAGCGTGAGCCGGTGCCGCTCGCGCAGGCGCTCCACCAGCCCTGCGCCGATGTCTGCATTGGACAGGCGGATTTCGTCGGCGAGCAGTTCGGCCTGCTCGTCGAGTTCGGGAAAATAATTGCGCCAGCGTTCGATTTCCTGCCGCGTTTCGGCGAGCGGGGAGACGGCGGCGGAGACCGGTGCATCGGCAGCGTCGTAGAGCCGGGCGAAAGCGGCGGCGGCCTGCGGGGCGTTTTCGAGGAAGGCCTGCAACTCGGCCCGGTCGATGGCGATATCGGCGAAGCGTTCGTCGGCGAAGCGGCGTCTGAGGCCGTCCAGCCCGCCGATTGCCTTGTCTTCGCGCAAGCTGCGCGGATCGAGATCGAACTCCTCGACAAGGCGCATCATCACGCGCGCCGAAACCGGGCGCTGGTTGCGTTCGATCAGATTGAGATAGCTGGGCGAAATCGCCAGCCTGCCCGCCATAGCCGCCTGCGTCAGACCATCGCGCGCTCGCAACCTGCGCAACGCCGGACCGGCGAAAAGAGCTCGGTCGTGCTTTGTCATAATCTTTGCAACATTACACCGGAAACTCGCAGAACAGAGCATTCCAGACAAGATGTTTTGTCAATTATCGTGCAAACCCGGTGGTGCGCTGTATTTTCGACGCAACAAACCGATCAATCTACCGAAAGACGCATCCATGACCTACCGCGCTCATCTCGACGAAACCACCACCACCATTAAAGCAGGCGGCGCGCCGTGGGCCGCCATCTCGCCGGCCTCCGCCGCACGCATGAAATTGCAGAACCGTTTTCCTACCGGGCTCGACATCGCCCGTCACACTGCCGCTATCATGCGCGCCGACATGGACGCCTACGATGCCGATCCGGCGCAATACACGCAGTCGCTGGGTTGCTGGCACGGCTTCATCGCACAGCAGAAGATGATCGCGATCAAGAAGCATTTCGGCAGCACGCAGCGCCGCTATCTCTATCTTTCCGGCTGGATGGTCGCCGCGATGCGGAGCGAATTCGGCCCTCTTCCCGACCAGTCGATGCACGAAAAAACCTCGGTTCCCGCTTTGATCGAGGAAATCTACACCTTCCTGCGCCAGGCCGACGCTCGCGAACTGGGCGGTATGTTCCGCGAACTCGACGCAGCCACGGACGCCGGTGACGAAGTCGAAGCCAAGCGGTTGGAAAACGCCATCGACGCGCACCAGACGCATGTCGTCCCGATCATCGCCGATATCGATGCCGGGTTTGGCAATGCCGAAGCGACATACCTGCTCGCCAAAAAAATGATCGAAGCGGGCGCTTGCGCGCTCCAGATCGAAAACCAGGTTTCGGACGAAAAGCAGTGCGGCCACCAGGACGGCAAGGTCACTGTGCCGCACGAGGATTTCCACCAGAAAATCCGCGCTATCCGCTACGCCTTCCTCGAACTCGGCGTTCCTAACGGCATCATCGTCGCGCGCACCGATTCGCTTGGTGCGGGCCTGACCAAGCAAATCGCGATCACGCAGGAGCCGGGCGATCTCGGCGACCGCTACAACAGCTTCATCGATTGCGAAGAGGTCGATACCGGCAATGTGCGCGATGGCGACGTGTTCCTAAGTCGCGACGGCAAGCTGATGCGTCCCAAACGCCTGCCTTCCAATCTCTACCAGTTCCGTTCGGGTACCGGCGAAGATCGCTGCGTCATGGACGGCATCGCCAACCTTCAGGCGGGCGCTGACCTGCTGTGGATCGAAACCGAGAAGCCGCATATTGGCCAGATCGGCGGCATGGTCGACCGCATCCGCGAAGTGGTGCCAAATGCAAAGCTGGTTTACAACAACTCGCCCAGCTTCAACTGGACTCTCAACTTCCGCCAGCAAGTGTTTGATATCTGGGAAGAAGAGGGCCGCGATATGTCGGCGTTCGACCGGGCCAAGCTGATGGCTACGCAGTATGACGAAACGGACCTCGCCATCGAAGCCGACGAGCGCATTCGCACCTTCCAGCGTGACGCGGCGGCGCAGGCCGGCATCTTCCATCATCTGATTACCCTGCCCACCTATCACACGGCGGCACTGGGCACGGATAATCTCGCCAAGCGTTATTTCGGCGACGATGGTATGCTGGGCTATGTCAAAAATGTCCAGCGCGAGGAAATCCGTCAGGGTATCGCCTGTGTCAAGCACCAGAACATGGCCGGTTCCGATATCGGCGATGACCACAAAGACTATTTTGCCGGCGATGCCGCGTTGAAAGCCGGTGGTGCCGACAATACGATGAACCAGTTCGAGGCAGCGTAACGCCCCGCTTGCTTGTGATTATGCATAAAAGGATTGTCGATCATGGATGACACACCCAAAACCGAACCCGGCCGCGCCCGCGCGCTGCTTTCCACCGCAGATTTCAAACTGTTACGCGCAGCTCTTTCAAGCCATGCTAAAGTGCTGGAAGACCGTGAAGAGCTTGCGAAGGTGAACGCGCTGCACCACCGGCTCGGCACATATATCTAGGCAAATACAGTTTCTCCTGGGGAGGAGAATACGGCCGTCGGCACGCGAAAGCGGGTCGGCGGCCGTAAATTTGCGCAAGGTCCGCCGCTGCAATTAGGCTTGTCTTTACCATACCCGCACCCGCCTGTTTAAGCCCGTCACGCTATGCAGCACGTCATGGCGCGACGAAGCAGCAAACCTGTTATCACGATGCAGATGTATCGGCACTTCGCGCTTGCGACGGTGGGGTTGACAACTTTGCTCGCCATCATGGCCGATGGCGAAAAGCGCGAAGCCGTTGCCGCGACAGCAAGCGGCGCCGCCGAAACGGTGCGCGAAGCCGAGTTCAGCACGACACTGACCAGCAAAAGCAACAAATTCACCACCGCGCCCGCACCCCGGCGTGGTGGCGGCGGTGGCGGGTATATCGACACCTCCTACGCCGGGCCGGAACGGACAACGGCGGGCCGCACCGGTCGCCCGGAATGGGTCGAGCAGCTGGCCATCATGGGTATCTCGCTTTCCGAATTCCAGGCGATGTCCAAGGAACGGCAGGAAGAGATTCTGGCGATGCTGAAACGCAAAGCCTCGCCGGAGGCGGAGGCCGATGCGATCCGGGCCGCGTCGCAGGCTTCGCTCGCCAGATCAGGCGGCGGGCAAAGCCAGGATTTCTAGCCGCCCATCCCGGTATTCACCGGCATCAGGTCCATCGCCGCGCTGCTGAGCGCCTCCGCCCCCGTCGCCACGACTGCTTCCGCATCGGGTGCCCAGAACGGGCTGTGCAGCGATACCAGCTCGGCTTCGCCCCGTTGCGCGGCGGCGTATTTCTCCGCAGGCACGCCGCCGATCCAGAAGATCAGCGACTGTATCCCGTCGGGATCGGCCCGCAGGAACTGGCCAAAATCCTCTCCGCCCATTACCGACGGCGTTTCGAAAACGCGATCCGCACCGAACCGTTCGGTCAGCCGCCCCATAACAGCAGCGGTCAGCTCCGGCGTGTTGTAAGTCGCGGGCGTGTAAGGTTCGATGACCTGCACGATCGGCATCAAATCGTCGGGCATCCCGGCGGCAATCGCTTCCCCGCGCGCAATACGCGCGATCCCGTCCAGCAACAGCTTGCGCGACTCGTCGCTGTAGGATCGGACGGTGAGCTGCAACTTCGCCTCGTCCGAAATAATGTTGTGCTTCGCCCCGGCGTGGAAGCTGCCCACGGTAACGACCACCGGATCGAGCGGACTGCTTTCCCGGCTGGCGAGTGTTTGCAGTTTCATCACGATGGCGCTTGCCAGAACGATGGGATCCTTGGCGGTCTGCGGATAAGCGCCATGCCCGCCTACGCCGCGGACCGTTAGATCGACGCTGTCGACATTGGCGAGCGCGAAGCCGCTGGAATAGCCGATAGCCCCGGCAGGCGCACCCGCCGCATCGTGGAACGCCAGCACATAGTCGGGCTTGGGAAAGCGGGTAAACAGACCGTCGTCGAGCATGGCCACCGCGCCCAGCCCGACTTCCTCCGCAGGCTGTCCGATCAGCACCAGCGTGCCGGACCAATCGTCGCGATTATCGGCCAGCACCCGTGCCGCGCCGACAAGACCCGCCATATGCGTATCATGCCCACAGGCGTGCATGACTCCCGTTTCCACGCCCGACGCAGGCACAGCTGTCCGCTTCGACGCATAAGGCAGCCCGGTCTGCTCGATCACCGGCAGGCCATCCATGTCCGCGCGCAACATCACCACCGGCCCGTCGCCATTTTCCAGCACGGCAACGATTTCCGTCTGCCCCACCCCTTCGGTCACGGTATAGCCTGCCTCGCGCAGTTCCCCGGCCAGCTTCGCGGCGGTTTCGGTTTCCTGAAAGCTCAGTTCCGGATTGGCGTGCAGATCGCGATACAGCGCCATCAGACTTGGCATGTCAGCCTGCACTGCCTCGCGAATATCATTGGCCGAAGCGGACGGTGCGAGGGCCAAGGCGGCAACACCACAAAGGGCGGTAACGAGGGTGCGCATAATTCTGTTTCCTTGTTTCGTCGCGGACCGGTCGTGGATCACTCAAAGGCCATACGTCATCACGAGCAACAGCGACAGGGTCGTCACCATCAGCAACACCAGCGGGACGCCGGTGCGGATGTAGTCGCGGAACTCGTAGCTGCCCTCGGCCATGATAAGCATGTTGGTCTGGTAAGCGATAGGCGTGGCGTAGCACAGGTTGCAGCCGAACAGCACGGCGAGGATCAGCGGCTCGGGCGGCAGGCCCAGCGTGGTGGCGATGCTAAACGCTATCGGCGTGCCGACCGTGGCGGCGGTGGCGTTGGAGGCGAAGTTGGTCAGGATCGTCACGAACAGCATGATCGTGGCCAGCACCATTGCGGGCGATAGATAGACCAGACCGAGCGACATGGTGTCGCCCAGCCATCCCGCCGCCCCGCTGTCATCGATAATCCGCCCGATGGCGATGCTGGCGGCGACCAGCACGATGACCTTGGCCGACAGCGCGCGCCCTACCCGGTCGAACTTTACGCATCCGGTCACGAACATCAGGATCGCGCCAGCCAGCGCCGAGACGGCAATCGGCAGCAGACCGATGGAGGCAAGCCCCACACTGCCAAGCATGATGGCTGCCGCGAGAACCGCCTTGGACCGGCGCGGCAACTCCCGTGCGCCTTCCAGTTGCAACAGGCTGTCGTCGCGCGCGAAGGCCTGCAAGTCTTTGGGCAGGCCGGTTACCAGCAGCACGTCGCCCTCGGCAAAGCGCATATCGCCGCCCACGCTGAAGGTCTTGTGTTCCGGCAGCAGGCGTTGCGGACGATGCGTGCCCAGAACAGCAACCCCGTAGAGATCGGCAATGCCGGACGTGGGCAGGGATCGGTTGAGCAGGCGCGAGTCCGCCGTAATCGTCATTTCAACCACCACCACGTCTTCGCGCGAGGCCTGCGCGCGCCGTTTGATCCGTTGCAGCACCCAGGTCGGTGCCGCATCGGTGCGAAGCGTCCGCATTGCTTCTTCCAAGGCATCATGTGTGCCCGAAATATGAACCCGCTGTTGCGCGGTAAGCGGGCCGCTTGGCATGTCGTGAAAAACGATATCATCGGGCAGACGCTCGGCAATGTCCGCGATATTCTGTCCGATCAGTTCGCTGTCGTCACTGATCCTGAGGCGGGTGTGGAACCGCCGGCGCACACTGGTATCCTCGACGCGATTGTCGCCCAGCAGACGTGGCATCACCAGCCACAGATAGGGCAGTGCCACCAGTCCGGCGACCAGCACGATAGGCGCAAAGTCGAAGACCCCGATAGGCCGCATGCCGAGATCGGTTGCGATGGATACCACCAGAATGTTCGTCGAAGTGCCGATGGTGGTCGCCATGCCGCCAATGAGCACGGCGGCGTTCAGCGGGATTAGCGTTTTGGAAGCCGGCATCGCCCCGCGCTGCGCCAGCGCCACGAATATCGGCAGCAGCAGCACCAGCACCGGCGTGTCGTTGACGCCCATCGACAGGAAAAACGCCAGCACCAGCGAGACCAGCAGCCCGGCTTGCAGGTTCCACTTGAAAACGCTTTCCAGGAACCGAGCGGCAGGTTCCAGCGCGCCGGTAACCACCAGCCCGCGCCCCATGATCATCAGCGCGCAGATCGTAATGAGCGCGTAATGTCCAAACCCCGAAAAGGCGAGTTGCAGGCCGTCGGTCGGGCCGGTGTCGGGCAGCGGGAAGAAATACAGACCCACCGCGATCACCGCGATCGTGAGCAGCGAGACAATCTCCACGCCGACCCGTCCGCGTGCAAATCCCACGAACATCAGGATCGTGACGATCATCGCCGCGAGGGCATGGGGGGAAGGCATCGGTATCATGTCCGCTCCTGCCGTTCTGCTACTGCCCGCGTCTTTTCAAGGCAAAAATACCCGTCCCGGCTTGCGCCATCGCGCCGGTTTGCACACATTGCAGTGAACGGTCGGGGCCGATGGCGTTTATGAAAGCGCATGGTCGCCGGTTTCGGGAGCATATTGTTTTGAAAACCGCCATCGCCTGTCTTGCCGCTGCTGCTTGCACATTGGTGTGGGGATGCGGGGAAGCGGGCGATACCGACCGCGCGTCGCAAGTGAACCGTTCCGAACCGCGCATACAGACCCGCGTGACTCCGGCTGCCGCGTCCAGCGAAGATCGCCGCGCTGCGCTGTTCGGCACGTGGGCGCCGCAGGACATCGGCTGTGCCAGCGACGCGTTCGTTACGCTGGCATCCGACGGGCGGTTCACGACATTCGACAGCACGGGCGACTGGACCCTGCTCGACGACAATATCCGGTTCACCACGATGGAAGAAGGCGCCCCGCCCGATCCGATGGTGAGCCTGTCGCCGCCAACCGTATCGCTGGTGCGCGTCTCCATGCTGACACCCGACAAGCTGCGCTGGCAACCGCCGCGCGCTCCGTCACAGACAATGCTGCGCTGTCCTGCAGTGTAACGGGTTCGCGGCGGGATAGAGGGTAAAGCGCATGGCGAACGATACCCTTCCCTCCTGGCGCTTCGCGATCGATCGTGGCGGCACCTTCACCGATGTGGTTGCCATCACCCCGTCCGGCAAACTTGTCACCGACAAACTCCTGTCCGAAAAGCCGGGACACTACGACGATGCCGCGACCGAAGCGGTACGGCGTTTGATGCAGGCGCATGGCGACGGGCCGGTTGCCGAATTGCGCATCGGCACCACGGTCGCCCAATGCCCTGCTGGAACGAAAGGGCGAACGGGTTGCACTGGTCACGACGCGCGGCTTCGCCGATGCGCTGGCCATCGGCACACAGGCGCGACCCGAAATTTTTGCGCGGCATATCATCCTGCCCGAACAGCTGCCTGCGCAAGTCGTCGAGATAGACGAACGCATGAGCGCCAGTGGCGAAGTCCTGACGCCGCTCGATGAAGATGCGGCGCGCATTGCTTTCGCCAAATTGCGCGATAGCGGTTTCGACGCTGTCGCCATCGTGCTGGTGCATGGCTGGAAATACCATGATCACGAGACAAAGCTGGCGCAAATCGCTCGCGCCACCGGCTTCACGCAAGTCAGCGTAAACCATGAAATCGCGCCGCTTATCAAACTGGTCCCGCGTGGCGATACGACGGTTGTGGATGCCTATCTTTCCCCGGTGCTTCAACGGTATATCGACGGGCTGCGGCGTGACCTTTCGCCGGTCCAACGCCTGCGGTTCATGCAATCGAATGGCGGGCTGGCGGATGCCGATGCCTTTTGTGGGAAGGACGCCATCCTGTCCGGCCCGGCAGGCGGCGTCATCGGAATGGTCGCGGCGGGCGAGCCGCTAGGCTATCGCAAGCTGATCGGGTTCGACATGGGCGGGACCAGCACCGATGTCTCACACTATGCGGGCGCACTGGAACTGACGGCAGAAAACGTAGTCGCGGGAGTCCGCGTCGCCGCCCCGATGATGCAGATCCACACCGTCGCGGCCGGCGGCGGCTCTATTTGCAGTTTCGACGGCGCGCTTTTCGCGTCGGCCCACACAGCGCGGGCGCCGACCCCGGTCCGGCATGCTATCGCAAGGGCGGGCCGCTGACCGTCACCGACTGCAACCTGTTTCTGGGCCGCCTGGACCCGGCTTTCTTCCCCAATGTGTTCGGCCCCGCTGGCGATGAACCGCTGGACCCCGCCGCCGCGCACAAGCGATTGAGCGAAATCGCCGATGTACTCCCCTCGCCCAAGCCGCTGGCGGATATCGCGCGCGGCTTTCTCGCCATTGCCAACGACGGCATGGCCAATGCCATCCGCAAGATTTCCGTTGCGCGCGGGCACGATGTTACAGGATATGCACTCGCCTGCTTCGGCGGGGCGGGCGGACAACATGCATGCAGCGTGGCCGACGAGCTGGGCATCGAAACCGTTCTGGTCCATCCACTTGCGGGTATTCTGTCGGCCTATGGCATCGGCCTGGCACCCGTAAAGGCGATCCGCGAGACCAGTCTTGTTCGCCCCCTGCTCGACGGGTTCGAAGATGCGCTCGCGGCGCTTGAAACCGAAGCACGTGCGGCATTGACGGAGCAAGACATCGCAGCCCGCAATATCGAAGTGACACCGCGCGCCCGCCTGCGTTTCGACGGCAGCGATTCCGTGCTGACGGTCGCCTGCGAAGATACCGACGCGATGGCAGCATCGTTCCGCACCCTGCACCGCCAGCGATACGGCTATTCCGACGACGCGGCGGCGATCATTGTCGAGGCCCTGAGCGTCGAAGCCATCGGGAAGACCGGCGGGCTGGCAAGCGCACCGATACATATCGATCATGCGGGCGACACCGCATCCGGCGACTGGCAGACCTATAATCGCGGTGCATTGCGAAGCGGGCAGGATATCGCCGGTCCCGCGCTGGTCATCGATCCTGGCTCGACGACCGTTATCGACGAAGGCTGGCAGGGGCGTCTTGCGGATGAGGACAGTCTGGTGCTGACCCGCACAGTGCCGGTCGAACGGCAGGCGGCCGCGGGTACCGCCGTCGATCCGATGCGGTTGGAGATATTCAACAACCTCTTCATGGCACTTGCCGAGGAAATGGGCGTGGTGCTGCAAAACACCGCCACTTCGGTCAATATCAAGGAACGGCTCGATTTTTCCTGCGCGCTGTTCGACCGTTCGGGCGCGCTCATCGCCAATGCACCGCACATTCCCGTACATCTGGGCAGCATGGGCGATTCCGTCGCGCGCGTTATCGAGGCGCGTGGCCTTGCTCCGATTGGCGTACCGCATGACGAACGCGGCATCAGGCGCGGCGATGCCTATGTTGTGAACGATCCGTTCCGTGGCGGCACCCATTTGCCCGATATCACCGTGATCGCGCCCGTCTTCTACAACGATGACAGCGCCGCCCCCGATGCCTTTGTCGCAGGAGTGATAGATCTATCCGACGGAAAGCGTCAGGAATTGGAGCAGGAGCTGATCCAAGCCAAAGCCGAGCGTACAAGGCCGCGAACCTCTATTGATCGTCTTCTCGGACTTATCGAGGAGGGCATCATGAAGCCAGGCGACCCAGAATTTGCAGCAAGATTGAGCGACAACCGCACAGCTGTAACCGCTATGACTTCAAGGATAGATGTCCTTGAGAGCCAGCTCGCTCGTGGCTCGCGCAAAATAACACCTGCCGTCCTCGACAAGTTCTCGAAGCAGCTATCCGAAAAACTGCGCGACGAAGACAGTTCGCTTCGCAGCGCCTATCTGCGAATGCTGGTGTCAAAGGTCGAGGTATCGGACCAGGAGGTAATCATTTCCGGTTCCAAGATGGTGCTAGAACGCTGGTTGGCGAAAGGCTTGCCACGCCTCGAGGGCAGTGTTCCCATCTTCGACCAGCAGTGGTGCCCCTGGCCGGACTCGAACCGGCACTTCTTTCGAAATTCGATTTTGAGTCGAACGCGTCTACCAATTCCACCACAGGGGCATGTCCATAGGCGAAGACCGCGCTGTTAGCGGCCTCGCAAGCGAGCTTCAAGCACTACGCCTTCAACGCGCCCGCCAGCAGCTTGTGCATGCGCGAATGCAGCGCGTCATTGGCTGCCAGCACCTGCGCGGAATGAATCGGCAGCGAGCGTCCGCGATAGTCGCTGACGAAACCGCCCGCTTCGCGCACCAGCAGACACCCTGCCGCTGTATCCCAGTCGTTCAGCCCGCTTTCCCAGAACCCGTCATACCGGCCTGCGGCCAGCCATGCCAGATCGAGCGATGCCGCCCCGAAGCGCCGGATACCTGCGACCTGTGGACCGATGGCACCGAAAATCTTGTTCCACTCGGCAAAGTCGCCATGTCCGGCAAACGGTACGCCGGTGGCAATGAGCGCCTCGGACAAGCGGTTGCGCGCCGACACGCGCAGGCGCTGGTCCTGCACCCATGCGCCGCGCGTTTTTTCCGCCCAGAATGTCTCGTCGGTAATCGGCTGATAGACGACCGCAGCGGTCACCTCGCCCCAGCCCCCACCCGGTTTGGGTTCCTGCGCCGCGATACTGATGGCGAAATGCGGAATGCCGTGGAGGAAGTTGCTGGTCCCGTCGAGCGGATCGACGATCCAGCGCGGCTTGTCCGGATCGCCTTCGATGGTGCCCGCTTCTTCCAGCACGAAGCCCCAGCCCGGCCGTGCCGCGCCCAACTCGTCATACAGCGTGCGTTCGGCAACCTGGTCGGCCTTGGACACGAAATCGGCGGGGCCCTTGCGGCTGACCTGCAAATGCTCGACCTCGCCGAAATCGCGGCGCAGCCGGTTGCCCGCCTTGCGCGCGGCGCGTTCCATCACGCGGACGAGACCTGAATACATCGACATGGCGTCTGTTACCCGGCCTTCCCGACATAGGTTTGTTCGTACACATCCACGATGATGCGCGTGCCGCTTTCGATGTGCGGCGGCACCATTACGCGCACGCCATTTTCCAGCTTGGCGGGCTTGTAGCTGGAGGACGCAGTCTGGCCCTTCACCACCGCGTCCGCTTCAACGATCGTGGCTTCGATCTGGTCCGGCAGCGCCACGGAAATAGGCTTCTCCTCCCACAGTTCCAGCGTGACGGTCATGCCGTCTTCCAGAAACGCACGCGCATCGCCCAGCAGGTCGGCGGGCAGGTTGATCTGTTCGAAGGTGGACTGGTCCATGAAGACCAGCATGTCGCCATCCTCATACAGGAACTGGTATTCCTGCAATTCGAGGCGGACCTTCTCGACCGTGTCGGCGCTGCGATAGCGGACATTGGTCTTGCGTCCGTCCTGCAGGTTTTTCATTTCCACCTGCATGTACGCCCCGCCCTTGCCCGGCTGCGTATGCTGGATCTTGGCCACCTTCCAGATACCGCCTTCATATTCGATGATGTTGCCGGGGCGAATATCGACGCCGCTCATTTTCATGGCCTGGACCTTTTCATGCACACGGGAACGGCGGGTCGCGCACGGGGTCGCCATCGCCAAGGTTGTGCCACCTAGCTGGTCCTTCACACGCCCGCAAGGCAGGTGGCGCTAACACCGGAGAACCGCTATCGGAGCCCTCATGTTACCTCGCCTTGCCCTGCTGCCCTCCGCTTCTTTGGCCGTCGCTCTCCTGGCCGCTACTGCCGCGCCAGCAACGGATGGCCGGCTGGGCACCTTGCCGCATGGTAATTATGTCTGCTCGCTACCAGGCGATGCCAGCGGCGCGGCGTGGCGCGAATTGCCCGATATGGGCTTTACCATCGGCAACGCCTCGACCTACCGGACCGGCGAAGGGCTTGGCACGTACCTGCTGACCGGGGAACGGGTCACGTTCACGCGCGGATCGATGAAGGGCATGGTGTTCGACCGCATTTCCGACACCACGCTGATGTATCGGGAAAAGGACGGCGACAAGGCCCGCGTGCGGTGTGTCCGGAAGAACGCCGCAGACCGCTCCTGATTATTCGGCGGTTCCCGCCAAGAGTGGATAGGGATTGATCGCGTTGGCGGGTTCCCACCACTTGGCATCCCTGGTTGTGCGCAGGATGGCAAAATGCAGGTGCGGTGCTTCGGGTGCCGCGTTACCCGTGCTGCCAACGGTACCCAGCCGTTGCCCGCGCCGGACGCGCTGGCCTTCTTTCAGACCTTCCGCATAATCGGCAAGGTGCGCGTAGTAGTGAATCGTGAGCCCATCCTGCGACCGCACATAGATCGTCTTGCCGCCCGCATCGGACACAAACACTCGCTCGACCACGCCGGGTGCAGCCGCGACGACCGATGTGCCCTTGGGTGCCATGATGTCGATGGCTTCATGCAAGCGTGTTCCCGCACCGCGCTTGTCGGTGAAAGTGTCGGTCAGGTCGGCGGCGCGCACGTTGAGCACAGGTATCCGCAGATTCTTGCCCTCGTCGGCCGCCGGTGTCGTGGCGTTGTCGCGGTTTAGTGTTGTGGTTGTCGTATCGTCAGCCTCCAGCGCGCGGTCCAGTTCGGAGGCCGCCGCCTGTGCCTGATCGACGGCGGGTTCCGATCCGTCGGGACTTGGTGCTGCCAGTGCCGGACGTGTCGAGCCGATTTGGCCGTCCGCCCCGGCGTTTTCCATGATGCTGCCGCCTGCGACAATCCACACTGCCGAGGTCAGCGTAGCGGTAACAATTATTGTCAAAAGGCGGTCGACAAAGGGCATTAGGCCTCAAATAGCACATCTGTAGAGTTTGATACCATTTCCGAAAGACGCGCGGCGTCCCAATTGGTCAGGCGCACGCATCCGTGGCTCTGCGCCCTGCCGATTGTTTCGGGTGCCGGGGTGCCGTGAATGCCGTAATGTTCCTTCGACAAATCAATCCAGACCACGCCGACCGGTCCGTTCGGTCCGGGCGGTAATTGCTGCTTCTCAGTATCGTCCGGTACATCCCAGAACAATTCAGGGTTATAGGCAAAAGGCGGATTGTGGCCGATCCCGTTAATTTTCCAGTCGCCCAACGGAAGCGGGTCGTTTTCGCTCCCCGTCGTGACGGTGAACAGCGCAACCAGATTTTCATCGGCATCGAATGCTTTCAGCGTTCCCGCCTTCTCGCTCACGACGATGCGCGCAACCTCTGGTTGGTCGGTGCCGACGCCCAGTGCCTGCAAGGTTTGCTGCCAATCAGCATCGGTAACCGCGTCGGGCGCAATACGGTCTGCGCCGACATTCGGCACGCGAATAAGTTGGCCTGCGGTGAAGAACGATTGTGCGGAAGCCTCGTCGCCCTGCGTCGTGCCGGCTTTGGTCTGTTCCGGCGTCGGTGAGGCGGAAGGCTTCGCTGCTCCTGCAGGCCGACCGCCGGGGTTCAGCGTTTTCAGGACTGCAACTGTAGTATGGAACCGCTCGGCCAGCTTCTCGTCGAGCGATTCATAACCCAGCGCATCCAGTTCGGCCTGCTCCGGCGCACGGTCGGGCAGCTTCGTAAACTCGATCTCGCCCCATTCCTCAGGGATACGAACCACGCGAGTGGCAGGGATGTCTTCCCATTTTTCCAGCGCCCGCTTCGTATTTGCATCGGCATCGCCGGTAACTTCGATGCCGTTTCTCTCCTGAAACCCGCGCAGCGCGTTCTTCGTGGACAGGCCCATCTTGCCGTCGATAACGCCGGGTCCGAAACCCTGACGGTCCAGCACTACCTGCATCTGCATCTCGGGGCGCTTCTCGGGGTCGGCAATATCGGTTTCGGCACGCACTGCCTGCTGCTCGTCGTCCGAACGCATGGTGTCGGCGAGATTGTCCGTCGTCGCGTTCGCCTCGCTGTCGGCCTGAACCGCGTCGTCGGCGGCGTCGTCCGTCGACCTGACATTGCAGGCGCTCAGCGAAAGGGCGGTAGCAAGCAGCAAAAGAACGCGCATCGGTTTCTCGCAAATAAGTTTAATGATAACCCGTAACGCGCGAAGCCCGCGATCTATCCCTGTTCGGGCGCGAGCAATGCGGCAAACGCCTTCACTGCCGCCGCTTCATCCCCGGTCCAGACCGCACCGCTGACCGCCAGAAAGTCGGCTCCGGCTGCGATGATCGGCGCGGCGTTCACGGGCGTAATACCGCCAATGGCAACGCACGGTATCTCGAAAATCCCGCTCCACCATTCGAGCAACGACACGTCCGCGCGATGGCCCGCATCCTTTGTCGTGCTGTCGTGGAATGCGCCGAACGCCACATAGTCGGCCCCCGCCTCGCCCGCTTCCATCGCGAGGTGGCGGGAGGCGTGGCACGTCACGCCGATCTGCGCCTCGCGTCCCAGTTGCTCGCGCGCCTCGCGCGGATCGCCGTCGCCCTGGCCAAGATGCACACCATCTGCCCCCAGCCGCTTCGCCAGCGACACATCGTCATTGACGATGAACGCCGTGTCATGCGCCGCGCAGATTTCCTGCAACGGCGCGGCCAGCTCGGCGGCGGCGTGCTGGTCCAGACCCTTTACGCGAAACTGGAAGGCAGCGACCGGACCGGCACCCAGCGCGCGGCGCAGCCGTTCGGGAAACGCGCCGCCCACGTCCAGCGGCGAGATCAGGTACAGGGCGCAGTCGGGCGTGGCCATGCGGCTGGTGCGCTATCCAGCCATGCTGGCAGCGCGGATTTCGTCGATGGCTTCGGCCAGCGCCGCATCGAATTCGGCATCGTCCATCGACACGCGCAATTCCTGCAACAGCGCGCGGCTGAAACTGGCGATCATGCCGCTGTTCTTCGCCAGTTCGCGCACCGCCTCGTCGCGGGTATATCCACCGGACAGAGCCACCACGCGCAGCACCTTGGGATGCGCGACCAGCGGCGCGTAGGTGTTGGCTTCGGCGGGAATGGTCAGTTTCAGGATAACCTGCTTGCCATCGGGCACGCGGTCGAGCTGTTCGAGCATGTTGGACAGCACCAGCGCATCCGCAGCGCTGCGCGTTTCGCTTTTCAGGCTGACTTCGGGTTCCAGGATCGGCACCAGGCCGTGGCCCAGAATTTCCAGCCCGAAATCCATCTGCTGCGCCACCACCGCCGCGACGCCTGTCTCGTTCGCGTCGTGAATGACCGAGCGCATCTTGGTGCCGAACACGCCCAGCGATTTCGCCCGCGCGCACATTTGGGCCAGTTGCGGCATCGGCTTCATCGTCTGCCCGCCATCGGCAATGTCGTGCATCCCCTTGTCCACCTTCAGGAACGGGACGACACCCTTCTGCTTCAAACGCTCCGGAATGCTGGTGCCGGACGGCGTGCAGCCTTCCATCGTGCGTTCGAACAGGATCGCGCCCAGCACCTTATCGCCGGTAAACGCATCGCTTTCGACAACGCGGCAGCGCATGGCGTGAATCTGTGCGAACATATCCTCCTCGCCATCCCAGTCGTCTTCGCCGACGCCGTATCCCGCCAGTGCCGTGGGGGTCGATCCGCCGGACTGGTCCAGCGCCGCGATGAAGCCGTCGCCTTGCCCGATTTTCGCTGTCATTTCTGCAAAATTCATAAAAATCGCTGCCCCTCGCAAACCGTGGATTGTAATGATCGCCGTCTAGCTATGCCGGTTAGCAGCCGCAAGGATTAGCCGCGCGGCGTGGCGGGCAGGACAGCGGTCAGGTTAATCGCAATCGAGATGCGCGTGCCGGTGCCCGCGAATGGTCGCACGGCATGTTGCAGCCAGCTCGGGAACAGCACGATCATTCCGGTGCGCGGACGGATCGACAGCTCGGTGCGAAGCGGGCTTCCGTCCGGTCCGGCAAACACCAGATCGGGCGCAGCCATTGCAACGGTTGGCATGCGCGGGTCCAGCAGTTGCAGTTCCCCGCCCAGCCCCGCATCGTTATCGCCCGCATAGCCATCGTCGACATAGGCAACCGCCGACCAGAAACTGCCGGGGTGGCAATGGTACTGGTTGGCGGCGCCAGCCTCGCTGACATTGGCCCACATTTCCGGCACCCATTCGTAACGCGATTTCGCAGGCGACTTCACGTCGACCGTCTGTGCATCGGCCATCGTCATTGCCTTGTATGCAAGCGCGCGCGCGGCTTCCCCGCCCCATTCGATCATCTGTGTATTGGAATGCCAACCGCCGATGTTGGAAATGCTGACCCCTGCCGCGTCGCGCGTCTGCTCCGCCTCGATAGCGGAGCGCAACTGTCGCAGGCCTTCGGCGCTTTGCAGCGTATCGACGACGAACGGCGTGGCGAACAGGGCGCGGGTTTCGGCCAAGCCTACCCCTCCTTGCGTATCTTGCGAATGATCCCGCTGAACCGCAGCACGGGTTCGCTGTCGGCGGTGACCAGCCCTTCCACGAAGATGGTCTTGCCGCCTGCCCGCACCACGCGGCCGCGCGCTTCGATCAGCTGGCCGGTCCTTGACGGGGCAAGGAAATCGCTGCCCATGCTGAGCGTCACGCCATGGTCGCCATCCATCGCGTCCTGTGCGATTGAGAACAGGGCAAAGTCTGCAAAGGACATCAGGCAACCGCCATGCGTGAACCCACCGGTGTTCATATGACGCGTTTCGGCGCGAAAGGCGCAGACGGTTTCGCCTTTTGCATCGCGGTTCATGTAAAACGGCCCGACGCGGTTTTCGAAAGGGTCGCTGTTCCAATAGGACCAGCCTGCAAACTCGCCTTCCACGACGGTCATCGCGCCGGGAAACAAGGGACTGGTCATGGCTTGAGCGCGTCCACGCCCGGCAGTGCCTTACCCTCCATCCATTCGAGGAAAGCGCCGCCAGCCGTTGAAATATAACTGAAATCACCTGCCGCATTGGCAGCGTTCAACGCCGCGACGGTATCGCCTCCGCCCGCAACCGACGTCAGCGAACCATCCTTGGTCAGTGCCGCCGCCGTCTTCGCCAGAGCCACTGTCGCCTGTTCGAAGGGCGGCGTTTCGAACGCGCCCAGCGGTCCGTTCCACACCAGCGTCCGGCAATTTTTCAGAACGTCGGCCAGTGCCTCGACAGCGGTGGGGCCGATGTCGAGGATCATTTCGTCTTCGCGCACTTCGTGCACGTTACAGGTCCGCATGCTCGGCGGGTTGGCCGCAAATTCGGTTGCCACGACCACATCGTAGGGCAGATGCATCGTGCATCCGGCGTGGTCGGCGGTATCGAGGATGGCGTTTGCGGTATCGGTCAGGTCATGTTCGCACAGGCTCTTGCCCACCGATACACCGCGCGCGGCGAGGAAAGTGTTTGCCATCCCTCCGCCGATGATAAGGTGCTGCACCCGCCCGACCAGGTTTTCCAGTACGGCCAGCTTGGACGAAACCTTTGCCCCGCCCACCACGGCGGCAACGGGTGCCTGTGGATTGCCAAGCGCGCTGTCGAGCGCGGTCAGCTCCGCCGCCATCGAGCGTCCGGCATAGGACGGCAACACATGTGCGATGCCTTCGGTGCTGGCATGTGCGCGGTGTGCGGCGGAGAAGGCATCGTTGACGTAAAAATCGCCTGCCGCCGCGATGCCCTTGGCAAAGTCCGGATCGTTCGCTGCCTCGCCTTTCCAGAACCGCGTGTTTTCCAGCAGGCCGATATCGCCATTGCGCAGGATGCCGACAGACTGTTCGACCACCGGTCCCTGCACCTCCGGAATGAACATCACTTCTCGGCCCAGCACGTCTTCCACCGCGTCCAGCGTCATGCTGACCGACATGGTGGAATTGCGCGCGCCACCCGGACGCCCGAAATGCGCGAGCAACAGGACTTTCGCGCCCTTTTCCGCCAGTTCGAGGATGGTTGGGCGCGATGCATCGATGCGGGTGGTGTCCGTCACCGAACCGCCCGACATCGGCAGGTTCAGGTCGACACGGACCAGCGCGACCTTGCCGGAGAGGTCGGCGGGCAGGTCGTCGAGCGTCTTGAATGTGTTGGGCAAGGTTTCGGTCATCCTGAGCTGGTCGCGTCGGTTACAGGAAACCGCGCATCACACCGGCGGTGTCGATCATGCGGTTGGAGAAGCCCCATTCGTTGTCGTACCAGCTGACCACGCGTGCCAGCTTGCCGTCCATCACCGATGTTTCCAGACTGTCGATGGTGGAGCTGGCGGGATAATGGTTGAAATCGCTGCTGACGAGCGGCTGGTCGGTATAGTCGAGCACGCCCTTCATCGGACCATCGGACGCCGCTTTCAGCGCTTCGTTGATCTCTTCCGCACTGGTGTCGCGCCCCGGCGTGAAAACCAGATCGACAAGGCTGACATTGGGCGTCGGAACGCGAAGCGAGCTTCCGTCCAGCTTGCCGTCCAGTTCGGGCAGCACCAGCCCGACGGCACGCGCTGCGCCGGTCGTTGTCGGGATAATGTTCTGCGCCCCGCCGCGCGCACGCCGCATGTCGGAATGCATCTGGTCCAGCATCCGCTGGTCGTTGGTGTAGCTGTGGACCGTGGTCATGAAGCCGCGTTCGATGCCGATCGTATCGTTCAGCACCTTGGCCACCGGCGCGAGGCAATTGGTGGTGCAGCTGGCGTTGGAGACGATCACATCCTCGCCCGTCAGCGACCCGTGGTTCACGCCATAGACGATGGTGGCAGACACGTTCTTGGCCGGAGCCGAGATCAGCACTCGCTTCGCACCCGCTTTCAAATGCGGCTCGGCGGCTTCGTGCGACTGGAAGAAGCCGGTGCATTCCAGCACGATGTCCACGCCCATATCGCCATGCGGCAAAGCGGCGGGATCGCGTTCCGACGTGACCGCAATTGTATTGCCGTTGACGGTAATGCTGTCCGATGTGGCGCTGACCTTGCCGGGAAAGCGGCCATGCGTGCTGTCATACTGGAACAGCAGCGCGTTGGCTTCCGCATCGGCGAGGTCGTTGATCGCGACCAACTCCAGATCGTGATCGTCACGTTCCAGAATCGCGCGCGCCACAAGGCGTCCGATGCGGCCGAAACCGTTGATTGCAACCTTCGTGGCCATGCGTCTTTACTCCAGTAGTTAGCGTGTCAGAATATCGAGGATACGGGGCACGATGGCCTCTGCCGTAAAGCCGAATTTTTCGAACAGGTCGGCCGCCGGGGCCGATGCGCCGAAGCGGTCCAGCCCGATGGTCAGCCCGTCGCGCCCGGTATAGCGTTCCCACCCGCGCGTGGTGCCTGCCTCCATCGAGACGACGGGTATGCCGGCGGGCAGGATGTCGGCGCGATAGGCCTCGTCAGCCAAGTCGAACAGCTCTGCGCAGGGCATGGAAACGACGTCCGCACCGTGGCCCTGTGTTTCCAGCTTGTCCGCCACTGCCATCGCCAACGCGACTTCGGAGCCGGTCGCCAGCAGGACGACTGCCCGCTCGCCCTCCGCCGCCCGCAAGCGATACGCGCCCTTCGCACACCGGTTGGTCGCGGCGGTCCAGTCCGCATCGCCGCTGCCACGCAGTTGCGGCAGCCCCTGCCGCGTCAGCGCCATGATCGACGGCGTTTCCGGCGAAGCGAGCGCCAGCGCCCAGCATTCCGCCGTCTCGATCGCATCGCACGGGCGATAGACGTTGAGGTTGGGGATCAGGCGCAGGCTCATCACCTGCTCTACCGGCTGGTGCGTCGGTCCGTCCTCGCCCAGTCCGATGCTGTCATGCGTCATCACATAGACCACGCCGGCCTGCTGCAACGCCGATAGCCGGATCGCATTGCGGCAATAATCGCTGAATATCAGGAACGTGCCGCCATAGGGTGTCACGCCCCCGTGCAGCATCATCCCGTTCATCGCCGCAGCCATCCCGAACTCGCGGATTCCGTAATACAGATACCGACCCGCATAATCGTCCGCTGTAAATGGCGTGGTGCTGGGCGTCTTGGTGTTGTTGGATCCGGTCAGGTCGGCAGAGCCACCGATCAGCTGCGGCAACTTTTCGGTGAGTGGCACCAGTGCCATCTCGGACGACTTCCGGGTGGCGACGTTCTTCGGTTCGCTGGCCAGGCTGCGGATATGCGATTCGATCGCGGGGCCGATATTGTCGCCCATCGGCTTCGAGGCAGTCCCTGAAGGCGTCCTTGTAGTCGCTATCGTCCCGGCGCTTTTTCCACGCCGCATTCGCCGCTGCACCGCGCTTTCCGGCCTCGCGCCACGCGGTAGCGATATCGTCCGGAATGTCGAACGGTTCATGCGTCCCAACCCATCGCTTTGCGCGCACCGGCGATCTCTTCATCGCCCAGTGGCGAACCGTGCGCTGCCGACGTTCCCGCCTTGGTCGGCGCGGTTTTACCGATTACCGTCTTGCACGCGATCAACGACGGCCGAGGATCGTCCTGCGCCGCCTGCATTGCCCGTGCGATATCGGCAAAATCGTGACCGTCGCAGCGTTCGACATGCCACCCTGCCGCAACGTGGCGCGCGGCGACATCCTCGCTGGTGGAAAGGTCCGCGCTGCCATCGATGGTAATGGAATTATCGTCCCACAACACGTTCAACCTGCCCAGTTTCAAATGCCCGGCCAGCCCGATGGCCTCGTGGTTCAGGCCCTCCATCAGGCACCCATCTCCCGCAACGACCCAGGTGCGATGGTCGACCAGCGCATCGCCGAAGCGCGCGTTCAGGTGCCGCTCCGCAACCGCCATGCCCACCGCCATGCCCACGCCCTGCCCCAGCGGCCCGGTGGTGCATTCCACGCCGTCCAGCAGGAAGTTTTCCGGGTGCCCGGCGCATGGACTGTCCAGCTGCCGGAAATTGCGGATGTCATCCATCGTGGGCGCGGCGTATCCGGTGAGGTTCAGCAAGCTGTAGATCAGCATCGAGCCGTGTCCGGCGCTCAATACGAACCGGTCGCGGTCGGGCCAGTGCGGGTCGGCGGCGTCGTACTTCAGAAACTGTGTAAACAGCACCGTCGCCACGTCTGCCATTCCCATCGGCATACCCGGATGCCCGGAATTGGCGGCCTGCACCGCGTCCATCGACAGTGCCCGGATTGCATTCGCCATCGACTGTTGCCGCGCGGTTTCGGTGGGCATCTGTCATGGCTCCTGTGGATCGGTGTCGGCAATGGCAACAGTTCTTCGAGTTCGAGCGCGAAGACTGCGTCGAGGGCTTTGCGCAGCCAGTCGGGCGAGGTCAACCCGACCTGCCCCGCGCCCTCCTGAGGCAGGTTATCAACAGCGCCGCCCAACCCTTTGCTTCGCTTGGCGCATACGACTATAAATACGCGCATGAGCGGGAACCGCATCGAAGACGCTGCGCAACGGATCGAGGCGGCATTGGCCCGCATCGCCACCCATGCCGACCGCCTGGCGCAGGAGTCTACCGCGCATGAAACCTTGCGGCGCGAAGTGAAGCAGCAAATTGCCGCACTCGACGCCGTCATCGTGGAGCTGGATCCGTGAGCAAGGTCACACTCTCGATTGCCGACCGCACTTACACCGTTGCATGTGGCGAGGGCGAAGAAGCGCATGTTTCCGCGCTTGGCGGCGTGCTGGACGCGAAGCTGGCGCAGCTGGGCATAACGTCGGGTCAGGATGTGCAGAAACTGCTGTTTGCAGGCCTTGCGGTGGCCGACGAGTTGCATGACAGCAAGGCGAAACTGGCACGCGCCCATTCCGATGCCGCTGCCGCACGCGAAAGCCTTTCGGGGCTGGAAGACAGCGTCTCGCAGGCCGAGCGTGACGTGACCGAACTTGGCCGACAACTTGAAGCATCGCGGAGCCGCTTGCAGGAAACCAGCGCGCAGGCTGCCGACCGATCTTTCCTCGGCGCGGGAAGAGGCCGCGCAGGCCAATCTGGCGCTATCCGCGCGCGACGACAAGATCAGGCAGCTGCGCCGCGAACTCGCGGAAGCGGAGGAGAAAGCGCAGGCTGCAAAGGATGCGCCGGTATCGGACGATCTCGCGCCCGCGCTCGAACAATTCGCTGAATTGCTGGAAGGCTTGGCCGTGAAGCTTGAGAAAACCGCCCCGAGCGCCTAGCTTGTGAATGGCGGGACTGCCCGGCACGTGCCGACAGAACATCCCTGAGGCTATAAGCATTCCTAGGGAGCTGTCCCTGCTCTGGAACATGGGCCCCTTCGCCTTCGTGTGAAACCCGGGGACCGGAGTATACGGCACCCACCTGACGTTGAGGCGTCAGAGGATTTCCCGGAGAACGACCTATGGTGGTTCCGCCACTTCCCAATATTCATGTTTTTCCGAGTTTTTCGGCTGATGCTTGAGAGCAAGTCCCAAGTGCGGATGAAGATGCGCGCGGTGCGTGACACGGCGGTTGCAGCGCAACCTGCGGGGCTGCGCGCGCTGTTATTCCGCCACCCGCCGAAAGCCATTCTGGATCGCATCGCCAACGATGCCGTCATCTCGGTTTACAGCGCCACAGGTAATGAAGCGCCCGGCGACGCTTACGCGGCGTTCTTCGCCGAAGCCGGACACCGCGTGGCGCGGCCGTTTTTTGCCGACAAAGGCTGCCCGATGGAATTCGCAATCTCACGCGACCCGATTGGCAATTCCGATCTGGAACCCGGCCCGTGGGGCGCAATGCAGCCACTTCCATCAAACGAGCGAGTAGTACCCGACACTCACTTCGTTCCGCTGCTGGCTTTCACCGCAGATGGCAGCAGGCTGGGCCAGGGTGGCGGGCATTACGACCGATGGTTTGCGGACAACAAGCGGTCACAGGCCTTTGCGCTGGCATGGGACGAGCAATTGGTCGAAAGGCTGCCGCTGGAACCGCACGATATCGCTATGGCCGCAATCGTCACGCCGACGCGCATTTACGGACCTTTTTCATGAGAACCGAACCGACCTGGCGAATTCCCGTCGGCATCCTGGGCCTGATTATCAGCCTTATGGCCTATGGCTTGGTGATTGCGCGCTATGTGCCCGAGCTTATCGGCGGGTGGCACGTTGTCCTTCAAACCGTTGTGTACGGGTTTCTCGGCGTCGTCTGGCTGTTGCCACTGGGCCGGTTCCTGCAATGGATGGAGACGGGACGCTGGCGCCGCTGAAAGCCATTTCACAAGTTCGAGGAAATGGCGCGAGTGACGGGACTCGAACCCGCGACCTCCGGCGTGACAGGCCGGCGCTCTAACCAACTGAGCTACACCCGCACATCGCGCTGAAGACACTGCCTCGCGCCGGGATTGGGGGCGATTAGGGCAGCGCCGGTAGGGTGTCAACGCCCAAACAAAACACTGCGCGCGAACTGCCGCAAGCGCACCTGCGGTTGCAAAGCGTTAACCGTATTTTCGCCATTGCGCGCCATGTTTCGATCGACGCAGCTGCATGGGGCCGCTGCTGTCGAAACGGGGCGGTTACCATGACATCACGAAACCTTTTCGCAGGCGCAGTCCTGCTCGCTGCTATCGTCACGCCAACGTATGCTTCCAGCCAGATTGCAGTGTCGAAGGCCGTCTTTATCGAACGCACCGCCAATGCCGATGGCTGGCGCACCCTCGCCCCTGCCGATACGCTGAAACGTGGCGATCGCGTGGTGCTGATGATCGAATGGAGCGGCACACAGGCGCGCAGGAACCATGTGGTGACCAGCGCCGTACCGGCTACCCTCGCCTTCCAGCGCAGCAGCGCGAACGGCTTGCAGGTTTCCGCCGACGGGGGCCGCAATTGGGGCATGCTCGACACCCTGCGTCACGATGGCCGCCGCGCAAGTCCGGAAGACATCACGCATGTCAGGCTGAAACTGAGCGGCACGCGCGGCGGACGGATAACCTACAGCGCCATCGTGCGATGACGCGCCGCCGTTAATCTCTAAAAAGCATCACCGGACGTTCGATAAGTTGCTTCATCGCCTGCACGAAACTGGCCGCATCCCACCCGTCGACGACGCGGTGGTCGCAACTGATCGAGATATTCATCAGCTTGCGTTTCTCGATGCGCTCGCCACCCGTGCCGTCGGGCACATACATCGGCCGTTCGATGATGCGGTTCGGGCCGATAATGGCGACTTCGGGACGATTGATAACTGGCGTTGTCGCCACGCCACCAAGCGGGCCGAGCGAAGTCACGGTCAGCGTCGCGCCTGACAGTTCTTCTGACTTGGCCGTACCGTCACGGGCAGCATCGGCAAGGCGAGCGATCTCGGTCGCCAACTGCCACGGATTGCGCGCATGGGCGTCGCGGATAACCGGTACCATCAGGCCTGCATCGGTCTGTGCCGCCATACCCAGATGCACCGCGCCGTGGCGCGTCACCACGCCCGCCTCGTCATCGTACCGGGCGTTCAGCATCGGATAGTCGGGCAGCGTCTTGCAGATCGCAGTGATTAGCAGCGGTAGCAGCGTGAGTTTGGGCCGTTCGCCACGGTCGGAATTGAGGTCGGCGCGCATCGCCTCCAGCGCTGTCACATCGCACTCCTCGACATAGGAGAAATGCGGGATGTTGCGCTTGGATGCCGCCATGTTCTCGGCAATGCGACGGCGCATGCCGATGACCTTGACCGGCTCGTCGTCGCGCGATGCCGCAGCGCCTGTGAAGGAACTGTTGTAGGACAGGAACTGGTCCAGGTCCGCATGGCGCACCCGCCCGTCAGCGGCGGGTTTCACTTGCCCCAGATCTATCGACAGGTCGCGGGCACGGGCGCGCACCGCCGGAGTGGCGAGCACCTTTGCCGCAGGTGAAGCGTTCGTCTTCTGCGCGTCGGAGGCTTTCGGCGGCTCGGCGGCGGTCGCAGGTTGCTGAGGCGTCGGTTCCGGCTCCGGCTCCAGCTCGACAGGCTGATTCTCGCCCGCCTCCTGATCACGTTTCTCTTCCTCGACATCGGCTTCGTCCAGCACCTCGCCCTCGACCTCGATTTCGACCAGCATCGAACCGATGGCAATTACATCGCCGGTTTCGCCCGCAACTCTGGTCACGGTGCCGGCGACGGGGCTTTCCATTTCCACCGTAGCCTTGTCGGTCATCATCCCGGCGAGGCGGTCGTCCTCCTCCACCCGGTCGCCAACCGCGACGAACCATTCGACGATTTCCGCCTCGGCGATGCCTTCGCCGATGTCGGGCAGGTTGAAGGTGAATGTGGTCATGGCCGAATCAATCCTGGAGTATGGTGTCGAGCGCTTCGCCGATGCGCACCGGGCCGGGGAAATAGGCCCATTCGAGGCTGTGGGGGTAGGGCGTGTCGAAGCCGGTCACGCGCAAAACCGGCGCTTCGAGATGATAGAAACAGCGTTCCGTCACCAGCGCGGACAGCTCCGCCCCGAAGCCGGACGTGCGCGTCGCCTCGTGCACGATCAGGCAACGGCCCGTGCGTTTTACGGACTCCTCGATGGCTTCGATATCCAGCGGCAGAAGCGTGCGCAGGTCGAGAATGTCCGCCTCGATCCCCTTCGCTTCGCATACCGCCTTCACCACGTGGACCATCGTGCCATAGGCGAGGATGGTGAGCACATCGCCGGAGGTAACGATACGCGCCTTACCGAGTGGGATTGAATAATGTCCTTCGGGGACGATGCTGGCGTCGAAACGTTTCCAGGGTTCGGCGGGTTTATCGTAATACCCGCTGAAGGGGCCGTTATAGATGCGCTTGGGTTCGAAAAAGATCACCGGGTCATTGTCTTCGATCGCGGCAATCAGCAGGCCCTTGGCATCGTAAGGCGTCGCGGGAATGACTGTCTTCAGGCCCGCTACGTGGGTGAAGATCGATTCCGGACTCTGACTGTGCGTTTGCCCGCCGAAGATGCCGCCACCGAAGGGCGAGCGCACGGTCATCGGGGCGATGAATTCCGTTGCCGAGCGATAACGCAGCCGCGCAGCTTCGGAAATGAGCTGGTCGAGGCCGGGATAGATGTAATCCGCGAACTGGATTTCCGGAACGGGGCGTAAACCGTATGCGCCCATGCCGACAGCGGCACCGATGATGCCGCATTCCGAAATCGGCGTGTCGAATACCCGCGTCTTGCCGAACTTTTCCTGCAAACCCGCCGTGGCGCGGAAGACGCCGCCGAAATAGCCGACATCCTCGCCCATAATCACGACGTCGGGGTCGCTTTCGAGCTTGACGCTCAGCGCATCGTTGATCGCCTCGATCATGTTGAGGCGACGTTCGCCGCCTTCGTTCTTTTCGGGCGCGCTCATCGCTTCGGCAATCCTTCGGGAAACTTGCTTTTTCTTTCACGAACAGCCTGTTGCGCCTGTTCCTTGAGATGCCACGGCAAGTCCTCGAACACATCTTCGAACATAGTCCGAAAGGGATGGTGCAGGCCGTGGCCGAGGATGCCGTTCTTCTCGGCCTCCTTGGTCGCTGCCTTGACCCGCTCCGCGCAGTCGCGGTCCATCGCCTCCTGCCTGTCCTCGTCCCATTCGCCCAACGCGACGAGGTGGCGTTTCAGACGCATTACGGGATCGCCCAGCGGCCACTCCTCCCGCTCCTGCGCGCTGCGATACCCCGCCGGATCGTCGGACGTGGAATGCCCTTCCGCCCGATAGGTGAAGTATTCGATCAGGGTCGGTCCGGCATTGGCGCGGGCGCGGTTCGCGGCCCATTGCTGCGAAGCATAGACTGCCAGCGCGTCGTTCCCGTCGACCCGCAGACCCGCCATGCCGTAGCCCAGTGCGCGGGCGGCGAACGTGGTGCGCTCGGCACCCGCGAAGCCGCTGAAACTGCTGATAGCCCACTGGTTGTTGATGACATTGATAATGACGGGCGCATTGTAGACCGTTGCGAAGGTGCAGGCGCTGTGGAAGTCCCCTTCCGCCGTGCTGCCCTCGCCCACCCAGGTCGCGGCGATACGGCTGTCGCCCTTGATTGCGCTGGCCATCGCCCAGCCCACCGCCTGCGGCGTCTGCGTGGCGAGATTTCCGCTGATCGAGAAGAAGCTGTGCTCGCGGCTGGAATACATGATGGGCAGCTGACGGCCCTTCAGCTTGTCGCCCCGGTTGGAATAGATCTGGTTGATCATTTCCACCAGATCGTAGCCGCGCGTAATCAGGATACCCTGCTGCCGATAGGACGGGAACACCATGTCGTCCGCCGCCAGCGCCATCGCGGCGGCAACCGAGGTCGCCTCCTCGCCGGTGCATTTCATGTAGAAGCTGGTCTTGCCCTGCCGCTGCCCGCGAAACATGCGCTCGTCGAACGCGCGCACCAGCGCCATATTGCCAAGCATGGTGCGCAGCGTTTCGGCGTCGAGGCGCGGATCCCACGGGCCGTGCGCCGCATCGTCGTCGCCCAGCACGCGCACCAGGTCATAGCAAAGGTCGGACGTTTCCTTCGCATCCACACCCTCATCGGGGCGTGCCTGCTCGCCTGCTGCGGGAATGTGGATATGCGAGAAATCGGCGGTATCGCCCGGACGGTATTTCGGCTCCGGAACATGCAGCGAAAGCGGCGGGCGATTGTCCCCGGCAGCCCGTCCGTTTGACGATGAGTTCGACATGCGCTCTCCTGCAGGGCCAATTTGCCATTGCGGATGTAAAGTTTCCGCGATGTGTTTTTTTATTTCAACGGTGCGTTCGGGTCAAGGGAGGCCAAGGATCACGCCGTGTGCCGGTCAGACCGCAACCTGTGCCGCGATGGGTGGATGCGGTGTATATTCCTCGACTGTGAAGTCGTCGAATTCGTAGTCGAATATCGAAGGCGGAATGCGCCCTATCGATAGGGTGGGATTACCCTGTGGTGAGCGTGAAAGTTGCTCCCTAACCAGATCGGCGTGATTAATGTACAGGTGGGTGTCGCCGCCCATCCATACCAGCTCCCCGGCCTCAAGACCTGTTTGCTGCGCCATCATGCGCGTCAGAAGCGCGGCGGACCAAAGATTGAATGGCAGGCCCAGCGCAACATCGCAGCTGCGCTGGTAAAGCGCGCAATTCAGCCGGTCATCGGCGACGTTGAACTGGTACGTCTTGTGACACGGCGGCAGGGCCATGTCTTCCAGCTGCGCCACGTTCCAGCCTTCGATGATGTGGCGACGGCTTGCCGGACTGTTCTTAATTGAATTAACGACTTGCAAGACTTGGTTGATACCGTTTCCAGCTTTGAACGTGCCCTCGCCCGTCGCCACATATGTTGGCCAGTCGACCCATTGCTTGCCATAGACCGGCCCCAGCTCGCCCCATTCTGCGGCGAATGCGGTGTCGTCGGCAATGCGCGCGACAAAGGCATCGAGCGTCAGATCGTCCCCGGTTTCCCTGACATAGCGCGCGTGCGGCCACTCGTTCCAGATCTTTACGCCCTGCAACACGAGCGGGCGGATATTCGTGCTGCCGGTCAGGAACCACAGCAGCTCGCGCGTGGCCGTCTTCCAGTATACCCGCTTCGTCGTGATCAGCGGCATGGCGCCGTCAGCCAGGTCGAACCGCAACATGGTGCCGAACAGCGAACGCGTGCCGACACCGGTACGGTCCGCCTGCTCCATACCCTCGGCCCAGATACGCGCCATCAGGTCGAGATATTGCTGTTCGAAATGAGGGGGCTCGGCGTCGGTCATCGCACTGCCCTAGCCCCGACACACCCTGCTTGCCACCCCGTCGGTGGCGACCTATAGGCGCGCATCTACCGCGTCGTCAGGCTCCCTGTCGGCGCAGCGTGTCGGGAAGTAGCTCAGCCTGGTAGAGCACCGTCTTCGGGAGGCGGGGGCCGGAGGTTCGAATCCTCTCTTCCCGACCATTATTTTTCCGCGTCAGCTACCTTGCGTCAGCGCCAGTCCGGCCAGCACCAACGTCAATCCGCCCAGGCCTAGCGAGAGATGCCAGCGCAGGCGCATCCAGCGCGGCTGCGCTGCACCGATGGCGCGGTCCACCAGCGGCGACGCTCCCAGCAGTAAACCTAGCCAAAACAAGGACGGGCCGGGCCAGCGCGCGCCGAACAGCCACGGGGTGAATAGCGCCAAGGCAACGAGGCTTGGCAGGATCGCCGCGCCATATATCCAGCGTGGGGCCTCTGGCATGGACAGCGCCTGCCCCCACCAGACACCGCCCAGAAAGCTGAAGATCAGCGCCGCATAGGCAAAGCCTGCCGCCAGCGCGACCCAGCTCCACTGTCCGCCATTCAGGACAAGGACGACTGCCAGCAATTGCGGCAACAGTCCGGCATAGCCGAGCAGCATTGCCGTGCGCGGAACGCCGCCCGATGTGCGGGGTTGGGTGGTCATGCTCATGTCTCTTTTCTCAGTGTCCAGCCCCCATGCCCGATAAGACGCCGCCGCGCCATCGTGCGGTTCCTAGCGGCAGGCTGTCACGGCTTGCCGGTTTCGGTCGTTTAGCTGGTGGCGTTGCCGGGTCCGTCCTCGGCGAAGGCGCGAAACGCGTTGCGGCGGGGCAGAAGCCGAGCCTCAACGACCTGCTGCTGACTCCGGCCAATGCCAAGCGACTGGCCGACAGGCTGGCGCACTTGCGCGGTGCGGCGATGAAGCTGGGCCAGATGATCAGCATGGATGCCGGCGACATGCTACCGCCCGAACTGTCCGACATCCTCGCCTCGCTGCGCGATCGTGCCAATTTTATGCCGCCCAGGCAGCTCGATACGGTGCTGGTAAAGGAATGGGGCAAGGACTGGCGCAAAAACTTTCGCCGGTTCGAGCCGCGTCCCATTGCCGCTGCCAGCATCGGACAGGTGCATCGCGCGCTGACCCGCGACGGGCGGACACTGGCGATCAAGGTGCAGTATCCCGGCGTCGCACAAAGCATTGACAGCGATGTGGACAATGTCGCCACCCTGCTGCGCGTCTCCGGCATGATGCCGAAGGAACTGGACATCGCGCCCCTGCTGGCTGCGGCCAAGGAACAGTTGCACGAGGAAGCCGATTACCGCCGCGAGGGCGAGCAGATGATGCTGTATCGCGCGCGGCTGGCCGACGACCCGGGGTTTGTCGTGCCGGAGCTGTATGCGCCGCTGACCACCGACCGCGTGCTTGCCATGACCTTCGTCGACGGCATTCCTATCGAAAGCCTTTCCGACGAACCGCAGGAATTGCGCGACGCGGTTTTTGCGCGGATGATGCGGCTGGTCGGACGCGAGCTGTTCGAATTCGGCGTCATGCAGACCGACCCGAATTTCGCCAATTTCCGGTACCAGCGTGCCTCGAAAGACGAAGGCGACGGCAAGGTAGTGTTATTGGATTTCGGCGCGACCCGCGCGATCGCACCCGACATCGCGACGGCTTACCGAAGGCTGATCGAGGCAGGTCTGGCGAAAGATCGCGGGCGGGTTCGCGCCGAGGCCGTGGCGGCGGGTTTTGTAAATCCGATCGTGATCGACAAGCACCGCGAGAGCATCGACCGGATGATCGACGTGATTGTTACAGAGATGACGAAGGACGAACCCTTCGATTTCGGCGACCGCGCCTTCGTGCCGTTGCTGCGCGATGAAGGCATGGTCATCGCACAGGACCGCGAGAGCTGGCATATTCCGCCCGCCGAAACGCTGTTCGTGCAGCGCAAGATCAGCGGTACCGCGCTGCTCGGTGCACGGTTGAAAGCGCAGGTGAACGTCAGGCGTATCGTGGAGGATGTGTTAGGCCCTGCGTAGCACCGCGCGGCGATTGCCTAGCCGCCACGCAGCAGCTGAACGCCCCAGTCGCGCTCGAACAGATAGAGCAGGATGCGCGCCGCTTCTCCGCGCGTGCCGGTCAGGCCGCCATCGCGTTCCACCAGCAGGCGGGCATCGGCATCGGCGATATGCGCCATCCGCGTAATTTGCTCCAGTGTCGCGATGCGGAACGGTGTATCACCCGATTGCCGCGTGCCGAGCAATTCGCCGCCGCCGCGCAGTTTCAGATCTTCTTCTGCAAGCCTAAACCCGTCCTGCGTCTCTCGCATCAGCGCCAGCCTTTCGCGCCCCGTTTCGGACAGGGCTTCCCCACGCAGCAGCAAACACACCGATTTCTCGCTGCCCCGCCCGACGCGACCGCGCAGCTGGTGCAGCTGCGCCAACCCGAACCGTTCCGCCTGTTCGATCACCATCAGCGTTGCGGCGGGCACATCGACGCCGACCTCGATGACGGTTGTCGCCACCAGCAACTTAGCCTTGCCATCGGCGAACCGCGCCATCGCGGCGTCCTTGATCTCGGGGCGCAACTGGCCATGGACCAGCACGATGTCGTCCGGATCGAACACCTCGCGCAAAGCGGCGTAGCGGGCCTCGGCAGCGGCGATGTCCGCCGTTTCGCTGTCGTGGACCATCGGGCAAACCCAATAAGCCTGCTGCCCGCCTGCAATGTGGCGCGCGACTCCCGCCACCACGTCCTGCATTCGTTCGCCCGACACCACCCGCGTATCGATTGCCTGTCGGCCCGGTGGCAGCTCGTCCAGCTTGCTGACATCCATCTCGCCATGCTGCGCCAGTGTCAGCGTGCGCGGGATCGGTGTGGCGGTCATCGCCAGCGTATGCGGCGTTGCGCGCCCCTTCGCCGCCAGTTGCAGCCGCTGGGCCACGCCGAAGCGGTGCTGCTCGTCGATCACGACCAATGCAAGATCGCGATAGCCGACGGTGTCCTGGAATATCGCATGGGTGCCCACGACAATGTCGATGCTACCGTCGAGCAGCCCCATCAGGATACTTTCGCGCGCACTGCCCTTGTCGCGCCCGGTCAGCAGCGCAACCTCCGCGCCGGTCGGTCGCGCCATATTGCGCAACGTCTCGAAATGCTGGCGCGCGAGGATCTCGGTCGGCGCAAGCAGGGCGCTTTGCTTGCCCGCCTCCATCGCCACCAGCATGGCATTCAGCGCCACCACCGTCTTGCCCGAACCGACATCGCCCTGCAGCAGGCGCAGCATCGGTGCCTCCTGCTGCAAATCCGCCGCAATCTCCGCGATGGAGCGCTCCTGCGCGCCGGTCAGTTCGAAGGGCAGTTCCAGCTTGGCGCGCAGCGATCCGTCGCCCTTCAACGGCTGGCCCCGACGCCGCCGATTGTCTGCTCGCACAAGCATCAGCGCCAACGCGTTAGCGAGCAGCTCGTCATAGGCGATCCGGTCGCGCGCCACGGCATCCGGTCCGCGATGGGCGCGCGGCATGGCCTCGTTCCAGGCGGGCCAGTCCATCTGCGCGAGCTGCGTGGGTTCTATCCATTCGGGCAGAGCGGGTAGCTTCGCCAGCGATTGCGCGACAAGGCTGGCGAGTTTGGGTTGCGTCAGACCGGTGGCGAGCGCGTAAACCGGCTCGCACAACCGCGCCAGTGTATCGCCGTTATCCTCGACAACATGATCGGGGTGCACGATCTGCAGCATGTCGCCATAGCGATCGAGCCGCCCTGCGACCCAGCGCCGCTCACCCACCGGCAGCAGTTTCTTGCCGCTATAGGCCGCGCGCCCGAAATAGGTGACGGCGCAGATATTGCCAACCGCGTCCTGCGCGAGGATTTTGTACGGTCCGCGCCCGCTGCGCGGTGCGCGATGCTCGGTTGCGGTCAGTGCGACGACGACTTGCTCGCCCTCCGCCCCCTCGTCCAGATTGCCGATGGCGCGGCGGTTCACGAAACGTTCGGGCAAATGATACGCCACATCCCGCACTCTCGCCAGCCGCAGCCGCGCCAGCGGCTTGACCAGCTTCGGCCCCACGCCGTCCAGCGTGTCGATCTCGGCAAACAGGGGGTTGAGGATATCGGGGCGCATCGCAGCCGGGTTATGCAAAGCGGCGTTCGTCATGTCGAGCGCGGTTGTGACGGTTGCCCGCTGCGCGCAGGCGATATAGGCGATTTGCATGACAACATCGCCACCTGACAGTCCCGATCTCGACGCCCGCAAGCGCCGCGCCGCATTCCGCAGCTGGCATCGCGGCACGCGGGAGGCGGACTATATGATCGGCGGCTATTTCGACAGGTATAGCGCAGATTGGGACGACACCGCGCTTGCCTGGTTCGAGGCGCTGCTGGACCATGACGATGTCGATATCATGGCATGGGCGTTGCAAACGCAGCCGGTGCCCGACCGTTTTGCCGGTGCGCAGATGGAAACGATGCAGCGGCTCGATTACGTCGATATTCCGGGCTGACACGCCATCCGCCGCACAAATGTGTGCGGAACCCCCTTGCCCCTCGTTCGCTAGACCCCACGATGCCCGACCTGAACCGTATTCTCGACGCTGCCGAACCCCTAACCCTCACCTCCGTGGCGCGCGGAGCGCAGCCGCTCGTGCTGGCGGATATTGCGCGCGCGGCGAAGGGGCGCGCGGTCTTTATCGCTCCGGACGATACCGCAATGCGCGCAGTGTCGGAGGCGGCGACGTTCTTCGCGCCTGAACTGGAAGTGATCGAGTTTCCAGCGTGGGATTGTTTGCCCTACGACCGCGCCAGCCCGGCCCTGTCGGTCAGTGCGCGGCGGCTGTCGGCGCTCTACCGTTTGCAGGCCAAGGCCAGCGGCCCGCAGCTGTTCGTCACAACCGTCAACGCCGTGCTCCAGCGCGTACTTACGCCGTTCCGCATCCGCGAGAGCGTGCGCGCATTCAGGCCCGGGCTCGAAATCGGGCGCGATAGCCTGTCGGCGCTGTTGCAGCGACAAGGTTACAGCCGCAGCGACACGGTGGTGGACAAGGGCGAATACGCGGTGCGCGGCTCCATCGTCGATATCTTCCCGTCTGGCCTCGATCACGGGTTGCGGCTGGATTTCTTCGGCGACGAACTGGAATCGCTGCGCAGCTTCGATCCGCAAACGCAGATCAGCACCGGCACCGTGGACGAGCACCTGCTGTTGCCCGCCAGCGAGGCGCTGCTGGACGAGGACAGCATCACCCGCTTCCGCACCCGCTACCGCGAGGCGTTTGGCGCAGCGGCGACGCAGGATCCCCTTTACGAGGCCGTAAGCGAAAGCCGCCGTCTTGCCGGGATGGAACACTGGCTGCCGCTGTTCGAGGAGCGGATGGTTACGCTGTTCGATTACCTCGAACCGGCCGATCTGCTGCTGATCGATGCGGGCGGATTGCAAGTGGCCACCGACCGTGTGTCCGATATCGATGATTTCTCCGAACAGCGCGGGAATGCCGCTGGACAGGCCAAAGGCAGCTATCGCCCGCTGGACCGCGATGCGCTTTATTTGGCGCAGGCCGAATTCGACAGCGCGCTGGCCGATGCGCCCGCCCACCGGATCAAGCCATTCGCCGAACCACCCGGAAAAACCGTACTCGATTTCGGGTTTACCTCCGCCCGCGATTTCGCACCGGAACGCGCGCGTGGCGACAATGTGTATGAAGCCGCTGCAAGCCATTTTGCCGATGTCGCGAAAAGCGGGCGAAAGGCGATTTTCGCCGCGTATTCCGAAGGCAGCCGCACGCGCATCGCATCCATCCTCGGCGAAGCGGGTACCCAGCTTGCCGTGGCGGAAAGCTGGCAGGAAGCACTTGGTCTGACGGCGAAGGGCAAGCCCGCCACGCTAATACTGCCGGTGGAAAGCGGGTTCGCCAACGCGGAACTGGAATTGCTGACCGAGCAGGACGTACTGGGCGACAGGCTGGTCCGGCGGCGCAAGAAGAAGAAAAACGCCGACGCCTTCCTGGCCGAACTACAGGCTTTGGCGCGGGGCGATCTGGTCGTGCATGTCGAACACGGTATCGGCAAATATCTCGGTCTCGAACCCGTTAATGTCGGGAAGAGCGCGCATGATTGCGTGATGCTGGAATACCGGGGCGGCGACAAGCTGTTCATCCCGGTCGAGAACATCGATGTGCTAAGTCGTTACGGCAGCAGCGAAGACGCCGTCATGCTCGACCGGCTGGGTGGCGAAGCATGGCAGCGACGCCGCGCCAAGTTGAAAGAGCGCATCCTCGCCATCGCTGGCGAGCTGATGCAAGTCGCCGCCGAACGCGCACTGCGCAAGGCACCGGTTTTTGCGGCGGAAAAGGCAGGTTACAACCAGTTCGTCGACCGCTTCCCGTGGGAGGAAACCGACGATCAGGACCGCGCGATTGCCGACGTGCTGCGCGATCTGGAAAGCGGGCGGCCGATGGACCGGCTGGTCTGCGGCGATGTCGGGTTCGGCAAGACCGAGGTGGCCCTGCGCGCCGCATTCGTCGCTGCGATGCACGGCCAGCAGGTCGCGATGATCGCGCCCACCACCCTGCTCGCCCGCCAGCATTTCCAGAACTTTTCCGAACGCTTCGCCGGTTTCCCGATAAAGGTCGGGCGGCTCAGTCGCCTCGTTCCCGCCAAGGAAATAACCGCAACGCGCGAAGGTCTGGCCAGCGGCGATCTCGATGTCGTGATCGGCACCCATGCCATCCTGTCCAAACATACGAAGTTCAAGGATCTGGGGCTGGTCATCGTTGACGAGGAACAGCGGTTCGGCGTTACCCACAAGGAAAAGTTGAAACAGCTGCGCGCCAATGTCCATATGCTGACGCTGACCGCGACACCCATCCCGCGAACGTTGCAGATGGCGATGACCGGTCTGCGCGAACTCAGCACGATCCAGACCCCGCCGGTGGACCGGCTGGCCGTGCGAACCTACGTTTCCGAATGGGACGACATGGTGATGCGCGAGGCGCTGATGCGCGAGCACCATCGCGGCGGGCAAAGCTTCATCGTGGTGCCGCGCATTTCCGATATGGAAGCGATATCGGACTGGCTGCACGAACACGTACCCGAAGTGAAGGTGGTATCCGCACACGGGCAAATGGGGGCGAACGAAATCGAAGAACGTATGAGCGCGTTCTACGAGAACAAATACGACGTGCTGCTGTCCACCACGATCATCGAATCCGGGCTGGACCTGCCCTCCGCCAACACCATCATCATCCATCGCGCGGACATCTTTGGCCTGGCACAGCTTTACCAGCTGCGCGGTCGCGTCGGGCGCGCCAAACTGCGCGCCTATGCTTATCTGACGTATGAGAAGAATACACAGCTCAGCGAAGTGGCGGAAAAGCGCCTGAAAGTGCTGGGCGACCTCGATACGCTGGGTGCCGGGTTCCAGCTCGCCAGCCACGATCTCGATATTCGCGGCGCGGGCAACCTGCTGGGCGACGAGCAATCGGGCCATATCCGCGAGGTCGGGTTCGAGCTGTACCAGTCCATGCTGGAGGACGCGATACTGGCGGCGAAGGCGGGTGCGGCAGGCCTGGAAGCCAAGCCGGAAAGCGTCAGCCCGCAGATTACCGTCGATGCGCCGATCATGATACCCGAAGATTATGTGCCGGACCTCGCCGTGCGCATGGCGCTCTATCGCAGGCTGAACGATGCGACGGACAAGGCTGAAATCGAGGCGATGGCGGCGGAGATGATCGACCGGTTCGGCCCCCTGCCCGATGCCACCGCCAACCTCGTGCGCCTGATCGAGATCAAGCATCAGGCCATCGCCGCCAACATCGCCAAGATCGACGTGGGCGCGCGCGGCACGCTGGTGGCGTTCCACAATGACGACTTCCCAGACGGGCCCGGCCTCATCGCCTATGTCGACAGGCTCGGCGGCACGGCCAAGCTGCGGCCCGACATGAAACTCGTCATCAATCGGGCCTGGGGCGATCCCAAGTCGCGCCTCAATGGCCTGTTCCAGCTCACCAAGGGTTTGAGCGGCGTCGTTCGGCGTGCAGCAAAAAAAGCGGCCTAGCCGACCATCCGCGCAAATTGCGCGGCATCGACAGGCCTTGCGCCGAGGAAGCCCTGCCAGCCACTGCACCCTTCGCGCGCCACCACCGCTTGCTGCGCTTCGGTCTCCACACCTTCGGCCATCACGTCGAGGCCAAGCGCGTCGGCCATCGCAAGGATAGCGCGAAACACCGCCAGATCCTGCGCGTCGTCGGCTATGCCCTCCACCATCGAGCGGTCCAGTTTGAGCAAGTCCAGCGGCAGGGTTTTCAGGTAATTGAAGTTGCAGAATCCCGTGCCGAAATCATCGAGCGCAATGGCGATGCCCTCGTCCGCCAGCACGCGCAGGCGCACGGCGGTGCGGTGCAGCGCGCTGAGTTCCGACTGCTCGGTGATTTCCAGCGTCAGCCGGTTTGCCGCAAATTCGCACTCGTCGAGATCGCGCAGGATGGCTGTCGCAAAGCCGTCATCGACCAGGTCGTGCGCGGTGATATTGACCGAGAGGCGTAGCGTATCGGGCCAGGATGCCGCGTGGCGCATGGCAGCGCGGCGGGTATGTTGTGCAAGGGCACCGGCCAGACCGACCCGGCGCGCCATCGCGAACAGGGCCTCGCCCCCGACCTCGCCGAACCGCGCATGTTCCCAGCGCACCAGCGATTCCGCCCCGGTGATCGCGTTGTCGGCGCAGGCATATTGCGGCTGGAACCGCAGGGTGAAGGCATCGGTCTCCATTGCCGCCACTAGCGCAGCGGCAAGGTCCGGCATGCCGGCATCGCGGCGGTCATGGAGCATACGGCGGTTCGCCTCTGGCGGCCTTGTCAGAACGGTTGCGTGCATCGGCGCGGCTTAGCGACGATTGCGCCTGCACCCATGCGGCAATGGCGGAGCGTTGCCAAATGGCACAGGGGGCAATACCGCATATGCGACAGCGCATGCGGGATGCGCCCGACGCGAGGGGGACATTGCATGGCTTCGGGACATGGCTTCAGCAAGCTGGCACTCGCTATTTCCGACACTGCCAAGGCGCAAGAAACCGCGCGCGCCATCGAGGCGGCGCACGACTGGGTGCCGTTCGAGGAAGCGGACGCGGTGGTCGCGCTGGGCGGTGACGGGTTCATGCTGGCAACACTGCACTCCATGCTGAACGACGGGCCGGTGCTGCCCTGCTATGGTATAAATCGCGGTACGGTCGGCTTCCTGATGAACCGCTATCGCCAGGGTGCCAAGCTGCTGGACAAGGTCAACCGGTCGCGCGCGATAGAGATCGCGCCCTTGCGGATGGAGGCGGTGACGCAAGATGGCGCGCGCCATGTCGAGAATGCCATCAACGAGGTCTCCCTGCTGCGCGAGACTCGCCAAACTGCCAAGCTGGAAGTCTCCGTGGATGGCAAGGTCCGCATCGACGAGCTGGTGGGCGACGGCGTGCTGGTGGCGACACCCGCCGGGTCCACCGCCTATAATTTCTCCGCCAACGGGCCGATCCTGCCGCTGGATTCGCAGCTGCTCGCGCTCACTCCGATCAGCGCGTTTCGCCCGCGTCGCTGGCGCGGGGCGATCCTGCCCGACCGCACCTGCGTCAAGTTCAAGGTGTTCGAGCCCGACAAGCGGCCCGTTGCCGCAGTGGCCGACCAGAAGGAAATCCGCGACATCGCCGAGGTCAATATCGAGATCGCCCGCGACAGTGCGCTGACCCTGCTGTTCGACCCCGGCCATTCGCTCGACGAACGCATCGTGGCGGAACAGTTCATCACCTGAGCGCGCCGGGCTTGGTAAGTTGGGCGAAAATGCCCGCAAAACCGTCTTGCCAAGCCGATGCGCGCCCCATATACGCGCCCCTCTGCCCTCCTCCATACCGCTTGGAGGGCTGCTCCCCGATAGCTCAGCGGTAGAGTAGGTGACTGTTAATCACTTGGTCGTTGGTTCGAATCCAACTCGGGGAGCCATTATTCTCCTAAGATGACAGGCATTTACACCTGTGCCCCTCAAGCCCGCGCCATCGCGCCGTGGCAGTGCTTGTACTTGCTGCCCGAACCGCACGGGCATGGCGCGTTGCGGCTGACGTTCTGGTCCTTGTAGGGGTTGTCGACGAAGTGCCCGCCTGGCCCGGCGGCGGCGCGCGGGCTGCCTGCCAGCGAGCCGAACATCGCCGCCTCGCCCTCCGAACCATCGCCGTCGTCGCTGTTGTCGAGGCCCGTCAGCGGGTCGATATGACCGGTCAGGAAGTCGGGCAGGTCCGGCAGGCTACCCTGCACCGGTTCGGGCGCCATACGCAGCTCGCTCTTCACCAGAACGCTGGTCACATCCTCGCGCAGCGTGTCGAGCATCTTCTCGAACAGGCTGAAGGCTTCCTGCTTGTATTCGTTGATCGGCTGCTTCTGCGCATAGGCGCGCAGGAAGACGACCTGGCGCAGCGCATCCAGTGTGGCCAGATGCTCTTTCCAGTGATGGTCCAGACGTTCCAGCAGGATCGACTTTTCCACACGTTGCCAGATACCGTCGTCCGCCGCGGCGACCTTCTTGTCCATGATCGCATCCGCCTCGGTACGGACCCGTTCCTCGATGATCTCCGGTTCGACCTGGTCTTCCTCCAGCCAGGCATCGATCGGCGGGCGGATGTGGAACAGTTCGTCCAGCTTGGTCTTCAGCCCCTCTGTATCCCATTGCTCGGGATAGGAGCCGGGCGGGCAGGCTTCTGTGACGAGCGAACGGATCGCGTCGTGGCGCATATCCACCACCACATCGCCTACGGTTTCGCTGTCCATGATCTCGGCGCGCTGTTCGTAGATCACCTTGCGTTGATCGTTCATCACGTCGTCGTATTCGACGACCTGCTTGCGGACCTCGTAATTGCGCGCCTCGACCTTCTTCTGCGCGGTTTCGATGGCTTTGCTGAGCCATTTGGAACCGATTGCCTCCCCGTCCTCCAGATTGCTGTTCATCATTTTGGAGAACAGCGTGTCGGGGCCGAAGATGCGCAGCAAGTCGTCTTCCAGGCACAGGTAGAACCGGCTGAGACCCGGATCGCCCTGCCGCCCGGACCGCCCGCGCAGCTGGTTGTCGATGCGGCGGCTTTCATGGCGTTCGGTACCCAGCACGAACAGGCCGCCCGCTTCCTTCACGCGCTCGCGTTCGGCCTTCACTTCGGCGGTCAGGTCTTCGATGGCGGCATCGCGTTTCGCGCCTTCGGGCATGTCAGCGAGCTCGGCTTCGATGCGGAATTCGATATTGCCGCCCAGCTGGATGTCGGTGCCGCGCCCGGCCATGTTGGTGGCAATGGTCACCGCGCCCAGCCGCCCGGCCTGCGCCACGATCAGCGCCTCGCGTTCGTGCATGCGGGCGTTCAGCACCTCGTGCTTTACGCCCTCCTTGTCGAGGAACTGGCTCAGCAATTCGGACTTTTCGATGCTGACCGTGCCGACCAGCACCGGCTGGCCGATCTCGTTCTTCTCGCGGATGCTGGTGGCGATGGCGGCGAACTTGTCCATCGTGTTCTTGTAGAACTCGTCTTCCTCGTCGATCCGCTGCACCGGCACGTTGGTGGGGATGGTCACCACGTTCATCTTGTAGATTTCCCAGAACTCGCCCGCCTCGGTGGCGGCAGTGCCGGTCATGCCGCGAGAGCTTGGGATACATGCGGAAGTAGTTCTGGAAGGTGATCGAGGCCATCGTCTGGTTTTCCGGCTCGATCTTGACGCCTTCCTTCGCCTCGGCCGCCTGGTGCAGGCCGTTGGACCAGCGGCGACCGTCCATCATGCGGCCGGTGAACTCGTCGATGATGACGACTTTCTCGTCCTTCACGATGTAGTCGGTATCGCGCTTGAACATGACGTTGGCCTTCAACGCCTGGTCGAGGTGATGGACCACCTGCGTGTTCTCGACATCGTACAGGTTCTCTGTTTCCAGCAGGCCCGCTTCCAGCAGCATCGCCTCGACCGCTTCGTTGCCGTCCTCGGTCCAGCTGATGTTCTTCGACTTCTCGTCTTTCTCGTACCAGTCCTCGGGGATCTTCTTCACGATCTCGTCGAGCGCGACATACAGCTCGGCCTTGTCGTCGGTGGGGCCGGAGATGATGAGCGGAGTGCGGGCTTCGTCGATCAGGATGCTGTCGACTTCATCGACCACGGCGAAGTTGAAGGGGCGCTGCACCATCTGGCCGCGCTCGTGCTTCATATTGTCGCGCAGGTAGTCGAACCCGAATTCGTTATTGGTGCCGTAGGTAATGTCGCTGGCGTAGGCTTCGCGCCGCTGCGCTTCGGGCAAATTCGGTATGATGACGCCGATGGTCAGACCGAGGAAGGTGTGAAGCTGCCCCATCCATTCCGCATCGCGGCTGGCAAGGTAGTCATTGACCGTCACGACGTGGACGCCCTTGCCCTCGATGGCATTGAGATAGGTGGCCAGCGTCGCCACCAGCGTCTTGCCCTCGCCCGTCCGCATCTCGGCGATCTCGCCGCGATGCAGTACGATGCCGCCGATCATCTGCACATCGAAATGCCGCATCCCCAGCACGCGCACCGATGCCTCGCGCACGGTGGCGAAGGCTTCGGGCAGGATGTCGTCGATCTTCTCGCCATCGGCCAGGCGGGCGCGGAACTTGTCGGTCTGCGCGGTCAGGTCTGCGTCGGACAGCGCCTGCATATCGGGTTCGAGCGCGTTGATCTGGTCGACGATCTTGCCGAGCGTCTTGACGTAACGGTCGTTGCTGGAGCCGAACAGGGTCTTGGTGAGGGCTTTGATCATGGGGAAGCTTTCGCGGAAGACTTGGAACACTTTGACCGTGTTTTATGCAGGGGGTTCGCGCACGCTGCGCAAGGGTAAAAGGCGCGCAGTGCGCTATTCGCGGGCGCGATCCACACGAACGATAAAACCTGCGATTGCAACGCCTTGACCATCAACACCTGACAGCAGTTGTGAAGTAGTCTTGCGCGTCGCACCGGTCGGCAACCTATCGCCAGGAACGCGCGAAGGTGTAACCTTGGCATTCTGGCCATCGGCGCTGGCGGTTGCCGATGCCGAGGCCCGCTCAGGCAAGGCATGCACAGGCGCCGCGAACAGCGCAAATCCCGTTATCAGGGCAAGGCAGGCAAGCAGGCGACGAAGCATCGCGCGCTACATAGGTGCGCGGGTCCTACAAGTCCACTAACGGGCTAGCGGCTTTGCCGACCCTAATCGACATACTCGTGCGTTATGTTGATCTTTGCCCGAATCCGCGTCTGCCGCACAACGCCGTTCTCGTCGATTACCGGCGTATATCTGTTCAGTTTGGCGCAGGGCTCTTGCAGGATATCGACCGGAACGCCTTCTAAGGAAATGACGTCGCAGCGCAGCACCTTTCCATCCGTATCTATCGTTAAATCGATATCGGCAGAGAAAGGTGGCGGCGTTCTTCTGGAGGTGTAGGGTATGTCCCAGCGGACCCGGTTCGAATAGCTTCCGGTTGTCGCATTGCCATCCGCGTCGCGCGCGGGCGTGAATTTGGCACGACGGGTAAGCAGTGCGCACGTATGGTCATCGAGTTCGACCGCACCGCTACTTAACGTAACTTCGCATGTTGAAACATCGCCCGTGGGTGAAATAGCCAACGTAAAGCCGACTGTTCCATCCATTTGCGCTCTTATGAATATACTGCGGTAGTCATTCGAGGAAATCCAGGTGCCAGGATCATTGCTCGGCTTTGGTGCTTGCGGCTGCGCCACAGCGATAGATGACATGAAGCCAAAAGCTATCATGGCAGAAACAACGAATATCCTAATCATAACCGATTTTTAGCATGACGATTGCGTAAGTAAAGTAAGGCGCTTTCCACAGCATAAAGGCTTCCCTAAGGCGCACAGCATGGACTTCGCCCGCTCGCCGCTTGCCCTGCCCTTTCCCGACATGCCCGCGATTGATGGCGTCACGATCCGCACCGCCTGCGCGCGGTATCGCGACTGGGAGCGCGCGGACCTGACCTATGTCGAACTGGCACCCGGCACCGCCGTTGCGGGCGTATTCACGCAAAGCGCCTGCCCTTCCACCGAAGTCGAGATGGGGCGCGAGCAGGTCAAGGCGGGCACCGCGCGGGCGCTGGTCGTGAATGCGGGCAATGCCAACGCCTTCACCGGCCATCGCGGGCGCGCGGCGGTGGAACAGATCATGGCGCAGGTCGCGACGCATGTCGGCTGCGGCGAGGCGGAAGTGTTCGTATCCTCCACCGGCGTCATCGGCGTGCCGCTGCCGCTGGACAAGGCGCGCGACGGGATTGCCGCCGTGCTCGACAGCGCGCCGGTTGGCTGGGAAGCGGCGGCGGACGCCATCGCCACCACCGATACCTTCGCCAAGGGTGCGACCGCCAGCGCGATGGTCGGCGGGCAGCGCATCGAAATCGCCGCCATCATCAAGGGCAGCGGGATGATTGCGCCCGACATGGCGACGATGCTGGGCTATATCTTCACCGACGCCGCCGTCGCGCCCGCCTTCCTGCAAAACCTGCTGGCTGACGCGAATGTCGACACGTTCTCCTGCATCACGGTGGATGGCGACACCTCGACCAGCGACACGGTACTGGCCTTTGCGACCGGCACGGCGGGGAACGCGCCCCTCGCTTCGTTCGACGATCCGGGCGCGGACGCCTTTGCCGCCGCCTTCCGCGATGTCTGTCGCCAGCTTGCGCAACTGGTGGTGCGCGATGGCGAAGGCGCGGCCAAGTTCATCGAGATCGCGGTAACGGGCGCGGTGTCGCGCGACAGCGCGCGCCGTGTCGGGCTGTCCATCGCCAATTCGCCGCTGGTGAAGACAGCCATTGCGGGCGAAGATGCAAACTGGGGCCGCGTGGTGATGGCGGTGGGCAAGGCGGGCGAACCGGCGGACCGCGACCGGCTTTCCATCGGTTTCGGCGGCGTGCGCGTGGCGCATGAAGGGCTGGCGGTGGAGGACTACGACGAAGCGCCAGTTGCCGCGCATCTGAAGGGCGACCGGGTGGATATCACCGTCGATCTGGGACTTGGCGACGGGGCGGCGACGGTGTGGACCTGCGACCTGACGCACCGGTATATCGCCATCAATGCGGATTACAGGTCGTGATCGGCAACGGGTTGCGAGATGCAGTGGCGGACGTTCTGGCGCACGTGGCGCGCGAAATCGTTCTGCCGCATTTTCGCACCCTCACCGATTCGCAGATTATCGAAAAGGCAGCGGACGACGTCGTCACCGTGGCCGATACGCTGGCGGAGGACGCGATTACCGCGCGCCTGACCGCCCTGTTGCCCGGTGTTCCGGTTGTAGGGGAGGAAGCAGCCCACGCGGAACCGGCGCTGCTGGACGCGCTTGGCGGGCAATGCTGGATCGTCGATCCGATAGACGGCACCAACAACTATGCGCGCGGCGAAGGGCCGTTCGGCATCATGGTCGCGCTGGCCGAGGATGGACTGGCGCAAGCGGGGTGGATTTACGATCCGCTGCGCGAGAGGCTGTGCTTTGCGCAACGCGGCGGCGGCGCGTTTCTGAATGGCGAACGCATCACGGCGCGCGCTACAGCGGCAGAACCACCGGTGGCCGCCATCTCGACGCTGTTCATGGACGATGCCGAGCGCGCCTTCGTGAAACGGCAGATCGCGCCGCATTATACACTGGTGGATATTCCGCGATGCGCCGCCGAACAATATCCCCGGCTGGCGCTGGGCGAAAACGACGTGTCGATCTTCAACCGCACCCACGCATGGGATCACGCGGCGGGCGCGCTGTGGCTGAACGAAGCGGGTGGCAGGGTCGCCCGGCCCGACGGGTCCGCCTATCGCGTGGACGAACCCGACCGGACCGGCCTTATCGGCGCAGCGTCACCGGAATTGTGGGAACAGCTCGCCGCGCTGCTTGAGAAACGCTCTTAAAGTTCGCCCTCAAGCCATTGCTTGAGCTGGTTCTTCGGAGCCGCGCCGAGCTTCTGCGCAACCACTTCGCCGTTCTTGTACAGCACCATGAACGGGATGTTCCGCACGCCGATTTCGCTTGGGATGGCAGGGTTGTCGACGATATCCATCTTGGCGATCTTCACCTTGCCGCCCAACTCTTCGCTGATTTCTTCCAGCGCCGGTGCGATCATCTTGCACGGCCCGCACCACTCGGCCCAGAAATCCACCAGCACGGGGGTGTCGGACTCGATTACGTCGGCTTTGAAACTGTCGTCTGTCACGGCGAAGGTGGCCATGTCGGTTCTCCTTATTTTTGGTTGAGGCTCGATATGGTGTCCGGTTCGCGCAATGCCAGCGTAGCGTCCGCAAGCCGTTCGGGCGGCAGGGCAAACAGTTCGGGCGTTTGCGTATAAAGCACGGCTGCGCGCACCGTTCGTCCTGGATAGATCGCCTCCAGCGCCGCGACATAGGCGGCCATCTGCGCGATGGTTCCGGCGGGAATGGCCGCGGCGGATGCAGGCGGATGTCGCGCGGTCTTGAAATCGACGGCCAGCACCGTGTCGGGCGACACGACCAGCCGGTCGATGATGCCGGTGACCACTCGCCCCGCCACCGTTGCCGCAATCGGAATTTCCGCCAGCCCGTCCGGTGCGAAGACATCTGCAAATTCAGGTGCATCGAGCACGCGCAGGGTGGCTGCGATGATCTCCGCACGCGCGGCGTCGGTCAAGTCAGGTTCGTGCCGGTCGAGCCACGCCACTGCCCTGCCCTCGCGGCCTTCAGGAGCAATATGCGGCAGGCGTTCCAGCAGCGCATGGATCAGCACACCGCGCCTAGCCGCTACCCGATCGCCTTGTGCTGCGCTGGGGGCATCGCCCGTCTCGTCGGCGCCAGCCCGTGAAGGCGCGAGCGGACGCGGCGGGCGGGGTTCGGGGCCGATGGGTGTGGTGGCCCATTCGGGCAAAGGCGTTTCCGGCTCATCGGGCGCGCCTGTCTCCACAGCAGTTCTCGGCGCAGGCGCTATCCCCCGTCGCAGCGAGCCGTCGGGGTCCGTTTCTTGCGGCATCAGCGGCGCAAGGCGGGCATACCAGCTATCGGGCGCAGGTGCTTCGTCGCGCTTGCCCAGCGCACCGCCGACATACAGTGCCTCCTCCGCGCGGGTCATCGCGACATAGAGCAGCCGCCAGTGCTCCTCACGGTCGCGCGCCTTGGCCAGTTCCGCCGCATCGTCCAGCGCCGCCACCGTTTCGCCTTTCGAAACCGGCGGCAACGGCACTGCCCGCTCGCCGTCCATCAACGTCAGCGCGCCGGGTCGCGCGCGGTCCGGGTTGGCGGTGGCGTCGGCCAGGATGACGATGGGTGCCTGCAAACCCTTGGCGCCATGCACGGTCAGCACCCGCACCTCGTTCGCCTGCTCGCCCGCCTCGCGTTTCAGCTCGCCGTCACCGCCATCGAACCAGTGCAGGAAACCGGGCAGGCTGGCTGTGTGCGCCGCCTCGTATTGTGCGGCGACATTCAGCAATTCGTCGATGGCATCGTTCGCCTCACTGCCAAGCCGTGCGGTCAGTGCCTTTCGCCCGAACCACGGCCCCACCAGCATCCAGTGCAGCAACGCCTGCACCGACTCGTAATCCGCGCGCGCCAGCAGGTCCTTCAGCCTGGCAACCGTCTCGGCGACAAGCGCATCGCCGCTATCCCGCAGGTGCCGCCACAGGGGCACGCCGTGGGGGCGATAGCCATGCTCCAGCAGCGCCTCCTGGCTCCACCCGATCAGGGGCGAGACCAGCAGGTTGGCGAGCATCAGGTCGTCACGCGGCTGCGCGGCGAAGCGCAGCGCGGCGAGCATATCCTTCACCACCAGCGGCGCACCCAACCGGAGGCGGTCCACTCCTGCCACCGGAATACCGGCAGCAAACAGGCGCGAGACGACCAGCCCCGCCAGTTCCTTGCGTGACCGGACCAGCACCATGATATCGCCCGGTCCCGCATTTCTGCGGCCCCTCGGCTTTGGTGCGGCCCTTGTAGAGCGGATAGCCGTCCCTCAGCCACGTCTTGATCTGCCCCGCGATCCTGTCCGCCATGCGCCGTTCCGGCGCAGGCAGCCAACCATCCTCTGCACCCTCCTCGACATCCTCGTCGTCGGGCTGCGCCAGGATGGGTTCCCACAGCACCACTTCGCCCGGTCGCCGTCGTCGCCGGTATGCTTCGCCGGCGCATCGGGCAGACCGAAGCATTCCGGACCAATGGCGGCAATCGCGTCATCGACCACGTCGAGGATGGGTTGCGACGTGCGGTAAGAGAACGCCAGGTCGAGATCGGCAAGATCGCGCACCGGCAGCATGTTCGCGCGCACTGGCGGAGCAGCGGCGGCGCGGGCGATCTTGCCAGCGAAATAGTCCTTGGCAGACGCAAAGTTTTCGGGGCTGGTGCCCTGGAACCCGAAGATCGCCTGCTTGTAATCGCCCACCACGAACAGCGTGCGCAACCGCCCTTCCCGCTGCCCCGCCCCATCGTAATAATCGTCCACCAGCGCCTTGATGATGGACCATTGCTCGACATTGGTGTCCTGCGCCTCGTCCAGCAGGATGTGGTCGATATCGCGGTCCAGCTTGAACTGGATCCAGCGGGTGTCGGTGGCGCGCAGCAGGTTGGCGGCCAGCCTGATCTGGTCGTCGTAATCCATCAGCGCCTCGCGCCGCTTCACCTCGTCCCAGCGCAGGGCAAACCGCCGCCCGACGCGCAGCGCAGGCACCAGCCATTCCACCAGCGCCAGCGCCCGCTGCACCTCCAAAGCGGTGCGCAGCGAATCCGCCACCCGCTCCGCATGTGCGCCGTAATTCGGCACCTTCTTCTCGATATTGGTCAGGCCCGCCGGGACCAGATCGGGGCCGCCGAAACTACCCTTGGTAAAGAGCGACCCGGCGAACAGGTCGAGCGCATCCGCTCGCTCCGCAGCAGACAACGTCAGCCATTGCCGCAACGGCGGGATCGCCTTCTCCGCCGTTTTGGTACCCCATGTTTCAAGCCCGCGAATACAGTCGCGCACCGCCGCAACATCGAATGCATCGTCGCCACACGCCGCAACCACCGTTTCCGCGGACAGATCAGTCGGCAAACCCAGCACCCGCAGCAGCCGTTCGCGCAGATCGTCGGGCCAGCCGCCTGCGCCCAGCCACAATTCGCCCGCCTGCGCGCATCGCATCAGCCAGCCTTGCGCACCGTCCGGCCCGAACCGCATGCTCAGCGCCGCCAGCGCATCCAGCATCTCGGTATCGCCGCCTGCCTGCCATTCCTCCAGCAGTTCGCTCAGCGTCGCTTGCGCCAGCGGGTCACGGTCGCGATCCTCCAGCGCCTGCGTCCCCGGCGTCAGCCCCGCCTCTTCCGGAAATGCCGACAGCAACCACTGCGAAAAGGCGTGGATGGTGTTGATCCGCAATCCGCCCGACGGGGTATCGAGCACGCGGGCGAACAGGCTGCGCGCGCGGGTGCGCACGTCTTCGCGATTGGATGCGCCGATGGCCAGCAAGTCCGAACTCAACTGCGTTTCCGGCATGCGCACCCATTGCGCCAGCACGGCATTCACGCGGTTCGCCATTTCCGCCGCGCCCGCTTTGGTGAAGGTCAGGCACAGGATCTGTTCGGGCGCGACATCCTCGCGCAGCAGCAACCGCAGCACGCGGGCGGATAGCACCTGCGTCTTGCCGGTGCCCGCCGCAGCGGACAGCCATACGCTGTCGATCGGATCGACGGCCCTGTCCTGCCCCTTCGACAACGCGAAGATGCGCCCGGAGTTGCCGCCGCTCATCGGTCGCTGTCCTGCGTTTCGCGGCCCTGCCATTCTTCCAGCCGCATCAACTGGTCGTAGGAATTATAGACCAGCGCATCGGGATTGAGGCGAGCGGTGAACGGCGCGTCACCCAATATCCAGGCCCTGATGGCTTCGATCAGCTTTTCCTTCGCTTCCGGGATAAAGTCTTCGGGGGCGATCGCCTTGGCCTTGCCGCCAGGCGTCACCACGGGAGAGCGCACGAAGCCGAAATCGTCCTTCCCGCCACCCGGCGTCTTGGCGAGCGACCAGTATTCGAAATGCGCTGGCTCGCCCTTTACGCCGTCGAATCCGCCGCCCTGTGCAATCAGCCCCAGCGTGCCGAGTTGCAGCGAGAACCCGCCCGCCACCTGCGCATCGGTCGGCGGCGTGCCGGTCTTGTAATCGACGATGGCGAGCGTGCCGTCGGCCAGCACGTCGATCCGGTCGGCGGTGCCTTTGACGGTAATGCCCTCTATCTCAAGGGTACCCTCTTCTTCGAACAGCGTCGGCGTGCGCGAAGGGTCGGCAGCAATTTCGCGCGCAACCCATTCCAGCCCGGCGATCAGGCGCGGCTGGCGCAGCACGCGCATGACAGGATGGGCATCCATCTCCGCCAGCTTGCGCTCCGCAACGGCCGCAATCGGTTCGCGTCCGCGGCCCTCATGCCACATCTGCAGTATCTTATGCGCAAGCGTGCCGATCCACGCGGCGGTCGGCGCGGCATCCAGCGGGTCCAGCTCGCGCAGGCCGAGGATATGCGAGGCGTAGAACTGGTAAGGGTCGGAGCGCAGCCGGTCGAGCGCGGTGGCGCTGAGATTGCGGCGGCGCTGCTCTGCACTCGGCATGGGCTCAGGCCGGGGATAAAATGGCGCGGACGGCGCAGCGTCGAGCCGATCCATCAACGCCAGTGTTGCGGTATCGGTCTGCTTCCCGGCCTGCTCGCGCCCCATCAGCGCCCGCACCCGCAGCAGGAAGCGCGATGGCAGCGTCGGCCCGCTCGCATCGCGTTTCGCGCGGCTCAGCACCACTTCTGGCGCACCCATCGCGCCGGCCAGATCGTGCGCCGCCAAGCCGATGCGGAAATCCGCCCCCGGCACGCCCAGCGCGCGCAGGATCGGCGGGGCCAACAGCGGATCGACGGAAGGCGTCGGCGGCCAGCTCCCCTCGTTCAGCCCCGCGCAAATCACGAGATCCGCCCGCGTCATGCGCAATTCCAGCAGGCCGTAAATGGCCACGCGCGAATGACCGCCATAGGGCGGACGCACCGCCACGGCCTCCATCAGATCGCGCAGGATATCGTGCAGATCTGAAACGGCGACGATAGTGCCGGTCGCCGCCGCCTGTTCGCGCAAATCCTCGATAAAATTCGCGAGCGCGCGCCCGTCTTCGCGCTGCCATACGGCATCGTCGCACAGCCGGGTCGCCGCGTTGGTCAGAATGTCCAACGTAGTTGAGAGCGGTTCTGAATACTGCAAGGCAAACAGCGGTTCCAATGTGCTTCTTGCGCCGCTCCACCAATCCGCAACACCGGCCTTCAACGCGATCGCGTCAAGCGGATCAAGGCCCGGTTTGGGCCGCGGTGCGCGCAATTCCAGGTCCATCGCCCGCGTTGCTGCCAGCCATGCGCCCCGGTCGCCTTCTGCTTGCACCAGCGGATGCTGTAACAACGCCAGCAGCGACACCGGCGCGGCGCGTTCCGCGATCACCTGCGCCAGCAACAGGAACAGGCGGCCTGCGGGCGATTGCGACAGCGGCGTGCCGGCGGAATCGTCCGCATCGATATTCCAGCGCCGCAAATGATGCACCACGCGCCGCGCCAGCCCCCGGTCCGACGTAACCAGCGCCACACGCTTCGCCGGTTCAGCCACCGCCTCGCGGATCAGCAGCGCGATTGCCTGCGCCTCGCGTTCCGGGTTCTGCGTTTCCAGCAGGCGCAGCGCGGACAGCCGCCGTTTCTCGCCATCCAGCGTGGCCCAGCCCCGGCTCGCCAACGGCGGCTGGAACAGCGCGGAAATCGCGTGACTGCGGTCCGACCGTGCCGCGCCGATGCCCTTGCGGTGCCATTGCTGCACCTCGTCGCGCGCAACCCCCATGCGGTTCAGCAACAGCTTCAGGTGATATTGCGGATGCGTGACCGCATCGTCTTTTGCAAAAGGCTGGTCCGGATCGCCGCCTGCGCTGCCCAACTCGTCCCACTCCGGCGTGTCCATCGTCAGGTCGAGATCGGGCAGCACCACCGCACCCTGGGGCAGCTGCGCGACGGTCTTCAGCAGCGCGGCAAGCGCCGGGGCCGCGCTCGTCACGCCCGCCGCAACAATGGGAAAAGCGGGCGGCGTTTCGCGCCAGATGCGCGCGGCCTGACGGAACAGGGCATTGCGACGCGTCGCCGCATCGACCTGTCCGCGCGCGCGCAATTCCGCCAACCAGTGCTGCTGCACATGCGCAAAACGGCGGACCGCATCCTGCCAATGCCGCGCCTGGTCGGTGAAGATGTCGATAATCCTGTCGCCAAGCAGTTCGTCCGGCGCGATTTCCTCGGCCAGCAGGCGATCCATCGTGGTTGCCATATCGGCGGCCTGCCGGAACAGGGCAGCGCCGGCGGCGGGTTTGCCGTGCGTGTCGGCGGACAGGATTTTCGCAAGCGTCAGCATCCGCCATGTCGGATCGACGGCGGCGGGGATGGCGTCCGCCCCTGCGGTATCGAACAATGGCCCCAGCGCCTCGTCCAGATCGAGGTCGCCCACCACCGCCATGCGCGGCATCAGCAGCCCTGCTGCGGCGCCCCCTCCCGCGCCCTTACCCGCGCCGTAAAGCCGCACGAATGCTTCGGTCATGGTGCGCCGCGCGCGGGCGCTTGGCACCAGCAGCGTCAGCCGCGCCAGTCCGACATCGGGATCGGCATACCGGTCGGCCAGCCCGGCCACCAGAGCATCGGCAAAGCCGCGATGCGCCGCGATGGAATAGACGCCGGGTGCAGTTCTCGGGGCCGCGTCAGCCATGTCGCAGGGCGCGCTCCGTGGGTGCGATGGCCTGTGGATTGCCGACTTCGAACCAGCGCCCGGTGAACGCCGCACCATACAGCCGCCCTTCGGCCAGCGCGCGATCCCACAAAATGTTGGTCGAAAACTTGCCGTCGGGCGCATCGCGCAGCAGCCGGTGCGACACCAGCTGGATGCCGGTATAGATGAACGGTGCGATGCGGCCTGCCGCGCGCCGCGTCAGCCGACCTTCCGCGGTCATGTGGAAATCGCCATCGCCCCGGAAATTGGCGGCGCGCGCATGCGGCACCAGCAGCAATAGCGCATCCATCCGCGCCGCGTCCCACTGCGCCGACAGGTCGTGCAGTGCGTCGATGGAGCCGTTCAGCCAGATATTGTCCGAGTTCAGGCAGAAGAACGGGTCCGGCAGCAGACCCTGCGCCTTCACCATGCCCCCGCCCGTTTCCAGCAGCGCGGCGCGCTCATCGGAAATTGTCACCTTCGGTTTCGCGCGCTCCGCCAGATGCGCCTCCAGCGCATCGCCGAGATAATGGACATTGACCACCGCACGCGTCAGCCCTGCCTCGGCAAGCCGGTCCAGCGTGTGATCGATCAGCGCCTTGCCCGCCACCCGGACCAGCGGCTTGGGCTGGTGCGCGGTAAGCGGGCGCATCCGCTTCCCCATGCCCGCCGCCATCACCATCGCGGTGTCGCTGGCCAGCTTGCTCATTCGGTAATCCGTCCACGCTTGGCGCGCAGGTCGGCGGGAACATTTGCATCGAACCACCGTGCGACAGGAACAAGCGCGGGATGTTCGAGGTCGCGTTCCAGCCAGTCCCAGACGCGCGGAATCATGTCGAGATAGCGGGCCTTGCCGTCCCGCTGCGCAAGCCGTGTGAAAATTCCAACGATCTTGGTGTTCCGCTGCGCACCCAGCACGGCATAATCTGCCATAAATGTCTCGGCCTCGGCATTGGAAAGTCCCGCCTTTTCAGCGTAATGCGCCAGCATCGCCTGCTCCAGAGCGGGCGACACATCGCGCCGCGCATCCTGCAATAGCGACACCAGATCATACGCGCGATGGCCCGCCAGCGCGTCCTGAAAATCGAGCAGCCCCTGCGGCCCCGTTCCGTCGGATTGCGGGCCGAGCAGCATGATATTCTCGGCATGGTAATCGCGCAGGACCGTTACCGACGTCCCTTGCGACAGCACCGGCGCAAGCGCCTGCCTCCAGGCGTGCTGGAACGCGGAGACATCGGCATCCAGGCCGGCGCGCGGTATGAACCATTCGGTAAACAGGCCGGTTTCACGCGCGTAAGTCGGCGCGTCGTAGGGTGCGAACGGTCCGGCAGGCAGGCGGTGCAGATCGACCAGCGCATCGACAGCACCGGCGTAGACCGCCGCTTCCGCCGCCGGGTTCGCGTCGAGCCAGTCACGCATCCGTGCCGTGCCGAAATCCTCGGTCAGCAACCAGCCTGCCCCGGCATCTTCCGCCAAAATACGCGGCGCGCGCAGGCCGTTGTCCGACAGCCAGCGCGCGGCATGGAGGAATGGCTGCGGATCTTCCTCCGGCGGCGGCGCGTGCATCAGCATCGCGGTTCCGGACGGCTCGTTCGCGACATTGCGCAATCTGAAATAGCGCCGCGCCGAGGCATCGCCGGGAATGGGTTCGACCACAGCGTCGCCCAGACCATTGGCTCGAAGAAAGTGATCCAGGCCGTAGGGCAAGATGTCGCTGTCGGTCATTGCCAGCGGGTCTGCCATTGCCCGCCCGCTTCGACAATCGCCACGCGCGATTGTTCACCGCCCGTGCCGTCTTTATCCAGCGATATCGCAAGGCACGCGGGATCATGCGCGAAGCCGCCCGCATTTTCCGGCCATTCGGCGATCAGAACCGCGTCGCTCCGGTATTCGTCCAGCCCCAGCTCCTCTGCCTCCGCCGGGCTTTCCAGCCGGTAGAAATCGGCATGGACCGCCGCCACGCGCATATCGGGCGCAGCATAGCTTTCCAGAATGGTGAAGGTTGGCGACGGCACCTCGCCCGTATGGCCCAACGCCCGCAGGATGGCGCGCGCGAGGGTCGTCTTCCCCGCGCCGATAGGTCCGGTGAGCGCAACCACGTCGCCAATGCGAAGCTGTGCTGCAATGCGCGCGCCAAGCGCGGCGGTTGCAGGCAAGTCCGGCAGACGAACCGTATCCAGGCGTATCACGGCAGCAAGACCGTTGCGGTGGTTCCGGCACCGGGTTCGGACACGATGTCCAGCGTTCCGCCATGCGCTTCCACCAGTTCACGCGCGAGCGGTATGCCAAGCCCGCTGCGTCCGCCCGTATCGCCCCCTTCCACCGCCCGCTTTAAAGTCGCGGCATCCATCCCGCGCCCGTTATCGGATATGACGATACGCACCCCGGCATCGCTGCGCGACAGATCGACCAGGATCTTGCCCTTGTTTGCGGTGGCGGCAATTGCGTTGTCCAGCAAGTGCGCAAGCGCGCGGCGAAGCTGGCGCGGGTCGGCGTCGATGCGCCCGCTCGTGCGGCTGCCGCGCAGGTCCAGCGTGATGCCACCGTCGCGGATTGCCTGCTCTCGGGCGCGCACGATATCGGTGACGAAGGGCAGCAGATCGACCGGTTCGCGCGACAGCGGTAGCAACCCCGCCTCGCTTTGCGACAGGTCCAGCACATTCTCCACCTGCTCGGTCAGGCGGGCCACGGCGGTCAGGATCGCGGCAAGATATTCCTGACCCTGCGGTTCCAGCTCGCCCGCCGCGCCCGATTGCAACAGCTCCGCGAAGCCGCCAATCGTGGTTAGCGGGGTGCGCAGTTCGTAGCTCATATTGGCGAGGAAACGGGTCTTCACCGCATCCGCTTCCTCCAGCGCGGTATTGCGTTCGCGCAGCGCGGTTTCGGCCTGTTCGGTCGCTGTTACGTCCAGCACGGTCAGCAGGCCATTGCCATCGGGCAGCGGCACACCGGCAAACTCCAGCGTGCGGTCGTCCGCCATCGCGATGCGCCCGGCCTGTTCCTTGCGGTCCAGCGTGGCGGCGCGGATGACTTTGCCGATCTCCTCGATCCGGCGCGGGCTGCGCAGGTTGGGCTTGATCGATTCGAGCAAGTCCTCGGCGGAAGGATGCGCATCCAGCAGATCGTCGGGCACCCCCCAGGTATCGGCGAAGCTGCGGTTCCACAATTGCAGGTGCCCGTCGGGTGCGAAGACGGCCAGCGCCTCGAACAGGCTGTCGAACGTGGCGGTCCGTGTGCGCAGCAGCGTGTCGCGCGTGGCGGACAGGGCAAGGTGCTCGGTCTGGTCCTCCGCGATGAAGACCAGCCCGCCATCGGGCATTGGCTGCGCCACGATGCGCAGGTGCGTGCCGTCGGACAGCGGCCACTGTTCCTCCTGCGCCGCACCGCTGGTGAACCAGTCCGCATGGTCGCTGCGCCATGCGGGAAAATCGCGGACTTCGGGCACGCGGCCATCTTCGCGGGCGCGGGTCAGGAATTCCTCGAACCCCAGCCCCTGCGCAATGACGCCGGAATTCAGCTTGAACAGGCGCCGATAAGGGAGGTTGGCAAACACCAGCTGTCGCTTCGCATCGAACTGGCCGACACCGATGCTGAGATGGTCCAGCACCGACCGTTGCGCTTCGCGGAAGGCACGGAACACGCGGCGCTGCTCCTCGACTTCCTCGATATCGACGGCATAGCCCGCGATTCCGTCTTTGCCGATGGGGCAGGTCGCTCACCCTCTGTGCGCGGCGCTCGCCGTCGATGGTGGCGGCGACGATGCGCTCTATCGGCTCGCCGCGTTCGGCCGCTTGCCCGGATATCTGCGCCGCAGTCAGGCCGTCGACCGCCTCGATCAGCTCGACCTGGTCGCGCACGACGGTCTCGGCGTCACCGGCACCAACCGCTTCGACATAGGCGGCGTTGACGAGCCGGATCGAGAGGTCGGTATCACGGAACCACATCGGCACCGGTGCCGCCTCGATCAGCCCGACCAGCGCCGCGAAATCGGCGCGGGTCTCGGCGGCTTCGGTGCGCAGCGAAACGAGCGTGCCCTGGCTTTCGGTGAAGTCGAACACCCACACCAGCGCCGCGCCGCCAGGCGAAACCTGCGGATCGGCCAGCGCGCCTTGCAAGGCGATGCTGCGCTGCGACCCTTCCAGCGTCAGCGATATGCGGAACGGCGCGCCGGTTTTCTGCGCGCGCACGACCGCTTCGGTCAATTCGGCAAGCTGGCTGGCGGTAAGGCCGGTGTCGCCCTCGCCCGCCAGTTCGGCGAGGAAGCGGGGCAGCGCCTCGAAACCCAGCCAGCCGGCCAGCCTGTCCGACCCTTCCAGCCGCCCGTCGGCGCGCACCAGCAGCGGGACCGCAGGGCCCTCGTCGATCATGCGGGCCAGCCGCCGCGCCGCCTTGCGGCTGCCGTCCGCGCGGCGTGCCCGGCTGCTGGCGGCAATCATCATCCACGCCGCCCCGCCCGTCCACAGCGCGAGCAGCAGTCCGATGACGGCCAGGGCGGGGGGCGAAAGTTCCATCGGCGCCTCCGCTATGCCGCAACGGCGCGCGATGCAACGGGTGCGCGACCCTCATGCACGACAGGGCAGACGAAAAAGGCCGCGCCACCCGATACAGGTGACGCGGCCTTTGCGTTCGTCCGAAGTGCGATCAGTAGCGGTAATGATCGGGTTTGAACGGCCCTTCCTGCGGCACACCGATGTAATCGGACTGCTTCTCGCTCAGCTGCGTCAGCATGACGCCCAGCTTGTCGAGATGCAGCGCCGCAACCTTTTCATCCAGATGCTTGGGCAGCACATAGACGTCGTTCTTGTAGTTGTCCGTGTGCTTGAACAGCTCGATCTGGGCCAGAGTCTGGTTGGTGAAGCTGGCGCTCATCACGAAGCTGGGGTGGCCGGTGCCACAGCCCAGGTTCACCAAGCGACCCTTGGCCAGGATCAGGATGGACTTGCCATCGGGGAAGGTAACGAGGTCGGTGCCTTCCTTGATTTCCTTCCAGTCGTAATTGTCGAGCGCGGAAATCTGGATCTCGCTGTCGAAATGGCCGATATTGCACACGATGGCCATGTTCTTCATCGCCTTCATGTGTTCTGCGGTGATGACGTCTTCATTGCCGGTCGCGGTGCAGAAGATGTCGGCGCGCTTCACGCCTTCTTCCATCGTGACCACCTCGAACCCGTCCATCGCTGCCTGCAATGCGCAGATCGGGTCGATTTCGGTGACCATGACGCGGGCACCGCCATCGCGCAGCGACTGGGCCGAACCCTTGCCGACATCGCCATAGCCCGCGACGCAGGCGACCTTGCCGGCCAGCATCACGTCGGTGGCGCGACGAATGGCATCGACCAGCGATTCCTTGCAGCCATACAGGTTATCGAACTTCGACTTGGTAACCGAATCGTTCACATTGATCGCGGGGAACGGCAGCTTGCCCGCTTTGGCGATCTGGTACAGACGCATGACGCCGGTCGTGGTTTCCTCGGACACGCCCTTGATGTTGGCGACGGTCTTGGTGAGGTAGCCGGGCTTGGCCTTGATGTAGGCCTTCAGCGCTTTCTGCATCTCGATTTCTTCGGCGTTCTGCGGGTCGGGCATCGTCTCGCCCGCTTCCAGCCGTGCGCCCCACAGCGCGAACATGGTGGCATCGCCGCCATCGTCCAGGATCATGTTGCAGGTCAGGTCCGCATCGTCCGCCGTCGTCCAGTCGAAGATGCGACCGACATAGTCCCAGTAATCGGCCAGCGTTTCGCCCTTGATGGCGAAGACCGGAATACCCTGGTCGGCGATAGCGGCAGCGGCGTGGTCCTGCGTGGAGAAGATGTTGCAGGTGGCCCAGCGCACTTCTGCGCCCAGCGCGGTCAGCGTTTCGATCAGCACGGCGGTCTGGATGGTCATGTGCAGCGACCCGGTGATGCGCGCGCCCTTCAGCGGCTTGGCATCGCCATATTCGTCGCGCAGCGCCATCAGGCCGGGCATTTCGGTTTCGGCGATGGCGATTTCGTCGCGGCCAAACTGCGCCAGCGAAATGTCCTTGATGATGTAGTCTTGCTTGTCGGCCACGGGGTATCTCCTGAAAGTGGTGCGGCAGCCTGTGGCGGCCACCCGATTTGTGTTGCCGCGTCCTTAGCTTTCGCGCTGCTCACGGGCAAATATAAAGTTATCTTTATATCCTTGATTGTTGCCTGCGCACGCAATCGAGCTATATCGAATGCCAACCCCAATCCGCACACAAGGATATTACAAAATGACCATTTCCGTTGGCGACACCCTGCCCGATGTGAAGCTCGCAAAAGCTGGTGCCGAAGGGCCGGAGCAGGTCCAGTCGAAGGATTTCTTCGCGGGCAAGACCGTGGCTCTGTTCTCCGTCCCTGGCGCCTTCACGCCGACCTGCTCTGCCAAACACCTGCCCGGTTTCGTCGACAAGGCGGGCGACCTGAAAGCCAAGGGCGTGGATGAAATCGTCGGCACCGCCGTCAACGATGCCTTCGTAATGAACGCTTGGAACGCGGACGCCGGGTCGGATGACATCACCATGCTGGCCGACGGCAATGCCGAATTTGTCGAAGCGCTGGGCCTGACGATGGACGGTAGCGGTTTCGGCATGGGCAAGCGCGGCCAGCGGTTCTCGATGGTGGTCGAGGACAATGTCGTGAAGCAGCTCAATGTCGAAGCGCCTGGCGACTTCTCCGTCAGCAGCGCGGACCACATGCTCGGCCAGATGTAAGCCGTCATCGTGATCGAATATGAAAAGGGGCGGCCATCGTGCCGCCCCTTTTTTATGCGTTGTCAGAAGCGCACTTCACCGGTGACGAACACACGGCGCGGATCCCCGTAGAAACCGGTGAGCGTGCCTTCCAGACCCAGGGTCGGCGCAAATGGCTGTCCATTGGTGCCGCCCGCCACGAAGTTGTAGCCCGACACGATGTAGCGTTTGTCGAACAGGTTCTTGCCGTGAACGCCAATCGTGAAGCGGTCCGAATTGTCGGTGAAGACGATGCTGGCATTGGCCAGCACAAATCCGTCCTGGTCGAGGAAGGGATTGGGCGTCTCGAACTGGCTCGCATCGGAGCGCAGGGACAACCCGCCGATCAGGTCGACCATTCCGGGGCCGACCGGCAAGCCCAGATCGAACCCTGCGCTCAGGGTCACGTCGGGCGTGTTCTGGAACACCCGCTCATCGGCGACATCGTTACCGAAATTGTCGATGAAGGTGTTGTATTCGGCATCCAGCACGCCGAGCGCGAAGTTGACGTTGAGGCGGCTGCCGGCCCCGGCAAAGTCGCGCCCGACCAGCGCGTTCGCTTCCAGTTCGATACCGTTCACATCGGCATCGCCCGCATTGGACGTAACACCGATAAACTGGTCGTTCACGCCGTCGCCCGTCGTGTCCACGCCGATGGAGCCAGGAATCTGCACGTCGGTGTAATCGCCCTTGAAGACCGCGAAGGCGAGGTTGAGGCGATTATCGAGCAGCGACGCCTTGTAGCCCAGCTCGTAACTGTCGACGGTTTCCGGTGCGAACCGCAGGAACTGGAACTGGTCCTCCACATCGACAACACCGTCACCGTCGAGGTCCGGCGCCTGGCTGGTCTGGCCGCGCGGATCGAATCCACCGCCCTTGAAGCCACGCGAATAGCTGAAATACAGATTATGGTCCGGCGTCGGCTTGAAGCTGATCGAGGCGCGCGGCGTGAACTTCTTGAACGTCTCGCTGCCGTCGAAATCCGATGTCACTGCGATGGCGGTGGCGGTCGATGGCGGGAACAGGTCGGAGAAGCCGCCGATGAACGTTGTGCGCAGGACACGGCTGCTACGCTTGTCATTGGTGTAGCGGCCACCGACGCTCAGACTGAGGCGTTCGGTCAGGTCATAGGTGAAATCGCCGAATACCGACCATGTCTTCGTGTTCACATCGCCCAGCGTCTGGGCATTAAGCCCCGGGAGGCCGATCAGCGTACCGGTATTGAACAGCGCCACATCGAACGCGGTAAAGGCGTTGGCGTCGAGGTAATAACCGCCCAGCACACCGCTTAACCGGTCGCCTTCGTACAGCAGCTGCAATTCCTGGCTGAACTGGTCGTTATTGTAGATCGCGGGCACATCGAGATCGGCAGCGGGCAGGCTGTCGAAATCGATCGGCGTGGTCGAGCTGTCTTCACGATAGCCGGTAATGGATTTCAGCGTCAGCGTGTCGCTCAATTCGATCGCGACGTTCAGCGCGCCGCCATAGGCCTCCACTTCCTGCTCGACTACGTTCAGACCGGCGCGCGTATCGAACACATCGTCCAGCACCGGCGCACCGGTCAGCAGGCTCGTGATGAGGCGGGTGCCCTGACGCGGATCGCTGTCATCCTTGACGTAATCGCCGGACAGCCGCGCGAAGACGGGGCCGCTTTCGAACTCAAGCGTGGCACGGGCCGCGTACACATCCTTGTTGTAGTTCTCCACGTCGGGCTGCACCAGATTGTCCCCGAACCCGCCCCGGCTCAGCCGCGCGCCGCTGGCGCCGAACCGCAGGCTGTCGGACACAGGCAACGATGCCGAAACCACCAGATCCGCCTGGTCGTAGGAGCCGTAGCTCGCCCGCACTTTCGCGGTCGGCGCGTCGGGCAAACGTGCGGTGACGTATTTGATCGCGCCGCCGATCGTGTTGCGGCCATACAGCGTGCCCTGCGGGCCGCGCAGCACCTCGATCCGCTCCACGTCGTAAATGTCCAGCACGGCGGCCTGCGGTCGGTTGATATAGACATCGTCGACATACAGCCCGACACCCGCCTCGAACCCGGCGACCGGATCCTGCTGCCCCACCCCGCGAATGAAGGCAGTCAGCGTGGTGTTGGTGCCACGGCTGACTTCGAGGGTGACGTTCGGCACATCTTCACCGATTTCGGTAATTTCCAGCGTGCCGGTGCGGGCCAGCTGCTCGCCGGAGAACGCCGTCACGGCGACCGGAACGTCCAGCAGGCGTTCCTCCCGACGACGCGCCGTGACCACGATGGGCGCACCGAATGCCCGCGCCGGCGTGGCGTCTTCGATCACGACTTCGGCGGTGTCATTGTCGGCTGCATCCTGTGCAAACGCCGTTCCCGACAGCGCGGCAAAAGCGCAGCCGCAGAACATGGCGCGGCGAATCATGTTGAGGTTTGTCATCTTTTCTCTCCCGTTGTGAACACCGTGATATTGAAAGGTGAACCACCTTTCAAGTTCAGTGTTGCCGCGCGTTTCTTATGTTTGTAGGCGACGGCCATGAAAACCGCCGCAAACCAGAAAGCCGACACCGCTGCTCCGACGACGGAGCGCGGGCGCAAAACGCGGCGGAAGCTGCTCGACGCGGCGACAAGCGAGTTCGGGGAAAAGGGATTTCACGCCGCATCGGTCAGCAGCATCACCCGCAGCGCCGACGTCGCGCTAGGAACGTTCTACACCTACTTCTCCAGCAAGGAGGCGATCTTCAAGGCGCTGGTCCGCGACTTCAGCGACGGTGTGCGCGTCGCGGCGGCCGAGGGTATGTCGGAAAATCTGGATGCGCTCGACCGGGAGCAGGCGGCGACCGCCGGCTTTCTCGATTTCGCCCGCACGCACAAGGAAATCTACCGCATCATCGACGAAGCGGAGTTCGTCGACCCCGACAGCTATCGCGCGCACTATGAGAGCACGGCAAAACGCATCCTGACACGGTTGGAAGCCGGGGCGGCAAGCGGCGACTTGCGCGGCGACCTGGGCGAGGCGCATGCCTGGGCCGTGATGGGCATGAACGTCTTTCTCGGCTTGCGCTACGCCGTCTGGGCGCGGGATGGCGACAACAGCGCAGCCGTCGCCGGGACCGCCCGCGACATTCTCGCACGGGGGCTGAGCGCCCAGCCCGCTCAGTAGCCCATCAGGCTGAGCACTTCCTTGCGGCTGCGCTGGTCTTCCAGAAACGTCCCCATCATCCGGCTCGTTACCATCGAAACGCCCGGCGTGCGCACACCGCGCGCCGCCATGCAGGCATGGGTCGCGTCGATGACAACCGCCACGCCACGCGGGTGCAGATTGTTCCAGATGCACTCCGCCACTTCGGCAGTCAGGCGCTCCTGAATTTGCAGGCGGCGCGCGAACCCGTGCAGCACACGCGCCAGTTTCGATATACCCACGACCTTGTCCTGCGGCAGGTAAGCAATGGCGGCCTTGCCGTGGATGGGCGCCATATGGTGTTCGCAATGGCTCTGGAACGGAATGTCTTTCAGCAGCACGATCTCGTCATACCCGCCCACTTCCTCGAACACGCGCGACAGGTGGATGGCGGGGTCTTCTTTGTAACCCTGGCAATACTCCAGCCACGCCCGCGCCACCCGCTTTGGCGTATCGATCAGCCCCTCGCGCGCCGGATCGTCGCCCGACCATTCGATCAGCGTGCGAATCGCGTCTTGGATATGTTCGGGCACTTCCGGCTTGCCATCGGCTGCGAGGGTGCGGGTCGGTGCGGCGTCGGTCATTTCTGGCGTCTTTCGAATTTGCGTTTGGCGCGGCTCAGCAGCGTGTCGCTCGGAAAGAGGCCGCCCTTTGAATAGGATTCAAACACCTCGTCCGAAGTTTCGGGATCAAGCACGCCCGATTCGGCAAGCACTTCCTGCACGGCATTGGTGTGCTTCAGATCGAACCGGCGCAGCGTGCGGCCCGGCTTTTCCTGCTTGTCCCATTCTTCGGACAGTTTCACGAACATCCGGTGCATCGACCCGTGACGCGCCAGCAGCTCGGGCACATCTGGCACATCCAGCCCGCAATGCTCCGCCAGCAGCGAATAGCGCAACGCCGCAATTTGCTGTTCGGCACCCGCATTGGCGGGGCGGTCGGCATCGATGAACATGTCGCATTCGCTGTCCAGCCCCATCGACCGGTTGTTGAAATTGGCGGACCCGATGCGCAGCACGCGGTCATCCACGATCATGATTTTGGCATGGACGTAAATCGGCGTTTCGCCGGTATAGGGCACGTAGAGGTGGAAGCGGCCCTTCGTATCCGCTTCTCCCAGCGCCTCCACCAGTTGCGTGCGGGCATTGTCCATCGCCTGCGCTTCCAGCCAGCCATCCGCACTCTCGGGATGCACGATGACGATCTCCGGCGGGTCGTCTTCCGATAGCCTCTTGCAAATTGCATTGGCGATGCGGCGCGAGGCGAAATACTGCGTTTCGGCGTAGATGAACCGCTTTGCTCGCGCGATCTGCTGCTCGAACAGGTCGGCGATTTCGGTGACTTCCACAGTATCGTCGAACGCGCCCCGCGTGCGCGCGATGCCGATCTCGACATTCTCGAACTCGACCTTCAGGTCTTCGGGCCATAGGTCATCTCCCGGCTCCGGCACCGGGTCCAACGGTCTGCCCCCGGCGCGCGTCCATCGATCATGACCTAGGTTATTTAGCGCCATTGCCGCATCGCCTGTAACCATCATCGTCGCATCGTGCCAAGGCATGTATTTCATGCCGCGCGGCCGGCGGCGCCGCGGGTCGTCCTCTTTGTGCTTGCGCGTGTCCCAGCGATGGGTCGTCATGTCGATCCCGCCGCATACTGCCAGTGCGTCGTCTAGGACGACGATCTTCTGGTGGTGGCTCGCTCCGACGGGATGCGCGGTGTCGAATTTGAAATCAATGCGGCGATGCGGTGCCCAGCGCAGCAAATCGATCGACATCGAACCGCGCGTGACGAACTTGGCAACACCATAGCTCCATTTCAGGATGCGGAATTCCAGCGTGGGCCGCTTGCGCGTGAGCCACAGGATGAAGCTGCCCAGACGAGAGGGATAGGTGCGTTTGCGTCCCTTCTGCCACCAGCGCCGCCCTGCCTCCAGATGGATGCGGGTATCGAAATCCCAACCGATCATCAGTACCCGATGCCGCGCTTTCAGCATCGCCTGCTGCATATGGCGGAAATAGTCTTCGGCATCGATGATGACGGTTGCGCGATCCGCCATTTCGTAACGCCAGACGCCGGGTTCGACCGATGCGTCGGCAAATGGGCCGCTGCCCTCGTCCTTCGCATCTCGGTCGTGGTCGCTCATTCGCAGCCCTGCTGGTTACACGGCGGGACATTCCGGGCCGGTGCCGCTCTTGCTATCACATTATAGCGGCCAGTCGAGCCGCAGTGTCGAACCGGAAACAACAAGGGCCGCCTCCGGTATCGGAGACGGCCCTTGATGGTTGGCGCGCCCGGAAGGATTCGAACCTCCGACCGCTCGGTTCGTAGCCGAGTACTCTATCCAGCTGAGCTACGGGCGCGCAATCAGGGGCGGCATCTAGGCGGCGGTTCCGCACTTGGCAAGCCCCGCGCGCTTGCAGTGTGCGCATTCATTCCGGCAGCGCGGAGAGCAGCACGCGGTCGAGCTGCGGCATCGGCAAGCCGGACAGTGCCTCGCGCGCGAACCAGCGGGCCACCCCGCCCTCCTGCGAAACCGGGGAACCACGCCAGCGCCCCAAAGTGTAAAGCAGTATTACAGGTCCGCCCGATGCCGCCCTGCCCGCAATGCTCGGCGTCGCTGTGGCAAAGGTAAGCGGAACGAGATCGCCCGGTTCCAGCGTGATCGCCAGCTCCTCGTGCAGTTCCCGCACGAGGGCGTCATGCGGCATTTCGCCTGCCTCGACCTTGCCGCCGGGAAACTCCCACAGCCCACCATGCGGCTTGCCGGCGGGCCGTTTCTGCATCAGCCACCGCCCGTCTGCCGAGCGCAAGGCGGCGGCGACCACCCACAGGCATGTCGGGTTATTTTCCAACCAAGCGGCTCCTCTCAATCAAATCTTAAACTTTGCCGACCAAAACCCACAACTGTCAGTTCGGAGGCGATGGGAGTATTCCGATGAAGGTTCCGCGTTTCCTCAGGCGGCCAGAATTAAGGCGGCTTGCCAGAGACGAGCGCGGAGCGACTGCCGTCGAATACGGACTGATCGCTTCGCTTATCGTGGTCGGCTGGATCGCCGCCCTTACACAGATGGCCGATAGCAACACCAATACGTGGAGTTCGATTTCAAGCAAAGTGGATAGCGCAATGAGCGCAAGTGAATAATCCGCCGCGCTTAGGATTTTATCAACACTCGACCTTCATACCGCAACTCACTCTTTCCAGCAGAAGACCATCGGGAAGAGCGGGTAAGACGACCAACCAGGAGACTAACGATGAAATTTTTCAATGAACTGCTGAACGACGAACAGGGCGCCACCGCCATCGAATACGGCCTGATCGCTGCACTGATCGCCGTCGCAGCAATTACCGCCATGCAGGGTCTCGGCAGCCAGCTGAACACGACGTTCACGGGTACCGCCACCAAGATGGCTTCGACGAACGGCCAGCTTTCGTAAGAGCTTCGTTCACCGAACAAAGAAAGGCGGCGGGAGCGATCCCGCCGCCTTTTCTTTTGCGTCCGTAAAACGCGACGGCGGTTAGCTGCCGCGTACCACCAGCTTCACCTTCTGGCCGGCCTGTAACTGGTCGTTCGTGCCCAGCGCGTTCAGAACGCGGAACCGTTCCACCTTGCCACGATCATACGCCATGCGATTGGCAAGCGACTGGATCGTGTCGCCCCGCCCCACCGTGACCACGTCGATCCGGCGCGGAATGATGGCGGACGCCTCGCTGGACGAGATACGGCGCACCGAATTGAACATCGGCGTGAAAGCGCGCGATTGTCCGGCCTGGCTGATGGTCGTGAAGTGATACGCGCTGCTGTTGGAAAATTCATACGCGAACACCGTTACATCGACCTGGCTCTGCCCGTTGTTGACGCGCGCCGTGCCGTATAGTGCGGGAATGCCGTTCACCGTAGTGCGTTGCAGCGACGCGGGCGCGATATTCTGTTGTCCACCGACCTTGGCGAACACCTGCCGGACGTAATTCTCCAGGTTACCATTATAGGCGCCGGTGCTGAATTGCCCCTTGCCGCTTTGCCCGTTGATAGAAACGGCGGTCGTTCCGTTCACCATGTAGTAGCCATTAGGCACGGTGAACGCGAGGCGCAGGTCAGGGTGCAGGAATTGCTGCCCCTCGATAACGCCCTGCTTCGGATCATCGCCGTACAGCAACCCGTCGATACGGGTCAGAAAGGTATCGCGGTTCAGCGTGCCGGTAACGCCACGTGCCTTTGGCGGCGGCATTTTGTACCCGGCTGGCGGGGTCTGGATGGGTCGATGCCCATTCGGGGATGGTGGCGTTATCGCGACCCTGTAACTGCGCATCGAGCGCATTTTGTGCGGCGAGACTTTGCAGCACGGTTGCCATTGCGGTCGGATCGTAGCCCGCGCGCGTCAGATACTGGATACCCAGTTCGTCCGCTTCGATTTCCTGACTGCGGGAGAACCGCAATGTCAAAAGTTGCGTATACTGCGAACCCTGCTGGAGCAAACCGCCGATATCCCCTCCCACGACGGAACCCAGCACCTGCCCCAGAACGCCGAGCAGCTGGTTTCGCTGCGATGTTTGCTGGCGACGCTGCGAATGGCGGGCGGCAACATGGCCGACCTCGTGACCCAGCACCCCGGCAAGCTCCGCCTCGTTATTCATCAGCGAAACAAGCTGGCGCGTCGTGTAAACATAACCACCGGGCACAGCGAAGGCGTTGTTCACCGGGCTGTTGAGCAGCGAAACCGTGAAGCTCGAACGCGCGTCGCCAAGACCCGATTGCACTGCGATATTCTTGCCGACCTGCTCGACATAAGCGGCTTGCGGCCCGGTAAATGTGCCACCGAATTCCTGAAGCAGTTGCGGGTGGAATTCCGCTCCCTGCTGCGCTTCCTGCGACGTGATGGGAGCACTTGCGCTAGGGATGTTCCCCGCGGCACAACCCGACAGCGCGATGGCTGCGCTGGCTACACCCGACAGCACAAACGCTTTTGCAATCCGCATATTCATTCTCCGACCCCGTTGATATATCTACTGAACATAGCGCGGTACGGGCCTGCTGGTTCCTGAACAGGGGCAGATTGCCTATCGGTTGCCGATCGCCAGAAAGCGGTCTTCCCGCCGTGTGCGCAATGCGTCGGGGGATTGCCCCGACAGCGCGTCGAGTTCTGTTGCCAGTGTCTTGCCCAATGTCTTCGCCGCCGCTTCGGGGTCACGATGCGCCCCGCCCGCCGGCTCACGCAAGATGCGGTCGATTACGCCCAGCTTCTTCAGATGCTGTGCCGTCACCTTCATCGCCTCCGCGGCATCGGGGGCCTTGTCCGCCGTTCGCCACAGGATCGAGGCACAGCCTTCGGGTGAGATCACGGAATATACCGCATGCTCGAACATCAGCACCCGTTCCGCACTGGCCAAGGCAACCGCACCGCCGGATCCGCCTTCGCCAACGATGGTCGCCACCATCGGCACCGGCAGCGCGAGGCAGGCTTCGGTTGCGCGGGCAATGGCCTCGGCCTGTCCGCGTTCCTCCGCCTCGACACCGGGAAATGCGCCGGACGTATCGACCAGCGTCACCACCGGCACACCGCAGCGCCCGGCCAGTTCCATCAGGCGCACCGCCTTGCGATAGCCCTCCGGCTTGCCCATCCCGAAATTGTGGCGAAGACGCGACTGCGTATCGTTTCCCTTCTCGTGGCCAAGCAGCATGACGCGCCGTCCGCCTAGCCGGGCGAAGCCGCCAAGTATCGCCTCGTCCTCGCCATAGGTCCGGTCCCCGCCCAGCGGCAGGAAATCGGTAAACGCATGCCGCACGAAATCATGGAAATGCGGGCGCGACGGATGCCGGGCCACCTGCGTTTTCTGCCACGGGCTGAGATTGGCATAGGTAGTTTGCAGCAGGTCGGCGCTCTTGGCCTGAAGCCGCGCGATCTCGTCCGCTATGTCGACGCCGTCTGCCGACGCGCCGGCGCGCATTTCTTCGATACGGGCTTCGAGCTGGGCGACCGGCTTCTCGAATTCGAGATAGGATGTCATGCGCGCTGCGCTAGGCCGATGGGCGGCGCTTCGCAAGCATCCGCAACACTCTTACCTGCTGTCCTTCGCCAGGGGGTGGCACGCATTGACCAATGCAACCAGCCGCGTGCTGTCGACATGGGTGTATATCTGCGTCGTGGCGATATCGGCATGGCCCAGCATGGTCTGCAACACGCGCAGGTCCGCCCCGCCCTCCAAAAGATGGGTGGCAAAGGCGTGGCGCAGCACATGCGGGCTGACTTTTTCGGGCGGCAAACCCGCGCGCGCTGCAAGCGCTTTCAGCAACTGATACAGCCGCACCCGCGTAAGGTGGCCCTTGCCGGGCGACGGGAACAGGAACCTGCCCCTGTCGGGCCGCACCGCCAGCCACGCGCCAACCGCTTCGACCGCACGTCGGCTGACCGGGGCCATGCGCTGCTTTCCGCCCTTCCCCTCGATCATCAGGTAGGGCGCATCGCGCGGCACTGCCGACAGCGGTAGTGACACCAGCTCCGTCGCACGCAGGCCCGATCCGTAAAGCAATTCGAGCAACGCAAGCATCCGTATCGTAAGCCGCCTGCCCGTACCGGCCTCTTCCTCCGCCTGCGCGAACAGGCGCTCTATCTCGGTATGGGAAAGCAATTTTGGCAACGCGCGGCGTGGGGTCGGGCGCGGGATCGCTTCGGCAGGATTGTCTTCGCGCGCGCCCTCGTCCTGCAAGAACGCATAGAACTGGCGCAGCGCCGATGTCTTGCGCGCCACGGTCGCGGGGGCGAGTGTGGCCCATACACGTGGCAGAGCGGTCAGATCCTGCTCGGTCGCCGATTGCAGCGCACCGGTTACCGCTTCCACCCCTTCCAGATCGCGGCGATAGGCGGCAAGGGTGTTGGCCGCCGCGCCGCGCTGCGCCGCCATCATCGCCAGGAAATCGTCTATCGTCATTCCGGCCCGGATGCCGGAGCCAAGGCGTCAGCCCCTGGCAATGGCTTCGGCCGCAATCATCCGCGCCTCGGCGGAGAGGCCCACACGGTTGAGCGCGTTGACGATGTGATAGAGGTGGCGCGGCGTCATGTCGGACCAGTCATTGCCCTGCATTCCAACAGCCGCGAGATAGGATACTAGAACCGCACTGTTGGTATCGGCCGCTGCATCGATCAGCTCCGCCCAGCGGCTTTTCGCCGTCAAGGTCATCCTCATGTCGCTTGCCAGTTCGGTACGCAGGTCCGCATCGATCCGGTCCAGACCCGCCAGCCCTGCCACCAGGAACTGCGTCTTGCGTTTGCCGGTGCTGTCGTCGTTTTCCTCGAACGCGCGGATCAGCCCTTCGGTCACCGGATTGCTGCGATCTTGCTGCGCCATTACGAGCTGGCCCCAGGCAAGGCTGCCTTGCGGAACAACCGGCGCCCAACGCAGGGCATTGCGATCGAACCCGGCGGACAGCATCGCCGTGACCAGTGCGGCGGCATCATCGGCAAGTGCGCCTTCGGGTGCGATACGTGCCGAAGCATAAGCCGTCAGGACATAACGGGCATAGCCATCATCCTGCGATGCGCCCCACCCAACGCTCCACAGTTCACGCAACGCCGCCATACGCACGTCTGTGGTGTTCCCGACATAAGCGCGGCGCAGCTGGGCAGCGGCGCCTCGCGCCGGTGCATCCGGGCCGCGCGTCAGGTGGATTTGGCTGAACAGGTCTACCATCGCCTGAGAGGACAAAATGCCTTCGCGTGCGGCCAGATCGGCACCACGCGTGCGTTGTGTCAGGCCCAGCATCGGCGCGGTTGCCGCCATGCGGCGATATTGCGCGGGCGCATCGGCAAGCAGCCGGTCGGGCACTTCCTCGCCGACTGCTATCGCCAGCGCATAGCGCCATGGAGTCAGCGTTTCGACATCGTCCCATTCGATGTTGATGGCACGTCTTGCGGACCCCGCCGCACCTGCAAAACGCTGTGCCAGCAGGATATCGATGGCCGCCACACCATCGCCGCGTGCAATCTGCCGCAAGTTGGCGTTGGATCGGCTCGCCTGCCCGGCATAGCCGTAGCAAATGCCCTGCAACATCCGCCAAATATCATCTTCGCGTGAGGAGCCTTGCAGCTGCACCGCCGGGCACATGCCGACGATGTCGCCGGTGCCCAGATAGGCATCGATTGCTGCGTCGGTCAGGCTGTCGTTCCAGTTGTCCGTATCGACATCCTGCGCCAGAGCCCGCGCCACCGAATACTCGCCGATCCGGTTCAGCACGCCGAGCCGGAGTGAGGCGAATTCCACCGGCTCCATGCCTTCGGGTGCATCCAGCCGGCTCGCCAACGCACGGCGCGCAAGGATGTGGCCCCAGCGCGACACCAGCGGCCCCTTCGTTCCCGCAAGCGCCGCCCGGACTAGGGCGGCGGGCTGGCGCGAAACGAACTCGCCATCGAAGCCGCCTTCGCCCGCTGCCAGCACACCGATTTCGGAAAGCGAGCGTTTGGCCGTGGGCGGAATATCGTATCGCGGTTTCAGGCCGAGCAGCTGGTCCAGTTCGTCGGGATCCATCCGCTCCAGCTCGCGCAGCGTGTCGTTGACCGGACCGGATGCACGCGCTGGCGCGCTAGGTGTCGCCCGGCTCGGCGCGGAGCGGGGGGGAATGGCTTGCACCACTTCCCCGCCTCCGAACACAGGTTGATCGGGAGCTGGCGCAGGCGTGGAAGTGTCGGGCGTCGCCGCCGGACGCGGACGCGACGTTGGCGGTACGGGAGGGCGAGGGGTGGGACGCGCCGTGGGACGGGGCGACGGGCGCGGGGGAGCGGTCGGCGTCGGTGTGGGCGCAGGATCGTCGAACCCTGGCGGCAACAGCGATGTCGGGTTCTCGTTCGCCAGGACAAGGCCCGAAGCTCCCAGCGCGATTGCCGCGGAACCGCATAGCACCAGCCGCAATCTCATTGCGGCGCATCCGCGACGGGCACGCTGATCGCACGCAACGGTTGCTCGCCCCCGTCGATCCATGCCGCCAGCAATACCAGGCTGAGCAATGCGATAACAAGCGCCGCAATCCTGATCGGCGTAGCGCTGCGCGGACGGGCGCGTCGGGTCGTTTGCGATGAACCAAGCATAGTTGCACCGCGCCTAGCCCATCTATAGGCGCAACGGCAATGCGGGATGATGGGCCATGACACCGGTAAAAACCGACGGCGTGCAGCGCGCGCAACCGGGCGTGGCACGCATCGGGCAATCCGATGTCGCCGAATTGGCGAAACGGGTAGCGAGCCGCACGAACCAGCCTTTGGTGCTGGTCGGCCTGATGGGGGCCGGCAAGACGACCGTCGGACGCAAACTCGCAGCCTTGCTGGATCGTAGTTTTACCGATGCGGACGAAGCCATCGAGGCGGCGGCGCAGCGTAGCGTGACCGAGATCTTCGACGAATTCGGCGAGGCCTATTTCCGCGATGGCGAACGCCGCGTTATCGCCCGGCTTATGGACGACCGGCCCGGCGTCATAGCGACTGGCGGCGGGGCATTCGTGGATGACAGAACACGCGCGCTCATTTTGGAAAAGGGCATCGCTGTCTGGATCGATTGCGATATCGACACGCTGGTCGAACGCACCGCCCGCCGCAACACCCGCCCCTTGCTGCGCGGCGGCGATCCCAAGACGATCCTGACCAAGATGCGGGCCGATCGCAGCCCGGCCTATAGCCAGGCGCAGGTTCGCGTAACGGGCGAAGCGGGCTCGCATCGCGATATGGCGGCGTCCATTCTGAGCGCGGTCGACCGGTGGCTGTAATTCCGGTTGAACTTGCCGGACGCGCCTATGAAGTGCGGGTCGGCGCAGGGCTGCTGGACGATGCCGCCGCGCAGATGGACGAGCTTGCTCGCATCCTATCGCGGCACCGCGCGCGCCATTCCCGTCATCGCCGATGCGAATGCCCGCCACCATCATGGCGCACGGTTCGAAGCATCCTTCGCAAGCGCCGGACATACGCTGGCGTGGTACGAATTGCCCGTCGGAGAAGCGGCAAAAAGCTGGCAGGAATTGCACCGGGTTACGGACTGGCTGCTGGCGCGAGGCGTCGGGCGTGGCGATCATATCGTGGCATTCGGTGGCGGGGTAACGGGCGATCTGGCAGGCTTTGCGGCGAGCATACTGAAACGCGGCTGCGGCTTTATCCAGGTGCCTACGACCCTGCTGGCGCAAGTGGACAGCTCGGTCGGCGGCAAGACCGCGATCAATACGTCGGCGGGCAAGAACCTCGTCGGCGCGTTCCACCAGCCCTCGCTGGTTCTGGCCGATCTCGATGTGCTGGCCACACTGCCGCCACGTGAATTACAGGCGGGTTACGCCGAGATCGTCAAATACGGCGTGCTTGGCGATGCCGCGTTTTTCGCATGGTGCGAGACGGATGGCGCCGCTGTTGTCGCCGGTGAAGCCAAGGCGCTCGAATATGCGGTGTCTCGCAGTGTCGCGGCAAAGGCGCGCATCGTTGCCGAGGACGAGCGCGAGACGAGCGGCGCGCGAGCGTTGCTGAATTTGGGCCACACGTTCGGGCACGCGCTGGAGGCGGAAACGGGCTATTGCGACGCGCTGCTGCATGGCGAGGCGGTGGCGATGGGCATGGTGCTGGCTGCCCGCTATTCCGCGCGATTGGGCCTTATGGATGAGGCTGATGCTGCGCGCGTGGCAGCAGTGCTTGGGAAGGCTGGCTTACGGACCGAGATCGCTGCGCTGGGCCTCGATTGCGACGGCACCGCACTGGTCGATCACATGCGGCATGACAAGAAGATGGACGGGGCCACCCTGCCCTTCATCCTGCTGCGCGGTATCGGCGCGGCTTTCCTGTCGCGCGATGTCGCTCTGGATGACGTGGCGGCGTTTCTGGATGTGGAGCTGGCGCGCTAGCCATTGCCGCCTATTCCAGCTCCAGGATCACCGCATCCACTGCCAGACTGTCGCCCTCCTCGGCAGCGACCGACGCGATGGTCCCTTCCTTCTCGGCGCGCAGGATGTTCTCCATCTTCATTGCCTCCACCGTTGCCAGCGGCTGCCCCGGCTGAACCACGTCACCCGGCGCGACATGAAGCGTCACCAGCAGGCCCGGCATCGGACAGATCAGGAATTTGGAAAGGTCCGGCGGCACCTTTTCGATCATGTGTTCGGTCAGTGGCGCGATATGCGCGGGCAATACGGTCAGGCGATGGGCCGCACCATGCGTCGTCAGCACCATGCCGGTGTGGGTGCGCGCAACCTGCACGCCATAGGTCTGCGAAGGCGTGGCATCCTCATTCCACCATCGCCGTCGCCATTGCGGGGCGGATCGTAAATATCGACCGAAACGAAGGCATCGCCCGGCGTGTAGCGTGTGGCCAGATCGACCGCTTCGCCATCGACCGTGATGCCATCCTCTTCCAGGGCAACGGCCATCGCGGCATCCGCACGATCCGATGTTACCACCCATTCGCCCGGTGGCGGCAAGTGCCCTCGCTTTTGCAGCGATAGTTGCCCGCTGACCCGCCGCGCCCGGTCCGCATCGACCGCTGCCAAGGTCGCCGCGATGGCGGCAAGGTGGCGATGGGTCGCATCCGCCACTGCTGCTCCGGTGAAGCCGTCGGGGTATTCCTCGGCAATGAAGCCGGTCGTCAGCTCGCCGCTGCGGAAGCGCGGGTGCTGCATGATGGCGCTGAGGAAATCGACATTGTGGCCCAGCCCTTCGATGCGGAACGCGTCCAGCGCCGCGACCTGCAAATCCGCCGCCTCGTCGCGCGTCTCGCCCCACGTCACCAGCTTGGCGATCATCGGGTCGTAGAACATGCTGACTTCGCCGCCCGCAAATACGCCGTCGTCGATCCGCACCCCATCCACACCGCGCCGCCCGTTGGCCGATCCGTCGTCGGTCCACGCCGCTACAGGCGTTTCGTAATGCACCAGCCTGCCGGTGGAGGGCAGGAAGCCGCGATAGGGGTCTTCGGCATAGACGCGGTTCTCGATGGCCCAGCCGTCGATGCCGATATCGTCCTGCGCCATCGCCAGCTTTTCGCCCGCAGCGACGCGGATCATCTGTTCGACCAGATCGATGCCGGTGATGGCCTCGGTGACGGGGTGCTCGACCTGCAGTCGGGTATTCATTTCGAGGAAATAAAAACTCTCGCCCGTCGGGTCCGCTCCGCTGACGATCAGCTCGACCGTCCCGGCGGAATGGTAATCCACCGCTTTGCTCAACGCGACCGCCTGCGCGCCCATCGCGGCGCGCATTTCGGGCGTTACGAAGGGCGACGGCGCTTCTTCGACAACCTTCTGGTGCCGCCGCTGGATGCTGCATTCGCGCTCGTTCAGGTGCAGCACCGTGCCGTGTTTGTCGCCCAGCACCTGGATCTCGATATGGCGCGGGTCGTCGATGAACTTTTCGATGAAGACGCGGTCGTCGCCGAAGCTGGCCTTGCCCTCGCGCCGCGTGGCCTCGAACCCTTCGTTCACGTCGGTGTCGTTCCAGGCGAGCCGCATTCCCTTGCCGCCGCCGCCCGCGCTGGCCTTCATCATCACCGGATAGCCGATGTCGTTCGCCCATTTCAGCGCATCCGCCGTGCTTTCGATGGCTTCGGGGCTGCCCGGGACGGTGTTGACGCCCGCTGCCTTGGCCAGCTTCTTGCTCTCGATCTTGTCGCCCATCGCCGCGATGGCGCTGGCAGGCGGGCCGATGAAGGTGATGCCCTCCTTGTCCAGCGCTTCGACGAAGCTGGCCCGCTCGGACAGGAAGCCATAGCCGGGATGAACCGCATCGGCGCCGGTTTCCTTACAGGCTGCAATGATCTTTTCCGGCAGCAGATAGCTCTCCGCAGCCGCAGCCGGCCCGATATGCACCGCCTCGTCCGCCATGCGCACGAACGGGCGCATTGCGGTCCGCATCGGAATACACCGCCACCGTCGCGATACCCATGCGCCGCGCCGTCGTGATGACCCGGCACGCGATTTCGCCGCGATTGGCGATGAGGATTTTGGTGAACATTCAGGCTGCCATTCGTGCAGCGGCACCTCGCAGAAGACCCATCGGTGCTCAAGTCTTCATGCGATATCCGGCCAGATAAATGCCATACTCCACCGATTCGGCCTTGCACCAATTGCGCATCCGCATTGTTGGGCTGGCAGCGGCGAGCCGGGGATACCATGCGATGCGCGACCGAAAGGCTGCGACCGTCTCATCAGATCGGCAACAACTGCAGGTTCCGCATACGTCGAACTCGGACATCGAGAACGTCGCTCGTCGGTTATGCTAGCCGAAATGTTCATGCGCATGCCTCCATCAAGTCGTGCGATGCTTCGCTGCAAGCTTCAGCAATATCGTTGATTTCGTGAGAGCGAAACCCGCGGCTTTTGCGCAACCTCGTTGCTGATCCAGCCAAATTCTCGATCTGGTAGCTGTGCCCTCATCGACGTGCAATACTGCGGCGGCTCAGTTTGGTTCGTGGCTATCGAAGCGAAACGTCAACGAACTCAAGCCTGAGCATCTGCTACGAGCATCCTGTTAGCGCTCTCGCCGTCGAAAACTCTACCGCCCGAGTCCCCCGCATCGGCTCCTCGCCCTTCAGCGGCGTCAGACCCAGCTTCGCGAACAGCGCGCCGTCGCTGTCGTCGCCCGCATTGGGCGCGGTCAGCAGCTTGTCGCCGGTGAAGATGCTGTTCGCACCCGCCATGAAGCACAGCGCCTGCGTCGCCTCGCTCATGCTCTCGCGGCCCGCGCTCAGCCGCACCATGCTCAGCGGCATGCGTGATGCGCGCCACCGCGACGGTACGGACGAATTCGATATCGTCGATCTTGGCCAGCGGCGTGTCGGCCAGCATATCGCCCAGCACCGTGCCCTTCACCGGCACCAGCGCGTTGACCGGCACGCTTTCGGGATGCTGCGGCAGCGTGGCGAGCGTGTGGACGAAGCCGACGCGGTCCTCGCGCGTTTCGCCCATGCCGACGATGCCGCCGGAACAGACATTGATGCCAGCGCCGCGCACATGGTCCAGCGTCTCGATCCGCTCGTCGAAGCCGCGTGTGCTGATGACGCGCTCGTAATATTCGGGGCTGCTGTCGATGTTGTGATTGTAGTAATCCAGCCCCGCTTCGGCCAGCATATCCGCCTGTTTCGGCGTCAGCATGCCCAGCGTCATGCAGGTTTCCATGCCCATCGCCGCGACGCCCTTCACGATCTCGACGATCGCGGGCATGTCGCGGTCCTTCGGATTGCGCCACGCCGCGCCCATGCAGAACCGCTGGCTGCCGTTGTCTTTCGCCTGCGCGGCGGATTGCAGCACCTGGCGGACATCCATCAGCTTGGTCGCCTTCACGCCGCTGTCGGCGTGGACCGACTGGCTGCAATAGCCGCAGTCTTCGGGGCAACCGCCGGTCTTGATGGAGAGCAGCGTGCAGAGCTGCACCTGGTCCGGCGCGTGGTTCTCGCGGTGGACGCTGGCGGCGCGGAACAGCAGCTCGGTGAACGGCAGGTCGAAGAGCGCGGCAATTTCGTCGCGGGTCCAGTCGGTGCGGATATCGGGCACTACAAAGTTTCACTTTCTTCGAGAGGCGGCGCATTGCGCACCTTTTCACTCAAACGTTGTTCGGAAAAAATTAGGTTCGGGGCATGTTCGGCTATCAACTCACGCACACATGCTCTCGAAAATGTCGTTGCATTGAAAATGTCATAAACAGCTAGATCGACACCCCCTAATCCATCAATCCGGTTATCAAGTCCGCAAATACTTGTCATTTCCCGGATCCGCTGCATCTCTTGGTTAGAGCCAACCGCCACGCTCTCCACGTTCTGGATTTTGTACTCGCCATCGTCATACAGTGGCTCGCATACGGTTAGATCGCGGACTGGTGCGTCCGGCTCACACCCAATTTGCGGGATTGTGGGTTCACTGATGGCGAGTGTGGCGAATAAAAGAAGGCTCATTCTGCCAGCGCCTCGTCCATTTCCTCACCCGCCGGCGGCATATTGTGCCCCAGCAATCGCAGCATATCCGCGCCGCATTCGACCACATTGCTGCCCGGCCCGTAAATACCCTGCACCCCGGCCTCGCGCAGGAAGTCGTAATCCTTGGGCGGAATGACGCCGCCCGCGACTACCTTTATATCGCCGCGTCCTTCCGCTTTCAGCAGGTCGATCAGTTCGGGGATCAGCGTCTTGTGCCCCGCCGCCAGCGAGCTTGCGCCGATGGCGTCCACATCCGTCTCCAGCGCCATCGCAACGGTTTCCGCGGGCGTCTGGAACAGCGGGCCGCTGACGACCTCGAAGCCCATATCGGTGAAGGCGCTGGCGATGACGTTCGCGCCGCGATCGTGGCCGTCCTGTCCCATCTTGGCGACCAACAGGCGCGGCTGTCGTCCCAAACGCTGCGCTACTGCCGAGACGCCATCCGTCACCTGCGCCCAGCGGCGGTCGAATTCGTAGGCCGTTGCGTAAACGCCACTCACCGGCTTGGGCGTTGCATCGTGCCGACCGAACACATCCTCTAGCGCGCTCGAAATCTCGCCCAGCGTCGCGTCCTGCCGCGCCGCTTCGACGGCGAGGGCGAGGAGATTTACCTCCATACCCGTTCGTGCTGAGCTTGTCGAAGCACTGCCCTTTCTCCCGGTGCCGCACCTGAAGTAAAGGGCGATCCTTCGACAGGCTCAGGATGATCGGATTGAGGGGCTGCGCCCTTTCTAAGAGCTTCTAACGCAGCCTCGCACGCCGCCTCGTCCCGCCCCGCCCGTACCTGTTCCAGCCGCGCTACCTGGCTGTCGCGGACCGCATGGTTGTCGATATCCAGCAGGTCGATATGTGCTTCCTCGTCCAGCACGTATTTGTTGACGCCGACCACCACCGTTTCGCCCTTGTCGACGCTGGCCTGCTTGGCGGCGGCGGCGCGTTCGATGGCGGCCTTGGGTGCGCCGGTGGCGACGTAGGCGGTCATACCGCCCTCGGCTTCGACCTCGTCCAGCACCTTGCGCGCCTCCTCGACCAAAGCGGCGGTCAAGCTCTCCACGTAATAGCTGCCGCCCAGCGGATCGGCGACATTGGTAATGCCGGTCTCCTCCTGCAAAACCAGCTGCGTATTGCGGGCAATGCGGGCGCTGAAATCGGTAGGCAGCGCGATGGCTTCATCCAGCGCGTTGGTGTGCAGCGATTGCGTACCGCCCAGCACCGCCGCCATCGCCTCCACCGTCGTGCGGATCACGTTGTTGTAGGGGTCCTGCTCCTGCAAGCTGACACCGCTGGTCTGGCAATGGGTGCGCAGCATCTTGGACTTCGGGTTCTTCGCACCCAGTCCGTCCATGACGTCGTGCCACAATGCCCGCGCCGCGCGCATCTTGGCGACCTCCATGAAGAAGTTCATGCCGATGCCCCAGAAGAAGCTGAGGCGCGGCGCAAAGGCGTCAATATCCAGCCCTGCCGCCATGGCGCGCTGTGCGTATTCCTTGCCGTCCGCGATGGTGAAGGCCAACTCCTGCACTGCCGTCGCCCCGGCCTCGTGCATGTGATAGCCACTGATCGAAATGCTGTTGAATTTCGGCATGTTGGCGGACGTATATGCGATGATGTCTGAAACGATCCGCATGCTGGGTTCGGGCGGATAGATATAGGTGTTGCGGACCATGAACTCCTTCAGGATGTCGTTCTGGATGGTCCCGGCCAGCTTGTCGGCCGATACGCCCTGCCGCTCTGCCGCCACGATGTAGAACGCCAGCACCGGCAGCACCGCGCCGTTCATCGTCATGCTGACGCTCATCGTGTCGAGCGGGATCCGGTCGAACAGGATCTCCATGTCCGCCACGGTGTCGATGGCGACGCCCGCCTTGCCAACATCGCCGACGACGCGTGGATGGTCGCTGTCATAGCCACGATGGGTCGCCAGATCGAAGGCGACGCTCAACCCCTTCTGCCCCGCCTTCAGATTACGCAGATAGAAGGCGTTGGATTCCTCAGCCGTCGAGAAGCCCGCATATTGGCGGATGGTCCATGGGCGACCGGTATACATGCTGGCATAGGGGCCGCGGGTATAGGGCGCGAAACCGGGCAGGCCGGGGTCGAGATCGGCGACATCTTCCCTTGTATACAATGGCTTGACCGCAATACCTTCCGGCGTGTGCCAGGTCAGGTCGCGGTCCTTCGTTTCCTTGGCGGCGCGCGCCTGCCATTCGGCATAGGTCAGTTTTTCAATCATGCCGACATCCCTAGCGCAGGCTTATGCGCCCTTGAAGTCCGCCTTGCCGTTTTTGCAGGAATGCCATCGCGCCCTCCACCGCGTCCTGCGTATCGCCCGCGCGCCACTGGCCGTTTGCCTCCTGCGCCAGCGCGGCGGAGTAATCCATCTGCAACGCCGCCTGGATGTTGGCGCGCATCTGCCCCAACGCCAGCGTCGGCCCCCTTGCCAGCCGTGCCGCCAGCGCCCGCGCTTCGGACATCAGCGCATCGGCAGCAGCCACCCTGTAGATCAGGCCCCAGTCCAGCGCCTTCTCCGCCGCGATCTTCTCACCCAGCAACATCATCTCGGTTGCGCGGGCCTTGCCGACCAGACGCGGCAGCATCCAGCTTGCCCCGCCATCGGGCACCAGACCTATATTCACGAACGCCTGTAGGAAATAGGCGTTGTCCGCCGCAATCACGAAGTCCGCCGCCAGCGCGATCGAGCAGCCTATGCCCGCTGCCGGGCCGTTGACCGCGGCCACCACCGGCACCGGGCATTGCGCCATCGCCACCATCAGCGGATTGTAAGCGGTGCCGAGCAAGTCATACGCCCGCCGCCCGCCGCTCTTGCTGCTGCTGGCGTTGAACGCGAGGTCCGCGCCCGAGCAGAACGCCCGCCCCGCGCCCGTAACAAGCACGGCCCGTGCCTCCCCCGGATCGGCGAACACGTCGCGCAGTTCCAGCCCCATGTCGGGCGGACAGGCATTTAGACGGTCGGGCCGGTTCAGCGTGATGGTGGTAACGTCGTCGGCGGTGTCGACGAGGATGTGTTCGTAGGACAAGGCGCTCTCCGGTATGCTTCGTCACCCCGGACATGATCCGGGGTCCAGCTTTGCTGTGATCGACATCTTGGCGGCGAAGAGCGGCGACGGCAAGTCCGCTACGGCCCGCTGCGTCGGATCGGAAGTTTAAGGAAGTTTAGGCCAGAACGCGGTTATTTTCAGTGCCCGCTGGCGTCGGTCCCAGTCGGCGTTTGCATGATCTCGGTTAATTGTCCCATCATGTCCTTGGGATGCAGGAAGAAGATCGGCGTCCCATGCGCGCCGATGCGGGTCGGTCCAAGTATCCGCTTTCCCAGCCCTTCGAAATGCGCGCGCGCCTCGTCGATATCGGCCACTTCGTAACAGACATGATGCTGCCCGCCAGCGGGATTCTTGGCGAGAAAGCCATTGATAGGCGAGGTTTCGTCTAACGGTTCGATCAGTTCTATTTGCGTTCCCCTCCCCAATACACCCGCCGCATCGGGCGTATCGACGAAGCAGACCTTCACCCCCTGCTCGGGCAGGTCGAACGGTTCGGTGATCGGCGTCGCGCCCATCGTGTCGCGGTAATAGGCGATGGAGTCCGCGATAGAAGGGGTCGCGACGCCGATGTGGTTGAGACGGCCGAGCTTCATTTGCACTCTCCGTCATTGCGCGAAGCGAAGCAATCCAGTCCTGCGCTAACCATGCGCGATGTCCTCAACAGTCGCGCCACGCTATTGCGTTCTGATAGTGCAAGCTTGCCTTCGTTTCCGCCTTTATCTGCTTCTCGCGCAAAATAGCAGATCCATCGTTGCAATGTTGTACCAACAGAACTGCACCCGTATCGTTGGTGAGCCGCGCTGCACCTTCCGATGTGCCACGCTCGTTGAGGCAGTTGCGTCACGCCGGTGTAAATCGCTCAGTTGCCTGTCCAAAGTCGACATGGCTATGCTATGGTCCTGTCTAGCGAGCGAACAACTGACCTGCGCGAACCGCTCTGATTGCTTCGACTGCATCGATCCGTCACAACGGAATATTGTCATGCTTCTTCCACGGGTTCTCGAGCACCTTGCCCGCGTAGCTTCCGCAAGCCAAGCGCGATCCTCCGCCGGGTCGAGTGCGGGTAGATGACCTCGTCGATATAGCCGCGCTGTGCGGCCACGAAGGGGTTGGCGAACCTGTCCTCGTACTCCTTCGTTTTCTCGGCGATCTTTTCGGGGTCGTCGCGGTCGCTGCGGAAGATGATCTCCACCGCGCCTTTCGCACCCATCACTGCGATTTCAGCGGTTGGCCAGGCATAGTTGAGATCGCCTCTCAAGTGTTTTGACGCCATGACGTCATAGGCGCCGCCATAGGCCTTGCGGGTGATGACGGTGATCTTGGGCACGGTCGCCTCGGCATAGGCGAACAGCAATTTCGCGCCGTGCTTGATGATGCCGTTGTGCTCCTGCGCCGTGCCGGGCAGGAAGCCGGGCACATCGACGAAGGTCAGGATCGGGATGTGGAACGCATCGCAGAACCGCACGAAACGCGCGGCCTTTTTCGAGGAATTGATGTCCAGCACACCGGCCAGCACCAGCGGCTGGTTCGCCACGACGCCCACCGTGCGACCCTCCACCCGGCCGAAGCCGCAGATGATGTTCGCAGCGTGTGCGGGCTGGACCTCGAAGAAGTCGCCCTCGTCCACCGTCTTGCGGATGACTTCGTGCATGTCGTAAGGCTGGTTGGCGTTGTCGGGAATCAGCGTGTCGAGGCTGGGTTCCTCGCGGTCCCACGGGTCCGCCGTCTCTCGCTCGGGCGCGGCATTGGCGTCGGGGCGGTTGGACAGCGGCAGGAAGTCGAAGAACGCCCGCGTCGCCAACAACGTCTCGATATCGTTTTCGAACGCCACGTCCGCCACGCTGGTCTTGGTGGTGTGCGTTACCGCGCCGCCCAGTTCCTCCTGCGTGACAACCTCGTTCGTTACCGTCTTGACCACGTCCGGCCCGGTCACGAACATGTAGCTGCTGTCCTTCACCATGAAAATGAAGTCGGTCATCGCGGGGGAATAGACCGCCCCGCCCGCGCACGGCCCCATGATGAGGCTGATCTGCGGCACGACGCCACTGGCCAGCACGTTGCTGCTGGAACACATCGGCATAGCCGCCCAGCGACGCCACGCCTTCCTGGATGCGCGCGCCGCCGCTGTCGTTGAGGCCGATGACGGGCGCGCCGTATTTCATGGCGCTGTCCATCACCTTGCAGATCTTCTCGGCGTGGCGTTTCGACAGACTGCCGCCGAACACGGTGAAGTCCTGGCTGAATACGAACACCAGCCGCCCGTTGATCGTGCCGCTCCCGGTGACGACGCCATCGCCGGGGACCTTCTGGTCCGCCATGCCGAAATCGACGCAGTCGTGCTCCACGAAGCGGTCGAGTTCCTCGAAGCTGCCTTCGTCCAGCAACACGTCCAGCCGTTCGCGCGCGGTCAGCTTGCCCTTGGCATGTTGTGCGGCGATGCGTTTCTCGCCCCCGCCCAGTTCGGCGGCGGCGCGGCGGCGTTCCAATTCGGCGATATTTGCGGACATGGTCACTCCCGTATGTTTGGCATGGCGGTAGCTGCCCCGCCCGACATGCACAACGGGGCGCTAGGGCTTCACGATGCCATGCGCGGCGAGACTGCGGGCGGTGTCCTCCACCGATTGCGCGCCTGAGATATAGTCGAAGCCGAACGTCTTCGCGGCATGCGCGCCGGAGACATCGCGCACCTTGCCGAGCTGTCCGCTGATCTGGCGCATTTCCGGCATGAACAGCGCGAGCAGGTGGACGAGGAAATCGGGCATCCGCCGCGTCGGAGCTTTCGTCGCAAGTTCCGGTGCGCGGTCGCGCAGCGCGTCGGCCATTTCGCTGATCCACATGAAGCGGGCCGAGGCGGCGAAGCGTTCATCGCGCACCTGCGCCGCCGGTGCTTCCAGCGCCATGACGTGCAGCTTCGCCACGTCGCGGACATCCACCACGCCGACGCCCATGTTCGGTGCCAGCGGTATGGAGCCATCCATCACTTTTTTCAGCATGGCGACCGAGGTCGACAGGTCGTCGCTGGCAACCGGACCGAACACGCCGACCGGATTGATGGAACAGAACACCATTTCGGGCGCGTTTTGCGCTACCCAGTCGCGTGCGGCCCGCTCGGCGATGGTCTTGGACTTGATATAAGCGGGCGGATCGGCGTCGAGATTGGTCCAGTCGCTTTCGTCGAAGTGCGTGGCGTCGCCGTGGCCGTAGGCAATTGCGGCAGAGGAGCTGGTCTGGACGAACCGTTCGATCCCGGCGGCGTGGGCGAAGCGCAATGCGCGCAAGGTGCCTTCGCGCGCCGGTCGCACCAGTTCATCGTCGTCTTTCGGCACGCCCAACGGAAAGGGCGAGGCGACATGCGCCACCGCGTCGCATCCGGCGTTGGCCTGCGCCCATCCGGCATCGTCCAGCAGGTCGGCGGTGAACACTGTGAGCCGGTCGCCGGCATCGGGCCAACGGGCGCGCAAGCGCGGTTCGCTTTTGGCGGCATCGCGGACAGTCGTATGGATGTCCCAGCCGCGCGCCAGTAGCTGGTCGATGACCTCGCCGCCGATATAGCCCGTGCCGCCCGTAACCAGTGCCGTCTTCGCCATGTCCGCCCCCCTATTTCAACAGCACCAGCTCTTCCGCCATCGTCGGATGGATGGCAACCGTCGCGTCGAAATCGGCCTTGGTCAGCCCGGCTTTCACCGCCACAGCCGCCGCCTGCATGATCTCGGGCGCTTCGGGGCCGATCATGTGGACGCCGACGATGCGGTCGCTCGCCTCCTCCACGATCATCTTGTAGAGCGAGCGCTCGTTGCGGCCCGCCACCACGTTTTTCATGGCGCGGAAATCGGACTGGAACACCTTGATCCCGCCCAGCTTCGTGCGCGCCTCGCTCTCGGTCATGCCGACCGCCGCGATGGGCGGGTGGCTGAACACGGCGCTGGGGATGCAGGTCGTGGTCCACCGCCACCGGATCGCCCGGGCCGAACACGGTGTCCGCAAACGCCTGCCCTTCCCTGATCGCCACCGGGGTCAGCTGCACCCGGTCGGTCACGTCGCCGACGGCGTAGATGTGTTCGACATTGGCTGCGGCTGAACCGGTCGACCTTCACCTCGCCCTTCTCGCCCAGCTCGACGCCTGCGGCCTCCAGCCCAAGCCCTTCGGTATTCGGCACCCGGCCGGTGGCGAACAGGACGCAATCGACCACCAGGTCGTCATGCCCCGTCATCGACACCCTGAGGCAACCGTCGTCGGTCTTTTCGATACCGCGAAACTCGGCATGGAAGCGGAAATCGATGCCCTTCATCATGCTGATCTGCAGCAGCCGGTCGCGCACGCCCTGGTCGTAGCTGCGCAACAGCGTGTCGGTGCGATTGATGATCGTCACCTTGCTGCCGAATTCGTTGAAAATGCCCGCGAATTCATTGGCGATATAGCCGCCGCCCGCAATCAGTACGCGCTCCGGAATCCTGTCGAGATGGAACGCCTCGTTGCTGGTGATGCCCAGCTCCCACCCGTCGCATTTGGGGACATGCGGGCGCGCGCCGGTGGCAATGAGGATGGTCTTCGCCGTCACGACCTTGCCGCTGGCCAGCGTGATTTCGTGCGGGCCGGTCAGCTCGGCGCGCTCGCCGAAGATCGTGACGTCGTTGTTTTCCAGCGTCTCGGTATACAGCCCGTTCAGCCGGTCGATATCGTCCTGCACGTGGTCGCGCAGCTTGACCCAGTCGAAGCTCTTGCCCTCCACCGTCCAGCCGAATTGCGCGGCATCGTCGATATCCTCGGCGAAATGCGCGCCGTAGACGAGCATCTTCTTGGGCACGCAGCCGCGGATGACGCAGGTGCCGCCGACGCGGTATTCCTCGGCGATGGCAACCTTTGCGCCATGTGCCGAGGCGATGCGGCTGGCGCGCGTGCCGCCGGAGCCTGCGCCGATGGTGAACAGGTCGTAATCGTATTCGGTTGCCATGAAGCGGCCCTTCGCGTGCGGGGTGTCGTGATGCAAGCGATATGGTCGGTGGCGGTGGCGTTGCCAACCGCATACGCAAAGAGGCGCGCGAGGGGGTGTCCCTCGCGCGCCTCCGTAGCTTCACGGTATCGGGTTGCGAACTAGTCTTCGCGGTTGCGCCCGCCGCCGGAACGACGCCTGCCCTGACCGCCACTTTGGCCACCACCGCCCCCGCCTTGACTGCTACCGCCACGGTTCGGCCGTCCGGCGCGGGTGGAATGCTTGCGGTTCGGCCCGCCCGCGCCCTTGGGTTTGGGGTTGACGCGCTGGCCACGTCCGCCCTGCTGTTTGGGTGCGGGCTTGGTCGGACCGACGCCATCCACGACCGCGCGGAAATTATCGGGCAACGGCAGCCGCTCGAACTCCGCGTCGGTGTTGCGGGTGATGTCCTTGAGGTAGGCGCGTTCGTCCTCGGCGCAGAACGCGATCGCCACACCGTCCGCTCCGGCACGCGCGGTGCGGCCGATGCGGTGGACATATTGCTCGGGCACGTTGGGCAGCTCGAAATTGATGACGTGGCTGACGCCCGGAATGTCGATCCCGCGCGCGGCCACGTCGGTTGCTACCAGCACCTTGACCTTGGCGGACTTGAACTCGGCCAGAGCGCGCACACGCTGCGGCTGGCTCTTGTTGCCGTGGATCGCATTGGCCGGGATGCCAGCCTGCGACAGTTTCTTCACCACGCGATCCGCGCCATGCTTGGTGCGGGTGAAGACCAGCACGCGCTCGATCTTGGCGGGCACGTCGTAGCGGCCCTGCAAGATCATTTCGAGCAGCGTCTGCTTCTCGTCCTGCTGCACCATCAGCAGGTACTGCTCGACCCGCTCCGCCGTGCTGGCGGCGGGGGTGACGGACACCTTGATCGGATTGCGGCAATATTTGCCGACCAGTTCCTGGATAGCCTTGGGCATGGTCGCGCTGAAGAACAGCGTCTGGCGTTCCGCCGGGACCAGGTCGTTGATCTTGCGCAGGGCGTGGATGAAGCCGAGATCGAGCATCTGGTCGGCCTCGTCCAGCACCAGGATTTCGACACCGCCGAGGTTGAACGCGCGCTGGTCGATCAGGTCGAGCAGGCGGCCCGGCGTGGCGACCAGTATGTCGCAGCCGCGATGCAGCTTGTTGCGGTCCTTGCCCACGGACGTGCCGCCGACGATGGACTGTACTTTCAAGCCGGCAAGCGCGCCGTAATCCTTGGCGGATTCGGCGATCTGCCCGGCCAGTTCGCGCGTCGGGGCGAGCACCAGCATGCGGCAGGACTTGAACGGCGTCTGATTGTCCGCGGTGCGCAAATTGTCGATGCTGGGCAGCATAAAGGCAGCGGTCTTGCCGGTGCCGGTCTGCGCAATGCCGAGCAGGTCGCGCCCTTCGAGGACGGGGGGAATTGCCTGCGCCTGGATCGGGGTGGGTTCGGTGTAGCCCTTCAGGTCAAGCGCCTGGAGGACAGGTTGCGACAGACCGAGTTCATCGAACGTCGTTGCGGATTTCGTATTGGAAGTCATGTGTTTGCGTCTCGCAAAATATGCGGCGCGCAGCCCGATTGGGGCGCGCGGCGCGGGGGAAATAACCACCCGCGTGAATAGGGAGATTGGTAGAAATTAACCGAAACGCTGCCGTGGCGAACAATGTCGCCGGTTCACGCTGCGAGGCGTTTCGATGCCATCCATGTGGATGCTGCGCCGCACAAAGTCAAGGTGCACGGGCATGATAGGAATTCCGCAAGGTTTGGCAGGTAAGTGTTTTCCCGCACCGTAAAGCCACAGGACATCGCGCGCGTGATCGAAGTCGAGATCCAGAACGAAAACCGGCAGACGCAGGACCGCCTGCGCTTCGCCGCGGTTCCGCGTATCGGCGAAGGTATCCGCTTGCGCGAACCGGACGGGTTCTGGGCGTCCTACGATGTGCTCGACGTATGGTATCAAAAGGCGGATTTCGGCGATGTCTGGGTACCATACCTCCACATTCGCATGACGCCCGCCGATGCCATCGGTGGCGCGGCAAACGATGTGGCCGACCCGACCGCCATGCGAACAGGGGAGGTTTCACCATTCGCAACCTGATCAAACGGGCCACGCCCGCCGAACCGCCAAAGCCGTCGGGTGCCCGCACACGCGGCACCGTGAACGAACAGCCTGTCGCCGCGCGCGTCGCCGCCGCCGCGCCTGCCGCCCGCCGCGCCATGGTGGTGGATGACAGCCGCATGGTCCGCCGTATCGCGCGCGAGATCCTGACCGGGCTTGGCTACAGCGTGGTCGAGGCCGAGCATGGCGGCGAAGCGCTGGACCGCGTGCGCGCGCACGGCCTGCCCGACCTGATTCTGCTCGACTGGAACATGCCGGTGATGAGCGGGCTGGAAACGCTGAAGGAACTGCGCAAGGTCATGCCGGAATTGCCCACGGTAATGTTCTGCACCACAAATTCCGATGCCGTCGATATCCATGCCGGAATCGACGCGGGCGCGACCGACTGGATCGTCAAGCCGTTCGACGCCGACGCGATGCAGGCCAAGCTGGAAAAGATCGGCGCGCTCTAGCCGTCAGCTCCGGGCGTCAGTCGGCACCCAAACCCGCCGCAGCCAGCAACGCCATCGTGCTGGCATCGAATTCTGCCGTCCCGCTGTCGATATCGTTCGCCATCTTCTTGCCAAGCTCCACCCCGAACTGGTCGAACGGATTGATCCCCATGAGCACCGCATTCGCGAAGGTGCGGTGTTCGTAAAACGCGATCAGCGCGCCCAATGCCGCTGCATCCAGATCGTCCGCCAGTATCGTCGCGCTCGGCCTGTCGCCGGGGAACGCGCGTGCCGGGTCGCGGCCATCGGCAGACATATTGCCCCCCGCCATCAATGCCGCGCCTTGCGCAAAGCAATTCGTCAGCAGGATGCGGTGATGCGCCGGGTCCAGCATGTCGCCGGGTGCGATACTGGCGATGAAATCGACCGGGACCAGGTGCGTGCCCTGATGCAGTAGCTGGAACACCGCATGCTGCGCATCGGTGCCCACCCCGCCCCATGTTACTGGCGCAGTCGGTGCCGCAACGGGTTCGCCCGTCGCGCCCACCCGCTTGCCATTGCTCTCCATTTCCAGCTGCTGGAGATAGTCGGGCAATAACGACAGCCGCTCGTCATAGGCGAACACCGCCCGCGTCTGGCACCCGCGCAGGCGGGTGTAATACTGGTCCGCAAATGCGGCGCGCAGGGGCAGGTTGTCGCGCCCGTCTTCGTTCTCGAAATGCGCGTCCATCGCGCGCGCTCCGGCCAGCATGTCGCGGAAATCGTCCATCCCCACCGCCATCGCGACCGGAAAGCCGATGCTGGACCACAACGAATAGCGCCCGCCCACCGTTTCCGGAAACGGCAGAATGCGTGTTTCGTCGACGCCCCATTTCACCGCCTTATCCGGCGACGCGGTCAGCGCAACCACGCGCCCGCCCGGATCGTCCACGCCATTGTCGCCCAGCCATTTCAGCGCGCTGTCGGCATTTGTCATCGTCTCGATGGTGGTGAAGGTCTTTGAAGCGACCGCCACCATCGTGGTCGCCGGGTCGCAGGCTGCGAATGCGGCTTCCAGCGCCAGCCCGTCGATGTTCGACACCACATGCACATCCACCTTCGCGCCATCGCGGGTGAGCGCGTCGACCGCCATCGCCGGACCCAGCGCGCTGCCGCCAATGCCGATATGAATGAGGTGCTTGACCGGCCCCAGCACGCCATCGTGCAGCGCCCCGACCAGCAGCGCCATCCGCTCCAGCAGCGCGCTACCCTCCTCCACCGCCGCCGCGTTGCCGGACCCGCGCATGGCAGTGTGCGTCGCGGCGCGTCCCTCGGTGGGATTGACCACCTCGCCCGCGAACAGTGCCGCCCGCTTTACCGCAAAATCCATCGCGCCTGCCAATGCCTCGAACCGGTCCAGCAGCGTATCGTCCAAATGCGTTTTCGACCAGTCGAACCGGATGACGCCACCGCTTTCCGCGATATCGCCGACATCGGGCAGCGCCAGCGTTCCGGTCAGCTTCGCCACGCGATCCGGGTCGGCATCGAACAGGTCTGCAAGCGTCCGCACCGGGAGTTCCGCCAGTTCGGCCCAAATCGCTGCGCCATCGGTCATGCAAAAATCCTTTTCCCAAAATACCGTCCGGACGGTAGGAGGCCGCGCAATGCTTGCAAAGTCCCCGACCCCCGCCGCAATCGAATTCTGCCCGCTCGCGCGTGCCTGCAAGGGGTCCGTACGATGAGCAACACCAAACCCGCCAAGAAAGAAGACAGCTTCGTCGTCTTCCTGCTGAAACTGGCGCTGATCGTGCTGGTGTTTCGCAGTTTCATCTTCTCGCCCTTCAACATCCCGTCCGAAAGCATGCTGCCCCGCCTGATGAACGGCGATTATCTGCTGGCGGCGAAATGGCCGTATGGCTTTTCGCGCAATTCGCTCCCCTTCGGCGTTTCGCTCGATCCGGACCGTCTCCTTGCCAGCGCGCCCGAACGCGGCGACGTGGCGATCTTCAAGCATCCGGTGGACGGGGTGGATTACATCAAGCGCGTCATCGCCCTGCCCGGCGATACCGTCTCGATGTCCGGCGGCGTGCTGACCCTGAATGGCGAAGTCGTGCCGAAAGAGCGCATCGACGATTTCATTGTGCCGCTTTCGCCCAACACCCAGTGCCACGTCATGGCCGAACGTATCGTGACGCCGGACGGCCCGGCGTGTCGCTATGCCCGGTTCCGCGAAACACTACCCGGCGGACGCACCTATGATGTGCTGGATTTCGGCCCTGCCTTCGCCGACGATTACGCGCAAGTCACGGTGCCCGAAGGCGCAATGTTCGTCATGGGCGACAACCGCGACAATTCGCAGGACAGCCGCTTCGCCGCCCAGTCCACCGGCGGGGTCGGCCTTGTCGACCAGGATCTGCTGGTCGGCCGCGCGACCGTGCTGATGTGGTCCACCGATGGCAGCGCGGAATGGCTGTTGCCGTGGACCTGGTTCACCGCCCTGCGCGGCGACCGGATCGGCACCGGACTTTGAGCGGGCTGGATAGACGATACCGTGGGCTGGCTGGAATCGCACGGCTTCACGGTAAACGATCGCACCTTGTGGCAGGAGGCGCTGACGCATGGCAGCACCGGTCAGCCGCGCGATTACCAGCGGCTGGAATTTCTCGGCGACCGGGTGCTGGGCCTCGCCATTGCGGAGCATCTGCACACCGCCGAGCGCGGCACCGAGGGACAGCTCGCCCTGCGGCTGAACGCGCTGGTCAGCAAGACCGCTTGTGCCCAAGCGGCACGCGCCATCGACGTCAGTGACCATGTCCTGCTCGGCAAGCAGGCGCGCGACGACGGCGCGGCGGACAGCGATAATGTGCTGGGCGATGTAATGGAGGCGCTGTTGGGCGCCTGCTTCCTCGAACAGGGCTACGAAGCCGCGCGCGACAGTGTGCTGGCGCTGTGGGCAGATGCGCTGGACAGTTCCGGCACCGAGCGCAGGCATCCTAAGAGCGCGCTACAGGAATGGGCAGCAGGCAACCGCCATCGCACGCCGGAATATACCGTGACCGACCGCGCAGGCCCCGACCACCGCGCGCGTTTTACGGTGGAGGTTTCGGTCCATCGCGTCGGCAAGGCGCAGGCCACCGCCGGCAGCAAGCGGGACGCCGAAACCGCAGCCGCCAAGGCTTTCATGGCGCGGTTCGGCTGACACCGCCTTTCAGGATGATTCTCTCGACATGACCGATACCCCCGACCAGACCCGCTGCGGCGTCATCGCCGTCCTCGGCGCACCCAACGCGGGCAAATCGACGCTGGTAAACCAGCTTGTCGGACAGAAAGTCGCCATCACCTCCGCCAAGGCGCAGACCACGCGCGCGCGGATGCTGGGGATTGCGCTGCACGATACTGCCGACGCGAACACGCAGATGATCCTGGTCGATACGCCCGGCATCTTCGCCCCGCGCCGCAAGCTGGACCGCGCGATGGTCAGCGCCGCGTGGGACGGGGCGGAGGCGGCGGATGCGGTGGTGTTGCTGGTCGATCCGATCAAGCAGCGGCGCCACGAATTGCTACCGCTGGTCGAAGCGCTGGCAAAGCGGCCCGAACGCAAGGTGCTGGTGCTGAACAAGGTGGACAAGGCGGTAAAGGAGCCGCTGCTCGCGCTGGCGCAGGAGCTGGGCGAAGCGGCCGATTTCGCCGAGATATTCTTCGTTTCCGCGCTGACGGGCGACGGCGTGCCCGAAATGAAAGACGCGCTGGCGGCGATGATGCCGGCGGGGCCGTGGCACTATCCGGCCGACCAGGTCAGCGACGCCAGCGAACGCTTGCTCGCCACCGAAATCACCCGCGAACAGCTTTACGCGCAGCTGCACGAGGAACTGCCCTACGCCAGCGCGGTGCGCCCCGAAAGCTACGAGAAGCGCAAGGACGGCAGCGTGGAAATCCGCCAGCAAATCGTGATCGCGCGCGACAGCCAGAAACCCATCGTCCTTGGCAAAGGCGGCAGCCGCATCAAGGCCATCGGCGAGGCAGCCCGCGCGGAACTGGCGGAATTACTGGGTGTGAAAGTCCACCTGTTCCTGCACGTGAAGGTCGACGAAGGGTGGAGCGAGGACAAGGAGCTGTTCGAGGAAATCGGGTTGGAGTGGTGAGGGTTAACGTTTCTTCGCGATATTGATTGCGTTTTTCTTCGCGAAATCTTTGGTCGATTCCTCGCTGCGGTTCAGGGCTTTGGCGATCTGGCGCAGGCCTTGGCCCTTGGCGGCGAGGGTGCGGAGTTGGCCTGCCTCGTCCGCTTTCCAAGGCTGCTTGTGACGTTCGAAGCGATCTTTTGCCATTTTCACGACTTTCGTTGTTCGTCATCGCGAGCGTAGCGCGGCGATCCGGAGCAGCACTCGGTTACTCTGGATTGCTTCGCTGCGCTCGCAATGACGGTGGTTATTTGGCCTTTCGCAGTCTTGCCTCTTCTTCTTTGCCGGAGCTTTTTTCTTCGCGGCGGGCTTCTTCGCCGCCGCCTTCTTCTTCGGTGCGGCTTTCTTGCGTTTTTTCTTGGCTGGGCCCTTTGCGGCGCGGGCGTCGATCAGCTCGATGGCCTGCGCCTCAGTCACATCCTCCGGCTTCATGTCTTTCGGTATCGTCGCATTGGTGGTGCCATCGGTGACGTAGGGGCCATAACGCCCTGGCAGCACGCGCATTACGCCGCCGCTCGTGGGGTGCTCGTTGAAGGTCTTGATCGGTTCCGCCTTCGCCCGCGCACCGCCTTTGCGATTGGCGGCTTCGGCCAGCAGTGTCACCGCCGCATTCATGCCGGTCTCGAACACATCACGGGTGGTGGTCAGCTTCGCATACTTGCCATCATGTCTGAGGTAAGGCCCGTAACGGCCTATGGCTGCTTCGATTTCCTTTCCGCTCTCGGGATGCGCACCGACAATGCGTGGCAAGTCGAGCAGCTTGATCGCCCACTCCAGATCGAAGTCGTCGAGGTCTTTCGGGATGCTGGCGCGCTTTGCATCCTTGCCCGCGCCCATCTGGACATAGGGGCCAAAGCGACCCGACTTGCGCTCGATCTCGAGACCGGTTTCGGGGTGGATGCCCATCACCGCATCCTCGACCGCGTCGTCGCCTTCGCCGCCGGGCTGGGCGAAGCGGCGGGTGAACTTGCATTCGGGGTAATTCGCGCACGCGATGAACGCGCCGAACTTGCCACCGCGCAACGATAGCTTGCCGCCCTCGCGCCCTTCCTTGTCGCACAGCGGACAGAAGCGCGCGTCCTTGCCGTCGGCGCGCGGCGGGAAAAGATAGTCCGACAGGTAGCCGTCCAGCACTTCGGTGACTTCGGACGGCATCTTGTCCATCACCTCGTCCGCCTTGGGCTTGAAGTCCTTCCAGAACTTGGCGAGCAGAACCTTGTATTCCTCCCGCCCGTCGGAGACGACATCCAGCTCGTCCTCCATCCCGGCGGTGAAGTCGTAGGCGACATAAGTGGCAAAGAAGCGTTCCAGAAACGCTGTCAGCAACCGCCCCGATTCTTCTGCAAAGAAACGGTTTTTCTCCATCCGCACATAGTCGCGATCACGCACGGTCTGGATGGTGGAGGCATAGGTGGAGGGGCGCCCGATGCCCAGCTCCTCCATCCGCTTGACCAACGAGGCTTCCGAAAAGCGCGGCGGCGGCTGGGTGAAGTGCTGGTTCGCTTCGACTGCTTTTTTCGCCGGGCTATCGCCCTTGGCGATGACCGGCAGCATGCCGTCCTCGTCGTCCGCCTTGTCGTCGAAGCCCTCCTGATACACGGCGAGGTAGCCGGGGAATTTCACCACTTGGCCGCTGGCGCGCAGCTCGTGCTGACCGGTCGCGTCGTTCAACGTAACGGTCGTGCGCTCCATCTGCGCCGCCGCCATCTGGCTTGCCATCGCGCGCTTGTAGATCAGCGCATAAAGCTTCGCCTCGTCGCCCGAACCGGCGCGGTCTTTCATGAAGCTGGTCGGGCGGATCGCCTCGTGCGCTTCCTGCGCGTTCTTGGCCTTGGTCGCATAATGGCGCGGTTTTTCGGGGCGGTATTTGGTGTCGTAGCGGCTTTCGATCGCCTTGCGACAGGCGGCGATGGCACTGCCGTCCATCTGCACGCCGTCGGTCCGCATATAGGTGATGTCGCCCGCCTCATACAGCGACTGCGCGCACCGCATGGTGTGGCTGGCGGAATAGCCCAACTTGCGCGCGGCCTCCTGTTGCAGCGTGCTGGTGGTGAACGGCGGCGACGGGTTGCGCTTGAACGGCTTGGTCTCGACCGAGGCGACGGTGAAGCGCCCGCCCTCGACCGCCGCTTTCGCCGCCATCGCCGCACCTTCTTCGCCCAGTGTCAGCTTGTCGAGCTTGTCGCCCGCAAAGCGCACCAGCCGCGCATCGAATTCCGTGCCGTCCTGCTCCAGCTTGGCGACGATGGACCAGTATTCGTCCGCACGGAACGCCTCGATCTCGCGCTCGCGGTCCACGATCAGCCGCAGCGCAACCGACTGCACCCGCCCCGCCGATTTCGCGCCGGGCAGCTTGCGCCACAGCACGGGACTAAGCGTGAAGCCGAACAACCGGTCCAGCGCGCGGCGGCCGAGATAGGCGTCGACCAGATCCATATCGAGGCCGCGCGGCTTGCCCATCGCCTCGGTCACGGCGGTCTTGGTGATGGCGTTGAAGGTGACGCGGTCCACCTTGGTCGGCAGCGCCTTCCGTTTCTTGAGCAGCTCCTGAACGTGCCAGCTGATCGCTTCGCCCTCGCGGTCGGGGTCGGTCGCCAGCACCAGCCGGTCCGCTTTCTTAGAGGCATCGACTATGGCCTTGACCTGCTCCTTGTTGCGCTTGTCCTGATAGACCTGCCAGGTCATCGCGAAATCGTTATCCGGCTGGACCGCGTCATCCTTCTTCGGGAAGTCGCGGACATGGCCGTAGGAGGCGAGAACCTTGAAGTCCTTGCCGAGATATTTTTCGATGGTCTTCGCCTTGGCCGGCGATTCTACGATTACGAGTTGCATTGTGTGAAGATCGGTCCCTACGCGTATGTATGCGCACGAAGGTGGGGTCGGTTGGCCGCGGGCGTCAAGCGGGATTCTGCTTGTTCAGATCGGTGTCGAAGTTAGCTGGACCTCTGCTCGGGTCCGGGGTGATGTGCTGGTCGACAGCCTACTTCAAAGATACCCGCCCCGCTGCGTGCCGCTGCAACCGTCCGGCGATTTCCAGTTCCAGCAGCGCCAGTTGCACCGCTGCCGCGCTTTCGCCGGACTGGCGGATGAGTTCGTCCACCGCGACCGGCGCGTTGCTGAGCAGCGCTTCGACGTCCGCCGGTTCGGCGTCGGCCAGCTCCTCGTCATAGCCTGTGAAGCCCGCCGCCGGTTCGCGGAACGTGCTGCGCGGGTTGCCGGTGAAGCCTCGCAGCAGTTCGGCCACGTCCTCCACTGCCTGCACCAGCACCGCGCCGTCGCGGATGAGCTGGTTGCATCCTTGCGAACGGGCGTCGAGCGGGCTGCCGGGGATGGCCATGACCTCGCGCCCCGCCTCGCCTGCCAGCCGCGCAGTGATAAGGCTGCCGGACTTGGGCGCGGCTTCCACCACCAGCGTTCCCGCAGCCAGCCCGGCGATGATGCGGTTGCGGCTGGGGAAATGGCTGCCGCGCGGTTCGGTGGCGGGGGGCTGTTCGGCCAGCAACAGACCCTGTGTGGCGACCTGTTCCTGCAAATCGGCGTGCTGCGGTGGGTAGGCGATATCGATCCCGCTGGCGATGACGCCGATGGTTGCAGGAAGCGCGCCCTCATGCGCCGCGCCATCGATGCCGCGCGCCAGCCCGCTGGCCACCGCGAACCCCTCTGCCGCCAGCCCATTGGCAAACTCGCGCGCCAGCTTGACCGCCGCCGCGCTGGCGTTGCGTGCGCCGACCATCGCAACGCACGGCCTCTTCGCCAGCGCGATATCTCCACGCCAGATCAGGATCGGCGGTGCGTTGGGGGCTTCGGCTAGCAGCGCGGGATAATCGGGCGAATCATGAAACAGATACCGCGCACCGGCAGCGCGGGTGGCGGCGACTTCGCTCTCGATACGGTCTGCGCTGACGGGTTTGTAGCTTCGCTTTCCGCCGCGTTGGCCCAGGTCGGGCAGCGCCTCCAGCGCGGCCACCGCATCGCCGAACCGGGCCAGCAACTGCGCGTACGTGACCGGGCCAATATGGGGCGAGCGAAGCAGGCGAATGCGGGCAAAGGCTTCTGCCTGAGACAGCGTGTCGCTCACGTCTTACCGCCCACCTTCGGTTCCTGTCCGGCCAGCAGGCGGCGCACATTGGCGCGGTGCAGCCAGATTATCAGAATTGCGATGATCACCAGCACCGGCACGAGCGCACCGAAGCCCAGCACCGCAGCGGCAATAGCGGCAGCGACCACGGCGCACATCCCGGCCAGCGAACTGATGCGCGCCAGTGCCAACACCGCCAGCCAGACCAGCGCGTAGACCAGACCCACCTGCCAGGCGAGGCCGAAGCAGACGCCCGCATTGGTCGCCACGCCCTTCCCGCCCCGGAACCCCAGCCAGACCGGAAAGCAATGCCCCAGCACCGCACCAAGCGCTGCCAGCGGCACTGGTCCGGCAGGCGAAGGTTCCACAACGCCGAACAGCCGCCACGCCAGCCAGACCGCGACAAACCCCTTCGCCAGATCGAGCAGCAGCGTCGCCGCCGCCAGCCCCTTGTTCCCCGTGCGCAACACATTGGTCGCGCCGATATTGCCCGACCCCTGCGCCCGTACATCGCCCAGCCCCGCCGCCTTCGTCAGCAGCAGGCCGAACGGGACCGAACCGAGGATGTAGCCGAGCAAGGCTGCAAAGATTGGTTCCATATCAGACCCCGTTCATGCTGAGCTTGTCGAAGCATTGCACTTCTTTTAGCGCTGTCCAGCTTTAAGGAAATACAGCCCTTCGACAAGCTCAGGGCGAACGGTTGGAGAGCAATGGAAGAGTCTTCCCCCATCCTGCTGTTCGATTCCGGCGTTGGCGGGCTGACAGTGCTGGACGCTCTGCGCACAACCCTGCCCGATGCGCCCGTCATCTACGCCGCAGACATGGCCGGCCTGCCCTATGGCGATAAATCGGAAGCGGAGATCGCGGCACGGGTCGCAGGGCTGCTGGGGCGGATGAGCGAACGCTATCGCCCGCGCCTCGCCTGCATCGCCTGCAACACCGCCTCCACCATCGCGCTGGGCATGGTGCGGGATGTGCTGGAGATACCCGTGGTCGGCACCGTGCCCGCCATCAAGCCGGCGGCGGCACAGACCGCAACCGGCGTGATCGGCCTGCTCGGCACACAGGCGACCGTGCGACAGGGTTATGTCGATCGACTCTACGCACAATTCGCCGCGGACAGAGTGCTGCTGCGGCAAGGTGCGGGCGCGCTGGTGGACGAGGCGGAGGCCAAGCTGCGCGGGACATCGCCGGACAGGGAGACCATCGAAGCAGCCGTAGCGGCGCTGGTCGGTCAGCCGCGCGGCACGGATATCGATACCGTGGTGCTGGCCTGCACCCATTTCCCGTTATTGCGCGAGGAATTGCAGGCGGCGTTTCGCGATGCCCTGGGCCACGATGTTGCCCTGGTCGACGGGGCGCAAGGCATCGCGCGCCGGATCGCCGACCTGACGCAGGACCAGCCGATGCAGCGAAGCCATGCCGACCTTGCAATTACCACCGGACCGCTTGCGGATTTTCGCACGCTCGCCCCTGCCCTCTCGCGGTACGGCCTCGAACGGCTGGAACGGTTCTGACTACCTGCGAATCGCTCGCAAAGATCGCGGTGGCAAAAACAGGCATTCCTGCCTAAATCGCGCAGCAGACTGGCCCGGCACGAAGAAGACGAGCGGGAACGCGATGAATTACGATCAGGTGTTCGACAAGGCGATCGACCGGCTGCATGCCGAAGGGCGGTATCGCGTGTTCATCGATATCCTGCGCAACAAGGGTGCGTTCCCCAATGCGCGCTGTTTTCACGGCCATAACGGTCCCAAGCCGATCACGGTTTGGTGCAGCAACGATTACCTCGCGATGGGCCAGCATCCCAAGGTAATCGCCGCGATGGAAGAGGCGCTGCACGATGTCGGTGCCGGGTCCGGCGGCACGCGCAATATCGGCGGCAATACGCATTATCATGTCGAGCTGGAGCACGAGCTGGCCGACCTGCATGGCAAAGACGGTGCGCTGTTGTTCACCAGTGGCTACGTTTCCAACGACGCGACGCTGTCCACGATGGCCAAGCTGCTGCCCGGCTGCGTGATTTTCTCCGATGCGCTGAACCATGCCAGCATGATCGCGGGCATCCGCAATGCCGGGTGCGAGAAGCGCGTTTTTCGTCACAACGACATGGCGCATCTGGAAGAGCTGCTGGCAGCGGAAGACCCGGAGACGCCGAAGTTGATCGCGTTCGAATCGATCTATTCGATGGATGGCGACGTGGCCCCGGTCCACGCTATTTGCGACCTTGCAGACCAGTACAACGCGCTCACCTATATCGACGAAGTCCACGCGGTCGGCATGTATGGCCCGCGCGGTGGCGGCATTTCGGAACGCGACGAGGCGGCGGACCGCATCGACCTGATCGAAGGTACGCTGGGCAAGGCGTTCGGCGTGATGGGCGGCTATGTCGCGGCGGACCAGCGCGTGATCGACTGCATCCGCAGCTATGCGCCCGGCTTCATCTTCACCACCTCGCTCAGCCCGCCTCTGGTCGCGGGCGTGCTGGCAGCGGTGAAGCACCTGAAGGGCAGCAGCGAGGAACGCGAGGCGCAGCAGGCCAACGCGGCTTTGCTGAAGCGCAAGCTCGTCGAAGCGGGCCTGCCCGTGCTGGAAAACGAGACGCATATCGTGCCGCTGATGGTAGGCGATCCGGTGCGCGCCAAGAAGATCAGCGACATCCTGCTGGCCGAATACGGTGCCTATGTGCAGCCGATCAACTTTCCGACCGTGCCGCGCGGTACGGAGCGGCTGCGCTTCACCCCCGGCCCCGCCCATACCCCGGCGATGATGGACGAGCTGGCGCAGGCGCTGGTGGAAATCTGGGACCGGCTGGATCTGGAGCTGCGCAAGGCCGCCTGATCCGCCGCCGGATATGGCAAACGGCGCTTTAATGCGCGGCCTTTGCAAATTGCTAACCAGCGCGCGCCTACGCAAGCGCGCATGGCGCTATCCCGACTTCTTGGCAGGCGGTCCCGTGATGCGGAACCCGACCCTGCCCCGCATGATTCGGGAACGCGCGCCGCCGTCGCCCCGCCCGGCTTTGCCGCCATGCGCCGCGCCGATATCCTCGATGAATACGAACGCGCCGGGGTCGGCTGGATCTGGGCGACCGATGCGCAGGGCGTGCTGTGCTACCTTTCCGAAGCCGCCGCCGCTTCGCTGGAAATGGACCGCTCGCTGCTGATCGGCCAGTCCGCCGAAAGCGTTTTCGAAATCAGCCGCGAAAGCAGCAACAGCCACGCCGTGCGCCCGATCCAGTTCCAGTTGTCCGGCCGCAAGAAGATCCGCGACCAGATCGTGCGCCTGACCCCCGCCGCGCCCGAAGATGCCGAGGGGCAGGTGTGGTGGGCGATCACCGGCTTCCCGGTATATGATTCCAACGGTGCGTTCGACGGCTATCGCGGCAGCGCCGCCGACGTCACCCGCGAGCATGAAAAGCAGCTGGCCGAATCGCGGCTGGCCGAATTCGACGCGCTGACCGGGCTGGCCAATCGCCGGTCGGTCGACAGGCTGCTCGACAGCACGCTGGCCGCCCATGCCAGCGATGGGCGATCGTGCGCGCTGATGATGCTGGACCTCGACAAGTTCAAGCGGGTGAACGACACGCTGGGCCATCAGGCGGGCGACGACCTGCTGCGCGAGGTGGCGGACCGGCTGACCAATATCGTCGGCAAGCGCGGCATGGTCGCGCGGCTGGGCGGCGACGAGTTCCAGATCGTGCTGCGCGATATGGACGATCGCGGCGCGCTGGGCGAGCTGGCGAACAAGATCATCCAGATCCTGTCGCAGCCCTATCCGCTGCAGGACGGCAAGCGCGCCATTGTCGGCACCAGCATCGGCATCGCCATCGCCCCGTTCGAAGGCGACACGCGCGAGGATCTGTCGAACAGCGCCGACCTTGCGCTATATGCCGCCAAGAATGGCGGGCGCGGGCAATTCCGGTTCTATTCCAAGGATTTGAAGAACGAGGAAGAGGTCCGGCAAGCGATGCTGGACGACTTGCGGGAGGCATTGCAGGAGGACCAGCTGGCATTGCATTACCAGCCCATCGTGAACACTGCAGATGGCGCGATCGTCGGGATGGAGGCGCTGATGCGGTGGGAGCATCCCGAACGCGGCTTCGTGCCGCCGGACCAGTTCATCCCGGTGGCCGAGGATTGCGACCTTATCAACCAGCTTGGCGAATGGGCGCTGCGTACCGCCTGCGAAACGGCAAAGGACTGGCCCGAGCAGGTGCGCGTCGGCGTAAATGTCAGCGCGGTGCAATTCGCCAATCCCGGTTTTCCCGGCATAGTCGCCGGGGTGCTTGCCCATAGCGGCATCGCGCCCGACCGGCTGGAGCTGGAGCTGACCGAAAGCGTCTTCGTGGGCGACAGCGAGGAAACCGAAGCCTCCTTCGCCGCGCTCGAAGGCATTGGGCGTGCGGCTGGCGCTCGACGATTTCGGCACCGGCTATTCCTCGCTCAGCTATTTGCGCGCCGCCCCGTTCGACAAGATCAAGGTGGACAAGAGCTTCGTCGACAGTTGCACCCGCACCGACCGTAGCAGCGCCAAGATCATCGCCGCCATCGTCGGCCTGTCCAATGCTTTGGGGATGGAAACCGTTGTCGAAGGCGTGGAGGCGTTCGACCAGCTGGAGGTCGTGCGCGAACGCGGCGCGACCTTGGTGCAGGGCTTCATCTATGCCCGCCCGATGCCCGCACGCGAGATCGCCAACGGGTTCGCCGATGGCAGTTTCGCCATTACCCCCGCCGGCCCCGACATCTACCGCCCCGACCGGCGCAGCGTCTTGCGGCGCGTGGGCGTGATCCACGAGGATTATTACTACAACGCGGTCATGCGCGACCTGTCGCGCAACGGCGCGGGCATCGTGGGCATCATCGGGCCGGAGCCGGGCACGCAGCTGGTCCTCGACCTTGGCGAAGGACAGCTTGCCGTTGGCACGGTGACGCGCACCATCGGTGCGGAACTCGGCGTGGAATTCGAAACGCATCTGGTCGAGGACGGCGCAGGCGGACTGTGTACGCGCCATCGCGTGTCGCGCTACACGGTCGCGCAAAGCGGCCTGCCCGAAAAACCCGGCACTGCCGGACCGGAGGAAGGCAAGCGCCATCTGTCGCAGCCCCGCTTCCAGGAAACCGATGCCGGGCTGAGCGGCTAGGCCCGCCCTGAAAGCACAGCAGGCTCGACAGCATGCCCGCATTTGCTACGCCGCATCGTCACGGATCGAGGAGAGCAGGTGTGGAATACGACGCAGTGGTCACGGGCCGCCGCAGCATTCGCGGGTTTCGGGACGAGCCGGTGCCGCGTGCGCTGATCGCCGAAATCATCGAACTGGCAATGCGCGCGCCCAGCAGTTTCAACAACCAGTGCTGGAACTTCTCCGTCGTCACCGGCGCGCCGCTGGATGCCATCCGGCAAGGCAACACCGACGGCATTCTCGCCGGAAAGCCTGACAGCCGCGAATTCCGCAGTTTCACCGAAGTGCCCGAACCCCATCGCGGCCGCCAGATCGGCGTCGCCAAGCAGCTGTTCGGCGCAATGGGTATCGAACGCGACGACAAGGACGGGCGGCAGGACTGGGCGCTGCGCGGTTTCCGCCAGTTCGATGCACCCGTCAGCATTGTCGTCACATATGACCGCGTGATTCTGGGCAGCGACATCGCCCCGTTCGATTGCGGCGCGGTCACCAACGCGCTGGTCAACGCCGCATGGTCGCGCGGGCTTGGCTGCGTCATCAATTCGCAGGGCATCATGCAAAGCCCCGTGGTTCGCGAACATGCACAGATACCCGACGACCAGGTCATCATGATTTGCGTGGCAATGGGCTGGCCCGACGAGGACTTCGCCGCGAACGCCGTGGTCAGCGAGCGCAAGGGCATGGACGAGGCGGTGCGGTTCGTGGGGTTCGACTGACTGATCGAGGTGTTCCTAGCGTCGGCAGCGCCTCTTACGCCGCTTCATGCCGCGCGGGCTGGTGGCACTGTTGACACCTGACACACGGTTCCTGGGGCGGGTTTTGCACGGCTCGACGGGATAGGAAGGCCGGGTATGCGCGTCTGGTGGGTCGGCGGTGGGCGGGTCCGCGATGGGCGATACCTGCGTCGGGATATCTGCACCGGACAGGACGCGCTCCAGCAGCGCATCGCCCGCGGCGGCCCACGCGGTCCATTCGGCGCGCGCTTCGCACTCCGCTTCGGTGGCAAGCGCGTCTTCCGAAGCGTCGGGCACACGCTCCATGCTTTCGGACAGCAGCGTGACGCCTTCCTCGTTCCGCATGTCGCGATAGCCTGCCAGCGCCTCTTCGCGCGCATGGGCGACATGGGCCTCGCAGTCCGGGTGCGCGAGGCCTTCAGCTACCGTATTTGCGTCCGCACCAACCTCGCAACCCTCAAGAGCGGGATGACCGGCCAGCGCCGCCAGCATGGTGTCGAACCGCGCCGCGTTCGCCTGCATGGTCGGATCGCCCGCGATCCTCGTATCCAGCCGCGCGAGGTGGGCCAGCAGCAGGCGGTTGTCGTGCCGCTGCCACGACGCGACTTTCTCGCCGCGAAGGAAGACGGGAATTTCCACACCGTCCAGCGCGCGTGTCGCCACTTCCGCTTCCACCCGGACGCGCGCATGGACCAGCGCGGCGTCCCAAAGCGCCGAAAACTGCGGATCGCGGCGGCGGGCGCGATAGGCGGTCTCCCGGCTGATCCCGACGCGCGCCGCAGACGCGCGCACATCTCCGCACATCGCCAGCCTGTCGAGAAACCGCACCATCAGCGGCGCGGTAAAGACGCGCCCGGCGGCGTGCGGGTCTGCCGCTTCGTCAGGGTTCGCACCGTCGCCACGCTGCACGCGGCACGCGCGCCGGCAACAGCTGCGCCGCCGCGATGGCAGCAGCGGATGGCAGGGTATCGAAAATATGCGCAGACATGGTCCGTCTCTCCAGAAAAAGGGAACGAACCGGCTTATCTATGACAGGTGGGGGTCTGTAGGACAGGGTTTGTTTGGGCGGCTAATGGGTGGGAAGCGGACAGTCTGCTTGCAGAATCGTATTTGAGCCAACAGGCAGACGTAGGCGATTCTCCAAACCGTTGAGTGGCCGCTAATCGACCAAATGCTGAAACTAATGCAAGCCGCTGTTAGCACTGATCAGGCGTCATCGTGTTCTATCGAACGTTTTATCGATTTCGGAGCTCCCGTATTCGTCGGTCGAAATCATGCGAAAATAGTTATCGGTAGGCTAGTGGTACGGTATCTCATTATCTTGACTGATTGTTCCAAGGCGTGCTCGAGCTTCGTTTATAAACTTGTCGAAGGCCGCACGCTTTTGGATACTATCGCCTAAATACTTATCGATCTGCTATTTGTCGGTCGGCAGAATACCTGGCGTTATCAATGACCAGCTTTTCGCTATCGTAAGATCGATTGGGCCGAATTCAAGACTCTCTTTGGCTGCCTCTGACGATCAACATCTTGGTTAACTTGCAGCTATGACCTTATTTACCGAGGATGCAGTCTGACGAAGACGCTCTGGTCGCTCCGTCTGGATCTGGCTAGAAATTCTTCGGCTTTGCCTACCTGCAGTGCCGCACTTACGCGCTGAATGGCCTCATCGGGATTATTCGATACGATCTTCGCTGCGAATCCGCACTACAGAGTAGTCTGACCAATGAAGTAGTTGTCGCGACGTGGCATCGCGTGCCTATAGCTTCGTCTGAAGAATGCCAAGCAGCCCCATGATCTCAATATCAGTCACTCATTAGCTAAGAAATCATCCGATAGGGCGTGCGCTTCAACTGACAATCGATCTTGGCCGGCAGACTTTAAGGAGCCATTATCTGGCAGCAAATTATGTTTGGCGCTCATCGCTTGCAAAAAGGCGACTTCAGCTGTCGACTCAAATGTGCGTAGATGAAGGATTGCCAATCTGGGGCGTTGGCAATTGCCTTGGTACACCGAGGAGTCACGTCTGCATTTCAGGCTACGCTCAGGTATCATTTGCCAACCTATAAGCGTATTATCGCGATCCTGAGCACTGTAGGCCTGCATGCTCTCTCAACGAACGAGTATCCATCCCGAGTCATTGCTGGATCTGCAGACCAACGTCGCGCTTTCGACCGCCCAATAGCTCGACATCCAAACCGAACTGCGGAAATTCAAAACAGGATGCTCGAGCTGCGCCTATTAGCGCAGTCTCGTGAGATGCGCGAACGCATAACGACCGCAAATGGGTCGTAAGCAGCCGATGAGAACTACCGCAAATTGACCACATTATCGGACGCCGCCACCACGCGGCTGCCGTCGTACAGGCTCATCATCGGCGCGTCGCGCACCTCCACCTGCTCCGCATCGCCGAAGCCGTTGAAGCCCGGTTTTCATCGCGGTGCCGTATGCCCCGATCATGCCGACTTCGATGTAGTCGCCAGCGCGGATATCGCCGGGCAGCGGGAACGGGCCGGGCATGAAATCGGCATCGTCGCAGGTTGGGCCGTAGAACGCGAATTCGCGTGGGGGCTCGCGCAGCGTATCGTCCAGCGCGCGCACCGGAAAACGCCAGCCGACATGCGCGGCATCGTACAGTGCGCCGTAGGCTCCGTCGTTGATATACAGCTCGTCGCCGCGCCGTCGCTCCACCTTGACCAGCAGCGAGGAATATTCCGCCGCCAGCGCCCGCCCCGGCTCGCACCACAGCTCCGCATTATAGGCGATGGGCAAAGCCTCGAAATGCTGCGCGACGATGGCGAAATAGTCTTCCAGCGGCGGCGGTTCCATGCCGGGATAGATGCTTGGAAACCCACCGCCGATATCGATCATGTCGATCACCACCGCCGCCTCTGCAATCGCGGCGCGCACGCGGTCCAGCGCGGTGACATAGGCGAAGGGGCTCATCGCCTGGCTGCCGACATGGAAACACACGCCCAGCCAGTCGCAATGCTGGCGCGTCGCCTGCAACAGCGGCGCGGCTGCGGCCTGCTCGGCCCCGAATTTCGCCGCAAGCGACAGTTCGGAATATTCGGACGACACGCGCATCCGCACCAGCAGGCGCAGATCGGTGGCGGGCGCGCCGCTTTCATCGCGGCAGGCATCGACGATTTTCGCCAGTTCGTCATGCGTATCGAGGCTGAAGGTGCGCACGCCATGCTGGAAATACGCCTCACGGATGGCGCGCGGCGTCTTGACCGGATGCATGAAGCATAGCGTGGCGTCGGGCAGCGTGGCGCGGGTCAGCCGCACCTCCGCAATCGACGCGACGTCGTAATGGGCGATGCCGTTGTCCCACAGGATACGCAGCAATTCGGGCGACGGGTTGGCCTTCACCGCATAGAGCGATTTTCCGGCGAACCGTTCCACGAAGAACCGCGCCGCGCGGGCGGCGGCGTGGGGACGGTTGAGCACGACAGGTTCGTCTGGCGCGAGCATCTGCACGACGGTCTGCGCATCGGGGTAGCTGGACATGGCGGTTACCCCTTAGTCTTGCGAGGTTGAACACCCACCCTTAACGGCGGAGCGCCGCTATAGGTCCGGGGGCGTGAACTGCAAGCAAAACCGGCGTGTTCAGAACGCTACATTTGGTACCTTGTCGACCGTGCCCAGCTCGCTGTCATCCAGCCGGTGAAAGTCCGCTTCCGTAAAGCCCAGCGGCGATGCCACCAGCACGGCGGGGAAACTCTCGCGTCCGGTGTTGTAGCGCGCGACGGCGGCATTGAGCGCGCGCCGTGCGGCGGCCAGCTTGTCTTCCACCTCGGCAAGTTCGCGCTGCAATTCCTGGAAGTTGGCGCTGGCCTTCAGGTCGGGATAGGCTTCGCCCAGCGCCAGAACGCGGTCCAGCGCCACGCGCAACTGCGCCTCGTCCGCCGACGTGACCGCCCCTTTCGCCGCCGCGTTGCGCGCCGTTACGACCGCCGCCAGTGTCTCGCTTTCATGCGCGGCATAGCCCTTCACCGTCTCCACGAGGTTGGGAACGAGATCGTGCCGCTGGCGCAACTGGGCGTCGATATCGGCCACGCCCTGGTTCACGCTTTGCCGCAAACCGACCAGCCGGTTGTAGATACCGATGGCGATCACCACCAACACCAGCAGCACGCCTGCAACAATCCAACCCGTCATAACTCGCTCCTCCCGTTGCACCCTGACGGCAGCCGGGTACTAAAGCAATGAAGGGGGAGGAAGCGGTTTGCTCGAAAATCTCGATACCGAACGGCTGATGGCCGGTCCGCTGGGCGGCTGGCTGGCGGAGCAGGCGACCGTGCGCGAGGAAGCGGCGCGCCTTTCCAACGGGCGGTTCGTAAAGGCGGGCGTCGTGCTGGTGCCGCTGCTGCTCTATGCGTGGTTCTCGCAAGGGGCGGGATTTTTCTCGGTCATCGTGACGATGGCGACGGCGGGTGCGGCGGTCTGGTGCTACGCCCCGCGCGCCGCCGCAATACAGGCCGTGAAGATCGGCATGAACGAAGCCATTGCGGGCGCCATCGGCATCACCTTTGCGCAATCCGGCGATTGCAGCCCGGTGCGCGAACGATGCGGCGACCATGCCATGCTGCCCGGCTACAACCGCAACAGTTCGGAAGATTTCTGGACCGGCACTGTGGCGGGCCAGCCCTTCCATGTGTTCGAGGCCACGCTGCAAAAGCAGACGCGCGACAGCAAGGGGCGCACGCGCACCCGGACGGTGTTTCGCGGGCCGATGCTGACCATCGGTTTCGCCCGCCGCTTCCACGGCACCACGCTGGTCGCGCGCGACGGATCGCATCGCGGGTTCCTGGGGCTAGGCGGGCGCAAGGATGTGCTGGAGGTGGCAGGCAAGCGGCTGGCGCGGGTCGAAATGGTAAATCCGGAGTTCGAAGACACGTTCGATGTTTATTCGGACGATCAGGTGGAGGGGCGCTATCTCGTCCACCCCAACTATATCGAGCGTCTGCTGGACGTGGAGCGCGCCTTCGACGGGGCGGACCTGCGCGCGCTGTTTACCGAAGACCAGCTGACCGTCGTGCTGGCGGCGAAGGACATGTTCGAAAGCGGCGGCATGGATGCCAGCGGCGACCGCGCGCGGCTGGACCGCACCGTCACGCAATTTCGTGCGCTGGCGGAACTGGCCCAGTCGCTCAACGAGCGGCCCCGGTAATTAGCTTAGCCGGTTGCGGAAATCCTCGTAGCCGAACGCGCGCACCTGTTCGAGCGCATCGGTTTCGCTGTCCCACAGCCAGATGCTGGGTAGCGGCACGCCGTTGAAGGTGTTGGTCTTCACCATCGAATAATGCGCCTGGTCGAGGAACGCGATGCGCTGTCCCGGCTGGCATGGCACCGGCAGCGAATAGTCGCCGATGACATCGCCCGCCAGACAGGACGGCCCGCCAAGGCGCACGGGGTCGCTCTCGCCGACCGTCTCGCCCAGCATGGCGGGTCGATAGGGCGCCTCCAGCACATCCGGCATGTGGCAGGTGGCGCTGATGTCGGTGATGGCAAGCGGCATGCCGTTGGTATGGTTGTCGAGGATGGTGCCGGTCAGGATACCCGCATCCAGCGCCACCGCCTCGCCCGGTTCGAGGTAGATTTCCGCGCCGGAGTCTTCCTTCGCATCGCGCAGCAGTTCGACCAGTTCCTCGCGCTGGTAATCGGCGCGGGTGATGTGATGCCCGCCGCCCATATTGATCCATTTTAGCGCGCCGAACCACGGTTCGATGGCGTCGAACACAGCGTCCCATGTACGGCGCAACGGCTCGAAATCCTGCTCGCACAGATTGTGGAAATGGATGCCGTCGACGCCCTCCATGTGTTCGGGTTCGAGCTGGTCGACGGGGAAGCCCAACCGGCTGCCGGGGCTGCTGGGGTCGTAGCGCGCGACCTCGCCCGTCGCGACTTGCGGGTTGAGGCGCAAGCCGACGGTGAAGTCCTGCCCCGCGTCGCGCGCCGCATCGAGTATCAGCCGCGCGCGGGCAATCTGTTGCGGCGAATTGAAGATGACGTGGTCGGACAGGCGGATGATCTCGTCCAGCTCGCCGGGTTTGAACGCGGGCGAATAGGTGCCGATCTCGCCATCGTAGAATTCGGACGCCAGCCGAGCCTCATAGAGGCCCGAAGCGCACACTCCGTCCAGATACTCCCCCATCAGCGGCGCGACCGAGAACATGCTGAACGCCTTCAGCGCGGCGAACATCTTCGTATCGGACGCATCGCGTACCTCTGCCAATACGCGTAAATTCGCCCGCAACTTCGCCGCGTCCACCACAAAGGCGGGACTGTCGACGCGGGTGAGATCGAAATTGGCAAAAGCACCTGGATCACCGGCTTGGGTTTGCATGTGTCGGACCTGCTATTGGTTCGCGCAGAGACACGCAGAGGTAACGGGAACACGGAGAATTCATGATGGTATGTGGTTGTTGACCATCCGCCGAATGCCTTCTTTCATCGTCGCGCCAGAAAAATTGAGAAGCAACCCTACGGGCTGTTTCGCTAATCTGAGGTATGTAAGCAACTGCTTCGCATGCGCTTGGGACAACGTCTCGACTGATTTTATTTCAAGTATCAACCTCTCATCTACGAGAACGTCTATCTTGAAAGCATTTCCAAAAGACGTGCCGTCAAATTCGATGGCGACCGGAACCTGCGTTGCAACAGGTAGACCCCTTGTCCTTATCCGTCCTGCAAGGACGGTTTCATAAACAGTTTCAAACAGACCGGGGCCAAGCTCGCGGTGAATGCCGATGCACTCTTCTATCACTATGGAGGAAAGTTCGTCTCGCTTCATCATCATGAACCCTCTGAGTTCATCTTTCCCTCTGCGTTCTCTGCGCGAACCAAAATACCTAGAACCCCACCGGCCCGTCCAGCTGCTTCACTTGCCACGGCAGGCCATGTTCGTTCAGCATCGCCATGAACGGGTCGGGGTCGAACTGTTCCATGTTGAATACACCATCTCCACCCCACTTGCCCGTCAACAGCATCGCCGCACCGATCATGGCGGGGACGCCGGTGGTGTAGCTGACCGCCTGGTTGCCGGTTTCGGCGTAGGCGTCCTCGTGGTCGCAGATGTTGTTTATGTAGAACGTCGCTTCGCCTTCGCCCGACAGCGGCTCGCCCGTGGCGATGACGCCGATATTGGTCTTGCCCTTGGTCGTTTCGCCCAGCGTTTCGGGCTTGGGCAGCACGGCAGCGAGGAATTGCAGCGGCACGATATCCTTGCCCTGATAGCGGATCGGCTCGATGCCGGTCATGCCGACATTCTGCAGCACGGTCAGGTGCTTGATGTATTCATCGCCGAAGGTCATCCAGAACCGCGCGCGCTCCAGTTCGGGCACGAACCGCGCGAGGCTTTCCAGCTCTTCGTGATACATCAGATAGGCTTGCCGCGTCCCGACCGCCTCGAAATCGAACGGGGTCGAGACCTGCATGGCGGGCGTTTCGACCCATTCGCCGTTTTCATAATGACGGGCGGGGGCTGTCACCTCGCGGATGTTGATTTCCGGGTTGAAGTTGGTGGCGAACGCCTGTCCGTGGTCGCCGCCATTGCAGTCGAGGATGTCGAGCTGACGAATGGTCTTCAGCCGGTGCTTCCTGAGCCACATGGTGAATACGGAGGTAACGCCGGGGTCGAAACCGCTGCCCAGCAGTGCGGTCAGGCCTGCTTCCTTGAAGCGGTCGTGATAGTCCCACTGCCATTTGTATTCGAACTTCGCCTCGTCCTTGGGCTCGTAATTGGCGGTGTCCATGTAATCGACGCCCGCCTCCAGACAGGCATCCATGATGGGCAGATCCTGATATGGCAGCGCCAGATTGACGACCAGCGCAGGCTCTATGCGGCGGATGAGGTTGACCAGCGCGGGTACTTCCTCGGCGTCGATTTCGTAGGTCGCTATGTCGCGCCCGGTGCGGCTTTTCACGCTTTCGGCTATCGCATCGCATTTTGCTACGGTGCGACTGGCGAGGTGGATGTCGCCGAAGATGTCTGCGTTCTGCGCCATCTTGTGGACGCAAACCGAACTGACGCCGCCGGCGCCGATGACGAGAACTTTGGACATGGGTGTGGCTCCTGTTTCGTGGCATTTTGTAGGGTAACGCTGCGCTTCAAGAAAGGTTCGGATACAGGGGTTCGCGCAGAGGGCGCAGAGGAAATGAGGACGCAAAGGGTCCTTTTTTCTTGCGCGAAGCGCTTTCCCATTTTTCTCACACGAAGACACGAAGATGGAGTGCGGCGCTTGCACCCTCGCGCAGCATCTTCGTGTCTTCGTGTGAAACCATTAAATGCCTGCGGCGCTGGCGAAGCGATAGCCGAAGGCATAGTATCTATGCGTCCTCATTTCCTCTGCGCCCTCTGCGCGAACCCCTTCCAATTCCCGATCAAAAAAGCCATCGCAGCCATATGCGCGCTCCCACTGCAAAAGGCACCCGCAACGCCGCGCAAGCCGTCGCCGCAATACTGCCACCGACCCCTCTGCTGCCGATCGAAATCGACGGCGTCGCCTGCCATGCCAAGGCGGAAAGCCTGCAACCGATCGGCGCGTTCAAGATACGCGGCGCGTGGTGGCGCTTGTCCTGCCTGAACGAGGCGCAGCGTGCGCGCGGTGTCGTGGCGGTATCCAGCGGCAACCATGCGCAAGGCGTGGCGTGGGCCGCACGACGGCTGGGCATCGCCGCTACCATCGTCATGCCGCGCAATGCCCCGCAAGTTAAGCTGGACGCGACGCGGGCGCTGGGCGCGGACATCGTGCTCTACGACCGGCCCGGTCAGGACCGCGACGCCGTAGCCGCCGAGATTGTCGAGCGCACCGGCGCAACGCTGGTCCACGCGTTCGGCGATCCATGGGTAATCGAGGGTCAGGGCAGTGCGGGCATCGAAATCGCCACGCAGCTTGGTCGTTCGCCAGGTCGCATCGTCACCTGCTGCGGCGGAGGTGGTCTGGCGGCCGGCCTCGCGCTTGCCTGCCCGGATAGCGCCATCGTGCCGGTCGAGCCGGTGGGATGGGACATGGTCGGACAGGCATTGCGCAGCGGTGCCATCGTCCACGCAGACGCCCCGCCCGAAACCATTTGCGACGCGCTCCAGCCAACCGCGACCAAGCCAACGAACCTCGCCGTGTTACAGGGGCGCAGCGAACCGGGTGTGACGGTAACGGACGACGAGGTCCGCGCGGCACAGCGGTTCGCCTTCGCCCGGTTGCAACTGGTGCTGGAACCCGGCGGCGCGGCGGCGCTGGCGGCCGTGCTGGCGGGCAAGGTTGCGGTGGACGAGCATACGGTCATCATGCTGACCGGCGGCAATTGCGATCCGGCGGCCTTTGCGAGAACGATCACAGCGTAGCGCGACTTCGGAACGACCGTCTTAAATCGGACTTTTGCCGTCGCTAGGCTGAAGTTTGAACGGAACGAAGGCCCCGAACATGGCGACCCAACCGAAACCCACATCGCAGTCCGCAATCACGCCTGTTGGCAAGAGCGGTATCATCGGCGATGCCGTCCTGCGCAAGGAGGCGAAGCGCGGCGGCAAACTGCTCGACAGGGCATTTGCCACCGCCTTCAAGGGGTTGGTGTACGCCCAGATATGGGAAGATCCGGTCGTCGATATGGAAGGGCTGGACATTGGCCCGGACAGCCGCATCATGTGTATCGCCAGCGGCAGCTGCAATGCGCTGTCCTATCTTACCGCCGATCCGGCCGAAGTCGTCGCAGTCGATCTGAATACCGCCCATGTCGCGCTGGGCAAGCTCAAGATCGCGGCGGTCAAGACGCTGGAATACGAACGTTTCCGGCGTTTCTTCGCGCATTCGGATCATAAGGAAAACAAGGACGTCTACCGCCAGCAGATTGCGCCACGTCTCGATTCGGAAAGCCGTCGTTACTGGGAAAAACGCGACCTGAGCGGACGCCGACGGATCGGACAGTTTACGCGCGGCATCTACAAGCAGGGTTTGCTCGGCAACTTTATCGGCTTGGCCCATCTGTTCGCGCGATTGTACAAGGTCGATCTGTCGAAAATGCTCAACGCCTCCACACTGGAGGAACAGCGCACGATCTTCGAAACCGAGCTTTCGCCGGTATTCGATAAAAAGTTCATCCGCTGGCTTACCGACCAACCGGCATCGCTGTTCGGCCTCGGCATTCCGCCCGCACAGTTCGAAGCGCTGGCGGGTGACGAGAAGATGGCAGACGTTCTGCGCAAGCGGCTGGAGAAGCTGGCTTGCGACTTCGACGTGCGTGACAATTATTTTGCGTGGCAGGCCTTCGGTCGTGGCTATGATCGCAGCGAAGATGCCCCTCTGCCGCCCTATCTGCAACGGCAGAACTGGGAGATGCTGCGCGCCCGGATCGACCGGCTCGACGTGCGGAACGCAAATATGGTGCACTTCATGGCAGACCGCGAGCCGGGCACACTCGACTGCTACCTGCTCCTCGACGCACAGGACTGGATGGACGATGCGCAACTCAACGCGCTGTGGCAGCAGATCACGCGGTCGGCCGCACCGGGTGCGCGCGTGCTGTTCCGCACCGCTGCCGAACCCAGCCTGCTGCCGGGGCGTGTCGCACCCGACGTTCTCGCCCGGTGGACGTATCATGACACGCGGTCGAAAGACCTGACGCGGCGCGACCGCTCGTCGATCTATGGCGGCGTGCATCTGTACGAGTTGACCGGATGAGCGACAGCGATCGGGCTGGTCACGCGGCGCTGATGGATTCGGTGTATCGCGGGCAGCGCCACATCTACGACATCACGCGAAAATACTACCTGTTCGGTCGGGATCGCCTGATCGCCGCGCTCGATTGCACGGGCAACGAAACGGTGCTCGAGATCGCCTGCGGTACCGGACGCAACCTGGCCAAAGCACGCAGGGCCTATCCAGGGGTGCAGCTTCACGGCGTCGATATATCCACGCAGATGTTGAAAAGTGCGCGCAACACCCTCGGCGTCGAAGCCACCTTGTCGCCTAGGCGATGCGCGCGACTTCGACGCAGAGGCGACGCTCGGCCATGCAAGGTTCGACCGTGTCATCCTGTCCTATTCGCTTTCGATGATACCGGATTGGGAGCGCGCCCTCGCCCATGCCGCTACGTTAATTGCACCCGGGGGATCGCTGCATGTCGTCGATTTCGGAACACTGGAAAGAATGCCGCCGCCCCTTGGCCGCATGCTGCGCGGCTGGCTGGCGACGTTTCATGTCGTACCGCGTGCCGGTCTGGTGCGCGAGGCGGAACGGCTGTGCGCGCGAAAGGGGTTGAGATGCGATGTCCAGACCGGTGCGCTGGACTACTACACGACGACTGACCCTGCGCCGCGAGACCTAAACTGTGTTTGACAATCGCACATAGGTGCGGCCATCCAAGCCTCTGGATCAGGGGAGGAATACAATGCAGGCTCAAATTCTGGCACCGGCGGCGGTGCTTATCGCTCTGGTCGCTGGTCATGGTCTTCTGGATGGCATGTTTACCCGCTTCCCCGCGATGAAGAAGCTGGCGTCCGACGGCAAAGGTCGGCCTTGGCGAGAAGAAAGCCGGTGGTCGCGGACAGGATCTGGAAGGACAGATACCGGATCGCGCCAACTGGCCAGCGCACAATTACACGCACCTGATGGAACAGCCGACCATCTTCTATCCCGCCGTCATCATCCTGGCGATGATGGGCGCGGGCGCGACCGACGTGGTCTTCGCCTGGGCCTATGTCGTGCTGCGGATCGCGCATTCGATCTGGCAGGCGACCGTCAACACGCTGAAGGTGCGCTTCCTGCTGTTCCTCGTCTCCACGCTGGCGCTTATCTGGCTCGCCGTGCGCGCCGCCATCGAAACCCTCTTCGCCAATCCCGGAGTTCTGGCATGACCACCTCGCAGATTTTACAGCCGATCGTCGCCATGGCGATCTGGACGATGATCATGTGGGTGTGGATGTATGCCACGCGCATTCCGGCAATGTCGGAACTCAAGATGGATGCCAAAACAATGGTAGGCGCAACGGGTGCCGGCCTGCGCGAGAAGCTGCCCGAAAAGGTCAACTGGAAGGCGGATAATTACAACCACCTGCACGAACAGCCGACGGTGTTCTACGCCGTGGCGCTGGTGCTGGCATTGGCCGGTGCGGGCGACGGTATGAATGCGTTGCTGGCATGGATCTATGTCGGCCTGCGCGTGGCGCATTCGGTTATCCAGGCGACCGCCAACAAGGTGATGGTCCGGTTCGTACTGTTCGCACTGAGCAGCATCGTGTTGATCGCGCTGATCGTGCATGCCGCGATGCTGGTGTTCTAGAAGATGACGGCGGCGGTGGTCACTCCGCCGCCGTCGCGTATTCCCTGTTCGCAAAGTCCAGCGTAGCAAGGAACCGTTCTGCATCCAGCGCGGCCATGCAGCCGGTGCCCGCTGCCGTCACCGCCTGCCGATAGGTGTGGTCCATCACATCGCCGCAAGCGAACACGCCGGGAATCTCGGTCTTGGGCGTGCCAGCCTCGACCAGCAGGTAGCCGCCATCGTCCATCGGCAGCTTGCCCTTGAACAGTTCGGTTGCGGGCGCGTGGCCGATGGCGACGAACGCGCCGTCCACCTCCAGCGTGCTTGCCTCGCCCGTTACCGTATCGCGCAAGGCAAGGTGCGTCAGCCCCGCCCCCGCCGCATCTCCTTCGAAGCTGGCGACGCTGGTGTTCCACAACATTGTGATCTTGTCCGACTTGAAGACCCGCTCCTGCAATATCCGCTCCGCACGGAGCTCGTCACGGCGGTGGATCAGGGTCACGTCGTCGGAATGGTTGGTAAGATACAGTGCCTCTTCCACAGCGGTATTACCGCCGCCGATTACCGCGACTTTCTTGCCGCGATAGAAGAACCCGTCGCATGTCGCGCAGGCCGAAACGCCCTTGCCGCCCAGCTCCATCTCGCCGGGCACGCCAAGCCATTTCGCTTGCGCACCGGTGGCGATGACCAGCACGTCGCCGATATATTCGTCGCCGCTGTCACCCACCGCGCGAAACGGGGAGCCGCCGGTCATGTCCACATCGACGATGGTGTCCCACAGCATCTTCGTGCCGACATGCTCGGCCTGCGCCTTCATCTCCTCCATCAGCCACGGCCCCTGCACCACGTCGCGAAAACCGGGATAGTTCTCGACATCGGTGGTGATGGTCAGCTGTCCGCCGGGTTGCAGGCCCTGCACCACGATTGGCTCCATCATCGCCCGCGCGCCGTAAATCGCGGCGGAATAGCCCGCCGGTCCAGAGCCGATGATGAGCATCTTGGTGCGATGGGTGGCCATAATGTGAAGTCCGTCGGTTAAAGGGTCAGTGTCAGGTGGTCATTGTTCGACAAGGTGCAAGCGGAGCGCCGCGCGCATGGCGTCATCGACACCCAGCGCCTTGGCCAGAAAGTCATCGAGCGAGCCGTATTGCCGGGTAACCGCACGCCGCATCGCGTCGAGGTAGCGGGCATCGACGCCCATCAGCACGCGGATTGCTGCATCGCTCATCTCGCCGTATTTCGCGCGCACCGCCGTTCCGCCCGCCGCAATGCGCGCATCCATATTGCCGACCGTATTGGTCAGCAGGAAATCCGCCATCGCATCGTCCGGATGAACGCCCAGCAAATGATGCAACAGCGCCACCGCCATGCCGGTGCGGTCCTTACCCGCCAGGCAATGCACCAGGCTCGGCCCGCGCCCTTGGGCCAGAATCGCAAAATAGCGGCGCATCACCCATAGCACCGGCTCGCGCGCTGGCAGCTTGGCGTACATCGCCTCCATCCGCTCGTGCGCGCGTTCCGGCGTTACACCTGCGGCACCGGCCTCGACATGCGGAGCGAGCGCGGCGGTTTCGCCATCGTAGCGGGTGACGGTGGCGGCAAATCCGGATGCGCGGCGGCAGGGATAGCTTGCACGCTCGCTGGCTCCGCGAAAATCGATCACATCGACGATGCCCAATGCATCTATCGCAGCCAGATCGTCGTCGCTGGCGTCCACATGCTGCGCCGAACGCCACAACACACCGCGCACGACCGTGCCGCCATCGCCCGCGCGATAGCCGCCATAGTCGCGAAAATTGTGAACCCCGGCGAGGGACAGCGCACGTTCTTTTGCCATACCCACCGCCTGCCATTCCCGCACGGCGCGCACAACCCGCCCGTGCCGTGAACACACGCCTTCGTATTGCCCCCTATCCCGACATTCAGCACGGCTTGCCCATTCCGGCCTATCCTCGAAGCTATTGGAATTGAAGGAAAGCACATGGCGTATATCCTGATTGCGGACGATGACGAAATCGTCGCCGAGAGCGCGGCCGACGTGCTCATCAATGTCGGCCATGCCTGCGGCTGGGTGACCGACGGGGCGCAGGCGATGAAGCTGTTGCAGTGGCGGCGGCCCGACGTGATATTGCTGGATCAGGACATGCCCGAACTATCGGGGCAGCAGGTGCTGCGCCGCTTGCGCAATTCCGCCGCGCTGTACGACCTGCCCGTCATCATGTTTACCGCCGCCACGGGGCCGGAGGACGAGGAGCAGGCGCGTTATTACGGGGCGCAGGATTATGTACGCAAACCGTTCGATGCGAAGTTTCTGGTGTGGCGCGTGAACCAGGTGCTGAAAGCGCGCGCGGAACGACCGCCACACCGCGAACTGCGCGACGAGATGCAGCGCAGCACCGGGCGCTGGCGCGAAGCCATGCCGGGCGACCGGTCGGTGTTGTGAGTGGTAGCGGAGGAGGGACTTGAACCCCCGACACGCGGATTATGATTTCGCTGCTCTAACCAGCTGAGCTACTCCGCCACAGATGCGCCCGTCGGGCGACAGGCGGCGCGTTTACGGCGCGTGCGGTGCCGGGTCAAGCGTTGCCACTCAAACACGGGCTGCCCCGCGAAACACATGCGTTTTCACCAGTTCCCACGGACCGCCAAGATAGCGGAACACCGATAGTCCGCGAAACCGGAAAGCTCCGGGCTGCACGATGTCTTCCAGCTCGGCCTGCAATGCCTTGGCTTCCTTCGACGTCACCTTGTTCTGGATGGTGATGTGAAGGCGCGGCGCGTGCTGGTCCTGCGCGGTCAGCATACCGTGGAAGTGTTCCGCGATTTCGGCGCGCAGGTCGCGCATGGGCTCGCTGGCCAGCTTGATCGCGGTGCCACCGCCAAGCGACATCAGCCCTTCGATCTCGCCAGTCACCGGAGCGGTTTCACGCACGATTTCTGCGAGTACATCGTGCAGCTCTCCCGCGCACATCGGCGGAATCGCGTGGAACAGGGTGACATGCGCTTTCAGGAAATTGCGTTCGGGCGGGAAATGGGCATCGCGCAGGGTGGTGGCCCAGCTTAACAGATCCTTCGGCAATTCGGCCGTCACGATCAGCGGCGCGTTCGCGCTTTCGGAGCGGCGCGTTTCGCTCACATTTCCCCCCATTTCACATTTCTCCACGTGCCCGGCGAAGCTGGTACCACCGCTCGCGCGCTTCCTCGTGCGCGGCGAGGTCGGTGTTGAACTCGTGCCCGCCCTCTTCGGTCGCCATCATGTAGATCGCGGTGGTGTCCGCCGGATCCAGTACGGCGGCGATGCTTTCGCGCCCCGGATTGGTGATGGGTGCCTTGGGCAGGCCCGCCATCGAGTAGGTGTTGTAATCGTTGATCGCCGCAATCTCGGATTTGCGGATGCGACGGCCCAGCGGTTTGCCGCGCGTGATCGGGTAGATGATCGTCGGATCGGCTTGCAGGAACATGCCTTTCTTCACACGGTTGGAATACAGCCCCGCCACCATACGGCGCTCCGACGCCAGCCCCGTTTCCTTCTCCACGATGGAAGCGAGAATGACGGCATCCTTCACATTGTCGACCGCGATGCCCGGCTCGCGCTTGGGCCATGCCTCGGCGAGGTAGTTCTGCATCGCTGCCTGCATCCGCGCCAGCACCGCCGCGCGATCTTCGCCCCGCTCGAAATCATAGGTGTCGGGCAGGACGGACCCTTCGACCGGTACCGGTATCTCGCCCGTCAGCAGCTCTTCCGCCATCAGCCGTTCGTAGACCATGATCGAGGGCAGCCCCTCGGGTATGGTCACGAAGCGTCGGATCACATCGCCGCCCTGAAATGCGGACAGCATCGCGGCCTGGCTCATCCCGGCAGTCAGGCCGAACTCGCCCGCCTGTATCGTGTCGCCGCCGCCAAGCAGTTTGGCACGCAGCAGAAAGGCATCGGCGGAAGCGATCAGCCCCTCCTGCTCCAGCGAATTGGCAACCGAGGTCAGGCTGGACCCGGCGGGCACGTTGAAGTTCGTGTCCTCCTCGATCTGCGCGGCGCCATACCAGCCCCACGCCGCCCATGCCGCGACCAGCAGCAGCGCCGCCACGGCCGCCGCGACCGCATATTGCAGCGTGCGCGTCATGTCAGTCGGGCGACTTCATCACGAGCGAGGCGTTGGTACCGCCAAAGCCGAAGCTGTTGTTCAGTACCGCCTTCACGTCGCGCTTCTTCGCGGTGTGCGGTACCAGATCGACGCCCTCGGTGCCTTCGTCCGGATTGTCGAGATTGAGCGTGGGCGGCACGATCTGGTCGCGCAGCGCGAGGATGCAGAAGATGGATTCGACTGCGCCTGCCCCGCCCAGCAAGTGACCGATGGCGGACTTCGTGCTGGACATGCTCGCCCCGCCCAGATCGCTGCCGAATACGCGCTTTGCTGCTGCCAGTTCGATGGTATCGGCCATCGTGCTGGTGCCGTGCGCGTTGATGTAATCGATATCGACAGGCTCCAGCCCCGCCTTTTTCAGCGCCATCCGCATGGACAGCTCCGCGCCGCGTCCTTCGGGATGGGGTGCGGTGACGTGATAGGCATCGCCCGACATGCCGTACCCGACCACTTCGGCATAGATCGTCGCGCCGCGCGCCTTGGCACGTTCATATTCCTCCAGCACCACCACGCCCGCGCCTTCGCCCAGCACGAAGCCTTCGCGGTCGCGGTCGTAGGGGCGGCTCGCCTGTTCGGGGCGGTCGTTATAGCCGGTGTTGAGCGCGCGCGCCTGCGCGAACCCGGCGACGCCCAGCGGGTTGATGGTGCTTTCCGCCCCGCCCGCAAGCATCACGTCGGCATCGTCAAAAGCGATCATGCGCGCCGCATCGCCGATGGAATGCGCGCCGCTGGAGCAGGCGGTCACGACGGCGTGGTTCGGCCCCATGAAGCCGTATTTGATCTGCACCTGTCCGGTGATGAGATTGATGAGGCGGCCATGCACGAAATGCGGGCTGACCCGGCCCGGCCCGCGTTCGTGCAGGTTCACCGATTCCAGTTCGATCCCCGGCAATCCGCCGATGCCGGAGCCAATGGAGCAGCCGGTACGCTCCTTCTCGGCCTGCGTCATGTCTGTCAGACCGGCATCTTCCAGCGCCTGTCCGGCGGCGTCGATGCCATAGATGATAAAGGGATCGACCTGCCGCTGCACCTTGTGGTCCACGCGTTTGTCAGGATCGAAGCCGCCCGGCGCATCCTTGCCCGGCACTTCGCAGGCGATGGTGCATTTATGACCCGTGGTATCGAACCGGGTGATCGGCCCTGCCCCGCTTTTTCCGCCAATAAGGTTTTCCCACGTACTGGCGACATCACCACCAAGAGGCGTGACCAGACCCAGACCTGTTACGACGACACGGCGCATTCTGTTCTCCTAATATCGCATGGGCCGGACGCAGCGACGAATTTATAAAGTTCCTTACGAAGACAGGCCCAACCCGTTCGGGCTGAGCCTGTCGAAGTCCTGTACTTTTCTTTCAGTGTGACATGACGAGAAAAGCAACCCTTCGACAAGCTCAGGGCGAACGGGGATCGAAAGGGTTTAGGTCTTAACTTTTGTGCTCTTCGATATATTTCGTGGCATCGCCGACGGTAGTAATCTTTTCCGCTGCATCGTCGGGGATTTCGACGCCGAATTCCTCTTCGAACGCCATCACCAGCTCGACGATGTCAAGGCTGTCGGCGCCCAGATCGTCGATGAAGCTGGCTTCCTGGGTGACCTTGTCGGCCTCGACGCCAAGATGCTCGACAACAATCTTCTGCACGCGGTCGGCGGTATCGCTCATAATTTCCCTCTCGAAATACGGGTGTGATGCTGTTGCACCGGACTTAAGGCGCGGTGCGCGCACTGGCAAGGGGATTAGCTGGCCGTATCCGCACCTTCACCCGGCGCGAAGTCTTCCTTGTTCACGCTCTTCTGCGCGCCCGGCTGCTGCACCACCTTGATGTGGACATCCTTCAGCTGGCGATCGTCCACCTTGCTCGGCGCGCCCATCATGAGGTCCTGCGCACGCTGGTTCAGCGGGAAGGCGATGACTTCGCGGATATTCGGTTCGTCCGCCAGCAGCATCACGATCCGGTCGATGCCGGGGGCCGAGCCGCCATGCGGCGGCGCGCCCAGCTTGAACGCCTCGATCATGCCCGAAAAATCGCGGTCCACATCGGCCTTCGAATAGCCCGCAATTTCGAACGCCTTGTACATGATATCGGGCCGGTGGTTCCGGATGGCGCCGCTGGACAGCTCATATCCATTGCACACGATGTCGTATTGCCACGCAAGTATGTCGAGAGGATCGCTGCTCTCCAGCGCCGCCATCTCGCCCTGCGGCATGGAGAACGGGTTGTGGCTGAAATCGACCTTCTTGGTGTCTTCGTCGAATTCGTACATAGGGAAATCCACGATCCAGCAGAACTTGAAGCACCCCTGCTCGATCAGCTCCAGCTCTTCGCCGACGCGAGTACGCGCCGCGCCTGCCAGCTTGACCAGCTTCCTTTTCCTTGCCCGCTGCGAAGAACAGGCCGTCGTCCGGGCCAAGACCCAACTCGTCATACAGCGCTGCCATCAGGTCCGGCCCGTGGTTCTTGGCAATCGGTCCGCCGAACTCGCCGCCCTTGCGCGTGACATAGCCCAGCCCGGCAAATCCTTCGCTGCGCGCCCAATCGTTCATCGCATCGAAGAATTTCCGGCTTTTCTCGTTGGTCTTCGGTGCCGGGATCACGCGCACGACACCGCCGCCGCCCACGATCTTCTCGAACAGGCCGAAGCCGGACGTGTGGAAGTGCGTGGTGACATCCGAAATTTCGAGCGGGTTCCTGAGGTCGGGCTTGTCGGTGCCATATTTGAGCATGGCGTCGGCATAGGGAATGCGCGGAAACTCGCCCGATTTCGTCACGGACTTGCCGTTCGCAAATTCCTCGAACACGCCCGCCAGCACCGGCTCGATCGCCTGGAACACGTCTTCCTGAGTCACGAAGCTCATCTCGAAATCGAGCTGGTAGAATTCCGGACTGCGGTCGGAGCGCAGGTCTTCGTCGCGGAAGCAGGGCGCGATCTGGAAATAGCGGTCGAAGCCCGCCACCATCAGCAGCTGCTTGAACATCTGCGGTGCCTGCGGAAGCGCGTAGAAGCTGCCGGGGTGCAGTCGGCTGGGCACGATGTAGTCGCGCGCGCCCTCGGGGCTGCTGGCGGCCAGGATCGGCGTCTGGATTTCGTTGAAATCCTGTTCGATCATGCGGCGGCGAATGCTGGCGATAACCTTGCTGCGCAGCATGATGTTGGCGTGCATCGTCTCGCGGCGCAGGTCGATGAAGCGGTATTTCAGCCGGATGTCTTCGGGATAGTCCTGCTCGCCCGCCACCGGCATCGGCAGTTCCTCGGCGTGGCTCTGCACCGTGGCTTCGCGCGCGAAAACCTCGATCTCGCCGGTCGGCAGCGCGGCATTGACCGTCGCCTCGCTGCGCGCCTTGACCGTGCCGTCGATGGTAACGACCGATTCCAGCTTGAGCCCTTCCAGCAGAGGCAGCGCCGCGCTGTCCTCGTCCGCCACAACCTGCGTGATGCCGTAATGGTCGCGCAAGTCCACGAACAGCACCCCGCCATGGTCGCGCTTCTTGTGGACCCAGCCCGACAGGCGCACGGTTTCGCCCACCTCAGTGGAAGTAAGCTGGGCACAATTATGGGAACGGAAGGCGTGCATCTTTGAACTCTTTCGGGTTTGCGGGCTATCGCCGCGGCGCGTGGCGCGAAAAGAAAAGCCTATGGCGCAGTTTCGCGCGCGCTAACAGGGCAAGCGCCCATCCGTGTCAAGGCGGTGGACGCGAAACATGGCGACAGACGCCGGGGGCGGCACTCCGCCCGACACGAGGAAAGAAACGCATTTCAATGAAAATTCACGATCTTATCACTGCAACCGCGCCGCTGGCGGACCTGTGTGAACGGCTGGGCAAGGGCGATTTCGTCTGCGTCGATACCGAATTCATGCGCGAGAACACCTATTACCCCGAACTGTGCCTGGTGCAGATCGGGAACGAGGAGGAAGCCGCCGCCATCGACCCGATGGCCGACGGGATCGACCTCAGACCGCTGCTCGACCTGCTGTGCGAGAACGAGGATTGCCTGAAGGTTTTCCATGCCGGCGGGCAGGACGTGGAGATCATCTTCAACCTGACCGGCAAGACGCCCTTCCCCATCTTCGACACGCAGATCGCGATGATGGCGATCAGCCAGTCCGAACAGATCGGCTATGCCAACCTGGTCGATGCGTGGCTCGGGATCACTGTGGACAAGGGCGCGCGGTTCACCGACTGGAGCCGCCGCCCGCTGACCGACCGGCAGATCGAGTATGCCATCGGCGACGTGACGCATCTGGCGAAAATCTTTCCGCGCATGTTGCAAAAGCTGGTGAAGACCGGGCGTGGCGGATGGCTGGATGCCGAGATGGAAAAGCTGGCGAATGCGGACAACTATCGCAACGATCCCGCCGTTGCGTGGAAGCGTATCAAGCATCAGGGCCGCAAGGCCGACATGCTGGGCCGGCTCAAGGCGCTGGCGGCATGGCGCGAGGGCGAGGCGCAGCACAAGGACATTCCCGCGAGGCCGCATCGTGCGCGACGAGACGCTGGCCGATATTGCCGGGCACCCGCCGAAGCAACAGGCCGACCTCGCCAAGGTGCGCGGGCTGTCGAATGCCTGGCGCGAGAACGATATCGGCAAACGCATGATGCAGGTGCTGGCCGATGCGCAGCCGTTGCCGAAATCCGAAATGCCGGCGAAATCCACACGCGGCGCGCCGCTGGGCAAGGAAGGCGCGCTGGTGGCGGACCTGCTGAAACTGCTGCTGAAAATCCGCAGCCGCGAGATCGACATCGCCAGTCGCCTGCTGACCCGCGCGGACGAGATGGAGGCACTGGCCTCAGGGGCGCGCGACCTGCCGATCCTGAAAGGCTGGCGCTATGACGTATTCGGCAAGGACGCGCTGGATCTGGTGGAAGGCAAGATGGCGTTCACGGTGGTGGACGGCAAGCTGGACATGACGCGGGTTGGCGGTGGGGATGAGTAACGAAAGTCGTCGTTACGAGCGTAGCGAAGCAAAGCAGTAATACGCCCTTCGTCGTGAGCCGGTGGCGCTCTGCGGGGTCTTCGACGACAAAGTACTCTGCCTCTGCCCGTTCGTCCTGAGCCGGTGGCGCACTGCGCCGTCTTCGACTCCGAAGGACTGCTTTTCTTCCAACGTCACACCTGGCTTCAAGTACGACCCTTCGACAAGCTCAGGGCGAACGGGGTATGGGATTAGCAGGAGTTTGCCCATGACCACCTACCTGCCCACCCTCAAACAGCTGCAATACCTCGTCGCGCTGCACGAACAGGGCCATTTCGGTCGCGCGGCGGAGGCGAGCTTCGTTTCGCAATCCACGCTGAGCGCAGGGATCCGCGAGCTTGAGTCGCTGCTCGGCACCACGCTGGTCGAGCGTAGCCGGCGGGTGGTGCGCTTTACCGCGCTGGGTGAAAACGTCGTGGAACGCGCACGCCGCATCCTGCGCGAGGCGTCCGATCTTGAGGAACTGGTGCGCGCCAGCGGTACGCCGCTGTCGGGCGAATTGCGGCTGGCGGTCATTCCGACCATCGCACCGTTCCTGCTGCCGCGCTTGCTGCCCCGGCTACGCGAGACGCGGCCCGCGCTGGAGCTGAAACTGCGCGAGGATACCAGCGCGGCAGCGGTCGGGGCGCTGCATGCCGGGCGTGTCGATTGTGTGCTGCTGGCCCTCCCCTTCGCTGTGGGCGAGGTAGAGCGCGAGAGTGTCGGTATGGACCGCCTCGGCCTTGCGATACCGGCTGCGGAAAGCGATGCATTCGCCGATCCGGTGCAGCCCGACAGCATCGATGGGGACCGGCTGCTGCTGTTGCAGGACGGGCATTGCCTGCGCGAACATGCGCTGGCTGCGTGCAGCCGCCCGGAATTGCGGGCGGCGGCACCTATGGTCGGCACCAGCCTGCATACGCTGGTGCAGATGGTGGATAACGGCCTCGGCCTGACGATGGTGCCGGACATGGCCGTGCGCGCCGGGCTGCTCGACAACACAAGGGTCGTTCTGCGCACGCTGGAAAGCGACGACGCGCACCGCGAGATCGCGCTGATCTGGCGCACCAAATCCCCGCGAGCCGACGAGTTCCGCCTGCTCGCCGGGGAAATCCGCGCCGAGCTGGCGCAATAGGCGTCCCCACCCCCTGAACAAAGGCGCTTTCACCAAATCTTGGTGAATTGCCGGCTAGAGGTTTCCTCCAACCAGAAAACAAGAGGGTCCTTCCCGCACCGGAAGGGAAGCACGCCATGCGGTCCTACAGCCGGTTCGAATCCGATCAGGAAATCCAGCTTTCCGTGGCGGACACCACGATGTCGGTGCGTCTGTACAATCTGAGCTGCGGTGGTTGCATGATCGAAACCGGCGCGGCGGATGTGGCCGAGGGGTCGCCCGTTATCATCGGGCTGGGCACCAGGGCGAAGGTGGCGGGCCGCGTTGCATGGCGCAGCGGCAAGAATGCCGGTGTAAAGTTCGATACGCCGCTGCACCAGAAAATGGTCGAGAAATTCGGTTACGCGCCGGTGGAGGAATTCGACCGCGAAGATCCGCGCGACCGCTTCGGCCTGCCGTTACTGGGATAGCCTTTGCCGGGAAAGCCTTTGCCGCGGTAGTCCCCGACTTAGTCCATGTGCTGCACGCCGACGCGCAGGTAGTCCCAGCCGGTAATCACCGTGAGCACCGCCGCGCCCCACAGGCTGGCGAGACCGACCAGATGTATCCACTGCTCGGCCAGCGGTCGCACCGCATCCTCCAGCAAGAGCGGCGGCGGGCCATGCACCGCGCCGCCCAGAATCAGCGACCCCAGCGCTACGAGCTGCAAGGTCGTTTTCCACTTTGCCAGTTTCGTGACCGGCATCGACACCTGCAACCCGGCCAGAAATTCGCGCAGGCCGGACACCGCAATCTCGCGTATCAGGATGATGAGGCCGGCAATCACGTGCAGGTCGCCGACATACGGCCCGCGCAGATAGCCCTGCGCCGTCAACACGAGGATGACGGCGGCAATCATGATCTTGTCCGCAATGGGATCGAGGAACATGCCGAGTTTCGACACGGTGCCGCTGGACCGTGCGAGGTAGCCGTCGAAATAATCGGTGATGCCCATCAGGCAGTACAGCACGAAGGCCAGCGCGTAGCCGAAATTCCATTCCGGCCACCACAACAGCGCCGCCAGCAGCGGCACGGCGACGATGCGCGACAGCGTGAGGATGTTGGGCAACGTCAGCATCGCCCCGCCCTAGACCAACGCAACGCACTGCAAAAGCCTTCTGACGACGCGCCCGCACTTGTGCGGGTGCCGCATTGCGCTAGACGCTGGCCGTAATGGACCCGGGCTGCTGGCGAACAGGCGTATGAGTACCACGATGCACCTGCTGTCGCAGCGCCGCTTCCTGCCGCTGTTCGTGACGCAGCTGTTCAACGCTTTCAACGACAACCTCTACAAGACCGCGATGGTCCTGTTCGTGGTCTATACCGTCTATAATTCGCAGGAAGACGAAACGATTTTCAGCGGACTGGCATCGGGTGTCTTCATCCTGCCCTTCGTGCTGTTTTCCGCCTTTGCCGGACAGTTGGCGGATACGACCGACAAGGCACTGATTATCCGCCGCGTGAAAGCGTGCGAGATCGTTCTCATGCTGATCGGGGCGACGGGCCTGTACATGGCGTGGCAGGGCATCGCGGTGGACACCGTGGCCATACCGATCCTGCTGTTCGCGCTGTTCCTGACCGGCGTGCAGTCGGCATTCCTCGGCCCGATCAAATACGCCATCCTGCCGCAGCATCTGAAGCGCGAGGAAGTGCTGTCGGGCACCGGGCTGGTCGAGGCGGGCACCTATGTTGCCATCCTGACCGGCACCATTCTGGCGGGCTGGATCCCGGTGCAGGCGGCGCTGGTCGCCATCGTCGTCACGTCCTGCATCGCCTATTTCGTCAGCCGCCAGGTGCCACCCGCGCCGCCGCTGGTGCCGGGCAAGATCGAGTTCCCGCTGGTCCACAAACTGCGCGACGCGAATGCGTCGAAGGCGCTGCGCATTGCCACCTTCATTCCATTCGGCATTGCGGACCAGATCATCATGTCGTGGCGCCTGGTGCGCGATACGGTCCACAACCGCGAGGTGTATTACGCCATCCTCGCCATCAGCTTTTTCTGGACCATCGGCGCGGTGCTGTTCATCCAGTTTCCGCCACTGGCGAAGAACCAGCTATCGGCCAGTCCGCAAGTCGCCAGCCTGTTCCTCGTCATCTTTTCGGTCGGCGTCGCCATCGGTTCGGTCGGCATCAACTCGCTGCTGAAGGGTACGGTGTCCGCGCGTTTCTCGCCCGTGTCCGTCATCATCATGGGGCTGTTCGTCGTCGGGTTCTACCTCGTCGCGCGCATGTGGGACAACACGGGCATCACCGGCCTGCTCGACGTGTCGGACTTCGTGGCGCAACCCTTGGCGATACCGCTGCTCGGCATGTTGCTGGGCATCGCGGTGGCGGGCGGTTTCTTCGTGGTGCCGCTCTATGCGTTTCTGACGACCCGCGTGGCACAGGAACGCGCCGCGCGCACGATCGCTGCCAACAATATCGTCAATTCGCTGGCGATGGTCATCGGCGCGGTTGTGTCGATGGGACTGACCGCGCTGGGCATCGCCGTGGGCGAGCAGTTGCTGCTGAGTGCGGGAATGTGCGTCATCTCCGCATGGCTGGGCAGCAGGCTGTACCGCGCGGAAAGGCGCGCGGCGCTGGCAGCGGCCTGAACCGTCAGAAGATGAAGATCGACACCGCCAGGAAGCAGCCTGCATAGGCCAGCCAGAACCCGCGTAAGTCGTCGCGCGACAGGTGCAGCACCGGACGCACCGGAGGGCGCGCCCCAACCGGGTCGCCGCCCCGGCGCACATGCGGCGGGAGCGAGGCGAGGAAGGGATGCCGGGCGGCATCGTCGGTGAGAACGAGTGATCTGCGCATGACGGCGGCGTTAAGGGGTTGCTAACCACCATGCACCGCCCGCCCGCCCGCGTGTCGCAAAACGGGACGGCGCGTTCTACCCCTCGTCGACGGGCTGCTTCGCCAGCTCGAGAATGTGGTTCCACTCCGCCTCGCGCACTTCGCACACCGACAGGCGCATCAGCCTGACCAGCTCCATCTCCGCCAGCGCGGGGTCGGCTTTCACTTCTTTCAGTGTAACAGGACGCGGCAGCAGCTCCACCGGTTTCAGTTTCACCGCCGCCCATTTCCCCGTCGGGTCGGTCGGATCGGTGATGCCTGCCACCGTGATGCGCGCTATGCCCACGATCTCGCGCCCGATATTCGAGTGGTAGAAGAACGCCAGATCGCCAACTTCCATCGCGGCAAGGTTGTTTTTGGCCTGGTGGTTGCGCACCCCGTCCCAGGTGCCCTCCCCTTCGTCCAGCAGCTGCTGCCAGCCATAGACATCGGGTTCGGATTTCATCAGCCAGTATCGCGCCACGCCGTGCTCCTCGGTGAAAATGCTACGCTGCCATAGCGTGGGCAACGGACGCAGCAACCCGGCCTTAACCAACTTTTCATAGGCGTCTGGCAGATCGTGCCATCGAATGAAGAGGGGGAACGGGCCGGACGCACCGGCCGCACCAGCGAATGACGCCGCCTGATACTTCCACACCGCCGCAAAAACGGCCCGCCAGCGACCCCAAGCGCCGGGCGGAGCGCGATATTGTCGCGCTGGGCATTTCCATCACGGCGGTGCTGCTGTTCGTGGGCACCGGTGGCACCGTGCTGCCGCAGATCGCGCGCAGCTGGTTCTTCGGCGAGAATGCGCCCGACCTTGTGCTCATCAACGCGCTGCTGCTCAATATCGCGCTGGTGGTGTTCGGGATGCGGCGGTATCGCGAACTGCTTGCCGAAGTGGCGGAGCGCCGCAATGCGGAAAAGGTCGCGCGCGAGCTGGCGGAAACCGACCCGCTGACCGGATGCCTCAACCGTCGCAGCATCATTCCCGCAACTGCCGCGCTGCTGGCACAACGCGACAGCGGCATTGCCGGCCTTGCGCCCCAGGGTGTCGCCATGCTGATGATCGACCTCGACAATTTCAAGCAGGTCAATGACCTCAACGGCCACCAGGTCGGCGATACCGTTCTGCGCAGCACCGCCGACCGGATGCGCGCCACCCTGTCGGCCAGCGATGCGGTCGCGCGCATCGGCGGGGACGAATTTGCCGTCGCGCTGCTGTACGACACGACGCGGCCCGAACAGCTCGATCTGGTCGCAGGCGCGCTGATCGATGCGATTTCCAAACAGCAACCGGTGGACGGCATGCCGGTCGAGACAACGATTTCGCTGGGCATCGCCACCACCGAAGCGATTGCTGCCGATCCGGAAGAAGCGCCGCAGGACGACGTCGCCTTGGCTGAAACGCTGCTGCACCGCGCGGACATTGCCATGTACCACGCCAAGAAGCAGGGAAAGAACCGCCACGCGCGCTTCGAACCGGCGATGGAAACCGAGCTGCGCCATCGCACCACGATGGAGGCCGGCATCCGGCACGGCCTCGCAAACGGCGAATTCGTGCCCTATTACGAACAGCAGATCGATATCGAGACAGGCGCCATCGTCGGCTTCGAGATGCTGGCGCGCTGGCAATCCGCCGAGCACGGGCTGGTTGCACCGACAGTGTTCATTCCCGTCGCCGAAGAAATCGGCGTTATCGGCGCGATGTCGGAACAGCTGATCGCCACCGCCATGCAGGATGCGCTGGGCTGGGCGCCGCACCTGACACTGTCGGTCAATATCTCTCCGGTGCAGCTGCGCGATCCATGGTTTGCGCAGAAGCTCTTGAAACTGCTGGTTACGCACAATTTCCCGCCGCAACGGCTGGAAGTCGAGATCACCGAAAGCTGCCTGCACCAGAATATCGGCCAGGTGCGCGCGATGATTACCAGCCTGAAAAACCAGGGCGTCCAGATCAGCCTCGACGATTTCGGCACCGGCTTTTCCAGTCTGGCGCAACTGCGCGCGCTGCCGTTCGACCGTCTGAAAATCGACCGCAGCTTCGTGGGCGAACTGAATGCGGAAGATGGCAATCAGAAGCTGATCGAGGCGATTATCTCGCTGGGCGAAGGGCTTGGCCTGCCGATTACCGCCGAAGGAATCGAGGACGGCAAGATCCTGAAGGCGTTGCGCGGCAAGGGTCAGCTCAAGGGGCAGGGTTATCTCTATGGCCGCCCCGAAACCGCCGCCGATGTGACGACGCGGCTGGCGGAAGCAGGTCTGCTGAGTGAAGCGCCTGTGATCGCAGCAGAACATGCTGTCATAAACGACACGCCGTCCGCAGCACGGTCAGCCTGATATGCCGGACGCCGCTCTGCACACAGCTCTGGACGCAGGCCGACCCGCCGCATAGATGCGGGCGCATATGGCGCGCGTTCCCTTCATAAAAATGCATGGGCTGGGAAATGATTTCGTCGTGCTGGATGCCCGCGACGAAACACTGCCCGACCTCCCCGAAACCACCGTCATCGCGCTGGCGGACCGGTATCGCGGCATCGGCTTCGACCAGCTGATCCGGCTGGAGCCTGCCACCGAAGATGGCGCGGATTTCCGGATGCGGATTTTCAACAGCGGCGGCGGCGAGGTGGAAGCCTGCGGCAACGCGGCGCGCTGCGTCGCGCTGCTGCATGGACACGCCGCGAGGGTGGAAACGGCGGGCGGCGTCATCGCGCTTTCGCCTTCCGATGGCGGGGCAAGCGTCGATATGGGCGAGCCGCAATTTGCCTGGAACACCATCCCGCTCGCCTATTCGATGGACACCCGCGCCATGCCTGTCGGGTGGGAGGGCCTCGAAGCGCCCGACGCGGTCAATGTCGGCAACCCGCACATCGTGTTCTTCGTGCCCGACGCGGCGGACATCGACCTCGCGCAGATTGGCCCGACCATCGAAACCGACCCGCTGTTCCTCGAAGGCGTGAACGTCAACGTCGCCAGCGTCACCGACGGCGGCATTGCATTGCGCGTGTGGGAACGCGGTGCGGGGCTGACGCAGGCGTGCGGTACGGGGGCCTGTGCCACGGCAGTTGCCGCCATCCGGCGCGGGCTGGTCACGTCGCCCGTCGACGTCACCCTGCCCGGCGGTACGCTGACCATTGCATGGCAGGCGGGCGGCACCATCACGATGACCGGACCGGCGCAGGAAAGTTATCGCGGCACTTTTGAGATATGAAAGAAGCTGCGGTCATATCGCTCGGCTGTCGGCTGAACATCGCCGAAAGCGAGCGCATCGGCGACTTGCTGGCGGGCGAAGACAATGTCGTCGCCATCAACAGCTGCGCCGTCACCACCGAAGCGGTGCGCCAGACCCGGCAGGCCATCCGCCGCGCCCGCCGCGACCGGCCCGATGCGCGCATTCTAGTGACAGGCTGCGCCGCGGAAGTCGCGCGCGACGAGCTGGCGGCCATGCCGGAGGTGGACGGCCTGATCCCCAACACCGCCAAGCTCGACCCGCGCAGCTGGAATGTCCCCGCACCCGTGCATGTCGAACCGATGCGCCGCACCCGCGCCTTCGTGGCAGTGCAGAACGGGTGCGACCACGCCTGCACCTTCTGCATCATCCCGCAGGGGCGCGGGGCCAGCCGGTCGCAACCCATTGCCGCTGTATTGCGCGACGTGGAGCACCATCTGGAACAGGGCGCGGCGGAAGTCGTGCTGACCGGCGTGGATGTGACCTCGTGGGGGCACGACCTGCCCGATACACCGCCGCTGGGCGCTTTGATGGAGTCGATCCTGCGCGCGTTTCCCGCGCTGAAACGCCTGCGCATGTCGTCGCTGGACGGGGTGGAGATCGACCCGCTGCTGGAAGAGCTGTTTGCAAGCGAGCCGCGCCTGATGCCGCATTTGCACCTATCGCTCCAGCATGGCGACGACCTGATCCTGAAACGCATGAAGCGCCGCCACTTGCGCCACGATGCGGTGTCGCTGGTCCAGCGGCTGAAAGCGCGCCGCCCCGACCTTGCCGTCGGCGCCGACCTCATCGCCGGGTTCCCGACCGAGAGCGATGCGGCGCATGCGGCGAACCGCTCCATCATCGCCGAACTCGATATCGTCCACGGTCATATCTTCCCCTACTCGCCCCGCCCCGGCACCCCTGCCGCGCGAATGCCGCAGGTGGATCGTGCCATCGTAAAGGCCCGCGCCGCCGAACTGCGCGCCGACGTCCGCACCGCGCGCGACGCATGGCTGGCCGCGCAAGTGGGCAAGGAAACGCAGGTGCTGGCCGAGGCCGACGGCACCGGCTACACGCCCGCCTTCGCCCGCGTGGCGGTGCCCGACGGCACGCCGCGCGGCACCATCGCCACCGTTCGCCCAACGCGCGTAGAAGAAGGCATGCTCCGATGAGCGAGACAAGCTGGTCGCAACGCATGTTCGGGGGCTTTCGCAAGACTTCCGACCGGCTTAGCGAAAATCTCACCGGCGTCATCGGCACGGCCAAGCTGGACGATGCCACGCTGGACGGGGTGGAAGATGCGCTGATCGCGTCCGACCTTGGCCCCGCCGCCGCCGCGCGCATCCGCGACAGTCTGGCGGAGAAACGGTTCGGCCTGAACATCACCGAACGCGAATTGAAGGAAGCGGTGGCCGAAGAAATTGCCGAAATCCTGCGCCCCGTGGCCAAGCCGCTGGAAATCACCGCCTTCCCCCGCCCGCAAGTCATCCTCGTTATCGGGGTCAACGGCAGCGGCAAGACGACCACGATTGCCAAGCTGGCGCACTGGTTCACCGAAGACGATTACGGCGTGATGCTGGCCGCAGGCGACACCTTTCGCGCCGCCGCCATCGGGCAACTCGCCACATGGGCGGACCGCGTCGGCGTGCCGCTGATACGCGGCCCGGAAGGCGGCGACCCCGCCAGCATCGTGTTCGACGGCGTAAAGGCCGCGACCGAGCAGGGCATCGACACGCTGGTGGTCGACACCGCCGGACGGTTGCAGAACAAGCGCGAGCTGATGGACGAACTGGCCAAGATCCGGAAGGTTCTGGGCCGGTTGAACCCCGAAGCACCGCACGATGTCGTGCTGGTGCTGGATGCGACAAACGGCCAGAACGCGCTGGCGCAGATCGACGTGTTCCGCGAAGTTGCGGGCGTGACGGGCCTCGTGATGACCAAGCTGGACGGCACGGCGCGCGGCGGCGTGCTGGTCGCGGCGGCGCAGCAATATGGCCTGCCGATCCATGCCATCGGCGTCGGCGAAAAGATCGACGATTTGCGCCCGTTCGATCCCGACCTGGTCGCGCGCGTCATTGCAGGAGTGGCCTGATGGCCGAGACGAAAAAACCGGCGTCGGGCTGGATCAACGTGGCCGTCGATTACGGGCCGCTAATCATATTCCTGGGCGTCTATAAATACTTCTCGCCCGCCGAAAGCGAGCCGATTGCCGAGATCGCCGCTGTTATCAAGGGCACGCTGGCCTTCATGGTTGCGGCGGTGATCGCCCTGATCTTCTCCAAACTAAGACTGGGGAAGGTGTCCCCGATGCTGTGGTTCTCGACCGCGCTTATCGTCGGTTTCGGCGGTCTGACGATCTTCTTCGGCGATCCATTGTTCGTGCAGATCAAACCGACGCTGATTTACAGCATGTTCGGTATCGTCCTGCTCGGCGCTTATTTCTGGAAAGGCCGCGCCCTGCTGCGCGTGCTGCTGGAAGCAGCATTCGAGGGACTGAGCGACAGGGGCTGGCTGCTGCTGTCGCGCAACTGGGGCTTCTTCTTCCTGGCGTTGGCCGCACTGAACGAAGTGCTGCGCGCCAGCCTGAGCTTCGAAAGCTGGCTATGGGCCAAGCTGTGGGTGTTCATGCCGCTGACGTTCCTGTTCACCTTCAGCCAGATACCGATGCTGCTGAAGCACGGCCTGTCGCTGGCGGACGATGCGGTGAAGGACGAACCGCCGACCGCCTGAGCCGCAGCTTTGCGCTGTCCTACAGGCGAATGCGTGTGGTAGGGTTGCTGCGACGCACCGCCCGAACGGGCCAGGATCCGACCGGGAATTATGACACGTTTTTCGCCCCCGGGACATGTGTCCGTCCGGTTCGAGTTTCGAACCTAATAATTTGAATTGAATAGTGAAATTATCGGTTCGCAAAAGTGACACGGTGTCACCTTTGTCACCCTGCAAACCGTTGTTGCGGTTCAAATCCGAACCTGGCTGCCCAGCTCCACCACGCGGTTGGTCGGAAGCTGGAAGAACTCCATCGCCGTCGCCGAATTTCGCAGCATCCACGCGAATATCTTCTCGCGCCATAGCGGCATTCCGGGTTTGTCGCTGGGCAACAGGGTCTGGCGACTGAGGAAGAAGCTGGTCTGCATCATGTCGAACGCGCCGCCGCACTGCTGCATGCTTTGCAGCCCCAGCGGCACGTCGGTATTTTCCATGAAGCCGTAATGCAGCACCGCGCGATAGAACCCGTCGCCAAGGTCGTGATATTCGCAGCGGGCGTCGGGATCGATATAGGGCACGTCGGCGATCTGGATGGTCAGGATCACCACCCGTTCGTGCAGCACCTTGTTGTGCTTGATATTGTGGAGCAGCGCGGAAGGTACCCCGCCTGTCGTACTGGCCATGAAGATGGCGGTGCCCGGCACGCGCACGGCGCTGTTCTTTGCCGATTTGGCAAACACCTGAATCGGCAATGCCACCTCGGTCATCCGCTCGCGCATCAGCTTGCGCCCGCGTGCCCAGGTGGTCAGCAGGGTAAACACCACTGCGCCCACCAGCAGGGGGAACCACCCGCCATCGGGCACTTTCGTCAAGTTCGCAGCGAAATATGCCCCGTCCACGATCAGGAACAGCGCGACGACCGGCGCGGCATACCACCAGCGCCATTTCCACACGCCGATCAGCAGCGCCGCCATCAGCAACGTGTCGATCGTTACCGCGCCCGTCACCGCGATACCGTAAGCCGAAGCCAGGTTGCTGGAGTTCTGGAAAGTCAGCACCAGGATGATGACCGCCACCATCAGCGCCCAGTTGACTACCGGGATGTATATCTGCCCGCCCTCGGTTTCGCTGGTGTGCATGGTGGACAGGCGCGGGATGAAACCCATCTGGACCGCCTGGTGCGTGATGGAAAACGCGCCCGAAATCACTGCCTGGCTGGCGATGAAGGTGGCGAAGGTGGCGAGGATGACCAGCGGCAAGCGCCATTCCTCGCCCGCAAGGAAAAAGAACGGGTTCTGGATCGCTTCGGCAGCCAGTGCGGGCGGCAGGCTGGAAATCATCGCGCCTTGCCCGAAATAGTTGAGCAGCAGGCAGGGCATGACGAAGCCGAACCAGCTCAGCTTCATCGGCCCGCGCCCGAAATGGCCCATGTCGGAATACAGCGCCTCCGACCCCGTCACCGCCAGCACCACCGACCCCAATGCAAGGAAGGCGAACCATTTGTCGATCACGAAGAACTGCACCGCGTAATAGGGGTTCAGCGCCCACAGGATTTCCGGATGCTGCGCGATTTGCGCGGTGCCCAACCCGGCGATGACGATGAAATAAACGATCATCACCGGCGCAAACAGTGCGCCGACCTTTGCCGTGCCGCGCTTCTGCAGCAGGAACAGAAAGATGAGCAAAGTCAGCGCAATGGGAATGACGAACGGGTCCAGCCGGTGATCGACGACGGTCAGCCCCTCGACTGCGGAAAGAACCGAAATTGCGGGCGTAATCATGCTGTCGCCGTAGAACAGCGAGGTGGCGAACACGCCAAGCAGCACCGCCACCCAGGCATAGCGCGATTTGCCGATATGGCTGGAAATCAGCGCGACGAGTGCAAGGCTGCCGCCCTGCCCCTTGTTGTCGGCGCGCATCAGGATGGTGACGTACTGGATCGCCACCACCAGCGTCATCGACCAGAAGATCAGGCTGACCACGCCCATGACGTGCATCCGGTCTATCGGCAGCGGATTGGGGCCGACAAAGGTTTCGCGGAATGCATAAAGCGGGCTGGTGCCGATATCACCGAAGACGACGCCGATGGCCCCGACGGCAAGCGCGGCCCTGGAGCCACGATGCACACCGGTGCTAACAGACCCGGTGGGTGCCGGGCCTTCGTCTGGTCGCACGGTGCCGTTTTCGGCAGATGCCTGATCGGAGGAAGCGTCGCGCATTGCTTCGCCGGCCCTTTATGGTTGCGCCCTTTGCGGTGCCCCTGGTTGCAATCTTCGTCGCAAGGCTTCCGCTTTCAAAGAGCGCGGCGGGTAGCAGCATGGCTACCGCACTGCAACACGCACCGTTCAGGGACGCGGCGGCGGTGTCCGGCGTGCGATGATGGCGTCCAGCTGCGCCAGCTGCATGGCCAGTTCGGCGCGATAGGGGGCATCGGCGGGTGCAGCTTCGATCAGTTCGGCCCAGATTGCGCGGGTTTCCTCCGCCCGTCCGCCCCGTAACAGGGCCACGCCGAAGAAATAGGCGCTGGCGGGGTTTTGCGGCGCAATGCGTTCAGCCTGCGCATAGGCCAGCAACGCGGCAGGCGTCGGGTTGCCATCCGCATGCTCGATCAGCGCATTGCCAAGCGCGACCCATGCTTCGGCATCGTCCGGATTGTCCGCCACCGCCCCACGCAACAGCGCGGCAGCGTCGGCATGCTGGCCTTTGCGCGCGTAACCGTCCGCCATCATCACGAACCGACCGGGCGGCTGCGACGGATCGAAAAAGGCGCGACGGGCCTTGATCGCGCCGAATGCCGCTTCGGGTTGCGCGACTTCGGCGGTTTTGGGCGCAGCAGGCTGCCCCGGCGAACCGAACCACGCATATCCGGCCAGACCGAACACGAGCGCCGCAGCGAAAAGCGTGCGACCCGCTGCGGGCAAACGAAGGAGGAACACCGCCAGCGCAAGCGCACCCACGGCCAGCAGCAGAACGGCCAGCCAGATCATCGCGGCGTCTGTCCTTTTCGTGAAAATCGCCGCCAAAGCAGACTGCCGACAACCAACAGGATCGCAACCGGCACGGCGAATAACGGCCAGGTCGTGTTGCTGGCGACAGGCGTGAAGCTGACATAATCGCCGTACCGCTCGACCAGCCATCCGCGCACTTGGGCGGGCGTCTCTCCGGCGGCGATGCGGCTGCGGACCTGATGGCGCATGTCACCCGCCATATCGGCGTCGCTGTCGGCGATGGACTGGCTCTGGCACGTCAAACAGCGCAGCGTGTGCATCAAGGCCTGCGCAGCCGCCTCCTGTTCCGGATCGGGAAGTTGCACGTAGGCGTAAGGTGCGGCTGGAACGCCTTGCTGGGACGCAAGCGGCGCACCGGCCAACAACAGCAGCATCGCGAGGAGCATGCGGATCACGCTCCGGCCTTCGCCAGCTCGGCCAGCAGCACCGGCACGTCGCGCGCGCGGATATCGCCGATATGTTGGTATGTGATCACGCCGCTACCATCGATGACGAACGTTTCGGGCACTCCGGACGAGCCGATTTCCACCTGTAGCGCGGACATGTCATCGGCGCCGATGCGCGTATACGGGTTGCCATAGCGTTCGAGAAAACGCGCTACGTCTTCGGGGTCGTCGCGCAGCGCCACGCCAACGATCTCGGCACCACGTGCCTCGAGCTGTTCCAGCTGCGGTGCTTCGGCCACGCAGGGCACGCACCAGCTCGCCCAGATATTCAACAGGCGCGGCGTGCCATCGGTAAAATCGGCGCGCGCAACACCGGGCAGTGCATCGGTTGCCGCCGGTAGCGCGAAGTCGGGCAGCGGCTTGCCGATCATGGCGCTGGCAACCCTGTCATCGGCAGGCTGCGACAGTTGATACGCCGCCACTCCGCAGAACAGCGCGAACAGCGCGAGCGGTATCCAGACCAGCAGCCGGTTCATGCGTTCTCGCCTGCTGGTTCATAGGCTCCCCACGCCTTCGCATCTGCAACCTGGTCCTCATAGCGACGGGCGCGGCGGCGGCGACGCAGGTCATCACCCACCCGCCCGACCAGCGCCAGCACGCCGCCCAACGCGACCAGCAGCCCGCCATACCAGATCAGGGTAACAAACGGCTTCCACCACAGCCGCAACTGCCAGCGTTCACGCCCCTCTGCGTCCGGCCCGGCGCGTTTGCCGATGACGGCGTAGAGCTGCCCGTTCCATCGCGTCGCCAGCACGCTTTCGGTCGTTTCCTGCACCGGCGCCCAGAAGGTTCGCGCCTGCGGGTTCAGCAGCACCGGTTCGCCGCCACCATAGCGCGCCACCAACTGCCCCTCGATCGCGGTCCAGTTCGGTCCTGCCACCGGCTCGACCGCCGCCAGCTCGACTTGCCACGGCCCGATATCCGCGCGTCCGCCCGGAGCCACGGCGGCCAGCTTCTCCTCGCTGAACGCGCTCTCGCTTGCCATCCCGAACAGGGCCACGGCGATACCCAGATGCGCCACCACCATGCCCCATGTCGCCAACGGCGTGCGGCGCAGGCTGCGGTTGCGCAGGGGCAGTACGCTGGCAATCGCCAGGCCCACCGCCATCGCGAGGCCCAATTCAGCAAGCAGACCGTATGATCCAAGCACCACGAGCACGACGAAGATTGCCAGCATGACGCCGAAGATCATGGCGGCGGGCAGGCGCAAACGCGATGGCCGATCATGCCGCCATCGCAGCAATGGCCCCACTGCCATCACGAGCAGCATCGGCAGCACGAATACGGCCGCAACCGGATTGAAATAGGGCGGTCCGACCGACACGCGTACGCCGAACGCCTCGGTCAGCAGCGGATAAAGCGTGCCCAGCAGCACGATGCCGAGCGTCGCGCTCAGCAGCACGTTGTTGACCACCAGCGCGCCTTCCCGACTGGCGATGCGAAACCGCTTGCCTTCCGCGATGCTGCCAGCGCGCAGGGCGAACAGCAGCAAGGCCCCGCCGATATAAATCGCGAGCAGGAACAGGATGAAACTGCCCCGTTCCGGATCGACGGCAAAGGCATGGACGCTGGTCAACACGCCTGACCGAACCAGGAATGTGCCCAGCATCGACATCGAAAATGCCACGACGCTGAGCATGATCGTCCATGTCCGCAGGGCATCGCGCGCGGCCAGCACGCTGACCGAATGCAGCAGCGCCGTAGCCGCCAGCCACGGCATCAGCGACGCATTCTCGACCGGATCCCAGAACCAGTAGCCGCCCCACCCCAGCTCGTAATACGCCCAGTACGACCCCGCTACGATCCCCAGCGTCAGGAATACCCAGGCCCCCAGCACCCAGGGCCGCATTGCGCGCGCGAACATCGGCGTAACGCCGCGCGTCGACAGCGCACCGACAGCGAAACTGAAGGCCACCGAAAGGCCAACATAGCCGAGATAAAGCGTAGGCGGATGGAAGGCGAGGCCGATATCCTGCAACAGCGGGTTAAGCCCCGCGCCCTCGACCGCCGGTTCCGCCAGCCGCTCGAACGGGTTCGAACTGAGCAGGATAAAGGCATAAAAGCCCAGCCCGACGAACCCCTGCGCCGCCAATGTCGCCAACAAAGTGCGTTCGGGCAAGCGTCGTTCGACAGCAGCGATCAGCGCACCTGCCAGTGCCATCACGGCAATCCACAGCAGCATGGAGCCTTCGTGATTGCCCCATGTGCCAGACAGCTTGAAGATGAACGGTTTCAGCGAGTGGGAATGGGTTGCGACCAGCTTCACCGACAGGTCGGTCGCCGCAAACAGCATTAGCAGCGCGAGGAAAGACAGCCCTGCCAGCGCGCCCTGCATAATAGCGGCGGGGCGCACGATCCCGGCCAGTACGGTCTGTTCCGTGCGCCAAGCCGCCAGCGCACCTGCCACGAGTTGAAGCAGGCACAGCGTCGCCGCCATCCACAATGCCGCATGGCCCAGCTCGGCAATCATCGCGGCATGTTCTCCGGTGCGCTTTCGGTCGCTTTTCCGGGCACGTTTTCAGTTTGGGCGACAGTCTGGCGGGCCTGCGCCTCGGTCATCTCTTCCAGCTCGCGCGGGACATAGTTCTCGTCATGCTTGGCAAGCAGGGTTTCCGCCATGAACGTACCGTCGGCGGTGATCCGCCCTTCCGCAACCACACCGGACCCTTCCACGAACAGGTCGGGCAAAATTCCCGCGAAGCGAACCGGCACCACCGCTTCGCCATCACCGACGACGAACGAAACGGTAATTCCATCGGCCAAGGTGCGCAGCGTTCCGTCCTGCACCATGCCGCCCAAGCGCACCGGCTGGTCGGTCGCGGGCGGATCGGCCACCATTTGCGACGGGACGTAGAAATAACTCGCCTGGTTGCGCAGCGCATAGGCAGCCAGCAAGGACGCCGCGACCAACACCGCCATCGCCACCACGATCAGGACCAGCCGCTGGTGCTTTGCCTGCATCATGCGCTGTCGTCGCTTGTGTTACGCCGCGCTGCATCGCGCCGTGCCTCGGCCCGCCGCATCTCGCGCAGGGACCACGCCACCAGTGCGCCAATCGCGAACAAGCCGACGCCGTATGCCGCGATCACGAAATCCCACTGGGCCAGCCCCTCACGCAGCATGACCGCCCTCTGCCACCATTGCTTTGCGCCGTATCCGTGCCTCCGCCTGCGTATCTGCCAGCAGCGCACGCATCCGCGCCAGCACGATCCCGCCGAACAACAGCGAGAAGCCCAACATCGCAATCAGTAACGGGTAGAGAAACGCCGCGTCCATGCTGCTCTTGCCCAGCGTGATGCTGGCAGGCTGGTGAACCGAATTCCACCACACGACCGAGCGGTTGATAATCGGGATATTGACGGCTCCGACCAATCCGAAAATCGCCGGAATACGGCTGGAGCCGCCCTCCCGCGCAACCGCCTGGGACAGCGCAATGTAGCCGGCATAGAGGAACAGCAGGACCAGCATGGACGTCATCCGCCCGTCCCATTCCCACCACGACCCCCACGTCGGGCGGCCCCAGATCGAACCTGTTGCAAGGCATATCGCAGTAAAGACTGCGCCCGGTACCGCCGCGCCGCGCGCCGCCAACGCCGCCAGCGGATGGCGCCAGACGAGGAATACCGCGCTCGACACCGCGATCGCCATCCATCCGCCCATCCCCAGCCATGCAGCGGGTACATGCAGGAACACGATGCGCACGGTGTCGCCCATCAACCGGTCGGCAGGTGCCACGAACAGACCCCAGGCCAGCGCGGCAGCCGCAATCGCAGTGCCCGAGACCAGCAGCAGCGGCGTCAGCCAGCGGGCCAGTGTCAGGAACCGTCGGGGATTGGCGAAACCGTGCATTTGGGCGCGTTCAAACTATCCGTTGCTAGGCCGATGCCGCGGCATTTGGGTGCGCCACGGCTTTACCTTGCACAAGCTAGGGTATGACATTGCAAATTATAAGCGTCCGATAAGCTTTTGCGCCATCGTGTCGGCTACGCGGTCAGGCGAGATGCCTGCATCTTCGCTCTGCTGCCAGATATCGACCAGCCGCTCCGGTATCTGGCCGATGCGTTTGCGAACCTCGTTGATATCGCACGGCGCGGCCTCGCACCGGCATAGATACTCCATCGCCACGCTGATAATGCCGCCTGCGTTGATGACGTAATCGGGCGCGTAGAGGATACCGCGCGAGAACAGCAGGTCGCCATTGCCTTCGCGCGCCAGCTGGTTGTTGGCGCCGCCCGCCACGATGCCCGTGTCCAGCCGCGCGATGCCCGCATCGTCCAGGATGGCGCCAAGTGCGTTGGGGCTGAACACGTCGCATGCCACGCCCATGATCGCATCGGCGGCGACGGTTTTCGCGTCGAGCTGCTCGGCCAGCTTCGCTGCGCGTCCCGCATCGGCATCGGCCAGCGTCAGCCGCGCACCGTCCTGCGCGAGCAGGCGCGCCAGTCCGCCGCCGACGCTGCCGGTGCCCTGTATGGCGATATGGACGCCATCGAGGCTGTCCTTACCAAGCCGGTGCCGTACCGCCGCGCGGATCCCGTGATAGATGCCCATCGCGGTAAAAGGGCCGGGGTCGCCGCCCGCGGTCTTGTCGCCTTGGGTCGGCAGACCCGACACGTAGTCCGTCCGTTTCGCCACTGCGACCATGTCCGCTTCGGAAATGCCGACGTCTTCGGCCGTGACATAGCGCCCTTGCAGACGGTTCACGGCATCGCCGAATGCGGACAGCATTGCAGGCGTCTTGGCCTTGTCCGCTCCGGCAAGGATGACGGCCTTGCCCCCGCCCATCGGCAGGCCTGCCATCGCGTTCTTGTAGCTCATGCCGCGGCTCAGCCGCAGCGCATCGCGGATGGCATCCTTGGGCGCGGTATAGTGCCAGAACCGGGTGCCGCCTGCACCGGGGCCGAGATGGGTGGAATGCAGCGCGATAATCGCGGTCAGACCGGATGCACGGTCGCGCACCAGCTGCACCTGCTCGTGATCGTCGAAATCGGGCTCTTCCCAAAACGCCGTCATGGCTGAAATCCCGTCATGAATGTCACGCTGCATGTCCCGGTATTGAAGATCGGGACGGATGAAAGGTGGGGCGACCGACGGGACTTGAACCCGCAACCTCCGGCATCACAAGCCGGCGTTCTAACCAATTGAACTACGACCGCCACACGCCCTTCGCGAAACCCGGATGAGCACATGGCCGCGGCACCTGTCTGAAGGCACCTGACCGCACGTCCGGGCGACGGGCTGATACGCGCTATCGGCCACCGGTCAAGGCACCGCGCGCTGTGGTTCGGCCTGTTACACGCCATTCGTGAATTGAAAAGGGGAAAAGGCGCTTTGCATGCTACCTGCGCAACATTGTTACGCCGCTTGCGCTGGCGCGGGTGCGCGGTATCTCTGGCCGAATGACCCACAACGGCGAATCCAGTCTGGCCACGCTTGCCGCATTTTCCGGCGTGCAGCGCATCCCGACGGACAAGCTGGATATCGTGCAGTGCCGCGATTTTCTTTCGCCCGACCTGGCGCGCGACCTGATCGCCTTGATCGAGGCCGAACGCCGCCCTTCCACCATCGCTGACGATAATGGCGATGCCGCCTTTCGAACCAGCGAGACATGCGACCTTGCGCCCGATCACCCCGTTGTCCGCGAAGTTGCGACGCGGCTCGAACTCGCTGACCGGCATTGCCCCGGCGCATGGCGAACCCCTGCAGGGCCAACGCTACGCTGCCGGTCAGGAGTTCAAACCGCACACGGACTATTTCGCGCCCGATGGCGCCGATTACGAAAGATTTTGCGCGGTCGCGGGACAGCGGACGTGGACCGCGATGGTCTATCTCAACGACGTCGAAGCGGGCGGTGGCACGCGGTTCAAGGCGATCAAGAAGACATTCCAGCCGGAAACGGGCAAGCTGCTATGCTGGAATAACCGCCGCGCGGATGGCAGCGTAAACCCCTCAACGTTGCACCACGGCATGAAGGTGCGACGCGGCATCAAATACGTCATCACCAAATGGTATCGGGAGCAGCCGTGGGGGTGACCGGGGAAACCGGACTGGTCGCCATATATCGCTGGCGAGTCGCGCCTGAAAACCTGACTGCATTCCGCGCGCGGTGGGCGGATGCGACCGAAGAGCTGCGCGCGAAAGGCGGACAGGGGTCGATGCTGGGTGAGGCAGCGGACGGCACATTGTATGCAATCGCGAAATGGCCCGACCGCGCAACGCGCGAGCGGGCCTTTGCCGAACAGGCCGATGATAAGCCGTGGCCCGAAGCCGAACGGCTCGAACCGATCCTGCTCGATACGCTGGACAATCGCTGGTGACGCGATCGTCCGCAGCGCGACAGCTTATTTCTTGAGCGAAAGCCCGCCAAAACGCTTGTTGAAAGCGGCAACGCGGCCACCTTCCTGCAATTGCTGCTTGCCGCCGGTCCAGGCAGGGTGGCTGGTCGGGTCGATTTCCAGAGTCAGCGTGTCGCCTTCCTTGCCCCAGGTGGAGCGGGTCTGAAATTCGGTGCCATCGGTCATCTTGACGTTGATGGTGTGGTAATCGGGGTGTCCGTCGGCCTTCATGGCGTGCAATCCTTGTAGCATGTGCCCGGTACCGACCGGGCGCGCTGTCATATCGAAGCGGCGCACCTAGTCGGCGCGCCCCTGCTTGGCAAGTGCGTGAATGGCTGGTCCGGTGACTGTCCGGCGTTAGCTATCCGCAATCATCGCGGTGAATTCGGCCTGGCATGTCACCTTGCCTTCCACACTCGCCTTGCCGCTGAACTTGTAGGCGCGGCTGCGCTTCTGGGTGAAGCTCACCTCCAGCTCGAGCAGGCAGCCCGGCGTCACGGGTCGGCGGAACTTGGCATTCTCGATACCCATGAACATCACCAGTTTACCGCTGCCCGCCAATCCCAGCGATTCGATGCCGAGTATGCCCGCCGCCTGCGCCAGCGCCTCGATCTGGAGAACGCCGGGCATGATCGGTGCGCCGGGGAAATGGCCCTGGAAAAACGGTTCGTTGAACGTGACCGCCTTCACCGCCTCGATACGCTCGTCCTTCACCAGCGTCCGCACCCGGTCCACCAACAAGAGCGGATAGCGATGCGGCAACGCCTCGAGTATCCGACGCACGTCGTAGTCGAGTGGCGCGTCGCCAGCGCTGTCTGCCGTTCCGGCCATTTACCGGCCCGAAGGTGCCGGGGTCGCCTGCTGCTGCTGCTGCTGCTGCTGCTGCAGCACCTGCCGCTGGACCAGCGCGCCGATGATCTGCTGGATCTGCTGGAAGTTCTGCACGGCCTGCGGCGTGGGCTGGTACCCGGCGGGCGGCGTGGAAGGAACGCTAGGCGTGCGCTGGTTGAAGGCGGCAAGGATGTCGCTCGTCACGTTGATGCCATCGGGCGCATACTGGATCGCTTCGGGCGTCAACAGCATCTGGATGCCCTTCGCGCTCAACACCTGGTTGCGAGCCGCTTCGTAATTCTGGGTCAGCTGGTCGATGACGTACACCTGCGCCAGCCGCAGCGGCTGAAGCACCGCATCGCTTTGCTGCTGCTTCTGCTGCATTTGCTGGATAACTGTCGGGTTGGCGGCGACTTCGGCGTCGCTGACCTGCTGGTCGCCATCCGTATCGAGGCTGGCGCGAAGCGTCGCCATGTCAGTGTTGAGGGTTGTCGCCTGCTGAAGCTGCGCGGCGTATTGCGTGTTGATCGCCTGATAGGCGGCGGCGCGCGCCTGGGACTGGACTACCACAGCTTCGGGACTGGCAGTGGCGATGCCATTCACCTGAGCCGAAGCAGGCGCGGCAGCTATGCCGAGCGCCATTGCGGAAGCGGAAAGAGCGAGGGTAATAAACTTCGTCATCAGAATTGGGTACCTACGTTGAAGGAGAATGTCTTGGTATCGTCGCCCGGCTGCTTCTTGATGATCTGGGCAAAATCAATCCTGAACGGGCCGAAGGGCGAGTTCCAGTTGACCCCGATACCGGCAGAAATACGCGGGCTGGCAGAATCGCCAAGGAAGGTTTCGCGGATCCGCGAATTGGGCAGGATTGCCTCGGCATTCAGGGTCGTGCCGTCGGCTGCGATGGCATTGGTGGTGACGACCGTGGTGGCCATGCCGTCGGCATCGGTCACGATTTCCAGAAACTGCAGATTGCCGTCGAGATCGCGGCTCTGGATGCCGTTCGGATTGTCCAGCAGCAGTGGCGGGGTCACATCGAACAGCGCGCCGACATCCAGCCAGACGGAAGGCCGCAAGCCCAGTTCCGACGCACCCGTACCCAGCGGAATTTCCACTTCGGCACGGCCCAGATAATAGGCATTGCCGCCAATCGCATCGTCCTGCGTCTGCTCCCGGTCGGTGATGAGGAGCGGGTTGCCGTCCTCGTCATCCACGAAACGCTGCGTCAGGATGCGTGGGCCGACCCCGCGAATGTCGAACCCGCGAATTTGTGGCTCGCCAAGGAAAAAACGGTCAGTCAGGCGGACATCGTCGACATTCGGACCGCGATCTTCCAGCCCCTTTATGTAACCACCCTCGCCCTTCAGTGAGAAGATGAAGCCGTCGAAGAAATTCCAGTAATGCGCGGCACGGGCGCGCAGGCGACCATAGCGGACCGAACCACCAAGCCCCGCAAACTCTCCCTGCAACGAAGCCGAGAAACCGCTGGTCGGGCGGAAGCTGCTATTGGTGGCGTTATAAGCCAGTGTCGCACCGAGGATCGAACTTGTCCGCGAACCGACTGCCTCGCACAGGAAGCGGTTGGCCACACATTCCGCCACGCCGTCGCCATCGCGGTCGAAGAAGAACTGGTCGCCCAGCGTAACCTCGTCGAAGTTGAGGGTATAGCTGCCCAGCAACGACATGTACTCGGAAAGCGGCACACCGAGGCGGAGCGAACCGCCCGTCGTGGTCTGCTTGTACGTCGTGTTGCGATCGTTGTTGAACTGGTTGAAGCTATTGAAATCCTGCCGGTAGATATCGGCGCCGGCCTGGATATTCCGGTCGAACACATAAGGCTCGCTGAAGCTCAGCCGCACCGAGCGCGAGAAGCGCGAATAGTTGACGCTGGCGCCGATGGTCTGGCCGCGCCCGCGGAAGTTGCGCTGGCGGATGGAGCCCGCCAGAATGAAGCTCTCGATGGAGGAGAAACCGGCGGAAAGCTGCAATTCACCCGTCGGCTGCTCCTCCACATTCGCTTCGAGGATGATGCGGTCGGGCCGGCTCCCCGGCTTCTGCTCGATCTCGAAATTTTCCTGGAAGTACCCCAGCGACTTGATGCGGTTGGCGGAGCGTTTCACCGCGATGGAGTTGAACGCATCGCCTTCCGAAAGACGGAACTCGCGGCGCAACACCTTGTCCTGCGACAGGGTGTTGCCATTGACGTCGATCCGCTCGACATAAACGCGCGGTGCTTCTTTCAGCGCGAAGGTGACGTTCATCTCCAGCGCATCCTTGTCGCGCCGGAATTGCGGATCGACATCGGCGAAGGCATAGCCGAACGCGCCCGCCAGTTCGGTCAGCTGTTCGACCGTGTCCTCGACCAGCTTGGCGTTATACGGGTCGCCGGTTTTCATCGGCAGGTTGGCCGACATGCGCTCGTCGCTGAAATCGCGCAGCTGGCTTTCCACGCCGACTTCGCCGAAGCTGTATTGCTGCCCTTCCTCGACCACATAGGTGATAATGAAATCGCGCTTGTCCGGCGTCAGCTCGGCCACGGCGGAGACGACGCGGAAATCGGCATAGCCCTGCGTCAGGTAAAACTGGCGCAGCTTCTGCTGGTCGAAAGCAAGGCGGTCGGGGTCGTAGCTGGTGTTTGAGCTGAAAAAGCTGGTCAGGCGCGCCTGCTTGGTCACCATTTCGCCGCGCAGCTTGCCGTCCGAAAACACCTCGTTGCCGATGATGTTGATCTGGCGGACCTTGGATTTCGGCCCTTCCGAAATCTCGTACACGATATCGACGCGGTTCTGGCTGAGCTGTACCGTCTTGGGTTCGACCGTTGCGGCGAAGCGGCCCTGCCGCTTGTACAGTTCGATGATGCGTTGCGTATCGGCGCGCACCTTGGACCGGGTATAGATCTGGCGCGGGGCGAGCTTGATTTCCGGCGTGATCTTGTCCTTCTTCAGCCGCTCGTTCCCTTCCAGGATGATGCGGTTGACGACCGGGTTTTCCACCACCTCGATCACGACATTGCCGCCATCGTTGCGTACCGTAGCGCTGGAGAACAGCTCCGTCGCGTACAGGTCCTTGATTGCCTGATCGGCAGCGGCCTGCGTGTAGGGTTCGCCGGGCGACAGGCGGATATAGCTGACGATGGTTTGCGGTTCGAGCCGTTGCGCGCCGACGACCGACAGCGAGCGGATCGTTTGCGTTTGCGCGATCAGCGGCGCGGGTGCGGGTTGTGCAGCGTCTTGCGCGGCAGTGTCGGCAGCCGGTGCGCTATCTTGCGCAACGGCAGCGAACGGCACGCCCGCCAGCATCGTTCCGCCCAGCAATGCCGAGGCGAAGCGGGTGCCAAGGGGCACATGCGTGTTGCGTGAAACCCGTCCAGAAATCGACACGGTCATTCAATCCAATCCAATACGGCGCATGTGTCCGCGCCCTTCGGCGAAACAGTTGATACGAACAGCTGCGACAAGTGCGCCGCCTGTGCCCGATGCCCCGCGCCCAATCAAGCGCAGTGCCATGCAAACCCCCGTTTAACGACCCGCACCCCAGCGGTTAGTCCCTCGGCCTTCGCTAACCAATCGATCCCCTCAGCCGGAGAACACCGGCAGCGAGACGACGTCGTTCACCGTCACGAACAACATCAGCATCAACACCAGCGCGATGCCCACGCGATAGGCATACTCGGTCGCCTGCGCGCCGGCCGGTTTCCGGCGAACCGCTTCCACTGCGTAGAATGCAAGGTGTCCGCCATCGAGCGCGGGGATTGGCAACAGGTTAATGAATGCCAAGTTAATCGAGATCAATGCGACAAACCACACGAACGCCGCTGTGCCGAGGCTAAGCTGCTCACCGGAATATTTCGCGATTTTTATCGGCCCCCCCAGCTCCTTCACAGATCGTTCGCCGGTCACGATCTGCTTTATACCCAACACCATCATCCGCATGATGCCCACGCTTTGATCGACAGCACGCGTCACTGCTTCGCCCGGACCAACCGGAACCCGCTCCAGCAAGCTGGACTGTACGCCGATCTTGCCTATTTTCGACGAGTTGCCGAACTGGTCGGTGTCCGTAATACTGGCGATCGTGACCGGGAGGGTCAGCGTACGCGAGGACCGCTCCACCGTGAAATCGACCGTGCGCCCCGGATAGAACATCACCTTTTCGACGACGTCCTGAAAATCGCCGGTTGCCGTCCCGTCGATGGCGACGATCCGGTCGCCTTTCAGCAGTCCGGCATCGCGTGCCGCGGACTCTTCGGCGAAGGCGGCGATGACCGTTTCCTGACCGGGCGCGGCGGGCACCGGCTTGCCGTATAACAGGGCAAAGCCTGCAAATATCGCCACCGCAACGATCAGGTTGATGGCAGGGCCTGCAAAGACAATCAGCGCCCGCTTCCACAACGATGCATGATGGAAGCTGTCGCCGCGTTGGTCTGCCGGGATTTTCGCCAGTTCTTCGGCATCGGGGATGCTGGCGGGGTCCATGTCGCCCTTGAATTTGACGTAACCGCCCAGCGGCAGGGCGCTGAGTTTCCAGCGTGTACCGCGCTTGTCGGTCCAGCCCGCCAATTCCTTGCCGAACCCGACCGAAAATGCCTCTGCTTTCACGCCGAACAGGCGACCGACGAGATAATGGCCCAGCTCGTGCACGGTTACCAGCGGACCGAGCACCAGCAGGAAGCCGAGGACCATCATCCACCAGGGGACGGAACTAAACACTCAAAGCGTCTCCAGAATTTCGTTCGCCAGCGCCCGGCCCGCCTCGTCCGTCGCGAACACGGCTTCCAGCGTAGCGGGCGGCGGGGCATTGTTGCTGCGTTGCAGGCATTCCTCGACCAGTGCAGCGATGCGGGTGAACCCTATCTGACCGGCCAGGAAAGCAGCGACCGCGACCTCGTTTGCCGCATTCAGCGTGGCGGGTGCCGCGCCACCGACGGTTATCGCCTCGCGTGCCAGACGGGTTGCGGGGAAGCGTTCCTCGTCCGGCGCGAAGAAGGTAAGCGCGCCTATCGCTGGCAAGTCGAGCGGTTCGCACGGCGTATCCATCCGGTCCGGCCAGGCGAGGCAGGAAGCGATGGGCACCCGCATGTCGGGCGGTCCCAGCTGCGCCAGCGTAGAGCCGTCATGATATTCGACCATCGAGTGAATGACGCTTTGCGGGTGCACCACTATGCGCAGCCGGTCGAGGCCGACGGGGAACAGGTGATGCGCCTCGATAAATTCCAGCCCCTTGTTCATCATCGTGGCACTATCGACGCTGATCTTGGCGCCCATGTCCCAGTTCGGATGCGCCACCGCCTGCTCGGGGGTGACGGCGGCAAGACGTTCTGACGTCATCTCGCGCAGCGGCCCGCCGCTGGCGGTCAGCGTGATCCATCGCACATCGTCTAAGCTATTGCCCGCAAGGCATTGAAATATTGCGTTATGCTCGCTGTCCACCGGCAGCAGGGTCGCACCGTGCTTCGCCACCGCCGCCGTCATGACGTCACCTGCCGAGACAAGCGCTTCCTTGTTCGCCAGCGCCACCGTGCCACCTTGTTCGATTGCCACCATGACCGGGGCAAGGCCCGCGCACCCGACAATCGCCGCCACCGTGACGCCAACGGGGCGCGCCGCCGCTTCGCACAGGCCGTCGCGCCCGCTTGCCGCCACGGTGCCGCTGCCGTCGAGCGCATCCCGCAAGGCACCATACCGGCTTTCGTCCGCAATCACCGCAACTTCGGCATCGAACTCGCGCGCCAGCGCCGCCAGTTCGTCCACGCTGGAATTGGCGGTCAGCGCGACGACGCGCCACGCATCGCGGTTGCGGCGGACAAGGTCGAGCGTGGAAGCGCCGACCGATCCGGTCGCGCCAAGAACGGAAATGGTTCGCACAGGCTTTATCCCGCACCAGAAAGGATAAGAAATCCGCCGACCAGCGCCACGGGCAGAATGCCGTCTGTCCGGTCGAAAACGCCGCCATGCCCGGGTATCAGGCGGGAAGCGTCCTTGATGCCCGCCTTGCGCTTCAACCAGGATTCAAACAGGTCGCCAGACTGCGCCAGTACCGCAACCAGCGCGCCGCCAATGACGGCCATGACGACGGCGGCTATCGGCGTGAAGCCCGTGCCGGCATTCGCACCGAGCGAGTCTTCTACACCGGGTAGCATATGCGCAGGAGCGAACAGCAGGATGATGCCGATCCACAAGGCCGCGCCAACCATCCCGCCCAGCAGGCCCGCCCAGGTCTTGTTGGGGCTGATGGTGGGAACAAGTTTCGGCCCGCCGATCTTGCGTCCGAAGAAATAGGCGAAAGTATCCACCGCAATGACGATACCGACAATCTCCACCACGGCGACCGGCGTGAGCCTGGTCAAAACCCCGGCCGCCGCCGCGATATAGGCGCCGCCCGCCAGCAGTCCGGCAAGGCGATACGTCATTTTTGACGTCGCCAGCCCCACCATCCGCACGAATTCCGCAAAGGTAGCCAACGCGACCGCGACGATAAAGCCGTCCAGCCACAATCCGCCAAGGGCAACCATACGTGCCCGCCACCAGCAGCATGACCACCGCCGACGCCAGCCGCACGGGCAGATCGGGGTTGGCGGCTGCGGCGCGCAGTTTCTCGCGCTTCCTACCGCCCGCCATAGCGTCGCTCCCGTCCTGCAAAGTCGTCCAGCGCCTCGCGCAGATGGTCGATGGTGAAATCCGGCCATAGCGTATCGACGAAGCGCAATTCGGCATAGGCGCTTTGCCACAGGAGGAAGTTGGACAGCCGCACCTCGCCGCTGGTGCGGATCAGCAGGTCCAGCGGCGGCAGGTCGGCGGTATCGAGATGGGCCGCCAGCGTCGCTTCGGTCAGCTCGCCCTCCGCCGCCGCCGCAGCCGCAGCGCGCACGATCTCATGCTGCGCCCCGTAATTCAGCGCGACCGCCAGCGTCTGCGTACCATGCCGCGTACGCTCCAGCGCGTCTTCCAGCATTGCCACGATATCGGGGGCCAGCCCGCGCCAGTCGCCGATAATGCGCAGCCGCACGTCGTTCTCGATAAACTCGGGCAGGTCCGATTTGATGAAGCGCCGCATCAGGTCCATCAGGTCGCTGACCTCGTCTTCGGGCCGCTTCCAGTTTTCCGAACTGAACGCATACAGCGTCAGGCAATCGACACCCAGCCCGGCCAGCCCGCGCACCAGCGACCGCACCGCCTCCACGCCCTTGCGATGCCCCATCGCGCGCGGCAGGTGCCGCTGCTTCGCCCAGCGGCCATTGCCATCCATGATGATGGCAACGTGGCGCGCGGCGGTTACGGGTGACATATCAGTAATCTTGCACCCCTGATCCCGTTCGCCCTGAGCCTGTCGAAGGGCCGCCCTCCTGCACGGGCTGATGCTACAAGAAAGTACAGTGCTTCGACAAGCTCAGCACGAACGGAGTAAAAAATCATGGAACCCACAAACTCACTGCGTCATGATTTCCTTTTCCTTCGCTGCGGCCGCTTCGTCCGCTTGCGTTACGTATTTGTCGGTCAGTTCCTGAACGTCGGTTTCCGATCGCTTGCGGTCGTCTTCCGAAATGTCCTTCGCCTTTTCGTCGGCTTTCAGGTCTTCCATCCCGTCGCGCCGGACATTGCGGATGGCGATCTTGGCGTTCTCGGCATATTTGCCTGCCAGCTTCGCCAGATCCTTGCGCCGTTCCTCGGTCAGGTCGGGCATCGGCAGGCGCAGCGTCTGGCCATCGGTCGCCGGATTGAGGCCCAGATTGGCCTTGGCAATACCCTTCTCCACCGCGCTGACATTTGTCTTGTCCCAGACCTGCACGCTCAGCATGCGGGCCTCCGGTGCGGACACCGTGGCAACCTGGTTCAGCGGCATCATCGAGCCATAGACTTCGACCACCACGGGATCGAGCAGGCTGGTATTGGCGCGCCCTGTGCGCAGGCCCGACAGATCGCCCTTCAGGCTTTCAACCGCGCCCTGCATCCGGCGTTCGATATCGCTTTTGTCGTAATTCGCCATGTCCGGCCCTTCTCTTTTTATCTCAGCTATCTTGCGTCACGACCGTCTGCGTGCCCGTTCCGGCAAGGACGCTGGCAACATTGCCGCGCTCGCGGATCGAAAACACCACGATCGGAATGCTGTTTTCCCGGCACAGCGCAACGGCGGTCGCGTCCATGACTTTCAGATTGTCTGCCAGCACCTGGTCGTAAGTGATTGTATCGAAGCGTTTTGCCTGCGGATTCGCTTTGGGATCGGCATCGTAAACGCCATCCACGCTGGTGCCTTTCAGCAGGGCGTCGCAGCCCATCTCCGCCGCGCGCAGTGCCGCACCGGTATCGGTCGTGAAGAACGGATTGCCGGTCCCGGCGGCGAAGATGACGATACGGCCCTTCTCCAGATGCCGCTCCGCACGGCGACGGATATAGGGTTCGCATACGCTGTCCATCGGAATGGCGGACTGCACCCGCGTCTGCACGCCCAGCTTTTCCAGCGCGTTCTGCATCGCCAGCGCATTCATCACCGTGGCGAGCATGCCCATGTAATCGCCGGTCGTACGGTCCAGCCCCTTGGCCGCCCCGGCAATGCCGCGAAAGATATTGCCGCCGCCGATGACGAGGCAGACCTGCAAGCCGGTTTCCTTCGCCGCCTGCACTTCCTGTGCCAGCCGCGCGACATATTCGGGGTCGATGCCGTATTCCTGCCCCCCCATCAGCACCTCTCCCGACAGTTTCAGCAGGATGCGTCTGTAGGCGGGAGCTGACATGGGATGCACGGTTTCCAATGGCGAGAAGGTGTGACGCTTTGCCTAGCCCGCATCGGGTGCGTGCGCAAAGGGAAAGCGGTGTGCAGGCGGACGCACCGATGCGCTGCCTTGAACGGGATGTCGCACGGCGATACCGCACCTGTATGGGGGTTTAGATGCACAGTCATGGGTTGCACAGGGCATGAGCCGGAGGACTGACCGCAGCGCTGACAGCGAGACAGGGAGTACACCGGCCAGTAAGCGCAGACGGATGTGGCTCGCCGTCCTGCTACTCGCGGCGATCGTAGCGACCGGTATCAAGGCATGGCACGATACCATGCGCGATCCGGTGGTGCGGCATGCGACGGTCGCGGTCGATCTGCCCACCGGCACCGCGCCGCTGACCATCGCGCTTATATCCGATATCCACGTAGCCGGGCCGGACATGCCGCCCGAACGGCTTGAACGGATAGTGGCGCAGGTCAACGCGCTGCAACCGAACCTAGTCGCGATTGCGGGCGACCTTGTCAGCGACAAGCGCACGGCGACGCATATCTACACGCCGCAACAGGTCGTTGCGCCGCTGGCGGCATTGCGAGCGCCGCTGGGCGTCGTGGCGGTGCCGGGCAATCACGATCACTGGTTCGACATGCCCGCCCTCGCCCGCGAACTGCGCAAGGCCCGCATCACTCTGCTCGCCAACGACGCCGCGCGCTTCGGTACACTGGCCGTGGGCGGGCTGGACGACGACTACACCGGCCGCGCCGACCTCGATGCAACGCTGGCCGCCATGCGCGCGGCGGGCGGCGTTCCGGTGATGCTCAGCCACAGTCCCGACCCGTTCGCCGTCATGCCAGCCGAAGTCCGCCTCACGCTGGCGGGGCACACCCATTGCGGCCAGATCGGCTATCCATGGGGTGGCGCGCCTGCGCATATGTCCGATTATGGCGACCGCTACGCCTGCGGCCGTGTGGACGAGGACGGCAGGACGCTGATCGTCGGCGCGGGCCTCGGCACCAGCGTCCTGCCCGTGCGCCTGTTCACCGCGCCGGAAATCTGGCTGGTAAAACTGGTCCCGCGCAACTGAGCGTTTTCCTACATCGACATGCCGCGTTACCTTCGGCGCGTTCTTTCTCAACCGAATCCAACACCGGGCCGCTTTCGCCGTTTTATGCAAATGGCATTCTGCATGTATTTCGATAACAGCCGGCCAGCGTCAACTTGGCGTTACAATACAAAACGGCCACCGAACCGCGTGGTCCGATGGCCGCTTCGAATGCGTATGAAGGAAGTGACGGAAGGCGGGGTGTCAGCCTTTGACTGCCGCCGCGACTTCCGCTGCGAAATCGCCTTCTTCCTTCTCGATACCTTCGCCAAGCTGGTAGCGCACGAAGTCGGTCAGCACGATGTCGGTTCCGGCATCCTTGCCCGCCTTCGCCACCACGTCGGCAATCGGCGTCTTGTTGTCGATCACGAACAGCTGGCTGAGCAGCGCGTTTTCCTTGGCGAATTTCTTCACCGCGCCTTCGACCATCTTTTCCTGCACGTTTTCCGGCTTGCCGCTTTCCGCCGCCTTTTCCGCTGCGATAGCGCGTTCCCGGGCGATCAGTTCGGGGTCGAGGCCGTCGGCATTCAGCGCCTGCGGGAAGGCCGCCGCGATGTGCATGGCAAGCTGCTTGCCCAGCGGTTCGAGCACGTCGGCACCCGCTGTGCTTTCCAGCGCGACCAATACGCCGATCTTGCCCAGGTTCGGGGCAACGGCGTTGTGCATGTAAGGCACGACCATGCCCGACGACACGGCCACTGTCTTCATGCGGCGCACCTGCTGGTTCTCGCCGATAGTGGCGACATTGTCGGTCAGCTTGTCGGAAACGGTGCCGCCGTCGGGATAGTCCATCGCTTTCAACGCTTCGACATCGTCGGCATTCGCGCCGAGGGCAGCCTGCGTCACCTTGCGCACGAAATCCTGGAACCGGTCGTTCTTGGCGACGAAATCGGTTTCGGAGTTCACTTCGACGGCAACACCCTTGGTGCCTTCCACGGCAACGCCGACAAGGCCTTCCGCTGCGGTCCGGCTCGACTTCTTCTGCGCGGTGGCAAGACCCTTGGCGCGAAGAGCGTCGACTGCCGCTTCGATATCGCCATCGGTTTCGACCAGTGCCTTTTTCGCGTCCATCATGCCGGCGCCGGTTTTCTCGCGCAGAGCCTTGATATCGGCGGTTGTGAAATTCGCCATCGGGCGTTCCTTCTTGTCTTGATGTGTGCGTTGCAATGCAGCGCCCGTCAGCGGGCGCATGACGCAGCTAGAGATGTGCTGCGACGGCACGATGACAAGGGCCACCGCGCCGTCGCACGCAAAGGGTCAGGCGGCCGCGGTTTCCACCGGCGGTTCGGCCATTTCGCCGACTTGCCCGCTGTCCTGTACCGCATCGCCCTTGCCGCTGGTGGCGGCTTCGGCAATCGCGTCGCAATACAGGCGTACGGCGCGACTGGCGTCGTCATTTCCCGGTACCGGGAAAGCGATGCCGCTGGGATCGACATTGGTGTCGAGAACGGCAATCACGGGAATGCCGAGGACGTTGGCCTCCTTGATGGCCAGCTCTTCCTTGTTCGCGTCGATCACGAACATGACATCGGGAATGCTGCCCATGTCGCGAATACCGCCGAGCGAAAGTTCCAGCTTGTCACGCTGGCGCGTCAGCTGGAGGACTTCCTTCTTGGTCAGGCCGGACGTTTCGCCGGCAAGCAGCTCGTCAAGTTCCTTCATGCGTTTTATGCGCTGCGAAATAGTCTTCCAGTTGGTCAGCATACCGCCGAGCCAGCGGTGGTTGACGAAGTGCTGGCCCGAAGCACGCGCCGCTTCCGCAATTGGCTCCTGCGCCTGGCGCTTGGTGCCAACGAACAGCACCTTGCCACCCGAACGCACGGTCGAGGAAACGAAGTCGAGCGCACGCGCGAACAGCGGCACGGTCTGCGACAGGTCGATAATATGGACACCGTTGCGCGCGCCGAAAATATACGGCTTCATGCGCGGGTTCCAGCGGTGAGTCTGGTGGCCGAAATGCGATCCGGCCTCGATCAGTTGCTGCATCGTGACGGTAGGTGCCGCCATAGGATAATTCCTTTCCGGTTATACCTCTGGATGGCAGGAGACCCGAAGCGGGCACCGGTATGTGCGCCATCCATGTGGATTTGTGCGCAAACCATGCGGACAGGGTGCCCACATTCGTTACGACGGCGTGGCCACTAGCGCGGCGGCATATCGAAAGCCAGTACGAAATTCGACCACCACGGCCTGCGCTTGAAAATAGCGTTTGACACGATAGAACATTTAGGGAACAGACAGGTTCTGAACGAAGCGGGAACCAATTCGGGTTTCAGTCTTTTAAATGTTTCGCAATCGCCCCTTCGCGGGCAATTAACCTGACAGGGGTGTATCGGATGTTTGAAGTCTTTTTGTTCGGAATGCTGCTGGTCGCAACCGGACTTAGCGCTGTGGTTCTGGCCGATTGTGCGGTTCGTGGAACACGTGCCTATCGACGCAATGCACTGGCGGTTCGTGGCCCTGTCCCGATTGGTTCGGTCACGCGCCGAGACATGGCGCCCCGTATCCGGTTTGCAAAGCAGACGCGAAGTCGCGCTGTTCAGGCTACGCCGCAGCGAACGCCCGTTGCCGCCTGACCCGCGAATACCGCAACACTGCCAATGGCATGAACAGCAGGTAGGCAATCGAAATCGCCGCCAGCGTCCACCACGGCTCGAGCAATAATGCCGCAAACAACAAGCCGACAAACGCGATAAGCTCCAACCGCACATTGCGGCGCGGGCGCATCGCCCCCCAGCCGAATGTTGCCATGTTGGAAATCATCAGGAAAGCGATGACCGCCATCCATGCCGCAGTCAGGATGGGCTCGCGAAAAATCTCGTTTCCGGTCGCCATCCACAGATAGAAAGGCAAAAACGCGATCCCTGCCGCTACCGGTGCGGGAATGCCGGTGAGATAGCCTGCCGACTTGTGCGGCTGCTCATCGGTGTCGATCTGGGCATTGAAACGCGCCAGCCGGAGCGCGCAGCACAGTGCAAAGGCAAGCGAAGCAAACCAGCCGATGCGTGGCAAGTCTTCGAGCGTCCACAAAAACAGGATGATTGCAGGCGCCATGCCGAACGAAAGAGAATCAGCAAGGCTGTCGAGCTCGGCACCGAATCGGGTCTGTGCCTTGAGTAGCCGCGCTATGCGTCCGTCCATTCCGTCCAGCACTCCTGCCAGAACCACGGCGAAGATGGCTGCCGCCCAGTTCTCTGCAATCGCAAACCGGATACCGGTCAAGCCCGAACACAGGGCAGCGGCGGTAATTGCGTTCGGAATTACAGCGCGCAACGACAGGCCACTGGCTCGCCCCTTCGCGATAGGACGCTCGCCCTCGTCCGCTTTCGGTCCAAGCCGTGGCGGCTTATGCGTGCCAGCCTGCGAGCCGGCTGGCCTGTCCGTCACTGCGCGACGCCTTCGCGCACTGCATTCTCGCCGATGTTGGCAAGCACGGTTTCACCCGCGATGACTTTCTGCCCGAGCAGGATTGCCGCGTCCGTCCCAGCGGGAAGATAAACATCCACGCGGCTGCCGAAGCGGATCAACCCAACACGCTGCCCCGCCGCCAGCGTATCGCCGGGTTTCACGAACGGCATGATGCGGCGCGCAACGAGACCCGCAATTTGCGTGAACCCGATTGCCTGCCCGTCGGCCCGCTCGATCAGCAGATGTTGCCGCTCGTTCTCCTCGCTCGCCTTGTCGAGATCCGCATTCATGAATTTGCCGGGAATGTAGACCAGCCGTTTCACCACACCACCGATGGGCGCGCGGTTGATATGGACATCGAACACGCTCATGAAAATGGAAACGCGTGTGACCGGTTCGCTTCCAAGTCCGGCACTCCCCTGCCCGTCATCGCCTTGCAGCTCCACCGGCGGCGGCACCTGCATGATAAGCGATACCAAGCCGTCTGCGGGGGCGACAATCGCATCGTCACGCTGCGGCACGACCCGCGCCGGGTCGCGGAAGAAGGCGAACACGAACACGGTCAGGCCCAGCATTGGCCAACCGACAATTTCCCAATCCAGTACCAGCAGGAAAATCAGGCTGATGCCCAGCGCAATCAGCCCGAACTTGCGCCCTTCGGGATGGATCGGAGGCCAGCTCCACGCGGCATCGCCACGTCCGCGGTTGTCGAAAATTTCACCTGTCATACCCTTCATCTAGGCGGTGCGGAGCGATGCAACAAGACACAAGGACCTGCTTATCCCGTCTGCGCGACAGCTACGCCGCGACGCGGCGGACCGTCACCATTCCGGCAGAATACCCGGCCCCGAAACTGCAAATCAGGCCCGTGTCTCCCGCCACCAGATCGTCGCTGTGTAGGTGGAACGCGATGATTGAACCGGCGCTGGAGGTATTGCCGTATGTGTCCAGTACGGTCGGGCTTTCGTCCTCGTTCGCCTCGTGTCCCAGCACTCGCTGCGCAATCAGGCGGTTCATCCCTGCATTCGCCTGATGCAACCACAACCGCCGGAACTTCGCCGCTTCCACGCCCAGACGCTCTGCCTCGTCCAGGATCAGCTCGGCTACCATCGGGACCACTTCCTTGAACACCTTGCGCCCTTCCTGAACGAACAGCTTGTCCGCACCATCGGCGGTGTCGGGGCTTGCCCGGTTGAGAAAGCCGAAATTGTTGCGGATATTGTTGGAATAGACCGTTTTCAGCCGCGTGCCCGCAATGGCCCAATGCGAAGCGGGTGCCAACGCGGCATCCTCGACCAGAACGGCGGTGGCCACGTCACCAAAGATGAAATGGCTATCCCGGTCGCGCCAGTTCAAATGCCCGCTGGTGATTTCGGGACTTACCACCAACACACTACGTGCATTGCCCGCACGGATGTAGTCGGCGGCGGTCTGGATGCCGAAGGTGGCGGAAGAGCACGCGACGTTCATATCGAAACCGAACCCGTCGATGCCCAGCGCGTCCTGTATCTCAACCGCCATCGCGGGATAGGGGCGCTGCATGTTAGACGCCGCGCACAGCACCGCATCGACATCGCCCGCATCGCGGCCCGCGCGCTCCAGCGCATCGCGGCAGGCGGCAACGCCGATCTCGGCCATTTCCGACAATGCCTCGTTCCCGCGTTCTTCCCAGCGCGGCGCCATCGACGCGGTGTCGAGAATTGGCGCCTTGGTCATCACATGCCGCGCGCGAATGCCACTGGCCTTTTCGATGAACGCGACCGAGCTCGGCTCCAGCGCCGTGGCCTCGCCCGCCTCGATGGCATCGGCGTTGTCTCGGTTGAACTCGGCGACGTATCGGTTGAAACTTTCGACCAGCTCTTCGTTCGTGATGCTGTCGGGAGGCGTGAACAGTCCGGTGGCGGAAATGACGGGCTGGTGGGTATAGTCCATCGCCCGCATTTATCGCCGGACCGGCGCCATCGCAAGTTGCCGTTCCGGCCGAGGGATATGTAGCAAATGGTGGACAGGGCTGGATTCGAACCAGCGTACGCTTGCGCGGGCAGATTTACAGTCTGCTGCCTTTAACCACTCGGCCACCTGTCCACACCATTTGGCGAGAGCGCAGCGACCATGCGATCGCGGCGCAGTTGCGGCCCGTTTTGGCGGGCCTTCGACCGAGAGGCGCCGCTTTGGCGAAGCGGTCCTTGTGTGTCAATGGGGCGGCTGGCAAGACGGCGTCTTACTCCTTTCCCGAATGGAAAACGCAATGGCAAAACCGGATCGCAAAAAGGCACTGCGCGGACGTGCGGGCCGCATGAAAGGCGGCCGGGGCAGCGGTCGCGCGAGCGCGGGTCAGGTGAGGCTGTGGGGCCACCACGCTGTCGAGGCCGCGTTGAAGAACCCGCTGCGCAACCATCACAAGCTGTGGGCGACACGTGAAGCAATTGGCGGACTGGACGGCGACCTGCCGGAGGACTTCCCCGTCGAATACGCGCAGGCCGTGGACCTCGCCCGCCTGACGACGCGCGATGCCACCCATCAAGGGCTGGTGCTGGAATGCGCCGCGCTGGAAGACGTACACTTGGACGAGGCCATTGCCGGGCGGCCAGGTGGACCGCTGGTGGTGCTGGATCAGGTCACTGACCCGCATAATGTCGGCGCCATCCTGCGTTCTGCCGCCGCATTCGGTGCCGCAGCCATCGTGACACAGGACCGCCACGCGCCGCCGGAGTCAGGCGTGCTGGGCAAGAGCGCATCGGGCGCACTGGAGACGGTGCCGTGGGTGCGCGTGGTCAACCTGGCGCGCGCATTGGAAGAAATGGCGACGGCAGGCTACTGGCGCATAGGTCTTACCGGAGAGGCCGATGCCATTTTTGGCGACGTACTTCCCGCCGGGCCGGTGGCGCTCGTGCTGGGCGCGGAAGGGGACGGGATGCGCACCAATATTGCCAACCACTGCGACGCGGTGGCGCGGCTTCCCATCTCTTCTTCTATCGAAAGCCTCAATGTTTCAAACGCAGCGGCGGTTGCGCTTTATGCCGTGGCCACGCGCACGACCGAAGGAGCTGTTTCGTGACTTTGCTTCCTATCCGCCGCGCCGGAGCATTATTGCTGGCCTGTGCCATGTCGCTTGCCCTGACAGGGTGCTTCCTGTTGCCCGGCAAGTTCAATTCCACGCTCGATTTGCGAGACGATGGCAGCTTTACCTTCGCGTATGACGGGCAGATGGTATTCCTGCCGCTTACCGACGAATTCGGTGACGGCACGTCGCAGGTTGACGGGTCCGATATCGACGAAGCGCGATGCTTTAGGGGCGATGGCGCGCGGCGAGAATGTACGGCACAGGAGCTGATGGCACAATCTGAACGCAATGCGCAGGCGGCTGCGGGCAAGTCCCGGGCAGATCGTGAGCGGGCCGAACAGCTGGGGCGGTTGTTGAGTGGCATCGACCCTGCCGACCCCGAAGCCGGCAACAAGATCGCCGTCATGCTGGAACGCCAGCGCGGCTGGGACCGGGTGGTTTATCGCGGCAATGGAGTGTTCGATGTGCGCTATCGCATCACCAGCCGGATCACGCATGACTTCTCCTTCCCGACTATCGAAGGAATGCAGGTCGCGTCTCCCTTCGTCCGCATATTCCGTCGTGATGAAGGCGCCGTTCGGATAGATGCGCCGGGGTTCGCGATGCAGACTGCGGCTGGCGGAGCGATGCCTTCAGGCATGCTGATGATGTTTGGCCAATCGGTCGAGGGTAACGAAGAGGCCGCGACCGGGCGTGCCATGGCGATGATGGAAGGCACGTTTGCCATCACGACCAATGGCGAGATCAGGGCGAACAACACCGACGAAGGTGCCGTGGCATCGGGCCAGGACCGGGTGCTGAGCTGGTCCGTGGACGGCACCACGACGGACGCGCCGACCGCGCTGATCCAGATCACATCGCGCTAGCTAGCCGTCGGGTGGGTCGCCAGTCAAAGCAAAGGGGCCGCGCGTCGGATGACACACGGCCCCTTTAGCTGGTCCGGATTGGTCCGGATCAGTTCACAGCGTCTTTCAGACCCTTACCAGCCTTGAACTTGGGCTGGTTGCTGGCCTTGATTGCCATCGGTTCGCCGGTGCGCGGATTGCGGCCGGTGGAGGCCTTGCGCTTGGCGACCGAGAAGGTGCCGAAGCCAACCAGGCGTACATCGTCGCCATTGCTGAGTGACTTGGTGATCGCGTCGAACACCCCTTCGACGGCGCTGGCTGCGTCGGTTTTGGAAAGTCCGCTGGAATCCGCAACGGCGCCGATCAGTTCATTCTTGTTCATATCGAGATAGTCCCCCTAACGTAATCGCCTGAAACGATGGCCTTCCGGGCGAAAGCTGTTGGTGAAAGACGTAAATCGCCCCTCGCAAGGGACGATTGAAAGCTTTTTCGTGCCCGCTGTCAAAGGCATTCGTCGTCGAAACACCGCGAACCGTCGTATTGAGAGCCGCCGTTACACTTTGACGCAACTGTTTAGTGGGCGATCCCCCCTACTCCAGCCGTCCCTCCCTGAGACTGCGCGGCGCCGGGCTGGCTGGCGAGATCGTCCGCCTCGGTCCATTCGATACCTTCGAGTGGTGCGACGAGCGCGCGTTCAAGTACTTCATCGACGTGGGCCACGGGCACGATTTCCAGCCGGTCGGTAATGGTGTCGGCAATCTCCGCCAGATCCTTCACGTTCTCTTCCGGGATCAGCACGGTGGTTATTCCACCCCGCAAAGCCGCAAGCAGTTTTTCCTTCAGTCCGCCGATCGCAAGCACCCGTCCGCGCAAGGTGACTTCGCCCGTCATGGCAATGTCGGGACGCACGGGGATGCCTGCAAGCGTGGAAATGATGGACGTGACCATTCCGACACCCGCACTCGGGCCGTCCTTGGGCACCGCGCCTTCGGGCAAATGGATATGCACATTCTTGCGCTGGAACAGGCTCGGCTTGATCCCGTAAGCAGGCGCGCGCGCCTTGACGAAACTGAAGGCGGCGGCGACGCTTTCGGTCATCACTTCGCCCAGCTTGCCGGTGGTCTTCACATCGCCCTTGCCCGGCGTGGTCACACTTTCGATGGTCAACAATTCGCCGCCCACTTCGGTCCAGGCAAGACCCGTAACCGCACCGATCTGCGCGTCTTCCTCGCCCATACCGTGCTTGAATTTCCGCACACCGGAAAAATCCGCCAGCGTTTCCGATGTAATCGTAAGGCTACTCTCGCCGCCTTCCAGAATACGACGGAGCGATTTACGACACAGCTTGGCAATCTCGCGCTCCAGCGTGCGTACGCCGGCTTCGCGAGTGTAATAGCGAATGAGGTCGCGCAGCGCGTCCTCTTCCAACGTGAACTCGCCTTCGGTCAAGCCATGCGCTTCAACCTGTTTTGCAATCAGGTGCCGCTTGGCGATCTCGACCTTTTCATCCTCGGTATAGCCTTCCAGCCGGATGATCTCCATCCGGTCGAGCAGCGGCTGCGGCAAGTTGAGGCTGTTGGCGGTGGTGACGAACATCACGTCCGACAGGTCGATATCCAGTTCCAGGTAGTGATCCTGGAACTTGCCGTTCTGTTCGGGGTCCAGCACCTCCAGCAGCGCGGACGCCGGATCGCCGCGGAAGTCCTGACCAAGCTTGTCGATCTCGTCGAGCAGGAACAGAGGGTTGCTCTTGCCCGCCTTGCGCAGGTTCTGCACGATTTTGCCAGGCAGGCTGCCGATATAGGTACGGCGATGCCCGCGTATCTCGGCTTCATCGCGCACTCCGCCAAGACTTCTGGCGCACGAACTTGCGTCCCGTCGCGCGCGCAATGCTTTTGCCCAGCGAAGTCTTGCCGACGCCCGGCGGCCCCACGAGGCACAGGATCGGCCCCTTCAGCTTGTTGGTGCGCGCTTGCACGGCGAGGTATTCGACGATGCGGTCCTTGACCTTTTCCAGCGCGAAGTGATCGGCGTCCAGCACCTCCTGCGCCTTCGCCAGATCCTTCTTCAGCTTGGATTTTTTGCCCCAGGGCAGGCCCAGCAGCACGTCAAGATAGTTGCGCACGACGGTCGCCTCGGCGCTCATCGGCTGCATGCCGCGCAGCTTCTTCAGCTCGCTCTTCGCCTTCGCGCGTGCCTCCTTCGACAGCTTCTTGCTATCGATCGCCTTTTGCAGCTCGCCCATTTCGTCGGCGTCTTCGCCCTCGCCGCCAAGCTCGGACTGGATCGCCTTCATCTGTTCGTTGAGGTAATATTCTCGCTGCGTTTTCTCCATTTGCCGCTTCACACGGCCACGGATCTTCTTTTCGACCTGGAGAACGCTCAGCTCGCCCTCCATGAACGCCATGACCATTTCCAACCGTTTCAGCGGGTTGGGTTCGGTCAGCAGTGCCTGTTTGTCGGCGACCTTGGTGTTGATGGACGCGGCGACCGCGTCGGCCAGCGCACCGGCATCGTCGATCTCGCCCAAGTCCTCGCCCGCATCGTCGGACAGCTTCTTGTTCAGCTTCGCATAGTCGGCGAATTGCTCGGAGACAGAGCGCATCATTGCGGTCACTTCGCTGCCCGATGCAGTATGCTCGTCGATGGCTTCGACCTCGGCGAGTACCATCGTTTCGTCGCCTTCGCCCACGGTTTTCAGCGATTCGACGCGGGCGCGGCCCTGCCCTTCGACCAGCACGCGAACGGTGCCATCGGGCAGTTTCAAGAGCTGCACCACCTGCGCCACCACGCCCACATCGTACAGGTCGTCACGCCCCGGATCGTCGCAGCCGGGATCTAGCTGGCTCAGCAACAGGATGTCCTTGTCCGCCGCCATCGCCGCTTCGAGTGCGGCAACGGATTTGGCACGGCCTACGAACAGCGGGACGGTCATGTCGGGGAACACGACGATGTCGCGCAGGGGAAGCAGGGGATAGGATGTCATGCGAGCAGATATGGGAAGCCACCGGCTACGCTGCAACGGGGCGGCGGGCCTCAGCTGTGGACGCGCCGCGCAGGCGCCTGTGAGGCGCAGAAACCGGAGACATGGAACAGGTGTTACACAGTCCAAGGGCAAAACTTTCAAGGCGTCCAAAACTGCTGGTGAGGGGAGCGGAAAAGGGTGCCGGATGGTCATCACACCGTACTAGCAGGCAGCACCGATGTAGGAAAACTGGCCTCCGTCAGCTGCGCTACTCCCTGAACCCTGCATCCAGCCGGTCCGCCTTGCGCAGCAATGCGGGCCAAGCGAGGCCGTTGGCGACCATGCCGATACCGGCGGGCGGTGTCTGCGCCGCGACCTTTTCCGGCGTGCCCTGCGGCGGGTTGTTCAGGTTCTCGCGCCCCGCACTCAGCATGGCGATTTGTGCCGAGCATGCGCGTTCGAGGAAATACAGGCGCAGGAAGCATTCGCCCACAGTGTTGCCGATGGTCAGCGTGCCGTGATTGCGCAGGATCATCGCGTGCTTGTCGCCGATATCCTCGACCAGCCGCTCGCGTTCCTCCAGCTCGGTCGCGATGCCTTCATAGTCGTGATAAGCGATATCGCTACGCGCGATCATGCCGGTTTGCGTATGCTCCAGCAGCCCGAATTCCATCGCGCTGACCGCCTGCCCCGCCGGCGTATGCACATGCATCACGGCCGCGGCGGCCTCGCAATTCATGTGCAGCGCGGAATGGATGACGAACCCGGCGGGATTGACCGGATGTGCGGTGGGCAGGACAGGCTTGCCCTCGACGTCGATCTTGACGAGGTTGGAGGCGGTAATTTCCTCGAACATCATGTCGTAGGGATTGATGAGGAAGTGATGCTCCGGCCCCGGCACGCGCGCGCTGAGATGCGTGAAAATCAAGTCGTCCCAGCCGTAATACGCCACCAGCCGATACGCAGCCGCCAGATCGACGCGCACCGCCCATTCCTCGTCGCTTACCTGCGAACGAATGTCGGCGTCACTGCCGCTAGCGTTGTCGTTCATTACGGTTGCCATCGTATTTGCTCCTCGTTGTATTCTGCGCGCTTAGCCCATGCCCGGCAGGTTGAATCCCGGTGGCAGCGCCATGCCGCCCTGCACTTTCTTCATTTCCTCTTCGGAAACGCGGTCCGCCTTGTCACGCGCGTCGTTGAAGGCGGCGGTCACGAGGTCTTCGGTCATCTGTTTTTCGGAAGGCACCATCAGGCTGTCATCGATGGTGACGCCCAGAATGCGGCCCTTGGCGCTGGCGCGCACTTTTACAAGACCGCCGCCCGCCTGCCCCTCGACTTCGATCCCGTCGAGTTTGGCCTGCATGTCGTTCATCTGCGTCTGGATCGTTTCGGCGGCCTTCTGGGCGGCCTGGATCATTTCTTCCATGGATTGCATCGGTTGGGGTCCTTGCTGTCAGGCAAACTTGCTGGAGGGATGTACGGCTGGTTCCGGCGCTGCATCGTCGAGCAGCTCCGCGTCGGGAAAGGTCGCCAGCGTTGCCTGCACCAGCGGGTGCGCAAGCCGCGCCTCGCGTGCTGCGTTTTCAGAGGCTTCGGCCTGTTCGTCAAGCGTGGCAACTGGTGGGGCGGAGGCATCCGCAGGCGGTAGCTGTTTCACCTGCCACGGATCGCCGGTGACTTTCTGCAAGGCGGCGCGCAGGTCAGCGTCGATAGCATCGGTGAAGGTTGCATCGCGCCGGTAATGCAGCGTACCGGGCTCCAGTGTCTCGACACGGATCTGGTGCCGCATGACCGAGGCGACGATCAAATGGCCCGCATCCTCGACCTGCTGCGCCAGCGCGGCCCAGTCGAGCTTCGCTACGGGCGCGGGCGCATCGGCTGGTGCATTTTCGCGGGCCGCGACAGGCGGTGCCTTGGCGAGCCCATCCAGCATCCGTGCCATCTTGCCGGGGTCGGGCATATCGGCGGCGTGCAGCACGCGCAGCAGCGCCATCTGCGCGCTCGCCAACGGATCGGGCGCTGTCCGCACCTCGTCATGCCCTTTCAGCAGCAACTGCCACAGCCGGTGCAGCTGTCCGGCGGAAAGGCGGGCGACCCAGTCGGCCAGCGCGGCGCTTTCCTCCTCCGAAACCGCATCGGGCGCGGCATCGCCGATTTGTGCCACAGTGATGCGATGCACCAGGTCCATCATCCCGCGCATAAGTGCCAACGGCTCCACGCCCAGGGCGTACTGGTCTGCAATCCCGCTCAGCAGCGTCTCGCCATCGCCTTCGAGTATCGCACCGAGCAGGCGGCGCTGCGCCGTCTTGTCCGCCAGCCCCAGCATATCGCGCACCCGGTCGGCAGTAATTTTGCCCCTATCCGCACCTTCCAGATCGGCGTGGCTGATCGCCTGGTCCAGGATCGACAGGCCGTCGCGCACCGACCCTTCCGCCGCCGCCGCAATCATCGCCAGTGCCTGCGGCTCGGCCTCGACCTGTTCCTGTTCGCAAACCCAGCCGAAATGTTTCGCCAGCATATCCGCCGTGATGCGCCGCAAGTCGAATCGCTGTGTGCGGCTAAGCACCGTAACCGGCAGCTTCTCGACCTCGGTGGTGGCGAACAGGAACTTCACATGCGCAGGCGGTTCTTCCAGCGTCTTCAGCAGCGCGTTGAAGGCGTTTTTCGACAGCATGTGGACTTCGTCGATAATGTAGATCTTGTAGCGCGCGCTGACTGCCGCGTAGCGGACCGCCTCGATAATCGCGCGCATGTCATCCACGCCGGTATGGCTGGCGGCGTCCATTTCGATCACGTCGATATCGCGCCCCTCGGCGATGGCGACGCAATGCTCGCATTTCCCGCACGGATCGACGGTCGGCCCGCCCTGCCCGTCCGGCCCGATGCAATTCAGCGCCTTGGCAATCAGCCGCGCGGTAGAAGTCTTGCCGACTCCGCGCACGCCGGTCATCAGGAAAGCATGGGCCAGCCGGTCGCGCGCAATGGCGTTGGCAAGCGTGCGGACCATCGGCTCCTGCCCGATCAGCGCGCTGAACGTCTGAGGCCGGTATTTGCGGGCGAGGACGCGATAGGGCTGCGCGGTGGCGGCCGGTTTTGCAACATTCGCTTCAAGCGCGCCGAACATGGCTTCTTGCCCCGCAGCCTCCAGCTCCGCAGCAGATGGTCCTGCTTCCACAGCATCGGAAAGGGGTTGGTCGGGGGATTCTGTCATCGTGCCGCGAGGGTAGGCCGCAGCTCCCGAAATGTCATGGGCCTAAATGTCGCGGGCAAACCTTGGCGCAAACTGCGCGCGATACGAAGTTAGAGTTAGGAGCCGGGCGACCCGCCGCAATTCACCTGGGCTGCTTCCTTCCGGACCTGACCCGGTGAGCGAACGCAAACGTCCACCCGACTCCCGGTGCGCGATATGTGCGCGAAGCGCGTGAAATGCAAGCTAGTCGCGCGGCGATTGGACATCGCGCGGCTTTATTGCCAATACTGTTCGCGTTAGTTACGCAAGCCATTGGAATTGCACCGAATGCGCAACCCTAAACATGTCTCTGCCTTGTCAATAGCCTGCGCGATGGCTGTCGCTGCCCCGCAGATTGCCCATGCACAAACCGTCGATTTCGGGGATGACAGCAGTACCTGGGCCAGGGACGGCGAATGCGACGATCCCCGCTTTGCAGGCGACGGCATGACCAGCACCACCCTGTTGCCACAGGATACCGGGCGCGATGCAACCGATTGTCGCAATGCGTTCGAGCGGGGTCTGATAAGGGTTCGCAGCGACGCTGAGACCAGTACTGTGTCAGGCGCGGCGGCGGACGCGGCAGTGCGCGACACCAGCTATATCGATTTCGGCGATGACGACGGAGATTTCGCGCGCGATGGCGAATGCGACGACCGCCGCTTTACCGGCGAAGGCATGACGCAGACGCCGTTGCTGGAAGCCGATGTCCTGCACGATGCCAGCGATTGCCGCGATGCCTATCGCGCAGGGCGGATAGACCTCGTTACTAGCTAACGGAAATTGTCGGCGTAAGCCTGCAATTTGAGTGATTTGTGCGGCGTGGCATGGACCCGCGCGGGGATGCCATGTTTCGCGGCATAGGCTTTGGCCGCATCCTTGTCCGGAAAGGTCAGCTGCACCTGCGCTTGCGTATCGCCGCTGCCGGTCCAGCCCATCAGCGGATCGGCCTGGCGCGCTTCGGACTGTTCGAATTCCAGCACCCATTCGTCGGTGCGCGCGCGGCCCGACTGCATGGCATGTTTCGGGCGTTGATAAATACGGGCTGACATGAAAAGTGCAGTGCCGCGTCCCGCTCGCCAGCGCAAGTCCTACCGCTTGCGTTCGAACGCCTTGCGGGTCTTCAGGCTGGGCGTTTCCAGCCACGGTTCGTCTGGCCAGCGATGTTTGGGATAGCGCCCCTTCATATCCTTGCGCACATCGGCCCAGCTGCCGCGCCAGAAGCCGGGCAAGTCGCGCGTCGCCTGCACCGGACGGTTCGCGGGACTGGTAAGTTTCAGCAGCAGCGGCACCCGCTCACCCTGCGCGCCGATCTGTGGATGGCGGTCCAGCCCGAACATCGCCTGCACGCGGACCGTTACACTGGGCGCATCGTCCCCGGCATAATCTATCGCATGCGTCGTGCCTGCCGGCGTTGTGAAACTGGCAGGGGCGGCATCACGCAGTAGCTCTTGGTCGGACCAGGGCAGTGTCGCCAGCACAGCCTCGGCAACTCTGCTTTCGAGAAGAGCCAAATTCGTGCGCCCTTCCACTAGCGGACGAAGCCACTGGTCTGCCGTGTCGCGTAATGCATGGGGCGATAACGCCTCGATTCCGGCATACTGCCCGCGCGCCAGCAAAGCTGCGGGCACCAGCATCTCCACAGCTTTGCCGCCTTTTTCGACAAGCATATCCACAACCGCCGCGTCGTCAGGTACCGGATCGGGACCGCTGGCCAGCATGATCGTGCCAAGCCGCCGTTCGAGGCGCGCCTCGACCCGCCTCGCCTCGTTATTCCAGTTAAGCACAGAACGGCTTTCGATCAGATCATCAAGCGCATGTTCGACATCATCCGCCGCCAGTTCCGCCGCCGCCGTGATCCGCGCGCCTTTCGCCTGACCCTGCGCATCGACCACAATCAGCCACTCCGCGCGGTTCAGCGGGCTCGCCGGATCGAGTATATAGCCGCGTCCGCCGGCGCTGACCCAGTGCTCGCCCGAAGCCGAACGGCGGTTTGCGATATTGTCCGGATTCGCGAGGGCGAGGCAGATTGCACTGCCACCCCCATCCGTTCGGGCCGAGGGCACTGCCTCGGTTTCAGGGGCGAGCAATTTCTCAGCCGCCCTCGCCCAGCGCGCTGCCAGCTTGCGGCTCGCCGCGGCGCGCTTGCCCCGATCGCTATCCCAACGCGCCAGCCGCGCGAGCAAATCCTCACCCCGACCCCCAAGCCCGCGTTCCTGCGCAAGCAGTACGAGCTTGGCCACGTCTCCCGAACACCCGGCGCGCCCACCGAACAGTACCGCCGCAGCCGAAACCGGGTCCATCGGCAACGCCGCGACCTTCCGCCCCCAATCGGTAATGCACCCGCCATCATCCAATGCGCCCAGCTTTTCCAGCCTTCCGCGCGCCGACGCAATCGACGCTTCGGGGGGCGCATCGAGCCACGGGAGCGACTGCGGATCGCCCGCCCCCCATCGCGCCAGCGACAGGACCAGCGGCGCAAGATCGGCCGTCTCGATTTCCGGCGGTGCGTATGGCGGGCGGCCCGGATGCGCGGCTTCGGCCCACAGGCGATAGGCGACCCCCGGCCCCTGTCGCGCCGCACGCCCCGCCCGCTGGCCCGCCGCTGCCTGGCTGGCGCGGCGCGTTTCCAAGCGCGTCGTACCTGCGGCATGGTCGAACGTGGCTTGGCGGCTCAACCCGCTATCGACGACGACCCGCACCCCGTCCAGCGTCAACGAAGTCTCGGCAATGGCCGTCGCCAGCACGATGCGCCGTCGTCCTTGCGCATCGCGGCGTATCGCCATGCGCTGTTCCGCCGGAAGGACTTGCCCGTGCAGCGGCAGGATCGGGGTATCCGGAAAGCGCGCCTCCAGCCGCTCGCATGTGCGTTCGATCTCGCGCACGCCGGGCAGGAACGCCAGAATATCGCCGTCGGTTTCTCGCCACGCCAACGCCACCGCAGCGGCCATCGCGTCCTCGGTTCGCGCATCGGCGTGCGCGTCCAGCCAGCGGATATCGAGCGGGTAAGCGCGACCCTCGCTCTCGATTACGGGCGCTTCTGCGCCCAACAATGACGCGAACCGTGCGCCGTCTATGGTGGCGGACATCACGCAGATGCGCAGGTCGGGCCGCAACGCCGCGCGGGTTTCCAGCGCCAGCGCGAGGCCCAGATCGCTGTCGAGATGCCGCTCATGCGCCTCGTCGAACAACACCGCCGAAACGCCGGGCAACTCCGCATCGTCGAGCAGGCGGTTCACGAAAATCGCTTCGGTCATTACCAGGATGCGTGTGTCGGGGCCGGTGCGGCTGTCCATGCGCGTGAGGTAGCCGACCGTTCGCCCGACCGGCTCGTCCAGCATTTCCGCCATGCGCTCCGCCGCCGCGCGGGCAGCGACCCGGCGCGGGCTGAGCAGGATGACTTCCCCGTCGCACCAGCTCTGGTCGAGCAAGGCTGGCGCAACCGCTGTCGTCTTGCCAGCGCCCGGCGGAGCGACGAGAACGGCGGCTCCGAAGGCGTCCAACGCCGTCAGCAGTTCCGGCAGGACGGCATGAATTGGGAGCGTTTCGGCCATCGAGAGAGAGTTAAGCGCGGACTGCGCTAAGGCTCAATACCCGCGCGCCACCGCGAAATCGGCGGCTTCCGCCATCGCGGCGCGCGCCTTGCTGTCGGGAAAGATGCTGATTGCATCCTTCGCACGGTCGGCAAAGTGGCGCGCGCGTTCCCGCGTGGCTGCCAGCGCATCGTATTTGGCGATCAGCGCGATGGCCCGCTCCAGCTCGTCCGCGCCGTTGCGAACGCCCGAAATCGCCGATTGCCAGAATGCGCGCTCTTCCTCCGTGCCGCGCGCATAGGCGAGGATCACCGGCAGCGTCATCTTGCCCTCGCGGAAATCGTCGCCGCGATCCTTGCCCATAGCAGCGGCGTCGGAATCGTAATCGATGGCATCGTCCACCAGTTGGAACGCGACGCCCAGATTGCGGCCGTAATCGTCCAGCGCCCGCTCCTCGCGCTCGCCGCATTCGGCGACGACGGCGGCGATGCGGCTGGCGGCGGCGAACAATGCGGCGGTCTTCGCGCCGATAATCGACAGATAGCGTTCCTCGCTCGTTTCGATCTTGCGCTGCGCAGTCAACTGGTCGACCTCGCCCTCCGCAATTACCGCGCTGGCGTTGGACAGGATTTTCAGCACTTTCAGGCTGCCGTCCTCGGTCATCAGTTCGAAACTGCGGCTGAACAGGAAATCGCCGACCAGCACGGTAGCGGGATTGCCGAAGATGATATTGGCCGCCGCCTTGCCGCGCCGCATCTCGCTGCCGTCCACCACATCGTCATGCAGCAGGGTCGCGGTGTGGATGAACTCGACCGCAGCGGCCAGCGTATGGTGGCGCGCGCCCTGATACCCGACCAGCTCCGCCCCGGCGAGCGTCAGCATCGGGCGCAGGCGCTTGCCGCCACCCGAAATGAGGTGGCCTGCCAGTGCCGGTATCAGCGGAATCTCGCTCTGCATCCGGTCGAGTATAACCGTGTTCACGGCATTCATGCCCGGCGCGGTCAGCGCCAACATTGCATCGAGCGAAGGCCGACGGGTCGGCAGGGGAACGATTTGTGCCGTCATGGTGCTTTGCAACATGCGAGGCAGCCTGCGCAATGGCAAGGACAAAGCGGACGATTGCTGGCGCAGCAGTCGCCGTGATAGGAGTGCGATCATGACCGACAGCGATCCCCAGCTTGCCCGTTTCCGGCGCAGTATCGACAATATCGACGCAGCACTGGTTCACATGCTGGCCGAGAGGTTCCGCATCACGCAGGCGGTCGGTGCCTATAAGGCGACCAGCGACCTGCCGCCCGCCGATCCGGCGCGCGAGGAGAAGCAGATCGCCCGCCTGCGTGCACTGGCAGAGGAAGCCCAGCTGGATCCCGAATTCAGCGAGAAGTTCCTGCGCTTCATTATCGACGAAGTGATCCGCCACCACCAGCAGGCGCGCGGCGAATAGCGCCTATTCGGGCTGCTTTTCAGGCTGCGAACTGTCGCGGCGGACCCTCGCGGGGCGCTGGCGACGTTCGCTAGGTTGTGTCGAAGGCTGGGCGCGCGGAGCGGCCTGCGGACGCTGGGGCCGCTGCGCTTCCCTTGCGGACCCACGGTTGCTTCGCTGCTCCGCGCGGTTTGCACGCCGCTCCGCACGTGCATCCGGTGCGCTCGCGTTACCGCCACCGACGCGGCGCCGTTCGCGGCGTTCCTCGCGTCGGTCGGTGCGGCGGTCTGCACGCCTTTCCTCGCGACGTTCCGTACGCCTGTCCACACGGCGTTCCTCACGACGGTCCGCGCGCGTGTCCGCGCGACGTTCGGCCCGCCGTCCGTCGCGATAGATACCGTCCCGCCCGCGTGAATAGCCGGACCAGTTCTCCCGACGCTCGCGCCGATCGCGCCGCAATTCGCGCCGGCGTTCCCAATAAGCGCGCTGGCGGTTGTTCCAGCGGAAGCGGTCGCCACGCCGGTCGAAAACGTGGATGCCGACGCCGGGATAATAGAAATTGTCATACCAGCCGAAACCGTATCCGGTGCTGTAAGGCGTGGCATAGCCACTATCGTAACCGTAGCCATATCCGTCGTCATAGCCGTAGCCATACCCGTCATCGTAAAACGAGGTGCAGGCTCCAAGCGCCAAAGCACTGGCAGCGGCGAGAGTGATTTTCAGGGTCGGCAACGGCAAACGTCTTCTCCATCCGGCGGTCATGCAACCGCCATTGTTCAGTGTTCTTTGCGAATAGCTGAACGGGCTTGAACGGTCACTGAACCTCGACGGCAGCAGCGCGCGGCAGGCTCAGCTTTACCAGCAGACCGCCCAGGTCCTCACTCTCCGCAAGATCGACACTGCCGCCGTATATTTCCGCCACGTCGCGAACGATAGCGAGACCCAGACCCGTGCCCGGCTTGCCGGTATCGAGCCGCGCGCCCCGGTCGAAAATTGCGTCACGCGCTGCTGGCGGTATCCCCGTGCCATCATCCTCCACCCAAATGGTGCATTGCGGACTGTCGGGTTCGGCATCGACCGTCACGAACACGCTACCGCCACCATACTTCGCTGCGTTCTCGATCAGGTTGCCGAGGATTTCATCGAGATCCTGTCGCTCGATCGCGACCACGGCCTTGCGGCGTCCGTCGAGGTCGAAGCGGGCGTCGGGATAAAGCCGCTCGACCGCGCGGCGCACCGCTTCCGCGCTTTCGCAAACGGGCGTGCGGGCCATGCCGATGGCGCGCCGTCCGACGGCACGTGCCCGTGCAAGGTGATGGTCGACATGGCGGCGCATCGTCCGCGCTTCCCGAATTACCGTGTCTGCAAGGTCGGGCGCATGCGCAGTAGCGGCGTTGTTCACCACCGTCAGCGGCGTCTTGAGCGCATGGGCAAGATTGCCCGCGTGGGTGCGCGCTTCCTCCGCCTGCCGTTCCGAATGGGCGAGCAGCATGTTCAGCTCTTCCACCAGCGGCTGCACTTCCAGCGGCAGCGGGTCGGTAACGCGGTTCGACCCGGCGGTGCGGATGCGCTGAATGGCGGCGCGCACCCGGCGCAACGGGCGTAGGCCATACCAGCTTTGCGCCGCCGCCATTGCCATCAGACCCAGCGCCAGCACCGCAAAGCTGTATAAAAGGATGCTGCGGATGCGGCGCACCGTCTGGTTCAGCTCTTCGCGGTCGCTGGCAACGGCAAAGGTCCAGCGGGTATCGCTATCGGGCAGGATCACATTGCGTTCGACAATACGCAGCGGCTCGCCCGGGATCTGGTTGCTGTCGTAGAAATGCAGCTCGAAATCGTCGTATTGCGTGTTCAGGGTGAGTGGCTCGTCCCACAGCGAGCGCGACGGATAGCCTTCGCGCCCGGGCGCGCTGATCTGGAAATACAGGCCGCTATTCGGCTCCAGAAAGCGCGGCTCTCCGATGGGGCGGTTGAAATAGACTTCGCCATAGGGGTCCAGCTCGGACGTCACGAGCATGGCGTTGAGCAGATATTCCAGCCGGTCGTCGAAATTGCGCTCGACCAGATTGACCAGCACCCGGTCCAGCGCAAAGCCGCCCGCCAGCAACAGGACCAGGATCCACCCCGCCGCGATCGCCATCATCCGGCGCGACAGGCTGCCGGTATGCGGCGGCGCGGCACCGCCTGCGATCTCCGCGCTTAGCGTGGCGGCTTCGGCATCGGCCAGCGGCGCGGTATCGCCGGATGCGGAAATGGCGCTATTGGCGTTCATTTCCGCCAGCCCATTACGAAGCGCGCGGCTGCTCGGCAGGATCGTCGAGACTGTAGCCCAGCCCGCGTATAGTAGTGATGACTTCCGCGCCCAGCTTCTTGCGAATGCGCGTTACGAATACCTCGATGGTGTTGCTGTCACGGTCGAAGTCCTGATCGTAGATATGCTCGATCAATTCGGTGCGGCTGACGACCTTGCCCTTGTGGTGCATCAGGTAGCTCAGCAGCTTGTATTCCTGCGCCGTCAGCTTCACCGGTTCGCCTGCGCGCGTGACACGGCCCGACCGGGTATCAAGCCGCACTTCGCCCGCGATCAGCTCGCTGGACGTATTGCCCGATGCGCGGCGGATGAGCGCGCGCAATCGCGCAATCAGCTCTTCGGTCTGGAAAGGCTTGGCAAGATAATCGTCCGCACCCGCGTCCAGCCCGGCGACCTTGTCGCTCCAGCTGTCGCGCGCAGTCAGGACCAGTACGGGAAAGTCGCGGCCTTCCTTGCGCCACATGCCGAGAACGGTCAGCCCGTCGATTTCCGGCAAGCCGAGATCAAGGATGACGGCGTCGTAATCCCCGGTGCTGCCGAGGAAATGACCATCCTCCCCATCGGTCGACAGATCCACGGCATAGCCGGTCTGTTCCAGCGTGGATTTGAGCTGTTGCCCCAAAGTCGGCTCGTCCTCGACGATCAGAATGCGCATGTGGGTGGTCCCCTGAACCGGTAGATAGCAGTGTGTCGCAAATGTCTGGTGCGTCGGCGCGTTCCCGTCAACCGGCCCGTTCACCTAGCGTTCGCGCTGTTAGCGGCTGCGGCGAATAACCCGCCCGTTGCGCGCATCCACGTCGATGAACATGACCCGCCCGTCGCGAATGAATTTGAGGCGATACGCCATGGCCGCGCTGTCATAGGCGGGGCCGAGATATTCCGCGCCTGCCATGCCCGGCAAGATACGGCGCTCGATCTCTCGCAGCGACAAGGTGTTGCCGGCACGCATCTCCTTGCGCGCCTCGCCCTGTTCGGTCTTGGGCTCCTGCGCCTGCTGTGCGAATGCCCCACCGGATGAAAAGGCCAGCGACGCCGCAAGGGCAAGCGAAAGGAATACTGTCTTTTGCATGGGTCGGGTTTAGCCCCGACGCGTTGAATACCGCCTGAACTAGCGCGTCATCTCGTAGGTAACGCTGACCGTGACGCTGGTGCCGACGAGCCCGGGCTGGATCGGTGTGGACACGTCAGACATCTGTATTTCCACACTCTCGCGCATCATCGGCTGGGGGCGCGAGGTTGCCACGTTCTCGCTGACTTCCAGCAGGCGCACATCGCTATATCCGTTCCAGCCGGCATACTGCCGTCCCATCGCCAGCGCGCGCGTCATTGCCGCCTCGCGTGCCTGCGCCTTGGCGGCGGTGTCGTCGTCCATCGAGAAGCTGGGGCCGTTGATATCGGTCGCCCCAGCCGCGACCAGCGCGTCCAGCGTCGGCCCCGTTTCCGCAACATTGCGCAGGATGATGCTGACCCGGTTGCTGGCGTCGTATCCCTGAAACACCTGTTTTTGCGTCGTGCGGTTGTAATCGTAGCGGGCATTCAGGTTGACGCCGGTGGTCTGGATGTCGTCTTCGGCGATACCCAGCGCCTTGATGCGATTGACGATGGCGGTCATCTCGCGCGCATTGGCCCGCATGGCTTCCACCGCGGTGGCGGCGCGCGTCGAGACGCCTGCTCCGACAGTGGCGATATCGGGTGCGGCCTTGACCGTCTCCGTCACCGACAGCTGCACCACCGGTCCTTCGGACTGCACCTCGACACCGGCATAGGCAGGCGCGGACAGCAGCGAAAGGGCGGCGAGAGGAAGAAGCGGTTTCAGCATGATCGGGCTTTCGTTGGTTATTTCCTGTTCCCGCAATCAATGCGCTGCCGGTGATGGCGGTTCCGTGAATACCGCCCGCTATTCCGTCATTGCGGGGGACCGTGCGTTTCCCTACCTGCGCGAGGGCCTATGGCGCAGCCTCCTATCCTCAGCCTCGAAGGCATTGCCCTGCAACAGGGCGGACGCTGGCTGTTCGGCAGCAATCCCAACGGCGCCGACCCCGCCGTGCTGGATTTCCATATCGGCCCGCGCGACCGGGTGGCGCTGATCGGGCGCAACGGGGCGGGCAAGACCACGCTGTTTCCGCCTGATCGCCAACCGGATCGACCCGGATGCGGGTGTGCGCAAGGTCAAGCCCGGTGCCAGGATCGTTGTGCTGGAGCAGGATCCCGACTTCTCCGCGCACGAAACGCTGATGGATTTCGCGCTGGCGGGCAACGATGCGCCGGAAGAGTACGAGGTGGCGTCAATCGCTGGCCAGCTCGGCATCGACATGGCGACACCCGCAAAGGGCGCAAGCGGTGGCGAGAGGCGGCGCGCGGCCATCGCACGGGCATTGGCGCAGGAACCCGACCTGCTGCTGATGGACGAGCCGACCAACCACCTCGACCTGGCCGCGATCGACTGGCTGGAGGGGTGGCTGGACCGCTATAACGGCGCGTTCGTCGTCATCAGCCATGACCGCACCTTCCTGAAACGCCTGACCCGCGTCACCGCGTGGCTGGACCGCGCTGTTCTGCGCCGCAAGGAAATCGGTTTCGGCGGTTACGATGCGTGGGAAGAATCCATCTATGCCGAGGAAGCGCGCGCGGCCCAGAAGCTGGACGCCAAGCTGAAGCTGGAGGCGCACTGGCTGGAACGCGGCGTGACCGCGCGGCGCAAGCGCAACCAGGGGCGGCTCGAAAAGCTGGGCCAGATGCGCGCAGCGCGGGCGGCGATGATATCGCCCAAGGGCGCGGCCAAGCTGGGCCTTGCGACCGATGAGGCGTTCCGCAGCAAGTCGGTAATCGTCGCGGAGAATGTCTCCAAGGCGTACGACGACCGCACCATCATTCGCGACTTTACCCTGCGCATCCAGCGGGGCGACCGCATCGGCGTGGTCGGCAGCAACGGGGCGGGCAAGACGACGCTGCTGAAGCTGCTGACCGGCGAAATCATGCCCGATAGCGGCAGCGTCACGATTTCCAAAAAGCTGACCGGCGTGATGATCGACCAGCAGCGCAGCCTGATGACCGGCGATGTAACGGTGCGGCAAGTGCTGGCCGAAGGCGGCGACTGGATCGACGTGCGCGGCGTGCGCAAGCATGTGCAGGGCTATCTGAAAGAGTTCCTGTTCGACCCGCGCCTCGTCGATACCAGGGTCAGCATCATGTCCGGTGGCGAGCGCAGCCGCCTGCTGCTGGCCCGCGAATTTGCGCGCAAGTCCAACCTGCTGGTGCTGGACGAGCCGACCAACGATCTCGACCTCGAAACGCTCGACCTGCTTCAGGAGGTCATCGCGGACTATGACGGCACGGTGTTGATCGTCAGCCATGACCGCGACTTCCTCGACAAGACGGTAACGGTAACGCTCGGCCTCGACGGCAGCGGCGAGGTGGACATCGTCGCCGGGGGCTACGCCGACTGGGAGGCGAAGCGTGCCGATATCGACAAGGCCTCCCGCTTAAAACCGCAAACAAAGAGCGGTTCGCGCGGTGCGGAAAAGGCGCCTTCCAAACCCGCACCTCCATCCAAATTAAGCTATATCGACCAGCGCGACCTCGACGAATTGCCCGACCGGATTGCCAAGCTGGATGCCGCCATTACCCGTGGCGGCGAGATCCTGTCCGATCCCGACCTTTATGCGACCGACCCCCAGAAATTCGCCACGATCAGCAAGGGCATCGAGAACGCCAAAGCCCAACGCGATGCGGCGGAGGAACGCTGGCTTACACTGGCAGAGCAGGCCGAGGGCTGACTGTCATTTTTTCGGCACGATGCGCCTGGTAGGAAAACCAGACCATTGGAGAGAGGACTGACATCATGCCTATCGAACAACTCGCGCAGGATTTCACCAAGGCCGTGGCCGAAGATCGCATGGAAGACGTGCGCGCCATGTGGCACGACGACATCGAGAGCCACGAGCCGAACGACGGCCCGATGTCGCACGTCAAGGGACGCGCAGCGTTGCAGGAAAAGCACGACTGGTGGGAAGCGAACACGCAAGTGCATTCCAGCAGCGCGGAAGGTCCGTTCGTATTTGGCGACCAGTTTGCCGTGCGCTACGACATGGACGTAACGATGGACGGTGAACGCAGCCAGATGAAGGAAGTGGGCGTCTACACCGTGCGCGACGGCAAGGTTGCCGACGAGCGCTTTTTCTACGGCGCGGTGGACTGACTAAAAAGGCGGGCCGCATGTGCAGCCCGCCTTTTAATTCAACGCGGAAGTTTAGGGAAGTTTAGGCCAAACCCTCGTTCTTCATCGCCTGGCTTACGGCATCGCGCGCCATGTTCCGGTCCCGATAGTCGATCAGACCCTGCGGCAGATCGATCTCCATCTTCTTCGCCCACAGCAGCGTCACGAACAGGTAATTGTCCGCCACGCTCGGCGCATCGCCGACCAGCCATTCGCGCCCCTCGCGCAGGGTTTCGGCCAACTCGAACTTCTTCGCGACCTTCTGCTTCGCCTTCTCCTTTGCATCGCCCTCTGCCCCGCCGAACAGCGGCCCGAATGCGCCGTGGATTTCGCTGCCGATAAAGCTGACCCATTCCAGCCGCTTGTAGTGGTCGGCTTCGTCAGCCAGCTTCGTGGTGGCATTGGCGATGTAGGTCAGCACCGCCGGGTTCTCGGTCAGCAAACCGACATCGTCCGCCTCGATGGCGGGCACATAGCCGCGCGGGTTGATGGCGTAGAAATCGTCGCCGTTCTCGGTCGTATGCGACTTCAGATCGACCTTGACCGCCTCGAAATCGTCGCCGCTTTCGACAAGGGCGATATGGCTGGCAAGGCTGCATGCGCCGGGTGAGTAATAGAGCTTCATCGGTCGGTCTCCTGATTGCTGGGTGTGTCGATACAACGCAGGCCAGACGGTCGCCCGTTCCACCGGTCAACGCACGCGATAGTAATCCGCCACCCGGTCCAGCGCGATTTTCAGCACCAGCTTGCCGCTGCGCGCGGGCCAGCCCAGCCCGCGTTCCGCATCGGGCAAACTCTCGCAACCGCAGACAACGCGCCACAACACATCCTGCAACCCGGCCCCGGCCTGTTTCAGCGCCCCGTCGAACCGGTCCTTCGCCGCGATCTGGCGCTCGGTCGGGGTGAGGCCGTGATCCCCGCCCTGCCCGCGTATCCGCACCACATCCCAACGCATGGTGACGTTCGCGCCCAGCTGCGCGCGCTCGTAATCGGTGCGCAGCAACTCGCCTGCATCGAACAGCCGGTCGTCGATATGGCCGCGCGCATGGAGCCAGGCGATGGGCGATTCCGCGATATTCACGGTCAGGCTTCGCCGCCGCCTGGTCTTGGCATCGCCGGTGCGCTTCGTGCTGTGTCGCCTGGGTCCCGCCTCGGTAAATTCGCGTTCGGTCAGGGATTGACCGGTTGGGGTTTGGCCGGAATTCGGGGATTTTGTCATGCTGTTCCTTTCGGGTTGGACAGGAAACCCGCTTGCCAAAAGCGGTGGTCTGTAGGAAAGGAGAAAACCTATTTGGTGCAATAAGCGTTGGAGATCGCCCCATGATCAACCGTATCCGCGACATTCGCCGGGCCAAGGGCTGGACGCTGGCGGACCTCGCCGCCGCCTGCGAGCCTGCCACCACGCCGCAGACCATCGGACGGCTGGAAACCGGCACCCGCAACCTGTCCATCGTCTGGATGCAGCGGATCGGCGATGCGCTGGGTGTCGAACCCGAAACGCTGGTGCGGTCCGAAGGCAGCGGCCATCCCAAGGTCGTTGCGCGGCTGGTCGACAGCGGCGCGCAGGCGCTGGCGAAGGAAGCGGATGCCGTCCTGCCGAGCGAGCTGGGCGGCGATGCAATGCTGGTGGTGCTTGCGATCGAAACCAGCGCGGGCGAATACCGTGCGGGGGACCAGCTCTGGTTGCGGCAGGTGTCGCCCGAAGACACCGCGCGTGCCATCAATCGCGACGTGCTGGTGCCGCGCCCCGGTGGGCGGTTTGCATTCGGGCGACTGATCGACAGGCAAGGCACCAAGATCGGCGTCCTTCCCCCCGGCGTGGGTGAAAAGCAGCTGGTGGTAGACAACCCGCCCTGGCTCGCCTGCGCGGAAATGCTGGTCCGGTCGCTCTAGGCGTGTCCACCACTTCAAAACCCGCCCCCGAAAAAGCCACACCTGCCAAACCCGGGCGCGTATTGTCGCTTTCGACGCTCTATCCGAACGCCCACGCGCCCCGCTTCGGCACCTTTGTCGCGCGATCGCTGGAGGCACTGGCCGCGCGTGGCGATTGGGAGGTGACGCTGGTCAATCCCGTCGGCATCCCGCCCATCGCGTTCGGACGGTACAAGCCACTCGCGGCGGCGGCGGTCGACGGTATGGAGAACGGCGTATCGGTCCACCGTCCGCGCTTCACGCTTATCCCGCGCTTCGGTGCGCGCACCAATGCGCGCACCATCGCGCGCCGCGTCATCCCGCTGGCCAAACGGCTGCATGGGGAAAAGCCCTTCGACCTTGTCGATGCGCAATTCTTCTATCCCGATGGTCCCGCCGCTGCGCTGGTGGCGGAGGCATTGGGCTTGCCCCTGAGCATAAAGGCGCGCGGATCGGACATCACTTTTTGGGGCGAGCAGGATTTCGCCCGCGAACAGATGCTGGCAGCGGCGGCGCAGGCAACAGGGCTGCTGGCGGTATCGGACGCGCTGGCGGCGGATATGGCCGCGCTGGGCATGCCGCGTTCGAAGATTGCGCTGAACTATACCGGGCTGGACCGCGACCGTTTCCGCCCGCTCGACCATACCGGCCTGCGCGCCACGCTGGCGACGTCGCTCGGCATCGCGCTTCCAGCGAAAGGGCCACTCATTGCAACGGTCGGCGCACTTGTCGCGCGCAAGGGGCAGGATCTGGTGATTGCGGCGCTGGCGGAACTGCCGGGTGCGCACTTGCTGGTCGTCGGCAAGGGCGAGGACGATCGTCACCTGCGCCGTCTCGCCAGCGACCTGCGCGTTGCGGATCGCGTGCATTTCCTCGGTTCGGTGGACCACGACCTGCTGCCGGTCATCCTGTCCGCCGCCGACGTGATGGCTTTACCCTCCTCGCACGAGGGGCTGGCGAATGCGTGGGTCGAGTCGCTGGCCTGCGGGACGCCGCTGGTCATCGCCGATGCGGGCGGCGCGCGGGAGCTGGTGACGGGGGATGGCGCGGGTGCAATCGTGGCGCGGAATGTCGATGCGGTGCGGGCCGGTATCGCGGATGTGCTGGCGCGCAATCTGCCGACGCGGGCCGTTACGGCGTTTGCCGACCGGTTCAGCTGGCAGAACAACGCAGCCGACCTCGCCGCGCATTTCACCCGCTTTGCGCGGCGGGCCTAGATTTCGCCGCGCGCGGCGCGTTCCTGACGGTCGACGGCGCTTTCCTGCGGCACGAAGCTGTCCGATTTGACACCCAGCCAGATCAGGATCGGCGCGGCCATATAGACCGAGCTGTATGTGCCGACGAACAGGCCCAGCGTGATCGCGGCGGTCAGGCCGAACAGGCTTTCCGGCCCGAACGCCAGCAGCGGGAACAGCGCCACGAACAGCGTCAGCGATGTCATCACGGTGCGCGCCAGCGTCTCGTTCACCGACAGGTCGAGCAATTCGGGCAGCGGCATCTTGCGGAACTTCTTCAGGTTCTCGCGGATGCGGTCATACACCACGATGGTGTCGTTGAGCGAATAGCCGATGATGGCGAGGATGGCGGCGATGATTTGCAAGCTGAATTCCAGCTGGAACAGCGCGAACATGCCCAAAGTCAGCGACACATCGTGGAACAGCGCGAACAGCGCGCCCACGCCGAACTGCCATTCGAACCGGATCCAGATGTAGAGCGAAATTGCAACCATCGCGAGGCCGAGAGCGAGCAGCGCGGTATTCTGGAATTCGCCGGACACCTTGCCCGATACGTTGTCGTTCCCGTCCAGCCGGAAATCGGCGTGGTTGCTGCGGATTTCGCCGACGATTTCATTGGCGATGCGCTGTGCGGCGGCGTTGTCGCCTTCCGCTTCGGCGGGCAGGCGGACGCGGATCGACACCTGGTTGTCCGCGCCGAATGTCTGCACCACCGGTGTGCCATAGCCGAGCGCGGCGACCTGCTCGCGCAGTTCCGCCACCGGTGCGGTTTCGCTTTCCTCGAAAGTCGCGCGCACTTCCAGCCCGCCTGCGAAATCCACGCCCAGATTGAGGCCGTTGACCGCCACCATCGCCCAGCTTGCGATAATGAGCGCGATACTGACGACGTAGAACGGCACCCGCAGCTTCAGGAAGCGGATATTGGTGTTGTCGGGGACGAGTTTGAGAAGGCGCATCGGCTATCCCCTAGATCGACAGTTCGGTCGGGCGTTTGCGCTTCAACCAGCCCGCGACCCACATGCGGGTCAGGAATACAGCGGTGAAAACGCTGGTGAACAGGCCCACGATCAGCACCACGGCAAAACCGCGCACCGGGCCGGAGCCGAACATGAACAGCAGCACGCCCGCGATGAAGTTGGTGATGTTCGCGTCATAGATGGCGCGGCTCGCCTCCTTGTACCCGTTCTCCACCGCCGCCACGACCCGGCGACCGCGCTTGCGCTCTTCGGAAATGCGTTCGTTGATGAGGACGTTGGCATCCACGGCGGCACCGATGGTGATGACGAACCCGGCGATACCGGGCAGCGTCAGCGTGGTGTTGGCGATGGCCATGATGCCCAGCAGCATGGCGATGTTGAGGACCAGCGCATAGGTCGCGTAGACGCCGAACCGGCCGTACACCGCGACCATCAGCGCGATGACGGCGGCAATGCCGATCATTATGGCGATCATGCCCTTGCGGATCGAGTCCGCGCCGAGGTCCGGCCCGACGGTGCGTTCCTCGACGATGGTGGTCTTCACCGGCAATGCGCCCGACTGGAGCGATATGGCGAGGTCGATAGCGGATTGCGTCGTGAAATTGCCCGAAATCTGTGCTTGTCCGGCAAGAATGGCGGACTGGAACACGGGCGCGGAAATCACCTCGCCGTCAAGAATGATGGCGAAGCGTTGTCCGATGTTTTCCGAACTCAGCGTGGCGAAGCGCCGCCCGCCCGCCGCGTCGAACGTGATGTTCACGACAGGGGCGTTGGTCTCGAAGTCGTTGCCCGGTTGCGCGTCCACCAGCGAGTCGCCCTGGATGCCGCCAAGCCGGCGCACGACCATGCCCGCGCCCTCTTGGCCAGTACCCTCGGCATACGGAATAATCTGGGTGCCAATCTTGGTGACTTCACGGCTGGCTTCCAATGGAATGGCGTTCTGGAACTCGGGGTCGACCAGCTTGAATTCGAGCACGGCCTGCTTTTCCAGCTGCGCCTTCAGCTGCGCGGGATCGTCCAGCCCCGGCACCTGGACCACGATGCGCGTGTCGCCCTGACGGATAATCGTCGGCTCGCGCGTGCCGAGGCTGTTGATGCGGTCGCGGATGATGTCGGTGGCCGAATCCATGGCGTTGTTGAGGGCGTTTTCGGTGCCGTCCTCGGTTTGCGACAGGATGAAGCGCGTCTCGTCTACGACCTGCAGGTTCCATTCGCGCACCATCCCGGTGCCGTTCATCAGCGGCAGGATTTCTTCGCGCGCCCGGTCCACATCGGCGGCGCTTTCGACCATGAAGCTGAGCCGTCCATCGCGGGTCGACACGTCACCGGTGCGAATGCGCGGCTCGGCATTGCGGAAGGCGTTGTCGACCTGGTCCTCGAAATTCTCCAGCCGTTGCGCGCGCACTTCGCTCGCATCGGCTTCCAGCAGCACGTGGCTGCCCCCGGCAAGATCGAGGCCGAGATTGACAGTGGGGTCGGGCAGCGCATCGGGCCAACGCAGGTCGAGCGCGCTGAAAAGGCTGGGCAACGCAGCAACCGCCACGGCCAGCGTGAGGCCCCACAGCCACACCTTTTTCCAGGTCGGAAAGTCCAGCATCGCGCGCGCGCCTAGTCGTTTGCCGCAGTGCCGCCGGGCGGGATGATGTCGCCGATGGTGCCCTTGACCGCCTTCACGCGTACGCCATTGGCGATTTCGATATCGGCAAATTCATCATCCACCTTCATGACCTTGCCCACCAGCCCGCCAGCGGTGACGACCTTGTCGCCTTTCTTGATGCTGGCGATTTTTTCGCGGTGCTGCTTCTGCTGGCGCATTTGCGGACGGATCAGCAGGAACCAGAAAATCGCGAAAATGCCGATCCACGGCACAATCATCAGCCAGAACGGCTGTTCGGACGCACCCGAACCGGCGGCGGCGGCAAGCATGTCGAGCATGGGTAGCAGTAAATCCTGTGGCAAAGCGCGGTGGGGCAACGCCCTACCCGTGATTAGGAGCGCGCGCCTAGCACCGATGCAGGGCGCCTGCAATTCGCCATATCGTCCGGCAGCTTCGGGTTGTCACCGTCAGGCGGGCAACCTATAGGCGCGTCCAGCCACTGATCGGGACGTAGCGCAGTCTGGTAGCGCATCACACTGGGGGTGTGGGGGTCGTAGGTTCGAATCCTATCGTCCCGACCAGTGGCATTTCACCACATCGCATTATTTCGTTTTCCTACACGAACCTGCATGGTTAGTGAGCGTGCTTCCTTTTTTAGCAGGAGCACCCGCATGGCCCTTCTCGATTCGCTTATCGGCCCCATCGCCTCGATCATCGACAAGATCATTCCCGACAAGGCGGCGCGTGCGCAGGCCAAGCTGGAGCTGATCCAGTTGCAGGGCAGCCAGGAATTGCAGGCTATCGAGGCGCGTCTGGCCGCTATCGTCGCCGAGGCGCAGTCCCGCGATCCGTGGACCAGCCGCGCACGCCCCAGCTTCCTGTACGTCATGTATACGCTGCTGCTGTTCGCCATCCCGATGGGCGTGCTGGCCGCGTTCAACCCCCAGACCGCGCAGGACATCGCACGCGGCATGAACTCCTATCTCGGCGGCCTGCCCGAACCGCTCTATGCGCTCTTCGGTACAGGCTATCTCGGCTACACCGCTGCGCGCCAGTGGGGCAAGGTGAAGGGTGTGGAGGGGTAAATACCGCACCGTTTAATAATGCATTCGCCGATCATCTCGGTATGACGGCAAAGCATGACCGGAACCGTCTTCGTCCTCAACGGCCCCAATCTCAACCTGCTCGGCACGCGGGAGCCGGCGATATACGGGTCGGAGACGCTGGCCGATATCGGCGCGATGCTGGTGGAGCGGGGCGAGGTGCTGGGCCTTGCCATCGACATGCGGCAATCGAACCATGAAGGGCAGCTGGTCGACTGGCTGCACGAGGCGCAGGATACCGGCGCGAAGGCGGTGCTGCTGAATGCAGGCGCATACACGCACACCTCCATCGCGCTGCTCGATGCGATTCGTGCCATCGCGGTGCCGGTGATCGAAGTGCATCTGTCGGACCCGTCCACGCGCGAACCGTTCCGCCACACCTCCTATGTTGGCATGGCGGCGGTGCAGACGGTGCAGGGGCACGGGGCGCACAGCTACCGCATCGCGCTAGACGCGGCGGCAGCGCTGTAGCGAACAAGCCAGCGCTTTAGCCCAGAAGAATGCGCGCAACGCTTGCCAGCATCGCTGGCAAACGGATAGGCAACGTCACATTCCTGCAACCGAACGAGCGAGACACATGGCGACCGACAAGAACGCAACCGGTAAAGGCGGGGCTGCACGCGCAGGACAGGCGGCGGCCAACACAACCGGCGGCATGAATGTCGACACTGCACTGATCCGCGAGCTGGCCGAGATGCTCGACGAAACGGGCCTCACCGAAATCGCGGTGGAAGACGGCGACCGTAAGGTGCGCGTCTCGCGCGGCGCAACCGCCGTCGCCAGCGTCGCCGCGCCGCCTGCCGCTCCACCAGCGGCGCCTCCTGTTACGACGGCAGCACCGGTTGCGACCGCGGCCGAGGAGCCGGACACGAAGGACGCGCTCACCTCGCCGATGGTCGGCACCGTGTACCTTGCACCGGAGCCGGAAGCGCCGGACTTCGTCAAGATCGGCGACCAGGTGAAGGAAGGCGACACCGTGCTGATCGTCGAGGCGATGAAGGTGATGAACCCGATCACCGCCGACCGCTCCGGCACGATCAAGGCGATGCTGGTGGAAAACGCGCAGCCCATCGAATTCGGCCAGCCGCTGATCGTCATCGGCTGAGCTCATGACGAAGCCCATCACCCGCATACTGATCGCCAACCGCAGCGAAATCGCGCTGCGCATCCATCGCGCCGCGCACGAAATGGGTATCGAGACGGTCGCCGTGCACTCCACCGCCGATGCCGATGCCATGCACGTCCGGCTGGCCGACCATGCCATCTGTATCGGCCCGCCACCCGCCAGCGAAAGCTATCTCAACACCGCGGCCATCATCTCGGCCGCCGAAATCGCGCAATGCGACGCGATCCATCCGGGCTACGGTTTCCTGTCGGAGAACGAGAAGTTCGCAGAAATCGTGGAAGCGCATGATATCGTGTGGATCGGGCCGAAACCCGAACACATCCGCACGATGGGCGACAAGGTGATGGCGAAGCGCACGGCGGGCGCCCTTGGCCTGCCGCTGGTGCCGGGCAGCGACGGGGCGGTTTCCGACCCGAGGAAGCCGCGCGGATTGCGGAAGAAATCGGCTATCCGGTCATTATCAAGGCCGCATCGGGCGGCGGCGGGCGCGGGATGAAGGTATGCGAAGGGCCGGAAACGCTTGCCTCGCTGATGCAGGCGGCGGGCAACGAAGCGAAATCCGCTTTTGGCGATGCCACCGTTTATCTGGAAAAATACCTCGGCAATCCGCGCCATATCGAGTTTCAGGTGTTCGGTGACGGCAAGGGTAATGCGATCCATCTGGGCGAGCGCGATTGCTCGTTGCAACGCCGCCACCAGAAGGTGCTGGAAGAAGCGCCCTCCCCCGTTCTCTCCGATGCCGAACGCGCGCGCATGGGCGACATCTGCGCCAGCGCGATGGCCGACATGGGCTATCGCGGTGCGGGCACCATCGAGTTCCTGTGGGAAGACGGCGAGTTCTACTTCATCGAGATGAACACCCGGCTCCAGGTCGAGCATCCGGTGACGGAAATGGTGACAGGCGTCGATCTGGTTCGCGAACAGATTCGCATAGCTAGTGGCAAGCCATTATCGTTCACGCAGGACGAGATCGCGCTGCATGGCCACGCCATTGAATGCCGTATCAATGCCGAACACCCCTTCACCTTCGCACCCTCTCCCGGCACCGTGACCCATTATCACGCGGCGGGCGGAATGCATGTGCGCGTCGATAGCGGCCTCTATGCGGGTTATTCCATCCCGCCTTATTACGACAGCATGATCGCGAAACTGATCGTGTTCGGTCGCACGCGCGAAAAGTGCCTGATGCGGCTAAGGCGGGCGTTGGAAGAGATGGTGGTGGAAGGCGTCGAAACGTCGATCCCGTTGCACCAGGCGCTGGTACAGCAGCCCGATGTGCAGTCAGGAGACTATTCAATCAAGTGGCTGGAAGACTGGCTCGCCACGCGCCAGGACGGGTAGTAATAAAAAGGGCGGCGTGTCGATGACACGCCGCCCTGATTTTCTTACACTAACCGAAGCTTACGTGCGCGCACGGGCCGCGTTGTGGCCGCCTGCTGCGTATAGCACGCGGCTGATATCGGCTTCATTCAGCTCCGCTGCATCGTCCACCGCGACCAGCACGCGGCCATTGCGCAGATGCTGGTCGTAATATTCCGCATCGGCGTCGTCGTAATCGCTGCCCTGCAGAATTTCCTTGATCGAACCAAGCGCGGCACCAGCGGCGGCACCGGTTGCCATCGCGGCGGGTGTTGCTGCCGCTGCGATTGCGCCGATTGCTGCGAAGGGACCGATCCCGGGAATGGCGAGCGCTGCGACGCCCAAACCGGCACCCAATGCACCGCCGCCGAGTATGCCGCGTGCCAGGCTACCGTTGTCTTCGTCCGTGACGTTGCCGTCCGCGTCGACTTCCTTCACCTCGTCGCCATGATGGGCGAGGATGGAGATGTTATCGTCCTTCACACCCAGTGCGCGAAGATCGGCAACGGCCTTGGTGGCTTCGGTGCGATGGTCGAAAAGTGCATGCGTTGTCATGGGTTCGTTCCTTTGATTGATGTTGTCAAAGGAGCGTGTGGGGCGGCAATCCGTTCCGAAACGCGTAGCAAAAACTAGGTTATCGGAACCATTCGCACAGCAGCGTATCCGGCACGATGTCGCGGCTTAGATCGGAACGCCCGGCTCGTGCTTGCTGGTGCGGATCGTCAGGCTGGTCTTGACGCTTTCGACATTGGGCGCGGGCGTCAGCTTGCCGGTCAGGAATTCCTGGAAGCTCTGCAAGTCCCGGCTGACGATTTTCAGAATGAAATCGATCTCGCCATTCAGCATGTGGACTTCGCGCACTTCGGGCAATGCGTTCATGTGATCCTCGAACTCGCGCAGAGCATCTTCGGCCTGGCTTTTCAGACTGACCATCGCGAAAACGGTTATGCCGAAGCCCAGCTCGGCCGCGTCCAGATCGGCGTGATAGCCATGGATGACGCCGCTTTCCTCCAGCGCGCGGACCCGGCGCAGGCATGGCGGCGCGGTCAGCCCGACTCGCTGCGCCAGTTCGACATTGGTAATGCGCCCCTCGCTCTGGAGCTCGGCAAGCAGCTTGCGGTCGATAATGTCCAGACTGGTAATGATATCACCCCCTGCAACTGGTGTTCCGACACAGCCGGTATACCGCATCGGCAATAGACCGCCGTGGCTATCTGCCGCGCCGGTAAATTCCGCCGCGCTGAAACAAAGCCGCGTAAAATGTCGCGGCAGGCTAATTTTATTGTTTGTGCCAGCAGCTGTCCCGCTTTGCAACGGTGGATAGTCGGTGGTTCATGTCGCCGCTGCGACGGCTAGACACATGCAACGGACCCGCCGGTTCGGCGCCCGCGCGGGTGTCGTGCCCGACAGTCCTGCCATCGCCGCTTCACCCTTCCGTCCACTACAGGTTTCGCCCGCCTTTTATGCCGCCGCCCAAACCCTTTGATGCCCATGCTTTTCGATGACCGTCTGGCCACGGTGCTGCGCCATCGCGCGGCAGGCGATCGGGCTGCGCGCACGCAATTCCGGCAATTGCTGGATTTGCTCGGCAGCCGCACAAACGGGACGGACCGCAGCCTGCTGGCGGCGGCGTGGCTGCGGCTGGCGGCGCTGGGCGAGATGATCCCGGCTGGAGAGCGGGCCGCAATGGTCGGCGAACCGGCGGCGCGGTTTCGCAATCCGGAACTGGCCTATCACCTGGCCGAAGACGAGCCCGAAGTGGCGGCCGCGGCGCTGCGTTCTGCACGGTTGGGCGAGGAGGACTGGCTTGCGCTGATCCCGCGCCTGCCCCTGCGCGCGCGCGGCTTCCTGCGGTTGCAGCGCAATCTGCCGCCGCGCGTGCGCGACGCGCTGGAACAGCTCGGCATACAGGATCAGGGACTGCCCGCACCTGATGGCGGGCGGCCGGTGCAGGAACCCGATGCGCCGCCGCCACCACCCGCCTCTCCGGTCAAGCAAAGCGAAATCGGTGCGCTGGTCGAGCGGATTCAGACCTATCAGCAAAAGCGCCCCGCCGGCGTTGCGCTTGCGGCCAATGATGCGGCCCATGACAGCACGCACGCCCCGCGCCTGCCGCTGGGCGAGAAGGCCGCCAACACCGCACCCGCCTTGCCGCTGTTCCGCTTCACGACCGACACGATGGGTCGTATCGCATGGGCCGATCGCGCGGTTGCGCCAATGGTGTACCGGATGCGGCTACCGGGCAGCGAAGCGAAAGAAGACACGGCCGAAACCGTCCGCACCCTGATCGCGCAGCGCCAGCCGCTGCGCAACATCGCCACCACGCTGGGCGGTGCTGCCATGATTGCGGGCGACTGGATCATCGACGCCATGCCGCGCTTCGACCCGCTAACCGGCCAGTTCGGCGGCTATGCCGGAATGTTCCGCCGCCCGCCCGCTGCAACGGCGCGTCCCGACCCGGCTGCTGCGCGCGAGGCGGATCGGCTACGACAATTGCTCCACGAGCTGCGCACACCGGCAGGCGCGATGCAGGGCTTCGCCGAGATGATCCAGCAGCAGCAACTCGGCCCCGCCCCACACGAATACCGCGCGCTGGCGGCGGCGATCGCAGGCGACGGCGCGCGCGTGCTGGCGGGGTTCGAGGAACTGGACCGGCTGGCACAGCTGGAAAGCGGCACGATGGTTTTGGCGGGCGGGGAAAGCGACCTTGGCGCTATCGTCGCGCGCCTTGTCGAACAAATCGCGCCGGTTCTTGGCGGGCGCGATGCAGGCATGATGCTCAAGGCGACACCCCGCTACGCACCGGTGTCCCTTGCGGGGAACGAAGCGGAGGCGTTGTGCTGGCGTTTGATGGCGACGTTAGCCGGGCTGCTCGAACCGGGAGAACATATCCGGCTACGGTTGAAGGAGAAGGCCGATACCGTGCGCTTGAAATGCACCATGCCTCGCGCATTAGCCGCGCAGGACGATATCTACGCCGCGACTACGCGCAGCAATGCTGGGCCGCTGCGCGCCGGCATGTTCGCGGCGGGCTTCTCGCTGCGCCTGGCTCGTGCCGAAGCACGCGCGGCCGGGGGCGACCTGACCGACAGCGCCAACGCGCTGACGCTGCACCTGCCGCGCTTGACCGGAACTGCACGCGAAACTAGCCACGTAACCGCCTGAGCAACCGCATGACCGGCGGCTCGCAGGTGTGGCGGGGATTGAACGGGGCGGGAATTGAACGGGGCGGTGCAAACGATGCGGTCGATGCGCGATCCACCATCACCGGAAGCCCGTGCAACTTTTGCACCCGGCTTCGGGCAGCGCGCATTGCTGACTGTCGATACCGAAGAGGAATTCGACTGGTCGCAGCCCTTCGACCGCGACAATCGCAGCCTGACCCACTTGCCACAACTCGCCCGGTTTCAGGCGTTTTGCGAAGAGTTGGGAGTCGTGCCGTTATACCTTGTGGACTGGCCGGTCGCCACGTCGCAGGCGGCGCAAGAAATCCTTGGCCCCGCGATCACCGCCGGACGCGCGGAAGTAGGCGTGCAATTGCATCCGTGGGTGAACCCGCCGCACGAGGAAACCGTAAACGAGACAAACAGCTTCGCCGGAAACCTGCCGCCCGCGCTGGAGCGTGACAAGTTCAACCGGCTACGCGATGCGATTGCCGAGGGGTTCGGCGTCGCACCGCTGAGCTATCGCGCGGGGCGTTACGGGCTGGGCGACGACACCGCCCAGATGCTGATCGATGGCGGCATCGCGATGGACACATCGGTCCGCACGCATTTCGATTACACGGCGGCGGGGGGCCCCGATTACAGCGCGCATCCGCTGCATCCTTACTGGATCGATGCCGAACAACGCCTGCTCGAACTGCCGGTCACCACGACCTATTGGGGCGTGTTGCGGCGACAGGGTACGGGCCTCAACCGCCTCGCCGCGGGGGTGCCGCGCCTGCCCGGTCTGCTGGCGCGCACCGGGTTGCTTGAACGTATTCCGCTGACGCCCGAAGGGGTCGGTGTGGAGGAGGCCATTCGCGGCATCGACATGGCGCTGGACGACGGGCTGCCGCTGCTGGTGTTCAGCTTCCACAGCCCCTCGCTCGCGCCGGGCAACACGCCCTATGTGCGCAGCGAGGCCGATGTCGAGGCGTTGTATGACTGGTGGCGGCGCGTGTATGCCTATCTCGCCATGCGCAATGTCGCGCCGACATCCATCGCCGACATTAGCGACGCAATCGTAAGGTAACACACGCACAACGCTTGCCCTGCCGCATCGGGCCAGCTAACGCGCCCTTCGCGCTGCTCCGCATGGTCGGTCCGGTATTCCGGACATGGCACTTCGGGGGCCTGTAGCTCAGTTGGTTAGAGCTGGCCGCTCATAACGGCTAGGTCGGGGGTTCGAGTCCCTCCGGGCCCACCGGATGCCAATCCGGTGAAGCCAACCGGCCGGGACGCAGCATCGGCGCATCACAGGGTCGGGAAGTGGCGCAGCCTGGTAGCGCACCTGTTTTGGGTACAGGGGGTCGGAGGTTCGAATCCTCTCTTCCCGACCAACTGTGAAACCTGCCGCACCGGCGTGGCACAGCGGAAGGGCATAACCGTGCCGTCTTCGACCAACGCCGCATCAACCACGCGCGTCGATCCCCGCATAATCTGGGCCATCGCAATCCCGGCGATGGTCACCAATGTCGCCACCGCGCTGATCGGGCTTGGCGACATGTGGGTGGTCGCGCGGCTGAACGATGCGGCGGTTCAGGGTGCAGTCGATATCGGCGCGCGGCTGTTCGCCGTGCTGTTTACCGTGATGAACTTCCTCAAGACCGGCACTACCGGACTGGTCGCGCAAGCGGGTACCCGCGCCGGACCCGACGGGGCGGTCGCGGCACAGGCGGAGGTGCTGGTGCGCGGCCTGTTCGTCGGCCTCGCCATCGCGGCGGTGCTGCTGGCGGCAAAGCCCGTGCTGCTGCCCGCAATGCTGGAAGCTCTGGGCGCGCAGGGCGAGGTATTGCGCGCGGCGCGGACCTATGCCGAAATCCGGTACTGGACCGCGCCCGCCGTGATGGCGAACCTGGCGCTGATCGGTTTTCTTGTCGGACAGCGGCGGATGACGGCGGTGCTGGTGTTCGAGGTTATCTATAACCTCGCCAATATCGCGCTGGGCCTGTGGTTCGTGCTGGCGCTGGATTTCGGCATTGCAGGCATCGGCTGGTCCAGCTTCATCGCGGAATACGGCAAGCTCGCGCTGGTTGCGGCGTTCGTGTTTCGCGGTACGGTTGGCGCAGCGGTGTGTACGGCGCTGCGGCAAGGAACCGGCATCGGATGGGAGGCGCTGCGTCCGTTTCTCTCCGTCAATCGCGACCTGTTCCTGCGGACGGTGGTGCTGATGCTGGCGCTGGCCGCCTTGACGCGGCTTTCGGCGGAGCAAGGCGCGGTGGTGCTGGCGGCGAACGGCATCCTGTATCAGATGTTCGTGCTGACCGCGCTGCTGCTCGACGGGTTCGAGAATGCTGCGCAAGTGCTGAACGGCGAACGCTTCGGCGCGCGCGACCGGGCGGGCTTCGTCGCGGTTATCCGTGCGACGTTGTGGCGCGGGTTTGCGGCGGCGTGCGTCGTGGCTTTGGGTTTCGCGCTGTTCGCCGATCCGCTGCTGGCGAATTTCGCCGCGACCGACGCGGTGGCTGCCGCTGCGCAGGCGCAAGGGGGCTGGCTGGTGGTGATTCCGTTCGCAGGCGTCGCGGGCTTCGTGTTCGACGGCGTGTTCGTCGGGTCGAGCTGGACGCGCGCCCTGCTCGCCACGATGCTGGTGGCGGTGGTCGTTTATGCCGCCGCGCTGTGGCTGACCTGGCAGATGGGCAACACCGGACTGTGGCTTAGCTTTACCGCGTTCCTGGTCGCGCGTGCGGTGGCGCAGGCGCTGCTGTTGCCGCGCCTGCTGAAAACCGGGTTCAGTCCGCCGTGATCGGCTCGGGATAGTTGGCGAGAATACCGACCACCTGTGTGTACACCGCAACGTTCTGGCGCAGTTGCACGGGGTCGATCTTGTCCAGCGTATCGTCGGGCGTGTGGTGCAGGTCGAAATAGCGGGTGCCGTCCTGTTGCAAATCGATCAGCGCCCCGCCCTGGTCGCGCACGATATTGAGGTCCGCCCCGCCCGTTGCGACGATGGTGGTGGGCGATACACCGAACCGCGCGACAGCGCTGGCAATCCGCTTGTAGAGGTCCGGATTTGTGGTGCCGAAATTGCTCTGGAACTGCCAGATGCGGTCCGCGCCGAAATCGCTTTCGATCCCGACGGCGATCGGCTCGTCGATATGCGCGGCGGAATAGGCTTTGCTACCCCACAGGCCGGTTTCCTCCGCGCCTGCGAACAGCACGCGGATAGTGCGCAGCGGCTGGCCATAGCTTTCGACATGCTTCGCTGCCGCCGCCACGATGCCGCATCCGGCACCATCGTCGAACGCACCGGGCGCATTCCACCAGCTATCGAGGTGGCACGCGATCAGCACCGGCGGCAGCGACGGGTCGCGCCCGACGATCTCGCCGACGACATTGCCGCTCATCGTGGTGCCCAGATCCTGCGGCGTCAGCGTCAGCTTCATCGTGATGGGCCGATCGCCGGCGCGCGCGAACATGCGCTCCAGGTTCTCCGCATCGGGCAGCGGCAGCGCGCCAGCAGGCGTGCGCGTCACGCCTTCGGGAAAGCCGGTGCCGCCGGTATGGGGGTTGCGGTGATAGTCGGTTCCGACCGACTTGATGACCGTCGCCAGCGCGCCCTTCTGCGCCGCGATCCCCGCACCGACCCAGCGCGCAGGTCCGGCAAATCCGTATTGCGAGCCATCCTGCGTCACGGTCATGCTGTGCGAGATATAGGCGATCTTGCCCGCCAGGCTGCCCGCCGGTGCCGCGGACAGTGCCGCGACGTTCTCGAACATCACGACTTCGGCCGTGATACCGTCCGCGCCGGTGGAGGCGCTGTTGCCGAGCGGCTGGATCACCAGCGGTTGCGGGAACGGGCTGACGATTTCGGCGCGGTGCATGTCGCCCGGCACCCACGTCTGCATCTCGAACGGTTCGTTTGCGACATTCTGCGAAACCATGCCGGTTTCAGCCACGCCATCGCCCAGATCCGCGCCGCGCGCTTCCGCTTCGGTCCCCGCCTGTCGCGGGCCGACTTCTGTGGTGATGCCTTCCACGAAATCGTAGGCAATCGTGTCGCTGTCGAGCGCCCTGTCCGCTGCCGCTTCCAGCGTCGCGGGCGGTGGCCGAAGCGTGGCGTGCGCGGCGATCGGAAGGGTCAGGGCGGCGAATGCGAGGAGCGGTTTCATCATGTCCGCCTAGCTATCGCGGATTGCGCGCGCTGCCAATCCGCTTCGCCACTTCACTTCCCGCCAGAAACGCGCCTTCCACATCGCCCCCCGCCAGCCAGTCGCCGCACGCGCCGATGCGCGCCTCCGTATCCCACAGCGGACCTTTCGCCGCATCCTGCACCTGCGAATAGCGCCAGCGATGCGCCTGCATGGCCACCGGCGGCGACAGCGCGCACCCTGCCCGTTCGGCGAACACCGCAAGCAGCCGCTCCGCCACCTCCTCCCGCGAATTTTCGAGATGACGCCGCGACCAGTCGGCACCCGCTTGCACCACCCAGCATTCGCGCGCCGCATCGCGCCCTGGCTTGGCGCTATTGCGGACCGCCCAGTTCAGCTTCGCATCCGCCACCAGCAGGTCCGCCCCGACCGGCACCCGTTCCGCAAAACGCGCCATCAGCGTCCAGCACGGATCGGACACCACGCCCCGCGCCAGCGCCGCAAAATCGGGGGCGACTTCGGCCAACAGCACGCCCGCCTGCTCTGCCGGAATTGCGACGACCACCGCATCGCAACCGGTTGTCTCGCCATTCTCGAACGCGATTTGCCAGCCGGAACCATTCCGTTCCAGCCGCTCCGCCCGCGTGCCGAACACCGCACCGCACCGCTCCGCCATTGCGCGCACCGGCGCATTCATCGCCGGTGTGCCGACCCAGGCATCCGCGCCAGCTGCCGGCCAGCGTGCCACCACGCCCGTCCGCCTCCCATTCCGCCACCCGCGCAGCAAAGCCGCATCGCGCACATCGAAGAACGGTGCGCCGTGGTCGAAATGAAGCGTTGCCCGTCAACTTCCATCCGCCGTGTCGACATGCGCCCGCCCGGCCCGCGCCCCTTGTCGAACACGCGCACCGCGTGCCCCTGTTCCAGCAACCGTTCCGCGCAGGAAAGTCCGGCCATTCCGGCCCCGATGACGACGATGTCCATGCGCGCGGCTATGCGGCCCCGCCCGCTCCCATGCAACCACGCGCGAACCTTGCCCGCCGCGCCGCCGCGCCCTATCTGTCCGGCCAACAGTTTCACACAGTTTCAGATACCCCGAAGGAACCATCCGATGGCCGCCCAATATGCCTATGTCATGAAGTCCATGACCAAGACCTTCCCCGGCGCGCCCAAGCCGGTGCTGTCGAATATCGACCTGCAATTCTACCAGGGCGCGAAGATCGGCATCGTCGGCCCCAACGGCGCGGGTAAATCCACGCTGATCAAGATCATGGCGGGCATCGACACCGACTTCCAGGGCGAAGCGTGGGCGGGCGAGAACATCACGGTCGGCTATCTGGAGCAGGAGCCGGAACTGGACGAAAGCAAGACCGTGCTGGAAAACGTGCGCGAAGGCGCGGGCGAAACCGCCGCTCTGGTCGAACGCTTCAACGCGGTCAGCGCCGAAATGGCCGAACCCGATGCGGATTTCGACGCGCTCGGCACCGAGATGGCCGAATTGCAGGAAAAGATCGACGCCGTGGATGGGTGGACGCTCGACAACCAGCTCGAAATCGCAATGGAGGCGCTGCGCTGCCCGCCTTCCGACGCCGCTGTCACCAACCTTTCGGGCGGGGAGAAACGCCGCGTCGCGCTGACCCGCCTGCTGATCCAGAAACCGGGCATCCTGCTGCTGGACGAACCGACCAACCACCTCGATGCCGAGTCCGTCGAATGGCTGGAAAACCACCTCAAGGACTATGCCGGCGCGGTGCTGATGATTACCCATGACCGCTACTTCCTCGATAATGTCGTGGGCTGGATCCTCGAACTCGATCGCGGTTCCTACTATCCCTATGAAGGCAACTACTCGACCTATCTGGAAAAGAAGGCAAAGCGGCTGGCGCAGGAGGATCGCGAGGATACCGGTCGTCAGAAGGCGCTGAACGAGGAGCTGGACTGGATCCGGCAGAACCCCAAGGGCCGCCAGACCAAGTCCAAGGCGCGCCTCAAGAAATTCGAGCAGTTGCAGGACGCGCAGAGCGACCGCAAGCCGGGCAAGGCGCAGATCGTCATCCAGGTGCCCGAACGCCTCGGCAGCCAGGTGATCGAAGCACACGGCATCACCAAGTCATATGGCGACAAGCTATTGTTCGAAAACCTCAGCTTCACCATGCCGCCCGGCGGCATCGTGGGCATCATCGGCCCCAACGGCGCGGGTAAATCCACCCTGTTCCGCATCATCACCGGGCAGGAACAGCCCGACGAGGGCAGCATCAAGATCGGCGACACGGTGCATCTGGGCTATGTCGACCAGAGCCGCGGCGACCTGACCGCCAGCAACAATGTGTGGGAGGAAGTCAGCGACGGCCTCGATTACATGAAGGTCAACGGCCACGACATGAGCACCCGTGCCTATGTCGGCGCGTTCAACTTCAAGGGTCAGGACCAGCAGAAGAACGTGGGCAAGCTATCGGGCGGCGAACGCAACCGCGTCCACATGGCAAAGATGCTGAAGGAAGGCGGCAATGTGCTGCTGCTCGACGAACCGACCAACGATCTCGACGTGGAAACCCTGCGCGCGCTGGAAGACGCCATCGAAAACTTCGCCGGCTGCGCCGTGGTCATCTCGCATGACCGCTTCTTCCTGGACAGGCTGGCGACGCATATCCTCGCGTTCGAAGGCAACAGCCACGTGGAATGGTTCGAGGGCAACTTCGAGGCGTATGAGGAAGACAAGCGGCGGCGGCTTGGCGATGCCGCGGATCGGCCTACGCGGCTGGCGTACAAGAAGCTGACTAGGTGAACGCACTTTAGGGGCCCACGAAACGGTCCGGCTATCAGCGCTTCGCCGCCATCCTGGACTTGAGCCGGCAACCGGATTTCACCTGCGAAACGCGGGAAGGTAGCTTGATCCTGACTCGGGGGCCGGGATGACGTTATCGGCACGGTGGCACTATTACTTCATCGTCACCTTGGACTGGATCCGGCGTCCAGCTTTTTCTGCCACACCGCTCGGAGCTAGCGGCATCCCGGCTCGGCGGTGGAATGACGCAAAACCCCGTTCGTCCCGAGCTTGTCGAAGGGCTGCACTTCGCCTTCAGCGCAACGCCCGAAAATAGAACAAGGCTTCGAAGGGCTCAACTCGAACGGGTTGTAAAGTGAACGGTCTGGCCGCAACGTTCTCAACTACTTCGCTTCTCACCTCATCACTCTAGACTCGATCCGGGGTCCAGCTCCTTTGAGCACCGCGGCTGAAGAAAGCTGGATCCTGGATCAAGTCCGGGATGACGCGTGGGAGGCGCTGCTCGGGATGACCTTTAGTTAAAGAAACCGCGCCATTTGTATTTTCCTACACGCAGACAAGGTGCTACTCCTGACTTGTCCGCTTTTCGCCAATCGAAATATGTTATTTGAAGTCTGGAAGTTCGCGTTCTTTGAACCAACCATCCCGAATGTACTTCATCAACCAGTTAAGGAGACACCCACCGCGCCCCATCCGCATCGAGCACAGCCCGGCGATGGCCCGTATGCGCAAGGCTGAACCAGTCGAAGCTGGTTACCTTGACCAGTAGCAGCGCAAAATTCTCGCGCGCCGGGACCAGCTCCGCGTCGCTGGGTTCGCTGCCTTCGAATTGCTGGGGGAGGCCCGATGTCGGTTCGTCCGACACCGCGCCCGGTCCTTCGCCGAGGTAGCAGCGGCGCGCGAAATTACTGCTGGCCTGCCACGCGGCATCCACCGCATCGCCAGTTCGCACGATGCGCCCCTCGCCCCGACAGCGGATCTGCAGCTTTTCGGCCTTGTCGTAGAAGAGCACGCCGACCGGCGCGCCTTCGCCGACCAGCCCCGCTTTCGGCGCGCGGCTGTCGGTGTGGAAGCGCAGGGTGCGGCTCGCGGCGTCGTAATGGCGCAGTACCATGACCCGCAGATCGCCATCTTCGGTGCCCACAACCGGGGTGTGAAACGAGCTGCGGCGGTTGGTCGCCGCGGCGGCGAGGCGGGTGTCGATGTCGGCGCGAATGTCGTCGAAATTGTCCAGCATGTGGCGTGCCATCGAAGTATGGCCCTGCCCTGTCAATCGTCAGTTCATTCAGGTTCCGCTATATGAACATTAACAGAAACCGAAACGACCGGTTCAGTATCCGGTCAGTGCAGCATCCCTAACACGGTCTTTACCAAGACGGGAAACGCGCAGTGGGACGCGGCGCAAACCAGCGGAGACGAACATGACTTTCAAGGATTTACTTACCGCAGGCAGTGCCTCGGCGCTCGCGATGGCGATGGCGTTTGCCGCCGTCCCAGCGCAGGCCGAGGCCGCCGCGACAGCCGCAGTTGCCGAGCAGCAGCGCGCCGATCGCGGGAACAATCAAGCGCGTGAGGCGAGGCGCGCCACGCGTCAGCAGGCCCGCCAGAACCGCCGCGCGGACCGTGCGGCCGTTGCGCCGCAGCGTGCTCAGCAACCGCGCGATGTGCAGGCCCCGGCCCGTTTCCGGAACGATCGTGGCGAAGCGCGTCAGGATCGCCGTGCCGAACGTCGGCAGGACGCCCGGTTCGAGAACCGTCAGGATGGTCGCGCCGAACGACGTCAGGATCGCCGTTTCGAGAACCGCCAGGATCGTCGTGTCGAACGCCGTCAGGATCGTCGTTTCGAGAACCGGCAGCGCAATAACACATATGTCGATCAGCGTCGCAACCGCAGCTACACCGTAGCGGAACGCCAGGCCGACCGCCGGTTCGACAGGCGTGTGGAGCGTCGCAGGGATTTCCGCCAAGCAGAACGGCGGGCGGACCGCAGGGACAGACCGCCGGTTCGAAAGGCGTCAGTATCGTGCTTGGAACCGTAACGCCTGGCGCAACAATGCGCGGTATAACTGGCGCAACCATCGCCGTTATAACAGCAACATCTTCAGTGTCGGCCGGTATTACGCACCCTATCGCGGCTATAACTACCGCCGGTTCAATGTCGGGTTCCAGCTCGGCAACCTGTTCTTCGGCAGCCGGTACTGGATCAACGACCCGTGGCGCTATCGCCTCCCGGCGGTCTATGGCGACTATCGCTGGATCCGTTACTACGACGATGTCGTGCTGGTGAACACGTATAACGGCCGCGTGGTCGATGTGATCTACGACTTCTTTTACTGAGCCGACCTGACCCGCCGAACCCCCGCTTGCGCACCGCCAGGCGGGGGTTTAGCACTTCGGCCATCATGCCGAAGACCAAAACCGCTCCCGACCGCGACGCGCTGAAACGCAACGGCGCCGCCGTCCGCAACCGCCTTGGCGACGACCCGCGCGCCTATCGGGTGCCGACCGATAAGCTGGAGTTGTACGGCTTCGGCGACTTCCTGACCGCAGACGAATGCGCGCGGCTGGTCGATATGATCGACGCTATCGCCAAGCCGAGCGCGCTGTTCAAGGTGGATTACGGCAGCGGGTTCCGTACATCGTTTTCCAGCGATCTTGACCCGCATGAACCACTGGTCAAAGGCATCTCGCGGCGTATCGACGATTTACTGGGCTTGAAAGCCGAGACGGGCGAGGCGGTGCAGGGGCAGCGCTATCTGCCGGGGCAGGAGTTCAAGCCACACAACGACTGGTTCTATCCCGAAGAGGAATACTGGAAAGTGGAGCGCAAGCGCGGCGGGCAGCGCAGCTGGACCGCGATGGCGTTCCTGAACGCGGTGGAGGAAGGCGGCGACACGCATTTCACCAATGCGGGCCTCGCCATTGCACCGCAACCGGGCGCGCTGCTGGCATGGAACAACGCGGACCCGTCGGGCATCTGCAACGAGGATACGATCCACGCCGGAACGCCGGTGCTGGCGGGCAAGAAGTACATCATCACCAAGTGGTACCGCACCCGCAAATGGGGCTGAACCGCTAACCGTCGCCGCGTTCCAGAGCGCTCCGCGATCAGGCGACGCGAATTGTCGATACCGTAAAGTGCGATGAAGCTGCCCATGCGCGGCCCCTGGTCGCTGCCGAGCAGGGTCTGGTACAACGCTCGAAACCAGTCGCGCAGGGACTCGAACCCGAACGCCTCGTCCTTGCCGATCTCGTACACCTGCGTCTGCAATTCCTCCGCCGAAGCGTCTGCCGGGGCGCAGGCGAGATACGCGTCCAGCGCCCGCAATGCCGCCGCTTCCCCGTCGGTCGGCGCGCGCTTTTCCAGTGTCGGTACGATGTAATCGCGGGTGTAGTTCACCGCCGCGCGGATCAGGTCGGCGACGTCCGGCGTGCGCGCGCTTTCGCCGTAGAACCGGTCGAGATACTCCGCCACATTCGCCTCGGTCGCCTCCGCCCCCAGCACGCTGGCGAGGTTCAGCAGCAGGCCGAACCCGACCGGCAGGCTGTCCCCCGCCCCCGGCGCTTCCGCCCCGTCGAAGCCGCCATTGGCGCGCGACAGATGCCACACCGGATTGCCGAGCTGCTTCTCCAGCGGCTGTTCCGCCAGCCGTTCGCGAAACTGCCAGTAATCGTCCACCGCGCGCGGGATGACGCCGGCGTGCAGCTGCTTGGCGCTTTTGGGATTGGGGAAGATATAGAAGCCGAGCGAGCTCTGCGTACCGTATTCCAGCCATTGCTCGATGGTCAGCCCGTTGCCCTTGGACTTCGAAATCTTCTCGCCATTGGCATCCAGGAACAGCTCGTAGATCAGCCCTTCCGGCTTGCGCCCGCCGAGCAGCTTGACGATTCGGCCCGACTGCACGCCGCTATCGGTCAGATCCTTGCCGTACATCTCGTAATCGACGCCCAGCGCGCACCAGCGCATCGCCCAGTCGACCTTCCATTGCAGCTTGGCCTGCCCGCCCAGCGCGCTCTGTTCGACAACCGTGCCGTCCGCGTCGGTAAACCGGATGGTTCCTGCCTCCGCATCGACCACCTCGACCGGAACCTGCAGCACATGGCCGCTGCGTCGGGCTGATCGGCAGGATCGGCGAATAGGTCTGCCGCCGTTCCTCGCGCAGCGTCGGCAGCATGATGTCGAGAATGCCCTGATTGTGGCGCAGCACGTTGCGCAGCGCATCGTCGAACGCGCCCGACTGGTAACGGTCGCTCGACGCGACGAATTCGTAGTCGAAACCGAACCGGTCGAGGAAAGCGCGCAGCATCGCGTTGTTGCGATGCGCGAAGCTGTCATGCTCGCCCGTCGGGTCCGGCACGCGGCACAGCGGTTTATGCAGGTTGTCCGCCAGCACATCGCGCGCCGGCGATGTTGTCGGGCACCTTGCGCAAGCCGTCCATATCGTCAGAGAACGCCACGAGCCGCGTCGTGCCGTCTTCGGGCTTCGCGCCGATGATCGCTTCATAAGCGCGGCGAACGAGCGTGGTGCGCAGCACTTCCTGAAACGTGCCGATATGCGGCAGGCCGGACGGGCCGTAGCCGGTTTCGAACAGCACCGGCGCAGCGCTTCCGTCCTTGGCGGTCTTGCCATCGGGATAGCGTTTCACCAGACGCTGCGCCTCCACGAAAGGCCAGGCCTTGGAGACGCGCGCGGCGGCGGCGAGTTCGGTCATGCTCATGGACGCGACCCTTTGCCGATAGGGCGCATCGGTGCAACCGTCGTGCACGCCAGCGTGGAACACTTTGGCCCTGTATTATGCACCACACCCGGTCTTGCGAAAGTCGCGGCTACCGCGGACCTGCCGCCCCTACCCGATGTTTGCGGTGTAACTTTCGCGATAGGGAACATGGGACGGATCTTTTCTCGCTAACATTCGGTGTGGTGAATTCTCGAGGCGCATGTCAGCTATCACGCGCCCGGCGTGTAGGACACCGGCCAGCACGACGCCTGCGATGTTTACTTTCCGTTCCGCGCTTCGCATACCGCGCGTCCGTGCCTGCCGCCCTTCCCCTCCCTGCGCTTCACGCCAGCCATGCCGGTGTCTGGCTGCGCGCGCCCAATGCGGAAACGCAGAGCGCGTCCAAGGGCAGTGCGGTAACTACGGCATCCGAAACGCCGGTGCTGCTGCTGAACGCGCCGCTGGTCGCATCGCGGCTGGGCTATCCCGACCTGTCGGGGCTGGACCTGCTGGAGCTGTTCGCCTTCGTGCATCCGGCACGGTTCTGCGTGCCGACGCCCAAGGGGCTGGCGGCGGCGTGCGGCCTGCCCGATCCCGGCACCGACGATGGCGTGCCGCTGCTGCTGCAACAGGCGGCGGCGGTGCTGCTGGAACGGTGCGAGGCGGAGGACTGGGCGGAGCGCGACGGCGCGTGGTCGACGCTGCAATCGCTGAGCCGCCTGCGCTGGCCGTGGGCGGGGGTGTGTGCGCCGCATGTCAAAAAGCCGGAGCGCGCGGAACGCTGGCTGTTTTCAAAGCTGCCCGAATGGGAGGAACAGCCCGAACGCCAGCAACCCGCGCAGGTCGCGATCAAGCCCGCCGAAATCGACGAACAGCTCGATTACCTGACCGGCGAACATGCCGAACGCCGCGAGGGGCAGCGCAGCTATGCCCGCGATGTCGGCGGCATTTTTGCCCCGCGTGCGCGCACCGACACGCCGCACATGCTGCTGGCGCAGGCGGGCACCGGCATCGGCAAGACGCTGGGCTATCTCGCGCCCGCCTCGCTATGGTCCAGCGCCGCGCGCGGCACGGTCTGGGTCAGCACTTTCACCAAGAACCTGCAACGCCAGCTCCGCAGCGAAGCGGCGCGGGCGTGGCCGGACCGGCGCAAGGACGGCACGCGGCCCGTGGTGGTGCGCAAGGGGCGCGAGAACTATCTGTGCCTGCTCAATCTGGAGGATGCGCTGCAAGGCGGCTTCGGCGGTAGGCCCGCCGTTCTGGCGCAACTGGTCGCGCGCTGGGCGGCCTATTCGCGCGACGGGGACATGATCGGCGGCGACTTGCCCGGCTGGCTCGGCACGCTGTTCCGTCGCCGCGCCATTGCTTCGCTGACCGACCAGCGCGGCGAATGCATCTATGCCGGGTGCCCGCACTACCGCAAATGCTTCATCGAACGCGCCGCCCGCGCCAGCGCGCAGGCGGATCTCGTCATCGCCAATCACGCGCTGGTGATGATCAACGCCGCCCGGTCGCGCGATATGGGCCATCGCCCGACGCGCATCATTTTCGACGAGGGCCATCATGTCGCCCACGCTGCCGATTCCACCTTCGCCGCTGCGTTGAGCGGGCAGGAGGCCATCGAACTGCGGCGCTGGCTGCTGGGGCCGGAACGCGGCAGCAAGGGGCGGCGGCGCGGGCTGGCGGCGCGGCTGGCCGACGTCGCCAGCTATGACGACGCGGGCGGGCGCGCCATTGCCGAGGCGCTGGACGCGAGCGCGGTGCTGCCGTCGGACGGCTGGCTGCAACGCCTGCACGATGGCGACCCCTTCGGCCCGGTCGAGGCCTTGCTGGCGGGCGTGCGCGACCTGACCTTTGCGCGCGACGAAAGCGGACGCGACGGCGGCTACGGGATCGAGACCGAGATCGCGCAGCTGCCTGGCCCGCTGGTCGAACAGGGCCAGCTTGCGGCGGAAGCGCTGGAAGCAATACGCGCGCCGCTGGTCCGGTTGGGCGTCCGGCTGGAAGCGGTGGTGGAGGACGCGCCCGACTGGCTCGATGCAACGGGCCGCGCACGGATCGAGGGGGCACGCCATTCGCTCGGCTGGCGCACCGATCTGCTGGCGGCTTGGATCGCTCTGCTGGGACGGCTGGGCGGGCCGGTCGATCCCGATTTTGTCGACTGGTTTTCGGTGGAACGGTACGAAGCGCGCGAATTCGATGTCGGCATCCACCGCCGCTGGCTCGATCCGATGAAACCCTTTGCCAAAGTGGTGCTGGAGCCAGCGCATGGCGTGATGCTGACCAGCGCGACGCTGACTGACCGCGCGCCGGAGGGCGCGGACTGGCAGACCGCCATCGCTGCCAGCGGTGCGCCGCACGTCCCGCTCGCGCCGAAGACAAGCGAGGCGGAAAGCCCGTTCGATTACGCTGCCCGCGCCGAAGTCTTGATCGTGACCGATATCGCGCGCGGCGATCTGCCTGCATTGGCGGGGGCCTATGCGCGGTTTCATCGAGGCGGCGGGCGGCGGCGTGCTGGGCCTGTTCACCGCGATCCGGCGCTTGCGCATCGTGCATGGCCGCATCGCGGACCGGCTGGCGCGCGCAGGCCTGCCGCTTTACGCGCAGCATGTCGATCCGATCGATACCGGCACCCTGGTCGATATCTTCCGCGACGACCTGAAAGCCAGCCTGCTCGGCACCGATGCCCTGCGCGACGGGGTGGATGTGCCGGGCGAATCGCTGCGCTGCATCGTGCTGGAAGGGGTGCCGTGGCCCAAGCCGGGCATCCTGCACCGCGCCCGCCGCGCTGCCGCCGCGACCGAGCCGGGCGGCGCGAAGGGCTATGACGACCGCATCATCCGCGCGCGGCTGGCGCAGGGGTTCGGGCGGCTGATCCGCACGCGCGAAGACAGCGGGCATTTCGTGGTGCTGTCCGCTGCTTTCCCCAGCCGCCTGCTCTCCGCCTTTCCCGAAGGCACGCCTGTCATACGCCTGACGCTGGAGGAGGCTTTACAACGGGTCGCGGCGGGTGTTGGAACGACGCCGGACACCGCTTCACAGGAAACCGCGCTGACGTGAGCAAGACACGGCTATGAAAAAAACCCTGGGCCTCCTGCGCCACGCCAAGTCCGAGTGGGACGATATGGGCACGCGCGATTTCGACCGCGGGCTGAACGCGCGCGGTCGGCGTGGCGCGGCACTGATCGGCGCGCATATCGCGCAGACGATGGCAGCGCGGTCGCAAGGCTGGGACCGCGTGCTGGCCAGCCCGGCGCAGCGGGTGCGCGAGACGCTGGCCGAAGCTCTTCCGAAACACGCGCCGGACTGGATCGAGTCGCTCTACCTTGCCGATACCGCGACCCTGTTCGACCAGTTGCAGCAATGCGACGACGCGAACGACGCAGTGCTGATGGCGGGCCACAATCCGGGCATGCAGGAAATGCTGTTCGCACTGGTCCCCCCCGCTGGCGAGAATGCGGATTTCGATGCGGCGGCGCAGAAATATCCGACCGCCACCTTCGCCCTGTTCGAACTGGATATCGACAGCTGGAGCGCGCTGGAAAAAGGGTGCGGCACGCTGGTGCAGTTCACCCGCCCGCGCGACCTCGACCCGGAGCTCGGTCCGGAAGAGTAAAGCCCGGCCCGCGCCCTACTGGTGCGTCACGATAATCGTGAAGTTGCCGCTATACTGCCCCGGTGCCTGACCCGCGCGAAACCGCAGCCGCCCGCCGATCTGCATGTTCGCCGCACCGCTGCCCGGCATGGCAAAGGTGCGCGGCAAGGTGCGCTGCCCGCTATTGTTGAAGCTGAGCCGCAGCCGGTCCACCGTGATCGGCGCGCCTGGGCCGGTCAGTTCGAATGTCGGGGCGGGCGTGGAAATGGCGATGCTGGTATTGGCCGGCGCGGTAATGACGAACACGGCAGGTGCGAAATCGTTGCTCGCCACGAATACTGTATTGTTGTTGCCGGTGCGCGTGCCGTTGCGGGCGTTGATCGTCACCCGCGCCTGACCGGTCGCAGGCGCGATCATCGTGCCGAACGCGAGGTCCGCCGTATTGGTGATCGTAACCGGCGACGCGATCTGCGCGGATGTCGTGCCCGTGACAGTCTGCGTATCACCCGGTGCCGCCAGCGCCGCTCCACCCGTGGCAAAGGCCGCGAGGAATGCGGCGCAGGTCAGGAGGCGGCGATAGCTCATTGTGCATGAATAGCGCCCCTGCGACGCGAAGTGCATAAGAAGCGCGGTTAACGTGTATTAGCCATTTTACAGCAACCGCCGCTGCGCCGCGCCGCCCGACCACGGCTGGTCCGTCCGGTCGATGGCGACGGGCACCGTCATAGCCGACGCACAGCGCGATGGCCTCGGCCGGTTTCGCAGTCACCCACGCCTCGCGCGCATCGCCTTCCAGGATCACCGGCATTCGCGCATGGACCTGCGCCGCATCGCCCACCGCATCGGTCATCACCATCGCATAGCTGCGCCCCCATTCCTCGCTGTCGCGCCAAACGCCGGCGCAGGCGAACAGCTCCTCGCTGCCCGCCTGCATCCAGCTGCGCGTCATCGCCCCTTCGCGCCCTCCGCCTCGGCCCAGCCGGTCAGCGGGATCAGGCACCGCCGCGTCTCGAAGCTCTTGCGCCAGAAGAAGCTGTCGAGCTTGTCCGTGCGCGCATTGTTGACCGGCTTGGGCTTTAAGCAGCTTGCCGGTTTTCGATTTCATCTGCAGCGGCAGGCCCCAGACCATCGCCTGCAACGTGCCCTCGGCAATCACCGCGCCGGGGTGGCCGGGATAGATTTCGCTGCCCATATTCGCGCCCGCCAGCGCATCCTTGACGTTGAACAGCCGCGCGACTTCGGCGGCGCTCTTGGTCATGCGATAGAGGTTGCACATTGCTTCTACCTTTACATTCGCGCCCATTACATACCGGCATTGCCGACCACGAAACACGCCGCCGCCATCAACGCCCCGGCCCAGCGATTGGCGCGGAACCGGTCGAGCGGGTTGGCCGCGTCGGCGGGATCGAGCGTCACCACCTGCCATGCCAGATGCAGCGCCACCGGCAGCAGCGCCAGCAACGCCACCCAGTCTCCGCGCCACAACCAGAACGCGCCCGCCCAGCCCGCCATCGCCAGCATGTAGCACGCCGCCACGCCGCCCTGCACATGCCGCCCCATCCGCAGCGCGCTGGACCGGATGCCGACCAGCGCATCGTCCTCGCGGTCCTGCAAGGCATAGATCGTATCATAGCCCACGATCCACGCCACCGCACCTGCATACAGCGCCGCCATCACCTCGAACCGGTCGCCGCGCATCGCCAGCCACGCCACCGGCACGCCCCAGCCGAACACCAGCCCCAGCCACAGCTGCGGCCACCACGTTATGCGCTTCATGAAGGGATAGGCGGCGACCAGCAGCAGGCTGCCCGATGCGACAAGCTGCGCCTCCCACCGTAATTGCAGCAACACGACCAGGCCGACCAGGCACAGCGCGCCCAGCCACAGCCACGCGGTGCGTTTGGCGATGCGACCGCTGGCAACAGGGCGGCTGGCGGTGCGGGCTCACTTGCCGGTCCAGATCGGCATCGACGATATCGTTATACACGCACCCTGCGCCGCGCATGGCGATGCTGCCGAGCAGCAGCCAGCCAACCAGCTCCCACTGGAACCCGCGCCCCGCCAGCCACAGTGCCCATACGCACGGCCAGAACAGCAACCACCACCCGATAGGCCGGTCGAACCGCGCCAGCAGCGCCAGATCACGCGCAGGCTGCGGCAGACGCGCAACGAGGCCGCGATGCTCGCTGTCTGGCACGATGTGTGGTGACGGGTTCCGGAGATGGCGCGTTCATATAGCGACGGCATACACCGCTCAGTCCCCGTCATCCTGAACTCGTTTCAGCATGACAAGGACTGAGAATGACGCAAACGGATCAAGACCACGAAGGATGACGCCACCGCGCCCTTCACCTATACGCCACCCATGCCCGCCACCCCCGCCTGGCCACCACGGAGCGCCCCGCGCCTGTTCGTCCCCGACCGCATTGCGACTGGCGACACCATTACCCTCGACGGCCAACAAGCGCATTACCTGCTGCGTGTCATGCGGGTAAAAACAGGCGACACCGTGATCCTGTGCGACGACATCACTGGCGAATGGGCAGCGACCGTCATCTCGACAGAAAAGCGACGCCTCACGCTGGACCGCCGCCGAACGCCTGCGGCCGCGCGACACGCCGCCGGACCTGTGGCTCCTCCCCGCATTGCTGAAAAAGGACCGCTTCGACCTCGTGCTGGAAAAAGCCACCGAACTCGGCGTTGCGGAAATCCGGCCGCTTGTCTTGCGACGTTGCGTGGCCGACAGTCTGAACGGGGCCCGCGCGCGCCAGCTTGTAATCGAAGCGGCCGAGCAATGCGCGCGCACCGCGTTGCCCGTTCTGCAAAGTCCCGCGACGCTGGCCGAAAGCCTGCGCGACTGGCCTGCAGAACGAGCAGCTCTTCTACGCGGACGAAGATGGTGGCGCGAACGCCATGCAAACTTTCGGTAACCATACTGGCCCCGCTGCCATCGTTACCGGACCCGAAGGCGGCTTCGATCCGATTGAACGGGAGGCGCTCGAAAACCACCCCAATGCGCACGCCATATCGCTCGGCCCGCGCATATTGCGCGCCGAAACCGCCGTCATGGCGTCACTCGCACTGTGGATGGCGGCAAGCGGCGATTGGGTTGACGACAGGTAAAGACGCTTCCCACACGGTAACGCGGTGTTTACCGTTTGGAGACATGAGCACACGCAACGCCTCCGCGCCCGACGAACCGATAATAGAAGATCGCAGCCAGCTGATCGCACCGCTGCAAGGCGGCGAGAAGCCGGTGACGTCATGGCGTATTGGCACCGAGCACGAAAAGCTCGTGTATCGACGTCATGACTTCGCGGCGCCATCTTACGACGAACCCTCAGGCATCCGTGATATCCTGCTGAATTTGCAACAATTCGGCTGGCATCCAGTGGAGGAAGGCGGCAAGGTCATCGCAATGGCGGGAGACGACGGCACGGTGTCGCTGGAGCCTGCCGGACAGCTCGAACTGAGCGGTGCGCCGCTGGAAAACCTGCATGAAACCTGCGCCGAAACCGGCCGCCATCTTGCCCAGGTCAAGGCCATTGGCGAGGAACACGGCGTCGGTTTTCTCGGCCTCGGCATGTGGCCCGACAAGACGCCGCGCGGAGCTGCCGATCATGCCGAAGGGACGCTATGACGTCATGCTGTCGCATATGCCGACGTGTCGGATCGCTCGGTCTGGACATGATGCTGCGGACCTGCACCATCCAGGTGAACCTCGATTATTCCAGCGAAGCGGACATGGTGAAGAAGTTCCGCACCGGCCTCGCCTTGCAGCCGCTGGCTACCGCGCTGTTCGCCAATTCGCCCTTCACCGAAGGCAAGCCGAACGGTTACCTTTCGTATCGAAGCCATATCTGGTCGGACACCGACCCGCATCGCACCGGGATGCTGCCCTTCGTGTTCGAAGACGGCTTCGGCTATGAACGCTGGGTCGATTACATGCTCGATGTGCCGATGTATTTCGTATTCCGCGACGGGAAATATATCGACGCCGCCGGACACAGCTTCCGCGACTTTTTGCGCGGCGAGCTCGCGGTCCTACCGGGCGAGAAGCCGCGCGAAGGCGATTGGTGGGATCACCTGTCCACCGCCTTCCCCGAAGTGCGTCTCAAGAGCTTCCTGGAGATGCGCGGGGCCGATGGCGGGCCGTGGAGCCGTATCTGCGCGCTGCCCGCCTTCTGGGTCGGCCTGCTCTACGATCAGGGCGCGCTCGATGCGGCGTGGGACCTGGTCAAGGACTGGACGATGGAAGAGCGCGAGGCGCTTCGCAACACCGTCCCTGCCGAGGGGCTGGACGCGAAAATACCGGGTGGGCGGCGCTTGCAGGAACTGGCGCGCGAGGTGCTGTTCATCGCCCGCGCCGGTTTGGTGTCACGCGCGCGCCTGAATGCCAGCGGCGACAACGAAACGGGTTTCCTGGAAACGCTGGACGAGATTGTGGCCAGCGGCAAGGTGCCCGCCCAGCGGTTGCTGGATAAATATCACGGCGAATGGGGCGGTGACATCAATCGAGTTTATAAATATAGTTTTTAAAACGGCGCTTTGAAACTTTAGGCAGAAACCGGTTTGGGCCTAAACTTCCGCGCCACCCGCTCGATCCGCGACGTGATGACGCCGTGTCGCGCCATCCAGTCGTAATACGCGCGGTATTTCGGATCCTCGGCGAGCAGATGTGCCTCTTCCGTTCGCGCGCGCCAGTAATATAGTGCACTGATACAGGCCAGAAACGCAGTGTTGCGAATGGCATCCACCGGCGATGCGCCGACCACGAAGAACGGCATCGTCGCGCACCACCAGAACAGGTTCTTGCTCAGATAGGCCGGATGACGTGTGAACCGATACGGTCCGTTTGTGATGACGCCGCGATAGGTCAGGTTCGAAAAGCGGATGCCGAACGCCACCGTCGCCCAGGCATATATCGCCGTCAGCGCCACCAGCATCGCGCCCCAGAACGTCAGCGCAATCGTGCTGTCCGCCAGCCAGATATCCCAGCCGCGCGTGTTCACATGGTAGTTGAAAATGCCGTTATCGCCCATGATGCCCCATGCCAGCGGCGGGTAACAGGCCAGCGCCGCGATCCAGCCCGCCAATAACGGGTTGCCGCTGCGGATATGCGCGTCCAGCGGGCGCATGGTCAGCAGATAGCCGACCGTGCCGATCTGTACGTCGATCACGAACAATAGCTCGATACACAGCGCCGCCAGTACTACCGGGTTGGAGGCGATATCGGCGAGGTCATGCTCGACGATGAAAGCGAAACCGCCCGGAATAATCGACAGCATGAAGGCGGTGAAGAAGCCCTTGATGATCCACGCGCGCCAGTGCTTGGCAATGGTGTCGCGCTCCCACCCCGATTGCCGCGTCAGCAGGGCGCCGAAGTGCCACGCCGCATCGCGCGGCTGCTTCATGTAGCGGTCGATCCACAGCACATAGGGCACCGTGGCGATGGCGATCGGAATGATGGCCGCGCTCAATACCTTCATGGCGAACAGATACGCTCCGCCCCAGTACCAGCGGGCTATGCAGTAGAGCGCCGCGATCACCGCGAAAGTCGCCCAGAGCCCGATGATCTTGGTGAGCGGAGGTGCGCCAGTCCGCGCCCCACGCCCGTCCCTCGCCCCAGGCAATGCCGGTAGACGGATTGCGATGGACCTTGTCCACCAACACCGACCACGCCACCATCGGTAGTGCGGCACACAGCAGCGCGACCAGCGAGGCGTAGGGGCCGGACATCACTTCGCGCGGGCCGGACAAGTCCAGTGCCATGGCGATAGCGGGATAGTTGCGGCAGAACGCGATCCACGCAAACAGCCCGGCCAGTCCGACCAGTCCGACCCACGGCGAAACATCGCTCGGCGGTGGCCGGTCCGTCGTCGCCGTGGCGAATTGCGAATGATCGTGCGCGGTCATGGCGGTCAGCCGTAGCGCGCGAGAGGTTAAGGTGTCGGTAACGACAATGACCGCATCCCGCAGCGGGACGGGCGGCACGTCACCTTTTAACGGAAGGCGTGGATGCGCCCACTATCGTCCAGTACGTACAGCGTATTGTTGGCGACCACCGGCGGGAGCGAGACCGCAGCGCCCAGATCGCGATAAAGGGCGGACGACCCCTCCCCCACGCTAACCTTGTGCAGCTCGCCTTCGGTGCTCGCCGCCCATAGCGAATTGCCCGCCAGCACCGGACCGGTCCAGAATATCGGGTTCTTTTTCTTCTTCTCGTTGCGGAAGCGTTGCAGCTGGCTGATCCAGCGCACCTTGCCCGTCGTGCGCGCAATGGCGAGCAGGCGCGCATCGTCGGTCAGCGCGAAAATCCACTCGCCCGCAATCGCCGGGGTCGAAATCCCCGCGACGTTCAGCTCCCACGCGCGTTGCCCGGTGACCAGCTCGTACGCCGCCATGCGACCGCCCTGCCCCAGCGCATATACACGGCCATCGTCGATAATCGGATCGGCGTCGATATCGTAGAGCGAGCCAACGGATGTCGAGATGGACGTCAGCGCAAGCGCATCGGACCACAGCGTGCGACCGTTTTCATAGCGATATGCGACCAGCTCGCCCGAGCTGTATCCGGCAACGACGGTGCCCTGTCCGGCAGCAGGCGCAGCGACGCCGAATACACCCGCCTGCGCCGTCGATCCCGATTCGCGCCATAGTGTTTTGCCGTCGGTTACATCCAGCGCGTGGATCTGGTTGTCCTGCGTCATCACGAACACCGAGTTGAATGCAATCGTAGGCGATCCGCGTAGCGGCCCGGCGGGCGTAACCGACCAGATTTCCGACCCGTTCGTCGCATCCAGCGCCACGACCTGTCCGGTGCCGCTGGTCGCATAGACACGGCCGTTGTCGTAACTTGCCCCGCCCCCGAAGGCCGCTGCGGACAACCCCTCGGCCATCGGCAGGCGATAGGTCCAGCGCCGCGCGCCGCTCTGCGCATCGAAGGCGTTGACGACGCCGTCCGTGCCGACCGCATACAGCCCGCCACCGCCGATAACCGGTGCCGCCGCAAGCCGCCTGCGATTGCTGGACCCGGCAACCTGCGCGGTCCAGGCGGGGGACGGATTATCGGAAATTGCGAGGTGCCCGTTGGACTTGCCCGCATTGCCGCCATTCTGCGCCCATTCGGCATTTGCGCGCGCAGGCGGCAGCACAACCGCAACGGATTGCAGCGCCTGGTCGATCTGTGCGCCGGTCTGGATGCGCGAGAGGACCGGAACGCGGTCGCCCGTCGTCGGCGTGGTCTTCGGCTCGCTATTGCCGCCAATGATGCCGCAACCCGACAGTGCCAGAGCAGCGCCAACGGAAATGGCAGCCCGTGCGAGAAAGCCTTGGTAGAAACGCATATCCAAAATCCTCTATCGGCCCATCGCGTGCATCGGCGCAACGGTGGCCTTATTGTGCGGCGGCAGGAGCATTACCCGGTTCGCCCGCTGGCACGGCCAGCTCTTCCATTATCTCATCGACATCCACGATTGCATCCACGCCCAGCAATCCCGCCATCTGGCGCGCACGCGAACGCAGGCTTTCCGGCACGTCGTCCGCCTTGGCAATCGATGCAAACAGCGCCCCCGCCTGCGCATCCTTGTCCTGATCGAGATACGTCATGGCCAGCATTTCGCCCGCGCTGCCGAAGAACGGGCGGTCCGGCTTGGCCAGCGGCTCCAGCGCCGCGACGATATCAGCAGGCTTCATCGTATCGAACCGTGCCGCCACATCGCGCACCGTCGCCAGTTCGCGCAGCGCCTGGGGCGCATCGCCATTGGCCGCGACCGCCGCATACAGCTTCGCCGCATCGGCATTGCGCCCGTCCTGCTGCGCAATGCCCGCTTTCAACATCTGCGCATTGATTGCCGCCAGTCCCTCGCCCTCGGCAATCAGCGTATCGAGCTGACCGTCCGCCGTTTGCAGGTTGCCTGCCTCCAGCTGGTCGAGCGCGCCGACCAGCGCCTCGCTATCTGCCTCCATCGCGGCTTCGCGCTGGCTGTCCCAATACAGATAGGCGGCAAAAGCCAGCAGGCCGATGACCAGCACCGCGATGACGATACGCCCGTAGTTTTTCGCAAAGTCCGTATAGCGATCCTGCCGCACGGCATCGTCTATCTCGCGCAGCAGCACTTCGTCTTCCGCGGCTTTGCGCTTCGCCTTTCGATCGTCGTCACGCGGTTTCGTCGTCGCGGGAGGTGTTGCGAGGTATTTGTCGGGGGTAGGGCCACGCGGGGGCGCTTCCTGTCTGCAATAGTTGGCGGAAAAAGACTGTGCGCGCGTCTTTAACCGATGATGGCAAGGATGCAATTCTTCGCGCGCCGCGCGTGAATACGGACTGAAGCCGTCAGGCGAGCGTGCGGCCCATCGCGGAACCGTAAAGCCGGCGATATGTGTCGAGCATACGGCGCTCGTCATATTCCGCAACGGCACGCTGACGGTTTTCCTCGCCCACCGCTTTGCGCAAAGCATCGTCGGCGGCGAGCCTTTCGAGCGCCGATGCGAGCGCGCTGTCGTCACCGGCGGGAATGACGAAGGGCGTGTTGGCGGGCGCGATCATGTCTGCCACATCACCGACATCGGGCGCGACCACCGGACGACCGGCCGCCATCGCCTCCACGACCGAGATTGGAAACTGCTCGGTCTCCGACGACAGCGCAAAAATATCGAACAGCCCGACAAACCGCGCCGGATCGGGCACAAAGCCGGGAAGATGGACACGGTGTCCGATATCGAGCCGGTTCGCTTCGTCGCGAATAGCGGCCTCTTCCGGTCCCTCGCCCACAATCACAAGTTGCCACGGTTCGGGCAGCGTCCTGAACGCGCGCACAAGTGCGGGCAGGTTCTTGACCCGGCGCAGGCCCGCCAACGTGCCCACCCAGCGCTCCTCGCGCCGCTTGATGACACCGCGCAGCGCATCGGGCTTCGGCTTCCTGGCAAAGGCGCGGGTATCGATCCCGTTGGCAATGCGCTTCACCCGGCCCAGCGGTTGTTGCCAGGTTTCCAGCGCGATCTCCTCCAGCGTTTCGGACGGCACGACCAATCCCGACGCCCTGCCCAGCGCGATCCGCCGATACCAGTTGCGTGTCGTCTTCAGTCCGTCGCGCTCGTCCTCGTTGAACCCGTCCTCGTGATGCACCAGCGCTGGCAAGCCGAGGTGCTCGCGGAACAGCGTGTGCGCCATCACTGCATCCATTGCGCCCCAGTTGTAGGTAAGCACCAAGTCGAACGGCTTCATCGCGCGGGCGATACGGTTCAGCCGTCCTGGCGTAGGGCGACCGCGCAGCGATGGAAAATCGGTCGGAAAGCTCGCCTTCACACCGCGCGCAATATGCGCCTTGGCGGCGAGTTGCGAAGGATCGGCGGACACGATCGTATGCTGCGCCTGCTTGCCCAAGGCATTCATGATCTGGACCGAACGCAGTTCCTTGCCGCCCGCCGCAAATGTGGAATGCAGATGCAGGATGCGCGCCGCCTTTTCCCGCTTCGCGCTCATGCAATATCGGCCAGCAACGCTTCGATGGCAGCAAGCGCAGACTGGCTCGGTCAGCAAGGGGGCATGGCCGATGTCGGGCACCGTAACCGCCGCTGCGCCGCGCAGGCGCGCCTGCATCCTGGCGTAGGTTTCAGGCGAGAGCAGGTTCGACAAAGCACCGCGCACCAACAGCACCGGTTTGCCGTCCAGACTTTCGAACGCGGGCCACAGGTCAGGCGGCGCGGCGCCTTCGTCCTGCGCGAAAGGCTCGGCAATTTTCATATCGTAATCATACCCGATGCGCCCGCTCTGCTGCACGTCCATCCCCCGCTTGGCCATCGCCAGCCAGTCTTCCAGTTCGAATGCAGGATGCGCATCCGCGTGCAGATCTTCCAATGCGCGCGCGGCATGAATCCAGGTCGGATAGCTACGCCCCTGCCCCACATACCCGCGAATATGATCCAGTCCGGCTGCGTCTATTTCGGGGCCGATATCGTTCAGCACCGCTGCCGCGATCCGGTCCGGCTGCTGCGCCGACAACAGCATGGTCATCAACCCGCCAAGCGACGTGCCGATAAACGCCGCGCGCGAAATGCCTTCCCGGTCGAGCAGCGCCAGCACATCGGCGACATAGGTCTGCGGGGTGTAGGTCGCGGGGTCCGCAGCATATTCGCTTTTGCCGCGTCCGCGCATATCGGGAACGATCACGCGGCGGGTTGCCGCAAGCCGGCTGGCCAGACCGGCGAAATCGCGCCCGTTGCGGGTCAGTCCGTGCAGGCAGATGACTGGCGTTTCCTTGGCTACGCTCGCTGCCGGATAATCGCGATAATACAGCGCCAGCCCTTCGGCACTGGGCCACGTTTCGTTGCTGTAATGCCGCTCGTCATCGTGCTGCGTCGTCATGCTGTTCATATCCGTTATCTGTCCGCTTTCCCATTGCAGCTTTCACCGTGGCGCGCCACACGCTTGGCATGACCGGCGCCTCCTATCGTCCCGAAACACCCATCGTTTCACTGGCAGACTGGCTGGGCGATCCGGTCGAAGCAGCGCAATTCCCGCAGACGCGCTTGCGATACTGGAACGAACGTGCCGCCGCCAGTATCGGCCTGGACACTCTGTCGGAATCGGAAAAAATCGCGCATTTCGGGCGCTTCGCGGCTTTGCCCGACAACCTGCCCCAACCGCTGGCGCTGCGCTATCACGGCCACCAGTTCCGCAATTACAACCCCGACATAGGCGACGGGCGCGGCTTCCTGTTCGCCCAGATGCGCGACGATACGGGGCGATTGCTCGATTGCGGCACGAAGGGGTCGGGCCGCACGCCGCACAGCCGGTCGGGCGACGGACGGCTGACCTTGAAAGGCGCTGTGCGCGAGATACTGGCCACCGAAATGCTGGAGGCTTTGGGCGTTTACACCTCGAAGACGCTCGCCGTGGTGGAAACCGGCGAGGCGTTGCAGCGTGGCGACGAACCATCGCCCACCCGCTCCGCCGTAATGACCAGGTTGAGCCACGGCCATATCCGCTTCGGCACGTTCCAGCGGCTACTCGCTCTGGAGCAAACCGAAAACATGGCGCAACTGGTGGACTATTGCCTGACGCAGTTTCCCGGACCGCTCCCGCCTGCCAATGCCGCCGGTGGCGACGAAGCCGCGGTGCGGTTGCTGCATCAGGTGGTGGAACGCTCGGCCGATCTGGCCGCAAGCTGGATGGTCGCGGGGTTCGTCCACGGTGTGCTGAACACAGACAACATGAATATCTCCGGCGAGAGCTTCGATTACGGGCCGTGGCGCTGGCTGCCGCGCTGGGACGCCGCATTCACTGCTGCCTATTTCGATCACCAGGGCCTTTATGCATTCGGTCGCCAGCCCGAGGCGGTACACTGGAATTGCGGGCAACTGGCGGTCGCCTTGCGTGCGCTGTCGGACGCGCCACCGCTGATCGCGGCGCTGGACCGGTTCGGCCCCCTTTACATGGAGGCTATCGGACAACGCTGGTGCTGGCGGCTTGGGGTAGAGCCGGGCGATGCGGAAACGAACGGACGGATCGTCGCCGCCAGCGAGGCGCAGATGCGCGCCAGCGGCGTGTCGCCCGACCGGTTCTTTCATGTCCATCGCGGCGGACGGGATACCGATGGCGCGCTGCGCGAGGCGCTTGCCGACCTGACACCTGTCGAGAGCGACGATTCCTATTGGGATGGCGAGCCGGAATCGATCCTCATCGACGAAGTCGAAGCCATCTGGGACGCCGTTGACCGCAAGGATGACTGGCGGCCGCTATATCGCAAGGTCGATGCGATCAGGGCGATGGGCTGCGCGCTTGGTCCGCATCCGGTTGCAGCCGGGCACGGATAGAAAGCGCCTAGCCCGCCGCTCCGGGAATCATCTCCAGCGGCTGCAAATCGATACCGACCAGCTTCCATCGCCCCTGCTCCCACTGGAAATACAGGTCGAACGCCAGGCTGCTGGGCCGCATCTGGAACAGGCCCTGCACGCGGAAGATGTCCTCGCGCATCATCTGGGGTGCCTGCGTATAGGTCGGCGGGACCAGCAGCGCGTTGGACAGGTCGGCGCGCGAATTGCGGATGGTCGCAAAAATTTCGGTCAGGCGTGCGGCATTGTTCTGGATCTGAAAACCCTGCGCGGAAATGTCGCGCAACACCGAATAATTACCGGACTGGTTCGCGTGATCGACCGCCGCCATGATCGACCAGATCATCTTCGACAATTCAAGCTGGCTGGGCGTCGGGCGGATCGAGGGTGGTGGCTGTATTTGCGGTTGCGCCACAGATTGCCCCGGCACGAGCGGCTGTTGCTGCGCCAGTGCAGGCATTGCGAAAACGATCAGGGCGGCTGCAACGAAAAATGCCGGAGCACGAGGCCCCGGCATCTTCGATTTTGGTTCGGTCAGTCTCATGACCGAGTTTGTAACCCCTTACCAGGCGACTTGGAAGCCACCACGTGCGCCGACTTCGCCGCTGTCGAACCCGACACCGACACCTGCCGAGAATGCGGCATTCTCGCCGACCCGTGCAGACAGGGCAACCGTACCGGCACCCTGGTTCTCGAAGTAACCGACGCCACCCGACAGGGCGAAGCTGGTGCCCGCAGGCAGGCCGGGCGATTCCATGGCCAGCGCCATGGCGACGCCTTCATTGGACCGGTCGATCGCCGCGCGGTTGTCTGCCGAGGCAGCGAACAGCGTGTTGATCTGGCCCGTTTGCGCCGAGGTCAGCGCCTGCAGCGCAGTCACGTTGGTACCCAGCGTGCCGATGGCTGCGGTGTTAACGCCGATAGCCGCCGCATTGTTGGCCTGGCCAACGGCAGTTGCCATCGCCGTGCGGCCGAGCGTGCCGTTCGCATCGGTTGTCACACCGAACAGCGTGCCGGTCTGGCTGGTGGTGCTGGTGTCCAGCCCGGCCAGAACGACCTGACCGGCATTGGTTGCCGTTGCGCCGTTACCCAGTGCCAACGAGTTGTCCGCAGTGGCCGACGCGCCGTTACCGATAGCAATGGCATTCGCCCCGCCCGTCACAGCCGCATTACCGACTGCCAGCGAGTTGTTGCCGTTGGCGATGCTCTCGTTGCCGATGGCGGTCGAGAAGTCGGACTGTGCATCCGCATTCTCACCGATCGCCGTAGCGCGCAGGCCGAACGCCGTGGCGAGGTGGCCCAGTGCAGTCGAACGCTCGTTCGCCGCGTTGGAACGCCAACCGAACGCCGTGGCACCCGGACCAGCCGCATTGGCCATACCGCCGACAGCGGTCGTGGAGTTGCCGCTGGTCGTGGTCATCGTGCCAATAGCGACCGCATCGTTGCCGTTGGCGATGCTTTCGTTACCGATGCTGACCGAGAAATCGGACTGCGCGTCCGCATTCTCGCCTACCGATACCGACCGCAGGCCAAACGCCGTGGCGAGGTGACCCAGCGCAGTGGACCGTTCGGCCGCTGCGTTGGACTGCCAACCGAATGCCGTGGCACCCGCGCCGGCTGCCCGCGACTGACCGCCGACCGCCGTGGTGGAATTGCCCGAAGTAATGGCTTCGGTTCCGATGGCGACCGCATCGTTGCCGTTGGCTATGCTCTCGTTACCAACGGCGGTCGAGAAGTCGGACTGGGCGTCGGCATTTTCGCCAACGGACACCGACCGTAGACCGAACGCCGTGGCGAGATGACCCAGCGCCGTCGAACGCTCCGCAGCAGCATTGGAACGCCAGCCGAAGGCCGTTGCACCCGGGCCGGTTGCCGTGGACTGGCCGCCGACCGCCGTGGTCGAGTTGCCGGCCGTTACCGCCGTTGTACCGATAGCGACCGCATCATTGCCGTTGGCAATGCTCTCGTTACCGATGGCGGTCGAGAAATCGGACTGAGCGTCCGCATTTTCACCGACCGACGTGGACCGCAGGCCGAACGCCGTGGCGAGGTGGCCCAGCGCGGTCGAACGCTCGTTCGCCGCATTGGACCGCCAGCCGAAGCTGGTCGCACCCGGACCGGCCGCCCTTGCTTCGCCGCCGACAGCCGTGGTCGAATTGCCCAACGCCTGCGCCCCCGTACCGGCATCGTCGCCGCCGATGGCAAGAGCATCGACGCCCGTTGCGTTGCTGTTGTTGCCGATCGCGATGGCCGCGTCGCCCGCGGTCACGGCCGTATTGCCCAGCGCCACCGAGTTGTTGCCGTTGGCGATACTCTCGTTACCGACGGCAGTGGAGAAATCGGACTGCGCGTCCGCATTCTCACCCACCGAAGTCGAGCGTAGGCCAAAAGCCGTGGCGAGGTGGCCGAGCGCGGTCGAACGCTCGTTTGCCGCATTTGAGCGCCAGCCGAAGCTGGTGGCACCCGGACCGGTTGCCCGTGCTTCGCCGCCGACAGCCGTTGTCGAGTTACCAGTTGCCGTCGTGAAAGCGGCACCGGCATCGTCCGAACCGATAGCGAGTGCATCGACACCGACGGCCTGCGCGCCCGCACCGATGGCAGTTGCGCCGCCGAAATTGGCATCGGAGTTTTCACCCAGCGCGCTGCTGTTGTCGCCCGTTGCCGAAGCATTTTCACCAAAGGCCGCCGAGTTTGCGCCGGTTGCCAATGCGCCGCCACCCACTGCAGTCGAGCCGCTGGCGATTGCGCCGCGACCGATGGCGACCGCGTTTTCGCTGCTCGCCTGCGCGTCTTCACCGATGGCGACCGCGCCGTCTGCCGATGCTTGCAGCATCACCGCCAAGCGCAACCGATTCTGCACCCGTAGCCGAAGCCGCTGCGCCGGTGGTCGTTACGTTGGCGTTGTTGCTGGCCGCCATCGCCATGACTGCATTTAACTGGTTCAGGTTGACCGCATCGGTTCCCACGACACCGGCGGCGAGCTGGCCGATAGTGCGGTTTCCAACAGCGACCTGATTTGCAGCGTTAGTGTTGGTATCAGTGCCAAGCGCAACCGAATTTACATTAGCCGCACTACTGTTGGAACCAAGTGCGGTACCTCTCGCACCAAAGGCTCTAGCGCCTCCACCGATCGCGACCGAGGCAACTGAATTAGCGCGGCTATTCGCACCGATCGATACTGCATTCCCACTCGGGCTTAGCGTATTAAAGCCAATAGCGACACTTTGGTCTCCGGTCGCGGTCGCTTCGGTTCCTACTGCGACGGCGTTTCCGCCAAATTGCCCACCGTTAGCCCGACGGCCAACCGCCACTGCACCCTCACTTGCAAAAGCCGAGCCTCCTATAGCAACGGAGTCGTCTCCGACGGCCCGAGCTGAAGCGCCCATAGCGATACTCAGATTTCCTGTCGCCAGTACATTTGCTGTAAGATCAGGGTCGCCTCCAATGGCAATAGATCCACTGCCGGAAGCATTCGCTCGTGTTCCTAACGCAATCGAAGCGCGACCCGTAGCGATCGTGCCTTCACCGCAGGCAGTGGCTTCAAACCCACTGGCATCCGCCCCGCCGTCAGTATCGCTCTGGCCGGGAGTGGCCGAGACAGTCGGCACACCGTCATCGTTCGTGTCGAGCAGGCATTCGCCCGCCATTGCAGGGGCAGGTGCGATGGCCACGCTGGCCAGCGCCAGACCGGAAGCGGATCCGCACAGGACCGCGAATTTCGTGAAGTTCACACGCATGGTAATTTAACCCCTTTATCAAGCAACCCCGCATAGGGCGGGTATCGCCGGCAGCATCACTGCCAAATTCGTTTCGCGACAACCATCAAGAGGGCCAGGTTCGAGGGAATCGACCTGAATTATTGTAATTTTTCGCCTCTACACGGTGGAGCGATGGCAGATGCGTTGGGTTAACGCAATACCGGTTTAACCACTTCGTGATACCCAGCCCGCTAACCGCGATAGCGCGGCAGCCAGGCAATTGCGATAACTCCGTATGCTCTGCGATTTGACCGTCTGTGCCATCCTGTGACAGGGGCGCGCATGGTGCATGTCGCGATGACAGGGTCTAGCCCCTACGGGTCGGATCGGTAATGCTCGCGAGCCATTATGCAGGCGCAGGATTGGGAGACGGTATCCACGTGTCGGAACAGCAGATCGTATCCGTCGAACCCGCCACAGGGGCGGAGGTCTGGCGTGGCAAGGTCGATGATATCGACGCCGTGGTCGATCGTGCGCGCCGTGCCTGGCCCGCCTGGGCAGCGCAGCCACTTGCCACGCGCATCGAACTGTGCCGCCGTTTCGTGAACGAGGTCCGCAAGGAAGCCGACCTGCTCGCCACCACCATCGCGCGTGAAACCGGCAAGCCGATGTGGGAAGCACGCACCGAAGTCGATGCGGTGATGGCCAAGGTGGATATCTCCGTCAGCGCCTATGCCGAGCGCACCGGGCAGAAGAAGCTCGACAGCGCGATGAAGGGCACCTCCGCCGTCCGGCACAAGCCGCATGGCGTGATGGTGGTGCTCGGGCCCTACAATTTCCCCGCCCACCTGCCCAACGGCCATATCGTACCCGCCTTGATCGCAGGCAATGTCGTGATCTTCAAACCCAGCGAGAAGACGCCCGCCACCGGCGAGCTGCTGATGCAGTGTTTCAACCGCGCGGGCATCTCCGCCGCCGTGGCGCAATTCTGCGTGGGCGGACCGGAGGAAGGCAAGGCGCTGGTCGCGCATCGCGGCGTTGACGGCGTGCTGTTCACCGGCTCCGCCCAAGTCGGCATCGCCATCAACAAGCGGTTGGCCAACAATCCGGGCAAGATCGTGGCGCTGGAAATGGGCGGCAACAACCCCATCGTGGTGATCGACACGCCCAAGATTACCGACGCCGCCACGCTCATCATCCAGAGCGCCTTCACCACCGCCGGACAACGCTGTACCGCAGCGCGGCGGTTGATCGTGAAGGACAGCATGTATGCCCCGCTTATCGACGAACTGAAGACGCTGACCTCGCGCCTGATCGTGGGCGAACCCTTCGCCGAGCCTGCGCCCTTCATGGGGCCGGTGATCGACAATGCGACGGCGGACCAGCTGGTCGAGAGTTTCCTCTATTTCCTGTCCAATGGCGGCAAGGCAATCCGGCACATGACGCGGCCCGACGACAACCTTCCCTTCCTGTCGCCCGGCATCATCGACACCACCGCGATGACCGACCGCCCGGATGTCGAGCTGTTCGGCCCGTTGCTGCAAGTCATCCGCGTCAAGGATTTCGAGGCCGGTATCGCCGAGGCAAACCGCACCCGCTTCGGCTTGTCCGCGTCGCTGATCGGCGGTAATCCGCAGGATTACAACAAGTTCTGGGCCAACATCCGCGCGGGCATCATCAACTGGAACCGCCCGACCAGCGGCGCGTCGTCGGCGGCACCGTTCGGCGGGCTGGGCCTGTCGGGCAATCACCGCCCTGCCGCATTCTACGCCGCCGACTATTGCGCGTATCCCGTCGCCAGCACCGAAATGGAGCAACCGCGCGCCACCATCGGCGTGGGTCTTTCCAGCGGCTAAGCGCGTCAGGGCTTGCCGTTTACCGTACTGGCAATCGACACTTCGGACAGGCCACCTGCCAGCGTCCTGCCGGCAATCTCGAAACGCGCATTTTCCGCCTCGGCGGACAAAAGATGCCACCCTTTCGCTACGCGATATTCCACGGCGAATTCGGCGTCGCTGGCGCGGGCGGCGTGGAAGGCGATGATGTCCTCGATACCCACCGGGCTGAGATAGATGACGCCGCGCACTTCGCAGGCCCCCGCATCGGTGCCCGCCGCCTCCTTTACGCTGGCGCGCGGATATGGCTCCAGCCCGTTCGGCAAACGCGTCGCCCACAGCGCGGAGAAGCGCGCACCGGCGAGGCATTTTTCGGCGATATCCAGCCGCTTCAAACGTCCCAGCACATTGAGCGCCTCGGCATCGGCCGGAGCGGCTGCGTCGTCCGCAACCGGTTGCAGGTCAGGCGCCGCGCCTTTCAGCAATTCCAGCGCCGCCTCCCGTGCCGCCAGTGCAGCCGGGGCATCCGCGTTTTCGGGCGGCACCGGATGTCCGATCTCGAACGACAGCGCCGCATTGGCGAGGTTCTGCGACGACAGGTCCGGGTCGATCATCAACGGATCGTTCAGCGCCCGCTGCACCACCGGATCCGCATCGGGTGTGTCGGGCGCAGGTGCCGCATCGCTGCATCCGCCGATCGCGAAAGAAGCAAGCAGCAGGGGAGCAAGGCGGAGAAGAAACGGCATGTCCCGTGCGATAGCACGCATTGGTTAACCCTCCTTCTTGCTCCCGACCTCCGTTGTCCGCGTCCTTGTTGTCAGGGGCACGCAAGCCTAAGCGCGAACCGATGACTTCGCCGAAAACCGCACCTTCGGGCCTGCCTGCCGCGCTTGGTGCCTATCTGCTGTGGGGCTTTCTGCCCGTCTATCTTATCTTCGTGCGCAGCGTACCGGCATTCGAATTTGTTGGCTGGCGCATTATCTGGACGGTGCCGCTGTGCCTGCTAATCGTGCTGGCGCGGCGGCAATGGCCCGAAGTCCGCGCCGCACTTCGCGAACCGCGCACGATGGCGATGCTGGGCCTCAGCGCGTTCCTGATCGGCCTCAACTGGCTGGTCTATATCTGGGCGATCCAGCAGAACTTCGTTTATGCCGCCAGCCTTGGCTATTACATCAATCCTCTCCTCAACGTGATGCTCGGTACCGTCTTCCTCGGCGAGCGGCTGAACGCCCGCCAGTGGACCGCCGTGGCGCTGGCAGCGGCAGGCATCGCCTTCCTGCTTGGCGGCGCGCTGACGACGCTGTGGATAAGCCTGACCCTGGCTGTCAGCTTCGCGAGCTATGGCCTGGTGCGCAAGAAAGTTGCGGTCGGCGCCCTGCCTGGCCTCACCATTGAATCGGCCATCCTGTTCCTGCCCGCTACCGCCATCGCCCTGTATTATGCAGGTCTGCCGCAAGGCTCCGCATTCGGTGTCAGCCTGCGGATGAATCTGCTGATCCTGCTCGGCGGCGTGCTGACGGCGGTGCCACTGCTGCTGTTCGCCATCGCTGCGCGGCGCATGGCCTATTCCACGCTCGGTTTCATTCAGTTCCTTGCCCCCTCCATCGTCTTCGTCCTCGGCCTGACTGTATTCGGAGAGCCGCTGAAACCGGCGCAGCTCTGGTGCTTCATCCTGATCTGGGCGGCGCTGGCGGTGTTCGTCTACGACATGTGGGCGAAGAGCCGCGCGGCGGCGTTGGCGGCCTCTGCAACCTAATCCAGCGACCAGTCCAGCGACCAGTCCAGCGTTTGGCCGGCATGGAACGGCACCACGTCGCTGCCCCCCGCCGACAGCGTTGCCGGCACCGTGACCGGACGGCGGCGCAGGGTGATGCGCATTTCATTCAGCGGCAGGCGATAGAAACGCGGCCCGTTCTCGCTGGCAAACGCTTCGAACCGGTCCAGCGCGCCTTCTTCGTCGAAAACCTGCGCGTAACTTTCCAGCGCGAACGGTGCGTTGAAGATACCCGCGCACCCGCAGGCGCTTTCCTTCGCGTCGCGCGTATGCGGCGCGCTGTCGGTGCCAAGGAAAAATGCCGCCGAACCGCCCGTCGCCGCCGCGCGCAGGGCCAGCCGATGCTTCTCGCGCTTCGCCACCGGCAGACAATAGGCATGCGGCCGCATTCCGCCCACCAGCATGGCGTTGCGGTTGATGTGCAGATGCTGCGGCGTAATCGTCGCCGCGATGTTCTCGCCCGTCGTCTCGACGAAATTGACGGCATCGGCGGTGGTGATGTGTTCAAATATTACGCGCAATTCGGGCAATTCGGCGACCAGCGGTGCCATCACCTGCTCGATAAACACCGCCTCGCGGTCGAACACGTCGATCTCGTCCGCCGTCACCTCGCCATGCACGCATAACGGCATGCCGATGGCCGCCATCCGCGCCAGCACGCCGCGAATATTGGCAACATCGCTGACGCCGTGCGCGGAATTGGTTGTGGCGTTGGCGGGATAGAGCTTGGCGGCGGTGAAGATACCGTCGGCAAAACCCGCCGCAAGATCGTCCGCATCGGTATCATCGGTCAGATAGCACGTCATCAGCGGCGTGAAATCGACACCGTCGGGCACCGCCGCAGCAATGCGATCACGATACGCGCTGGCCAGCGCAGCGGTGGTCACGGGCGGCGACAGGTTCGGCATAACGATGGCCCGCGCAAACTGGCGAGCCGTAAACGGCACGACGGAGCGCATCATCGCATCGTCGCGGAAATGCAGGTGCCAGTCGTCGGGACGGCGGATGGTCAATTCGTTCATGGGGCGGCTCATTCGTCTGGTTCGTTCACGAAGGACATTCGGCGGGCGGTCGTTAGGAGAACATCCAATTTTCCCCTAAAGCATTAAATTAAAACACATTCTGTAAAGCGAAGCTCGTGGACGTACAGAAGGGGATTCGATATGCGCGCATCTTGTCACACCCGGCGCTTGTAGGACACCACTTGCATCGCCGCCGCCGATGCCGATCTTGCTGGCATGACCCAGCCTGCACCCGCAACGACCCGCCTGAATGACCGCGCGGTTATCCGCGTCTCGCCGCAAGACGACACCGAATCGGTGGCGGATTTTCTTCAGGGGCTGGTGACGAACGATGTGAAGGCAGCGCTGCCCTGTTACGCTGCCTTGCTGAGTGCGCAGGGCAAGACAATGTTCGACTTTATCGTCTGGCCATCGGGCGACGACACGCTGCTGCTCGATTGCGAGGCGGCGCAGGCGGAGGCGCTGGTCAAGCGGCTGTCGCTGTATCGCTTGCGGCGGGCCATCGACATCGCGGTGGACCCGGCGCTTGGCGTGCATTGGCGTGGCCATGTGGGTGACGGCGCGGGCACTGACCCTCGCCTTGCCGCGCTGGGCGAACGCTGGATTGCACCGTGCGAGCCGGACAGAGGCGAGGCAAACGGGGGCGAGGCCGGTGCGGACGAGGCGTGGCTTGCGCATCGCCTGTCGCTGGGCGTGCCCGAAGGTCGGGCCGAGCTGGGCGATATCCTGTGGCTGGAGACCAATGCGGTCGAGCTGAACGGGGTTTCGTTCGAGAAGGGCTGCTATATCGGGCAGGAAAATACCGCGCGCATGAACTGGCGGCAGAAGGTCAACCGGCGTCTGGTGGTGGTGCCGCTGGAACAGTCGGAGGAGAAGCGGCGCAAGGCGGCCTATCCCGCGCTCGGCCTTGCCGTCGATCACCTGCGCGTGGCCGACCTCGATCCTGCCAAACTGCCGGAATGGCAAAGCCGCTAGGCAGCTCCTTCGATCTCCGCGAGCGACGACGTCAGCATGGATTCGGCCCGGCGGCGCGCGGTATCGCGTGGCAAGCCAAGCGCCTTTGCCATAGGCGCGCCCATCAGAGCATCGCCCAGTGCCAGCAGCACGAGGCTCAGCGTTTCCTCGTGTATCCGCCCGACCTCGTTCGTCGCGTCGCAACAGGGGGCTTCTTCCGGCGCGATTTCATCGACCAGCTGGTGAATGGCCTCGATAATTGGATCGAGCGCATCCTCGTTCCCGGTCAACAGCATCCAGCCCGCCAGCGCGCCCGCGCCTTCCTGGTCGAAAGCATCGAACGCCAGATCCACGACTTCGCGCGGGCTGCCCAGCCCGGCCCGCTCTGCCTCTACCGCATCCTTGATCGTTTCGCACACGGTGCGCGCCAGATGCGCCGCCAGTGCCTTTTGAAGGCCCGACGCCGATCCGAAATGGTGGAGCAGGTTGGCATGTGTGCGCCCCACCCGCTGCGCCACGGCCTTCAGCGTCACCGCCTGCGGGCCGGACTCCATCAACAGGCTGCGCGCAGCGGCTAGCGCGGCATTCCGCGATTCTTGTGGGGTCAGGCGTTTGCGTTGCGACATGAAAGCCTTTGTTAAGCCAGCCGGTGAGAAGCTGCAATGACTGTCAAGTCACGCAGCACGCTGGCTGGTGCCGCTATGTGCAAGGTGCAGGCGATATTCGACCACCCGCGCCGGCTGTGCGCGCCCCTTGCTACGGCGATCCCGGACAGTTCCAGTGGGATGGAAACCAAGTTTGCGAAGGACGCGCCCTGACGCGGGATTGTCCACGAAATGTCCGGCAGACAGCACCTCATGGCCCAGCATCCGCGCCACCGCGATTGCGCTGCGCCCGGCTTCGGTTGCGTAGCCCTGACCCCAATGCTCGCGTGCGATCCAGTAGCCAAGCTCCACGTCTGCCCTGACACGATCAATGCCGATCGTCCCGATCACAGCCGCATCATCGGCGCGCGTAATCAGGAAGCGCGGGTGACGCGGATCTTCGGGCAATGCCACGAAATCCTTCGCATCCTGTTCGGCATAGGGCCACGGCGCGCTCGCCAGATTGCGGACAATCGACTTCGTGCGCAACGCCATCGAAGACGGCGCGCCAGTCCTCTGCCCATGCGGGGCGCAGCAGCAGCCTTTCGCTGCGATGGAACATTCGCTTTCTCCCGAAATGCCGAAATGGCCGAGGGGAGAATGCGCGCATGAAAAAGGGGAGGCGGGCCCGGCCCGTCTCCCCTCAATCGAAATCAATCGTCGCCGGCAGGCCAATCCGCAATGGATGGCCCCGTCATCGAACCGTCCGGTTTATTCGGCAGCTTCCGCAAGCAAGTCGACCGACACGAAGGTGCGGCTCAGCTTGCCCTTGTGGAAACGGACCTTGCCGTCGTTCATCGCGAACAGCGTATGGTCCTTGCCCATGCCGACATTCTCGCCGGGATAATATTTCGTGCCGCGCTGGCGCACGATGATATTGCCCGCGATGACGGCCTCGCTGCCGAATTTCTTCACGCCAAGGCGACGCCCTGCGGAATCGCGACCATTGCGGGATGAACCGCCTGCTTTCTTATGTGCCATGCCGAGGTACCTCTTTAGTCTTTCTTCGCCGCAGGCGCCTTGGCGGCGGCCTTCTTGGCGGGTGCTTTTTTCGCCGGTGCTTTCTTTACGGCGGCGGTGTCGCCAACAGCCTTGTCAGCCTTCGGTGCAGCCTTTTCGGCAGCAGCCTTCTCAGGAGCAGCCTTGACGGGGGCGTCGACGGGGGCCGCGGTTTTCTCGACCGGTGCCTTCTTCGCGGCGGCCTTCTTCGCGCCACCCGAACCGACATCGGTAATCCGCAGCAACGTCATCTGCTGGCGATGGCCGTTCTTGCGGCGATAATTGTGGCGGCGCTTCTTCTTGAAAACGACGACCTTTTCGCTTTTCGCCTGAGCGATGATTTCGGCGGATACCGTTACCTTGCTGGCGTCTTCCATCGCATCGCCTTCTCCGGCGAGCAGGATATCGCCCAGCGTGATGGTGTCACCAGCGTCGCCGGCGAGCTTTTCAACCGCGATCTTGTCTCCGGCGGCAACCCGGTATTGCTTGCCGCCTGTGCGCACGATTGCGAACATGATGGTCGTCTTTCCAGTTAAATTGTGATGCCAATTCCATACGGAACACCCATACGGAACCGGCGCGACAATGACCCGCCCCGTAGGACGGGGTCAGTCGTGAAGGCGGGCCAATATGCCAGACTGCGCGCCAAGTCAACGCAGTGCGGGCGCATAATGTCGCCCGCTTACCGCCATCTCGATGGTGGCGGAGCGTGCGCGATATGATAGGAACGCCCTTATGGCCAGACCTCTTCCCGCCGTGCTGATGCTGACATGCCTTGCAGGCTGCGCCGCGAGTACGACCGACTACCCCTCGCTCGCGCTGCGCGATTTCGAACGAAGCGGTGCGCAATTCGATGCCGTCGCCGGACTGCCCGACCTGGTGCCGGCCGCCCTGCCCGCCGATACCGCCGCAGCCATCGAGGCACTGGACGCCCGCATGGCGCAAGCCAGCGCAGCGTTTGCCTCCGAAGTGCCCGGCGCGCGGCGTGCGGTACGCAGCGGTGCGGGTTCCGCCATAACCAGCGACCGGCGCAGTGCGGCACTCGTGGCGCTGGCATCACTCGATTCGCAGCGGAGCCAGGCCGCCATCGTGCTGGCCGATCTCGACCTGATCTATGTCGACACCACGCTGGCCTTCGAACAGCGCGACCGCGTGGCGCAGGTCCGGGAAAACGCTTTGGCGCGCGTGCGCGAGCAGGACGCCGTGCTGGCCGAATTGCGCGGTGCGCTGCGATGAACCTACGCTGCGCGGACTGCCCGGTGCGCGACCGCGCGGCGTGTTCGGTCCTGAGCGAAGAAGAGCGCAACACGCTTGGCGATATCGGACACATGCGGACGCTCGCACCAGGCCAGACCCTGTTCGCCGCAGGGGACGAAGCGCCCGCCTGTGCGACATTGATAGATGGTGCGCTCAAGATCGTTGATCGCACGGTCGGGGGAGACGAGCATATCGTCGGCATGATCCATCCCGCAGGGTTCGTCGGGGAATTCTTCCAGCCCTATGCCCGGCACGATGTCGTCGCGCTTACTGCATCGCAGCTATGCGTGTTCGGCGGTGCCGATATGGAACGGGCTATCGAACGGTTTCCGGCACTTGCACGCGCCTTGCTTAAGCGTGCGCAGGCCGATGTTCTTGCCAGTCGCGACTTGCTGTCGCTGACCGGCGGGCACGCCGCACAACGTAAAATCGCCGGACTGGTGCTGGCTATTGCCGATTCGGCAAGCCATTCGCCATGCAAACCAGCGCTCCGGTTCGATTTGCCGCTGTCGCGCGGGGAGATCGGAGACCTGCTCGGCCTGACGATCGAAACCGTCAGTCGCCAGATCGGTGCATTGGAGAAAGCCGGCATTCTGACGCGCACGGGGAAGCGCGGGATCGCCATCAACGATCCCGCGCGCCTTTCCGTGCTGGCGCATACCGGTTAGATGCCGACGAGCGCCGCGATAGTCACGATCGCGATGCCCCACGCCACGATAAGAACCGGCAGGATCATCATCTGTACCGCCGCATCGCGTCCGGGCAAATGACCCGTATGCGTGGCGATGCCGCCCTGCATCAGCGCCGCGCGCGTAAGCGGTTTCGCTCCGGCATCGGGCGACAGGCGGGTCCAGATCGCAGGCACGCCGAACATGCCGGTAATGAAAATCGCGAAGATAGCGAACGGCAGGATCAGACCGGGAGAGGACAAGCCCACGCACATGATCGTAACGAAAGCGAGATAGAGCGCCGCCGTCGTCGCATACAACCCGGTGGGCATCTCGAAGCTGCGATCGACGGGCGGCTGGGTAACCAGTTCGTCGCGGACGATGGCCTTGTGTTCGAGGGCTTCGCGTAACAGGCGGTTTGACATATCCGGTCTCCTTTGTTGCAGGAGCCTTCTTGCATTCGCGGGACCGGTCCGCCTTGATCTCGATCAAACCGGCACGAATTTATTTCCACCGCGCCAGGTCCGCATAATCCTGTCCACGCGGCTCTATCCAGTGCCAGCCATCGGCCCGCTGCTCCCGCTTCCAGAACCAGGCGCGGCTTTTCAGGTGGTCCATCGCGTAGTCCACTGCGTCGAATACCGCCCGCCGATGCGCCGCCGCCGCCGCGACCAGGACAATGGGTTCGCCCGGTCGCATGGAGCCGGTGCGATGGACGACGAGCAGCTCGCGCAGGGCAAAGCGTGCGGTTGTGCCGTGCGCCAATGCCTCCATCCCCGGCAGCGTAAGCGGCGCATAATGCGACAATTCCAGCGCGACAGTGCCGCCATCGTCGCGGACGGAGCCCGTAAAGGATGCCGTCGCGCCAGCGTCTGCATTGTCCGCGAGGAATTGCGCAAGCCGCGCCGCAACGTCGAACGGCTCGCTTGCCAATACGACGCCGCGCATCGTCAGCCGCCGCTGACCGGCGGAAGCAGCGCAATCTCGCCCGCCGTTTCCAGCTTCAGCGATGCCGGGTCGCGCAGCACTTCGCCATCCAGCGCGACATGCATTCCGGGCATGGAGAGCGCCGTGGCGACCGGTTCGCCGACCGCAGCGAGCAGATCATTCCAATCGAGGGGCGCTGGCACAGTCATCGCTTCGCAACCGGCCAGCTCTCCCAGCCGTCCGAGAAAAACGATGGTGATAACCGCCTCAGCCACCGGTCACCGACATGTGCCGCGCGGGACCACGCTCAGCTTCGGCCCCGACGAAGAAATCGTGCCGTTCCGGCTTAGTGACCATCGCCTGTTCGATACCACGAGCAAGCTGTTCCTCAGAATGCTTACCGCGCAGGGCCGCTCGCAGATCGACGGCGCGTGTGCCGCCAAGGCAGGGATAAAGCTGTCCTGTTGCCGAAACGCGGATGCGATTGCAGCCCGCGCAGAAATTGTCGCTCAGCGGCGTAATCATGCCCAGCCGCCCGCCTGTTTCGGCCACGCGGAAATACCGCGCCGGGCCGGCGGTGCGGTGGGCGGTCGGGATCAGGGTAAGGTGCGACAATACCGTGTCGCGAAGCTCCGCCAGCCCGACAAACCTGTCGGATCGCGTATGGTCCACCGCTCCCATCGGCATCGCCTCGATCAGCGTCACGTCGCACCCGCGCCCATGCGCCCAAGCTATCAGGTCGGGTAGCTGCGCGGTATTCACGTCCCGCTGCGCCACGGCGTTGATCTTTACACTCAAGCCCGCCGCCTGCGCCGCATCGATACCCGCCAGCACCTGCGCCAGTCCGTCACGCCGCGCGATCTGCGCGAATGTTCCAGCGTCTATCGTATCGAGCGAGACATTCACCCGCCGCACGCCCGCCGCAAAAAGGCCCTCCGCATGGCGCGCCAGCTGCATGCCGTTGGTGGTCAGTGTCAGCTCGTCCAAAGCGCCGCCCACCATCGCCCCCAGCGTTTCCACCAGCTGCATGACGCCGCGCCGGACAAGCGGCTCGCCGCCGGTCAGCCGGATGCGCCGGATGCCGCGCGCGACGAAGGCGGTTGCCAGATGTTCCAGTTCGGCGATGGACAGCAGTTCCTCGCGCGGTTGGAACACCATGCGTTCGGGCATGCAATAGGTGCAGCGCAAATCGCAGCGATCGGTGACCGACAGCCGCAGGTAGTCGATCCGCCGCGCAAACGCGTCGATGAGCGGTGCTTCAGTCATGGTGCAGCGGGAGATATTGCCCGGTCACGCCCGGCGCCGCCTCGAGAAAAGCGAGCATCCGGTCCTCATGTGCCTTATCGCCCGCCGTGGTGAAGTTCACCCGCGCCGGAGCATGGGCACGCGCCAGATCGCGCACGGTCGCCCGTCGCCAGTCGGTGTGATTCGGTGCTGGCATGAAGCAGGACAACGGCGATGTCCTCGCCCTCGTCCAATCGAGCGATAAGCTGCGGCAGATATGTCGAGCGGAACCGTTCTGCGGCTGCAACCGCATCGTCGCCCAGGTCGTCACAACGGACAGTTTCCATGGCCCGACCCGCGCCTATCGACGGTGCCGGGTCAGGGTTATGCCGATCTTTTCGCCACGCTCGGCAATCGCCAGCTTGACGATGGCCACGCTGACGGCCTGCACCCGCATATCCTGTTCGAACAGGGTCGCGCAGATATGGTCGGCCACCGCCTCTATCAGCTTGAAATGCACACCGGGCGGCAACGCCGTGCTGGCGGCGGCTTTCAGGTCCATGTAATTCTTGCTGGCTTCCAGCGGCGTATCGGGCGTGTACCGGTCCGCAATGTCCAGCGTGGCACGGATGGTAATGCGCAGCGGCTGCGGCTTGCCGGTTTCCTCCGAATAAATGCCCGTCAGGACATCATGTTCCAGATCGGCGACTTCGAGAACGAGCGAATCGGACGGAACGGTTGTCATTGCGCAACCTGACTAGCGGATACCGCCGCGCCGGTCATCCGTCGGTCTCGACGCCCGGGTTCCCCCACCGTGCAAAGATCGCGGTCGGCAGCAACCGTCCGCCCTCACCCTCTTCGCGCATGGCGAGGTCACCGTGTTCGATCACTCCAGGCAGACCGGCGAACACCTCGTCCAACAGGCCGCCCAGCGCCACGCTGGACATGCGGACGGCGTAGACCGTCAGGAACAGGAAGCGGCTGTCGGCGTCCAGCAACGCGCGGCAATCGCGGACAAGCGCGGCCAAGTCGTCTTCCAGCCGCCACGTCTCGTTCTTCGGTCCGCGTCCGAATTTCGGCGGGTCGAGAATGATCCCGTCATAGCGCCGCCCGCGCCGCACCTCGCGCGCGGCAAACTTGGCGGCGTCATCGACCAGCCAGCGGACCGCGCGATCTTCCATCCCCGCCAGCACCGCATTCCCGCGCGCCTGCGCCACCGATTTCTTGCTCGCATCGACATGCGTGACCGGGCCGTATGCGCTCAGCGCCAGCGAGCCGACGCCGGTATAGCCGAACAGGTTCAATGTCTGCGCATCGGTCTTGCCCGCCAACGCGCCACCCATCCAGTCCCACACGGGGGCCATGTCGGGGAAGAAGCCCAGGTGGCGGAACGGGGTGCATTGCGCGGTGAAACGTACATCGCCGCGCGCCATCGGCCAGCCATCCTCAGGCACCGCATTCGCATAATGCCAGCGCCCGCCCCCGTCCTCGTCGGAACCGGGCACGAATTCCGCATCGGCCTGCCAATCGTCCGAACGCGGCTGCCACAGCGCCTGCGCTTCGGGGCGCACGAAGCGATAGGGGCCGTATCGTTCCAGCTTGCGCCCCGCCCCGCTGTCGACAAGGCCGTAATCCGGCCACGCCGTGCCCTCCATCAGCACCGGCTGCGGCGACAGCTCCGCCATCAGCGCGCGGCCTCCGGCGAAACCGTGGCCCGCTGCGAAATATAGTCGGTCAGCGCATCGTAATCGCCCGGCAGCGTATCGAACCGCTCTTCGCGCGCGAACAGGTCGCCAACGCGCGTGGGCAGAGCGGGGCGCACGCCGGTCGCCTGCTCCACCGCATCGGGGAACTTCGCCGGATGTGCCGTGGCGAGCGTGACGATCGGCACGTCGGCAGGCAGCGTCGTCGCGCGCGCTGCATGCAGGCCGATGGCGGTGTGCGGATCGATAGCCTCGCCGCATGCTTCCCGCGCCCAGCGCATCGCCTGCATGGTATGTTCGGCATCGGCGCGGACGCTGGTAAACAGCTTTGCCGCGCCGCTGTGCTGCATATCGGTCAGGCGCATGGCGCGCGAAGTTTCGAAGCCTGCCATTTGGGCCTGCATCGCCGCGCCGTCTTTCGCGCCGAGGTCGAACAGCAGCCGCTCGAAATTGGAGCTGACCTGGATATCCATGCTGGGCGCGGTTGTAGGAGTCACGGTTCCGGCGGAATAGTCGCCATCCGACAGCGCGCGATGCAGGATGTCGTTGACGTTGGTGGCCACGATCAGGCGCTCCACCGGCAGCCCCATCTGCGCCGCGACATAGCCTGCGAACACATCGCCGAAATTGCCGGTCGGCACGCTGAACGCCACGCGTCGTTCGGGTGCGCCAAGTTGCAGTGCGGCGGCAAAATAATACACCACCTGCGCCATCAGCCGCGCCCAGTTGATCGAATTTACCGCGCCGATATGGAACCGCCCAGTCATCGCGGGATCGTTGAACATGCGTTTCACGCTGGCCTGCGCATCGTCGAAGCTGCCGTGACACGCGATGTTGTGGACGTTGGGCGCGCGCACGGTTGTCATCTGGCGGCGCTGCACGTCGCTGATCCGGCCTTCGGGATGCAGCATGAAGATATCGATGCGATCGCGATTGGCGACGGCGTCGATGGCGGCGGAACCGGTGTCTCCGCTGGTCGCGCCCACGATGGTCAGATGGTCGTCGCCGCGCGCCAGGAATTCCTCGAACAGCAGGCCGAGCAATTGCAACGCGACATCCTTGAACGCCAGCGTAGGCCCGTGGAACAGTTCCAGCAGCCAGTGCTGCCCATCCAGCTGCGCCAGCGGCGTCACGGCGTCGTGCGAAAATGCGCCATAGGCCTCTTCGCACAAGGCGCGCAGGCGCTCTTCGGACAGGCAATTGCCCACGAATGGGCGCATCACGCGCGCTGCCAGTTCGGCATAGGGCAGACCGCGCATGGCGGTAATTTCTGCAGCGGAGAATTCGGGCCATTGCGATGGCAGATACAGCCCGCCATCGCTGGCGAGGCCTGCCAGTGTCGCGCTTTCGAAATCCAGCACGGGGGCCGCGCCACGGGTGGAGATATATTCCATAATGGCGCGCGGGTAGCTGCCCTGCCCGCCTTGGGCAAGGTGGCGGCGCGCTCAGTCCTCCCGCGCGCGGCTCCTGATGCGGGCGCGCAGGGCAATAGCGTAGATGGCAAGCGCGGTCAGCGCGAAGAAGAACCACTGTCCGGCATAGGCGAGATGGTTATTGGGCAAGTCGGCGGGATCGGGTTTGGCGAGACGTTGCAGGCCGGCAAGTGCCGGATCGGCCACAATGCGTCCGCCCGGGGCAAGAGTGCCCGTTACCGCGCCACCATCGAAAGCGGGCAAGTCGGGCTTGGCGGACCAGCCTAGTGCCACCGGGGCGCTTTGCCCATCCGCCAGTGTGCACTGCGCCATCGCGGCCCAGCCCTTCGTGCCGGTGGCGCTGGTTCCGGCCGTGCCCCGGATATCCGTCACCTCGGCGCATTCCGCCCGGACGGGACGATACAGGGCGCGTTCGATGGCGGCTTCGCCATTGGGATAGTCCATCGGCGCAAGATCGGCTGGCACAGCGCTATAGCTGGCTAGGAGAGCGTTCTTCTCCTTCATCCGGTCGAGTTGCCAGAAGCCGAGCCAAATCATGGTGATGGCCGCCGCCAGCACGATCAACGTCGATATGACGGGCACCTCGCGCCAGTTCATGTGTCGGTGGTCCTGTCGCGCGCAGCATGGATGCCGGCCTCGCCCGCATCGCGTGCAAATTCGGCATAGATCAACAGCGTTTTGGTGAAGCGAAGGCCCACAAAGACCGCGCCCACCACCAGCGGCACCCACAGGATGGCATGGACCCAGAACGGCGGCGCAAGGCTAAGCTCCAGCCACATTGCCAGCCCGACGACAATCGCGCCGATAATCAGGGTCAGGAAGGCAGCAGGGCCGTCACCGACATTGAAGCTATCGTAATTCAGACCGCATGACGGACAGCTATCGGCAAACTGGGCGATGCCATCGAACAATGTCGGTGCCGCGCATTTCGGGCAGCGCCCGTGCCACGCCGCGTCGAGCAGCGACGGCTCAGTGGACTTCGGCACCCCAGCCGCCCCAGATGTACACTGCGATAAACAGGAACAACCACACCACATCGACGAAGTGCCAGTACCACGCCGCCGCTTCGAACCCGAAATGCTGGCGCGGCGTGAAGTGGCCCTGATAGGTCCGCGCGAGGCATACCGCGAGGAAGATCGTACCGATCAGGACATGGAAGCCGTGAAAGCCGGTCGCCATGTAGAAGGACGAGCTGTAGGTGTCGCCGCCGAATGCGAACGGTGCGACGGTGTACTCATACGCCTGGATGAAGCTGAACACGACGCCAAGCGCGATGGTCGCCCACAGGCCCTTCTTTAAGCCCTTCGCGGTCGCCGTGGATCAGCGAATGGTGCGCCCACGTGACCGTCGTGCCCGAACACAGCAGGATCAGCGTGTTGAGCATCGGCAGCTTGAACGGGTCCAGCACTTCCTCGATTGCCACAGGCGGGAATTGCCCGCCGACGACTTCGGAAATCTCGCTGGGGAACAGGGCGAAATCGAAAAACGCCCAGAACCAGCCGACGAAGAACATGACTTCAGACGCGATGAACAGGATCATGCCGTAGCGCATGTGCAGCTGCACCACCGGCGTATGATCGCCAGCCTGCGCTTCCTTCACGATGTTGCCGAACCAGCTGAAGAAGGTGGCGATCAAACCGGCAATGCCGAGACCCAGCACCAGCCAGGCGTTCGCCATGTCGTGCATGAAGAATACTATGCCGGTGGTGAAAGTCAGCGCCGAAAGCGAGCCGACCAGCGGCCAGATGTCCGGCGGCAGGATATGATAATCGTGGTTTACGGTACCGGCCATGTCTGCGTCTCGTCCTGTCTTTCGTATCGTGCGGGAACCGTAGGCGTTTGCGCCCGTGCGGTCCAGCCCGGGTTAGCTGCCCTGCGCGGGCGTTTTGTCAGTGGCGTTGTGGAAGGTGTAGCTCAGCGTAATCTGTTCGACATCCACCGCGTTTTCATCATCGAGGATCGCGGGATCGACATAGAACAATACCGGCATCCGCATTTCCTCGCCCGGTTGCAGGGTTTGCTCGGTGAAGCAGAAGCACTGGATCTTGTTGAAATAGGCACCCGTTTGCGCGGGCGTGACATTGAATGTCGCAGTACCAGTGATCGGCACGTTGCTATTGTTGCGGGCGGTGTAGAACGCCAGATCGCGCTGACCGATCTGCACCGTCTGCTTGACTTGCGCGGGCTTGAAATCCCATGGCAGGTCGCGCGCGGTGCTGGCATCGAAACGCACCGAGACGGTTCGCCCGCCAGCGCTGGAGGCCAGCCGCGCGGCGATGTCGGCCTCGCTCTCGGTCGCGCGCTGTGTCGTGCCGCCAAAGCCCGTTGCCCGGCAAAACGCTTCGTACAGCGGCACGGCGGCATACCCCAGACCCAGCATCGCCAACGCGCCAAGAAAGGCCAGTGCGCCGGTACGCAGGTTGCGGTCCTGAAGGGCAAGCGTCGCCATCGTCCTAGTCCATCCGTGCAATCGTGATGTAGTAGATCAGTATCACGAGAAACAGCAGCGCGCCGCCGACCACAAGGTTGCGGCTTTTCTGGCGGCGGCGGATTTCGGCTTCGTCTTCGGGTGTCATAAGGGCACTCCGGCATAGGCCAGCATCCGGTCGGCAACCAGTGCGGCGAACAGCGCGAACAGATAGGCAATGCTGAAGGCGAACAACCGTTTTTCCGGCCGCATCGTGTCGGCGTCCTGCGTGCTGCGCATCGCAACGGGCACGCTAAGCAGCAGGAACGCCAGCGATAGGGCCAACGCCGCGATACCGTAAACCATGCCGGTGCCGCCGATTGCCCATGGCGCGACGGCGACCGGCAGGAGCAACGCGGCATAAGCCAGTATCTGCCGCCGTGTGGACCGCTCGCCCTTTACCACCGGCATCATCGGGATGCCGGCCTTGGCATAATCGCTCTTCACGAAAAGCGCGAGCGCCCAGAAATGCGGCGGGGTCCATACGAAGATGATGGCAAACAGCAGGATCGGCATGACGGTAATTTCGCCCGTCACTGCAACCCAGCCGATCAGGGGCGGAAACGCGCCTGCACCACCGCCGATAACGATATTTTGCGGCGTGCGTGGCTTGAGCCACATGGTGTAGACGACCGCGTAATAGACAATCGAAACGGCGAGAATTGCGGCAGGGAGCCAGCCGACGGCAACGCCCATCAGGACAACCGATGCACCACACAGAAATACGCCGAAATCGCGTGCGTCGGTAGCCGCGAGCCGCCCGTCGGGAATGGGCCGCGCTGCCGTACGCTTCATCTTGGCGTCGAGGCCCGCCTCCCACCACATATTCAGCGCAGCCGCACCGCCCGCGCCGCAAGCGATGCACAGGATAGCGGTGAATGCCAGCACGGGGTGCAAAGTGCCCGGTGCTGCGAGCAGTCCGCATAGCCCGGTAAAGATCACCAGCGACATTACGCGCGGCTTGGTCAGCGCAAAGAAATCACGCCATTCGGCTGGATAAGCGGTTGCCGGAACAGAAGTGGTGGTCGCAACAGTCATGAATATCGCAGCGGACGGCGCGCAGATGTGTCGATAAACGACAGCACCCGCGCGCCCAAGCGCCTAGCCTGCCGTCTTCGTCGCCGGTGTGGCGGGAAGATGGTTATGGTAATCGTGATGTTCCTCGATCACCGGCAGTGTCTCGAACTGGTGATACGGCGGCGGGCTGGACAGCGTCCATTCCAGCGTCGTTGCGCCGGGACCCCAGTAATTCGCCTCCGCTTTCTTACCGACAGTGAAGGCATAGACCATGTTTGCCAGCCAGACCGCCGTGGAGGCGAGGATGATGGCGTAGCCGAACGAGCTGACCTCGTTCCAGAATGCATAGGCATCCGGATAATCGGGATAGCGGCGCGGCATGCCCTGCCAGCCGAGGAAATGCTGCGGGAAGAACACCACGTTCACGCCGATGAAGAACAGCCAGAAATGCACATGCGCCAACGCTTCGCTATGCCAGCGACCGCTCATCTTCGGGAACCAGTAATAGAAGCCCGCGAAGATGGAGAACACGGCTCCCATCGACAGCACGTAGTGGAAATGTGCGACCACGAAGTACGTATCGTGCACCACATCGTCCACGCCGCCATTGGCAAGGTACACACCCGTGACGCCGCCAACGGTGAACAGGAAGATGAAGCCGAATGCCCAGACCATCGGTGACTTGAACTCGATAGAGCCGCCCCACATTGTGGCAATCCAGCTGAATATCTTCACGCCTGTCGGCACCGCGATGACCATCGTGGCCGCAGTGAAATACATCTTCGTATTCACGTCGAGGCCCACGGTATACATGTGGTGTGCCCAGACCACGAAGCCGACTACGCCGATGGCAACCATCGCATAGGCCATGCCAAGATAGCCGAAGACCGGCTTGCGGCTGAAAGTAGCGACGATCTGCGAGATCATGCCGAACCCGGGCAGGATCATGATGTAGACTTCGGGATGGCCGAAGAACCAGAACAGGTGCTGGTACAGCACCGGATCGCCGCCCCCAGCCTGATCGAAGAAGGTGGTACCGAAGTTGCGGTCGGTAATCAGCATGGTGATGGCCGCGGCCAGCACCGGCAGCGCGAGCAGCAACAGGAATGCCGTCACCAGAACCGACCACACGAACAGCGGCATCTTGTGCAATGTCATGCCCGGTGCGCGCATGTTGAAGATAGTTGTGATGAAGTTGGTTGCGCCAAGGATGGAACCTGCACCCGCAAGGTGCAGGGCGAAGATCGCGAAATCGACCGCCGGACCAACCGATCCGCTGGTCGATAGCGGTGCGTAGGCCGTCCAGCCGATACCTGCACCCAATCCGCCCGCGCCGCCGGGAACGAACAGCGAGAACACGAGGCTGAGAAAACCGGCAACCGTCAGCCAGAACGAGACGTTGTTCATGCGCGGGAACGCCATGTCAGGCGCGCCGATCATCAGCGGTACGAACCAGTTGCCGAAACCGCCGATCATGGCAGGCATAACCATGAAGAACACCATGATGAGGCCGTGTGCCGTAATCAGCACGTTCCAGGCATGAAGGTTCGCCTCGAAACTGGCTGCGCCGCCCATCAGTTCGACATACCAGCCAAGCACCTGGATGCCGGGTTGCGCCAGTTCGGCGCGCATCAGGCCCGAAATCGCACCGCCGATGATCCCCGCGAACGCTGCGAAGATAAGGTACATCGTGCCGATGTCCTTGTGGTTGGTGGACATGAACCAACGCGCGAAGAACGCGGGCTTGTGATCGGCATCGTGCCCGCCGCCCCCATGCGCAGTGCGCGCCGTGGTGTCGGTGTGGGCATCGAAGCTTTCAGCAGTAGTAGCCATGATCTGTCTCTATCGTCCTGTTCGGGTTCGGCTGTCAGCTAGTGGGCGCGAAAGTTGGGGCAATGGTCGGTGCGGTTGTCGGCTCGACACCGGGCGCGTTGGCAGCATCTTCGAGTTCGGCATCTTCCAGAGCGGTCTGGTCGCCACCCACGGTTCCGCCGGGCTGGGTGCGAACCCATTCCTCCCATTGCGCGCGCGGCAGTGCCTCGATGGCGATGGGCATATAGGCATGCTTGATGCCACACAGCTCGGAACACTGCCCGAAATAGACACCCGGCTCGTCGATGATAAGCATCTTCTCGTTGATCCGGCCCGGTATGGCATCGAGCTTGAACCATAGCGACGGCACGGCGAACGAGTGTATCACATCCGCGCCCGTGGTCTGAATACGCAACGGCACCCCGGCGGGCACGACCATGCGGTTGTCCACGGCGAGCAGGCCAGGACCATCGTCGTCGGTACGGAAACGCTTGCCCGGCTCCACCGTGCCGCGCTCTTCCAGCATATTAGAGACAACCTCGAACCCGCCATTGTCGGGGTACTCGTAACCCCAGTACCATTGATAGCCGATCGCCTTGATCGTGATCGCTTCTTCGGGCGCGGTCTCGTACTGCTTGGCCAGCAGGCTGATCGATGGCACGGCGATAACCAGCAGGATCAGCACCGGCACCACCGTCCAGATAACTTCGATGGTGGTGTTGTGAGTCGTCTTGGACGGCACGGGATGTGCGCGCTTGTTGAACCGGATAACCACATAAGCAAGCAGGCCAAGGACGAATGCGCTGATCGCGATCATCATCCAGATCAAACCGACATGCAACCGGTTGGCGGTGCGGCCGACATCGGAATATTGCGGCTGGACGTTCCAGCCATCGGCGGTCGGCAGGCCCTTGAACATATCCTGGCCCATCGGCGTGTAGCTGCCCGCTGCCGCCGCAGCTTCACCCTCTGTGGGTGCGGCTGCATCATTCACCACAGCGGTCGCATCGGGTGCCGTGGTTTCGACCGTGACGGGCGCAGCTGGCTCGCTTTGGGCAAACGCTGGCGTTGCACCCGCCAGCCCTACCGCTGCAAAAGCAAGCGCAGCGCGTTTCAACACAGATGCCACCATATCGAAGTTCATCAAGACGTCGCTTCCCGGCTACAATAATCCGGCCCTGTCACGGGCACTATCGCCTGATACGCAGGCGCTTTTCCAATTGTGCTATACGCACGCTTGCGACGCGCCTCAACCAGCCTTAGGAGAATTTTCCGCAATGCCGATTGCCCGGCAGGCAAGGTCCGCGTTCGGGCTGGCGGTTTATACGCCGCAGTCATTCCAGCGCTTCCGGAGTTTTCGATCCATGCAGCCTATCTCGCGCAGCGCCGTATTACCGGATGTGTCTCGATGAAAGATGCGGATGTTCTTGCGCTGTTTCGCGGTTGCGGCGCGTTGCTGGAAGGGCATTTTCGCCTCTCGTCGGGTCGGCATAGCGCGCATTACCTGCAATGCGCGCGAATCCTGATGGATGCGGCGCGCGCCGGGCAGATCGCCCGGGCGATGGCGGCAAAACTGCCCCGCACGCTGCGAAACGAGATCGATATCGTCGTGTCCCCGGCGATGGGCGGTGTTGTTATCGGCCATGAAATGGGGCGGGCACTGGAGAAGGATGCCATCTTTCTCGAACGGCCCGAAGGCACGTTTCATTTGCGGCGCGGCTTCGCCCTGCCCGAAGGTGCAAGGGTCTTGATGGTCGAGGATGTCGTCACGACCGGCCTGTCCAGCCGCGAAGCCATTGCCGCCGTTGCGCGCGAAGGTGGCGACGTGATTGCCGAAACCGCAATGGTGGACCGGTCCGGCGGCACCGCGGACCTTGGTGTGCCATTCTTTCCGCTCGTCGAACTCACCTTCCCGACCTATGCCGACGACGACGTGCCGGAGGAGCTGGCGCGCGTTCCAGTGACAAAGCCGGGCAGCCGTAGCTGAATGACACAAGCTCCCTCTTCCGCGACGAACCGCCTGCGATTGGGCGTGAATATCGATCACGTCGCCACCATTCGCAACGCGCGCGGCGGAGATCATCCCGACCCAGTACGCGCCGCGCAGATCGTTGCCGAGGTGGGCGGCGACGGCATTACCGCCCATTTGCGCGAAGACCGTCGCCATATCCGCGATGCCGATCTGCAACGCATCCAGGATGCGACCGACCTGCCGCTTAATCTGGAGATGGCCGCAACCGACGAGATGCTGGAAATCGCGCTTCGGCACACGCCGAATGCCGCCTGTATCGTGCCCGAAAAGCGCGAGGAACGCACGACCGAAGGCGGGCTGGACGCGGCGGGACAGCACAATCGTCTGCAACCCATCGTGACCCAACTGCGCGATGCGGGTATCCGCGTCAGCCTGTTCATCGAAGCAGAGGCGCGACAGCTGGAGGCGGCGATGCGGCTGGGTGCGGATATCGTCGAGTTCCATACCGGCGAATACGCGCATGCAAGCGGCGCGGCGGCGGTGACGGAATTGAACCGAATCGCCGATATGGCCGCGCTTGCAGTGAAGAACGGGATCGAGCCGCATGCCGGTCACGGGCTGACCTACGAAAACGTCCAGCCCGTCGCCGCCATCCCGCAGCTCGCCGAGCTGAATATCGGGCATTATCTCGTGGGCGAAGCGGTGTTCGTCGGCCTCGACGTCGCCGTGCGCCGGATGCGCAGCCTGATGGACGACGCCCGATGAAGTGGGCCCGATGAAGTTGGCGCAATGAGCAACTCACCATGATCATCGGCTTGGGTTCGGACCTGTGCAATATCGAGCGTATCGCCAATTCGCTGGAGCGGTTCGGCGCGCGGTTCGAGAACCGTGTGTTTACGAACGTGGAGCGTGCCAAGGCGCAGCGGCGGCCGTTCACCATTGCCGGAACCTACGCCAAGCGGTTTGCCGCCAAGGAAGCTTTTTCCAAGGCGGTCGGCACGGGTTTCCGGCGTGGCGTTTTCATGCGCGATATCGGCGTCGTCAACGCGCCATCGGGTGCGCCGACGCTGGCCCTGACAGGCGGCGCGGCGGCGCGGCTTGCCGAAATGACGCCGGCCGGACATGCTGTCGCCATTCACCTGACCCTAACCGACGATCATCCATGGGCGCAGGCCTTTGTAATCCTCGAAGCCAATCCGAAAGCGGCACCGCACCCGTGACCGACGATACAGACGACACGCAGCCGATGGACTGGCTGGCCGAACTGCGCGGCCTCGCGCTGATGCTGCTGGCGGTGCTCGGCTTCCACAGTTTCATCGCCAAGCCGTTCTACATCCCCAGCACGTCGATGGTGCCCAACATGCTGGTCGGCGACCGGCTGGTGGTCAGCAAATATCCCTATGGCTGGAGCTGGGTCTCGGCATCGTTCCACGTGCTGCCGCGAGGCGACTGGCAGATTTGGCCGAAGGACCCTGAATACGGCGACATCGTCATCGCGGTGCCGCCCAACCGCAACGAGGATTATATCAAGCGCACCGTCGGCCTTCCCGGCGACCGGATCGAAGTGCGCAACGGCCAGATCATCCTCAACGGAACGCCCGTGCCACAGGAAGCCGAACCCGCACTCCGGCTGGCAGTCGATGACGACCAGCTTTGCGGCAGCGCCTCCTGCCTTGGCTATTTCGCGCCTTTCCGCACCACGCTGGAAGACGGGCGCGAAGTGTACGAGGTGCCGGTTCTGCGCGAAACGCTGCCCAACGGTGCAAGCTATCTGGTCATCGATTACCTCGGCAAGACGAGCGACAACTTCGCGGAGATTACCATCCCCGAAGACCACATCTTCATGATGGGCGACAACCGCGACCATTCCGCCGACAGCCGCGAAGGGACGGCCGGGGGCGGTCTCGACGGTCCGGTGCCGCTAGCCAATGTCGGCGGACGGGCGGAGTTCATCACCTTCTCGCTCGACGGCAAGGCAAGCTGGAACCCGCTGACCTGGTACGGCGCGCTGCGCGGGGATCGCGCGTGGACGACATTGCGGCCCCGGCTCGATGCGCAGGATCCGGCGGAATGACCGACGCAAAAGACGATAAGATCGGCACCAGCCCGTCGCGTATCGCCAGCCCGCGCCTCAGGTTCGAGGCGCAACGAGCGCTTGTCTGGGTAAGCGTTATCGGCCTCGCCTGTCTGGCAATATACCTGTCGGAGACGCTGCTGGTGGTGTTCGGCGCGATGGTGCTGGCAGCGATGCTGGATGGCGGCGCGCGTCTGCTGGGCCGCGTATTGCCTGTCGCGCGCGGCTGGCGGGTGCTCCTTGTCCTCGTCGCAATCGCGGCATTCGGCTATTGGCTCGTGACCTATGCCGGATCGCAGATCTCGCAGGAAGCCTCCACCCTGACCGTGGTGCTGGAGGCGCAGATACAGCGCGGCCTGGAATGGCTGGCGGCGCGCGGCTACACAGTTCCAAGCCTTGCGTTGCAGGGAACGATGAGCACGATGCTGTCCAATGTCGGGATGGTCACGCGCGCGATCGGGACGGTGTTCGGCGGGTTTGGCACGATCGTCCTGATCGTCATCATCGGTATCTACATCGCGATGGAGCCGAAACTGTACGAGCGCGGTGTCGCCTGGATGCTGCCGCGCGAAAGCCGCGAGGCGTTTTACCACACGGCAGCCCGCATGGGCGCGACCATGCGCCGCCTGATGGCAGGGCGGCTGCTGGGCATGCTGGCGGAGGGCCTGTTCACCTGGGTCGCGCTGGCGGTGTACGGCGTGCCGATGGCCGCGTTGCTGGGCATCCTGACCGGACTGCTGGCGTTCGTGCCCAATCTGGGCGCACTGGTGGCGGGCGTCCTGATGCTGCTGGTCGGGTTTGCCGGTGGCATGGAGATGGGCATTTACGTGCTGTTCGTCTATGTGTTCGTGCAGGCATTCGACGGTTATGTCATCATCCCGCTGATTGCCAAGAAGACGGTCGATCTCGCCCCGGCACTGGTGCTGACCGGACAGCTTGTCATGGGCATCCTGTTCGGCATTCTGGGCCTGTTTCTGGCCGACCCGCTGTTGGCGATGATCAAGGTGCTGCTGGAACGACGCGCGGAACGGCATGATGATCTGAAACTCCAGCACGAGGGAGCGTGAACGGTGGTGCGCAAGTTTCTCTACTTCGTCGTCGGCATCGTGATCGTGGTGATCCTCGCGGCATTCGCGCTGAACATCTGGTCGAAAGAGCTGACCGAGCTGGCCTTCGTGCCGTCCGCCGAATTCGAGGAGCAGCAGCCGCTCGGCGACAATGCCTATTCCGATCCCGCGATGTGGCTCTCGCGCCCCGGTATCGGCGCTGACGACCCGGCGCGCTGGCAACCCGCGATGCAGGCGACGGACTTCGTCGGCATCCAGGGATACGGGATCGACCGCGCCCGCCCCGCCCTTCGCCGTCTTCTTCGTCCATCCGACCAGCTATCTGAGCCGCGACAGCTGGAACGCCCCGCTCGACGATGCGGGATCGCAGAATGTGGCCCGCGTCTATGTCCGCGGCCTTGCAAGCCCGTTCAATCGCGCGACCGAGATCTGGGCACCGCGCTATCGGCAGGCGACCATCGGCAGTTTTCTGACCCGCGAACCAGCGGCGGACCGCGCCATCGATGCCGCCTATGCCGATGTGCGCGAGGCGTTCCGTTTCTTCATGTCCAGCGTCGATACCGACACGCCGGTGGTGCTTGTCGGCCACAGCCAGGGCTCGCTGCACCTGCTGCGCCTGTTGCGTGAAGAGCTGGCCGGGGATGCGGCGCGTAATCGAATCGCAGCCGCCTATATCGTGGGCTGGCCGATCTCCGTGGCGCATGACCTGCCCGCACTCGGCCTGCCTGCCTGCGCCACGGCGAACCAGCCGGGATGCATCCTGAGCTGGTCCAGCTTTGCCGAACCTGCTGACCCCAGCGCTCTGCTGGAGACCTATCGCGAGTCCGAAGGCTTCGACGGAACCCTGCGCGGCGACAGCCCGATCCTGTGCACCAACCCGCTGACCGGCATGACCGGCGGCGCCGCACCGCGCGAAGCCAATCGCGGCACGCTGGTTCCCGAAGCGGACTACAGCAGCGGCGAACTGGTGCCCGGCGCAGTTCCGGCACGGTGCGATCCGCGCGGCCTGCTGCTGATCGGCGACCCGCCCGAGCTGGGCAGCGCGGTCCTGCCGGGCAATAATTACCACGTGTACGATATCCCGCTGTTCTGGAAAAACGTGCAGGAGGATGTCGTCATGCGCGTATCGGCATGGGAGCAGGCCCGCTGATAACGCTAAGCGTTGCCGAATTCCGCGCGGCCCTGCCCGATGGCGGAGGTCTGCTCGGTCTGGACCTGGGCACCAAGACCATCGGTATCGCCACCTGCGACGCGGGCTGGTCGTTCGCCACGCCGGGCAAGACGCTGCCCAAGCGCAAGTTCGCCGCGGACCATGCGGCGCTTGCCACGATTATTGCGGAGCGCAGGATACGCGGCATCGTCGTCGGCCTGCCGCGCAATATGGATGGCAGCGAAGGGCCGCGCGCACAGTCCAGCCGCGCCTTTGCGGACAATCTGCAAACGGCCACCGGGCTGCCGGTCCTGTTGTGGGATGAACGCTGGTCCACCACCAGCGCCGAGCGCGACATGGTGCGGCAGGACATGAGCCGCCGCAAACGCGCCGCGCGGATCGACAGCCATGCTGCCGCGATCATCCTGCAAGGCGCGATCGACGCACTGGCGGGCGGCGTCCTGTGACCGGCGCGCCATTCCGCCGCATTAAATGATTGCACACGGTTCGCGCGCACAGCATGGCGCGACCATGCCGGACCCCGCCGCCTTAGACCCTGCCGCCTTCGACCCCGCCCGCGCGGCGCCCATGCTGCTGTCGCACGGCCATGTCGGCTGGCTCGGCTTGCGGTTCCACGGTGCGGGCGACGACTGGGCCGCGCTGGAACTGCCGTGGCGCGAAGACCTGCTTGGCGAAACGGGCCAGCCGGTGCTCGCATCCGGCCCGATCTTCAGCCTGATGGATATGGCATCGGGCCTCGCGATCTGGACCGCGATGAAAGAATTCCAGGCCATCGCCACACTGGACCTGCGCGTGGACTACCAACGCCCGGCGCGCGAGCGCAGCGCCGTGATCGGGCGCGCCGAATGCTATCGCCTCACGCGTTCCGCGGCCTTCGTGCGCGGCGTTGCGCATGACGGCGACATCGCCGATCCGGTTGCGCATATCGCGGGCGTCTTCATGCCGATTGCCAGGCGTGATTCCCGTGCCTGACGCCGGGCCTCCGCTGCTGTCGCCCTATGCCCGATCGCTGGGTATCGCTGTGTGCAACGACAGCGAGGCGGGGGACGCAACCGTGTCGGTTGCTTACGGGCCGGAAACGGTGGGGCGGCCCGGCGTCTTTCATGGCGGCGCGATGGCGGGATTGCTGGAAGCGGCGGGCTATGTCGCGCTGCGCCGTGCGCTCGCAGTTGATGCAGGGGATGCAGAACTCAAACCGATCAACATGACAGTGCAGTATCTCAGCGCCGCCACGGCGCAGCCGGGCTTTGCGATGGCGCGCGTGACGAAGCTGGGCCGTCGCACCGCCAATGTTGCCGTCGAGGCCTGGCAGGACGACCGCGAGCGATTGGTCGCGACGGCGATCATGAACATCCTGATCGCCCGAACCGGCTGATCGTGACTGTCAGGGGCCGCCCTCGTCGCGCGGCTCGACGGTAATGTCTTCCCCGATCCGCACATCGACCGGAACCCCTTCGATGCGCGTTGTGACGACCACCCCGTTATCGTCGAAGCTGATGGCATTGCCGTTCTCGTCCAGAACGATGGTGTCGCCGTCGGTTTCGTCACTGTCGGGCACGACTGGATGGCGCAGGCGGGGTGCGTTGCGGTGCGGCGCGTTCGCCCAGCGCCTGTTGCATGAAATCGCGCCAGATGCGGGCCGGCGCGCCACCGCCGCTGATGCCTTTCAGCGGGCTGTTGTCGTCGTTGCCAATCCAGACACCCACGACCAGATCGCCGGCATAGCCGATGAACAGCGCGTCGCGATTGTCCTGCGTCGTGCCGGTCTTCCCGAAATTGGCGGTGCGCAGCATGGCGGCGCGTCCGGTGCCGGTATTGACCGCCGCGCGCAGCAACTGTTCCATTTCGGTGTGCTTGGAATAGGACAGGCTTTCCGCGCCATCCCATATCCAGTCGAACCAGCCCGGCGCATCGGTCGGGAAAGCATGCGGGACCACGGGGAAACGATTGGCCGCGATACCGGCATAGGCGCTGGTCAGTTCCAGCAGGGTCACGCCCGACGTGCCCAGCGCCAGACTGGGATCGCCCTCGCCCAATGGTGACCGGATACCCAGCCGCCGCGCCTGCGCAATCACCGCATCGTCGCCCAGCCGGGTAAACAGTCGCACCGCCGCGACATTGCTGGATTTGGCGAAGGCTTCCTCCAGCGACAGGCTGTCCGAATAATTGTCCCTGGCATTGCGCGGGCGATAGCTGCCGTTTTCGAACGCGCTGTTTTCGATGCGGTCGGTCGGCTTCATGCCCGCCTCCAGTGCAGCAAGGTAGACGAACAGCTTGAACGTCGATCCGGGCTGGCGGCGCGCCATCGTGGCGCGGTTGTAGGCGGAGGTGCCGTAATCGCGCCCGCCGATCATCGCCACCACCTCGCCGTTCTGCCGCATGGCGACCAGCGCGACCTGCGCATCGCCGATACGCGCGCGCCCGATGGCCGCGCGCGCCGCGCCCTGCAACCGCGTATCCAGCGTGGTCGTGAGCGTCCGCTTGGCATAGCCTGCTTCCGCCAGTTCACGCGCGGCGGGCAGCGCCCAGTCGGCAAAATAGGTGCCTGTCGGGCAGGCTGGTGTCGCGCCGCATATCGAGCGCGGGCGTCGCGAGCGCATCCGCCTCGGCAGCGGTCAGCTTGCCATTCGCCGCCATCGCGCCTGCCACCACGCGCATCCGCGCCTCGGCCCGCGCATAGTGCTTCGCCGGATTGAGCCGCGACGGAGCCTGCACCAGCCCGGCCAGCATCGCCGCCTGTTCGGTCGTAAGGTTTTCGGGGCGGCGATAGAAGAAGTGCAGCGACGCAGCGCGCAGCCCGTACACATTGTCGCCGAAATAGGCGTTGGACAGGTAGCGTTCGAGGATTTCGTCCTTGGTCAGCCACCCCTCCAGCCAGAACGCGATCAGCATCTCGCGCGCCTTGCGGGTCATGCTGCGTTCCGGCGTCAGGAAGGTGAACTTCGCCAGCTGCTGCGTGATGGTGGACCCGCCCTGCACCGCGCCGCCCGACACGTTGGACCAGACCGCCCGTCCCAGCCCGCGCGGATCGACGCCCCAATGGTCGTAAAACCGCCGGTCCTCGATCGACAGGAACGCGTCGATGACATGCGGCGGCAGCGTGCTCGCATCGACCGGATCGCCGACGATGGCGCCATTGCGGGCAATCGGCGTGCCGTCGGCCGCCAGCAGCGTGATCTGCGGCGCGGCAATCGGCTCCAGCGATTTCGACAGCGGCGCGGTAATCGCCAGCCAGACGAAAAGGCCGAAGAACAGCGCCAGCATCGCCGCGACCAGCCGCACCGCCCACCACCGCTTGCGTCTGGCGCGCCAGTAAGAAAGCTGGAACCAGCGCTGGCGAGGGCGCTGCGCAGTCGCTGCGTCATCGACTTGCGCAAGGCGGCGGTCCCATTCCGCATAATCCGGATTGGGTGTGCCGGAGCGATAGGACACGTCGTAATCATTCGGGTCGTCGTCCGGTGGCGGACCGTCGCCATATGGCTCGGCCGTGGCGTAGTATCCGCGATGCGGCGGCAAAGGCGCATCGCGGCCGAGCAGGCGGGACAGAAAACCGGAGCGTGACACTGCCCGCTGTATTACCAGCTTACCACACTGGTTCAAGCGGTCGCGTTGCCACCGCGATTGACAGATTTGCGCCGCAATGACATCGGCTGTTTTTCAAACCTTAACGCTACACGTAATTCAAACAGGATAATCGGTCATGGCCGCCAAGGCATTGTGCATCGTCACCACCAGCAACGAAAATCAGGGCGCCTACGGCATCCGCTGCGACAGCGACGAAAGCGTCTATTTCCCGATCAGCGTCGCCGAAGCGATCAGCATCGAGGAATTTGCCGAAGTTGAAGCAGTGCTGGTCAAGAACGACCGGCCCGAGCCCGTCTGGAAAGCCATCCGCGCGCGCTATCCGCTTGCCGACGACGGATACGACGAAGACTAGGCCTTTCGGACCACGCTTTCGGGCAATTCGACGCCATAAACCCGCTGGTAGTATTCCGCCACCAGCGTGCGCTCCGCCTCGTCGCACTTGTTCAGGAAGCTGAGGCGGAAGGCAAAGGCGACATCGTCGAAAATGGCGGCGTTCTGCGCCCAGGTGATAACCGTGCGCGGGCTCATCACGGTCGAGATATCACCATTGATGAAGCCCTGCCGCGTCAGGTCGGCCACTTTCACCATCTTGCCGATTTCGGCATCGCCCATCTTCGGGTTCTTCGCCTTGACGATGGCGGTTTCGGTCTCGGCGGGCAGGTAATTCAACCCGACCACGATGTTCCAGCGGTCCATCTGGCCCTGGTTGATGGCCTGCGTGCCGTGATACAGCCCGCTGGTATCGCCCAGCCCGACCGTGTTGGCGGTGGCGAACAGGCGAAAATTGGCGTCGGGCCGGATAACGCGGTTCTGGTCGAGCAGGGTCAGCTTGCCCTGCTGTTCGAGCACGCGCTGGATCACGAACATCACATCGGGCCGCCCGGCGTCGTATTCGTCGAACACCAGCGCCACGGGATGCTGCAATGCCCACGGCAGCAGTCCTTCGCGGAACTCGGTCACTTGCAATCCGTCGCGCAGCACGATGGCGTCGCGGCCGACCATGTCGATCCGGCTGATATGCGCATCCAGGTTGATGCGGATGCAGGGCCAGTTGAGCCGTGCGGCGACCTGTTCGATATGCGTCGATTTGCCGGTGCCGTGATAACCCTGGATCATCACGCGCCGGTTGTGGGCAAAGCCCGCCAAAATTGCCAGCGTCGTGTCCTTGTCGAACACATAGCCATCGTCGAGGTCGGGCACGCGCTCGTCCGCCTTGGAGAAGGCGGGCACGACCCAGTCGGTATCGATGCCGAATACCTCGCGCACGCTGACTTCGATGTCAGGGGCGGCGAGGACGGTGGTGTCGGAAGAAGCGGCGGCGGCTGTTGCTTGGTCGGTCATTGCGCGCGGCGTAGCGGCGCGGACCCCGGCTCGCAAGCCAGCATGCGGCGCTATGCCACATATCTTGTCCTTACAATCGGATGCGCGCGCGCTACGTTCAACGGCATGGCATTCCCCGACCCTTCCGAATTTGTCCGTGCCCGGCTTGTCGCCAGCGTCCGTGCCGTCTTCAATGACAGCGACAAGGGCGAAGAGCCGGTGCCGGTGGCCGATGGCGATGCACTGTTCGAACGCGACTCGCCGATCCGCATGGTCCATGCCGATGTCGTCTCGATGATGGTCGGCGGCGTGCGCAGCCTGCTATTGCAGATGCTGCATCCGCACGCGTTGCAAGGCGTGCTGGACCATTCCAACTTTCGCGCGGACATGCACGGACGGCTGCGGCGGACCGCGCGGTTCATGGCGGTGACGACCTTCGGCCACCGCGATGCTGCCGATGCCGCGATCGAACAGGTGAACCGCATCCACCGCCAGGTGAAAGGGCAGCTGGCGGACGGCTCGCCCTACGCCGCGACGGACCCTGCGACCCTTGCCTGGGTGCATGTCGCGGGTGCGACCAGCTTTCTAGAAAGTTACCTTAAGTATGTTCGACCCGGAATGCCACGCGATGAGCAGGACGCGTACTTTAACCAGTTCGCCATCATCGCGCGCAAGTTGAACGCCGATCCGGTTCCCGAAAATCGCCGCGATGCGGAGGCTCTCATGCGCGATATGCGGACACGGTTACGTTCGTCGCCGGAAGCGAAGGAAGTGGCCGATCTTGTGTTGCGTCAAAGGCCCGAAGGTGCCCCACCGGCGGCACAGGCGCTGGTCGGCATGGCGGCAACCGACCTGCTGCCCCCTTATGCGCGCACCATGCTCGGACTGCGCGCGCCAGGCCTCGCGGCGGCGCCGACAAGGCTTGCCCTGCGGTCCGCAGGACGCACCTTGCGCTGGGCTTTCAGACAATAGCTTAGATATTCTCTTTAAATATCGAATAATGCAGCAAAACGTAGTGCGAGCAGCTTCTGGCCGGTCAAGGTGACAGGGCCGGATCGCGGCAGGGCCGAGGTCTGCTTCGCCTCGCGCATCATTTTCTGCAATGCGCGCGCATCGGGCGCTTCGAATACCGCCATGACGTCATTGGGCAGACCGCGCCGCAGCGTCAGTTCGCCATCGCGCAATTCCGCCGCGAAGCTGTTGCCGCCGATCAGGAAACCAATGCTGGCGGTGCCGAATACGCGTGCCGCCATGACGTCAATCGAGGCCTTCATGCCGAACAGGAATGCGGTGGCGGATAGCGGCAGTCGGGCAGGACGTTCTGCCGCCATCCCCCATCGCTCCAGCGACAGCAGCGGTTGTGCGGCGTCATGGCCCCGTGACGTCAGAACATAGCCGCGTGTATGGCGCGATGCCGTCGCGTCCTCCTGCCGCTCGACCACCTCGAACTGTGCTAGCGAGACCAGCCGCTCGGTCAGCACTTTCGCGCTGAGATCCGGCAGCGCATCGCGCAATTCGGAAAACCGCATCGGGCCGAATGACAGCTCGCGCATGATTGCTGCGGCCCAGCGTTCACCGAACACCTCCATTGCCGCCGCCAGTCCGCTGGCATCAGCATACCAACGCGCACGCTTTGCAGTTTCTTTCGGTAACGACATGGAAACCGGCTAGCGCGAGGCATTGCCTCTGTCCAGCCATGAAAACGCGTCGCTGACTAGCGCAGGGCCTTGCTCTTGCGCAGCAGCTGATAGGCCTCGACCACCGCGCCCAGCCGATGCTCGAACTTGCGGTCGCCGCCATTTCGGTCGGGATGATAACGGCGCACCAGCTCTGAATACCGCCGCCGCAAACGCGCGCGATCCGCATCGGGCCCAAGCCCCAGTGCCTCCAGGGCGGCCCGCTCAACCTTGCCGAATCGGACATCGGCGGCCATCGCCTGCTTGCGGCGAGCGCGATTGCGAATGCCGCCGGCCGCGCGCGGAGATCGCGTCCAGGGGATCGGTGAAGTCGGCCCAACGCGGAGCCGGATCGACGCCACCCGCCGCGCGGAAGGTCGGGCTTTCGGTGCGCCATCCTGCGCCCGGTGCCTGCGCGTCGAAAATCTCCTCGGCGCTCATCCCCTCGAACCAGTCATAGCCAGCGTTGAATTCACGGACGTGTTCGAGGCAGAACCAGCGCCATTCGCCCGGTCCGTCGAAGGTGCTGCCTGCCCTGCCCGGGGCACGAAACTCGCCCGTTTGTGCGCAATGCGGGGCCTCGCAAATGCGCGTCGTGTCGTGTCGGCCGTGGAATCGGGATCGCTTCACAGCATCCTTTAATGGGCAGCGGATGGGGCATGGACAAGCCCTGTGCGACGGGTAAAACCCAGTTTACGACAAGGAGTTGTGAATGCCGGATGTGACCGAGGAAATGGAGCGGCTGCTGACCGACGCGTTCGCGCCGACGCGCCTGCAAATCGTCAATGACAGTGCCAGCCATAGCGGCCATTCCGGCGACGACGGCAGCGGGGAATCGCATTTCACCATCGTCATCGAAGCGCCTGGTTTCGCACAGCAATCCCGGCTCCAGCGCCAGCGCGCGGTCATCGCGGCCCTGGGCGACATCGTCGGGCAGCGCGTCCACGCGGTTGCCATACAGGCCAGCGCGCCAACGCCATGATTGCGCAGACGATCACGCCGGTTTCGCATGATCTCGGCCAGTTCACTGTGCGTCGCGCGCTGCCTGCAAGGGCGCGCACGATGGTGGGGCCGTTCATCTTCGTCGACCAGTTCGGCCCGGCACAGCTCGATATCGGCAGCGGGATGGATGTGCGGCCGCATCCCCATATCAACCTGGCGACGGTCACATGGCTGTTTCAGGGCGTTATCGAACATCGCGACAGCCTGGGCACGTTCTCGACCATCCGTCCGGGGCAGGTGAACCTGATGACGGCGGGGCGCGGCATCGTGCATTCGGAGCGCAGCCCCGAGGCTGAGCGTGCCGCGGGACCATCGCTTTACGGGATGCAGACCTGGCTCGCCCTGCCCGACGGCCGCGAAGAGATAGCCCCTGCTTTCGAGGCGGTGAAGGACTTGCCGCAGGTCGAGCAGAGCGGCGCGCAAGCTACGGTAATCATGGGCGAATTGTGGGGCGAGCGCGCCAAGACCACCACCCATGCGCATACGATATATGCCGAGATCGTGCTCGGTCCAGATGGCTGCATTCCGCTCGATAAAAGCGCCGATGAGCGCGCCGTGATGCTGGTTGGCGGAGAGGCGAAAGTGGGTGATCGGTCAATCGCGCTGTACGAACTCACCGTGCTTGCACCCGAAGCGGAACCGGTGCTGAGCAGCACCAAGGGCGCGCGCGTGATGCTGCTGGGCGGCGAGGCGTTTGCGACGAAGCGGCATGTGTGGTGGAACTTCGTCAGCTCCGACCCGGACCGCATCGAACAGGCCAAGACGGACTGGCGCGAGGGCCGTTTCGACACAGTGCCGGGGGATAGCGAAGAGTATATACCCTTGCCGGCGACCCCAAAAACCGTGAGTTATCCGTGACTTCCGCCTTGCCAGAGCAAACCCGCGTCGAACTCGCAAATGGCATCGCGCTGGACGTCGTGGATACCGGCTCACCACCGGGTGCGTCCGATGCGCCAGTACTGATATTCCTGCACGGATTTCCCGAAAGCCACCGCACCTGGCGGCACCAAATCCCGCATTTCGCGCCCCGTTTCCGCTGCATCGCGCCGGACCAACGCGGTTATCGCGGGTCGTCGAAACCGCAGGAAACCGCCGAATATACGCCGGACAAGCTGATCGGCGACGTATTTCTGCTGGCCGATGCGCTGGGGGTCGATCGGTTCACGATTATTGGCCACGACTGGGGCGGCGCAATTGCGTGGGGCGTGGCGTTGGGCGGGCAGATGGGGGGCCGCGTCGAGCGCGCCGTGATCGCCAATGCACCGCATCCCATTGTTTTTTCGAAACTTCTTTACACAAACCGTGAACAGCGCGCGGCAAGCCAGTATATCCGCGCCTTTCGCGATCCGGCGAACGATCGCCTGATCCGCGAGGAGGGGTTGACCGGGCTGCTGCAAAAGGCGGTGCGGTGGGACAAGTCGGACGCGATGGAAGCGGAGGAACGCGCGGCCTTGTTGCGGGACTGGGAAGACCGGGATGCGGCGTTCGGGATGCTCAACTATTACCGCGCCAGCCCGCTGGTGGTGCCGGAGATGGACGAACCCTTCGCCCTGCCCGATGGCTGGAAACCGCCGGTTTTGCCCAATCTGGCGATCCCGACGCTGGTAATCTGGGCCATGGACGATCTGGCGCTGCCCGCGTCGAACCTGGAGGGGTTGGACGCCTTTGTGGACACCTTGCGCATCGAACGGGTCGAGAATTGCGGGCATTTCGTACCGTGGGAAGCCCCCGACCGGTTCAACGCGGCGATGGACACGTTCCTGCTGAAGGCCGACTGACCGGAAATTGAAGCAATTCTGCGTCAAGTTGTCCGGACAACCCGACAGGAGCCGAACCCGCCCGGATAGTTGTCCGGACAACTTTGGAGATCAGCATGACCGAAGATCGCGATGTCGAAAAATCCTACTCGACCAACCAGAATATCCAGAAGCTGGAGCGTTTGATCGCGGCTTTACGCGACGGCAAGAGTTTCGAAATCCAGGTCGACAACGAGAAGATCAAAGTGCCCGCCGATGCCGTGTTCTCGATCGAGCACGAACGCGAGGGCGACGAGGAAGAGCTGGAGTTCCAATTCCGCTGGACTCGCTAGGTCCCCGACCCGTTCCCGGTCGAGCCGCGCCATTCGACCCATGCGCCATGCGGGTGTGCCGTGGCGAGCAAGACCGGTTCTGCCTGCCCCGGCCAGTATCGCACGGTGAGTTCGTGCGCGAAGGTTTCGCGGTTCGTTTCCAGCGCGATCCAGGCTAACGGCGTTTCCGCATCGGCGGCGGCCCCGGCGCGTGCCATCGCGGCGGTAATCCGTTGCTGGCGGTCTTCGGGAATATATTGCCAGACAATCGAGTGAAACAGGACGCGGGTTACGCCACTTTCGGGCGGGCGTTCGAAGACCGCTTCGACGAAATCCGCCGCGTCGCTTTTCACCATCAACGGCGGCGCGGCCCGCGCCAGTGCGAAGGCGGCATCGATGCGGCCCATGCGCTCTGTGGCTTCGGGCCAGACATAGCCTTTCAGCCGCAGGGCAGCATCGGCGTCGGTCAGATCGACGGGCGCGACGTCGCATCCTTCGATGCCGACGATATCGGGCGTAGTGGCGGGCGGCGGCAGGCCGCGCCAATCGGGCGCGATGACCATCGGCGAATCTGCCGGACCAGCCGATACCCCACCCAGCTCGAAACGGTAGCGGTCCAGCATCGTATTGATGCCCGCGCTGCTGCCGATCTCGAACAGGCGGAAGCGCGGCGGCACATGCTGCGCCAGCCAGAGCAGACCCGCCATGATGCTGGCCGAGCGCCCCGCCTCGTTCGTCTGCGGCGGCCCGTCGAGCCACGGCAGCAAGCGCGCATCGTAGGTTTCCACAAGATCGCAAACCAGCGCGTCCACCGCATTCTGGTCCGTCATTTCGCCCGAATACACCCGCGCCAGCCGCGTGTCCGCGCCCGACAGCAGCAGATGGTGCAAACCACCATGCAGGCGCAGCGGCATCGCGTCCTGCAAGGTCAGCCCCTGCCACCCCGCCATCCGCCGCCCGACCGCCGTCTCGCCGCGCAGCACCGCCAGCATCGCGCGCACCACGGCGGCAGTGCCCGGTGCGCCCGCCCGCGCCGCATGTTCGGCCTGCCAGGCGATGGCGGCGGGGATATCGGCAATGTCCATCGCCGCCCCATAATCCCCGCCGATTTCAGTGCCGCCATCAGCCATGCCGATTGCCCTTTCGCAGCGTCTTGCCTATCAGCGGCGCCGACATGTCGAACCCGCTGATTTTTGCCATTCCCAAGGGCCGCATCCTCGAAGAAGCACTGCCCGTGATGGCGGATGCAGGCGTGGTGCCCGAAGCCGCCTTTCACGACAAGGCGAACCGTAGCCTGATCTTCGGCACGACGCGTGACGATCTGAGCCTCATCCGCGTGCGCGCGTTCGATGTGGCGACCTTCGTGGCGCAGGGTGCGGCACAGCTCGGCATTGTCGGTTCGGACGTGATCGAGGAGTTCGACTATGCGGACCTCTATGCCCCGGTCGATCTGGATGTCGGACATTGCCGCCTGTCCGTGGCGCAACCCCAAGATGATAACGACACGCTGGACGGGGCAAGCCATGTGCGCGTCGCCACCAAATATCCCGGCCTGACCCGCCGCCATTTCGCGGCGCAGGGGATGCAGGCGGAATGCATCAAGCTGAACGGGGCAATGGAAATCGCGCCCAGCCTGGGCATGTGCAACCGGATTGTGGACCTGGTTTCCACCGGACGCACGCTGGCGCAGAACGGCCTTGTCGAAACCGCGCGCATCATGGACATTTCGGCAAGGCTGATCGTGAACCGTACTGCGTTGAAAACCGATGCGCGCATCGCCACCCTTGTCGATGCCTTCCGCCGCAACGCCGCCCGGATTGCCGGGCAGGACGCCGCCTGATGCAGCGCCTCGACAGCAGCAACCCCGGTTTCGAGCAAGCCTTCGCCCGCATCGTCGCGGACCGGCGCGAGAGCGATGCCGATGTCTCGTCCGACGTGCAGGCCATCCTTGCCGATGTGAAAAACGCTGGCGACGCGGCGGTGGTGAGATATACGCAGCGGTTCGACGGCCACGCGCTTGGCGACCCCGACAACTGGCGGTTGGGCACGGGCGACTTCGCGGCGGCGTTCGAAGGGCTGGACACGGCGTTGCAGGATGCCCTCACTCTCGCGGCGGAGCGCATCGAGACGTATCATCGCGGGCAGTTGCCGACCGATACCGATACGACTGACTCCGTCGGAATGCGGCTGGGTGCGCGCTGGCGGGCGGTCGACGCGGCGGGCATTTACGTTCCCGGCGGACGCGCCGCTTATCCCAGCTCGCTGCTGATGAACGCCATTCCTGCCAAGGTTGCGGGCGTGCCGCGTATCGTGGCGGTATCGCCTGCACCACAGGGGGCGGTCAATCCGCTGGTGCTGGCGGCGGCGCATGTCGCGGGGCTGGACACACTCTGGACAATCGGCGGGGCGCAGGCGGTCGCGGCGTTGGCGTACGGTACGGACACCATCGACGCGGTCGATGTGGTGACCGGCCCCGGCAATGCGTGGGTCGCGGAGGCCAAGCGCCAGCTTTACGGCGTGGTCGGCATCGACATGGTCGCCGGGCCGAGCGAGATTCTGGTCATCGCGGACGGGCAGAACACAGTCGAATGGATCGCCGCCGACTTGCTGAGCCAGGCCGAGCACGACCCGTCCGCGCAATCCATCCTCCTCACCGACGATGCCGCATTTGCCGCGCAAGTCACGGACCGCATCGACATCGAAGCCGCCATGCTGCCCACTGCGAAGGTGGCACAGGCGAGCTGGCGCGACCACGGCGTTATCGTGGTAGTGCGCGATCTGGACGAAGCCGTTGAACTGGCGAACCGCCTTGCCGCCGAGCATGTCGAGCTGGCCGTGGCGGACCCCGAACCGCTGTTCGCCAAGCTGCGCCATGCGGGCAGCGTGTTTCTGGGCCGCCAGTCGCCCGAAGCCATCGGCGATTATGTCGCTGGCCCGAACCATGTCCTGCCCACCGGACGGCGCGCGCGCTTTTCCAGCGGGCTGTCGGTGCTGGACTTCATGAAGCGGACCAGCTTCCTGTCGGCCAGCGAAGACGCGCTTGCCGCCATCGGACCGGCGGGCGTCGCGCTGGCCGAGGCGGAAGGCCTGCCAGCCCACGCGAAGTCGATTTCGCTGAGATTGAACACATGAGCAAGAACACCCGGAAAGCGCGCTCCGCCGCGCGGCTGGCAGCGGTGCAGGCCTTGTATCAGCAGCAGATGGAAGGCACCGCGCTGGCCAAGCTGCTCGACGAATTCCACCAGCACCGGCTGGGGCGCGAAATCGAGGACGATCAGTATGCCGACGCCGATGTCGATTTCTTCGACGATGTGGTCGGCGGCGTGGCGGCGCGGCGCGAAGAGATCGACGGCAAACTCGCCGCACGGCTGGCGTCGGGCTGGACCATCGCGCGGATGGACAAGACGATGCTGCAAATCCTGCGCGCCGGAACCTACGAGCTGCTGGCGCGGCCCGACGTGGCCGTCGGTACTGTAATCGGCGAATATCTGGATGTCGCCAAGGCGTTCTTCGATGATCGCGAGGCGAAATTCGTAAACGGCATCCTCGACGCGCTGGCCAAAGAGGTGCGGCAATAGCCCGCATGACCGGCACGGCGGGCGAGGCGGCGTTCATCGCGGCCCTGCGCGCCCTGCCCCTGCACAGTGCGGCGCGTGGTCTGGCGGACGATGGCGCGGTGCTGGAATTCGGCGCGGAAACGCTGGTCATCACGCACGATGTTCTGGTGGAGGGCACGCATTTCCTGCCGCTCGACGACCCGCGCACCGATGCGGCGGATGTCGCGTGGAAACTGGTGGCGACCAACCTTTCCGATCTAGCCGCAAAGGGTGCTGCACCCGTCGGTGTGATACTGGGATATATGCTGTCTGGCGCGGATGACCGGTTCCTGACGGGATTGTCGGAGGTTCTGAAGGAGTATGACGTGCCGCTGTTGGGTGGCGACACGGTTGGCGCGCCGGAGGGTGGGCGCAGCTACGGCATGACCGCGATTGGCCGCGCAACGCACGCGCCGGTCCCGTCGCGTGGTGGCGCTTCGGTCGGGGACGGCATTTACCTGTGCGGCAAAATCGGCGCGGCGATGCACGGGTTCGACCTGCTGACCGACGCCGATGCATCCGCGCCCGCCGACGCTTACCGCCGCCTATCGCCGCCCGCACGCCCTAATCGAACAGGGCATTGCCCTCGCCCCGAACGCCAGCGCAATGATGGATGTGTCCGACGGGCTGCTGCTCGATGCCTCGCGAATGGCAGAGGCCAGCGGCGTGACGATGGATATCGAAAGCGGAGCGGTGCCGTTCTGCACCGACCTGTCCGCATCGCGACGCGCAACACCACGGGACGACGCGCTGCGCTGGGGCGATGATTACGCGCTGCTCTTCACCGCCAGCACCGACCAGGGCAAATCGGCGGAGAATGTCGCCGATGTGTCCCGTATCGGGACTGTCCTTCCCAAAGCCGACAACGCCCTGCTCCTCGATGGTACAGCGCCGTCAGGCGACCGTGCGCTGGGTTATCAACATGGCTGAACATACCTATGCATGAAAAGGGGTTGCCGCCAGCCGCCGCGTTCCTATAGCGCATGGCGCAACATTGCGGGGGGTGTCATTGCACGCCGCACAATAACGACAGCGTCACCTGCCCGGAACAAGGGCGGGGGCAGCATAACAGGGGATGTGTGTTGGAACTCGTAATCATCGCGATCGGTCTTGGCCTGTTGGCCATTCTCTATGGCTTCATCACCAGTCGCCAGGTGCTTGGCGCGGCGGCGGGCAATGCCAAGATGGCGGAAATCGCCGCTGCCATTCAGGAGGGCGCGCAAGCCTATCTGAAACGGCAATATACCGCGATCGGCATTGTCGGCGCGGTCGTGGCTGTGCTGGTGTACCTCTTTCTCGACATGCCCAAGGGCGGCGCGCCGATTTCCACCGCCGGGTTCCTGATCGGCGCGATCCTGTCGGGTGTTGCCGGTTTCATCGGCATGAACATCTCTGTCCGCGCCAACGTCCGCACCGCAGCCGCCGCGATGAGCGGGTTGCAGCAGGGTCTGACGCTGGCGTTCCGCGCAGGTGCCATTACCGGCATGCTGGTCGCGGGCCTCGCCCTCTTGGCCATCGCAGTGTTCTTCTACGTTCTTATCGGGCCGATGGGCCTTGCTCCCAATGACCGCATCGTGATCGACGCGCTGGTGGCGCTGGCCTTCGGTGCCTCGCTCATCTCGATCTTCGCACGGCTGGGCGGTGGTATCTTCACCAAGGCTGCCGATGTCGGTGCCGACCTGGTCGGCAAGGTGGAAGCGGGCATTCCCGAAGACGATCCCCGCAACCCCGCCGTTATCGCCGACAATGTGGGCGACAATGTCGGCGATTGCGCGGGCATGGCCGCCGATTTGTTCGAGACCTATGTGGTGACGGTCGGCGCGACGATGGTGCTGACCGCGCTGCTGCTCGCCACCACCGGCCCGCTGCTGCTGCCGCTGATGGCGCTGCCGCTATTGATTGGCGGGGCGTGCATCGTCACCTCCATCATCGGCACCTATTTCGTTCGTCTGGGCGGCGGCACCAACGTCATGGGCGCGATGTACAAGGGCTTCCTTGTCACCGCGATCCTGTCCGTGCCGTTGATCTACTTCGTCATGCAATATGCGCTTGGCGACATGTCCGCGCAGATCGGCGGCGGCACCAACCTCGCCAATGTCGATGGCGGCCAGATTGCCGAGGAAGGCACGTCCGCACTCCAACCCTTCACCGGCTGGGATCTGTTCTACTCCTCGCTGGTCGGGCTGGTGCTGACCGGAGTCATCATCTGGATCACCGAATATTACACGGGCACCCAGTTCCGCCCCGTGCGCTCCATCGCCAAGGCGTCGGAAACGGGCCATGGCACCAACGTCATCCAGGGTCTGGCGATCAGTCTTGAATCGACAGCCTTGCCGACGCTGGCCATCGTGGCCGGCATCATCCTGTCCTACCAGTTCGCCGGGCTGATGGGCATCGCCTATGCTGCCACCTCGATGCTGGCACTGGCGGGTATGGTCGTGGCGCTGGACGCTTACGGACCGGTGACCGACAATGCGGGCGGCATCGCCGAAATGGCGGGGCTGGACGAGGACGTCCGGGCCAAGACCGATGCCCTGGATGCAGTCGGCAACACCACCAAGGCCGTGACCAAGGGTTATGCCATCGGTTCTGCCGGTCTGGCCGCACTGGTGCTGTTCGCCGCCTACACCGCAGACCTCGCGGAATACTTCCCGACGGCCGATGTCGATTTCAGCCTCGAGAACCCGTACGTCATCGTCGGCCTGCTGCTGGGTGCCTTGTTGCCCTATCTGTTCGGCGCGATGGGCATGACGGCGGTTGGCCGTGCCGCTGGAGACGTGGTCAAGGACGTTCGCGCGCAGTTCAAGGAAAAGCCGGGCATCATGGATTATTCCGAGAAGCCCGATTACGCGCGCACCGTCGACCTCGTTACCAAGGCGGCGATCAAGGAAATGATCGTGCCTTCCATGCTGCCGGTGCTTGCCCCCATCGTGGTCTATTTCGTCATCACCGCGATCGCCGGTCAGGTGAACGGGTTTGCCGCGCTTGGCGCATTGTTGCTCGGCGTGATTGTCGGCGGCCTGTTCGTCGCGCTGTCGATGACCGCCGGTGGCGGGGCCTGGGACAATGCCAAGAAATATATCGAAGACGGCAATCACGGTGGCAAGGGATCGGAAGCGCACAAGGCGGCCGTGACCGGGGACACCGTGGGTGATCCCTACAAGGATACCGCCGGTCCCGCCGTGAACCCGATGATCAAGATTACCAACATCGTCGCGCTGCTGCTGCTCGCGGCGCTGGCGGCCTGATATTGGGTCGATGGCGATCCGGTTGATCGTTAACGCTTCTTAAGCGTCTTCCTGCCACCCATTTGCCGCGACATCCGGGTCGCGGCAAACGAGGGGTCGAAGATGGGCCGCCCTGCCCGACTGCTTCCTGCCAACGATAGCCCCGCCACCGCCAGTCGGTTGCGCGTGGCCGCGTGGCAGGATGTCGCCAACGATCCGGCGCTCATGGCGAAATGGGCGCATCTCGCCCGCGAGGCGGTCGAACCGAACCCCTTTTACGCACCGTGGGCGCTCCTGCCTGCTTTGCGCGCCTATGACACGGCAGGGCGATGCGTTCTGCTGCTGATCGAGCATGGCAACCGCCTGACCGGGCTTATGCCGGTAAGCACGCCATTGGCCTATTACGGCTATCCAGTTCCGCATTATCGCAACTGGGTTCATGACCATGCGTTTCTCGGCACCCCGCTGGTCGCACCGGACACCGCGCATGATTTCTGGGCGGATGTGCTTGGCTGGATGGACGGGACCGCGGGCAGCAAGCTGTTCCTGCACCTGTCCCATCTGGATGCCGACGGGGCGCTCGCTCGTGCGCTTGGCGACGTGCTGCAAAGCGCCACGCGCGAACACGACGTTGTACACGAAGAAAAACGCGCGTTGCTGCACAGCGACCAATCTTCCACCGTCTATTTCGACGCGGCCCTTAGCGGCAAGAAGCGCAAGGAACTCCGCAGGCAGGAGCGGCGTCTCGGCGAAGCGGGGAAGCTCGATTTCAATAGGGACACTGACGACGAAGGCCTCGATACCTGGATAACCGACTTCCTCGCCCTCGAGCGTTCGGGGTGGAAGGGCCGCGCAGGGTCCGCTCTTGCGGATGCGGAGGCCACCGAAACGCTGTTCAGCGAAACATTGCACGGCGCAGCGCAGGCAGGTGTGCTCGAACGGCTGGCTCTGGCGCTCGATGGCCAGCCCATCGCCATGCTGGCGAACTTCCTGACCCCGCCCGGGGCCTTTGCGTACAAGACTGCTTATTCGGAAGATTTTGCCCGCTATTCACCCGGTGTCCTGCTCCAGCGCCACAATCTCGCCCTGCTCGACCGTGCGGACATCGACTGGTGCGATAGCTGCGCGGTGGCGGACCATCCGATGATCGACCACATCTGGCGCGAACGGCGGCGCATGGTGCGCATGTCGATCGCCATCGGCGGCACGACGCGACGCGCGCTGTTCAGTCGGTTGCTCGCGCACGAAACCCGCGAACGAGCGACAGCGTGACCGTTGGCAGCGCACCCGTATTCGATGCATCGGCGCGCGCCCGTTTCGCGCGTTGCTATCCCGAACAACCGCATGCGCTGAACCACGGCCTGTACGCACACCCCCTGCTGACACTCGACGCAATTGCCGACCTGGCCGAACACCTGCCCGCCAACAGTGTCGAATATAATCGCGGCGACCTGCCCATTGGCGTGGACGGCAAGCCCGCCACCAACGGCCTGAGCATCGGCGCAACCATCCGCTCTATTGCCGCCAACGACAGCTGGGCGGTGCTTAAAAACATCGAGCAGGTGCCCGCCTATCGCGCGCTGGTGCACGACTGTCTCGCCGAACTGCGAGAGGAGGTGCGCGCCGCGACCGGTGCGATGCTGCACATGCAGGGCTTCCTCTTCATCTCCAGCCCCGATGCCGTGACGCCCTATCACTTCGACCCGGAACACAACCTGTTGCTCCAGCTGACCGGGCACAAGACGATGACCCAATTCCCCGCCGGCGATCCCGCTTTCGCACCCGACGAGGTCCACGAAACCTACCAGACCGGCGGCCCGCGCGAATTGCGCTGGGACGATGCCATGCTCGCAGGCGGCACTGCGTACGCGCTCGCTCCCGGCGAGGCGGTGTATGTGCCCGTCATGGCCCCGCATTTCGTTCGCAACGGACCGGCCAGCTCCACCTCGCTATCGATCACCTGGCGCAGCGACTGGAGCTATGCCGAGGCCGACGCGCGCGGCCTCAACAAACTGTTGCGCAAGGCGGGCTTCGCTCCCGCCGCACCGCGCCGCTGGCCGCACGCCAACCGGGCCAAGGCGCTGGCCTATCGTTCCTTGCGCAAGGCGCGTCTCGTGCGTTGACCTGAGCCGCGCGCCTGCGCACAGGGGCGCGATGTCCGATCCCGCGCAAACACCCTCGCCACAACAGCTCGTCACCGAGCTGGTCTCGCTTCTCACGGTCGAGCCGACCGGCCCCGCCACCTATACCGGCCGGCCGCAACCCGACGGCATCGGCCGCGTCTTCGGCGGCCAGGTCGTGGCGCAGGCATTGCAGGCGGCGCAGGCCAGCGCGTCGGACGGGAAAGTCGCCCATTCGCTGCACGTATATTTCCTGCGCGGCGGGCGCGAAGGCGTGCCGATCGACTACACCGTCACGACCGACTTCGAAGGGCGCAGCTTCGCCAACCGCCGCGTGCTGGCCAGTCAGGAAGGCACCCCTATCCTGAACTGTACGCTCAGCTTCCAGTTGCCCGAAACCGGATTGGCGCATCAGGACGCGGCATTGCCCGACGTGCCTTTGCCGGACGCACTGCCCAGTGACCGGACGTTGCGAGAACGCTGGATCGCGGAGCAGGAAACCCCGCCGAGCGACGCGCACAAAGCCTTCATGCTCCGCCCGCGCGCCATCGAAATGCGTCCCGCCGAACTGCCGCACTGGATGGCGAGTTCCACGTCCGGAGAAGCAGCCCCACCGATACAGCACAACTGGCTGCGGACCGCTAACGCCCTGCCCGACGATCCGGCGCTTCATCGTGCCGTGCTGGCCTATGCCAGCGATTACACCTTGCTGGGCACTGCAGCGATCCCGCACGGCCTGAGCTGGATGCGGGGCGAAGTATCGGGCGCCAGCCTCGATCACGCCCTGTGGTTCCACGCCCCGGTCCGCTGCGACGACTGGTTGCTCTATTCGACCGAATCACCGTGGTCCGGCGCCGGCCGCGGCTTCAACCGCGGCCAGATTTTCAGCGCCGACGGCACGCTTGTCGCCAGCGTCGCGCAGGAAGGCGTCCTGCGCCGCAAACGCTGAGGAAGTCGACGAAGTACACACGACAAACCCGCAGATAAATTCGTCAAACCAAAGCCCCAAACGACGAAGGGCTCCCGCTAGGGAGCCCTTCGAAATTCGTATGCTGGCTTCAACCTAGTTGAAAATCCAGTCCCAGATGGAACCACCCATTGCTTTTCTCCAGTTTGCTTAGTCTGGAGTGACCTTAGATTAAGGTTAATAGAGTGTAAAGTTTTTCTACCGTGCTTTTCGCACCAGTGCGTCAACCTGTTGAGAACGAAGAAAACTTTCGAAGTCGCTTTCCTTCATAGGACGCGCGATATGATAACCCTGCCCCATCTGGCATCCCATTTCGCGAATCAGATCGAGCGTCGCGGCATCTTCGATCCCCTCCGCTACCGAAACAATCTTCGCATCGTTCGCCAGCTTGACGATTGCCGCCACCATCGCCCGTGCGCGCACCGAAGACGCTGCCTGCATCACGAACGTGCGGTCGATCTTCACTTCGTCGAACGGGAGTTGGCAGAGCGCATCGAAGTTGGCACTACCGATGCCGAAGTCATCAAGGGAAAACTGCGCGCCGGTTGCCTTGATGCGCTCGATAACGTCTCGAGCCATAGTAAAATTGTCGATGCGCGCCGTTTCCGTTACTTCGACGGTCAGCTTGCTCGGGTCTCCACCCGTTCGCTCGATCTGTTCGGCGATCAAATCTGCAATACGGCCATCCACGAACTGGACGGCAGACACATTGATGGAAATCTGCGGACTCAGGTTTTTGTCGTGAAGACCGCGAGCCGCTTGCAGGCTTTTGAAAAATACGCGCTTTGTCAGCTCATCCAGCCGACCAACCCGTTCACATTGCAGGATGAAACGAGCCGGTGAAACTTCGCCGTGCTTTTCATCTTTCCATCGCGCCAAAGCTTCCGCGCCAACTACTTTACCGGACTGCAAATCGATCTGCGGCTGCAATTTAATCGAGATCCGGTCTTCGGAAAGCGCCGTTTCCAGCCGGGCCTGCAACGAATAATCCCATTCTTCGCTGTCTGCGGCAAAATCGGAGATGACGAACACGGGACGATAGGCTTCCCGCGCCTGATCGGCAGCCGCAATGGCCGAATTTATGCGGCTGGAAACTTCGGTCGAGAAACTGGTGTCGGCACCAATGGTCAACGACACATCGAAATCGCGTCCACCGACCGTAATCGCCTGCGATACGATTGCCCGCAAACCTTCCAGATGTTCGGCAGGGTTTTCGTGGGCACTGCGACTAAGGCCGAAGGCAAAATATTTTCCGCCATCGTAGTAAATTGTCGTTTTTCGGTCGCCCAACGCCAGTCGCATCGCGATCTGGCGAATATACCGCGACTGTTCTGTCAGGTCGAGCATCGAGAACACCGCGTCGAGCCGCGCGATTTTGACAATCACTACTGCCGTTTGAGTGGCGACTTCGGCTGCGGACATATCCCGTCCAAGCGCGTTGAAATTCGGCAATCGGCTGCGTTGTTCGAGGAAAAGGTGCCGCTGTCTGAAAAGCGAAACAGACCGGATCACGGCGAAAACCAGTATAAGAAACAGGCAGTTCGCCAGTTCGAGCCTGACTCCACTTCCCGAAGCAATTGGAACAGACAGAACAAAGACACCGACCACCCCCAGATATGCAGCCCGCCTGTAGGATGCTGTCGACAACCTGGAGATAAAAATAAGCAGGATTATGGTGACCGCCAGAAGCAAAGGCCACCCGACGCCGCCGCCGCTCCCCCGCTTGGCCGTCTCGGCCGCCTGAATGTGTATCGAGGCCGGTAATGCCGTGCCTTGGCCAGGCATCCTGACGACAGCGCGATTGTTGTCCCTACCGGTTACGACCGCATCTCGGTTGGCCATCGCCTGTTTCGATATCGCCAGACTGCTCTTGGTCGCACTAATTGACGGTTCGATACGTTTATCGATGCGAATGCTGTAATCCGGAAATATCAGCGTGTTGAGATCTCGCTTCGCGAGCATCTGCCATAGGGCCGGTACCGAGGCGCTCGCCATATCAACATCAGGTTCGATTTCCCAAACGTATCCCAAAAAGTCTTTCTTCAGGTCATTACTCGCCACCCTCATGCCGCGCTCGAAGAACGGGTCGCTGCCGCGCAGTTCCGGGGCCAGTGTCTCGTCCTGATAGGTTCGTGTCAGGACAACGCGGTTGCCCAATCGCTCCAGCTCGGCACGCAAAGCCAGATCGATTTCGGACGAGCGGCTGCGTTGCAGGGGGATGTCGATGAAAAGCCGCGCGGCGCCTGCTTCATCCAGAGCCGCCAGCGTGCGCGTCAGTTGCGCGTTTCCTTCGGCGATCATGCCGGGTTCGTCGCCCTGCTCCACTTCGACCAGCACGATATCGCCGCTGGGCTGGACGTCGAACATCTTGGATTGCAGCGACCAGATCGTGATGTCCAGCGGGCGCAGGACGGTGCTCATCGCCACCACCACCGCAATTACAGCCGCGATGGCGACGTGTCGGAGCCGGTCCGATGCGAGCAGCTTTCGCAGCCCCGATGGCAACGCGGGATACCTCATCGAAAATGGACCTAACCGGATAGGGTTACCGGGCCATTAAGCATCGTGTGCGGGCATCTGCCTAGCGATCCTCCCGCCTATCCGCTGGCGTGATAGAAATCGTAGATCGTGCGGGCGACGGTGGCGCTGACGCCGGGGGCGCGTTGCAGGTCTTCCAGCGCCGCGGCGCGGACCTTGCCCGCCGTGCCGAAATGCAGCAGCAGCGCGCGCTTGCGCGAGGGGCCGATGCCGGGGATCTCGTCCAGTGGGGATGCGGTGATGGCGCGGCTGCGCTTCGCCCGGTGCGCGCCGATGACGTAGCGATGCACTTCGTCGCGCAGCGTTTGCAGGTAGAACAGCACCGGCGAATTCACCGGCAGCGTCTTTTCGCGACCATCGGGAAAATGAAAGACTTCGCGCCCCTCGCGCCCGTGGTCCGGCCCCTTCGCAATCGCGATCAGCGGCACGTCCTCGATGCCCATTTCGGCCAGCGTATCGCGCACCGAGGACATCTGCCCCTTGCCCCCGTCGATCAGCACGAGGTCGGGCCACAGCGTCTCGTGCGTGTTGGCTTTGGGCGCCTTCGCGTCCTCGCCCGGTGGGCCGCCCTCTTCCGCCAGCGCCCTGAAACGGCGGGACATGACTTCGCGCATCATGCCGAAATCGTCATTGGTCTGCGCGGTCTTGATGTTGAATTTGCGGTATTGCGCCTTCACAAAGCCTTCCGTCCCCGCGACCACCATGCCGCCAACGGCCTTGGCACCCTGGATATGGCTGTTGTCGTACACCTCGATCCGCTGCGGCACGTCGGGCAGTTCGAGGAATTCCGCCATTTCGCGCATGACCTTGGCGCGTGTGCCGGTTTCGGCAAGGCGGCGGTCGAGCGATTCATGCGCATTGCGCTGCGCCTGTTCCATCAGCTTGCGCCGGTCGCCGCGCTGCGGGATACTGATCTCCACCCGCCGCTCCGCCAGCGCCCCGAGGGCTTCGGCAAGCAAATCCTGTTCGGGCAGATCACGATCGACCAACACGGTGCGCGGCGGCGGTACTTCTTCGTAAAACTGCGCCAGAACATCGGACAGCACCTGCGCATCCTCTATGCCCTGCGTGCGCGCGGGGAAGAAGGCGCGGTGGCCCCAGTTCTGGCCGCCTCGAATGAAGAACGCCTGGATGCCGACATGTCCGCCCTTCGCCGCCAGCGCGAACACGTCCGCATCGCCCACGCCGCTGGCGTTCACCGCCTGCGATCCCTGAATGAAGGTGGCCGCACGCAACCGGTCGCGCAGGATGGCGGCAGTTTCGAAATCGAGATCGGCGGCGGCCTTCGCCATCTGCGTTTCCAGATCGGCCTGCACCGCGCCCGACTTGCCGCCGAGGAAATCGGTCGCCTGTTTGACCAGCGCGGCGTACCCTTCCTTGTCGATCCGGCCGACGCAGGGCGCGCTGCACCGCTTGATCTGGTACAGCAGGCAGGGCCGGTCGCGGCGGCTGAAGAAACTGTCGGTGCAACTGCGCAGCAGGAACAGTTTCTGCAGCGCATTGATGGTGGTGTTGACCGACCCTGCGCTGGCGAACGGCCCGTAATAATTGCCCTTCGCCCGCCGCGCGCCGCGATGCTTGGTGATGCGCGGAAAGTCGCTTTCGGTGCGCAGCAGGATGAAGGGGAAGCTCTTGTCGTCGCGCAGCAGCACGTTGAACGGCGGGCGGAAGCGTTTGACGAATTGCGCTTCCATCAACAGCGCCTCGGCTTCGGAATTGGTGGTGACGATTTCCATCGCGCGGCACTGGCTAACCATGCGTCGCAACCGGTTGGTGAGCTGTTTGACCTGCGTATAATTGGCGACGCGCGCCTTCAGGCTGCGCGCCTTGCCGACATACAGCACCTCGCCCCGCGCATCGAGCATGCGGTAGACGCCGGGGACAGGTTTCAGCACCTTCACCGTATCGCGGATCGCCTTTATGCCTGCGTCCAGATCGGGCTTCGCGCTGGCGACGGTGTAGGCCGCCTGTTCCTCGTTGAACCGCTCCGCGCCGCGCGGGTTCGACAGACTGCCTGCGGGGGTGGAGGAGGACGTGCGGCTCATGCTGGTGGCAGGGATAGAGCGCCCCCGCCGCTGGCGAAAGGTCGCGTTCAGAAAATCTTGCGGAACTCTATTTCCACCGTGCGACCGACCGGGTCGATCAGGCCGGGCTGAAACGCAAGCGGCACGACGCCATTGCCGTCCACCACGCGGCGCTGCGCGTCGAAGACGTTGTTCACGCGGAACGCCATGCGCATCCCTTTCAGGAAGCCGGGATCGTCGCCCGCCAGCCATTGCTGCTCGCTCCAGATCGACGAAGGCGCGGACATCGAACGTGGCGAGGTCGCCGAAGCGCAGGTTCGTGGTGTCATCGATCCGCGCTGCACCGAGGTAATTGCCGGACAGGCGCAAACCCAGCCCCTTGTGGAAGATGCCGCCTTCCAACTGAACGCGATGGCGCGACAGGCCGCTGTCGGACAGCGCGTCGCCGTCGAGCAAGTCGAGCCGGGGAATGCCGGGAGCGATCAGGACATCACTGGTCAGTTCGATGGTGTGATAAAGCGAGGCGAACCAGCGCCCGCGCCCGTCGCCGCGATTGAAGGGCGAACCGCCTCCGCGTCGTCCGCCGCTTCGTTGTTCGGTCGGTTGGGCTGCGTCCCCATCGCCGCACAGGCGGGCGCGGAACCGTGCCAGCCGTTCGGGATCGACCGAGCCGTCCTCGGCGCGCAGCCGTTCGGCAATTGCGGGCGGCAAGGTAGCAAGATCGAGCGGAGTGTCGGCGGCCGGATCGGCGCAAAGCTGCGTGCGGAGTGCAGCGCGCTGGGCATTGTCGAGCTGGCCCGGCGGACCCCCCTCGCCCGAACAGAACCGCTCGCGCAGGGTGGCAACGCGCTCCATGTCGATTGTGCCATCCTCCTTGCGCAGGCGTGCCAGCATGCGTCCGGGCAGGACGGAGAAATCGAATTGCGACAGGTCTTCGGTCGCGCAGAACCGTTCGCGCAAGGCAGCGAATTGCGCGGGGTCGGGACGGCCTTCGGGGCGCTGTGCAGCAGGCGGTCCGCCCCGTCCTTCGCCGCGTCCGCGTCCCCGTTCTTGCCCGCCCTGTTCGCCGCGCGGCTCCGCAGTGCCGACCCGCCCGAACAGGTTGAAGCCGTAGCGGATGCGGCTGCTGTTGCGCTCGGCAAAGGTCACCGACCGCCGGTCTATCGCGACCAACGCGCCGACGCCATCGCGGGTAATGCGCCCCGGAAACGCCGCCTCGATGGCGGGGGTCGCTACGGGGAAACCGGCTGTGACATTGTCGGACCTGGTATCGAAATATTCGAACAGCAGGTTGGCGCGCTGGAACAGGTCGAGATCGTAGGAGGCGCTCAGTTTCCAGTCGCGCTGTTCCTCCGCCAGCAGATCGGGATTGCCGCCGGTGGTGACGGTGGCAAGCACGGTGTCGCCGGTGGTGAAATCGAACACCGGCACGTTGAAGGTCTGGATTTCCGGCGCGCCCAACGCATTCAGCCCCGGCGCCTGCTCAGCCGCAGTATAGGTCGCGGATAGCGTCAGGCGGTCGAGCGGGCTCCAGCGCAGTCCGGCCGTGTAATCGCGCAACGTACCGAAATCGCTGAAATCGTTGACGCCCGCGCCGAGGTTCAGGCTGATGTCGCCCACGGCATCGAGGAACCCCTCCCGCCTGCTGGCGAGCGGGACGCTGACATTCACACCCGCCGACAGGTCGCTGCGGTCGAGTGCGGTCAAGCCGGAGCCGGTTCGGCTGTCCTCGCTTTGGATGCGGGTATAGGCATAGCCGGTATCGAACGTCACCGTCACTTCGCCCGATGGCAGCAGGACCGGCGTACCGTTCAGCGTGGCAAGCGTGGTGGCGGTGGTTACTTCGCTACTGGCCCGGTCGAACCCCGCCTGCGCCACGTCGGGCAGCGTGCCGTCTATCGCCAGCGTGCCTGCATCGACCAGCGCCTGCAAACCGGAGCCGTCGCGCCGCCGTTCGATATCGGTATCGTCCCACACGCGGATGCCGTTGGCGGTGGCGGTGAGTTGCCAGTCACCGAGTGGCTTGGTCAGCGAGCTGCCCAGCTCGACGGTCGTGGTGCGACCCAGCCGTTCCAGCGGATCGGCATCCAGCACGCGCAGCAGCGACTGGCCTGCATCGGTCAGCACTACGGTATCGAGGCCGGACAGCGCGCGCGAAAACTCGCGGTCGAGATTGGCGTTGAACGACAGCGTGCCGCCCGCCGGCCCTTCGCCCAGCCCGATATTGTAGGTGCTTTCCACTTCCAGCGTCTCGATATCGGCGCGCAGGCTGCGAAAGCGGGCGGGGTCCGGGTCGCCGGCAAGACCGGTCACGCTTCCCTGCGTCTGGACGATGTCGCGCTCGTCCTCGGTCAACAGGTTGCTGGTGTTGAACTCCCCGCCCACCTGGAAGCGGCGTGGGCCGTCGATGGTCAGCAGCGATGCTTCCAGCTCGCCGAACGCATAGCCGCCCTGCGTCGGGCCGCCATATTCCGCCTCCAGCTCGCGGCTGGCGAAATTGTCCTTCAGGATGAAGTTGATGACCCGCTGCGTGGCGGGAAAGCCGAATTGCAGCGCGACTTCTTCGGGCAGCACCTCCACCTTGCGGATTGCTTCGGGCGGATAGCGGCGAAATTCGCGGAAGCCCGACACCCGTTGTCCGTTGACAAGGAACACCGGCCGCCCGCTGCCGCGCCCGCTGCCCGACGAGACCTGCGGCGCAAGCTGCGCGACCAGATCGGCGATGCTGTCCGCACCGAAAGCGGCGATTTCGGCTTCGTCCAGCTCCAGCACCGGCGGCAGATCGGTGGCCACCTGGCCGCGAATACGCTCGGCAGTAATAACGATCTGCTCACTGTCCGGCGCGGGTGCGCTGTCCTGTGCGAAAGCGGGTGCCGCCAGCAGCATGGTGGCAATGGCTATCGATGATGTGAAGCGGATCGACACGGGGCACATCCTGTCAGGCGGGGCCTTACCGGCCATGAACGAAACGCGCACTTGCCGCACTGCACAATGACCGACAAGCCAATTTGCGTAACGGTATGTCGCAGCTGCGGGATCGGGTGGCTGGCGAGCCCTACGCTGCGCGCTTCCCTTTTATCCCGCCCCCCGCTATGGGCGCGCATCATTCATCGACGAACGACACGAAAGACGCGATAACGCTTATGGCAAAAGAAGAACTCCTCGAAATGCGCGGCAAGGTGGTGGAACTGCTGCCCAATGCGATGTTCCGGGTAGAGCTTGAAAACGGGCACGAGGTGCTCGGCCATACAGCGGGCAAGATGCGCAAGAACCGTATTCGCGTGCTGGTGGGGGACGAGGTGCTGTGCGAACTGACGCCCTACGACCTGACCAAGGCGCGCATCACCTATCGCTTCATGCCGGGGCGCGGCGGACCGGGCCAGGGTCCGGGGCCGACCTGACTTAGACGGAGGTCGTCCTGGCTTCCCCCGACATGACATTACCGCAGCTGGTGCTTGCATCGGCCAGCCCGCGCCGCCTCGACCTGCTGGCGCGGATTGGTGTGGTGCCCGATGCAGTGTCGCCCGCCGATATCGACGAAACCCCTGCACCGGCAGAACTGCCGCGCGACTATGTGCGGCGCATGGCGCGCGAGAAAGCGACAGCGGTCCCGTCCGACAGCAGCCATATCCTTGCCGGGGACACCGTGGTTGCCGTGGGTCGCCGCATCCTGCCCAAGGCGGAGGAAGAAGCGACCGCGCGGCGCTGTCTCTTGCTGGTGTCGGGCCGCCGCCACCGCGTGCTGTCCGCAGTCGCCCTGCGCGCGCCTGACGGCTCGGTGCGCGAGAAGCTGAGCGAAAGCGTGGTGCGTTTCAAGCGGTTCTCTGCCGAAGAGCTGGACGCTTATATTGCGTCGGACGAATGGCGCGGCAAGGCGGGCGGCTACGCCATACAGGGTGCCGCCGAGGCGCTGGTGGAATGGATACAGGGTAGCCATTCGGGCATTGTCGGCCTGCCGCTGTATGAAACGCGGTTGCTTTTGAAGAACGCCGGATTCGCTCTTGCCTGAAACCACCGATGGCTGGCTGGTCGAGCACGGGATCGACGAGAACCGGGCGGTTCTGCTGCAAAGTGGCGCGGTGGTTGCCGCAAGGCTCGATTGGCCCGGTGGATTGGCCGCCGGGATGGTCGCGGATGCAGTGCTGGTATCGCGGCGGGCGGGGTCGGCGCGCGGCACAGTGCGTATCGACGAACGCGAGGCGCTGGTCGACCGCTTGCCCAAAAGCGCGAGCGAAGGTGCTGCCCTGCGCGTCGAAGTGCTGCGCCCCGCCCTGCGTGAACGGGGCCGTGCGAAGCTGGCGCAGACACGCTGGACCGATGCGGACCCGCGCGCCGCTCCTGGTCTGGAAGACACCCTCACCGATGCGCCCGTCCGCGTTGTGTCGCGCTTTCCCGAAGGCGTATGGGAAGATGTCTGGCACGAGGCATGGTCGGGCCGTGTGGACTTTGCGCAAGGCGCGCTGACCTTTCACGATACGCCCGCGATGACGTTGATCGATATCGACGGTGACGACGATCCGGTGACGCTGGCGCACAAGGCGGTCGCACCTCTGGCCGCTGCGCTGCGGCGGTTCGATATGGCGGGGTCCATCGGCATCGACTTCCCTACGCTAACCGCGCGTGCCGACCGCAAGACGATCGATACGGCGCTGGAGGAGGCGCTGGCGTGCTGGCCACACGAGCGCACGGCGATGAACGGCTTCGGCTTCGTCCAGATCGTGGCGCGGCTGGACCGTGCGCCACTAACGCGCCGTATCGCCAATGCACGGGTTGGCGCGGCGGCGCGGTTCCTGCTGCGCGCGGCGGAGCGAGTGGATGGTGCAGGCCAATTGCTGATAACCGCCCATCCCGCACTGAAAGCGAAACTTACCGATGCGCGGCTTGCCATGCTGGCACGGCGCACGGGCCGCACCGTAACCCTCGTTTTCGATCCGGGGCTTGCGATAGAAGGCGGCTTCGCGCAGTCTGTCTCGCCATGAGCAAGCTGCGCCCCTGCCCCATCTGCAAGAAACCGCGCGAGGCGGACCATGCACCGTTCTGTTCGCAGCGATGCCGCGACCGCGATCTGGCGCAGTGGTTCGGCGATGGCTACGCCGTGCCCGGACGCCATGCCTCGCCGGACGAAATGGCGGGCCAGTCCACGCCCGACCGACGAGTGAAAACGGCTTGCCAAGCGTGCGGGGCTTCGCCATACGCGCGGCTTCCAACCGCTCGCCGGACGACCCGTTCGTTCGCTTTGCCGGGTGTCTGCCTCGATAGCTCAGTTGGTAGAGCACACGATTGAAAATCGTGGTGTCGGTGGTTCGAATCCACCTCGAGGCACCATTCCCCGCCCGCCGGTCCTGCTCATTATGGGGAACTGCCGATGTCCCGCCGCCGCCAGATTTACGAAGGCAAGGCCAAGATCCTGTATGAAGGCCCCGAACCGGGCACCATCATCCAGTATTTCAAGGACGACGCCACTGCCTTCAACGCGGAAAAGCGCGGCACGATCAACGGCAAGGGCGTCATCAACAACCGCATCAGCGAGTTCGTGTTCACGCGGCTGTCGCATATCGGCATCCCGACCCACTTCATCCGCCGCCTGAACATGCGCGAACAGCTGATCCGGCAAGTCGAGATCGTGCCCATCGAAGTCATCGTGCGCAATGTCGCGGCGGGCTCCATCTGCAAGCGGCTGGGGCTGGAAGAGGGCGAGCAACTGCCGCACACTTTGATCGAATATTGCTACAAGGACGATGCGCTGGGCGATCCGCTGGTATCGGAGGAGCACATCGCTTGCTTCAACTGGGCCGGCCCCGAAGAGATGCAGGATATCGCCAGCATGGCTATCCGCATCAATGATTTCCTGTGCGGCATGTTCGCGGCCGTCGATATCCGCCTCATCGACTTCAAGCTGGAATTCGGCCGCCTGTTCGAGAACGAATACAGCCGTATCATCCTGGCCGACGAAATCAGCCCGGACGGGTGCCGGTTGTGGGACCAGAAGACGAACGAGAAGCTGGACAAGGACCGCTTCCGCCGCGATCTGGGTGGCGAGCAAGAGGCGTATCAGGAAGTCGCGCGCAGGCTCGGCCTGCTGGATGGGGAGAACAGCGGTCCGGGCGAAGTGTTCGACCTCAACGCCCATCGCGGGCGGATGCGCGGCAAGCCGAAAAAAGCGCCGCCTTCCAAATAACCGCCCGACCGCGCCGGGGGTCTTGCCAGCAAGCAGTGCGCACCGCACCTAGGGCGCATGAAAAAACTCAGCCTCGCCGCCCTGCTGTTCGCCACCGCCGCCCCGCTGACCGCGCAGGATACGCCCGATAGCGAACCGGTGTGGGCGTTCGAGAACAGCGACATTGTGCCCGATCCCGCGTTCGTGTTTGGACGGCTGGACAACGGCATGCGCTATATCGTGCGCCAGAACGACCGGCCCGAAGGCACCGCGCTGGTACGTCTGCATGTCGGATCGGGCAGCCTGTCCGAAAACGAGAACGAACGCGGACTGGCGCATTTCCTCGAACACATGGCGTTCAACGGATCGAAGCGCATTCCCGAAGGCGAGATGATCAAGCTGCTGGAGCGCGAAGGGCTGGCTTTCGGCGCGGACACGAATGCCAGCACCGGGTTCGAGGCAACGACCTACAAGCTCGACCTGCCGCGCGCCGATGCCGACTTGCTCGACACCGTGCTGATGATCCTGCGCGAAACGGCAAGCGAGCTGACACTGGACCCCGAAGCCATCGACCGCGAGCGCGGCGTCATCCTGTCCGAACGGCGCGACCGCAACACCTTCGGCCTGAAAAACGTCATCGATTCCATCGCCTTCCAGACGCCCGACGCGCGCTATGGCAACCGCCTGCCCATCGGCGTGGAACAGGTGCTGCGCAACGCCGATGCCGCCACCTTTCGCGCGTTCTACGAACGCGAATATGTGCCCGCCAATACGACGCTGGTGATCGTTGGCGATTTCGCACCGGACGTGATGCAGGCTGCCATCGAAAAGCATTTTGCAAGCTGGCAAGGCGCAGCCGATCCGGCGGAGCCGGTGACCGGGCCGGTCGCGCTGGACCGTGCGGGAGAGACCGACATCTATCTCGATCCCTCGCTCAACGAACAAGTCAGCGTCACCCGGTTCCGCGAATGGACCGACCGGCCCGATACGCAGGCGACCCGGCGCGAGAACCTGTTGCGATCCATCGGCTATGCCATCGTCAATCGCCGCCTCGCCAGCCTAGCACGGCAGGAAGCTGCGCCGTTCCTGTCCGCGGGCTTCGGCAGCAGCGACATGTTCGAGGATGCGCGCGCAACGTCGCTGACCGTAAACACCGCAGACGGCGGCTGGGAGGTCGGTCTCGAAGCTGCGGCGCAGACAGTACGAACGGCGCTGGCGTTCGGGTTCTCGGACGCCGAACTGGCCGAACAGGTCGCGCGTAGCCGGACCTCGCTGGAAAACGCCGTCGCTGCTGCCGAAACGCGGACCAATGCCACGCTGACTGGCGCGGCGCTGGCGCTGGTGCAGAACGAAACCATCCCCTCCACCCCCGAAGACAGCCTCGCGCGGTTCGAAGCGCAGGTCGGCGATATTACGACAGACATGGTGCTGGCCGCGCTCACCGCCGATGCCGCGCCGCTCGACAATCCGCTGATACGTTTCGTGGGCCGGAACGCGCCCGAAGGCGATGCCGCTACCCTGCGCGCCGCATGGAACGCCATAGCCGCCACCCCACCCGTCGCGATGGAACAGCAGGACACCACCGCCTTCGCCTACACCGATTTCGGCACACCCGGTACGGTTGCCAGCGATACGGTGGACGAGCGGCTGGATATCCGCACGCTGGTCTTTGCCAATGGTGTGAGGCTGAACCTGAAACGCACCGATCTGAGCGCCGACCGGATCAGTTACCGCATGAACCTGGATGGCGGCAGGCTGCTGGCGACGCGCGACAATCCTGACGTGCTGGCGCTGTCTCGCTTCCTGTCGCGCGGCGGACTGGGCGAGCACTCGCAGGACGAGCTGACGACTATCCTGGCTGGACGCAGCGTGGCAATGAACCTGCGCCCCGCGAGTGAAACCTTCATATCCTCCGGAACAACCACGCCGCGCGATCTGGAACTGCAACTGCAACTGCTGGCCGCAGCGCTGACCGATCCGGGATACCGCGCGGAAGGCGAAACGCTTTACCGACGGCAAGTCGAGAACTTCTACCAGTCGCTCGCCGCCACACCGGGCAGCGCCTATGGCAACGCCATCGGCAACATCCTGTCGGACGACGATCCGCGCTTCTCGCTGACCCCCGAACCCGTCGCCGCTGCGCAGACCTACGACACGCTGCGCACCGTACTGGACGACCGGCTGGCCAATGGCGCCATCGAACTGGCGCTGGTTGGCGATATCGACGAGGATGCGGCCATCGCGCTGGTGGCCAAGACGCTGGGCGCGCTGCCTGCGCGCGAGGCGAATTTCCAGCGCCGCGAGGCCAACCGCGACAGGACTTTTACGGCGGATCGCAGCGCCCGCACGCTGTATCACGATGGCGAGGCGGATCAGGCGCTGCTGCGCTTTGTCTGGCCGACAGACGATGACAGCGACCTGACGCGGATGCTGACGCTGGAGCTGCTGGCGCGGGTGGCACGGATCGAATTGCAGGAGGAACTGCGCGAGCGGCTGGGTCAGGCCTATTCGCCCGGCGCAAGCCATTCGGCATCGGGCACCTATCCTGGCTACGGAACATTCGCGCTGGGATCGACACTCGACCTTACCGCTTTGCCAGAAGGCCGCGCCGCGACGTTGGCCACGGTCGATCGCCTGCGCTCGACCCCGATGGATGCCGACCGCATCGAACGCGCCCGCAGGCCACTGCTGGAAACTTACGACAACGCGCTGAAAAGCAATGGCGGGTGGATGTCGCTGGTCGATCGCGCGCAAAGCGAGCCGGAAGATATCGCGCGGTTCCAGGCAGCACGCGGCATTCTTGCCGGATTGACGCCGCAAGCCGTGCAGGCTGCCGCGCGACAATATTTGACGGCGGACGGCGCGCTGGAGGTGCAGGTCGTCCCGCGCCCCGCAGAAAACGAATAGGCGTCGACCACGCCGCGCGGCGTGCCGATTGCGTCAGGCGACAGGCGCGGTATAGGCGGCGCAAAGGCTATGTCGCCATCGGCATGACCTGCGATACGGGAGTTTGCGATGAAGGTGCTGGTCCACGTTTCCCTGAAGCCTGGCGTGCTTGATCCGCAGGGTCGGGCTGTCCACCATGCGTTGCAAGGGCTGGGCTTCGACGGCGTCGATGATGTGCGGGTCGGGCGCGCGCTCACGCTGGACGTGGCGGACGATACCAGCGACGCCGATATCGACTCGATGTGCCGAACCCTGCTCGCCAATCTGGTGATCGAGGATTACCGTATCGAGAAACTGGCGGCATGAGCGCCCGCTGCGCCGTCGTCACGTTCCCGGGTTCGAATTGCGACCGCGATTTGGCGGTTGCGCTGGAGCTTGCCAGCGGCAGCGCGCCGCTGCGCCTGTGGCATGGCGATACCGACCTGCCGACAGGACTGGACCTGATCGCCTTGCCCGGCGGCTTCTCCTACGGCGATTACCTGCGCAGCGGCGCAATGGCAGCGCGCAGTGCGATCATGCCGGAAATCGTCAAGGCCGCCGCGCGCGGTGCACGCGTGCTGGGCATCTGCAACGGGTTTCAGGTGCTGACCGAAACCGGGCTGTTGCCGGGTGCCATGATGCGCAATGCAGGCCAGCGGTTCATCTGCCGCACCGCACGCCTGCGCGTCGAAAACACCGCGAGCGATTTCACCAAGGGATACGAAGCCGGCGAAGAGATCGCCATTCCCGTCGCGCATCACGACGGCAATTATTTCGCCGATACCGAGACGCTGGATATGCTGGAGGGCGAAGGGCGCGTGGCATTTCGCTATCTCGATCCGGTGAACGGGTCGCAGCGCGACATTGCAGGCATCGTCAATGCGTCTGGCAACGTGCTTGGCATGATGCCGCATCCCGAACGCGCGGTCGATGCGGCGCATGGCGGTACGGACGGAATGCGGCTGTTCGAAGGTGCAATCGGCGCGCTTGTCGGCGCATAACGGCACAATCAGGCGGAAAGGGCCGCCTGTCGCTGGAACAGCTGCGCGACATCGGATGTCGGCATGGGCCGTCCGAAATGATAGCCCTGGATCTTGGTGCAGCCCAGCTTGCGGATCATCTCCGCTTCCTCGTCGTTTTCAACGCCTTCCGCCGTGGTCCACATTTCCAGACTGTCCGCCATCGCCACCACGGCGCGGATAATGGCCAGGCTCTCCGCCTCGCCCTTGGCCGCGCCCTGCACGAAGGACCGGTCGATCTTGATGGTCGAGAATTTCAGCTTGTTGAGATAGCCAAGCGAGGAGTAGCCCGTGCCGAAATCGTCGAGCGCGACGGTGCAACCGATGGCAATGCATTGTTCCAGCGCGGTGCGCGCCAGTTCGGGATCGCGCAGGAAGATACTTTCGGTCACTTCCAGTTCCAGCCGCGCCGGCGGCAGGCCGGTCTGGGTCAGTGCGCGGACAACCGTGTTGGCAAAACCGGGTTCGACCAGCTGTTCGCCCGACACGTTCACCGCTACGCGGATCTCGCCGGGCCATGTCATCGCCTCGGCGCACGCCTGTTCCATCACCCAGGTGCCAATAGGCACGATGAGGCGGGTGTCCTCGGCAACGGGGATGAACTTGTCCGGACCGACGAAACCGTGATCCTTGCTGTTCCAGCGGACCAGCGCTTCGAAGCTCATCAGCTGTTCCGAATTGGCGTTCACCACTGGCTGGTAATGGACCGACAATTCGCCGTTTTCGATGGCGGTGCGCAGCGAGAATTCCAGCTTGCGCCGTTCCTCCGCATGCTGGTGCAGGCTCGGCTCGTAAGCAAAATGTTCGCCACCGCCCTCGTCCTTCGCGCGGTATAGCGCGAGATCGGCATTGCGCATCAATTCCTCGACCGTATGCCCGTCGCGCGGACCGATGGCACTGCCGACACTGGCGCCGACATAGAGGGTGTGATTGTCCAGCTCGTAAGGTTGCGAAAGGCGTGCGATGATGCGTTTCGCCATGCGGTCGACGCAGCCCTTGTCGGACGCGTCGCGGATAACGATGGCGAATTCATCGCCGCCCAGCCGTCCGCAAATGGCGCTTTCGTCCATCAGGTCGCGCAGGCGCGACGATACTTCGGCCAGCAGCCGGTCCCCGACCATATGGCCGAGCGAGTCGTTGACCGCCTTGAACCGGTCGAGGTCGAGCATCATGAAGGCGCAGCGCGTGCGCCATTGGTCGGCAAATTTCAGAGCATCGCGCAGCGCCTCGTTCAGCATCAGGCGGTTGGGCAGGCCGGTCAGCGTATCGTAACGCGCGAGATAGGCGATCTTTTCGTTGGACTCGCGCTGTTCGGTCACGTCGGAGCCGACGCCCCGAAAGCCGGTGAATGTGCCCTCGTCATCGAATATCGGTGCGCCGGACAGCTCCCACCAGCTTGGCTTGCCATTGATGTCGACCTTGATGACAAGGTCGGCGAAGTTCTCGCGTTGTTTCAGCTTTTCCGCCAGGTCATGCAGGCTGGGCGAGAATTGCCCGCTTTCCCAGGCGTCGCCCGCAAGCAGTTCCAGGAACGGCTTGCCATTGATGTCTTCGGGCGTTTTGCCCAACGCCATCGAAAAGCGGGAAGACGCCGCAAGGGTGCGTTTCTGCCTATCGATCTGCCACAGCCAGTCGCCCTGGTTGTCGTCGAACTGGCCGAGCAGCAGGTTGACCACCTCGTCCTTCTCGGTCGAACCATCCTGCGCGATCTGCGCCAGCAGGAACGTGCGGGCAACGGCCATCGATCCGACCAGGATCAGGCAGGCGAACATCGCGACGGCACCGGCCAGCAACGGCTCGCCCAGCCGGATGGCCGCTGCAATCGTCGAAATGCTGGCGAGGGATGTCAGGATTGCCGTGGTGACGGGGACCGCGGCCAGGAACAGCGCCGAGCCGGCAATCAGAGCGCCCAGCACCGCCCATACCAGCATCAGCTGGCTGGCCGTGCCGTACCAGCCTATCGCCATCGGCACGATTGCATATAGGGTGCAGACAAGGCTGCCGGAAATGATATATCCCGACACTTCAGGCGGTGTCGGGCGGCCCTGATATTCGCATAGGGCCGTCAGCTTGTTGCGCGAAAATACCATTGCGCACATGAAGAGGGCAAACCATACGCCCACCGCCACCACGCCGACGGCAGGCAGGGCGATGACGCACAGCAGAACGGATCCGGCCAAGTGTCCGGCGAGCCTGACCGATGCGTTGTTGGACGATGCGGTAAACTGAAGCCCGCGCAGGCGTGCCCAGTCATCGCTTCCCCGGTTGGAGAAACCCAGCACCGCAAGCGCGGGCATATCCGCAGACAAAACTGCGGACTTAGCCGCAGGTTCGGCTTTGGAGTTGGATTGCGCTTCGGTCACGCAATCCCATTAGCGCGGAAGGGTTAGCACACCGTAAACCACACCGGCGCAACGCACAGCAGCTGTCTATTCGACCGTCACCGATTTCGCCAGGTTGCGTGGCTGGTCGACATCGGTGCCCTTCACGCAGGCGACATGATAGGCCAGCAACTGCACCGGCACGGCATAGACCAGCGGCGCGATCAGCGGGTGGACCTTGGGCATTTCGATAGTGGCGAGGCACCCCTCGCCGGCCTCGGCCAGTCCGGCGGCGTCCGACACCAGCACGATCTGCCCGCCGCGCGCGCGCACTTCCTGCATGTTCGACACCGTCTTTTCGAACAGCGGGCCGGACGGGGCCAGCACGATGACCGGCACATGCTCGTCGATCAGCGCGATGGGGCCGTGCTTCATCTCGCCCGATGCGTAGCCCTCGGCATGGATGTAGCTGATTTCCTTCAGCTTCAGCGCCCCTTCAAGAGCCAGCGGATAATCCGGACCGCGGCCCAGATACAGCACATCGCGCGCCGGAGCGATCAGCGGGGCCATCGCCGCGATATCGCCATCATGGGCCAGCGCGGCATTCAATGCGGCTGGCGCTTCGAGCAGGTGCTTGACCACATACCGTTCTTCCTCGCGATCCATCAGCCCCTTGCGCACCGCCATATGCGCGGCCAGTGCGGCCAGCACCGCCAGCTGGCACGTGAACGCCTTGGTCGAGGCCACGCCGATTTCCGGGCCGGCATGGGTCGGCAGCAACAAATCCGCCTCGCGCGCCATCGAGCTGGTCGGCACGTTGACCACCACGCCGATGGTCTGCCCTTTCGCCTTGCAATGGCGCAGCGCGGCCAGCGTGTCCGCCGTTTCCCCGCTTTGCGAGATGAACAGCGACAGCCCGCCATCCTCCAGCACCGGCTCACGATAGCGGAACTCGCTGGCGACATCGATATCCACGGGCACGCGCGCGAATTGCTCGAACCAGTATTTCGCGACCATCCCTGCATAATAGGAGGTGCCGCAGGCGACGATGGTAATGCGGTTGATGCGGCTGAGGTCGAAATCGATCTGCGGGAGCGCCACCGCCTCGTCCGACTGGCGCACATAGCTGCCCAGCGTCTGCGCAACCACGGTGGGCTGCTCGAAGATCTCCTTCTGCATGTAATGGCGGTATTTACCCTTCTCCACCGCCGCCGCCGTTGCGCCGGAACGGATCACGGGCCGGTCCGCCGCCACGCCCGTCTCGTCCACAATCTCCGCCCCGTCGCGCGTGATGACGACCATGTCGCCTTCTTCCAGATAGGTAATGCGCTGGGTAAGCGGGGCCAGCGCAAGCGCGTCGGAGCCCAGATACATCTCGCCGTCGGTTTCGTCCTCGCCATAACCGACGACCAGCGGCGACCCGCGACGCGCGCCGATCAGCATATCGGGATGGCGGCGGAACGCTATCGCCAACGCAAATGCGCCACGCAGCCGGGGCAGAACGGTAGCGACCGCATCGCGCGGCTCCGCACCGCTTTCTATCTCGCGCGAGACCATGTGCGCGACCACTTCGCTGTCGGTTTCGCTTTCCAGCGTCCGTCCGGCCGCGAGCAGTTCGTCGCGCAGAGGCTTGTAGTTCTCGATAATGCCGTTGTGGACCAGCGCGACCTCTGCGGTGGCGTGCGGATGCGCGTTCTCGCTGGTCGGGGCGCCGTGCGTGGCCCAGCGGGTGTGCGCGATACCGATAGTGCCCGGTGCCGGATCGTCTTCCAGCACCTTTTCCAGATTGAGCAGCTTGCCCGGCGCGCGGCGGCGCACCAGTTCATCGCCGGAAATCGTACAGATGCCCGCGCTGTCATAGCCGCGATATTCCATCCGTCGCAGCCCTTCGACAAGCTGCCCCGCCACGTCGTTCCTGCCGACAATTCCGATAATTCCGCACATGGCCGGTTCCGTTTCACATTGGGCGCGCCCCGTATCCCCCGGGCGTCGCGGTCGTGGGTTTCGCGCACGCTCTAGCCTATCATTGCGCCGTTGCAATCGTGGCCGCGCCAGGCAGCTTGCGCACCTTAGGACATTGCTAAGGTTTCCGTCTTAGTAACCATCCCCTGAAAGCAGGGCTTCGCCATGTACAGGCATGACGACCCCTGACCAAACCTGACCTTTATTGGGGGCGATGATGAGCGCATTTGGACGGAAAAACGGACCAGCGGGCCTGCGCCCGGGTGCCAAGCCGTCGTTCGGGGTTGCACGGCCCATGCAGGGTGGCGACGGCAAGTCGTCCGCCCCGCCGCCGTCCGACGGGGGCGAGCAGTTCCCGCCCCTGCCCGGCGAAGACGCCACCGCCACGCCGGACGCCGCCGCCAAACCGCAAAAAGCGGATGCGATGACGCGTCTGTCGGACCGGATGAACCAGGTCCATTCGGGCGAACACGCGGGCGGCGGGTTCGAACAGAGCGTCCACAAGATCAAGGAACAGGTGCTGCCCCGCCTGCTCGAACGAGTCGATCCCGAAGCCGCCGCCACGCTGTCTAAAGAAGAGCTGGCCGAAGAATTCCGCCCGATCATCATGGAAGTGCTGGCCGAGCTGAAGATTACGCTGAACCGGCGCGAACAATTCGCGCTGGAAAAGGTGCTGATCGATGAATTGCTGGGGTTCGGCCCGCTCGAAGAGCTGCTGAACGACCCTGATATTTCGGACATTATGGTCAATGGCCCCGACCAGACCTACATCGAAAAAGGCGGCAAGCTGGTGATCGCACCGATCCGCTTCCGCGACGAACAGCACCTGTTCCAGATTGCGCAGCGTATCGTGAACCAGGTCGGCCGCCGCGTCGACCAGACCACGCCGCTGGCCGATGCCCGTCTCAAGGACGGCAGCCGCGTCAACGTCATCGTACCGCCGCTGTCGCTGCGCGGCACCGCGATCTCCATTCGTAAATTCTCCGAAAAACCGATCACGCTCGACATGCTGATGGGCTTCGGGTCGATGAACGACAAGATGTGCACCGCGCTGAAAATTGCGGGTGCGTGCCGGATGAATATCGTGATTTCCGGCGGTACGGGTTCGGGTAAGACGACGATGCTCAACGCCCTGTCGAAGATGATCGACCCCGGCGAACGCGTGCTGACGATCGAGGATGCCGCCGAATTACGCTTGCAACAGCCGCACTGGCTGCCACTGGAAACGCGCCCGCCGAACCTCGAAGGGCAAGGCGCCATTACCATCGGCGACCTCGTGAAGAACGCCCTGCGTATGCGGCCCGACCGCATCATCCTGGGCGAGATTCGCGGCGCGGAATGTTTCGACCTTCTGGCCGCCATGAACACCGGCCATGACGGTTCCATGTGTACGCTTCACGCCAACTCGGCGCGCGAATGCCTTGGCCGTATGGAAAACATGATCCTGATGGGCGACATCAAGATCCCCAAGGAAGCCATCAGCCGCCAGATTGCGGAATCGGTCGACTTGATCGTGCAGGTCAAGCGCCTGCGCGACGGTTCGCGCCGCACCACCGGCATTACCGAGGTCATCGGCATGGAAGGCGATGTCATCGTGACGCAGGAACTGTTCAAGTTCGAATATCTGGACGAGACGGACGACGGCAAGATTCTGGGCGAATTTCGCGCGGCGGGCCTGCGGCCCTACACGCTGGAAAAGGCGCGCCAGTTCGGGTTCGACCAGGCCTATCTGGAAGCGTGCCTGTAAGGACCTAGCCCCCAGCGATGCCCTTGAACGCCAGCGTCACCAGCCCTGCGCCGCAGATCATGCTGGCGAAGGATATGGCGAACCACGGCACCCAGCCGACCTGATCGATGGACCGGCGTTTCGTGCGGCGACGCTCGGCTAATGCCGCCGCGACCGCCAGCACCAGCAGCGCCAAACCCAATAGCCCGGCAAGCTCCGCCTCGCTGGCGAATGTCAGGGTGTCCAGGCTGTTCATAGCGCCGAAATGGTGGATCGTGTCATGCCCTGCAAGAGAGGCATCGGACCGCTATCGCTTGTCGCGCGGCATCCCGTGCAGTAGCTTTGCCCATCACCACAGGAAGATACGCATCATGGTACGCAAGTTTTTCATCGCCGCTACACTCGCCACCGTTTCCATTTCGCTGGCCGCCTGCGCAACCGTGCGCGGCGTAGGTCAGGATATCGAAAGCGTTGCCAACGACGTAGACGAAGCAACCTGAAGTCTAGACCGGCACCGACCGGTAAACGACGATGAGGTTGTTTGCGGGCAGCGCGTGACGCGCGGCCAGTGTCTAGTCCGTTTGCGCGAGCCAGGTCATTGCACGCCGCCAGTTTGCGAATACCCCATTCCGCATGGCGCTCGCGCAGGCTGGCATCGAATGCGATATTCGATGCCGCCGTAGTCGTGTCGGCTTCGACAAACGGGCCATAAAGCAGCAACGCGCCATCGGGTTCCAGATGCGTGCGCGCCCTTTCGAACAGTCCGACAGCCGCATCCCACGGTGCGATATGGATCATGTTCGCACAGAAGATCGCATCGAACTGCCCAACCGGCCAAGGATCGCTGCACGCATCGAGTTGTATCGGCGGCAGGATAGTTTCACTTCCTGCCTCTTCGCGCCATGCCGCGATGGAGTCGACCGCCTCCGCATCGGGGTCGCTCGGTTGCCAAGTCATCTGCGGGAACCGTTTTGCCATGAAAACAGCATGTTCGCCCGTACCGCTGGCGATTTCCAGAACACTGGCACCGGCTGGCAGTTCGGTCGCCAGAATGTCAGCTATCGGGCCGCTATTGCGTTGCGTGGCGGGTGCGTATCTCTTCACCGCTGCCCTTTCCCGCCGCCGCAAAAGTAATTCGCCTCGCGGTGGATGGCCTTGTTTTCGTGAACGAAGGTGCCTGCTGCCTTGCGCAATGCGAGACCCAGTGTCGCCTCGGCAATCGTAGTCGCGACGATCGAGCGATAGGCGCTGTAAGCGCCTTGCAGAAACGGGTCGAAGAACGGGCTGACGAGCATTGCCAGCTTCTCGAGTGCTCGCGGGTCGTCATGGCGTTTGCCGCGCAGCAGGCCGGGGCGGACGAGATCGAGGCGGTCGAAGCCGATCTTGCGCAAGGCGTCCTCCGTTTCGCCCTTCACCTTGGCGTAGAACAGCCGCGATCCGCTATCGGCGTTGACCGTGCTGACGACCACGCAACGCTTCACTCCCGCCGCATGGGCCGCGCGGGCGGTATCGACAATCAGGTCGTAATCCACCGCGCGGAAAGCGTCGCGGTCGCCTTTCTGCTTGCCGATGGTCGTTCCCAAAGCGCAAACCAGTACATCTGGAGCCTGTCTGTCGAGGACGTCCGGCCAGCTCTCCGTCGGCGCAACGATCATGTCCATCTTCGCGCCCTGCGGCAGTTCCACGGCGCGACGGGCAAGCGCCAACAGGCGAATATCGCTGCGCCCGACGGCAACTTCCATCACCGTGCGCCCGACCAGGCCCGTCGCACCAACCAGCGCGATCTGCAGCGGTTCAGACATTGCTCAATCCTTCGGGTCGCTTGCCGTAGATGCGGGCATAGGCGTCGATGGCGAACCGGTCCGTCATGCCCGCGATGTAGTCGGTGAGGTGTCGCGTTCGTGCCGGCTCCTCGCGCGGCAAATCCTCGAACCAGCGCGACTGTATCAGCGACGGGTCTTGCTCATAAGCTACAAACAGCCGCGCCACGACACCGTGCGCTTTCTCTGCTGTCGCGCGCTGGTCTGCGTGCAGATAGACATTGTCGTACATGAAGCGTTTGAGGATGCGTTCCTGCGCGGCCATCGCAGGCGAAAAACCGGCAAGCGCCCGGCCCGCGGTGCGCACCTCCGCTTCGCTGGCGATGGCCGACAGCCGGGCGCGCGTGTGCTCGATCACGTCGTTCACCATCAGGCCGATTTGCCCGCGCACAAGTTCGCGCAGTTTGCGGTCATGCGGGGCGTCGGGATAGCGCCGGTCCACCATGTCCCATTGCTCGGCAACGAAATCGACCTGCACCAGTTGGTCGATGTCGAGGAAACCGGCGCGCAGCCCGTCGTCGATATCGTGGTTGTCGTAAGCGATATCGTCCGCCACCGCCGCGACTTGCGCTTCGAGGCCAGGCCATTCGTCGAGCCGCAGATCGAACGCGGCATCCAGCTCCTCCAGCGCCCAGTTCGACGCCGGGGCCGGGCCGTTATGCTTGGCGAGCCCCTCCAGCACTTCCCAGCTCAGGTTAAGCCCGGGATAGCCGATATAGGGGCTTTCCAACCGCATCAGCGTGCGCAGCGATTGCGCGTTGTGATCGAACCCGCCGTGTCGTGCGGTTGCCGCAGACAGCGCCGCCTCGCCCGCATGGCCGAACGGTGGGTGGCCGATATCGTGCGCAAGACACAACGCCTCGGTCAGATCTTCGTCCAGCCCCAGCGCACGCGCAATCACCCGCCCGATCTGCGCCACTTCCAGACTGTGCGTCAGGCGGGTGCGGTAATGGTCGCCATCGGGCGCGATGAACACCTGCGTCTTGGAACGCAGACGGCGGAACGCGATGGAATGGATGATGCGGTCGCGGTCGCGCTGGAAAGCGCTGCGCGGCCCGCGTGTTCCGTCGCGCATCTCGGCAAATTCACGGCCTCGACTCTTAGCCGGATCGGCGGCGTATGGGGCGCGATGACTCATTCGACGTGCGCTAAGGCTTTGCAGGCAGCGGGACCAGTTTGGAAACGACGAACCGTGCTGCGCCGCTGGCCGGGCTTACGCGTCTTCGAACATCCATTCGACAGCCGCCTGGCAATGGATGCGGGTACTGTCGAATATTGGCAGCACATTGGCATCGACATCCACTACCAGCTCCAGCTCTGTACACGCCAGAACGATGCCGGTCGCGCCCGCCTGTTGCTTGTTGGTGATGATGGATTTCAGCTTGCGCTCCGCATCGCGGCTCGCCTTGCCGACCATCAGTTCGGTGTCGATGATCTGTTCGATCTGCTCCACATTGGCCATGTCGGGCGCCATCAGGTCCACCCCGTGCGCCACGATGCGTTCGCGGAAGAAACTTTCCGTCATCACGCTGCGCCGCCCGATAAGCGCCAGCTTGGCCTGGCCGGTCGCAGCGACGGCTTTCCCGATGACATCCGCCGCATGGATCACCGGTACATCGACCGCATTTGCAATAAGATCGTAATGCCGGTGCATCGCGTTGGCGCAGATTACCAGCGCGCCTGCGCCGGCCTGCTCCAACCGCTTGGCGGAACCGGCCAGACGGTCCGCAATTGCGTCCCAGTCGGCGTCCACTCCGTCGCCTTGCAGCGACCCGAAATCCTGGCATTCGGCGAGCAAAGGTGCCGTAGTGCGGGGCGAGGTGCGCCGCTGTGTCAGGCTATTTATCTGTTCGAGATAGCTGCGCGTCGAGACCCAGCTCATGCCGCCGATAAGTCCCAAAGTGCGCATTGTCCGGCCCCTTCTTATCGCTCCGCATCCACCCTTGCGGAACACGACCTCGTTTATTGCGCTTAGGCAGTTCGGAATGCCGCGTCCAGTGTGGCACGCAACCCCGCCAAACCTGCGTCATTCCTTGGTCAAGACGCTGTTTACCATCCAGTCTTTCAGGTCCGCAGCAGTCGCGTCGGGTGCTTCCTCCATCGGCAAGTGGCCGATGCCGGGATAGGACACCAGCTCGGCGTTGGGCATCGCATTCACGAACCATCCGGCAGACGAGAATGGAATAAGGCTGTCCTCCTCGCCCCACATCACCAGTGTCGGAACGCCGACTTCTCCAACCTTCGACTTCCCGAACGGAACGCGCGGTTCGGCAAAACGCGCGAGCGTAGCGGCGCGGTTGCCGGGCATGCGCGCAAGTTCCCAATACCTGTCGATAGCAGCGGGTGTAACGATAGCCTGATTCGACACCGAGCTGCGCAAGCTGTCCTCCACGATCGAACGCGGGGTGATCTGTGTGAAAAGCTGGTTCACGACCGGCAGCCCGGCTAGGGTGAAGGCCATATTGCCCTTCGACGGCTCCTTGCTCGGCGCACCGGACGCATCGACCAGCACAAGGCCGGAAAGCCTGTCAGGATAGATCTGCGCATATTCCAGCGCGATTCCGCCACCCATCGAATTGCCTGCCAGCAGGAAACGCGAAAGCCCTAGATGAACAGCGACCGCCTCAACATCGGCGGCAAACGCATCGCGCGAATAGTCGCCATCGCGTGCCGGACCCGTCAGTCCATGACCGATCTGGTCGAACCGGATCACGCGATATTCCGTCGTCAACCGGTCGACCCAGGGTTGCCACGTGTACAGGTCGGCGTTCGAGCCATGCAGCAGTACGATGACCGGCGCATCGCGTGGTCCTTCGTCGCGCAAATGCACTGTCTGCCCATCGATCTGCACGAATTGCGAAGGCGCCGCGCCATATTTTGCGCGCATTTCGGCAGGATCGGTGTCGGGCGTGCGGAAGACCAGCACCAGCACCGCCACAAGCAGAACGATTGCAGCCAAGGCTTTTGCCAGTTTTTTCAACATGTCACCTCCTTACTGCTCCTGACGCACACAGCGCCCGTTCACCTTGGATCGGCTATCCCATCGGCAAACATTATCGCAAACAGGAACGCTTTACATGAACAAGCCGCTTTTCGCACTTGCCGCCGTCGCTGCAACATTTGCCGCGCCCGCGCAGGCAGCGCCCGCCTCCATCGCTGGCGACTGGAAAACCGACGATGGCCGGTCCATCATCTCGTTCTACAAATGCGGCAACGCGATGTGCGGCAAGATTTCGAGATTTCTCGTGGCCGAACCTGAAGGTGGTGCGCGTGATACGGAAAATCCGAACAAGAAGCTGCGCAATCGCAAGCTGCTGGGCCTGCGTATTTTCAATAGCCTGACGCCGGACGGCAACCGTTACGATGGCAAGGGCTACAGCCCGGAAGACGGTCGCTATTTCGACGCGGAGGTCTGGCGTTCGGGTAACACGCTGAAGGTCAAAGGCTGCGTCGTCGTCTTCTGCCGCACAGTCAACTTCACCAAAGCCTGAGCGATCGCAGCCACGTTGCGTGACTAGCCCAGCCCGATCGCGCACAGCGCGGCGGAGCTGGCTGTTACGGTGACAACCTCGGCATCGCCGACACGGTCCACCCGCCGCACGAATTCATCGAGCGAAGCGGGTCTCGCCGCTTCTCCGTCCTGCGCTTTCAGCCCTTCCAGCTTGCGCAATTGCGCGATGCTGAGTCGGTCGACCATGCGACCTGCCATGCATTCCGCATTGCGCGGCGAAAGTCCGGCATCGCGCAAGGCGGTTTCCACGCGATCCTGCGCAATCGCCTCGACACACCCCGTGGTGCTCGAGGCAGAGGACACAAACAGCAGCGAGGCGGAGTGTCAGTCTATGGATTTGACGATCTCCTCGACCATCTTCTTGGCATCGGACAGCAGCATCACTGTCTGGTCCATGTAGAACACGTCATTATCGACGCCGGCATAGCCGACCCCACCCATGCTGCGCTTGATGAAAAACACCTGCTTCGCCTTGTCCACGTCGAACACCGGCATGCCGTAGATCGGGCTGGCCTTGTCGGTCTTCGCCGCCGGGTTCACCACGTCGTTTGCCCCGATAATGAAGGCGATATCGGCCTGTGCGAACTCGCTGTTGATATCCTCCAGCTCGAACACCTTGTCATACGACACGTTTGCCTCGGCCAGCAGCACGTTCATATGCCCCGGCATCCGGCCCGCGACAGGGTGGATGGCGAACTTCACATCGACACCCTTGTCCTCCAGCATGTCAGTCATTTCGCGCAAGGCGTGCTGGGCCTGCGCCACCGCCATACCGTAGCCCGGGATGACGATAACTCTCTCCGCCTGTGATAGCATGAAGGCGGCATCTTCTGCGCTGCCTGTCTTGTAGGGCCGCTGCTCCCCACTGCCCTCCGCGCCGGACGCCGTAGCCGCGCCGAAGCCGCCTGCGATAACCGACAGGAAACTGCGGTTCATGGCGCGACACATGATGTAGCTCAGGATAGCTCCGCTAGCACCCACCAGCGCGCCGGTGATGATCATCGCGGTATTGCCCAGCGTGAAGCCCATCGCGGCCGCTGCCCAGCCCGAATAGCTGTTCAGCATCGACACCACGACCGGCATATCCGCCCCGCCGATAGGGATGATGAGCAGGAAACCGACGGCAAAGGCCAGCAGCACGATCAGCGGAAAGACCCAGCCGGGGATAGGCGTCGTCATGGCGAACAGCGTGGTCAGCCCGACGATAGCGGCGAGGATGCCCAAATTCAGGATATGCCGCCCCGGCAGAAGGATCGGCGACCCGCTCATCCGTCCCGACAGCTTGGCAAAGGCAATGACGGAACCAGAGAAAGTGATAGCACCGATGGCAGCGCCCAGCGCCATCTCGATGCGCGCCACGGGATCGAGCATGAAGCGGTCCGCAATGCCGGAAACACCATCCCCGCGCGGCACAAGCAAGTCGAACGCGGCGGGATTGGCGTAAGCGGCGGCGGCCACCAGCACGGCGGCGAGACCGACCAGCGAATGGAACGCTGCGACCAGTTCGGGCATCGCCGTCATCGCGATACGACGCGCGACGACAAAGCCGATGGTGCCGCCAATGGCGATGGCAACCGCGATCTCCATGATGTTGGCCAGATCGTGCGTGACCAGCGTCGTCACGACCGCAATCAGCATCCCCGCCATGCCAAGCCGGTTGCCCCTACGGCTGGTGGAGGGCGACGAAAGCCCGCGCAGGGCCAGGATGAAGAACACGCCCGCGACGAGATATGCCATGGCGGCCCAAGGATTTACCGCACCGTGGACAATAGCATCGGCAGCGACAATTCCACCTTGGTCCGGGGCAATTTGATAAGCCGCGTTGTAGACATCGCAACCAGTCGATTCTGGAGAGACCGGGGTACACACGCCCTATTTCTCCTTCTTGCGATACATCGCCAGCATCCGCTCGGTTACCGCAAAGCCGCCGAAGATGTTGATGCTCGCCAGCACCACCGCGAACAGCCCCAGCCACTTCGCCACATCCGACCCGCCCTCCGCCGATGCAATCAGTGCACCGACGATGATGACGCTGGAAATCGCATTCGTCACCGCCATCAGCGGCGTGTGCAGCGCGGGCGTGACCGACCACACGACGTAGTAGCCAACGAAACAGGCCATGACGAAGATCGACAGGATTGCGATAAAGCTCATGTCAGCGGTTCGCCTTTGCTGGTTCCACGCCGAAATCGGGATGCACCACGGCCCCGCCCCGCGTCAGCCGCACGGCATTGCCGATTTCCTCGTCCAGCACGACTTTTCCGCTGTCCGCATCGTGAAAAGCGGCGATGAAGTTATAGAGATTGCGAGCGTAAAGGGCGGAGGCGTCGGTCGGCATGGTGGCGGGGGTATTGCGATAGCCCATGACCGTGACACCGTGCCGGTCCACCAGCGTATCGGCCTCGCTACCCTCGACATTGCCGCCTTGCGCGACGGCGAGATCGTAAATGACGCTGCCCGCTTTCATGGTGGCGATCTGCGCGTCCGAGACCAGGCGCGGGGCGGCCCGCCCGGGGATCAGCGCGGTGGTAATCACGATGTCCTGCTTCGCGATATGGCTGGACACCAGTTCGGCCTGCGCGGCGCGGTATTCCTCGCTCGTTTCACCGGCATAGCCGCCGCTGCCCTCGCCCGCGATGCCTTCGACATCTTCCACGAAGACCGGCTTTGCGCCGAGGCTCTCGATCTGTTCGCGCGTGGCGGAACGCACATCGGTAGCGGAAACCTGCGCGCCAAGCCGTCGTGCGGTGGCGATGGCTTGCAGCCCGGCGACACCCACACCCATCACGAAGACCCGCGCCGCCTGTACCGTACCGGCGGCGGTCATCATCATCGGAAACGCGCGGCCATACTGGTTGGCAGCGGCCAGCACCGCCTTGTATCCGGCGAGATTGGACTGGCTGGACAGCACGTCCATGCTTTGCGCCCGTGTGATGCGCGGCATCAGTTCCATCGCCACAGCTTCCAGCCCAGCTCCGGCGTGCGCCGCAACCAGATCGGCGCGGTTATGCGGGTCGAACATGGCGACCACCATCGCACCGTCCGCTGCACCTTTCAGCAGCTCCGCTTCGGGTGCCTGCACGCCCAGCACGATATTCGCGCCGCGCACCGCGCCTGCTGCCGCGAAGATCTCGGCCCCTGCTTCGCTATACAGCGCATCGGGAAAGGAAGCCTGTCGGCCTGCGCCCTTTTCGATCGCAACGGCATAGCCCATTGTGACGAATTTGCGCACCGTTTCCGGCGTGATGGCAACGCGCGCTTCCCCGTCCGCGCGCTCTTTCAGGACTGCAATGCGCAAGCCCGCGATACCGTCAGCTGGCGATCAGGATGACGACGAATGCGGCAATCGCGGCGATCAGCGGCACCGACCATTTCAGCGTGCCCATGAAACTGCCATAGGTGCGGCGCGCGTCTTCCATGTTTTCGGCATGCTTGATGTCATCGGTCGGCATCGGAGGCGCTCCAGCTTCGGTTGTTTCCGGCACAGCTCTATCGCGCACCCCGCCCCGCTTCAAGATGCAGCAGCGGTCGCAGGCTTAATTTCACCTTTACCCCTCACCTCTATGCACACTGGTTCGCGCCGCTGTTTTCGCATTTACGATTTCCAGCGGTCCCTGAAGCACACTCACCGCCAGCGGAACTGCATGACCGAGCCAGACACCCGCCTGATGATGCTGATCGACGATGAGCCGGCGCAAAGCCGCCTCATCACCGCACTCGCCGCGCGCGAGGGCTGGCGCACGCTGGTCGTCGCCGACGGGGAAACGGCGATTGCCACGCTGGGCACGCGGCAGGGGATGCAGCTGGCCGCCATCGTGCTCGACCAGTTCGTGCCGGGCGACGAAGCCTGCGCGCTGATCGAAGCGTTGAAAGAGCGCCGTCCGGGCCTGCCGATCCTGGTCCTGACCGCCAGCGCCTCTCCGCTGCTGGCCGTCCACGCTATGCGCGCCGGGGCGACCGACTATCTCATCAAGCCGGTCGCGCCGGACCGGATGATGCAGGCGTTGCGCAGCGCGACCAAGCAGGAACCGCCGCGCGACGAATTGCAGCCGCTGACCGAGAAGCTCGCGCCCGTTCTCGACTTCGATTCCATGATCGGCACCGCCTCCAATTTCCGCGCTGCGCTCGCTGTTGCCGCAAAGGCAGCTCGTGGGCACGGCAATGTGCTGATCGAAGGCGAGAGCGGCTCGGGCAAGGAAATGCTGCTGCGCGCGATGCATGCTGCCAGCCCGCGCGCAAAGGGGCCGTTCCGCATGATCAATGTGCGCGGCGTCCCTGCCAACACCATCGAGTCCGCCCTCTTCGGCCATGAACCCAATGCATTCCCCGGCGCTTTCGACCGCCAGACCGGCGCCTTGCAGCAATGCGATGGCGGCACCTTGGCACTGGACGAAATCGACCGGCTGGATGATGCGCTGCAAGCCAAGCTGGCCGAAGCGCTGGCGACCGGTATCGTGCGTCCCGTCGGCGCGCAACACGGGTTCCGCGTCGATGTGCGGGTGCTCAGCGCCAGCAACCTGCCGCTCGACGACCTTGGCGAGCAGGGCTATTTCCAGCCCGAATTGCTGGACGTCCTGACCGCCACCCGCATCACCATGCCTCCCCTGCGCGAACGCACCGGAGACATTCCCGCACTCGCCCGCTCTTTCCTATCCCAGATCGGCGATCAGCCCGGCCTGCGCCACCTGTCCATCAGCGACGGCGCACTGGCTCTGCTGGCCGCGTTCGACTGGCCCGGCAACGTACGCCAGTTGCAGGCCGTCCTGTTCCGCGCCGTGGTGTATTGCGACAGCGAAACGCTCGGCCCCGAAAGCTTCCCGCAGCTGTCCGAACTGCTCGGCGATGTGGCGGAAGAACCGCGCAATGCCATGCAGGAAGGTGTCGGCGTCATGCTGTATGCACCCGATGGCAACCTGCGCCCGCTGGACGAAATCGAGGCCGATGTCATCCGACTCGCAATCGGCCATTATCGCGGCCGCATGACCGAAGTTGCACGGCGGCTGGGGATCGGACGATCCACGCTGTATCGCAAACTGGGCGATCTCGGCATCGACAACGCAGCCTGAGTTATCGACAAGCCGCGCCGGGCGTTCTAGCCCACGCGACCATGACAGACCCCAAACCTTTCGCCGCCGAACCCTTCACCGGCCGCACTGCCCTCGTCACCGGCGCCGCGTCGGGCATCGGTGCCGCCTGCGCGCGCTGGCTCGATGCACGCGGTGTGGCCGAACTGATCCTGGTCGACACCGATTCAGGCGGCCTCGACGCGCTTGACCTTGCCTGCACCGTGCGACCGATCATCGGCAGCGTTGCGGACCCTGCCTTGTGGGAGACGCTGGAAGCCGGCTGGGACGGGGTCGATCATGCTGTCGTTAATGCAGGCATAGGCGGCAGCGGGTTGATGTCGGAACTCTCCTTTCAAGCTTGGCGGCGGGTGATGGACGTCAATCTGGACGGCGCGTTCCTGACCCTGGCCACCGCCCTGCGCGGTTTCGGCAAGAGAGGCGGCGGCAGTGCTGTCGTCGTCGCGTCCTCCACCGGTATCAAGCCCGTCCCCGGCATCGGACCCTACGGCGTCGCCAAGGCCGGCGTTGCCCACATGGCGCGCATCGCAGCGGCAGAGAACGCGGGCGCGAACATCCGCGTCAATGCCGTCGCGCCGGGCGGTGTGGATACCGCCATCTGGGACGGCTCGCCCGAATTTCGCGCCGCCGTGAAGGCGCAGGGGCGCGAAACGGCGTTGAAAGCGATGGCGGCGAGCACGCCGCTGGGCACCTTCGCCACACCCGACCTGATTGCCGGTGAAATCGGTTTCCTGCTAAGCGACGACGCTGCCAACGTCACCGGCCACGTGCTGGTCGGCGACGGTGGCTTTACGCTCTAGCTATTCCCAGCCGACCGTCCGCGTTGCGCGGATCTCGCCCGCATTGCCACGCAGCGACAGCGTCAGCGCGTTGGCAGCCCAGTCGATGTCGACCACACCGAAATTCTCTTCCGCAATGAAGTCCGTTACCCGGCGCGGATCGGGCTCGCGCGCGGTGTTGTCGGGCGTGTTGCCGAACGCCAGGTTGAGCGAGGACGAGGTCAGTTCCCACAGCGTTTCGCCATCACGTTCCTCTGTATAAATGCCGCCCGCATGGCGATCGCCGCTTAGCAGCAGCAAGCCGCTTTTCTCGCGCGCGCCCAGCATGTCGAGCAGCTTCTCGCGCTCGTTCGGGAAGTTCTCCCAGCTTTCGTAATTATGCGCTTCGGTCAGCACCTGAATGCTCGACACCAGAATGCGCAGATCGGCGGGCTTGGCCAGCTCCGTCTCCAGCCAGTCCCACTGCGCATTGCCAAGCAGGGTCGCACCGGGCTCGGCGTTCGGCACGTATACACCCAGCGGCGGTCGTTCGGGCGTATAATCCGCGCGCTTTAGCGGAGAGCGGAAATAGCGGGTGTCGAGCACAAGCACTTGCACCCGCTGCCCGTCCACGCCGTAGGTCCGGCTTTCATAAATGCCGGGGCGGGCGCGCACTTCGTCGGACGAATCCCAGAACTCTTCGTAGATGTCCTCGGCCCAGCCCTTGAACGGGAACACGCCGCCGCTGTCGTTCAGTCCGTAATCATGGTCGTCCCACGTCGTCAGCATCGGCGTCGCGGCGCGGAACTGGGCAAATTCAGGGCGGCTGGCCTGTTCGGCATAGGCTTCGCGCAGGGACAGGAGATCGGCGTCGCCGCCCCAGGCGGTGTCGCCATAGACATTGTCCCCGATCAGCATGAACATCTGCGGATCGACCGCCGCAATCTGCGCCCACATATGCTGGCTGCGCGACTGGTGATTGCAACTGCCGAACGCGAAGCGGGTCAGCACGGTATCGGCAGGCAGGCTGGCATTCGGGCCGGCCTGCGGTAGCGTGACGGTCTGGCGCAGCGCGTCGTAATAGGGTTCGAGCAACTGGTCGGGTGTAAGTGAAACAGGCGTCTGGGCGACGGCAGGCGTTGCGCAGGCAGACGAGCAGGGCAGAAGCGGAGAGAAGAGCGCGCATGGTTTTCTTTCGTTTGTTTACGATTCGGTCGGTGCCGTGCCAGCGTGTCAATTCGGTGACGGCATTCACAATCAAGCGCCAGGCAAACGAGCAAAGTCGGTCAGCGCCGCATCGCGCAGGCCGCGCCATACATTGCGGGCCTGCACCGTTTCGGCGACATCGTGAACGCGCAGCATCTGCACCCCGGCATTCATCGCTGCCAGCGCCAGCGCAAGGCTGCCGCCCAAACGTTCACCTGCGCCAGCCTCGTTACTGAGCGCGCCGATCATCCGCTTGCGACTGGCGCCCACCATCAGTGGACAACCCAGCGCATGGAACAGCGGCAGCGCGTTCATCAGCGCAAGGTTCTGCGCCAGCGTCTTGCCGAACCCGATGCCGGGATCGAGCACGATGCGGTCCTGTGCCACCCCCGCCACCACAGCTGCATCGCGCCGTTCGCGCAAAGTCTCGAACACGTCCAGCACCACGTCGGCATAGCCGCCATCGGCATGCGGATCGTCGCCCGTCCCCGGCGCATGCATCAGGATGACCGGACACCCGGCCTGCGCCACGAAGTCGCGGCTGCGCGGATCGTATTGCAGGGCCGATACGTCGTTCACGACATGCGCGCCCGCCGCCAGCGCCGCCTCCATCGTGGCGGGGCGGCGGGTATCGACGCTGATTGCGGCCCCCATCGCGGCGCAGTATTCGACCGCCGGTATGACGCGCTTGATCTCGTCCCCTTCCCACGTTGCCGCCGCACCGGGCCGGGTACTCTCGCCGCCAATGTCGATCATCGCCGCGCCCGCTTCCAGCATGGCGGCGGCATGGGCGCGCCCCGCCTCGGTATCGTCGAGGAATTCGCCGCCGTCGGAGAAGCTGTCGGGCGTCACGTTCAGGATGCCGACAACTTGCGGCTGGTCGAGGCGGACGGTCCGCTGCCCCAGTTCCAGGAGGGGATGCACCCTGGCCAGATTGCGCCACTGTTCCTTTGCATCGACGACAACGCCATCCGGCAGTTCATCAAACACATGCTGCGCGGTATCAGGTGTGAACCGCCAATTTTGTGTGACTTTCCCGTCTTCGCGCAACACCGCCAAGAAGCGATGGGCATACACCATGCCGCCTGCCAGCCGTACCGCCACGCCCTGCTCGGCTTGCGGTGATGGCGTCGTGCCGAGTGGCAGGAGGTAGATGGATGCGCTCATCATTCAGCTCCAGTCATTGAATATCGGGAACAAGGTCCGGGTGTTACACTGTGCCGGAGCGAAGTTCTGCGGTTTCGGCATTGCGGGTTCGCGACAACCTGCTTCGGGTCGGTCACAATACGCGGGTTAGCGGCGGTGGCGGATGTAGGACAGAGTGATTGCGATGCCCTCAATCCTCCACCGCCAGCAGGTACCGCTGCCGGACGGCGTCGATGGGCTGCACTGTGTCGCCATCCTCGTAATGCCAGAAGGTCCAGCCGTTGCAGCTTGGCGCGCCCTGCAATTCCTTGCCCAGGCCGTGAATGCTGCCGACCTGCTTGCCGATTGCCAGCGAGCCGTCCGCGCGCACCGTCGCCTGCCAGCGGCGCTTGGTATCGAACAGCACCGTGCCGGGCGCGATATAGCCGTTTTCCACCAGCGCGCCGAAGGCCACGCGCGGGGCGTTGCGCTTGGCCTGCATCGTTTCCAGCGCGCTCTCGTCCAGCGGCAATTCCCTGGCGATGCGCTTGCGCGCCGCGTCGCGGTAGACGCTCTCGCGTTCGCAGCCGATCCATTGCCGCCCAAGCCGTTTCGCCACCGCGCCGGTGGTTCCGGTGCCGAAGAACGGGTCGAGGACAACGTCACCTTTCTCGGTGGTGGCCAGCAGCACGCGATACAGCAAAGCCTCGGGCTTCTGTGTCGGATGAACCTTGGTGCCGCCCTCCTTCAACCGCTCGCCGCCCGCGCAGATCGGCAACACCCAGTCGCTGCGCATTTGCAGCTCGTCGTTCAGCGTCTTCATCGCGCGATAGTTGAAGTGGTATTTCGCCTTCTCGCCCTGGCTGCACCACAGCAGCGTCTCGTGCGCGTTGGTGAAGCGGGTGCCGCGAAAATTGGGCATGGGGTTCGATTTGCGCCAGACGATATCGTTCAGCACCCAGTATCCCAGATCCTGCAGGATCGCGCCGACGCGGTAGATGTTGTGATAGCTGCCGATAACCCACAGCGCGCCGTCGGGTTTCAGCACGCGCTTCGCCTCGGTCAGCCATGCTTTTGTAAAAGCGTCATAAGCGGCGAAGCTGTCGAAGCGGTCCCAGTCGTCCGTGACCGCGTCCACCATGCTGCCGTCGGGCCGGTTGAGATCGCCGCCGAGTTGCAGGTTGTAGGGCGGATCGGCGAAGACCAGATCGACGCTGGCGGCGGGCATGGCGCGCATGGCGGCGATGCAGTCGCCGGGCAGGACCTGGCCGACGGGCAGCGGCGCCGTAGCCGTCTCTACTTTCGGCCGGACGCGCAGTTTCGTATCGATATGGCCCATCCGCCGCTTCCCCTCTGCAAGTTATCCACAGGGGTGAGTCCATCGGGAGTCCGCGTCAAGGGCAGAGGTTAATGGAGCCGCCAAACCGGCAGCTAGGGTGCGACGGAACAAAGACGGTCCGGCACGACATATGGAGTCCTGCCTCCGCCGCCACCCCTACATCATGCGGTGTTGCACCGAAGACTCGCTCGCTGCGTTTATTGCGCAAACAGAACGATGTTGAACGCGGCGAACCCCGCCAGCAGCACGGCCCCCATCCAGCGCGAGATGCGCGGCGCGAAGAAACACAGCAGCAGGATCAGCAATGCGGTGCCCGCCACCAGCGGCAATTCCATATCGACCAGCTCGCGCGGCACGGGGAACGGCGCGATGCTCATCGTCACGCCGCCGATCAACAGCAGGTTGTAGATGTTGGAGCCGACCACATTGCCGACCGCCAGCCCGGCCTTGCCCTTCAGCGCCGCCGCGATGCTGGCCGCCAGTTCTGGCAAGGAAGTGCCGATCGCAACGATGGTCAGGCCAATGACCGTTTCGGATATGCCGGCGAAGGTTGCGATTTCTATCGCACCATCGACCAGCAGCTTGCCGCCCAGCACCAGAGCGGCAAGGCCCATGACGAAGAACAGCAGCGTGCGCCACAGCGGCGGCTGTTCGTCCATATCCTCCGCATCGTCCGGACGCGGGTTCTGCATCCGCCATACGATATAAACGACCAGCAGCACCAGCAGCGCGACGCCGATGAACGGCGATGCCAGCTGCGCCGCCGCGATTGCGAAAACCAGCACGCTGACGATCAGCGCCACAACCGCATCGCGCCGCCCCAGCCCGGTCAGGATGATCGGCGCGACCATTGCCGTCGCGCCCAGGATCAGCAGCGAGTTGGCGATGTTGGACCCGGCGATATTGCCCCACGCTATTTCGGGCGATCCGGCGATGACCGCCTGCACGCTGGCGACCATTTCGGGCATGGACGTCGCCGCGCCGACGATGACGAGGCCGGTCACGAGGCTGGATATGCCGAGCCGCTGGGCAATGCCGACCGCGCCCGTCACCAGCCACTCGCCGCCCACGCCCAGGCCGACAAGGCCGATCAGCACGAAGATGATTGCTTCCGTCATGGTCTTTGTCCTTCGCCGCGCGCCCTAGCCTATCGCGCGATGAATGGAAGCCGCACGTTTACAGCAAGGTCATTTGCGAAAGCGGCGCGAAGCTGTGCCGGTGCAGCGGGGTCGGTCCATGTTCGGCCAGCGCGGCGCGGTGTTCGGCGGTGCCATAGCCCTTGTTGCGATCCCAGCCGTATTGCGGGTGCGCCCGTGCCGCCTCCCGCATCAGCCGGTCGCGCCATTCCTTCGCCACGATGCTGGCGGCGGAAATGGCAGGCTGGCTCGCATCGCCGCCGACGATGGCGCGGGCAGGCCACGTCCATTCCGGCACGCGGGAATGGGGCGTCATGTTGCCATCGATCAGGATGTCGAACGGCTGTTCGGGCAGGCGCGCTACGAGTCCGGCAACTGCGCGGGTCATGGCGGTCAGCGTGGCGACGAGGATGTTGACCCGGTCGATTTCCGCCGCATCGGCAATGCCGACCGACCAGGCACAGGTATCGCGGATGGCGCAATCCAGTGCGGCGCGCCGTATCGCCGTCAAGCGCTTGGAATCGTCCAGTCCTTCGGGCGGGGTGGCGCACAGAACAACTGCGCCCGCCACCACCGGCCCTGCCAGCGGACCGCGCCCCGCTTCGTCCACACCGATCACCAGTGTGCCACGCCGTTTGGCACAAAACCCGCTTTCGGGTATTCCCACAGTCATGGACATTTCACGCACCCGCCCGCTTGCTTCCTTCACCGCGCTTTCCATCGCCGCTGCCTTGCTGGCAAGCTGCGGGTCGGGCGCATACGGGGACAGTTCCGCCGACGCGATCTCGACCCCCACCCCGCCCGGCACTGCCGATGCGCGCACCGTCGGCCCGTTTGCGGTAACCGAACACGGATCGTTCGACGAACCGTGGGCCGCCGCCTTCGCGCCCGGTACGCAGACTCTGTTCATCACCGAAAAGCCCGGCACGATGAAATTCGTCGATATCGCGACGAACCGGACGGGCACGGTCAGCGGCCTGCCCGATGTCGACTATGGCGGTCAGGGCGGCCTCGGCGATGTGGCCTTCCTCGCTTCCGAGTCAGGCGAGACGCTGGACCGCCGCACGATCTATCTGAGCTGGGTCGAGGCCGGGTCGGCCGACACGCGCGGCGCGGTGGTTGGCAAGGGCACTTTGGTCTGCGCCGAAGCGGATGCCTGCGCCATCGAGAACCTTGCAACCATCTGGAAGCAGGCGCCCAAGGTGACGGGACGCGGCCATTATTCGCACCGCCTCGCCTTCTCGCCCGATGGCCAGTACCTGTTCGTGGCCAGCGGCGACCGGCAGAAGATGGAGCCTGCGCAGGACACCGGCAACACGCTCGGCACCGTCGTCCGCCTCAATCTCGACGGATCGGCAGCAGCGGGCAATCCGCTGGCCGCACAGGGCGCGCCCGCCAATGAAATCTGGTCGTGGGGCCACCGCAACATACTCGGCCTGCAATTCGATGCCGATGGCGCGTTGTGGGATCTCGAACATGGACCCAAGGGTGGCGACGAGCTGAACCGCGTCGAGATGTCGGCGAATTATGGCTGGCCGGTGGTGTCCGACGGCATCCATTATGACGGCGAGAATATTCCCGACAATGCGACGCGCCCGGAATTCAAGGCCCCGGCCATCGGCTGGACGCCGGTGATCGCGCCGGGCGACTTCACGTTCTACGACGGCGATCTGTTCGCGCGACTGGCGCGGCGATGCGATTATTACCGGCTTGAGAACAAAAGCGCTCATCCATCTCGATATGGATGGCGCGGCACCGCGCGAAGTGGCCCGTTACGATTTCGGTGAGCGGCTGCGTGAAGTGCTGACCGGACCCGACGGCGCGCTCTATGTGCTGGAGGATGGCGACGGCGGCAAGCTGTTGCGGCTGGTGCCGAAGACCTGAGCGTACGCGCCCGACCGGCCGGCACTTTGCCAACCATCGTCCCCCTCGAAGCGATAGCACCGGATATGGTCGAAGCACTGCTCGACCGCGCCTTCGGTCCGCAGCGCCACGCCCGCACCGCCTATCGCATCCGGGCGGGGATGGACTGGTTGCCCGCGCTCAGCTTCGCCGCGCTGGACGATGACGAATATCTGGTCGCCACGATCCAGCTGTGGCCCGTCGGTCTGGTCGATCCCGAGGGCCGTGCGCATCCGTTCCTGATGGTCGGACCGGTCGCGGTATTGCCCGAGCGGCAGGGCGAAGGGTTCGGCAAGGCGCTGATGCTGGCGGCGCTGGCCGCCATTGCCGATGGCGCGACCGAACAGCGTCCTGCCCTGCCACAAATCCTGATCGGCGATCCCGACTATTACGGGCGCTTCTTCGGCTTTTCCGGTGATCCGGCATCGGACTGGCACTGCCCCGGCCCGTTCGAACGCGAGCGGCTTGCTGGTGCGCGCCGCGAACCCCGGCATCCTGCCGCCTGTCGGCATGCTTGGCCCGTGGGCCGGTCATGGACCCGCCGAAGCGCGAGACGAAGCCTTGGCGCGCTGACCGCAATCTGCCAACGCCAGTGCCATGCCCTACGAACCGCCTCCCGAACTCGCCGCACTGAGCCTGTCCGAAATCGCGCAGCAGGTCGCCGATCGCAAACTGCCCGCCATCGATGGCTGGAAGCCGGCAGCGTACCGGCGACAGCCGGATGCGTATCGCCGCCGACGGGACATGGTTCCACGACGGGAGCCGCATCGCACGGCCCGGTATGGTACGGGCGTTCTCCAGCCTTCTGACATGCGACGACAGCGGCGCGCATTGGCTGATGACACCGTTCGAGAAGCTGTCCATCGAGGTCGAGGATGCCGCGTTCATGGCGGTCGATGTGACGCGCGAGAGCGACGCGCTGGCCTTCCGGTTGAACACCGACGAACTGGCCATCGCCGATGCCGACCACCCGCTGACCGCCACAGGCGATGCCGACACGCCCGCGCTGTATCTCGCCGTGCGCCACGGCTGTCGCGCGCGCCTGAACCGCAGCACCTATGCGCAGCTCGCCGATATCGCGCTGGCTGCGGACAGCGACGACTGGACCGTGACAAGCTGCGGCCAGACCTTTTCGCTGCGCCCGTAACGCGCAATGGGCGGCCTGTTCGACCGGCTCTCCGCCCTGTTCGAGGAAGGGCATCGCACGCCGATAGACGACCTGCTGAACGACGACCGCTTTGCGCTGCCGGGCCGCTCCATCGAGGCCGCCGTCCTGATCGCCGTTACCGACCGCCCCGAACCCGGCGTCATCCTGACGCAACGCCCCAAGGACATGCGCGACCATCCGGGGCAGGTCGCCTTTCCCGGCGGCAAGCTGGATGCGGGCGAGGATGCCATCGCCGCTGCCTTGCGCGAGGCGGAGGAAGAGCTGGCCCTGCCGCGCGATGTGCCGCACGTGATCGGCGCAAGCGACCGCTACCAGACCGGCAGCGGTTTCGTGGTCACGCCGGTGCTCGCCGTCATCCCGCCCGACCTGCCGCTGGTCGCCAATCCCGGCGAGGTCGAAGCGTGGTTCGAAGTGCCGCTGGCGACGCTGTTCGCGCCCGGTATCTGGACGCAGCGCGAGGCATTCTGGCGCGGCGACATGCGGCAATACCTCGAGTTCCAGCACGGCGAATATCGCATCTGGGGCGTCACCGCCGCCATCATTTCCAACCTTGCGCGCCGTGTGGCTTGGCGCGGCTGACGGGTCCGTTTAAGCGGGCGGCATGACCACGCTGCCCCCCGCCGACTGGTTCGATGCGCCCGACAACCGCGCGCTGTGCCGCTGCTCTTGGGCCGGAACGCATGCGCTGGGTCGGCGGTGCGGTGCGCGACACGCTGCTGGGCCTGCCGGTGAAGGATGTGGACGCGGCGACGCTGCATTTGCCCGACACCGTGATCGAGAAATGCAACGACGCCGGTATCCGTACGGTGCCCACGGGGATTGCGCACGGGACGGTGACTGCCGTGCTGCCGCGCGGTCCGGTGGAAGTCACCACCCTGCGCAAGGATGTCGCCACCGATGGCCGCCGCGCAACCGTCGCATTTGCGCAGGAATGGCGCGACGATGCGGCGCGGCGCGACTTCACCATCAACGCGCTGTATGTGCATCCCGAAACGGGTGCGGTGGACGACTTCTTCGGCGGGCTGGACGATCTTGCCGCGCGCAGGGTCCGCTTCATTGGCGACGCGGCGCAGCGCATCCGCGAAGACCATTTGCGCATCCTGCGCTACTTCCGCTTTCAGGCGCGGTTCGGCGCGGAGGTCGATCGCGAAGCCGAAACGGCCTGCGCCGAGCTTGCCGAAACGCTGAAAGGCCTGAGCCGCGAGCGGGTGGCGATGGAATTGCTGGCCATCCTCGGCCTGCCCGACCCCGCACCGGTGATAGCGCGCATGGCGGAGTTGGGTGTGCTTCGCGTGATCCTGCCCGAAGCCACGGCGCGCGAAGTCGGCGCGCTGGGGGCGTTGGTGGTTTCGGAACGGCGCGAGGGCATTGCGGGCGATCCGGTCCGCAGACTTGCCGCCCTGCTGCCCCCGCTGCGAACCGTCGTGGAAGCCGTTGCCGCGCGTCTGCGCCTGTCGCGGACACAGCGCCACCGCCTGGTTACCGCCGCCGAGCGAAACGCACAGGATGCCGAAGCGCCGCGCGCGCTGGCTTATCGCGAGGGGCGTGAGGCGGCGGTCGACCGGCTGCTGCTGTCGGACGCTTCGCTGGCATCATTGCAGAACTGGGACGCGCCGCAGCTACCCCTGAAAGGCGGCGAAATCGTGCAACGCGGGCTGGCGACCGGCGCAGGCGTTGCGCGACTGTTGCAGATGGTGGAGGCGCGCTGGATTGCGGAAGGTTTCCCGGACCGGTCGCGCGTGCTGGCCCTGCTCGACGAGGCGGCGCGCTAAAGCTGAACGGCGGGGCGCTGGTCCGGTTCAGGGCGACGCAACGCATTGCCGCCTATTCGACAGGCCAAACTTTTTTAGAAGTCCGAAAACCCTATGAAAATGAACCGTTGGGCCGCCCCTGCCCTCGCTATGCTTGCCATCGCCGCTATGCCCGCAACCGCACTGGCGCAGCAGAAGTGCATGTCGCGTGCCGAAAGCCGTGCCGTCGTTGCGCATCTGATGCCCGACCTTGTCGCCAGCGCCGCGACGCGCTGTGGGCGGTCCGGTAGTGCCCCCTACCTTGCGGCCAACGGCACCCGCCTTGCCGAACGCATGACCCCGCTGTCGCGCCGCAATGCACCCGCCGCCATTCGCGCGCTGGAGAAACAGTCCGGCACCAAACTCCCCGACAACGAACTGATCCTGCGCCTTGGCCGCGCCGCGATCGCGGACGGTGTGACTCGCGAGATGGATGCCGATGCCTGCACGATGGTGGACCGGCTGCTGGAGCAGCTCGCTCCGCTGCCGCCGGAAAATCTGGCAAATGTGTTCGCGCTGTTTCTGGAAGCAGGCGCGACCAACGCGAAGAAATCGCCGATCACAATCTGCGAGGCGAAGCGCCTTTAGCGTAAGTTACGAAAAGCGGTTGTCGCGCGGGAAGCCTTGCGGTGGCAGCTTGCCCGCCGCGCCGCGCGCCGCCTTCCATTGCCAGATATCGGTCTCGGTCCGCGTGCGCTTGCCCTTGCCGCCCATCGTCCAGCTAAGCCCGTCGGCCAGCGTGAACGGTACCGCGTCGGACAGCGCACCACCTTTGTAGCGTTGCAGCACAACGCCCTGCCCGCGTCCCATTTCGGGCAGTTCATCGATGTGGAACACCACCAGCTTGCGGTTGTCGCCCACCGCCGCGATGTGATCGTGCTCTTTCTCGACCGGGCGAACCACGCGCAGCGTCGCGCCGCCTTTCAGGTTCACGACCTGCCGCCCCTTTCGCGTTTCTGCGACGAGAGTGTCCGACAGCGCAAGGAAGCCCTTGCCAGTGCTTGCCGCGAGCAGGATGCGCGTGCCGGGGTGGTGCAGCAGCATCGCCTCCACGCCTGCATCGGACGGGATATCGACCATGGTGCGCACCGGTTCGCCGAACCCGCGCGCACCCGGCAGCCCGTCCGCACCCAGCGTATAGAACCGCCCGTTCGCCGCCGCGATCAGCAGCTTGTCCGTGGTATGTGCGTGCAGCGCGAAGGCGGGCGCATCGCCCTCCTTGTATTTGAAATCGCCACGCCCGTCGGTGGTGCCGTCCAGCTCGACATGTCCCTTCGCCGCGCGAATCCAGCCCTTTTGCGACAGGACGATGGTAACCGGCTCCTTCTCGATCATCGCATCCATACTGAATTCGACGGTTGGTTTCGCCTCCGCAATCGTGGTGCGGCGCGCACCGAGCGCGGTGTCCTCGGCATATTCCTTGCGCAGCGCGGCCAGGTCGCGTTTCAACCGCGTGCGCTGGCGCGCGGGCGACGATAGCAGCAATTCCAGCGCTGCCTGTTCCTTCAACAGCGCGTCCTTCTCACCGCGCAGCTCCATCTCCTCCAGCTTGCGCAGGGACCGCAGCCGCATGTTCAGGATCGCTTCGGCCTGCCGGTCGGTGAGGTCGAATTCCGCCATCAGCAGCGGTTTCGGTTCGTCCGTTGTGCGGATGATCTCGATCACGCGGTCGAGATTGAGGAACGCGGCGATATAGCCTTCGACCAGTTCCAGCCGCGCCGCGATCTTCTCCAGCCGGTGGCGGCTGCGGCGTTGCAGGATGTCGATCTGCGCCGCGACCCAGTTCGCCAGCACTTCCTTCAGGCCCATCACCATCGGTGTGCGGGTGGCGTCGAGCACGTTGAGATTGAGGCTGAACCGGGTTTCCAGGTCGGTCAGCTTGTAAAGCGATTCCTTCAGCAATTCCGGATCGACATTGCGGCTGCGCGGGACCAGCACGATGCGGATCGCCTCGTCGCTTTCGTCGCGCACATCGTCCAGAATGGGCAGCTTGCGGTCGCCGATCAGGTTGGCGATTTGCTCGATCAGCCGCCCCTTGCTGACCTGATAAGGCATCTCGGACACGACCAGCTGCCACTGCCCGCCACCCAGCCGCTCGATCCCCGCCTCGCGGTCGGCCTTGGCCTTTGCCTCGTCGGAAGAAAAGCGCGCCCGCATCCGGAACGCGCCGCGCCCTGTTTCATAGGCCTTCGAGATACTCTCCGCGCTGTCCACGATCAGGCCGCCCGTTGGCAGGTCCGGTCCGTGGAACACCTCCATCAGGCGCGCATGTTCGACCTGCGGATCGTCGATCAGCGCCAGTGTCGCGTCCACGATTTCGGCAACATTGTGGCTCGGGATATTGGTCGCCATGCCCACTGCGATGCCGCTGGCGCCGTTGGCCAGCAGGTTGGGGAACAGGCCGGGGAACAGCGCGGGCTCTTCCTCCTCGCCGTTATAGGTCGGGATGAAATCGACCGTGCCCGCGTCCAGCCCGTCCATCAGGCGCATCGCGGTCCTGGTCAGGCGCGCTTCGGTGTAGCGATAGGCGGCGGCGTTATCGCCATCGATATTGCCGAAATTCCCCTGCCCTTCCACCAGCGGATAGCGCAGCGCGAAATCCTGCGCCAGCCGCACCATCGCATCGTAGGCAGCGGTGTCGCCGTGCGGATGGTACTTGCCGATCACCTCGCCCACCACGCGGGCGCTTTTCTTGAAGGCGTTGGTCGGGTCCAGCCGCAACTGGCGCATGGTCCACAGCAGGCGGCGATGGACCGGCTTCAACCCGTCGCGCAGGTCGGGCAGGCTGCGCGCGGTAATGGTGGACAGCGCATAGACGAGATAGCGTTCGGACAGCGCCGCATCGAACGGCGCATCCACCACCAGATCTCTGGACGGGTCCGCCCCCTTGCGCTCATCCTTCGCGGCCATGACGCGCCCCTAACACCGTGCTGCCTTCGCTAGAAGAGTGGAAACCGACGCTTTCCCCATGCGTTCGACACGCCAGACACCAACCACAAGGAACACCGACATGACCCGCGTACTTATCATGGCCACCGATGGCTTCGAACAGTCCGAATTGCTGGACCCGCGCAAGGCGCTGCACGATGCCGGTATCGAGACCACGCTCGCCAGTATCGAGGAGGGCGACATCAAGGGCTGGGACGATGGCGACTGGGGCGAAAGCGTTGCCGTGGACCTGACTTTAGAAGAGGTGAACGCCGCCGATTACGACGGCCTGCTGCTGCCCGGCGGACAGATGAACCCCGACGTGCTGCGCATGGAAGACACCGCCATTGCCATCATCCGGGATTTCGACGCAGCGGACAAGCCCATCGCCGCCATTTGCCATGCCCCCTGGCTGCTGGCCGAAGCGGACATCGTGGACGGCAAGACCGTAACCAGCTGGCCGTCGATCCGGACCGACCTGACCAATGCAGGCGCGGATGTCGTGGACCAGGAAGTGGCCGAGGACGGCAATCTCATCACCAGCCGCAATCCGGATGACATTCCGGCGTTTTCCAAGGCGCTGATCGCGGCGCTGGACAGCGACGACTGACGATAGGCGCGGCGCTACTTCTCCTGCTGGCGTAGCGCCGCCACATCGTCACGCAGCGCGCCGAGTTGCGCAAGGATTTGCTCACGCTCCGAATGTGCAACTTCATCCGTCGCCTCCGCCATCGCGTTGACGATAACGCCGATAAACAGGTTCAGCACGATGAAGCTGGTCAGCAGGATGAACGGCACGAAGAACGCCCACGCGTAAGGGTATTCGACCATGACGGGGCGCACGATGCCCATCGACCAGCTTTCCAGCGTCATGATCTGGAACAGCGAATAGAGCGACGCGCCCAATGAGCCGAACCATTCGGGGAAGCGTTCGCCGAACAGCTTGGTCGCCATGACGGCGCTGATGTAGAACAGCAGCAGCAGCATCACGATAACCGTGCCGATGCTGGGAATCGCCCTGAACAGTCCGACGATGACGCGGCGCATACTCGGCACCACCGATATAAGGCGCAACGCACGAAGGATGCGCAACGCGCGAAGTACCGAGAATTGCTGCGCCGCCGGGACGAGCGCCACCGACACGATGACCAGGTCGAAGACGTTCCAGCCATTGCGGAAGAACGCGAGCCGGTAGGCGAAGAACTTGATGCTCAGCTCGATAACGAAAATCGACAGCGCAATGGTGTCGAGCACGTCCACGACGCCGCCGACCTGCCGCATGACACTGTCCGACGTTTCCAGCCCCAGCCCGATCGCATTGATGACGATGACGGCGGTGATGAACGCCTCGAAGCGGCGCGATTCCACGAGATGCAGGGCGCGTTCGCGTAGGGTCATAGGGGCGTTCCGGATAGGAGGCGTCTGGAGCGGTTTGCTATCCGCCGCGCGCTATTGCGCAGGTGGGGGAATAGCAACCGGCTTGCACCACATATGAGAATGTGGCAAGAATAAGGCAACAATTACGGTGATGTCGCAATCGGCCTTGATCGGAGAATTTCATGCCACCTTTCAAAACGTATCTTCTGCCCGCTACGCTGCTCCTGCCGCTGGCTGCGTGTAGCGATGACAGCTATTCCGAGACCGAGGCCATGTCGACGGTCGACATTGCCGAAGCGGCCGGGACTGCGGCGTCATCGCCAATCGCGGTCGATGCGAATGCGCCAGACGACTCAACGCCCGCTACCCCTGTTGCCGTCCCGCAAATCGCCTACAGCTATGCCTACGGGTTCCGTCTGCCCGCCGCCGCCATCACGCCGCTGCAACAACAGCATGCGGATATGTGCGAGGCGCGCGGGCCGTCTGTATGCCGCATCGTCTCCATGCAGCAGGCGGAGAACGACGGCGACTATGCCTATGGTTCGCTGTCGCTGGCAGTCGCGGCGGGCGAGGCGCGGGCATTCGGCAAGCAGCTGGCCGAGGCATCGGGCCGGGCCGATGGCGAACTGGTCAGCTCCTCCATCGACGGAGAAGACCTGTCCAAGAAAATCGTCGACACCGAAGCGCGGCTGCGCGCCCGCACTCTGCTGCGCGACCGGCTGATGGAGGTGCTGCGAAGCCGCAAGGGTACCGTAGCCGAACTGGTCGAGGCGGAACGCGGCGTGGCAGCGGTGAACGAGGAGATCGACCAGGCGAAAAGCTGGCTGGCGGAAATGCGCGGCCGGGTCGCGTTCAGCACGATGGCGGTGAGCTATGCATCGGGATCGCCCAGTGCGGGCGGTTTTGCGGAGCCTATCCGCAACGCGCTGGGGTCGGTCGGCAGCATCCTTGGCACCCTCGTCGCGTTCCTGATCATGGCGGCCACGGTGCTGGTGCCGCTCGGGCTGCTGGTCTGGTTGCTGGTATGGGGCGCACGCCGCATCGACTTCAAACGCGCCGCGGCCAGCCGGAACCTGCCCTCGACGTCGACGCCTGAAGAGCAAGGTTAGAACCCGCGAATATCGCGCGCCTCGCCCGGCACCGCTGCCGCAAGCCCGTCCAGCTCCGGCGTCAGGACGATCTGGCAGGCAAGCCGGCTGGTCGGCTGCACACCATAAGCAAGGTCGAGCATATCCTCCTCGTCCTCGCCAGCGGGCGCAAGTCTGGCGAACCATTCCGCCGCGACAACCACGTGGCAGGTGGAGCACGCCATCTGCCCCTCGCACGTCCCCTCCAGCGGCAAGCCCGCCGCCTGCGCTGCATCGAGCAGCGATGCGCCATCGTCGCCATCCGCTTCGACGACGCTGCCGTCGGGCGCGGTAAAGCGGACCGCGACACTCACAGGCCCTGCGCCTCGACACCCTTGGCAATCGCATCGGCGGCGGCGTCGATATCGGCGATGGTGGTGTAACGTCCGAAGCCCAGTCGGATGGAGCTTTTCGCCTGTTTTTTCGACAGGCCGATCGCGTCCAGCACATGGCTGGTCCGCCCCGATCCGCTGCCGCACGCGCTGCCTGCAGAGAACATCACGTTGCGGCAATCGCTCATCAACCGGTTCACATCCAGCCCCTTGCGCCGCAGGTTGAGGTTGCCCTGATAGCGCGCCGTGTCGCTGCCGTTCAGCGTCCAGTCGGCGAAGCGTTCGCGCGCACGATGCCACAATTCGCCGACATGCTCCGCGTCCTCCGCCCGCCGCTCCGCCGCGACCATCGCCGCCGCGCCGAACCCGGCACACAGCGCCGGGCTGAGCGTACCCGAACGCACCGGCGCGCCCTCCAGCGTCTCCTGTCCGCCGCCCGTCTGCACCTCGTTCAGCCGAAGCCCGTTGCGCACCCACAACGCGCCGATGCCCTTCGGCCCGTGCAGCTTGTGCGCGCTGATCGCGATCATGTCGGCGCTGGTGACTTCCATCTTGCCATAGGATTGCACCGCGTCGCACAGATACAGCGCGTTCATGGATTTGGCCGTACGGTGCCAGTCCAGCGTCGGCTGGATCACCCCGATCTCGTTATTGACCTGCATCACGCAGATCAGGCGCGTGTCATTGGGCACATCCTGCGCGGTATTGCACTGCCCGTCCTTCGCCACATTCAGCACATGGCACGGCCCCGCCGCGCGTGCCGTGTCGAGCACGGCGGCGTGTTCGATGGCCGATACCGAAACGCTGCCCTGCGGCCCTTCGCTCGGTCTTGTGCCGCGAATGGCGAGGTTGACCGCCTCGGTCGCGCCGCTGGTGAAGATCACCGTGCCGCCCGGCGGAAACAGCGCCGCCACCCGGTCGCGCGCAAGCTCCACAGCCGCCGCTGCATCGCGCCCCATGCGGTGCGGCGAATGCGGATTGCCGAACCCGCTGCCGTCCGGACCGTCGAGCCAGCGCAGCATGGCGTCGCGCGCTTCGGGGGCAAGCGGGGTCGTGGCCTGATAATCAAGGTAAATCATATGAATGGGCTCTCTATCCGTTCGCTCGGAGCTTGTCGAAGCCTGTCCCGAGCGGCTGTTGCAGGCAGCTGGCCAAAAGGGGGGTCGTGCCTGACTTCTGATGCGCGCTAGGTTCTTGGAGGCGCACTCCCTGCCGACGGGCAGTGGAAAAGTGACAAAGGTGACACCGTGTCAACTTCGGTTTTTCCGCCTAAATAATTGATTTTACATCATGATTCTACAATTTGCGATGCCGGACGGACAGGGGGCCGAGGGGCTTGTTGTGGCTCGGACCTGTAATTGGAATGCCCGCTGTAATAGCGTGGCCAAGCCGAAGTAGGAAAGGACTTCGTGTTTTTCTGATAGCCAGGTTTTCCATAATGTCCCCCTGGAGCCGTCCTTCCCATCATTCTGAACTTGTCCGTCCAGTCATCCCAGACTTAACCTTCTCGTCACCCCGGACGTGATCCTTGGGTCCAGCTCGTTTGAGCACAGCGCCGGAAGATAGCTGAATCCCGGATCAAGTCCGGGATGACGTGGAGACCAAGTCCGGGCTGACAACGGAATTACGTCGGCGGTGACGATGTTAGCCTAAACCACACCACGCCTCGACAAACGCATCCAGCTCGCCCGGTGTCGTATTCCAGCCCATGCTCACCCGCACCGTCCGCGCCGCGACATCGTCCGCCACGCCGAATGCTTCCAGCACCCGGCTTTTCTTGAGTGTGCCGGACGAACACGCGCTGCCCGCCGATACCGCGAAGCCCATCGCATCGAGTTTGATCAGCAGCACCTGCGCGCTCAGCACGGGGTGCGCGACGGCGAACACGTGGGAACATTGCGCACCGGGGGCCACCACCTCGCCGTCGCGCGACAGCGCGTTCCGAAAATCCAGACGCTGTTCCGCCGATGTCGGCCAGTCAGCGATCCCGCCGGTTTCCAGCGCGGCAGCAAAACCCAGAGCGGCGGGGAGATTCTCCGTTCCCTGCCGATAGCCGCGCTCGTGCCCGCCGGTCGGCGACAGCATCGCATAATCCCGCACCAGCAATGCGCCGATGCCCACCGGCCCGCCCAGCTTGTGCGCGGACACCACGGCCATGTCGCAATGGGGCATCGGCAGCTTGCCCGCCGATTGCGAGCAGTCGGCGAGCCACAGTGCGCCAGCTTCCCCGATGGCCGATGCAACGGCGCTGTCACGCAAATCCGTGCCGGTTTCCGAGTTCACCGCCTGCAAGGCAACGACCGCCTTCCCCGGTTTTGCCAGTTCTTCGGCGAGCGCCGCCGCGTCCAAGGCCACGACCGTCGCCTCGGGCGCGGCGCGAAACACGGCGTCATGTTCGACAGCGCTGACGATCCGCCGGTCCACTTTTGCGCGGCCCAACCCGATGGACAGCGCCTCGCTCGCGCCGCTCGTAAAGATGACCTCGCCCGACCAGCCCAGCGCCGCCTTCACCCGGTCGCGCGCGTCCTCCAGCGCAACCTTTGCCGCGCGGCCCTCGCCATGCGGGCTGCTGGGATTGGCCCAGCGCGCGAAGCCGTCCTGCATCGCTGCCAGCGCTTCGGGGCGCAGCGGCGTGGTGGCGGCGTGGTCGAGATAGATGCGTTGGATGACGAACTTCACTAAGATTGCGATTGCGGGGCGAAACCCTATATAGCCACCCTCTTTGCGCGCGCCACCATTGCGCCGACAGCTTCATAATCAGGGTATTCCCGCACCATGCCAACCGTCATCTTCCCCGGCCCAGAGGGTCGCCTCGAAGGCCGTTTCTCTCCCCCGCCCCGCCCGCGCGCACCGGTCGCCATGATCCTGCATCCGCACCCGCAGGGAGGCGGCACGATGAACGAACGCATCACGCAGAAACTGTACCAGACCTTCGTGGATCGCGGGTTCGCCACGCTGCGCTTCAATTTTCGCGGTGTCGGCCGCAGCCAGGGCAGCTTCGACAATGGCGTGGGCGAATTGTCCGACGCGGCCGCTGCGCTCGACTGGGTGCAGTCCATGCATCAGGAGGCGCAGGTTACATGGGTCGCCGGTGTCAGCTTCGGCGCGCTGATCGGGATGCAGCTGCTGATGCGGCGCCCGGAAATTCGCGGCTTCATATCCATCGCGCCGCCTGCAAACATGTATGATTTCAGCTTCCTCGCGCCCTGCCCCGCATCGGGCATCTTCATCCAGGGCGTGGCCGATACGGTGGTGCAGCCGGTTGCGGTGCAGAAGCTGGTCGACAAGCTGCGCACGCAGAAGCACATCACCATCCACCACGAGGAAATCCCGCGCGCCAACCATTTCTTCGAAAACGAGATGGACGACCTGATGGGTTCGGTCGACAATTACCTCGATTTCCGGCTGGACCCGGCCTGTCCCATCAAGTGAGGCTCGATCAAGTCGATCGATCCTGACGGTGGTTCGATGAACCACGACTGACGCTACGGAATGCTGGGGTTTCAGTGGCATTTTGCCACGCGATAGTCTTTGCCAGACAGGTCTGGCGGTGCAACATTCTCCCTTCCTGACAGAGAGGAGAGCCAAATGGCCTATGTAGATACGCAGACACCGAAGGATCGGGCTGCCGGAATTGCAGGCGTGGTCGCGGTGCATGCCGCAATAGGCGGACTGCTGGTCGCCGGATTGACCGTGACGGGCATCATCGCCGAACCGGACCCGCCCTTTGTGGCGAACGACGTGGAAGTGAAGTTGCCGCCGCCCCCGCCAAAACCACCCGAAGCCGTGCCCGATCCGCGCACGGCGCAAGCGCCGGATCCCTTCGTGCCGACGCCTCAACTGGATTTGCGGACCGATACGGCGACAATCACCACCTCCGACCGGCCGGCACCGACGGACACGGTGGTGTATGAACCCCTGCCAATGGGGCCGACGGTCATCCTGCCCTCGCCATCACCGCTGCCGTCCTTGCGGGCGATACCGAAGCCCACGCCGACGTTCGAACCCGTGCCGGTCAAGGTCGCAAACGATCCGGGCAGCTGGATCAGCACGGCGGATTACCGGCCAAGCTGGGTGCGGCGTGACTGGGCGGGGCGCGTCGGCTTCGTGCTGTCGCTGGATGCGACGGGCAAGGTGCGCGATTGCCGCGTCACCACCAGCAGCGGCCACGCGCAGATGGATGCGGCAACGTGTCGCTTGGTCCAGCAGCGCGCCCGCTTCACTGCCGCGCGCGACAGCAGCGGCGCAAAGGTGGCAGGCAATTACCGCAATTCGGTGGTCTGGCGGCTGCCGGAATAGCGGCCAGCCGTCACGGCGTCGCCTCGGCAGCAAGACGGTCTGCCGGGGCGATGCCCCCTGCATCGGGCACGGTCCAGATCAGCACATTGCCCAGCCCGATGACCGCCAGCAGCAGCATCAGCAGCGCCTGCGTCTTCCCGCCGCGTCGCCACACGAATATCGACGCGACGGCAAGCGCGAAGGCGGCGAGGACGAGTAGCGAGAGAACAAAATCCATGCCTTGGCAGTAGCTTGAACCGTCGCCCGGGAAAAGAGTGGTGGCTGCACGAAACTATCCGCCGCGCGCCCCGTTCGATATTCAACAGCAACGAACAGGAGTGGAATGACATGGGTATTTTCAGCAGCATCAAGGACGCGATTTTCGGCAAGGACGAGAAGAAGACCGCCCCAAAAGCGACGCCCAAGGTCGCAACCAAGACGTCGGCAGCTGGCACCAAAGCTGCGCCGATTTCGCAGGTCGATGTCGCAAAGCGGCTCGATGCGATGCCGGGTTCGGACAAGCTGAACTGGCGCACTTCCATCGTCGACCTGATGAAGCTGATCGGCGTCGATGCAAGCTACGCCAACCGCAAGGAACTGGCGGCGGAACTGGGCCGGACCAATTACGAAGGCAGCGCGGACGACAATGTCTGGCTGCACCGCATGACCATGCAGGAATTGCAGAAGACCGGCGGCACCGTGCCCGCCGAATTTCTCGACTGACATGAATGTAGCAAGGGCGAACGAGCCTTTGTTGTTTTGACACCATCGGGGCGGCGGTGCAGACCGCCTCCCTATGGAAATCAACGCAAACCCGATCACCCGTCGCCAGGCCATTTCCGGACTGGGGGCGGGTGTTTCGCTGTTGGCGCTGGGCGGGTGCCAGCCGAGCGATCGCGCCTATCGCAATATCATGGCTGACCAATCCCCCGCGGCACAGCTGGAAGCGATTGCCTATAATCTGCTGCAGCATGAGCCCGAACGCGCCACCGGCCTTGGTGTCGATACCGGACAGCGCACGAACCTGAGAGCGCGTTTGGAAGATCAATCGGCTGGCGGACAGCGTCGCTATGCCGACCGTCTTCGCATTGACCTTTCCGTCGCGCAGGCGGTCGACACAAACGCGCTCGACGCCGACACCCGCACCAGCTTCGAAGTCGTGGAAAGCGCCTATAAAACCGCGCTCGATGGCTTTGCCCTGCCCTATGGCGATGTTGCTGTCGGCAGCTGGCGCAACAGCCCCTATGTCGTGTGCCAGAATGTCGGCACCTATATCGACATGCCGCGCTTCCTCAGCGCCAGTCACCCGCTGAAGACCGATGCCGACGCGGAAGCCTATGTCTCGCGGCTGGAAGCGATGCCGGGCGTGCTCGACGGCGAGCGGGACCGCATCCGCACCGCGCGCGAGATGGGCATGGTGCCGCCCGATTTCGTGCTGGACAAGGCCATCGCACAGATGCGCTCGACCATCGCCGATGCGGGCGACGAAGGTGGCTTGCTGGTCGCGCCGTTGCGTGCATACGATGCGACCTATGGCGCACGTGCCACGCCCATCGTCACCGGCAAGGTCAGGATGGCGCTGGAGGCGCAGCTCGTCGAACTCGAAGCGCAGCGCGCCATCGCGACCTCCGACCCTGGCCTCTCCACCCGCCCGCGCGGCGACGAATGGTACGCATGGGGCCTGCGCGCCAGCACCACCACGACGCTGACGCCGGACGAGGTGCACGAGCGCGGGCTGGAGGAACTGGCAGCGTTACACGCCCGCATGGACCCGATCCTGCGCGACATCGGCTACACCAAAGGCACCGTGGGTGAACGGATGCAGGGGCTTGGCCGCGATCCGCGTTACAAGTTTGCCGATGGCGATCCGGGCCGAGCCGAGATCATGGCGTTCATCCGCGACCGGATCGACTGGATCACAGCGCAAATGCCGCGTGCGTTCAACACGCTGGTCGACCCGCCCGTCGAAATCCGCCGCATCCCGCCCAACGAAGAGCTGGGCGCGCCCGGTGCCTATGGCGGTGCGGGCAGCAAGGACGGCAGCATTCCGGGCCGCATGTGGATCAACCTGCGCACCACGGACCTGCACCGCACATACGACCTTGCCGACCTGACCTATCACGAAACCATCCCCGGCCATGTCTGGGAAGGCGAATATTCCAACCGGCTGCCGCTGATCCGCAGCATCCTTGCCTTCAATTCGTTCAGCGAAGGCTGGGCCTTGTACGGCGAACAACTGGCGGACGAGCTGGGCGCCTATGACGATTTCACCGTCGGCCAGCTTGGCTATCTGCAAGCGCTCGCCTTCCGCGCCTGTCGCATGGTGGTGGACACCGGCCTGCATCATAAGGGCTGGAGCCGCGAACGCGCGGTCGCGTTCTTTGTCGAGCGCAATGGCAGCAAACCCGAAGAAGTCGCCAGCGAAGTGGACCGCTATTGCACCTGGGCCGGGCAAGCCTGCGGCTACAAGGTCGGCCATAGCGAGATCGTGCGGCAACGGGCGCTGGCCGAAGCGGCGCTGGGGCAGGCGTACGACATGAAGGCGTTCAACGACGCCGTCATCCTTGGCGGCAACGCGCCGCTGGATGTGCTGGCGAAAAATGTGGCGCGCTACATCGCGCAAGCGAAGGCAATCTGATGTTTACGCCCGATATCGCATGGCTCGACGTGATACTGCGCGGCAGCATTCTGGGTGCCATCGCACTGTGCATGGTCGTCGTGCTGGTCCGCATCGTCGGGCTGCGCTCGCTGTCCAAGATGACGAATTTCGATTTTATCATGACCGTCGCGCTGGGCTCGCTGGTTGCGGGCGGCGCGCAGGCTACGGAGTGGGCCAGCTATGGGCAGGTCATCGCCGGCATGGTCGCGCTGTTCGCCGTCCAGTTCATTGCGGCCTTGCTGCGCAAATCCTCGGACACGGTGGAGGCCGTCATGCAGAATGAACCCATTTTGCTGATGCGCGACGGGGAATTTTGCGATGAGGCGATGCAATCCACCCGGGTCGCGCAATCGGACGTTATCGCCAAACTACGCGAGGCGAATGTCATGGATATGTCGGAAGTGCGCGCCGTGGTGCTTGAAACCACCGGCGACGTCTCGGTCCTGCACGGCGACAGTCTTGATACCAGGCTGATCGAGAACGTGCGACAAAAATAAAGGGGAGGCACCTGCGCCTCCCCCTTCGCATCTATCGTGCCGCCAGTCCGCCGACAATCGAGCCGAGGATGCCGCCGAGCGCACCCCCTCCGCCCTGCTGCCCGCCGGATTGCCCGCCGCCCTTTGCGAGGTACCCGGCAACCGCCATTGCCAGAATAGGCAGCATCTTTTTCAGCAGGCTTTCGTCGATACCTGTGACGCCCGCAACCTCGCTGGCGACCGAGCGGCTGACATCCTTGGTGCCAAAAATGCTGCCGAGGATATCGTTGCCCTGACTGACCGGCGTCTGCTTTGGCGCGAGCACGGATTCAAGCAGGCCGCCTCCGCCGCCGCCAAGGATCGCCCCGGCCAATCCGCCAAGGCCGCCGGAGCCACCACCGCCGCCAGTGGCACTACGGCCCATACCCGCGACGATGGCGGGCAACAGGGCGCCAGCGCCCGTTTGTGCCGTTTTCTCGTCGATGTTCAGTTCGCGCGCCATCGAGGTGATCGCGCCGCTTTGCTGCAATAGCTGACCAAGGTTCATGCTATTTCTTCCCGAACAGGCTGCCGGCTTTGGCGGCAATATCGTTCAGTGGATTGCCGTCATGGTCGGCGTCGAGAATCTGCATGAACTTGCCCAGCGAACCTTCGCCGCCGATATGCTCGCGCACCTGGCTCAGGACACCGGCGTCGATACCGGTTTTTCCGGCGGCCAGCTCTACCGTATCGCCGTCTTCCTTGTGCGCGGATGCAAGCCCGGCGATTGCCTTCTCGGCGGTTTCGGGGTCCACGCCGATCTTCTCGGCAAGGTTCTTTACGGTGGGGTGGTCGTGGGCGGCACCAAGGATGCTGTCGAACAGGCTCATGTTATCTCTCCCAAAAATTTGCAGGCGCGCGGCGGATGCGACACCCTTCACCCCCAACAACGGCCCGCACGCGATCGGGTTTCAGGAAAACACGGCGTCCGGCGTGGCGAAGCAGCATCGTTGTGCGCACGGATGCGAACCGCTAACCTGCTCTCATGCAAAGCGACGTCGCCCGCACCACCGCAGAAACCGCACCGCACGAGGGCACGGAGGGCGTGCAGGCCGGACAAAAAACGGTCGCCCTGGTCGATGATGACCGCAACATCCTGACCACGGTTTCCATCGCCTTGCAGGCGGAAGGGTATGCAACGCGGCTGTATTCCGATGGCGAGGCGGCGCTGAAGGCGCTGCTGGAAAATCCACCGGACCTGGCGGTGTTCGACATCAAGATGCCGCGCATGGACGGCATGGAACTGCTGCGCCGCCTGCGTGAAAACTCGGCGCTTCCCGTCATTTTCCTGACCAGCAAGGACGAAGAGGAAGACGAGGAAGCAGGACTTGAGCAGGGCGCGGACGATTATATCGCCAAACCGTTCAGCTTGCGCCTGCTCACCGCGCGCATCCGCGCTATTCTGCGCCGCGCCGAAGCGCGTTCGGGCATTGCAAACGCCGGCTATGCGGCGGGGCAGGCGGAGCGGCAGGGCGTTATCGAACGCGGCAGGCTGTCGATGGACCCGTCGCGGCACGATGTTTTGTGGGATGGCGAGGCAGTGCCGCTGACCGTCACCGAGTTCCTCATGCTGGAAGCACTGGCCGTTCGCCCCGGCGTCATCAAGTCGCGCAACCTGCTGATGGATGCTGCCTATCCCGACGATATCTTCGTCGACGACCGCACGGTCGATAGCCATATCAAGCGGATGCGCCGCAAGTTCCGCGCCGTCGATCCGGAATTCGGTGCGATCGAGACGCTGTACGGGGCCGGTTACAGTTTCACCGATGGCTGACGTGACGGGAAGGGTGGCGGATAGACGACGGAAACTGGCGCGCCATTTACCCAGCGGGCTGGTGGATGTCGGGCTGGAACGTTTGAGCTGGTCCCGCCGATTATCGCTCACGACCCGTATTCTGGCGGTGAATTTGCTGCCGCTGGCGCTGTTGGGTGGCGGCATTTTTTATCTCGACGGCTATCGCAGCCAGTTGCTGGACGAACGCTACAAGATGGCGCGGATCGAGGCGCAGATTACCGCCGAGGCGCTGGCCGGTGCAACCAAGGAGCGGCAGGAAGCGTTGCTCGTGCAGATCGGCAAGGAACAGCGGATGCGGATGCGCATCTTCGATGCCGAAGGTTTGCTGTGGGCCGACAGCTTCGCGCTGGACGAGCCGGCCTTCGTTTTCGCCGATCCGTCTAAGGATGACTGGAGCGACGACTTCGCGCAAACGCTGGACCGGATCATCGATACCGTCGTCGCGGCGGAACCGGTCGAAGACTATATCGAGCCGGAGTCCAATGTCGCAAACAGCTGGCCGGAACTGGCGCGGGCGCGCGAAACCGGACTGAGCCAGATCCAACTGCGCGACTGGTCCGACGGATCGCCCGTCATCACCGCCGCCGCGCCGGTGGGCACCAATGGCGTCACGCTGCTGACGACGCGCAATGCGCTCGACATTACCGAAGCGGTGCGCGCCGCGCGCACCACGCTTGGCATCGGCGTCTTCCTCGCGCTGGTCGGCTCGATCCTGCTATCGCTTTATCTCGCGCGCACCATCGTCATACCGCTGCGCACCCTTTCGACCGCCGCACAGCGTGTGCGGCTCGGGCGCGACCGCGATGTGGAAGTGCCGCGCCTGCCGGACCGGCGCGACGAGATCGGCCTGCTGGCCCGCGCCGTCTCCGACATGACCGATACGCTGCGCGACCGGATCGATGCGGTCGAACACTTCGCCGCCGATGTCGCGCACGAAATCAAGAATCCGCTCGCCAGCCTGCGCAGCGCGGTGGAATCGCTCGACCGGGTGGACGATACCGATTTGCGCGCGCAACTGCTCGGCATCGCGCAGCACGATGTACGGCGGATCGACCGGCTGGTGACCGAGATTTCCGATGCCAGCCGCGTCGATGCGGAGATATCGCGCGCCCGGTTCGAACCCATCGACCTGGCTGCGCTGACCCAGGCCATCCTCGATCGCCGCGCCAGCCGGGGCCGGGACGGCGATGTCGCCATCGAATTTACCCGCCCGATGGCCGAAGCGCCCGTTATGGGCGTGCCGCTGCGGCTGGAGCGGGTGATCGAGAACCTGCTCGATAATGCGACGTCCTTCTCTCCGGCAGGCGCCAGCGTGTATGTGACAATCGTTGTGGACGATGAATGCATCGATCTCGCCATCGAAGACGACGGACCGGGCATTCCCGAAGAGGACCGCGAAAAGGTGTTCCGCCGGTTCCACTCGGACCGCCCGAAAGAAGAGGATTTCGGCAATCACAGCGGGCTCGGTCTGGCGATGGCGCGCACCATCGCAGAGGCGCATCACGGTCGTTTGCTGGCGATGAACAGCGAGGGCGAACGGACCGGCGCACGCCTCGTGCTGCGCCTGCCCAATGCGGAATGGCAACCGTGACCGGGGATGCTCCGGCGATCCATCAATACACGGCTATCGCAATCGCGGGGCGCGGCGTGCTGCTGTCCGGCCCGCCGGGATGCGGCAAGTCCAGCCTCGCCCTCGCTCTTATTGACAGGGGCGCGGTGCTGATCGGCGATGACGGTGTAATGCTGACGGTCGATGACGGTACGGTCGTCGCTGCACCCTCACCGCAGACACGGGGCCTTCTGGAAATCCGCAATGTCGGCATCGTACCGATGGATTGTACAGCGACACCTGTCGCGCTGGTTGTCCGCTTCGATGACGATGCGCCGCGCTATATCGAGACGGCGCCGTTCAAGATGCTGGCCGGAATAGCGGTACCGCATCTCTCCATGCACTTGTCCGGCCACGCCGCACCGGTACGCATCGAGCAGGCATTGCGCCTGCATGGATTGCGTTTGGAAGAGGCGGAAAGCCTGCACCGGGGGTTCCCAAAACGCGCCGGAGCGCGCAGGGGCGAAGAATGAGTCGCGCCGTCGATCCACAACGCATCCTGCTCGTTACCGGCCTGTCCGGCGCCGGCAAGACCACGGCGCTGCGCGAGCTGGAAGACCTGGGCTGGGAAGCGATCGACAATTTTCCGATCCGCCTGCTCGACCGTATGGTTGGTGCCGACACTGCTGCGTCCCCCGCCCCATCTTCCGCCGATGCGCCGCCCGGCCCGCTCGCCATCGGCTTCGATTCGCGCACCCGCGGCTTCGTGCCCGCCGAGATCATCGCGCAGGTCAAGGAGCTGGACGCGCGTGGCGATATCCAGCTGACGACATTGTTCATCGATTGTGCCAGCGGCGAGCTGGAACGCCGCTACGACGAAACGCGGCGGCGGCACCCGATGGCACATGACCGGCCGGTGCGCACGGGCATCATGGCAGAACGCGAACTGCTCGACCCGCTGCGCCGCTGGGCCGATATGGTCATCGACACCACCACTTTTTCCAGCAACGACCTGAAACGCGCCGTGCGGGCCGGTTTCGCCGACGACGCGCCCGAAGACATGGCGATCATCATCTCCAGCTTCGGTTTCGCACGCGGCACCCCACCGCTCGCCGACCTCGTTTTCGACATGCGCTTTCTCGACAATCCGCATTGGATCGAGGGGCTGCGCGAGCAGACCGGGCTGGACAGCGCCGTGGGCGCGCATATCCGTACCGACCCTGCATTCGACACGGTATTCAGCCAGATTCGCGACCTGCTGCTAACCCTGCTCCCGCGCTATCGGGCACAGGGCAAAAGCTACGTCAACATCGCCTTCGGCTGCACCGGCGGGCGACACCGTTCGGTCTTTACCGCCGCGCAGATGGAAACAGCCCTGCGCGAAGCAGGGTATGCACCTACCGTCATCCACCGCAATCTCGGCAGCCGCGCTGCGGACGCGCTCGAAGGTTTACAGACATGACTTCACTTGCCCCCTTCCCGCCCATGCGACGGCTGCGCCCTTGATCGGCGCAGTCATCGTGACACATGGGAATCTTGCCGGCGAGTTCGTCGCCGCGCTGGAGCACGTGGTCGGCCCGCAGGAGGCGCTGGCGACAGTCAGCATCGGACCGCAGGACGACATGGAAGTCCGGCGCGAGGACATCGCCAGTGCTGTTGCCACCGTCGATAGCGGCGAAGGCACGGTAATCCTGACCGACCTGTTCGGCGGCACCCCGTCCAACCTTGCCATTTCCTTGCTCGAACCGGGCCGGGTGGAGGTCATCGCCGGCATCAACCTGCCCATGCTGATCCGGCTGGCGGGCGCACGCAAAAGCATGTCGGTGTCCGATGCGGTGAACGCTGCCTGCGAGGCGGGAAAGAACTACATCACGGTGGCGTCGGCCCTGCTCGGTGATGCCGACCACACTTCGAATGACAAGGAGGCGGCAACGCGATGAGCGAACTGCGCAGGACACTCACCATCGTGAACCAGCGCGGGCTGCATGCGCGGGCCAGCGCGCGGTTTGTCGAAGCGGTCAGCGAATTGCCCGACAGCGTCTCGGTGCATGTCGCGAAAGGCGGCAACAGCGCGGCGGGTGGGTCGATCCTCGGCCTGATGATGCTGGGCGCGGCGAAGGGCGATGTGGTCGAGCTGATCGTTGCCGGGGACGATGCCGCGCCGGTCATGGCCCAGCTGGCGGCGCTTATCGAGGACGGGTTCGGCGAAGAGTGAGCGTGGCTGAACCTGCCAGTAAGCCGACTGCCGGGCGGCACACCATTACCGGTTTTTCCAACCCGATGGTCAAGCGGCTGCGCAGCCTGCGCGACAAGAAACACCGGCGGCGCGAGGGTCTGTTTCTGGCCGAGGGGCTGCGCCTGCTGACCGATGCGCGCCAGTGCGGACACGTCCCGCAGGTGCTGGTAATGGCGGCGGGGCGCGATCCCCATCCGCTGGTCGCCGCGCTGGAACGCGATGTTCACGCGGCAGGCGGAACCGTGATCGAAACGACGCCCGACATTCTGGCGAAGATCACCGGCAAGGCGAACCCGCAAGTCGTCGCCGGGGCCTTTGCCGAACTCGACACCGCGCTGGACCGGATCGACCGCGATACCGCGCCGATCTGGCTGGTGGCGCAGGCATTGCGCGATCCGGGCAATCTGGGCACCATGCTGCGCACGGCGGACGCGGTGGGTGCCGGTGGGTTAATCCTGATCGACGATTGCACCGACCCGTTCGGCGTCGAGGCGGTGCGGGCGAGCATGGGCGCGATTTTCACGCAATCGCTTGCGCAGGCACGGTGGGAGGAATTCGAGCCGTGGCTGCGTGCCGGAAACGGCCAGCTGGTCGCCGCTTCCCTGCGCGAAGCCGTGCCCTATCGCGGCGCGCCTTACGCGGCGCCGTGCTTCGTCATGGTCGGCAACGAATCGCAAGGCTTGCCCGAAGCCTACGAGGCGGCATGCGACCTGCGCGTCACCATGCCGATGCGCGGGCGGGCCGATAGCCTGAATGCCGCAATGGCGGCGGGCGTGCTGGCCTATGAAGTGCTGGCAACGCTGGACGGTTAGTTGATAAAATACACGCTTGGGCCGCTGAGTGACAAAGCGTCAACTAGCATATGCGATGGAAAACCAGGCTGCGTCCTGAAACTGCGATGAGAAAGAGCGGTGACCGACCGTAGCAGCGTGAAACGGTGTAGGAAAACGCCGAAGCTACTCCGCCTTCAGGGCTTTCTCCGCATCCACCGCATCCGCCTCGCCATAAGTCGGCTCTTTCTCGATCTGCGGCACGTCCTCGATCTCCTTGGAAATCTCCAGGCCTTTTTCCGCCATCCGACGGCCCGAGGTCAGCACGTTGCGTTCAAAGCTGCCGACGAACTTGTTGTAATTCGTGACCGCCGTTTCCAGCCCACCGCCGACGCGCTTCATATGCTCTGCCGCCACCCGCAGCCGGTCATACAACTCGGCACCCATCCGCCCGATTTCCTGCGCTTCGGACGCCATCTTGTCCTGCCGCCACACCTGCGCCACGGTGCGCGCGATGGCGACGAGATTGGTTGGCGTTGCCAGCAGCACGCGCTTTTCGAAGGCGAAGTCCCACAGCTCCGGATCATGCTCCAGCGCGGCGGCGACGAAGTGCTCGCCCGGCACGAACATCACGACGTAATCGGGCGCTTCTTCGAACTGGCTCTGGTAGCTTTTCGCGCCCAGCGTCTGCACATGATTGCGCATGGAGCGCGCATGGGCATCCAGCGCGGCGGCGCGCACCGCATCGTCATTCGCCTCGAACGCTTCCTGATAGGCATTCAGCGATACCTTGGCGTCGATCACCAGCTTCTTCTGGCCCGGAATATTCACGATGGCATCGGGCCGCAGCCGCCCGGCCTCGGTATCCATCGACTGTTCCAGATGGAAATCGGTGTGTTCGGCCAGCCCGCTTTGTTCGAGCACGTTCTGCAACGCGCGCTCGCCCCAGCGCCCACGCGCCTTGGGCGCATTGGTCAGCGAATTGCCCAGCCGCTGCGCTTCGCGCCGGACTTCCTCCTGCCCCAGCCGCATCGTCTCGATCTGGGTGCGCAACGCGGTAAAGGCATCGACCCGCTGCTTTTCCAGCAACCCGACCTGATCCTCATATTGTTTCAGGCGCTGCGTCACCGGTTGCAGCAGCGACTGCAGCTTCTCCGCAGACGCCTTTTCCGAATGCCCGAACCGCTCGCTCGCCCGCTCCAGAAACGCTTCCTGCGCCTTGCCCAGAACCGCGTTGCCGGTGTTCTGGAATTCCTTCAACATTTCGCCCCGCGCTTCGACCAGCAGCTTCTTCTGCTCGTCGAAATTGGCGGCGTTGGCTTTCAGCGTTGCAAGCTCGGCGCGCGCCGTTTCGCCTTCCCTGCGCGCGGTGTCGAGCTGCACCTCCAGCCCGTCCACCCGCGTCGCCTTCTCCTTCGCCGCTTCCAGATCGGCAAAGGCGCGCAGATATTTCGCGTCCAGCTCCCGCGCCTCGCCATCGCGCGCATCGAACCGTGCCTTCAATTCGGCAACCGGGCGCGATCCGGCGAACCAGCCGAGCAGCAGGCCCAGTGCGATACAGATCAGGCCGACGATCCATGCGGGTATATCCATAGCTGGAACATAGCCGGAACCCGATGGGCGGCCAAGCCGCGTTGTCACCATTTCGGAACCTATCCCCCACCCCGCTCGCTTCGTCCTTGAAAACAGGAGAAAATACGATGTCGATCAAGGAAATGATTCAGGACCACCCCGCCGTGGGCGACGACTACAACGAACAGCTTGGCGAAGCGGTGAAGCATGCGATGTATGGCGCGGCGATCATGAACAGTTGCGCCGATGCCTGCCTTGCCGAACCCGACGCGAAGGAGCGCGCCGAGTGCATTCGCCGGTGCCTCGATGCGAGCGATGCCTGCACTGCCTTCTACCGTGTCGGCAGTCGCCGGACCGGCGGAAATGTCGCCACCATCAAGGCGGTCGGTGCAGCGACAATTATCGCGTGCGAACAATGCCTCGAGCATTGCGAGAAGCACGACGACCCGCATTGCACCCGCTGCGCGACGATGTGCCGCGAAGTGATCGAGGATGTGAAAAAGGCGGTGCAGGGCCTCGGCCACTGACGCCGGACGTTCAGGCGTTGTTGTTGGGTGCGCTTCGGGCATCCGTCCTACGCTTGCTGTGCCAAGCGTTAGCGAGAAAACAAGAAAGTAGCGAAGCAATCCAGGGTTCAGCGCACCGACATTCTGGATTGCTTTGCTTTGCTCGCAATGACGGAACTTACGCCGCGCGGCGTAGCTTTGTCAGTTTTTTCAAAGCCATCTGCCGTTTCAGGCGGCTCAGGTGGTCGATGAAAAGCACCCCTTCGAGGTGATCCATTTCGTGTTGCAGGCAGGTTGCCAGCAAGCCGTCCAATGCCTCTTCGTGTTCCTTCCCGTCGACATCGCGATACCGTACGCGGCACGTGCTGGGTCGGTCGACGTCGGCGTAGATTTCGGGGACCGACAGGCAGCCTTCCTGATAGGTTGCAACTTCCTCCGACGGATCGAGGATCTCGGGGTTCACGAAAACCCGCGGGTCGTTCTTGATCGGCTGGTGCGTGTGGGCCTCTCCACCATGTTCCGTGCATTCGACCGGCTCGGCGTCCTCGTCCGGTTCCTGAAGGTCGATGACCAAAACGCGCTGCGGCACGCCGACCTGTATCGCGGCCAGCCCAATGCCGGGGGCGTCGTACATCGTATCGAACATATCGGCGACGAGCGTCTTGAGATCGTCGTCGAACGCGGTGACGGGTTCGGACACGGTCTTGAGCCGGGGGTCCGGCACTTCGAGAATTTCACGGATAGCCATGCGGGGCGAATTAGGCGGGAGTAGCGCAAATTTCAACGGTGGGAATGCCCGCGCTTGGCCGGATGTCGTCATTGCGAGCGTAGCGCGGCAATCCATGGCGGGAGTTGGATTGCCGCGCTACGCTCGCAATGACGGGAGGGGGAGCGGGACGGCGCAGCTTTCGAGTGTCAGCGAACGAACACGTTCACCCCACCGGACGCCTAGCCCTTAATGCCTGCGCGAGCGTACCCTCGTCCAGATAATCCAGCTCTCCGCCGACCGGCAGGCCGTGGGCCAGTTGCGTGATGCGGACGGCAGCGTTTTCCAGCCGTTCCGCGATGTAATGGCTGGTGGTCTGGCCCTCCAGGGTGGCGTTCATCGCCAGCACCACCTCCTCGACACCGCCCGCCTCGATCCGCGCAAACAGGGAAGCGAGGTTGAGGTCTTCGGGCCGCACGCCGTCCATCGCCGACAGCCGCCCGCCCAGCACGTGATACGTGCCCGCGAACAGCCGCGCGCGGTCCAGCGCCCACAGGTCCGCCACATCTTCCACCACGCACAGCGATTTCGTATCGCGTTTGGGATCGGCGCAGATGCCGCACGGGTTCTGCGTATCGACATTGCCGCAGGTGTCGCATTCGACCAGCCGGTCGCGCACTTCGCCAAGCGCATCGAGCAATTCGCCCAGCGCGGTTTCGCGCCGCTTCACCAGCCACAGCACCGCGCGCCGCGCCGAACGCGGGCCAAGCCCGGGCAGGCGCGCCAGCGATGCGGCCAGCGTTTCGATTTCGGTGGAAGCCATACGTCATCATATGGTGTCGGGAGGCGCTTGTCGAAGGGGTGTGCATTTCCAGCCCACGTTCGTCCTGAGCTTGTCGAAGGACCGTGTTTTCTACTAGCAACGGTATGAGGCGAAGGACGACCCTTCGACAAGATCAGGGCGAACGGAGTTGTCGGCGTGCGAGTAATTTTCATGGGCACGCCCGAATTTGCCGTGCCGACACTGCGCGCACTGGAGGCGGCCGCGCATACCATCGTTGCGGTCTATACCCAGCCGCCGCGTCCGGCGGGCCGGGGCAAGAAGCCGCAACCCTCGGCGGTGCAGCGCGCGGCGGAGGGGCTGGGCTTTCCGGTCTTCACGCCGACCTCGCTGAAATCCGCCGAGGCACAGGAGCAGTTCGCGGCACACGGGGCCGATATCGCGGTCGTCGCGGCCTATGGCATGATCCTGCCGCAGGCGATCCTCGACATACCGGAACATGGCTGCCTCAACGTCCATGCCTCGATCCTGCCGCGCTGGCGCGGGGCGGCGCCGATGCATCGCGCCATCATGGCGGGCGATGCGGGCACCGGCGTTACCATCATGCAGATGGAAGCGGGCCTCGACACCGGCCCGATGCTGGCCACCGCCCGCACGCCCATCGGCGACAAGACGACGGGCGAACTGACGGACGAGCTGGCGCAGCTGGGCGCGCAGCTGATGAGCGGCACGCTGCGCGATCTGGCCATCCATGTGCCGGTGCCGCAGGACGATGCAGAGGCGACCCATGCGCCCAAGATCGACAAGGCGGAGGCCCGTATCGACTGGTCGCGCCCGGCTGAGGAGCTGGTGCGCCATATCCACGGCCTGTCGCCCTTCCCCGGTGCCTGGTTCGAGGTGAATGGCGCGCGTATCAAGGTGCTGCGCGCTGAAATTTCCGAAGGTTCCGGCGCATCGGGCGAAGTGCTGGACGACGATCTCACCATCGCTTGCGGCAAGGGTGCCTTGCGCCCCATCACGCTGCAACGCGCGGGCAAACCCGCCATGTCGCGCGCCGATTTCCTGCGCGGCAACCCGATTGCGGCAGGCACCACGCTCGCTTGACCCGCTTCGCGCTCACGCTGGAATATGACGGCACGCCGTTCCAGGGGCTGCAACGCCAGAAGCACGGGCCGAGCGTTCAGGGCGCGGTCGAGGCGGCGGTACTGGCGATTACCGGGCAGGACGCAACGCTGCACAGCGCGGGCCGCACCGACAGCGGCGTCCACGCGCTGGGGATGCGCAGCCATCTCGATCTCGACATAATGATGGAACCGTTCCGCCTGATGGAAGCGCTCAACGCGCGGCTGCGGCCCGATCCCGTAGCGGTGCTGGCCTGCGAACAGGTGCCGGACGACTGGCATGCGCGCTTTTCCTGCACGGGCCGCGCCTATGAATACCGTATCGCCAACCGCCGCGCGCCGCTGACGGTGGAGGCGATGCGCGCATGGCGCGTGCCGCAGCCGCTCGATGCCGAGGCCATGCACGGCGCGGCGCAGGCGCTGGTCGGGCGGCACGACTTCACCACCTTCCGCAGCGCGCATTGCCAGGCGGACAGCCCGGTGCGCACGCTCGACACGCTGACGGTGCGGCGCGAGGGCGATTCGGTCGTTATCGAGACAGCAGCGCGCAGTTTCCTGCACCATCAGGTCCGTTCGATGGTCGGATGCCTCGCGCTGGTCGGCATGGGGCGATGGTCCGGCGAACGATTGGCGCAAGCCCTTGCCGCGCGCGACCGGCAGGCGCTAGGCCTGAACGCACCCGCGCACGGGCTGTATTTCGTGCGTGCCGAATACACGGACCCAACCTAGCCATCGCGTCATTGCGAGCGTAGCGCGGCAATCCAGAGCGTCGAGCTCTGTGGCTCTCAATTGCCGCGGCGCTTCGCTTCTCGCAATGACGAAAGGAAGAACAATGACCACCACCGGCCAGCAGATTTTCACCACACTCGCCAAGGACGGTACCTTGACCGTCGAGGTCGCGACGTCCGAATTCCCCGATCCCACCGGCAATCAGGTGCTGGTCCGCATGGAAGCCGCGCCGATCAACCCCAGCGACCTCGCGCTGCTGTTCGGTGCCGCCGATCTGGAAAACGCCGAATACAGCGACGGCAAGATCGTCGCCACCATGCCCGAACCGTTCAATTCGGGCAGCAAGGGCCGCCACGGCCAGCGCCTGCCGGTCGGGAACGAAGGCGCGGGCACCGTGGTCGCGGCGGGCGACGGCGAGATGGCGCAGAAGCTGATGGGCCAGCGCGTCGCCTGCGTGCCGGGCAATGCGTTCAGCGAGTATGCGCTTGCCGAGGCGCCGATGTGCCTGCCGCTGGGCGATGTTTCGAGCGAGGACGGGGCCAGCGCCTTCGTCAATCCGATGACCGCGCTGGGCTTCGTGGAAACCGCGAAGGCCGAGGGGCAGTCCGCCATCCTGCACAACGCCGCCGCCTCCAATCTGGGCCAGATGCTGGTGAAGATCTGCGCCGAAGACGACATCGCGCTGGTCAATGTGGTGCGCAAGGACGCGCATGTGGACTTGCTGAAAGGGCTCGGCGCGAAGCATATCGTCAATTCATCCGATGATGATTTCATGAAGCAGCTGCGCGGCGCAATCGACGCGACCGATGCCTATTTCGGCTTCGATCCCATCGGCGGCGGCAGCTCCATCGATCACAGCCTGAAGGCGATGGAGCAAGTCGCCGCGTCCAAAATGTCCGAATTCAGCCGCTACGGCTCGAACCAGGACAAGAAGATGTACAATTACGGCCGCCTCGACCTGTCGCCCACGATCCTGACGCCCAGCTACGGCCTGAACTGGACGGTGTCCGGCTGGCTGCTGACGCCGTTCCTCGCCAAGGCGGGCATGGAAACGGTGGTGCGTATGCGGACCCGTGTGCTGAAGGGCATCACCTCCACCTTCGCCAGCTCCTACAAGGAGAAGGTGACGCTGGCCGGGATGCTGAAAAAGGACGCCGCACTGGACTATCGCGCGATGAAGACGGGCGAGAAGTATCTGGTTACGCCGTAAACGGCTCAACCGTCATTGCGAGGTGCCGAAGGCACCTCGCGGTGACGGGAAGGCCAAGTCCTAGCGTCCGTCGAACGCCGCCTGAATCGTCGCCGCATCCCGCACGCCCTGCGCCAAGAGCAGTTGAAGCAGCAGTCGCGCCTTGGCGGGGGTGAGCGCGCGAGCGGCAACGAAGCCGTTGCCATCGTCCTGCGGCTCGCGGTCGACCAGCGCCTGTTCCACCCGACTCGCGCGCACCACCGGCACCCCGCCCGCGCATAATTCCACCAGTTCGGCGCGGACCGGTTCGGGCATATTGCCCTCGCCCGCTCCCGCGATCACGATCCCGGCAGGGCGGTCGCCGAGCTGGCGGCGCACCGCATCGGCCTCCAGCGCGGCATGGACATAAACGACCGGCACTTCCGGCCAATCGCCGGGCAAGGCGTATTTTGCCGTCACATCCCGCCGCCATGCCGCACCGAACCAGTCGAGCGAGGACGGCGTCACCAGCGCCACCGATTCGCGCGGAAAACCGCGAAACGCATCGGAGCCGCGCGTGCGGACCTTGCGCACATCGCGCGCGGCGAACACCCGGTCGCCCATCACCACCAGCACGCCGCGTCCGCCTGCCCCCGCATCGCTCGCGACGCGCACCGCGTTGGCGACATTGCGCAACCCGTCATATCCGACCGCATCGGCCGGGCGCATCGCACCGACCACCACCACCGGCTTGTGCGCAGGCAGGGTCAGGTCGAGCAGGAAGGCGGTTTCCTCCAGCGTATCGGTGCCGTGCGTTATCATCACACCGTCGCATGCCGGATCGTCCAGCGCCTGCATCGCCGCCGCATGCAGCTTGGCCCATGTGTCGTACCCGATATCGGCGCTGTCGATATTGGCGACCTGGTGCCCGGTCAGCTCGGCATCCAGGCCCAGCCCCGCCAGCCGTTCCAGATAGTCGCCGATGCCGATCTGCCCGGCGCGGTAATCCGCCGCCGTTGCGGACCCGGCGATACCGGCGATAGTGCCCCCGGTGGCAAGAACGGTCAGGCGTTTCGGCATGGCAACCACTTTAGCGCACTTGCCGGTCGAACGGGAATTGATTTTAACCTGTAGCGCGCTATGTGCTGCGGACCGCTGGCGGGGCGATTAGCTCAGTTGGTAGAGCATCTCGTTTACACCGAGAGGGTCGGCAGTTCGAGCCTGTCATCGCCCACCAGCGGATTTCCCGTCATTTTTACGTTTCAGTTGTCCGTCTTGCGCAGGATGCTCGGCCTGCGGTTGTCACACGGCGTTCCGCTGCCATCCATCGCACGGCGCGTCATGCGGCGGGCGATGTCTTCGTCGATATCGTTGATGGCCTCGCACCGGTCGTCTGCCTCGACCACTTCGGCCAGGTCTTCGATGGCGTCCTCGGACCGCTGCAATTCGCGCTTCGCCTGCGGATCGCGGACCCGTTCTTCCGCCAGTTCCAGCATCCGTTTCACCAGTCGCAGTTCTTCGGCCAGACGGCGGCTGAGAACATCGTCGGTTTTCTCCGAAGCGCCTTGTTTGGAAAAACTGTCCTGCAACGCCTTAAGCTGCTCGCGCGCCAGATCGTCCATTTCCTGTTCGGTGATTTCGCGTCCGCCGAACATCGCCTTGCCGTGTAGATAGGTCATGGCGAACGATCTAAGCCGGGATGCCTAACGCGGCGTTAAACCTGGCGGCTGATTCAGCGCGGCCTCGATGGCCTCGCGCGCCTCGGCGCTGGCCCAGTCGTAATCGCCCGCGACCCGCCAGATTTCGGTGCCGTCGGCGTCGTAGAGCACGGTCAGCGGCAGTCCGTCCGCCGCCAGCGCATCGCCAAGCGTCCCCGCCGGATCGAGCCACGGTTCGAGTGCCTTGAAGTCGCGCGCGGCGAAGAACGGTTCCACTTTATCCGCACCCTGCCGGTCCTGACTGACCGCGATCACCCGCATCCGACCCTCGTACTCCACCGCCAGCGTATCGAGCAGCGGCATCTCCACCACGCAGGGCGCGCACCATGTCGCCCACAGGTTCACCAGCACCGGCTGCCCCTGCATCGCGGCGAGGTTCAGCTCGCGGCCGGCAGGGTCGAGCAGCGTCGCGGCGGGCATCAGGGCACCGGCGCGCGAGGGATCCGGCTCTCCCGTAATCGCGCCCTGCTGTACCGCCGCTGGTTGCGCGTCGTCGGGGGTGTCCCTATCGCATCCCCCCAATGCAACAGCACCCAACAGTATTGCGATAGCGGGCGTGACGGACAGAAGCGGCGAGAAAAGCGGCAAGGCAGGCTCCAACCAGATGTGGGGCGGCAGGTTCGCCGGCGGGCCTAGCGCGATCATGCGCGAAATCAACGCCTCGATCCCGTTCGACAAGGCGTTGTGGCGACAGGATATCGCCGGGTCGCGCGCCCATGCCGCCATGCTGGCGGCACAAGGCATCATCACCGATACCGACCGCGACGCGATCCTGGGCGGGTTGGACACCATTGCCGCCGAATACGAAGCGGATGGCGTGCCCGAAGACTGGGATCTGGAAGACATCCACATGACGGTGGAAAACCGTCTTGCCGACCTGATCGGCCCGGCGGCGGGACGGCTGCATACCGCGCGCAGCCGCAACGACCAGGTGGCGACCGACTTCAAACTGTGGGTGCGCGAGGCAAATCGCGATGCCATGGTGGCGTTGCACGATTTGCAGGATGCGCTGCTCGACCGGGCGGAGGAACACGCCGATGCTGTCATGCCCGGCTTCACCCATTTGCAGACCGCGCAGCCGATTACGCTGGGGCATCATCTGATGGCCTATTGGGAAATGTTCGACCGCGACGGCTCGCGTTTCTTCCAAGCGGACCTGTTGCTTGACGAATGCCCATTGGGTTCCGCCGCGCTGGCGGGTACCGGCTTTCCCATAGATCGCGAAGCCACCGCCGCCGCGCTCGGTTTCGGCGGGCCGACGCGCAACAGCATGGATGCCGTGTCGGACCGCGATTTCGCTCTCGATTACCTGCAAGCAGCCAGCACCTGCGCGCTGCATCTCTCGCGGCTGGCGGAGGAGATGATTATCTGGTCCAGCCAGCCCTTCGGTTTCGCGCGGATGCCCGATGCGCTCAGCACCGGCAGCTCCATCATGCCGCAGAAGAAGAATCCCGATGCCGCCGAACTTGTGCGCGGCCATGCGGGGCGGATCGTCGGCTGTGCCACGGCGCTGGCGATTACGATGAAAGGCCTGCCGCTCGCCTATTCCAAGGATATGCAGGACGACAAGCCGCCGGTGTTCGAAGCGGCGGGCCTGCTGGCGCTTTCGCTGGCGGCGATGACCGGGCTGGTGGCCGAAATCACCTTCAACCGCGACCGCATGCGGCAGGCGGCGGAGCTGGGCTATGCCACCGCGACCGATCTCGCCGACTGGCTGGTGCGCGAGGCGGATATCCCGTTCCGCGAAGCGCACCATATCACCGGCGCGGCGGTCAAGCTGGCGGAGGAACGCGGCGTTGCGCTCGATGCGCTGCCGCTGGCGGATTTGCAGGCCATCGACACGCGGATCGACGAGCGGGTATTCGCCGCGCTGTCGGTCGATGCCTCGGTCGCCTCGCGCAATTCGTTCGGTGGCACTGCGCCGGAGCAGGTGCGCGCGCAGATTGCGTGGGCGCGCACCCGAAGTAAGGAAAAGACATGAAAAACACTTTCGGTCTTGCCGTGGTGGCCCTGACGCTGGCTGCTTGCGGCCAACGGGCGGAGCTGGAAACCGCGCCGGGCGAAGGGCTGCCTGTCGCGCCACTGGGGTCCGGTTACTCTGAAACCGCGCCCGAATTGCTCGAACTCGACCCGCAGGCCGCGCCCGAACGCAGCGTGGAACTGCGCCGTCGCTCCGAAGAGCGCGAAGACGATCCGTTCGACTTGCCACCGCCCGAATAGCGGCACGTACGAATGGACCACTTTTCCTACAAAAATAACGTGCTCCATGCCGAGGATGTGCCGCTGCCGGACATTGCCGAGGCGGTTGGGACCCCCGTCTACGTCTATTCGCAGGCGACGCTGGAACGGCATGCGCGGGTGTTTCGCGACGCGCTGTCGGCGCTCGATACGCCGCATCTCGCCTTTGCGGTAAAAGCCAACCCGAACCTTGCCGTGCTGCGCGTGTTGCAGCGCGAGGGCTATGGCGCGGACGTGGTGTCGGGCGGGGAGCTGGACCGGGCGCTGGCTGCCGGCATGCCGCCCGCCGACATCGTCTTTTCGGGCGTCGGCAAGACAGCGGACGAGCTGCGGCACGGGCTGGCGCAGGATATCGGCCAGTTCAACATCGAGAGCGAAGAAGAAGGCCGCGAGCTGGCGGCTATCGCGGCCGCGCGAGGCGTGGCCGCGCGCTGCACCCTGCGGATCAATCCCGATGTCGATGCGGGCACGCATGACAAGATTTCCACCGGCAAGGCGGACAACAAATTCGGCGTCCCGATTGGCCGTGCGGGCGCAATCTATGCGCGTCTGTCCGCGCTGCCCGGCCTGAACCTGCGCGGCATTGCGCTGCATATCGGCAGCCAGCTCGATACGCTGGAGCCGCTGGAAACCGCGTTCGCCAAGGTCGGCGCGCTGGTGGCGGAGCTTCGCGCGGCGGGGCAAAGCGTCACGCATGTCGATCTGGGCGGCGGTTTGGGCGTGCCTTACCGCAAGGGCGAAGTGCTGCCTTCGCCGGCCGAATACGGCGCGATGGTCGCGCGCGTCACGGCGGGCTGGGACGTGCAGCTGATGTTCGAACCCGGCCGCGTCATCGCGGGCAATGCAGGGGTGCTGCTGACGCGGGTGATCCGCGTGAAGACCGGCGTGCGCCATCCGTTCGTGGTGGTCGATGCGGCGATGAACGACCTCGCCCGCCCTGCCCTTTACGGCGCGTGGCACGATTTCGACGCGGTGCAGCCAACCGGCGAGAGCATGACCGCCAATATCGTCGGGCCGATCTGCGAGACGGGCGATACCTTTGCGATGGGTCGCGACTGCGATGCGGTGGCGGCGGGCGATTTGGCGGTGTTCCGCACTGCCGGAGCTTATGGCGCGACGATGGCGTCGAGCTACAATTCGCGCGGTTTCGTGGCCGAAGTGCTGGTCGATGGCGACCGCTTCGCTACCGTCGCCGACCGCTTGCCCGCCGCCGCGATCATGGGCGCGGAGCGGGTGCCGGACTGGTTGTGATGCGCCGATGATCCGGTCCCTGCCCCTGCTTCACCGGATTTCGGGCAAGCGCGTGGTCGTGCTGGCCGAGGGCGCTATGGGCGATGCCAAGGCGCGGTTGGTCGAGCGCGCGGGCGGCATTCCTTGCGGCGAGGCGGAAGCGCATCATGCGTCGCTGGCGTTCATCGCGCTGGACGATGATCGCGCGGCGGAAGCAGCAGCGCGACGGCTGTCCGCCAAGGGGCTGTTGGTCAATGTCGCCGACCGGCCCGAACTGTGCGACTTCACGACGCCCAGCATTCTCGACCGCGATCCGGTGCTGATCGCCATCGGCACGTCGGGCGCGTCGGCCGGACTGGCCAAGCAGCTACGGCTGCGGCTGGAGAAGCTGCTGCCGCAATCGCTGGGCGCGCTGGCGGTGGCGCTGGAGACGGGACGCGAGTCGATGCGGGCGCGCTGGCCCGACGGGTCGGACCGGCGGCAGGCGGTGGACGCAGCGCTGGGCGAAGGCGGGCTGCTCGATCCGCTCGATCCCGATGCGGCGGAGCGGGTGGCCGGATGGCTGGCGGGCGAACCGGGCGAGCGGACGACAGGCCGTATTGAAATCGCGCTGACCAGCGACGACCCCGAAGACTTGACCCTGCGACAGGCGCGCCTGCTCGGCATGGCTGATACGCTGCTGCACGAGCCGGACATCCCCGCCGCAATCCTCGACCGCGCCCGCGCCGATGCCGCGCGCATCGTGCTGCCCCATGACGGCGAGCCGGATGGACTGACCGTCGTGCTTACGCGAACCTAGGCAGCCAGCGCCTTCTCTTCCAGCCGCGCGAAATAGGCGGCCATCGCGTTTGCCGCGCCATCGGCCAGCGCGATGAACACGCGGCGCTTGTCGGTATCGTCGGCCACGCGGTCGAGCAGCCCTGCCTCCTCCATCTCGCGCACCCAGCGCAGCGCCGTGGTCGGCGGGACGGCGGCGGCGATGCACAGCGAACTGACCGAGACGCGCAGGTTTTCCGCACGCGCGGCAGTCAGGTCCAGCAGGATATCCCATGCCGGATCGGCAAACAGCTTGGCGTCGAAGAATTCGTCGCGCAGACGGCGTTGCTCGATGACCTGCCGCACCAACCGCGGATCGGGCAGCGGCGGGCGCTTGGTCCGTACCAGTCCGGCGGTATGGTCGATCGGCCCGCGGAAGGCAGGATTGGGCGAAGCGAACCGGAATGCTGAGGCGTTGTCATGATCCTGCGAGATCGCCTCGTCGACCTGGCGAACCAGCGTATCGATCCGGTGTGCCATGTAATCAAGCATAGCGCGTTCTTCCGCGTCGAGTTCGCGAACGCGATTGTTCGTATGCATCATTGCGACGCGGGACAGAGCAAGTAATCGCTCCGCCACGCTTACGCTGGTGAGAATATGTGGGTTGCTTACGTGAAAGCATCCGAACACATCGTCCAAGACAGTTTCATCGGTAGATATAATCACGTTGTCCGTCGTGTCACAACGTTGGTCGTCGAAATCATGTAAGGCCGTGCAAAGGGCTGTATCCATCGCGTCGATCTGCACGAGGCATAGCGTGGTTTTCAAGACGTCTACCTGGGCAAGTGAATCGTCAATCGTGCCAAGTCGGACCACCCGGTAGCCCACCGATATGGCTTCGTCGCGCATCCGCAACCTTATAAGCGGATCGTCGGCATACACGCTGACTGTCAAGCCATGCTGGTTGTAGATTTCGGCCCGATCGCTCTTCGCATACCTACTGCTTTCGGTGATATTTCCTTTTTCCATAAAACTCTCCCAAATGAAAGTTAATGCGACTCCTCCAACACCTTTATATGCTATTCATCATGTTATATCATTACCGTGTTATGTCAATCGGCGTCCCGTCGGGTATGGCACGCCACAGTTCGTCCATTTCCGCATTGCTTACCGCGATGCAGCCGTCGGTCCAGTCGCCGGGCAGGCGCGCGCCGGCATCGGCGGCGGGCAGCATGTTGGGCTGGCCGTGGATGAAGATATCGCCACCCGGATCGCGGCCCAACCGTTCGGCGAAGGCGCGGTCCACCGCATTGGGATAGGAGATGCGCAGCGACAGGTGATAGGCGCTGTCCGGATTGCGGGTGTCGATGGTGTAGCGGCCTTCGGGCGTGCGCTCGTCCCCCTCGAACCGCTTGTGGCCGAACGGTGCGTCGCCGAACCCGATGCCCGTCATCGTGCGCACCAGCCGCCCGCCCGAATACAGCGCCAGCGTGCGGTCGGACTTGTCGACGAGCACGAAATCGGCGGTGCCGGTGAAGGGCGTCTGTAGCGCGACCGACGCTTCGCTCGGCGTGGGTTCAGGCGTGACCGGCGCGCAGGCGGCCAGCGCCAGGATGGCAGCTCCGCCGACAAACCGCCGCATCACACGCACCCTCAATCCTCGAACGGGTCGCGCACCAGGATGGTGTCGTCGCGTTCGGGGCTGGTGCTGACCAGCGCAACCGGCGTCTCGATCAGTTCCTGCACGCGCTGGATGTACTTGATCGCGTTGGCGGGCAAGTCGGCCCAGCTGCGCGCGCCCGCCGTGGTTTCGCTCCAGCCTTCCATTTCCTCGTAGATCGGCTCGACATTCGCCTGGTCCGCGGCGTGGCTGGGGAAGTAGTCGCGGATCGCGCCGTTCAGCCGGTATCCGGTGCAGATCTTCACCGTCTCCAGCCCGTCCAGCACGTCCACCTTGGTCAGCGCGATGCCGGTCACGCCGCTGATCGCGCAGCTTTGCCGCACCAGCACCGCATCGAACCAGCCGCAGCGCCGTTGCCGCCCGGTGACGGTGCCGAATTCATGGCCGCGCTCGCCCAGCCGCTGACCCACCGCGCCATCGGGATGATCGGCGTCAAGCTCGGTCGGGAACGGCCCGCTGCCGACGCGGGTGGTGTAGGCCTTGACGATGCCCAGCACGAAGCCGGTGGCGTTCGGCCCCAGCCCGCTGCCCGCCGCCGCCGTACCGCTGACCGTGTTGGAGCTGGTGACGAAGGGATAGGTGCCGTGGTCGATATCGAGCAGCACGCCCTGCGCGCCCTCGAACAGGATGCGCGCGCCCGCCTTGCGTACTTTCTTCAGGCGCTTCCACACCGGCTGCGCAAACCGCAGCACGAAGGGAGCAATTTCGCGCAATTGGTCGAGCAGCGCGGCGCGGTCCACGGGTGGCTGGTCGAACCCGGCGCGCAGGGCATCGTGATGCGCGCACAGCCGGTCGAGCTGCGAATCCAGCGCGTCCAGATGCGCCAGGTCGCACACGCGGATGGCGCGGCGGCCAACCTTGTCCTCGTAAGCCGGGCCGATGCCGCGTCCGGTGGTGCCGATCTTGCCGCTTCCCGCCGCGCCCTCCCGCAAGCCGTCGAGGTCGCGGTGGATGGGCAGGATCAGCGGGCAGTTGTCGGCCAGCGCGAGGTTCTCGTCCGAAATGGCAACGCCCTGCCCCTCGATCCGCTCGATCTCGTCGCGCAAGGCCCAGGGGTCCAGCACCACGCCATTGCCGATAACGGATAGCGTGCCCGACACGATGCCCGAGGGCAGCAGGCTGAGCTTGTAGACCGTGCCGTCGATCACCAGCGTATGTCCGGCATTATGCCCGCCCTGGAACCGCACGACGGCATCGGCGCGGCTGGCAAGCCAGTCGACGATCTTGCCCTTGCCCTCGTCGCCCCACTGCGCGCCGATCACGGTTACGTTTGCCAAGCGATAGGTTCCTTCGATCCGTGGTCGGTGTTGGACATGTGACAGGTGTTACACAGTCCATGGGCCAAATATTTCCGGACCGGCGAAAGCGCCAGATCCGTGCCCCGTATGGCATGGGGCGGCGGTGTAGGAAACCGCCGGAAACGACGTCCGGACACAAAACGACGTCCGGACACAAATTGCGCCCGGCCCGTTGGCCCGATGAAACAAGGAGCATAGCATGACCGACCAGCCTACCCTCGCCCTCAACGACGACCGCCAGATACCCCAGCTAGGCTTCGGCACATGGCAAATTCCCGCCGACGATGCCGAAGGCCTGGTCTCCACCGCACTGGATGTCGGCTACTGGATGGTCGATACGGCGGCGGTGTACGGCAACGAGGAAGGCGTCGGCAAAGGCATCGGCGAATGGAGCGACATCTTCCTCCAGACGAAGATCTGGAACGGCAGCCAGGGTTATGACCGCACATTAAAGGCTGCCGACAAGTGCCTGAAAAGGCTGGGGCGCGATCATGTGGACATGCTGCTGATCCACTGGCCCTGCCCCGAAAACGGGCTGTTCGTGGAGACGTGGAAGGCGTTCATCGAACTGCGCGATCAGGGCAAGGCGAAGTCCATCGGCGTGTCGAACTTCCGCGAGGACGACCTGAAACGCATCGTGGACGAGACCGGCGTGGTCCCCGCCATCAACCAGATCGAGTTGCATCCCGCCTTCCAGCAGCGCGACTTGCGCGCCGTGCATGAGGACATGGGTATCGTCACGCAAAGCTGGTCGCCGCTTGGCCGTGGCAATGCGATGGATCACGACGTGGTGCAGGCGATAGCCGACGAAACCGGCCAGCCCGCCGCTGCTGTCATCCTGCGCTGGCATATCCAGCGCGGCCTGTCCGTCATTCCCAAGGCCAGCAGCCGCGACCACATGGCCGCGAATTTCGCGGCCCTGTCGTTCGAACTGTCGGCCGAGCAGATGGACCGGATCGACGCGCTGGACGATGCTGACGGGCGGATCGGCCCCGATCCAGCGACCTTTACTGGCGAAGACTAGAGCGCGACCGGCTCCGCGCCTTCGAGCCGGTGCGTACAGCCCAGCGCCACCGGATTTTCGCTCTCGATCAACGCATTGACAGTGCGCCAGCCTTTGGCGCGCAGGTCGGCGGCGACTTCCTTGTCGTGGTCCGGCGGCAAGTAAGCGGTACGGTGCGGGGGCTGGTCTGGCAGAACGCGCACCAGCGGGTCGAGATAGAGCGAGAAACCGGTGGCAACCTCGTCGGTCCCGCCGATGGCATAGGTGCCGCCCCGCCCCATCGCGCCGCGCACGCCATCGGCATAGAGCGTGAAGCCGAACCAGCTCTGGTATTCGAAACCGTGCCGTTCGGTCGGGTCCAGTGTAATGCGCGCGCTATCGCCGATATGTTCCGCGACTTTGCGCAGGCCTGCAATACGGCTCGCCAATGCGCCGCCCGCGTCGATGGCGGCAATGTGTGCCAGCGCCTGCTCGAACGGTCCGGCGGCGTAGAGCAACGGCAGATACGCCTCTCCGCCTACCGCTTTCAGCGCACCGGCATCCTTCATATCCAGCTCGCGCCGAACTGCCTCGCGTTTTTCGGCCGGCAAAGGCAAGGCGTTTTCGGAAAGCGTATCGACCAGGTCGGGTAGCGTAAAATCGATGCCGATGTTTTCCGCTCCGGCGGCACGCAACGCCGCGATAGCCAGCGTCGCAATTTCGGCAGCGGCTTCGGCGCTGTCGCCCCCGACCAGCTCCGCCCCGATTTGCAGGCTCTGGCGTGCGGGGTCGAGACCCTCCGGCGCAATCGTGGCGACTTCGCCCGCATAGCACAGCCGCAACGGACGCGGTGCAGCGTTAAGCGATGTCGCCGCCATGCGCCCGACCTGCACGGTCATGTCGCTGCGCAGCGCCAGCATTTGCAGGCTGGCCGGATCGACGAAGCGGAACATGCGGTTCGCGCTAACGTTCGCCATGCGCGTAGCCATCGATTGCTCGAACTCCACCAGTGGCGGGCGAACGCGGTCGTAGCCGTGCCCGTCCAGCGTATCCAGCGCGGCGCGCATGGCACGCGTGGCGCGCGCGGCACCGGGCTGGAGGTAATCCTCCAGTCCTTCGGGCAGGATATCGGCGGGCAGGGTGTCGTCGAACGCGCTCATTGCCTTCAGAATCGCAGTGCTTTGACGACGCGGACGCCCTGCAATGCCTCGGCCTGCGCCACCACGTCGGGCGTTATCGCGCTGTCCACGCTCAGCAGCAACACGGCTTCACCGCCCTCGTCCGCGCTGTCGAGGCCACGGCGACCCAGGTTGAAATTCCCGATATTGATGCCGTGCTCGCCCAGCAGCGAGCCGATGCGGCCGATGAAACCGGGCGCGTCCTCGTTGACGATGTAGAGCATGTGGCCCTTCAAATCGGCTTCGATCCCGACGCCGAAAATATTGACCAGGCGCGGCGCTTCGGCTCCGAACAGCGTGCCCGCAACGCTGCGCTTGCCCGCTTGCGTTTCGACCGTCACGCGCACCAGCGTGTGATACACACCTTCGCGTTCGGTGCGGATTTCGCGCACTTCCATGCCGCGTTCGCCCGCCAGATAGGGCGCGTTGACCATGTTCACCGTGTCCGAATACTGGCTCATCAGGCCGGCCAGCACCGCGCCCGTGATCGGCTTTCCGTTCAGCGCCGCCGCCGCACCCTCGCGCTCGATGCTGATCTTTGTCAGGCTGCCATGCGCCAGCTGGCCGACCAGGCTGCCCAGCCGTTCGGCCAGCGCCATGTAAGGCTTCAGCTTGGGCGCTTCCTCCGCGCTCAGGCTCGGCATGTTCAGCGCATTGGTGACGCCGCCATTGACGAGGTAGTCGGACATCTGCTCGGCCACCTGCAACGCGACATTGACCTGCGCTTCGGTTGTGGACGCGCCCAGATGCGGGGTGCAGATGAAGTTGGGCGCACCGAACAGCGGGTTGTCCTTCGCCGGTTCCTCGGCAAACACGTCCAGCGCCGCGCCCGCGATATGGCCGCTTTCCAGCCCGTCCTTCAGCGCCGCCTCGTCGATCAGCCCGCCGCGCGCGCAATTGACGATCCGGATACCCGGCTTGGCATTTTCCAGCCGTTCGCGACTGAGGATATTGCGCGTCTGGTCGGTCAGCGGCGTGTGCAGCGACACGAAATCCGCGCGGCCAAGCAGCGTCGACAGGTCCACCTTCTCGACACCCATGTCTACGGCACGTTCATCGGTCAGGAACGGATCGTAGGCTATCACTTTCATCCGCAGCCCCAGCGCGCGGCTGGCGACGATGGAGCCGATATTGCCCGCTCCGATCAGGCCCAGCGTCTTGCCGGTCACTTCGACGCCCATGAAATCCTTCTTCGGCCATTCGCCCGCCTGCGTGCGCGCATTGGCGGCGGGGATCTGGCGGGCCAGCGCCATGACCATCGCGATGGCGTGCTCCGCCGTCGTGATCGAATTGCCGAACGGCGTGTTCATCACCACCACGCCCTTGCCCGAGGCATAGGGGATATCGACATTGTCCACGCCGATACCTGCGCGCCCGATGACCTTCAGGTTGGTCGCAGCGTCGAGCACTTCGGGTGTGACGGTGGTTGAGGAGCGGATTGCCAGCCCTTCATATTCGCCAATGCGCGCGATGAGCTGTTCGGGCGTTTCGCCGGTGATGACATCGACGTCGCAGCCGCGCTCTTCGAAAATGCGCGCGGCGTTGGGGTCCATCTTGTCGGCGATAAGGACTTTGGGTTTGGTCATGTGTGTTACCTAACAAATACCGTTCGCCCTGAGCTTGTCGAAGGGTTGCACTATTCTTTCAGCGCCGTGCTCAAAGTAAGGACGACCCTTCGACAAGCTCAGGGCGAACGGAAGAGGGCTCAGGGAGAACGGAAGGCGGCCTGGCACGAACGGACGATTAGCCGTCCTTCACCTGCGCATACGCCCACTCGATCCAGGGCAGCAGGCGGCGCAGGTCTTCGGCTTCAACCGTGCCGCCGCACCAGATGCGCAAGGACGGAGGCGCGTCGCGATAGCCGTTGAAGTCGTAGCCGACATCGCGGTCCTCCAGCATCTTGACGATCCGCTTGGGCACGTCGGCCTTGGCATCATCGTCAAGCCCGTCGTACCAGTCGCCCTGAAACACCATGCACACGCCGGTATTGGTGCGCTGCGCCGGGTCGGGCACCATATTGCGCAGCCACGGCGTCGCCTCGATCCAGTCGGTAACGATCTTCGCATTGGCATCGGCGCGTTCGAACAGCGCTTGTGCGCCCGCCGATGGATTTCGCCCATTCCAGCGCCGCGATATAGTCTTCGGTCGCCAGCAGGCTGGGCGTGTTGATTGTCGCGCCTTCGAAGATCGCGCGGTTGATCTTGCCGCCTTTCTTCAGGCGGAACAGCTTGGGCAGCGGCCATGCCGGGTCGTAGCTTTCGATGCGTTCCACCGCCTTGGGCGACAGGATCAGCATGCCGTGCTGCGCCTCGGACCCCATGACTTTCTGCCAGCTATAGGTGGTGGCATCCAGCCTGGGCCAGTCCATCTCCTGCGCGAAAACGGCGCTGGTCGCATCGTTGATCGTGATGCCTTCGCGGTCAGGCGCCAGCCAGTCCGTGTCGGCGATCTTCGCGCCCGATGTGGTGCCGTTCCAGGTGAACACAACGTCGTCCGTCTGCGGGATGGACGCAAGGTCGGGAATTTGGCCATAATCCGCGTCCAGCACGGTCAGGTCGGGCAGCTTCAGCTGCTTGACCGCATCCTGGATCCAGACATTGCCGAAGCTTTCCCACGCGGCGACAGTGGCGGGGCGGCTGCCCAGCATCGTCCACATCGCGCATTCCAGCGCGCCGGTGTCGGATGCGGGCATGATGCCGACGAGATAGTCATCCGGCACGCCCAGCAATTCACGGCTGAGGTCGATGGCGTATTTCAGCCGCCCCTTGCCCACGGCGGAACGGTGCGAACGGCCCAGCGATTTGGTTTGCAGTTTATCGAGCGACCAGCCGGGAAACTTTACGGTCGGTCCGGATGAAAACTGGGGGCGATCCGGCTTCAATGCAGGTTCGCTAACGGTATCGGTCATGTATTCTCTCCTTACAGAGAGCTCGCGCGGCGTTGGGACCGCGTGGCCCGCAGCGGGCAATAGTGCGGTGCAGCATCGAGTCAAACGAAACTGCGTCGAAGAGGCAGTTCGTCGTGGACAAGAGAGGCTCGCCAAGGCGGTGCGCGCGTTCTATGCCACGGCGCAATGCAGACGACCGACCTTCGCATTGCGCTGTTCAGCGGCAATTACAACATGACGCTGGACGGCGCGAACAAGGCGCTGAACCGGCTGGTCGAATACCTGCTGCGGCAGGGCGCGATGGTGCGCGTCTATTCGCCCACGGTTGCCGAGCCTGCCTTTGCACCGACCGGCGATCTGGTCAGCGTGCCCAGCATCGCGTTTCCGGGGCGCGGCGAGTATCGCATTCCCTATGGGCTGACCGGCGCGGTGAAGCGCGATCTGGCTGCGTTTGCGCCCAACATCGTCCATATCGCCTCGCCCGATTTCGCAGCGCAGGGCGCGGTCGGCTGGGCGCGCAAGCAAGGCATTCCGGTGCTGGCCTCGGTCCACACCCGGTTCGAAACCTATCCGCGCTATTACAAGCTGGGCTTTATCGAACCCGGCGTGGAAGCGCTGTTGCGGCGGCTGTACCGCAAATGCGACGCACTGGTCACGCCGTCGCAAAGCATGGTCGATACCTTGCGCGAACAACGGATGCATGATGACATCTCGATCTGGTCACGCGGGGTGGACCGCACCATCTTTTCGTCCGACCAGCGCGACCTCGCCTGGCGGCGCGCGCACGGCATCGCGGACGACGACGTGGCGATCGTATTCCTTGGCCGTCTGGTGATGGAAAAGGGGCTGGACGTCTTTGCCGGCACCATCGTCGCGCTGCGCCGGATGCAGGTGCCGCACCGCGTGCTGGTGATCGGCGACGGGCCTGCGCGCACATGGTTCGAGCAGGCCCTGCCCGGCGGTGTGTTTGCCGGGTTCCAGACCGGCGGTGACCTTGGCCGCGCACTGGCCAGCGGCGACATCTTCTTCAACCCGTCCATCACCGAAACCTTCGGCAATGTGACGCTGGAAGCGATGGCGTGCGGCCTGCCGGTGGTGGCGGCGGGCGCGACGGGCGCATCCAGCCTGGTCGAGGACGGCGTGACGGGCCGGCTGGTCCCGCCCGGCGACACCGACGCCTTCGCCAAGGCCATCGCGCCCTATTGCACCGACGCAACCTTGCGCGCGGCACATGGCGATGCAGGCGAAACGCGGAGCAAGGGGTATGCATGGGACGCGATCAACCAGACAGTGGCGGACACCTATCTGCGGCTGGTCGCATCCGCCGATACGCGGGCAACGGCCTCAGCGTAGCACACCACTAGCCGTCATCAGCTTTGAATAGCGGATCAGAACCACTGTCGCGGCGAAGATCAGGACCGTCATCAGCACCGCGCCGAGCGAGGTCTTCACCCCCTCCATAGGGTCGATCATGCGATAGAGGAACGTGACGGTCGTGCCCGCAATGCTGGCGAGGAAGGCATGGAATGCGAACCGGCTGCGCAGCAACAGCAGCAGCGAACCGAGCACTCCGCCCCACACGCCGATGGCCCATGTCGCATGAATCAGGACCGGCCAGCCGTTGAAATAGGACCGCACTGCATCGGCCCCTACGCCGAGCGATTGCGCCGTCATTTGCAGATAATCGGCATCGCCGGACTGGACGGAGACGTAATCGAACCCGCCGCCCGCGTGCCACAACAGCGAAATGACGCCGACGAACCAGAGATGGAGCGGTGTTTTGGAAGCAACTGTCATGCTCAGTTACAAGACGGTTTATCCCCCAAACCGCAAGCCTTTTTTCTGACAGCTGTAATGCGCGCAGTGTCCGTACTTTTCACAATTCCTTCCAGAAACAGCGCGTAGAGGCCGCAGCCGCGCGCGTAGGAGGCATCGCAGGTTTCTTTCAATATGGCTTCTGCACCGGCGGTATCGCCCTTTTCGAGAAACCCCTGGACCTGCGCGATCTTGGCGTCGTTCGTCTCGCGTTGTCTTTTCGTATCGGCCGTCGCATTCTCGATAACCTCGCACGCTCCGGCGTAGTCCAGCGAACATGCCTTGCGGAACAGCGCGATTCCGCGCTGCGTATCCTGCGCCCCGCCCTTCCCCTGTGCCACCATCGCCCCGGCCAGCGCGCAGCCTTCGCCGCTGTCGACATCGCACGCGGCCAGGAACTTGCGGCGCGCCAGCGACTGGTCCTTGCCTGCTATCGCCTGGCGCCCCTCCGCGACCAATTCCAGCCGGTCCAGTCCGCGCCCGATGACCTTTTGCGAGATCGCCTTGCTTTCCGCTTCGGTGATGCCACCGCGCAGGAACGTACGCGTTTCCTCGTCCATTTCAGGGCACGTCGAGCCGCCCGCATTCACCACCTTCTCCACCTTGAGCGCAAAACTGATCGCGCTGTCGGGCACCTTGGGTCCGTCCGTCCTGTTCAGTGTGTCGAACACCTTCTGGTAATCCGCCTTGCACTGCGCGCTCACATCGGCGTGGGCCGGGGCGGACAGCGCGAAGACCGCACCGAACATGGTTACAGTATAGGCAAACAATCGGATCATCATGCGGTCCTTGAGCGACAGTGGTACGCCACGGGGAATAGCTTACGACGAAGCTGCAAAACTTGGCAAAACGCGACATCCGGCTAGATATGTCGTTACATGCCAGACCTGTTCGCCGAAGACCCCGCCCGGCCCGACACACCCGATACGCCCGCCGCCGATGCGCCGCTGGCCGACCGGTTGCGTCCGCGCGAACTGGGCGAAATTATCGGGCAGGACCACCTGACCGGTGCGGAGGGGGCAATCGGACGCATGGTCGCGGCGGGGCGGTTGTCCAGCATGATCCTGTGGGGTCCGCCCGGCACCGGCAAGACCAGCATCGCACGCCTGCTGGCCGATGCGGTGAACATGCGCTTCGACAGCATCAGCGCGGTTTTCACCGGCGTCGCCGACCTGAAGAAATCCTTCGCGGCGGCAGAGGCGTCGGGCCGCCGCACGCTGCTGTTCGTGGACGAGATACACCGGTTCAACCGCGCGCAGCAGGACGGTTTCCTGCCGTTTGTGGAACGCGGCACGGTGACGCTGGTCGGCGCGACGACGGAGAACCCCAGCTTCGCCCTGAACGCCGCGCTGTTGAGCCGCGCACAGGTGCTGATCCTGCACCGGCTCGACGCCGACGCGCTGGGCAGCCTGCTCGACCGGGCCGAAGCGCTGGCGGGGCCGTTACCGGTGACGGACGCGGCGCGCCATGCGCTGGTGGCGAGCGCGGACGGCGATGGGCGCTTCCTGCTCAACCAGGCCGAAACCTTGTATAACGCGGAACTGCCGGAACCGCTTGATCCGGTGGGCCTTGCGGGGTTTCTGCAACGCCGCGTGGCGGTGTACGACCGGGACCGCGACGGGCACTACAATCTTATCAGCGCCCTGCACAAGGCGGTGCGCGGCTCCGACCCGCAGGCGGCGCTGTATTACCTTGCGCGGATGCTGACGGCGGGGGAAGAGCCGCTTTTCCTGGCGCGGCGACTGGTGCGCATGGCGGTGGAGGATATCGGCCTCGCCGACCCGCAGGCGCTGCCGCAATGCGTGGCGGCGACCGAGGCATATCGCTTCCTCGGCAGTCCGGAAGGCGAGCTGGCGCTGGCGCAGGCCTGCATCTATCTCGCCACCGCGCCCAAGTCGAACGCGGTCTATGTCGCGCAGAAATCGGCATGGCGCAGCGCGAAGGACACTGGCAGCCTGATGCCGCCTGCCAACATTCTCAACGCGCCAACCAAGCTGATGAAGGACGTGGGCTATGGCAAGGGATATCGCTACGACCACGACGCGGAGGAAGGTTTCTCCGGCGATGATTACTGGCCCGAAGGCATGGAGCCGCAAACCTATTATCAGCCGGTCGATCGTGGTTTCGAGCGCAAGCTGCGCGAACGGCTGGCGCATTGGGACAGCTTGCGAAGCGGGCGCCAATGATGGGCCGGTTCGCGCAGTTTCTTGCCATCGACTGGTCGGGCGCGAAGGGCGCGCGGCAGAAGGGGATCGCGCTGGCGGTCGCCGATGCGGGTGGTGGCCCGCCGGTTCTGGTGGAGCGCGGGCGCGGCTGGTCGCGGGAAGACGTGCTGACCGTGCTGCGCGAGCTGCCACGCGATACGCTGGTCGGCATGGACCTTGGCATCGGCCTGCCGTTTGCCGATTGCGGCGCGTATTTCCCCGGCGTTGCCGAAGCACCGCGCAATGCGCAGGAGCTATGGGCCGCAATCGACGCGCTCTGCGAGGACGATCCTAACCTCGAAGCCGGAAGGTTCTGCGACCATCCCGACTACGCTCCCTTCTTTCGCCGCGACGGCGGACGCGAGGGCGCGCAGTTCCGTTGCGATGGCGCAGCGCATGGCCGGGGACGGTTCCGCGTTACCGAACATGCGCAAGCCGCGATGGGGCTGAAACCCTACAGCAATTTCAACCTCGTCGGCGCGGCGCAGGTCGGCAAGTCCAGCCTGACCGGCATGCGCGTGCTCCATCGCCTGCGTGGTGTGGTGCCGGTCTGGCCGGTCGATCCGCTAGCGGAAAGCGGCTCGGTGATCGTCGAAATCTACACGGGCCTCGCCGCTATCGAAGCGGGCCGCAGTGCGGGCCGCAGCAAGATACGCAGCGTCGACGAACTGAATACAGCGCTGTCAGCACTGGACAGTCCGCCCGTCGATGGTGTGGGCGCAATCGACGACCACAGCTCCGATGCGTTGCTGACGGCGACGTGGCTGCGCAAAGCGGGCAGTGAACCGAAGCGGTGGTCTCCAGCCGGACTCACCCCGTCCATCGCACGCACCGAAGGCTGGACTTTCGGCGCAATTTGAACCAAGGGCACACGCACCGGGCCGGCTTAGCTCAGTTGGTAGAGCACCTGATTTGTAATCAGGGGGCCAGGGGTTCGAATCCTCTAGCCGGCACCAGAGGACTTTGGTCTTTCGCACCTCATCCGGGGTGCGGTTTCCTCGCTATCGCGACCCTTTGGGGTCGCTGCGCTGCGGGCGGCGCGCTTGCGCCTATGGCTGCCGCGACCAAGGAAGAAGAAATCTTAGCTTGGTCGCGGCAGCCAAAGCGCGACTGCGCGTCGGCCCGTTGGCCGCACACCGCACCCCGGATGGCGTGCGAAAACAGCGGCTCCCTACCCTCGCCCGCGATATCCCTGCACGCCCTGTTCGGGCACCCATAGTCCGTCGGGCGCCGCGTCGCTTTGCCAGAAGACGTCGATGGGGATGCCGCCGCGCGGGTACCAGTAGCCGCCTATGCGCAGCCATTGCGGCTTCATTTCGTCCATCAGGCGCTGGCCGATGCCGACGGTCACGTCCTCGTGGAAACCGGCATGGTTGCGAAAACTGCCGAGGAACAGCTTGAGGCTCTTGGATTCCACGATGCGTTCGCCCGGTGCATAATCGATCACCAGATGCGCGAAATCGGGCTGGCCCGTCACCGGACACAGCGAGGTGAACTCCGGCGCGGCGAAGCGCACGAGATACAGCGCGCCGGTGCGCGGGTTCGGCACATAGTCCAGTACTGCGGTGTCGGGAGAAGCGGGCAGCGGGGTCTGCTGGCCGAGGAAACGGAGCTGGTCGGATACGGAAGGCTGGTCGGTCATGCCGGTGCCCATGCCGGACATTCGCGCGGGGCGAAAGACCCTTCCCCCGCACACCAGCACACGGACGGTACGCGAAGGTGGCGCGGCGGCGCATCACCGCCTATTCATGCGCGCCGTGCTTCTCCTACCTTCCCCAAATCCACAAAGACCATCGCGAACAACACTGACCATGCGAACGCCTGTCTCCCTTTTCCTGTTCGTCGCAATGGCGGCACCGCTTTCGGCAACCCCACCGTTGACCGGATTCGATCTCCAGCCCGAACCGACGCCCATACCGACCCAGGATGTGACCGGCCCCATCGACCGCGAAGCGCCGCAACCCGGTCCGGCGACACCGACGCCCGCTGCCTCGCCCCGCGCGACCCGCCCCGCCGCCAGCCCGGTCCCGACTGCGCCGCGTCCCGCGCTCGGTCCGACAATTGCACCGACGGTCCGGCCAACGCCTGCTCCCGCCCCGCGTCCGACGCCTCGTCCGACGCCGCGCCAAACAATTGCCCCTGCGGCAACGCCGAACGTGGTGCGCACAGTCGCCCCGCGCGTTGAAACGGCGCCTGCGCCGGAAATTGCGGAACCCGCCCAAGACGTCGCGCCGCTTCCTTCCACTTCGCCTGCGACAACGGCCATCGACAACGAGAGTGCGGTAACAGACCCGCAGCCTTCGGCTACCGCAGAACCAGCTTGGCCGTGGTGGCTGGTTGGCGGGCTTGCACTTGGCGGTTTGGCATTGGTCGCGCTGTTGCTGTTGCGGCGAAAACGGAAAGCACCGCCGCCGTCGCAACAGGAAACACGAGCTGACACCCCGGTCCAGCCGTCGCCTCCCGCACCTTCCGCGAAGCCGACAGCCGCTCCCGCAGCCGCCAACACCGACACCCAGCCGCTTCGCATCGATGCCGAGGCCGTCTCGCTCGGTCGCAGCTTCGCCAATGCGACGCTGACCTATGCCGTCACCGTCAGCAATCTGGGCACATGCGCACTCGCCAACCTGCGCATCGCGGCGGACATGACCACGGCGCATAGCGGCGCGGCGCTGGACGACCAGCTTGCCACGTTGCGTACTGCCTTGCCCGACCTTGCGACCGAACCTGCACTGGCGGTGGGCGCGCCGATGCGGGCGGATGGCGTGTTCCGGCTACCGCTCAACGAGGTCAGGCTGATCCGGCAGGGCAAGGCGCCGCTGTTCGTGCCGTTGCTGCGCGTGCGGGTCGATGCGGACGGGATGGAGCCTGTGGTGCGCACCTTCGTGGTCGGGCGGAAACCGGCGATGGGCGTCAGCAGCAGCCTGTCCACCCCGACCGGGCGGCTCGAACCGTTCCGGCTGGACGAGACGGCCCAGACCTATCGCGACATCGCCGTGCGACCGCTGGACTGACTGCGATGCGCGGCGCGGCCTTTCTCGACGCAACCCCGGCACGGCGCTAGGTGGCGGGAATGGACATGCTTATTTCCGCACGGCAGCTTCACGATATGACAGGCGCGGCCTGCGTTCTGGATGCGTCGGCGCATCTGCCCTCCGCCGGGCGCGATGCAGGCGCGGAGTTTGCCGCGGCCCATGTTCCGGGTGCACGCTTTCTCGACCTGGCGAGCTGGTATGACGAGACGTCGCCTGTACCCAAGGCCATACCGCGCGCCGATCAGATCGCGGCGCGGCTCGGTTCGCTGGGCGTCGATCCTGCGCAGCCAATCGTGCTGTACGATGACAGCCATTTGCGCAGCGCCTGCCGCGCGTTTCTCATCCTGAACGGCGCTGGCTACGAAAATATCGCCGTGCTCGATGGCGGATTTGCCGCATGGCGCGCGGAAGGCCTGCCTACTGAAAGCGGCGCGGTCGACGCGGAACCCAACGCGTTGCCATCGCCCCGGACCGCAGCGGCCATTCGCTCCAAGGCCGACATGCTCGCCAATATCGGCACCGCTGCCGAACAGGTGGTGGATGCGCGCGATGCGGCGCGGTTCGGCGGCGAGCCGGACACCGTCCACGGCCTCCCCGGCGGACATATTCCCGGCGCGCGCAACCTGTTTTTCCGCGACCTGTTGGGCGATGACGGACGCTTTCTGCCGCGCGCCGCGCTGGCGGCGACATTCGAGAAGGCCGGCATCGACCCGGCCAAGCCGCTGGTGGCAAGCTGCGGCAGCGGAATGACCGCATCCGTCGTGCTGTTCGCGCACCGGCTGCTGGGCCACAACCATGGCGCGCTCTACGATGGCAGCTGGGCGGAATGGGGCGCAGACCCCGACACGCCGAAAGAGATGGCGGCATGAGCGGCGTCGACGGCAAAGATGGCGCGAATACGCGGTTGGTCAGTGCAGGGCGGCGTCACGAATGGACCGGACCCGTGGTCAACCCGCCTGTCTGGCGCGCCAGCACACATTTATACGAAGACTGCGCCGCGCTGGCCGCAGGGGTGAAGAACAATGCCGATGGCACCTTCTTCTACGGCCGACGCGGCGCGCCGACGCAATGGGCCTTGGCCGATGCCCTGACCCAGCTGGAACCCGGCGCGGACGGCACCGTGCTTTATCCCAGCGGCGTAGCGGCGATCACGGGTGCTTTGCTGGCAGTGCTGAAACCGGGCGATGTGCTGCTGGTCTCCGACAATGCCTACGAACCGACGCGCACCAATGCGCTGGGCCTGCTGAAAACGTGGGGCGTTAAAACGCGCTTCTTCGACCCGCTCGATGTCGAGGGTTTTGCCGCACATTTCTGCGACCGGACGCGCGCTGTCATGCTGGAGGCACCGGGCAGCCTGACGATGGAAGTGTGCGATGTGCCCGCACTGACCGCCATCGCGCGCGATCGGGGCGCGGTCAGCCTGATCGACAACACCTGGGCGACATCGCTCGGCTTTCCGGCCTTGCAGCATGGCTGCGACATCGCGATCATGAGCCTGACCAAGCATGTCGGCGGCCATTCGGACCTGATGATGGGCAGCGCCAGCGCGGGCGTACGCTGGCATCGCGCACTGCGGCGCACCGCACAGGCGCTGGGGCATGTCGTGTCGCCCGACGATGCGGCCCTCGCCTTGCGGGGCTTGCGCACGATGGGCCTGCGGCTGGAACGCGGCGCGCAGACCGGCCTTGCCGTGGCGCAATGGCTGAGTGGGCGGGAGGAGGTGGCGCATGTGCTGTGCCCGATGCTTGCCCGATGCGCCCGGCCATGCGCTGTGGCGGCGCGATTTTGGCGGCGGGTGCGGCTTGTTCAGCTTCGTCCTGAAAGACCGCGATGCAGCCGCACGGGCGCGGTTCGTCGACGCGCTGACGCTGTTCGGCATAGGGTACAGTTGGGGCGGATATGAAAGCCTTGCCCTGCCCTTCGATCCCGCCTCCAGCCGCAGCGCAACGCCTGGCCGCCGCAGGGATGGAATGCGCAGGACCGCTTCGGCATCCGCCTGTCGATAGGGCTGGAAGACGTGGACGATCTGATACGCGACCTCGAACGCGGGTTCGCCGCGATGGAGACTGCATGACCGCTACAGCGCCAAGCCTGCCAACGCCCACGCCCAGTCCGACAGAGTCCGCACCGCTCGAAGCGGGCGATATGGTCGTTCTGCAACCGGTGGGCGAGGCGACGGTAGGTCCGGACGGCATCGCAACCACGGCCGCCATACCATCCCCTACCCCCACGCCGACCCCGACCGAGGCAGTGCAGGCAGCCGACGAGGTGAAGGAGGGCTTGCGCGAACGCAGCCAGACCATTGGCGATCTCGTCGACACGCTGGACGCCTGGGCACTGAAGATCGGACATTTCCGCGTGTCCGTGTGGGATACGCTGGTCGTGATCGGCGTGATCGCGCTGGTCATCATCGTCGCATGGCTTCTGTCGCGTGGGATGTCGAGTTTGCTGCGGCGGGTCACCAAGCTGGACGACACGCAGCACCTGCTGGCCGAAAAGCTGACCACGATGGCAATCTGGGGACTGGCCTTCTTCGTCGGGATCGACCTGCTGGGCATCGACCTGACGGCGCTGGCGGTGTTCTCGGGCGCGTTCGGCCTCGCCATCGGTTTCGGCTTGCAGAAAACTTTCGGTAACCTGATTGCGGGGATTATCCTGCTGATGGACAAGTCGATCAAGCCGGGCGACGTCATCGCCGTGGCGGACCAGGCGGGCAATTCCACGTTTGGCCAGATCCGCAAGATCGGCATCCGCGCGGTGTCCATCACCACGCGCGACCAGAAGGAATATCTGATCCCGAACGAAAACCTGATGGTCAACCAGGTGGAAAACTGGAGCTATTCCAGCCGCAATGTGCGGATGCAGGTGCCGGTCGGGGTGTCGTATAACTGCGATATCAAGCTGGCGGAGAAACTGATGCTGAAAGCGGCGAAGGAATGCCGCCGCGTGTTGAAGACCCCGCCGCCGACCTGCTGGCTGGACGAATATGGCGACAGCAGCGTCAACTTCATCATCCATTGCTGGATCACCGACCCTGAAGAAGGCATCGGCAACGTGAAGAGCGAAGTCCTGAAGAAGCTGTGGGACCTGTTCGCGGAAGAAGGCGTGGAAATCCCCTTCCCGCAACGCGATATCAATGTGCGGACCAGCGCGCAGATGGACCAGCTGGTCGCGGCCATCGCGCAGCGGGTGGAGAAGGACTGACGACCGGTTACACCGCGCGCCGATACATTAACTTGGCGCGCCAACACCCATTCTCGCTGGCCTGTTTCCCGTTCCCGCGCCATCTCGCCCGCATGACAACAGGAACAGTCCATCTTGTCGGCGCGGGTCCGGGCGATCCCGATTTGCTGACGCTGCGCGCGGCGCGCCTGATCGAAAACGCGCGGCTTATCGTGCATGACGGGTTGGTCGATGCCGCCATCCTTGCGCTCGCCTCTCCGCAGGCACAGCTGGTATCGGTGGCGAAGCAGCGGGCGCGGCACACGCTACCGCAGGACGAGATCAACGCCCTGCTGGTGCGCGAGGCGCTGGCCGGACGCGATGTGGTGCGGCTGAAGGGCGGCGACCCCTTCGTCTTCGGGCGGGGTGGCGAGGAGATGGAAGCCTGCGCCGCGGCCGGTGTGCCGGTGCAGGTCGTGCCCGGTATCAGCGCCGCCAACGGTGCGGCGGCGGCGGCGGGCATTGCACTCACCCACCGGGAGGATGCCAGTATCGTCAGTTTCGTCGCGGGCCAATGCAAGCCTGTCCTGAGCAACGCCGCAGGCGGCGTCGAAGGGGGGCTGGCGGACCAGAATTGGGCAGGCCTTGCCGGAAAGGGCCGTACGCTCGTGATCTATATGGGTGTGAAGACCGCGCCGCAGATTGCCGAAAAGCTGATGGCGGACGGTCTTGGCCCCGGAAACGCCGCTGGCCGTGGTCGAAAACGCCGCGCGCCCTGCCATGCGGGTGCTGCGCGGAATGCTGGCTGGTTTGCCCGATCTGGTTACCGACGAACAGGTCGTCAGTCCTGCGCTAATTGTGGTGGGCGACGTAACGGCGCGCAGCGAAGCGGCGCTGGTGCAAACTGTGCTTGAGACGACACCATGAACATCCTGACCGGAAATGATCTGAAAACCGGCGCGGTCGTCTGGTGGGACGGCAAGGGCTGGGGCACCGATGTCGCCGCTTCCGCCGATGTGGGCGAGGACGGCGAAGCAATCATGGCGCGCGAGGAAGCCGCGCGTCGCGTCAATGTGCCCTACATCATCGCCGCCGCGCTCGATGCCAATGGCACGCCCCGCCCCGCCCATGTGAAGGACCGCATCCGCAGCCTCGGCCCGACGGTCCGCCCCGACCTTACCCTCAAGCCCGACGACCCCGCTGCGGTCCGCGAGGTGATCTGATGTATCGATACGACCATTACGACCAGGCGATGGTAGACGCGCGCGTCGCCGAATTTCGCGACCAGTGCCAGCGGCGGCTGGACGGCAAGCTGACCGAAGACCAGTTCAAGCCGCTGCGCCTGATGAACGGGCTGTATCTGCAACTGCACGCCTACATGCTGCGCGTCGCCATTCCCTATGGCACGCTGAACGGCGGGCAGATGCATGCGCTGGCCGATATCGCGGAACGCTATGACCGCGGATACGGCCATTTCACCACGCGCCAGAACATCCAGTACAACTGGATCAAGCTGGAAGAAGCGGGCGACCTGCTGGCCGATCTGGCGAAGCACGAAATGCACGCCATCCAGACCAGCGGCAACTGCATCCGCAATATCAGCAGCGACCATTTCGCAGGGGCTGCGCAGGACGAGGTGGCGGACCCGCGTCCCTATGCCGAGCTGCTGCGCCAGTGGTCCAGCTTCCACCCCGAATTCAGCTATCTGCCGCGCAAGTTCAAGATCTGCGTCATCGCCAGCGAAACCGACCGCGCCGCGATGAAACTGCACGATATCGGCATCCAGATCGTGTCGCGCGATGGCGAACTGGGCGCAGCGTTCTATGTCGGCGGCGGCATGGGGCGCACCCCGATGATTGCACCGTGCATCCGCGACTTCGTGCCACTCGACAGCCTCGTGACCTATGCCGAAGCCTGCCTGCGCGTGTACAACCGCTACGGTCGCCGCGACAACAAGTACAAGGCGCGCATCAAGATCCTCGTCCACGAACTGGGCGCAGAGGAATATACGCGGCAAGTCGAGGCGGAATTCGCGCACCTGCAGGATCAAGGCGTGGAACCGCCTTTCGCCGAACTGGAACGGCTGCGCACTTTCTTCGCCGATCCCGACTTTGCGGACGGCGCCAAGACGTTGGACCGTAGCGACCCTGATTTTGCCCTGTGGGTTGACCGCAATACGCATCGCCACAAGCACGACAGCTATGTTTCCGCCGTTATCAGCCTGAAGCCGCCCGGCGGCATACCGGGCGACGCGAGCGCGGAACAGATGCGCGTGATGGCGGACCTAGCCACCCGCTACAGCTTCGACGAACTGCGCGTCATGCACACGCAGAACATCGTTCTGCCGCATGTCGCCATCGCCGACCTGCACGCCGTGTGGACCGCACTGGACGCGGCTGGCCTGGGGTCGCCCAACCTCGACACGATCGAGGATATCATCGCGTGCCCCGGCCTGGATTATTGCAGCCTTGCCAATGCGCGCAGCATCCCGGTGGCGCAGCGCATCGCGGAACGCTTCGCCAGCACCGGCAAGACGGCGGAACTGGGGCAGCTGAAGCTGAAGATCAGCGGCTGCATCAACGCCTGCGGGCACCATCATGCGGGCCACATCGGCATCCTCGGCGTGGACCGGAAGGGCGTGGAAAACTACCAGCTTTCCTTGGGTGGCAGCGAGGCGGAAGACACCGCGCTGGCCAAGATCACCGGCCCCGGTTTCGATTATGACGGCATTGTCGATGCGGTCGAAACGGTGACCGACACCTACCTGGCGCAGCGCGACGAAGGCGAGCGGTTCCTCGACACTTACAACCGCATCGGCATGGCCCCGTTCAAGGAGGCGCTGTATGGCTGAACAGACACCCCCCGCCGAAGGGCGCGGCCCCGAAGCAGGTGCCTTGCTGCGGTTCCGTATGGATGAGCCGGTGGCAGACCCCGCGCTGACCGTCGATGCGTTTATCGGGCAGGGTAACGCCGTCGCGGTGCGGATCGAGCCGGGCGACGATGCGCGCGACCTGTTGCCGCATCTCGACCGCATCGGCCTGGTCGAAATCTCGTTCCCGGCCTTCGGCGACGGACGCGGCTATTCCTCCGCCCGTATCCTGCGCGAAGCCGGATACGAGGGCGAATTGCGCGCATGCGGCGATGTTCTGGTGGACCAGATTGCCTATCTGCGGCGTTGCGGCTTCGATGCCTTTGCGCCCGACGCGCTGCTGGACGAGAGCGATGTGGACGCCGCGCTGAACCGCTGGCCCGAACACTATCAAACGGCGGCCGACCGTCCGAAAACCATCGCCGAGCTGCGTCATGAATGAGATGCGCGCGATAGATCGCATCGACACCGGCCCCCGTTTTACGGACGACGACGCCATACGCCTGAACCGTATGTTTCGCGGGCAGGATACGCTCGAAATGCTGCGCAACCTGATCGAGGACGGGCTCGTCGGCGATCTTGCCACGGTTTCCAGCTTCGGCGCGGAAAGCGCTGTTCTGCTTCACCTTATATCGCAAGTCGCACCAGACCTGCCGGTGCTGTTCCTGGAAACCGGCAAGCATTTCCCCGAAACGCTGGCCTATCGCGACGCGCTGGTGCGCGACTTGGCCTGACGGGTTTGCAAAACCTTGCGCCCGATGCGGCGACGCTGGCGGCGAAGGACGAAAGCGGGCTGCGCTGGTCCTACGATCCCGATGGCTGCTGCGAGATACGCAAGGTCGCGCCGCTGACGCAGGCGCTGGCGGGCTACGACGCCACGCTGACGGGCCGCAAGGCGTTCCAGAACGCGACCCGCGCCACCTTGCCCCGGTTCGAGATCGACACAGCGGACGAGCAGGGGCGTTTGAAAATCAATCCGCTGATCGATTGGGACGCGGACCGGATCGCAGCCTATTTCGCGCAGCACGACCTGCCGCGCCATCCGCTGGTGGCGCGCGGCTATCCGTCCATCGGCTGCTCCCCCTGCACCAACAAGGTCGCGCCCGGCGAAGACCCGCGCTCGGGCCGCTGGAAGGGTTGGGACAAGACCGAATGCGGCATCCACGAACCAGGCGAGGACCGCGCCGATCAGCCGTATTTCTAACGCCTACAGCCAGCCCGCTTCACGATACCAGTCCGCCGTCTGCGCCAACCCGTCGGGCCCGGCGATTGCTGGTGACCAAACCGCTTGCGGCACGCTTCGGTCACTGCGCGCGACCCAGTTCGGGTGGGACATATAGCCGACGCGATCCGGCGTCAGCTTGGCCTTGTCCCCCCGCACCAGTCCGTCGATCCGCGCCGCTGCCGATAGCACGCCGCGCGGCAGGTTAGGCGCGAACACCCGCCGACCGACTGCGTCGACCGATGGCATGGGCCAGCTCGGTATGCGACCACCCACCCTCGCGTCCGTCGTCGGGTTCGTACATCCGGTGCCGCGTTGCTTTTGCATCGACAATATCGAGCAGCAGCGTCGCCAGATCGCGGACATGGATGATCGACGTCGCGCCGCGCGGCGGCATCGGCAGCACGCCCCAGCGCGCGCTGCGAAACAGGTCCAGCATATCGCGGTCGCGCGGGCCATAGACGGCGGGCGGGCGGACGATGGTCCAGTCCAGCCCGCTCTCGCGCACCAGCGCTTCCGCCGCGCGCCTTGGACGCGCCATAGGCGGACAGCTCCGGTTTGTCGCGCGGCGAGCGAGGACACGAAGACCAGCCGCCGCACGCCGTTTTTCGCGCATGCCTCCAAGACGTTGGCCGTGCCATCGACATTGGCCGCAGTGAAATGCGCAGGGTCGGGCGTGTTGGTCAGTCCGGCGATATGGACGACCGCACCGGTCCCCTCCACAAGGCTGCCGCGAGCGAGCCCTGTCGGCAAGGCTCCCCTGCACCCAGTCCACCGCTCCTCGGTCGGTCGGAACCGACCGCGCCAAGGCCCGCAGCGCCATGCCGCGCTCCGCCGCGACGTCGCAAACCATCTGCCCGACGAAACCGGTCGCGCCGGTAATCGCAATCCGGAGCGAGTCACAGCATCACCAGCTGGTCGCGATGCACCACCGCCGTGCGCGGCGCGTAACCCAGCGCCTCCGCCTGATCGGTCTCGCGCCGACCTGCTATCGCGCGGCATTCCATGGCATCGTATTCGCACAGCCCCTGCGCCAGCTTCGCGCCCTGCAAGGTCGCATATCGTGACGAGATCGCCACGCAGGAAGCTGCCCGATACACCGACCAGTCCTGCCGCCAGCACACTCGCCCCCTCGCCCAAGGCTGCCGCGCAGCCTGCGTCGATCCGCAGCGTGCCAGCAGGCGCGAGCCGTCCGCCAAGCCACGCCTTGCGCGCGCCATCGGCACGTTGCGGCGTGAACACCGTGCCCGTGCCGCTATCGCGCGCGGCGGCAATCGGTGCGTCGTCGCGCCCGTCGATGATGGCCAGTGCGATCCCCGCCCGTTCCGCGATGCGCGCCGCCTCCAGCTTGGACGCCATTCCGCCGCTGCCCATGCCGGACGACGAGCCTGCCCCGGCCATCGCCAGCGTCGCGGCGTCGATGCCGTCCACCTGCGGCACCAGCCTTGCATCGGGGTCGGCTGGGGTCGCGGTCATACAGGCCCGCGACATCGGACAGCAGCAGCACCGCGTCCGCGCCCGCCGCCTGCGCGACGCGCGCGGCCAGCCGGTCATTGTCGCCGAACCGGATTTCCTCGGTCGCCACGCTGTCGTTCTCGTTGACCACCGGTATCGCGCCGAGCGCCAGCAGGCGGCGCAAGGTCGCGGCGGCGTTGAGATAGCGCGCGCGGTCTTCCAGATCGCCCAATGTCAGCAGAATCTGCGCCACGGTCGTATCCCGCTCTGCATCCGCAATCGCCTCCGACCACAATCGCGCCAGTTCGATCTGCCCGACCGAAGCCGCCGCCTGTGCATCGGTCAGCGTCGCGCGTCCGCCAGCATCAAGGCCGAGCCGCGCTGCGCCCAGCGCAATCGCGCCGGACGACACCACGATCACTTCGCACCCCCCGGCCCGCAACTGCGCCAGTTCGCGTGCCAGCGCCTGCATCCAGCTGTTGCGCGGCGCGCCGTCGCGCACCAGCAGCGAGGAACCGACCTTCACCACGATCCGCCGTGCGGCAAGAATATCCGCCAGCTGCATCATCGCGTCAGATCGGCGACCATTCCGCCTCGTCCGCGATATTCTCGATTTCGGAGCCTTGTGTTTCGGTGGAGGTGGCATCGGGCAAATGCGCCAGCACCGCATCCATCAGCGCCGGAATGCCCCGCCCGGTCGCGCCCGAAATGGCGAACACCTCGCCCGCGCCCGCATCGTGCAGCTCCTGCGCAAATCCTTCGACCAACTCGGCATCGGCGAGGTCGCATTTGTTCAGCACGATCAGCTGCGGCTTGTCCGCCAGTCCCGCCCCGTGCGCCGCCAGTTCCTCATTCACTGTCACCATCGCCGCTGCCGGGTCGTCGCCGGAGATATCGACCAGGTGGATCAGCACGCGGCACCGTTCGATATGGCCCAGGAACCGGTCGCCGATACCCGCCCCTTCCGCCGCGCCCGCAATCAGGCCCGGTATGTCGGCCAGCACGAACTCGCGGCCCTTGTGGCTTACCACGCCCAGCTTCGGCACCAGTGTGGTAAAGGCATAATGCCCCACCTTTGCGCGCGCGTTCGATACGGCATTTATGAAGGTGCTCTTGCCCGCATTGGGCAGGCCCAGCATGCCGACATCGGCCAGCAGTTTCAGGCGGAGCCAGACCCACGCTTCGCTGCCCGGCTCGCCCGGCTGGTGTTGTCGCGGAGCGCGGTTGGTGCTCGTCTTGTAACTTGCATTGCCGCGCCCGCCCATGCCGCCTTCGAGGAAAACGACGCGCTGGCCGACTTCGGTGAAATCGAGCAACACCTCTTCCTTGTCCTCGGACAGCACCTGCGTGCCGACCGGCACCTTGATGACGAGATCGCGCGCGCCCGCGCCGGTGCGGTCCTTGCCCATGCCATGCGTGCCACGCGGTGCCTTGAAATGTTGTGCGTAGCGGAAGTCTATCAGCGTATTGAGGCCCTGCACCGCCTCGAACACGATATCGCCGCCATCGCCGCCATTGCCGCCATCGGGGCCGCCATATTCGACATACGCCTCGCGCCGGAAGCTGACGGCACCGGGGCCACCGCCGCCGGACTTGAGATAGATCTTGGCCTGGTCGAGAAAATGCATGGCGCAGCTATTAGGCCAAAGCGGTGTCCCTGTCTTGTCTGGCGTGTCTTGTCCGGCGTGTCTTGTCCGGCGTGTTGCGTGGCGTGCGGTTACTCGCCTTCGGGTGAAAGCTCGAACAGGGTGTCGGCCTGCGGTTCCGGCTCTGGTTCCGGCCCAGGTACCGGATCACCAGCCTGCCCCGCCACGAACACCGGCTCTCCGGTTATCTGTGGACCGGCAGCCTCCACCGGCACTGCCCCGGCGGATGAAGGATCGACCTCGATACGGTAAAGCTCGGATTCCGGCGTGCTGACCAAGCCCGATGGTGCGGGACCGGTGCCAGGCGCAAAATCGGTCACGATGGGCGCAGGCGCGCCATATTGCGCATCCCATTGCGCGACATCGATCTGGTACTGCTCGTATGCGGTGTAGAAGTTGTCGAACACGCCCTCGATACGCGGCAGGTTGGCAGCGGCGAAGGTGCGCAGGTCACCGCTTTCCACTACGGTCGAGTCCTGCGCGACCTGCGCGGCGGTATCGCAGAATTGCGTCTGCGCAGGCGGCAGGGCATAATAGTTGTACACCTGCGTCATGTAGCCATCCATCGCGCTGCGCCACTCCGCGCCGTAGCGATCGCGGTATTCGCGGGTCAGCTCGTTATTGGTGCGGCGCAGCGTCGTGCGGTTCTCGCTCAGCAGCTCGCTATAGGCGGGCAGGATGCCCGGATAGCGCGTCGTCTCGCAATTCAGCGCTGCCACGTTGAGCGCACTGCGCAGGTTCCACAGCGTTTGCGCCTCGGTCAGGCCGTAATTCACCGTGCGGCGAATGCCGAACTGGTCGCGCGGGGGAATATACATGCCCAATGCCGCGTTGCCCGGCGGAACCGGACGCGCAGGAATGACTACCGGAGGCGGTGGCGGAGGGGGCGGCGGCGGTACCGGAACAACCTTTGGCGCGCACGCCGCCGTGATCGCGGTCGCCACGGCGATGACAGTAACCTTGATCGGCGCCTTTATGGACCGGCGTACGGGAAAAACGGGGCGCGTGGTGTCGGACATGAAAAAAGAATGCCCCTCCTTTGTTCGGGCGATGGCGGCAACCGTAGCGAGACGGGCCTTGCGCGGCGATGAAGCGAAATGCCTAACCTGCGGACAGGCCAATGAAAATGCCCGGAAAGCACTTGGGCTTTCCGGGCATCTCAAATGGCAGCCGGTTGGTCCTATTCGCTGCGTGCGACACCAAGGAAGCGCAGCAGGAACAAGAACATATTGATGAAATCGAGATACAGGCTCAACGCGCCCAGAATGACGGCCTTGGCCGCATATTCGGTGCCGCGCACGAAGCGGTATTCGTTCTTCAGGCGCTGCGTATCGTAGGCAGTGAGGCCCGCGAAAATCAGCACACCAAGCGCGGAAATCGCCAATTCAAGACCGGGCGACCCGATCAGGAATGCGTTCAGCAGCGACGCGATGATCAACCCGACCACACCCATGATCAGGAAACTGCCCCAGCCTGAAATATCCTTCTTCGTGGTGTAGCCCCACAGGCTCAGACCCGCAAAGGCACCGGCGGTCGCGAAGAATGTCAGCGCAATGGAGGACTGGGTATACACGAGGAAAATTGTGGAGAGCGAAAGACCCATCAGCACGGCAAAGCCCCAGAACATCATCTGGAGCGTGGGGGTGCTGAACTTGTTGCGACCGAAGCTCATCGCGAACACGATCGCCAATGGCGACAGCGCGACGATGAACATCAGCCCGCTATTCGCGAACGTGTAAACCAGGCCCGTGGCAACCGTGAGGTAGGCCACCAGACCGGTAAGCGCGACGCCGAGCGCCATGTAGTTGTAAATCGACAGCATATGCAGCCGCAGGCCCGCATCCATCACGGTGCCGTCGTCCACGCTGCCGCCGAGTGCCGGCGTGCGGCCAATACCGGACGGGCCGCTATTGATGCCGCTCAGGTCGCCACGGCGCGGTTCATTCCAATTCGCCATTGTCTTGTCTTCCTCCGAAGGTGGAGCCCGTGGCTCCGTCATGTTTGCCAATATCGGGGCACTGCGCCTGTTTTTCAAGCAAAACCGTGCGCGCGCGTTACCCTATCCTAACCCTGTTCGCGGGCCTGCGTTCCCAATTCCGCGCCGCGATCGCGCGTGGCGCGCAGGGTATCGGTCAGCAGGCGTTGCAACGCGTCGTCGGCATCCAGCACGTCCAGCCCCCGCTGCGTCATTCCACCCGGACTGGCGACACGCTGCGCCAGCGCGCCCGGCGCATCTGCTGATTGCGCGGCCAGAGCGCCGGCGCCCTGCACCATCGCCACCGCCATCCGCTCCGCCTGATCCTGCGGCAGGCCGAGGGTATCGGCCGCCGACGCCAGCGCATCGATGAAGCGATAGACGAAGCCCGGTCCCGAACCGGCCAACGCGGTAACAAGATCGAACTGCGTCTCGTCGTTAAGCCACTCCGCCGTGCCGAGCGCATGCGGCCAACACAGTCACGTTTTCGCGCCGGTCCGCCGCCAGTCCCTGTGCCGCAAGCGCCACCGGCGAGGCGTTTATCGCCGCCGCGAGGTTGGGCATCACGCGCACAACACCCGCCGCATCGGGAAACCGCCCGCGCAGACTGGCCAGATCGACACCGGCAAGTACTGACAGGATGGTCGCAGAGCCACCCGCAACCCGCGCGACATCCGCCGCCACGGTATCCAGCTGGTGCGGCTTTACGCCCAGCAGGATCGTGCCGAACGGGCCGTCGGGCCAGCCATTGTAAACTTTCAGCCCATGCCCGGCTTCGGCGCGCGTGGGGTGATACACCGTGAAGTCGGCGGGGTCGTACCCTGCGGCCAGCCACCCTTCGACCATCGCGCCGGTCATCGTGCCATAGCCGACGATCAGCATCGGGGCGGACAGGCGCGTCATACCGGTTTCACGCCTCGCCCTGCGCATCGACCAGCGCATTCGTCAGCGCATCGGCGGCACTCTTGTCGCCCCACAAAACGAACTGGAAAGCCGGGTAGAACCGGTCGCATTCCTCGATGGCGTTTTCGACCAGCGCCTGCGCCTGATCGAGGCTGAGCAGCCCGTCATCGCCCAGCAGCGCACCGTGGCGGTAGACCAGCACGCCGCCCTTGCTCCAGATATCGAAATGGCCAAGCCAGAGCTGTTCATTCACCAGCGCAAGCAGCTCGAACGCGGGCACGTTCTTGTCTGCCGGCACGCGCACATCGGGCAGGCACAGCAATTGCAGCACATTGTCTTCGGGCCGCCAGATCGCGCGCAGCTGATAATTCGCCCAGCTGCCCTGCACCTTGCCCGATATCTCGTCGCCCGACACCGCCTCGAACGGCCAGCCCCGTGCCTGGAACAGCGCCGACAGCATATCCACCGGTGGGCAATCCTCCGCCCGCGCAAAGCGATCGTCGGCCAGCGTCACGACACGGTTCCCCGGGTGGAACATGGTGTAGAACTGGTTAGCGAAAACATGGCCATCGCGTTGCGCCCAACCGCCATCGTGGCGCAAGACCGGCACCTGCTGCCGCTGGGGAGAACGGATTTCGCCTGTTTACAGTCTGTGCAAAACGCGCCCGCCAAGCGATTGTACGGCAGGCGCGTGTCAGTCGAGCGGTTCGACTTCCTGCCCCGTCGCGCTGGTGAAGCGGAAGCCGTCGATGCCCTTATCCTTCAATGCGCCTAATGCCCTGTCGGCTGCAGCAGGGGAGGCGAACGGGCCGGCCAACAAGCGATTTGTGTCGTTCCATTCGGCGATATGCGGGTCCAGATTGCCCAGCACATCGGGTGCAAGGCGACGGAACCGGCGATAGTCGTAGCGCAGGGCCGCGCGGTCACGCCCGGTGGCGATTTGCGCCCAATGGCGCGCTGGACTGGCTTGGGGTGCGGGCTTCTCGTCAGGCGTGGCGCTTTCGCGCACCGGCGCGATTTGCGTGACATCGACAGCGCCTTCCTTGGCCGATGTCGTCCGGTTGCGGGTAATGGCAAACGCCCCGAATGCTTCGGCAACCGAGGGTGCCGGTTCAGCTTGCGGCGCTGGCCGGGCGGCTGGCGCAACGGTGGTCGTAGGGATCTGTTCGAGCGTTGCGAGGTCAAAGCTTTCTGGCGGAGCTGCTGCGAACACTTCCGGCTGCGAAGGCGGCGCATCGACCCGCGCGATCGCTTCGGGCGCACGGCGCGGTGGTGCCGATGGGGCTGCCACTGGCGCGAGTTCGGTCTGGACGCGGACCGGTTCCGGCGCCGGTATCGCGGCAATAACAGTCGGTTCAGGCGCTGGTGCAGGCGCTGGTGCAGCGTCGGCGCGTTGGACGCGGCGCACTTCCACCGGGCGGGCACGGCTGCGCTGCATAGGGGTCGGAGGCACGTTGCCGTTCGGCGCGGGCAACCCGGCGGCGCTCCGACCGGGTGCGCGGTTGCGTCGCGGGTGCAGACGTTGCTTCGGCGACCTGCGCTGACGGGGCGCCTGCCGGACCCAGCGGCGTGCCGCGCGGTTCCAGTCGCGCGCCTGCATCCTGCGAGGCAGTCCGGCGCGCACGATAGCTTGCCAGTTGTGCCGGATCCTTGCCGATCTGTGCGGTTTGCGGAAATTTGCCGAGATTGCCAGCCGCCGCCTGCTGCGCCGGAGTCAGCTGCTCCATATAGCGCAGATACGGCTCCAGCCGTGCCGCCAACTGCGCCGACATCGCGTTGCGGGTGATGCCGACCGCATCGTCAGCCTGCCCCAGTATTGCCAGCCCGAAAGCCCGCGTCCGCACGCTGGCGCGGTCGTTCTTCGCCAGCAGCGGCGCCAGCGCGAGTTCGAACCCGGCGCGGTCACCCGAAATGGCCAGACTCAGCGCCAGCCGCCGCCGCGCATCTCCCTTGGGATCGTTACCAAGTGCGCCGCGATATAGCGCCTGCGCGGTCTGCGGATTGCCGACGAGGTCATGCGCCAGCCCGCGGTCCGCCTGCACCTGCCGCATATTCGCGCCTGCCGCCGCCGCCGCATCATACAGCCCGATGGCGCGCAATGGATCGCCCGCCCGCACCGCGACAGAGGCGAGGCCGAGCATCACTTCGATGTTCTGCGGGGCACGCTCCTCCGCGCGCCCGAAGAACCCGACCGCCGCATCCGCGTCGCCCACCGCCAGCGCGGCATTGCCCGCCGCGACCAGCGCATCGATGCTGTTCGGGTTGCGCGACAGCCGCTCCAGCGCGCGGCCCAGTTCCTGCGATTCCGCAGATGGCAGCGCCTGCACCACCTCCTGCGCACCTGCCGATGCGGGCAGAATAGCGCAGGCGAATGTAGCCAGCGTCATGGACAAATACCGGGTCATTGGGTGCATGTCGCAGGCGAGAGATTAAGCCGTGATGAGCCGCCTTACTGGTTGTTCTGACGACCGAGGAAGCGCGGAATATTCACCGCCCCGTCGCCACCGCCCTTCTCGTCGCCCGTGTCATCACCCTTTTTCGCATTGGCGGCCTTCGCGTCATCCTTGCCGCTGGACTTCTCGCTTTCCTGCCCCGACCCGCGCGACAGGTTTGCCATCCGCTCGAACAAGGTGCTGCCTGAACTCTTTGCCGCCGGTTCGCTGGCGGCTTTGGCCGCCGCTTCACTTTCGCCGCCGCCAGGGATCAGCCCGCGACGCCGACCGCCACCTGTCCGGACCTGAAGCGGCTGGTCGTCATCCGCCAGCCTGTCGGCACTGGAAAGCAGATCGTCTCCGCCAGCCTTGGCATCCGTTTCAGGGGCAGCTTCCAGCATAGCACCCAGATCGAGCGGCGCGTCATCCCCGTCCTGCGGCGTGTCGTCCCACTCATCGTCCGACCCGTCGCTCTCGACAGCCTTGTCCGAAGAACCGAAACCGTCGCCAACCGCACCCGATGCATGGCCTGCATCGGTCGCGGGATCGGGCAGTTGTGCGCCGGTTTCCGCCGCAGGTTCCTCCGGTTCCGGCTCGTAAGCTTCGGGCAATTCACGGCGCAGCCCGGCCAGCGGATCGACGATGCCGTCGACATCGCCGTCGTCTTCTTCGTCCTCATCGAAATCGTCGTCGCCGTCGAGCTGGAACCCGCCGAGCGACAGCGGTGCGCTGTCAACAGGTGCGGCATCTTGCGCTGCCGTATCAGCGACGGAGCCCTCGTCGTTTGAGCCGTCATCGGCATCCTCGTCGGGCAGTTCAAGGACGGGCCGCTTCGGCGCACGGTTCGCGCCCAGCGAGAGGGAATGGGTCGTCCCGCTCGTATCGGTCGCGCCATTGGCCGGTTCAATACCGGTGGCGACCACCGAAACGCGGATCTTGCCGTCGAGGTCGGGATTGAATGCCGAACCCCAGATGATGTTGGCATCTTCGTCCACCAGCTCGCGGATATGGTTCGCGGCCTCGTCCACTTCGAGCAGTTTCATATCTTCGCCGCCGATGATGGAGATGATGACACCCTTTGCGCCCTGCATCGACACGCCGTCGAGCAGCGGGTTGGCAATAGCGCGTTCGGCGGCTTCCAGCGCGCGGTTCTCGCCCTCGCCTTCGCCGGTGCCCATCATCGCCTTGCCCATTTCCTCCATCACCGATTTCACGTCGGCGAAATCCAGGTTGATGAGGCCGGGCATAACCATCAGGTCGGTGATCGAGCGCACGCCCTGCTGCAGCACTTCGTCGGCAAGCTGGAACGCTTCCTTGAAGGTCGTGTCCGCCTTGGCAATCAGGAACAGGTTCTGGTTGGGAATGACGATCAGCGTATCGACGTTGCGCTGCAATTCCTCGATGCCCGCTTCCGCCGCGCGCATCCGGCGCGTGCCCTCGAACAGGAACGGCTTGGTCACGACACCGACGGTCAGTACACCCTTGCGCCGCGCCGCCTCGGCAATCACGGGTGCCGCGCCGGTGCCGGTGCCGCCGCCCATCCCGGCGGCGATGAAGCACATGTTCACGCCGTCGAGCAGATTCTCGATTTCCTGCACGGTTTCTTCCGCGGCCGCCTTGCCGACTTCGGGCCGTGCGCCCGCGCCCAGCCCGCCGGTGATATCGGGGCCAAGCTGGATGCGCGTGTCGGTCACGGCGTTATTCAGCGCCTGCGCATCGGTGTTGGCGACGACGAAATCAACGCCTTCGATACCCGCTGCGATCATGTTGGCAACCGCGTTGCCGCCAGCGCCGCCGACGCCGATAACTGCAATCCGCGGGCTAAGTTCGTCTGAGGCTGCGGGTCCGATATTGATGCTCATTACGTATCGCTCCAGGGGGCGTGACAGGCGTGCCTGCTGTTATTTCGAGGGCCTATACCCGTATTTCGCCACATCTGCCAGAAAGCCGAATCGGCGGGCATAGGGGGTAGGCGCTTATCCACAGGGTTCGGTTCCGGGTTGTGGACAAGATATTGGTCAGGCGCGGCCATCAGAACCCCTCGCGCGCGACGCGGAACATGCGCGACAGCAATGCCATGCCGCCCTCGCGCACTGCGCCCACCGGGCTGGCTCCGATATCAATCGTGCGAATATCGACCGGGTCGCTGGCGGCGTAAAGGCACAGGCCGGCGAGCGTCGCAAAGCCCGGAACGCCGTGTGCATTCGGCAGGCCACGAAGCGCGGGCGGGCGACCGATACGCACCGGGCGGCCAAGCGCGCTCTGGATGAATTCGGCGATGCCCGCCAACTCCGCCCCGCCGCCCGTCAACACCACGCGACTGCCCTTCGCACCGGCAAGATCGGTTTCCTTCAGCGCGCGATTGATCTCGTCGGTCAGCTTCGCAAGCTGTTCCGTCACCACCCCGACCAGCTCGGCGCGCGGGATCCGGTTGCGGTCGTCAGCACCGCGCGCCGTCGGTCCGGTCTCCACGTTTGTATCGTTCGGGCCATTCACCGGAATCATCTCGCGGTGATCGCCGGGGCTGGCCATCGCGGAGCCGGAAACACATTTCAGCCGCTCTGCCTGGAACCGGCGGATGCCGAACGCTCCGGCCACCGCGTCGGTGATGTTGCTGCTGCCATACGGTATTGCGCGCAAGGCTTGCATCATGCCGCCCGCGTAATGGCTTATAGTCGTCAGGTCGCCGCCGATCTCGATCAGCACCACACCCAGTTCGCGCTCTTCTGCGGACAGGCAGGCATGGCCTGCGGCTATCGGTGCGCCGACGACGCTTTCGACGTGCAGATGCGCGTTCTGGACCGCTTCGATCAGATTGTGGACGGGCGCGCCATCGGCCAGCATGACGTGAATATCGACCGCCAGCTCCTCGGCATGCAGACCCGCCGGATCGGCAACGCCATGCGCACCGTCCAGCGTGTATTGCGCGGGCTGTGCGTGCAGCACCATCCGCTGGTCGGGTTGCAACTGGTCGCGCGCCGTGACCAGCAGCAGTTCGACATCTTCCTTCTCGATCCGTCGCCCGCCGATATCGATCACGGCGCGCGAAACGTGGCTGCTCAGCCCCGCCCCTGCGCAGCCGACCCAGACGCTGCTGATGCTGGTGCCGGCGTTTTTCTCGGCCCGTTCCACAGCGTCGCGAATGGCGTACGTCGCCGCAGCCGGATCGGTGACGTATCCGCCCTTGATGCCTTGGCTGGCGCGGTGGCTCGAACCCAGCACGATGAGCTCGCCCGTTTCGGCAACGCCCATGATCATCGCCGAGATGCGGAACGAACCGATGTTGATGGCGCCGAACACCTTGCTGATGCGGGGGAGCGACATCAGTTCGCAGCACCCGCGCTTGCAGCATCGCCCTGGCCCGGCACGCGCAAGTGGATACGCCCTTCGACACGCATGTCGAAATGGGCAACCTTGCCCCCGATCAGCCGTCTGCGACCGTCCAGCGTTGCGAAGGAGACAAGTGCCGCCGCCGCTTCGCGCTTGCCATGCGGCAGCGCCACGGTCTGGCCTGTTGCAAATTCCAGATCCCAGCGGCGATTGCCGACCCATTCCGCTTCCGCCACGCGCGTTTTCAACGCCGGAGCAGCGTCGAGCAGCCGCTCCAGCGAAGCGACCTGCCGCGTCACGCCGGGTCCGCCGACGACCAGCATGCCCTTCGCATCCTCGGCTCGCACTGGCTCCAGTTCCACACCCTCTGCGTCGATCAGCACCAGCCGGTCCGCCTTGCGCAAGGCTGCGTGCGGCGTGCGTTCGACGATGTCGATGACCAGCGTTTGCGGCAACTGGCGCGAAACGCGAGCGTCGCGAATCCAGCTCAGCGTCAGCAAGCGCGCCCTAACCGCCTCGACATCGACCAGCGGCATCGGCGTTTCGTGCTCGGCCAGCACTTCGTTGTAGACCTTCTGGTCGTTCATCCGCTCGAGCCCGCGCACGCGATAATTCCGGACCACGAAACCGGCATCCGCCGCGCTCGCCGCGATTTGCTGACGTGCCAGTGCCGGTACGCCCAGCAGGTTGGCAATCAGCAACGCGAAGGCTGCCAGCGCCGCGAAAATTGCGATGGTAAAGACGCGCTGCAACTGCGGCTCGGTCAGCGGCAACACGGCAACCGCAGAGTCGAGCACCGATCCCGTTCGCGCCTTGGCACGACGGGCGGATTTGGCGCGGTTCTGTGCTGCCGACGCGCGGCGCACGCCTTGCGCCTTACGCTTGATTTTCGCCATCGGCTCCCCCTCCCTTCGTGCTACGCCGCAGTGCTTCGGCCACGATCAGTTCAACCAGATCGCCATAGTCGATCCCGCAATAGGCGGCCTGTTCCGGCACAAGGCTGAGCGGCGTCATGCCTGGCTGCGTATTTGTTTCCAGCACGAACAGGCCCGCCAGTCCTTTCGTGTCATCCCACCGGAAATCGGTGCGGCTGGTGCCGTGACAATCGAGCGCGGCATGGGCGCGCAGGGCGTAATCGAGGCAAGCGGCGGCGATGTCTTCGGGCAATTTCGCCGGGCAGATATGGTCGGTCTTGCCCTCGGTATATTTGGCATCGAAATCGTAAAAGCCGCTTTTTGGCACCAGTTCGGTAACGCCCAGCGCGCGCGGGCCGTCTGCTTCGTCGATGACGGCCGTGGTCAGTTCACGGCCCGGAACGAACGGTTCGGCCAGCAGGGTTTCGAAATCCGCCCACGGTCCCGGAGCGTCTCGCGCGATAGGATTGCCGTAATCGCTTTCATCTGTAACGATGGCGACACCGACGCTGGAGCCTTCGTTGAGAGGCTTGAGAACATAGGGGCGCGGCATCGGATCGCCTTCGAACAAAGTCTCGCTGGCGACGATATGCCCGCCCGGCATCGGAATGCCCTGCGGTACCAGCGCCTGTTTCGTCAGCTGCTTGTCGATGGCGACGACCGAGGCGGCAAGTCCGGAATGGGTATAGGGCACGCCCATCAGATCGAGCATGCCCTGCACCGTGCCATCCTCGCCCGGCACACCGTGGAGCGCGTTGAACACCACGTCAGGCGCAGCGTCGGCAATGCGCGCGGCCACGTCGCGCCCCATATCGATGCGCGTGACCCGATGGCCCCGCGCCTCCAGCGCACCGGCAACGCCATTGCCCGACATGAGTGAAACCGGGCGCTCATTCGCCCAGCCGCCCATCAGGACAGCGACGTGGAGGTTTTGCAAACCACTCACGGCCGACCCACCCGCTGGATTTCCCATTCCAGCTGGACGCCGCTGTCTTCGTAAACACGCTGGCGCACGGCTTCGCCCAGCTCCTCGATATCGCTGCTGGTCGCGTCGCCGGTGTTGATGAGGAAATTGGTGTGCTTCTCGCTCACCTGCGCCCCGCCCAGTTCCATTCCGCGACACCCGGCCGCATCGACCAGTTGCCACGCCTTTGCGCCATCGGGATTTTTGAACGTCGATCCGCCGGTCCTGGTGCGCAGCGGTTGCGACGCTTCGCGTTCCGCCGCGATGCGGTCCATTTCCGCGCCGATCTCCGCCGGGTCGCCCGGCTGTCCCCTGAACCGGGCCGCCACGACGATTGCACCGTCGGGCAATTCGGAATGGCGATAGCGGTATTTCAGGTCGGCGACAGGCAGGGTGTAGGGTCGCCCATCGGACTGCACGACGTCGCAATCGACCAAACAGTCCGCGACCTCGCGCCCGTAAGCGCCGCCATTCATCCGCACGAATCCGCCAACGGTACCAGGAATGCCGCGCAGGAACTCGAAGCCCGGCGACACCCGCATCGCGCGCGGTCGAGGCAACCAGAATGCCACTCGCCCCGCCGCCGCACGCCACAACGCAATCGTTATCTACGACAACATTCGAGAACGCCTTGCCCAACCGCACAACAACACCGGGCACACCGCCGTCGCGCACAATCAGGTTCGATCCAAGCCCCAGTGCCATCACCGGCATCTCGCCATTCATGCGTTCGAGGAATTGTTGCAGGTCGGATGCGTCGGATGGCTCGAACAGCCAGTCCGCCGCACCGCCGGTCTTGAACCAGACCAGCTTGGCCAGCGGCGCGTCCGGCGTCAGCTTGCGGATCGCCCGTTCCGCCTCCAGCACGGAGCCGGCTGCAGCCTCGCCGCTGCCACCCGCATCGGGTGCAGCGCCGCGTTGGCCCATCGCCCAATCGTCCAGCCCGCGTGTGGTCATGCACCGCGCTCCGCCGTGATCGCGGTGGCCAGCTGCGCCGCCCATTTCGTAATGTCGCCCGCACCCAGACACACGACAACATCTCCGTCCTGCAAATCGTTGGCCAGCGCGGTGGTCAAAGCCGGTTGGTCGGCAATCGTGGTGGCGAAGCGATGCCCGCGCGATTTCAGTCCGGCGACAAGACTGTCGGCATTGACACCCTCGATAGGATCTTCACCGGCCTCGTAAACCGGCGTCACATAGACCTTGTCCGCATCGTTGAAGCAGTTCTGGAAATCGTCCATCAAATCGGCGAGCCGCGAATACCGGTGCGGCTGCATCACTGCGATAACGCGCCCCTGCCCGCCCGGCACCAGACTGGCACTTTCGCGCGCGGCGGAGAGGACGGCCGCAATTTCCACCGGGTGATGCGCGTAGTCATCGATAATGCGCGCGCCTTCTACCTCGCCGACTTGCGTGAACCGGCGGCGCACTCCGCCGAATTTGGCAAAGCCATTGCGAACGATATCGTCACCGCAGCCCATTTCCACCGCGACAGCGATGGCGGCGAGCGCGTTCTGCACATTGTGGCGGCCGGGCATGGGCAAGTGCACGCCCTCGATCCGCCGATCCTCCGCGCCCCGCTGCCGCACCACGACGTCGAACGCATTGCCGCCTTCGACGGGACGAACATTGACGCCGCAAATATCAGCCTGAAGCGAGAAGCCGTACGTAACCACGCGCCGGTCGCGCACTTGCCCGATCACGGACTGCACTTCGGGATGATCGATGCACAAGATCGCCGCGCCGTAGAACGGCACATTGTGAATGAACTCCACAAAGGCACGCTTCACACCGTCGAAATCGCCGTAATGGTCGAGATGTTCGGGATCGATATTGGTGACGACCGCAAGCGTTCCATCCAGCCGCAGGAAACTCCCGTCGCTCTCGTCCGCTTCCACGACCATCCAGTCGCTGTCACCCAACCGCGCGTTGGAACCGTATTGCTCGATGATGCCGCCATTGATGACGGTGGGGTCGATATCGCCTGCGTCCAGCAGTGCGGCGATCATGCTGGTCGTCGTCGTCTTGCCATGCGTGCCGGCCACAGCGACGGTGCTTTTCAGGCGCATCAGTTCGGCCAGCATTTCGGCCCGGCGCACGACCGGGATGCGGTTTTCCAAGGCATGCGCAACTTCGGGGTTCGTGCGGCGGACGGCGGTCGAGGTCACCACCACGGCGGCCCCTTCCACATTCTCCTTCTCGTGCCCGATACGCACCGCGATACCGCGTTCGCGCAACCGCTCCACGCTCGCCCCCTCGGCAATGTCGGACCCTTGTACGGTATAGCCAAGGTTCGCCATGACCTCGGCAATGCCGGACATGCCGATCCCGCCGATGCCTACGAAGTGGATCGTCCCGATATCGGTGTTCACGCCTTTCATCGAACGCCCGTCATTCCGCGCCATCCCGCGCTGCGCCCTGTCCGGCCACGACACCCTGTGTCGCGCCGCGCGCATTGTTCCCGCCGACGCGGATCACATCCATCAGCTCGCCCCCGCCGAAACTTTCGACGAGGTCGGCAAGGTCCTTCACCGCGTCGGGCCGACCGCAATTCCAGGCGGCATGGGCAGCGGTGGCAAGCGTCTCGGGATGCTGCGCCATCGCCTGAATCTGCTTGGCCAGTTCGGCGGCGGTGAAGGCGGGCTGGCGGATCATGCGCGCGCCGCCCTGCTTCACCATCTCGCGCGTATTGGCCGCCTGGTGATCGTCGGTTGCGATGGGCAGCGGGATCAGGATGGCGGGACGGCCCACGGCCGTCAGCTCGGCAATGGTGGAAGCACCTGCCCGCCCGATGAACAGGTGGGCATCAGCGAGACGCGCGGACATGTTATCGAAATAGGTCGCCAGTTCGGCGGGGATATCATGGCTGCGATAGCGTTGGCGAACAGCGTCGATGTCCTCGGCCCGGCATTGCTGTGTCACCTGCAAACGGCTGCGAATGGCGGGAGGCAACATGGCAAGCCCGTCGGGCACCACTTCGCTCAGCACCCGCGCGCCCTGGCTGCCACCGGTGACCAGCACGCGCAGCAAACCGTCTTCGGTGAAGGCGGGGAACGGCTCGTCGCGCAAGGACAGGACACCATGCCGCACCGGATTGCCGACCAGTGCCACCTTGTCCGCGAACTTCGCTTTCAGCCGCGCGACCTTGGGATAGGCGGTGGCGATGGCCTGCACGCGGCCCGCCAGAAGGCGGTTGACACGGCCCAGCACTGCGTTCTGTTCATGTACGACGCTGGGTACCCCGGCCGAGGTCGATGCGAGCAGCGCAGGCAGCGCCGGGTATCCGCCAAAACCGACCACCGCAACCGGCGCGAAGCTGTCGAACAAACGCAGCGCCATTGTGCGCCCTTGCCATACCGCGCGTATCGCGCCGAACCAGCTCAGCGGATTTTTGCCGAAGCGGCCTGCGGGCAGGACGTGGGCGGGCAGGAAATCGGGCTTGCCGGGAATGGCGGCCCCGCGCTCGTCCGTAATCAGCGCAACGTGGTGCCCGCGTCGCTCAAGCTCGCTCGCCAAGGCGAACGCCGGGATCAGATGCCCGCCGGTGCCGCCTGCCGCCAGCACGAAATGGCGGCTGGCGCTTGCATTCTTGCTAGTGGTCATGGCGTGCTCCTGTCCGCGCGGTGGTCAGCCATGATAGCACGCAATCCCGGTGTCCGCTTGCCCAGATACGGATTGCGGCGTGTAATCGCCAGCAGCAGGCCGACGGCAAGGCACACCGCGATAGTGGACGACCCGCCATAGGAAACCAGCGGCAGCGTCATGCCCTTGGACGGCAGCAGTTGCAGATTGACCAGTATGTTGATGAACGCCTGCCCACCAAGCTGCGTCACCAGCCCTGCCCCCGCCAACAGGACAAACAGGTTTTCCTCATCCGCCAGCCGCACCAGCACCCGCAGGATTATGGCCGCGTACATAATGACCAGAGCCGCGCAGGCTATCAGCCCGAATTCCTCGCCGATGACCGAAAAGATGTAGTCCGTGTGTGCTTCGGGCAGGCGGTTCTTCGCTTCTCCCAGCCACATGCCGGTGCCCGACCAGCCGCCTGACAACAGCGTCCGTGCCGCCGTATTGACCTGATCGAATTCCGAACCACCACCGAAATATGCTTCGATGCGATGCCGCATGTTGTCGTAAAAGAAATACAGGGTGGTCAGCGCCGCAATACCAAGCGCTACCGCTGCGCCGATGGCGCGGATGGGCGCGCCCGCCAGCAGAATCAGCGTCAGCCAGACGCCGGTGAACAGTACCGCTGCACCAAGGTTGGGCTGGAATACCAGCGGCACGACGACCAGCGCCATTCCCAGCGTGGCAACGCGGATCACCGGCAGGTCCGGATCACGCAGGCGCCAGCTCAGCACCCATGCCAGCGCGATGGCGAAACCGGGCTTCAGAAACTCGGACGGCTGGATGCCCATGCCAAAACGGATCCACCGCTTGGCGCCATTCACTTCATAGCCGATGAAGGGCACCAGCAGCAGCAGGACCAGCATCGCCGCCGCCAACATAACGCCCACACGGCGGGCATTGTCGCGGGTCAGCAAGGACGCGCCCAGCATTGCGATGATCCCGGCAATCTGGAACCCGATATGCTTCCAGAAAAAATACAGCCCGGGCAGTTGCGTGTCGTCGGTGGAAAGACGCGCCGCGCTGGCGGGGGAGGCGGTCGCGACGGCAATGGTGCCGCCGAACATCAGCAGCAGGACCAGCCCCAGCAGCCACAAGTCGATCTCGCGCCGCCAGATCCGAAAATCGTTATGCCAAGCGCCACCAGGCGTCGGCGTCGCCCCATGCGCAGGCGCATTGGCGCGGGTCTGCCGGGCGTACCGGTCCAGCGGAATGCGGTCTGCTGACGGGGCGCTCATCGTGCGCCTCCGGTGGCGGCATTGCACAGGTCGGCACCCGAAGCGGGAACAGCGTTGCCGGCGGCGAGCGCGACCAGTTGCGCGAAATACTGCCCGCGTTTTTCGTAATCGCGGAACTGGTCGAAGCTGGCGCACGCCGGCGACAGCAGCACGACATCGCCCGGTTTTGCATCGGCAATGGCGCGCGAAACCGCCTCGCACAGCATCTCTGCGCGCACCACCGGCACATACGGTTCCAGCAACTCGGCGAAGCGCGGCCCGGCCTCGCCGATGGTGTAGGCGCTGGCGATATTGCCGAGGTGCTGCGCACATTCGCCCAGCCCGTCTTCCTTGGCCAGACCACCCACTATCCAGCGGATGCGGGTGTCGGGGGCAGCGGGAAAGGCCGCCAGCGCAGGCGCGCAGGATGCCGGATTGGTTGCCTTGGAATCGTTGACGAACAGCACGCCGCCATGCTCGCCCAACCGTTCCATGCGGTGCGGCAACCCAGCAAAGCTGCGCAAGCCCTGCCGGATTTGCGCGTCGGACAGGCCAAGTATCCGACAGACCGCGATGGCCGCGCCTGCATTCTCGAGATTGTGCGGGCCCTGAAGCGAAGGCCAGTCGGGTTGTTCGTCGGTCGCAATCGCGCCGTCGAAAGCCCTTTCTATCGCATGACCAGCAACACCGGACGCCAGATGCGCGCCTTCGTTCAGGTAGTTCGCGGGCAACACCGCATCGCCGCCTTCGGTTTGCATCGCAAACAGCCGCAATTTCGATGCCGTATAGGCGTCCATCCCGTCATACCGATCCAGATGGTCGGGGGAGATATTGAGCAGCACCGCGACTTCGCAATCCAGCTGGCGCGTCAGGTCGATCTGGTAGCTCGACAGTTCCAGAACATAGATGCCGCCTTCGGGCAACGGCGTCTGCGCCAGTATCGCCTCGCCGATATTGCCACCCATCAGGGTCGGCAGGCCCGCTTGCTTCACGATATGGTGGAGCAGCGCGGTGGTTGTCGATTTGCCATTCGTACCGGTAATGCCGACCACGCGGTGCGCGGGCAGGGAACCGCGAAGCTGCGCAAACAGTTCGATATCGCCGATAACGGGCACTTCGGCCAACATGGCACGCGTCGCGATCGGGTGGGTATTCAACGGCACGCCAGGCGACACGACGATCGCGGCATAGCCTGCAAGGTCGATCTCCAGCGGGTCGGCAAAGTCCAGCGCAGCGGCATCGCTGCATTGTGTTGCCAGCGTGTCGCGTGCCTCCTCCTGCCGGTCCCACGCTGTGACCTGCGCACCGCTCGCCAACAGGCATTGCGCCGCCGCCAGCCCGGACCGCGCAAGGCCTAGCACTGCATAGCGTTTGCCGCGAAAGGCATCGCCGGGCATCACCGTAGTTTCAACGTGGCCAGACCCAGCAGCGCCAGGATGATGGAAATGATCCAGAACCGCACGACAACCGTGGATTCCGCCCAGCCTTTCTGTTCGAAATGATGATGAATGGGGGCCATCTTGAAAATGCGTTTGCCCGTCCGCTTGAACCAGAAGACCTGAATGATGACCGACAGCGCCTCCGCCACGAACAGGCCGCCGACGATACCCAGCACGATCTCGTGATGGCTCGCCACTGCAATGGCACCCAGCGCCCCGCCCAAGGCAAGGCTGCCGGTGTCGCCCATGAACACGGCGGCGGGCGGCGCGTTGAACCACAGAAACGCCAGACCCGCCCCCATTATGCCGGTGCATAATATCGCCAACTCCCCCGCGCCCGGCACGTGCGGGATGCCGAGATAGGCGGAGTAGTCCACACGCCCGACGAGGTAGGCGATAATGGCGAATGTGCCCGCCGCTACGATGACCGGCATCGTTGCCAGTCCGTCCAGCCCGTCGGTCAGGTTCACCGCATTGCCCGCGCCCACAATGACCACCGCGGCGAACACGTAATAGAACGGCCCCAGCGGGATCGACACGCCGGACAGGAAGGGGATGTAGAGATTGGTGTTGATCTGGCTGACGATGAGATAGCTGGCGACGCCCGCCACGGCGAATTCACCCAGCAACCGGACCTTGCCGGAAACGCCCTTGTGGCTAGCCTTCGTAACCTTGTCGTAATCGTCGAGAAACCCGATGATGCCAAAGCCCAGCGTTACGGCGAGGCAAGCCCAGACATAGATATTGCGCGGGTCCATCCACAACATCATGGCAACGCTGAGCGCGATCAGCATCATCAGGCCACCCATCGTCGGCGTGCCGCGCTTTGCAAGATGCGTCTGCGGCCCGTCCTCGCGGATCGGTTGGCCTTTGCCCTGCCGCACCCGTAGCATGTTGATGAAACGTGGCCCGATGATCAGGCCGACCACCAGCGCCGTCATCAGCGTCGCCCCGGCGCGAAACGTCTGATAGCGGACGAGGTTGAACAACCCTTCGAACCCGGCCCATTCGGCAATCAGATACAGCATTCAGCCATCCCGGCCCATAATTTGTCCTGCGTCCTGCCCCGCACCGGCCTGCGTTCCGGGTGCGGTAAAGTGGTCCACCACCGCGCTCAGCCCGACGGAATTGGAACCCTTCACCAGCACCGCATCCCCTGCGGTCAGGCCGAATTCGTCCAGCGCCGCAATCGCATCGACGGGACCATCGCAATGGGCGAAGCTGAGGCCACCGACAAGCGCACCGCCCGCGCCTTTCCCCAAATGCGCGGCGAGGCTGCGCATGTCTTCGCCGACCAGCACCGCAAAATCCACGCGTGCGGCGGCCAGCGGTTCGGCAAGTTGCTGGTGGAAGCGGCGGCTGAAATCGCCCAATTCCTTCATACTGCCCAACACCGCGATGCGGCGGTGCGCTGGCGTCTGGCCCAATTGCGCCAGTGTCGCGCGCATTGAGGCGGGGTTGGCGTTGTAGCTTTCATCCATCAGCACGGCATGGCCGCCAGCGACCGCGAAACGGTGGCGTGCCCCGCGGCCCTTCAGCCCGCCCATTTCCGCCAGCGCCAGTCCCGCCGCGCCCAGATCGCCGCCGACAGCCTGCACGCAGGCCATCACCGCCAGCGAATTGTCGATCCAGTGGTCGCCGGGTGCCGCGACTTCATAACACAGGCGCATATTGCCCGCTGCCGCGCCCAGTTCCGCCGTTACCAGCGACCTGCCGGTCGGCACCTGAATGGCATCGAGCAAACGCACATCGGCATGGGCGCTGCGTCCGAACGAAACGATCTTGGCACCCTTTGCTTTTGCCGCATCGCACAACTGCTCGAACTGGTCGCTGTCGGCCGGGATGACGGCATGACCGCCCGCCACCAGCCCGTCGAAAATCTCGGCCTTGGCGTCGGCAATCGCTTCGATGCTGCCCAAATTCTCGATATGGGCGGGCGCGATGGTGGTGATGAGAGCCACATGCGGCTGCACATGCTTCGTCAGCCCCGCGATCTCGCCCGCATGGTTCATGCCCATCTCGAATACGCCATAGCGGCTGCGCGCGGGCATTCTAGCAAGGCTGAGCGGCACGCCGACATGGTTGTTGTAACTGCGCACCGAACGATGCGTCGCGCCGTGGCTGCTGCGGTCGAGCGCGGCGAAGAGGGCTTCTTTTACACCGGTCTTACCGACCGATCCGGTCACTGCGATGCGCCGCGCGCTGCCACGATTGCGCGATGCCGTAGCAAGCAATTCCAGCGCAGCATTCGTGTTTGCAACGAGGACATGCGGTTGCGCGATAGGCCGGTCCACCACGGCTGCGGCGGCCCCATTGGCAAACGCGCTGTCGAGGAAGCGGTGGCCGTCCATCGCCTCGCCTTTCAGGGCGAAGAACAGGTCGCCCTCGCGCACATCGCGGCTGTCAATCTCGACGCCGCCGCACTGGAAGTCGCTCGACGCCGTTCCGCCGGTTGCGGCAGCGATTTCCGCAGCGGACCACAGCGCCAGCGGCAGCGTGTCGCGGGCGGATGCGGGCCATTGGCGCAAAAGGGGGTGTGAGGCCATCAGGTATCAGCTCCATACCGGGCGGCTGCTTCGCGCACCACCTCGACATCGTTGAAGGGCAGCGTCTGCATCATGTCTCCGGAACCGGTAATCTGGCCCTGTTCGTGACCTTTGCCCGCAACCAGCACGATGTCTTCGGCACGGGCGATGCCGACGGCGTGATCGATAGCGGCGCGGCGGTCTCCGATTTCCTCGATTGGCGACTTACCGCCGGCCTTGATTGCCGCGCGGATGGCGGCAGGGTCTTCGCCACGCGGGTTGTCGTCGGTCACGATAGCGATGTCGGCATGTTCCGCGGCAATCGCGCCCATCGGCCCGCGCTTGCCGTGATCGCGATCACCGCCTGCGCCGAATACCACGATCAGCCGTCCCGCCACATGTGGACGCAGCGCAGCAATCGCCGCCGCCAGCGCATCCGGCGTATGCGCGTAATCGACATAGACCGGGGCACCGCATGCAAGAATTGCGGCACGCTCCAGCCGTCCGCGCACCGGCTGCAAACGCGCCATCGCATCGAACGTCAGGCGCGCCTCGCCACCCGTCGCCAGGACCAGCCCCGCAGCAACCAGCGCATTCGCCGCTTGATATGCCCCGATCAGCGGCAGTGCGACGGTATAATCGGTATCGCCGTGGCGCAGTTCGAGCGTCTGGCCCAGCCGGGTTGGCGTATGGGACACCAGGCGGATACCGGTCTCGTCTCCAGCCTCCGCCGCGCCATCCCATACGCCGACCTTGAGCACGCGCAGATTGCGTTTGCGCGCGTGCCCGATGACCCGCGCCGCCCAGTCGTCCCCGCTCGCATCGGGGCACCAGACGACAGCCGTGCCATTTCCGTCCACAACCTCGTCGAACAGGCGCATCTTGGCCGCGAAGTAATCTTCCATGTCCGCATGATAATCGAGGTGGTCGCGGCTAAAATTGGTGAAGCCTGCCGCCGCAACGCGCGGCCCCTCGTTGCGATACTGCGCCAGCCCGTGGCTCGACGCTTCATAGGCCACGTGCGTCACCCCTTCGCGCGCCAGACCGCCCATATTGCCCAGAAACGTGACGATATCGGGCGATGTCAACCCGGTCGAAACGCTTTCGTCCGGCGTGGTGACACCAAGCGTGCCGATGCTGGCGGCGTGATGGCCCGACATGCGCCAGATCTGCCGCACCATTTCGACTGTTGAGGTCTTGCCGTTGGTGCCGGTTACGGCGAGCACGGTTTCGGGCACAGGGGTAAAAAACTGCGCAGCGAGGCGGGCAAAAGCGCGCCGCGGCTCGGCATCGGCGATATGCGCCACACCCGACACCGGCGCTTCGGGGCGGGCGACGACCGCGATTGCGCCTGCGTCGATGGCGGCGGAAATGTAATCCTCGCCGTTCGCGACCGCGCCGCGAAACGCACCGAACACAGTGCCCGGCGCAACCTTGCGATGGTCTATCGCAAAGCCGGTAACGCGCGCCTCTGCATCCGTACCGTCTGGCAGCGCAATTTCCGCCTGTGCAGCAATCCGGGCAAGGCGCATCAGTGCGTCTCCCCGATCAGCGGTGCGAGGTCGGACAGGTCGATATCGTGGTCGGCGGTACGCGGCATGACCCCCATCAGCGGGCCGACGCGCGGTACGATCTTGCCTACGATGGGTGCTGCATTCCACGCCGCCGTGCGCTGGAACGAGCTGGCCGTGGTGCCTTTGGGTTCGTCCAGCATGACCACGATCACGAAGCGCGGATCGTCCATTGGAAATGCCGCCGCAAAGGTCGAGATGAGCGAGGTTTCGCGATAGCCGCCCTTCGTCGGCTTTTCCGCCGAACCGGTTTTGCCGCCGACGCGATAGCCTGCCGCGTCCGCCTTGCGACCGGTGCCGTATTTCGCGATCATCCGCAGCAACTGGCGCATCCTCGACGAGGTGCTCGGCTTGAACACCCGCCGTCCCTCCGGCACATCCTCCGCGGCCAGCCGGTGCAGCGTCGCGGGACGCCAGACGCCGCCATTGACCATCGCGGCATAGGCGCTGGCGAGATGCAGCGGCGTCACTGCAACCCCGTGCCCGTAGCTGACCGTCATGTTGCGCACCCGCGACCAGTCATCGCCCGGCCAGATCGGGAAACCCTTTTCGTTCAGTTCGATCTGCGGACGGTCGTTCATGCCCAGATCGATCAGCGTCTGGCGCATCCGCGTCGCGCCCAGCTCGTCAGCGATGCGCGCGGTGGTGGTGTTGGACGAATGGATCAGCGTTTCCGCCACGTTGAGCGACTGGCCCATATCGTGACTGTCGCGCAGGGTGCGGCCCTGCACCTTGATCGGGCGCGCATCCCAGCGGAAGCCGAAATCGCGCACCACGCCCGCATCGATAGCCGCCGCAACGGTGATCGGTTTGAAGGTAGAACCCAGCTCGTAAACCTGGTTGGTGACGCGGTTGAACATGTGCTGCTGCCCTGCCGCGTCGATCTTGTTGGGGTTGAATTCGGGCAGCGAGGCGAGCGCCATGACTTCGCCGGTATCGACATCCAGAATAATGCCGGCCGCGCCCATCGCATTGGTGGCGAGCATGCCGCGCCGCAGTTCGTCCTCCAGCGCGCCCTGTACCCGTATGTCGATGCTGAGCGGGATCGGCGTGCCGCGCATGGCGGGGTCTTTCAGCTGCGCATCCAGCACCTTTTCCATGCCGATGCGCCCGTCGCCTGCCGAATTGACAAAACCCAGCACATGCGCCGCCATCGAGCCTTGCGGATAATTGCGGTCCGGCTCCTCCGGCACTTCCAGCGCCAGCTCGCCCAGATCGTTGATGCGTTCGCGGTCCTCGTCCAGAACGCGCGGGCGCAGCGTGATGCTGGACGTGCGCTGCAACCGGCGCACGGTCAGCGCCTCGTCCATATCGGGAAAGATCGCCTTCAGCTCGCGCGCGACATCCTGCGGACTGCGCACCAGCGGATTGGCGGGATCGCCCATCGCCTTGGGATTGAACAGGAGCGATTGCGCCATGAACGCGCGCGCCAGCGGCACGCCGTTGCGGTCGGTCAGCTCACCACGATCGGGCAGCCCGGCGGAAAGCGAGCGTGCCTGACCGCCATCGCTGGCGAAGCCAAAATAAGCGACACGAACTATGGCGACCAAGGCCAGGAAAGCAAAGCCGATGGCAACCCACAGCACCCGCAAGCGCGCGATGTTGAGCGCATCCAGTCGTTCGGAAACAAGATCGGCGCGACCCGTGCGCACCGCACCTTCGAGTGTCAGAGCGTTCATTCGTCGCCCCCGGGCGCGTTGCCGAGTTCGGGTTCCATGCCCAGACGGGTCGCCAGATCGACTCCCGCTGTGTCATCGGCCTCCGCGTTTGCAGCGCTACTCCCGCTACCGCCTTCGCTTCGGCCTGTCAGCGGCGAAACCATCGCGAGAATACCATCGTCTTGCGGCGTCACATCGGACCGCGCCACACGGATCGGCTCGGGCGCGCCGGGCCCTTGCGGCGCACCCAAAGCGACAAGCTCGCGTTCATGGTCGAGATATTGCGCGGCAGTTGGCGGACGATAGCCGAAATCGATACGGTTCCAGTTAGCAAGCTGCTGCTGGTTCGAGCGGACCTGAAATTCAGTTTCCAGCTCGATCGTCTCCGCTTCCAGAGCGACAATCTGCTTTTCGGCAGCATTGACGGCGCCTTTGACTGCATTCACCTGCGCCCAGAGCAGCACGACTGCGAGGAAGCAGATCGACAACACGACCAGCCAGCCGACCTGGCGCAAGCGGGAGCCGCCCGCCGTCATGCGCCTGCTCCAGCCGAAGCGTCAAATAGCGCGGGTGCCGCCGTGCGCACCGCATGGCGCAGTGTGCTGGACCGGGCGCGGGGGTTGCGGGTAAGTTCCGCTGCGCCGGGGCGGATCGCTTTGGAGAGCTTGCGATAACGCGGCGCGGGTCCGTCGGCCTGCGGCAGATGACGCGACCCGGACGCGACGCTGGCTGCACCGCGCAAATACCGCTTCACGATCCGGTCTTCCAGACTGTGAAAACTGACCACAGCCAAGCGACCGCCTTCGCCCAACAGCATTTCTGCGGCGGCAAGGCCGGACTGCAACTCGTCCAGTTCGGCGTTGATATGGATACGCACCGCCTGGAAGGTGCGCGTGGCGGGATCCTTCGGCGCACCTGGCGGATGGCGCAGCGCGGTGCGCACAACGCGGGCCAGTTGTCCGGTAGTTTCCAGCGGGCGCGCCGCGACGATGGCGCGCGCGATGCGGCGCGACTGACGTTCCTCGCCGAAGGTATAGAGCACATCCGCAATGGTGTCCGCATCCGCACCGTTCAGGAATTCTGCAGCGGTCTCGCCTTCCTGCGCCATCCGCATGTCGAGCGGGCCATCGGATTGAAATGCGAAGCCGCGCTGCGCCTGGTCGAGCTGCATCGAGGATACGCCGATATCCATCGTGATGGCATCGACGCGCTTGACGCCAGCGTCGGCAAGGCTTTCACGCATTTCGGAAAAGCGACGGTGATGCAGCACCAGTCGCGCCGGTGTGGCCTGCGCTTCGGCCCAGCCCTGCCCAGCGGCAATCGCATCGGGGTCGCGATCGAAGGCATGGACCGTAGCGCCTGCATCCAGCAGCGCGCGGGTATAACCGCCCGCTCCGAATGTCGCGTCGACGACCATATCGCCATCCTTCGCGCCAAGCGCGGCGATGACCTCGTCCAGAAGCACGGGAATATGACCGGCGGGCTGCATCATGCGCCCTTCGCCCCGGCCTGCGCGACGAAGCTTTCGCACTCCGCCTTCAACTTGGCCATCTCGTCACCCATCCGGTACAGTTCCGGCGGGCTCCACAACGTGAAAAAGCGTCCCGCACCGCGAATGAACAGGCCGCCATCGACCTTGGCCGCGCTGGCGAGATGCGGCGGCAGGGTGAAGCGACCGCTATCGTCGAACGGCACCTTGTCGAAGCCGAACAGCGCGAGCGAACGCGCATCGTAATCGAAGTCGCGTCCGGCATTCAGCGCGATGTCGTATTCCCGATCCAGCTGTTCCTGCAATTCGTCTTCGCGGTTGAGGCCGAACCCGACAATGCACGGCCAGGTGGCATGGGTGTCGAGACAGACGATGCGCTTGTTGTCGCTCGCTTCTTTTACGGTCTTGCGAAAGGCAGGTGGCAGCGCGAAACGACCCTTGTCGCCAGCTGGCGAGTAGGCTTGTCCGCTGTAGCTGACCCGGACCTGCGACACGCTAAGCCTTCCCCCTGAACATCCCTGGAGAAGCCGCCGCCCCTCCTTCTGATTTCAGGCAAGGCTTCGCCGGGCCGGACCGCGCGATAGCGCCGCCGGAACGTCCCGCTTTATGGAACGCAGCATAAAACCTGCCTGATAGGCGAAGGTATTAACCTTACACCCCACAGGAGCAAAGCAAAAACTGGGGAATTCCGGGGTAAAGTCGTTAAAGCGTTATGATAACTTGATTTTTCACCGAGAACATAGATCGAACAAGGTTAATGGTGGCTCTTCATAGCAGGCTCACCCGCCATTTCCCCATTCGATTTCAGCGTCGAATGCAAGACGTAGCAATGTGCGCAAAGCAGTATCGGATGTGTCAATGTCGCCTGCTGGAATTGCCTGCAATATGGCAGCGTCGGCAAACAGGGCGGCCGTGCCCGCGCCTATTGCGCACCGGGCCAGGACCGCATCGCCGGACAAGGTGCATGCGGTCGCGTCCGCTTCGGTCGGCACGATGGAAAAACGGCCCGACTGAATTGTGGAAGCCTGTGCGCCATTGCCGAATTGGTGGACGCCTTGTGCCGACGTGTCCGCCGACAGCGACAGCCCCCATCGCGCGAGGAGCGGGCCGAGCATGACGATATCGAGCGGGCGGCGTCGGTCGCCGAATGCGAATTCGCTTTCCTCGGTCAGCATCGGATCGGCGAAGACCAGCACCCTGCCGCCCTTTCGGACCCATGCGTCGATCGCCACCAGATCGGCAGGCGGCAAGGCGGCGGGTTGCGCCAGCACCAGATAATCGAGCCCTGCCAGCTGTTGGGTCGGAACACCCGCGTCGTCGGCCTTGGAAAACCCGTCGAGAAGAACGGGTGCGTATTGCGTCTCCAGCACTCTGCGCACGCGATGCGGCTCCGCACCGTCGTCCAGCAATTCGCCCAGATCGCCCGTCTCGGCCCAATATATCGGCAGCGATGTACTCAGCCCCAGCGCCTCCCGGGATGCTTGCGCTGTCTGCTGCGTCACTTCGGATGCGCAGCCGCCAGCGACCAGCAAAAGCGCCAGCAGCGGCCCGCGCAGAAGGTTAGTTGGGCGCATTGTCCGGTCTGGTTGCTGGCATTCCGGAAGGCTGCGATGGCGCCGGTGCCGCGCTCGCGGTTTCGGTCGGGGCGGGCGAGGCCGGAACCACGCCGGCCTCCGCCAGGGGATCGTTCTGCGGCACCGGGCTGGCATCCACCTGAACGGTAGCCGCCGCCTCCGGCACGGCGCTGGCTTCGCTCTGGTCGGCACGGCTCAGGATGGTATCGGCCAGCGCGATCATCACCACCACACCGACAAGGCCGGACAGCCCGACCTGCAAGCGGTGGACGGTATAGGATTTAATCGGATACGGCGCATCCTGCCCGTCGGCATCGGGTCCGCCGTGTCCGCCGTCGCCCGTCGGGTCTAGCCGCGACGGGCGCAGCGCGCTGATGCGGACATGATCGAGAAAGCCGTTTGCCATGACCCAAGGCTAGGCCGCTGGTCCGCCGTGTCAATAACCGGCTACGTCAGCGGTCAAGTGCCGGAGGTGCTGTCGAGCCAGTCGAACACGGGCAGATCCTTCGCGCGCAGCCAGTCCGCATTATACAACGTCGAGAGGTAGCGAAATCCGCTGTCGCACAGGATCGTGGCAACGCGCGGCTCCACACGGCCATCCGCCACGAGACTCTTGGCCAGCTTCACGGCCCCGGCAACATTGATCCCGCTCGACAGGCCAAGGCACAACCCTTCCTCACGCAGTAATCGCGCAACCCAGCCCAGCCCTTCCTCGTCGGAGACGCGATACTGCGCGTCGATCGGCGCGCCTTCCAGATTGGCGGTGATGCGCCCCTGTCCAATGCCCTCGGCAACCGAAGACCCTTCCGCCTCCAGTTCGCCATGCGCGTAATAGTTGTACAGCGCCGCGCCATGCGGATCGGTCAGCGCGATGCGGACGGTTTCGTCGCGTTCTTTCAGCCCCATGCCAACGCCCGCGATGGTCCCGCCCGTGCCCGCCGCGCACGTGAAGCCGTCTATCCTGCCGTCCAACTGGTCCCAAAGCTCGACCGCCGTGCCGTCGATATGCGCCTTGCGGTTGGCGGTGTTGTCGAACTGGTTGGCCCACACCGCGCCCGGTGTTTCCTCCGCCAGTCGCCGCGACGTATGGACGAAATGGTTGGCGTCGGAAAACTTGGTCGGCGGCACCAGAACCAGCTCTGCGCCAAGCGCGCGGAGCGTGTCCATCTTCTCGCGGCTTTGATTGTCGGGCATCACGATGATGGTGCGATAGCCCAGCGCATTGGCGACCAGCGCGATGCCGATGCCGGTATTGCCCGCCGTCCCCTCCACCACCGTGCCACCGGCGGCGAGTTCGCCGCGCTGTTCGGCATCGCGGATTATGGTCAGTGCGGCACGATCCTTCACCGATCCGCCCGGATTGGCGAATTCGCACTTGCCGTAAATATCGCAGCCCGCAGCCGCGCTCGGTCCGGCCAGGCGGACGAGCGGAGTGTTGCCGATCAGGTCGAGCGAATGTGCGGTAATCATCGGGGCCACGCTATGATGGCATTGCGCTTGCGCATCAATCTTCCGGTGCGATAACCACCTTCAGCCCGTCGAGGTCGTCGGTAAACGGTATCTGGCAGGACAGGCGCGAGTTTTCGGTGCGGTGGTCGCTGCTTTCCAGCAGGTCGTCCTCGTCCTCGCCAAGCGCGGGCATCTTCGCGGTGAAAGCCGGATCGACGGTGATGTGGCACGTCGCGCACGAACAGCATCCGCCGCACAGTGCGAGCAATTCGTCGAACCCGTTGTCGCGAATGGCTTCCATCACGGTCAACCCGGATGCGACGTCGATTTCGCTTTCTTCGCCTTCGCGGTTGACGACAATCAGTTTTGGCATGGTGGTCTGGCTCGCAATTCTGTCTAACGCGGTTTTGTCGGTAGCGGTTTGGCGGATCGCTATGGCAGCGGCACGGGTTTTGCAAGGTGGGGCGAGCGTGGATGGGACTTGATAAACAACAGCTTCGTGCAGGGATCGACACGGTGGCCGGTTTGGAGCCGAAGGTCGCCGCGGCACTCGACACATGCGGCTATCCCGAACCGCGCCACCGCGAGGCGGGCTATCGGACGCTGCTCCACATCATTGTGGGCCAGCAGGTTTCCGTCGCAGCCGCGCGTTCGGTGGTCGCCAAGCTGGAAGCCGAACTGGGCGAAGAACTGGCACCCGATGCGCTGCTGTCGCGTGATTTCGACACGCTGCGCGCCTGCGGCCTGTCGCGGCAAAAACAGGGCTACGCCCGCTCGCTGTGCCAGCTGGTTGTCGATGGCGAACTCGATATCGACCACCTGTCCGAAGATGACGAAGAAGCTATCGCTCAACTTACCCGCATCAAGGGCATTGGGCGCTGGTCGGCGGAGATATACCTGCTGTTTGCCGAAGGACGGCCCGATATCTGGCCCGCAGGCGACCTCGCCGTGATGGCCGGTATCGGCAAGATACTGGGCCTGCCCGAACGGCCCGACGAAAAAGCGACCCGCGCCCTGTCCGAACCCTGGCGGCCGCATCGCGGCGCGCTGGCGGTGTTTACCTGGCATTGCTACGACAATCCCGCGCTTTGACGACGCTTTGCGGCGGTTGGTCGAGCCTGCGATGTTTTGCGCGACGTGCCGGAACACGGTAAGATCTGGTCGTTCAAAAAAGGAGTCGTTCGATGTTTGCACCTGCCAATCGCCGCCGTCCCGCTCTTTCGCTCCTCGCCGGAGCCGCCACCCCCGCACTGGCACTCGCGCTGGCGCTTGCCCTTCCCCAATCGACAATCGCCCAGACCCAAGCGGAGACCCTTGTTCCGATGACTACGCCGACTTCCGACCCTCTGGCCTCCGTCCCCCTGATCCCGCGCGATGCGCTGTTCGGTAATCCCACCCGCGCATCCGGCAATCTCAGCCCGGACGGCAAATGGCTCAGTTGGCTCGCACCCGATAACGACGTGCTGAATGTCTGGATCGCACCCGTCGATGACCCCGATGCCGCCAAGGTTATGACCAAGGCGACCGACCGGCCTATCCGCCAGTATTTCTGGGCCCCGGACTCGCGCAGCCTGCTCTACATTCAGGACAAGGGCGGCGATGAAAACTTCCTGCTCTACGGCGTCGATATCGCCAGCGGGGCGGAACGCACGCTGACCGATTTCGAGGATACGCGCGTCGATATCATCGCAACATCCGAAACAAAGCGCGATGCGATGCTGGTCGGGCTGAACAATCGCGATGCGCGCTTCCACGATCCCTATCTGCTCGATCTCAATACCGGAGACCTGACGATGGTGTTGCAGAACGATGCCTATGCCGGGTTTCTGGCGGACGACAATCTGGACCTGCGCATGGCGGTGCGGCCCAATGCGGCGGGCGGTATGGATTTCTTCACCATTGCCGGTGGCGTAATTGCGGACGAAGCCAGCGAAAGCACCGAACTGGCAGACTCGCTGACGACGCAGCCCGCCGGGTTCACTACCGATGGCAAGACGATGTACTGGATCGATAGCCGCGGCCGCGACACGGCCGCCCTGATCGCGCAGGACGTGGCGACGGGGGAAAAGACCGTCATCGCCGCGAATGACAAGGCTGATATCGGCGGCGCGATGACCGATCCCAAGACGGGCGAGATAGAAGCCTATTCGTTCAATTACCTGAAGACCGAATGGACCGCGACCGACCCCGACGTAAAAGCCTCGCTCGACTGGCTCGATACCAAGCTGGAAGGTGAGTTCGGCGTCCAGTCCCGCACCGAGGACGACACGAAATGGATCGTGTGGAACGATCCCGTCACCGCGCCATCGAAGACGTATATCTATGATCGCGACGCGAAGACGCTGACCGATTTCTACACCACCCGCCCCGAACTGGCCGGTGCGCCGCTGCAACCGATGCACACCCGCGAAATTACTGCACGAGACGGGCTGGTGCTGCCGTCCTACCTCACCCTTCCGCCTGGCAGCGATGCCGATGGCGACGGCGTGCCGGACGAAGCCGTGCCGATGGTACTGGTCGTGCATGGCGGTCCGTGGGCGCGCGACGATTATGGCTATGACCGCGCCCACCAATGGCTCGCCAATCGCGGTTATGCCGTGCTCAGCGTCAATTTCCGTGGATCCACCGGCTTCGGCAAGAACTTCATCACGGCGGGCGACAAACAGTGGGGCCTGAAGATGCACGACGACCTGATCGACGCTGTCGACTGGGCCGTGGCGGAAGGGATTACCGCAGACGACAGCGTCGCCATCATGGGCGGCTCCTATGGCGGTTACGCCACACTGGCGGGCCTTGCTTTCACACCCGAAAAGTTTGCCTGCGGGGTCGACATCGTGGGGCCATCCAATCTTGAAACGCTGCTGGAAACGATCCCGCCCTATTGGGAGCCGCTGATCGCGCAGTTTCATGAACGCATGGGCGATCCGCGCACGCCGGAAGGGCTGGCGGCTTTGAAGAAAGCCAGCCCGCTCTATTCGGCGGACAAGATCACCAAGCCACTGCTGATCGGCCAGGGTGCGAACGATCCGCGCGTGAAGCAGGCCGAAAGCGACCAGATCGTAACCGCAATGCAGGCGGCGGGCATTCCGGTCACCTACGTACTGTTCCCCGACGAGGGCCACGGTTTCGCAAAGCCTGCCAACAATATCGCCTTCAATGCGATTGCCGAGAACTTCCTTGCCACTTGCCTGGGCGGACGGGCCGAACCGATCGGCGGCACGGTATCGGGTTCGACCGCTCAGATCGTCGAGGGCGAAGAGCATGTGCAGGGGTTGGCAAACGCACTGGGCGGCTAGCGCCAGACGTCGGCTCGCGCTACGCGTAAGTCGAGGGAGAGCGACATGGCGCGACGCAAATCGATATTCATCACCGGCGGTGGCTCGGGCATCGGACGTGCCGTAGCGCAGCGGTTTACGCAGGGTGGCTGGTTCGTCGGGCTTGGCGATGTCGATGATGCGGGCATGGCGGGCACGGTCGAGCTGATCGGCACGGACAATGCCTTTACGCACCGCTTCGACGTGCGCGAACGGACAGCGTGGGATGAGGCGCTGGCTGCTTTCGACGCGACGGCGGGCGGGATCGACGCGCTTGTAAACAACGCCGGTATTCCGCTGGGCGGCGCCGCTGGTCGATAACAGCGAGGACGAGATTGCGCGTTGTCTCGACATCAATCTGAAAGGCGTGCTGTTCGGCGCGCAGGCCGCATTTCCCTATTTGCTGAAATCCGCACCCGGCAGCTGTTTGCTCAACACCGCCAGCGCCGCCGGGATCTACGGCTCGCCTTCGTCTTCCGTTTACAGCGCCACCAAGTTCGGCGTGCGCGGACTGACCGAAAGCCTCGATGGCGAATGGGCGGAACACGGCATCAAGGTCGCTTCGCTCTGCCCGTCCTTCATCGACACGCCGTTATTGTCGCATACGATGAATGCGCGCGCGAACGAGGACATCCGCAGCCGGGTGGTCGATGCCGGTCTGGAAATCACGCCGGTTTCCGAAGTCGCCGAGGCAGCGTGGAACGCGGTGCATGGCGACAAGGTGCATTGGCTGGTCGGCAAGACGGCGAAACGCATGGCGTTCGGCGCGCGATGGATGCCGGGGCGCGTGCGCAGGGACTTGCGGGCGCGCGGCTCGCTCTGACCCTCAGAGCAGCGCGTCGATGGCCTTCGCCATCTTCGCATCGCGCGCCGACAGCCCGCCATCTTCGCCCGCATCGTGCGTGGTAAGGGTAATATCGACGGTGGAATAGACGTTCGACCATTCGGGGTGATGGTCCAGTTCGTGCGCAAGCAGGGCAACACGCGCCATGAAACCCCACGCCTCGCTGAAATTGCCATGCTCGAATGTACGCTGGATCGCCTTGCCGTCCTCGCGCGCCGCCCATTCGGGATGGGCTTTCAACAAGCTGGCACGTTCGGCTTCGGTCAGTTCGGATACGGACATGGTGCGGGGTCTTTCTGTTGTTACAATCACAGGTTTCGCCTAACCGATGCAGTCATGCAAGAGGGCAGCCTTATCGCGCGCAACGTAGCCTGCCGGCGCGGTGAACGGTTGCTGCTGCGCGGTTTTTCCTGCGTTTTGCAGCCCGGCGATGCATTGTTTCTGCACGGCGCCAACGGCATCGGCAAGTCCAGCCTGATCCGCATTCTCGCCGGATTGTCGCGCCCTTTTGCAGGAACCGTCGAGCGTGATGGCAGCGTCGGCCTGATCGACGAAAACCCTGCGCTGGACGAACGGTTGCCGCTTGCCAAGGCGCTGGCGTTTTGGTCCGCAGTGGATGGCGCTCCCTATCCCGCGCTGGATGCGCTTGGGTTGCAGGAACTTGCCGATGTGCCTGTTCGCTACCTCTCAACCGGACAGCGCAAGCGCGCCGCCTTTGCCCGGTTACTAACGCAGCGATGCCCTGTCTGGTTGATGGACGAGCCGTTAAACGGGCTGGACGGCGCGGCGGTCACGCTGGTCGAGAAGCTGGTCGCACACCACCGGGTGCAAGGAGGCATTGCCGTGGTTGCCTCGCACCAGACGCTGACGCTTGCTGGCGCAGAACTGGTTGCGCTGGAAGAATTCGCGCCATGATACGGCTGGCGGCTCTGTTGCTGAGACGCGACCTTGCCCGGTTGATGCCCGGGCGCGGCGGCAGTTTCCTGCCCGTCCTGTTCTTTTTGGCCGTCGCGATGCTGTTCCCCTTTGCGGTCGGGCCGGACGCCGCACTGCTCGGCAGGGCCGGCGGCGGTATCATCTGGATCGCGGCGCTGCTGGCGGCCATTCTGCCGCTCGACAGACTGGTCTCACCCGACCTGGATGCGGGGGTATTCGACCAGCTTGCCTTGCGCGGAGTTGCCGACGAACTGACGATGACAGTGCGATTGCTGGCGCACTGGCTAACCTTTGCGCCGTTCCTGCTGATCGCAGCATTTCCGGCGGCAGCGCTACTCGGCCTCACCGGGCCAACGCTGCATTTTGTATTGCTCGGTTTGCTGGCAGGCACGCCCGGTCTCGCGGCCATAGGCGTGACGATTGCCGCGCTGACGGCGGGGCTGCGCGGTGGCACAGCGCTAGCAGGACTGTTGCTGATCCCGCTGGCGACCCCGATCTTTATTTTCGGGGCAGGCACGCTGGCGCGGCAGGATTACGGCGCGCTGGCGTTATGTGGAGCAGTAAGCATGGTGCTGGTCGCAGGCGCGCCATTCGCGGGCGCCGCTGCTGTGCGGGCAGCGCGGGAAAGCTAGCCGATCAGGCGTAAGGCGGCTTGTGCAATCCGGTTTCGCTTAGCGTGAAAATCTCGTTCCCCGTCTCGGTAATGCCGATGGAATGCTCGAACTGTGCACTTAGCGACTTGTCGCGCGTTACGGCGGTCCAGCCATCGTTCAGCAGCTTCACCCACGGCTTGCCGAGATTGATCATCGGTTCGATGGTGAAGAACATGCCGGGTCGAAGCTCCGGTCCCGTACCCGCCTTTGCGGCATGCACCACTTCGGGCGCATCGTGGAACAGGCGGCCCACGCCATGCCCGCAAAACTCGCGCACCACGCCATAGCGGAACTGCGCAGCATGGGCTGCAATCGCAGCGCCGATATCGCCGAGCCGTGCACCTGGTTGCGCGGCCTCGATGCCGACCATCAGGCATTCATGCGTCACATCGACCAACCGCCGCGCCTTGAGCGGCACATCGCCGACCAGGAACATGCGGCTGGTATCGCCGTGCCAGCCATCCAGCAGCGGGGTCACGTCGATGTTCACGATATCGCCGCTTTTCAGCGCCTTCGGGCCGGGAATGCCGTGGCACACGACATGGTTGATCGAGATGCAGCTGGCATGGGCATAGCCGCGATACCCCATCGTCGCGGGTACCGCCCCGCCCGCCTGCATCAAGCCGAGAACACGATCGTCGATTTCGTCCGTGGTTACACCGGGTTGCACGAAGTCGGTCAGGTCATCCAGGATACTCGCCGCCAGCCTGCCTGCTGCGCGCATTCCGTCGAAGCCTTCGCTGCCGTGCAGCTTGATGGTGCCGTCGCGGATGACGGTCTCTTCCGCCGTAATGGTCTGGTATTGTGTCATACGCTGATATGTAGCGTGCCGCGCGAAGGATTGCGAGGGTGCCGGTGCGTGCAAAAGCAGGGTGCAACGTGGCCCCGCATGACGCTATGGTGACACCATGAACAAAAAGAACACCCGCATTCCCGAACTTGTCCAGCCCGACCGCGGGCAAACCGCCATCGCAATCCACACTGTGACCGGCGACGGGTTCGATGCGTGGAAGAAATCGCTAACCACCGGACAGAGCGCTTCGCTCGCCGCGCAGACCTTCGACGGCAGCGCGGGGCAGACTGCCATCGTACCGGGCGGACCGAACGATCCCGATGGCTGGTATGCGGTGGCGGGTGTAGCGGACACCGATACGCTTTCGCCTTGGTGCCTTGCCAAGCTGGCGGAAGTCTTGCCCGAAGGCAGCTATCGCCTTGCACAGGGCGAGCCGGGTGCTGCGCTGCACGGTTGGCAGACAGCGCAATACACGTTCGACCGCTACAAAAAGGACGATACCGCCAAGGGGCCGCGCATCCTGCTGACCGGTGCGGTCAACGCCATCGACCGCGCAATTGCGGAGGCACAGGCCGAGCATCTGGTGCGCGACATGGTGAACACGCCCGCCGAGGATATGGGGCCGGCCGCCATCGAGGGGCTCGCCGAAGATGTCGCGAAGCGGCACGGAGCGACGATACAAGTGACGAAGGGCGAGGCGCTGGAACGGGACTACCCGATGATCCACGCCGTCGGCCGCGCCGCCGCACGCCACCACGCCCCGCGCCTGATCCGCATCGAATGGGGCCGCGAGAGCGATCCGAAAATCGCCATCGTCGGCAAGGGCGTGTGCTTCGATTCCGGTGGGCTCGATGTGAAAAGCGCGGTCGGCATGAAGCTGATGAAGAAGGACATGGGCGGCGCGGCCCACGCGCTGGCGCTGGCCGATCTGGTGATGGGCGCACAGCTGCCGGTGCGGCTGCACATGCTGATCCCGGCGGTGGAGAACGCCATTTCGTCCAACGCTTTCCGCCCCGGCGACGTACTGCAATCGCGACAGGGACTGACGGTGGAAATCGGCAATACCGATGCCGAAGGGCGGCTGGTGCTGGGCGATGCGCTGACCCGCGCGAGTGAGGACGATCCCGAGTTCATAATCGACTTCGCCACGCTGACCGGCGCGGCGCGCGTGGCACTGGGGCCGGACTATCCCGCGCTGATGTGCCGCAGGGACGAAACCGCCGCCGACCTCATTGCGGCGGGCGAACCGCATGGCGACACGCCGTGGCGCCTGCCGCTGCCCGATGAATACCGCGAATGGCTGAACTCCGACATCGCCGATATGAACAATGCGCATGACAACCCCTATGCCGGAGCCAGCGTTGCGGGCCTTTTCCTCGACAGATTTGTGGCGGACGGCATCGACTGGGCACATTTCGACACCTTCGCATGGCGGCCCTTCCCCAAGCCCGGACGGCCCAAGGGCGGCGCGGCCTATGGCCTGCGCGCTGCGTTCCACATGCTGCTGGCGCGGTACCGCCGTTGAATTGCATGGGCATTATTCTTGCGGATAGGCAACGCGCGTTGCTTGTCCGGTGGCGGCGGAGTGGGCAAAGGAGTGCTGTCGTGAGCACGCCACCCCCCGCGCAGACGCCGCCAGACGGTTCCTATTCCGTACCCGACGGCACGATTGCGCTTGCCGGACCTGTTACGCGCCCGCGACGGGCACTTTGCCCCTGCGCGGTGATCTTGCCCATATTGCACTGGCGTCGCGGTATCTGGTGCCGGTCTATGCCATGCCGACGATTTGCCGCGTTTCAGACAAGCCGGTCAAGCTGCGCCTGCAACCCATAGCCGAGGCCGATCCTGTGATCAGCCTTGCCGCCGGGTCGCGGTTCGAGCTGCTCGACACGGCGGGTAGCTGGAGCTGGGGCTGCGTGGGGCCGGAAGGGCCGAGCGGATGGGTTCCCGCCGACGCGCTGACCGTGCCTGCCTGACGGCATATGACGTTGCATGTTTTCATCGACGGGGCGGAAGGCACCACTGGCCTTGAAATTCGCGAGCGGCTGGCGGAGCGGTCGGAGTTCTCGTTGATCGTGCTGGATGATGCCGTGCGCAAGGACGCCGGTGCGCGCCGCGAAGCATTGAACAGCGCGGATATCGCGATCCTGTGCCTGCCCGATGCGGCGGCAGTCGAGGCAGTTGCCATGATCGAGGGTGCCTCTGCCACGCGCGTTATCGACGCCTCCAGCGCCCACCGCACCGCATCGGGCTGGACTTACGGTTTTCCGGAGTTGGTCGGCAGGCACGCCGTCGCCGAGGCAGCGCGGGTCAGCAATCCTGGCTGCTACCCGACCGGCTTCCTCGCTTTGGTCGCGCCGCTGGTACGCGCTGGATTGCTCCCCGCCGACTGGCCTTATAGCGTCAACGCCGTGTCCGGATACTCGGGAGGCGGCAAAGTACTGATCGAGCGGTTCGCCGGCGATCCGACGCTGGCATTCCGTAGCTACGGCCTCGACTTGGGACACAAGCATCTGGCGGAAATGCGCCACCATGCGGCGCTGGTTCACACCCCCGTCTTCAGCCCTGCCGTTACACGCGCCTATCGCGGCATGATTGTGGATGTGCCGCTGGACCTCGCCGCGCTGGAATCGCGAACGGGGACGCACATCGAACCTGCTGCGATGTGCGATGCGCTGCGCGCTCAGTACGATGGTTCCGCTATCGTGAATGTGGCGGATAGCCTGCCTGCCGAATTGTGCCTGTCCGCAGACAGCGTCGGCAGCGACGCAATGGAGCTTTTCGTTTGCGCCAATGATGGCGGCACGCAGGTTCGCCTGGTCGCGCGACTCGACAATTTGGGAAAAGGCGCAGGCGGTGCGGCGGTCCAGTCGCTGAACCTGATGGCTGGACTACCCGAAGCCACCGGCTTGCGCTTGCCGAACCCTGCCTGAAAAACAGGCAGACACTGCCTGATAAGGCGGCGCGCTATTGTCGAAACTGGCGGCTTTCTGCCCTTCCGGAACGAATGGGGCATGGCACGGTTCTTGTAAGGAAGTGTTAGGATATTGCGCCCGTGCGACACCTGTTTGCACGATTGGAACGATATACATGCGCTGTGGCAAATACAGCCGTTGCTGAAACGAGGTTTGGGCGTGAAGAAGATCGAAGCGATTATCAAACCCTTCAAGCTGGACGAAGTGAAGGAGGCGCTGCACGAAATCGGCGTATCTGGCATCACCGTGCTGGAAGCCAAGGGTTTCGGGCGGCAGAAGGGTCATACCGAGCTGTATCGCGGTGCCGAATATGTCGTCGATTTCCTGCCCAAGGTTAAGCTGGAAGTGATCGTTACGGACACGATGGCACCGCAAGTGGTCGAAGCCATTGCGGCATCGGCACAGACGGGGCGTATCGGCGATGGCAAGATTTTTGTCACTGCCATCGAAAGTGCGCTGCGCATCCGCACCGGCGAAACCGACGACGAGGCTATCTGAAGCCAGACGCGCGGTTCTGCCGCGCGCGACATCACTGCATCATACCCTACCCATCACGAAAAAGGACCTGACATGGCATCCGCAAAAGACATTCTGAAACAGATCAAAGACGACGAAATCGAGTGGGTCGATCTGCGTTTCACCGATCCAAAGGGCAAGTGGCAGCACCTGTCGATGGTTGCGGGCGTGCTGGGTGAAGACGAGCTCGAAGACGGCCTTATGTTCGATGGTTCCTCCATCGAAGGGTGGAAGGTTATCAACGAAAGTGACATGATCCTGCGACCCGACCTGGACCGCGCCTATATCGACCCGTTCAGCGCCACCCCGATGATGATCCTGTTCTGCGATATCGTGGAACCGAGCACGGGTGAATTGTACAGCCGCGACCCGCGCAGCACGGCCAAGCGGGCGGAAGCCTATGTGAAAAGCACCGGGCTTGGCGATACGATCTTTGTCGGCACCGAAGCCGAGTTCTTTATGTTCGACGATGTGCGTTTCGAAGACGGCTATGCCGGTTCGGGTTTCGCCATCGACGACGTCGAATTGCCGACCAATGCCGGGAAGGAATACGAAGGCGGCAACCTGGGCCACCGGCCCCGCGCCAAGGGTGGCTATTTCCCGGTCGCGCCTGTTGATAGCGCCGTCGATATCCGCAACGAAATGGTGTCGACCATGCTGGAAATGGGCCTGCCGTGCGACAAGCATCACCACGAAGTCGCTGCCGCGCAGCACGAACTGGGCGTGACATTCGCAACTTTGCTCGAATCCGCCGACAACATGCAGATTTACAAGTATGTCGTGCAGCAGGTGGCCCATGCTTACGGCAAGACGGCAACGTTCATGCCCAAGCCGATCAAAGACGACAACGGCTCCGGAATGCACACCCACATGTCGATCTGGAACGACGGCAAGAACACGTTCGCGGGCGACGGCTATGCCGGGCTGAGCGATACCTGCCTCTATTACATCGGCGGCGTTATCAAGCATGCCAAGGCATTGAATGCATTCACCAATCCGACCACCAACAGCTACAAGCGGCTGGTGCCCGGTTTCGAAGCGCCTGTCCTGCTGGCGTATTCCGCGCGTAACCGGTCGGCATCGTGCCGTATCCCGTACGGGGCAGGCGAGAAGGCGAAGCGGGTCGAGTTTCGCTTCCCCGACGCGTTGGCTAACCCTTACCTTTCCTCAGCCGCGTTGATGATGGCCGGGATCGACGGGATCACGAACAAGATCCATCCCGGCGAGGCGATGGACAAGAACCTGTACGACCTGCCACCCGAAGAGCTGACGGACATTCCGACGGTCTGCGGTTCGTTGCGCGAAGCGCTGGAAGCGCTGGAGGCCGATCACGAGTTCCTGTTGAAGGGCGATGTCTTCAGCAAGGACCAGATCGACGCCTATTGCGACCTGAAATGGGAAGAAGTCAGTCGTTGGGAAACCACGCCGAGCGCGGTCGAATACGATATGTATTACAGCGCCTGACACGCCTGCCATGATGGCAATGCTGTTAATGGTAACAAAAAGAAAGCGCGCGGAGAAATCCGCGCGCTTTTTTGCCTCAGGCGTTCGTTACCGTACGTAACCTGGGCCTCTTATGTGATTGTATGTAGGGGATTTACGAACTGATCCGCCCGACGGTAGTTAGCCTGGCTCCGTCCCACTATTTGAGGAAGGGCGTCACCCCGCCAACCGGTTTGTTGGCGCATTCCGCCGTTGCTTTGCGGATCAGCGCATCCTGCTCCTCAGTGCCGATCCGCGCCCAGCCGGTGCGGCTCAGCTGTTCGATCGGGCGATAGCGGATCTTGTACTGCATTCGCGCCGACCCATCGACCCAGTAGCCTAGATAGACATAGTCCAGCTGCGTTCGTGCCGCCCGCTGGATATGGTCGAGGATTATGTAATTCCCAAGGCCCGACCGGCTTGCATGCTTCGGATCGTAGAAGCTGTAGATCATCGACAGCCCGTCGCTCTGCCAGTCAGTCAGGCACGCGCCGACCAGCCGCCCCGGCCCGCCATTGACGGACGGTTCGCGGTATTCGATGACGTGGCTGGTAACAGGGGTATGCTCGACCATGTCGGCATAATCCATTTCCTCCATCGCATTCATTCCGCCATCGGGATGGCGATGCGTGAGATAGGCGGTCAGGAGCTCGAACTGTTCTTCGGTCGCCCACGGACGGCATTCGGTGGCGACCAGATCGCTATTGCGGCGCAGATTCTTGCGCTGCGTGGCGCTGGGTTTGAACTCGTTTGCAACCACGCGCACCGACACGCAGGCGCGGCAGTCGGCACAGCTTGGCCGATAGGCGACTGTCTGGCTGCGGCGGAATCCAATGCGCCCCAGCGCCTCGTTCATCTCGTCCGAATGCGGCCCCTTCAGCTCGGTGAAGACCTTCCGCTCGCTACGGCCCGGCAGATAGGGGCACGGTGCGGGCGTAGTGACAAAAAAGCGCGGGAAACGAACGGGGGCCGACACGGGTAAGGATGGATCCTTGACAACAAGCGGAGGGAATTGACGGGAACCGTCTGGCTTGCCGGAAGGTATGCCCGCCCCGCGCCACGTGTTAAAGGGGCTTAACCATCAAACTGCGGCAGACATCCTCATCCTGTGGAAATCTCTGGCAATCGTCAGGCGAGCTCTACCGGCGTGACCGAATAGCCCGCCTCACGCAGGGTTTGAATAAGCGCATCGAGCTGCGCACTGTCGCGCGCTTCGCATTCGATATCGGTAATCAGCCCCTTCGCCGGCAGCGTGGTAAATATGCGCTGGTGATAGATCTCGATGATATTGACGTTGTGCGCGTCGAACAGCTTCATCACCTTGTAAAGCGCACCGGGACGGTCCTGCAAGGTCACCCGCAAACGCGCCAGTCGCCCCGACCGCGCCAGATCGCGCAGCAGCACATTGGCCAGCAAGCGCATGTCGATATTGCCACCGCACAGGACGAGGCCGAGCCGCTTGCCTGCGAACCGTTCCGGATTGGCCAGCACCGCCGCCAGCCCTGCCGCCCCCGCCCCTTCCACTACGGTCTTCTCGATCTGCAACAGCAGCGACACCGCCTTTTCCAGCGCAGCTTCATCGACCAGCAGGATGTCGTCCACCCGCTCGGCGATAATCCGGCTGGTGAACGCGCCTGGTGCCTTTACCGCAATCCCTTCGGCCAGCGTGTCGCCGCCGCATTTGGGGTCGAGTTTCTTGATATGGGCGTACATCGACGGGAACAGTTCGGCTTGCACCCCGACCACTTCCATGTCGGGATAGCGTGCGCGCGCGACGGTCGACATGCCCGATATCAGCCCGCCGCCGCCGATAGGCGTCACGATGCAATCGAGGTCCGGCACATCGTCGAACAGTTCCAGCGCGACGGTGCCCGCCCCCGCCGCGACGTCAGGATCGTCGAACGGATGCACAAAGGTCAGGTTGCGGTCGCGCTCCAGATCGCGCGCATGGGCATAGGCATCGTCGAACGTCTCGCCTTCCAGCACGACATTGCCGCCGACGCTCTCGGTCTGCATGACTTTTACCGTCGGCGTAGTGCGCGGCATCACAATCGTCACCGGCACGCCTAGCCGCGTGCCGTGATAGCTCAACCCTTGCGAATGGTTGCCCGCCGACGCCGCAATGACGCCGCGCGCGCGCTGTTCGTCAGTCAACAGCAGCAGCGCATTCAGCGCACCGCGTTCCTTGTAGGCGGCGGTGAATTGCTGGTTCTCGAACTTCAGCCAGATATCCGCGCCGGTAATGTCGGACAGGGTAATCGAATGCAGCGCAGGCGTGCGCACCACCGCGCCCTTTATCCGCTCCGCTGCGGCGGTCACATGCGACAGGGTCAGTTGCTCTAGCGCGTTCCGGGTCATCGCCGCTGCGGTTAGGCGAAAAGAACGCCGCGTGGAAGGGTGGCTGATTGGCTCGGTGAAGCATTGCCAGCGTGTGGCAGGCTTCGTATTCCTGCAGTCCATGAGCAAACCCGTTTCGATAGCTTTCCTGGGCCTGGGCGTAATGGGGGCGCCGATGGCGGCGCATCTGGTGCGCGCGGGGCATGGAGTGACCGCCTTCAACCGCACTGAAGCAAAGGAACGCGCATGGTCCGACACGCTGTCGAAGGAAGGCTATTCGCCTAAAACCTGCAATACCCGCGCGGGTGTCGTCGAGGGCGCGCAGGTCGTTTTCCTGTGTCTGGGCAATGACGAAGATGTGCGCCAGGTCGTGCTGAGCGAAGGCGGCGCACTGGCAGCGATGGATGAGGGCAGCCTGCTGGTCGATCACACCACCACCTCGGCAGATATGGCGCGCGAGCTGGAAGCGGCGGCAGCAAAACGCGGTATCGGCTTCCTCGATGCGCCGGTTTCGGGCGGACAGGCCGGTGCCGAGAAAGGTTCGCTGGCCGTCATGTGCGGGGGCGAGGCGGAGGTCTTCGCACGGGCCGAGCCGGTCATGGCCGCGTATGCCGCGCGCAGCGTGCTGATCGGTCCGGCTGGCGCGGGCCAGACCGCCAAAATGGCCAACCAGATGTGCATCGCCGGTACGCTGGCGGGACTGGCGGAGGCGGTGCGCCTGACGCAGGGCTCCGGCCTTGATGCGGACGCCGTGCTGGCGGCCATCGGCGGCGGCGCGGCCCAAAGCTGGCAGATGGACAATCGCTGGGCCACGATGGTCGCGGGCGAGTTCGATTTCGGCTTCGCCATCGACTGGATGCGCAAGGATCTGGGCTATGCCCTGGCCGAGGCCGACCGGCTGGGTCTTGAAACACCCGTCGCCACCATGGTCGACCGGTTCTATGCCGAGGTTCAGGCTATGGAAGGCGGGCGTCAGGATACCAGCGCGCTGATCCGGCGTTACCCGACCGGCAAACATTCCGAAGGACACGATACATGATCCGCGCCACCCTTTTCGCCGCTGCCCTGCTGTGCAGCACCAGCCCGGCGCTCGCCGACACGCTGATCGACAATGTACAGGGCATCGCTTTCGACGAGAATGGCGAGATCGACCGTTTCACCGCGCTGCTGGTGGACGATGCGGGCCGGGTGAAACAACTGCTGCGCGATGGCGACCGGCAACCTGCCGACCCCGATTTCGTATTCGATGGCAAGGGACAGGTGATGCTGCCGGGCCTGATGGATTCGCACCTTCACATGATGGATCTGGGTTTCGCCGCACTGACGCTGGACCTGTCGGACACGACATCGCTTGGCGAAGCGCAGGCGAAAATTACTGCCTATGCTAAAGAATATCCGGGCCGTCCGTGGATTATCGGACGCGGTTGGAACCAGGTGAAGTGGGGGCTGGACCGTTTCCCGACCGCAGCCGAACTGGATGCGGCCGTGGCGGACCGCCCGGTCTGGCTGGAGCGGTCCGACAACCATGCAGGATGGGGCAACACCGCCGCGCTGAAGGCCGCCGGCATCACTGCCGCGACGAAATCACCGACGGGCGGGCGGATCGAGCGGATAGCCGGTAGCAACGAACCATCGGGCGTGTTCGTGGACGAGGCCTATGGGCTGGTGCAGAAATTCGTGCCCGCGCCGACCGCCGCCGACCGCGATCTGGCGCTGGTGAAGGCGCAGGATACGCTGGTGGCAATGGGCGTGACGGCAGCGGCAGACATGGGCACGACTATCGAGGATTGGCAGGCACTGCGGCGCGCGGGCGATGCGGGCGCGCTGCGCGTGCGGACCATATCCTATGCCGACGGGGTCGATGCCATGCAGCTGATCGGCGGTCCCGGCCCTACGCGCTGGCTGTATGGTGACCGGCTGCGCCTGAATGGCGTGAAGCTCTATCTCGACGGCGCTTTGGGGTCGCGCGGTGCTTGGCTGAAACAGCCCTATGCCGACGATGCGGGCAATACCGGCTTGCCGCTGCAAACACCGACCCAGCTGCGCAACTTGATGAGCCGCGCGGCGCTGGACGATTTCCAGCTCGCCATCCATGCCATCGGCGATGCGGCCAACGGCGAAGTGCTGGCCGCAATAGGCGAATTGGCCGAGACCTATGACGGTGACCGCCGCTGGCGCATCGAGCACGCGCAGATCGTGGATACGGCGGACATTGCAAAATTCGGCGCGCATGGGGTGATTGCCTCGATGCAGCCGGTTCACCAGACCAGCGACCGCACAATGGCGGAACAGCGGCTGGACCCGCCCCGGCTGGAAGGCGCCTATGCGTGGCGCACCATCGCCGAAACGGGCGCGCCGCTCGCCTTCGGATCGGATGCGCCGGTCGAACGGCCCGACCCGTTCGCCGGGCTCGCCGCCGCAATATCGCGCACCGATGCAGACGGGCAGCCATTCGGTGGATGGCGACCAAGCGAAACGGTCAATCGCACCGCCGCGCTGCGCGGCTATACTGCCGACGGAGCGCACGCTGCCTTTGCGGATGGCAAGTTCGGCAAGCTGATGCCCGGCGAGTGGGCGGATTTCATTATTGTGGACCGCGACCCGCTGATCGCATCGCCCGCCGATATCCGCAAAACGCGCGTGTTGCAGACATGGGTGGCCGGCCAACAGGTCTACGCCGCGCCTGAATAAGCCGCTTTACGGGGTAGCGGATTCCTCGTCCTCTTCATCGGATAGCGGCCTCGGCTGCGCGCCGCTCCGTCACGCGCATGATCAGCAGCGATCCTTCGAACAACAGCAACAGCGGCACCGCGAGGATGAGCTGCGAGCCGGGATCGGGCGGCGTGACGATGGCTGCCAGCGCAACGACGCCCACGATGACGTAGCGGCGACCGCCTGCCAACTGCTTGCGAGTCACCAACCCTGCCCGGTTCAGCAGCAACAACAGCACCGGCAGCAGGAAGCTGATACCGAAGGCGAGGATGAACTGCATGACCAGCGAGAGGTATTCGTCGGCTTTGGGCAACGCCTCCAGCGGAATGCCGCCGGTCACGCCTTCGAACCCTATGAACCACCGAAATGCGGTAGGCATCACGACGTAATAGGCTAGCGACGCACCCGCGATAAACAGCACCGGCGTTGCCAGCAGGAAGGGCAGGAACGCCCGCTTTTCCTTCGCATACAGGCCCGGCGCTACGAATGCCCAGAGCTGGTTGGCGATGATCGGGAAGCTGACGCAGAACGCGGCGAACAGCGCGACCTTCAGCTGTACGAAGAAAGCTTCGTAAAGCTGGGTGTAAATCAGTTTGCCATCCCCGTCGGGAAATGCCTGCTGCAGCGGCACCACGAGGAAGCCGTAGATTTCGCTGGCGAAGAACATGCAGACCGCAAAGGCGAGGCCGAGCGCGAATACGCAGCGCACCAGCCGCGCACGGAGCTCGATCAAGTGGTCGAGCAGCGGAGCCTGGCTCTCGTCGATATCCTTCAACGCGGTGGCCATGTTCTAGGACTTGCCATGCTGCGATTTCGCCGCTGCCATTGCTTCGGCGGCATCGTCGGCAGGTTTCGCAGCTTCGGGCACATCGAGCGGCAGCATTTCTGCGGTATTCGCCTCGTCCGCACCCGCTTCACCCGCAGGCGTTTGGGCCATGATCTTGCGGTTCTGCTCGGCCCACTTCTTCTCCATATCCTCCATCTCCGCTTCGCGCACCATCGCATCGAACCCGGCGCGGAACTGGGCGGAAGTGCGGCGCAGCTTGCCGACCCAGCGCCCTGCAAGGCGCAGCGCGGCGGGCATGTCCTTCGGCCCGATGACCAGCACGGCGACCACCACGATCACCAGCAGTTCGGGGGCACCGATATTGAACATGGCGGTGCGTGCTCGTGCGCTAAACGATCAGGAGGTCTTGGTGTCTGTCGACGGGCGCGCGCTCGGATGCGGAAGGCGCGACGGGAGGCGGCGCGGTATCGGCAGGCGCTTCGATCCGGCCGCTTACTTTCGCGGGCGGGTCGTCCTCGTTCATGCCCTTCTTGAAGCTTTTGATGCCCTTGCCGAAATCGCCCATAAATTCCGAAATGCGCCCGCGCCCGAACAGGACCAGGACGACGAGGACGAGCATGGCGATTTGCCAGGGACCGATGGACATGGCGGCGGACCTTTCGAAAAATGTGTGCCCGCCCGATATAGGGGCTGGCGCGCTATAACGCCAGCAAGGCGTCGCGTTGCGCGCGCAATTCGTCGCTGGCGGGCGCGGTTTCGGCTTCGCCCGTAGTCGCCAGCGCCGCCTCCAGCCGCTCCGCCGCCCGCTGCGAGATTGGCGGCAGGTCGGCCACCATCCCCTCCATATCCGGCACCTTGGCCCAGCAGTTCAGCACGATATCGCACCCCGCCGCGATCGCGCGCGCGCTGCGCTCCGGAATGGTGCCGTCCAGCGCCTGCATGTCGATATCGTCGGTCAGCAACAGCCCGTCAAAACCGATACGTTTGCGGATGATGTCCTCGACAACAAAGGGTGAAAGCGTGGCGGGATTGTCCGCATCCCACACCGGGTAGCGAATATGTGCGCTCATCCCGATTTTCGCATCGGACAGTGCCCTGAACGGCGCGATGTCCGCTTCCAGTTCGGCTTCTTCGGCTGTGACTTCGGGCATGGTGTGGTGGCTATCCACCGTGGCGCGACCGTGGCCGGGCATATGCTTGATGCACCCGGTAACGCCCGCGCGCGCATGTCCGTCCAGCACGGCGCGGGCCAGCGCGGCGACCTGCATCGGGTCTTCGCCCATCGCGCGGTCGCCGATGGCATCGACGGTTTCAGGCAGGCGCAAGTCGCAGGGCGCGTGGAAATTCACGGTAATGCCGACCTCGGCCAGATCGCGCGCGAGCAGTTCGGCATTGAGGCGCGCGGCCTGGATCGCGCTGGCCGGGGCCTTGCGGTAGAGCGTGTCGAACGCTTCGCCCGCCGGATATTCGGGCCATTCCGGCGCAGACATGCGCTGCACGCGACCGCCCTCCTGGTCGATCGAGACCAGCAGCCGGTCGCGCCCCTTTATCGTGCGCAGGTCATCGGTCAACGCGCGCATCTGATCGCGGGTTTCGCAATTGCGGGCGAACAGGATGTATCCGGCGGGATCCGCCTCGGCAAAAAAGGCGCGTTCGTCCGCGGTAAGCGTGGCGCCCGCGACGCCGAAGATGGCTGGTGTCATACCGCATCCCGTTGCAGCGCCGCCGCCTTTTTGCAAGGGCGGCAGCGCCCGCGAGGAACCGCCCGCCGCGCTCTACTTGACCTGGCAGGCCAACCCGTCCGCCTTCAGTCCGGCACACAGTTTCTGGCCTGCGGCGTTGTCCGCCACGACGGCCTGCAACCGATACACGGTCGAACCATCCACCTGACCCTCCGCGACGCGGTATTTCACACCGCTCAGCACATCGGTCTGGCTGGTCAGCTGGCTCCACCCTGCAACCGCACGTTCGCGACTGGAATAGGCGCCGACCTGCACGGCGGTTCCGCCCGTGGCGGCGGCGGTGCCGGTGGTCCCGCCGGACGTTTCACTGCCTGCTCCATTGGCGACTGCGCTGCTGGCACCGGCACGGCTGCCGGCGGCGTCGATACTGGGACGGGGCGCGTCGTCTTCGGCCAAGCGCCCCTCGCGCGTCTGCCCTTCGCTGACTGCGGCGGCGACGCTCTCGCTCCCGTCATCCGCATCGCCCGATGCGATGGCTTCGGGCGGTGTCTTGACCGGACCGTCGGGCGCTTCGATGGTGCTGCCATCGGCAACCAGTTCGGGGTCGGGGCCGCGATTGCTGAAGAACCACAGCGCGGCAATAATCAGGCCGATGACCAGCAGGCCGACGAGGAAAAAGCCAATGAGGCGTCCGGTATCGTAGCCAGCGGGCTCCTCATCGTCGTAATCGGTGTCGAGCCAGGGCAGATCGGCATCGTCATCCGCCAGCTCCAGCTCGCGATCGAGTACCGCGTCTTCCGCAGGCGTCGTTTCCAGCGGCGCGGCGGTATCACCGAAATTGTCCGCTTCCGGCCCTGTTGCAGGGTCGCCATCGCGTCCGGGCGTGCTTTCAATCGGCATTCGTCACATCTCCTCAACGGCTTCGACGCCCAGCACGGCCAGCCCATTGCGAATGACCTGCCCGATCCGGCTGACAAGGAACAGCCTTGCCGCGGTCAATTCACGATCCTGTGCCAGGATGACGCGCTTTGCCGCGTCGTCGTTCCCGGCGTTCCAGTAAGCGTGGAACGTACCGGCCAGCTCGTACAGGAAAAAGGCGATGCGGTGCGGTTCGCGGGCCTTCGCGGCAGCCTCCACGATGCGCGGAAACTGCGATGCCGCGCGCACCAGCGCCAGATCATCCGCGCTCAGCCGCCCCAGCGCGTCGGACGACGGCGCGACGCCTTCCTCGCCCGCCTTGCGCAGCGTCGAATGGATGCGGGCATGGGCGTACTGGACGTAGAAAACGGGATTGTCCTTGGACGCTTCCACCACTTTGGCGAAATCGAAATCCATCTGCGCTTCGGGTTTTCGGCTCAGCATGGTGAAGCGCACCACGTCCTTGCCGACTTCTTCGACCACTTCGGCAAGCGTCACGAAATTGCCCGATCGCTTGGACATTTTCACCGGCGCGCCGTCGCGCATCAGCTGGACCATCTGCACCAGCTTTACATCGAACGGAATTGTGCGTCCTGCCCCTTGCGTCAGCGCGGCGACGGCGGCCTTGATCCGCTTGACCGTTCCGGCATGGTCCGCGCCCCAGATATCGATCAGCGCGTCTGCATTCTCGGCCTTCTGGAAATGATAAGCGAGATCGGCGCCGAAATAGGTCCAGCTGCCATCGGCCTTGCGGATGGGGCGGTCCTGGTCGTCACCGAAGCGGGTGGAGCGGAACAGCGGCAGTTCGACCGCTTCCCAGTCATCGAGTGCCTTGCCCTTGGGCGGCTCCAGCTCGCCATCGTAAACAAGATCGTGCTCGCGCAGCCACGCTTCGGCGGCTTCGGGCTTGCCCGCTGCCTGCAACGCCGCCTCGGAGGCAAAGACGTCGTGCGAAATGCCCAGCAGCGCCAGATCGCTCCGGATCAGGTCCATCATCCGCGCGACCGATTCGGCGCGGAACACGGGCAGCCATTCGGCTTCGGGCGCGTCGCGATAACGGTCGCCGACCTCGCGTTCGAGATACTGGCCCACCGGCACCAGATACTCGCCGGGATACAGCCCTTCGGGGATCGTGCCGATATCCTCGCCCAGCGCCTCGCGATAGCGCAGGTGCGCGGACCGGGCGAGCACATCGACCTGCCCGCCCGCATCGTTGACGTAGTATTCGCGCGTGACGGTATGGCCCGAAAATTCGAGCAGCGCGGCCAGCGCGTCGCCGACCACCGCGCCCCTGCAATGCCCCATATGCATCGGCCCGGTCGGGTTGGCAGAGACATATTCGATATTTACCCGCGCCCCGCCGCCGAAGTCCGAGCGTCCGTATCCGTCGCCCTGCTCGGCGAGTACCGACAGCTCGCGACGCCATACATCGTCGGCGAGGCGCAGGTTGATAAATCCGGGTCCGGCAATGTCGGCGGAGACTATGTCGGCATTGCGGTCCAGCTTCTCGACAATCGCCTCCGCCAGCGCGCGCGGATTGGTCTTGGCTGCCTTGGCCAGCACCATTGCGGCATTGGTCGCCAGATCGCCGTGATCGGGATCGCGCGGTGGCTCCACGGTTACGCCGGCGCGAGGCGCATCCGGCGGCAAGGTACCTTCCATCTCCAGCGCATCGAGCACGGCATGGATGGTTGCCGCCAGCGTGGCGTGCAGGGTTACAGGTTTGGAGACTTCATCAGAGGACATGGGCGAGGCACCTAGAGCAATGCTTCACCCCCGCCAACCATTCGGCACCAACCTGCCAACACCAACCAGTCAGCGGGTGGCGTTGTACGCCAGCTGCGCCTCGGTGAGCTGGAAGCCGATCAGCACTTCGAACGTGGCGCGTTGCAGCGCCGCGCGGACCTGCGGGTCGGCCAGCGGATCCAGTGCGGCATCAGGATCGCCCGGCTTTCTCTTGCGCGTGATGCGTTCACGGATATCGGCGGGCAGCGTCGCCGCCGCGCGATCGACGAAAGCACCGGTTTGCGCGCTCGCCTGCGCCCGGCTCTGCCCGTCGGCGAACTGCACCGTGACGGTGCCGATGCGCTTCGCCTGTACGGCGGAACCGCCCTGCAAGACGGTGGCGAAATACGGCACCGCCACGCTGCGCGCGCCGCGCGGATCGGCGCGGGTTGCCAGCACGTCGAAGGTAGCTTGCGTATAGACCTTGTCGCCGCTGTCGTCGCAGGTGCTGCGAAGATTGGTCAGCGCTGCGGTCATGTCGACATTCCCCGCCGTCGTATCGTTGGCACGCGCAAACACGGTCACGTCGCCGGTGTAATCGGGAATGCCAACCGCCGGACAGGCGCTGCGCACGGCCGTGATGCCCGCGCCGCCGCCCTCCACCACGAGCTGCCCCTCGCTGGCGCAGCCGGCTATCGCCAGCGTCAATGCCGGGATCAAGACAAGGGTGCGGCGCTGGTTCATGGCGTAGGAGTGTCCTGTTGGAACGGTCCATGCCTGACATGGCCGATGTTCGTTGCTGGCGGCTCTAGCGACCCGTGCCAGCCTGCGCTAGGGGTCAGGATATGAACGCTCCCTTTCACACGCCCGCCGACACCACCACACCGTCGGCACGCCATCCCCTGCATGTGCTGATCGCCGCGCCGCGCGGGTTCTGCGCCGGGGTGGACCGCGCCATCGACATCGTGGAGGTCGCGCTCGAAAAATTTGGCGCGCCGGTCTATGTGCGGCACGAGATCGTCCACAACAAATACGTTGTCGATGCCCTGCGCGCCAAGGGTGCGATCTTCGTGGAAGAACTGGACGAGGTGCCCGACAACGCGCCGGTCGTATTCAGCGCGCATGGCGTGCCCAAATCGGTCCCGGCAGAGGCGGAGCGGCGCAAGCTGGTCTATGTCGATGCCACCTGCCCGCTGGTCAGCAAGGTCCACCGGCAGGCGGAACGCCAGATCGAGAAAGACCGGCACATCCTGTTCATCGGCCATGCCGGCCATCCCGAAGTGATCGGCACGATGGGTCAGGTAACGCCCGACCAGATGACGCTGGTGGAAACGGTGGCGGACGTTGCGACCCTGCCATTCAAGGACGGCAGCAATCTGGCCTTTCTCACGCAGACGACGCTGTCGGTGGACGATACGGCCGAGCTGGTCGATGCGCTGCGCGCCCGCTATCCCGATATCTCCGGACCGAAGGCGGAGGACATCTGTTACGCTACGTCCAACCGGCAGGCGGCGGTCAAACGCATCGCACCGGGCAGCGACCTGGTGCTGGTGATCGGTGCGCCGAACAGTTCCAACTCGCTGCGGCTGGTCGAAGTGTCGCAGAAATTGGGCACCGACAGTTACCTGATCCAGCGCGCGGATGAAATCGACCCGGCATGGCTCGATGGTGTCGGCACGCTCGGCCTGACGGCGGGTGCGTCGGCCCCGGAAGAACTGGTGCGCGAAGTGATCGACCGTCTCAACGAACTGCGCGATGTGACCGAGGAAACCGTGCTGACCACCGAAGAGAAGATGACCTTCAAGCTGCCGCGCCAGCTGGCCGACTGAAACCGACACTTACCGGTGGCCGTTTATACGCACCTGTCCGCCGGAACGCTGGCAACGCTGGTCGCGCAATACGATATCGGCACGCTGCGCAGCGCCAAAGGCATCGCCGAGGGTGTTTCCAACAGCAACTGGCTGATCGAAACGACCCGCGACCGGTTCATCCTGACGATGTACGAACGGCGCATCGCGCTTGCCGACCTGCCCTATTTCCTCGGCCTGCTCGATCACCTTTCCGCCAAGGGGTGCGCCGTTCCGCGCACCATCCACGACCGTTCGGGCGCGTCGTACCGGATGCTGGACGGCAAGGCGGTTGCGCTGATCGAATTCCTGCCGGGCGTTTCTGTCGATGTGCCGACGCCTGCGCAGGCCCGCAATGTTGGCGCGGTCCTGGCGCAGATGCACAATGCCTGTGCGGATTTCGCCCCGACCCGCGCGAATGATTTGCGCCCGGCGGACTGGGCGGCGCTGTTCGGGGAATGTGGCCCGACCGGATTGCAGGCCATCGATCCGGCGCTGCCCGCTATCGTTGCGGACGCCATGCCCGCTATCGAACAATCATGGCCCGAAGACTTGCCAAAGGGCACCATCCATGCCGACCTGTTTCCCGACAATGTGCTGATGCTGGGCGATACGGTCAGCGGCCTGATCGACTTCTATTTCGCCTGCACGGACATCCTCGCTTACGATCTGGCCGTCACCCATGCGGCGTGGTGTTTTTCGCCAAACGGTACGGACTATCGCGACGATGTCGGTGCGGCCCTGCTGGCAGGCTATGCATCGCAACGGGCAATGACTGCGGCGGAGATCGCCGCGCTGCCGGTGCTGGCGCAAGGGGCGGCGCTGCGGTTTATGGCGACGCGCTGTGTCGACTGGCTGGAAACGGCCGATGCCGCGCTGGTGCAGCGCAAGGATCCGATGGATTTCGCGCGCCGCCTGCAATTCTATGCCGCGCATGGCGATACGGCCTTTGCGCCCGGGCATTTCTCCGCGTGAAGCAGGTGGAAATCTTCACCGACGGCGCGTGCAAGGGCAACCCCGGCCCCGGCGGCTGGGGTGTGTTGTTGCGGATGGGATCGCACGAGAAGGAGCTGTCGGGCGGCGAGGCCGAGACCACCAACAACCGCATGGAAATGCTGGCGGTCATTCGCGGGCTGGAGGCGTTGAAGGAGCCGTGCGCAGTGGCGCTGTATTCGGACAGCAAATATGTGCTGGACGGCATCACCAGATGGGTCGCGGGCTGGATCAGGCGCGGCTGGAAGACGGCGGCGAAGAAGCCCGTTGCCAACGCCGATCTGTGGCGTGACCTGATTGCGGCGAGCGAGCGGCACCGCGTCGAATGGCACTGGGTCAAGGGACATGCAGGCCATCCGGAAAACGAACGCGCCGATGCGCTGGCGAGCGCTGCCGCCGAAGCGGCGCGCGCCCTTTAGAAAGACCCGTTACGTGGTCGTCGTATCGATCGTGTCGGCGTTCGGGCCATTTTTCTTGATCAATTCGATGGCGTTCTTGGCACCGGCCTTGGAGCTGTAGCCTTCGGTCCAGAAAATCGATTCCGAGTTGTAGACGTAGTAGGCGGCGTATTCGCCCGCCTTGTTTTTCCGGATTTCGAACCTGTGTGCCATGCGGATGTCCTTTTCGACAGAGGGAGACGCCTCGTAACAAAGCTATGTGCGATGGCCTAATCGAAGCGCGCAGGATCGAATGTCGCGGCGTCGATATGCGCGACCGGGAGCGATGGCGCGCGTTCCAGCAGCAGGTCTGCCATCAGGGTCGCGGCGGCCGGTGCAGTCTGGATGCCGGAACCGCCCTGCCCGGCAAACCACGCGAAGTCCGGCACGTGTGCATCCATCCCGAACACCGGCAACCGGTCGGGCGTGAAACTGCGCAGCCCCGCCCAGCTTCGCACGACAGAACGCACGCGCCAGTCGACCACCTTTTCCAGCGTCGCGATTGCCTGCGCCACGGCTAGCTCCTCCGGTGCGGCATCGTGTGGGTGGCTTGGCGTTTCGTCATGCGGGCTAAGCCAGAGCCGCCCGGCATCGGGTTTGAAATAGAACGCGCCGTTGACGTCCAGCACCAGCGGCATATCGGCAAGCGGTTCCGGATCGGTGTCCAGCGCCACGACGGTGCGCAGCAAGGGCGCAATGCCCAGTGCCTTCGCCCCGGCCAGTTCCGCAATGCCATCGGCCCAGGCCCCGGCTGCGTTCACCAGCGTCCGGCAGCGGAAAGTTTCGCCGCTGTCCGACATCAGATGCCAGACATCATCGCGCCGTTCGATTGTTGCTATCCGCATTTTCAGCCGCAACGCCGCATTGTGGCGCTTGGCAACGCGCAGGTAGTGCTGATGGAGCGCCGCCACGTCGATATCGGCGCAGTCCGGCTCCCAAAGACCTTCTGACCACTCCACCCGCAAACCGGGCACCTGCGCCTGCAAATCCGCGCTATTCTGCGGCTCAAGCGCAACGTCGGCCTCGGCAAAGCGCCGCCGGAACGCCGCCAGCTCGTCGCCATCATCCCGCTGCCCGATATACAATGCGCCGCGCCTGTTCAGAAATCCGCCATCCCGCAAAGGCTCTTCCGAGGCCAGCGTCAACGGTGCGATCTGCGGCCCGCCATAACACGCTTCCCAGAATGCGGCAGAACGCCCGGTGGTGTGATATCCGGCGCTTTCCTCCGCCTCCAGCACCAGCACATCGGCGTCGCTCGCCAATTCGGCGGCAAGGCTCGCCCCCGCCATTCCGGCACCGACAATGGCGAAATCGTACATCACGGCTTTATCGTTGCGAAGGCGCGGCTTTGTCGAGGAAGTGTTCGATCATCGAGAGCGCCCGGTCGCGCACCGGATCGACCTCGCGCAGGATCTCGTGACGCGCCTCCGCGCCGAAGACTTCCAGCGTTGCAGCGGGCAGGCGTTTCGCTGCGCGCGCGATTGCCCGATGATCGACCAGCTTGTCCTTGCGCGCCGCCAGCAGCAGGACCGGCGTTTCGACGGCCTCCAGCGCACCCTTTGCAAAAATGCCCTGCATCGACGCATAGCCGCGCTCGACCCAGTGCCAGCTGCCTGGTCCCATCACCAGTTCGGGCCGCGCCTTGCGCCAGTGCAGTTCGTCCTCGTACCGGGCGGTGTCGTGCGTCAGCAGGTTGATGCGGCCCACCGGCGTTTCGCCCGGTTTCTCGCTCCACTTCCATGCCGGACGGTCCGCAGCGCCGCGTCCGACCAGCAGCTTCGCAATGCGTTGCATCCAGCTGAGCGGCAGGATCGTGCCGTAATAGCCCAGCATCGGCGCGACCAGCACGGCAGCCTTCGGCGCGATCGCCCGCTCCACCAGTGCGCGCAGAACGAGGTGCCCGCCCATCGAATGCCCCGCGATAATGTGTGGGCCGGGTGTTGCCGCCACCCATTCCCGCCAGAATGCCGCCAGATCGGCGATCCACACCGAAAAATCCTTAATATGGCCCGTCACGTCATCGCTGCCGAAGCGGCCCGACCCGGCCTGCCCGCGCCAGTCCGCAGCCGTCACGCACCAACCGTCGCGATGCCAGCCGTCCAGCGTTTCGAGGTATTTTTCGTAATTGTCGCCCCGCCCCGGCATGAACAGGATCGAACCGCGCGCGGTCTCGCCGGCAACATCCCAGTCTATTCGCCGGATCGCATGACCATCCGCCGCAAGCCACACGCTTTCGCGGGCGGTGTCGGGGATGGCGCGCCGGTTGAAGGGGGGGCGGTCGAAGGGGGGATTTTCGAAGGCAGCCTGGTTCATGAGTTCATCGCCTGCGTGGCTAACGCCGCCCTCCGCGCTGTGGTTACTATTTGGTAAGCCCTCGCCTGTAGCACAGCGACGAACAAGAGGTTCCAGGGGCTGTCATGCTGAACGATTACATCCATTACGGACTGCTGGTTGCCTTGGCAATCGGCCTGCTGGCAGCGGCCATCAACGACATTCGCGCACGCAAGATCAACAACCGCCTGACGGGTGCCATCGCGCTGGCCGCGCCGCTGTTCTGGTGGAGCAGCGGCCTGACGCTGTGGCCCGGCGTCGCCATCCAGCTTGGCATGGGGCTCGGCGTATTTTTCGCACTGGCGCTGCTGTTCCGCTTCCGCCTGCTTGGTGGCGGCGACGTGAAGCTGCTGACCGCGCTGGCTTTGTGGATCACGCCGGGCGCATTCCTGCACCTGTTCCTGATGATGGCCCTGATCGGCGGCGTCCTCGCCGTGGTGATGGGCGGATATTACATCGCCAGCCGCCAGCGCGACAAGATGAGCATGCCCTACGGCATCGCCATCGCATGCGGCGGGCTTTGGGTGCTGGGAACACAATATTTTCCACCCGCCGGCGCCGCCATCGGGATCGCATCCGTTTTCGGGTGAACCGCATTTTAACCAATCGCTGCGTAAGCAACAAATTCAACCAAAGGCCCGCACTTCCGCCGGGCACGTACTAAGGGGGCTTGAAGAGCCATGGACAGGAAAAAGCTGGTTCTGCTGCTGGGCGCGCTGATTATCGCAATCGGCACCGCATTGGCTGCACGAAGCATGTTCGCCGGGGCCCCTGCCCCGCAGGCCGACGCCGCACCTGCGGTTCCGCTGGGGCCGAAGGTACTGGTCGCACAGCGCGGCCTGCCGGTCGGCACGATCATTACGGCGGATGCGATCAATTTCCAGCAATGGCCGGAAGAACTGGTGCAGGACGCCTATTTCCTCGACGGGGAATCGGACGTCTCGCAGCTGCTCGGCACCGTCGTGCGCCATCCTATTACTGCCGGTGAACCGGTTACGCAGGGCAGCCTTGTCAAACCGGGCGACCGCGGCTTCCTTGCTGCGGCGCTTGGCCCCGGCATGCGCGCCGTGACCGTTCCCGTTTCCGACAAGACCGGTGTTGCCGGCTTCGTCTTTCCGGGTGACCGCGTCGACCTGGTGTTGACGCAAACGGTCAAGGGTGACGACGACACGCTGCGTGCGGCGGAGACCATCCTTTCCAACCTGCGCGTCCTTGCGACCGACCAGGCCACCACGCAGGATACCACCGAGGCAGGCGACACCGTCGTCCGCACGGCCCGCACGGTTACACTCGAAGTAACACCGCGCATCGCGGAGAAAGTCGCCGTGGCGCAGACCATCGGCACGCTCAGCCTGTCGCTGCGGTCCATAGCGGACAACCAGAGCGAGCTGGAACGCGCCATTGCCGCAGGCGATATCAAGGTGCCCGACAACGCAACACCGGAACAGGAAGAAGCCATCCTGAAAGCCGCCATGTCGCGTCCCACGGACAAGGGAACTACGTTCCAGACCGGTGGCGATGTATCGCGCTTCCAGCGCAGCAGCGTCCCCGCCAAGAACACCCGCGAGCGTGGCGGAAATGCAGGTCCCGGCCCGGCAATCGTGGCACAGCCCCGCGCCGCCGCCGCCGCACCGCAAGCCGCCCCGGTTCCGCGCGGACCGACCGTAACCGTTACCCGTGGCAAGACCACGACCGAAGTGGCCGTGGGCCAGGGTGCCGGACGGATGGTTGCGCAAACTCGCAACGCGCTGACCGGTGACGGGGACGACAACCCCGCCGAAACCAGCTCGGTCCTGATCCGATGAAAGGCGTTCCGATGAACCGCATTCGCAAGACTTTGGCCCCCGCAGCTTGGGCCCAACCGAGAGGCAAGACTATGAACCGCCGTCTTACCGCAACTGCGCTGATTGCCAGCTTGGCCGTCACGGCCACTGCCATCCCGGCACAGGTTGCCAATGCGCAAACCGTTACTCGTCCGGCGCAGGATATCGTCCTGTCCATCGGACGCGGCGAACTGGTGACCGTGCCCGGCACGATGGCCGATGTGTTTGTCGCCAACGACGCGGTCGCCGATGTTCAGGTCAAGTCGCAGCGCCAGCTCTATATCTTCGGCAAGGCGGGCGGCGAAACCACCGTCTATGCCAGCAACGCACGCGGCGATATCGTCTGGTCCGCCAATATCCGCGTCGGCTCCAATATCAGCAGCGTCGACCAGATGCTTGCTCTGGCCATGCCGGAAGCGAAGATCTCGGTTGCAACGATGGGTGCCAATACGGTCCTGTTGACCGGCACTGTCGCCGCTCCCGAAGATGCTGCCGAGGCCGAACGCCTCGTGGTCGCCTTCCTCGGTGACGACGCGAATGTCATCAGCCGCCTGCGCATGGCGACGCCGCTAGCAGGTCAACCTGCAGGTCCGCTTCGCCGAAGTCAGCCGCTGCCTGGTCCGCGCCATCGGTGCGAACCTGCTGACGGCGGACGCGACCGACGGGTTCCAGTTCGGTGTATCCACCGGCCGTGCGGCGGTTCCGCAGTTCCAGCCGGGCGGCCCGCTCGGCACCGGCGTGACCGAGGGCGGCGAAGGCACGCAGGTCGTGACCAGCCTGGCCACCGGCGCGACATTTGCGGGCTTCGGCAATCTGCTTGGCCTCGATATCGGCGCGGCCCTCGACCTGGCCGAACGCGACGGTCTGGTGACCACGCTGTCGCAGCCCAACCTGACCGCGCTGTCGGGTGAAACCGCAGACTTCCTGGCGGGTGGTGAATTTCCCATCCCGATCAGCCAGGGCCTTGGCACCACTGCCATCGAATATCGCAAGTTCGGCGTCAGCCTCGCCTACACCCCCACCGTGCTCGCCAATGGCCGTATCTCGCTGCGGGTGAAGCCCGAAGTGTCGGAGCTGTCGAGCCAGGGTTCGGTCACGTTGAACGGCTTTCAGGTTCCCGCCCTCACTATCCGCCGCACCGAAACGACGGTGGAGCTGGGTTCGGGCCAGAGCATCATGATCGCCGGCCTGATGAGCAACAATGCGCAGAACTCGATCGACAAGGCGCCGGGTGTCGGCGATGTGCCGATCCTGGGCAACCTGTTTCGCTCCACCGAATTCCGCAAGGGCCAGACCGAGCTGGTCATCATCGTGACGCCATATCTGGTGAAGCCGGTGACCGCCGGGCGCATCGCGCTGCCGACCGATGGTTTCATGGCGCCGAACGAGGCGGACCGCACGTTCGGTTTCCAGGATAACCAGCCGACCGAGAACACTACCCGGCCCGGCCCCACCGCACGCGACACCGAAGCGCCCGCGCCCGGCATCAGCCGCGCGCAGCCCGGCGATGCCGTGCGCCCCGCAGCGCAACCGCGCCGCAAGGAACGCGCCGCCAGGCCGCCAAAACCGATGGCAGTGCCCCCGCCGCCCCCGGCTTCAGCCTCAAGTGAGAAAGGCAGACCCTATGTCCATCACCAACCCACACGGCCGACGCGCACGCAAACTTGCAGCGGCCCTGGTTTTCGCAGGCGGTCTTTCGCTCGGCGCATGCCAGAACATCATGCCTGCCAACACCTCGCTTTACAGTGTGAAGCAGCCGGTAGTCGAACGCACCAATTACACGTTCGACCTGCCCGCCGGTGCTGGCGGCCTCGCCATCTCCGAACAGCGCCGCCTGGCGCAGTGGTTCGACACGATGAAGCTGGGCTATGGCGACCGTGTTTCCATCGACGATCCGATGAACGCAACCGGCACGCGTGAGGCCATCGCCAGCCTGACCGAACGCCACGGCGTGCTGGTGAGCGACGGTGCGCCGGTCACGGCAGGCTATGTCGAACCCGGCAATGTCCGCGTCGTGGTGACACGTTCGTCTGCCAGCGTTCCGGGCTGCCCGGACTGGTCGGCCTGGTCCGATGCCAATTACCGCAACGAAACCGACCCCGGTTACGGCTGCGCCACCAACAGCAATCTGGCGGCGATGGTCGCCAATCCGGAAGATCTGGTGACGGGCCAGGAAGGCACTGGCGACACGATGATCTCGCGCAGCACCAAGGCCGTCAACAGCTATCGCGAAAAAGCACTGACCGGCGAAGGCGGCCTTGCCGCCACCGGCACCGAATAAGCCAGTATCCAAGAGGGAATCTGAAGCCATGAACGCACCCTGGAAACCCAACGGTCAGGCCAATCGCGATCCGTTTGCCGCCTATATCTGCGACGAGGCCGCGCTCGATGTGCTGCGCCCCGTTGTCATCGAAATGGGCTGGCAACCGGAAAAATGCGCCAAGGGCGGACTGCGCAATGCCGTGCAGTCGCTGTCCGTGGCGGCGAGCCCGAACATCCTGATGGTCGATCTGTCCGAAAGTGGCGATCCGCTGAACGATATCAACGCACTGGCCGAGGTTTGCGAACCCGGTACTGTGGTTATCGCCATCGGCCAGGTTAACGACGTGCGCCTGTATCGCGACCTTTTGGGCAGCGGCATTCACGACTACCTGCTGAAACCGCTTTCCGCAGGCCAGTTACGCGACTCTCTGAACCAGGCGCAGGCGGTGTTCTCCGCCCCGCGCTCCAGCGATCCCGAAGCGGCCAAGCGCCATATCTCCACTGCTGTCGTCGGCACCCGCGGCGGTGTCGGTGCGTCGATGCTGGCAACCTCCCTCGCGTGGCTGTTCGGCGAAGATCACAAGCTGCCGACCGCGCTGCTCGATCTGGATGTGCATTTCGGCACCGGCGCGCTGGCGCTCGATCTGGAACCGGGTCGCGGACTGACCGATGCCATCGACAATCCCAGCCGTATCGACGGGCTGTTCATCGAACGCGCCATGATCCGCGCCAACGACCATCTCGCGATCCTGTCGGCGGAAGCACCGATCAGCTCGCCGCTGATGACCGACGGTTCGGCCTTCCTGCAACTGGAGGAAGAGTTCCGACAGGCGTTCGAGATGACCGTGATCGATCTGCCGCGCAACATGCTGATCAACTTCCCGCATTTGCTGGCAGACGTGAACGTGGTGGTTCTGGGCACGGAAATGACGCTGGCTTCGGCCCGCGACACGATCCGCATCCTCAGCTGGCTGAAAACGAACGCCGCCCACGCAACGCCGCTGATCGTGGCGAACAAGGTGCAGGGCAACCTGGCCGAAATGAGCAAGGCGGATTTCGAAGCCTCCATCGAACGCAAGATCGATTTCCTCGTGCCTTACGACATCAAGGCAGCGGTCAATGCCGGGAAACTGGGCCAGACCTTTGCCGAAGCCAACAAGGGCAGCAAGGCAACGACCGTTATCAAGCAACTGGCCGAGCGGGTTATCGGTGCTTCCGACGAGGCGATCGAGGCGGATGAACCCGCCAAGAAATCGCTATTGGGCAATTTCGACCTGAAATCGCTGCTGGCGAAGAAGGACAAGCCGGGTTCCGCCAAGAAGGCGGAGAAGGCAACCGCGCAATAGCGCCCGACAACGCATGGCGGGCCGGGGCACAAATCCTCCGGCTCCACACGGACAAAGGTGGTGCGCCCGCAAGAGCGCAGCCGCGAAACGAAGAGATGAGAAAGGTTAGGTCGGGCGGATGAGCATTTTACAGCTCCTGCTGGTGGGTGGTGGTCTGATGTCCTTCATGGTCGTCGCCTACCTCGCCTTTGCCGGTCCGAATTCCGCGAAGGAAAGCCAGCGCCGCATGCAAGCGGTGCGGTTCCGGCATTCCGAAAGCACCGACACCCAAGTCGAATCACAGCTTAAGAAGGCTATCGCCTCGCGCCGTCCGAAAGTGCAGCATGCTGCCGGTTCGACCTCTCGCATCGAGGCGCTCAATATCCGTCTCGACCGCAGCGGCAAGACATGGACGGTGACGCAATATCTCTACACCTCGCTCGGCATTTCGCTGGGGCTGGCGGTGCTGATCTACCTGCGCTCCGGCGCGATCCCGCTGGCGCTCGGCGTCGGACTGGTCATCGGCATGGGCCTGCCGCATTTCGTGCTGAACTATTTTATCAAGAAACGCACCGCCAACTTCAACGCGAAGTTCCCCGACGCCATCGAATTGCTGGTGCGTGGCCTCAGGTCCGGCCTGCCCGTGACCGAAACACTATCTGTGGTCGCGCAGGAAGTGCCCGGCCCGGTTGGCGTGGAGTTCAAGGCCATCGTGGAGCGCATCCGCATCGGTAAATCGATGGAAGAGTCGCTTCAGGACGCCGCCGACAAACTCGGCATCGCTGAATTCGGATTCTTCTGCATTACCATCGCCATCCAGCGCGAGACGGGCGGCAACCTTGCTGAAACCTTGAGCAACCTTGCCGACGTGTTGCGCAAACGCAGCCAGATGAAGCTCAAAATCAAGGCCATGAGTTCGGAATCCAAGGCATCTGCCTACATCGTGGGCGCCCTGCCGTTCATGGTGTTCGGCATGATCTACTGGATCAACCCCAGCTATATCGAAGGCTTCTTCTACGAAGAACGCCTGATCGTCGCGGGTCTTGGCGGCCTGACCTGGATGAGCATCGGGGCCTTGATCATGGCCAAGATGGTCAGCTTCGAGATCTGACGATGGAACCGCAAATGGACACGCGATCATGCTAAATTCCGGAGCCGGCCCTACCCTTCTGGGCGTGGACATCATTCTTGTCGGATCGATCCTGTCGGGCGTTGCGGCACTGGCTGTGGTGTTCGCGATCTACGCCGCCGTCACGGTGCGCGACCCGATGGCGAAACGCGTGAAATCATTGAGCGCGCGGCGCGACGAGCTGAAGGCCGGCATCGTCAAGGGTCCGGCGCGCAAGCGGCAAAGCCTGGTCCGGAAGACCGAAGGCACCGAAAAGATGAAAGACACGCTGGCGGGCATGAAAGTCCTTCAGCAAAGCCAGGTCGATACGATCCAGCAGAAGCTTGCCTATGCCGGCTATCGCAACAAGGAACTGGCCGTCCTCATCATCGGCCTGCGGATGGTCCTGCCGATTGTGCTGGGTCTGGCAGGGTTCGTCGCCCTTTACGTCGTTCAGGTGTTTCCCGACTGGGAAATGAAAAAAGTCATGGCGATGGCTGCGCTAATCTTTGCCGGATACAAGGGGCCGGAGATTTTCCTGTCCAACAAGGCGGGCAAGCGCACCAAGGAAATCCAGAAGGGCTTGCCCGACGCGCTAGACCTGCTCGTCATCTGCGCCGAAGCGGGTCTGACCGTCGATGCCGCGTTCAACCGCGTGGCGAAGGAACTGGGCCGCGCCTATCCCGAACTGGGCGACGAATTCGCGCTGACCGCCATCGAACTGTCCTTCCTGTCCGAACGCAAGCAGGCGTTCGACAATCTGGCCTATCGCGTCAATCTGGAAGCGGTGGCGGGCGTAGTCACCACGATGGTGCAGACCGAACGCTACGGTACGCCGCTTGCCAGCGCACTGCGCGTATTGTCGGCCGAATTTCGCAACGAACGCATGATGCGGGCCGAGGAAAAGGCCGCACGCCTGCCCGCCATTATGACGATCCCGCTCATCCTGTTCATCCTGCCGGTTCTGTTTATCGTGATCCTCGGCCCCGCGGCCTGCTCGATCAGCGACGCCTTCTCCGGCGACGGGCTTGGCGGCTAACGCCGGGACGGTTTCCCCAAGGTGCGGGCCGGACTGCTATTCGTAGTCCGGCTCGTCCCACCACGGGTAGAAGTCGGGCATGTCCCCGGTGACGGTTGCCGGATAGTCGGCAGGGCGTTTGTCTAGAAAGCTGGCAATGCCTTCGGCTGCGTCGGGCCCGCGCGACAGGGTATAGATTGCGCGGCTGTCCACGCGATGCGCGTCCATAGGATGCCCGCCCGCGCCCAGCCGCCAAAGCATCGCCCGCGTCATCGCTACCGAAACGGCGCTGGTGTTGTCCGCAATTTCATGCGCAAGGGCATAGGCGGCGTCCATCAGCGCGCCCGGCGTGTGGACCGACCGCACCAGGCCGCCGCGCTGCGCTTCGGCTGCGTCGAATACGCGGCCCGTCATGCACCATTCCATCGCCTGGCTCATGCCCACCAGGCGAGGCAGGAACCAGCTCGACGCCGCTTCGGGCACGATACCGCGTCGCGCGAAGACGAAGCCGAACCGCGCGGTGTCGCTGGCGAGCCGCATATCCATCGGCAGCTGCATGGTTGCACCGACGCCGACGGCGACGCCGTTCACTGCCGCGATCATCGGCTTCTTGCTGTTGTAGAACCGCAGCGTCAGCTTGCCGCCGCCATCGCGCACCACGGGGTCGGACAGGTCCGCCACTTCTTCGGTGCTGGCGAAAGGCTGCGTGCCGTTCTGCGGCGCGAGGTCGGCGCCAGCGCAAAACGCGCGCTCGCCCGCACCGGTTACAATGACGGCGCGCACCTCGTCATCGGCATCGGTCTCGTCGATGGCGGCGATCAGCTCGTCCATCATTGTCGGCGTGAAGGCGTTCATCCGGTCTGGCCGGTCGAGCGTCAGCGTGGCGATCCGTTCGCGCTTCTCGAGCGAGATCTGCGTGCGTTCGTTCACGTTTGCGCGCCGCCCTGCTGCGCCAGATTGCCGATCAGGGTCAGCGTGGCGCGAAAGCGGGCTTCGTCCGCCGGATTGAATTGCGCCAGCAAGTCCGTCTCGATGGCGCGGGCACGCGGAACGATCGCGTCGTGCATCGCCAGGCCCTCCGGCGTCAGGTCGAGCAGGTGCGAGCGTCCGTCGGCGGCATTCGGCAAGCGGCGTATCAGCTGGCGCGCTTCCAGCCGCTTGCACGCACGATTGACCGCCACCTTGTCCGTCTGGATGCGGGCGACCAGCATACGCTGCGTCGCCTCGCCGCTATCGCCCAGCGTCGCCATGACGCGCCATTCGGGCACGCTCAATGCAAACTCGGTGCGATAGACCTGCGCGATGCGGCTGCTGACGGCGTTGGCCGCCCGCGACAATTGATAGGGCAGGAATTCGGCGAGGTGGAACTCGTCCACCCCGCCCTCTTTCAGATCGGATATTTTCGCCATGAACCGGTTTCTAATGAAACCGGTTTCAAAGGCAAGTGCGTGGTTATCTCGGCGCCATCCGGATACCGCCGTCGAGGCGCACGTCTTCGCCGTTGAAATAGCCGGTTTCGATCATGCACATCGCCAGCTTGGCATATTCCTCGGCATTACCAAGCCGCTTGGGGAACGGCACCGACGCGGCCAGTGCTTCCTTCACCTGTGGCGGTGCAGCGTTCATCAGCGGGGTGTTGAAAATGCCCGGCAGGATCGTGTTCACGCGAATGCCCTCGCGCATCAGGTCGCGTGCGATGGGCAGCGTCATGCCGACCACCCCGCCCTTCGATGCGGAATAGGCCGCCTGCCCGATCTGGCCGTCTTCGGCGGCGACAGATGCGGTATTGACGATGGCCCCGCGCGCGCCATCATCGCCGCCCTCCATCGGGTCAAGCGTCATCATGCCCGCTGCCGATTTGGCGATGCAACGGAACGTGCCGATCAGGTTGACCTGGATGACGAACTCGAATGCGGATAGCGGAAAGTGCTTGATCTCGCCCGACTGCTTGTCCCGGCTGGCAGTTTTGATCGCGTTGCCAATGCCGGCGCAATTCACCAGGATGCGCTCCTGCCCATGCGCCTCGCGCGCCTTGGCGAAGCCTGCATCGACATCGTCGTCGCTGGTCACATTGACCTTGCAGAAAACGCCGCCGATCTCGCTGGCGACGGCATTGCCGGTTTCCTCGTTCATATCGAAAATGGCGACTTTCGCGCCTTTCGCAGCCAATGCGCGCGCCGTGGCGGCGCCAAGGCCCGAAGCACCGCCGGTGACGACAGCGGGGGTGTTTTCGGTAACTTCCATTGTTCTCTCCTCAATCAAAATCCGTTCGCCCTGAGCTTGTCGAAGGGCTGTTCTTTATTTTCAATACCGCGCTCCAAGAAAGAGCAGTGCTTCGACTGGCTCAGCACGAACGGGAAATTTGGTTGACGGCTAGACCATTTCGACAATGGTGACATTGGCAACGCCGCCGCCTTCGCACATCGTTTGCAGCCCGTATTTGCCTCCGCTTGCCTTCAGCGCGTGCAGCATGGTTGCCATCAGCTTGGTGCCACTCGCGCCAAGCGGGTGGCCCAGTGCAATCGCACCACCATTGACGTTCAGCTTTTCCGGGTCGGCCCCGGTATGCTTGAGCCACGCCAGCGGGACGGGCGCAAAAGCCTCGTTGACCTCGTACAGATCGATATCATCGATGCCGAGCCCCGCCGCCTTCAGCGCCTTGTCTGTTGCGAACAGCGGCTCTTCCAGCATGATGACCGGATCGCCTGCCGTCACTTTCATCGTATGAATACGCGCCAGCGGTGTCAGTCCGTGTGTCTTGAGCATTTCCTCCGACACCACCAGCACCGCGCTCGATCCGTCGCAAATCTGGCTGGCATTTGCGGCGGTAATCTTGCCATCGGGCTGCAACAGCTTGACGCTGCCGATGCTTTCCATCGTCGCGTCGAAGCGTATGCCTTCGTCGACCGTATGCTGTTCTTCGCCTTCGGGCGTTTCCACCGTGATCGGCACGATCTCTGCATCGAATTTGCCTGCCTTGGTCGCGGCGATCGCCTTCTGGTGGCTTTCGAGCGCGAACCGGTCGAGGTCCTCTTTCGAGAAACCGTGCTTCTTCGCCATCATCTCGGCACCCATGAACTGGGACCACTGGATGCCGGGATATTTCTGTTCCAGGCCGGGCGACTTGTAGTTGCCCAGTCCCTCTTTCATGTGGAACATCGCGGTCGAGCCCATCGGCACGCGGCTCATGCTTTCCACACCGCTGGCGATGACGACATCCTGCGTGCCGCTCATCACCGCCTGCGCGGCGAACTGGATCGCCTGCTGGCTGCTGCCGCATTGCCGGTCGATAGTGACGGCGGGCGTGCTTTCGCCCAGATGCTTCGATGCCAGCACCGCATTGCGGCCGACCTGCATCGCCTGCTCGCCGCCCTGGCTGACGCAGCCCATGACCACATCGTCCACCGCCTTGGGGTCGATACCGCTACGCTCCATCAGCGCGTCGAGCGATTGCGCCGCCAGATCGACCGGGTGAACCCCGGCAAGGCGACCGCCACGGCGGCCCCCGGCGGTGCGGACGGCGTCGACGATATAGGCTGCTGGCATGGTGTCTCTCCGGCGCGAACAGAACCTTCCGTTCGCGTAAGGGTTAAGGTGTCGGCACGAGGGTTAGGCAGCGGGCCGGAGCGGGTCAAGCGGGCTTGAGCCTGCAGCGCGTGCCCCCTATCGTCATGGCACGATGGCGAAGGCACTGTTCGAACTCAATCCCGGCCTCGACCGTGCCGCGCTGGCCGCCCGCTTCGCCGCCGACGGGCGCGTGCAGGTACGCGGCGTGCTGACGGATGAAACCGCGCGCGAGATACGCACCATCCTCTCGCAACAGACGCCGTGGGGCTACGCGGGCCAAGCGGACGAGGGCGGCGAAACCCGCCCGCCCGAACAGATCCTTGCCGCCGACACCCGCACGCCGGACGGGCAGCAGCGCATGCAGCGCATGTTCAAGGCGACCGACGATGCAGCGCGGCGTGGCGACTACGCCTATCGTTACGCGCAATATTCGCTGGTTCAGGCCGTTCAGGAAGGCTGGGCACCGGGCGGGCCGCATGAATTGCTGCTCGAATATCTCAACGCCCCGGAATTTCTCGATCTCGCCCGCACCATCACCGGCATTGCGGAGCTCGTGAAGGCGGACGGACAGGCGACCGTTTATGGCGCGAACCACTTTCTCGGGCAGCACAATGACAGCCACGTCGCCGAAGGCTGGCGCGTCGCTTACGTGCTCAATTTTACCGTCGACGAATGGCGGCCCGACTGGGGCGGGCATCTGGTTTTTTACGATGGCGATGGCGATATCGAGGCGGGCTATCGGCCGCGCTTCAACACTCTCAACATGTTCGCGGTGCCGCGCGCCCACGCGGTGCAGTATGTCCCGCCCTTCGCGCCCATCGGCCGCTATGCCATTACAGGCTGGCTGCGCGACCGGTAGGGCAATGACGGTTCGCGCAGACACCAGTGCGGCGGCCTGTCGCGATGCTGCCGGAGCCGCCTTCGGCCAGGGTAAGATCGCGCAAGGGGTACGTTTGCTGCGAGACGGCGTGACCCGCTGGCCTGACGATGCGGCGTTCCAGAACAGCGCGGGCAACTTGCTGATGAAAGCAGGCGATCCTGCGGCGGCGCTTGCGGCGTTCGGGCGAGCGGCGGTGCTGGTTCCCGCTTCGCTGGAATACGCCCTCAACGAAGCCATCGCGGCGAACGCTGCGGGGGAACCGCAACGGGCGCTCGAAAGGTTGGCGCAGCACGAGGCCGCAGGGCGTTCTTCCGCACCCTATTGCTCAACGCGCGCTCTGGCGGCGCGAAGTACCGGTGACAAGACGCAGGCTGCGCTGTGGTATGATCGCGCGCTTGCGCTCGATCCCAAACGCGCCAAAGCCCTGCATGGTCGCGCCCGCGTCGCGCTGGAGCGGGGGGAGAGCGATGCGCTTGAACGGTTCGATGCAGCGCTGGCAGTAAACAGCGGCGATGCCGATCTGTGGCTCGGGCGGGCGCAGGCGCTGGAGGAGGCGGGGCGTCCGCAAGAAGCGCACGACCTGATGCGGCAGATCGTCGCACAGGCGCCGCAGTGGCTGGAAGGATTGCGTTTCCTCGCGCAACTACGCCTCGCGGCCGGCGAACCCGACTATGCGGATCACTATGCCGAAGCCTGCGCGCGCGTGCCGCAGGATCCGAATGTGCCGACTGCCCATGCCGGACTGCTCGCGGCAAACAGGGACAACGCCGCCGCGGCCAATGTCGCGGCGGAGGCCGCGCAGCGGTTTGGCGACACCGACCATTTTGCCATGCTCGAAGCGGTCTATGCGGGGGCCGCCGGAGAGACCGCACGGGCGGCCGCGCTGCTGGAGCGGCTGGACATGACGGCGCCCGACCGTGCGCTGCACCTCGCCCGCCATTACTTGCGGACGGGCGATCCGGCGCAGTCGGAAACGATCCTTGCACCATTGACCGAAGGCAAGACCGATCAGGTGGAAGCGTGGGCGCTGCGCGGACTGGTGTGGCGGTTGCTCGACGATCCGCGCGCCGCGTGGCTGCACGGGCAGGAAGGGTTGGTCCGGCAGATCCCCTTGCATGATGTCGATCAGGTGCTGCCAGCCGCCATTGCAAAGCTGCACGCCCTGCACGACCGTGCGTCGTTTCCGCTGGGCCAGTCCTTGCGCGGCGGCACGCAGACGCGCGGCCTGCTGTTCGACCGGACGGAGCCGGAGTTTGCGGCCCTGCGCAAGGCTATCCTCGCGACAATCGAAGAGTATCGCGCTACCCTGCCCCCGACGGACCCCGCCCATCCGCTGCTGCGCCATCGCGATGCACCGCTCGGGCTCGCGGGATCGTGGTCGGTGCGGCTGTCGGGCGGCAGCGACCACCATGCGGCCCATATCCACCCGCAGGGGCTGTTGTCTTCGGCGCTCTATTGCGAACGGCCTGATGCTGCTCAAGACAGCGAAAAGCGCGAAGGCTGGCTCGAACTGGGCCGTCCCCCGCCCGATCTCGCCCTGGCGCTGGAACCGGTTGCGGCGTTCCCGCCGACACCGGGCACGCTGGCGCTGTTTCCCAGCACACTGTATCACGGTACGCGCCCTTTCGGCGATGGCGAACGATTGACGGTGGCGTTCGATGTCGTGCGCAGGCACAATGTGGCATGACCGACGCAACATCCAACGCGAAGCCCGATGCCTGGGGCGATTTCTGGAAAGACAACGCCCGCAGCGATCGCGGCGGATGCCTGCCTGCCGCCTATCGCAGCATCAGCGATGTGCAGGCGCAGGCATGGTCCGGCTTCGCCCGCACCCTCCCCGCAAAGGCGCGTATGCTGGACCTGGCAACGGGCGACGGTCGCGTCATGGGCTGGGTGCTGCGCACGAGCCCAAAGGCCAGGTTGACCGGGTGCGACCTTGCACCCACCCTGCCCGAACCGCCACGCGGAACCAAGGTCCGCGCCGGGGTCGCGATGGAAGACCTGCCCTACCATGCCGACGCCTTCGATGCGGTCATCAGCCAGTTCGGCTTCGAATATGGCGATACGCAGCAAGTGGCGGCGGAAGTGGCGCGCGTGCTGAAACCGGGTGGTCGTGTCGCGCTCATAACCCATCGCGCCGACGGACCTATCCTCGCGCACAACCTTGCGCGGCGAGCACAATTGCATTGGGCGCTGGAAGAGCGCGGTGTCGTGAGGCTTGCGAAGAAGAGCCTTGCGCTGAAGCAGGCCGGCATCGCCAGTGTACCCGACGCGATTGTCCAGGCGGTCCGCGACGGCGCGCAGCAATTCGGACCGCAATCGGCTGCGTGGGAGATATCGGAGGCGGTGCGCCAGACGCTGGTGCTGGGCGCGCGCGACAATGCCGCCAACCTTGCCGCCATGCTCGACATGATCGCGGCGAAGGCGGCGAATGAGCTGGGCCGGATCGCGTCACTCGAGGCGGCATGCCGCAGGACGCAGGATGCCCCGGCTTTCAAGGCTGCGATTTTGGCGGGTGGCCTGGTCGAAACGAACTGTGCGCCGCTGACGACCGACAGCGACACTACCCCGTTTGCCGATCTGCGTTATCTGGAACACGCGGACTGATCATCCGCACGCTAGCGGCGGGTGACACCCTTCTTACCAGAACGGAAAATCAGGATCTTGCGCCGGTTTTCGCGCAGGCGATCCCGGCGTTTCTGTCACTGGCACTGCGACGTCACCAATGCTGATGGCCGGAGCATGACGTTCTGGCATCGAGTATACGCTACGCACCCCAACGTTACACAAAGAAAAGGCGGCGAACCCTTGCAGGTTCGCCGCCTTTCTTACGCATACTGCGCCGTCGGTATTAGAACGAGAGGTTCACCGATGCGAAGAAGTCGCGACCCAGAACGTCGTAGGTGCTGGGGTAGGTGTTGGACTGTTCGGCGTTGTTGAAATCGCCCAGCAGCAACGAGTTGGTGTCGTTGATAACCTGACCGGCTGCGTTAAATTCCGGCGTGGAAGGCAACGTGTCGAACAGGTTGTTGACGCCAACCGCGAACGTCAGACGCTCCGATGCGGCGAACGAGAAGGTGAGGTCGATGAGGTCGTAGGCGCTGATGCGCTCCACGATGTAATCGACGCCATCATCATCATCCTCGACACCCGACAGGTGACGCCAGCGGATCGACGTGGTCAGCGGACCGTCGCGGAACGATGCACGCGACGTCCACTTGAACGACGGTGTAGGCTCGCCGCAAGTCAGGCCGAATTCGCCTGCGCAGGTCACGACTTCGTCCGGGTTCAGCTGGTCAGGACGCGTATCGGACGTTTCGGTCCACGTACCCAGGAACGACAGGTTGAGCTGCTGCTCGCCCGTGTCGGTCAGGAGGGAGAACGGAACGGTCAGCGAATAGCTCGCCTCGAGATCGATACCCGAAACGGCGAATTCGGCGATGTTCGCGCTACCCAACGTCGGCGGATTGGCCCGACCGAACGCGCCCTGCTGGTCACGTGTACCGATGAAACCGGCACACTGAGGCGAAGCAAGGTCCTGCGCCACGTTGAAACAGAGGTCCAGTGCCTGCTGCAACGAGATCGTCGTGATGGCGTCTTCGATTTTAATATCAAAGTAGTCGGCCGTCAGCGTGAAGCCTGGGAAGAACGAAGGCTGAAGGATTACACCGAAGGTGTAGCTATCCGCCGTTTCTTCACCAAGGTTCGGGTTACCACCAAACAGCGCCGCGATCTGCCCGTCGGGCTGGAGAACGGTATTGTTGCCGATGTTTGCAGCAGGAACGCCGTTTGCCAGACATAGTGCCAACAGGCCGCCGGTGGGAACCGCACCACCGCCCGCGCCATCACCGGCGCAAGGATCGTTGGCACCGGGGAAGCCGATGGCCGTACCCTGGAACAGTTCGTTCACGTTCGGCGCACGAACGGCGCGCTGATACTGACCGCGGAACGTGATGTCCTCGATCGGCTGAACCTGAACACCGCCGGCATAGGTGAACACGCCACCCACGTTATCGAGCGAGTAATCCGAATAGCGCACGGCGCCGTTCAGTTCGACGCGGAAACCGCTTTCGGTTTCAAACGGGACGTTCAACTCGCCGAACACTTCCTTGACGTTGTAACCGCCTTCGGTCGGGTTACCGGCGTTGAAACCGGCGACGTCGCCCGATGCCAGGAATTCGTCCGGGATGAAGCGCGAGGACACACCGCGACGTTCCGCACCGATGGCGAAACCGACCGGCTCTGCGGAACCCAGAGCGAAATCGCCGAAGGAGCCAGAAATGGCACCCGACACCACTTCGATCGTGGAGATATCGCCGTTCTGCGCCTGAATGCGGAACACGTCGACATCGTCCGGCGTCAGAGTACCGGCACCGAAGATGTTGATCTGGTTCGGACCCGTACCGTTGATCGCGGCGGTGAAGCGCGAAACGGATGCGTTACCCTGCTGGATATTGGCGTTCCGGGTGCGCGAGAACATGTAATACGCATCGTATTGCAGGTACTCGTTGATGTCGCCGCGTGCACCGGCGAGGACGCGGAATGCGTTGCGCTCGTCGAGGTTGCGACGGCCACCGGCTTCTTCCAGACGACGGCGGACCTGCACGTTCACGAGGCCATCATTAGCCTGCGCGCCCGTTTCGGTCGTGTCCAGCTGACGGAACTGCGCTTCGGTCTGGGCATTGATGAAGCCGTTTGCGACCAGCGAGTCGATGTCGAGGAAGGTGTTCACGAGGATCGGCGTTGGCGCCAGCTCGGAGTCGACCCGGTTATTCGAGTATGCAACCTCGGTGTACAGCTCCAGTGCAGGAGCAACTTCATAGCTGGCGTTACCGCCAAACAGGTAACGTTCCTGCGGCAGCTGCAGATAGTTGACCGGCGCGTAGTTGTAGAAATCGCCCGGCGTCCGGTAATCGCGCAGGTCACCGGGATTGCCGAAGATTGCGAGATTGTTGCTAATCCCGAACGACGTTCCGGCGGTGTTGCCGTTGCCCTGATAGGTAAGGCGCGTTTCCGGCGGAAGCGAGGAACCCAGCTGCTGCAGCGGGTTGCCACCAAGCGCGAAGTTCGAGAACGTGCGATCGCCCTGGAAGATGTCTTCGCGGTTGTAGTACTCACCGTAGACCGTGACGTTACCGCGCGTGTCGGCGAAGGAGGTGCCGATGGCACCGTTCACCTGATACCGCGCGCCGTCGCCATCCTGGGTCAGCGAATACTGGCCGCCAAGCTCGACGCCTTCGACTTCGCGAAGGCGGAAATCGACGACACCAGCAAGCGCGTCCGAACCGTACACGGCCGAAGCACCACCGGTCACAACGTTAACCGACTCCAGCATGAACTGTGGAATGGTGTTGAGGTCGGTAATCTGGTTGGTGTCGTAGGACATCCAGCGGCGACCGTTGACCAGCAGCAGGTTGCGCGTCGCGCCGAGACCGCGAAGGTTCAGCGAAGCGGTGCCGTTGCCGGGGTTGTTGGAGAAGGACGTGGTGCCCGGAACGACCTGCGGCAGCGTGTTGATCACGTTCTCGACGTTGACCGCACCCGACAGCTGGAACTCTTCGGAATTGACCACGGCGACCGGCGCAGCCGTTTCAACGTTGCGACGCTGGATGCGCGAACCGGTAATGACGATGAATTCGCCGGTGTCGTTGTCAGGCAGAGCCTGCGTGCCGGGCTCGTTCGGCTGGTCGGGCTGCGGCTGGCTTTGCGCATGCGCAGGCGCAGCGAAGGCAATACCGGCCATCACGGTACCGGCAAGAAGCGCCGACTTGTTGAAACGGTTGGACATTTCGATCCCCTTGAGGAGGGCCGCCGACATTGGCGCACCCCGATCTGTTGAAATTGCACGGGCGCTTTCACCCGGATTGGCTGCGTCTAAAGGAAGCGGACGGCGTTTCGCAATCGCACAATCGGTATGTGGCTAGGGAAAGTCATAACTGTGGCATACAGGTTACAGTGCGGTTGCTGCTGGCGCCACAGGCTGGTGCATCCGCCTTGGCCGGCCGCGTCTGCTGTGGCATTCATGCAGCTAGTATTTCGACACCGTCGTCCCTTTCACGGCTTGTATCGGGCCTGTATCGGACAGGCCCAGAACGGAGAACTGCCATGCCCTATCGCCTTCTGCGCATTGCCCCGCTTGCAATAAGTGCTGCCCTGTTGATGGCCGTCGCACCGGCAGTCGCGCAATCGCCTGCGCCCTCCGCACCTGTGGCGGAGGCGGAGGGCAATTACCTGGAAGGGCTGAAATCATGCCAGGCGATTGCCGACGATACCGAACGGCTTGCGTGTTACGACCGGTCCGTTGGCCGGGTAGTCAGCGCCAGCGAGGAAGGCGAAGTCCGGCTGGTGGACAGCGAGGATGTACGCAAGACACGGCGGCGGCTGTTCGGGTTTTCGATGCCCGATATCGGGTTGTTCGGAAACGACGACGATGAGGACGACAAGCCGCTGGAGCTGCTGCAATCGACTATCACCAGCGTGCGTTACAATCGCCGCGAAGTGGTGTTCACGATCGCCGAGGGTGACGCGGTATGGCGGATCGCCAGCGCGCCGCCGCGGCTGGGGCGCATCAAGGTCGGCGACAGTGTGGAATTCAAGCGCGCCTCGCTCGGCAGCTATTTTATCCGCGTCAATGGGCAAATGGGTGTGAAAGGGCGGCGGGTGGAATAGCTACCCCTTGCTTCCCCCGCTACAACGCGGAGTTGCGCGATACAAAAAAGGCCCGCCTGTTGCATGACAGGCGGGCCTTTTTGTGCGGTCGGCGTATGATTTACAGCCCGTCGGGACCGCAATCGTTCTTCAGGAAGTCCAGCATCTTGGTGTAGAACTGTTCCTGGTGGTTATACATCAGCGTGCGCGAGAAATGGTCGGCACCTTCCAGCAGGAGATACTGCGCGTCCTTTCCGTTGCGCTCCATTTCCTTCTTGTAGTCGTCGTAGTTGAACCGCAGCACGCGCGCATCGACATCGCCATGCACCATGAGCAACGGGATATTGGCCTTTGCCACTTCCTTGATCGGATTGATCGTGGTCATCCCGCGATTGCGGCCCCACTCGTCGAGCGGCTTGGGCGAACCGGTACCCTTTCGCTTGAAGTAGACCTTCTCCGCATCTGCAACCGCTGCGCCGGCGATGGCACACTGGTAGATGTTGTTCTCGCGACTGGTCGCGACCAGCGCAGCATAGCCGCCATAGGACCAGCCAAACATCGCCATCCGATCCGGATCGGCCAGACCCTGCTCGACCAGATAGAGCGCGCCATCGTCCTTGTCGTCCTGCATGGCGAGACCGTGCTGGCCATTGGCGCTGTCGAAGTGGTCCTGACCCCAGCCAACGGACATGCGATACTGCGGCTGCAGCACCATATAGCCGTTATTGGCCAGCAATTGTCCCCATTCGTCGTAGCTGATGACTTCATTTACATGCGGACCACCATGCGGCAACACCACCAGCGGGAACGGCCCCTCGCCCTTTGGCATCGTCACGTAACCGGGAATCATACGACCGTCGCGCGCGGGATATTTGATGAATTTTACGTCCGACAGCTGATCCGCCGGCAGCAGCGGATTGCGGCTGCCGATCTTGGTCATCTTGCTGTCCTTGACCAGCCACCACGAGCCGGGATCACGCGGACCGCGGTTGCTGACGATCATCGTGTTGCCATCACGCGACCGGCTGGTGATGCTGACCTGGTGCGCATTGGGGATCTGCGCCTCGAGGTTCTTGTACAGCGCCTTCTCGGTTTCGTCGAACCATTCGCGCTCGTACTTCTCGCCCGAATAAACGGCAGCCACCAGCGATGTGTCACCCGCCCAGGCCATCGAGCTTTGCTGGATGCCGAGGATATCCGCGGTATCGTTGCCGTACAGCTTCTTGCCCAGCTTGCCGGTGTTGAAGTCGAACTCGTACAAGGCGGCCTTGTCGCCGTCGGGGTTATCGATGATGTAGCCGGTGTTCGGATCGCCCTGCTTGAAACCTTGGAATCCGTGCACGCCGCCGAGAACGCGGTACAGGTTTTCCTTCTCGTCCAGGTCGTAGGTCATGCCGTCCACGCGGGTCCATGAACCGTCACCTGGCTTGCGATAGAAGAACCGCTGCTCGCTCGTGTTCGGATCGTAGGTTCCGGTGAAGCGGGGATTGCCTTCGTTATCGAAGCTCGCCTGCGGGTAGGTATCGTTGCCCTTCAGCACGAGCGTATTGCGGCCGGTCTTCAGGTTGAACTTGAAATAGGAGCGGGGACGGAACGCCGCAAACGGATCGATCCCGGTGCCGCCACCATCGTTAGCAAGCACGCTTTCGACCAGAATATGATCGGGATCGTTCGGCAGGACGTTCACGATGCCGAACTCACCCGCCACTTCGGCAAACTTCTTGGTCCGGACGTTGAAGGAGAACGCCTTGTAATCGCGAACGTCCTCTTCGGGACCCTTCACCGTTTTGCGGTTGACCTGCCACGCGGTGCCGAAGATCGTGTCGTCATTGACCCAGCTCGCGCTGAGCAGTTCCATCGGGTCGGCATTGGTGCGGATGGGTTTTTTCTGGAGGTTCTCGGTTTCGTATATCTCCATGACATACTCACCCTCCTTGCTCTCCAGCTTCATCAGCATGAGATACTTGCCGCTCGGCGAGACCTGTACGGTGGGCATCACGTCGCGCAAGGCCCAGGCTTCGATAGCGATCGGCTGATTCTGCGTGGCGGTTGCCGCGGTTTGCGCGATGGCAGGTTCGGATGTCGTGGAAGCCATGCCGACAGCCAGAGCGGCTGCGGAGGCGGCGAGAAGGGTGGATTTCATGATCGTCATGGTGCGTTCCCTATAAAGTCTTTGCTGAACGGTGCCTTAGCACAAAAAAGGCCCCGCAACCAAGTCCGGTTGCAGGGCCTTTCTGGTCATGGCAGAATTGATACCGTCACCGGGCTCAGAATTCCTTGCGGATGGATGCGAAGAATTCGCGGCCATCATAGTCGTAGGAAGCGCCGAGCGCGGTGTTGGCGATCGCCAGCACTTCGCTGCTGTCCACCAGCGGCGGACGGGTGTTGAAGATATTATCGACCCCCGCAATGATGGTGAACCCGTCGAAGCGATAACGCAGCGAGGCGGTGTGATAGAACTGCTCTTCGGCGAAACCGACATCGCGACAGAACACGCCGTCTCCATCGAAGTTAGCGGCACCGCCACCCGTGCAGGTGTCGCCGACGAAGCCGGTCGGACCGGAGCCGTCGGGTGCATTCCGGAAGGCATCGCTGAACAGATCGATTTCGTCTGCGGCCTGCTCGACATCGCTGACATACCGGATCTGATAGGTCAGGCGGAAATCGTCGATGTCGGCGGTGAAGGTCGTGCGGCCGGTCCAGCTGGGGAAGAAGAACTCGCCAGCGAAATCGTCGAACGTTTCGTTGCCATCGTCATCGATGAACAGCGAGCTGCGTTCGATCAGATGGTTTGCCCGCACATTGACACCGAAATCGATCACGTTGCCGAATGCCACGATTTCCTTGCCGAAGGTGGCATTGATATCGAGACCGCGCACGCTTTCCGAGTTCAGGTTGATGAAGCCGGAATTGATGTCCGAAATCAGCAGTCTGGACGAAGCGGCCGTATCCGTAATGATGCGGTCGCAGAACTGGCTGCGCTGTCCATCCTGACGCGTGAAACAGTCGTTGACGATGAACTGCGAGCTGGGTTCGATGATCGCAGTCTTCCAACTTGATATCGTAGTAGTTGAACCCGAGACTGATGTCGTAGCCGTCGCCGAAGGTTTCCTCGAATGCGAAACCTGCCGTCAGCGAACGCGACGTTTCGGGGTCGATATCGAAGCTGCCGCCGGACGTGATCTCGACACTTGGTACCTGCAGGGTGTTCACACCGAGCGGATCGATACCGACGCGGGTAGGATCGCGGCCTTCGCGGCGACAATTGGCGAGGATGACGGGATCGCGTGTATCGAGCGCCGGGTTGTAACCGCCAGCCTGGGAGTTGAACGCCGCTTCGGGGACGGCGCACGGATCGAAGATGCCGTTGAAGCCGCTTTGTCCGGCGAGGAAGTTCTCACGCAGGTTCGGTGCGCGGAACGACGTGCCGTAGCTGAACTTCAGCTGCAGTGCGTCGATCGGACGCCAGCCACCCTTGACCGAGTAGGTGAAGTTCGAACCGTAGAACTCCTCGTCCGTATACACGGCCCGAAAGGTTGACCGTCAGTTCGCGGACGAAGGGCTTGCCCGACTGGAGCGGAATGATCGATTTCCGCAAACGCTTCCTTGATTTCCTTGTTACCCACGGCGCCCTGGTCGGCGAAGAAGCCGAAGAACAGGCCCTTCGATGCAACGGCATCCGGGATCGAGTTGATCTTGTCACGCCGATATTCCAGGCCGAACGCGCCGCCGACCGGACCCGCCGGCAAGTTGAAGAGCGTACCCGAAACGAGCGCGTTGACCACGATCTGTTCGTATTCGGTATCGAACGTGCGCTCGTCCGAACAGGTAATCGCGTTCCGCCTGCGAGGCGAAATCGCCGAACGGCGTGCCGAACAGGCTGGGTGCGAACAGGTTTACCGGCACACAGCCGGCGACCAGGTCGGGCTGGACCAGGCTGGGATCTGCAAAGCCGCTGGTGGCGCAGGCTCCGCCGGCCAGCTGTGGGTTGCCGGGCGCGGTAATCTGGAACGCGGGGCTGGTCGGATCGAGACCGAGCGAGAGCGCCAGGCGGTCTTCGCGGATACCGCGACGGATGCTTGACCCTTCCGACTTGGAATACATGCCGTAAACGTCGAATTCCCAGCTGGGCGAAATGAAGGCGAGATCACCCTTTACCCCAAGCACGGCGCGGTACTGTTCCTGCACGGTTTCCACGTTGTTGCGATCGCCCGCAATACCGACGATCGGCTGCACTTCCTGGCTGGTGCCGGTCGGCAGCCGGGCCCCAAAGAATGGCGAACCGGGAACCAGACCGTTGAAGATGTTATCCTGCGTTTCGGCAATCAACACCACCCGGTGCATTGATGTTGCACGGGTTGAAGGCATTGTTGCCCGGAACGAACGGGAACAGCTGCGAAACGCCGGTATTGTCCGAATCGACCTCGGCGCGGCTGTAAAGCGCTTCGAAATAGGGAGTGATGTTGCCTTCGCCCGGAAGCACGTATTCGCCATAGGCCATGACGTTGTAACGCTTCTGTTCGCTCTAGAAACACTTCTGTCCGGATTCAGACCATTGCCGTTGAAATCCTGGAAATCGACATCGCGGATGCCGTCGCCGTTGCGGTCAACGGTCCTGCCCGAATGCATCGGTGATTCGCTGAAGTCCGGAATGCCCGTATTGGCGTTGGCACCCTGGAAATAGACCGAGCCGAGCCGCGTGCCAGTGATAAAGACACGGCCCACGAGACGCTGGATCTTACATTCGTTGTTCGGACACCGAAATCGCCGGGCGTCCGGTTCTGGACGATCGCATTGTCGCGCAAGGCCAAGCGTCAGGATATTGCCGTTCTGGTCCACTTCGTAGTTGCGTGTCGCAACCGCTGAAGAAATCGCGGTCCTTGAAGCGGATTGTCATCGCGATAGTCGTATTCCGCACCGATACCGATGAAGGCACGGTCGGTGTTGATGCCGTATGCTGCACTGATGGTGTAGTCTTCACCGGCACCCTGCGGGTTGATCTCACCGCGTGCGAACAGTTCGAGACCGTCGAAATCCTTGCGCAGCACGATGTTGCCGACACCGGCGACGGCGTCCGAACCGTAAATCGACGATGCACCGTCGAGCAGCAGGTCGTAGCGTTCGATCAGAGCAGCCTGGCAGCAGGTTGATCGAAGGGTTGGTCGGCGCGCCTTCGACACCGGCGGGCGCGAGGCGGCGACCGTTGATGAGCAGCAGCGTACGGTCGGCACCGAGGCCGCGAAGATTGAGCGTCTGCGACCCCGGGCCGTTCTCCAGCACGAAGCCCTGGAACGTCGCATCGATCTGCTGGCCGGACGGCGGATTCGGACCGCTGCAGAATCTGCGAAGGATCGAACAGGCCGGCTTCCTGCGACTGTTCGGTCGTCAGCACCTGAAGCGGCGAGATGGAGGTGTAGGTGTCGCGGCGGATGCGCGAACCGGTAACGATGATGGCGCCTGGTCGTTATCGGCAGGGACCGCGCCGTCCGCGCCGGTGATTTCCGTATCGCATTCTGCAGGGATCGGTACGCCGGGCTGCAGATCGTCGCAATCGACGATGCCTGCCTCGGAATCCTGACCTTCGACGCCGGTGCTCTGCGCATGGGCGTTGATGCGAGAAGACGAGCGCCAGCGCCGAGGCCGAACAGGCAAGGCCGCGCGCGGCCGTTTTGGTGGTAAAGGTTTTCATCGTTGCTCCAGTTGCGACAGGCTGGAACCGGGTCGATGCCCGTGCGTATATTTCTGTACCCGCCTATCGAGCCGGTGCTGAAACATGTCACGTCTGCATCGGGACCGAGTTCCCGAATGAAGCGTATCTGGCCGAGCGTCATGAAACTGTCAAAGCCGTTCAGCGTATTTGCAGGAACTGTTGCGCTTATCCCACAGTCTTGTCTAAACCCTTAAGATACAAGCGAAATTTGCTAAGTCCTGCCGTTCTTTAATAATAGCATACAATTGGTTGTTTCACATAGTCGCAACAATGTTTCGTCAACCAGCAACTATCTGCCTTTTCGCTCGTGGGCGACCCGAATCATGTCGATGATACGGTGAACGACAGCGCCCCATCGCCTTCGTCGATCGCTACCGTCGCGCCGTCGGGCACATCGCCCGCCAGCAGCCTGTCGGCCATTGGATCCTGCACATAACGCTGCACCGCGCGTTTCAGCGGGCGCGCGCCGTAGACCGGATCGTACCCCACCCGTCCCAGCCAGCGCAGCGCGGCATCGGTCAGGTCGATTGTAATCTTGCGGTCGGCCAGCAGTTTTTGCACCCGCGCCACCTGTATCTCGACGATGGGCGCCATGTGTTCCATGCTGAGGCGGTGGAACAGGATGATCTCGTCCAGCCGGTTGAGGAATTCGGGCCGGAAATGCGCGCGCACCGCGTCCATCACCTGCGGCTCGACGTCCGACACCTTTTGCTCGTCGGTCATGTTGGCCAGATGCTGGCTGCCGAGATTGGACGTCAGGATGATGAGCGTGTTGGAAAAATCGACCACACGGCCCTGCCCGTCGGTCAGGCGGCCATCGTCCAGCACCTGCAACAGGACGTTGAACACGTCGGCGTGGGCTTTCTCCACCTCGTCGAACAGCACCACCTGATAGGGCCGCCGCCGCACCGCTTCGGTCAGCACGCCGCCTTCCTCGTATCCGACATAGCCCGGAGGCGCGCCGATCAGGCGGGCGACCGCGTGCTTCTCCATGAATTCGCTCATGTCGATGCGGACCATCGCGGCATCGTCGTCGAACAGGAAACCGGCAAGCGCCTTGGTCAATTCGGTCTTGCCGACGCCGGTGGGGCCGAGGAACAGGAAGCTGCCGAGCGGGCGGCCCGGGTCCTGTAGCCCCGCGCGGCTGCGGCGCACGGCCTTCGATACCGCCTGCACCGCATCGGTCTGGCCGATCACGCGCTTGCCGATGATGGCTTCCATGTCGATCAGTTTCTCGCGTTCGCCCTCCATCAGCTTGTCGACCGGCACGCCGGTCCAGCGTTCGACGACGGAGGCGATGTCCTCCTCGGTCACTTCCTCGCGCAGCAGGGCGTTTTCCGAATTGGCCTCGGCTTCGGCCAGCCGCTTTTCCAGTTCGGGAATGCGCCCGTAGGACAGCTCGCCCGCCTTCGCCAGATCCCCGTTACGCTGCGCCTGTTCCAGCTCCAGCCGTGCCGCGTCCAGGTCTTCCTTGACGCGGCCCTCCGCCGCGATCCTGTCGCGCTCGTTCTGCCAGCGGGTGGTCAGCTCGCTCGACTGCTGCTCCAGGTTCGCCAGCTCGTCGCGCAAGGCTTCCAGCCGGTCCTTCGACGCTCTGTCGCTTTCCTTGCCCAGCGCCGATTCCTCGATCTTCAGCTGGATGATGCGGCGGTCCAGCCCCTCGATCTCCTCGGGCTTGCTCTCCACTTCCATGCGGATGCGGCTGGCGGCCTCGTCCATCAGATCGATCGCCTTGTCGGGCAGGAAGCGGTTCTGGATGTAGCGGTTGCTCATCTGCGCCGCCGCCACGATGGCGCCGTCGGTGATGCGGATGCCGTGGTGCAGCTCGTACTTGTCCTTGATGCCGCGCAGGATGGAAATGGTGTCCTCCACGCTCGGCTCGTCGATATAGACCGACTGGAACCTGCGTTGCAGGGCCGGATCCTTTTCTACGTATTTCTGATACTCGTCGAGCGTCGTCGCGCCGATGCAATGCAGCTCGCCGCGTGACAACGCCGGTTTCAAGAGGTTGCTGGCATCCATGCTGCCTTCGCTGGCGCCTGCCCCGATAAGCGTGTGCATCTCGTCGATGAACAGCACGATCTGGCCGTCCGCACCTTTCACTTCGTCCAGCACGGCCTTCAGCCGTTCCTCGAACTCGCCGCGATATTTCGCGCCCGCGATCAGCGCGCCCATGTCGAGGCTCATCAGCGTGCGGCCCTTGAGGCTGTCGGGCACATCGCCATTGGCGATGCGCAGCGCCAGCCCTTCGGCGATGGCGGTCTTGCCGGTGCCGGGTTCACCGATCAGCGCAGGGTTGTTCTTGGTGCGGCGCGCCAGGATCTGGATGGTGCGGCGGATTTCCTCGTCGCGCCCGATCACCGGATCCAGCTTGCCGTCGCGTGCGGCCTGCGTCAGGTCGCGGGCGTAGCGTTTCATCGCATCGTAGGCCTGTTCCGCATTCGCGCTGTCCGCCGTGCGGCCCTTGCGCAGTGCCTCTATCGCCGCGTTCAGCGATTGCGGGGTGACGCTGGCAGCCTTCATCGCCTCGCCTGCCGCCGTCGTGGTCGCCAGCGTCAGCGCGACCAGCAGCCGCTCCACCGTCACGAAGCTGTCGCCCGATTTCTCCGCGACCTGTTCGGCCTGGTCAAGCACGCGCACGGCATCGTTGTCCAGGCCTGGCGTCGCCTGTGCCCCACTGCCCGAAACGCTGGCGATTTTCGCCAAGGCGGCGTCCACGCTGTCCACCGCCAATGCCGCATTGCCCCCGGCCCGCTGGATCAGCCCGGCACACATGCCCTCCTCGTCCTCCAGCAACGCCTTGAGCAGATGTGCAGGCGTGATGCGCTGGTGGTTCATGCGGATGGCGACGGTCTGCGCGGATTGCAGGAAACCCTTGGCGCGTTCGGTGAATTTCTCGAGGTTCATGGGCGAAAAGACCTATGCTGGTGCGAACTGTGAGTGCCGGCATACCGGCTTCGCCCGTCGAGATGGTGTGGCTTTTCAGCAACACAAGACCCTGCTGCGCAGGTCACGGTGAAAGGACAGCGATAACTCCGTTTTAACGCCGCGCGGGTATCGGGGCCGGACCGGGCGCACGAAGCGCCGTTCCGAACGGGAAAGCCGAGAACCATGACCTTGCGGACGCGATCGCGCCCTTTCTCTGCGAAGGCTGTTTCAGCCATCGCGCTTGCCAGCGGCCTTCTCGCGGTGCCGTTGCCAGCGTTTGCGCAGGATGCCGATCCGATGGCCGCCATCGTCGAGCGGCTGGACCGGCTGGAGCGCGAGAATGCCGCCCTGCGCGAAGAGGTCGGCGCGCTGCGCCAGGCCCCGCCCGTTGCCGCGCCACCTCCACCGGCGCCGCCGTTGCCGCCGCAACCCGTCCCCGCACGAGCATCCGCCTCCGCGGCACCGGAGCGTAGCGAAAAGGTCGTCGGCATCGCGTCCGGCTACAGCTACGCCATGCTCGACGCGGCGGAGGAAACGAACACCAAGCCCATCGTCCAGTTGCAGGCGATCGCCGACGGAACGCTCGATTCCAGCGTCACCCTGTCAGGCAATGTCGTCGCCATCGCCAATGCGCAGTGGAGCAATGCGGACGATACCTTCGGCTACCTCATGCGCCACCCGACGGGTGCGAACCAGAACGGGCGACATACGTCGGAGGCCGTGCTGCACTCCGCCAAGCTGGCCGTTACCGCCAAGGTGGCACGCGCCGTCACCGCCTATGCCGAGCTGCTCTACGATCCGCAGCAGAGCTTCGGCCCCGGCAACATCACCGCGCTCAGCCGCAACCAGCTCCAGCTGCGGCGTGGCTGGGTGATGCTGGGCGATCTGAACCGCAGCCCGGCCTATGCGCTGATCGGCAAGATGGATATTCCGTTCGGCCTTAACGACACGGTCAATCCGTTCACCAACTCCACCAGCTGGCACGCCTTCGCCGGTCTCGCCTATGGGGCGCAGGCCGGATATTACGACGGCAACCTGCATGTCCGCGCAATGGCGGTGCAGGGCGGCTCGCAGTTCCGGGGCGCGAACGTGCCGGTCAACGGCACCGTGGTGCCCAGCCGCCTCAACAACTTCGCGGTCGATGCCAGCTACACTGCCGACCTGTCGCCCGGAAACACCGTGCGCGTCGGCGGCAGCTATCTGCACGGCACCGCCTATTGCCAGAATTATCCGGTCGTCCATTTCAATCCGTGCGACGAGCGCAACGGTGCCTGGGCGGCCTATACCAAGGCAAACCTCGGCGACCTTACGCTGATCGGGGAAATCGCGCGGACCACCGATGTCTGGGCCGGAACCGCCGTGCCCGATCCGACCAATCCGCTGAGCGTGTTCGAGCCGGTAAAGGTCACGGCCTTCACGCTGGGCAGCCGGTACGGCTTCGGCGACCGCGCCGACACGCCCGCGACGCGCGAATTCAACGTCTCGGCGGAATTCAGCCGCTTCGTGGCGGGCGACGACGGCGCGCCGTGGGAAGCGCAGAACCAGCTGGTTGCCGGGCTGAGCTGGTTCCCGACCGGCAACGTCAACCTGTTCGGCGAATTCGCCCGCGCGGAAGGCTTCGTGCCGCTGAACTTCCTGTCCGGTGGCAACCAGCCCAATGGCGGCACCTGGTCGCGGCAGGACGTGAACACCAATGTCGTGCTGTTCGGCGTGGAAAGCGCCTTCTGACGCCCGTTTCGGCCTGACCCCCTTCCCTCCTGCGCGCTGCCGCGTTAGCAGAAGGGAAGGGAGTTACGGATGAAAAAATGGTTCGGGCGCATCGGGTTTACGGTGCTTGCGCTGGTGGCGATGGCCTTTGTGGCGCTGGCGACATGGGAACCGTTCTTCGCCGAAAAGGGCGTAGCACCCGGAACGAGCGGCGGTTACGAAGCCGAGATCGTCCGCAGCGAATTCGGCGTGCCCGCAATCTATGGCGAGACCGATGCCGATGTCGCATACGGTGTCGCCATTGCGCACGCGCAGGACGATTTCTTCACGCTTCAGGACGTGGTCGCCATGACGCGCGGGCGCTATGGCGCGATTGCGGGGGAGGACGGCGCGCAGGTCGATTACGTCTATCACCTGCTCGACGCGCGCGGCACGGCGGAGCGCGAATATCCCAAGCTGCCCGCCGACACCCGCGCCCTGTTCGAAGCCTATGCCACCGGCCTGAACGACTACGCCGCCGCGCATGGTGGCGAGGTAAAGCTGGCGGGCCTGTTCCCGGTGGACGGACTGGATGTCGCCGCCGGGTTCTCGCTGCGCCAGCCGTTCTTTTTCGGCTTGCAGAACACCATCGGGCCGCTGGTCGCGGGCGAACCGCTCAATCCCGAACACGGCGCGCCGATCCCGGCAGAGAACCTTGGTAATCAGCCGGATGCCGAACCGATCATGGAAGACATCGCGGAACCCATCGTGCGCACGTCGCGCGGAACAGCCGCGTCCCGCCGCCAGCTCCTGCCGTTCGGCGAGGAAGGCGAGCATGTCCGGCTCCAATGCCTGGGCCATCGCGCCTGCCAAGTCGGGGGACGGCGTCACGCGGCTGGTCAGCAACAGCCACCAGCCCTGGCGCGGCGGCGTGGCGTGGTACGAGCTGACGGTCGAAAGCGGCGAAGGCTGGCATTATACCGGCGCGAATTTCCCCGGCAGCCCGTTTCCCTTCCTCGGCCACAACGAGAACATCGGCTGGACCAACACCGTCAACACGCCCGACATGGTCGACGTCTACCGCCTGGAGATGAACGCCGCGGGCACACAGTACCGGCTCGACGGCGAATGGCGCGATCTGGAAAGCCGCAGCGTCACCCTGCCCGTGCGTTTCGGCCCCGTGGTGCTGCCCGTGCCACGCACCGTCCATCGCAGTATACACGGGCCGGTGATCGAGAACGACCAGGGCTTCTTCGCCATCCGCTATGGCGGGATGGGCAATCTGGGCCAGCTCGATGCCTATTACCGGCTGAACAAGGCCAAGACGCTGGCGGAGTTCGAATCGATCATCGGCCGCATGGACATCCCCAGCACCAATTTCATCTATGCCGACGACCAGGGCAATATCGGCATGTATTACAACGCCGCCATTCCGGATCGTCCGGTCGGGTTCGACTGGCGCGGCATCGTGCCCGGCAATACCAGCGCGGCGATCTGGCGCGGACCGGTCGGGTTCGAGGCCATCCCCAAGGTTGTCAATCCGGGCAGCGGCTGGGTCTACAACGCCAATAACGAACCGTTCTCCGCCGCCGGTCCCGCAGACGACCTCTCGCCCGATGGCTTCGCGCCCGAAATGGGCGTCGAGCGGAAAATGACCAACCGTGCGCGCCGTGCCGAAGTGCTGATGGCGCAATTCGACACCATCGACCGCGCCACGCTGGAACGCATCAAATACGACACCGGCTACGAACGGGCAGGCTATGTCGCACGGATGCTGGACGAGGTGTCCGCGCTGGACCTGCCCGCCGGGTCCGACCTGGCGAAAGGTCAGGCTTTGCTGACGCAGTGGGACTTTTCCGCCGACAGCGTAGGCCCGGCGGACTCGCTCGCCCTCCTCATGATCCGGCCCTACATGGGCGCGGATTACCAGAACACGCCATGGCCTGACGTGCGCGAGGAGCTGGACCGTTCGGTCACCCACCTGCTGACCCATTTCGGCAGGCTCGATCCGCCGATGTCGGACCTGTTGCGGTTGCGGCAACGGCCCGGTCGCGGTGGCGACGTGCTGGCGGTGGACCTGCCGCTCGACGGCGGCAGCGACACGCTGCGCGCCAGCACGTTGTGGGATGTCGACGACGATGGGCGTCTCAGCGTGCGCCACGGTGACAGCTTCGTGCAATTCGTGGAATGGGAGCCCGGCAAGCGCGTGCGGTCGGAATCCATCCAGCCCTTCGGTTCGGCCACTACCCGCCCCGCCAGCAAGCACTTCACCGACCAGTCCGCGCTGTTCGTCAGGCACCAGTTGAAACCGGTGCATTTCTGGCGCGCCGATGTGCTCGCCAATTCCACCAAACGACAAACCGTCCGTTCGCGCTGAACAACCGAAAGACACACCATGCGTAACCTGCTTCTCGCCACCAGTCTGATCGCTCTCGCCACCGCGACCCCGCTCGCCGCGCAGGACGTGCCCCCCGTCACCCCCGCCGCCGCGCCGGTGACCGATGCCGTCCTCGGCGAACCCGCCAGCGTTGCCGAGCTGATCGCGCAGGTGAACATTCCGTTCGAACAGTTCACCCTGCCCAACGGCCTGACCGTGATCGTGCACGAAGACCGCAAGGCCCCCGTCGTCGCCGTCAGCGTGTGGTACGGCATCGGGTCCAAGCACGAGCCCGAAGGCAAGACCGGTTTTGCCCACCTGTTCGAACACCTGATGTTCAACGGCAGCGAGAACGCGCCGGGCGACTATTTCGAACCGTTGCAGGAAATCGGCGCGACCGACCTCAACGGCACCACCTGGTTCGACCGCACCAATTACTTCCAGACCGTGCCCACCGCCGCGCTGGACCGCGCGCTGATGCTGGAAAGCGACCGGATGGGCTATCTGCTCGGCGCGGTCACGCAGGAGAAGCTGGATAACCAGATCGGCGTGGTGCAGAACGAGAAACGGCAGGGCGACAACAACCCGTATGGCCTGGTCGAATACGAGCAGCTGGAAAACCTCTACCCGTCGGGCCATCCCTATCACCACTCCACCATCGGCTCGATGGACGATATCGGCGCGGCAACGCTGGACGATGTGAAACAGTGGTTCCGCGACCATTACGGGCCGAACAACGCCGTGCTGGTGCTGGCGGGCGACATCGACACCGCCACCGCGCGCGCCAAGGTCGCCAACTGGTTCGGCGCAATTCCCGCAGGCCCTGCCATAACCCCGGTCGTCGCGCCCGTGCCGGACCTGCCCGCGCCGCTCAGCAAGACCATCAAGGACCAGGTCGCCACCACCCGCATCTATCGCATGTGGGCGGTGCCGGGGCTGGATAATCCGGAATCGCTGCAACTCAGTATGGCGGGCGTGGTGCTCGGCGGGCTCTCGTCGTCGCGGCTGGACCAGGCGCTGGTGCGCGAGCAGCAGGTCGCGGTGCGCGTCGTCAGCTACGCACAGATCTTTGCGCAGGGCGGCCAGTTCATCGCCTATGCCGATGTGGCACCGGGCACCGACGAGGACACCGTTGCCGCCGCGCTGGACGCAGAAATCGCGCGCTTCCTGAAAGAAGGTCCGAGCGAAGACGAGCTGGAGCGTGCCGCCACCACCTATGCCGCTGGCCAGATACGCGGGCTGGAGCAGGTCGGCGGGTTCGGCGGCAAGGCGGGCACGCTGGCCGAAGGACTGTTATATCAGGGCGACGCCAACGCCTATCGCACGGAGCTGGAGCGGTTGGCGACGTTCACGCCGGAAACGGTGCGCTCCGTGGCGGCGAAGTGGCTGTCGCGCCCGGTCTTCGAACTGCGCGTGGAACCGGGCGAGCGGACCGAAGGCGGCGAGGATCGCGGCGGCTTCGTCGTCGCACCGGAAGGTGGCACGGACATGCTTGCGCCCGCATTCTACGCCCATCCCGATTTTGCGCAGGGCGGTGGCGGCGGCAATGCAACCGTTGAAGCCGACCGCTCCGCCCTGCCCGCTCTTGGCGAGATGAAACCGTTCGACTTCCCCGATATCGAGCGCACCACGCTGACCAACGGCATGGAGGTATATTTTGCCCGCCGCGATGCCGCGCCGGTGGTCAATGTGCAGGTGTCGTTCGATGTCGGCTACGCCGCCGACCCGCGCGACCAGCTCGGTATCCAGTCGCTCATGCTGCGGGCGATGGACGAAGGCACCGCGACGCTGGACTCGCAGGCGCTGGCCGAAGCGAAGGAGCGTCTGGGCGCGCAGGTCTACGGCTTCGCCAGCCTCGATACGACCTCGTTCGGGCTCGGCGCGCTGGCTCCAAACCTCGCGCCTTCGCTCGACCTGCTGGCCGATTTCGTGCGCAACCCCGCGTTCCGCCCCGCCGATCTGGAACGGGTGCGCAAACAACAGCTGACGCGCATCCGCAACGAGCTGACCGACCCCGGCTCCATCGCACAACGCACGCTGGCGCCGATCCTGTTCGGTGACCATCCCTACGGCATCCCCGCCAGCGGCACCGGCGATCCGGCGGTGGTGCAAGACTTGCAAACCGAGGACCTGCGCGCGTTCCACCGCACATGGTTCCGCCCCAGCACCGCCCGCGTCTTCGTGGTCGGCGACACCACGCTGGCCGAAGCAACCGCGCTGCTGGAACGCAGCTTCGGCAACTGGCCGGAAACGCGCGACATGCCGCCGCGCAAGAATTACGACGCGGCCATTCCGGCGCAGGAGGGCAGCCGCATCGTGCTGGTCAACCGCCCCAATTCGCCGCAATCGGTGATCTATGGCGGCCGCGTGCTGGCATCGAAAGGCACCGATGACCTCACCGTGCTGAGTGCGGCCAACGAAGTATTCGGCGGCAGTTTCCTCAGCCGCATCAACACCAATCTGCGCGAAACGAAGGGCTGGTCCTACGGCGTGCGCAGCTCCATTTCGCAGCCCCTGGACCGCACCAGTGCGACGATCTACGCGCCGGTGCAGGCGGATCGCACCGCCGATTCCATCACCGAACTGCTGACCGACCTGCGCAGCTATGTCGGCGGCGAGGACCGGAAGGGCGTGACGGACGCCGAGCTGACCCGCCTCGTCAACGGCAATATCCGCGAATTGCCCGGCCGGTTCGAGACCAGCCGCGACGTGCTGGGCGGCTTGAGCAGCATCGTCACCTATGGCCGCCCGGACGATTATTACGAGACGCTGGCGGACAAATACACCGCACTGACCACCGCGCAACTGGACGCGGCGGCGCTGGAAAACCTGCGCGACGACGATCTGGTGTTCGTGGTGGTCGGCGATGCGGAGACCGTGTTGCCACAGCTCGAAACGCTCGGCCTGCCGATCGAAAGCCGCGAAATGGAAACCTTTGACGCCGATCCCGGAACGGGCAGCGGGAGCGCGCGTTGACATTTGTGAAAGCGCAGGGCACCGGCCCGGTGCGTGAATTACGATAAAAGGAATACATTATGTCTGTTGCAGGATCCTACGATACCGTCGTCAAAAGCCCGATGGGCGACCAGAAGGGCACGTTCACCGTGGTCCCGTCCGACGACGGCAGCACCTTCACCGGTTCGATGCAAGGCGGCATGGGGTCCATGGATGTCAAGAACGGCACCATTACCGGCGACAAGCTGAACTGGAAAATGGACATGACCGTGCCCATGCCGATGGAACTGAACTGCGAAGCCGACGTGAACGGCGACCAGCTGACCGGCAAGGTCAACGCAGGCGCATTCGGCGACATGGCGCTGACGGGCGAAAAGCAAGGGCTGACCCTTCGGCACGATACTGAACAGCAAAAGGCCGCCGGAGCAATCCGGCGGCCTTTTTCGTTGAGCCTTGTGCAAACGGGAGGATTGTAGTTCTCGAACGTTGACGAGGTGAAACGAGCGAAGACGTGTTTCGCGCAGAGGCGCAGAGGACGCGGAGGGTCTGCGCCGCAGGCATTCACTAGCCATCGATTGCATCGTGCTCGAAGATGATCGTTCCAAAGCGGCTACGCCTGCAAGCGCGTTCCTCTTCGTGTCTTCGTGTGAACCAAACGGCGTCAAGCCAGACACTAACTCCCTCTCTGCGTCCTCTGCGCTTCTGACGCGAACCAAACCTTCGCTCTTGACATTGCGAACCATATCGGTTAGTGGCGCTGTCGTTCGGGAGGCGGGCGTTGTCTAGAGCGTCCTCCTCCTTCGCTCGCCATTCCATCGGGACGGCAGGGCGACGCGGTCGGGCGGACGGGGCGAGGATATCCACGCGGGAGCGGGCCTACCCGTCGCGCCGGTATCGACAGCCGGTCCACCCTGACGTGCGACGTTACATTTCCGGATGTGTCGCGGGGCCATTCACCCGCGCGGATCGCGACAGGGGCCCACAATGCGTAATGGCGAGCCCTCCCCGTCGCTGCCGGCCGGAAGACGTCGAGCCGGGGGCTTGCCCCTCCGGCGTGCTTGAACCGGGTCGAGCCGTATCGCGCTGCGCATGCCTCACATGCGCAGCCTCCCGTTCCGGGAAGATGCCATGATACGGCCATTCGCCTGACCCCGCTGCGTCACGCGGCGCGGGGCCATTTGGCAGCCGGACGCCGCTCCTGCGGCGGATATCCCGTGCCACCGCACGACATCCGCCCGACCGCGCGAATATTACGTGTTTCCAAGGCGGTATAGTCCGGGTTCGCCGCCGGATGGGCTCGTGTGCGCGCTCCTCCTCCCGTCATTGCGAGCGTAGCGAAGCAATCCAGAGCGTTGCGCTCCTGGCAAAGAATAAAGTGTTTCGCTCGCAGAGGCGCGGAGGCACAGAGGGGTCTGCGCCGCAGGCCTTTTCGAAACCTTCGATTGCATCGTGCGCGGGGATGCAAATTTAAAAGCGGCTTCGCCGCAGGCACGTCCTTCTTCGTATCTTCGTGTCTTCGTGTGAACCAATTCGCACTACGCCGGACACAAGGCACAACCCCTCCGCGCCCCTGCGCCTCTGCGAGAGCCCCTTACTGTTCCAGCTTCGCCTTAAGCAACTGGTTCACAACGGCAGGGTTCGCCTTGCCCTGCATCGCCTTCATCGTCTGTCCCACGAAGAAGCCGAACAGCTTGTCCTTGCCGCCACGGTACTGCTCAACCTTGTCCGCATTGGCCTCCAGCACCTTGTCGATCTCCGCTTCGATCGCGCCGGTATCGCTCTGCTGTTTCAAGCCCTCGGTGTCGGCGATTTCAACCGGGTCACGCCCTGTGGTCAGCACGATCTCGTAGATTTCCTTCGCCTGCCCGCCGCTGATGTCGCCGGCGGTCTGCATCGCCAGGATTTCCGCCTGCGCCGTCGCCGTGCCGTGCGCGGGATTGGCCGCATCGCCCAATGATTTCAACACGCCGGGGGCGACCGAAAGAGTCCAGTTCGCGACCTGCGTCGCTACCTTCGCCTGCGGCTTTTCCGAGCCGCTCCGCCACCGTCGCCAGCAGCGTTTCGAACCGCGCGAACGTCTCCACCTCGGCGGTCAGAACCGCCGCATTGTAATCGGTCAGCCCCAGTTCGCCGGTATAGCGCGCCCGCTTCGCATCGGGCAGTTCGGGCAGGCTGGCGCGGCACTCGTCGAGAAACGCGTCTTCCAGCTCCAGCGGCAGCAGGTCGGGGTCGGGGAAGTAGCGGTAATCATGCGCGTCTTCCTTGCTGCGCATCGACCGCGTCGTGCCGCTGGCGACATCGAACAGCCGCGTTTCCTGCACCACGCGTCCGCCACCTTCGATCAGCTCGACCTGCCGCGCCGCCTCGTGCTCGATCACCTGCATCACGAAGCGCACCGAGTTCACGTTCTTCGTTTCGGTCCGCGTGCCCAGTTCGGTGTCGCCAACCTTGCGTACCGACACATTGACATCGGCCCGCATCGAGCCTTCTTCCATATTGCCGTCGCAGCTGCCGACATAGCGCAGGATCGCGCGCAGCTTGCGGACATAGGCGCCCGCCTCGGCCGGGCTGGTCATGTCGGGGCGGCTGACGATTTCCATCAGCGCCACGCCGCAGCGGTTGAGATCGACATAGGACATGGTCGGATGCTGGTCGTGCATCAGCTTGCCCGCATCCTGTTCGATATGGATGCGCTCGATACCGATGACCTTGTCCGCCGGAATGCCGCCCTTGGGGTCCGCCGCGATGGTCAGCTGCCCCTCGCCGACAATGGGGTGGTACAGCTGGCTGATCTGGTAGCCCTGCGGCAAATCGGCGTAGAAATAGTTCTTGCGGTCAAACCGGCTGTAGCGGTTGATCTGCGCCTCGATCGCCATGCCGGTACGCACCGCCTGCCGCACGCACTCGGCGTTCGGCACGGGCAGCATGCCGGGCATCGCCGCGTCGATCAGGCTGACCTGCGTGTTGGGTTCCGCACCGAACGACGTATCCGCCCCGCTGAACAGCTTGGACGCGCTGGTCACCTGTGCATGGACCTCGAGGCCGATCACGACCTCCCATTCGCCGGTGTCACCCTGGATGCGGTAATCGGTCACCACCATCTCTCCGCTTTTGCCGAGAATTCCGCGCGCTGTTCCAGCGCCAGTCCGGCGTTCAGCACACCCTGTTCGTCCAGCGGCTTGCCGATAAGCTGCAGGCCCAGCGGCAGGCCGTCGGGGTTCGAGGCCGCACGGCACGCTCATCGCGGGCAGTCCGGCGAGGCTGGCGGGCACGGCGAAGACGTCGTTCAGATACATCGTCAGCGGATCGTCCGACAACGAACCCAGCGGGAAGCTGGCGGTGGGGGTGGTCGGCGTCAGGATGACATCGCATTTCGCCCATGCCGCGTCGAAATCGGCGGCGACCAGCGCGCGGATCTTCTGCGCCTGCGTATAATAGGCGTCGTAGAAACCGGCGCTGAGCACATAGGTGCCGATCAGGATGCGGCGCTTCACCTCGTCGCCGAATCCGGCAGCGCGGGTGGCGGCGTACATGTCCTGCAAGCCCGCGCCTTCGGGGAGATCGCGCAAGCCGTAGCGCACGCCGTCATAGCGGGCGAGGTTGCTGGAGGCTTCGGCGGGGGCGATGATGTAATAGGCGGGCAGCGCGTATTTGGTGTGGGGCAAGTCGATATCGACCACCTCCGCGCCCGCATCGCGCAGCCACGCCTTGCCCTGCTCCCACGCGTCGAGAATGGCGGCGTCGGTGCCGTCCATCCGGTACTGGCGCGGAATGCCCACGCGCTTGCCGGACAGGTCCGCGTCCAGCGCCTCGTCCCATGCGGGCACGGACAGATCGAGGCTGGTCGCGTCTTTCGGATCGAAGCCTGCCATCGCGCGCAGCATGACCGCGCAGTCGGAGACGCTGCGCGCCATCGGCCCGGCCTGGTCGAGACTGCTGGCAAACGCGATGGTGCCCCAGCGGCTGCACCGGCCATAGGTGGGCTTGATACCCACGATCCCGGCAAAGGCGGCGGGCTGGCGGATGGAGCCGCCGGTATCGGTGCCGGTTGCGGCGGGGGCGATATGCGCGGCCACGGCGCTGGCGCTGCCCCCGCTGCTGCCGCCGGGCGACATGGGTTCGTTGCCACCGCCCGCCTTGCGCCACGGCGAAACGACATTGCCGAAGAAGCTGGTCTCGTTGCTGCGACCCCATCGCGAACTGGTCGAGATTGAGCTTGCCCAGCATGCCTGCGCCAGACGCCCACAGATTGGCGGAAACGGTCGATTCGTAGCGCGGCACGAAGCCTTCGAGAATATGGCTTGCCGCCGTGGTCTGCACGCCATCGGTGCAGAACAGGTCTTTCATACCGATGGGCACGCCCGCCATCGGGCCAAGCGGCTTGCCGGCGGCGCGTGCGGCGTCGGTTGCATCGGCAGCGTCCAGCGCGGCGTCGGGTGTGGTGACGATGAAGGCATTGAGCGCGGCGGCTTCGGCAACGGCGGCGTTGAAGCTTTCTGCCACTTCGCGCGCGGTAAAGTCGCCTGCCGCCACGCCGTCGCGAATGGCGGTAACGCCGGAACCCCTTCGACAGCTCAGGCGAACGGAAAGAGAAGTTGGGTGAGATCGGACATTATTCGATCACCTTCGGCACGCCGAAGAACCCGTGTTCCGCAGCGGGGGCGTTGGCGAGAATATCCTCGCGCCGGTCGCCGCCGGACAGCGGGTCGGCGTTTACCGCGTCGCTGCGCAGGCGCAGGGTGTTGGGAATGACCGCCGCCATCGGCTCGACACCGGCTGTATCGACTTCGCCAAGCTGTTCGACCCAGTCGAGAATGGCATTCAGTTCGGGCACCATGCGTTCCAGCTCGGCATCGCCCATGTCGATGCGGGCCAGGCCGGCGATCCTGGCGACGGTGGCTTTGTCGACGCTCACAGACTGCCTCCTATTCGGCGGCTGGCGCGGGCGGTGCAGGCATCGGTGCCGGTGGTCTGGCACCTTCGGGAGCCGTGCCGCCAGGAGCACCACCCTGCTGGCTCTGCATCATCTGCTGGAACGCCTGCATCCGGCGTTCGGCATCCTCGCGCGCCATGATATCGACCACCTCGACTTCGAAGGTCAGGTCGGCATTGGCGGGGATCGGCGCGCCCTCGGGCGGCTCGGCGCCATAGGCCTGGTCCGCCGGAATGCTGATGCGGTATGTGCCGCCCTTCTGCGTCTGCAACAGGCCGTTGTAGAAACCGGGAATGACGGAGCCTTCTTCCAGCAGGAAGGGCGTGCCTTCGGGGAACAGGCCGGGCGGGAAACCGCCGGGCTGGTGCTCGTCGAAGATGGTGCCATCGTCCAGCTTGCCGACATATTTGGCGAACACCACGTCGCCATCCTCGGCCATCGGGCCGGACCCGGCGGTCAGTGTCCTCACATCCAGCCCCTTGGGGATGCTCGCCCAGGCAAGACCGCCCGCCACCAGCACCGCGAGCAATACGCCCAGCCACAGCTTTGTCAGCGAGCCCTTGGCAATCGGGCGCAGCGGAACGCGAGTCACTTCGGTCATGAAAGGTCCTAAAAATTCGAGACGAACTGCACGTAAGCGAAAGGGGCACGGCCACCTGACCGCACCCCTTTGGCGTATGCTTCGGTGCGGTTCAAGCGCGCTGCGTATCGATGCCCGGAAGCATCCGACCGCTGACACCTGACGGAATGGTTAGACCCCGTCACGCTCCATGCGCTTGCGTTCCATCTTGCGCGCACGGCGAACCGCGGCGGCCTTTTCGCGGGCGCGCTTTTCGCTGGGCTTTTCGTAATGGCGGCGCAGCTTCATTTCGCGATAGACGCCTTCGCGCTGCAGCTTCTTCTTGAGCGCGCGCAAGGCTTGATCGACATTGTTATCGCGAACCATGATCTGCATAAACTTCGGCTACCTGTTACAATCGGCAAGAGCCCGCAAAAGCGCGGGGATCACCGCCATGTTGTCGTAAAAATGCGGCGAGTCCCGCATGGGAACCCGCTATTCCAATGTGCTCCTTAGGCGATTGCCCCCGATCGGGCAAGCAGAATTGGCGGGCAAGCAGAAGCGCGCGGAATCGAACGGTGCGCGCAATCCGGCGTGACGGGCGCGGCGAAGCGCGTTAGGGCGCACGCCATGTCTGCCCCTGTCCCTTCGTCCGCCACGCTTTCCGGCCTGGCCGCCACCGCGCATGTCGCGCTCGGCGGTGCGGCGGGTGCGGTGCTGCGCTATCAGGTCGGGCTGGCGGTTACGCGCATTGCCGGGTCCGGCGGGCTTTACTGGGGCACGCTGGCGGTGAACGTTGCGGGGTCGCTGGCGATGGGCCTGCTGGCCGGGTGGCTGGTGCGCAGCGGCGGCAGCGAGCCGGTGCGGCTGCTGCTGGGCGTCGGCCTGCTCGGCGGATTCACCACCTTTTCCGCCTTCAGTCTCGAACTCGTGGCGTTGATCGAACGCGGCGCATTCGCGCTGGCGGCGGGCTATGCGCTGCTGTCGCTGGTCGCCGGGGTCGCAGGCCTCTACCTTGGGCTCGTCGCAATGCGGGGCACCCCATGACCGATAAACCCTCCGATACCGTCCGCCAGTTTACCGTTGGCGAGGACGATGACGGCATCCGGCTCGACCGCTGGTTCAAGCGCAACCTGCCGCAGATCGGCTTTGCCACCATCAGCCGCTGGGCGCGCACCGGGCAGGTCCGCGTCGATGGCGGACGCGCAAAGCCGGAAGATCGCCTCACCACCGGGCAAGTGCTGCGCGTGCCGCCGGGCGGCGACGCGCCGCACAAGGCCCCGCGCGAGAAGGCCGAACTGACGCCGGAACAGATCGCCGAAGCACGCGCGATGCTGATTGCCGAGACGCCCGCCGCGCTGGTGTTCAACAAGCCCCCCGGCCTCGCCACGCAGGGTGGCAGCAAGACGACGCGCCATGTCGATGGCCTGCTCGATGCATTCGTGGAGGGCGACGCGCCCCGCCCGCGCCTCGTCCACCGGCTGGACAAGGATACCAGCGGCGTGCTGCTGGTCGCGAAGACACCCGGCGCGGCGGCGGCGTTTTCCAAGCGGTTCGCGGGCCGCAGTGCCAAGAAGATATACTGGGCGCTGGTGGTCGGCGTGCCCGACGTGCGCGAGGGCACCATCGACGCGCCGCTGGCCAAGCAACCGGGCAGCCGGGGCGAGAAGATGCATGTCGATATGGAAGACGGCGCGACCGCCCGCACCCGCTATCGCGTCGTCGAAACCGCCGCCAAGGCCGCCTGCTGGATCGAGCTGGAGCCGCTGACGGGCCGCACCCACCAGCTGCGCGTGCACATGGCCGCCATCGGGCACCCCATCGTGGGCGACGGCAAATATGGCGGGCAGGAGGCCATGCTGACCGGCGCGCTGAGCCGCAAGATGCACCTGCATGCGCGCCGTCTCATCATCGAACAGCCCAAGGCACCGGGCGGCGGGCTGGGCAAGCTGGACGTGACCGCCGACCTGCCCGAACATTTTGCGGCCAGCATGGAACAGCTCGGTTTCGACATCAGCCGCAGCGACGCCTCGCCGGAAAAGGGCCCGCCGGAACGCACGCGCGGCGAGAAAAAGCAGGCCGCGCGCCAGCATGCCAAGCAATATCGCAAGGCACAAAGCAGCACCCGGCGCGGTGGCACGAACGCGGCGAAGCGCGAGCGGGCGAAGTCGGGTGCGAAGCCGAAAGGCAAGCCAAAAAGCGGCCCAAAGGGCGGGCGCACGCGGTAATGCATCCGACGGCTGCGTTCCGCGACGATCCGCTGCACGTCCAGCGCGCGCTGGTGGCAGAGGTCGGTTTCGCGCAGGTGTTTGCGCAGACCGATACCGGGCCACATGTTGCGCATGCGCCCGTCGTTGCCGCCGGTGACGATGCGGTCCGCTTCCACATTGCGCGCGGCAATACGCTGGCGAGTATCGAGGAAGCCAGCGCGCTGGTCACATTGACCGGGCCGGACGCCTATATCTCGCCGCGCTGGTATGCCGATGCGGAGCAAGTGCCGACCTGGAACTACTCCGCGATCGAACTGGTCGGTACGATGCACCGCCTGCCCGATACCGCGCTCGAACCCTTGCTCGAGAGGCTGACCGCGAAGCACGAAGCGGCGGTGCGCAGCGGTGGCGTGCCGTGGACGATGGCCAAGATGTCCGGCCCGGCGAAACGCGCGCTCCTGCGCGGTATCACGGCGTTCGAATTGCGCATCGAGGAGCGGCGCGAGACGGTCAAGCTGTCGCAGAACAAGTCCGAGGCGGAGCGCGCGCGGCTTATCGCCGGATTGCGCGGCGAAGGGCACTTGGCGATGGCCGACGCGATGCAGAAGGCCGTGCAATGACGAAGCTGGCAGTCTTCGATTGCGACGGCACTTTGGTCGACGGGCAGGCGGCAATCTGCGCGGCGATGGAACTGGCCTTTTGCCGCCGCCAACGCTGCCCCGCCCCCGCGCAACGCCATCCGCCGGATCGTCGGCCTCAGCCTGCCGCAGGCGGTGCAGCGCCTCGCTCCCGACCTTGTCGAAGCCGACCGCACCGCCATCGTCGAAAATTACAAGCAGGCCTATCGCAACACGCGCGAGAGCGGCGCGCTGCACGAGCCGTTGTTCGACGGGATCGCCGCCCTGCTCGACGCCTTGCGCGCCGGGGGCTGGGTGCTGGCCGTGGCCACCGGCAAGTCAGACCGCGGCCTCGCCGCCTGCCTTGCCGCCAACGGCATCGCGGATCGCTTCGCCAGCCTGCACACGGCGGACGGGTATCCGTCCAAGCCACACCCCGCCATGCTCGAAGCCGCTCTGTTCGACGCCGGTGCCGCGCCGGAGCAAGCGGTGATGATCGGCGACACGACGTTCGATGTGGCGATGGCGCGCGCCGCCGGAGTGCGGGCGCTTGGTGTGGCGTGGGGCTATCATGCGCCCGATGAATTGCTGGCCGAGGGGGCTGACAATGTCGCCGGTAGCCCTGCCGAATTGCTGGAGATGCTGCGATGACCGACCCTGCACCTGCCCCTTCCGAAGCCCCCGCCCCTTCCGAAGGCGAAGCAAAAGCGCGTTTCCTGCTGATTGCGGTCAATCGGCTGTTCGGTGCGGCGATGGTGGTGGTCGGCATCATGGGCGTGCGCGGCTATGTCGGCACGGCGGACTGGTTCTCCTACGCGCTGATCGCGGTGGGCGCGGTGGAGTTCTTCGTCATGCCGCGCATCCTCGCCCGCGCCTGGCGCACGCCGCCTTCCGACGACAGCCGGTGAAGCGGTTCTGGTCCGATGTGTCCGTCGCCCCGTGCGATGGCGGCTTCGCGGTGCAGCTCGACCGGCGCGCGGTGAAAACGCAAGGCGGCGCGGCGCAGATCGTGCCGACTGCTGCGCTGGCCGAGGCGCTGGCGGCGGAATGGCGCGCGCAGGGCGAGGACATCGACGCGGCGCTGTTCGTCCATCGCGACCTGGCCGATTACGCCATCGACATCGTGCGCGCCGACCGTGCGGCGGCCATCGCCACGCTGCTGGGCTTCGCGCAGACCGACACGCTGTGCTACCGCGCCGATCCCGGCAGCGCGCTGGCCTTGCGGCAGGACGAGATGTGGGAACCGCTGCTCGCCGCGCTCGAAAGCCGCCTTGGCATTGTCTTTGTGCGGGTCGCGGGCGTGCTGCCCCAGCCGCAGCACGACGCCACGCTGCTTACGCTGGAAAGCCACCTCGCAACTCTCGACGATTTTACATTGGCGGCGTTGCAAACGCTGGCGTCGCTGGCCGCATCGCTGACGGTCGGGCTGGCTGCACTGGAGGCTCGGGCGGACAGCGAAGCCCTGTTCGACGCGGCGAACCTGGAGGAAGACTGGCAGGCGGAGCTATGGGGTGCCGACACCGAGGCGAAAACGGTGCGCGGGTTGCGGGCGGAAAGTTTCACGCAGGCCGCCGAATTCGCGGCGCTACTCGACTAGCGTCGGCGCGTTACTGCACCCAGGCGGCGACTTCGACGGCAACTTCGTTGGCGGCATTGTTCAGCGCCGCGCCAACCGGTCCGGCCAGCGCCGGTACACCCGTCACGGTACGCTCGAACCGGCGCGTTTCTATCGCCCCGCCATCGCCGGTCTCGCGCTGCGCATCGAACTGCACGACAACGGCACCGGCCTGCACATCGTAGCCGAACCGGCGCAGATTGCCGCGCAGGCGGGATTGTGCCAGCACCGTCGGGTCTTCGCCTTCCACCACCATGCGGCCATTGCGCGCGGTGACGGTTTCCATCAGCAGGTTCTTGAACAGGCGGGCGGGTTTTTCGACCCACACCGCATCGGCCAGATAGGCAACCGTGGTCGCATCGACCTGCACCGGCACCCGCGTGACATTGATCCGTTGCGAGACGGCAGGTTCGTAGATTGCCAGCGCCGTTTCGGCAGTGCCGCTATTGGTTGCGCCAGCCGCGACGGTTTCCTGCGCGGTCAGCGTCAGCAGGCTGGGCGGTGCCTCGGGGCCGAAGCTGACGCAGGCTGATAACACCAGAGAGACGCCAGCAAGGGCCAGGGCGCGCACGGGATTTGCTATCGACATCATGGCACCCTTCAGTTCTTCGGATCGTATTCAGGCAATGGCGGCGCGCCGATCAACGAGGTCGCGCCTTCGTTTTCGAGCCGCTCGGTAATATTGCGCAGCGCCTTGCTGGTGGAGCGCAGATCCTGCAGCGTCGCTTCGGCAGCGGGTAGCGTGGAATTGGCGAGCTGGTCCGTCACTTGCGTGGTAGCGGGGCGCACTTCGTCCAGCGTGCTCGCCAGCGCAGCCGCCGCCTTGTTGGCAGAGGCCAGCGTACCGCGCAGTTCAGCCGCCAGCGCGGTGCCTTCCTGGTTTATGACCACATCGGTGCTGCGCGTGACCTGTTCGAACGCGTTCAGCGCACCGCTCGCTTCGCGCAGAGTCAGCTGCAATTCGGCCAGCGTGCCCTCGATCTGCGGCGCGGCGGCGGCAGTCGCTTCGGTCAGCGCGTTGGTGTTGCGCAGGATGCCGGCGATTTCGCCCTGGTTGTCCTCGTCCAGCAGCTGCGTGAAGCGTTCGGTCAGCGTCGCCAGCCGTTCCAGCAGCAGCGGTGCATCGGAAAGAAGCGCGTTCAGCCCGCCATCCTTGGGCGGAATGACCGGCACGCCGTTGGGACAGCCGGTGGTCTCGCACGTGATCGGCGGCGCCCCATTGCGCGCGCCGTCCAGCAGGATGGTGGATACACCGGTGAACGATCCCTGGATCGTGGCGGTGGTGCCGATCAGGATCGGCACTTCCGGCTTCACCGCGATGCGGACCTGCACGAAATCGGGGTCTTCGTCATACAGCTTTATCTCGCCGACCTGCCCCACCGGCACGCCCGCGAAAGACACCTGCGATCCGCGCGCCAGCCCGCTGACCGATTGCTGGAACAAGATATCGTATTCTTTCTGTTCGCCCTTGCCCAGCTGCGCCAGCCAGACGATGCCGAGCGCGATTGCGGCCAGCAATGCCAGCGTCACGACCCCGACCCACAGATGATTTGCCCGCGTTTCCATATGCCTCGTCCTATGCGCCGCCGCGCTGTGTGCTGTCCAGCTTCGAAGCCGGAATGTTCGGGTCCGGCGAGATGGCCTGCGACGCACGGTCCTTGCTGTCCAGCGCCGCGCGCCCGCGCGGGCCGTTGAAATATTCCTGAATCCACGGATGCTCGGTTTCCAGCAATTCGGGGATAGTGCCGACTGCAATAACGCGCTTTTCGGCCAGCACCGCGACCCGGTCGCAGATGGCGTACAGCGTGTCGAGATCATGGGTGATGAGAAAGACGGTCAGGCCCAGCGTATTCTTCAACTCCGCCGTTGCCTCGTCGAACTTGGCCGCGCCGATGGGGTCCAGCCCGGCGGTCGGTTCGTCGAGGAACAGCAATTCGGGATCGAGCGCCAGCGCGCGGGCCAGACCGGCGCGTTTTTTCATGCCGCCCGACAGCTCGCTGGGATATTTGTTCGCCGCCTCTTCGGGCAGGCCCGACAGGATCACCTTGTAACGGGCGATTTCGCGGCGCAGGCGCGGGCTGAGTTCAGGGTAGAATTGCTTGAGCGGCACTTCGACATTTTCGCCAACCGTCAGCGTGCTGAACAGCGCGCCGCCCTGAAACAGCACGCCCCAGCGGTTGCGCACGCCGATCTCGGCATCGGGTTCGGCGCTGGTGATGGATTTGCCGAAGACACGGATGTCGCCCTCGGCGGGTTGCTGCAAGCCGATGATGGAGCGCATCAGCACCGATTTCCCGGTGCCCGATCCGCCGACCACGCCCACGATCTCGCGTCGCCTGATTTTCAGGTCCAGATTGTCATGCACCACCTGTTCGCCGAACTGGTTGCGCAAGCCTTCGATCACGATGGGGTACTTGCCGCGAAACCGCTCGTGCCGTTCGGGATGGCGGTCGTAATCCTCGTTCACGAATTGCGTGGCGGGTTCGGTGTCGTGGGTTTCGGCCATCATTCCCACCCGACCTGCGCGAAGAACACGGCGAAGAAGGCGTCGATCACGATTACGGCGAAGATGCCCGCGACCACCGCCTTGGTGGTACGCTTGCCGACTTCTTCGGAATTCCCCTCGACCTGCATGCCGTGATAGCACCCCGCCAGCGCGATGATGAGGCCGAACACCGGTGCCTTTATCATGCCGACCCACAAGTCGTAGGTCGGGACGACATCCTTGATCCGTTCCAGGAACGTCAGGAACGGGATGCCCAGCGCCACATCGGCGATGACCGCGCCGCCTACGATCGCGACGACGCTGGCATAAAAGCCCAGCAGCACCATCATGAACACGCACGCGAGAATCCGCGGGATCACCAGCGCTTCTATCGGGGCGATGCCGATGGTGCGCATCGCATCGACTTCCTCGGTCAGCTTCATGGTGCCGATCTGCGCCGCGAAAGCCGAGCCGCTGCGGCCCGCGACCATGATCGCGGTCATCAACACGCCCAGCTCGCGCAGGGTGATGCGACCGACAAGGTTCACGGTCAGCGTCTCGGCCCCGAATTGCGATAGCTGCGCCGCACCCTGTTGCGCGATGACGATGCCGATAAGGAAGCTCATCAGCCCGACGATGGGCAGCGCGCTGACGCCGACCAGTTCCATCTGGCGGACCAGCGCCTTGCCGCGGAACCGGCTTGGCCGCCGGATGATCGAACCGAAGGCAAGGATGATCTGGCCGAGGAAGCCGATGATACGCAGGAAGCCGCGCCCGGCCTCGAACACCGTTTCGCCGACCGTCACCGGCACCCGCTGCCACACCGGCAAGCGCGGTGCGGCGATGGCGGCATCGTTGCCCGCCGTCTGCACAGCGGCCAGCAGGCGGGAGGCCCGTTCGTCCGCACCGGTGATTTCCGCTTCGAGGCGCGAGGCGGTGGAGCAGGCGATATAGGCGCCGACGGTGTCGATCTCGCTGACTTCGGACAGGTCGATGGTGCCGACCGGCTCTTCGATATCGCGCAGCGCGACGTCGACATTGCCGACCGACGAGACGAGATACGGCCCGGACAGCGCCAGCCGCGCCGCGCCGGTCTCCGTCTCCTCGATCCTGAAAGCTGCGCCGCCCTGCATAGTGTGCGCTATGATGGTAAAGCCTGCCCGCGACAAGAGGCGGATTACCGGCGGACCACCATCGCTTTGCGCGTTGCCAACCCCCTGCCTGCGCTGGCAAGGCGCACAGCACCATGACCGAACCCGACCACACCGCCCCAAGCGATAGCACGCTCGACACCACATTCGACCCTGCCGCCATCGAGGCGAAATGGTACGCGCACTGGGAAGCCAACGGCCTGTTCCGCCCCGAACGCGGCGATGCGGAACCCTTCACCATCGTCAACCCGCCGCCCAACGTCACGGGCAGCCTGCATATCGGCCACGCGCTGGACAACACGTTGCAGGACATCGTGGTCCGCTACGAACGGATGCGCGGCAAGGACGCGCTGTGGGTCGTCGGCACCGACCATGCCGGCATCGCCACGCAGATGGTAGTCGAGCGCCGGATGGAAGCGGCAGGCGAGAAGCGCACCGATTTTACGCGCGAAGAGTTCGTCGAAAAGGTGTGGGACTGGAAGCGCGAGAGCGGCGGCACCATCACCAACCAGCTGCGGCGGCTGGGCTGTTCGATGGACTGGTCGCGCGAACAGTTCACGATGGACCCGCATTTTTCCGAAGCGGTGGTCCATACCTTCGTGAAGCTTTACAATGACGGGCTGATCTATCGCGACAAGCGGCTGGTGAACTGGGACCCGAAGCTGAAGACCGCGATCAGCGATCTCGAAGTGGAAACGCGCACCGTCGCCGGATCGTTCTGGCACTTCCGCTATCCGCTGGCTGACGGCATCACGACCGACGCGGGCGCGGACCATATCGTCGTCGCCACCACCCGCCCCGAAACGCTGCTGGCCGATATGGCGGTGGCGGTGCATCCGAGCGACGAACGCTATGCCAGCGTGGTCGGCAAGCATGTGGTGTTGCCGATTACCGGACGGCGCGTGCGCATCGTGGCGGACGAGCATGCCGATCCCGAACTGGGCAGCGGCGCGGTGAAGATCACGCCGGGCCACGATTTCAACGATTTCGAGGTCGGCAAGCGCGCAGGAATCGCGGCGGGCGACATGCTCAACATGCTCGATGCCGAGGGCTGCGTGGTGCAGACGGCGGACGGGCTGGTGCCCGCAACACTGCTCGGCCTCGACCGGTTCGAGGCGCGCAAGCAGGTCGTGGCGCTGATGAAGGAAGCGGGCCTGCTGATCCCGCATATCGCCAGGACCAAGAAGGGCGAGGAAGTCAAGCACGACGCCGAACCCCGCCAGATCGCCACGCCCTATGGCGACCGCGGCGGCGTGGTGATCGAACCGTGGCTGACCGACCAGTGGTATGTCGATGCGGAGAAACTCGCCGTCGCCCCCATCGCGGCGGTGAAGAACGGCGATGTCGAGATCGTGCCCAAGACGTGGGAGAAGACGTTCTTCAACTGGATGGAGAATATCCAGCCATGGTGCGTGTCGCGGCAACTGTGGTGGGGGCACCGGATTCCTGCCTGGTTCGACAATGCGGGCACAGTGTTCGTTGCGCGCAGCGAAGCCGAGGCACGCGAACAGGCTGGCGATGACCGGGCGCTACGGCAGGACGAGGACGTCCTCGACACCTGGTTCTCCAGCGCGCTGTGGCCGTTTGCGACGCTGGGCTGGCCGGACGAGAGCTCCCCTGAAACCTCCCAACCCGTTCGTCCTGAGCTTGTCGAAGGGCCGCCCTCCTCTTCATCCGACAGTGCAGAAAAAAAGGACAGTGCTTCGACAGGCTCAGCACGAACGGGTGAGGAGACTGAGGCGCAGTAAAAACAACCTCCTCGCCAAACACTACCCCAACTCGCTCCTCGTCTCCGGCTTCGACATCCTGTTCTTCTGGGATGCGCGGATGATGATGATGGGGCACCACCTGACGGGGCAGAACCCGTGGCCCCGGCTCTATCTGCACGGGCTGGTGCGCGCCGCCGACGGCTCCAAGATGTCCAAGTCCAAGGGCAATGTCGTCGATCCGCTCGGCATCATCGAGCAGTATGGCGCCGATGCGCTGCGCTTCTTCATGGCGGCGATGGAAAGCCAGGGGCGCGACATCAAGATGGATGACCGCCGGGTGGAGGGCTATCGCAACTTCGCCACCAAGCTGTGGAACGCGGCGCGGTTCTGCCAGTCCAACGGCATCGGCGCGAGCGACACGCTGGCCGCCCCGCCCGCGCGGCTCGCGGCGAACCAGTGGATCATCGGCGAGGTTGCGCAGACGGTCGAGAAACTGGACGCGGCGATGGCGGACCTGCGGTTCGATGCAGCCGCGGACACGATCTACCACTTCGTCTGGGACCGGTTCTGCGACTGGTATCTGGAACTTATCAAGCCGGTCTTCGCGGGCGACCCGGACGCCATGCCTGCTGTCGAAACGCGCGCCGTAGCCGGCTGGGCGCTCGACCAGATCCTCGTGATGCTGCACCCGTTCATGCCGTTCATCACCGAGGAACTGTGGCATGCGCAGGGAACCCGGCCTTACGAACTGATCGTCGCCAAATGGCCCGAACCGCATGCCGACGTGGCGAAGGACGCGACCGACGCCATCGACTGGGTCATCGCACTGACCACGGCGGTGCGCAGCGCGAAGAACGAACTGGGCATTCCGCCCGGTGCGAAGCTGGCGGCGTATATCGCGGACCCTTCCGACGTGGCGGCGCGCACCATCGAACGCAGCAGCGCCGCCATCGAACGGCTTGCCCGCCTGACCCCGTTGACGGTCGGCCCTGCGCCCGATGGCCCCGCCATGCAGGTCGGCGCCGGGTCCGACGTGTTCGTGGTGCCGCTCGAAGGCATCATCGACGTCGCCGCGGAACGCGCGCGGCTGGAAAAGGCGCTGGCGGTTTCGCAGAAGGAAGCGAAGGCGCTGGAGGGACGGCTCGGCAACGCCAATTTCGTCGAACGCGCCAAGCCCGAAGCGGTCGAAAAGGCCCGCGCCGACTTTGCCGAGCACGGCGCTGAGGCGGAGCGGCTGGAAGCGGCGCTGGCGCGGTTGGGCTAGACGTGGTCCGGATGAAAGAAGCGCGTTTGCCGTTTTCCTACACCCGCGCAATATGGCATGCCCCGCAAATGACCCGGACGCCGCCATTTCCCGCCTTTTTAGCTAACGAAATTATCGCAAAGGCCACACTTTTCCTGTCGCCCTACAAGGCTCCGTTCGGAATGTATTTTGTGAACGGAAAATTGCGTTTTGGGCCTCAACTTTCCTGAACTTCCAGCACCCGGATATGAAACTCGCCCTTGCCACCACCACGCCGGACCAGCCGGAGATCTTCGCCTCCGTCCAGGGCGAAGGGCCGACGGCGGGTGCGCCCTGCACCTTCCTGCGCCTGTCGCGCTGCAACCTGGCCTGCGTCTGGTGCGACACCGCCTATACCTGGCACTTCGACGGCGACGCGCGCGCCCATCGCGACGGCATCACTTACGACCGGGCGGCCAATCGCATTGCCCTGCCCGTCGGCGACGTGGCACGGCGCATCGAGGCGCTGGGGCAGGACCGGCTCGTCATCACCGGTGGCGAGCCGCTGTTGCAGGGCGCGGCGCTGGCGAAGCTGCTGGACGCTTTGCCGCCCATGACAGTGGAGGTGGAAACCAACGGCACCACCACCGCCCCGCCCGCGCTCGATGCCCGTGTGAACCACTACAATGTCAGTCCCAAGCTGGCGCATAGCGGCAATGATGCTGCGCTGGCGCTGCTGCCCGAACGGCTGCGCGCTTATGCGGCGGACCCGCGCGCGGTGTTCAAGTTCGTGGTCGCAACGCCTGCCGATGTCGCCGAGGTGGTTGCGCTGGCCGAGGCACATTGCCTGCCCCTCGCGCGCATCATGCTGATGGGCGAAGGCACCGACAGCGCCACGCTGCGCGCACGGCAGGAATGGCTGGTGCCGCTGTGCCTGGAACACGGGTTCGCATTGAGCGACCGGCTGCATATCCACCTGTTCGGCGATACGCGCGGGACGTGACCTACGCCCTTAAGACCCCTGCGCGCGCCAGCGTTGCACCGTCCGGTTGACCGCTTCTTCCTCGCCGCCGCTGCCTCCACAGATCGACGAAGCTGGGGTCTTCCGAAGCGGGCCGCTTGATTTCCTCCAGATTGTCGAAACCGACGCGAATGGGGATGGACACGCCCTCGCCGCAGATGATGCATTCGCGGTTGCGCAGGGCCGGGATGGAATCGAGGAACCCGCGCGCCCCTTCGGGCATGGCGGCTTTGACGAAGGCCTGATCGCGCTCGTTGTTGAGGCGCATCGAGATGATGGTGCCGCATTGCGACAGCACGCCTTCGGCAAGGTCGGACGGGCGCTGGGTGATCAGGCCCAGGCTGATGCCGTATTTGCGCCCTTCCTTGGCGATGCGCGACAGGATGGTGCCGACCGAACTGCCGTCGGCCTTGGCTTCGCTCGGCACGTAACGGTGCGCTTCCTCGCACACCAGCAGGATGGGCCGGGTGCGTTCGTCGCGGCCCCAGATGGCGAAATCGAACACCAGCCGGGCCAGCACGGCGACCACGGTGGAGGTAATATCGGACGGCACGCCCGACACGTCGATGATGGAAATCGGCTTGCCCCCGCCAGGCATCCGGAAGACCCGCGACAGGAAATCCGCCATCGTATCGCCGACCAGCATGCCGGAGAACATGAACTGGTAGCGCGGATCGCTTTTCATCTCGTCCAGCTTGGTCTTGATCCGCATATAGGGCGCGGTGTTGGTGGCCTTGTCCAGCTTGCCCATATCGTCCTGGATCGCGTTGCTGAGATCGCTCAGCAGATAGGGAATCGGGCTGTCGACGGTGATCTTGCCCAGCTGTTCCGCCAGCCGGTTCTTGCCGCGCGCCTTCAGCAGGCATCGCGCCAGAATGTCGCTGTCCGCCTGCCGGTCATTCCCGGTACTGGTCAGCAGCACTTCGCAGTGTTCCTCGAAATTCATCAGCCAATAGGGCATTTGCAGGTTCGACACGTCGAGTATCTGGCCATTGGTCTTGAACGCGGCGGAATATTCGCCGTGCGGATCGACCATCACGATATGCCCTTCGGGCGCCGCTTCGCAGATGCGGTGCAGGATCAACGCCGCGCTGGTCGATTTGCCGGTGCCGGTGCTGCCGAGCAGGGCGAAATGCTTGCCCAGCATCGCGTCGATATAGACGCCCGCGCGAATATCCTTGGTCGGATAGACGGTGCCGATCTGGATACTGGAGCGCCCGTCGCTGGCGTAGATCTGTTTCAGGTCGCGGGTGCTGGCGGGATAGATCATCGCGCCGGGAATGGGGTAACGGGTGACGCCGCGCTTGAAGCTGGTGATGCGCCCCGTCAGCTTCTCTTCCTTGCCCTCGCCCAGAAAGTCGATGTTGGCGAGAATGCCGCCCTTGCCGCGCCGGTCCTGCTTCTGGTTGCGCACATTGGCGAGCAGCCAGCTATTGCCGACGCGGATCTTGATCTGGCTGCCGACCTGGCCTGCCAGCGCGATGGAGGGGTCTTCGTCCGCCATGCACTGGTTGAGACGGTTGAGATCGAGCGCGACTCTGCGAACCCGAGCCCGCAATTTCCAGCACCACGCCGATGGGCTGGCTGCCATTGTCCGCGACGGGGGCTGCGGCTGGCTTGGGCGGCGCCTGCTGTGGCGCGGGCCGGTTTGCCGGCTGCTGGCCGATCGCCGTTTGCCCACCGCCGCTTGCATGCCGCCGCCGCTGCTCATGTCGTTCATCGTGTACGCCCGCAAATAGCTTCGAGTTTCCTGAAGAAACGGCGTAGCGGTATCAGGGTTAAGATCGCGTCAAAGCAGCCACGCGCGCAGCACCCACGCCACCGCGCCAAGCACCGTGACGCTGGCAGCCCAGATTACGGCCATCCACGCCAGCCTGCGCCAGAGCGGCCCTTCGCCCTGCTTTTCAGGCGGGGCGAGCATCAGTGATACCCTTCGTGCCCGACCTTGCCGCGGAACACCCAATAGGCCCAGGCGGTGTAGCCAATGATCAGCGGCATGGTAATCGCCACCCCGACAAGCATGAAGATCTGGCTGCTATACGGTGCGGCGGCATCCCAGATCGTCAGCCCCGGTGGCACGACATAGGGCCACATGGTGACGCCCAGCCCCGCCATGCCGAGGAAGAACAGCAGCAACGCCAGCCAGAACGGCTTGCTGTGCCGTTCGACCGATAGCGAGCGTAGCAGCAGGATGGCGGTGATGCCGGTCAGGATCGGCACCGGCGCGGCGAAATAGATCTCCGGCGCGGTCAGCCACCGGTCGGCATATTCCGGGTTCAGCAACAGGTTGTACAGGCTTACGGCGCCCATCAGCGCGAAGGTTGCCCACGCCGCCTTGATCGCCAGCCGCCGCGCATGGTGCTGGCTCGGCCCGTCCAGCTTCCACACCAGCCATGTCGCGCCCAGCAATGCGTAGCCCGCCACCGTACCCAGCCCGGTCAGCAACGTGTAGGGCGTCAGCCAGTCGAACCAGCTGCCCGAATAGGCGCGGCCGGTCACTTCGATCCCCTGCAACAAAGCGCCCAGCGTCATGCCCTGCGCCATCGCCGCAACCACCGATCCGCCGGTGAAAGCAAAATCCCAGAAGCCGCGATGCGCCGGATCGCGCCAGCGGTATTCGAATGCCACGCCGCGAAAGACCAGGCCCAGCAACATGGCGATAATAAGCGGATAGGTTGCAGGCAGCACGACGGCATAGGCAAGCGGGAATGCGGCGAACAACCCACCACCGCCCAGCACCAGCCACGTCTCGTTACCATCCCAAACCGGCGCGATGGAGTTCATCGCCCGGTCGCGCTCCGGCCCCGCCTCGAATGTCGGGAACAGAATGCCGATGCCAAGGTCGAACCCGTCCATCACCACGTAAGCGAACACTGCGAAGGCAATGATGAAGGCCCAGATGACGGTCAGGTCGATCATCCGTTCTGCTCCGCCGTGTCGCGCGGGGTCGGCTCGGTGTCGCTGGATTGCGCGGGCATAGTGCTTTCACGACCGGGGTTTTGCGACGGCCCCGGTGTGATACCGGCGGTGCGGATCGGTCCCTCGTCGCCGCGCTTGATGCCGGTTTCGCCAAGGTGCGGCGTGTGGTGCATCAGGTGCAGGATATACCAGACACCGATGCCGAATACCGCGAAATACACGACCACGAACGCCAGCAGCGACGCGGCAACCGCGGGTGCGGCCAATGGCGATGCCGCCTCCGTGGTTCGCATCAGATTATAGACGACATAGGGCTGGCGACCGACTTCGGTAGTGACCCACCCCGCCAGCACCGCAACGAAGCCGGACGGCCCCATAACCAGCGCCGCCCGATGCAGCCAAGTCCAATTGTACAGCGATTTGCGCCACCGTGCGAACAGGCTCCACATGCCGATACCCATCATCGCAAAGCCCATGCCGACCATGATACGGAACGACCAGAACACGATGCCGACCGGCGGCTCCTCGTCATCGGGAATGGTGTCCAGCCCGTCCATCGGCGCATTAAGGTCATGCTTCAGGATCAGCGAGGATGCCTTGGGAATCTCGATCTTGTAATCGACGCGCTTTTCGGCCGAATTGGGAATGCCGAACAGGATCAGCGGCGCGCCATCGGGGTGACTGTCGTAATGCCCCTCCATCGCCATGACCTTTTGCGGCTGGTGCTCCAGCGTATTCAGTCCGTGCAGGTCGCCCGCCACGATCTGGATCGGCGCGACGATCGCGGCCATCCACATAGCCATCGAGAACATCTTGCGCGCGTGCATGTCGGTCCGGTCGCGCAGCAGGTGATAGGCACCCACCGCGCCGACGACGAAGGCAGTCGTCAGATACGCCGCATTGACGGTGTGGAACAGCCGGTACGGGAAGCTGGGGCTGAAGATGATGGTCAGCCAGCTGCCCGCCGGAACGAACTGGCCGTTGGCGGCAATCTCGTATCCGGTCGGCGTGTGCATCCAGCTATTGACCGACAGGATCCACGTCGCCGACATCAGCGTGCCCGCCGCCACCATCAGCGTCGCGATGAAGTGCAGCTTCTTGCCAACCCGCTCCATGCCGAACAGCATCACGCCCAGGAACCCGGCCTCCAGGAAGAAGGCGGTTAGCACTTCATACGCCATCAACGGCCCGAGGATCGGCCCGGTCCGGTCGGAGAAGACCGACCAGTTGGTGCCGAACTGGTAGGACATGACGATGCCCGACACGACGCCCATCGCGAACGCGATGGCGAATATCTTCACCCAGTATTTGAACAGGTCGAGATAAAGCTGCTTGCCGGTTTTCAGCCACAGCCCTTCCAGCACCGCCAAGATAGCTGGCGAGGCCGATGGAAAAGGCGGGAAAGATGAAATGGAAGCTGACCGTGAAGGCGAACTGGATGCGGGCCAGCAGCAGAGCGTCGAGCTGATCGAACATGTCTGCCGGATACTCCTGGCGGCACGCCCTATCCAGCCCAATCGCTACATGCGAAGTTGCACGAAACGCATCACACCAGCGCGAACAGCCGCCCGGCCAGCCACCCCATCAGGATCGACAGGCACACCGCGAACAGGCCGTACAGGAACGCCTGGCTTTGCGAAAACACTTCGACGCGACGTTCGAACCCGACCTTGCGCACCGCGACCTCGGCGACGGCGGAGGCAATGACGCGCCCGTCGCTAATCGCAAAGGTTTCGGCGGTGTATTCGCCGGTCGTGACATTGGATGGCAGGTACAGCCGCGCCTGGTACAGCACGCCTTCGTTGACAGTCACCCCCCCGATCTGTTCCTTGTACAGTCCCTGCCGCTCGCGCAGATCGACCAGCCCGGCAGTAAAGCGCGCCTGTTCTTCGGGATCGATTGCCCCGCTTGGCGACAGCTGGATGAAATTGGTGCCCAGTTCGTAAATCGCGGCGGTGCGGTCATCGACCATAGCCTCTATCGGGCGCGACGATGCCACTGCGAAATAGGACGGGGCGGAGCGGAAATCGCTGCTGCTGGCGTTGATCCACATACCGCCGACCCGCTCTTTCTCGCGCACGCGGATCGGTTCGGCGGGGCCTTTCAGCACCACCACGATGTCGTACCCGCCCGCCGCACGTGCACCGCTCGGGTCCAGAATCGCGCCGTAGAGCAACAGCTCGGTGCCGGTAAAACCCTGCCGCACCTGCACTTCATCCTGGCTGACTTGCGGCACGAGGATAGGGTCGCGGCCCGATTGCGCGGACAGCATCACGAAACACACCAGCATCGCAAACAGCCGGATCATAGCGGGCTTACCGTGTAATATTCGTCCGGTTGCACACCCAGCCCGTACAGCATCCGCACCGCCACCAGCAGCACGACCGATGCCAGGATCAGGCGCAGCAACTCCGGCTTGGCTTTCTGCGCGATCCAGCTGCCGATTTGCGCGCCCGATACCGAGCCAAGCAGCAGCAGTCCGGCCAGCACAAGGTCCACCGCCTGCGTCGTCAGCGCGTGCATCATGGTGGTCGCCATCGTCACGAACAGGATCTGGAACAGCGATGTCCCAACCACCACGCTGGCGCTCATGCCGAGTATATACAGCATGGCGGGCACTAGAATGAACCCGCCGCCAACGCCCATCAGCATCGTCAGTGCACCCACCGCAATGCCCAGCAGGAACGGTGCGAAGGGGCTGATATACAGACCCGACCGGTAGAACCGCCAGCGCAGTGGCAAGGCGGTGACGAAGGGATGATGCCGCCGCTTGCGCGCAACCGTTCCGCTGCCATCTCTGGAGGGCAGAAGCGCCGTCAGTGCCTCGCGCAGCATCAGCGCACCGATCGCGCCCAGCATCACAACATACAGCACGTTGATGACGACATCGATCTGCCCGACAGACTGGAAGAAACCGAACAACACCGCCCCTACGCCGATGCCGATCAGCCCGCCCGCTACGGTCACACCGCCCATCTTGTAATCGACGCCGTTGCGCTTGGTATGCGCGAACACGCCGGAGACGCTGGCACCCGTCACCTGCGTAGACGCCGATGCCGCCGCAACGGTCGGGGGCACGCCGTAGAAAATCAGCAACGGCGTGGTCAGGAAGCCGCCACCCACGCCGAACAGCCCCGACAGAATACCCGTCAGCGCACCCAGCAGGATGATGACGAAGCCATCGACCGACAGGTTCGCGATGGGGAGATAAACGTCCATGACCGTTCCCGAACGCCGCCTTGTGCAACGCAATATCGGCGGCTCCTATTATAGCTGTGCCGTAAGGGCCAGCAGCTTTGCCATCAGAAACCTGTCGAGATCGTAAGTGCCGGTCCCGAACCCGGCACCGCATCTCCCGCAACGCGCTGGCGATAATCGACTGCGATGCGGGCGTTCGCGCCTCCGACCGGAATATCGACACTGGCTGTCGGCCCGACATCGAGTCGTGAAACGCCGCGCTGCGCTCCGCCCCACATGCCTGCGCCAATGCGAATGTGCGCGTCGCCAACAGTCAGAAGCGGCCGTGTCACACGCACCTGGCCGTCGGCAAACGGTGTGGCGAATTCGCCGCCGACATAGCCGGCCTGTGCATAGATATCCGCTTGTGTTCCCAGCGGCAGCACGACGGGCGGCAGCTCGGTTACGGCGAGCATTGCTGGCCGCACCTGAGTTTCGCCGCCGATCCGCTGCACGCGAAGTTCTGCCATTGCGCGCACCGGCACATCGGGAACGGGGCGCGCCGAAATGCCAAGCGCACCCTCGGTTTCGCGCGGCTCCGCAATTGCCTGCGTCACCCGTATATACGCTTGCGGTGTGCGGCTGCTTTCCGGCGCGAGGCTGTACCGCAGGACCGCGCCTGCCTGACTGGCACCGTAACCCGGCGCAAAGGTTCCGGAGGGCAGCGGGGCGCCGCTTTCCGGGCGATACAGCACCCAGCCCTCCACCGACCATCGCTTGGCAGACAGCGCATTCGTCCCATTGTCGGCGAAGATGGCGGAAGCTATCAAGGGAGCCGGACCTGCGGGCGAACGCGAAGGTGTTTCGGGCGATGGCCTGTACGCCTTCGTATCAGGTGTGCGATCTGATCGGGAAACAGGCGATGCTTCACCTTTGCGGATAGACTTCCGCAAGGCGCGAAGCGCGTTTGGTCGAGAGGGCGCAAAGGCAAAATACGGCCCGCTTTCCAATGGCGCGCGGCGGGGCAAACTGCTGTCGGACACGACTTGCAACGGGCGAACCACTCGTTCTTCGGACGGCTTCGATGCGGCGGCAAACCGGCTCTCCTCGACGTCGCTCCCGGTCAAACCGGGCGGAAACGGCGATTGCCAAAGCACCGCACGCAACGCCAGCCACCCGCATAACAGCATCGCCAGCGCAATGATCGGGGCACCGCGACGTTCGGCCCGCACGCTCATTCCGTCGCCGACATGGGAGCGGCATGGCCAGCAGGATGGGCGACATGCGCAGTCTTGTCCCACACCGCAGGCGCGCCGCGCAGCGTTCGGGCATAGGCGAACAGCGCCCGCCGCCCCGCCATGATCGCGATGATATTTGCGACGACCAGCCTCGGCACGGCGCGCACCCCCTCGCGCCAGCCATACTCGCGCGCGGTAAAGCAAGCGCGGAACAGCAGCCGCCACAGCAGACTGAACAGGTTGGCGAAAACCAGGAATTGCAGCACCGGTGTCAGAATGACAGGCTCGCTCCACCCGAGCCACGCGCTTACGATCACAAATCCTGACAGCACCAGCAGCAGATAGCCCGCTGCCAGCACCAGCGCGGATACCGGGCCGCGCCGGTCGCGCAGCCGCATCCATACCTCCAGCGGCGTCAGCACCCAGCCCATCCGCTCCCACGACTGGAACGCGATGCCATGCACCCACCGCGCCTTTTGCCGGACAGCTTCCGCCAGCGTCGCCGGAAAGAAGGCACGCGTTGCGACCAGCCTTCTGTCGGGATGTCGGTAGCGCAGGAAGCGGGCGCGACCGCCGCGTTGCGCCACAGCCAAGCCCAGCTCGTAGTCTTCGGTCAGCGACTGGGCGGCGAACGGTTCCGCCCCGTTATTGTCCGTCGCCAGCGCGTCCACGACATCGCGGCGCAGCGCGCACCCGACACCGGCAAGCGGCAGAGCGGCACCCAGCGCATCGCGCACGACCATCGCCTTGCCGTGCGATTCTGCGAATTCGTCTGCGTAATGCGACCCGATCCAGCGCGAGTTTGCGGAGGTCGCGGGGAGGACCGGTACTTGCGCAGCCTCCACATCGCCAATGGCCAGGTCGAGCAAGCCGAGCGCGGCGGGATCGACCATATCTTCCGCATCGTGGATCACGATCATGCGCGCGCGCCAGCCGCCATCCGCTTCGGCCTGTTGCAAGGCGTGGAACAGGTGGTTGAGGCAATCGGGCTTGGTGGTCGGGCCGTCGATATCGAGCGTCATCACCGTTGCGCGATCATCCCGCGTACAAGCTGCCGTGGCACTCGCGCGCGTTGCCGGGTCGTTGCGATAACAGCCGACGAACAGGCGCAATTCCGCCTGCGGCCAGGCCGTAAGCGCGTGGCGTATGGTCGTTCCGATTACGCTCTCTTCCTGCCATGCGGGTATCAAGACGGCGGCAGGTCCGCGCAGCGCGGCTGGCGGAGTGTCCGACAGGACCGGTTCGCTGGTACGCCCTGTCAAGCGCAGCCACAGCCACACGCAGTCCACGGCGAATTCGTCCAGCGCACCGATCAGGAAAAAGACGCCCGCGAACAGCAACAGCTCGTGCTGGACCACGACAAGCCATTCAAAAGGTGTAAAATTGCCCCCGATCGACAGTACCGAACCCCCGGAAAAGCCCCTATCTGCGACTACTCAGGGTTGCAACGCGCGATGATATCCTGAAAAGGCGAGTGCATGGTAAAACGCGCCTCTCCCGTAAACCGACTCATCGCCCCCGTCCGCGCCCTGTTTGTGGGCGATGCATCTGCCGGTGTGCTGCTGATCCTCGTCGCCATCGCCGCAATGCTGGCGGCCAATTCGCCGCTTATCGGACGAATATCGCCAGCTCTTCTACGGCAAGCTGGCCTGGACCCCGATTCCCAAGCTGGATGATCTGCATCTGTGGATCAACGATGGCCTGATGGCGATCTTCTTCTTCGTGGTCGGTCTGGAAGTGAAGCGCGAACTTGATTTGCGGACAGCTTTCCACGCCCGAACAACGGCGGCTGCCCGTGCTGGCGGCGATTGCCGGCATGGCCGCGCCTGCCTGTGTCTTCATCGTGATCGTCGGCCTGAACAGCCCGCTGGTCAAGGGCTGGGCCATCCCTGCCGCGACCGACATCGCCTTTGCGATGGGCGTGCTCGGCATTCTGGGCAATCGCGTTCCTGCCTCGTTGCGCCTGTTCCTGCTTACGGTCGCCATCGTCGACGATATCGGGGCGGTCCTGGTGATTTCGGCATTCTATACCGAGAACATCTACCCGATGTGGCTGGCAGCGTCGGCGGCTGTGTTCGGCGTGATGGTCGCGATGAACCGGTTTGGCGTCAGCAAGTTCTGGCCGTTCATCCTCGTCGCGCTGGTACTGTGGGTCTGCGTCCTGTTTTCCGGCGTCCATGCAACCGTTGCAGGCGTAGCTGCTGCGCTGACCATTCCGATGCGCACCAAGGACGGCCGTTCCATGCTCGAACGGCTGGAACACGGGCTGGCTCCGTGGAGCGCCTATCTGGTGGTGCCCGTGTTCGGCTTCGCCAATGCAGGCGTGAACCTGACGGGTATGGGCATCAAGGAAATGACCGACCCGCTGCCCATCGCCATTGCTGCCGGCCTGGTGCTGGGTAAGCAGGCTGGGCATTTTCGGCATCATCTTTGCCGCCGTCAAGCTGGGCATTGCCAAACGTCCGGACCGAATGCGAACTGGGTCGAGATATGGGGCATCACGATCCTGTGCGGGATTGGCTTTACCATGTCGCTGTTCATCAGCGGGCTGGCCTTCGAAGGGAACGACTTGCTTATCGACGAGGCAAAGATCGGTATTCTTGGCGGATCGATGATATCGGCGATCATGGGCTATGTGGTGCTGCGCCTGACGACGACGCATCCCCCGAAGCGCCGAAGCCAAGGCGCCGCTGACGCAGTAGCTACCAGCTGCCGGTGTTTTCCATGCTGGCCCACGGCTCGCATGGCGGCAGGCTGCCTTCCTGCAACAATTCGATGCTGATCCCGTCGGGCGAGACGACGAAGGCCATATGTCCGTCGCGCGGCGGGCGGGCGATGGTGACGCCGGCATCCATCAGGCGCTGGCAGGTATCGTAAATGTCCTCCACGCGAAAGGCGAGATGGCCGAAATTGCGGCCTTTGTCATATTGCTCCGGCGCGCTGCCATCTTCCGGCGGCCAGTTCACCGTCAGTTCGATTTCGGCAATGCCTTCCTGACCCGGCGCGGCCAGGAAGATCAGCGTGAACCGCCCCGCCTCCACATCGAAACGCCGCACTTCCTCCACGCCGAAAAGCGAGAAAAAGCGCAGGGTTGCGTCCGGGTCGGTTACGCGAAGCATGGTGTGCAGGAATTTGGTCATCCCGCATCATAAACGCGCAACGCTACAAAACAAAAGGGGCGCGCCCATGGCACGCCCCTCCCGTATTGGCAGTCGATGCTTCCCCCTACATCGAATAGCCAAGCGTCACGAAAAAGCCCGCATCGGTGAAATCCTCGATGGACGGACCCTGCGTGTCGACATAATTCAGGCCGAGGCTGAGGCTGTCAGTCACCGCGTAGGACGCGCCCAGCCCCCAATCGAAACTGGTTCCGTCCCCCTGCGTGGCGAAGATGCCATCGGTGTAGCCCAGATGCGCGGAAAGCGTGACGGGCGTATCCGGTATTGCCGTTTCGAAGTCGGTGTAGACGTAGATATTGTCGTCCCCGCCCAGCGAATCCTGCTCCCACGCATAGGCTGCGCCCAGCGTGGCACTGACAGGGCCCAGCGTTGTGCTGACCGACGCATAGGGTTCGAAATAATCGGTGTCGGCGCCCGCCACGTCGCCGGTCGGATAGATGTAATACAACAGGCCGACATCGACCGTGACGCCGTCGGTTATGTCGGCGCTGTAACCACCGTAAACGTCCAGCTCCAGTTCGCCGAATGCCGTGCCGCCGGATATGGAGGAGGCCCAGGTGCCGACATAGAAGCCGCTCGAATGGCCCAGATCCAGGCCGCCTTGCAACGCGATATCGCCGTCGGAGAACGAAACCCCGCGAAAGCGGTAATCAGAAACCAGCGCGACGTTGCCGGATAGCTCGAACCCGCTCGCAGGAATGATTTCCTCGTCGGTTGTATCGACGGTACCGGCCGGGCTGGACGTTTGGGCAACCAGTATAGGGGCGCTGCCCAGTACGACGGGCGATATCGCCGTGGCCACTTCGCCTGCGATGGCAAGCGTATCGGCAGGCGGCAAGAGCGCTCCATCAGCAGTTAGTCCATCAGCAGCAAGTGTTGGGGTTGCAAGACCGGTGGTGGCGAACAGGGTTGCCGCACAGAAAGTGCGCATTGGCGAGAGCATACGAAATTCCTCAGGTTAAGGTGTTTCGTTCTGCCTGCATTTCCGAAGGCTGCATGTCGTATTGCCGCAATCTCATCGGAAGTGACATGAAGTTGCCCGATGATGTTGCATCGCACAAGATTTATTGCGCATACGGGCCACGCCGGTTTCGAAGTGTCGCTTTTCTGCAACACTCGCCGTCTTGATAGGGCCTCGAAGCGGTGCGGTTGCCGCGCTCTGCCACCTCACCTATGGTGCGAAGCAACAAACCGGAATTCTCCAGCGACCATGTTCGAACCTTTAAAAAAAATGCTCTCCCGAACGGGCGGCAAGGCCAGCGCGCGGGTGCCTCAGGGCGAACGTGTCTATGTTATCGGCGATATCCACGGCAGGCTCGACCTGTATACCACCCTTATAAAGGCCATCGATCGCGACGATGCCAAGTCGGGCGAGGCAGACACGACTGTCATTCTGCTCGGCGACCTGATCGACCGCGGCCCCGATAGCGCGGGCGTAATTCGCGCCACCCGCAAATGGTCAAAGGCGCGCCGCGTTCGCATGCTGGCGGGCAATCACGAGGAAATGTTTCTTGAAGCCTTGACCAAACGCGAGACGCTGCGCCAGTATATCCGTCATGGCGGGCGCGAGACGCTGTTAAGCTATGGCATTGCGCCCAATGACTACGATACAGCCAGCCTGGAAGAATTGCGTGAACTTATGAAAAGTCACGTGCCTGGCAAGGACCTCCGTTTTCTTGAAAAGATGGAGGATTTCGCGATCATCGGCGACTATGTCTTCGTCCATGCCGGCATCGACCCCGACCTGCCGCTGGACCAGCAGACCCCGCGCGAAACGCGGTGGATCCGCGAACCCTTCCTCGCCTCGCGCCGCCGCCATTCGCATATGGTGGTGCATGGTCATACGATCGTGGACGATATCGAGGAGCGCCCGAACCGGATCGGCATCGATACCGGCGCGTATCGCAACGGTCGGCTGACTGCATTGGTGCTGGAAGGCGAGACGCGACGGTATATACAGGCGGTGGAAAAGAAGGACGGTACGTTGCATATCGAGCGTAAGGGAGGCGGGGCATGAAAATCGCAATGGTGGGCGCAGGCTATGTCGGACTGGTGTCCGGCGCATGCTTTGCCGATTTCGGGCACGATGTGGTGTGCATCGACACCGACCAGGCCAAGATCGACGCGCTGGAAGACGGCATCATGCCGATTTACGAGCCCGGTCTCGACGCGCTGGTCGCCGGCAATGTGCAGGCGGGACGCCTCAGCTTCTCCACCGACATGGCAGCAGGCATCGCGGACGCCGCTGCTATCTTCATCGCCGTCGGCACGCCCAGCCGCCGGGGCGACGGGCATGCGGACCTTACTTTCGTCCACGCCGTCGCGCGCGATATCGGCAAGCATCTGTCGAACGACGCGGTCATCGTCACCAAGTCCACCGTGCCCGTGGGCACCGGCGACGAGGTCGAGCGCATTCTTGCCGACAGCGGCACGGCGCATCGCTTCGCGGTCGTGTCCAATCCCGAATTCCTGCGCGAAGGGGCGGCTATCGGCGATTTCAAGCGCCCTGACCGGATCGTTATCGGCGCGGAGGACGACTTCGGGCGCGAAGTCATGCGCGAGGTCTATCGCCCGCTGTTCCTCAATGAATCGCCGATCCTGTTCACCAGCCGCCGCTCCAGCGAGCTGATCAAATACGCCGCCAATGCCTTCCTCGCCACCAAGATCACTTTCATCAACGAGATGGCCGACCTGTGCGAAAAGGTGGGCGCGAATGTGCAGGATGTCAGCCGTGGCATCGGCATGGACAACCGTATCGGGGCAAAGTTCCTGCATGCCGGGCCGGGCTATGGCGGATCGTGCTTTCCCAAGGATACGCTCGCGCTGCTGAAGACGGCGGAGGATTACGATAGCCCGGTTCGCATCGTGGAAGCGGTGGTGAAGACCAATGACAGCCGCAAGCGGGCGATGGGCCGCAAGGTGATCGAGGCGCTGGGCGGCACGAAGGATGCACGCGGCAAACGGGTCGCGCTGCTGGGCCTGACCTTCAAGCCGAACACCGACGATATGCGCGATAGCCCGGCCATCGCCGTCGCACAGACGCTGACCGATGCGGGGGTAGAGGTTGCCGCATACGATCCCGAAGGCATGGAACTGGCGCGCCCGATCATGCCCGACGTGGCGATGTGCGACGATCCCTATTCCGCCATCGAGGGTGCCGATGCTGTGGTAATCGTGACCGAATGGGATGCATTCCGCGCGCTGGACTTCACCCGCATCAAGTCGCTGGCAAAAGCACCCGTGCTGGTCGACCTGCGCAACATTTACGACCCCGAGGACGTGCGCGCTGCCGGTTTCACCTATAGCAGCGTGGGCCGCGACTGACTGTCCGGTGCCCACCGCGCTTCCCCCGCCCTGTCTTGAACACGCAAACTTCAAGCACCGGGATCCGGAAGTTGAGGGAAGTTTAGGCCAAAGTCGCGTTCCGGACACGCAGCCGTGCCCGTCCGAGACCGGCACCCTCGTTGCCACGGTTCTCGGTTCTTCGCTCGCCTTCATCATGGGTTCCATCGTCAATGTCGCGCTGCCGACGATGCAGCGGACGATGGCGCTGGATGCTGCCGGGGTGCAGTGGATCGTCAATGCCTATCTCCTTCCATTGGGCGCATTCGTTCTGGTCGGCGGGGCGCTGGGCGACAATTTCGGGCGCAAGCGCGTGTTCCGCCTCGGCCTGCTACTGTTCGGCTTGGCCAGCCTCGGCTGCGCGATAGCGCCAGCATTCGAAATACTGCTGGCCGGACGGTTTGCCCAAGGGCTTGGCGCAGCACTGCTCGCCCCCACCAGCCTTGCTATCCTTGCCGACGCATTCAGCGGCGAGAAACGCGGCAAGGCCATCGGCACCTGGGCGGCGGCGGGCGCGATCGGCGGTGCGGTAGCGCCCGTGCTGGGCGGGCTGATCGTCGACTATCTCGACTGGCGCTGGGCCTTTGCCCTGGTCATTCTCCCGGCCTTCGCCGCATGGCTCGTTGCGAACGGCGCGATCCGCGAATCGCGCGAGGCGGAAGAGGAACGCAAACCCCTCGACATAGCCGGTGCCGTCCTCGCCAGCGCGGCGCTGGCATCGCTGGTCTATGCGCTGGTCGCGCTGCCATCGCGCGGCTTGAGCAGTCTGCACGTCCTGCCGACCGGACTACTCGGTATCGCATTGGCGACCGTGTTCCTGATTGTCCAACATAGCAAGCGGGGAGATGCGATGATGCCGCTCGGCATATTCGCATCGCGCAGTTTCAGCGGCATCTCGATCCTCACCTTCCTGCTCTACGCCGCGCTCGGCGGATTGCTCGTGGTACTGCCCTACATGCTGATCCAGACCTTCGATTATACCGCGACGCAGGCCGGGGCGGCGATGCTGCCCTTCCCCGCAATCATGGGCCTGCTATCGCGCCGGTTCGGCGGGCTGGCGCAGCGGATCGGCGTGCGGATCACGCTGACAATCGGGCCGATACTGGTCGCGGCGGGCTTCGTACTGTTCGCGCTGCGGGCCGATCCGGCGATGTCCTATGCCACCGGTATATTGCCCGGTCTCGTCGTGATGGCACTCGGTATGGCGCTGAGCGTCGCGCCGCTGACCACGGCAGTGATGAATGCGGTGGAGGACAGGTTCGCGGGCGTGGCGTCGGGCGTCAACAATGCGATTTCGCGGGTTGCGGGGCTGATAGCGACAGCCTTGCTCGGCCCGGTGTTGGCGGGCGGCGCGCTGGTGTCGGGTTTCAAAAACGCCAGCTGGGTCGGCGCGGTGCTGGCACTGGCCGGAGCCGTTGCTGTCTTTGTGCTGATCCGCGAGCAAGCCGTCGCGGAATAATATGCCAGGGGGCCTGTAAGCCGGGTTCTGTCCCGCACCACAAAGGTGCGGGGGCAGCCATTCATCTAGGCGGGGAATTGCTTCCCGCGCTCTTGCAGCCAACCCGGATGGTCGGGGCGAAACACCCCAGCCGCATGGTCCGAGAACCGATGCAGCGCGCCATCCCTATTCGGCCTTGCTCCGGATGGGGTTTGCCGTGCGGGCGGCGTTGCCGACGCCCCGGTGCGCTCTTACCGCACCCTTTCACCCTTACCTCACGCGCGCATCGCTGCGGCCATCGGCGGTCTGCTCTCTGTGGCACTGTCCCTCGGCAGCCAAAGCCACCGGGCGGGCGTTACCCGCCATCCTTGTATCGTGGAGCCCGGACTTTCCTCGGATGCGAAACGCATCCGCGGCTGCCCGGCCCCCTGGCACAGGTCTTTATCTAGCACTCCCGCGGTCGCGGTCCAGCAGCAACTGGAACAGGATCGCGCGCAATTGCCCGTCTATCTGGCCATCGATCCTGCCGGGCCGCCAGCGGCGCTGGAACGCTTCCACCGCCTTGTGACCGTCGGTGACGTCGTAGCCATACCGTTCCAGCGCGAGGTAGAACGACCCGTCATTGTCGAACGGATCGCCTGCCTCCAGTTTTTCCGGCGTAGGCAGGCACAGCCCGTATTCCGCCAGCCGCGCCCACGGGAACAGCTCGCCCGGGTCGATCTTGCGCGCGGGCGCGACATCGGAATGCCCCACTACATTGGCGCGCGGGATGTCGTGTTCCTTCACCATGCGGGCGAGCAGCGGCACCAGTGCGTCGAATTGCGCTTGCGAAAAATCGCGATAACCGAAGCGGTGGCCGGGATGGTCCAGTTCGATCCCGATGGCGGCGGAGTTGACATCCTTGTGCCCGCGCCAGAACGACACGCCGGCATGCCACGCGCGCTTTTCTTCGGGCACCAGCCGAATGACCTCGCCCGCTTCGCTGATGAGGTAATGTGCGCTGACCCCTGAATTGGGATCGGTCAGCCGGTCCAGTGCAACGTCCGCCGACTGCATCTCGGTATAATGCAGCACCACCATCGAAATCGGCAGCGCGCGGTCGTTGCAGTTGGGGGAGAGAACCTCGCGGTGGACCAGCTCGTCGGTCATCGGGTCAACCGATCAGCCCTTCGCCGCCCGGCAGCACCGCGCCCAGCACCAGCGCATCGCTCAGATACTGGTATTGCAGACCCCCGCCGCTGCGTTCGGCCAGCAGGCACAGCATATGCGCCGCCGCCGTGCGCCCGCTCAAATCCTCCAGCGGCAATTCGGCTTGCAGCGCGCGTCCGATATCCTCGTCGAACGCAATCTTCGCGCCCGATGCGCGCACCACGATCTCGGTCTGGCCGTCGCGCATTTCCGCGCCGATATCCAGCGTGCCGCCACGCACCAGCGCGTCGATGGCGATATGCGCGAAGTTCAGCAGCACCTTCACCGCATCCTTGGGCAGCTTGTCCTGCGCCAGCGCCCAGTTCGCCTCGATCCGCTTGTTCTCGCCGATCAGCGCATCGATCGCGGCGCGCGGTTCGGCGACTTCCACCATCTCGCCGTAGCCCCCGGCCGCTCCGTAGGCGAGGCGGAAAAATTTCAGCTTGTCGGCGCTGACCCGTGCGCTTTGTTCCAGCAATTCGATGCACTTTTCGCGCATCTGCGGATCGCGTTCGTCGGCCAGCAATTCCAGCCCGTTATTCAGCGCCCCGATGGGTGATAGCAGATCATGACACAGCCGCGAACACAGCAGGCTGGCAAGATCGACCGAAGTACTGGCGTTCATGGTGTTACTCCGAGCTGAGACATGGAACAGGTGTTGCACTGTCCAGAGCGGAAAGTTTTGACTGGCAGTTTTCGGTTCGCAGGCGCGTGTCGCGACGTAAGTTTAAGTGTCCTCATCAGCGCCCGTTTAGTCCGAAACGGACCGGTAGGAAAGTGCCCTGATATCGTTGTCCGCATCGCGCCAGAAGGTGACCGCGCCATCGGCGATGATCGCCCAGATCGCCCCGTCCCCTGTCGCCATGGCACGGTCGGTCGGCGAAGGTCCGACCCGACCATTGGGGTGCGAGTGGTAATGGCCCAGTACCGCCGGTCCGCCATGTCGCGCGGCTCGATGCGCCCCGATCAGCGCGGCGGGGTCGATCCCGAAATGCGTGGCAGGTGTCGGGTGGACGTTGGCGGCGGGTGCGATGGCGGCGACGGTGTCGCAGTGCCCGAGCAGCAGGCCGCAGCATTCGTGCGGATGCGCGGCTTGCGCTTCGGTGAGCAGGTGCTGCAGTGCTTGTTTGGCGATTTCGAGCATCGTTCCGGTTTGAAGAAAGGACGGCCCTTCGACAAGCTCAGGGCGAGCGGAGTAGGGGTATTGGACAAATCCGTTCGCCCTGAGCTTGTCGAAGGCTCGTGCTGCTCTTAGCGAAGAACCATGCCCTTCTGGACCTACATGCTGCATTGCCGGGGCGGGGCGTATTATACCGGGCATACGGACAATCTCGACCTACGCATCGCACAGCACCAGTCCGGGGATATCAAAGGCTGGACATCGGATCGGCTTCCGATCGAGCTGGTTTGGTCGGGCGAGTTTGGCTCACGCATAGAGGCGCTGGAAGCGGAGCGACGGATCAAGGGGTGGTCGCGGGCGAAGAAGCAGGCGCTGATACGTGGAGATTGGGATGAGATTTCTCGGTTGGCGACGAGTAAGGGCAATGCTTCGACAAGCTCAGCACGAACGGGGGGAAAAGAAGACCGACCTCCGTTCGCCCTGAGCCTGTCGAAGGGTCGTGCTGAGCTTGTCAAAGGGCCGTCCTCCCCATTTCCGAATACTGCTCAACAAATCACTGGCACCACCACCCAAACCACCCGCCTAGATCGCGCCCTCACCGAGGCCACGGACCTATCGCGAGAGCGTATCAAGGCGCTGATTGCGGCGGGCAATGTGACTATCGCAGGCACCCTGGCCACCAACCCCTCCACCAAGACCCCCGCCGGATCGCCCTTCACCATCGCCCTGCCTCCCGCCGCCGAAGCGGAGGCACGACCACAGGATATTCCGCTCGTCATTGCTTATGAGGACGAGCACCTCATCGTGATCGACAAGCCCGCCGGCATGGTCGTCCACCCCGCTGCCGGGAATGCCGACGGCACGCTGGTCAATGCGCTGCTGCATCATTGCCGGGGGCAATTATCGGGCATTGGCGGCGTGGCGCGGCCCGGCATCGTGCACCGGATAGACAAGGACACCTCCGGCCTGCTGGTCGCCGCCAAGACGACGCAGGCGCATGAAGGGCTGGCCGCGCAGTTCGCAGACCATTCGATCCACCGCCGCTACCTCGCCATCTGCAACGGCCATCCCGCGCCGCCTGCGGGCACCATCGCCGGAAAGCTGGGTCGTTCCTCCGCCAACCGCAAGAAGATGGCGGTGCTGCCCGACGATGCGACGCGCGGCAAACATGCGGTGACGCATTACGAAACGCGGCAACGGCTGGACGGGTGCAGTCTCATCGCCTGCACACTGGAAACCGGCCGCACGCACCAGATCCGCGTTCACTGCGCATCAATCGGCCATCCGCTAACAGGGGATCCGGTTTACGGACGCACCCCGCCCGCGCTTCGCCCGCTTGTCAAACGCCTGAACTTTACCCGACAGGCGCTGCACGCGGCGGAGCTGGGTTTCGTGCATCCGGCGACCGGCGAACGCGTAGATTTCACCAGCGACCTGCCACCCGACATGCAGGAACTTATCGATGAAACCGCACGTTCTCTTCGATGAAATGCACTGAAGTTTTGTGCAAAATCGTGTATACGTAACCTTGTGGCCAGAACGAACGGATGCCCAGCCGGGGTCCGGCAGCATGGTCGACGCTTTGGAAAGGTAAAAAGATGTCCAGCAGAGCAATGAGCGTTCCGGCGCTAGGCGGCGAACAGAGCCTCAACGGCTACCTCGCCCAGATCAAGAAATACCCCATCCTGACCGCCGAGAACGAGTACATGCTCGCCAAGCGGTACGAAGAGCACGAAGACCCCGATGCCGCCGCGCAACTGGTGCAGTCGCACCTGCGCCTCGTTGCGAAGATCGCGATGGGCTATCGCGGCTACGGTCTGCCCGTCTCCGACCTGATTTCCGAAGGCAATGTCGGCCTGATGCAGGGCGTCAAGAAGTTCGAGTCCGACCGCGGCTTCCGCCTCGCGACCTATGCGATGTGGTGGATCAAGGCGAGCATTCAGGAATATATCCTGCGCAGCTGGAGCCTGGTCAAGATGGGCACCACGGCAGCGCAGAAGAAGCTGTTTTTCAACCTGCGGCGCATGAAGAAGCAGCTCGATGCCTACGAAGACAGCGACATGCATCCCGAAGACGTGCTGAAGATCGCCACCGATCTCGGCGTGCCGGAGCAGGAAGTGGTCAACATGAACCGCCGCATGATGATGGGCGGCGACGGCTCGCTCAACGTGCCGATGCGCAATGGCGAGGAAGGCGCGGGACAGTGGCAGGATTGGCTGACCGACGAGCGCCCCTTGCAGGATGAAACCGTCGCCGAAGCCGAGGAAGCCGAAGTGCGGCACGACATGCTGGTGGAAGCGATGGACGGCCTGAACGACCGCGAAAAGCACATCCTTGCCGAACGGCGCCTGTCGGACAATCCGCAGACGCTGGAGGAACTGAGCAAAGTCTATTCCGTCAGCCGTGAACGCATCCGCCAGATCGAAGTGCGCGCGTTCGAAAAGCTGCAAAAGGCGATGAAGGCAATTGCCGGTGAACGGCTGGTGCCGGCCGCGGCGTAGTTTGCATCGCATGCAAATTTGCGAGGGGTCGAACCGATGGTTCGGCCCCTTTTTCGTTTGGGCCAGTAAAGCGCATCGGGTTAGATGGTCGCCATGTTCGCCATCGCCCGCTTCTTCGCCAAACTTGCCCTGTGGTTCCTGGCAATAAGCGTTCTGCTGGTGCTGGCATTCCGCTTCGTACCGCCGCCTGTAACCGCAACCATGCTGCTCGACGGTAACGGGATCACCAAGGATTGGGAGCCGCTCGCCAACATCGACCGCAATCTCGTCAGCGCGGTGATCGCCGCGGAGGATGGCAAATTCTGCGGCCATGACGGCTTCGATCGCGAGGCCATAGAGAACGCATTGCGCCGCAACCGCGAGGGCGGGCGCATAAGGGGCGGCTCCACCATCAGCCAGCAGACGGCCAAGAACGTATTTCTGTGGCAGGGCGGTGGCTATTTTCGCAAAGGCCTGGAGGCGTGGTTTACCTTCCTGATCGAGAAAGGCTGGGGCAAACGGCGGATCATGGAGGTCTATCTCAACGTCGCGGAAACGGGCATCGGCACCTATGGCGCAGAAGCGGGCGCGCAACGGTATTTCGGACATTCCGCCGCACAGCTTTCGGTCGACGAGGCGGCCCGCATGGCAGCTGCGCTGCCCTTGCCCAAAGAGCGGTCCGTAGTGAACCCGACTGGCTTCACCCGCCGCTATGGCAACACCATCGCCGCACGCATCGGTTCGGTCCGCCGCGACGGGCTGGACGCCTGCATCTACGACTGAACGAGACGCATGGTTAAATTTTTCGGACCTTTTCTGCGCGATGGCACGTTGCATCGCCATATACCCGCAGAAGAAACCGGAGAATACACATGAAGATGTCCACCCTACGCGCCGCCCTCGTCACAACCGCCGCGGCCACGCTGATGGCAGGCTGCATGACCACCAATGACGATATGGCGATGGCCGACACCATGGATGACACCGTGATGGTTGGCGGCGCGGAGATGTTCGAAACGCGCAACATTATTGAAAACGCGGTGAATTCCGCCGATCACACCACACTGGTCGCAGCCGTAAAGGCTGCCGGTTTGGTCGATACGCTTTCCGGCCCCGGCCCGTTTACAGTGTTCGCACCCACCAACGCCGCATTCGCAAAGCTGCCCGCCGGGACGGTCGACACTCTTCTGAAGCCTGAAAACAAGGCGATGCTGACGGGTGTGCTGCTGAACCATGCTGTCGCAGGCCGCGTTACCGCAGCCGACCTGGTGAGGATGATAAACGCCGGTGGCGGTATGGCCGAAGTGACGACCGTGGGCGGCGGCAAGCTGACCGCGCGTACGATGAACGGCATGGTCATGCTGACCGATGCCAAGGGCGGCGTTGCCACGGTAACCCAAGCCGACGTCATGCAGTCGAACGGCATCATCCATGTGACGGACAGCGTCTCGTTGCCGATGTAAATCGCAACCAATTGCAAACAAAAAGCCCCGCCAGTTCACATCGAACGGGCGGGGCTTTTTTAGTACCTACGGCGGTGGTCAGGCCGCTTCTTCCTTTTCGCCCTCGACTACGCGGACAGGTTCCTTGCGGCCGTCCACCACGTCCTTGTCGATCACGACTTCGCTGACATCGTCCATGTCGGGCAGGTCGAACATCGTGTCGAGCAGCAAGCCCTCCACGATGGAGCGCAAGCCCCGCGCGCCGGTCTTGCGCAGAATTGCCTTCTCGGCGATTTCGCGCAGTGCTTCGTCGGTGAAGGTCAGCTCGACATCTTCCAGCTCGAACAGCTTGCCATACTGCTTTACGATGGCGTTCTTGGGTTCCTGCAGGATGGTCACCAAGGCATCGACGTCGAGATCGTTCAGCGTGGCAATAACCGGCAGGCGACCGACAAATTCGGGAATCAGGCCGAATTTCAGCAGGTCTTCCGGCTCGCTCTTCTCCAGCAATTCGCCGATGCGGCGCTTGTCCGGGTCGGCGACATGCGCGCCGAAACCGATGCTGCGCTTTTGCAGGCGATCGGCAATGATCTTGTCCAGACCCGCAAACGCGCCGCCACAGATGAACAGGATGTTCGTGGTGTCGACTTGCAGGAATTCCTGCTGCGGATGCTTGCGCCCGCCCTGCGGCGGCACGCTGGCGGTGGTGCCTTCCATCAGCTTCAGCAGCGCCTGCTGCACCCCTTCGCCCGACACGTCGCGCGTGATGCTGGGGTTCTCCGCCTTGCGCGTGATCTTGTCGATCTCGTCGATATAGACGATGCCGTGCTGCGCCTTGTCGACATTGTATTCGCTCGCCTGCAACAGCTTGAGGATGATGTTTTCGACATCCTCGCCGACATAGCCCGCTTCGGTCAGCGTGGTGGCATCGGCCATCGTGAACGGCACATCGAAGGTGCGCGCCAGCGTCTGCGCCAGCAGCGTCTTGCCGGTACCGGTCGGGCCGACCAGCAGGATGTTCGACTTCGCCAGTTCCACATCGCCCGATTTGGCGGCGTGGTTCAGGCGCTTGTAATGGTTGTGGACCGCCACGCTCAGCACGCGCTTGGCGCGATCCTGCCCGATGACATAATCGTTCAGCGTCTCGCAGATTTCGCGCGGGGACGGCACTTCGCCTTCCTTGCGGCCTGACAGGCCCGCCTTGGTTTCCTCGCGGATGATGTCGTTGCACAGTTCCACACATTCATCGCAAATGAAAACGGTGGGGCCGGCAATAAGCTTGCGCACCTCGTGCTGGGACTTGCCGCAAAAGCTGCAATACAGCGTGCTCTTGCTGTCGGTTCCGCTCAATTTCGTCATACGCTTCTTTCCCGCTGCGCCGCCAATCGAACGGCGCCAGATTCGCCCGATCCTAGACCGGACTGGTAAATTATCAACAAGGGTGGCGCTGCCTGGAACGGCAACGCCGGATGATGGGGCCGGACGATAGGGCCTACGACAAGGTCGCTTACTTGGACGGCGCGCCGCCGGATCCCGTACCTTCGTCCTTTTCCTCGTTTTCAGGACGCGTTTCGAACACCTTGTCGACGATGCCGAACTTCATGGCTTCATCCGCTTCCAGGAACGTGTCGCGGTCCATAGCCTTTTCGATATCGGTCAGGCTCTTGCCGGTATATTTCACATAGAGGTCGTTCATGGCCTTGCGGATACGCAGGATTTCGCGAGCCTGGATCTCGATGTCGGACGCCATGCCGCGCGCGCCGCCGCTTGGCTGGTGGACCATGATGCGCGAATTGGGCAAGGCGATACGCATGCCCGGCTCGCCCGCAGCCAGCAGGAAACTGCCCATGCTGGCCGCTTGCCCCATGCACACGGTGGAGACGCGCGGCTTGATGTATTGCATGGTGTCATGGATCGCCATGCCGGCCGTCACCACGCCGCCGGGCGAGTTGATGTACATGCTGATCGGCTTGGAAGGATTTTCGGATTCGAGAAACAGAAGCTGGGCCGTGATCAGGCTGGCCATGTTGTCTTCGACCTGCCCGGTGACGAACACGATGCGTTCGCGCAGCAGGCGGCTGAAGATGTCGAAGCTACGCTCGCCTCGGCTGGTCGATTCAACCACAACAGGCACCAATGCGCCGGTCAGGGGGTCGGTGGTGAACTGGCCTTGCGTGCCATAGGTATCGCCAAGCTGCGCGCCGAGATCGATCATAAAGGGGGTCTGTCCTGTCAGGAGTTTTCTGGTGAAGCGCCTATGTCGCCTTTGCCTATCGCGAGTTCAAGGGCCTTAACCTTGTGCGGTCCCACGGGTCACGAACCGAGCGCACCCCTTTGCACCTGCGCACGGCGTCCCGTGCGGCGTGCGGTAATCTCCGGCACGTCGGTCTTGCCGTTCAGCAACAGCCGCACCAGCGGCACGCGGCGGACGACATATTCGTGGAATGCCATCACGATGCCCGCCGCCAGCACCGTGACCAGCGCGAATTCGACGAAGATCGGCCAGTCATAGGCGGCCAGCGCGCTACCCAGCACATAGACCAGGCAGTGATGGAACAGATACATCGACAGTGCGCAATCGGCGAGCCAGGTGGTGCGCGCGTTCTGGAAATTGCCGTAGCGGTGGAAGAATTGCAGCACGAACAGTACCAGCACCCACATGACCAGCTGATTGGCGAACAGCCGCCCTGCTGCCTCCAGCGGGCCGTTATCGGGGAAGGCGTAGGGCTGGATGGCGAAAGCCGCCATAGCCGCCCAGGGCATCCAGCCGCGCCAGCGCACCAGACCCGCCAGCAGGCGCGGCGACAGCGCCGCCATGATACCCAGCACGAAGAAGGGCGCCTCGCTGACCAGCTTGTACCAGCTTTGCAGGCCAGGCAGCAGCAGATCGTACGCACCCGGCACTTGCGCTGCCACGCTGTAATTTGCGAAATTCACCAGCGCCAGCGCAATCAGCAGCACGGCGAAAGGCAGGCTGCTGCTGCGGTCCAGCCATGCGCCGACCACGGTCGAAACACGCACTGCCAGGCGCCGGACAGCGGCCTCCTTCGGCAGCACCGCATCGATCACGCCCGACAGGAAGAACATCGGGATCAGGCTCACCAAAAACCACAGGTGCAACTGCCACAGCCCGCTCGACCAGACATCCGCAAAATTGTCCGTAGTCACCCAACCCAGCGGCGATGCAGTACCGCCTGCATGGACGTAGCGCAGGTACAGCTCCACCATGTTGAATGTCACGGCGATGGAAATGAGCGGCACCATCGTGCGCAGAAACCTGTTCCACAGAAAATCGCCCAGCGCGCGCCGTTTCAGCAGCAACACGGTGAAGAACCCGCCCACGAAGAAAAACGTCGGCGTGATAAACAGGTGCAGGCCGAAGATCAGCCAGTCGAAGAACGCGACGCGATCCACATTGTCGGTAATCCACGGACGCGCGGGCGCATAGACCGTGCCCGAATGCAGCGCGACGGACAGGAACATCAGCACCGAACGCGCCGCGTCGATATCGTGGTAATGCTTGCGGGGCTGCGTGGCGGACATGCATGTGCCTGTATCCGCAAACCATAAATGACTGGTTAGGACCAGATGGCTTGCGCGCTGCCCCTCTCGCGCGCAGAACGCAGCTATGGACCCCCGCATATTCGCTTTCGCCCTGTTCGGCCTCGCCCTGATGCTGTGCGTCGGGCTGGAGAAACGGCTGGCGCGCAGCATCCTGCCGCTGCCGGTGCTGTATATCGCGGTCGGTTTCGTGGTGTTTTCGCTGCCGCTGGGTCTGCCCGATATCAATCCGGCGAACGACGCCATCGACGCGGTCGGGCTGGAATATATCACCGAGTTCATCGTTATCGCCTCGCTGGCGGCGGCGGGTATCGCAATCGACCGTCCGGTGACGTGGCGCAACTGGCGCCAGATCTGGCCGCTGCTGCTGTTCGCCATGCCGCTGACGATTGCGGCGGTTGCCTTTTTGGGATGGTGGGCGCTGGGCCTTGCGCCTGCCAGCGCAGTGTTGCTCGGCGCGGCGCTGGCCCCGACCGATCCGGTGCTGGCGCGCAGCGTGCAAGTCGGGCCGCCGGGTGACAAGCAGCGGCACGATGTCCGCTTCAGCCTGACGACGGAAGCGGGCCTGAATGACGGGCTGGCCTTCCCCTTCACTTACCTCGCCATCGCCGCGGTCGGCATGACCGGCTTCGGCGGTTGGGCGATCGAATGGTTCGCGGTGGACTTCGTCTATCGCGTCATTGCCGGTGGCGTGATGGGCTACCTCGTCGGACGGTTCGGCGCATGGTATGTGTTCGAACGGCAAGCCGATGGTCCGGTGAAGGCGGATGACGAACCCCCGGCCTATGCCACCAGCGAGGGCCTGATCGTGCTGGGCACGCTCCTGCTGGCCTATGGTGCAACCGAAATCGTGGAAGGCTATGGCTTTATCGCCGTTTTCGTTGCCGCCGTGACGGCCAGACAACGCGAAAATGCGAGCCGTTACCATATTCGCAGCCACCATTTTATCGACCAGATCGAGAACATCGTTCTGGTGGCGGTGCTGCTGGGATTCGGCGGCATGCTGGCCAATGGCGTGCTGTCCGCACTCACCTGGCCCGCGGCCTTGATCGGTCTTGCCCTCATCTTCCTGATCCGGCCCATAACCGGCCTGTTTGCCGAGGCGTTCAGCCCCCTGCCCTGGCCCGGAAAATTCGCCGTAGCCTTCCTCGGCATACGCGGGATGGGATCAATCTATTATCTGGCATACGGACAGAACAAGGCCGATTTCGGCGACCTTGGCATGCTATGGGCAACGGTCAGCTTCGTCATCCTCGTTTCCATCGTGGTCCACGGCATCACAGCATGGCGGCTGATCGCTTTTGTCGAGGACCGCGACGCGCATATCCACACCGGGGAAGATCCAGCGATGCAATCGCTCGCGCCCCCGATGCCGGAGCCTGATGACCCGAAGCGCTGACACGAAAAAGGGCGGCCCCCGTAACGGAAACCGCCCTTTATAAGGTTTACTGTATCAGCCGGAACTACTTGTCCCTGGTAGCAGCTTTCTTAGCAGGCGCTTTCTTGGTCGCAGGCTTCTTGGCTCCGGACGCCTTTACAGGAGCCTTCTCAGCGGCAGGCTTTTTCGCAGCCGCAGCCTCAGCGGGCGCTTTCTTGGCAGGCGCTTTTTTCGCGGCCGGCTTCTTGTCTGCTGCGGCCTTGGCGGGTGCCTTCTTGGCAGTAGGCTTTTTCGCAGCGGCCTTCTTCGCCGCCGGAGCCTTCTTGCCCTTCTTCGCCGCCGCTTCCTGCGCTTCCTCGTCCGCTTCGATCGCGGCTTCAAGTTCCTCGCGCGTTACTTCGCGTTCGGTAATCTCGGCCTTCTCGAACAGGTGATCGACCACCTTGTCCTCGTACAAAGGGGCACGAAGCTGCGCGGCGGCCATCGGTTCGTTCTGGATATACTGGACGAAGCGTTCGCGGTCTTCCTCGCGATATTGCTGCGCTGCCTGCTGGACCAGCATCTGCATTTCCTGCTGCGACACCTCGACGCCATTGGCCTGGCCGATTTCGCTCAGCAACAGGCCAAGCCGCACGCGCCGTTCGGCGATGTTGCGGTAATCGTCCTTCTCCGCCTCGATTTCCTTCTGCGCCGCTTCGGGGTCGTCGTCCTTGGCCGCTTCGGCCTGGAGCTGCTGCCAGATCTGTTCGAACTCGGCTTCCACCATCTTTTCCGGCACCGCGAAATCGTGTCCGGCGGCAAGCTGGTCGAGCAGCTGGCGCTTCATCTGGGTGCGGGTCAGGCCGTTGGTTTCCTGCTCCAGCTGTCCGCGTAGCAGTTCCTTCAGCTTGTCGAGACTGTCGAGGCCCAGCGATTCGGCGAAGGCGTCGTCCAGCTTGGTCTCGTCCTCGACCTTCACCTGTTTTACGACGATGTCGAACTGGGCATCCTTGCCCTTCAGGTTCTCCGCCGGATAATCTTCGGGAAACGTCACCGTAATGGTTTTCTCATCGCCGGTCTTGGCGCCGGTCAGCTGTTCTTCGAAACCGGGGATGAACTGGCCCGCACCCAGCACCAGCGGCGCGTCCTCGGCCTTGCCGCCTTCGAATTCCTCGCCGTCGATGGAGCCGGTGAAGTCGATGATAAGCTGGTCGCCGTCGGCAGCCTTCTTCGTCTTGGCGGCATCCTTGTAAGTCTTCTGCTGCCCGGCGACATTGGCCAGCGCCTCGTCCACCGCTTCATCGGCAACCGGCACGGTCAGCCGTTCCAGCTTCAACCCGTCGGTATCGGGCACATCCACTTGCGGCAGCACTTCGAGGTCCACTTTGAGTATGGCGTCCTTGCCTTCCTCGTACCCTTCTTCGAGGTCGATGGCGGGCTGCATCGCGGGGCGCAGCTTCTTTTCCGCCATCAGCCCATCCACGCTTTCGCGGATGACATCGTTCACGGCCTGCGCGTGCAGCTGTTCGCCGTGCATCTTGCGCACCAGGTTCGCGGGCACCTTGCCGGCGCGGAAACCGGGCATCTTGACCTGTGGCGCGATCTTTTTGACCTCCGCATCGACGCGGCCGGTGATATCAGCGGCGGGGATGGTTACTTCGTAGGCGCGCTTCAGCCCGTCATTGGTGGTTTCTTTGATCTGCATGGGTTTGTTCGCATCTTTTCGTTGTGCCGGGCCGATGGTCCGGGAAGGGTCAGGGTGGCGCAAACGGGTTCGGGTGCGGCTGGCGCGGGGACTGGTGCGGGCGAAGGGACTCGAACCCCCACATCTTGCGATACTGGTACCTAAAACCAGCGCGTCTACCAATTCCGCCACGCCCGCGCGAACTCGTTCCCGCAACTAAAACAGGAAGCCCGCGCCCCTAGTCCGCTATGCGCGAAAGGGCAAGCGTCCCGGGCGGCAAATGCCAGTCCATAACGCGGGTCACGCTTGAACTGGCATCCGCTTGCCGATAACCGCGCCGACTATGACCGAAACATCTGACAGCCCCGCACCGGAATCCGCAGAAACGCCTGCGACGAAAGCCGTGGACGTGCCACCCGATCACCTGTCGGTAAATCCGCGCAGCGCGCAATTCGATGCCGAAATCCTGCAACGCGGCGTGGGCATCCGGTTCAAGGGGCGCGAGCGCCGCGATATCGAGGAATACTGCATTTCGGAAGGCTGGGTGCGCGTGCAGGCAGGCAAGACGATGGACCGCAAGGGCCAGCCGCTGACGCTGAAACTGAACGGCGAAGTCGAAGCCTGGTTCGAGGATCTGGGCGAAAACCCGCCTGTGGCCTCCGCCAAATCCTGACGGTCTAGTCGTAGCGGGATACGACCGCGTCCAGCGGATCGGGTGCGCTGTTGCGCGCGGTGCGAACGACCGGTGCCGGCTTCGCCACATCACGCAGCACGGAGCGTTTCCTGGCCGCCGGTGTCGCGGCGAAGGCGCTGGCGAATTTCGGCGAGACCGATGCGCGAACGGCACGGTGTGCTTTATGCGCCATCCGGTGCGGCGCACGTTTGGTGCGCGGGGCGTAGCCGTTGCCGTAGATGAAGCCGTGAACCGGCCAAGCGGTGGTGCCGACGCCACCGATGGGCGCATACCACACCCGCACTTCGCTCCAGTCATTGCCCGGCGATACGTCGATGGCCCGCACGTCGCGTTCCACCTGCCCGCGCCGCCCGTTGATGGGCGACCAGTTGGCATGGTCCAGCAGGACGGTGCGCTTGTCGATCACGCGGCTTACTGTGGCAACATGGCCCAGTTGCATCGAACCATTGGCAGCAAACGCCATGACCGCGCCCTTTTTCGGGCGGTTGCCACGACTGTAACGGCCCTCGGCCTGGTCCCACCACGTATGCGCGTCGCCATAGATCTGCACGCCGGATGTCTTGCGCGCATAGGGTACGCATTGCAGGTAAGCGGGTAATTCCGCATGGTCCGAGATTATGTGGGAACCTTGGGCCGAGGCGGGGGTAGTCACATTAAGCAATGGCAGAAATGCCAGCAGGGCGATGGTGCGCGTCATGGCGAGGGTCAATGCCCCCGACATAGTTGCATCCACCCTGCCCGACGCAGTTAACCCAAATTCACCATGATCCGTATGCATGGCAATTCTTGCCATCGGCAACGATAACGCCCACCTGCGGCGCATCATGCATCCTGCCCAGACACCGAACCTTCCCCCGGCCAGCCTCCCCCATGTCATCATTCTGGGACGCCCGAATGTCGGCAAGTCCACCCTGTTCAACAGGCTGGTCGGCAAGAAGCTGGCGCTGGTGGACGATCAGCCTGGCGTGACGCGCGACCGGCGGCTGGGCGAGGCGGAGCTGGCCGGCATGCGGTTCACCGCCGTCGACACCGCCGGTTGGGAAGATGCCGATGCCGATACCCTGCCCGGACGGATGCGCAAGCAAACGGAAGTCAGCCTGCACGATGCCGACGCGGTGCTGTTCGTCATCGATTCGCGCGCGGGACTGATGCCGATGGACGAGGAAATCGCGCGCTGGCTGCGCACGCAGTCGGTGCCCATCATCCTGGTCGCCAACAAGGTGGAAGGCCGCGCCAGCGAACCCGGCATCATGGAAAGCTATGCGCTCGGCTTCGGCGAACCTGTCCCCATATCCGCCGAACATGGCGAAGGCATCGCCGACCTGTTCGCCGCGCTATGGCCCGTCATCGGTGACAAAGTCGATATTGCCGAGGCGCAGGAGACCGCGGCCGCCGTCGCTTTGGCCGAGCTGGACGAGGATGCGCCGCTCGGCCCGCTCAAACTCGCCATTGTCGGGCGACCGAATGCAGGCAAGAGCACGCTTATCAACCGGATGCTGGGCGAAGATCGCCTGCTGACCGGCCCGGAGGCGGGCATCACCCGTGATTCGATTGCCATCGATTACGAATGGACCGACCCGCAGACGGGAGATGTGCGCGAGGTACATCTGATCGACACCGCCGGAATGCGCAAACGCGCCAAGGTGGTGGACAAGCTGGAGAAGCTGAGCGTGGCCGACGGCCTGCGCGCGGTGGATTTCGCCGAGGTCGTGGTGCTGCTGCTCGACGCGACACTGGGGCTGGAGCATCAGGATCTCAAGATCGCGGACCGTGTTCTTCAGGAAGGGCGCGCGCTGGTCATTGCCATCAACAAATGGGATATCTCGAAGGACAGCAGCCGCCTGTTCAACGGCATCAAGTTCGCGCTTGACGAAGGACTGGCGCAGGTGCGCGGCGTGCCGCTGCTCGCTGTCAGCGCCAAGACCGGCAAGGGCGTGGACACCATGCTGAAGGCGGCGTTCGAAATCCGCGACAGCTGGTCCAAGCGCGTGCCGACCGCTGCACTGAACCGATGGTTCGACGATGCGCTGGAAGCCAATCCGCCGCCTGCACCCAAGGGCCGCCGGATCAAACTGCGCTATATCACGCAAGTCGGCACCCGCCCGCCCCGCTTCGTGGTCTTCGGCACAAGGTTGGACGCGTTGCCAACGAGTTACGAGCGATATCTGGTAAACGGTATCAGGCGCGAACTGGGCTTCGATGCCGTGCCGGTCCGCGTTACCCTGAAAAGTGCGAAGAACCCGTTCGACGCCAAGAAATGATGGACACGCTGTCCATCACCAGCGACCTGATTGCCCGTACGTCCAACACCGCGCATGTGCAGGAGATGGTGCAGCTGAGCCTTGCGCCGGTGTTCCTGCTGGCTGCGATCGGCGCGATGCTGAATGTAATGAACGCGCGGCTGGTATGGCTGATTGAACGGATCGCGACAATCGAGCGGAACGAAGACAATGACGGTCCGGGACGCGAGGCGGAGGAACTGCCCGCCCTGCGCCAGCGTCAGCTATACGCGCAGCGCGCGGTCAGCTTCGGCACGGCAGCGGCGTTGACGATCTGCACGGTGGTGGCGCTGTTGTTCGTCAGCGCCTTCATCCGCCCGCAAATCGGGACAGCGGTGGCTATCGCGTGGATATTGACGATGACATTACTGTCGTTCGGTCTTGCATTTTTCCTGCTGGAAACCCGTTTGGCCACATCGACCGCGCGCGAACGGCGCAAGCGCAGCCGTGCAATCACGCAACGCAAGCGCCGGTCGGGCGACTGACGGCCTCGTTCAGCGACGCGCGAGCCGCGCTTCGCGCGTAGTGTTGCCGGGCAACGGCTTGGCCGAAGCCCAGGTAATGCAGCCCTGTCCCTTGGCCTTTACCGTCGAACACATCGAACGCGCATCGGTCTTCGCGAAGCCGCCAGCCGACACACGGAAATAGGTCTTGCCGCGAACTTCGGCGGTCGTGATGACCATGTCGTAGTCTTTCAGCTGCGGATATTGCTTGGCATAGACACCCCAGGCACGTTTGGCCTGCGCCTCGCTGGTGAAGCTGCCGAGCTGGACCAGATGCTGGCCCTTCTCTGCCGCTGTACCAGCAGGTTCGGGCTTGGCCTTCAGGCTGGCGGCTGGGGCTGGGGTGCCGCCACAGCAACGCGCGCAGGCGTCTTTGCAACATCCTGCACAACCGGGCCGGCGACGAAATTTGCAGTCGCTCCGGCCAGCTTTTCAAGCGCAGCGGGTGCCGGGACAGGTGGGGAACCCGAGGCGGGCATCGCCGCAGCAAATGCCTGCGCAAAGCTCTTGGGTGCCGGGTCCGCCGCTTTCGGCTCGGGCGCATTGGCACCGGGCAAAATGTTTGCAGGGCGCGAAACCGGTCCTGTGGCGATACCGCTGCCGATGGGTGCCAGCTCCGACGCGGCGAATTTCGCTGGGCCAGCTGTCTTCACCGGACCGGCGGGTGCGGGGATCGTCTGTGCGACGGGCGGCTTTGCAACGGGTGCGGACGCTACCGATGCCAGACGGCTCGGTGTCGGATCGACCGGAACCAGCGCGCTGGCGGTGCGGACAGGCGCAACCGGAGCGGCACCGACGGGTGCGAGTTCGGGCAAGGCATACTGCGTCGAGGCCGTGCGCGAAGCGGCAAACGGCTCGTCGGCCACGGGGGCCGGTACGGGAGCGGAGAACTTTTCAGGCACGGAGGCCGTGCGGGCCGTGACCGGCGCGGCACCGGCTTTCGCCAGCGCGGGCAATTCGCCAGCGACCGGCTTCGTCGTGACAGCCACCGCCGTCGCGGGTGCGCCGGACAGCGCCAGCATTGCGGGACGGCCAGCGTCCTTTACCAACGGCACATTCAGCAGTCGCGCGACACGGTGTTGCTCGAGCCCGGGCGTAATCGTCTGTGCCCATTCGCCGATGCGCTCGCCCACCTGATCGGCCGGCACATCTTCGGCGACCATCAACCGTGCGGCGCGCCAGTTGCCTTGCAGCGCATACGCATAAGCAAGGTTCTGGCGCATCTTGGCGGTATTCGCGCCGTTGCGCAGCGCATTGCCGAGCACATGCACGCCTTGGTCGGGATCGCCTGCCAGTGCCAGCGCGAGGCCGAGATCGGCGGCGTCGATGGCGCTGCGGTTCTGGTCCAGTACGGTGCGCGCGGTGGCAGGATTGCCTGCGGCGGTTTGCGCCAATGCATAACTCAATGCAGTGCGCCCGCTATCGTCGCCAAGGTCCATGGCGTCCTTGAAACTGGCCGCCGCCGAAACGAAGCGCCCTGCTTCCATGTAGCGTGCGCCCAGATCGGCACGGACGCCGGCATCGCGCGGTGCGGCCAGCGCGCTTTCCTGCGCGGCAATGATGGCGGGCGTTGCGGCCCCGTCGAAAGCGGCGGTCGCCGTCTCTGCCTTCGCCGGCAGTAGCCTTCACCATCGGCGAAGCGTTGCTGGAACAGCCTGCCAGCGTGGTGGTGGCAAGCGCGGTGGTGACGGCAAGCATCACGGCATGGTTGCGCGTAGCCTGGCTCTTATGGACGTCGATCATCCTTCGGTTCCTTCTCATGGACCTAGTGGCGCGCCATTTGCGCGGCGAGGGATTCAAGTTCGGGCATGTCGGCGAGCAGGCGGTCGAGCGCCTGCGTGACAAGCTGCTGCGCGCTCAGGTTGCGCATGGTTGCGGCAAGGCGCAGCTTGAGGTGGCGATCCTGGTCGAGGCGCAGCGTAAAGGCGGCGCGTTTGCCCTGCTCGCGCGCGGCACGGCGCGGGACCATTTCGGAGGCCGGTTCGCTTGCCTGCATGGATGTATGGACGGGTTCGGGTGCATCAAGCTCAGCCTCTTCGGCCTTGTCTTCCGGTTCGACGCGATAATGCAGCCGCTCGCTAATTGGCGAAGGTGCAGCTTCCGGGACAGTGATCCTCGGCGAGAATGCCTCTTCTTCAGCGTCCGTTTCATCGTCGGTAACAGGCGGCAGCGCCTGAACCTTGACCGGTTTCGCCATGACGGGCGAGCCGGGCGATACCGTAGGGGCGGGTCCGGGTGGCGCAGCCGTTTCCATCCGTGCGGCGATATCGCGTTGCTGGCGATGCACGTCGGACGGGACGACCGGCGGATCAAGCGCAGCTTCGGACAACTCGGTACGCGCGATCAGCGCCTGCTGCGCGGCTTCGGCGTCGGTCGCCGGGTTGGCGGGTTCGGGTGTCAGGTTGACGACGTTGGCGGGCCGTTCATCGGCCTCGCCCATATCGTTCCAGCCCAGATCTTCCAGCGCGTCGGCATCGCTTTTGCCGCCATCGGGCGATCCGCCGTTCAGCGGGCCGAGCTGCGGGCGCATGGCCGGCTTCGCGCCGCCCTTGCGGGCAAGCAGCATCGGGCCAAGGGATGCAAAGTTGGATTCTACCATCGTTTGGGTTCCTGCCGCCCGCGCCTACTGCGCGATCCGGCGACCGAAGCCGCCACCGGCACGGTATGCGGGTGCGGACTGGGCAGCCATGTTCGGGGCGGCGAATACGGTGCGGCGGAAATTCTTCTCCAGCCGGTCCGCGATATAGGTCCACAGCGCCGTCATCTCGGCGGCAGAGCGGCTGTCGGGGTCGACTTCCATCACGGTGCGCCCGTCGATCATCGACGCGGCGAAATCGGTCCGGTGATGCAGGGTGATGGGCGCAACGGTGCCGTGCTGCGACAGCGCAACGGCGGCTTCCGAGGTAATCTTGGCCTTGGGCGTCGCGGCATTGACCACGAACACCAGCGGCTTTCCAGCACGCTCGCACAGGTCCACCGTAGCACCGACGGCGCGCAGATCGTGCGGGCTGGGCCGCGTCGGCACGACGATCAGCTCGCCGACGCCGATAACGGACTGAATCGCCATCGTGATGGCGGGCGGGGTGTCGATGACCGCCAGCTTGAAGCCCTGTTCGCGCAAGACCTGGAGGTCGTTTGCCAGACGGGCGACGGTGGTTTGGGCGAATGCGGGATATTCCGCCTCGCGCTCGTTCCACCAGTCCGCCAGCGACCCTTGCGGATCGATGTCGATCAGGACGACGGGTCCGGCGCCGGCGCGCTGCGCCTGAACGGCGAGATGCCCGGACAGGGTGGTCTTGCCCGATCCCCCCTTCTGCGATGCCAATGCCAATACACGCAAAGCGCGATCCCCTATGCCAAATTCGATCAGTGTCCGCCGGATTGCGGTGCGGGATGGGAGATCGCAGGATAGGACTAATTTTAAGTTAACGAGGATGCGCCGCAGCGGTATTTTGGTGCAGAAACCCTTTGCTAACGGCGCATTCACTATGTCAGGTCGATAGGACGCCAGTTGAAAGGGTGTGAAAATGCTGCGCCGTTATTACCACAAGAGTCTCAAGATTGCCGTCGCGCTGGCGAGCGGCACGGTGCTGGTCACCTCGCCCGCGCTGGCGGATGTGAAGGCCGGCGTCGATGCCTGGGCGCGCGGCGACTACCCCGTTGCGGTCCGCGAATGGCGCGGTCCCGCAACTGCGGGCGACCCCGATGCGATGTTCAACCTGGCGCAGGCATATCGCCTTGGGCGTGGTGTCGAAAAGAACGAGAAGCAAGCTGAAATCCTCTATGCCAAGGCGGCGGCGAAGGGCCATCTGAAGGCGTCGGACAATTACGGTCTGCTGCTGTTCCAGTCCGGGCGGCAGGCGGAAGCGGTGCCCTATGTGGAGAAAGCCGCCGAACGCGGCGATCCGCGCTCGCAATACCTGCTCGGCATCGCGCACTTCAATGGCGAGCTGGTCCCCAAGGACTGGCCGCGTGCCTATGCCTTGCTGACGCTGGCCAATGCGGCGGGCCTGCCACAGGCACCCCCCGCGCTAAAGCAGATGGACGATTTCATTCCGCTGGCGGACCGGCAGGCGGCGCAGCTGCTCGCCCAGAATATGAAGCGCGACGCCGACGGTATCCGCGCGCAGCAACTGGCCGCAGCCGACCTTTCCGAAGTTTCCGATACCGCCCCTGCGCCCGCCGCGTCCGCTGTGCCATCGCGCAACGGCCCGCCGCGCGTGCCGACTGCCGTTGCTCCGGCGCGCACTCCGACGCTTGCCGGTACGGTCGTACGCAGCGCACCGGTGCAGATCGCGCAACCGCGCCGCCTGCCGCAAGCTATCCCGTCCACGCGCGTGCCTCCTTCCGTTGCCGCTGCACGTGCCGCAGTGGAGGAAGCGGAGCGCGTGACCGGAACGCAGACACCCGCGACCGCCGGTGCCGATTTCGCGCGGCCGGCCAGCAGTACATCCGTCACGCCTGTGCGCGTCGCCCGTGCCGAACCTTCGCCCGCTGCCGCTCCGGTACGTCGCACCACGCCTGCCCGCAGCACGGCAGCGCCGACGCCGCAGACCGCTAGCGCAAACGGCCCGTGGCGCGTCCAGCTTGGCGCGTTTTCGGTGCGCGGCAACGCAGACCGCCTGTGGTCCAAGCTGTCCGGTAATTCCGCCTTGTCGGGCAAGGAGAAGTTCGTCGTACCCGCCGGGCGCGTTGTGCGCTTGCAGGCGGGCGGATTTGCTTCGCGTTCGGCAGCGCAGACCGCCTGCAATGCCGTGAAGCGCAGCGGACAGGCCTGCCTCGTCACCAGACCCTGACGGACGGCATGGCCTCTGGCTTTTTGCCTGCGCGCCCCTAATACCCTGTCGCCGTAGCGAGGGGGGATTACGCATGACGGACGCGAGCGCGCCAGCCACCGGACAAACGCCCGACACCGCACCCGTAGTGCGCAACGAACGCATCGCCAGCCTCGATTTCATTCGCGGGCTAGCGGTCATGGGCATTCTCGTCGCCAATATCGTCGCCTTCGGCCAGCCTTTCAGCGCCTATCTCTATCCCGGCCTATTCGTTGGCGAGACCGGCGATCCCGACGGCTGGTTATGGATCACACAGTTTGTTCTGATCGACGGCAAGATGCGCGGCCTGTTCACCCTTCTGTTCGGCGCAGGGCTGTTTCTGTTTATGGAACGGGCCTGGGCGCGCGGGCAATCGCGCTGGCTACAGGTGCGCCGCTTGCTGTGGCTGATGGCGTTCGGGCTGGTGCATTATTTCCTGATCTGGCGCGGCGATATCCTGTTCCTTTACAGCGTGGCGGGACTGGTCGCGATGCTGTTCCTGCGCTGGTCGGCGCGCAACCAGATCGTGTTCGGCCTGCTGGGGTATTTCGGCGGAGCATTGCTCTACACGCTGTTCTTCGGCCCGGCGTATTTCGTCGCGGAAACGGATTTGCGAGAACAGCCGGGCTTCGCAGAATTTGCGCAGGGACTAGACGAAGGCAAGACCGAGGATTTTGCCATGATGGCGCAGGAAACCGAGGTTCTCACGAACGGCAGCTATCTTGACTATATCGCCTATAATTGGACGGAACATGCGGAAAGTCTTTCGTTCATACTGTTCCTCTTCATGTTCGAAACGCTGCCGCTGATGCTGATCGGCATGGCGCTGTACCGGTTCGGCCTGTTCAGCGGGGGGATGGACCCCGGCGTACAAGTGCGACGGGGTCTCGGTTGGCTGGTCGTCGGGCTTTCGGCGAGCCTGCTTATCGCCTTTTGGGTCCAATCGACCGGCTTTTCCTATTGGGCGACCATTTCCGCGCTCACAGCCCTTTCCGCCCTGCCCAAACTGGCGACCACGTTGGGATTAGCGCTGCTGCTCGGTCTTTGGGGACAGCGCGTGAGCGGCTGGCTGGCGCAGCGCATTTCCGCTGCTGGACGCGCCGCGTTCACCAATTACCTCGGAACGTCGGTCCTGATGCTGTTGGTGTTTCACCCCTGGGCTGGCGGGCTATGGGGCGACCTGAATCGTCCACAGCTCTATCTGGTGGTGCTGGCGACATGGGTGGTGATGCTGCTGTGGTCCAAGCCGTGGCTAGACCGGTTCCACTACGGCCCGCTCGAATGGCTGTGGCGGTGCCTGACATATTGGCGGCTGTTCCCGCTATTGCGTATTGAGGGCCGCTAAAGCCGCACGCCGCCCTTGAACAGCGCCAGCACGCGCCCTTGCGTCGGTTGGCCGTCGAACGGGGTGTTGCCCGCCTGCGCCTCCATCCGTTCGCTGCTGACGATCCAAGGCTTTTCCGGATCGACCAGCGCGATGTCGGCCTCGTAGCCCGACTCCAGCCGCCCTGCTTTTACGCCCAGCAGGCGCGCGGGTGTGGTGGACAGCAGGCGCACCGCATCGTGCATTTCGATGACACCGTCGCGCACCAGCGTCAGCGTCATCGCCAGCAGCGTTTCGGCCCCCGCCATACCCGGCTCCGCATCGGCGAAGGGCAGGCGCTTGTCTTCCGGACCGCGCGGATCGTGGCCGCTGGCGATCACGTCTATCGTACCGTCGGCGATGGCCGCGCGCACCGCGAGGCGGTCGTCTTCGCAGCGCAAGGGCGGAGAGAGGCGCGCAAAGGTGCGAAAATCCGTGGTTGCCAGATCGGACAGCATGAAATGGGCAGGCGTCACACCCGCCGTAACGGGCAGACCCCTGGCCTTCGCCGCGCGTACCAGATCGAGCGCCACCCGCGTAGTGACTTGCCGGATATGCAGCCGCGCGCCACTCATTTCCGCCAGCGCGATGTCGCGCGCCACCGCCAGCGCCTCGGCCTCGGCAGGCGCGCTTGCCAGCCCGCTGCGTGTCGCCATTTCGCCCGCCGTCGCCACCGCATCGCCGACCATCGCGGCATCCTCGGCATGGGTGATGACGGTCAGGTCGAGCATGGCGGCATATTGCATCAGCCGCAGCATCACGCCGCTGTCGCCGATCCAGTTGCGCCCCGTCGCCACGGCGCGCGCGCCTGCCTCGCGCATCAGGCCGATTTCCGCCAACTCCCGTCCCGCCAGGTCACGGGTGGCAGCCGCCACGGGATGAACCCACAAGTCGGGCTTGCCGGATTTGGCGATATAGCTGACGCGGCTGGGTAGATCGAGCGGAGGCGACTGGTCCGGCATCAGGGCTGCGCGCGTAATGCCGCCAAACCGGAAGGCAGGCTTGTCGACGGCGAATACGCCCATGTCGACCAGACCCGGCATGACCAGCGCACCCTTGGCATCGACCACGATATCGCCGTCCTGCGGCGCATCGTCCGAAACCGAAGCGATAATGCCGTCGACGCAGCGAACCGTGCCCGCCGCGACGCCGCTGTCCCCCACGACGCGCCCATTCACGATTGTCAGCGGTGCGCCCTGTTTCATGCCACCCACCCTTCGATGCCGCGCGCGCTGCGTGTCAGTACGTCGAGGCAGGCCATGCGCAGCGCCACGCCCATCTCCACTTGCCGTGTGATGATCGAGCGGTCGAGCAAATCGGCCACATCGCTATCGATCTCCACCCCCCGGTTCATCGGGCCGGGATGCATCACCAGCGCATCGGGCGCACAACTGTCCAGCCGCGCGCGCGTCAGCCCGTAAAACCGGTGATATTCGCGCGCCGAGGGAATGAACTGGCCCTGCATCCGTTCCGATTGCAGGCGCAGCATCATCGCCACATCCGCGCCGTCCAGCGCCGCGTCGAAATCGGTGAACGGCTCCGCACCCATCGCCTCCACCCCGGCGGGCATCAGCGCGGGCGGCGCGCAGACGCGCACGCTCGCGCCCAGCGCGGTCAGGCACAGGATATTGGACCGCGCAACGCGGCTGTGCAGGATGTCGCCGCAGATCGTAATCTTCAGCCCGGTAAAGTCCTCGCTCCCCTCTCCGCGCTCGTCCAGCGCCTGCCGCAAGGCGAGCGCATCGAGCAACGCCTGCGTAGGGTGTTCGTGACTGCCGTCGCCTGCGTTCAGGACGGGGCAGTCCACCTTGTCCGCGATCAGTGCCACCGCCCCGCTCGACCCGTGCCGGATAACGATGGCATCGGCGCGCATCGCATTCAGCGTGATCGCGGTGTCGATCAGCGTCTCGCCCTTCTTCACCGAAGACTGAGCGGCGTGCATGTTGACCACATCAGCGCCCAACCGCTTGCCCGCAATCTCGAAACTCAGCAGCGTGCGGGTGCTTGCCTCGAAAAAGGCATTGATGATGGTCAGGCCCGCCAGCGCATCGGCATGTTTGGCGGATTGCCGGTTCAGCGCGACCCATTGTTCCGCCTCGGCCAGCAGATACAGGATCTCGTGCCGTTCCAGCTGCGCGATGCCCAGCAGGTCGCGATGCGGATAGGCCAGTCGCCCCGGCGGGAAGCGCCCGTTGTCGCGTATGGATGGCGGCGATGTCATTAAAGACGGGGCGTTAATCGAGCACCATCGCCCGCTCAAGCGGTTTCGGCTGGCATGTGCGCCATGCGCGCCCTAGCTATGCCTCGAAACGCGCGCGACGCAATAAGGAAACGGCATGGCATTCGCAGGCAAGGTTTGGAAATTGCTGGTCGGCATCAAGGACGGGTTGAGCCTGCTCTTCCTGCTGCTGTTTTTCGGCCTGCTGTTCGCCGTCCTGACCGCCCGCCCCGGCCCCGCTCAAGTTCGCTCCAGCGGTGCGCTATTGCTGGAACTCGATGGCGTCATCGTCGAAGAAGCCTCGATCATCGATCCCATCGCCGCCCTGTTTAGCGGCAGCGACCCTATTGGCGAATTCGAAGCCCGCGAGCTGGTGCGGGCGCTGGATGCGGCGGCAGAAGACGATCGCATCAATTCGGTGGTGCTCGACCTGTCCGGCCTGCTCGGCGGCGGGCAAGTGCATTTGCAGGAAATCGGCGAGGCGCTGGATCGCGTGAAGTCCGCCGACAAACCCGTTTTCAGCTATGCCATCGCTTATGGCGATGATGGCATGATGCTGGCGTCCCACGCCACCGAAGTTTGGGTCAATCCACAGGGCGGCGCTTTCGTTGCGGGACCGGGCGGCTCCAACCTGTATTATGGCGAGCTGCTGGAAAACCTCGACATCAATGCGCGTATCTACAAGGTGGGCACATACAAATCGGCAGTCGAGCCGTTCTCCCGCAATTCCATGTCCACCGAAGCGCGCGAAAATGCCGAAGCGCTGTATGGCGCGCTGTGGTCCCAATGGCAGGCGCATGTCGCCAAGGCACGACCCAAGGCGCAGATCGCGACGATTACGGAAAATCCGGTCGATTGGATCGAACGCTCGCAAGGTGATCTTGCGCAGGCGGCTCTCGCCGCCGGGCTGGTGGACAAGCTGGGCAGTCTTGCCGAATTCGGTGACCGCGTTGCGGAAGTGGCGGGCGCAGACGAATGGAACGAGCTGCCCGGCGCCTATGCCGCGACCGACCTCGATCCGTGGCTGGCCGACAATATCGCAGAGACGACCGGCTCCGCCATCGGCGTCGTGACCATCGCTGGCGAGATCGTGGACGGCGATGCCGGTCCTGGCACGGCGGGCGGAGAGCGTATCGCGGAATTGCTGGATGCCGCCTTGGAAGATGATTTCAAGGCGCTGGTCGTACGCGTAGACTCGCCCGGAGGCTCGGTGCTGGCCTCGGAAGAAATTCGCGAAGCCATTTTGCGGCACAAGGCGAACGACATTCCCATCGCGGTGTCGATGGCCAATGTTGCGGCGAGTGGTGGATACTGGATCGCAACGCCTGCCGATCGCATTTTCGCCGAACCGGAAACCATCACCGGCTCGATCGGCATTTTCGCTGTCATCCCGACATTCGAACGCGCGGCGGCGGAATGGGGCGTCGGTGCGGATGGCGTGCGAACCACGCCGCTATCGGGACAGCCGGACCTCATCGGTGGCTTCACGCCCGAAATCGACGCTATCCTGCAGGCATCGGTGGAGAACGGCTATGACCAGTTCCTGACCCGCGTGGCACAATCGCGCAAGCTGACGAAAGCCAAGGTCGACGAGCTGGGCCAAGGCCGGGTCTGGGATGGCGGCGCGGCGCGCCAGCTTGGCCTGGTAGACCAGTTTGGCGGGCTGGATGACGCGATTGCCTGGGCGGCGAAGGAAGCCGGTCTGGACGATGACGATTGGCATGCCGCCTATCTCGGCTCCGCACCGGGTGAATACGACACGCTCCTGGCCAGCCTGCTGGAAGCGAAGGCGCAACCGGCGCGCGCCGGTGGAGATATCTTCGCAATGGTCGCCACGCAGCAGCGGGCGTTGTTCGCGCAAGCACAGCGCGATCTGGGCATGCTGATGACCGTGCGGGGCGCGCAGGCCTATTGCCTCGCCTGCCCCGTCCAGCCGAACGCGAAAACCGCGTCGGCAAACGAAAAGACGGCCTTCGCGCAACTGGTCGATTATCTGCGCAACTGACGCCGCGCGTTCAACACGGCTCTTGCCAGAACACGCCGCGCATGGCAGTGGCGCGCCCCTGCCGACAGGCGGGCGCGTAGCTCAGTGGTAGAGCACACCCTTCACACGGGTGGGGTCGCAAGTTCAATCCTTGCCGCGCCCACCATGTTCAAACGCGAACCGTTCTATTCGAGGTCGAACATGACCTCGTTGCGGCGCATCGGTGCGGGCACCCACGGCGCATCGTAAAAAGCATAGGATGCCGACGATATCGGCGTCATGCCGTTCTCGGTCAGGAAAGCGCGCAGCTTGGCTTCCTGCTTGGCAAGGTCGCTGGCGTCGGCCCGTCCACTGAACCGTATTGCGGCAACGCGCTTTGCCGGGATCTCGCGCAGGGTAATCCGGTCATTGCGAGGCGCAGGTAGTGTTTCCATCGTGTATTTTGCGGGCATCACGAAAGTGACCAGCGAGCCCTCGACTGCTTCCTGCTGCGCTACCGGCGATGTCATCGCGATCTTCTCGCCATCTCGGGCGGAACCTTGCGTGTTGTCCCGCTGCGTCACCGGAGATGTCATGGCGATCTTGTCGCCCGGCGCATTGTTGCCGAAAATATAATCGGCGAGGATGCGGAAGCCGGCGTTGCGCGCCCGCCCGCCATCGCCGCTGACCTGAGTTTCAGCGACAATCATCGGCGCATAGTCGCGGATCTCCACGCCGTTTTTAGACGAGACAAGCGTGAACGCAGGTTCTTCATCGTCCTGCCCGCGTGCGCTTTGGGCATATGCCACCGTGCCGATGGTTGCGGCAGCGACCAGTATGCCGATGCCAGTTTTCCAGCCCATCACAGCGTCGGCGCGCCAGCTTGCGGTGCGTCGGCGATAGTGTCGGTCTCCACCGGCTTGGCGGGCATGTTCTGTTGCCCGTCCATGTATTTCTTCACCAGATATCCGCCTGCGCCGACGGCCAGCAGGGCAGGAATGCTGAGGCGGCGCGCGACGGCCATCGTGGCCACGCCGATGGCAGCACCTGCGGGGCCGCCGATGCCGGAGGTGGTTTTTGCAAGCTGGTTGCCTGCGACTGCTGCGATAATCTTGCCGATCATGATGTAACTCCGTTTTTAAAGTGTCGATACGTTGCAAGATCAATCGCTTATGCGAGCTTCCGTTCCCTGCGCGTTTCGCTCCTCACGCCGCCGTTGCGCCGCCATCGTGAAGCTGCGCGGTAAAGCGTCCGCGTCGCCGGTGGCGAGGATTACGATATCGCCCGTCGCAACGTCGTTGGCGGCATACACATCCCATGTACGATGGATGAAATCGGGCGGACCCCAAACCCGCACCGCATTCCAGTAGCGGTCGTCCCGAAACCCGACGAAATGCACCAGCGCAGCCATGCGGGTGCGTCTAGGTCGGTTGAGGCACTCGCGCAAAGCGGGCATAGGCGCGGCCCATGCACGATATCCGTTCGATCCGCAGCGACCCCGACGCTTTCGACACTGCCCTTGCTCGCCGTGGCCACGCCCCCATTGCCGCAGAAATTCTGGCGCTGGACGAGCGCAAGCGGGCGACCGCCACCGCCATCCAGGACGCACAAGCCAAGCGCAATGGCGCGTCCAAGGCCATCGGTCAGGCGATGGCCGGTGGCGACACGGCAAAAGCGGATACTCTGAAAGCCGAGGTTGCGACCTTGAAGGACACCATGCCGGCGCTGGAGCAGGCGGATCGCGATGCAGGCGAGGCGCTGAAGAATATGCTGGCGGGCCTGCCCAACCTGCCTGCCGACGATGTGCCCGATGGCGCGGACGAGAGCGACAATGTCGAGATCGCGCGCTGGGGCGAGCTGCCCATCTTCGATTTCGAACCGCGCGAACATGCCGATATCGGCCCCGCGCTGGGCATGGATTTCGAGACGGGTGCCAAGCTGTCCGGCGCACGCTTCACCTTCCTGCGCGGCGATATGGCCCGCCTGCACCGCGCGCTCGGCCAGTTCATGATCGACCGGCAGACGCGGGACAACGGCTATACCGAATGCATGCCGCCGGTGCTGGTGCGGGACGAGGCGATGTACGGCACCGACAAGCTGCCGAAGTTTGCCGATGACAGTTTCCGGACCACCGATGATCGCTGGCTGATCCCGACCGCCGAAGTCAGCCTGACCGCCTCTGTGCAGGACAGCATTATCGACGATGCCGCCTTCCCCATCCGCCTGACCGCGCTGACCCAGTGCTTCCGGTCCGAGGCCGGTTCGGCGGGCAAGGATACGCGCGGCTTCATCCGGCAGCACCAGTTCGAGAAATGCGAGCTGGTCAGCATCGTGCGCCCCGAGGACAGCGAGGCCGAGCACGAGCGCATGACGAAGTGCGCGAGCGGTATTCTGGAGGCGCTGGAACTGCCCTATCGCACCATGCTGCTGTGTACTGGCGACATGGGGTTCGGCGCGCGCAAGACCTATGATCTGGAAGTCTGGCTGCCCGGCCAGAATGCCTATCGCGAGATATCGTCCTGCTCCAACACCGGCGATTTCCAGGCGCGGCGGATGAACGCGCGGTTCAAGCGCGAGGGGGAAAAGACAACGACTTTCCCGCACACGCTGAACGGCTCCGGCCTTGCCGTGGGACGCACGCTGGTCGCCGTGATGGAGAATTACCAGCAGGCCGATGGCAGCGTGAGAGTGCCCGAAGCATTGGCAACCTATATGGGCGGCGTGACAGTGCTGATGCCTCACAATACCTGACCTGAATTATCGGAGCGACAATGCGTATCCTGCTGACCAATGACGACGGCATCAATGCCCCCGGCTTCGCGGTGCTGGAAGAAATCGCGCGCGCGCTGTCGGACGATGTCTGGATATGCGCCCCGGCAGAAGAGCAGTCGGGCGCGGGGCATTCGCTGACACTGAACCAGCCGGTGCGGCTGCGCCAGCTGGGCGAACGGCGCTATTGCGTCACCGGCACCCCGACGGATAGCGTGATGCTGGCGCTGCGCACGATCCTGAAGGGCTCTCCGCCCGACCTCATCCTGTCGGGTGTGAACCGGGGCGCCAATCTGGGCGACGACATCACCTATTCGGGCACGGTGTCCGCCGCGATGGAGGGCGCGCTGGCGGGCATCCGCTCCATCGCGCTGAGCCAGGTTCTGGTGCCGGTCGAGGGGCGGGAAGCCGAGGCGGACCTGTTCGCCGCCGCGCGGGCATGGGGTAGCAAGGTGCTGGCCCCGCTGGTCGAAATGGACTTTGCGCCGCGCACGCTGGTCAACATCAATTTCCCGCCGCGCGCCGCCGATGCGGTGAAGGGCATCCGCGTGGTGCGGCAGGGTTTTCACGATTACTCGCGCGGCAGCGTGGTGGAAGGGCGCGACCCGCGTGGCCTGAGCTATTACTGGTTCGGCCTGCACCAGATCGAGCATACGCCCGATCACGGCACCGATCTGGAAGCCATTGCCGACGGCTATATCGCGGTCACGCCGCTGGAGCCGGAATTGACGCACGGCCCCTCGCTCGCCACACTCGCAGAACGCTTCGCTTAGGAGACACCTGCCATGCGCCGTCTTTCGCTGTTCGCCCTGCCGCCCGCCGCCCTGCTGTTGGCTGCAGCCAATCCGGCGACCGAAACCAGCCATGTCGTGGAGGAAGGCGAAACACTGGGCGGGATCGCCAATCGCGCAGGCGTGCCTGCCGCTGTGGTTGCAGCGGCCAACGGGCTGGTCGAACCCTACGCCGTACGCGTCGGGCAGACCTTGCAGATACCGCGCCAGAAAACGCATACGGTCAAGGCGGGCGACACCATCGGCGCGATTGCCGAACGCTATGGCGTGCCCTTCACCAATATCGCCATCGCCAACAACCTGCCCGCGCCCTACAAGGTGCGCACCGGCGAGACGCTGATCATTCCCGCAGTTATGGCAGGCGCAGATGCCGCCCCGCCCCCCGTTCGCACCGAAACCATTCCCTATTTCCGCAAGCCGCACGATGGCCGCGTGTTGGCCGGGTTTTCCTATGCCGAAGGCAAGGGGCATGGCGGCGTGGATTACGCGGCGAAGACCGGAGACATGGTGCGCGCGTCCGCGATAGGCCGCGTGGTATACGCGCAACGCGACAGCGGACAGTTCGGGCGGCTGGTCGTGCTGGATCACGGCAAGGGCTGGCGCACCCGCTACGGCCATTTATCGCGTATCACCGTGAAACTGGGCGAAACGGTCCGGGCCGGAGAACGGGTCGGGCTAGCCGGATCGGACGGCACGGCGGACCGGGCCAAGCTGCATTTCGATATCCTGCGCAACAACGCGCCAATTGACCCCGCTATGATACTGGCGCAACGCTGACTTTCGAATGAGAGACAACGTTAAACCGGTGGGCGATGGCGTGGGCAGACGGCGCCTCAAGGGCACCGGCTTTCGCCCCCTGCGCCGTGCGGTGCGCGTGCCGGTGTGGGGCGACCTGGGTATCCGGCTCGGCCTCGCCATCTTCCTGCTTGCCATTGTCGTCGCCATCCACTGGTGGGACCGCGAAGGGCTGGTCGACAATCTGGACGGCGAAGTCAGCTTTTCAGACGTCATCTATTTCACCATGATTTCGGTCACCACCACCGGCTTTGGCGATATCGCCCCGATCAGCGACCGGGCACGGATGGTGGAAGCGGTTATCGTCACGCCGATCCGGTTTGCGGTGTTCTTCATCTTCGTGGGCACAGCCTATAATTTCATCATCAAGCGCAGCTGGGAGACCTATCGCATGAAGCGTATCCAGGAACAGCTTTCGGGACATATCGTGGTGCTGGGCTACGGCGTATCCGGCTCCGAAAGCGTTGCCGAACTGATTGAACGCGGCACCGACCCGCGCGATATCGTCGTAATCGACCCCAGCGAGGAACGGCTGTTGGCGGCGGAAGGGCTGGGCTGCAATGTGCTGGCTGGCGATTCCACCCGCGACAACACGCTTGAAGCGGTGCGGATCAGCAAGGCCAGCAATGTGCTGGTATCCGCAGGACGCGACGATACCTCGATCCTGATCGTGCTGACCGTGCGCGCACTGGCTCCCGATGTCCCGATCAGCGTGGTGGTGCGTGCCGACGACAACGAATCGCTGGCGCGGCAAGCGGGCGCGAACAACGTCATCAACCCGGTGCGGTTCACCGGCCTGTTGCTGGCAGGCTCGGCCAAGGGCGCGCATATCGCCGATTACCTTGCTGACCTCGCCTCCGTCACCGGTCGGGTGCAGCTGGTCGAACGGCTGGTCACCGATGCCGAATGCGGCTGCGCAATTTCGGCTCTCGATTCCGGCGGCCGTGGCCTGCGCGTCTATCGCGACGGCAAGGCGCTGGGGTTCTGGGAAGAGGAATGCCAGAACCTGCGCGCGGGCGACGTGGTGGTGGAAATCGTGCCGACCGAAAGCGGCGCAACCAAAGGCGACGGGCATACACGCGACGATGATCCCCGCCCGCTGCGCGCCCAGCCCGACGAGGTCGTAACGCAAGGATAGCGGTGCGCTTGCCAAGCGTGTAAGTGCTGGCGGATGGACACGCCCACCACACCCGCTACCATGTTGCGCCCCAATACCGTGCCTGACGCCAAACGTATCGGCATGGTCAGCCTCGGCTGTCCCAAGGCGCTGGTCGACAGCGAACGCATCCTGACCCGCCTGCGCGCAGACGGCTATGCGATGAGCGCCGACTATGCCGGGGCCGACGTGGTGCTGGTCAACACCTGCGGCTTCCTCGACAGCGCGAAGGAGGAAAGCCTAGCCGCCATCGGCGAAGCGATTGCGGAAAACGGGCGCGTCATCGTGACCGGTTGCCTGGGCGAGGAAGCGGACACGATCCGCGCCGCCCATCCGCAGGTTCTGGCGGTAACGGGCGCGCATCAATACGAACAGGTGGTGGAAGCGGTGCATGTCCACGCGCCGCCGTCGCAGGGGCCGTTTGTCGATCTGATTCCGCAGCTATCCGCCGAAGACATCAAGCTGACGCCGCGCCATTACGGCTACCTCAAGATCAGCGAGGGCTGCAACCATTCCTGCGCGTTCTGCATCATTCCCGACATTCGCGGCAAACTGGCCAGCCGCCGCATCGACGCGGTGCTGCGCGAGGCGGAAAAGCTGGTGGCGGCGGGGACGAAGGAACTGCTGGTCATCAGCCAGGATACCTCGGCCTATGGCGTCGATACACGGCACGAACCGCGCAGCTGGAAAGGCCGCGAGGTGCGCGCGCACATGACCGATCTTGCGCGCGAACTGGGCGGATTGCGCACGGCGGAGGGGGTGCCGCCCTGGGTCCGGCTGCATTACGTCTATCCCTATCCGCATGTCGATGCGGTGGTGCCGCTGATGGCGGACGGTCTGCTGACGCCCTATCTCGACATCCCGTTCCAGCATGCCAGCCCGCGCGTGCTCAAGGCGATGAAGCGGCCTGCCAACGAAGCCAAGGTGCTGGAACGGCTGAAGGCATGGCGCGAAATTTGTCCGGACATTGCAATCCGCAGCAGCTTCGTAGTCGGCTTCCCCGGCGAGACCGAGGACGATTTCAGATATCTGCTGGACTGGCTGGAAGAAGCGCAGCTCGACCGCGTCGGCGCGTTCCGCTTCGAACCGGTGGCCGGCGCGCAGGCCAACGCCCTGCCCGATCCCGTTCCCGAAGCGGTGAAGGAAGAACGCTTCGCCCGCATCATGGACGCCACCGCCCGCATCAGCGCGGCGAAATTGCAGGCCAAGGTCGGGCGCACGGTGCCGGTCATCATCGACGATGTCGGCGATCCGGACGAGGATGGCGATATCGGCGCAACAGGCCGCAGCCAGGCGGACGCACCGGAGATCGACGGCAATGTGTTCCTGCGCGATGTGCCGGTAACGCTGGCCGCAGGAGACATCGTCGAAGCCATTGTCGAGGATGCCGACGAGCACGACCTGTTCGGCGTTATCGCGCCAGCCTAGTTCGGGAACATGCCGGCGATGCGCGCCATGACCTGTCCGGTCTGATCGTTGATGAGGAAGCTGCCCGCGTCGTCCACGATCTCGGCATCGGGCCAGCCGTAGCGATTGCAGGACAACGCGGCGAATTCCGGGTCGCAGTTTGCATCCTGTGCACCGACCATCATGTGCACCGGCACCGCAATATCACGGCACAGTTCGCGCCAGTCGGCGCTCCAGGTCAACATCGTGTCGATGGTACCTTCGAATTCAGCCCGCATCGCATAGGTCGCGGCCCGGCGGAAAACGTCGAGCATTTCCGGCCGGCGGACCGCCTCCAGCTCGCGCGGGCAGTCCTGGTAATATTCTTCGACAAAGCGATAGAACTCGCCCGTGCCCATCGTCGCCAGCATCGCCCGCTGGTAAATCCGCACGAAGGACGGCGCGATGCGCGCAATCCGCATTTGCGCACGATGGCTTTTTGCCAGATACCGGAAATCCTTGCCCGCCACCGGCAGGAACGGACCCGCCCCGACCACGCCGTACAACCGCTCCGGATGCGCCTGCGCCATTGCCATCAGATACGGCATCCCCGCCTGCGTCCCCAGCGCCACTACGCGGTCGATTTCGAGATGGTCGAGGAATGCGGGAAGCCGGGCGGCGAAATTGCGTGTCCGCTCGAACGCATCGCCCGATTGCAAGCCGCTGGTGTCGCCGAAATGCGGCCGCCACGGTGCGACGAAGCGCAACCCGGACCGTGCCGCGGCTTGCGAGACCTGCGGCGTAACCAGCGCCCCTTCCAGCGCGTGAAAGAACAGCACCGGCTTGCCCCTGGCATCGCCAAACTCCTCCCAGGCAATCGTTTGCCCGTCTCCGTCCTCGAAGATGTTGTCGCACTGGTGCGCGGCCACATGTGCGCCATGGTCGGGCGATTCCAGCGAATGCACGAAGCCCGCGTAGAGCAAAAGTAGCTGCTCCTGCGAGTTGATCGACAGCTTGCGCTGCAGCGTTTTCAACTGGTTACGCGCCGTACCGACGGAACGCCCCCGCTGCTCGGCAAAATCGCGCACTTTTCCTCCGGTGACGATATGCTCGACCAGCGCAAGCTCCGTGTCCGTCAGGTGCAACGCTTTCTGAAATGCAGCGCCAGTTTCCACGCTCCAGCGAAGCCGCACGGCATCCAGTGCCAGCACCGTCTGTGCATCGTCGTGCGCTGCCAGCAATCGCACCGCGAACCAGCGCCCCGCATCGTCCTGTGGGCCCGTGAACAGGCGAATGAAGGTGCCATCGTCGGCGCCACCGAACGCTTTCAGCCGTTTGCGGTCGGCGTTTCGCGAAACCGGGTTGAACAGCCAGTCCGGCGCATAGGCACCGGCTTCTGGCATACTGTCGTCGAATACCCGGTCGCTATAACCAAGCACGCGCAAATTCCGGTCGAGGATCAAGTCGCCAGCATAGGCGCTGTTTTCGGCGGTATTCAGCACGCCCACCTCTTTGGCCGACAGCGGATAGACGCGGGCCAGAATGCTCGCCGCGTTGCCAAAATGGATCTCCGCCTGTTCCGGACGATCCAGCAGATCGTCCTCCGCATCGGTCAGGATTTGGATCAGGTCGACCAGCGTTTCGGGCTTGGCAATCGCGGCATATGCCCGCGCGACGATGGCCTGCATCGCGTCGTCGTCGGATGTCGATGGGGTCGCGGTCAATTCATGCCGCCATAGCGTGAAGGGCGGAGAACACGCGTGCCGGATCGTCATGCAGAACGAACTGGTTGGAGTTGGTGAAATCGTCGACCAGCACAAATCCGTGGCGCGCTGCGAATTCCTCGAACAGGGTGTGGTCGATACCGCCCGGCTTCTTTCCGACCATGACTGTGACCGGCGCGTCGATACCGGCACACAAAGGATTCCAGTCACTTATTTCCAGCAGGATGGCCTGCACCGGTCCCTCCAAGGATGACCGGAAGGTGTAGGAACCGGCGCGCTGGATCGTCGCGCGGGCTTCCGAATGCTTCAGATATTGGCGGTCAGCCGATGCTTCACCCAGAAAATCGTCCGCGATAGTGTCGAAATTGCCCAGCAGCGTTCCGCCAACCGTCGCGCGAACCCACATGCGCGCGAAAGCCGGCGCGAGCCGCGCCAGTTTCATCGGTCGGCGATAGCCGGGGGCCAGCCGGTTAAGTTCCGCCCACGTCCGGTAGGGCAGCACCGGACCGGCCAGCACCAGACCGGTGGCGCGGGTACCGAACCTTTGCGCGGCGCCAAGCGCAAAAGGTGCGCCTGCCGTTGCGCCGAGCATTGCACATTTTTCGATACCAAGCTTGTCTAGAAGGGTCAGAAGCCGGTCAGCAAAATCGTATACAAGGTCGAACCGTTCGCCTTTTCCCGTCGTGTCGCCCCAGTAGGGCCGCCAGGGCGCGATAATCCGTAGCCCGGCTGCCTTGGCCGCCGCGTCTTGCGCCGGTGTCAGCAAGGCACCTTCGAAGAAGGCGTGGAAATACAGCACCGGCTTGCCATCCGGATCGCCATGTTCCTCCCACGCAATTGCGCTGCCATCCTCGGCACGATGGACGCGAAGACAATCATGCTGGCCATCGGCGGCAGCGGACCCGGATTGCTGCAGCGAATGCGCGAAACCGGTATAGAGCATCAGCAATTCCTGCTGCGAGCCGATTGACAGCTTGCGGCACAGCGTCTTCATCTGGTTGCGCACCGTCCCGATGGATCGTCCGCGCTGTTCCGAAAAACTGCGCAATGTTCCGCCCGTCACCAGATGGCGGGTCAGCGCGAGTTCCGTCGCGGTCAGATCCAGCGCCGTGCCGAACCGGTCGCCGCTCGCTTCGTTCCAGCGGAACTGGATCGATGCGAACATCGTCTGTCGGCCCTTCGCTCCGTCCTCGCAAGTCAGCGCATACCAGCTGCCTTGATCGTCATCGGGCGTCGCAAACAAGCGGAGGAAGTCGGAACCCGTTTCCGGAGAGCATCGCTTGATCCGAGCAATATCGGCGTTCTTCTCGGACGGATCCCATAGCCAGTCGGGCGCGATTCGTCCGGTTGCAAGGTCCGGCCCGGAAAATTCGCTTCGGTCGAATGCGACAACGCCCATGTCCGCATCCAGCACCAGCGCGTGTGTGGCAGTGCGCGCAGCTCCGCCCTCGAAAGCGGCCCAGTCGCTGCCGACCAGCGGAGATGTCTGGTCCATCAGCCCGCCAGCCTGGTCGAAATGTGTTTCCGCCGTCGGTCCGAGAGCACCGGCATTATCTTCGAGCGTCGCATGGTCGGCATGCTCCAGCAAGTCGAACAAACGCTCAGGCTGCCCGATTACCGCATAGGCGTCACGGATCAGTCCGTCGATGAAAGGGTCTTGCTGCGCCAAGGCTGGTTCCAAAATCGCATCTGCGGGTGCGTTGGCACTGCATAAGCCATGCGAACCTTAGGACCAAGTGAAGAGGCTGCGGACGCAAAAGGCCGCGCCTCCTGTTGCGGAGACGCGGCCCTTTGGCTGTGACGTGATGCCGACGCTTACTTCACGCAGTATTTGCCCGAAGCCTTGGTACCGCTGGGGCAGCTGCCCGAACGCACTTCGGCATAATCGTTTTTGTCGCCGGTGCAGTAATTGCCCGAAGCGCGGAAGCCGGTGGGGCAGGAACCGATCTTGACGATGGCAACCATGCTGCTGGACTTACAGTCTGAACCCGAAGCCTTGAACCCTTTTGGGCATGAGCCGTCCTTGCTGACCGTGCCGGAACTGGACTGCGCGAAAGCAGCGGGTGCCAGCGGCGCGGTGCCGATGGCGAGGGCGATGGCGGAAAGTGCGGTGATTGCACGCATGAAAATTACTCCTGATTGGTTTTTGCGACGAATATTGCGAAGAAAAAACGGGCGCGCCGAAGGGTCGCAGAAGACGGCGCGCCCGGTCACTGGTGCCGGGCGCAAAGACCGGCTCCGGTGACTAAGTAAACTGAAGTTATTGGGGGCCGCGACGGAACGCGAAGGCCAAGGAACTCTTGCCGGTATCCTTGTTGAAATGCTGGCAGAAGAAGTCAGTACCGCGATCCGTATGCAGGCTGGGCATATTGAATGTGATCATGTCGCGACCGCGCCCATCGAGATACTTTTGGTAGGCATCGCCACGGTTTGAATTGCTGCCGCTCGCCGTTGGCGTGTATCCCAGGCTGTGCCCGGTATGCAGCATGACGTCCTTGCCCCCGTAGTTGTTTTCCGGCGGGGCATTCGTGTTGTTGAGCTGTTCCTTGCCGTCATAAGACACGCATTGCAGGTCGTAATTGTGCCTGCTGTAGTCGCCCTTGTCGACTTCGACATAGAGGATGTCGCCCGATTCCATTGTTGGCAGCATGCAGCCGTTCGTTACGGAAACGTTGCGACGATTGATGATACCACTGCGTTCTTGCGTGCTGATACCCTGGCTGAACGTATAGGTCCCGCCTTTGCCTATGAAGGCATTGCCCAGGTTCAGGTCGGCACAATTCAGCTGACTGACAAATTTCGCAGGCACTGTGCTTGCGACACCGGCCGCGGGCGCGCGCTGCGCGGTTTTGGGATAGTTGCTGCGCCCCGGCACCGCACCATTCATGCCGCGAACGCCGCGAATTGGCGAACCCAGGCGGGTGCGCCCCATCGCACCCGAAGCAGCGGCGCCGGCAACGTCTTCGGCAGAGACGCGACCATCGGCCACGGCTTCGACGGTGTCGACAGCCTGCTCGACTTCGGCGACGGTCTGTTCGACCTTGCGGACTTCGCGCTCGACCTTCTGGACCTTGCGCTTCAGGCGGTCGAACGGACCGGCTTCGGCGGGAACGGCGAATGTACCGGTGGCAACGACGGCTCCGGCGGTTGCGGTAAGAATAATGTTTTTCACAGGTAAGATCCCTTCTGCGTTTGAAGTGACCCCTTGCTACCGCGTCAGGTCCGATGGCCTGAATGTCCCAAATGGTACAAATTGCATTGCGCGACGAAGAAATATTGTTTCACGCCCGTGAAATCGGCCTGACATTGTGCTGGACGCCAGCCCGCGACGCGCGAATACGGCAGCGATGGTTCGTTTCTTTCCCCTGCTAGTCCTCTCCGCCGCGCTTTCCGGCTGCGCGACCGCCGACCCAAACGGAGGCCGCGCCGCTGCGATGCACAGTCCGGGCGCAGACGATGCGGCCATATGGCGTGATATGTCCGACGCAGCGCGCACGTTCAGGGTTTCCGCCAACCCGGAAACAGGTTTGCAAGTCCACGGCCCGGACGACGCGCTGCGCGGCACACTGGCCGCAACAGGCCTTGCGCATGTCGACTTGGTCACGATGCGCGATGGCACCGTGCTGGTCGCCGCGAGCGACCGCTCCGATCCGGCGCTGGCTTACCTGTTCCTTGCCATGCTAGATGCCGAAACAGGCGAGCTCGAGCGCGCGGCTCGTGTTCCCGTTGGGCCAGGCATCGCAAGCGACATATGCATCGGCGTACAGCAAGCAGACGGCGGCGTGGAAATTTATAGCCCTCTGGAAACCGGTACAATTTTCCGCACCACCGTGGCCAGAAGCGGCAAAGGCTGGAGCGGGCTGTCACTGAAACCGTTTTCCGTGCCCGGACAAGCAACGCGTTGCCATATCGAACCGGGCAGCGAAACGCTCTTCGTGGGCGAGAAGAACGTCGGCATCTGGCGATTCTCGCCCGCCTCGCCCAACGGAACGCTGGTGTTGCGAACCGGCGGCAGGGCGCTCGCGGAAGCCGAATGGGCTACCATTATGCAATAAACTGCCGACGCTGCGGCACCGAAGCGAGCGCAGCGCGTTGCGCAGGATATGACCGTAAACATCGACCTTGGCTTCTCTTTCGAGATGGAAGAGACCACCGACGTGCTGCTGCAATTCGAAGCAGCCATGATCCCCGAACAACGACTGCTCGAAACCGATACCTGGGTAACGCAGGGCGAACATTTTGCCCGCGTGCGTGCGCAGGACGATATCGGCGAACGGGTATGGGTTCGTGCGAGGGGCCGTTACGATGTCAATTACAAGGCGAAGGTCGAAGTCGATCGCCTGCTGACCGAGATAAGCCAGCTCGAACGGTTGCCCGCTCACGACTTGCCCGGCGAAACGGTGCAATATCTTTTCGATTCACGCTACTGTCCGGCGGACCGGTTCCAGTCCTTTGTTGGCGCGGAATTCGGCCAGACGGATGGCGGGGAACGCATCATGGCGATGCATGACTGGATCGCGAAGAATTTCTCCTATGTGCCCGGCGCCAGCGGGCCGGAAACCACCGGTCTGGATACCTTTATCGAACGGCAGGGCATCTGCCGCGACTATGCGCATGTGATGGTGATGCTGGCGCGCGCTTCGGGCATCCCCGCCCGTTTCGTTAGCTGTTTCGCACCCGGCGTCACCCCGCAAGATTTCCATGCGGTTGCCGAGGTTTTCCTGACCGACCCGACCACACCCGGTGGCGGTGCATGGTATCTGGTCGACGCAACCGGCATGGCCAAGCCGGACGAGATCGTAAAAATCGGCCTTGGCCGCGATGCAGCCGATGTCAGCTTCATGACCAGCTTTGGCGCGACCACTTTTCTGGAAAAGCATGTCGAAGTCACTGTGACCGACTGACCGCATCGCCTGAATACGGTTGCAGCACATGGAGTTCGCGCCTCACCTTTGATAGGCTTGCGCAATGAGTTTCACTGCCAATCGCCTGCTGCTGTTCGGCGCCACCGGCGATCTGTCGCAGCGCATGCTGTTGCCCAGCCTGTGCGCGCTGGATGCGGACGGCCTGCTTTCTCCCGACTTGCAGATCATCGGTACGGCACGCAGCGAGATGGACGATGCGGGTTTCCGCCAGTTTGCGCGAGAGGCGCTGGAAAAGCACCTGCCCGCCGACCGGCGCGGGGGCATGGCGGGTTTTCTCAACCGGCTGCATTACCGCGCTGTCGATGCGACGACGCCTGAAGGCTATGCCGAACTGGCGGAGGCTGTAGGGCGGGATTGCGATGATAGCGAAGAGTCTGGCGATAGCGACGGATTGGCGATCTTCCTGTCCACCGCGCCCAAACTATTCGAACCCACGATAGCGGGGCTACAGGCGGCGGGGCTGGATTGCGGCAATGTTCGCATGTGCCTTGAAAAACCGCTCGGATCGGACCTTGTGTCGAGTCAGGCGATCAACGACGCAGTGGCAGCGGCTTTTCCGGAAAGCCGGATTTTCCGCATCGACCATTATCTGGGCAAGGAGACGGTCCAGAACCTGCTCGCCCTGCGATTTGCCAACCTGATGTTCGAACCGCTGTGGAACGCGGCCTCCATCGACCATGTGCAGATCAGCGTGGCCGAAACGGTCGGGCTGGAGCAGCGCGCGGGCTTCTACGACGAGGCCGGTGCCTTGCGCGACATGGTGCAGAACCACATGCTGCAACTGCTGGCGCTGGTCGCGATGGAGCCGCCGGGGCACTTCGATGCCACCGCCATCCGCGATGAAAAAGTGAAGGTGCTGCGCTCGCTCAGGCCGGTGCAGTCGGGCGAGACGGTAACGGGGCAATATCGCGCGGGTGCCATCGGCGGACAGGCGGTGCCGGGCTATGACGAGGAGCTTGGGGCGGATAGCGACACCGAAACCTTCGTAGCCATAAAAGCGCATGTCGATAACTGGCGATGGAGCGGCGTGCCGTTCTACTTGCGCACCGGCAAACGCATGCCCCGTCGGGTTACGGAAATCGTGGTGCAGTTCCGCGCGGTGCCGCATTCGATATTCACTGGCTTGAAGGGCGGCAGTACGGCGACGATGCAGCCGAACCGCCTCGTTATCGGCATCCAGCCGGACGAAAACGTGACGCTGCATCTCATGGCGAAAGTGCCGGGACTGGGCCGCGATGGCATTCGCCTCCGCTCCGTCCCGCTCGACATTGCCATGCCCGATGCGTTTGTCGGCCAGCACCGCCGGATTGCTTACGAACGCCTGCTGCTGGACCTCATCGAAGGCGACCAGACGCTGTTCGTGCGCAGGGACGAGGTAGAGGCGCAATGGGACTGGATCGACGCCGTTCGGGAGCTGTGGGCAGCCGACGGAACCACGCCCAAGACATATACCGCAGGAAGCTGGGGGCCGAGCGCTTCCGCTGCGCTGACCGAACGCGATGGGGTCACCTGGAATGAGTAACCTGCACAATACGCTGCACCGCGTGACGCAGCGGGTCATTGCCAATTCGCAGCGTAGCCGGGCGCGCTATCTCGACCTTGTTACCCGCGCTGCCGAAGACCGGCCCGACCGCACCATCATGTCCTGCTCCAACCTTGCCCACGCCTATGCCGGGGCAGAGACGGATCAGGATGCGCTGAAGAAGCATGCCGGTCCGAACATCGGCATCGTTACGTCCTATAACGACATGCTGAGCGCGCATCAGCCCTATGGCCGCTATCCCGAGCGCCTCAAGATTTACGCGCGCGAAATCGGCGCAACGGCGCAGGTTGCGGGCGGCACGCCGGCAATGTGCGACGGAGTGACACAGGGGCAGACCGGTATGGAGCTGAGTCTGTTCAGCCGCGACGTGATCGCCATGAGCACCGGCGTCGCGCTGAGCCATGCGATGTATGACGGGGCGCTGATGCTGGGCATATGCGACAAGATCGTGCCCGGCCTCTTGATCGGCGCGTTGCGGTTCGGCCATTTGCCGACGATTTTCGTGCCAAGCGGGCCGATGCCTTCGGGCGTCCCCAACAAAGAAAAGCAGCGCGTCCGCCAGCTTCATGCAGAAGGCAAGGCGAGCCGTGCCGAATTGCTCGAAAGCGAGCTGGGCAGCTATCATTCGCCCGGCACCTGCACCTTTTTCGGCACCGCCAATTCCAACCAGATGATGATGGAGATGATGGGCCTGCACTTGCCGGGCAGCGCCTTTGTCCAGCCTGGCACCGCCTTGCGCCAGGCGCTGGACCGCGCGGCAGTGCATCGCGTTGCCGCCATCGGGCTGGAAAGCGAAGACTACCGCCCGCTGGGCCGCTGCGTCGATGAAAAGGCCATCGTCAACGCGGCTGTCGGCCTGCTGGCAACGGGCGGGTCGACCAACCACGCGATTCATATCCCCGCAATGGCGCGCGCGGCGGGTATCCGCTTCGACTGGGACGACCTGTCGGAATTGTCGAAAGCCGTGCCTCTGCTGGCGCGGGTCTATCCCAACGGATCGGGCGATGTGAACCATTTCCACGCAGCGGGCGGCATGGGCTATATAATCGGCGAGCTGATTGCGGGCGGGTTGTGTCATGCCGACCTGCTGACGGTCGGCATCGGGCGACCTGAACGCCTACGCACGCGAGCCGGTGCTGGAGGACGGCGCACTCGCTAGCCGCCCGGTCGGCGCGAGCGGCGACGACACGATGCTGCGGCCTGTCGCACACGCCTTTCGCGCCGATGGCGGGATGGAGCTGGTCGCGGGCAATCTGGGCCGCGCATGCTTCAAGACATCGGCGGTGCGAGAGGACCGGATGACAGTGAAAGCCCCGTGCCGCGTCTTCGATACGCAACAGCACGTCACCGCCGCCTTCGAAGCGGGCGAGCTGGATTGCGATGTGGTGGTCGTCGTCCGGTTTCAGGGGCCGCGCGCCAACGGTATGCCCGAACTGCACAGCCTGACCCCGCCGCTCGCCGTATTGCAGGACCGTGGCTACCGCGTCGCGCTGGTCACAGATGGCCGCATGTCGGGCGCGAGCGGCAAGGTGCCTGCCGCGATCCACTGTACGCCCGAAGCCCTCGGTGGCGGACCGCTGGCCCTGTTGCGCGATGGCGACATCGTAGAAGTCTGCGCGGTCACGGGCGCGCTTTCCACCACTGCCGACCTCGCCGGCCGCGCCGCTACGCCCGACCCGAAATCCGAGGCCGGAACAGGCCGCGAATTGTTCGCCATGTTCCGCGCGCAGGCCGACAGCGCAGAACGCGGCGGATCGGCAATGCTGGCCAGCGCCGGATTGTAGAGCCAGTTATCGAACACATCCCCTTCGCTGGCGCGCATCACGCAGACAACTTACCATGAACGATATCGACTCCCTCATGCGCATGGCACCGGTCATTCCGGTCATCGTCATCGAAGACCCCGCCCATGCCGTGCCGTTGGCAGAGGCGCTGGTGGCGGGCGGATTGCCTGTGCTGGAAGTGACGCTGCGCACGCCCGCCGCTCTGGACGCGATTACCGCGATGAAAAAGGTGCCCGGTGCGATTGTCGGTGCGGGTACCGTGACCGATCAGCAGACGCTCTCCGATGCGCTTGCTGCGGGCAGTGAATTTATCGTGTCGCCCGGCCTGACCGAGCCGCTGGGCAGGGCCGCAATACGGCACGGCGTTCCGTTCCTGCCCGGCATTGCCAATGCGGGCGATATCATGCGCGGCCTCGATCTTGGCCTGACCCGCTTCAAGTTTTTTCCGGCAATGGCGGCGGGCGGCTTGCCTGCCCTGAAGGCACTGGCCGCGCCGTTCGGCAACGCCCGCTTCTGCCCCACCGGCGGCATCTCGCCAGCCAACGCTGCCGAATGGCTCGCCTTCGATCCGGTGCTGTGTGTGGGCGGGAGCTGGGTCGCGCCCAAAGGTGCTCCGGATCGCGGCGCTATCGAAGCCCTGGCCCGCGAAGCGGCAGGCATGGGCGCATGAGAACCGTTGCCGAGCTTAGCGACCGCCTTCGCGAACTGCACCGGCACACCCGCACCACGCCGCTGTTCAACCCGGTCTTCCAGCTATCGCTGGACTTGTCGCGCGAGCTGGAATCGGGCGGCCTCTCGCTGGACGAGGTGGAAAGCATGGTGGCGGAACTGGAATGCCATTCGCTGACCAGCCGCGCCCGCCAGTTGCGCCAGCGGGTCGAGCCGGTCGACGAAGGCGCGAACCAGGCCGCCATCGTTGCCCTGTGCGACACGCAGGATTTCGACGCCTTCCGCGAGCACTGGCAGAACCCCGCCCTGCACGCCGTCTTTACCGCGCACCCGACCTTCCTGCTGACACCGGACCAGAGCAAAGCCGTGGCCGATGCTGCCGAGGACAGCGAAGAGGCGCGCTGCATCACGGGGGCCGAGCGGCCCGCCGTCACGCTGCGATACGAACACGGGCGCGCGATGGCCGCCATCGCCAATGCGCAGGACGCGCGCGACCGGATCGTGGCGACGGTGCTGGCCGAAGCCGCCACTCGCTGGCCCGACCGGATGGCAGAACTGGCCCCGCTCCCGTTTCGTTTCGCCAGTTGGGTCGGATACGACATGGACGGGCGGACCGATATCAAATGGTTCGATTCCATCGGCTTCCGGCTGGATGAAAAGGCGCAGCGCATCGGGCGTTATGCCGATGCCTTGCGTGCCATCAACGCCGATCACCCCGTCGTAAACGAACTGGACGCAGCCCACGAATATGCCCGAAATCGGGCGCTGGATTTCGCCGCCGACCTGAGCGACCCTGCCGCCTTGTCGGATGCCGCCAACCGCCTGACCGCTGACAATCCGCACAAACTGCTGACCCTGACGCCGATAATCGAGCGGCTGGAAAGCAACGCGGCGCTGGCGGACAGCGCGCGCGCCATCGCACTTAAAACGCTGGCCTGCGCGATGCGCGCCGACGGGCTGGGCATGGCGCGCGTGCATTTCCGTGTGAACGCCAGTCAGCTCCACAATGCGATCCGCCGCCAGATCGATGGCGGCATTACGCTCGACCTCGCCAGCCGGGGTGCCATTGCCACCCTGCGCACCATGCTGGAAAACGTGACACCGCTGCGCAGCAATTTTGCCGCGCTGGCCATCGAAAGCAGCACCGCGATCCGGCAATTCCTGGCGATGACGCAGATCCTCGCGCACATCGATGCCGATGCCCCGATCCGAATGCTGGTGGCCGAATGCGAGCAGCCTTCGACCATCCTCGCCGCGCTCTATTTCGCCAAGCTGTTCGGCATCGAAAACAAGGTCGATGTCTCGCCGCTGTTCGAAACCGAAAGCGCGCTTGAGCATGGCGGGCGCTTCGTGGACCAGTTGCTGGCGGATGAGACCTATCGCGAATACGCCATCGCGCGTGGCCGGGTCTGCATCCAGACCGGCTTTTCCGATGCCGGGCGGTTCGTCGGGCAAATTCCTGCCAGCCTCGCGATCGAGCGCCTGCAAGGGCGGCTGGCGCAGGCGATGGCGCGATACGACATGGGCGACACCGCCGCACTGATTTTCAACACGCATGGCGAAAGCATGGGCCGCGGCGCGCATCCGGGCGGGTTCGACGACCGGCTGTCATGGCCACTGAGCCCGTGGGCGCGAAGGCGATTTGCCCGCGCCGATATCCGGCTGGAACCCGAAGTCAGCTTCCAGGGCGGCGACGGCTATCTGCACTTTGCAACACCTGCACTGGCACTGGCGACGCTGACGCGCATTGCGGCGTCCCCGACTTTGGACACCGAGGCGCCGACCGACCCGTTCTATCGCCGCACCGACCTCAGCCTCGATTTCTATCGCGCCATCCGCAAGCACCAGCGCGACCATATGGAAAGCGCAACCTACAGCCGCGCCTTGACGGCATTCGGGCTGGGCCTGCTGAATTCCACCGGCAGCCGCGTGTCGCGCAGACAAGGCGATTTGCGGTCCGACCGCGACATGAACCTGCGCCAGATCCGCGCCATCCCGCACAATGCCATACTGCAACAGCTGGGCTATCCGGTGAACGTTATCGCAGGGCTCGGCAGCGCGGCGGACGGCAATTACGAGGAAATCGCGGCGCTGCTGACCGATAGCGCACGCGGGCGACAGATCATTCGGCTCGTGCGCGCATCCAATGCGCTTGCCAGCATCAAGACGGTTGCCGCATTCGGCGAGCTGTTCAATTCCGCATATTGGGCAAGCCGCCCCTATCGCGGCACCGAAACGCATTTGTCGGACGCCTGCGAGACGCTGGCCGAATACCTGACCCGCGACGATCGCACCGGCACTTTCCGCCGGCTCGCCTCGCGCCTGCGCGTCGATGCGCTGAAACTGCATCGCCTGCTCGATCTGCTGCCCGACGAAGCACCGCTGGAAGGCCGCGAGCAGGTGCGGCGGCAAATCGGCGTGTTGCAGGCGCTGCGGCTTACCCTGTTCCAGCACATTTTTTTGAAGGCTGTCTCCATCCCCGCCTTCAGCCGCGCAAACGACATCAGTCGCGACGATGTGCTGGAAATGGTTTTCACTCTGCGGATCGACGATGCGCTGGAACAGTTGCGCCGCGCATACCCGACCAGCTTCCCGCAACCGTCCGATTTCGCCATCGACGAACCGAGCGATTATCCCGACGGTGCGAGTGAAGGTTATGACGAGATCCGGCGCGATTTTATCGACCCGCTGGAGCGTGCCTACGGACTGTCGCTGCGCATCGGCACGGCCATCGCCAACGAGTTCGGCGCACACGGTTAGCGGTTTAACGGGACACCTTGTGCCTGTGTCGCAGCGGGACAGCCGACGCTTGCGTTATGGAAACCTGCACCCATTGCGGGCATATCTCCTCGTATGAACCCTATTCTCACATGGATCGGCGGCGCGACAGCCGCATTGCTGCTGGTCTTCAGCGGCGCAACGCTTGCAGGCGCACTGATCGACGGGGAGCCGACGCCCGAAGTCGAGCCCGTCGAAACCGCCGACATTGCGCTGGCGATCCCCATCGATCCCGACGCTGTTGCAAAGTCCGGCGCGGCGAAAACACCAGCGGCATCCGAGGCGATGCTGGCGGACACGGATCAGGATGCTGCGGATGTCGCTGACACGGTAGACATCGTAGACAAGGCACCTGCACCCCAGACTGGCGATGCCGTAATGACCCGCGCGTCAGTCTCTGCCGCAAAGCGTGATGAGCCGTTGGTGGTAAAGCGCGTGCTGAAAATCGACGGGCCGATCAAATACGGCGAATGGCACTGGAACACCGATGGCGTTCCTCCAGGGCGCATCGTGGTCACAGTCGATCTGGATGCGCGCGTCATGTCGGTTTTTCAGGGTGGATACGAAATCGGTGCTGCGGCGGCGATGCTGGGAACACCCGAACACCCCACTCCGATCGGTACCTTTCCCGTCCTGCGCAAACAGCGCCACAACGTGTCGGAGAAATACAACAATGCGCCGATGCCGTGGAGTGTGTTCCTGACACGCGACGGTGTGGCGATCCATGGTGGCAGCGAAGTCGAGAATGGCTATGCCAGCCACGGCTGCATCGCAGTTCCGGACGAGATTGCCAAACGCCTGTTTGCCAAGATCAAGAACGGCGACAAGGTCATCATCACGCGCGGCAAAACGCTCGGCGTGGGCGGCACTATTCTTTAGGGGCTGGCGCGCGCCGGTTCGGCGGCAAAATACCACTGGCCGTCGGACTTGCGCACAGAAGCCAGCACGCCCCCAAGACTTGCATTTTCGCCGCGTTCCAGGCGTGAGACCATTGTCGCTACATCGGATTTGCGCGCTTTTGCACCGAGTCGTTCAAGTATACGCGCCACGATTTCGGTATTTTCAAAGCGGGAACCGGTGCTTGTACAGGTGAAGCAATCCCTGCTGGCACTGTTTGAGACGCGCTCGGTCCAGACAGCCTCCAGCGTGGAGGCGAGATAGGCTTCAGCTGCAGCGATGTGCGATGCCGAGGTCGCGATTGCCGAGGGGTCGAGCCACGCCGCCTGTGCCAGATTCTGCCGCATGGCGACCCGGTCGAAAGCCGTGTTGCGATTGGACGGATCGTCGATGGGCTGGAACGGCGACGCCGCGCAGATCGCGACCAGCTCGGCTTTGCGCCAATGCAGCAACGGCCGTAGAACGCGGGTTCGTCCATCCTGCAACAACCGGTCGGGGCGGATACCTGCCAATCCCGATAGCCCGCTGCCCCGATTGAGACGCATCAGCATCGTCTCCGCCTGGTCATCGGCATGATGCGCCGTGGCGATGGCGGACAGTTTTCGCCTCGCTGCCCAGACTTGCAGCGCGATGTAACGGGCGTTTCGCGCGCCGCTTTGCAGGTTCCGGTCCGTTACTTCGACCGAGATGGTTTCGTGGCGCACACCCAGCGTCGCGCAAATTGCCGCGACATGCGCACACTCCTGTCGGCTCTCCTGGCGCAGACCGTGATCGATAGTAACAGCTTCGACGTCACCTGGGACAGCTTCGACGGCGAGAAGCAATAGCGCGAGGCTGTCTGCGCCTCCCGATACCGCAATTCCGATTCCGTCCGGCGCATCGAGCGCGCGCAAACCGGATCGGAACCGCTCTATCTGGTCGGCAGGCAATCCATCGGTTGCTACGCCGCTATCAATTGCAATCCACCTTGCGCAGCGCGGCCTGATATTGGTCTGCGAGACGCCCCGACGCCACTGCCGGATACGTTTCGCCGAACTCGGCCAGCGCGATGCATGCCCGCGCGCTATCATCGATGGCGATCATGGTTTCGCCCAGATAGAGCAAGCTGTCCGCCGCGCGCCGGTCGTTGCGGCCTTCCTGATAGTTCTTCAGGAACCACGGTGCCGCTTCGTTTGGTTTGCCATCGTCAAGATAGGCGCGGCCCAGCAGGTTACGCCCGTACGTCGCGCGCGGATGCGACGGGTATTTCTCTACAAACAGCGTCAGCTGCTGCTGCGCTTCGGGGAAGAACCCGGCATTCCATAGGCGGAAACCGTACGAATACTCGTCATCACCAGCGTCGTCGGTCTGCGGCTTGGCGATTTGCGACACGGCGGCAATCCGTTCGGCGGTAGGGCCGGTGACGACTGCCGTGGTGGTCGTCGGTGCGATAGTAGCGGCGTCCGGCGCAGTGACAGTGGTGGTGGCCGGACGTGTAACCGCAACGATCGGTGTGCCTTCGGCGGTCGACCCGGTCGGCGATGTCACCCGCCCTGCTTCCAGGGCAACAATGCGCGTTCGCATCAGCGAAAGCGTGTTCGTGTTCTCTTCGGTTTGTGCCGTCAGCGCTGCGATCTGCGCTTCCAGCCCGTCCAGCCGGATAAGAATATCGGTCACCGCCGTTGTCGATGTCGCGGCAGGCGTGCCTGCCCCTTCTGCCGCGCCCGAAATCTGCGGTTCGAAGAACCGTCCGCTCCCGCCGGGGAAGACGCTGCGTTGTAAGGCGCGCACTTCGGCCTCGATCTTGCGTAGGCGGGCCTCCTCGCCCTGGCTTTGCGCAATAGCGGGTGCACCAGCAAAGGACGCCAGCAATGCCGCCATCCCGGCGAACGCCACCCTGTTTGCTAAGCCCCTGTGCTAAGCCCCTGTTGCAAAGCCCCTGCTTGTCCGGCGCGTGGAAATTGTCATCGCGGCATCAACTCCTGTGTGTGGCTTCGCACGGTGGCGCGGGTTCGCCGCTCCGCCGCGCCAAACGCGATCCTTCGCCGTTAACCATAAAAGCAATTGGGCTGCGTGGCAATTTAGGCATCGGCCCGGAATCGTGTTTCTGTAATCAGGTGCCGCCGTCGTTCCGCGCCAGCAGGGCCGTGGCTGTCACCGGCGCATCCGGGATCTCCACCTGTTCTTCGGCCAGCCGCGGCACGGTTTGTCCGCCAATGGTAACGGTCAGCAAATGTGGCCTGCCGGTATTGAGGCGCGGGTCGGCGGCGTCGGAGGGCACGGTGAAGGTATCGCCTTCCGCCATCGTTGCTTCGAACAATCGCTCGCCATTGTCGGTCAGGCGCACCCAGACCTCGTCGGTCGCAGTGAACACCACCGCCCCTGTCGGCTTGGCCTGCGCGGCGGGGGCTGCCTGCGTGGGCGTTTGTGCAACCTGCCGCGCAGTCGTTTCAGACGGCATGATCGAACCCGGTCCGGCGCCCGGAAATACGCGATCGCCGAAAAATGCGAACAGACCCGCGAGCAACAGGATCGCCGCCAGCGCGCTGAACCAGGCAAGGCCGCGTCCCGGCACTCTGGCGGGATCGCCGGGTTCGAAAGTGGCTGGACGCGGTTCCTTCGTCTCGGCGGTCTGCGCCAGTTCGGTCCGTACACCGTCCACGACGCCAGCCTCGTCGAGGCCGACAGCGCGGGCATAAGTGCGGGAGAAACCGATGGCGTAAGTGCGCGACGGAAGTGCTTCGAAGGCATCGGCTTCGATCGATTCAAGATGGCGCAGCGGAATGCGTGTTTCGCCGGCAATCTGGTCCAGCGACTTGCCGGCCTGTTCGCGCGCGGCGCGCAGGCGCGTGCCCACCGTGTTTATCAGCAGGTCGTCCTGCTCGGTCGGGGCCAGTTCTTCCGCCATCGTGTTCCGTCGCGATTCCCGTTTTGTTTAATGTGCTGTCAGGCGCGGGCGGCGGTGCTGTCAAGTTTTCTGCGGCGCGCCGTGTTGTCGGGGCCGCCAGTCCCGCACAGGGCGTTCGCTAGATATCTTCGCTTAATCCAAGGCAATATCACGCGCCGCTGCCCACTCCTTCATGGCGCTGCGCAAACTGGCAGGCGGACTGGCCAGCCAGCCCGACATCGCCGTTTCGATTTCCTGCAAGTCGATTTGCCGGATCAGCGCCTTGATCGGTCCGACACCCGCCGGCGTGATCGACAGTCTCCGGAACCCAAGACCCAGCAAGGCCAGCGCCTCCAGTCGCTTTCCGCCCATCTCGCCACACACCGTGAGATCCACCGGCTTGCCGTCGATGCCCACCTGCCCGGCAGTGGTCGCCGCAATCCGGCCGAGGAACCGCAGGATCGCCGGGCTGAGCCAGTCGTACCGCTCCGCCAGCCGGGGGTTCGCTCGGTCCGCAGCGAACAGGAATTGCGTCAGGTCATTGGTGCCGACCGACAGGAACGACAGCTTGGGACACAGCGTGTCGAGCACCTCTGCCAGTGCGGGCACTTCCAGCATCGCGCCATAACGGATGCTGGCGGGCGGCACATGCTTGCGGCTGCGCAGGAATGCGAGCTGGTCTTCGAAGATCTGCCGCGCATCGTCGAATTCCCACGGCTCCGCCACCATCGGGAACATCACGTTGAGCGCCCGCCCCGATGCCGCCTCCAGCAAGGCGCGCGCCTGCGCTTTCAGCAAACCTTCGCGGTCGAGCGACAGCCGCAGCGCGCGCCAGCCCATCGCCGGGTTCTCGTCCAGAACCGCGTCGTCGGACGTCAGGTAGGGGACCGCCTTGTCCCCGCCGATATCGACGGTGCGGAACACCACCGGCCTGTCGCCTGCGGCATCCAGAACGTCGCGATACAGGCGCAACTGTTTCTCGCGCTGCGGCAGCGTTGCCGAAACGAGGAACTGGAACTCGGTGCGGAATAGGCCGATGCCGTCCGCGCCGACCAAGCCAAGGCTGGAAATATCGTCGCGCAGGCCGGCATTCATGGAGACATCGATGCGCGTACCGCATCGCGTGAAAGGCTCCACGTCGCGCATCTGCGCGTATTCGGCGATGCGCGCGCGCGACTTGGCGAAGCGGTCGGCAAAGGCATCGGCGACCCCCTGCGCCGGGCGGATATGCGCCGTCGCGCTGTTGCCATCCAGTAGCACCTGGTCGCCTTCCAGCACCGTGGTGCGGATGCCGCGTGCGCGGCCCAGCACCGGGATGCCCATCGCCCGCGCCACGATGACAACATGCGCGGTCAGCGCGCCTTCCTCCAAAATGACGCCCTTCAAGCGCCGCCGGTCATATTCCAGCAATTCCGCCGGACCAAGATTGCGCGCGATCAGGATGGTGTCGGTGCGCAAGCCCTTGCGATGCCGCCGTGCCGAGCTGTCCCGATACCGTGCGCAGCAAGCGGTTGGCGAGGTCTTCCAGATCGTGCATCCGGTCGGCCAGAAGCGGATCGTCGATTTCGCGCATTCGCATCCGGGTATGCTGCTGCACCCGCTCGATGGCTGCCTCTGCAGTAAGGCCGCTGTCGATGGCTTCGTTGATGCGGCGGCTCCAGCCTTCGTCATAAGCGAACATGCGATAGGTTTTCAGCACCGCATCGTGCTCGCCGCCTGCGCCAAATTCCGCCTGTTGCGTCAGGCCGTCGATCTGGTCACGCATCTTGTCGAACGCGCGATAGACCCGCTGGCGTTCCACCTCGATATCGTCGGCCATGACTTGGTCGATGGTGATCCGGGGTTGGTGAAAGACGGCGGTTCCTGCCGCCAGTCCGGCAACCAGTTGCAGCCCGGCTACGGTGGCCGGACCCGACTGTATCGCTGCGCGCCCGTCGGTCGTCTCGTCGTCCACCAGTTCGGCGCTGGACAGAAGCTCGGACAGGACCATCGCGGTGGTCTGCAATGCTTCTATCTCGACATCTTCGTAGCGGCGCGGATCGATATGCTGGACACACAAGACCCCGACCGCCCGAGTTCGGTGGACGATTGGCACGCCGGCGAAGCTGTGGAACTTCTCCTCGCCGGTTTCGGGCAGGTACAGGAAGTCGGGATGCGCCTTCGCCTCGCCAAGGTTGAGGGTTTCGATGCGTTCGGCGATTGTGCCTGTCAGCCCCTCGCCCAGTGCCAGGCGCGTGACGTGCACCGCTTCCTTGTTCAGGCCACGTGTCGCGAACAGTTCGAGCATTCCGTCGCGCAGCAGGTAGATGGAGCAGACTTCGCTATCCAGCGTCTCGCCAATGATTTCGACCACGCGATCCAGCTTGCCCTGCGCGTGCATGCGCGAGGCCATCACCTCGTGCAGCTGGGTCAGGATGGAGCGGGCGGCGGCAGCGGCGGTCATCGCAGCAACCTACCGCACGCGCCGCCCGATGCAAAACACGCAGGCCAAAAAGCTTCAGACGAAACCGGTACGTTCAGGCTGCGGCGATCGCTTCCTTCAGCACGAGTTTGCGCTTCTTCAACTGTCGTATCTCTGCCTCGTCCGGCGCTGGCCGCGTCATTTCGCGGTGCAGGCGTTCTTCGATCTTGGCATGTTTTTCGCGCAGTGCAGAGATATGGGACGACAGCATGCAAACTTCCTTTCGTAGCGATATCCTTCATGGTGGCGACTCGCCAATGCGGCTATGTCACGGCTCGGATACAACCACATGGCGGGCGTATTGCGAAGGGCCGTTGGCCAGCAAAGCGATAATACAAGGCGCAGCTGCGACGAACCGGTGCTGCGCCGACAGGAAGTCGGGAACGGGCGTGGCATGACGGAAAACGAATTGCGCAAGACCCTGCTGCTGCTGGCGTCGGAGCATGGCGACCTCGATGCCGCAATCCGTGCATTGCGCGAAGGCGGGTCGACCGACGAGATGCAGATTGCGCGGCTGAAGAAACGCAAGCTGGCGCTGAAAGACCGGATTGCCGTAATCGAGGACCAGCTCATTCCCGATATCATCGCCTGAATATGAACGACGTCGATGTATTGAACCATAACGGGACAGGGTTGGACACAGGCGTGGGTTTCCGGCGGGCGTCGCTGGCGCTGTCGGGGGCGGTCGGTTAGCCGGACCCCGACATGACCTGTGCCGCACCAGACCCCGCGCCGCCCAACATCGGCGAACCGATCGTGGAAGCGCTCTATGCAGAGGCTCTCGTGCTGGCTGACGAGGCGCGGCAGGTATTCGACCTGACCACCGATGCCGCCGCCAGCGCGCGCGCGGACCGGCTGAGGCTGGCGCTCTCGGTGGAGGGGCTGCGGACCACGACCCGTGTTATGCATGTGCTCGCGTGGCTGCTGAACCACCGTGCATTCTTTGCGGGCGAGCTGAGCGCGTTGCAGCTGCGCCGGTACAGCCAGCTTCCGGCGGACCGCCCGTCCGAAGCGGATAACCTTGATTTGCTGCTGGCACCCACGGTGGAGCTTATCATGCAGAGCGAGCGCTTGCATGCACGGGTCGCGCGTCTCGATCTGGCATGGCGCGATACTCTGGAGGAAGAAACGCCACTGGTCCGACGGCTGCACCAGCGGCTCGACCGGACCTTTGCAGCGGCGCGCTAGGTCGGCAAACGTTCAAACCGCCAACAGGGCGCGCTGCCAGCCCTCGATACGCTTGGCACGTTCCTTGTCTTCCATCGCCGGTTCGAAAGTACTGACTCTGCCGCGCATGACGGAGGTGGCCGTCACGAGGTCCGGATACAGACCTGCCCCGACCGCCGCCAGTATCGCCGCGCCGAGCGCCGTCGTTTCCACGAAGTCGGGGCGTTCTACGGTCAGGCCCAACAGGTTGGCGATGTCCTGCGCCATCCAGTCGTTCGCCGCCATGCCGCCGTCGATCTTCAGCCCGGTCAGCGCAACACCGTCGGCTGCGAATGCATTGGCGAGGTCGTATGTCTGGTGCGCCATCGCCTCCAGCGCGGCGCGGGCAATTTGCGCCTTGCCCGTGCTGAAGCTGAGCCCTGCAATCACGCCTCGCGCATCGGGCAGCCAATGCGGTGCGCCGAGGCCCGCCATGCCCGGCACGATCGCGACGCCACCATTATCCGGGATTGACCGCGCCAGCGCCTCGGTGTCCGCCGCATCGTCGAACAGGCCGAGCCCGTCGCGCAGCCATTGCACCAGGCTTCCCGCGGCGAAGACCGACCCTTCCAGCGCGTAAGTCCGCACGCCCTCTTCCTGCATCAGCACCGTGCCGAGCAGGCGATTGTCCGATTGCGGCACCTGCGCCCCCCGATTGGCCAGCACAAAGGCGCCGGTGCCGTATGTCGCCTTGGTTTCGCCCTTGCGCAGGCACCCCTGCCCGATCGTCGCCGCCTGCTGGTCGCCAACCGATGCGCAGAGCGGGATAGCGGTACCGAACAGGTCCGCGTCCGTATGAAGGCTCCCGGCGAATATATTATCCGTGACTTCGGGCAGGCTGTCGAACGGAACGCCAAACGCCTCGCAAAGGCCTAGGTCGAATTGCGCTCCGTCCAGCGGCAACAGGAGTGTGCGGCTGGCATTGGTCGCGTCGGACAGATGCGCGCCGCCGGTCAGATTCCAGATCAGCCAGCTTTCCACCGTGCCGAAAGCGAGAGTCCCCGCTTTCGCTGCCGATGCGACGGCGGGTTCGCGTTCGAGCAACCACGCCATCTTGGTGCCGGAAAAATACGGGTCCAGCACCAACCCGGTGCGACGCTGTATGTCAGGCTCCAAGCCCTTCTCGCGCATGGCGGCACAGGCGGCGGCGGTGCGGCGGTCTTGCCAGACAATAGCGCGCGCGAGCGGCTTTCCCGTCGCCTTGTCCCATGCCACCACAGTCTCGCGCTGGTTGGCGATGGCAATGGCGGCAATGGCGTCAGGACCGCCAGCCATAGTGACAGCTTCGCGGGCACATTGGAGCGTCTTGTCCCAGATTTCGCCTGCATCCTGCTCGACCCATCCCGGTTTCGGAAAATGCTGCGTAATGTCGCGCTGGGCCGTGCCGAGGGGTTTGCCGGTTGGCGAGAACAGGATGGCGCGGGTCGATGTCGTGCCTTCGTCCAGCACGAGGATGTTCGGTTCGGTCATGGCACGAATACTGCACCGCGTGTCGCGCAGCTGCAAGGCGCACCGCTCGACAATCGCGAATGCGCCGCCCATATGCGTTGCATGGCCGATATACCGCCCAAACCCTGGCCGACCGGCATGGTGGAACAGGCCGAGCCGCTGGTGCGTCGCATCCTCGCGCCCAACCCCTCGCCCTATACCTACACCGGTACACAGACCTATCTGGTCGGCGCGCAGGGCGAAGTCGCCGTCATCGATCCCGGCCCCGACGATCCGGCGCATGTCGCCGCCATCACCTCCGCCATCAAAGGTCAGCACCTGACCGCGATCATGTGCACACATACCCATCGCGACCATTCGCCGGCCGCCGCGCCGCTGGCCAGCATCACCGGCGCGCCCATTATCGGTTGTGCGCCACTGGCGCCGCCGACGTCCGGCGCGCGGTCCGACGAATCGTTCGACCGCGACTATGCGCCCGACACCGTGATGGCGGATGGCGACAGCGTATCGGGGCCGGACTGGACCCTGCGCGCCATCGCGACGCCCGGTCACACCAGCAATCATCTGTGCTTCGCGCTGGAGGAAAGCGGCGCGCTGTTTACCGGCGACCATGTAATGGGCTGGTCCACCAGCGTCGTGGTGCCGCCCGACGGCAATATCGGCGACTATATGGCCAGCCTCGAAAAGCTGCGCCAGCGCGACGACAGCGTCTATTACGCCGCCCACGGCGCACCGATTACCAAGCCGCAACAACTGGTGCGCGGCATGATCGGCCACCGCCGCCAGCGCGAGCGGCAAATCGTCACCCATCTGGGCAATGGCGAGAAAGCGATCCCCGCGCTGGTGGCGCTGATGTATAAGGGGCTGGACCCCCGGCTCGTCGGCGCGGCGGGAATGAGCGTGAACGCCCATCTCATCGATCTGGAACATCGCGGGCTGGTGAGCCGTTCGGGCGATATATGGCAGATCGCATGACAGCCTGCGAAACGGGTTCCAGCGGAGAAACAAAGCAATGAGTGTCGAAACCAAACCCCCATCCGGCACCGACCTGCTGGCCGAAATCGACCGCCTTCGCAAAGAGCGCAACGCGGTCATTTTGGCGCATTATTACCAGACGCCGCAGATACAGGATCTGGCCGACTTCGTGGGCGACAGCCTGCAATTGAGCCAGATGGCTGCGGAAACCGATGCCGATGTCATCGCGTTTTGCGGCGTAAAGTTCATGGCGGACACGGCCAAGATACTCAGCCCCGAAAAGATCGTGGTGCTGCCCGACATGGACGCCGGATGTAGCCTGGAAGACAGTTGTCCGCCCGAAAAGTTCAAGGCGTTCCGCGAAGCGCACCCGGACCATATCGCGCTGACCTATATCAACTGCTCGACCGAGGTGAAGGCGCTGAGCGACGTTATCGTCACCAGCTCCAGCGCCGAAACCATCCTGCAACAGATACCTGCGGACCAGAAGATTATCTTTGGGCCGGACCGCCATCTGGGCGGTTACCTGTCGCGAAAGTTCGACCGCGAGATGCTGCTGTGGCCAGGGGTGTGCATTGTCCACGAGGCGTTCAGCGAAACCGAGCTGCTCAAGCTCAAACAACAGCACCCTGATGCACCTATCGCCGCTCACCCCGAATGCCCGCCGACCATCATTGACCATGCCGATTATGTCGGCAGCACCAGCGGCATCCTGCAATTTGCAGAGACCTTCGAAGGCGATACCCTGATAGTCGCCACCGAGCCGCATATCATCCACCAGATGGAAAAGGCATTGCCCGGCAAGACCTTCATCGGCGCACCGGGCGCGGACGGGAATTGCAGCTGCAATATCTGCCCCTACATGGCACTCAATACGCTGGAAAAGCTGTATACCTGCTTGCGCGATCTGGAACCGCGTATCGAAATCGAGGAAGGGCTGCGCCTTCAGGCGAAGTGCAGTCTGGACCGGATGCTCGAACTGGCCAGCGGAACGATAGGACAAGGCGACCTTGGCAAGATCTGACCGAACGCGATGACTGCTGAACTCCGTTTTTTCTGGGCGCGTCTCAATTCAAATTACTGGTTCTATCCGGCGCTGTTCTCCGTACTTGCGACTGTCCTTGCCTTCGCCATGGTGTGGCTCGACCGGAACGGGTTCGCCGAGGTTCTGAACGAGCAGGATTGGCTCGTGACCGCTCGGCCAAAAGGCGCATCGGACATGCTGACCATCATGGCCGGCAGCCTGATCGGGGTCGCTTCCACGGTGTTTTCCATTACCATCGTCGCGGTATCCTATGTCAGCGGTACATACGGGCCACGCCTGCTGACCAACTTCATGGCGGATCGGGGGAACCAGCTTAGCCTGGCGACCTTCATCGGCAGTTTCGTCTATGCACTGGTGGTGCTACGCAGCGTGCGCACGGAAGACGAGACGGCCGCCGATATCGAAAGCGCGACCGCAACCACCCTGCCCGGCTTCACGCCGCAGCTGTCGCTGTTGGTCGCATATCTCATCATGGCGGTGTGCATCATGGTGCTGGTGTTCTTCCTGAACCACATTCCGTCGAGCATCCGCATCAACAAGGTGCTCGAAGGCATCGGCAGGCGCCTGCTGTCGACCGTGCAGGAAACCTACCCGCTGCAGGACGGTGTCAGCAATCCGCCCCAGCCGATGGGCGGGACCCCGGTGCTGGCGCGCGATACCGGCTATGTCCAGCTTATCGACTTCGCCGATCTTATCGAGACGGCGCGAACACGGGAATGCACCTTGTCGCTGCGGGTGCGTACCGGCGATTTCGTGCATCGCGGCCTGCCGCTGCTGGACGTATACGGAGTCGATCCGAACGAGTGGCCAGACGAACTGCCGGACACGCTGTGCGAGAATTTTACCTTCGGGGCCGCGCGCACGCCGGAACAGGATCCGCAATTCCTAATCGACGAACTGGTAGAAATCGGACTGCGCGCGTTATCGCCTGGCATCAACGATCCTTTCACAGCGATCACTGCTATCCACTGGATCGGCGCTGCCACGGCCGATATCGGGGGCCGCGATCTCAGGAAGAACATTATGAACGACCCCGACAACGGGACGCAGGATTGCCCGGTGATCCCGCTGGCAGACGATTTTCCACATTATCTGAAGCGCGGGTTCGGATCGTTGCGCAGCGCGGTCGCCAGCGCGCCGATCGCGGCCGAAGTGATGCTCGACGCCCTATCGAACGCTGCGACGGCCATCGACAGCTACGAACGGCAGGTGCAGTTGCGCGAACAGGGCGAAATGCTGGCGAACCAGGTGCGCGAAGTATTGGTCGGTCCAGACCTCACCCAGTTCGAAAAGCATTTCAAACAGTTCAAGCGCGCGTTCTGGACCTCGCAATCGATGGAAGCTGTCCGATCCTGAATGACGCGCTACTCCCTCCTCGCAATACGACCGAAAGACACGAAACTATGTCCGACACGCTGTTCCAACCGCTGAAACTCGGCGCAATCGAAGCGAAGAACCGTATCCTGATGGCGCCGCTGACGCGCGGGCGGGCGACCATGCCGGGCAATGTACCGAACGACATGATGGCGACCTATTACCGCCAGCGCGCCAATGCCGGCCTCATTATTAGCGAGGCGACGGGTATCAGCGTCGAAGGTCTGGGCTGGCCCGCCGCGCCCGGCATCTGGAGCGCCGAGCAGGTCGAGGCGTGGAAGCCGGTCACGCAGGGCGTCCATGACGAAGGCGGCCAGATCGTGTTGCAGATGTGGCACATGGGCCGCCTGGTGCATCCCGATTTCCTGAGCGGTGTGGCACCCGTTTCGCCCAGCGCCACCACCGCGCCCGGCCACGCACACACCTTCGAGGGGCGCAAGGATTACGAACCTGCCCGCGCACTCTCCACCGAAGAGATTGCGCGCGTGGTCGAGGATTACCGCCATGCGGCGAAGAACGCCAAGACTGCCGGCTTCGACGGCGTGCAGCTGCACGGCGCGAACGGCTATCTGGTCGATCAATTCCTGCGCGACAGCACCAATCTGCGCGACGATGCCTATGGCGGGCCTGCCGATAACCGCGTGCGCTTCCTGCGCGAAGTGCTGATCGCGTTGTGCGATGTCTGGGGCGCGGACCGCGTCTCGGTGCGCCTCAGCCCCAATGGCGAAACACAAGGCTGCGACGATAGCGATCCGGCCACGACATTCGCCGCTGCTGCGCAGGTAGTCGAAGATTTGGGTCTCGCGTTTCTCGAATTGCGCGAACCCGGTCCGAAAGGCACGTTCGGCGCGACTGATGTGCCCAAGCAAAGCCCGATGATCCGCGATGTGTATTCGGGCGCATTGGTGCTGAACAGCGACTATGATGCCGCGCAGGCCACGGCGGATATCGAGGCGGGGAAATGCGATGCGGTGGCGTTCGGGCGACCCTATATCTCGAACCCCGATTTGGCACAGCGTATACAGGCGGGCGCAAAGTGGGCGGAGAACGTGAATGTCCCGCAAAGCTGGTACCTGCCCGGCCCAGCGGGATATATCGACTATCCGGCGATGGGAGACGCAAAGGCGGACTAAGCAACCCTTAACGCCTGCGCGCTATTGCGCACGCCATGCGATCATGGCTTTTCATAGAAGGCGACAACGCGACGAAGCTGGCCAAGGCACCGCAAGTCGGGGCCGATGCCATCGTCGTGGAAATCCCTCCCTTGCATGTCGGCGAAACGGCGGCGGACATGGTGGATACGCCGGTGGTGCAATGGTTGCGCGATCATTCCAACGCGGCGTTTGCGCGTTGGACGCAAATCGGCCCGGTTAATACGCCCATGTGGCGCGAGACCCTGGCGCATGCGATGACCGGCAAGCCCGACGGTATCGTCCTGTCGGCCGTCGCTGGCAGCGATCATGTCCGGCAGCTTGTTTCGGAACTCTACGAGCTGGAACAGGCGCATGGCATCGCGCACAACACGACGAAAATCGCGCTCCAGCTTGGTGAGACGCCCGCCGCCGCGCTGACTATTCCGGTCCTTGCGCAGGACGAGCAACCGCGTCTGGCGGCGTTGATGTGGGATGCGGCGAATGTCGCGCGCGGCATCGGTGCCACGCGCACACACGACGCGGATGGCAACCTGATCGACCCGCTGCGCCATGTTCGCTCGCAGACGCTGCTGCTCGCAAAAGCGCTGAAGGTGATGGCGGTGGATACGGTGGACTATGGCGGAAACAGCAAGCGCGGCGATGCAGGACGGTTTCACCGGCATCGCGGCGAGCAATCCTCGTCAGGTCAAGGCAATCAATGCGGCCTTTGCTGAATGCCAGTCCCAACCGGAAACAACAGAAGGCCGGGCGCGAATCGCTGCCTGACGCTTCTATCAGGCGCGGACGTTATTCGCCCTCGTCGCCGCTTTCTTCTGCCGCAACCTCTTCCGCTTCGGTTTCCTCTTCACCTGTTTCCCCGCCCTCTTCGCTTAATCGCGGTCCGCCGATTTGTGCGGTTTCGTAAGCAAGCATGTCGTCGGTGATAGTGCGGTCGAGGATTTCGGCAGTAACGGCAGGTTCTCCGTCCGCGCCAGTGTCGGCTTCGCTATTGCCGCTGCACGATACCAGTATGGCCGCGCTGGCGAGCAAAGCTGCCCCTTTGGCGATCCGCAAGCCTTTAACCATAATTATGTCCCTCTTTCGCCAGCCGCCAACTCATCCAGAAAGTCTTCGAGGCGCGCGGTCAATGCCGCATCCCATTGCGCGGCAGAACACGCCACGCCCTTTGCTGCAAGACTGGTCACGCCGAAATCGCCGATGCCGCATGGCACGATGCCGGTAAAATGCGACAGGTCCGGATCGAGGTTTACCGAGAAGCCGTGCATCGTCACCCAACGGCGGATGCGCACGCCGATAGCCCCGATCTTCGCTTCTCCCCCGTCGGGCGCGCCGGTCCAGATGCCGACCCGCCCTTCGGCCCGCCATGCCTCGACACCGAAATCGCGCAATGTCGCAATGACCCAGGCTTCGAGGCAATGGACGTAATGGCGCACGTCGCGATTGCGCTGCGCCAGATCGAGCAGGACATAGCCGATGCGCTGGCCCGGTCCGTGATAGGTGTAGCGCCCGCCCCGGCCCGCCTCGACCACGTCGAAACGCGGATCGAGCAGTTCGTCAGCGGAGGCGCTGGTGCCTGCGGTGTAGACGGGCGGATGCTCCAGCAACCAGACCAGCTCGCGCGCCTCGCCCGCACCGATGGCAGTGTTGCGCGCTTCCATTTGTGCCAGCGCGTCGCGATAGCCAATGCGTCGTGTTTCGCTGACCAGTTCGGGCGTCGCGCGCACCGGCTTGATCGACGAAGGCGATACAGTGGCGGATTGAAGCGGCATGGCAAATATCGTGGGGGGTTCCGTCGCGCTGTGCAAGAGGGCATGGAGCGCCAGACGCATTTGGGGAACCCTGCCATGAAACTCGACACCGGGCTTGCCTGGAACCAGACGACGGCGATGCTGTCCGCCAACCGTACGGTGGTCCTGACCGTTGCGGCGGTGTTCTTCTTCCTGCCCAATTTCGCGCTGATGCTGTTCCTGCCGCCCGAACTGGCGACCATGCAGATGGGTGGTGGCCAGCCGGGTTCGGAACAGATGGTGGCAATCCTGACCGAATATCTTGCCGGCGCGTGGTGGGCGTTCGTGCTGATTGCAGTCGCTCAGGCGATCGGGACCCTTGGATTGATGGTCCTGCTTTCGGGACGTTCAGATCATACGCTGGGACAGGCGCTCGGCATTGCGGCGGCGCTGTTCCTGCCGTTCATCGCCAGCCAGTTGCTGGCCGGCGCTGATATTCGGCGCAATCTTCGCAGTGGCCATCGCGTTGAGCCGGTGCCGTCAGCGCAACCGGGGTGCAGGCGCTGGTCGCGATTGTCGGGTTCATGGCTTTCGTAACGGCACTGGTCGCGATCCTCTATGTCTACGTAAAGTTCTCGCTGGTGTCCGCCGTATTCGCGCACACGCGGTTGAAGAACCCCGTTGCGGCGCTGAAGGCTTCATGGCGCGCCACCAAGGGCAACAGCGTGCGGATCTTCGCGTTCCTCATCCTGCTGCTCATCGCCTATCATCGTTATCAGCAGCGTAATATCGCTCGTCACCGGCGCGATATTTGCGCTGATGGGCGCGCAGGCAGCATTGATCGGGAACGGCTTCGTAGGTGCGGCGACGGGCGCTGCGCTGACAATGGTGCTGACCGTCGTGGTGCTCGCGATCTATCGCCAGCTAAGCGGCGATGATGCGGCGACCGTGCGCGAGACGTTCGAGTAAGTGCGCTAGGCTTTCCAGCCCCAGAACAGCTTGCAGGGCAGCACGTTCCAGAGCGAGAACCCGGTGTCGATCCGCTTGAAATGCGGGGCCATGAAGGTGCGGCACGCGGCGGTGAACTGATAGACCAGGAACCCGCCGCCCTTGCGCAGGACACGGTGTGTCGCCGCCGCGATCTCCTCGCCCACGCCAGCGGGAAGGGTCGAGAACGGCAGGCCCGACAGCACGTAGTCTGCGTGGTCGTGACCGTGTGCCGCGATGATCTCTTCGACCCTTTCGGCGGACCCCAACACGGCGGTAAAGCGACTGTCGGCGACGGTCTTGTTGAGGTAGTCCACGAACAGCGGGTTGGTGTCGATTACGATCAGCGCCGCATCGCCGCGCATCCGTTCCAGCACCGGAAAGCAGAACGTGCCCACGCCGGGGCCGTATTCCACGAACAGGTCGCAATGCTCCCAGTCCACCGGTGCCAGCATCGCTTCGATGGTGGCGCGCGAGGACGGAATGACCGAACCGACCATGCGCGGATGTTCGATAAAGCCGCGCAGGAAGACGCCCCACTGGCCCAGCAAGCGGGTTGCCCGGCTTTTCAGGGTTCGGCGGCGCGGCAGGGTATCGGCGTCGGACAAGGGTCGGCCTCTTCATCTTGGAATGTGGGGAGGAGCACAGCAGGTCGCAAAATCGGAGCAATTGCGCAAGCATCGTTGCGCGTCCTGCCTGCACGGCGTAGCGGCGGCTGCGCATGAACAGCGCACCCGACCCCTCCTTCAACCCTGCCCCGCGCGCCATATCGCGGGGGCGCATGATCCTGCTGTTTGCGGTGATGCTGACAACGGCGGCGGGCAATACCGCGATGCATTCGGTGATGCCGTCCATCGGTACCGCCCTGCAGGTCGACGATGTCTGGATCAGCCTGGCCTATAGCTGGTCCGCCCTGCTGTGGGTGGTGTGCGCGCCGCTTTGGGCGCGGCGGTCGGACCGGCGCGGACGCAAGGCGATGATGGCGCTTGGGCTGGTCGGGTTCATCACCTCGTTCGGCCTGTGCGCGATTGTGCTGTGGCTGGGGCTGAGCGGCTTGCTGACCGCGACATGGACCCTGCTGGCCTTTGCCGTGTTCCGCGCATTGTATGGCGGGTTCGGATCGGCTGCGCCCCCGGCGGTGCAGGCCTATGTCGCCAGCCGTACATCGCGCGCCGAGCGGACGCAGGCGTTGAGCCTCATCGCCTCCAGCTTCGGCCTCGGCACCGCAATCGGGCCGGCGCTTGCGCCCTTGCTGGTATGGGGCGACGGGCCGCAGGCGCTGGTCGGGCCGTTTGTCGGTTTCGGGCTGTTCGGCCTCGTTGCGCTTGTCGCCTTGCGCATCAGGCTGCCGAACGACGAGCCGCAATTCGCCACCCGCAGCACGGCGTACGATGCGCCCTATGGATCGGGATCGACGCGCGACAGCGGAGCGTCGAAAGACGTGGGCGAAAGCGAAGAGGATACCTTGCCCGAAAAGCTGGGCTGGTGGGAGCCGCGCTTGCGGCCGTGGACTATCGCCGGGCTGCTGGGCGGCCATGCGCAGGCGGCCCTGTTCGGCATTATCGGCTTCCTCGTGCTGGACCGGCTGGGCCTGCGCGCTACGCCCGAGGCAGGCACCGGACCGGTCGCGCTGGTGCTGATGAGTGGCGCGTTTGCGACGTTGCTGGCGCAGTGGGGTGTCATTCCCCGCTTCGGCCTTGGTCCGCGTGCGGCGACACTGTCGGGCGTGGCGCTGGGTGCGGGCGGCACGGTGATGCTGGCGGTCGCACAACAACTGCACCTGATCGCGCTGGGCTACTCGATCGCCTCGCTCGGCTTCGGCCTGTTCCGCCCCGGCTTCAACGCCGGCGCATCGCTGGCGGTCAAACGCAACGAGCAGGGCGAGGCATCGGGTGTGGTCGCTTCCGTCACCGGTGCAGCCTTTGTCTTCGCACCGGCGCTGGGCGTGTGGCTATACGGCCATTCGGACTGGCTGGGCTTCGGCCTGATCGTGGCGCTGTGCCTTGCCGTGTTCGTGCATGGCTGGGGCGCGCTGCAGCACGATGCGCAGGCTACGCAGGACGATTAGAGTATCTCGCGCACGACATCCTGGGGACGGCACAAACGCACGCCTTTTTCGGTTTCCACCAAGGGGCGTTCAATCAGTATGGGGTCCGCCGCCATCGCCGCCAGCACGGTCGCAGCATCGGCATCGGGCAGTCCGCGCTCCGCCGCGTCGGTGCCGCGCAGGCGCAGGCCCTGCTGCGGCGTCAGACCGGCGGCGGCATAAAGCCCGGCCAGCTTTTCGGCGGTCGGCGGATCATCGAGATAGCGCACCACGGTCAGGTCCATATCGCCCTGCTCCTCTAGGATTGCGAGCGTTTTGCGGGACGTGCCGCAGCCGGGATTGTGCCAGATCGTTGCCTTCATCGGAACCTTCTTTCGCCGCTTCGGAAAGGCGGAAGTTTAGGGAAGTTTAGGCCAGAACCACAATAGCGGTTGCAATTGCGAATACCTCGCAATAGCAGGCTCACACAACTTGAGAATCATTCGCAGAAAGTCGCCATGTCCCGCTACCTCGCCTCCCCTGCATTGACTCTCGCCCTGGTGATGGTGGCGACTCCCGCCTTCGCAGATACCGCCACCACGCTCGACCCCGAACGCGATTATCTGCCGACAGACATCGTCATCACCGGCGCGCAGGATCGCTACAGCGCCGACGACGGCAGCAGCGCCACCAAGACCCCCACCCCGCTCATCAACGTGCCGCAGACCGTCGCCGTCGTCACCCGCGACCAGATCGACGACCAGGCCATCACCCAGCTGCGCGAGGCCTTGCGCTATGTGCCCGGCGTGAGCCTGGAAAGCGGCGAAGGCCATCGCGACGAAATCTTCATCCGGGGTCAGGAAAGCACTGCCGACTTCTATCTCGACGGCCTGCGCGACGATGCGCAATATTACCGCCCCCTGTACAATATCGACCGCATCGAAGTGCTGAAAGGCGCCAATGCGCTGATTTTCGGGCGCGGCGGTGGCGGTGGCGTGGTCAACCGGGTCAGCAAGACCGCCGATCCGCTGGACTCCTTCACCACGGTGCAGGGTCAGGTGGACCAGTACAGTGCGCTTTCCGTCGCCGTCGATGCGAACCGGCCGGTCGGGGACGACTTCGGCGCACGCCTCAACGCGACTTACGAGGAGTTCGACAACGACCGTCAGTTCTACGAGGGCCGCTTCATCGGCGTGTCCCCCACCGTCACCGCCGCGCTGGGGCCGGACACCACACTGACCGCGACCTACAGCTACGACGACGACCGCCGCGTCACCGATCGCGGCGTGCCTTCGCTGGACGGCGGCCCCTTGCGCGGATTCGACGAGACATTCTTCGGCGTGCCCGGTTTCAACGAGTCGCACCGCCAAGGTCCATATCGGCCGCGCGCGCCTGAACCATATGTTCAGCGATGCGCTGTCCGCCAATGCCAGCGTGCAATATGCCGACTACGACAAGCTCTATGCCAACATCCTGCCCAACGGCACCGATGGAACCAGCGTCACGCTGAGCGGCTATCGCGATTTCACGCAGCGGCGGAACTGGATCGGTCAGGCGAACCTCGTCGGCAAGGTCACGACCGGCGCGCTGGAGCATACCATTCTTGCCGGAGTGGAGGCGACCGACCAGTCCACCCGAAACGGCCGCTTCGCCATCGCGTTGAGCCAGAACGAAGTCGCGCTGCAACAGCGGCTCGCCTTCCCCACCGTCAGCATCACCGGGCTTGCCCGCGACCGCGACAGCAGACTCGGCGTGCTGTCCGCCTATGTGCAGGACCAGATCGCCATTGGCGACCAGTTCGAAATCGTGGCGGGCGTCCGCTACGAACGCTTCGACCTTGAAACCGCGAACCTCGTTTCCGGTGCGCTGGTGGACCGGGTGGATAACCTCGTCAGCCCGCGTTTTGGGCTTGTCTACAAGCCGTCGGACGCGCTGTCCTTCTATGCCAGCTATGCGGAGAGCTTCCTGCCGCAGGCGGGCGACCAGTTCCTGATCCTGGGGACGGGCGATGCCGCATTCGAGCCGGAAAAGTTCACCAATTACGAAATCGGCGCGAAGTGGCTGGTCACCCCATCGCTGTTCTTCACCGCCGCCGCCTTCCGCCTGGACCGGACCAACACCACCAGTCCCGATCCGGCCAATACCGGCCTGACCGTGCAGATCGGGGCAGCACGCACCGAAGGGTTCGAAGTCAGCCTGGTGGGCGAGATACTGGACGGCTGGTCGGGCAGCATCGGCTACACTTACCTCGACGGCGAAATTACTACGACCAGCAACTTCGCGCCTGCCGGAACGCGCCTGCAACAGCTACCCGAACACCAGTTCGCCGCATGGAACCACATCACGTTGACGGACCGGCTCGCCATCGGCCTTGGCGCGATCCATCAGGGCGAGCAGTTCGCCAGCTTCTCCAATAACGTGGTGCTGCCCGATTATTGGCGGGTCGATACGGCGGCCTATTTCGATGTGACCGACGCGGTGCAGGTACAGCTGAATATCGAAAACCTGTTCGACGCCGATTATTACCCCAGCGCGCATGGCGACAACAATATCCAGCCGGGCAATCCGTTCACCGCACGCGTCGGGTTCCGCGTAAAGCTCTAGGCGCTACTCGCCGTTTGCGCCCGAGCGCAGGGCAGGCACTTCCCGCGCCGCGTCCTCGGCGCTGATGCCGGGTGCGGGTGCGGCGCTGATCGTTTCGGTCCGCCGTGCCACCTTGCCGGCGCGCTGGATGGCGCGGACCAGCCGGGGATAGACCCCGCAGCGGCACAGGTTCGGAATGGCCGCCTTGATATCGTCTTCACTGGGATCGGCATTGCGCGCGATCAGCGCCGCGCCCGCCATGACGATGCCGGGCGTGCAGAATCCGCACTGGATCGCCTGTTCGGCCACCATCGCCTGCTGCACCGGATGCGAGCGGTCGCGCGACAACCCTTCGATGGTCGTAATGAAGCGCCCTTCCGCCTCGGCCAGCGTGATGAGGCAGCTGCGCAGCGCTTCGCCATCGACCAGAACCATGCAGGCCCCGCAATCGCCGTCGCCCTCCGCACCGCAGCCGTTCTTGGTGCCGGTCAGGTTGGCCGCATCGCGCAAGGCATATAGCAGCGGCGTCGCGGGGTTCATCTCGAACTCCAGCGGCTGGTCGTTGACCGTCAGGCGAGGCATCGGGGCCGTGGCGGGTGTGGGAACGTCATCGGGCGCTCGTGCCATGCTCCGATACCCACGGCAAGCGAGCCGCCTTTTCGCTTCCTGTCATGCCTGCTGCCCGCTAGCGCGCTGGCGATGGATTTGAAATGACGGAACGCGGGAAGCTTACGCAAGGCAGCATCGTCGGGCATCTCGTCGGCCAGACCGCGCCGATGGTGGTCGGTGTGGCTGCGATCATGTCCATCGGTCTGGTCGACAGCTATTTCATCGGCCAGTTGGGCAGCGACGAACTGGCCGCGATCAGCTTCATCTTCCCCGTCAGCGTGGCGCTCGCCAGCCTCGGCGTCGGCGTCATGGTCGGCATCAATTCGGTGGTGGCACGCGCCATCGGCGCTGGCGACCGCGCGCGCGCGGCGCAGCGGGCCAGCTTCGGCGTGGTGTTCGCCGTCGCCATCGGTCTGGCGATGGGGCTGGCGCTGTTCTTCGCCATCGGGCCGCTGTTCCGCCTGATGAACGCGGACGATGCGATGATGCCGATCATCGAGACCTATATGCGGCCCTTCGCGCTCGCCTTCCCGCTGCAACTGGCGATCATGGGCGTAAACGGGGTGCTGCGCGGACAGGGGGAAGCGCGCAAGACCTCAGCCATTTCGATCTGCTACGCGGCGGTAAACTGGGTGCTCGATCCGATCCTGATTACCGGCGTCGGGGGTATTGGCGGGTTCGGCATCGCGGGCGCAGCCTATGCGACGATGGCAGGCTGGGCCGTGGGGCTGGCCTATGCCGCGTGGCTGCTGGCGAAGACTGCCCTGCCTTTCGACCTGTCGCTGCTGCGCGGCGGCAATCTGCTCGACCCGGCGCGGGCTATTGTCCGCGTGGCCGGACCGGCGGCATTTTCCAATGCGGTCAATCCCATCGGGTTGAGCGTGCTGACCGCACTGGTGGCGATAGACGGGGCCGCAGCGGTGGCAGGCTTCGGCGCGGCGGGCCGCGTGCAGAGCTTTGCCGTCGTGCCCCTGCTGGCATTGAGTGGGTCCATCGGCAGCATCGTCGGGCAGAACTGGGGTGCGGGGCAGTATGACCGGGCGCGGTCGGCGGCACGGGGCGCGGGTCTGTTCTGCCTTGGTTATGGCGTGGTAATGGCCGTTGTGCTGGTGTTGTCGCGCGAATGGCTGGCGGGGCTGTTTACCGAAGATCCCGCCGTGATCGACGAGTTTGCGCTGTATCTGATGATCGCCGCATGGGGCTATGCCGGGTTCGGCCTGCTGATCGTCGGCAATGGTGTGCTGAACGCCATCGACAAGGCCAGCTGGGCGCTGGGGCAAAGCGTTCTGCGCGTGGTGGCGGTGATGTTGCCGGTAGCGTGGTTCCTGCGCGCGGCGATGGGCTCGTCCGCCATTTACACCGCTGAATTGGCGGCCAATATCGCGGGCGGTTTGCTGGCGGCGGTGATCGTGTGGCGCGTGCTGGCGCGCGGCAGTAAGGACGCGAAGTGACGTTTCGTTAACCATCGCGGGGCATAGGTCGGGGCGAACTGTTCGAGGAAACGACCGATGGACGACCTGCTGGCGGAGTTCGTAGCCGAAACCCGCGACATGCTGGAAGCGATAGGGGGCGAGATCGTCGCGTGGGAAGCCGACCCGGCGGACCGCGAGCGGCTCGATTCCGTGTTCCGCTTCGTCCACACGGTGAAAGGAGAATTGCGGCTTCTTCGACTTCCCCCGCCTGCAAAGCCTCAGCCATGAAGCCGAAACCGCCCTTGCCGAGGTCCGGGCCGAAACGCGCGAGGCAAATGCCGCGACTGGTCAGCGGCGTGCTGGCGATTATCGATGTGATCGCGGAACTGGTCGAGCTGATCGATGCGGGCGAGGATTTGCCCGAAGACGAAGCGGGCGATGCCGCGCTGTTCGCTGCGCTGGAGCCGGGTGCCGAGTTGGTAGTTCCTGTCGAAGTCGCGCCCGAACCCGACCCCGAACCGGTTGAAGACACTGAAGAAGCGGAGACCACCCAACTCTCCGCCACCCCCGCCCAGCCGCCGCGCTCCATTCGCCTGACGGTGGACTTGCTGGACCGCGTGATGAGCGGGGTGTCCGACATGGTGCTGGCGCGCAACGACCTGTCGCGCCGCCTGCGCGAAGCCGGGGCCGACCCTACGCTGGACGGCCCGTTCGAGCGCCTGAGCCGCATCCTCACCGACACGCGCGAGGCCGTCACGAAGATGCGGATGGGCCGGGTCGATGTGCTGTTCACGCCGCTGCCGCGCCTGGTGCGCGACGTGGCGGCGGAATGCGGCAAGCAAGTCCATGTCGAGATGGATGGCGGCGATGTCGAGCTGGACCGCGAGATGATCGAATCCATCCGCGACCCCATCGTCCACCTCATCCGCAACGCCGTCGATCACGGCATCGAAAACGCCGAAGCGCGCGTCGCGGCGGGCAAACCGGTCGCTGGCATGGTGCGCATCGCGGCGCGGCAATCGGGCAATCTCATCACCCTGTCGGTCTCCGACGATGGCGGCGGCCTCGACACCGCGCGCATCGCGGACAAGGCGGTTGCGGCGGGCGTTATCGACGCCGCCACCCGCGCCACGCTGTCGGACGAAGCCTGCGCCGACCTCATCTTCACGCCCGGCCTGTCCACTGCCACAGAGGTCAGCGCGATTTCCGGGCGCGGTGTCGGCATGGACGTGGTGCGCGCCAATCTTGCGCGTGTGGGCGGCACCGTCGCGGTGCGCAGCACGCCAGGATCGGGCACGCAATTCGACCTCGTCATCCCGCTGACGCTCAGCATCATCCCCGCGCTCACCGTGGCGCTGGGTGACCAGCGCTTCGCCATCCCGCAGTCCTATATCGAGGAAATCGCGCATAATGGCGGGCGGCCCATCGCGTTCTCGCAAATCGGCACCAGCCGCATGATGACGTTCCGCGACAAGCGCATCAAATGCCTGTCGCTCGGCACCGTGCTGGGCCTCGACCATGCGCAAGGCGAACCCAAGCAGAAGGTCATCCTGCTGCGGCTTGGCGGCGGCGGGATCTTCGCGCTCGCCGTCGATGCGATTTTCGATCAGGAAGACCTGGTCATCAAGCCGCTCGCCCCCGCCGTTGCCATGTCGGGCATATATGCCGGATCGACTTTGCTGGACGATGGACAGCCTGTGCTGATGCTGGACATACCCGCCATCGCGCAGGCACACGGCCTGTCCGAGACCGCGTGGCGCCCCGTCGATACCGCCGATGCTGCGCCCGAAGACAGTGTGCCGCCACGCGAGCTGATGACCTTCACCGGCTTCGACGGGCACCGCTACGCCGTCGGCATGGAGCTGGTGATGCGTGTCGAGGAAGTCGCGCGCGACGCCGTCCACCGGCTCGGCGACCGCGCTTCGGTGGTAATCGAGGACAGGTTGTGCGCGCTTTACGGTCTCGCCGGTCTTGCCGAAACACCCGACGACCTGCGCGTCCTGCGCCTGTCCGATGGCGAGATCGAAATTGCTTACGCGGTCGAATTGCTGGGCGACGCCATTGCCAGCACCGCCGACATGCGCGCCGCGCCGGACGAACCCGCCATCGAAGGCACCGTTCTGCATGACGGGCTACCAGTCCGCATCCTCGATGGCCTCGCCCTGTTCGCGCAACAAGACGCCGTTACGCCGGTTCGCGCCGCACCGGTGTCGCGTCCGGCCTGCCACCTGCCCGAAGGCGTGCCGTGGGCCGACCGCCTGCTGGAACCGCTGGTCCGCGCTGCCGGATACCGCATCGTCTCCGACGCCACCGAAGCCGATGTCGTGTTCACGACCGACGCCGCCGGAACGCATACCGCCAACACTATCCGCCTTTACACCGATGCGGACGAAGCGGCACGGCGCGGCGACGGCCTCTACCGCTACGACCGCGACGGCCTGCTCGCCGCCCTCAAGCGCGCGCGTCAGGAGCGGGCCGCATGAGCGCGCTCTATGTCATTATCGAGATCGGCCACCGCCGCGCCGCCATCGCGGCGTCACAAGTGCAGTCGGTGATCGAACTTGAAACTGTCCATCCGGTCCCCCGTGCCGCGCGCCACGTCGCCGGGTTGACTGCCCTGCGCAGCCAGTCGCTGACCGTCATCGACTGCCGCCGCGCCATCGGCATGGACGACACCGCGCCGCCCGCCGCGCGCGCGCCCGTCATCCATCACGACGGCCATAGCTACGCATTGCAAGTCGATGCGGTCCACGATGTGCTGGAGCCCGAAACCGACCCGGTGGCGGTTCCCGGCAGCTTCGGCCCCGAATGGCAGCGTATCGGTAGCGGCATGATCGAAACCGCCGATGGGCCGGTGCTGGTGATCGACACCGGCGCTCTGATTGCCGGCCCCGGCATTGCCTCGGCCTCCACGAACGCCCGCGCCGCCTGACAATGCGCCCTTCCCCGCTTCTTAAGCCTATCGTTACCATGCCGCCCTATTTATCTGGACAAACATGCCTTTGACGGGCGCATAGCAGGGATCGCATCCAATCATGAAAAGCTGCCTGATCGTCGACGATTCGCGGGTTATCCGCCGCGTGTCCCGACATATCATCGAAAGCCTGGGCCTCAGCGTGGACGAAGCGGAGAACGGGCTGGACGGTCTGGCCAAATGCGAAGCCGCCATGCCGGACGTGGTCCTGCTGGACTGGAACATGCCGGTAATGACCGGGATCGAATTCATCGTGAAATTGCGCCAGATGCCCGGCGGCGACCAGCCCAAGGTCGTGTTCTGCACCACCGAAAACGATGGCGCGCACATCCGCGAGGCCATCGATGCAGGCGCGGACGAATATGTGATGAAGCCGTTCGATCACGAAACATTGCAAATCAAATTGCAGCTGGTGGGAATGGTTTAGGCGACATCCGCCGCATCTGTTCTCCATGACCCGTCCCACGTCCTCGTCCTTCGAAACCGGCAAAGCTGCCGCGCCGTTGCGGGTGCTTATCGTCGATGACTCGCTGACGATGCGGTCGGTCCTGACACGCATCGTGGAGCCGGAACGAAACCTTGCCATCGTCGGCAAGTTCGGCAGCGCGGAGCTTGCGCTCGACGCTCTGGACCAGCTCGCGCCCGATATCGTCCTGCTTGACCTGGAACTGCCCGGCATCAGCGGTCTTGAGGCCCTGCCCCGCATCCTCGCCGCATGCCCTGCGGCGCAAGTGCTGGTGATCTCGTCGCTGACCGAAAAAGGGGCGGAAGCGACGGTGCGGGCGCTGGCGATGGGGGCGGTCGATACGATGCCCAAACCCGCGCATATTGCGCGCGACAAGCCGGCAAGGGGCGATCGCGCACTAACGCCTGCCATGCGGTTCGAACGGGAACTGCGCGCAAAGCTACGCGGGCTGTCGGGCCGCGTGCCCGGGCGCACCGCTGCCCGCCCTGCCGAGACCACCGCGCGGATGACGCCACCTGCCCGCAGGCCGATACATCGCGCACATGGCGCGGCGCAGCTCGTCGCCATCGGCGCATCCACCGGCGGCATCCATGCGCTGATCCAGCTGCTGCGCGCCTTGCCGCCGACCGTCACCGCGCCGATACTGGTGACGCAGCATCTTCCCGCCGCCTTCGTGCCGGTCTTCGCCAAGCAGCTTGCAACCGCCGCGAACCGTCCTGCCATCGTCGCCGAACGCGGGGCGGCATTGCGCCCGTCGCACATCTATGTTGCGCCCGGCGATGGTCACCTGACCGTCCATGCGGGCGCGGACGGGCTGACGACCGGCATTGCCACCGGCGCAGTGCCGAGCGGCTGCACCCCGTCGGTCGATCCGATGCTGTCCAGCATTGCGAAAGCGGTCGACGGCTGCGCGGTGGGCGTCATCCTGTCCGGCATGGGCCGCGACGGGGCCGATGGTGCGCGCGACTTGTTCGAGGCGGGCGGCGTCATTCTGGCTCAGGACCGCGAGAGCAGCGCGGTGTGGGGCATGCCGCGCGCCGTAGTCGAAGCGGGCATGACCGATTGCTGTGCCCCTCCCGAACAGCTGGCCCTGCGCATCGCCGCGCTTGCCAGCACCGGTGTCAATGCCGGTGCAGAGCCAGCGCGTGATAATTTTGGCCCCGCACAAATGGCGGGAGCCGCGTCGTGACGTCCAACGACATCTCCCATCGCATCGTCGCCGACCTGCTGGAAGCGCGCACCGGCCAGCATATGAGCGAGAACCGCCGCTGGCGCATCGACACCGCGCTTGCGGGGCTGCTGCGCGAACGCGGTCTGAGCAATGTCGACCAGCTCGTCTGCCTGCTGGCCGAACCGGACGCTGATACATTGGCGCGGCAAGTGGTCGAGGCCCTGCTGAACAACGAAACCTATTTCTTCCGCGACCGGACCATGTTCGAAAACCTCGGCGCGCATGTCCTGCCGCAACTGGCGGAGCTGCGGCGCGCCTCGCGGCGTCTCGCGATCTGGTCGGTGGGGTGTTCGACCGGACAGGAAACGCTGTCGCTGGCGATGATGCTGGCCGACGAACCCGAACGGTGGCGCGACTGGACCATCGAAATCGTGGCGACCGACATATCGCACAGCGCCATCGAGGCGGCGCGGTCCGCTTGCTACAGCCAGTTCGAAATCCAGCGCGGCCTCGGTGTGCAGCAGATGCTGACGCATTTCGACGAGACGCCCGATGGGTGGGTGGCGAAGCAGGGCCTGCGCACCATGATCCGTTACAAGGTCCGCAATATCCTTGACCCGGTGGAGATTGCGGAGCGGTTCGACCTGATCCTGTGCCGTAACCTGTTGCTGTATTTTGCACCCGAGCGTCGCGCTGTGGCGTTCGATCGTCTGGCGCAGGCGCTGCGCCCCGATGGCTGGCTGTGGCTGGGCGCGGGCGAAACGGCGGAGGGGCGGACCACGCGCTTCGCCGCAACACAAGCACGACAGGGGTTGTATCGCCCGACCTGCGCGCAGCAGGCCGAGACCATGCGCGTCCTGCCACGAGGCAACGAATGGTCAGCGGGCCGCGCTGCATCGGCTGGCACCGGCAGCACCCCGCGAAAAGCTGCGCGCCTTTAACGCTAAATTAGGGACGTTTGCATAGCACCGTCGGCAGGCGCGTTTCTGCGTCGTTTCAAGCCGGTTTCCGGGGGAGCAATCGTGCAGGCATTCTGGCGCAAACCGGGCATCTTGGCAAAGTTTCTGGTGTTCACCCCGCTGGTCATCGTGACGGTGATGTTCGGCGCAGTGGTTGCCACTCTTGTGACTGACGCGGCCGATGTTCGTGACGCCTTGCCTTTGATTATGGGCGCCATCGCTTTATACGGCGCATCGGCTGCGCTCCTCAGTCGCATGGGCCTGTCCGCGATTGCCGATCTCGAACGGCAAGGCATGACGGACAGCCTCTCGCTCTTGCCCAATCGCCGCGCATTGCACCGCCATCTTGGCGCGGCGCTCAAACGCGGCGACGATATCTCCATCGCCATGATCGACCTGGACGGTTTCAAGCTGGTCAACGACATGTACGGACACGGCGTGGGCGACGAGCTCATCCGCAGCGCCGCCGGTATCCTGACCGAATATTGCAGCGACGATGCGCAGGCCTATCGCCTCGGTGGCGACGAATTCGCCATCGCCCTGTCCGGCGCGCAAAGCCGCAACCTGCTGGAAGGCATTTGCAGCCAGCTCCTGAACCGCACCGCACGCCCCATCGCCATCGACGACCGGCGCATCACCATCGGCATGAGCATCGGGCTGGCCGGAAACATGGGTGCGACCGACATCGATTCGTCCGAATTGCTGCGCCGCGCCGATGTGGCGATGTATGCCGCAAAGCGTGGCGGCAAAGGGCGGTCGAGCTGGTTCCGCGCCGAGCTGGACCGCGATATCGACCGGATGCGCACGCTCGACGCCGAATTGCGCGCCGCGCTGGTAGGCGACCAGTTCACGGTGCATTACCAACCGCTGGTCGATGCCGTCACGCACCGGATCGTGGCAGTGGAATCGCTGCTGCGCTGGAACCGGCCCGATGGCAAGCCGGTGGGGCCACAGGTGTTCATCCCGATGGCCGAGGAGTCCGGCCTGATCAATCCGATCGGCCTGTTCGTACTGCGCCAGAGCTGCCGCGACGCCGCCGCGTGGCCCGACATCAAGCTGTCCGTCAATATCTCCAGCGTGCAGTTGCGCAATCCGGAATTTCCCATCCAGCTGGGCCAAATTCTGGAAGAAACCGGCTTCCCGCCCGAACGGCTCGAACTCGAAATTACCGAAACCTGCCTGGTGCTGGACCCGCTGGCGGCACAGCGCAGTCTCGACATCATCCGCAGCTTCGGGGTGACCGTGGCGCTCGATGATTTCGGGTCGGGCTATGCCTCCATCGGCTTCCTGCGCCAGTTTCGCTTCGAGAAACTGAAGATCGACCGCTCGCTGGTGGTGGAATCGGGCGAGGACGAAGGCAGCCGCGCCATGATTACCTCCAGCGTCTCGATGGCGCAGGCGCTCAATATGAATGTCACCGCAGAAGGCGTCGAAACCGAAGCGCAGGCCGCCCTGGTTCGCGCCGCAGGGTGCGACCAGATACAGGGCTGGCTCTATTACCGCGCCATGCCGCCACAGGACATTGCGCAGCATCTGGGTGATGGCAGCCTCATCCTGGATCCCGCCGATGCCACGCTATCCCACAAGGAAAACATCGCATGAGCATGGTAGATCAGAAGATGTTCGAAGATCTTCACGGCGAAGCCGTAACCACTCCGGACGATGTGCGGGGCGCTCTCGACGATAGCACGCGCTCTGTCCTTCGCAATCCGCGCGCCTGGTTCGCGGACCAACTCATCGCGCGCAAGCTGCGCCTGATTTTTGGCACGTTTCTCGTTATGATGCTGGCGATGGCGGTCATGCTGGGCGTAGGTCTCGGCGTGTTGATCAATCAGTACAACGCCTACTCGCAGATTACCGCTGCGGCGACCACCTCGGCAGACATGCGCGCCACGGCGGGCGAAATGCGGCTTGGCGCGTCTCGCTACCTGCTCGCAGGGACACCCCAGAACGCTGACCGCGTCAGTTCGGCGCGCATCGCCGCATCAGCGGACCTTGTGCGCGTGGACGACCTTCTTGCTGACAACGGCAGCAACCTCGTCACCGATACAAGGGCAATGCAGGCGTCTCTCGACCAGTACGAGAGAACCTTCAATCGCCTGCGCGCGACGCTTGGCAGCGGTGCTTCGGCCTTCCGCTCGCAAGCCATCGCGGGCGAACTCACGGTGGAAGGGGATACGATCTACGCCAACGCCATCGCCATGCGCGAAAAACTGCAGGAACGTGCCGCCGCTGTGCGCGCGGATACCGTCCGTTCGTTCTACACCATAGCCTCGCTCATTGCAGTTCTTGCCGTGATTTGCGCGGTCGTCGTTGTCTCCGGAATGCATGTGCTGACTCGAGACTTCACGGACAAGGTCACCGAACTGACAGACGGGCTGCATCGTTGCGCCCACGGCGACAATAATTTCGACATGGAAGGTGCAGAACGACGGGACGAGATCGGCGCGATGCTGCGCTCGCTCGAATTTTTCAAACGCGGCAGCACGAGGCTTCAGGAATGGGCCAAGGAACGCGGCGAACGGGCCGAACGCGAATTGCGCGCGCAAGCCGAACGTGAAGAAGAACGCAGCGCCGTGCGCGAGCGCGAGGCCGCCCTGCTGGCCGAACTGGCCGACCGGTTCGAAGCCGAGGTCGGCGCGATCGTCAGCGGCGTCGCAGCCGCCTCTACCCAGTTGCAGGGCACCGCCAGCGACATGGCCGCCGCCGCCGAACAGTCCGTCGACCAAACCGGGCAAGTGGCAGGCTCCATGCGCGAAGCCAGCTCAGGCGTAACCGCCGCCGCCGCCGCCAGCGATGAATTCGCCATGTCCATCGGCGAGATCAGTCGCCAGGCCGCCTCCTCTGCCGAGCTGGCCCGCAAGGCGTCCGACGCGGCGGGCGAGGCCGACACCACCATCTCCACATTGTCCTCCTCCGCAGCACAGGTCGGCGATATCGTCGAGCTGATCCGGGGCATCGCGAAACGCACCAACCTGCTGGCGCTCAACGCCTCGATCGAGGCGGCACGCGGTGGCGAAGCGGGGCGCGGTTTCGCCGTCGTGGCATCCGAGGTTAAAGAGCTCGCTGCGCAGACGAGCCGCGCCACCGATGCCGTTGCCGAACAGATCCGGGGTATGCAGGATTCGACCGGCGCCAGCGTCGAGGCCTTGCGCTCGGTCGGTCAACAGATCGAACAGCTCGAAGCAACCGCGATTTCCATCGCCTCTGCTGTCGACCAGCAATCGGTGGCCGGACAGGATCTGGCGCGCAGCATCGACCTCGCAGCACGCAGCAGCGACCAAGTCGCCGCGCACATCGCCGAGGTTCGGGAAACCGCCGTATCGACCGGCACCGCTGCAACGCAGGTGCTGACCTCGGCAACCAACCTGGAAAACCAGGCCGCCACCATGCGCAGCCAGGTCACCGCTTTCCTAGGGCATGTCCGACCAAGCAGCCGTGCTGCATAGGCTGCACACTTGTTGCCAAATGGTGACAGTCACCGCGCAAGCCGAAATCGGCATCTTCTTGCATAAAGCCTAATGGCATATAGCTCGCGTCGCATGATCCGGCACAGCGTGTTTTACGTGTATGCAATCATCGCATTCGACAGCTTCAGCACGTGCGAGACAACCCGTTGTGTGCGCGCCATCGTCATCATATCGGCTTTATTTCTCAGGGGTTTAATAATGGGATTTCGCAAGGCAAACTTCATTACGACACTGTTGGCCGGCACGGCTGCACTCGCGAGCGTCCCGCTGCACGCACAAGAATCGGGGGAAGAACCGGTTGGCGCGCGTGATTTCGAAACCGAGGGTGCCATCATCGTTACCGCGCAACGGCGCGAACAGAATATCCTCGACGTGCCGGTTTCGGTGGCGACCATCGATGACAACCAGCTCGCCGCCATTCTGGATGCCGGCGCCGATATCCGCGGTCTGTCCGGCCGCGTTCCCAGCCTGTATGTCGAAGGGTCCAGCGGACGCACCGCCCCGCGCTTCTATATTCGCGGCCTTGGCAATGTCGATTTCGACCTCAGCGCATCGCAACCCGTCTCGGTCGTGGTGGACGAGGTGGTGCTGGAAAACGTCCTGCTGAAAGGCTTCCCTGTTTTCGATGTCGCACGCACTGAAATCCTGCGCGGCCCGCAGGGCACGCTGTTCGGTCGCAACACGCCTGCCGGCATCGTCAAGTTCGATACCCGCAAGCCGACCGACGAACTGGAAGGATACGCTTCCGCATCCTACGGACGCTTCGATTCCGTAAAGGTCAATGCCGCAGTTGGCGGGCCCCTGTCCGACACGCTTGGCGCACGCGTGGCCGGGGAATTTACCCGCCGCAGCGACTTTGTCGAAAACGTCAATCCGGGCGCCGATTTTGCGGGCAACGACGATGGCGAGGCCGATCTGGGCGGGTTCTCGTCGATCGCCGCACGCGCCCATCTGCAACTGGATACCGGCGTGCTGAATTCGCTGCTGACGTTCCAGTATCAGAAGCTCGAAGGCACTACGACCCTGTTCCGGGCGAACATCCTTTCCCCCGGCAGCAACCGGCTGAACGACAATTTCGACCGGTTTGAAGTTGCCTATGATGGCGGGCGCAACAATTTCTCCAACACCGAAATTGGTGGTGTGACCTGGCGCAACGAACTGGAGTTGGGCGACCTCGCGCTGACCAGTATCTCCAGCTATTTCAGGGGCGATAGCGACGGGATTGGCGACATTGACGGGGGCACGGGCGCAGCGTTCCTGCCTACCGGATCCTTCCCCGGTTTCATTCCGTTCCCGTCCGAGACCGGCAGTCTCGACACTGACACCGAACAGTTCACGCAGGAATTGCGCCTGTCCGGCGATAGTGGCACGTTGGCATGGCAGGTGGGTGCCTTTTACTTCTGGGATGAATTCACTGCCGACAGCTCGGCCTATAACGGCTTCGGTAATCCCGATCCCACCATTATCGCCATCACCACGCAAACGAACGAGTCCTACGCCCTGTTCGCGCAAGGCACCCTTGCCCTGACCGAGCGGCTCGATGTCACCGCAGGCGTGCGCTATACCGACGACGAGAAAGACTTCGTCGGCAGTCGGCCACTGGGTTTCCTCGGCCCTATCGATGCCCGCGTCTCGGTGGGGGACGACAAGATCAACTGGGACGTGGCGCTCAACTACAAAGCGACCGAAGAGCTGTCCTTGTTCACGCGGGTTGCCACGGGTTTCCGCGCGCCCTCGATCCAGGGACGGCTGCTGTTCAGCAATGACGTAACCACTGCCGAGAGCGAGACCGTGATTTCAGTCGATGCCGGCTTCAAGGCCGCAATTGGCAATACGTTCCGCATCAATGCTGCCGCCTTCTATTATGAAGTGGACGACCAGCAATTCACGGCAATCGGCGGTGCGGGCAATTTCAACCAGCTCATCAACGCCGACAAGGGTGTGGGCAAGGGGTTCGAAATCGATGCGAACCTGCGACCGATACCAAACTTCGACCTGTTTCTGGGCTTCAGCTACAACGATACGGAGATCAAGGATACCGGCCTGCTCGTCGCAGCATGCGGCGCCGGTTGCACCGTCACAGATCCGCTGGTCACCGTAGGTGGAACGACGCGCGCCGCCATTGACGGCAACCCGTTCCCGCAAGCGCCCGAAACTATCCTGACCGCTTCCATGCGTTACGCCATCCCGGTCACGAGCGGCGAATTCTACGTGTTCACGGATTTCACCCAGGTCGGAAAAACGAACCTGTTCCTGTATGAATCGCAGGAATTCAATTTCGATGGCAATGTCGAGCTTGGCGTGCGCGCAGGATACGTCGATTACAATTCCGGCTTCGAAGTGGCCGGCTTTGTGCGCAATATTACCGATGAAGAAAACCTGATCGGCGGAATCGACTTCAACAACCTGACCGGCTTCGTGAACGACCCGCTGATCTGGGGCTTCGAGACAAGCGTCCGCTTCTGACAGCGCAACTCATATAATCGGACCGATATCGGTATCATCGAAAGAACCGGTGGGCCGCATCGACGAAGCTCGTGGTGACGCGTGCGTTCATGGCGGGCGTGCCGGATAGTTCGCAGCGACAATGTCAGAACGGCATATGGCGCTTGCGGCGACATGTCGGGCGCGCGGGATGTTGCCTGGTGTGACCGACTTGCGAGCGCAGCAATGAACAGTGCTACCCGACAACATGCCCTTGTCCAGCGCGATACGCTCGTAGGGTTTGAACACCGGTGAATGGACGTCTGCGCCGTTCACGATAGACAAACTCCGCAGCACAACTGCAGGCAGCGTACAATAATCCGCCGCAGTGTGTTGGTATAGCAAGGAAAGATTTGGTTGGTTGCGGGGGTTGGATTTGAACCAACGACCTTCAGGTTATGAGCCTGACGAGCTACCGGACTGCTCCACCCCGCGATACCGGAACCATCGCTGCGCAAGAAGGCTGCGATAGCGCTGCACCGCCGCTTGGGCGCGCAACATACCGTCAATGCAGAAAGCAGAAACGGCAAAAGGGCCAACCCCTACAGGTCGGCCCTTTAACAAAATGAATGGGTTTCAATACCGCGCACCCGCCAGCTTCAATGCCTGGCGACGACCTACTCTTCCAACGCTTGAGCGTTAGTACCATCGGCGCTGTCCGGTTTCACGACCGAGTTCGAGATGGGATCGGGTGGGTCACGGACGCTATAGCCACCAAGCAATGGAGCTAGCGGGTGCGGGTTTTAAATCGATGTGATGCGTATCAAAGGCGTCAAAGATCTGGCTGGATGTTCTTCCGCCAACAATCCGAGCGATGCACAGGGCAAGGCTGTCGTTGATGGTGCAGATTCATCAAGCATGATCAGAGTTATTAGGACCGGTTAGCTTCACGCATTACTACGCTTCCACACCCGGCCTATCAACGTGATGGTCTATCACGACTCGAAGATACCTAATCTCAAGGGAGGCTTCCCGCTTAGATGCTTTCAGCGGTTATCCCGTCCATGCATAGCTACCCAGCGGCACGCCTGGCGGCATGACTGGTACACCAGAGGCATGTTCACCCCGGTCCTCTCGTACTAGGGGCAACTCCTTTCAAGTATCGACGCCCACGGCAGATAGGGACCAAACTGTCTCGCGACGTTCTGAACCCAGCTCACGTACCACTTTAATTGGCGAACAGCCAAACCCTTGGGACCTGCTCCAGCCCCAGGATGTGATGAGCCGACATCGAGGTGCCAAACGATTCCGTCGATATGAGCTCTTGGGAATCATCAGCCTGTTATCCCCGGCGTACCTTTTATCCGTTGAGCGATGGCCCTTCCACGAGGGACCACCGGATCACTATGACCGACTTTCGTCTCTGCTCGACCTGTCGGTCTCGCAGTCAGGCATGCTTATGCCATTGCACTCTTGCAGACGGTTTCCAACCGTCCTGAGCATACCATCGCGCGCCTCCGTTACTCTTTAGGAGGCGACCGCCCCAGTCAAACTACCCGCCATAGAGGGTCCCTGGCCCGGATAACGGACCGAGGTTAGACATCAGAAAACAACAGGGTGGTATTTCACAGGTTGGCTCCACTCGGACTGGCGCCCAAGTTTCAAAGCCTCCCACCTATTCTACACAGTTCTTTCCTAATGCCACTCTAAAGCTGCAGTAAAGGTGCACGGGGTCTTTCCGTCTAACCGCGGGTACTCCGCATCTTCACGGAGAATTCAATTTCGCTGAGCATATCCTGGAGACAGTGGGGAAGTCGTTACGCCATTCGTGCAGGTCGGAACTTACCCGACAAGGAATTTCGCTACCTTAGGACCGTTATAGTTACGGCCGCCGTTTACTTGGGCTTCAATTCGGAGCTTGCACTCCTCCTCTTAACCTTCAAGCACCGGGCAGGCGTCAGACCCTATACGTCGTCTTGAAGCCGACTTAGCAGAGTCCTGTGTTTTTGATAAACAGTCGCTACCCCCTGGCCTGTGCCCCCCACCAAAAGTTGCCTTCTGATGGGGCCTCCTTCTTCCGAAGGTACGGAGGCAATTTGCCGAGTTCCTTCAGGATACTTCTCTCAAGCGCCTTGGTATACTCTACCTGACCACCTGTGTCGGTTTCGGGTACGGTCTATATGAAGAGGCTATTTCCTGGAACCGCTTGGCTGCATGTACAATCCAATAAGCACACACAACTTCCACGATCCGTCACACATCTTCAGGCCCACGAATATTAACGTGGTTCCCATCGACTACCCCCTTCGGGCTCGTCTTAGGGGCCGGCTTACCCTGCTCCGATTAGCGTTGAGCAGGAACCCTTGGTCTTTCGGCGAAAGGGTATCTCACCCTTTTTATCGCTACTCATGTCAGCATTCGCACTTCCGATATGTCCACCGTCGGTTACCCTTCGGCTTCAACCACTTACGGAACGCTCCGCTACCGCTCATAGTAAACTATGAACCCTAAGCTTCGGTGCATTACTTTAGCCCCGTTACATCTTCGCCGCAGGAACCCTTATTTAGACCAGTGAGCTGTTACGCTTTCTTTAAAGGATGGCTGCTTCTAAGCCAACCTCCTGGTTGTTTTGGGATTCCCACATGCTTTCCCACTTAGTAATGACTTGGGGACCTTAGCTGTAGGTTAGGGCTGTTTCCCTTTTGACGACGGACCTTAGCACCCGCCGTCTGTCTGCCAGACAAGTCTCGATGGTATTCGGAGTTTGGTTAGGTTTGGTACCGCTCGCGCAGCCCTAGCCCATCCAGTGCTCTACCCCCATCGGCATACATCTGACGCTCTACCTAAATAGATTTCGCGGAGAACCAGCTATTTCCCGGCTTGATTGGCCTTTCACCCCTAAACACAACTCATCCGAGAATTTTTCAACATTCAACGGTTCGGTCCTCCAGTGCATGTTACTGCACCTTCAACCTGGTCATGCCTAGATCGCCGGGGTTCGGGTCTAATCCAACATACTCAGTCGCCCTATTCAGACTCGCTTTCGCTTCGCCTACACCTAACGGCTTAAGCTTGCATGCTAGATTAAGTCACTGACCCATTATGCAAGAGGTACGCTGTCACCCCCCAAAGGGGCTCCAACTGATTGTAAGCATCCGGTTTCAGG
>CAVXIF010000011.1:0-50000 GCA_963761775.1 uncultured Alphaproteobacteria bacterium | reverse complement strand
CCGACGACATCGTCGCCTCCGATGCCGATTTCTATGACCGGCTGACGGTGCCCGTCATGATCGGCGAGGAGGGGCCGTTCCGCTTCCTTGTCGATACCGGCGCGCAGGCCACCGCCCTGACCGAGCGGCTGCGCGACCGGCTGGCGCTGGAGACCATCGGCACCGCCACCGTGGTCGGCATGGCGAGCAAGACGCCCGTGGAGCTGGTCGCGGTGGACGACCTGCGCTTCGCCGCGCGCACGTTCAACAATATCGAGGCCCCGCTGCTGCGCGCCCGCAATATCGGCGCGGACGGCATCCTCGGTCTCGACAGCCTGCAAACCCTGCGCGTGGTCATCGACTTCCGCAACGATACCATCGCGGTCAACGATGCCGAGGCGCTTGGCGGCAATAGCGGGTTCGACATCGTCATCCGCGCGCGGCGACGGCTGGGCCGCCTCATCATCACGCAGGCCAAGGTCGATGGCATCACCACCGACATCATCGTGGACACCGGCGCGCATGGCAGCGTGGGCAACCTCGCCCTGAGGAAGCGCATGCGGTCGCGCGGGACCGCCCCGTACAGCACCACCGACGTCAACGGCGTGGAACTGCTGGGCACTCTCAATGTCGCCCGCACACTGCGCATCCAGTCGATGGAAATCCGCGACCTGCCCATCGGTTTCGCCGACGCCCCGCCCTTCGCAGTGCTGGGCCTGCGCGACCGGCCCGCGCTCATCCTCGGCATGCGAGACCTGAGGCTGTTCAATCGCGTCGCCATAGACTTCGCCAGCCGCAAGGTCCTGTTCGACGTGCCGCGTGCGAGCCGGCAGCAGGGCTATCGTCGCAGGTTCTGAGACCATCGTATCGCGCGCGCTTGCCCCACGCCCATTGCCCTTCGCACCCCGCGCCACGACATGGCCGCCGATGCCATGTGTCAGCCTTCCCTCAAACAGTGTCGACAGAAAGTTGGCAATTTCCAGCTTCTTGCCAGAATCAAAAGTTCTTGCGGAATAATGTGGTGCGCTTGGAAGGTGCCGCTAAAGAACGCTTTGCCTTTGCGCAACACCGTGAAAAACGGACTGACAGCCTGATCGCCAAATGCCATCACGCCGCCTCCACTTCCGGCCGGTATTGGCGGAAGACCCATCCGTGAACCTCCATCCCTCGGATGGCATCGGCCAAAGCATCCGAGACATAAATATCGTTATTGTATTTCCATTCGGACCAGATAGCGTGACCTGCCACCTCATGCTTCCAAAGCTTGATATCGGTTGCGTATGGGCCGTTGCCGGTAGATAATAGCCAAACTTCCGATCTACGATAATGTCGCTATGCTGCCGCAATCGTATCCAGCCGGTTGCAGATATTGAGGTACCAACGTTCTCCGGGGATTTTTTCACCATCTTTATAATAGAATTCGAACGGTAAATATTGGTGAACACCAGGCTCTAGCTTCTCGATCACATCACGGATGCGGCTGGTTATAACCGACACCCCCAGTATCTCAGGTAAGTAGGTAACTTTCTCGGTAAATCGTCGTTGATACGGGCGGTCCGGCAGTGGCTGTCTGAAACCGGACGAAGGCCCAGCGCCGTGGACCGGGTCGTAAATTGCAGTACCATTTATCGGATCGTAGATGGATTCAGGCCAAGGTCGCGGCCCAGGATCTGGCGTGAAATATCGGGCGGTCAGTTTATTCGCAACCGATTGCGTGGCTGCCTTCATCCGTTCGCCGCTGTCTCCGACCCATTCACTGGGATAGGAAATCCTCTTGCCGCGTTCGTCGTCAATTTCGTGCTGCAACCGCCAAGCCATTACCCATCCTCCAACACCTCACACACTAACAGCTCCGCCATGCGGCAGGCGCATCGCACTTCTTCTCTGCAAATCAATCGACCCCGCCACCCGCTACACCAACTGCCCCGTTGCTTGCGCCCCTATGCCGCGAACTGCGCGAGTAGGACAACGAATTGCGCCACCACGCCAACCGCTTCCGCGCCCCCGCGCCCATTGTCCTTGCCCCGCCCCACCACCACATAGCCGCCGATGCCACCCGACGCCGCCACCCCGACACCTGCCGACCATGACGGCTGGCATGTCCTCAAACGTTTCCTCCCCTATCTCTGGCCGCGCGACAATCCGGCGCTGAAGCGGCGCATCGTCATCGCCATCGGCTTCGTGCTGCTGGCCAAGGCAACCACCTTGACGCTGCCTTTCGCCTACAAATACGCGGTCGACACGATGGAGGTGCCAGAGGGGGGCGGGCCGTTGGGCGAACTGGCGCTGGTCGCGATGGCGCTGGTCGCGGCCTATGCGCTGGGCCGGTTCGGGTCTGTCGCGTTCGACCAGCTCCGCAATGTCGCATTCGAGCGGGTCGGGCAGGACGCCACGCGGCAGCTGGCGGAGGACGTGTTCGGCCGCCTCCACCGCCTGTCGCTCCGCTTTCACCTGTCGCGCCGCACCGGCGAAGTCACCAAGACCATCGAGCGCGGCACCAAGAGCATCGATTCCATGCTCTATTTCCTCCTTTTCAACATCGCCCCGACCCTCATCGAACTCGTCGTGGTCGGCGTAATCTTCTACATCAATTTCGGGTGGGAGCTGGTCGCCGCCACCGCCACCACCGTGGTTCTCTACATCGCCGTCACTCGCTGGATCACCGAATGGCGGACCCAGCTGCGGCGCGAGATGAACGACCTCGACGGGCGCGCGCTGGACCGGGCGGTCGACTCGCTCCTCAATTACGAGACGGTCAAATATTTCGGCGCGGAGCAACGCGAGGAAGCCCGCTATGCCAGCGCAGCCCGCGCCTATGCCGATGCGGCGGTGAAGACCGACAACTCGCTCGCCTGGCTCAACATGACCCAGTCGCTCATCACCAACACGCTGATGGGTGGCGCGATGGCGTTCACCGTGTGGGGCTGGAGCCGGGGCGAGCTGACCGTCGGCGATCTGGTGTTCGTCAATACCTACCTCATGCAGCTGTTCCGCCCGCTGGACCTGCTGGGCTGGGTCTATCGCACCATCCGCCAGGGGCTGATCGACATGGGCGCGATGTTCGGCCTGATGGACACCGCCGTCGAGGTGGAAGACCGCCCCGGCGCGCCCGCCATTATCGTCGCCACGCCGACCGTCGCGTTCGAGAACGTCACCTTCGGCTACGACCCCGACCGCACGATCCTGCACGACCTCAGCTTCGAAGTGCCAGCCGGCAGCGCCACCGCCATCGTCGGCCCCAGCGGCGCGGGCAAGAGCACCATCGCCCGCCTGCTGTTCCGCTTCTACGACCCCGCATCGGGCCGCATCCTGATCGACGGGCAGGACATTGCCGATGTCACCCAGGCCAGCCTGCGCGCCCAGATCGGCATCGTGCCGCAGGACAGCGTGCTATTCAACGACACCGTGGGCTACAACATCGCCTATGGCCGCGATGCTGCGAGCGACGAGGCGGTGCTGGCCGCCGCCGAGGGTGCCGCCATCCTGCCCTTCATCGAACGGCTGCCCAAGGGCTTCGACACCGAGGTAGGCGAGCGCGGCCTGAAGCTGTCGGGCGGCGAGAAGCAGCGCGTCGCCATCGCCCGCACGCTGGTGAAAGACCCGCCGATCCTGCTGCTGGACGAAGCGACCAGCGCGCTGGACAGCGGCACCGAACAGGCCATCCTGCAAACGCTCCACCGCGTCTCGGCAGGCCGCACCACGCTCAGCATCGCCCACCGCCTGTCCACCATCGCCGATGCGGACGAGATCCTGGTGATGGACGAAGGCCGCATCGCCGAACGCGGCACGCCACGGCGCGCTGCTGGCGGCGCGCGGGCTGTATGCCGATATGTGGATGCGGCAGGCGGCGGAGCAGGTGGCCTGAAAGGGCGGGACACAGGCGGTAAAGTTAAGCCCCGCCAGCCTTGCGCAAACACCTTCGACCAATAGCCGATCCCCTGCGCAGGCAGGGGTCTCCCGCAACGTCGCACCGATCCGACGGAGGCCCCTGCCTACGCAGGGGATCGGCACGCTGAAAGTTTAGGGAAGTTTAGGCCCAACCCCCTTATTTCTTGGCCCGCCCTTTTAGCGTCCACTTTTCGGGTGCGCGGCGTTCGGCGGGTTTGTCCGGCGGGACAGGGGTGGACGGCATTTCTTCCGGCGAAAACGACTTCGCCTTCGGTCTGGATAGCGTGGCAGGCGCTTTGGACGGTTCGCCGACAGGCGGAGACTGGTAGCGTTCGGGCAGCGTGCCATCCATGATATCGGCGATCTGCAACTCGTTCTCCAGTTCGTCCGGCGACAGCAGAGCGTGCGGTGCGTCGGGCCGCACCGGTTCCAGCCGGTCCAGCGCCTCGGCCATCGGCAGCACGTCGGGCGGCGGCGGCGCATCGTCGGGGCGGACGGCGCGATGGGCCTGCGCATAGCGGTCGGGCAGATGCGCGCGCAGCAGGAACATCACCATGCGCTCGCTATATTTCGTCTTCGCGCCGATCCTGAGGCCGTTCCGGTCGAACACCGGTTCCTCGGTGCCTTGCAGCGCGCGCTGCATGGCGACATCGGCCAGCTTCAGCGCGCCCTGCTGCACCGCCGCTCCCCACGCGGCGGCAAAGCTCTCGCCACCCGGCGCGCGGCGCAGCGCATAGGCGCTCTGCACGCTCATCTTCACGGTGCGCGCCGCATCCTCGACACAGCCGCAATCCGCCAGCGCCTCGATAAAGGCGCGCTGCTTCACCTCCGACCACCCGTCCTTGCGCCCGCGCCGCCGCACCGGCACCCAGCGATAATCCGCCGGATCGAACCCGTGCCCGTCCACCGAAGGGCTACGTTCCGGAATAGGCGCCAGCGCCCTGCCCGTCCTGTCGAACTCCGCCCGCTTTGGCAGGTGTGTGTCGATGGCGATGGAGGAATGGCTCTGAGTGCTCCCCGAACTCCTGATATGTGCTCATCCCGCAGGATGGAGCAAATTGCGCGCGTGTAGGAAAGAGGTTTTAGCCGCTCGAGGAGTGGCTTGACCACTTGTGGGTGGGAAGCCGACAGTCTGGTTTTTGGAAGCGCGAGTTGAAAAGCAGATGCTTTCACACTTAGGCCGCTATAATTACAAACGGCCCTAGTTGCTCACACTTGACGGCTAACTAGCGCAAACTCTGGTTCTCCGCTTGAGATGACATCGAGGCAACCGAAACCAGTCTGGAAGCGATAATGTTTGGGCAAGTCTTCGATAAAGCGCCAGATCTCGGATTGTGCATCGAAAAAAGGATCGCCTTCAACTCGGTAGGCGAAGTGGTGTGGGACCAGGCCCATCCAGTCCTTTGGATCACTCTCAGTGCTCAGAGGAAGCTCGTCCAGCATTCGCACAATTACGTCCCATCCAAGAAAGCTCACTTCTAGGATGCGGTCATCACCCGAAGTCGCAAATGCTGCGGTTTGGCGTTGCCAATCGAATGAAAGCAGGTCAGCATGGTCTGCGTCTGTCCAAGGGGCTTTGTTTTCAATTGGGAAGTACTTGATCATCAACGCAAGTTAGCGCTTAAAGCTGGCAAACGCCACGCCTTGGTATGTCCGCTTCTACTTCCGTTTACGACGTGCCAAAGCGAAGCGGTTTCTTCCGCTTTCGGGTAAGCGCCCAACCTACACGGAGTCGCACGTGGTTTCGTAACCAGCCAGTCGGCTAGCTACACCTGATCTCACCAAAACGATCCGTTTAATCTTGTTTTACACCAGTTCAGGCAAACGGTCGCGACAACAATCGGCGTATCAAGTCTCGGTCTAAATAGAACCCTCGGCCACAAGGCGGACCAGCTCGGCGTTTACACGCGTTTGCCAGCCGGGGCCGCTGTTGCGCAGGTGTGCGACGGTCTCGGCATCCAGCCGGATTTTTACTTCCACTTTCGGGTTGGCGAGTTTAGGCCGGCCGCGTTTGGACGGCTTCATTCCAGCGAAAAAGTCCGCATCTATTGGCGGATTGTCGTCGTGAGCCGCGGGGTCAAACTTGGTCATAATACAGCCTCGCCTCGTGTCTCTCTGCAGCGCGTAAACTGATGACGCGCACGGAATGGTCGTCAGACCCATCGGTGAAGACCATGACGTGCACCCGTTGATCGATTAAACCGATGGCTACGAAACGCACTTCGCCATAATCGAAACGGTCATCCACACGCTCGAACGCGGTTTCCCAATCAAAGCCGGTCGCCGCGTCTAGCCCGATGCCGTGCTTTGCCTCGTTCGTATCATTCTTCGCAGGATCGAACTCGATATCCACGGCTTTTATGTGCACCCATTAAATAGCTAAGGCAAGCCCGTATGCGGCATAGCTTATCCCGCCACCGTGTCCCGTGCACATCTAACCCACCACAACCCGTCCACCACCTTGCACTCTCGTAAACGGCTCCAAGCCTGCCTCGAACTGGTCCGTTGCCGCTGCCCAAGTGTAGCGCTGGGCGAACGGGGCGCATAATTTTGCGTCCAGCGTGGCGGCGCGTGCCACGTTTGTGACGAGATTGGGGCCGGTTGCGCCGACCGTCTTGTCCAGCACGTCACGCGGGCCCATCACGTCGTAGGCGGCGACGGGGGTGCCCGACGCCAGCGCCTCGATCATCACCAGACCGAACGTGTCGGTCAGGCTGGGGAACACGAACACGTCGGCGGTGCGATAGGCGGCGGCCAGCGCCGCGCCGGTGCGCGATCCCATGAAATGTGCGGTAGGGTAGCGGCGGGCGAGTTCGGCACGCTGGGGGCCGTCGCCGACCACGAACTTCTCCGCCGCCGTATTCAGCGACAGGAACGCCTCAAGGTTCTTTTCCACCGCCACGCGCCCGACATAGAGCAGCTTGCGGCGCGGGCCGGCACGCGCGGTCATCTCGTCGTCCAGCGGACCGGCAGGCGAGAAGGCGGCAAGATCCACTCCACGGCTCCAACGATGCGTGTGGCCGATACCCTGCCGCGCCAGCTCCTCCGCCAGACTGTCGGTGGCGCACAGCACGCGGCTGGCGGGCGCATGGAAGCGCCGCATCAGCTTCCAGGTAAAGGCCGGGCCGAGGCCGGTGCGGCGGCGGACATATTCGGGAAAATGGGTGTGGAAAGCGGTTGTAAACGGCAGGCCGCGCCGCTTCGCCCAGCGCCGCGCCGCCCAGCCCAGCGGTCCTTCGGTGGCGATATGCAGCGCCTCCGCGCCAAAGCCCTCGATCTCGCGCGCCACCCTGGCCGTGCCCGCCATCGCGAGGCGGATTTCGGGATAGGTCGGGCATGGCATGTTGGGGAACCGGTCCGGACCGATGATCTCGACGGCATAACCGCGCGCTTTCAGCTCGCGCCGGGTGGCTTGCAAGGTGCGCACCACGCCGTTGATCTGCGGCTCCCATGCGTCGGAAACGATGGCGACGCGCATCATGCCGCCTCCCGGATCGGCACGACCGCGCGTGCCGCGATCTCGTCGCCCCAGTGCAGGATTTCCATCGCGCCATCATCGTGCTCGACCAGCGCGGTGCAGCTTTCGACCCAGTCGCCATCGTTGTAATAGGCGATGCCGTCGAAATTGCGTTCCTCGGCGGTATGGATGTGGCCGCAGACGACACCATCGACGCCGTGCTTGCGCGCCGCCGTGGCGACGGTTTCCTCGAACCTGCCGATGAAGGCGACGGCGTCTTTCACCTTGTGCTTGGCATGTTTGGACAGGGACCAGAACGGCAGGTTCAGCCGTCGGCGGACACCGTTTATGACGACGTTGAGCGATAGCAGGAAATTGTATGCGGCATCGCCCAGGAAGGCGAGCCAGCGGTGGCCCATGACCACGGCGTCGAACTCGTCCCCGTGCAGGACCAGTAACCTGCGCCCGTCGGCGGTTTCATGGCGAGCCGAACGGCGGACCATGACCCCGCCGAAATCCAGTCCGGAGAACTGGCGGAACATCTCGTCATGGTTGCCGGGGATATAGATGACCTGCGTTCCGCGCTTGGCGCGCTTCATGATGCGCCGCACGATCGCATTGTGGCGTTCCGGCCAGTAAAACCGCTTCTTCATGCGCCATCCGTCGATCATGTCCCCGACGAGATAGAGATACTCGCTGTCGCAATGGTCGAGGAAATCGATGAGCATTTCGTCCGCACAACCGCGCGTGCCCAGATGCACGTCGGAGATAAATATGGCGCGATATGTGCGTCGAATGCGCTCCTGACGGGCCCACTCGCTTGTCGGTTTTCGATACGGTTTTTGCCGTTGCAGCGTCGTTCGAACACGTCATGATGCGTCTCCCGTTCGGAAAACACACAGAGACGCGCAGTTTTACAGTTTAAAGTTGTTGTTACGGCTTCGTGAAGCTCCAGGTGCTCGCGCACCCAGTAGCCGCCGGAATTTTTTCGTCCTCACAGAATATATTTCGACAAATCCGTATCCTGCGCCAGCTCGCCCAGCCGTTCGCGCACGTATGCCGCGTCCACCGTCACCGTCTCGCCCGCGTGCGCTTCGGCTTCGAAGCTTAGGTCTTCCAGCAGCTTTTCCATCACCGTCTGCAAACGCCTTGCGCCGATGTTCTCGACGCTTTCGTTCACCTGTGCGGCGATCTTGGCGACTTCGGCAATGCCTTCCTTGCCCAGTTCCAGCGTCACATCTTCGGTCCCCAGCAGCGCGGTGTATTGCGCCACCAGATTGGCGCGCGTTTCGGACAGGATGCGAACGAAGTCCTCCTCCGTCAGCGCGCGCAGTTCCACGCGGATGGGCAGGCGGCCCTGCAATTCGGGCAGCATGTCGCTGGGCTTGGCAACGTGGAACGCGCCGCTGGCGATAAACAGGATGTGGTCCGTCTTCATCGGGCCGTATTTGGTGCTGACCGTGGTGCCTTCGATCAGCGGCAGCAGGTCGCGCTGCACGCCCTCGCGGCTGACCGAGCCGCCGCGCACGTCGCTGACCGCGATCTTGTCGATCTCGTCCAGGAAGACGATGCCGTTGGTCTCCGCATTGGCGAGTGCGATGCGGGCCACGTCGTCGGCGTCCATGCGTTTTTCGGACTCTTCCTCCACCAGCTTGTCCCACGCATCGGGCACTTTCAGCTTGCGGCGCGTGGTGTTCGACTTGCCGAACGCCTTGCCCATCATGTCGCCCAAATCGATCATGCCCATGCCGCCGCCCATGCCGGGAATATCCATCGGCATGGAGGGCGCGTCGGTGACCTCGATCTCGACTTCGGTATCGTTCATCGCGTCCTGCACGATGCGCTCGCGGAAGCTCTCGCGGGTGGCCTCCGAGGCATTCTCGCCGACCAGCGCGTTGAGCAGGCGGTCCATCGCGGCGGTGCTGGCGGCGTCGCGCACGGCTTCGGCGCGGCGTTCCTTTTCCAGCCGGATCGCGTCCTCGACCAGGTCGCGGGCGATCTGTTCGACATCGCGGCCGACATAGCCGACTTCGGTGAACTTGGTCGCCTCCACCTTGACGAACGGCGCATCGACCAGCTTCGCCAGCCGGCGGCTGATCTCGGTCTTGCCGCAGCCGGTGGGGCCGATCATCAGGATATTCTTAGGCGTCACCTCGTCGCGCAATTCCGCCCCCAGCTGCATCCGCCGCCAGCGATTGCGCAGCGCCACTGCGACGGCGCGCTTGGCGTCGGCCTGCCCGATGATATGCTCGTCCAGCGCGGCAACGATGGCCTTGGGGGTGAGGGCCTGTGCGGTGAGGGTGTCGTTCATGTTTGTGTCCATGTTATGCGGTATTTTCTGTTCGTGCGGAGTCTTTGGAATTCACCGTTCGTGCTGAGCTTGTCGGTTGCGCAAGCACTGCCGAGGCAGAACCATTGTACTTCTATTACTCTGGTTGTTCGGTAGAAATGCGACCCTTCGACAAGCTCAGGGCGAGCGGAGTGGGGGTAACAAGCAGGGCGAACGGAGTGTGGGTGGCGCGCTCAGCGCGTACGAGGTTAGAGTGACGTGCAAGCTACGCAGCTCGTCACACCGTCTCCACCGTCACCTGGTCGTTGGTGAACACGCACACATCCGCCGCGACTGCCATCGCCTTGCGCGCGATCTTTTCGGCGTCGTCCTCGTAATCGGTCAGGGCGCGGGCGGCGGCCAGCGCGTAATTGCCGCCGCTGCCGATGGCGGCGATGCCGCCTGCCGGTTCCAGCACATCGCCATTGCCGGTCAGCACCAGCAGCGTGTCCTTGTCCGCCACGATCATCAGCGCTTCCAGATTGCGCAGATATTTGTCGGTGCGCCAGTCCTTCGCCAGTTCCACCGCGGCGCGCATCAGCTGGCCGGAATACTGCTCCAGCTTTTTCTCCAGCCGTTCGAACAGGGTAAAGGCATCGGCGGTCGCGCCGGCGAACCCGGCGACCACGCTGCCATCCTTCCCGATGCGGCGCACCTTGCGGGCGTTGGGCTTCATCACGGTGTTGCCCATCGAAACCTGCCCATCACCCGCGATCACGATCTTGCCGCTCTTGGAAACGCCGATGATGGTGGTGCCGTGCCACGGGGTCAGGCCGTGGGCGTTGCTGCTGTCTGTCATGCCGCGCGATATGGGGCGCGCGCCGCCGGACGGTCAAGCGCGCCGGTCAGCACTCGCATCAAGCAGGCCGCGCTAAGGCCGGCCGGGTGCGCCCGCCGGTGCCGCCGCCGGCGCCGACCGTGCCGATATTGCCGAACAGATCCTCGAAGAAGCCGCGTTCGCGGCCCAGCGTCGGGGTCTCGTCGCCATCGGGCGTGCAGATAGGCCACCTTGTCCATGCCGCTGTTGCTCGGTCGACGCGACATTGCCGGTGCCGTCGAACTTCACGGCCAGCACCTTATGATCCTGGATACGCGGGCGCACGAACGGGCGGCGGCCGGTCACGCTGGAGACGTAATACCAGGTCGGCTCGCCGAACTGGCTGGTGAATGTCGGGCGGCCCAGCGTGGCGGCGACCGATGCCTGGTTGTCGATGCCCGGCTGCACCGAACTGGTCAGCGACACATCGCGGATATAGCCGCGCGTTTCGCGGATGGAGGAACAGCCCGAGAGCGGCCAGCGCGATGCCGACCGCAGCGGCGACTGGCGCATCATTTGGTGGCGAAACGTCGTCGTCGTCCCGAACAAGTACCTCTTGTGCGCTTGGCCGCGTAGCCGGCCCTATATCGCGCATGTCTGTGGCCATACGCCATACTGACGCGCCAGCGCGGTGGCAATGCAGCCCGGCGGCTTGAATTGCGATCTGAACACGAGACGTATGAAGGCGACAACGCCAGATGACCTTTTTCGCACGCCTGTTCGGCACCGAGCCGGACCCGAAGGACGCGCTGCGCCCGCTATGGCACGACCGTGGTCGGCGAGGCGCGGCAGCCGGAGTGGTATGCGCGATACGGCGTGGCCGACACGCTGGAAGGGCGGTTCGACATGATTACCGCGATCATGGCGCTGGTGATCCTGCGCATGGACCGTACGCCGGAGCTGACCGCAGACCGCCTACCTCACCGAACTGTTCGTGGAGGATATGGACGGCCAACTGCGCGAAAGCGGGCTGGGCGATCCGACGGTGGGCAAGATATATCGGCAAACTGGTGTCCGCGATGGGCGGCCGCATCGGCGGCTTTCGCGAGGCGGCTGTCCGAGCGAAGGTCGCTCGATGGGCGAAGTGGTGGGCGCGAACATGACGCTGATCGACGGCGCGGATGCCATGCGCTGGGCGCGCGGCTGGCCAAGACGCATGACGCGCTGGCGGCGGTCGATGACGAGCGCTCTGCTGGCGGGAATGCTGACCATGACGCATTCGGACCGCCGCGCGCCGGACATGGCTCCGCCCGAACTCGTCCCGCCCCGTCCCCGTCCGCGCCCTGCCCGCGCACCGTCACGATCACCGCAAGCGAGGCCGAATGCGCCGCGCTGGCCGCACGGTTCGGTATTCCGGCCGTCAAGCGGCTGGAAGCGCAGCTCGACGCTTTGCGCGCGCGAGGATGCGGATCGTGCGTGAGCGGCACGACTGACGGCTGGGATCGTGCAGGACTGTGCCGTGGCGGACGAACCGTTCGCATCCACCATCGAAGAGCCGTTTCGCTGCGCTTCGTGCCCGTACGCAGGCCGATGCCGGACGACGCGGAATACGAGCTGAGCGAGCGACGAACTGGACGACATCGCCTACATCGGCGACACTATCGACCTCGGCGAAGCGGTCGCACAAAGGCTTGGCCTGGCCATCGATCCTTACGCCGACGGGCCCCGAGCCGATGCGGCGCGCGAGAGCGGCGGGATTGCCGACGAGACACGCGCGGCCCGCTGGCGAAGCGCTGGCGGGATTGGCGCGCGAGTAGTCAGGACTGGCGTAAGCCCGCGACGGTTTTGCAATGACCCCAATTGCTCCTTCCCGTCGAATGGCACGTCTTGTTCGGGTTCGCCAGGCCGTTGCGGGCGCACGCGCGTCGTCTCGCGTTCTCCCACCCCCATCTCCTCCCCGCAGGAGTGCAGTCATATTCGATCTTCGCGTCCATATCCAGGCTTGGCCCTCAGAACGGGATATCGTCGTCCAGATCGTCGTAATTGGAGCCGCCGCCCGAACCGCCCGCCGCCGCTGCCGCCAGCACCGCCGCCGGACCCGCCGCCGCCGCCCTGGTTCCAGCCGCCCGACTCCGCCGCCCGATCCGCCGCCGCTGAGCTGCCAGTCTGCCGCCACCACCCTGGCCACCGCCGCCGCCGCCGCCGCCGCGCGCCGTCGAGCATGGTCAGCGTGCCGTTGAAGCCGCGCAGCACGACTTCGGTGCGAATAGCGGTCATTGCCGGACTGGTCCTGCCACTTGCGGGTCTGCAGCTGGCCTTCGATGAAGACCTTGCTGCCCTTGCGTCAGATAGCGCTCGACGACGCTGACCAGCCCTTCGGAAAAGATCGCGACCGTGTGCCATTCGGTGCGTTCCTGCCGCTCGCCGGTGTTGCTTGTCCTTCCAGCTGTCTCGCTGGTGGCGATGCGCAGATTGGCGACCTTGCCGCCGTTCTGGAAACTGCGGATTTCCGGGTCAGCGCCCAGATTGCCGATCAGCATGACTTTGTTGAGGCTGCCGGCCATCGATTCGCTTCCTTTCATGATTGACGCTGACCTATCGCGCTATCTGCACCTTCAGCGAACCTGCGGTGTCCACAAGCCGCCCTACGCGCTAAAGCCCCGCGCCGACCGCCAGCCAATAGGTCATTCCCGCAGCAGACTAAGCCAGCGCGAACAGATAGGCGAGCATGAAGAGCGGCCATTTCCACCCATTGGTTTCGCGCCGCGTCACCGCGATGGTGGAAAGGCATTGCGGCGCGAACACGAACCACGCGAGGAAGGCCAGCGCGGTCGGCAGGCTCCAGCGCGCGGCGACCTGATCGCTGCAGCGCCTGCCATCGTCGCTCCTCGTCCTCCGCATCCACCGCATAGGTGGTGGCGAGCGAGGAAACCGCGACCTCGCGCGCGGCCATCGCCGGGACCAGCGCCAGCGTCATCTCGCGGTTGAAACCGATCGGGCGCGAAGGCGACATGCATGCACGTCTGGCGATCTGCCCTGCATAGCGAGGCATCGACCTGGCTTTCGCCCGGCTCCGCCTTGGGAAAGGTCAGCAGCAGCCACAGCATGACCGTGGCGGCAAAGATGATCGTGCCCGCGCGGCGCAGGAACACCCAGGCGCGCTGCCACAGGCCGATCAGCAGATCGTTCAGGCGCGGCAACTGATAGCGCGGCAGTTCCATGATGAAGCCGCTCGCCGCGCCCTTGGTAACCGTGCGGCGCAGGACCAGCGCCACCACCATCGCGCCCGACGATGCCCGCAACATAGAGCGCGAACAGCACCAGCCCCTGCAAGTCCGATGCCCGGGACCGATAGCTGTCGTCGCGGGATGAACGCGGCGATGATGACCGCATAGACCGGCAGCCGCGCCGAACAGGTCATCAGCGGCGCGATCAGGATGGTGGTCAGCCGGTCCTTCGGATCGGCGATGCTGCGCGTCGCCATGATGCCGGGAATGGCGCAGGCGAAGCTGGACAGCAGCGGGATGAAGCTGCGCCCCGACAGGCCGACGCTGGCCATCATCCGGTCCATCATGAAGGCGGCGCGCGCCATGTAGCCGGTCGCTTCCATCACCAGGATAAAGGCGAACAGGATCACGATCTGCGGCAGGAACACGACGACCGAGCCGACGCCCGCGATCACGCCCTCGGTGACGAGATCGCGCAAGAAGCCGCCGGGCAGGTCGCCGACGACCCATGCCGGACAATGCCCCGCACCCGCCATCCAGCGCATCGGCGAACGGCGTCGCCCAGGCGAACACCGCCTGAAAGATCACGAACAGCAGCGCGAACAGGATCAGCGGGCCGAGCCACGGGTGGAGCAGCACCGTGTCGAGCCGCGAGTGCGACCGCGATGTGCGCGCTGGTCGGACAGGATCGCCGCCTTGGCGATGTTGCGTCGCCGCCAGCCGGCGTTCGGGCAGCGTCAGATGCGCTTGCGCGGCGTGCGGCTCGCTGGTCGGCTTCGAGCGCTCGCGCGATGGCGTGCGGTCAGTTCGTCCAGACCCGCGCCGGCGGACCGCCACGGTCGGGACGACCGGCACGCCCAGCGCCTCGGACAGCGCGGCGGGATCGAGCACCAGCCCGTCGCGCTCCGCCAGATCGACCATGTTGAGCGCGACCACGGTCGGCAGGCCCAGCGCGATCACTTCCTGCGCAAACACCAGATGCTGTTCCAGATTGGCCGCATCGAGCACGACGACCAGCACATCGGGCCGCGCCTCGCCCTCGAAGTCGCCCATGACGACCTGCGCGGGTCACTTCCTCGTCGGGGCTGGCGGCATCGAAGCTGTAGCTGCCGGGCAGGTCGATCAGTTCGACCGGCTCGCCCGATCGGCAGCGCCAGGCGGCCCGCCTTGCGCTCCACCGTGACGCCCGGATAATTGGCGATCTTCTGCCGCGCGCCGGTCAGCGCATTGAACAGCGCGCTTTTGCCCGCATTGGGATTGCCGACCAGCGCGATGCGGCGAGCCGGATGCATGCTCGGGCCGTCATAGCGGTTCGACCGGCATGGCGGCGGCATGCGCGCGGCGCAGGGCAATGGTCATGCGGCCCGATGGTAATGGCGAGCGGATCGCGCCCGCCAAAGATGCCGCGATGCGCCACGGAGACTTCGCGCGCCCTCATCAAGGCCCAGCGCGCGCAGGCGCTTGCCGTCCTCCTCGGCCAATGCGCGTCCAGTCGACCGACGCGATGCGCGCGGCTGTGCCGGTGGCAAGCTGTCCAGCGTATGGCGGTATGATCGGAGCGTGTCATCGCGGCGCCGCTGCCAGAGCGAGCGGCTAATTGCAACTGATTATCAATAGTGTCGCGTTTAGCGCGCGAGGACTAGGGTCGCCTAGCGCGCCGGATAGCGCAACCGGCCCAGAAAGCGCGACAGGCTGAAACTCTCGCGGTCCGGATTGACGCAGTTTCGCCTTGGCCTTTTCGAACGGCATCACGCCTTCGATCCGGCGATCGAGAAAGGCCGCGCGTCTCGGCCTTGCCTTCGCTCTCGTCATCGGCGAACACCGCCAGAGTCGCGCCATAGATGCCCGGCAGAGGATCGTGCGCTTGGTGTAATGGTTGTAATCGGTCGCGGTATCGCCCGCGAGCCGCCACATGAGGTCGGCGCTGTGCCACGCCGGTCTTCAGCGAGCGCGCGACGTTTTGCGGCATCGCCATGATCGCAGTGGCGCGGCGCAACGCCTCCTCCTGACCCGGCAATCGCATCCAGCCGGAACTGCACCAGCGCGCGGATGCGTTCGCGGATCGTCATCGCGGCAAGCTTTTCCGGCGGCAGTGCTGCTGCCATCGCCGCATCGACCGCCGCGATCCACGCTTCGATCATGTCCATCGCGCCGCCCTTGATAGGCCAGCCGCGCCACATCGGTATCGACTCCGACCATTTGCGCCGCCATATCGACCGCGTCCATCGTCCAGCCGTCGAACATGGCGGAGTTCGCCACTTCGGGCGCAAGCGCCAGACGCAATTCGTCCAGCGTCAGGTCGGCTATAGTCGGGCATTCGTATCGGCGCCCGTCATAGCTGCGGCCCGTAGGTTGCCGCCTGCATCGCCTCGCCCTCGCGCGCCTTGTCGCTGGCGGCAAGCACATCGGCCAGCTGGTCGTTCGCCTGCATCACCGCCCGATAATCGCGCGCGGTGCGGCCGGAATTGTCGTTCCGGTCGGCATTCGCCCCGTTTGCCAGCAACAGCTTCACCATCGCCAGATCGCGGCGATGCACGGCAGCGATCAGCGGCGTTTCGCCGGTGCTGTTCGCCACATCGACGTTCGCGCCCGCCTTCAGCAGCGCTTCCACCCCTTCGACATAGCCCAGCGCCGCTCGCCACCATCAGCGGCGTCTGGCCGTTCCTGTCGGCGATATTCGGGTTGGCCCCGCGCTGCGTCAGGAACCGGATCCAACTGGTGTCGCGCCGCTGCGTCACGATATGCAATGCGGTTTCGCCCGAGGTGCGGTCGCGCGTGTTGACCAGCACCGATCCCGGCTCGTCCAGCGCCTTGGTAACTTCGGTCCCGTCGCGGTCGCGCACGGCTTTCAGGAATTCATAGCCATCGGAGAATATCTGCGCCGCCGCCGGTCCGGCGAACAGCGCCAGTCCGGCAAGCAGACGCCCGCCCTCGACATGGCGCGGGATGCGGATGGAAACGGTCGATACGTCATCAAGCCAGATCTTTCTTCTATCGTGCGGTCGGCAGGATGGCATCCTGTCCGCATGCGCCCCATGTTGCACCTGATTAGCAGAGCATGAAGCGGCACGCCATGACTAGCCTTACATTCCGCTTTCGCCCCGCCATTGCCGCATTCGGCGCGCTCCTTCTTGTAGCGTGCAGCGAAACCAGGCACCGATCGGCCCCTCCCCCGACGGCGTCGATATTCGTGGCTCCTCGCTCGGCGGCGATTTCACCCTGACCGGCAGCGACGGCGAACCCGTCAGCTGGTCCGATTTTGACGGGCAATACCGGATCATCTATTTCGGCTTCACCTTTTGCCCGGATATCTGCCCGACCGACCTCAGCCGCATCGCCAGCGGCCTGCGCGATTTCGAGGAGGCCGAACCGGAGCTGGCCGCGAAAATCCAGCCCATCTTCGTCACCGTCGATCCCGAACGCGACACGCCCGAAGTGGTCGGCGAATTTGCCGCCAACTTCCACCCGCGCCTGATCGGGCTGACCGGCACGCCCGAACAGATCAAGGCCGTGCTGGACAAATACGGGTCCAGCGCGAACAAGGTGCACGTCAACGAGGATGGGGACTACCTCATGCAGCATACCAGCTTCGCTACCTGTTCGGGCCCGGACGGCGAACCGCTGGTCATCCTGCCGACCGATAGGGCGGCGCGGCGGTGGGCGAGGAGCTGGCCCGCTGGGTCCGGTAGGCTGCGACGATGCGCGAGAAGTTCTGGGAATTGCCGCTGGCGCAGCTCGACCGGGCCGAGTGGGAAGCGCTGTGCGACGGGTGCGGGCGGTGCTGCCTGCACAAGATCGAAGACGCCGATACCGGCGCGATCGAACACACCAATGTCGCCTGCGAACTGCTCGATTGCGCCACAGCGCGATGCCGCGACTATCGCAACCGCAAGGCGTTCGTGCCGGATTGCCTGCGGCTGACGCTGACGCATCGTGGAAGACGTGCCGTGGCTGCCCGAGAGCTGCGCCTATCGCCTGCGCGCGGAAGGGCGCCGCTGAACCGTGGCATCCGCTGCTGACGGACGATCCGCACGCGATGGACGCGCCGGCGTATCAGATTGCCGGGCGCGTGGTCAGCGAAGTCGATGCCGGGCCGCTGGAACATCATGTGGTCGAAGGGATGTAGCGCATGAGTGAATGGCGGCGTGCTGGAATATCTGCGCAGTGCCGATGCGACGCCGACCGTCGAAGTGGCGATGCAATGCTGCCGCTGGTCATTCGCCGCCACCCGACCGCGCGGCGAATGACGCTGCGCCTCTCGCCCGATGGTGCGGAAGTGCGCGTGACCATGCCGCGCTGGGGCCGCACCGCCGATGCCGTCGAATTCGCCCGCACCCGCACCGCCTGGCTAGCGGCACAGCGGGCGCGCGTGCCGGCGCGGCAGTCTGTCGGCCACGGTGCCACGCTGCCGTTTTGCGGACGAGCCGCACCGTATCGACTGGTCGCCAGCGCATGGTCGCAAGGTGCAGCGCGGCGGCGCGATCCTGCGGCTCGGCGGTCCGGAGGAGGCCATCGCGGCACGGCTGGAACGCTGGCTGCGCGCCGAAGCGCAGTGCTGATGACCGCCGATCTCGCGCATTACTGCGCGCACGCCGGTGTCGCCACGCCCGCGCTGGCTCTGTCGCGGGCGAAGCGCCGCTGGGGCAGCTGTTCGGCGAAAGGCACCGTGCGGATCAACTGGCGGCTGGTCATGGCGCCAGACACCGTGCGCCGTTCCGTGGTGGCGCACGAAGTCGCGCACCTGCTGCATTTCGACCACAGCCCGGCCTTCCACGCCGCGCTGGGCGACCTGTTCGAAGACGATATCGAAGAGGCCAATCGCTGGCTGAAAAGCGACGGGCGCACGCTTTACAGCTTCTTCGGCTGAGCGGCGCGCGGGACTGGCACAAGCACTGGCGTGCCACCGCTAGGCCGTCCTATATCGGCTGCATGTCGTTTCATCGCGCGCTTCAATCCCGTCCCCGGCCTCAAGGATTTCTGGCACGAAGTCCGGCGGCCCGACACGCATCGCTGGCCTGCTTTGCTCGGTGCCTGCGGCCTGACGTTCACCGCTGTTCTACGCGTTCTCGCAGGAAGGCGGCATCGTGCTGCCCGCCCCGCCCGAAATCACGTACATCACTACTTTCGACGAAAACCGCACCGACGCCGAAATCGTCGCGTCGAATGTCGCCAACCAGCAACGGCAGGACGCCATCGCGGAACGGCGTGCGGAACGCGAGCGGCGATCGCAGGACATCTACCGCGCGCTGGGCGACGCGACCGGCATCGACACCGCCGAGATGGAGCGCGAGATCGCCGCCGACCGCGCGCGCGAGGACGCGGCACGGGCGCAGCGCGAGGCGGAATTGCGCGCGCAGGCGGGCTTGCCCGCGCCCACAGACCCGCAACAGTAATGCGGGACGACGCCCGCTGGCTGGCGAGCGCCGCACGGCTTGGCATGCGCGGGCGACCATCGAGCCATCCCAACCCCAATGTCGGCGCGCTGGTCGTGCGTGATGGCAAGGTCACCGGACGCGGCTGGACGCAACCGGGCGGACGGCCCCATGCCGAGGCGATGGCATTGGCCGAAGCCGGTGAGGCTGCGCGTGGCGGCACGCTGTATTCCACACTCGAACCCTGCGCCCATCCCTCGGAACGCGGCCCGACCTGCGCGCAGTTGATCGCCGATGCCGGTCTGGCCCGTTGCGTGTTCGCCCTGACCGATCCCGATGCGCGAACGGCGGGCAAGGGGGCCGTCATGCTGCGCGCCGCCGGAGTGCACGTCGATATGCTGGACTGCGCGGCAGCCCGTGACAGCCTCGCCGGATACCTCATGCGCAAACTGTCGGCCGTCCGCACGTCACGCTGAAGCTGGCGATGTCGCTGGACGGGCGCATCGCGATGGCGGACGGGGCCAGCCGCTGGATCACCGGCGATGCGGCGCGCGCGCATGTCCATTCGCGCCGCGCGATGGCCGATGCGATACTGGTCGGCGGCGGCACATGGCGCGCCGACGCGCCCCGATTGGACGTCCGCCTGCCGGGCCTGGAAGACCGCAGTCCGGCGCGGGTCGTGCTGTCGCGCGGCGCGGCATTGGATGGCGCATCCGCAATCGACAGCCCCGCCGATATCGCCACGCTCGGATGCGCACTATCTCTATATCGAAGGCGGCGCGGGCGCAGCGGCGGCGTTCCTGTCTGCCGACCTCGTCGACCGCATCGACCTCTATCGTGCGCCCGTCGTCATCGGCGCGGGCGCATCCGCCATCGGCGACATCGGCCTCGCCGATCTGGCCGATGCGCACGGCCGCTGGACCCGCGTGGAACACCGCATGCTTGGCGTGGACGACTACACCGCCTATCGTCGCAACCGCACCCCCGCCTGAGCGCACACCGGAGCCAGCCACGCCATGTTCACCGGAATCATCACCGCCATCGGCACCATCGACAGCGTCGAGCGGCAGGGCGATCTGCGCGTCCGCATCGCCGGTCCGTTCGATCCCGACAGCATGGCCATCGGCGCGTCCATCGCGTGTTCCGGCGTGTGCCTGACCGTGGTCGAGCGTGGCGGCACCGCGGCGACAGCTGGTTCGCGGTCGATGTGTCGGACGAAACCGTCTCGCGCACCGTGCCCGGCTCGTGGGAGGCGGAGCGCCGCCTCAATCTGGAGCCTGCGCTGAAACTGGGCGACGAGCTGGGCGGGCACATGGTCACCGGCCATGTCGATACCGTCGGCGAGGTCGTGCTGGCGCGCAGCGAAGGCGGCTCCACCCGCCTCGCCATCCGCACCCGCGCCGAGTTTGCCCCCTATGTGGCGGAAAAGGGCTCCATCACCGTCGATGGCGTTTCGCTGACCGTGAACGATGTGCGCGACCGGCCCGACGGCACCTGCGACTTCGCGCTCAACATCATCCCGCACACCGCCGAACACACCACGCTTGGCGCGCTGGCGGAGGGCGATCGCGTCAATCTGGAGATCGACGTGCTGGCCCGCTATCTGCGCCGGATGGAAAGCCTGCGCCGTTGAGCGTGTCTAGGAGCTGCTGACCGCTGCCAGCGCCGTCACGAAGGCATCGATATTGCCGTCGTGCAGTCCGGCGATATTGATCCGCCCCGAGCCCGCCATATAAACGCCGTGCTCCTCGCGCAGGCGCGTGATCTGCGCCTTGTTCAGCGGCAGCATCGCGAACAGTCCGTTCTGTTCGCCCAGTGCGGCCAGGTTCAGCCCCGGCGCATCGCCATCCGCCGCCGCCAGCCTCTGCCGCACATCGCGCATCCGTTCGCGCATCGTTGCCAGCTCGTCCAGCCACATCTGCGTGCGCTCTTCATCGCGCAGCACCATCCGCACCGCCGCGCCGCCATGATCGGGCGGCATGGACCAGCTCGCCCGTGCCAGCGCGTTGAGGTTCGACAGGATCGGGTCCAGCCCCTCGCGCGATGCGGCCATTACATACAGCGCCCCGACGCGGTCGCGGTACATGCCGAAATTCTTGTCGCAGCTATAGGCGACCAGCGCCTCGTCCAGCGTGCCGATCACGCGGCGCACGCCATAGGCGTCTTCCTCCAGCCCGCGCCCCAGCCCCTGATAGGCGCTGTCGAGTATCGCCAGCGCCTCGCTCTCGGCCAGCGCATCGGCAATCGCGTCCCAATCGTCTTGCGTATAGTCGATACCGGTCGGGTTGTGGCAGCAGCCATGCAGCAGCACCGCGTCGCCTTCGCGCGCCTGTGCAATGGCGTCGAGCACCGCCTCGACATTGGCTGTCGCCGTCGGGCGTGGCATGGTCGAACGGCACCAGTTCCAGCGCCAGATCCTGCAAGATCTGCGCATGGTTGGGCCAGCTCGGCACGCCCATATGGATGCGCGTCACCCCGGCCTTTTGCGCCACGGCAGCGGCCAGCCGCACCGCGCCGGTGCCGCCCGGCGTCTGCATCCCCTCGATCCGTCCGCCGCGCGTGGCATCGGTGCCGAAGATATAGGGCATCAGCGCATGGACGAAGCCCAGGTCGCCTTCCGGGCCGAGATAGGATTTGCTGTCCTGCTCCTCGACCAGCGCGCTTTCCGCCGCCTTGATCGCCGCGAACACCGGCGTGCGCCCGTCATTGGTGCGATAGACGCCCACGCCAAGGTCGATCTTGTCGCCGCGCGGATCGTCGGCATACATCTTGATCAGCGCCAGCAGCGCATCGGGCGATTGGGGTTCCAGTTGTCTCTAGCATGGGCCGCAGCCTTGCCGCGGCGCGGGCCGAGCCGCTAGTCAAGCCCGCGCCGATGCGCGTATCGGTTCAGAAAGGCAGCCAGCGCTGCTTCTTGGAAAAGCGCATATAGCCCGCATTCACGCCCAGCCGCAGCCCGGCACCCACGCGGATGGGGATCAGCACCATGTCGCCGCGCGCGCAGGTAGCTCGCGTTCAGCCCGCCCACGAAATAGGCCTGCCCCTCGCCCGCCGGGAAGCGTTTGTACAGGTCTTCTGATATCGAACAGATTGTAGACGAGCACGAAGGTGTTGCCCGCATTCGCGCCGGCATCGAAGCCGATCGACGGGCCGGTCCAGTAGACGGGCCGCTCGCCCTCGACCTTGTGGAACATCGTGCCCGAACCGTATCGTGCGCCGAGGATGAATGCCCCGCCCGCCTCGCGCCCGACGATATAGGCGTTGGGCTCGCCCTGCTCTTTCAGCAGGTTCTGGATCATGCGCGCCACACCCTCGGCCCCTTCGCCGAACACCCCCTCGGCCGCGCCGATCAGGTCGTCTTCCTTGTAGGTATCGCTCTGGATGCCGACCATCGCGGTATCGGCGCGGTTGCCGTCGGGATCGACCCAGCCGGGCGCGACATCGGTGTCGGCAGGCTGTGGCTGCGCTTGCGGCGCAGGCTCGATGTCGCCGTCGATGGCAAAGGCTTCGCCCACGGACAGCGTTTCGTCTGGCGTGTTTTCCGGCGGCGTTGCTTCGGGGATCGGAATAGACAGGCGCATCGCCCGGGCGTTCTTGCACATTGGCCTGCGCGCATCGGTGTTCACGGCGGCGGAGGGATCGACGGTCTCGATATCCTGCGCGGCAACGGGGGAAGCCATCAGCAGGCCCAGCGCCGCTGCACGGGCGAGCCCCCGGCTCAGTCTGGCGATTGTGAATCATATGCATTTTCCCGTGCGGCATCAGGTGGCCCATGCCTGCACTGTTGCCGCCGCGCCTGAATGGAAACTGCACACACGGCCAAGCGAATCATTTTTGCGACGAGCCGAGTCCGGACGCGAAGGCGCACCGGTATCGCCGACTATGCGCATGCAGGGTTGTCGCTGCCCCGCCCCCCCGTTATATCGCGCCCCCTGCCCGCTAGATGCGCGCATGGAGACGTGGGTGAGTGGCTGAAACCAGTTCCCTGCTAAGGAACCATACTCTTTAACGGGTATCGAGGGTTCGAATCCCTCCGTCTCCGCCACCTATACCATCCCAAGAGATCCCAGAAAGTCCCTGAAAGCCGCAGAATTCTGCGGTTTTTCGGACTTGCATCGGAATCTCTAGTTCTTATTTTGTTCTAACCGCTCCCACAATTTCTCCCCACACATTGTGGGAGCAAATGTGGGAAGCAGAACCAGGATGGATGGCTATGGGAAAACTTTCCGCTGCCAGATTCGAGCTCTCACAAAACCGGGTCGCTACATGGATGGCGATGGCCTGTCGCTCGATGCTCACCGGCCCGAGAAAGGGCTATTGGGTGCTACGCGCGACCATAAATGGGCGCCGAAGAGACATTGGGCTAGGTCCGCTCGACCTAGTCAAATTGGCTGAGGCCCGCGAACTCGCCATCGACATGCGCCGCGATATTCAGCGAGGCATTGATCCGATCGAAGAGCGCAAGCGCCAGAAAATCGAAATCCTCACGTTCAAGGCTGCTGCAGAGAAGGTCCACTCCGAGCAGAAAGCAACCTGGAAGAACGGCAAGCATCAGGATCAGTGGATCAGCACGCTCGAAACCTATGCCTTCCCAAAGCTTGGCGACAGACTCGTTAACGACATCGAGGGACCGCTCATCCGTGAAGTGCTTCTCGATTTCTGGCTGGAGAAGCCAGAGACGGCTCGCCGGGTAAAGCAGCGGATAGGCGTTGTGCTGGATTGGGCATACGCAAACGGAATGCGCGCGACCGAAGCGCCGATGCGCTCGCTGAGCCGTGCACTGCCACGACAGCCGAAGCAGGACGGCCATTTCGCTGCGATGCCCTATGAGGATGTCCCAACTTTCTTAAGCATCTGCACAAGCGAACGAGTGTCGCACGGCTCGCGCTTGAGTTCCTGATCCTGACTGCCTCTCGATCAGGCGAAGTGCGGGGTGCTAAATGGGCGGAGATCAATCTGGACGCAAAGCTCTGGACTGTCCCTGCGGAGCGGATGAAGGTCGGAAAGGAACACGTGGTCCCGCTGACCGATGCGGCAATCGACGTGCTCGAACGTGCCAGACCTTACTATGCTGAATGCAGCGATCTGGTCTTTCCCGGTCGCAACGTCTTGCGCCCGATGTCCGACATGACGCTGCTCAAGATCCTGCGTTACGCGAAGCTGCCCTTCACCGTGCACGGCTTTCGATCTGCGTTCCGAGATTGGGCCGCCGAGAAGACCAGCTATCCCGGCGAGGTGGCGGAAGCGGCGCTAGCGCACACGGTCAGCAACAAAGTGGAAGCGGCCTATCGCCGCACCAACTACCTGGAAAAGCGACGCGAGCTGATGCGCGAGTGGTCAGACTTTTGCGTTGAAAGGTAAAATAGCAGTTGCCAGAGAACGACGGCTTTGCCCCTGCCTTTCGCAGGACGCGGAGCGGCACCTAAAACCTGCAATTCGTTCTTCAGGCGCGAGAATGTGTACGAAGGGCGGGCTGGCACCCACTAGGCGTCAGTCTATCCGCGCCAACTCAATGATTGGCATTTCATAAAGCTCAACTTCCATTTCGACGATCACATCATCGCCGAGTTGCGAGTACTCACCGAAACCTGCAAAGAACGAAGGATGAAGTTACCCGCATCCATGACATTCGCCGCGGTCGAGGATTTCCTGCGCTCACTTCCGAGCTCGGAGGCGATCCAGATTCCGACACGGGCCCGGCACCAAGCGGCAGGAGCGGAAGCGGCGTTTGTGCAGGCGCTGGGAACTTGGGCCAACCAAACGCCCGGAGCGACGCTCAAGACTTATGCGCCTTCGGCGAATGACATTCAGATCGAACGGCTTTGTAGACGCCTCTACGGCATGAGCGCATGCGCCGTGGCGGACCGCATCACGACTAAAATCGGTGAGGATATCACCATGATTGCCGCCAAGCGCGCGGTAGACCGGATCATTCTGCTCGGACGCGAAGCTACCACGTCATCGTCGCGTGGCCCACAGGTCGAGATCCTATGCGCTGATCACCTATCCCTTTCGCACCCAAAGCTTCTCTACAATGTCGATGAGAACGACGTAGCGACAGTTAAGGATCTTGATGCCTTCAACGAGATCGTGAGCCGCACCATCATCGGACAGATCATCGAGACAAGCTATCGCAAAGGACTGCCCGATCAGTTCGAGAAGATTCTCGCTGTCGCGCTCTACGAACTCTTCCGCAATACGGACGAGCACGGGCGCGCGAACGATACCGGTGACACTCCTCGCAAATCGATCAGGGGATTTCAAGCGCGCAAATTCTCGTTGCTTCCGGAAACCCTCGTATCGCTCACCGAAGCGTCGCCGCCAATGCACGCCTACTGCTCAAGCCTTGCACCAGCGCGATCGACAAACTCGCAAGTGCAGCTCGTAGAAATTTCTGTATTCGATAGTGGGCCGGGCATGGCCGCAAGCTTGAGCGGCAAGCGGTCAAGCGACCTCAGTATCCACGAAGAGAAGTGAACTCGTCCGACGCTGCTTCGGGAAGCACGTGAGTCGCAAGAATTCTTCGTCTGACGGCCTCGGCCTTCCTAACTTGGCGGCCGCGCTCACGCGAGCCGGCGGCTTCATGCGCGTTCGCACCGGAAGGTGCGCCTTATACTCGAACTTCGTGACCGACCCGCAAGACACCTATGGCAGCCAGCCTGTGCTGCGGAATTGGTTCGAGGACAACGGGGAAACCGCTCCAGTAGCCGGCACCCTCTTCACGTTGCTCTTCCCACTCTACGCCTGAGAACATGTCTTCCCTCTGCTCCTTCAGACTCGACAAGCGAACGGACGACCACACGCTCGATCTTCTAATTGTGTTTCTCGCTGCGGATGAGCTGCGTGAAGGCGAACTATCAAGTCTCGTGACGCGAGAGGTGCAGGCCTCGCTGGCACCGGACGAAATAATTTTGATCACGCGTCGCACGGCTCTCGCTGCCGCTGTCGAGAAGCTGAGGAATTCGCCCGACCTCGAGGGTATGCGGAATCGGCTCGGCCGAAGTGCAATAACCGTGATCGGCTTTGGGGCTGACGGCTTCCAGACCTCACGTGAAATGATACGACCGGGTGACTGTCAATCAGGAATAACCCTGAAGGAAATTGGGCGACGGTGTGTCGCCAAGATGTTCAAACATCATGGAGGTTTCGTCGAGGCGAACCGGAACTACCATTTCACCAATCCATCACAGCGGCACACGGATCGGTTCATCAGACTATCCAACCTGCTGGTATCGTCGGCCGAGATATCGCTGCTGGCGATGACTGCGCTGCCATTGCTCTCCTCCGATAGCGAGGTCGTCCACGTCGATACGCCGGCTATGTTCGCCGTTGTGGCGGCGCTTAATGATCACCTGCGAAGGATCGCGCCCAGCCGACCATGGCTCCGGTGTGAGAACTTTCGCTCCTATTTCGGCATTGATGGGCACGACTTCCTGTCAGGTGGCGAACCAGTGGTGCTGATCTCGGCGTCATCGAGTGGTTCTCTGGCAAAGCAGGTCGCCGAGCGCGGGGTTCCACGCAATCGGATCGGCCACATCCTCTATCTCGGCAAGGTGGATGCAACGATACGCGCCTCAGTCAGCCTCGCTTACGACGAAGACGACAATCCTGAAGGTATCGGAGAGGAACGGGAAACCTACGAAAAAGGGCGATGCGCTCTTTGCGATGCTGGATCGATCGCCGTGCCTCTCCAGGGTGACCAGTTCGACCTAGGTGGCCCAGATTTCGAACCGTTGACCATGCGCAAGGACGATGCTCCAAAAGGCCTCTCCGCGCTCATGGGACGCCTTGCTGCTAGTGGAAGTTTTCGCGTTTCCACCAAGCGGGTCGCCAATGCCAAGCAGTTCCAGATCGATGCCGCTGCACTGCTCGCGGACCCCAAGTTTGGCGAGCGCGCCGACTATCTCGCACGACGGCACATCCCATCCACGATCTGCGAATGTATTGTGCTGGACGCGGATTCGAAACCGTTCGCTGCGCGGCTCTTTGACGAGGCCGGCGTTAATCCCCGCATTCTAGAGAAAGACGAACTCGATACACTCAGTCCAGACGACTGTCGTGACGGCAAGCGCTCAACGGAATGCCCATCGTCATCGTCGCCGCAGTGATCGAGAGCGGCCGGTCGCTTCGCGATGTTAGCCGGGATCTTCGCCGTACGCGTCCGAAATCGCCGCAGATCTATCTTGTCGGCTGCGCCAAGAGCGCGTCCCCCTCACACCGCGACGAACTCGAGAAGACACTTGTTCAGACACAGTTCGCAGCGAAGCACGCCTTCGCGACGGTCGAGGACATCATCCTTCCTCCGGCGGGTACGCCGAACGCATGGCTAGCGGAAATAGATTTTCTGAAAATGGCCCGCAGAGCGGGTGCGAATCTCGGCGAGACTCTCGAGGGTCGCCTCGCGCGTCTCGAACAATCGTCGGTGCCTCTGGATGAACTGTTCGTGGCCGTCAGTGACGCCCCGCTGCGCATCCAGCCCGGCTTCGTGTTCTGGCCCCCGAAAACCTCCGTGACCAAAGAAAAACCCGCGTCGCAAGCGGATGTCTTCTACACCATCAGTTCGGTGTTGCAAACCCTGCGTACCAATCCCCCCAGGCCCGACGGAAGAACCTTACGAGCCAACTGGTTCCAGCAGACCCGGCTGGATCCTGCGAACCTTGGCCGGTTCAACGATGGCGTGATCCAGGCCAGTATCCTGCGCGCGGCTCGGCCAGTAGAAATCGACTACTCCGTCGAGGATGATTTCGCTCGCGGGGCTGGGCGGACGTTGTGTCGTATCCTCGACGCAGCATCGTTTCCTCGCGGCGAGGCAGCGTGCGAGGTATTGCTAGCCTTGGGTAGCCGGCGTTTGCGCCTACCGGAAGAAGAGATGAAACGGGTTCTGGTCGAGCGTAGCGACACACCGCCATTGGTTGCGCATCTCACAGAAATCTGCAGATCGATCCTCCTTTAAAGGCATCATTAGCGCCCGGAAGTGAACACGCGGCTCCTTCCGCGTCGTCCGAATGTCCATGCGAGGGCAAGCTTCCCTGTCACCACGTGGGGGGCTGTCATCTGAGCGTCCGCCTCGCCTCACTTGTTAGCTAGAACCGGTCAGTCAGCACTCGGCCCAATTCATTGGATTTCGCTATAAGCCAATCTCGAACGGCTTGATCCGCTCCTTGGCTCAGCTCAGGTGCCTTCTCTCGTTCAACCTGCGGTTCCTGGTTGGCCGCTTGGATCTGACCTGCGCGCCGTCCCTTGGCTGCCGCCAATCCAAGTCGCTCGGTGATTTCAGCGGCTGATGTCTTCTCGCCCAGATTGGTCGCAATACCTCGCCCAACCTTGTCCCGGTTGTCGACAATCAGCGTGAGCTCGTCCCGCAATCGCGTGATCGTGACGAGGAAATTGCGCTGCGAGAGCAGTCGCCGCTCGCGGCTGTCGAGCACGGCAATGCCCTTATCTGCTGTGAGGCCCTGCGCCATATGGGCGTTGAGCGCGTAGGCGAGGTCGATCCGCTTCAGCATCGGATCGTTCGGCTTCAGTTTATGCTCCATGCCGCTGGAGCTCGTGACCGTCACCCCGTCCTGATCGATCGCTGTCACTATTGCCCTGTCGGCATTTATCATTCCGCGTTTATGGTCGCTCGCCGTCCAACGGATCGCGTCCCCGGTATAGAGATCGAGACCCTTCTTCTCGAACAGCTGCAATGTTTGGTCGCTGCCCTTCGCCGACAACCTCGCTGGCACGAAGCGGCGCAAATGCCCTCGCTCATCGCGAAGCGTAACAACACCCTTCTCGGTATCGACGGCGGCGACCTCATGGCTTCCTCGTCCGAGACCATGCCGCGATTGGCGGCTCGCCACTTCGAGCACCATTCCCGGTTGATAGTTGCGCGCGTAGCGCAATTCCTCGCGTGTCGCGTTTACACGGGATAGAACCGTAAGCCTTTCGCTCGCTGGTCCGATTTCGCCATTGGCGGCAAGCCCGGTCTGGACTGCGGCATTGATCTCCGAACGCAAGCGACGACCCGCGGCGAAGATCGATGTGCGTTCGCGCTCGGCAGGCGGAAGGGACAGCCAGCGTTCCGCCGCAACGATTGCGCTGTCCTCCTGGACCTCGACGATGTGATCCTTGAGATGATCGAGTGCATCGCTGGTTTTGCCCGACTGGGCCGCCTGCTGCGCCCTCTTCAATGTATCTGAGCGCGCACGAAGATTGTGGTCCATACGCGCCGTTTCGGTCCCTGCGCGCTGCGCCAGAGCAAAGGGCTTGCCCGCTTCGACAGCCCCCAACTGCTTTTCGTCGCCCATGAGCACGAGGCGATCGACCTTCGAGTAGATTGGCAAGCCGGATCAGCCGGTCCTGGTCGCGGGTAGAGACCATTGAGGCTTCATCAAGAACAAGAACTGTGTCGCGAAATTCCTCGCGCGTAGCGGCCATTTCCGCTTTGCCTGCCGAGCCATCGAGGAGCTTACGATTCTGCCCGAGAAAGCGATGCAAGGTCATCGACGGAATGCCGGTATCCTTCTCCAGCATGCGGACCAGCGTGTTCTGGACCCCGAGGCCGATGACCTTCTTGCCGTGCTCTTCCAATAGCTGATTGAGGGGCCGCAACACGCTTGATTTGCCCGCCCCTGCCACACCCTGGACGGCTACGACGCGATTGGTCGACGAGAGGATCAACCGACCTGCTGCTTCCTGACCGGCGTTTAGCTTCATGCCGTAGTTGATAGCCGCCGACGCTTGCAGATATGGCCCGGCAGTGTCCGCATCGAGGATCGGACGAACTGCGCCGTTCCCTTTCTCGATCTCGGCCAGCATGCGGGTCTCCAGCGTCAAGGCATCGGATGTCGTCAGCCACCCTTTCTGCACGCCTCGCCCGCGCAACAGCGCGCCCTGCTGGGCAAGTTGCCCAATGCGCTTTTCGACTGACTTCATCGTTGTCGGCAGGCCGAAATCGAGCGCAGCCTTGGCGAGATCGGTTGCCGTAAACGCCGCCTCTCGTTCGGACAAATGCCGCACCGCCGATGCAACCGCGTGAGCCGTCGCAATTTCTTCCCGGCCTTTCATATGGAGCCGCTTGGGAATGAGCGGATCGCCCTCCTTGATGCCCATTCGCTCGGCGACGCTGGCGATCATTGCCTTGCCCCGTTCAAGCAAAGTGGGGCGATCATTCGCCCGCTTCGCAGCCGCTACAGTCAGCTCGTGCGAACGCAGCTTGGCGTCGCGCACCATGCCTTCAAGGTCGAGCCTCTGGTCCCAGGCCTGCCCTTCCCATTGGGCCATCAAGGCACCGCGATCGACATCGCTTTGCTTGGCCTGCCGGGTCGCCAGCGTCGCCACCACACCCGCCTCGAGCCCGCCGCCGCGCCGGGCTTCGAGCACCTCCTGCCGCCGCGTCGAGAAGGCCATCACCGCGTCACGGTCTATACCCTTGGCTTCGAAGTTTCCGTGCTTTCCGAATGCACCGATCCGGTAGCCAAGCTTCTCGACCTCGATCCGGAAACGCGCCATCGTCATGGCATTGAGCAGCGTATTGTGCTGCCACAGCTTGTCGTTGCGCAGCGCCCTCCACTTGCCATCCTTGTCCTGCGTCATGTTGGCGACCACAGCGTGGAAGTGCAGGTTCGGTTCCTGGTTGCGGTTGGTGTCGTGCTGGAACAGCGGCAACGGTCAGGTTATCGCTTGCATGCAGCCGTTCTTTGCCACCCTTCTCGGTGCGATATTGGGCCGCATTCTTCTCTGCCCATTGGAGCGTTTCGACGACCGCTGAACGGTACGCGTCAATGATCCGCTGATCCTTGCCGACGAGCGCCAAGAAGTGACCAGCTTTTGGGCAGCGAAAAGGTCAGATCTGTCCCGGCGCGGTGATACTGACCCTGGTGACCGATACGTTCGCCATTGGGCAGTTCGCCGCGCAAGATTGCCTCGAACGCCTTGGCATCGACCGTGCCTGAAAGACCCAGCCGCTCGGCACCTTTGCCGACCCAGATGCCGGACCGATCAGCGTCCGCCTTGGTGTAGTAATTGTCGTTGGCGAAGTAGTTGGCCGCACCGCCAGCCGAGCGCACATTGGCAACCGAAAGCATCGCTCAGCGCCCCTCGCGCTTCGCGGCTTTGCGCTCGCGATATTCGCGAATGCGTCGTTGGTAAGCGACCACAACGCGGTCCCGCAGTTCCTTGTCCTTGTGTGTGCGGAGCCAGCCGTCGAGGGCGATCTTGGTGAAGAGCAGATCGGCCAGAACCTGATCGCGAAACGCCTCGTCCTGGGGCTGCTCGAGAGCCTCGATGACGGTGAGCTTCAGCCACTGGCTGACGCTCATATGCGCTGCATCAGCAGCGGCTTTAACAAGGGCATGAAGGTCTTCGTCGACATAGCATTGAAGGGCAAACCGCACGGCGTCACCTGACGTTTGGCCGCCCCTCCTCGGCCCAATGACCCCTCTGGACTGACATCAGTCTACGGCAGCGATCAACCCTGTAGGAAAACGCTATTTTTCGACTTAAAATTAATGGCTTAGCGATCGCGCAACTCACATGTGAGTTGCGGATCGAGAAGTGACATCAGATGACACTACTTGGCGACCAGATGGTCGAAATGGCTGCGAAACCCGCAGAAATCCTCGCCTCCCAAACACCGGATCTCCGGGTACGGTGTGCCCTCCAATTTCCCATATTCCCCCACCTAACCAGTCATTTCGCCGGTTCGTTCTGATAGGGTTTTCCAGCCACTTCCAAAAGAACCCCCGCGCTCACGCGGCGAAGGATCCCTACAATCTGGGTGGCACTAATCCTCGGCCTCGACTGCCGATCGTGCAATCGCAATGGCCTCTTCGAATCTAACTCTTGTCGGCTGGCGGAGCCGCGCCAGTTTGAAAGCTTTGGAGTAATGCGCGAGTATGTCTTCGGCTGATTTCTTCGATCGGATTCCGGGCAGCGCCAAGCTCGCTAACTCAATCAATGGGATATCCCGATGCGATCTCCAGTCGGATCGTGAGGGCCGCAAGGGTACGATCATCTCTGGGATCGAATGCTTGGGGAAAAGGACAAGGCGATCTCCGTCATGCGACCGACGTAATTCGGTTGGGATCGCCGAAACAACTCTCTCCTGGATTATCCGTCCCGCCTTCTGCTTCCCGTGCGCACGGGCGACCCGCTCGACGACAAGGTCGAGATAAACGGGCCCTTCACGCTCGATGACCTCCTCGACGATTGTTTCGAGACGTCGCTGATATGCATCTTCATAAAGCAGATCGCCATCACCTTCAGGCACTGAAAGTTCGGAAAATTGGTACTCTTGACCCACCTCGTGAGGAGGCAAACGATAAACCGTTTCATGCGGTTGCCGTGACTGATCACTCGAAATGTGCGTCTCATCTTTACCGCATGAGGAAGTAAGCTGGTGCAGCCCCCTGCCTCGACTTTCGACCAAACCGCGCGAATGCAAAGAGTTGCTCCGGGATGGAGAGAGCGCGTTGTTTACAAGCTCCTCCCATTTCTCCTCATGCGGCCTGAAAGCCGCAGGTGCGCGGTCTGCTGACGACAGCGGAAGGTGTTCAGGCAACGCTTCCTTCAACTGGGAATTACTCCAGACTTGTCCATCTGACATCAACTGCAAGATCTGCTCTTGAACCTGAGCTTCAGTAACCCGAGCCGAGTTCCTGCTCCTCATCGTCAGAAGGCACAACGGTAGCAAGTTCATCGCTCGAATGGTCTGCTTGGCCCTCACAATTCTCAACGGGTTCAGTAGGAAGATCGACTTCGTCTTGCGCGTCATCCTTAGCCGAGTCGGAGGAACGCCAAGCTCTTAGTTCTACATGTCGACTGGTCCACTCATCTGAACCGCCAACTGGCTGGATACCACGCTCGGATAGGAACCCGACCAGTTCCTCCATCACCTGTCTTTGATCCCTGACGAATCGTGATGCGAAGCATCTCCAGACTGTCCAACCAGCCCTTTCCAAGATGCGCTGCCGGTTCATGTCGGAGGCCCAACGATCAGGCCCGTGATATCGGTCGCCATCGCATTCGATTGCGACGCGGCGGTCATTCTCACCCTCGACCACGAGGTCGATTCTAAAATCGCCTACCTTGACTTGGGTGTCGACCCTATAGCCTCGCTCAACCAGCAGGTCGTACATCTCGCGCTCGAAATCGGACTCGCACTTTTCCCGCCGATCCTTGGCCTCTTGACCATCAGACGGGAACGGCATCCGGAAATGGTCCAGCAGCGCGCGGCGCAGCTGATCGGCATGTCCAAGGGCTTCGACGTCTACTGAGCGTACCAGATACGTCCGATCACATGCTCGCGAAAGGGCAACGTTGAAGCGTTGCTCAAATCGGACTCCTGACAGAGCGCTGCCACCCGCTTGAGCAACCAAGGATATGAACATGATGTCTCGCTCATCACCCTGAAAGGCTGTGGGATCGCCAACGCGCAGGTGGTGCTGCTCGATCACTTCTGGTCCGAGTTTTTGCTCGATCAGGCCATAAATGTGAGCTGCCTGCTTTTGACCCAATAGGGTTGTTACGCCGATTGTCCGCTTTGCCATCTTTGGGTCGGATGCGATTCTCTCAATCTCTTCGACGATGTATGCCGCTTCAGGAGGATTTATGTCTCCCTGTCGATATCCGTCTTCAATTCGAACGTCGATCAAGGGAGGATCAAGCCGTTCCGAAGCAGTCGGAAGCCGCAGAGGATTCAGCCTGTGATTGTAGAACTGCGCCTTGGAAAATTCGATGATGGGCGCGACACAACGGAAATGTTCGGTAAGCATGATCGCCCCACCGGCGAAGACCACTTTGCCAAGATCGTACAACGATTGTTCCTCGCGTAGCGAAGCGCGATAATCGGGGACTTGCCCCGAAAGGTGTCGTACCGCGAGTTCATCTGCACGCGTCTGGTCGCGTCCGACAAGGTCCGGACTAACCTGCTTATCATCGCCAACGATCAGGATTGTCTTAGCCCGCAACAGGGCGGGTAATGCCGCCACCGTCGATTGCGATGCTTCGTCGACGATCACGAGATCGAAGAGTCCCAAGTCTGCTGGAAGCGACTCTGAGACCCGGTAATGCGGCATAATCCAGCAAGGCAAAGCGCCCTTGGCGCGATCGGATGCCTCACGCGCCTGGCGCCTGTATCGGCCAGCACGTTTCCCAGTACCTCGTCCAATTCTTCGAACCGCATCTGCATAGGCGGCAAGTGCAGCCTTGACCCCATCACTAGCCTTCTTGCTGAGCTCCAACCAGGTTCGCAGTTCAATCGAGCGTTCGTATGCTCGTTTAAGAAGAGCCTCCTTCTCGCTGCGATCAGTGCCGAGTTCCCTGAGACGGTGATGCTTGTCGTTTGTATCCAGCCAACCTTCTAGGCGACGAAGACGCCAACGGTTTTCCCAATCACCGGGTAGAAGCTCATCCTCAACACCATTGACCGGATTGGACCTCAGGCGCCGTGCCCATTTTGGTGCACCTGATTTCTCAATGAGGTCTGTTGCCTTCGAAACCTTCGCGAAAGCTTCGTGCTTCCCTTTTATTTCTCTCAGGCGCGTAATGAGCGAATTCCACCCTTCTGCCAGTGCATCGATTGAGATTTCCGGGCTGCCCAAACGCGTAGCTGCCAGGGCACGAAGCTCCGTGCTGATTTCGTATTCGCAAGGCTCAAGCTCGGAGAGGAGAGTGGTGCGCAAACCTTCTGCATCGGCCAATCGATATCGCAGAAGATGAGCATCGACGGCTTCAAGCAGGCTGTGAATTGCCTGCGAATCACCATCCCGCAGAGCAGGGAACGAAACAAAAGTCGCATCGACTACTGCCCGGATCTCTCGGCGACTGGCTATCAACGCCTTAGCGGCGTCGATGTGGTCGAACTGGCGTTTTGCGAGTTGCGCCACGCCCAACTCTTGCCCCTCTAGGCGATCACCGATCCCGCCAGCCACCACGTTGTTCCACGCTGCCTGAAATCGCCGAATTGAAGCCCGTGCTGTGATAAATCGTTGGACGTCGCTCCATTCGTCGGCGGCTGAAGCTGGTTCGCCCAACACAGTGACCTCACCCAGCTGAGCCTTGAGTTTGGAAGCGAATAACCCGCCAACGAGCCCGACTGCCGGTTTACCTTCGGCCTCTTTCTCAATCGCAACAAGAAACTTCGGATCGCTAAGCGCTTCTTCCGGCACGAAAACCGGTCTGGTCAGGAAGTATTGATACTCGGCTCCAAGCCTTAAAGCCTCTTCGCGCAAGCTCTCCAACGCGGTTAGACGGTCGTCCGGTCCGGTTTGCCCAAGACAAAGAAGCAGCTCGTCAGTCCATGCAAAGGGTGCCCCTGATACCCGTTGCTCCTCTGCAGATAGTGACTTCAGTTTTGCTGTCAGGTCTCGCAGGCGCGAAACAGTGTCATCCCGGTCCTCTCGCAAAGCCGGAAGTTCGCCCTTGCTTATCCTCTCCCTTATCTGCTCGGCTTTAGACAGATCCTTGTGGGCATTGAGGAGCGTTTCGACTGTGGGAAGGCGCTCAAGGTCCGGAAGGCGCGCATTGAGATAAAGGAGGTCGTCACCAACTGCCTTCCGAGCCGTCCTGAGTTCAGCAATGTCAGCGTCGGAAAATGCTGGATCGCAAGCTGATGAAACATCCAAATCATCAGGCATCCAGGCCGTTAGTTCCGGCGTGCCTGCAACCAGTCGAGCGGCGCGCATTGGTTCGTAAGTGTCGCCATCCAGCGTGATTGGCGAAATTGCCGCGCGTCCGATCTTGTCGACTTCCGTGTCATTTAACGCGAGTTGCCTGTGCAGCTGGTCTATCTGCTCGTCCAGATCATCGATCTCGTCCTGCAACTCATGCCGCCGCAGCCGTTGCAGTTTTTCGCCGATGATATCGACGGATTCCTGAAACTGCTTAAGGCCGTCGCGGTCGCTGTCGAGCAGGCTCACTGCAAGCGGACGCACCGCTTCCGGTAGCTTGTCGCGAAGTACCTTTAGCGCGGGCGCTTTTTGCGATGTGACGAGCACCCGCTTGCCAAGCGCGAGGTAGTGACTGATTATATTTGCGATCGTGTGCGTCTTGCCGGTACCCGGCGGCCCCTGAACGACTACGCCTGGGCGTACTTCCAGTCGCTGCACCACTTCGACCTGCTCACGGTTGAACGGCAATGGAAAGAACAGATCCTTCCCCTCCCCGTTAGAAGTGGTGACGCCCGGAATGCTGGAGATGCCGCGGAACTCGGGATATTCTTCTTCGCTCACCGCATCAGCAGGCTCAACTAGCAAGGAGGCCACTGCCTTCGGCAGTTCTGTTGTCCCTTCTCCATCTTCGAGAAGCGCGCGGAATTGACGCAAATCTTCCATCAACTGCGTGGCACGACGCTCTCGCTGGAAGAATGCAAACGCATCGCCGATCCTGAACTGCGTTTCAATCGAAGGGATGATCCCGGACTTCGGTGGATCTTGATCGGGGAGGTATATAGCGTCGGGATCGAGCAAGGCAGCAGCTTGGCGAAGCGGCGGCGCAAACGTCTCCGGCGCGAATGGAGACAGGCTCTCTTCCTCAAGTTCGCCAAGAAATTTCTCTGTGGCAGAGCGCCACTGATCGAGCGCACCAAGCCCCATCTTGTCCAGGGCATCCAGTTCAAGACCTGGATCGGCTTCCATGCGAGGCCTAACCTCGATCGCATGGGTCAACTCGTTCAGGCTGATTTCCTGCGCTACAGTCAGCAAGGGGTACCGCAACCGCTTGCCGTCTCGAAACAGCGTAGCGAAGCCGATGCCGCATGAAAGCTCAAGCGGGATATCGCTGACGCCTTCGAGTTGCTGACGGAGCATGAACAGAGCATTGTAGAGTGCGATCGTCTCGCGGCGGGGCGTCTCAGTCTCGACCCAATTCGCCCAAGCATTCTTCAGCCAATACTCGAACAGAAGCTCGACCATCTCGCGCTCGGCGAAATGCTCGAAGGAAACGTGCTCGGGTGCATCTTCGGCAGAGATCAGGCCAGCCTCGACGAGGACAGCCCCTGTGACTTCGCTCTTCAGTCGCGGCTCGCTTTTTGGATCGTCGCGGTAGGTCAGCCAGACCGATAGCTCGGCGTCCTCGGGTGCTGGCGCTGCCTTCTTCGGCAGCCGGTCGACACGCAACCATATCGGATCGTCACCGCGCCCGACATCGAGCGCGACGCCGGGTAATCCTTGAAGCTCAGCCCCGGTTTTACGGAAGGCCTTGTGATCCTGATAATCCAAAACCGTTTTCAACTTGTCGCGCTCGGTGGCCTCGACGTAGTCGATCAGGTCGATCAGCCTCTGGTTATGCGTCATGTCGATCGGCATGCTGTTGTCAGTCCAACTTGCTAAAGGCCCAGTGTTTTGTGGGTTCAATTTGCCAGATCGGCTTTTTCCCAGACGCCTTCAGGGGAGTATCCCAGCCTCTGTCCGGATTATCGATACTCTTGTTCGAACCAGCATTTTTATTGAGCAATGGATAATCGCCATCGCCAATCCGATCGGCAAACTTGTTGAGCAGAAGATATTCTATATGTTTGTAATAGACGCCGTTTCCAGAACGCTTTGGCTCGCAAATACGAAAATCGAAGTTCGCACCTGCAACGCTCATCATGAACTCAAATAGACTGTTCCTGAAGTGGCTTTCCAAGCGGCTCCGGACCGAGCCAATCCCTACATATATAATTTCCGAACACCGCGTATCGTATTGGATCGTGAAGGGGCTGGAAATCGATATGACATACACGCCACGCTTAACACTCGATAACTCGCGATCAGTCCCTTCCTCATAGGCCCAATCCAGATTTCGCATTGCGATCTTTATCGCCGCCTTCCGAAGTTGAGCTTGGGTCTCTTTAGAATAATCGTGAAACATGGTCAGGTCATAGCCAGCCTCACGAGCGGCAAGCGCAAGACTTTGATTGCGAATGGTAGTCCACTTGATCTCCGCCATGCCTATTTTCCCTGCTTCTCATGATCTGCCCGCGCTTGGTTGAGCCGGAAGAGGCGCGCTAGAATTTCGTCGTCGGTAAGCGCGCCAGCGCGGAAATCGTCGCCCCAGCCGTAGGCTTCGGCAACGGCTTCATCGAGCGCGCGGTGGGCATGATCGAGCCATGCAGGGCGTGCATTGTAGAGGTTGGTGAGGGTACGCTTCTTCAGCTCCTTCGCGGCGGCCTCGTCCTTTGGCAGGATGCGCTCGGGATAGCCTTCGACCACTTCGGGCACGCGATCGACCAGTTCGGGCGGATTGAGCCAGTTCTCGCGCAATTCGTTGAGCCGCGCCGCTGCAGCCGCAATCGCTTGAGCGCGCGGGTGGTGGGCGCAGGCGGCGGCGGGAATGTCAGGCGTCAGGCCTTCGGGGAAGGGGAAGGTTTCGAAAACCGCAAGTTTGGCATAAGTTACGTCATTGCCGGAGCCAATCCATGAGCAAGTGGCGAGAGTCCAAACGTAGTGGAAATCTAGATTCCAGAACCCCAAAAAACGTGAAATCATCGCGTGAGAAGACCACCAGTTTCTGATCAGGAAGTATTGAAGCAGGCAGCAACCCGAAATTACGATAGCTTGTAACCATCGGGGTAGCTAAATATCGCTCCATGTTGGCCATCGCTTTGCGCATAGCTGGTCGGGCGCGGGCATGGAGCCACCACTTCTCGCGCTCGTTTTTTGCCCGAACCTCAAAGTCCCCGTTATCATCCCTTCGTTGTCTATAGGGCTTCACAGTTTTAAGAATGTGCTCAAAGGGCCGTTCAAAAAGTGCTGCGTCGCTTTCAGTCCGCGAAGTTCCAAAATCGATAACCCACTTGTCCGGTCGTGAACCGTTAAAATCATCGCCGTTCAACGTGGGGCGAAGGGTTTGTGAGTTTGGCTGACCGTGTGGGTTCCCGGTGGCAAGTAATAGTTCACGCGCTTGCTGTCCGGTCAGTTCGTATCCTTCCCCGTTCAGGATAACCCCGACAAAGCTGCAACCCTTATTCTCTGGAAGCGCTTTTCAGATTAGAGAGATTTGCATCCCCGGATTTCAAATCCGCATGGATCTTGATGACGCTGGTTCCATCCAGTTTCGCCAATCCATCGTGAAGATCAAACCCAATCATTGAGACACGCACCGCCGCGCCCTTTTCATCGAACCATGGCTGGTCCGACCACGCCTCGAAAATCCGGCCATGCTCGACAATAGGCTTTAACACCTCGCGGTTCTGCCCGCCGCGAATGGAATTGGTCGAAACCAGCCCTGCTCTTTCCAGCTTCCCCGCCACCGTCTGGTCCCACGCCCCGGCAAACCAGTAGCAGACGAGGTCCGCTCCGCCTGGCACCTGCGGCCAGGCCTTGCGCAGGGCGACAGTGTAGTCCTCGCCCAGTTCCGCAATCATCTTCTTGTTGCCAAGGAATGGAGGGTTGCCGACGACAACGTTCGCCACTGGCCATTCTGCTCTCTTTGGCTGACCCTCTGCATCCAATGCCGGATTGCCATGCTCGTCCGTCACCAGAACTGCATCACGGTTCTCGATATTGGCGAGTGGCTTCAGGATCGGGTTCTTGGCCGCCTCAAACCCGTTGCGGCGCATCCACTGGATTTCGCCGATCCACACCGACACGCGCGCGAGTTCGGCGGCATAGGGGTTGAGCTCGATCCCCAGCACGCATTCCGGCCCGACGGCGGGAAACTCGCGCGCGCAGCCCAGCGCCTCTGCCTCAAGATTGGCGCGGTGCTCGATATCCTTGAGCGCGAGCAGCGACAGGTAGAGAAAATTGCCCGATCCGCAGGCGGGATCGAGCACGCGGAAATTGCGCAGCCGCTCCAGAAACCCGCGCAGCAGCTCTTGCGCCTTGGCGAAGGCACGGTCGCGCTTGGTCCGCTCGGCACCCTTGAGCAGCTTTTCCGCAGTCTGTTGCGGGGCGTTGGCGATCAAATCCTCTATCTCGGCCCGGACCGCTTCCCATTCGGCCATCAACGGGCGGATGATGACCGGTTCGACAATCTGCATGATCTTGTCGCGATCGGTATAATGCGCACCGAGCTGGCTTCGTTTGTCCGGATCCAGCCCTCGCTCAAACAGAGTGCCAAGGATCGATGGATCGATCTCCGACCAGTCGAGCTCAGCTGCGACAATGAGATTGTCGATATCTTCGCGCTCTAGGGGAAAAGCGCTGTCATCATCGAACAGCCCACCGTTGAACCATTCAATAGGCGTAAAATCGAGGTCGCCGCCTTTGTGCATGGCAGCGAAGAGTTTGCTTGCGTTCTGCTCGAAGCGCGGCGGTGCCTTGATGCTGGCCTTCAGCATCTTTGTGAACATGTGATCCGGGAGGAGCCGGACATCCTCGGCAAACATGCAGAAAACCAGCCGATTGACGAAGTGGGCCACAGAATGTGCGTCGTGGCCGCGCTCACGCAGCCTTTGAGCCAGCTGGGAGAATTCCTCAGCCGCCTCTTCGGTAAGCATCTGCCGCGTCTTGGCTGGCTTCAGCCGTTTGGGATCGAGGAAGCAATTGCGCAGCAGATCGCGCGTGGCGCCGTCCAGCAGGTCATCGAGCGCAAATTCGTGCACCTCCTGCACCGTATTGGTCCAATTGGTGTGGACGCGAAACCGGTCCATGTCGCTGACGATCAGCAGCGGGGGATTGTCGAGTGCGATGGCATATTGCTGGAGTTGGGCGAAGGCGCGGTCGAGGTCCTTCTTCTTGCCCTTATATTCCCAGGCAAAGCATTCCTTGCGCCAGACATCCGCCCAGCCTTCACCGCCTCCGGTCTTCGACGCGCCCTTTTCGAAAGTGAACCATTCGCCCTTGGGGTCGGCCGCTGATCGGGTCTTCTATATCGAGCAAGCGGCAGATGTCGTTGAAGTGCGACTGCGAGGCAGTGCGTTCTTTCAATTCGGCAGCGCGCCATTTCTGGATAAACTCAGCAGGTGTCATGGGTGGCGGTTACTCCGCGGCCTCCCGCTCTTCTTCTGCGTAGTAATCCTCTTCCTCGTGATCCGACGGAACCTCGGCCTCCCTCAAAGCCTCCTTGCCCATCGCGTTCTCGATGATGGCCAACAGTCGCCGCCTTCGATCGTCCATGAAGCCGTCGAAGTCGTCTGCGTGGAGGTAGCTTTCCTCGATCTCGTGGCTTTCTAGGATTGCTGTCAGCCGGTCAGGGGCAATGGGAGGATTGCTGTCATTGCCCTTGGTCAGTCGGCCCAAATAGGAAGACGGGGCAACGCCGCCGAGCATTCGATTGGTGCCTGAGGCAATAGGCGTCTTGTTGACGATGCTGTTGTAGATCTCTGGCCCAATCCCGACACTCTTGCACCAAGCCTGCGGGAATATGTGATGGATGTCGACATTCTCGTCAAAGAACACAGCTTGGTCATAGGGTTGGCCCGACTTGAAGTCCTCTGCCCCGCATTTCATCAGCAATGCATGGACGCCCTTGTAAGCGGCCGAAAGCCTTGAGCGAAGCGTGCGCAATCGGCGCTCTTCAAAGCTGGCCCGCTGCACCGTCTGAGGTTCAGCGCCGCCAGTCACCCATGTTTTAAAGTCGCGGATATCAAGCGCGAAGCGGCTCTCAACTGCCGAGCCGTAGAGCTCTCCCAACACGCCGCACCAGTACCATTGCGCCAGCTTCTGACGCACCGCGTCGTTCTCCCACGTGTTTCCAAGCTCCGCCAGGATCGCAGCAAGCGGGACAAGCTGGGTCTGATAGGGAAGGTCGCGTGCCTTGAAGATCTTGAGCGAATGCAGAAACTTAGCAGCTGCGATGTAGCCAGCTTCGACCTTGGGCGCGAACTTCTGATAAGCCGAAAGTGGGACCTGGAGCAGACTATTGCGCGTGGCGCTGATGGCAGGCGGCTCTTTGCCTGCTGCGATGGCTGTCTCGCGCACTTCCTTAGTATGAAGCAAGGAGACTGCCTGGAGAAACTCGACGGGCTCGATCTTGTCTAGCACTGGTTGGGTCGAAACCAATCGCTTGCGGCGTTCTTTCCAATCATCGCGGAGATGGAATTCCTCTGCCGCATACATGGCGGTCACTAGCTCGAATGCATCGAGCGGTTTCCCGCCGGTATTCACCTTCTCGAAGACGAGGCAGACCGCCGCTCTGCTCGTGTCTTTGCCCAGCTTGATCACGGGCACCTGATACTGGTCGAAGTTTCTAACCACGCCTTGCATGAAAGCATTGATCAGCTTCAGGTGTTCGCTCCGCTGGTCTAGCTCTTTGTAAATCCAGTCAATCGCATTTGTCTGCCAATCCTGAGCGCCGAACATGCGGTCGATCGGAAAATGCAGGTGTTCGAACTCGTTCTCCTCGGTGGAGAGGTCGAGCTTGATATCCCGGCCAAAGTTTTCCCGAATGATCCGATCTTCGGGAACGGGCACGATGGCTTCACTGCGCGGGACATCCGGATCGAGCGCCGCGCGAATGTCGAAGTAGAAGTGCAGCTTGATGGGCCGCTTTTTCACAGTTTGCGTTGAGACTGGGACAGTTGTGTACGTAGATTGATAAAGCGAGGTCATACGCTGCTGGCCATCAAGAAGGTAGGCTTCAATGTCCTTGGCCGGTGATGGCGCGCCCTCAACTGGGCGAACCGCAAACGATACCTCGCCCGATGCATCCAAAGTCATGAGCGCTCCGACTGGGAAGCCCTCCGAAATTGAAGCCAAGAGATCGGTGATGCGATCTTGATCCCAAACCCAACCCCTCTGGAAATCTGGCAGCTGAAGCTTTCCATCATGGCACTCGCGCATGAGGTCGCTGAGCTTGTAAGGATTAGTCTGAAATGACGTCGTCAAGATTGCCCCCTTGCGATCTGATTAGCGGTTGTTTGACTTGATAAAGAAGTATTTAGCAAGAATGTAATTGGCGAAATTTGCCCTCGATCTTGTCCATTGTGATGATCAACGGTTGGTTTGGCTCCATCAATTCTCACACTCACGCTTCCAAAAGCTTCAGTGCAGCAACGCTGGCGCGGGTCGATAATGCTTCGGCAATTGGCGCGACAGCATCCTCAGGCGGATTGCCGGGCACCTGAACGCCCTTCTCAATTTCCTCCGTCACTGCGTCAGCAAGGTCACTCACCCTGCGGCGAATGTACGGAGCACCTAGCCCTGCTTCGTCCGCGAACCTCGCCACGCTTTCCCTGTCAAATTCTTCGAGTGTCGCCGCGCGACCAAATCGCATTGCGAGCTTGGGCGAGAGCTCCTTCCACATATGCGTGGCGACAAGGTCGTAAAGCGGGGCAAGCACCACCTCGCCGTTTTCCCGGCGCAGCAGACTGTAGTTCTTCGCGTGGGCATCGGCGTTGCCGATGATGAGATTGAAGATCGCAGCGTCGGCCAGCTTCAGCACTTCGCGCGCTGGCCGCGTCGCAGCGCTGCGCAACAGCGCGAAGCTATCGCGGAAAGTCGGCCCGCCCTCCGCCGCGTATTTGCGGTTCGAGGGGACGCCAAGTGCCTGAGCGAAGTCTTCCTGATGCAGGCGTTTCGTTTTTCCCTCGATCCACATCCGGTCATAGCGTTCGACCAGCAGCAACGGCTTGCCCGCCACCTCGCGCCACTCTGCGTGGGCAGCATCAATGCCCACGGCGCGCGCCAGTGCGAGGCAGAAGGCCTCATTTGCAGCCAATCCGGCAAAGCGATCGGGTTCAGGCTTGATCAGATGCGTGGATGGCTCGCCTGGACGAGGTATCGCAATGCCTCCATCTGCGGTGACCACCACGGGCAGTTTGCTCTGTGCTCCTGCAAGGCTGAGCCTTGCGCCGCCCTCACCTGCCAGCATGGGCACAGCAGGCAATCTGCCCAGCAATTCCGCCAGCTCGTTCTCTTGGAGTGGTTCTGGAGTGGTCTCGGAGTGGTCCTGGAGCGGTTCTTCGTCATTTGGCAGGAAGGCTAGAGCACCGGCAACATCTCCGCCCAAGGCCTCAAGCAGCCGAAACGGATTGTCGGGCGAAACTCCAAGTGCGCGAGCGATAGCCGTACGCTGGCTTTCCTCGGGAAGCAGTCCGCCAAAGACAGCCTTGCAGGCATGGTCTCTAAATGGCTCTTGCTGCTTTGGCATTGCATGGGAAAGTGCCGGGGCATTTTCATCAGCCAGCCATTCAGGCGCATATGCGAAATGCATCGCGCCACCTTTGTCGATCGAGAGTTCGCCTGCCTGGCGCTCGTCCCACCAGACCACCAGCGTATCCAGAATTGGCAGCGTCACTCCGCCTCATCCTTCTTGGGCGCGACCGCTCGACCCGCTATCACGATCCCGTCAGGCCGCTTGATCTGCAATTCACATCCAAGTGCGGCGAAATCACATCAAGAACCTTGCCCATCTGGACAGTGGGCTTCCCCCGCTCCAGTTCGACGAGGAAGCGCAAACCGACGCCGCTTGCAGCAGCCAACTCGTCCTGTCGCAGACCAAGCTCCTTGCGTTCATCGCGAATGATTTGGCCGATAGTGGCAACATTGAGCATGAGCACTTACCTTTCCCGAACGGGAAATCTATGCGGATAGTGCATCAATTTCAAGATAATTTTCCCGAAAGGGATATTTCATGCTCAAAGAGCAGCATTGGAAGGCACGACTTTCCCGAACGGGACATATTCTACATCTCCAAAACTTCGTGACACTGAGCCTAAAGTTACTCAAAATCAGAGGCTCAAATCGCCATTCAAGGAAGTCGGGGAGCAATTGTGGTAAAGAGCCCTCGCAAGCGCCTCGCATTTCCGTTAAACCACAAGTGGTTGCATCAGCCCACTTGCCACCTCCGTCTCCGCCATTTCCGCAAAAGCCGGACGCCGTCGAGCCAAGCACGTTGACCAACGCGCCTGACTGCTTTGCATATCCAAAAATGATGGTGAGCCCTGCTGGGTTCGAACCAGCGACCTACTGATTAAAAGTCAGTTGCTCTACCGACTGAGCTAAGGGCCCCCGAGGGAAGCGCATATCCTTGGACTGGCGCGGCCCGTCACCTAGGGGCGGGTCTCGGTCGGGTCAAGCGTGCAAACAGTTGCGCCACCGTCAAACCGCTTATCCGGATCGCACCAGCCAGGTGCAATCGCGGCAGCAGGACCGAAGACAAAGTCTCGCCGGCGAAAGCGGGGATGGGGGACCGACAGGCCTTCCTTCGCCCACATACCGCCACTCCACAAGACGATATCGAGATCGAGTGGGCGAGCGCGCCAGCGCTGGCCTCGACGATTACGGCGCATACTGCTGCTCCACCGCTTGAGCGTAGCCAGGAGATCGTGTGGTTCGAGCGCTGCTCTCGGCCACCGCGACAGCATTGGCGAACGTGCGCTGCGATGTGCCCGACCGGTCGAGAGCGGATGATCGGTGACATCGCCTTCAGCGTCACCCCATAGAAGGCAGATCTTGGCCGCCATCGCTTCAGAACATCGGCGGGCGGACCCAAGCCAGGCACCCGCATATTCGAGCCAAGACCAAGAACATAGAGATGCGTGCTTGCCTCGTTCATACGCGCGTCCTAGCGTTTGTCTCCACGGCAGGGAACGGGAGTAGGACAATGCGAGGAAGATGGTTTCTTGGGAGCAGCTGCGGCGGTGCTGGCATCGGGAAGCCCGGCACAGGCCGACGAGGCCCGCGAATTGACCGCGCACGAGCACGCGTGCACGATATCTACCGCGATATCATCGCTTTCCGCACAGCGCGGGGTCACGGGCAGGTGGACGACATGGTCGCCTATCTCTCCGGCCGTTTGTCCGAAGCCGGATTTGCTGCGGCGGATATCCTGGCAACCGATTACGACAGCGAGGGCGACCCGACGCAGGGACTTATCGTGCGGTATCGCGGTGACGGATCGTCGGGCGAAAAGCCGATCGTCATGCTCGCGCACATGGATGTGGTCGATGCCCTGCCCCAGGATTGGGAGCGCGACCCTTTCACACTGATCGAGGATGGCGGGTACTTCTTTGCGCGCGGCACGATGGACAACAAATATGGTGTCGCCAATCTGGCCGGAACCTTCATCCGGCTAAAGGAAGAAGGGTGGGTGCCGACCCGTGATCTCTATCTCGTCTTTTCGGGCGATGAGGAGACCGGCATGGTGTCGACGCTGGCCCAGGCGAAATGGGTGGCCGACAATGTCGACCCTGCCTATCGTGCTCAATTCCGACGCTGGAGGCATCGGGCTGGCCGATGATTTCGCGCCGGTGTCACAGGAGATCCAGCTGGCCGAAAAGACCTACGTCACCTTCGATCTGGTGGCGAGCAATCCCGGCGGCCATTCGTCCCGCCCGCGCAGTGACAACGCGATTTACGATCTGGCGGCAGCGCTGATCAGGATTTCCGAGTACCAGTTTCCTGTTAGCGACAGCGGACTGACGCGCAGTTATTTCGCAGCATTGGGCCAAAGCGTCGACGGCGATCTTGGTAAGGCGATGCGAGACTTTGCCGCAGATCCAGGCGATGCGGAGGCGATAGCCGTCTTGCGCGCCAATCCCAGCTATGTGGGCACGCTTGGCACCACTTGTGTTGCCACCATGCTGAAGGCAGGCCACGCCGAGAACGCTTTGCCACAAAGCGGCGGCGCGACGGTGAATTGCCGCGTCTTCCCCGGTATAGGGGTCGAGACTGTTCGCGATACGCTGGCCGCAGGTAATCGGCAATGAAGCGATTTCCATCGCTCAGCGATCAGAAGCAACCGAAAGCCCGATCAGCAACTTCCCCGAGGAAGTCCGCGAGGCTGTCGAAAACTCGCTTGTCACACGGTTTGGCACAGCGATCCCGATGATTCCCAATATGTCGTCCGGGGGCACAGACGGGATGCATTACCGCAACCTTGGCTATGACACCATTGCCATTGGTGCGGGCGCCAGCCGTTCGCAGGACGAGTACGCTCACGGATTGAACGAGCGGATGCGGGTCGACGCGTTCTATGATGGCCTCGACCACTGGACCATTGTGTCTGAAAGAACTCGCCGGGCGCTAAGCAGGAAAATGTCGTTTTCGCGCTGCCTTCGCGCATAGGGTGAGGCGAGCTTGAGCTTGCCTGAGTTTTTCGCAGCAAGCCCGAGGTCTTTAGCGAATAGGGCGCGATCACTATCGGCCGAGTAATTAGGCAGCGCGAACTCGCACTTGAACGGCATCGCCGGGCGGTGCGTCAGGGTTGGGGCGCACCCGAATGTCGACTGCAATCGCACAAGCGGCGAGATCGCCAGATGCAGCGCGCGATTTAAACAGCGCCACCAGATTGTCGATCACCTGCTGCGATTGTGGCTGGTCCTCGTTCTCATGACTGCCACCGGCGTGATCACACCGGCTGTATCGTCATCGCCAATCCCAGCGGGAAAAACTCACCGTTTTTGATAAGCATAGCCTCCGCCATGTCGAGACTGGCTGAATAAAGGTCGTCCAATTGCTCTTGGGTTGGATCCGGCTCGCCTGCTCAAATATCCTCGCTGATGCGGCCGTAAAGCTGTGGCCGACGGTCGCGGAAAAACCCCATGCCGGCACGGTGTTTCGCGGCACGGTCGAGATCGAGCTTAGCGGTCAGCACGCCGCTCTCTCCAGCGCCATATTCCGCCACCAGATCGCCCCATTCATCAGCAATGAAGCTGTGACCGTAAAAAGCCTGGTCGCTGCCGATCTTCGGCCTTCGTCCCCGATGCGATTGGCGGCGACGACCGGCATACAATTGGAAACCGCGTGGCCAATCATCGCGCGGCGCCACATCCGGCTGGTGTCGAGATTCGGCATCATAGGGTTCGGAACCGATGGCAGTCGGGTAGAAGCAGAACCTCAGCGCCCTGCAGCGCCATCACACGGGCGCATTCGGGATACCACTGGTCCCAGCAAATACCGACGCCGACCTCCGAGCCGCCGAAAGACGTCCCACACCTTGAAACCGTCATTGCCAGGGCGAAAATAGAATTTTTCCTCATAGCCGGGTCCGTCGGGAATATGGCCCTTGCGATAGGTGCCCATGACTTCGCCATCAGGTCCGATCATTGCGAGCGTATTGTAGTAATGGTGACCGTCCCGCTCGAAAAAGCTGGTGGGGATGGCGACGCGAATGCTTCGCGGCCAGTTCCTGCATGGCAAGCACGCTGGGATGTTCGGCAGTCGGGCGAGCGCGGGCAAACAGAGCCTCGTCCTCCTCGCGGCAGAAATACTGCCCGGCGAATAATTCGGGCGGCAGGATGACACTTGCGCCCCTGCCAGCGGCATCTTCCACCAATGCCGTAACGCGGCGATATTCTCGCTCGCTCGGCGGGCGAGGGGCAGTTGCAGGACGGCGACGGTCAGCAACCTCGACAAGGTGTCAGTCGGCCTTCTTGAACAGCAGGGTCATGCGATCGCTTTCGCCGATCGCGACATAGCGCGCACGATCCTGGTCACCGTAGCGAAGGACCGGGGGAAGCGTCCACACGCCGCCTTCCCAGTTCGCGGGGTCTTTCGAATTGGCGTTGATTTCGCTGCTTTCAGCGAGTTCGAAGCCATGCAGTTCGAACAGCTTCACGACGTCGTCCTGCCGCATGTAGCCGCGCGCCGGGTTCACGTCCGCGAAGCTCGCATCGGCAGGCGCGCGGTGCTGCACCACGCCGACCATGCCGCCATCCTTGAGCATGCCGCGCACAGCCTTGAGAGTGCTATCGGCAGCATTCCCGTTCCACAGCCCGTGCATCGAACGGAAGATCAGCACGCGGTCAACCCGGCCCTGCATGTCTTCCGGCACTTCATCGACCTCGTAAGCCGCCACTGCATCCGCTTCGACGCCCATCAGCTCGCCCGGCCAGCCTTGAAGCTTTCCGTCCAGCCCTTCGCCCGCGCTTCCGCAGCGCGGTCCGAATATGTGCGCCCATCACTATCGCCATTGAGAGCAATGTATTGGCCGCTTCCCATTAGATATGGCGCGAGTACGCGGGTGTACCAGCTGCCTCCCGGCCCCCATTCGGCGACGGTCATGTCGGGCTCCACACCGAAGAAAGCCAGCGTCTCCGCTGGATGGCGATACTGGTCGCGCGCGCGGTCGTCGGCCCGGCGCTCGTGCGCAAGGACAGTGCCGAGGCGCGCCTGGCTGGCTGCGCTGATGCCGGTGTCGGTCGTCGGCTATTGCCGGGGCGGTTACCGCGATCAGAGCCGCGGTGGCTATCAGGATGTGCAGGGGGCGCATGGGTTCTCTCCTCGTGAAACTTGCCCGCCACCTTTAAGGCGACGGCAGACGATGACAAGCGCGGCGACGCTTCCTACATCGGGCAACGAAGGAGATTGATCGAAATGGCCGATACCAAAACCGCAATCCTTGCTGGCGGATGCTTCTGGTGCACCGAAGCCGTGATGAACGACGTCGTTGGAGTGCAGAAGGTGGAAAGCGGCTATATCGGCGGCGAGAAACCCGATCCGACTTACAAGGAGGTCTGCAGCGGCAACACCGGCCATGCCGAGGCCGTTCGCGTCACCTACGATCCCGGCACCATCGCCGCCGCCGATCTGCTCGATGTGTTCATGGGCACGCATGATCCATCCCAGCTCAACCGGCAGGGCAACGACGTCGGCACCCAGTATCGCAGCGCCATCTTCCTGAACGACGACCTGGCGAAGGACGAAGCCGACGCCGCCATCGCGCGCTGGAACGAGGAACATCCCGGTCAGACCGCCGTCACCACGGTCGAAGGCCCGGCGACCTGGTATCCGGCAGAGGACTACCATCAGGAGTACTGGGAGGGCGAAGGTCAGCGAAACCCCTATTGCCAGGCGACCATCCCGCCAAAGCTGCTCAAACTGCGCAAGAGCTTCCAGAACAAGGTGAAGGAAGGGGCCTGACAGCGCCCCGCGTGGAACGGCGACAGGGGTGTTTTGCGAAACAGCGCTCCGACGTTTTTGCTTTGAAAAGCAAGGCTCTGACGGAATTTTCCTTGGCGATAGTGTCACCTTAGGGTCGGGCGCATTGCCGCACGCACAAGGTTGGCAAGATCGCGCGGCACCAAGCGCCTGCAAGGCAGTGCGAGAGGCGTTATCCGGAGGGCAGCAGGCTGGGAGCATCACCGCATACTGCTCGCAGATCCGACCTGTAGGAAAGGGAAACATCCGACGACCGCTTG
>CAVXIF010000010.1:0-20281 GCA_963761775.1 uncultured Alphaproteobacteria bacterium | reverse complement strand
GTTGGAAATCGCGGCCGAATGAAACGCCCAATGCGAAGGGTCGCCGTCTATTGCGGGTCCGCCACGCCGGACGATCCGCGCTATGTCGAGCTGGCGCGCGATGTCGGCACGGCGCTGGCGCAGCGTGGCATCGGCGTGGTCTATGGCGGCGGGCGGCTGGGGCTGATGGGGGCGCTCGCCAGCGGCGCAAAGGCGGCGGGCGGCGAGGTTATCGGCGTCATTCCCGAAGCACTGGTGCGCAGCGAGGTTGCCAATCACGATTGCGACGAGCTGGTGACGGTGTCGGGCATGCACGAGCGCAAACAACGCTTCACCGACCTCAGCGACGGCTTCGTCACGCTGCCCGGCGGCGTGGGCACGATGGACGAGTTGTGGGAAGCGATGAGCTGGGCGCAGCTGGGCTACCACACCAAGCCCGTCGGCCTGCTCAACGCCTTCGGGTTCTACGATGCGCTACTCGCATTCTACGCGACGATGGGCGAAGTCGGGTTCGTCCGCCCTTCCCATCACGGTATCTTGCTATCCGCCGAAACCTTGCCGCCGCTGCTGGACGCGATGGCGGAATATGCGCCACATACGCCCATCTTCCAGATGAAAGCCAACGACCTCTAGACCTATGGCACCGCCCCGCAAGATAACGCCCCGGCCGCTTGTGCCATCGGCGATCGTGCGCGCGACCGAGAGCAAGGCGGGCGGCGGACGAAAGCGGCGCGTGCTGGTGGAAGAAAGCCGCCGGATGATCGCGGACGGGTCCAAGAGCTTCGCTGCCGCCAGCCGCCTGTTCGACAAGCCGACGCGCGAACGGGTCTGGATGTTCTATGCCTGGTGCCGCCGGTGCGACGATATCGCGGACGGGCAAATGCTGGGCGGCGAGCTTGGCGTAGCGGACGCCGACGGGGAGACCGCAGCCGATGCCACTGCCGTCGAAACCCGCGTGAAAGCCATCCGCGTCCTCACCCGCCGCGCGCTGGAAGGCCAGCCGACCGCCGACATCGCTTTCGATGCGTTCGGCAAGGTGGCGCAGGAATGCGGCCTGACCATGCAGATGGCGGAAGACGTCATCGGCGGGTTCGAGCTGGATGCGGCAGGCTGGCGTCCGCGCACCGAGGCCGACCTTGCGCGCTATTGCTATCACGTCGCGGGTGCGGTCGGGGTGATGATGGCGCAGATCATGGGCGTGCCGAAGGACGATGCCGATACGCTGGACCGCGCCTGCGACCTCGGCTTTGCGTTTCAGCTGGCCAATATCGCGCGCGATCTGGACGAGGACGATCGCGGCGGGCGCTGCTATCTGCCGGTGGAATGGATGGTGGAACAGGACATCGAACCGGGCCAGCTGATGAAGCCGCATCATCGGTGGGAAGTTGCCGAGATGGCGGAGCAGCTGGTGCTCAAGATGGAACGCCACACCGCCGCCGCCAAGCTGGGCGCGGCGCGTCTGCCCTTCCGCCGCCGCTGGGCGATCCTGGCCGCCGCCAATATCTATGGCGAGATCGGGCAGGAAGTCCGCCGTCGGGGCCGCGCGGCGTGGGATCGACGCGTGGTGATCGGCAAGGCGCAGAAGGCGCAGCTGGTCGCGCAGGCGTTTGTGGAAGCGGTGCGCAACAACCCGACCCCGCCCGAGAAGATGCCCGAATGGAAGCGCGGCGATATCGTGCTGGATATCCGCATGTCGCAGCCAATTCCGGCGGCGGAAGCCTACACCGCCCTGCCCGACGAGGTTTAGGCCGCGCCGCACACTTGTCGCCGCATCCGTCGCGGCGTAACCACCGCGCATGATCGAAAAGCTCCTGATCGCCAATCGCGGCGAGATCGCCTGCCGCATCATGCGCACCGCGCGCGACATGGGCATCGCCACCGTCGCGGTCTATTCCGATGCCGACGCCAAGGCGCTGCACGTGCGCAGCGCGGACGAGGCGGTGCATATCGGCCCCTCGCCCGCCGCCGAAAGCTACCTCGTCGGCGACAAAATCATCGCGGCGGCGAAGGAAACGGGCGCGGACGCGATCCATCCCGGCTATGGCTTCCTGTCAGAGAATGCCGATTTCGCGCAGGCCGTGCTGGACGCGGGGCTGATCTGGGTCGGTCCGAAGCCGGACAGCATACGCGCGATGGGCCTGAAAGACGCCGCCAAGCAGTTGATGATGGACGCAGGCGTGCCGGTCACTGCCGGGCTATCTGGGCAAGGACCAGTCGGTCGAGCGTCTGAAAGCCGAGGCCGACGCCATCGGCTATCCGGTGCTGATCAAGGCGGTCGCGGGCGGCGGCGGCAAGGGGATGCGCAAGGTCGAGGCTGCGGCGGACTTCGAAGCCCACCTCGCCAGCTGTCAGCGTGAAGCGAAAGCCAGCTTCGGCAATGACGAGGTCCTGCTGGAGAAGTGGATCACCTCGCCCCGCCATATCGAAGTGCAGGTGTTCGGCGACAGCCACGGCAATGTCGTCCACCTGTTCGAACGCGACTGCTCGCTCCAGCGCCGCCACCAGAAGGTGATCGAGGAAGCCCCCGCCCCGGCATGGACGAAGCCACTCGCGAAGAAATCTGCGCCGCCGCCGTGCGCGCGGCAGAGGCGGTGGCTTACGTTGGCGCAGGCACCATCGAATTCATCGCCGATGCCAGCGAGGGCCTGCGCGCCGACCGCATCTTCTTCATGGAAATGAACACCCGGCTTCAGGTGGAACACCCCGTTACCGAGGAGATTACCGGGGTCGATCTGGTCGAATGGCAGTTGCGCGTCGCGAGCGGGGAGCCGCTGCCCCTCGCCGCAGGAGGAGCTGTCGATCAACGGCCACGCGATCGAAGCGCGCCTTTATGCCGAAGACCCGGCGAAGGGGTTTCTGCCGAGTACGGGGCGGTTGGAACACCTCTACTTGCTCGTCCAAACCGCCGAGACGGTGAGAGCAGAGTGGACATTGGGGTCGAAGAAGGTTCGGAGATTTCGCCGTTCTACGATCCCATGATTGCAAAGATGATCGTTCACCGGGGTAGCCGCGTCGAGGCAGCAGAGGCGCTGGCCGCGAAGCTTGGGTATTCACATTGCTATCCAGTCAAGTGGAACGCGGGTTTCCTGCGCAATCTTGTAAGCCACCCTGAATTCATCGCTGCCGAGATCGACACGGGTTTCATCGAACGCAACCTCGAAGATGTTTTGCCGTCCAAGGATCCGCCATTAGAAATCCTTGAAGCCGCTGGCTTGATGGCCGCACAACACGCCCAAGGGCTGTATCCGCAGTCTACAGATCGACCTCGATCAGGAGAGCGAGAAAACAGTTGGACCTTTCGGGCTTCAGGTTGAACGCAGCACCGAGGCCTGCAACCATCCTTGTCGAATTCGATGGAGCCTATTCTCGAAGCACCGCTCACCGGCAAATCAATTTGGGATATGCCAAAAGCCGAGACAGTCGATGACGGTATCTTTGCTTACGACTACGAAGGCTGGTCCGGATTATTCAAGCTACACCGAGCAGGTGGCACTGGCCAGGCCACCGCCGCCGACGGCGCGATCCTTGCGCCGATGCCGGGCAAGGTCATCGCGGTGGATGTGAGCGAAGGCGAGACCGTCACCGCAGGCCAGCGGCTGATGGTGCTGGAGGCGATGAAGATGGAGCACGCGCTCACCGCGCCGTTCGACGGGACCGTGACCGAGCTCAATGCCAGCGAAGGCGCGCAGGTGCAGGTCGAGGCGGTGCTGTGTGTGGTGGAGCCCGCCGCACAGGCTTGACCGCCCGTCATTGCGAGCGAAGCGCGGCAATCCAGCATTCGACACTGTGCCTACAGACTACGGCGCATACTTTGCGCAGCATCGCTTTCCCCGGTTAGCTTCAATAGCGTTACCAAGCCGAAACCCTTGCCCGCTAACCAATTCTAAACCATCGACAATCACACCCGCTTCATATCCCACAGGCCGAATATCGCAGGTGTGCATGACCAGACTGACCCACGTCCTTCTTTCCGGTATCGCAGCAGTTGCGCTGTCAGCATGCGGCGGGGGTGACGGCAACTCCGGCTCCGCGCCTGCGCCTGCTATCGGCGGCGGCCCAGGGCCCGCGCCGACACCAACGCCAACCCCGACCGGCCTGACCGCAAGCCAAGCCTATTCCACCGCGTTGGAATTGTGGCGCAATGATGACCTTTCGCTTCACCCAAAGGGGTCGTGCGCCGGGTGCCACGGACCGGATTTCATCGACCTTGCCCGCATCGGCAGCACCGATACCGACATCTCGCGCCGCGCCCTCCTTGACGGAGCGACGCAGGCGCAGGCCGATGCGCTTGTGCAGGCTGTTGCCAACATGCGGGCGGACCGTGGCTTCACCGTCACCGACGCGCGCAATTTCCGCCCCTTCCAGCCTGGCGGCAGCGTCTTGCCCGCTACCGCCAGCGATCCGAAGATCGCGAGCGTGGAACGCGACATCGCCTTCGGGCGGCAGCTCCAGCGCCTCCTCCCCACACTGTCCGGCGCACCGATCCAGTCGCTCGAACGCGCGCAGCAGGCGCGGCGGGAGATGGTGGACCTGCTGCACGGCACCAATGCCGGAGGCGCGAATATGCAGCGCATCCAGCTGCGCGACATGCCCACCGGCATCACGTACCCCCGCTGGTCCGCCGACTTCCACCACGGCGCACAGGAAGGCACCTTCAACGACTGGATTGCCGATGTGGCGCGCGACGCGACGCCTGCGCGTAAGACGGAATGGCTGGCCGTACAGGACAGCTACCTCGCCAATCCGACCACGGCCAATTTCTGGCGCTTGTATCGGGCGGCGCTCGAAATGACGGAGCCACAGCTGCTCGGTGCCTGCAACATGTCCGGCAACAATGCGCATCTGGCCTGCGGCGGCGCTTCCGCGTTCAACGAAAACAAGTACCTGACCGCTCTGATCGGACAGCATCTTATCCGCATCGGCCCTGCCGCGCGGGGGCAGTTCATGCGCGGCCCGGTCGCGTTCTCCTACCTCGACAACGATCCTGCGGTCGATTTTATGCTGGATCGCAAGGACAACGATTATCTGCCAGCGAACCCGTGGGAAATCGGCGACCGCGCCCGGGTAATGTTCGGTAACAGCCAAGAAGCAGGCAGCTTTCGCCGCGACCTAACGCAGCTGGGCTTTCCCGACTTCGTGCTCGACAGCATCGATCCGCAGCGCACCGTGACCGATGAGCAGCACAATTTGCGCCTGAGCTGGTTCTGGATCGGCTTCACGATGGACCCCAGCTTCGCCCGCATTCACAAGAGCAATTCGACCAAAGTCGGCGAATATATGGTCGCCTCGCTGATCGATGAGAACATGTTTTTGCATAACAGTTTTCAGGCGAACATGCGGCTAATCGCGAAAGCGGCGCTGCCGGAAGCGAATGTGAAGCGCAACGGGCGCAGCACACCGGTGCGCGTGGCGCCGGAATTGCAGCTCAATTACAGCTACTTCGTGGCCTACAATCGCACCGTGTTGCGCTGGAAGGGCTCGGTTCCCGATGCCTTGCGGTCCCAGCAGGAAGAATTGTGGCACACCTTTACCGCCAACGGGTTCCGCATGGGGATGTATCTGTATGAGGATGCGCTGCGCACCGGGGCATCGCAGGCAAAGGACGTTCCGTTCGCCCCGATACAGACGCATTTCGATCGGTACGAGCCGCAGATGGCTGCGCATGACCGGATGCTGCTGGAACGGGTGAAGATGGCGGTTGGCGGGACTTAGTTCGGCGTATTGATACGGCGGAACAGGCGGCCGCGTTCGCTAAACAGCACAACCGCCAGCGCCATCAGGCCCAGCGACAGCATCGACACTGCCAGCGGACGCGCCGTGCCGTCATACATACTGCCGATGATCGCACCCAATATCGCGCCCAGCCCGGTGCGCAGGCCCGTTTGCGCGCTGCTGGCGGCACCGGCGATGGCGGCGAAGGGCTGCATCGCGATGGACGAGAAATTCGCGCCGATGAAGCCCAACATAGCCATCACCAGCGTCATCAGCCCCACGAACTGATAGAGTGGCTGCGCGGGTTGCGATGCGCTCCACAACTGCACCATGGTAATGGCGATAAAGCCGAGCAGCGCCGTATGGCTCACCCGCCGCGCGCCGAAGCGTTCGACGATGCGCGAATTGGTGAAGCTGGCCGCGACCATGCCCAGCACCGCCCCGCCGAAGATGAAGGCGAAATTGTCCGCCTGCCCAAAGGTTTCGCTCACCAGCTGTTCGGCAGAATTGAGGAAGCCGAACAGCGATCCGAACACCAGCGCGCTGCCCACGACATAGCCGATGGCGCCCCGGTTCACGAGCGCGGCGGTCATGTTGCGGCCAATGGCGCGCAGGTCGATCGGCTGGCGGTTCGCCTCGGTCAGCGTTTCGGGCAAGCGCACCCACATCCACACCGCCACCGCACCGCCAAGCAATGCCATCGCTCCGAAGATCGCGCGCCAGCCCAGCAGCTCCATGATGACCTGCCCGATAAAAGGCGCGATAACCGGCACTGCCAGAAACATCATGATGATCAGGCTCATCAGCCGCGCCATCCGGTCACCGCCGACATGGTCGCGCACAATGGCGGCAGGCACCACCGCCATCGACGCGCACAGCAACCCCTGCAAGAACCGCAGGCCCAGCAGTACGGGAAAGCTGGAGACGAACGCGCACGCGAAGGAAAACGAGACATACGCCGTCAGCCCGAAAGCCAGCACCGGACGTCGCCCGAACCGGTCCGCCAGCACGCCAGGGAACAGCGCGCCGAACCCGGTGCCGATCAGGTAGAGCCCGATGATGAGCTGGCGCGAATTGCCGCCTGCGCCCAGCTCGCCCGCAACGCGCCCGATCGCGGGGAGCATCGAATCGATCCCGAACGCCTGCAAACTCATCAATGCCGCCATCAGCGCGATCAGCTCGCGCTCGCCCAACGGTTTGCGCATGGCGGCGGCATCAGGACTGGCAGCGGTAGCAGGCATTACGGCTCCCTTGCGCGCTGCACTGCACAAATGGAAGTGCGCATTGCGCTCGCCAAGGGGCAGGCCCTATCTACCGGGCATGGACGAAGCGCCTGACAGCGATGAGCAGACCGGCGGCGGCGAAGACACGCGCAAGATCATCCATATCGATATGGATGCCTTTTTCGCCAGCGTGGAACAGCGCGACAATCCCGAACTGCGTGGCCTGCCGGTGGCGGTCGGCGGGTCGAGCGGGCGCGGCGTGGTGGCGGCAGCCAGTTACGAAGCACGCAAATTCGGCGTGCGGTCCGCCATGCCGTCCGTCACGGCGAAGCGCAAATGCCCGGACCTGATCTTTGTGAAAAGCCGGTTCGACGCCTACCGCGAAGCATCGCAGATCATCCGCGAAATCTTCCGCCACTACACGCCCCATGTCGAACCGCTGAGCCTGGACGAAGCCTATCTCGATGTGACGCAGGACATTCACGGGTTAGGCACGGCCACCCGCATCGCACAGGCCATCCGCAAGGATATTTTTACGAAAACGCAGCTGACCGCCAGCGCGGGCGTGTCCTACAACAAGTTTCTCGCCAAGCTGGCAAGCGACCAGAACAAGCCGAACGGCATCTGCGTCATCCGTCCCGGCGAAGGGGCGGCATTCGTACAAAGCCTGCCGGTGCGCAGGTTTCACGGGGTCGGGCCGAAGGGTGCGGAGAAGATGGCGCGGCTGGGCATCGAAACGGGCGCGGATCTTGCCGCGAAGGATGCCGCCTGGATGCATGCCAATTTCGGCAGTTTTGCGGATTATCTCTACCGCGCCGCACGCGGCATCGACGACCGCCCGGTACGCACCAACCGCATCCGCAAGTCGGTGGGCGGAGAACGCACCTTTCACGAAGATATCGCCTCGCCCGCCGAATTGCACGAGACGCTGGACCGTATCGTCGACATCGTGTGGGAACGCATCACCCGCGCCGAAGCCAAGGGACGGACGGTGACGCTGAAGCTGAAATATAACGACTTCACAATTACCAGCCGTGCACAAACGGTACCCGCGAATGTGCCGAACAAAGCGGCATTCGCTACGGTCGGGCGCGAGTTGCTGGAAGCGATGCTGCCGCTGCCCCGCCCGATCCGGTTAATGGGCCTGACCCTGTCGAAACTGGAAGGTGTGGTGGCCAAACCACCGCGCGCGCAACGCGCCGCGCTGGCCGCGCAGCTGGACCTGTTTTAGCCCGTCGGGGACGACATGCGATCCTGCCACAGGGCAAGGCGGGCGCGGGTCAGATCGCTCAAATCCGCCGGGAGCGAGTGCATCGGGAAGAAACGTGCCTCCCGCACCTCGCGCCCGTCCGGGCACGGCGACTGGTCGATGCGGGCAAAAAATACATGCGCGGTGTGGAGCGACCCGGAGATCGTTTCCTGCATGGTTCCCAGCGATGCGAGCGTATCGAGCGCAATGTTCAGCTCTTCGCTCACTTCACGCTTGGCAGCGTCCGCAGGCGCTTCAGCCTTGCCGATGCCGCCACCGGGCAAGGACCACAGCGCCGGACCGTAATTATGGCGCAACAGCAGCACCTGGTCCGACAGGTCGAACAGCAACACCGAACACCCCGCCAGCGGCGTCTTGCGCCAGCGACGCCAGCGATGACGCACCGGATGCGCTAGCTTGAGGAGCGCCCGATGCACCGGACGCGGGATCAGGTGAAGCATGTGACCGGTGCCTGCGTGGCCGCAAGAAAGCGCGCGACCGGCGTATCGCTGTCGCCTTTTGCCGCAGCCGCGAACACCTTCGCTTTTTCTGCACCACGTATCATGACCATGACCGCATCGGTGCGCACAAGACCCGCGATCGTCAATGTCAAACGGTCGAACGGCGCTTCGGGCGGCAGGGGATCGGGCGTCAACCGGCGCACCGCATTGGCATCGCTCGCAAGCGGACCGGTATTGGGGAACAGCGAGGCGATATGCCCGTCCGTCCCCATACCCACCCAAGTCAGGGCAAACGGAGGCGGCACCGCACCTTCACGCAGTGCCTGAACCTTTGCACCCGCCGGTTGGAACAGCGCACGGATCCGGCCGGTATTGCTGGCGGCATGGTCCTCCGGCACGATCCGGTCGTCGCCTGGCCATATGGTGATACGCGACCAGTCGAGCGGCAGGGCGACCAGCTTTTCGAACACGGGAAACGGTGTTGAACCGCCCGGTACGGTGATCGCCGCATTCTCGGACCCCGCCAGAGCCGTCTTCAACCGTTCAGCGATCCAGTCCGCGATCTGCGCCGGATCGGCGTCGGGGCGGTAATCTATCGCCACGCGCTGCCCATTACTTGAGCACTTGACCAAGGAACCAGACGCGCTCTTCCGCCATATCCGTCCAGTCGTCCAGCAAGCCATCGGTGGCATTGTCGCCGGCCTGTTCGGCCAGCGGCTTCATGCTCTTCAGGCGCTTCACCATCTTCGCATTGTCGTCATGAAGCTCGCGCACCATCGCATCGGCGTCCAGCGTGGTCGAATCCTGATCCGCAACCTGTGTTTCGCGCGTCGCCGAACCCAGCGATGTCAGCGTCGGCTCGCCCAGCTTGCGCACCCGCTCCGCCACATCGTCGATCTGGCCCTGCACCTGCGCGGCCTGCGCATCGAACAACAGGTGCAGATCATGAAAGCGCGGACCGGCGACATGCCAGTGGAAGCTCTTGGTCTTGAAATACAGCGCCAGATGGTCGGCCAACAGCCCGTTCAGTTCGCTTACCAGTTCCGCCTTTGAATTGCTGCCTGTGTCGGCCATCGTCTTGTCTCCCGTTTTTACAACATATGTCATGCCAACGTGAGGAGGCCGCACGGGTTTCACATGATGGCGCTTTTTTACAGGATGCCGCGTGCGTTCAGGCCCACGCCGATGGCAAACAGGGCAATCGCCACCGCGCCGTATCGCCGGATTTTTTTCAGTGGCAGGGCTTCGAGATCGCCCGCCATCGCCCAGCCGAAAGTCGCCGCCACGGCCCCGCCAGCAAAGCCACCCACCGCGGCAAGCGTCGGCGAGGCGAATGCGGCGGCGATGGCAAATACGAGGAAACGTGGCCCGTCGCCCACCTGCATTGCGGCAAGCACGATGCCGGTCGCGCCCAGAGAGCGTGTCGGTTCGCGCACCTGCTTCGCCGCGCGGAACCAGGCAAGCTCCACAGCGGCGGCAAGCAGTGCGAACGCCACCAGCATGGTCTTGGCGGCAGGCGGCAACAATACGCCGATCAGGCTCCCGGCAAAGGCCATGAATGCCGCCGTCACCGCACCGGACAGCATCGCCACAAGCAGCAGTCCGCCGCCCTGCCCCAACCGCTCGGCCAGGTCGGCCACCAGCCGCTGGTCCCGCGCGCCGAACGACGTCACGGTGACGGCCACCAGCGCGAGGAAAAACTCGGTCATGGCTGGCTGACGACGACACGGTTGATGGGCATGTTGAACGCTGCATCTTCACACGCTGTATCTTCACACTGCGCGGCAAAAACTTCAGCCAGTTCTTCCAGCAGTTCCCCACGTTGCGGCGCGTCCAGCACGAAAGTGGAATAGAAGAAGTGTGCCGCCTCGCGCGCGAGCCAGTCCGGCGTTCCGGTCATGGAAACGACATTGGCTGCTATATCGATTTGCGCCTTCGGGAAATGCGTTTCGAGCAGCGGAAGGAGCTGCGCCGCATCGCGGATACGCGGATCGCCCAGGCCCATTTCGGGTGTTTTACCGAGTGCCTGGTCGACATGACTGCCGATGATCGCATCGATCTTCGCGTAGCCGGGGGCACTGTCATGCGGCCCGTCGACAATGGCAGCAAAACGCCCTTGCGGCGCAAGCACACGGGCAATTTCGTCCAGCACCGGTTCCACCGGCTTCATCAGCGTCAATGCCCAATGGCACAGCACGCCATCGACGCTGCCATCGGCGAGGAAGGACAGATCCTGTGCCGTAGCCTGTCGCAATTCGACGCTGCTATCCACCAGCCGCGTAGCTGCCAGCGCCAGTTCGGGCGCACTCATATCGACACCGATCAGGCGCGTTGCGGATCGTTCGGCGGCAAGGCGCTCCAGCAGCACGCCAGATCCGCACGCAAGATCGAGCATGGCCCCGCCGTCGCGCGCGTCCAGCGCCTGCGCCAGCCAGGTGTAGCTGTCGCGCCCCTCGGCATCGCGGCACGCCGTTGCACAGGCTTCGGTGAAACCCGCCTGTTCGGTATGCACGTGGTCGAGATGCGCGCGCATCGCAGCGGCGGCTTCGTGTCCGGTGCTCACGATCAGCGGGCCGGGGGCCAGCACACGGGATTGCGGTCGGATTGCGCCAGCCCGCCCGGTTGGCATCCGGGCAGGAACTTGCGCCAGTCGCCCGACACCAGCGTGGGGTCGTTCACAACGCGGGCGCCGTCGGCGAAATAGGTGTTGGCCAACACCACACGGCTGCGATCGGTGCGGTTCGGCCCGGCGGTATGGAAGCTGAGGTTGTGATGGAAACTGGCTTCGCCCAGCTCGAAGGGCGTCTCGTCCACGACCATATCGTTTTGCGCAAACACCTCGCCGATATGCGTGTCGTAGCTGGTGTTCGTCTTGTCGAACGGCACCCCTTCCACCAGGCGGTGCACATCGCGTGGGGTCGCGAAGGACAGCGGCCCCATCGCCACCGGAATGGGCTGTGCCGCGATCCACGCCGTCACCACATCGTGCGTTGCCAGCGGAAAATGGTGGTCGTCGTAATGCCACGGCGTGCGCCCGCAGCCCGGTTCCTTCGACAGGATATTGTCGTGATACAGCCGCAACCGTTCGACTTCGAGCAGACCGGCGCAAATGCCGGCAATGCGCGGCGCGAGGACGAAGGCCCGGATAAGCGGATTATCCAGCCACGCCATTTCAAGGCTGGTGAACCGTTCGGTCTGTCCTGCATCCATCGCGATGTCGTGTTCTGCTTCCAGCAGCCGTTTCATCTCCGCCCGCAACCGCAAAGCCGCCCCGGGGCTGACGACACCCTTCAGCTTTATGAACCCGTCCCGCGCGAAAGCAGCGATGTGGTCTGGCTTCAGCGGGTAAGGCTCGGCCAGTTCGGCAGCCAATGCTGCATCGTCGGGCTGCGCGATATCGGGCAGGGGCGCGCATTTTGCGAGCGGCGCGGTGGACCGTTCGTTCTGCGCCAGCGAGACATACCAGTCCCACCAGTCCTGATTGTCGCCCGACCAGTCCCCGCTGACGTCCTGTGCGTTGCTGCTGGGCGAAAGAGTGTTGGAATCCATCGCGCTTACTTAGGCGCAACGCACGGCAAATGCCATGTCGCTGCCCATTCAGCCCGGAGCCTGCACGGTTCACTTCATGGAGCGGGTGAAGGGAATCGAACCCTCGTCGTCAGCTTGGGAAGCTGCTGCTCTACCATTGAGCTACACCCGCGACAGGGCGCCGCCTCTGCCACGCGAGCGGTCTCTTCACAAGTGCGCCACCGGTAAGGCGTGGCATTGCGCGGCCGCCTGCATTATGACGCGCGCCAAAAGGATCAGGGAGACTACCATGCGAAACGTCGATCACTTCATCGCTTGCGAAACTGGCGCACTAACCGGGCGCACCCACGATATCTGGAACCCCTCCACCGGCGCAGTGCAGGCGCGGGTGGCGCTGGGCGATGCGGCGCTGCTGGATCGTGCGGTGGAGGCGGCGAAGGCGGTGCAGCCCGAGTGGGCCGCGACCAATCCGCAGAAGCGCGCGCGTGTCATGTTCCGTTACAAGGAACTGATCGAGGCCAATATGCAAAGCCTCGCCGAACTGCTTTCGAGCGAGCACGGCAAGGTGGTGGACGATGCCAGGGGCGATGTGCAGCGCGGGCTTGAAGTCATCGAATATGCCTGCGGCGTTCCGCAGGTCCTGAAGGGCGAATATACCCAAGGCGCGGGACCGGGTATCGACGTCTATTCCATGCGCCAGCCGCTGGGGATCGGCGCGGGCATCACCCCGTTCAACTTCCCCGCCATGATCCCGATGTGGATGTTCGGCATGGCCATCGCGGCGGGCAACGCCTTTATCCTGAAGCCAAGCGAGCGCGACCCCAGCGTGCCGGTGCGGCTGGCCGAGCTGTTCGTGGAAGCAGGCGCGCCCGAAGGCCTGTTGCAAGTCGTGCACGGCGACAAGGAGATGGTCGATGCCATCCTCGACCATCGCGATATCGCCGCCGTCAGCTTCGTCGGCAGCAGCGATATTGCGCATTATGTTTACAAGCGCGGCGTCGACAACGGCAAGCGCGTGCAGGCGATGGGCGGTGCCAAGAACCACGGCATCGTGATGCCCGATGCCGACCTCGATCAAGTGGTGAATGATCTGGCGGGCGCGGCGTTCGGCAGTGCGGGCGAACGCTGCATGGCGCTGCCCGTGGTGGTGCCGGTTGGCGAGGATACCGCCGGGCGACTGCGCGAGAAGCTGATCCCCGCCATCAACGCGCTGCGCGTGGGCGTGTCGAGCGATCCCGACGCGCATTATGGCCCGGTCGTCACGCCCGAACACAAGGCCCGCATCGAAGGCTGGATCGACACGGCCGAAAAGGAAGGTGCCGAGGTCGTGATCGACGGTCGCGGCTTCACGCTTACAGGGCCACGAGGACGGCTTTTATGTCGGCCCCACCCTGCTCGACCAGGTAACGCCCGAAATGGAGAGCTATCGCGAGGAGATCTTCGGCCCCGTCCTGCAAATCGTGCGCGCACCCGATTTCGAGGAAGCCCTGCGCCTGCCAAGCGCGCATCAATACGGCAATGGCGTCGCCATCTTCACCCGAAACGGCCACGCCGCCCGCGAATTTGCCCATCGCGTGAATGTCGGCATGGTCGGCATCAACGTACCGATCCCGGTGCCGGTCGCCTATCATAGCTTCGGCGGCTGGAAGCGCAGCGGGTTCGGCGATGTCGACCAGTACGGCACCGAAGGTCTGCGCTTCTGGACCAAGGTCAAGAAAGTCACGCAACGATGGCCCGATGGCACGGCCGATACGGACACCAAGGACGCGTTTATCATCCCGACGATGGGGTAAGCTGTCCCGTCTGGGCTATGGTCTGCCGTTCGACTAGATCATAAGGTCTTGGCGAAGGAGACCGATGCCATGAGATGTTTAATCGTGAACGTGATGCTGGCTTCGATTTCGCTCGCTGCCTGCGCACCGGAAGCAGAAGCACCGGTGCAGACCGAAGCCGCTGAGCAGTACCGGGGCGATGCAGCACGAACCAGCGCGACCGACCGGTCGCTGGCCGACCCTGCACCAGCAAGCATAACAGCGCCGCGCGTTGACGAGGCTGCGCTGGATGCCGATGCACAGGCGGTCTCCGAAGCCGACGCACGGATGATAGCACGCGATTATCACGGTGTGTGGGACAGCGTGGATGGCGATTGCTCTACCATGTCCGACCTGCGCATGACGATAGCGGCGGACAAAATCGGGTTTTACGAGTCCGAAGGTCGGGTGCAATCCATCGAACGCCGCCCGAACGGCGACAGGCTGGTGACGCTGGCGATGACCGGCGAAGGCGAGAGCTGGACCCAGAACGTCAAGCTTGAACTCGATTCCACCGGCACCCGCATGGTCACCACGATGGTTGGCGGCGACGGCCCCGAAGTGTCGGTAGCGCGCAGGAAATGCGATGGGTAGGGCGTGTCGCCTTCTGCTGGCGCTTGTGGTCGCCACGCTGGCCCTGCCCGCAATTGCACAGGACAAGCGCGTAGCCTTAAGTTTCGACGATGTACCGCGCAAGGCGGGTGCTTTCTTCACGCCCGACGAACGTGCGGAGAAGCTGCGCGCTGCCTTGCGCGAAGGCGGCGTCGCGCAGGCCGCGTTCTTCGTTACACCCGGCCTGCTGGACGAACCCGATGGGACCGGCGGAGAGGCGCGCATCGCCGCTTATGTCGCGGACGGGCATGTGATCGCCAATCACAGTTTCGCGCACCGGCACTTGCGCCATAGCACGGCAGAGGAATACCTTGCCGACATCGATCGCGCGGCGGCGTGGTTCGCAGGGCCGCGAGGGAACCCGCCCGTGGTTCCGCTTCCCGTATCTCGACGAGGGCGGGCGCGACAAGGCAAAGCGCGATGCGGTGCGCGCCGGTCTCGCGGCGCGTGGCTTGCGCAACGGCTACGTTACGGCAGACGGGTCGGACTGGCATCTGGAACAGTTGACGCTGGACGCGCAGGCCGCCGGAAAGGCGATGGACATGCAGCGCCTGCGCCGCCTTTACGTCGCCAGCCAGATGAGCGGGCTGGACTATCACGACGCGCTGGCGCGGCTGACGCTGGGCCGCTCGCCCGCGCATGTCCTGCTGCTGCACGAAACGGACCTTGCCGCGCTGTTTCTGGGCGACCTGATCGCCGAAATGCAGCGCCGGGGCTGGACGGTCATCACGGCGGACGAAGCCTATACCGATCCGATCAACACCGCGATGCCAGACGTGCCCTACGCCTACGGCACGCTGATCGGATCGATGGCATGGGAACAGGGTATCGACCCGCCGCTGTCGCCGATGTGGATGGGCACCGGGACAATGACCTACCTGTTCGAGCGGTCGGTACTGAAAGACACCGCGCAATGAAGCGGGTCGGCGCTTATGTCGGTGTTGTGTTTCTGGGCGCGGTGACCGGCATCGTCTCGGCGCTGTTCATGGCGGGTCTGTTGCCGGGTATCGCGCAGACCCGGCTTGGTGGCACGGTCGATGTGGAAGGGTGGCGCAGTGATTATGATGTCGGATCGCGTGCCGCCGATCCCTATACCCGCGCGCGCATTGCCCGCCACGGGCTGCTGGCCCTTGCCCGCACCGAAGCGGTCTATTTTACCCGAACGAAAGACGATGATGGCGCGCCGCTGCGCGAGGCTTGCAGCTATCGCGTATCGGGCGGCACAATGCCCGCGCAATGGTGGTCGCTTACCCTGTACGATGCGCGCAGCCGCTTGCCCGCCAATAGCGACGACGCGCTAAGCATTGATGCCAGCCGCGTTTCCGGCGCGCAGTGGGAGGCGCAGGTTGCGCCACGCCGCCCCGCAAATGGCAATAGCTGGATATCCAGCCGCAACGCGGACCGGTTCGACCTGATGTTGCGCCTGTATGTGCCCGATGCTGCCGTGCTGGAAACCCCGGACGCGACGCTCTCGCCACCCGCAATTACGCGGCTCGACTGCGAAGGGGACGGATGATGCAACGGCGCACGCCCGCCCTTTTCGCGACTTTCGCCCTCACCGTTATCGCGGCCCATTTTGCCACGCTATATACGACCCCTGGCTTCATCATGGACCGCGTCGAAGCAAGACTGACCGCGCTCGGCACGCCGCAGCACACTTTCCGCCTGGCCCCGCGTATGACCCCGCAAACGCAGACGGTCGTGCGCCCGTCGCCCGACCTGGCCTACTCGATATGCCTGTATGATTTGACGGCGGCCCCCGAAGGGCTGCTGGTCACGATGGCCGCGTTCGACGATTATGCCTCGCTGTCGTTTTTCGATGCGCGGACGGATAATTTCGCCACGGTGCGCGGTACGGGTCAGGACGCAACGGTGGCGCTGATGCCACCGGGATCGGTTGCGGACGGCGAAGACGAGATTGCGGCCCCGACGCAACGCGGGCTGGTGCTAATCCGGCGGCTGGCCCCCACCCGCGAGGCGTATGACGAGGTTGTGGCAGCGGCTGACAGAGACCGCTGCGCCGTCCGCTAGCGCAGCCTCTAACCGCTTCACTCGACCCGGATCGACTGCGCAGTCCCGCTGACGGTCAGGGGGGTCCACATGCCATGCTTGCGGCCGCCACCCAGCGCCCATAGCTGCCCCGCCACCGCCGCACCGGCGAAGCCGTGGCGCGCATGCGGCAAGTCGGGGCCGCGTGTCCATTGCAGGGTGCGAAGATCGAGGATGTAGTGGGCGGCGAAGACGGTGCCTTCGGCAAGATTCTCGCCGCCATAGACGTGCAACCTGCCATCCAGCACCGCCGCCGCGTGTCCCGCCAAGGGCACCGGCATGTCCGGCAAGTCGGTCCAGCTGTCCTGCGCGAAATCGTACCGTTCCACGCTGGCGCTTTGCGTGCCGAAAATATCGCTGCGTCCGCCGGTGACGTAGAGCGCGCCTTCGCCGGTCGCACTGGCATGGGAATGGCGCGCATGACGCATCGGTGCCATCCTGCTCCAGCTGCCCCATCGTCCCTGGTCCAGGTCATAGCGCCACAGCGTCGGCAGCGTTTGCGCGCTGTCATCACCGCCGACCAGCCATAGCATATCGTCTTCATAGTGCATCGAATGCTGGCCAAGCGGATGCGGCAATAACGCTATCGTTTCCCACCTGTTGCCGCCCGGTGTGTAAGCATACAGCGCAGCATCGTCGTCGATGTCGAACGGCAGCGAACGATAGCCGCCCGACGCAAAAACGCGCCCGTCCCCTGCCGCCATCGCGACATGGTGCAGGGCGCGTGGAAGGTCGGGGCATTCTTCCCATTCACGTGTCGCAACAGCAAAGCGTTCACAGCTATCGAGCGTACGGTAGAAGCCGATGCCGCCTGCGGTGTAGATCGCCCCGTCGAGCACGGCGGCATGGATCTCCGAACGCGGTGCGCGCATGTCACCGCGTGCGGTCAGAACGGATGGCGCGACCAGCCAGACCGCCGCGACCAGCGCGAGGCATACCGGGACGATGGCGAGCAGGGTGCGCATGGCTGGCATGAGAACATCGGAACCAAGCACGTCAAGGGTGCAGCTTCCCGTTCGCGCCTTGCGATGGGCGGTGTTATACGCAGCTTCCATGAAAGACCTCGCACCGCTCGCTCTGATTTTCACACTCGCCGGCTGTGCTACGCCGGGTGCTCTTGCAGCCGAGACGCCGGAAAGGCGCGCGCAAGCGTTCGAGGCCGCGCTGGACAAGCACACCGCCGCTATTTCCGCGCGGGATTATCAAGGCATCGTCGACACCGTCACGACCGGACCGGCGCTGACACTGATATTCCCCGATGGCAGCATGACCGATACGCGCGAAGCCTTCCTTGCCTTCCATCGCAGCTGGTTTGCCGACCCTGCGTGGACCTTCACGCTGGAACGTCAGGCGATGAACGTGGCCGGACGGTTATGGCTGGGCACTGTATCGCACCCGTTTCGACCCCGACGGTGCCGGTCCGAAACCCGCCAGCAAGCCATCGCTGCTGACGCTTGGCTTTCGGATGGAAAACGGCGAATGGCGTCTTGTGCATGACCAGAACACCCGCATCTTGGCCGAACCTGCCCGCGTCCAATCTGTACCCGATACTGTCGCCGGTGCTACGCAGGTTTCGGAAACCACCGTCGCCTTCCCGATTGCCCTTCGCGGGACATGGCGCGAAACATCCGGCGCTGCGCCCACCGCTGTCCTGTGCGACAATACGCGGGCCTCGAACATGGGCAAGGTGCTGAACATTCGCGCCGATAGCTACAGCTATTTCGAAGAGGGCGGACGGTTCCTCGAGGTGTTGGACCGCACGCCGGGGCGCATTCGCGCGGTGTTCGATACCACCTATGCCGATACCCCGACGCGCGACGAGCTGACCTTCGCCGTCGATCCTGTCGCCCGCACGCTTACGGTGACGAACCATGATGGCGAAACGCACCGGACGGTGACCTATAAGCGTTGCCCGGAATAACGCGATCTGACAGGATGCCGGCCATGACAGATACCGACCAGGGCCAGTTTCAGCTCACCGATGACCAGCGCGCGATACAGGAAACGGCGCAGCGCTTCACCGCCGACAACATCACGCCCCACGCGGGCGAATGGGACGAGGCGAAGCATTTCCCGCGCGACGTCATTAAGCGCAGCGCGGAGCTGGGCTTCGGCGCGATCTATGTCAGCGAGGATGGCGGCGGTATCGGGCTGGGACGGCTGGAGGCGGCGCTTATCATGGAGGCGATGGCCTATGGCTGCCCGACCACCAGCGCCTTCATCTCGATCCACAATATGGCGGCATGGATGATCGACGGGTTCGGCAATGCGGAGCTGAAGGCGCGCTACCTGCCCGACCTCGTCACGATGGAGAAAATCGCCAGCTACGCCCTGACCGAACCGGGCAGCGGGTCGGATGCGGCGGGGCTGAAAACCAGCGCACGGCGCGATGGCGAGCATTACGTGCTGAACGGCACCAAGCAGTTCATTTCTGGCGCAGGCTATAACGATGTCTATGTCACGATGGTCCGTACCGGCGAGCACAAGACAAAGGGCATCAGCTGCCTCGTCGTCGACAAGGATACGCCCGGCGTCAGCTTTGGTGCGCCGGAGAACAAGCTGGGCTGGAACGCTTCGCCTACAGCGCAGGTGGTTTTCGAGGATGCGCGCGTGCCGGTGGCCAACCGCGTCGGGGACGAGGGCGAAGGGTTCCGCTTCGCCATGATGGGGCTCGATGGCGGACGGCTGAATATCGGTGCGTGTTCGCTGGGCGGTGCGCAACGGTGCCTGGACGAAGCGGTCGCCTATACCAAGACGCGCCAGCAATTCGATACGCCGGTGGCCGATTTCCAGAACACGCAGTTCATGCTGGCCGACATGGCGACCGACCTGGAAGCAAGCCGCGCGCTGCTCTATCTCGCCGCCGCCAAGGTCGGTGCCAATGCCCCCGACAAGTCACGCTTCTCCGCGATGGCAAAACGGCTGGCGACCGACAATGGCAGCCGCATCGTGAACGATGCGCTGCAACTGTTCGGCGGCTACGGCTATCTGAAGGACTACCCCATCGAACGCTTCTGGCGCGACCTGCGCGTGCATTCGATCCTGGAAGGCACCAACCAGGTAATGCGGATGATCGTGGGACGGGACTTGCTTCGACAGTGAGAATCCTCACAATCACGCTGGCCTATCTTGCCGCAGCGGTGATCGGAGTAATGTGCCTTTTATTCGTGCCAAAATTGCTCGATGGTAGTTTAGCCGATTCGGACGTTACCATTGTCATTCGCGCTAGTCATGCTCGGTGGTAGTTTATTTTTCGCATTACCGATCGCTTTGCCGACGATCATTTTCGCTGAACTCAAACGCAACAATGATTGGAAATTTTTCGCCCTTTCCGGTGCGATCTTGGGTTCATTAATGACCCTTCTATTCGGAAGTTTTGGGCAAGACGCTAATACTTTACTAACTGGATGGCTTATGATCACTGCTCCATCAATAGTTGGTGCAATGACTTATTGGCTCGTCGCTTGGCGCATTTTTCCGCCAAAAACACGCTCTAACGCAACACAAGAGATTAAATGACTGACGAAATCCACATTCATACCCACGGCAAGGTGGGGCATATATCGCTGAACCGTCCCGGAGCGCTGCATGCGCTTACGCTCGATATGTGTCACGCGATCAGCGCGGCGCTGACCGAATGGGCGAGCGACGACAGCG
>CAVXIF010000009.1:0-77206 GCA_963761775.1 uncultured Alphaproteobacteria bacterium | reverse complement strand
CGATGCGAAGACCGGCTGGGTTGCGGCCAGGATCTCATATTCGATGGTGCCACTGGTCGGCAGCGGCCCGCTAAGGCCAGCTGTGACGATGTACGGAACGCCTGCATTGGCGCTTAAATCGGTCGACCTGCTTTGAAACCTCACGCCGTTACCAATGAAGCGGCCTACGAGGATACTGGCATCTCCGGCCACATCTACGGCCGTTCCTTGGCCGATGGCGAGACTGTTCCTGCCAGAACCGGCAAAGGCCAATGCGCCATCGTCAGAAACGGAAATTCCCGTCGCAGCCGAGATACGAAGTGCTGCATTTGCATTAGTCGCAAAAACCTTGCCGCCCGCACTGTTGGCTGGAAACCCGCCTTGGTAGGTATAGGCAGGCGGCAGTGTTCCGCCGGTTCCCCCGCCGGTGTTCGGCAGGCCGGCAAATCGATCAGGATCGCCATTGTTTTCAACAAAGGCGAGATAGTCCGTCAAGAAAGCGACAATTGCCCCATCCAGCTCGCTTTGCAGAACGCCCGCTGAGATAAGCCGGGCCAGATAGGATCGATCTGCTCGCCTGTAAGCACCGCGTAGTCGCTCGGCAAACCGCCGCCGATCAGGAATGCGTAATAGGCTTGAACAGCCGCCAGATACTCTGCGTAAACCGGCAAACCGCTGAATTCCTCCGGATCACCTCCGCCCGCTACGAAAGCGAAATATTCCGCAAAAAATGCATCGAGTGAAGCAAAGGCCGCCAGCCCGCCAGCGTCATTGAGCGCGCGCAGATAAGCTGTCAGGGTTGCTTGATCGAGTGCGGCGTATTCCGCCGGCAAACCGCCCGCCGCCAAGAAGGCGTAGTAGGCGTTAAGTGCCTGGACGTAACCGCCATAAACCGGCAGCCCGCTAAAGCTGTCAGGTGTGCCGCCGCCGGCAATAAACGCGAAATAGCTTGTCAGCAGGCCAGCATTGGTCCCGAGCAAGGTGTCGAGCTGGCCTGAGCCTGTTATTAGCTCGAGATATTCAGACAGGGTTGCCAGTTCTTGTGCGGAATATCCGCTCGGCAGGCCTCCGCCAGCCAAAAAGGCGGCATAGGCGTTGAGTGCATCGGCGAAGGCGGGAAAATCTGGCGGGACTGGCAAGCCCGCAAACGTATCTGGATTGCCGCCACCCGCTACGAAAGCGAAATAATCGGCATAGAACTTCGCCAGTTCTGTCAGGAAGCCGCTCGAAGCTCCGGCTGCATCCAATGCGGCGAGATAGCTTCGGATCGTCTCTTGCGACAGCGCGCTATAGGCGGACGGTACGCCGCCATTGGCGAGGTAGGCATAGTAGGCATTCAGCGCTTCGGCATAGCCGGCGAAAATATTGGCATTGAGGGCGGCATAAGTGTCGATTTGCCCTCCGCCCTGCAAGAATGCGAGGTAATCGGCGAAGAACGCCGCATTGCTGCCCAGGAAGCGATCAAGCGCACCCACCGTTGCGAGCTGGGCTAGATAGTCATTGAGAACCCCGATTTGTGCCTGTGAGTAGGCAGACGGCACACCGCCGGCATCAAGAAACGCAAAGTAAGCATTCAGCGCGCTGGCATAACCGGCGAAGATGTTGGCGTTAAGTCCGGCAAAGGCGTCTATCGTGCCGCCGTTTTGCAGAAAGGCGAGGTAATCTGCAAAGAACGCTGCATCGCTGCCAAGGAACCGGTCAAGCGCGCCGGCGCTCTGCAACTCTGCGATATAGGCCTGCAGCACCGCGACATCGGCGCCTTGGTATTCTGATGGCAACCTGCCGGACTGCAAGAATGCAAGATAAGTGGTCAGGTCCGCTGAATATCCCGCGAAGATATTGGCAGGCAGGCCAGCGAAGGCATCGATGCTTCCGCCCGTCTGCAGGAATGCCAGATAGTCGCCGTAGAAACCGGCCTGTTCGCCCAGCACCGCTTGCAGCAATCCCGTGTCCGCCAAAGTCTGGAGATAGGATTGCAGCGTGGCTTGATCGACAGCGCTATAGGCGCTCGGCAATCGTCCGCTGGCAAGGAAGGCAAAATAGTCCGCCAATGCCGTTTCATACTGCGCCGCGAACGCGAGGCCGCCATTCTGCAGATACGCGGCAAGGAGTGCCCGGTCGGTCGTGCTCAATTGCTGCGCTAGCCCGCTGTCTGCAATAAAAGCGAGGGATTCGCCCAGCGCATCCTGGCTTGCTCCGGTAAAGTCAGCCGGCGCATTGCCCGCGCGCACGAACGCGAAGAAAGCTTCCGTCAGCTCTGTAAACGAGGGAGCAAAGCGATCGGGATTGCCGCCCGCGGTCACGAAGGCGAGATAGGCATCGGCGAGGACACGGTCACGCGCAGCAAGCGCGCCGAAGCCGCGGGTTCGCTCAAGGAAAGCCAGATAGGCGTCGATATCGCCAGGTGCAGCGCTGGCGAAGCCTGAGGGTATCCCGCCAGCTCGCAGCAAGTCCAGATAACCCAGCACGAAGCCGCTATAGGCTGTGAGAAATTCCGCGCCTGATCCACCATCCGCAAGAAAACCGAGATAGGTGCGGATGATATCGGCCCGCGCGCCATCAAACGGCACGCCGCCATAGCTGGATTCCAGCCGAGATGCGGCCTGCACCAGCAAAGCCAGATCGCCGCTGGGGAAGGTTTCGAGCGTAGGGTTGTCGGTAGCAAGCTCGACCCGGCGGGCTGCAGCGATAATGTCGCTCGACGCGCCAGCCGCCGCCAATGCGTCTCCCAGCGTCACGGGGATGCCGTTCAGCGCTGCACCTGCCAGCCCGTCGTCCCCGCTCAAAGCCGCCACTTGTGGCTCAGCGATATTGCCGGCCGTATCGGGTTGGGCTTGCACGCCATTGGAGACCACCATCTGCGCGCGGCCTCCGTTTGAGCGCCACATTTCACCTGCAGAGAATTCCCGAAACGCTCCGTTTGCGCCGATCCGGACTTTGCCGGTCAGCGCATGGCCGCGTGCTTCGCCATCTTCCGTGACAGAGAAATTACCCGAAGATCCGCGCCCGGCCACCCGGCCTTCGACGCCTTCTGGCATCCGCACAATCACTTCACGGTCTTGCGCACCCGACACGGTCACGGCCCCTGCGTAGAGATCGATGGAACCATCGTCCTTGATGGAAAAATCCGCTCCATCGACGAAAGAAGCGGTGCCCCCGCCGGTCAGGCTGACCTGCAGCAGCCCGCTAACCTGATTGATCCGCTTGCCAGTTTCGAAAGCGACTTCGGACTGGCTGAACAGGACATCATTGGCTGCACCAGGGGCCGCAATCGCCAGGCTCGATACTCCGATCATCAAGGCAGAGCCCATGCGACAAGCGCCTGATCGGGAAGCCAAACAGTCAACGCGAGATAAGGTGAATTTGGTCATGATAAATGCCTCCCGGAAGGATCAGAATTCGAAGCGCGCGCCGACCGAAACGGTCCAGCGTTCGTAATCGTACAAGGCGATATTGCTCCAGTTGCGCGAATAGGTGGCGCGCGGCTGCAGGAAGAGATTGTCCAGCACAGCCAATTTCAGCCCGGCCTGCAGATCCAGTCGCTCATCCGAACGTTCGGTCAGGAACAGCGGGTCGGCCTGATCATAGCGGCGCAGGTCGAAAGCGGCCCCGGCAACGACGGCGACGCGGCTGGCGACCGGCAGTTCAGCGCCGATATTTGCGGAGGCGAAGCCGTTGGATTGCGCGTCCCCAGCCTGCCGCCGGGTTTCTTCTTTGCCGCCGGTGATATTGGCTGCGAAATTCTTGGCAACAAAGCCGATGCCGGCGGCATAGCGATCCGCATCGCGCAACGGATCGCCATCATACTCAAGCCGATTCCATTGGGCTGATACAGTCAGCGCCCGGCCTTGGGGCAGGGCTTTGGTGTATTGCCCGATCACACCATAGGAGGTGCGAAAGCCTTTATCATCGAGCCAGAATTGCTGCACTTGACCGGAGAGGGAGACGACATCGCGGTTGGCAAAACTATGCGCATATCCTGCCGTTCCCGTCAGCGCGGCCTGATCGAAGGTGCCGCTATCAAAATTGTCGCGCCAATTGCCCAGAACAGACGCAAAGACCCGGTCCTGGCGGCCTAGTGCGGCAACGCCAGAAAGCCCGGCGGACAGTTCGTAGAATTCGTCGCCAGTTGCCACTGCCCCGGCGCCAAGGCGACCTGGCCCGAGGAAACTGAACAGCGGTATCGTAATGGTCGTCAGGTCAGTGGCGGTGTTGATATTGTCATCATAGCCGACCTTCGCATCGACAAAGCCGCTGATGTCGGTGCCGCCGCCGCTGATCTGATTTTCGAATTGCCGCACAAAGCCCGTGAAGCGTTGGCGCACGGGGTCAGGCAGGCTGGGATCATCCACCACAGTGGCAAATTGTTCGCGTGCCGTATCGACATCGCCTGCCAGTGCATAGGCGCGGGCAAGCTCTGCCCGCGCTGCTGCGTTGTCGGGCTGCACCGCCAAAACCCGCTGAAAGGCGATAATCGCCTCGCCATATCGGCGCGCATCATTGGCGGCGATGCCAAGCGCATAATCGAAGGCGGGATCGCCGGCCTTGTCACGCGTTTGCGATGCAAGCTTCTGATAGTTTTGTTCAGCTTGGGCCGAGGTGTTTGTGCCTTCAGCCTGCTGCGCGGCGAGCGAGGCGGCAGGACCTGCTGTCAGTAACACTGCACAAATCGACAAGCAGCGGCGCGAAAGAAGCGTTGAACGGTTAATTTTTGGCATGCCCGGTCCTCTGGTCCAGATATTTTCTGGCACAGGCTGATATGCGCATGGCCCCACACTGTCGTTTGACAAGCCGTGTTAGTGAGATGACAAAGGTTGTTAGGGCTGCAGGTGCCGGCAAAACCAAGCCTGTTTGGATGGGCGAACTACCAACGAGAGTCGGCCTCGTACCCATTCGACGACAGTGCGCTGCAGTGCTAACCCTTCCCTCGCGTTAAGGGAGGATACAAGCAACCAGATTACTCAAACGAGAGCGATATCGAGCCGTTCGTCCAGCTTTGGTTTCCTGTCAATCACTCCGACATCGGCGGAAGTTACCCCGAAACTGAATGGCGGCTCTCCGATATCGCGCCATAGTGGCTGGTGGACGAGGCTCAGTCACTTCCGGAGCCGCTCCGCATCGACAATTCCACGTTGAACACCTTTTCTTCCGCGACAGACATGCAGTCCTGCGAGGTCGAGAGTTTACGTGATTCCTTTCCATCGTGGTGGCCGACGAGGCTTCGCAAGAGCCGGAGCGAGGCGATCAGGGCGGCGGTGCTTGGGGCACCCGCTCACCCTAAAGTCCACGAGCGTTTTGCCCTCACCGCCCTTCAGAAGTGCGGGAAGCGTTTACCTTACCGTCCAGAAGCGCTGCGCGAGGACGAGCGATTCAGACACTACTACTCATAGAATTGCAGCCGATCACGGCGATTCGTGCTCGAATCTAACGCGCCCGCGGGTGAATTAGTCTATTTATGCGCCTCGGTTCGTGTGCCGAATGGCGGCTTTCCGGTCTCCGGCTGCCAAAAGCTGCCAGTCTGCAGACGACCCAATGCCCGACGTTTGATCGCGAGCGCTTCAATCAATGTACCGATATTGTCGCTACCCACCGTATCGAATACCACATCATATCCGCGTCCACCGGTACGCTGGGCCACATAACTATCGACTGGTTCGGCTCGATAATTGATTGTCTCGTCGGCGCCCAAATCACTTGCGATGGCGGCCTTTTCCTTGGACGAAACAGTGGAATGGACAATCGCCCCGAGTGCCTCGGCAAACTGAATGCCTAAATGTCCGACGCCGCCAGTGCCACCGTGGATGAGAACCAGTTCGCCTGGTTGGACCTGCGCGCGATCGATCAAAGCCTCCCATGCCGTGATTGCGGTCAGCGGCAAAGCAGCTACCTCTTGAAATGACAGCGAGCGCGGCTTCTTAGCGAGCAGATGATGGTCTGCGATCATGAGTTCGCGATAGGCACCGTCGCGCCCTTTCACTCCGCCGGCACAACCGTACACTTCGTCGCCGGGCGAGAAGCGGGTCACGCCCGGTCCCACCGCTTCCACCGAACCAACTACGAGAACTCGAAGCTGACGGGATCGTGGAAAGGCAGGTTTATCCCCAGGTCCCGCCGAAGGTTGAATATCGACTGACAGATTATGGGCAGACCTTAGCTCCAATTCTCTTTGCAATGCGCGATTGGGGGGCCAGTCATACAGAAATGCGACCAATATAGGCCGGAGGTTCAGGCTCCTCGCCCAAAGCAGAAAGTCCGCTTCCCACCCATTTGCGGCCGTTCGCGCGGTTTGGGCACAACCCTAAAAGTAGCCATGCCGTAATTCCACGGCCTACGTCCGGAATTGGGCCGATAGCGGTCTGTCCGGTATTGGCGTTTTGACCCTGCATAGGCGACATTCGACTATCGACCCTGACTTTGTCTTTCAGATACAAGTCTTCAATTTCCGCCCCCACCCATTTCGTCCCGCTCTCGCCGAGCTTGTAAAGTGACACAACGGACGGTCGACTAACAACACTGCATGGTAGGGCCGCTCACGCGTCGGACCTCAATCACTCACCCCTTCTCGATTGGCCCTGATCTATCATTTCATCAAACCTGCCAACATGACCACTCCGCTGCTCTCTGTCTCGTTGGGCATACGATTGCGTACGATCATTCCGACGACTTCTCGCAAGCTTTCGATATCCTGCTGCTCAGCGGCAGTGCGGCCCTGCGCGACCAGTCGGTCGTGAAGGTCCTTGTCCAGAGCGATATGCCTCTCGTGCGAGAAACGCTCGAACATTGCTAGGATGAAGCCCGGCTGCTCATACAGCGCGCGATGGAATACCGTCATCGCCTGCTGCACAAGCTGGCGAACGCCAGACCAGTTTTCGTTGCTAATTTCCTCTCGCGCCGAACGAAGTAGGGTATTTAGCCGTTCAACGGTGACGGGGTCCATCGTGTCGATGAGTTCTGCAATACCATCCTCGAGTTGTTCTATTTCTCTCAGGAGTACTGCGCGACGATGCTCAGGAGCTTCCTTAAGGCGCGCTAGCTCCTGCTGCACATGCAATGCTTCCTCTGTCACCGAACGCCTTGCTTCTGCATCATTCGAGTTCTCGAGTAGCTCATGCTGCCGACCAATCCGGCGCTGCAGCTGATCAAGCTTGGGATCGCTACCCATCGCTGATCGTGCCTCTTCAATTGCCGACCCTGCGTCCATCAGCTTCGCTTCTGCTAGGTTGGCGCCCTCTTCACCATCAAACCGGTCCTGTCCGGCCTGCGGAACATAGAAGCTCTTATTGTCGAGATGTACGCCCAAGTCGGGCAAAGCGACCTCGCAGCGTATCAGACCATTGTCGTCCATCTTCCAATAAACGTGGACCTCTAAGCCTGCCTCAGCGACTTCTCCTTGATCAAGGATATCGTCAGCAACGATGCGGAAGACACCGATGGCCAAATTCAATTCCGGATTGTTGACACCGTCAGCGTGATTGAACAGCTCCACTTCAAAGCGATTGGAAGTTCCTCCCACCATCTTTTCGCGCAACCGTAGCACCTCAGTGCCCTCGACAGGCAGGGCTGTGCCTTTTTTGATCAACGGGTGGAGGACATTGCGTCGCTCAGAAGCGGGACCTTCAGCGACCTTCACCGATACAGTTTGCGTTGCGTGGATCGCAGCCGCGGTAGCCTCCGTACGCGTGATTTCTATGCGCTGGTCGTCGCACGCTTTTCGTCCCTCACCATCCTCGATTTGGATTGTGAAAGCATGCTTCCCAGGTTTCGAGAGTGGCACTGATGCAGAGGCTTTCTCGTCCAGCGAGGCCCAGCCGCTATCGTAGCCGTCAGGACCTAGGATCTTGAATTTATAATCGCCCCCTGCAGTGTCCGCTTCAACCCGGACACGCGCACGTTCATTTGCGGAACGGGCGGTAAACTTCACCGATGCCTGGAAATCACCACTTGATTTGACGGCACCTCGAGCTGACTTTCGCTGACCCTTTTCAACTGACCAGTCTCGACTTTCGCTGAATATGGCTGCCCCGCGCGCGACTGCCGTCATGGGATCCGTATTGTGATCGGCGGGCACGCCAAGTTCACGGCTCACCATCTTACGGATGACGGGAGTTTTTGAAGGCCCGCCAATAAACACGATGCGGTCGATGTCTTCGTGAGTGAGCCCATTATCCTTCAGGATTTTGCGGGAGAGCTCGACAGTCTCGAGAACGCGATCCTTGATCAGCTCTTCATACCTGTCGCGGGAGATTTCGGTCTCGACGTAGATTTCGTTGCCATCAAGGTCTTCCGCTCTGGCGTCATCCTCGCTCAAATAAATTACAGCCTTGTCGCGTGTGGACAGTTCGATCTTGGCCAGCTCTGCCTTCATGCGCATCACCGCCAATAGGCGCTTGTATCGCTTATCCGACGAAGGATTATCTGGAAGGTTGAAGTTGTCGGCTAACCAAGGGCGGATGATGGAATCGATAATAGTCCGGTCAAAGTCGCGCCCTCCGAGCATCTTGATACCCTCATGCGCTATGACGTTTACTGCTCCGCCGCTCGCTTCAACCAAAGCGAGGTCAAAGGTGCCGCCGCCCAGATCGTAGATAAGAAAGCGACCGTCTCGGCGCGTAGCGCCTTCCAGTGCAGCCATTGCTGCGGCAACGGGCTCTTGGAGAAGCCCTACCTTAGCCAAGCCAGCCTCGTGAGCGGCGCGGATCGTCGCTTCGGACTGCATTTGATCGAAAGCGGCGGGGATTGTGATCACCGCGCCCGTCACATCTCTCGAGCCAGTCTCGCCTTCTACCTGACGCAGGAGTTCTTTGATGATCTCGGCACTTGCTTCTTCAGGCGAAACCCTTTTGTCGGCTCCCTCCAGCTCAAGATTGCTCGACGTTCCCATCAAGCGCTTGAACCCTTGTGCGACATTGTCGGGAGCCAGCTCTGCCTGAGCTTGTGCGCGTGTCCCAATGGTCATGCGGCCTTGGCGATCGAAATAGATCACACTAGCGAGGACATCTTTGCCATCGTCGGTCTTGAAGAGACGCAGGCCATTGTCATCAACCCCGACAACCGCCGAGTTCGAGGTTCCCAGATCAATTCCCAGATACATTAGCCGTGTCCTCCTTAAGCATTACACGTGCATTTTGAACAACTTTGCCATCGATAAGGATGGCTGGTTCGACCGCAAATTCAACAACGAGGCTTTCAGCATCTTTGAATTCGTCAGCATTGACTGCGACAGCAGGTAGCTCAGGGCCAAATGCTTGGCCCTGGAAGGTTGGCAGACTTATGTGGAGATCCGACAAGTGACCATTCAGCCGGCTGGCTGAGAAGCGGAGCTGCGCTTCAATCCGCTTTCGCTTCTCTTCTGGAAGCGCTGTGAGAGCACGCTCGGTAACCCTGAGTAGCTTCCAAAAATCCACGGCCATCGCGGCTGCAGAAGAGTGAGCCCCACCTTCAGTGTTCTCAATCATTACGGGTAGTCTCCCTCCCACTCGTCAAAGGTATTGTATGAATTTTCCTCGCCAATCTCCTCGGGCGACCAGTCATCGACATCTGGCGATGCAGTGCTGCCATTGCTGAAGGGGTAGGAAGACGGAGAAGAGTATGGGGCAACCGGGGGGGAGGCGTCGGCTCCAACGATTGAGCGCGCATCTAATTGCAGCTGCGCACGCATGCTGGCAATCTCAGTGCGAGCTGTCGCCATGTCCGAGTAATCGTATCGAAAGCTGCCGCAGCGTGAATTGAAATCCGAGATAGCCGAATTGAATCTGCTGGTCTGCGCATAGCTGCGTGTGAGAGGCCGCGCATATTTCAGCCTCTCATCTTGGCGGAGACAATATCGCAATTGAGGCAAAGATAGAGCACCTGCAATGTACGCTGGCGGGGCAGATTCCTCCTCGTAGGATTCATTATCGCCAGCGCCGGATCCCATATCGAGCTCCGCTGCAGCCGCTATTTCGTCAGCGTCCTCCATTGCGTCTGCGGAGCCATCCAAATTAGAGGTGTAGGTGGTGGTTGAGTAGCCTGGGTCCGCGTAGTCGTATTCGTCGCCATCATAAGTGGTGGATTCAGATCCTCCGAACACGATGAACCCTAAGACAACCGCACCGATGCCTCCCCACAGGATCCGCGAATTCCTCTGCTCGCGCAGTTTCTGGTCGATAACCTGGGCGACCATGTGCAAGTCCGCCATCTCGGAAGGCGGCGAAATGATCGCAAGCTTGTCCGATAATTCCTTGGCGCGCCTCCAGTCCTGACGTTTCATCGCGTCAGTCATGTGGTGAGCCTCGAGATTACGGGACAATTGACCTTCCTCGTGAAGGATTTGGTCGCGAACCTCTTCGGAGAACCAGTCACTGTCTGCAGCGAGCTGCGAGGTGAGCATTTTGGCCTGCAAGACGTCCTGTCGCTCGTTAAATAGCTCAATCGACAGATTGCGGACCATGTTGGCGCCGATGTCCCGCACTTCCTCCTCGATTTCGACACGGAGCAGATCGGCATAGGCTCGCCACATAGCTCCAATGGGATCGGGGGCGTCGCTCGCAAAACCGTGCGCAGAGAGTTGCTGGCTCGTCCATGAGAGCTTTTCTCGTGCTTCATTCAAAGCGGTAGCAAGCGGAATGAGGAACTTGTTGCGCGTTTTATCGGCAATTACTGATGTGAGGATCTGCGCGTCTTCCTTGAGCTTCTCGACCGCCCAAGGCAGCTCAGCAAAAACCTTCCTTGAAAGCTTAGTGATTTGCAGGGCCTCGTGATGACGCCCCTCGTCGTTTGCGAGTTGAAGCGCCTTTTCCCTGATCTCTTCGTAAAGCTCCAACGAATGCGCATCATCAGCACCTTTTGCTTCTTGAGCCAACTGAAGAGGCTGAGCGATCTCGTCCCACCTTTCGAGATGATCGGCAAAATTGGAGAAGTCGGTCTCGTCCCCGCTACCTGCGTACCGATTGAGACTTTCGACCGCGCGTTCTGCAGAGTTAGCAAGCGCGCCCCCCGTTCTCTTGGCATAGGCGGCTATGATTGAGGTGATAAACTTCTCGCCGAGCCGGCCAGCTGGGATGATCTCGTCGGTCAGTAGCTGTGTCAGTTGTTGCGAAAGGTCGCCTTTGCGGTGCAGCGAGCCGACTGCTTCATCAGCGTGGAAAGCTCGCAGCTCCTGCAACCCTTGACGAATGTCGGCTCTTGTCGCCTCGATGAAGTCGGCGGATGCTCGATCTTCATTAATTCTGCCCAAAACCTGTGCTTCGCCAATCTCTGTCCAGTCTTCGAAGGCGCTGAGCAATGCCGCCCTTTGCGCCGATGGCTCTCCTCCAGCTTTAATCGCCTCAATCTGGGCATTCGCTTTTGCCACCCCGAACGTGCTTTCCGCGACGTCCAGCCAGTGGGCAAAGCCTTCGCCAGCTAACGCCTTTCGCGCCTCTGACGGACGAAGCTCGAGAAGATAAGACAGCTCGGCTTTGAGGCGTTCGTTGGGCGCGATCAGCGCCTGGCGGGCGATGTCGAGGGCACGTTCCTCGTCCACGCCTTCAGTGTCCAGAAGCGCATCTTCGATGGCGTTGTGGATATCTGCCTTCGACGATCGCGGACTCACCCCGAGAACGACGAAGGGGTTTTTCTTCAACTCAAACACGAAAATTTGCCCCCAAGACCCCGTCAATCACCATTAACAGCAGCCGAGAGGCAAAGAGTAAAGATTACACGAAGCTAATTTTACGATGAATGCCGTTTTTGTACGTGACACCACAGCATGAGGTGATGTGATAGCCTCTTCTATTGCCGTTCAGGGTATGAATGCACAGCCGCAGTCCGCTGAGCCTGCACCCGCGCCGGTTTCAGTTTCTGAAGCTGCACCTGCTTTGGCAACGGTATTTTTTTCCGCAATCTCGTGCACGACGTGAAGGTGAACGGTGTAACGGTCATTCCGATGGGTATACCTGCCATTCGCGAAGTGGCCTAAAAGACTGGTAGTGCGGTGTTTGGCACGTCGGGAAAGATAGAAATCGCTTTGCGCTACGTCGACCTGAACGATGAGCGCATCGAACTTGCCGGGGATTATCGCCAGGATGGCGAAGGTGACACTCTCGCTGCGGTGGGCGCTGTTGTGCTCGCCGCACCGCTGACGGTCATTATCAGCAAGAGCGCATTCATCCCGCGTGCTAAGGAAATGGTGACTCCCACGGGTTCGCCCTTCACGGGTACGGTTGCTTCGTAGAATACAGGACGGACTCAGCTGAAGGGCTGTGACGGAAACCTTCGAGGGCCTGCTGGAAACGGCGGGGCCTTTCTTTTTGCCTTTAAATCAGCAAACTGACCCCCGCGGCCGATTTCCCCCGTAATCGGACGTTGGCGGCGCTATTTAACGGAGCAAAGCTGCCGGTCCGCTTTAGGCATTCTCAGTCGGCGCCCGTACGACTGAAATTGGGGCGCAAAGCGGTCATCTAAATCCTGGTGAACGCTAAGCAGCTATTATGGATTCGTTTGCAAAGCAGAAGGAAATGGTTGTTGGATCGTAAAGCGGTCTACCTATTGGATATTGACCAGAATTCTCCAATGATTAGAGTGCCCATCTTTGTCTCCTATGGGGCAGCGAAGATGTACTGCTTTTCATGTCGGCTAAATTGTGATCAGGCGGCGGAATTTGGGGGCGTGCTTCTCGCGATCGAGCAGCTTAACGCCGACTGCGTCGCCGACGAACGCAGCGCCGCACTCTGCTGCCATCGCAAAGGGCGACAACTCTCGCACTTTGAAGAAACAAGACTGAGCGAATGAGCCGGTCGATATAGCCGGTCGAATATGCTGCTGCCGCAGCCTTTTGCTTCATCAGCGCCTTCATCGCCGAGCATTCCTAGCCGATGATCGACGCGGTGGTGCTCGGCGAGTGATTGCTTACTCGGATGACGCAGAATGGCTTGTTAGCGACATCACGAGAATGTTGCCGGTCAACACTCACGCCGACCGCCGCTGCTGACGCCGATCAAAGGCGGTGGCTGCATGCGGGCTGGTCGAGAGATAAATGAAGGGCCGGACATCGGAGGCGAGCAGTACAGTCTGAGCGACCGCCTACCCGCCCGATCCGTCAAAGCGAAACGAGCAAATGTCCCTCCTGCGCTGCGCGCATCGCTGATAGCGTGAGGGCCGTCCACGTGCCCCCAGCCAAAAGAACGACCAAGCCGATGACCGGATCGGTCATCGAGCCGCGCAGCAGGAGGGCGAGGATCGGCAGAACCTGCATCGCATGCAGCCCAAGAAAATGCGCAATCCGTAAGTCGCCCCCGGTCAGCGACCAGCCGACGATCGGCACGAACGGTCCCCGTGCTGCACCAACGAATGGCCCGCCATTGGCCCCGATGGCACCACCGGTCAAACCGCCAAGCGCACCGCCGAGCATTAGGCCAAGCCCGGTAGCTAGCAGCACCGGCTCATCTAGCGCGCCGCGCCCCTTCGTGGCGAGACTTACGAGGATCGCAGCGCCGATTAGCGCGGCACCCATTACTAGGACACCCGCGCCACCGGCCATGATCGCTGCACCTACGCGGTCGAAAGCTGTGTCTGAGTTAAAATGCGAGCGTACACCGCGTGCGGCTTGCAGGTTCAGGAATGTCAGCTCGTAGACCGCCGTCGCCGCCACTGCGAGGCTGGGGACGCGGACCCATAGGGTATGGCTGAGCCCGGAAGCGGTAACAGCGAGCAGCAGCGTAGCGGTGAGGACCGTCATGCTGATCTGGAACTTAAGTGGCTTCAGCCAGAGCGCTTCGTCGTCGAGCACACGGTTGTCTAGGACGAGGAGCACGAGGGATACGGGGATCAGCGCAAGAGCGAAGGCCATCGCCCATCCAAGTGCCGAATGGGTCAGCAGCTCGAACGGCGCGGATGGGGGCCAGGGATTGGACATTGGGGTCATTTAACGGGCCTTTCCATAGATGGTCGTGTGGGCCGGACGTGCTAGGGACGCGGGGATGAAAGAAGGCCCGATCACTGAAGACCTCGCAAGTGCCCTTCGTGTCGAAATGTCCGAACGCGCCGCACCTTTGGTGCCCGCGCCCTGCGCGATAGACCGGTTGCTGGCCCGCTGCCGGTCGCGGACCATCGAGAAAGGTGCCGCTGCGCTGGAGGCCGGGACGGTTGCGGGCGAGGTGCTGTTCGTGGGTCGGGGGCTCCTGCGGATGGTAACGGTGGACGCAGAGACGGGCACGACTCGCACTGCGCAGTTTTTCGATGCTGGCCAAGCGATCACCGATCCCGTGTCGTTCCTGATCGGCGTGCCCACCGAGCAGCGCATCGAGGCGGTGGAGTCCACGCAGGTGCTTGGCATCCCGAAGACAGCGTTGATGGAGGCCTACGACAGGGACCACGCCATCGAACGGTTCGGGCGGCTTTTGGTGGAAGAAGCGCTGATCGGGACGCAACGTCGGGCCTCGCGGCTCCTGAACCTTTCGGTCGAAGATCGCTACGAGACGTTCCTGCGCACCCGGCCCGAGGTCGCGCGGCGACTGCCCCAATACCTGATCGCCTCCTATCTCGGCGTGACACCGGAAGCGCTCAGCCGGGTGCGGGCACGGCGCGCGAAGCGCTAGATCAGGACGCATCGCGCAGACCCAATTCCCCGCGCCAGGCTGCGAGCGTCTCGCGCACGGCAGCATCCCAGGGCGTCGCCGCGCCGCCGAAAGTGTCCGCCCAAGCGGAGGCGTCCATTTGGAACGGCGCCTCCAACTGGTAAGCCATCTCGGCCACCTCACGCAGCATTGGCGAGACGAATGCCAGTCCGCGCAGCACCATTGGCGGCATGCGCCGAATGCGCGGCGGTGGTAGGTTGGCAAGGTGTGCTGCGCGCTCCATCACCGCCCTCGGCGTAAGGTCGGGCGGCGAAGGCGCGTGCCAGGCGCGACCCCACGCCGCAGCCTCGGCTCCGGCGCGAACGAGGGCACGGGCGAAGTCGGGCAGGTAGGTGAAGGTATGCGGCACGTCGGGATCGCCGATCCACGAAATCCCCTTACCAGCCAGCAGAGGCGGCCAGACCCGCTCGCCAAGGGCGGACGTGGCCATGCCGGGGCCGAACAGGTCCGAGGCGCGGACTGCGGTCGCACGAACCTTGCCCGCAACATGCGCGGCCATGAGTTGTCTGGACATCATCGCCCGTACTCGGCCTTTGCGGGTTGTCGCAGTCAACGCTTCGCCCTCGTGCAATGTGCCCGCGCGGCCGTAGCCGTAGAGGTTCTCAACTGCGACGAGAACCGCACCAGTCTCGGCTGCACCTATGATAGCGGCCTCTTGCAAAGCCGAAAAATCAGCTGACCAGCGCGTATAGGCTGGTGCCGTAGCGAAGGTGACGGTTGCCGCCCCCGCGCAGGCTGCGATCGTTTGTTCCGGGTCCGACAGGTCGGCGGCGCGGACCTCCGCCCCTGCAACCGTAGGGCCCGATCGCGACACTACCCTGACGGAAGTGCCGGGATGGCCCATGAGTTCGGCGGCGACGGCCAGGCCGACGGGGCCTGCGCCCAGGACGACATGCAGGCCCGCTGCTACGTGGGTGCTCACGAAACCGCCCCCCGCCAGAGCGACACGGCCAGCGCTGCCGTCCAGAGCTGCCAAACAATACCCGACAGGGTCAGCAGGATCGCGCTCTCTAAACCCAATACCGAAGGTAGCGTAGTGAACAGTCCGACCGCAGCGACGAGGCCGGATAAGCCCACCATCCGGAACCCTCGGCGCAGGAGCGCCACCGACAGCAGCACCGTCCAGACCCCGGCGAACAGGCCCACACCCATAAGCTCGCCCACTCCACCAGCATAGGCGTTAAGGGCGTCGAACGTTACCGAGATTGCCGCGCGCATTCCTTCGGTTGCTTCGGGTGCGACCCAAGCCGCAGCCAGCACGGGCATTACGAACAGCCAGCGCACGATGCCGAGCGCCTTGGCGAAACCGGCGAGGATGCCAAAGACGGTCGCTGTTCTCTCAAGGACGCCGTCGAGCTCGAGGGCCAAATGCAGCGCGACTGCCACTGGGACCAGAAGGACCGCGTGGAACAGATAGAGCGAATAGCCCGAGAACACGGCTGCGGATTGTTCTATCAGTAGCGGCAACATCTCTGCGGCGGGCAGGTCGAGCGAGGCGGGCCAGTCTATCGACGGCGCGAGTACGAAGAAAGCCCCCCACATGGCGCAGAACTGCGCCAGAAGAAGGATGGACGCGAAGCGCGCGGCCCCCCAGGCAGATGTCTCCGCACGAGCGCTCGGTAAGGTCAGGTCGGCATCAGTCATGACGGTCTCCATCGAATCAGGGACGCGGAATTGCGCACCGTCCCCTCCGATGTCGAACCGATCGGTCTGGCGCGCATTGATCATCATCAAGAATGCAGGCTGCGACGAGCAACGCTATATACGTCATGCTGTCGCGGTCGGCCTAGCTCTCGAAATGGAACCGCAATCGAATGACGCTCACCGTTGCTTCATTACCGTCATGTTTCAGCGGAATGATGAATGTCGTCATGTAAGACGGTAGGCTAATATCCGCATTCTATGCTTCGGCTAATAACACCGGACCGTCGGCAATAGACCCATTTGCCGACGTTTGATCGTTCAGCCATTCGGCATAATTTGCGAAAGGAAACTCTTAGTCGTTTCACGAAAGCAGGCGCACCGAGGTAGCAAATACTGGCATCAGCGCGGCCATCAAAGATAGCGACAGGCTAGCTTTTAGAAGCGTTCGCCAACCGATCATTGCGCGGTCGCGGCCTCGTAATCCGGCAAGCTATCGAGCACCGCCCTGTCGAATGGTTCACCTTTGAACATTGGCGGATAATAGAACGCACGAAGCTGTCCGTGAAAGCCGCGAACACCGTCTTCATAAGCAATCATTGACGCAGCATCGGTGCCTGCGAGGTTCTCGAATGCCCGCTCCACGAAGGATGTTGGCGATAGCAGCGAAACCATTCCCGCCTGCCGGTCACGCGCGAACCGGGCGTCGCGATATGCGTTAGCTAGCGGCGCGACTTTCTGGTCGCCGACTTGCTGAAATGCGTAATACCACTTCCATTCAAAAGCTGATTCCATGCCGGTGTAATTAGCAAGCTCCGGATGCTCGGCGATGAAGGGTGTCATGGTGTCCTCCTTCGGCAAGTCCCACGCATCGTTCACAGTCTCACGCTGGAGCAGCAGGATTTCGCCGCCATTTGGCACGGGGTTATTAGCTTCGATGAAGGTCTTTGAAAGCGCTGGAACAACGATTGCGAGCGCGAGCCAGACGCCGATCAGTGAAGTCAGCAGCACGGAAGGTGATGCTTTAATGCGGCTTACCAACTCTACGATCAGCCACCACACAGCGAGCGCTCCGATCAGGATCAGGCTTGCTTGCGCGGTGACCGCCAGTGAAGCGCTCTCAATCAGCGCGCCGCCCCATAGCGGGATGAGCAACAGCAGGGCGAGTGCAGCGACCCTGACGAATGCCCTTGGAAACCAAAGACGCCGCGATGATCCAGCGGTTGCGACCAGCAGATCATGCCTGTTTGCAGTGCGTTCTGAGGCTCGCAGATCGTAGAGCAGCAGGATCAGCAAAAGCGGGGCGAGTGATGCCGCGAGGAAGGCGAAATCGAACCGGCCCACCAATCCAAAATCGGCATTGCGCGTATCGGCCTCGTGTATCTGCCCCTCCAGCGCGAGCATCCGCACACGGTGCTTCCACGGGCTGCTATCGCGCTGCCCCATTGCGGCAAAGGCAAAATTGGATGGCGGCGCATAGGTGAGGTGGAACGCGTAATAGGCCGCTCCGCCCCAATCCTCTTGTGTCTCCAAGGCATTGGCCCGGTCGGCAGCGTCTTCTTCAATCAAAGTCGCGATAGTCTCCTGCTGGTCGCGCACTTCGGCCACGCCGAACGACACGGCGACGACGGACAGCACGAAGGCAAGCGCCAACCAAAACAAAGCGCCGTGATCCTTGGCGAGGAAGCGCAGCTCGCGGATCATGCCGCCCATCACGCCCTGCATCACAACCGCACCCGCTTAGCTGCGAGGAACACAATACCAAACGCAACCAGCAACCATGCAGACAAGATACCAAGCGCTAAGCTTGCACGGCCTAACCGCTCGTTTGCGGAGTCCGGCGCGAACCGAAACTCGTCGAGCACCTGCCAGCTTTGGGAATTGACCCGCGCACGCTGGGTAGCCTCGGCATCGGCGTTGCGGTTCATATCGGCGGCATAGTCCAGTTCTTCGATGTGCACCTCGTTGAGCGATTGCACGAAATTAAACCGCAAAGCCTCGCTCTCTCGCAAGAAACGGTGATGCGTCGCTAAGTCGGTGCCGGAGAGGGTGCGCGACAACGAGCTGACGGCGATTGTAGGGGACGCCAGACCAAACCAATCGAACATCCGAGATTGGCTGGCTTCCAGCCCCATGCGGTTCTCTGCGTAATCATTCAGCAGATCGGTAAGTTCTGCTTCGGAATAGGACGCGACAACCCCGCGCCAATTTATCGGCAGATCCTCAATGGTGTCGACTTCATATTGCTCCAGCACTTCGGCCTGCAATATCTGGAAAGCGGGATCGGCAGCATTGTGGCCGTCTCCCAGCTTGCGCTGCTCGGCAAGCATGACAAGATCGCTTTCGATCTTGCCCGGTGCGTCGATTGACGCGCTGCTTGCATTGATGGCGAAGCGCGGGACGATCAGCGCGGCGAAAAGCCAAACGAATATCAGCACGCCCAACGAAACGGCACGCTGCTTGAGCAAGATTGAAGCGGCCAAAACGATACCACCCCAAACGCACAGATAAACGAAATATCCGCCGATCAGCGACAATGCTGCAAGCGCACTTTCGCCGAGGCTCACCGAATAGGCTGCAACCACGATTAGCGGCACCATGAAAATCGCAACAACGCCCAGCAGCGCGAGGGCCTTACCCGCCGCCAACCGCGTGCCTGTTTGCCCATGCGCCAGCATTACGGCCAACGTGCCGCTTTCCCGCTCTCGCAATATAAGCGCGTGTCCCAGCACTATCAGCAGAAGCGGCAGCAATAGCTGATATAAATTCGCGGGCGTCAGTGACGCAAATCCGCCGAGGTCAGCCGCAGCTTTGGTATCGGCAAACATCGCAGTGTTCTGGCGGTGGCCTTCAAGGAAGATCGACTGCCCCGTTACGGCATCAACACCCGGCTCGAATATCGCGAGCGGTGGTGGCGGGCGAAACGCATAATGTCCGTAATGCACCATCCGGTGCGGGTGACGGTCGGGCTGCGCGAAGAAGGTTTCCTCAGCAGCAACCTGTTGCTCCAACCGCTGCGATTGCTCATCTGCGACGCGGGTCAGCGTCAAGAAACTGGTAGCCGCCAGCAAGATCGCGACGATCAGTGACGCGCTGACAATAACACGGGATCGCAGCCACAGCCGCCATTCCTCGCGCGCAATTCTGGTGACCCCACTCATGCGACTTCACGCTCTGCACAGGCCGCATGGACGGTTTCAGTATCGATCCGCTTGCCGCTTTCCGCAGCGAAGCTACCCACGAGCTTACCACGCCTCAACAAGCCCACGCGGTCAGCGATCTGGCACGCGCCATACACATCATGCGTCACCATCAAGATCGTCTGCCCGCCCCCGGCGAGGCCTTTAACCAGATCATGAAATTCGTCGATGGCAACCGGATCAAGGCCGGATGTCGGCTCGTCCAGCAGCAGGATTGGCGTCTTGCGCAACAACGCCAGCGCAATGGCTGTCTTTTGCCGCATACCCTTGGAATAGGACTGCAGCCGCCGCGCCCGTGCCTCTACGGGCAAAGCCACCCGGTCCAGCGCTTCGTCCAGTTCCGCATGGCTCGCTTTGCTGCCCGTCAAATCGAGGAAGTAATCCAAGTTCTCGTAAGCAGTCAGATGACCGTAAAGCGATGCTGCCTCCGGCAAATAGGCGATAGCGGAGCGCGCCGCAGCGACATCGTCATGCACCTCGCGCCCGTTCACCAGCACCTCGCCCCCAGCTGGTTCAAGAAATCCAAGAAACGTCATCAATGTGCTCGATTTGCCCGCACCATTCCCGCCGAGCAGAGCGAAGATTTCGCCCTGCGCCACGGTAAACGACACATCGTCAAGAACGGCATTCCCCTCACGTATGAGCGAGAGCGAGCGGGCTTCCAGAGGCTTAGTCATAACGGCTTTATCCCTTGCTTAGAAGCTGAACCGACCAGATATACGGAATGTTCTTGGCGCACCGGGCTGGACCCAGACATTTGCGAATGAGTCAGTGTAGAAAGTCTCGTCGAACACATTATCGACGTCCAACCTCAAGGAGAAGCCTTCAACCGGTTCGATCTCACCGAACAGGCGGACTGTGGTATAAGACGGCAGATCGAAATTGCCGCCCACTTCGCCATTTCGTTCCCCCACATGAAGCACGCCGCCGCCGATTTGCATTTCAAGATCAGCGACTGGGAAGCTCTGAGACACTTGCAAACTTAGCTGATGATCGGGCGAGTTGATCAGCGGCTCACCCGGATCAAAGGTCGTGAAAGTCGCGGAATCCGTTCCGCTATTGGTGTATTCCGCATCCGTATAGGCGTAAGAAAACCAAACACGCAGCCCACTATCGAAGCTGGCATTGGCGTCCAGTTCCAATCCGCGACTGCGGGCCTCGCCTGCTGGGATCAACTCACCAGCTGCTTCCGGCCTAGAGTCAAAGATAAGAATGTTGCTCTGATCGACGTCAAAGACCGTTGCGGAGGCCGAACCCTGCACGCCGGGAAATACTGTTCCGAGATCTAGCTTAATGCCTGCCTCCAACGAAGTCGATTTGTTCGGGTCGAATGAAGTTCCCTCAAAGTCGGCACCTGAGAGTTGGCGAATGCCCTCTCCGTAGGATGCGTAGAGGCTGATGCCGTCGGTCGCGCGAAACACGATACCCGCCTGCGGTGAGAATGCGGAGTTGGACGACGTGCTGACAGCCGCCGGAAGGCTGCTCCGGTTGATCAACTCTTGGTTGAAATCATCAAAACGCCCGCCAATGCGTATCTGAAGTTGATCGGTAAGATCGATCTGGTCTTGGATATAAAAACCGAAACCGCTGGTTGTCTCAAGCCGGTCGATTTGCGCCGCTGCATTGGGTCGCGGATAAAGACCATATTGGGGACTATCGACGTCGATCAACAAGTAGGTCACGGGATCGAGCGAGCTGCTCGGCGCGCCGCCTATGCCGCCTTGGCGAAACCGATTGGCCACTTGGTCATTGTCGAACTCATCGTAATCGACACCCGCGATAAGACGGTGGCGAATGGTCCCGGTGTTGAACTCACCGTTCACTTCAGCGCGCAGAGCCAGATATTCCGCCTCGTAGTCCCGGAACCGGAAAAACCGCGAAATGGTTTCGCCATCGACCAAATAGGGCTGGCGGCCACCGAAATTGTTTTCATAGGCATCGCCGATCAGTGATGTTTCGCGGTATCCTGCGCCGACAAGAATACCCCAATCGTCGCTGAATTCGTGCTGGAATTCCAATTGATGCCCCAGAACCTCCGTATCGATCAGCGCATCAGGTTCGCCTGTGAAAAGTCGGCGCGGGGAGAAACCAAACTGCTCGGAAAAGATCACACCGCGATCTTGCGGCAATTCCTGTGCTGTATATTCCAATTCATAGGTCAGGCTCGACGCCTCCCCCAGGTTGAAACTTACCGACGGATAAAATCCGAATTTCTTCGTTTCCTTGGGCCCGCGAAAGCTTCCAGCATCCTCGTAAAAACCCGCGACGCGGACGCCGACGTTGTCGCCCAGTGTTGTCTGCAAATCGATGTCGCTGCGATAGAAATCGAAGGAGCCACCTTGCACCCCGATGCTGCCCGATGTCTCGAACTGCGGGCGCTTGGTGATCAAATTGATAGTGCCTCCCGGCTCACCGCGCCCGTAAAGAGCAGAGCGTGGACCTTTCAAAACCTCAATAAACTCAATCCCCGAAATATCGCGCGGCCCGCCAAACCCGCGACCAGCGTTAAAGCCATTGACCAGAAAATTGCTCGGCAGGTTGATATCACCTGAAAAGCCCCGGATGGAGAAGCTGTTCCAGAGGCCCCCAAAATTGTTCTGCCGCGATACCGAAGCCGACAAATCCAGAGCGGTATCCAAATTAGTTGCATTGACGTCGCGCAAGGTTTCTGCGTCGAGGGTCTGGTTCGCCTGTGGTATTTCCAGCTCTTCAAAATCCCCGCGATAAGCCTGACGGTCTGCAGTGACGAGGATCGTCTGCGGCTCGTCCATGTTGTCAGCGGTGCCATTGTCCTGTGCCTGTGCTGGCAGAGCAGAAACCATGCCGAGCGCAAGTATGGATACCGAAATAGATAGCTTAAATCTTGTCATTGAGCGGGGGTCCGTCCGTGTGCGTGATGTTGATTGATCCGCCCCAGATGGGCCGCCGCAAGCAGCAGACCTCCCAGAATGGTAGGAAGAGTTTCGCGAGCGCCAAACTGCTCAGCGAAGATGCCGAAAATAATGAGCAAAGATCCCAATCCGGCGGGCACAAGAAAGTGAGGTGCACGCGCGTCTCGCGCTCGGAGAACGACACTAACGGACGTGAGAATGCCAGAGGCTGCAAGCATCCAGTGAATGATCGCAATCTCTGCCAGCGTCCCAGCAAATGGCAGCACAAGCGATAGCACCGGCAATGCAACGCAGTGCGCGATACAAGCCGAGCTCAGCGCTAACGCAGCGCGATCAGTATTGACGGTAGAGGGCATTGGATCGGCCGAATCGTGTAACGTTATCACATCTCAATTATGTTGCGTCGAACGGTTAGTCAATGATCGTTCCTCCGGTCTGTGACTATTCAGTTCAATGTCCGCTTCCCACCCAGTTTCTGACAATGCCGTACTACTTGTTAAAACCCATAAGCAGCCATTCGCTAAAATTTGCGCAAACGGCTGATTATGGGGCGCAAAGCAGACACAGCCTTTTCACGCTTTCAGCTTATCAAGAAATTTCAAAAGGGGTTTCTGAGTATTTGTCAGCCAATTTTGAACCAAGGTCGCGAAGGATGCCTTGACCTTCCCACACGGCAGGATACATACAGTTTCATTAATTCAGAAAACCACGGTTTTCTGCGGCCTGCGGGGTAACTGAGGTGTGGGGCGGAATCCCGCTACCCGCTCCACCCCCTCGACCGAACTGCGAAATTAAGCGCCTGCAAGGGCACGGCAACGGTTCCGCACGACCGGGCGACCTGTTAAACACAAATCAACTTACCGCCGAATCTACTGGAAAGGCTTATCATGTCCGAACGCAGGCGCGCGCTGATTACCGGAGTGACCGGGCAGGATGGTGCGTATCTTTCGCAACTGCTGCTCGAAAAAGGATACGAGGTCCACGGGATCAAGCGCCGTTCGTCCTCGTTCAACACCGGTCGGATCGAAGATATATACCAGGATCCGCATACTGGCGATCAGCAATTCCATCTGCACTATGGCGACATGGTCGATTCGACCAACCTCATCCGCATCGTGCAGGAAACCAAGCCGCACGAGATCTACAATCTCGCCGCCCAGAGCCATGTTCAGGTCAGTTTCGAAACACCCGAATATACCGCCAACGCCGATGCGATCGGTACCCTGCGCCTGCTCGAAGCCATCCGCATTCTCAAAATGGAAGACCAGGTGCGCTTCTATCAGGCGTCGACCAGCGAACTGTACGGCCTGGTACAGGAGGTGCCCCAATCGGAGACCACACCGTTCTACCCCCGCAGCCCTTATGCGGCGGCCAAGATATATGCCTACTGGATCACGGTAAATTATCGCGAAGCGTATGGCATGTTCGCAGCCAACGGGATCCTGTTCAACCACGAAAGCCCGTTGCGCGGGGAGACGTTCGTCACGCGCAAGATCACGCGCGCCGCCGCGGCCATCGCGCTTGGCCAGCAGGACCGGCTCTATCTCGGGAACATCGATGCGCAACGCGACTGGGGCCACGCCCGCGAATATGTGCGTGGCATGTGGCTGATGATGCAGCAGGACACGCCCGAAGATTACGTGCTGGCAACGGGCATTACGACGAAAGTGCGGGACTTCGTGCTATGGGCGTTCGAGGAAGCCGGTGTGCCCATCGAGTTCCGCGGCAGCGGCGTCGATGAGAAGGGCTATGCGCTAAGCGATGGACGGTTGCTGGTCGAGATCGATCCGCGCTATTTCCGTCCGACCGAAGTCGACTTGTTGCTGGGCGATCCGACGAAGGCGAAAGAGAAGCTGGGCTGGGTCCACGAAACCGGCCCGCACGATCTGGCGCGGGAAATGGTTCAGGCCGATATGGCCATCCTGCGCGCAGAGACGCCGAACCCGGCCCGTTGATCCCTTATCGCATTATTTGCGGATGAAGATCAGCAGGACGGATTTCATGCCGGGCGGGGTGATCGCGTGAAAGACCTTCAGCGCGCCATACATGAAGCTGCGATTGAAATGATAGGCGGGCTCCCAGGAGGTATCGTACACGACTACGTCGGACGCCGCGCCGAAGGCCTTGCGCACGGCCCCGCCGGTGTTGAGGCGGTAGCGGGTCGGAAAGACGTCGTGCTCCAGCCGGTCGGGCTGGATGCGACGCAATAGGCGTGTGTGGTTCGCATTGCCCGCAAGGCGCGCCGCCGCCGAGATGTAGCCCCGTTTGTTCGGCGTGATCGCGCAGATATATCCGCCCGGCTTGGTCACCCGAAGCATGTCGGTGGCAACCTTGCTTGCGTCGTCGATATGTTCGAACACCCAGCTGGAATAGATCAGATCGAACTGCGCATCGTCGTAGGGAAGCGGTGCATTGGGTTCGAACAGTTTTGCGCTGTCGAGATAGGGATTGTCCATGACCGCCTCGTCGATGTCGCACCCTTCCAGATGCCTGACGCGGCCCTTCAGCGTTTTCAGCCTGCGGATATAGGGAACCGGCTCCAGGTCGATTTGTGCGCCTCGCCCTGCGCCATAGTCGAGCACGGTGGATTCGCTGTCTACCAGCGCGTTGATGCGGGTGTAGAATTCCACGCCGCCATTAACGCGCGAAAAGCCGCCAACGGCCGATTCGGGGTAATGCCGATGCAGCAGCGCCTCTGCCGTCGTCTTGTCCGTTCGTTCAGCCATCATGTTTCCCCTGTTGTTCCGGTGCGGTGCGCAAGCGCTTCGAGCTGCCGGGTCAGAGCCGTCAGAATGCTCGACTTTTCCCACCCCTCCACGGCTTTCCTGCGCGCGTTCGTTCCAAGATCGGATGCCAGCCCGGGTTCGTCGAGCAGGCGCTCGATAGCAGCGGCGAACGCGCCTGCATCGCCGGGCGGCGTCACCAGTCCGGCGCCGGCGACTTCGTTCGCCAGTCCGGTGCCCGCATCGGCCGTTGCCACCACCGGCACGCCGGATGCCAGCATGTTGGTCAGTTTGGATGGCAGCACGAGGTCGGCGGCACCGGCGATCTGTGGCAGCAGGTGCACGGTTGCCAGACCTAGCAATTCCGACAGGTTTTCGCGCGGCTGGAGATCGTGGAAAGTAATGTTCGGCAGATCCTGGCCCATTGCAGCAAGCCGTTCGCGGTTCGGTCCGTTGCCGCAGACAACGAAGCGCAGGTCGCGCCGATGAGCGAGCAATCGCGCTGCTTCGAGCACGATCTCGATGCCCTGCTTGTTGGCGATATTCCCGGAATAAAGAGCGACATACGGCGCTTCGATCGACCAGGTTTTGCGATAGCGCGACGGGCCAGCCAGCGGCGCGATCGCCGTTATGTCCGCCCAGTTGCGAAATTCGTAACTGTCGGTTGTGGCCACGCCTTTGTCATGCAGCTTTTGTCGCATCGCCGGGGAGATGGTGCTGACCCGGTCGGCTGATTCGAAAATACGTCGTTCGATCCGCATTGCGATGCGGGAGATGAACCCCGTTTCGGACAACAGGCCTGTGGCCCGAGCCGCCTCGACCTCGAAATCCTGCACATGCAGCCACAAGGGCGCACCGGCCAGCCGGGCCGCCATGGCAGCGACCGGTACAGCCATCATCGCCGGGGCGACAGCCAGTACGAGATCGGGACGGTTCTTGCGCGACACCATATGCCTAAGCATCGCGCCCATCGCCGTGAGTACGAAGGTCGCATGGTGTAGCAATCGCTTGGCACCGCCGGGATTTTGCGGGACGTAATGCGCACATCGCGTCACCCGCACCCCGTTTTCGACTGTCTTGCGCCACAGACCGCCACGCCACGCCGGCTCGACTTTCCAGCCGGGATAATAGGGCTTGCCTGCGATAACCTGCACATCGTGCCCCGCAGCTGCAAGCCATTCTGCCGTACCGGTCGAATACGGCCCGATCCCGATCGGTTCGGGCGCGTAATTCAGCGTGAGGAACGCAATCCTCATGTTCCGCGCGTGTGCCCGTCCAGAAAGGTTCGATACGCACCTGCTATGCCGTCCCGCAGCGGGATCCGGGGTGCCCAACCCAGGTTTCTCAACGCCGCGCTATCCATCAGTTTTCGCGGCGTACCGTCCGGCTTCGACGTATCGCGCACGATGGTTCCGTCGAACCCCACGATATCGGCCACCAGTTCGGCCAGGGCGCCGATCGAAATTTCCTCGTTGGACCCGACATTGACGTGCCCCTCCTGCGAATAGGCTTTCATCAGGAACACACAGGCATCCGCCAGATCGTCGACATGCAGGAATTCGCGCAAGGGCGTACCGCTGCCCCAGATCGTCATGGTCTCGGCACCGTTCGCGGTCGCCTCGTGTGCCTTGCGGATCAGTGCGGGCAGGACGTGGCTGTTTTCCAGATCGTAATTGTCGCCCGGACCGTAAAGATTTGTCGGCATCGCGCTGATGTAATCGCAGCCATATTCGCGGCGATAGGCCTGGCACAGCTTGATCCCGGCGATCTTCGCCACGGCATACCATTCGTTCGTCGGTTCGAGCGGTCCGGTGAGCAATGCGTCTTCGGGTATCGGCTGCGGCGCCATCTTGGGATAGATGCACGAAGACCCCAGAAACAGCAGCTTTTCGACCTCGACCTGTCGCGACGCCTCGATGATGTTCGCCTCGATCATCAGATTGTCGTAGAGAAACTGCGCGGGATAGCTGGCATTGGCTTGAATGCCGCCGACCTTCGCCGCGGCCAGCACGACCGCATCTGGCGCCGATCCGCGAACCACGCACGCACCGCTGCCTGCTCTCGCAGGTCGATGGCATCGTCGCCGCTACGCGCCGTCGTCAGAACGTCGCACCCTTCGCGCCCCAGCCGCCGGACGATGGCGGACCCCACCATGCCGGTATGCCCGGCGACATAGACCCGCTTTCCGGAAAGATCATACGTCATCGGCTTGCCTCTTGTTGTGCGATCCTGTCTGTATCTGCATTCAGCCATGCTATCGTGTGCGCAACGCCCTCGTCGAAGCCGATGGCCGGAGGGCCTGCCAAATCCAGAATCGGTTGCAGATCGACTTGACTGGGCGTCGACATCCGAAACGCACGACCGGAGTCGATCGGCGCAGGCAGCCCCAGCCGTTTCGCAAAGTCCCCCGCCAAACCCATCGCTTTCAGTAAGGGAACCGGCAAACGGCGCGCTTTCTTTCCGGTCAGACCGATCGAAAAGGCATCGGCCCATCGCGCGTAATCCAGCGCTTCGTCGCCGACATAATAGACCTTTCGTCGTATGTTCGCCTCGTCGCTCAAGGTCAGGGCGTAAATTTGCGAGGCTGTGTTCGTCACATAACCGAATGCGCGACGAATAGGGCCGAGCCCGACCGGGTGCATGTATTTGCGGCTGCGGATATAGCGAAAGATGTTCTTGCTAAAGCTGGGGTGGCGCGGCCCCCAGATAATAGTCGGGCGTACGATGAGCCACGGCACGGACAGTTTCGCTCCGCGCACGATGCGCTCGGTCTCGGCCTTGGCCTGTCCGTAGACGGTGTAGGGTTCGAGATAGGCATCGTCGGGCGGGGCAATGCCGGGGCGCACCGCAAACTGCGTGGAAATATGTACGAACCGCTGCAGCGATGGCAATCCTGCCACCGCCGCTACGACATTCCGGGTTCCATCTAGGGTAACGGTAAACTGTTCCAGATCGACGATGGACACGTCGGTATCGCTGGCGAGGTGTACCACGTAATCGGGCGCGAAGTTGTACATCGCGCGGGCTAGGGCATCCGCGTCACGCACGTCCCCCTCGATCCAGAACGCCCGTTTATCGTCGGTCGGTGGCGCGATGTCGAAATTGCAGATCGTATGCCCGCCAGATACCGCGATCTCGGCCAGTTCGTTGCCGATGAAGCCGGACGCTCCGGTCATGAAGAGCCTGCTCATGCGGCGTCCTCCTTGATAAACTTGCCGCGCGCCCGGGTGGGCTGCGCCGGGTTCCCGACATAGACGGTCCACGCATCCAGATCGCGGAAGGTTACGCCTCGCGCCGCCAAAACTGCCCCTTCCGCCACAGTGACGCCCGGCCCGACGAATCCGCCTGCTGCCAGCCACGCATAGGAACAGATGCGGATGGGCCGCGTGGTTAGCTGGAACGTGGCACTTTCAATATCATGCGTACCGGCGGCGAGATAATTGTACTGCGCCACTTCCGCAAAATCCTCCAGCACAATCGTATCCATGCAATAGCAGACGGTATGCGGCCCCAGCACCGCCCCTTTGCCCATTTTCAGATTGGGAGGATACCAGACCTTCGCAGAGCCATAGACACGTGCGCCACGTGCCACATCCGCGCCGAACAGGTTCAGTACGAACCTGCGCCACGCATAGAGTTGCGGCGGGGTCCAGCTGCACGTCAGCGCCCATACCATGTTCCAGATCGCGCGAAACAGGACATGTGACCAGGTGAAGCTGCGTGCACGACCGGCCGAACCGAACGCCGAGCCGGGCAGAATAGGATCGGTCACGCAACGTCATCCCGCCGCATACGCAAGGCAGCGTCGTAAACCGGCTCCATCCGGCGCGCGATGCGGTCCCAATGATAATCGTGCGACCGCAAGCGACAGGCTTCTGCGCGAGCAGTGCGTTCAGCCGGGGTTGCCGTTGCTTGCGCCGCATATAGGTCCGCGAGGTTGGCTATATCTTCGCGCAGATGAAGCGCCGTGCCATCCTCGATAAGCTCGGGCAGATTGCAACTATCCGTGATGATCGGCACGACGCCGTAACTTAGCGCTTCCAATACCGACATGGGCAACCCCTCGCTGAGCGATGGCAGGATGAAATAGCGCGCCTTGCTCAATAGCGCGACCTTCTCCTCGCCATAACAGGACCCGATGAAGGTGATGTTCGGCGCATCGGCCACGGCAGCGGTGACCGCCGCCTCATACGCGTCGCTTCCCCAGCCCGCGATGGTCAGCGTATTGTCTTCACTGGGCGGCAGGCGTTTCCAGGCTGCAATCAGTTCGAGCGCCTGCTTCTTCTCGTGCAGCCGCCCGAGATAAACGGTCCCGCTCTTGGCGGCGCCCGGCACCGGTTCGGCATCGGGCGGGTTGATACCGTTGGGCACGATGTGGATCCGCTCGGCCGCTGAAGGCATGTAAGCGGCACAACTCTCCGCCTCCGACTGGCAGAGGGCGTGGATGACGGATCGTCGCATCAGCGGCTTTTCGAGAAACGCCGCGTGCAAGGCTTTCTTGGTCGGGCTACGCGATAAAATCCACGGATCGAGCATGCCATGCGGGGACACGACGAGTGCGTTGTTCGCTGGAACCGCTCGTCCCATAATGGAAGCGGCACTCCAAATACCGTGAACGTGGCTTACGTCGAAATCGCCTTTTCGCGTATAGCCAACCAACTCATGGTGCAGACCATAGAAGCCGGTCTTGCGAACAGGATGCAAATCTGCGCCACCCCATACCGATAGATCGGCTTCCAAATGGTCATCGCCCCCGCCTGCCACGCTTACGGCTTGGCCTTGTGAAACCAAAGCATCAGCAAGCCCAGCTGCCGCATAGTATATTCCGCCGCCTGCGCGCGTGACCGTTCTAAGTATAAATAACAGTCGCATTATTATATCATCCTTCGACTGCCAAAGAAGCAAGCACTTCAGAAAACCGCTTTTGCGTCGATCGGTAGTTTGATAGCTTATCCGTGAGTTCTTGACGCGCCAACTCGGGCCGCGCCAAATCTCCTTCGACATGATTCAGTATCATTTTATCATCCACTGCTTCGATCGAAGTCAGACGGCTGATCTTTAAGTCTTTCATTATGCCGGTCGTTTTTGGTAGATAAGCAATTGCGGTCGTTGGGACGCCACCCATCATGGCAAAAATACAGCTATGAAATCGTGTCCCGATGAACGACGAAGACCTAGCCATCATCGCACGTAAAACAGGAGAGGGAGGCGATCCGTTCTGGATAACGGCATCTTCACCGCACCGCATTCCTATTTCCTTAAGTACTTCCCGATCATCATCAACCTGATTAAAAAAAACTGTTCGCAGACCATGTGTAGATCTAATCTCCTTTACAATATGCGTAAATTTGGCAATGTAATTCTCTTTTAGTTCCATTGCGTTGCGCTTGTGGGGGAAACTCCAGTCCACAGCCGTAGCACCTATGAAACTTTCTTCTGGTTCCATGCCCAGCTTATCAAAAGCTGAATCTACGATGGTCGCATCGACGGGGGAGGGAACGTTCCAGAAAGCGCTATCGCCGGTTTTCAGAATCTTTGCTGCGGGAACCCCGGCTGTTTTAAGAAATTGTTCGGATGGGCTGTCCCGGACGCAATTTACGTCGCATCGAGATAGCACTTTACCGATCGCTTTGCGACCCATTGAACTTTTCAAAGGCCCTATGCTTTGGGGTGCGAGTACAACGTGCTTTGCTAGGGAAAGGCCTCGCTCAATATGCACTAATGCGACGATCCACGAAGCATTTACATCGGTTATATAACCACCTGGCGCACTAATAACCAGATCGGCATTCTTCATAAATTTCATGGTTTCTCGCTGCTCAACGGGAAGTAGGTTCCAAAATATAGAAGGCAATCTGGCCGTTATCAGCAAAAATATCGTTTCAATTTTTCTAACTTTATTACCAGACAGCCTTGGATTACCAATCCTTCGCAACGAAACAGCACGCGATGTAGTACCCTCAAACAATGCGACAGCAACTTCGCTAGCTGGAAAAGCGGTAATTACCTCGTCGATACATTCATCCAAAAGGACGCTATCACCACGGTTGGAATGCCCATAGGCATTGACAATAAGTATCCGCTTCATTCTACATCTCTCATATTTAATTGGTAAGTTTAGAACGCAGAGGATCAGCCAATCTGTTTGCTATGAATACGATCGCTATCGAAAGAGCCAATGGAATACCGACCCTTATAAATCCTATATCAAAGCCTCCACGTATCAGCGCATAGGGAACCATCGGAACAAAAAGACCCGCAAAGGCTATATCAATTGGCGACCCTGCATTCCCAGCTCGCACGTTGATATTGTCAAGCTTCGCGACAGCCAGCCCAAAAGCTATTCCAATCAATACTATACCAACTATCCCTCCACTTATTAAGGCTTCCCCATACAAGCCGGGTGGAGCTCCGCCAAGGGTATCGCCATAATAAAACTCGCGCATGAGAATACTTAGCTGAAGCGGTTTGTCAGGCCAGAAATCGCGCGGTATCACCAATGCAAACGCATTTAGATAGCTCTGGCCATATGTCAGACCATTCCAGTCGGAATAGTCGATCGCAAGCGCGATGTGATCGACAAAGGTCAAACCGGTTGTTGCAAGTTCCAAGGTGCTTTGGCCACGCGCACCAGTGAAGCCCTGTGCATCGTATCGCAAGCCGATGAACACAGCCGATAAAATACCGATTGCCAATGCGCCTATGGCGCCAGCCACGGCGGTCCCCACCAGGTTCAACCGGATCAGGCGACCCCATGCCAGGGCCAGGAGAAAAAGCACCATGATCGACCGACCGCCCGACGCGAACGCCAGGCCTGCCCCCAGCACCACGGCTGCGCCGACGAGGGCGATCTCGCTCGGTGTTCTATCGTCCCGGTCGAGCAACAGAAACCAGGCGAACACAGGGCAGACCTGGGCCACGAAGCTGAAAATCTCGGCCAGGTTGTAAATCGAATTCTCCACGCGCGCGCGTCCCTGCGACACCAGCAGAGCTTCGGAGAAGCTACCCGATACAAATATGACCAGCGCAAAATATATGGCGGCCCCGACAAAGGCTGCGAAGCACAGCGCGACCATGAGCGAGGCTCCGTTGTCGCGATAGGTCGGTGCCTGCGTGTCGTGCATCGGTCGGCGGCCGAGGAAATACGCGATACCTGTCGCTGATGCGCCGAGGCAGAACAGCAGGAAAGCGCGGTCGATCGGCAGGCGCTCGAATGGCAGCAACGCATTGTCCGGCACGAAATTGCCAAGGCGATACATGATGTAGGGAATGACTGCGCCCACCATGAAGAACGCGATCGTGATGCCAAGCGCGCTGAACAGCTTGATCCGCAACAGCAGCACGATCCCCAGCGCGAGGACGCAAATGACGATCGTTTCGATCACGGTGCAACGCGCCCGAGACGGCGGGCGGCACCATAGGCTTCGGCCAGCGACGTGCGCACGCCGGTAAAGCCGACCAGCCGCGTGCGTGCGAGCATCAGGAAGACACCGGCCATCGCCACATCTGCCGCCGCCAGCGTGATGACGCCACCCAAGGCACCCCAGCGCCTTGCTCAGCACGGCTGCCAGCGCAACCTGCATGACTGCCACCACGATCAGTATGGCGGATGCCGCGCGCAGCTGGTTCAGCGCGGCCAGATACTGGATGCCGATGTTCCACAGGCCGGCGAACACGGTGCCCGCTGCCATGACCGCTATGACAGCATATGCTGGCCTGATTTCGCCACCGGTCCACAGCGCCACGGCAGGCTCGCCGAACAGCAGCAAGCCGATCGTATAGGGAATGCACAGCGCAACCGTCAGCCCCAACCCGAGCCATAGCAGGCGCCGGGCGCGGGCCTCCATGCCGCTTTGCGCGGCGGCGGAGTAATCGTACCATACCGCGCGAACGACGATGGTCGCCAGCTGCAGACCGATACGCGACAGGGTGCGGACGACAGCGACGACTGCCGCCGCCGCCGGGCCTGCGGCCCAGCCCACGGCCAGCACGGTACCATGCAGCATCGTGACTTGCCCCACCGGCATGGCCATCGCGCTGAGCCCCGGGCCCAGCTGCGCGCGAAATTCCTGCCTGCTTGCCTGCCGCCACCCCATCGTCCCGCGCGGGACCCGGCTGCGGGTGAGAACCAGCAGCAGGAGAAGTGCCGTGATGCGTACCGCCAGCAAGGCCGCCGCCGCCTCGACCAATCCACCGCCGATAGTGGCGACGACACCCGTCGCCACCGCTTCGCACGCCAGCGTGGTCGCCTGCCACGACACCGAAAGATGCAGATGTCCGTATGCCTTCAACGGGACGAGCAAGGTGCCCCCCGCCAGCACGCCGCAGCCATAGAACAACAGCAGCACCAGTGCGGTTATCAAGCCATCCGCAGACAGGACACCGGCCACCCCGGTCAGCACATCGCTCAGGGCGACCAGCACGCCCAATCCGACCGCCGCGACCACCGCACAGACGCTGGTTATCGTCGCCAGCGCGGTGTGGTAGATCAGGCGCTGTCGTGCGCTATCCTCCGCCGCAACCGCTTCGGTCAAACGCACGCCCGCCGCAATGGACAGGCCAAGGTCGCTGATTGCGAGAAACTGCGGAATGGCGATCAGCATGACCCACAGACCGTACCGCACATCGCCCCATGCGCCGACCAGAACCGGCACCAGCAGCAATTGGGACAGGATGACCACGCCCTTTTCGTAAAGCATGGCCCCCGATCCACGCACGAGGCGCTGCCGCAATCCCGTCGCCCAAATGCCGCCGGCGGTACCGATACGTCCCTCGTCTCGTTAGCAGTCCAATACGGGCCAATACGCGCGCACTAAGGTAAGCGTGTGCGGGGGGAAAGCAAAAAGACGGACGACCCCTGCGCATGTGTTGCGCCACGGCCCTCAATCGGTCGGGGTGGCAAGCGCCGCCTGCATTGCCCCGGCGATTCGGACCGCCAGATACGCGGCACCTGCCGGGGTGGGGTGTGCCCCGTCCTGCCCGTCGACACCCCCGGTCACCCAGTCCGCATTGCCGTCTCCGCGCGGGGCCGCGACCTGCCCGGTTCCCGAAACCCAGGGCGCATCGCCGAGGTTTTCGAGGAAATAGACGCCTTCGGACTGCCATCGCTCGGCAACCGCGCGCTTTGCCGCCGCGACCGCAAGCCTGCTGACGCTCGCGGCCTTTGGCGACATCGGCCCGGTCATGAAGATCGGCGAGTCGGGCAGGGCTTTGCGAATCGCAAGGATCCAGCGTTCCACCTCGCGCGCGAACTGCGTCGCGTCCTGGCCATTTTGGGCAACGGCAAGTTCGTCGTTCAATCCCATCAGGTCGATAATGGCGTCGGGCGTTTGTGCGATGATATCGGCATCGACTCGATCCACTGCCGTATTCAGACCTGCGCCCCGAGCCAGGAACCCGGTCGATCCGACCCCAGAGGGACGGCAATCGTCCTGTCCCAGCAGCAGGCCGAGGCATCCCGCCAGCGTCGGATGCGGCGCCGTCGCGACCGCGCTCGCATCCCCCTGCACATAACTGTCTCCGTGAACAATGACGCGCAGACCGCCCTGCAACGGCGCGGGCCACGGGGCATGCAGGGCCGAGCATTTGACCCCGCCGAACCGGAAGGCATTGCCGCCGATCAGCCGGTATGTCCTGGGCCGGGCATCGCCATCGCCGCCTGCCCCCCACGTGATTCGCAGGTTGGCGCGTCCGGGGCCGCTGCCGTCGCAACCGATCTTGCCGGTCGTTACGTAGGCATCGTCCACCAACAGCCGAAATCCGCCGCCATTTGCCGCGAAATTGTGAAATTCGATGACGAGATCGGGCGCGCTAGTCACGAATTGCACGATATTGTCGTTGATCGTCGCTCGATTCGTTTCCACGCCATCAGCGGTGCCATCACCCTTGTGCGGACCATAGGCCATTGCAAACCGGTCGAGGGGATAGCTTTGCGTCGCGGGTATCCAGTCCCCGGAGGGAAAGGCGAATGTGCGTGTATCGAGCGCGCCGCCATCATCAATTGCCCGGAAATAATGATAGGGTTGGGGCAAGTCGGTCTCGCCCGACACCGGGTGGATGCTGAGCGCCGGTGGGCTAACGACCAGTGCGGGCAGGCGACCGCCCCGCAAAGCCAACCCGGCTTGCAGTTGCCGGAGGATACGGTCTTTGCGTAAATCGCGATCGATCTGCGAGACTTGCATGCGAAGGGCAGGATCGAATGCGTTCATTGTCCGATCCGATACTGAGCGATACCATCGACAATATCGAGCACGAGCCGAAACCGGACATCCGCCCGCCCTTCCAGCGCAACGGCTTGCGCGCCATTATGGAGGAATGGCGGCCAGGGCCTGCCGCCAATTGTGAGCTCATGCCAGTTTGCGCCTTCGTCGGCGGAGCGCTCTACCGTGATTCGCCCCGCCCAGTCTCCGGACATTTCCACCCACACAGCGAGGTCGGCTGCCGCAGCGAAAGCCGGTGTGATGGTCTTGCCCGTTGCAGCGGTGCCCACGACATCGGGGGCTGGAATGGGCGTAACGCGGCGAATCGGCAGGGGGTCGTCACCGCTCGCAGGGAAATAGGCACCCGTCGAATCGGATACGGCAAGCGCATGGAACGAGATATATTTGGCGGGGGTTGCCGGTTGCGGCAATTGCAGGCGGGACATGGCAGCTCCTGAATGAAAAGGAGCACCTCTGCTAACCACACCTGGCAATGTAGGAAAATGTTTTCTTTGGGCGCGTGCGACGGAGCGTGATTGCGCCGTGTCGGAGTCGTCCAACGAAAAAGGGTGCGGCGGATATTATCCGCCGCACCCTTTTTCTCTATATCGTCAGATCGGTGAGCGCCGGCTTATGCCGGGCTCTCGTCTCCGTCGTCCGCAATTATGACAATCCCAGCGATCGTAGCAGCAACGCCCAGGATGATGGCAAACAGCGGCACTCCTGCAAGCTGCGATTCGGAACGGGTCTTCGTTACGGAGCGCTCGGCAGCGACGGCGGGCGTCGAAGCGCTGAGGTTGGATACAGCGGGGCGGACGGCTGCGTTCGCCGTCGTACCGATTGCCAGCGCCGCGAGCGCGGCAGACGAAATCAAGGTCTTCAAAGTGCTCATGTCATTTCCCCGTGAGATTTGTTGGCCTTCTGTCTAGGGCGCGGAGCGAAGTTTTGCAACAACAAATCTGTCGCCTCCGGCAAAAAAATGCTGCAGCTGCGTAATAACGCTCATTCGGCTCGTTCGATTGCAAGGCGATCGAGCGCGATGCGCGCGGCATTCCTGCCGATTCGCAGAGTAACGTTGGGGCGGCGGCAATCGGCTGGTATCGTAACGCGCGCGCTTATTGCCTCTCCGGTCGTAGTCGATGGCAAAACGTCCAGCTGCCGATCGAGACATCGCGCATCCCACCTAAGGCCGGCGGCCGAACCGTTTTCCGCCGGAATCGCGAGCAAACGATATCGTGCGGGTTGCGACGGCAATTCACGTGTTATCACGGCTGATGCTTGCGTGACGAAGGGCGTAATTTCGATGCCCGCCTCGCCATAATTGCTTAATGCTACCGCACTCCTCGCGGGTTGTTGCCAGTCGTAGGGCGTGGGGGATGCGGCAAGCGGCAGACGCAGGCGCCCCCCGGCGATCTCGTTGCCTTTCGGCTTTCGCACCAGGGTGCGCCACACGCCAAATGCCAGCGCATCCCCGCCCGGTTCGACGCGCATTCTTGCAATCAGCGTCGCAGCGGTTTCGCGGCGGAGGTCGGGTGCCATGCCCGGTGCCACGACGCGCAACGCATCGGCGCGTCGTTTCAATGACGTGCTGCGTGTCGGTGCCGCCCCCCAGAACGCCCTCTGCACCGCCCCTTCCCGAGCCAGAGTTTGGGTAACTCCGGCCCGGGCGTCAGGATCTTCCAGCCCCAGATCATACAGCGCCACAAGCGTAGGCGACCATTCGTCCATCGTTGCGAGTGCACCGATTCGCTGCACGAACATTTCAGGCTGGCCACCCTCCAAGCTCAATCCTGCGAGCAATATTTGCGTTGCCGGATCGCGCCAGCCGAGCGCGGCGGCAAGGTTGACACCGCGGTCCCGCCGCTCTGCGCGGGGATCGGTCAGTGCGCTGATGGTCAGACTGCGTTGATCGAAGGGTGCCGACCGCAAACTTGCACGTGCTGCGGCATTGGCGGCCGCGTAATCTTCCTCGGCAAAACGAAGCGTCGCAAGGCGCGAAAGAGCCGACGGGTTGTCGGTTCCCAGGCTGCGGAACAGCGCCGTGCCGGTAAATTGCGGGTTCGAAAAGACCAGGGTCGAAGCGATCAGCGCCAAGCCGGCGAAGAACGACAAGGCCGCGGCGAGCAGTCGCGCGCCGGACATCGGTTCAGCTGCGCGCTGCAAGCCCGCTCTCTCCCTCGCCATAGCCGTAATACGTATAGCCGTATTCTTCACCATAGCCCGCCGCGGCCGCATCGAACTTGGTCATGATGGTGCCCAGCGGACGCTTGCCCGCAAGGCCGAGGCGGCGCAGGCCGGTCTGCACTTCGGAACGCTTGGTCAGACTGCTTTCGACCACATACAACAGGGTATCCGCCATATTGGCGAGGATCGGCGCATCGGCCAGACCGAGAACCGGAGGCCCGTCGAGGAAAACGAAGTCGTAGTCCTTCAGCACCTCGTCCAACATGGCGTTGAGCGCTTCGCTGCTGAGCAACAAGGCCGGGTCGGCTGGCCGCTGTCCGGCGGCGATAAAGGGCAGGCTGGTGTCGTTGACCGCATCGCGCCACGCAACCTGCCCGCTCAAGACCTCGCTCAACCCCTGTTCCGTCTCGCGTTCGAACATGCTGTCGAGCCTGCCGCGGCGAAGGTCGGCATCGATCAACAAGACGCGCGACCCCATGCGCAGGAAGTTCTGCGCGAGCGCGTAGGACGTGAGCGTCTTTCCTTCCGCAGCACGCGAGCTCGTGACCACGATCAGTCCGCCACTGCCGCAATTAAGGCGAACGGTGTTGGCCAGCGACTGGTAGGCTTCTGACAGGGCGGAACGCGGCTGCATGGCTTGTTCTCTAGGCCTGCTACCCTTTTCCGCACGCGGCACCACGCCAAGGACGGGCAGGTCGAACCAGTCTTCGATCTGACGCGGTTCGCGTATCTTGCTGTCGATCTGTTCCCGAACCACGGTCGCGACGGCAGCCAGCAACAATCCGGCAATGGTACCCAGGACAAGGTTGAGAAGCGGCCGTGGCGAGGAGGGTTCGAGCGGCGGAGCCGCGCGGTCCAGAACCGAGATGTTGTTCGAAACCAGCTGCGATTCCTGGCTCACTTCCCGCAAGCGCTGCAACAGCGAATCGTAAACCTGCCTGCTGGTGTCGGCCTTGCGACGCAGAATATTGTATTCCACCGATCGGTCCTGCTCGGTCAGCGTTTCGCCACGCAAGGCACGCACCCGCCCGTCGAGCGCCGATTCGACGCGCTGGGCGGACGTATATTCCAAGCGGATCGAGCTGCGGATATCGCGCGCGATGCGACCGATCTGGCTCTCGATTTCGGAAACGCGTTCCTTCACCTGCATGACGGTCGGATATTCGTCGGTATACCGCTCTCGCAGTTCGCTATATTCGGCCTGAGCGACGGCGCGCTGTTCCTGAAGCCGCTGAATTGCGAGATTGCCCTGGACTTGCGGCAGGGAAAGGACGGGCACACCCGAGGCGGCACGCCATTTCTGTTCCGCGTCGATCCGTTCCTGACGCGCCGCATTCAACGCCTGGTTCAGCTGAACCAGATCGGACGTGGTGATCGACAGGGTTGCCGGTCCGGTGGCCTCGCCATTGCCGGCTCCGGCCGAATTGCTGGTGTCGAGGAGGCCGGCCTGGCGCGCATAGGCAAGCGCCGCCCGTTCGCCATCTTCCAGTTCCTGCTGCGCTTCTGCCAGCTGTGTTTCGAGAAACTCTCGCGCATAGGACGTCGATTCCGCGCGGCGCAGCAGATTGGATTCGGCATAGCTGTCGAGAAAGGCGTTCGCCACATCGGCGGACAAACGCGCATCGGGGCTGGAATAGCTGACTTCCACGATTTGCGAATTGCGCGGCAGGGTAACCGTCAGCTGTTCCTGCAACCTTTCGGCCAGCGTATTGGCAAGTTGCGGGCCCGCCGCGGGCAGGACTTCGTCATCCAGTCTCAAACGCGTAACGAGATCGGGTTTCTGAGCCAGATCGAGGCGGCGCACGACCTGTTCGGCGAGATAGCGGCTTTCCAGGATGTCGACTTGCGTTTGCAGGAACGTGAAGAGATCCGCGGGCGTGCTGTTTTTCGCGACTTCGCTTTCCAGGACCTTCTGCGCCTGCTCCTCGATTTCGACGCTGCCGGTGGCGGTATAGTACCGTGTCGCCATCAAGGTCAGCAGCAGTGCAGCGAGTATGGACAGCGCCACGATGCCCAGCACGAGAAAGCGGTTGCGCCAAAAGATGGCCTTGGCCCGCTGCACCGCCATATCGCCGAACAGCCCCGACGCCTTTGCATCCTTGCCGGGTCCGGTCGATGTGACCGCGTTCGTCTCTCGTTCCATAATCACGGGGTGCATCAACCTCAGTACAGCAACCTGACGAGCGTCGCGAGCGGCGCGGCCTGCAACGCGAGGCGATAGTTTTCCTTGAGCCCGTCAAGACCGATCACGACCTGATCGCCCCCGCGCAGCTGCGGATCGGCGAATTCGCCCGCGCGAATCATGTCGAGATCGAACACCGCCCCGTATTGCCGTCCGTCCACGGTACGCAACACGATCGCCTGATCCAGCTTGGCGCTGGGCGATGGACCCTTCGCCGCCGCGACGATATCGAGAAGGCCCGTCTTGCCGGTCAACGGATAGATGCCCGGCTCCACCACAGCGCCTTCGACCGTAACGCGCATCGCGCTGCTTTCGACCAGCAATACGCTGACCTGCGGCGTATTGAGATATCGCGACAGTCGCTGGCGTATCTCGGTCGCAAGCGCTTGCGGTCGTCAGCCCGCCCGCGTCGATGTCCCCGACGAGCGGCAGGGCGATTCGCCCGGAATTGGTGACTCGCAACTCCGGGTTGGACAAATCCGGTTCCAGGAACACGGTAACACTGAGCAGATCGAGCGGCGCGATCTCGTATTCGCCGACTTCGGGCGCAGACGCAAGCACCTCGTACCCGGCGTCGCCTGCCGGAAGATTGGTCTCTATCGATTGCACGCAACCCGCCAGCATCAGCAGCACACCCGACAGGGCCGCACCCTTGGCCATGATCGCTCGGGACATCAGCGCGCGGTCCGCACGGGCGCGGCTGCGCAGACGATACCGCACAAAACGGCAAAGGGTATCAACATAGCGTAGCTTCGCAGCGGGTAATCGACGGCAGAATGCACCAGGATAATTCCAATTGCCACGATAACACCGGGGATAAGCAGACGATGCGCCCTAGTGACGATGCAGCGGTATGAAAGCAACCCCAGATGGCAGATTGCGACCGTGCCGAGCAGCACCGCAAGCAGCCCGCCGGCAAGCAGGATTTGCAGGAAATCGCTATGGGCCTCGTTCGGATTGCGTTCCCTTAGCGTAGCCAGATCTTCGACGGAGGCATAGATTTCGGTAAAATTCCCGAACCCTGCACCCCACGGGAAATATTGTTGTGCCGCAAACCAGGTGTTGCTCCACAGGACCAGCCGCCCGTCGGTTCCGAATGTCGCAAATCTGGTAAAGATATCCGCCGTGTCGCGGTCGGACATCAGCAGAACAAGGCCGACGATCAACGCGGCGGCGATGGCCACCGCCAGTGCGATGCCGCGTCCGGTGACCAAACGCCGGGCGGGCATCCAGAGGCGCCACATCACCGCAAGCGTCGCCAGGCCGGCCAGAAGGATGCCCGCCCGCGACGTGGTGGCGATGGCCGCGATCAGCAGGAAGGCAACCGCCGCCGATGCCAGCGAGGACCAGGACAAGTCGAAAGAGGCCTTGCCGCGCCCGCCGGACGTGCCTTCATGACCGACCGACGAAGCGTGCGAAGGCCCGAACGCTGCGGGAACCAGGCCAATGCACACAGCCAGGAACGTGCCGAGGTGGTTGCGATTGGAAAAGAAACCGGTGGCAAAGCCTTCATGGCTCGTCGGCCGGATATAGCCGCTGGAACTGGCGAACTGAAATACGCCGAGAACGGCCGAGGCGAACCCCAGCGCGACCACCACGCGCACGAACAGGATCCTGTCTTCCGGCGATGCGCCCGCCGCCCATATCGCAGCGGCGGCAACCGGTATCAACGTGGTCAGGGTGGCCAGCGTCCGGTGCGGCGACAAGCTTATCGCCTGCCACGCGCCGCCCCCGGCATAGGCCGTAATCGCACCGGGCAATTCCCGCCCGGCCAGGGAAGACCAGATCGCGGTGGGCAGCGGCAGACATTGGAAGAGCAGCAGCAAGGCCATGGCGCCGCAATATCCGGCAACCAGGCGCATCGGTGGCGACCACTTGCCCCAGGCGATGAGGGCGCAAAGGAGCACGAGCCCCGTCATCTCGACGAGGAGGTTGAAGCCGGAATACTTGGAACCGCAAGCCAGAATTGCCGTCACGACGAGGGCGATCGGAACGTTCCTTCTCGCTATGAAATCGAAGAACGCCGCCATGGCAAATTTTCCCGCTCGATAGACAACCCCGCCAAGAAAAATCGCAGGAGACCTTGCCTCACGCTTGCATTATCGAAGCTGTCGCTGCGCACAAGGTCGAATCAGGGCCCATTGGCCCTTTGGCGGCCCCTGCCCGTCATCACCGCTCCCATGCCTAACGCTTCGGTAACCCCTTCCTGCGATGACCTGCGCGATATGCGAACCGGGCCGATCCCGGCGATGCGTTCGCCTTGGCAGGAGCAAGTGGCATGGTCGAAATCGAAGGCGCGCGCCTCGACGGGCTGGAGATGGATGGATGGCGCGTCGACGAAGCGGCGCAGGCCGACTGGCCGCTGGAAGACGAATCCATCGACGTGGCGATGATCGGGCTGGGCTATATCGGCCTGCCCACCGCCGCCGTGATGGCCCGCGCCGGACTGAATGTGCGCGGAGTCGATGCGCGCGCCGATATCGTCGACACCATCAACGCGGGCGCGGTCCATATCGAGGAACGCGATCTCGATGCGCTGGTGAAGCAGGTGGTCGGGCAGGGGTTGCTGTCCGCCTCGCTCGAAGCGCCCGTGGCCGACACCTACCTCATCGCCGTGCCCACGCCGTTCGGCGAAGACCACCGGCCCGATGTCTCCTACGTGATGGCCGCCCTCGACCTGATTGCGCCGCGCGTGGCGAAGGGCAGCTGCGTCATCCTCGAATCGACGTCCCCCATCGGCACCACGCAGCAACTGGCCGAACGGCTTGCGAGCCAGCGCCCCGATCTGGCGGTGCCCGGCGTGTGCGAAGGCGAGGCCGACATCTGCATCGCCTATTGCCCGGAACGCGTCCTGCCCGGCAAGATCATCGCCGAACTGGTCGCCAACGACCGTGTCATCGGCGGGCTGACCCCGCGATGCAGCGAACGCGCCGCAGCGTTCTATCGCCGCTTCGTAAGCGGGGATTGCCTGCCGACACAGGCGGGTGCGGCGGAGATGGTGAAACTGGCAGAGAACAGTTTCCGCGACGTGAATATCGCCTTCGCCAACGAACTTTCACTGGTGGCGGAAGACATGGATATCGACGTGTGGGACGTCATCCGCCTCGCCAATCGGCACCCGCGCGTTGAAATCCTGCAACCCGGCCCCGGCGTGGGCGGGCATTGCATCGCGGTGGACCCGTGGTTCCTGGTGGCGGGCGCGCCCGAACGCACCCGCGTCATCCGCACCGCGCGCGAAGTGAACGATGCCAAGCCACACCATGTCGCGGCGCGGCTGCGCGCGATGGCGGACAGCGCGCCCGACGCCAGACTCGCGTTGCTCGGCCTCGCGTTCAAACCCAATATCGACGATTTCCGCGAATCTCCCGCCTTGCAGATCGCCGAAAGCCTTGCCGATCTCGGCCCGCGCCTGTTGGTGGTCGAACCGTTCGCGGATGCGCTGCCCGGCGGTTTGGCGGATAGCGGTGCGCAACTGGTCGATTTTGCCACGGCCATGAAGGAAGCGGAACTGGTCGGCGTGCTGGTGGACCACGACGCTTTCCGCAATACGCCCCCGCAGATGCATCGCGGCAAGACGGTGTACGATACGCGCGGCATGTGGCCGGAAGCTGCCCGACAATGACCCCCGCCGCCCCGCCCGAAAAAAAACCTTCGCGCCCCCGCATCCTCGTCAGCTTCGGCACCCGGCCCGAAGCGATCAAGATGTTTCCGGTCGTCCATGCGCTGAAAGAGCGTGGCGACCTGGATGTGCGCGTTGCGGTGACGGCGCAGCATCGCGACCTGCTCGACCAGGTGCTGGCGATTGCGGGGATTACGCCCGATATCGACCTCGACCTGATGGAGCACGGCCAGTCGCTGGACGGGCTGGCGGCCCGGATGCTGGTCGCGTGCGGCGCCGCGCTCGATGCGTGGCAGCCCGACCGCGTGCTGGTGCATGGCGATACGCTGACCACGATGATGGTGACGCTCAGCGCCTATTTCCGAAAAATTCCCGTCGGCCATGTCGAAGCGGGGCTGCGCAGCGGCAATATATATTCGCCCTGGCCCGAAGAGGTGAACCGCCGCGTCGTCGGCGTGGTCGGTGACCTGCACTTCGCGCCGACCGAAGGCGCGGCAGCGGCATTGCGGGCGGAGAATGTGCCGGAAAGCGCCATCCATGTCACCGGCAATACGGTAATCGACGCGCTGCTCGCAACGCATGGCCGGATCGAAGCGGACCCCTCGCTCGCCAGCGGGCTGGACGAAGTTGCGGCGCGGTTCGCGGGCAAGCGTATCATCGCCCTGACCGCGCATCGCCGCGAGAATTTCGGCACCGGCATGGCCAATATCGCCGCCGCCGTGGCGCAACTGGCAGACCGCAACGATGTGGCGGTGATTTTCCCCGTCCACCCCAATCCCAACGTGCGCCCGGTAATGCAAGCGGCGCTGGCGGGGCGCGGGAACGTCGCGCTCATCGATCCGCTCGACTACCCGCATTTCGTCCGCCTGATGAGCCTTGCCGACGTCATCCTGACCGATAGCGGCGGCGTGCAGGAAGAAGCGCCCAGCCTTGGCAAGCCGGTGCTGGTGATGCGCGACACGACCGAACGACCCGAAGGCGTGGACGCAGGCACCGCGGTGCTGGTGGCGACCGACACGGCGCGCATCGTGCGCGAAACCGCTCGCCTGCTGGACGACAGCGCGGCCTATGCCGCAATGGCGCAGGCGCATAATCCCTATGGCGACGGCAAGGCCAGCGCGCGGATTGCCGCAACGGTGGCAGCGGCGCACGGCGTCAGCGTTTGAGCAGAGCCGTGACGCGCAATTGCGCCTCCTGCTTTGCCCGCGCCGCCATTCCGGCGCTGGCAAGCAGCGCGGCTACCTAAGCACCGATGTCGCGATCACCTCGTAACGAGAGGCGCGGCACCACGCCATCATCCTTCGGCCTGACATCCGACAAACGCGGCCCACCGTCGCTGCTATACGCGACATCGTAGCCCGCCTCCGCCACATCGCGCAGTCGGCATACAACGTGCGCCCGCCCCAAATATTCGCATCAGGGCGGGTCTGCGCAAAAGCGAACAGCGCATCTACCGCGCCATCCAGTACCATCCTATCGGTGTTGGGCAGGAACAGCTTTCCACCCCGCGCCAGTTTCACCCTGGATATTGGTGGCGCGTCCGAAGCCGTGGTTCTCGCTTTCTTCGATCAGGCGGCCGTGCGGAAACGCCTCGCGGATTGCGTCCGCCGCGCCGTCGGACGAGGCGTAGTCGCTCACGATAACCTCGAACGTGGTCCGCGCGGTTTCGGCGTAGATCGACGCGAGGCATTCCAGCGTCATCTGGCTCGTGTTCCAATTGACCAGCAGGATCGAAAGTTCGGGAGGTTGGGTCACGAAGGAGATTGGGTCACGAAGCCGAGTCGCTTGCGTCGTTGCGGACATTCCAGCAGTCTGCCGGTACGGTTGCGAAATATCGAAATCCGACCTTTTCGAACGCCCTGCGCGCCGAGGCATTCCACACGATGCAGTCTAGCAGGATGTCGCCGCGCGCCTGCAACGCCTGCGCCGCCGTCCCCGCACCAGATTGGGCGCAAGGCCCGCATCACGGAAGCGGTACGGGGTCTGGACCGAGTAAATCACGCGGTCGGCGTTGTGCAGCGGAACATACCAGCCCGGCAACGTCTCACCCGTTCCGACCCACAGGCAGGTTGCGATATTGCCCTTACCGAAGGCGCACCACACAGCGGAAGCCGCTGCAGAGCCCGGCGATGATCGAACCGCGCCCATAGCTGGCGGCGTGCAATATCGCGCAGGAACGCGCCGGTTTTTCCGCTTCCCTTGCGCCACGCAAACCGCGCGCGAATTTGCCGCTGGCTGTCCCGCCGCCTGCCATGTCAGTCCGCGCGCAGCGGCTGCCACCAGGCTTCGTTCGCCAGATACCAGTCGAGCGTTTGCGCGAAGCCTTCCTCGAACGTGTGGGTGGCGCGGTAATCCAGCTCGGCGCGGGCCTTGCGCTCGTCGATCGCGTAGCGGCGGTCATGGCCCTTGCGGTCTTCCACAAAGGTCTTGAGCGTGGTGCTGGCTTCGCCCTTCGCGGCGGGCGCATCGGGATACCGCTTTGCCAGCTCGGGGTTCGCAGCAAAGGCCGCGTCCACGCCGCGACAGATGGCTTCGATTACATGCAGGTTGGGCAATTCCTGACCACCGCCGATATTGTAAACCTCGCCCGGTTGCCCGCGCAGGATCGCTGCCTCGATACCCCGGCAATGGTCTGCCACATGCAGCCAGTCGCGTACATTCATGCCGTCTCCGTAAATCGGCAACGGACGGCCCGACAGCGCGTTGATGAGGAACAGCGGGATCAGCTTTTCGGGGTATTGATAGGGGCCGTAATTGTTGGAGCAATTCGTGGTCGTCACTTCCAGCCCGAAGGTGTGGTGATAGGCGCGCACGAGGTGGTCCGACCCCGCCTTGCTGGCCGAATAGGGGGAATTGGGTTTGTAGGCGGTGGTTTCGCTGAACGCGGGATCGTCGGGGCCGAGCGAACCGTACACCTCGTCGGTCGAGACATGGTGGAAGCGGTGCGGCGCAGCCTGTCCTTGGCCGTCGCCCGCCAGCCAGACATTGCGTGCCGCCTTCAACAGGCTGTGTGTGCCGACCACATTGGTTTCGATAAATGCATCGGGCCCGGTGATGGACCGGTCGACATGGCTTTCCGCCGCGAAATGCACCAGCGTGTCGATCTTGCGCTCGCGCAGCAGGCGTTCGACCAACGCAGTGTCACCGATGTCGCCATGCACGAATTGCGCGTCGGGCAGGCCGGGCAGCGTGCTGCGGTTGCCGGCATAGGTCAGCGCGTCGAGCACATGGACGGTGTCGCCGGGGTGGTCCGCCATCCAGTGCGCCACGAAATTGCCGCCGATAAAGCCGGCACCGCCAGTTACGAGCAGGTTAGCCATCGGCATTCTCAAGCAGGCTGCGTTCTTCTTTCAGCATCTGACGCAGATTGACGCGCCAGTGATGCGTCCGGTCGCCCAAAAGCGCGCGTGTCGCGCTGTCGTCCAGCACGCTGAAGGCCGGGCGCTGCGCCGGGGTGGGGTAATCGTGCGTTGCGCCGGGTGTGATGGTGACCGCGCCCGACAGCATCCCCAGTTCGTGCGCTTCTTCGTAAATGGCGACGGCGAAATCATACCAGCTGGCGACGCCCGCATCGCGGTGGTGATAGATACCCGGCTGCCCCTCCAGCGCCAGCGCCCACAGCGTGCGCGCCAGATCGGGCGCCCAGGTTGGCGCGCCGATCTGGTCCGCCACGACCAAGAGCGCATCGCGTTCGCGCATCAGGCGCAGCATCGTGCGCACAAAATTGCCGCCGCCCGCCGCATAGACCCAGCTGGTGCGGCAGATGATCGCATCCTCGCCAGCCACATCCTCGCCCGCCGCCTTGGTCTCGCCGTAAACGCCCAGCGGATTGCGCGCATCCTCGGGCGCGTAGGGGGTAGACTGTTCGCCATCGAAGACAAAATCGGTGCCGACCTGCACCAGCCGTCCGCCAGTTTCCAGCAACGCCATCGCCATCGCGCCGACCGCATCGCCATTGATCGCCTGCGCCAGATCGGGCTCGTCCTCGGCGGTGTCGACGGCGGTATAGGCAGCAGCGTTCACCACGATATCGGGCCGGCGTTCTTCAATTATCGCGGCGATGGCATCGGTGTCGGTCAGGTCCAACTCGTCCCGCGTCAATCCCTCTGCTTCGATACCAGCGGGCACACGCGCCAGCAGCGCCGCGCCCACCTGTCCGCCCGCGCCCGTGACCAGCGCCCTCATGCGAACGCCGCCGCATCGGCCAGCGCAACACCGTTGCGATCCTTGTCGGACAGTTGCGGCTCCATCCCGTCAAGGGGCCACGCCACGCCGACTGCGGGATCATCCCACGCCAGCGAATGCTCGTTATGCGGCGCGTAGGGTGCGGTGCATTTATAGAGAAAATCGGTGTCGTCCTCGAGCGTCAGAAAGCCGTGCGCGAAGCCTTCTGGCACCCAGAACATCCGCCGGTTCGCCGCGTTCAGCTCGACACCCACCCACTGGCCGAATGCGGGCGAGGAGCGCCGCAAGTCCACCGCCACGTCGAACACCGCGCCCGCGACCACGCGCACCAGCTTGCCCTGCGGTCCGGGGTTCTGGAAATGCAGCCCGCGCAGTACCCCCTTCTGGCTGCGCGAATGATTGTCCTGTACAAAAGCGAGGTCCAGCCCCGCCCCGGCAAACGTCGCCGCATTCCAGCTTTCCAGGAAGAACCCGCGATCATCGCCGAACACCGTGGGTTCGATGATCTTCGGGCCTTCGATCCTGCAATCGCGCACCTGCATCGCGCCTACCCCTGCGCCAGAATTTGCAGCAGGTATTCGCCATAGCCCGACTTGTGCAAGGGTGCCGCGATGCGTTCCAGCTGGGCATCGTCGATGAAGCCCTTGCGCCAGGCGATTTCTTCGGGACAGCAGATTTTCAGGCCCTGCCGTTCCTCGGTAATCCGCACATAGGCCCCCGCATCCAGCAGCGAGGCATGCGTGCCGGTGTCGAGCCAGGCATAGCCGCGGCCCATGATTTCCACCGACAGCGCATTATCGTCGAGATACAGCCTGTTGAGATCGGTGATTTCCAGCTCGCCGCGCGGTGATGGTTTCAGGTCGCGCGCGCGCTCGACCACCGTGTCGTCGTAAAAATAGAGACCCGTGACGGCATAGTTGCTCTTCGGCGCGACGGGCTTTTCCTCGATGGTCTTTGCCCGGCCCGCTGCGTCGAACTCCACCACGCCATAGGCGCCGGGGTCGGCAACGTAATAGGCGAAGACGCTGGCACCTTCCATCTGTGCGTCGGCGCTGCGCAACAGGTCGGGCAGGCCGTGACCGTAAAAGATATTATCGCCCAGCACGAGGGCGCTGGGGCGGTTGCCGACGAAGTCCGCACCGATATGGAACGCTTGCGCCAGCCCTTCGGGCTCGGGCTGCTGCGCGAATTCGATCCGCATCCCCCAGTCGCTGCCATCGCCCAGCAGCGCGCGGAACGCCGCCTCGTCGGTCGGGGTGGTGATGACCAGCACTTCGCGGATACCCGCCAGCATCAGCGTGGCGAGCGGGTAATAGATCATCGGCTTGTCATAGACCGGCGTGAGCTGTTTGGAGACGCCCTTCGTAATCGGGTACAGGCGCGTGCCAGACCCGCCAGCCAGCACGATGCCCCTGCGATTTTGCGCTGTCGTCGTCATGATCTGCGGATGCTCCCTTGCCGCAGGCCCGTGGTGCGAATCACGGCAAAATACAACCGCGCGTAAACCGCCGGCGCGAAGGCCGTGGCCTCATTCCCACCAATAGGCGCGCCGTTTCGCGGTGCCGGTTTCCACCTCGTTCATGGTCGCCGCATCGTAAAGCCGCCCGCCCAGCATGACCTGCGCGATCTTGTCCGAATTCGCGATATCCACACTGGGGTCGGCGTCCAGCACGATGAGATCGGCCAGCTTGCCCGCCTCCAGGCTGCCGATATCCATCGCCATACCGAGCGATTGCGCCGAGGCGATCGTACCCGCCCGCAGCGCGTCCACCGGAGACATGCCGCCGCGCACGAAGCTGCCCAGCTCCCAGTGCGCCGCGATGCCCGCTTGCTGCCCGTGCGCGCCGATAGCGACTTTCACGCCCGCATCGGCCAGCTTCTTGGCTTCGCGCGCGGCATTGTCGTCGACCCAGGCCCATTCGGGCGCTTTCACCCGCCGGGCATTGTCGGCCAGCAACCGCTTGGGCGGGGTGTGAACCAGCAACGGGTTGGCGAACACGTCGGTCGCCTGCCGCCAATAGGGATCGCCCGCCAGCCCGCCATAGGTGACCACCAGCGTGGGCGTGTAATTGGTTTGCGACTGGCTGAAGAACTGGATCACGTCGTCGTAGAACACGTCGGTCGGGATGTTATGCTCCAGCGTGGAGTTGCCGTCCGCCACCAGGTTCATGTCCATGCCGAACAGCGATCCGCCCTCGGCCACCACCAGCATCCCCTCGGCGGCGGCGGCGCGTGCCACCATCTGGCGCTGTTCGCGGCGCGGCTGGTTGTAGTTCTTCACCGATACGCCGCCTTGCGCCTTGATCCTGCGGACATGCGCCAGGGCGTCTTCATACGTCTCGATCTCGGCATAGACGCTCGGCGCCTTGGCCCCATAAATGATTTCGCCTGTCGAGAAGAGGCGCGGGCTGAGGATGTCGCCCGCCCGCTGGCGTTCGGCGGCGGCGAAGACCAGGCTCGACCGGCTGCTGGGGTCGTGCATGGTGGTGGTGCCCAGCGCCAGCTGCTGCACCAGCGACCAGTTCTGCTGGAGCACGATATCCGCTTCGCCATAGGGGCCGTGCGCATGGGCATCGACCAGGCCGGGCATGATCGTCTTGCCGGTTACGTCCACCGTGCGGAAGCCGGTGGGAACCGGCGTGCTTGCGCGCGGGCCGACGGCGCGAATGCGGTCGCCTTCGATCAGCACCACACCGTCGTCGATTGCGCCGGCTCCATCGCCCGCCATCGTCAGCACCCGCGCGCCGACCAGCGCCAGCCGCGTATCGGGCTTGGCGGCGGTTTGCGTCATGGCCAGCGACACGCCGCTTGTCGGCGGCGTAAAGGCGCTGTCGTCGCCGTCCGCCTTGGGTGCATCGGGGAACAGCGCCGGGGTGGAGGCGGTGAACAGCGTCGGCCCCATGCTCCAGTGCAGCCGCGCGCCATCGCTCGACCAGCCGATATAGTCCGCCCCGCCCGCGCTGGCTTTCGCAATCGGCAGCACGGTGGAATCCTTGTCCACCGCCACGCTCGCGCCGCCGGGCAGCAACGGCATGGCGAACACTTCGTAATTCTGCCGGAACGCGACGAAGCGGCCGTCGGGCGATACCCGGAAATCATTGACCAGCTCGCCCGTCGCATGGGTGCGCTTGGCTTCGCCATTGCGGTCGGTACTGACCAGTTGTAGTCCGTCCCCGCCCTCGACCATGAACAAACGGTCGTTGTCCGATCCATATTGCGGCGCGCCCGCTCCGCGCGACACCAGCGTTGCCGCCCCGCCGGACGCAGCGATGCGGTATACGCCGGGATTGTCCGATTGCAGAGGACTGGTGAGATAGCCGCCCGCACCCTGTTCGAACACGATGGTGCTGCCGTCGGGCGAGAATTGCGGATTGCGGTAATGGCCTGCCGTGTCGGTCACGATCCGCTCGCCACGCCCGCGCGCATCGGTAATGACGATCCGGCCCAGTCCGGCATCGCTCCACCGCACGAACGCGATGCGCCCGCCGTCGCGCGACCATGCCGGGAACAGTTCCAAGGTGTCGCCACCGCCCGACGTCAATCGCCTCGCCGTTCCGCCACTTGCAGGCTTTACATAGAGCTTGCCCAGCGTCTCGAACACGACCTGCCGCCCGTCGGGGCTGACCGCCGCAAATTTGGGCATGGTGGTGGTGAAGGTGTCGGGCGAGACAGGGATTACCGGATGCGGCGCGGCGGCGATGCCGTGGGTATCGTCGATGGCGAAGGGGATTATGCGTGCCGTCCCGCCACCCGCTGCGATGCGGCGCAGCTTGCCGCCTGCCCAGAACACCAGCTCCGCGCTGTCGGGCGTCCAGGCGATGTTCGGATAGACCCCGGTCACGGCCCAGGTTTCCTGCACGTCCATGTCGAGCGCATCATAAACCAGCGCTTCGGCTCCGCTGGCGAGTGTCTTGACCCATAGCTGCGAGCGGTCCTTGTCGCGCCGCACGAAGGCAATCGCCTTGCCGTCGGGCGAAGGCGCGGGGCGTACCGCGCCGCCATAGCCGTCCACCGCCGTCGTCACTTCGCCGCTGGCCATGTCGTAGCGTTCGATGGCGAAGATACCCGCATTGGCATCCTGCGCATATTCGAAGATCGGGCCGGGCGTGGTGTTGCGCGTGTAGTAGATCGCGCTGCCGTCGGGCGCATAGACCGGCTCGCCCAGCTCCTTCTGGTGCTGTTCGTTGGGCCGTGCGACCAGCTTCACACCGCCGCCGCCGGACACGTGATAGAGCCAGATCTCGCCGGTGCCGAGCGAGCGTCCGGTGGTGAAATGCTTCTTCGCCGCAATGAAGCGTCCGTCCGGGCTCCAGCTTGGCTGGTTGAGCAGGCGGAACGACTCCTTCGTCACCTGCCGCTTGTCCGACCCGTCCGCATTCATCACCCAGATATTGTCGCCGCCGCCCCGGTCGGAGGTGAAGGCGATGCGGCTGCCGTCGGGGGAGAAGCGCGGCTGCACTTCCCATGCCAGCCCTTCGCGCGATGCGCGTCGGCGATGCCGCCGGCTATCGGCATGGTGTAGATATCGCCCAGCACGGTGAAGGCGATGCGTCGCCCGTCGGGGCTGACATCGACATCCATCCAGCTCGCCTCGTCGGTGCGGATCGGCACTTGGGTGATGACGGCACCGGGCGGTGCGTTGACGTCCCACTTGGCCTCCTCATCGTCGGCTGCGGCAGGGCGTCCGGGCGGTTTGCGCCATCGTGTCCGGCGCGGCAGGAGCGGCGGCATCCTCCATCACGTCACGCGCGTCGTCTTCGGGTGCTTCGGTCTGCTCGACCGGCCCTTCGACCGGCAATTCGCTGTCCTGTGCAAGGGCAGGCAGGGTGAGGACAGAAGCCAGCGCGGATGTTGCAAGGAGGGTGAAAGGACGGCGGATCATGGGTAGGCACTCCGGCTGACTGTGAGAAGCCGGTCTAAGCAGTGCCGTTCAGCCTGTCCATCGCGCGCTGTCGGCCCAAAAGAAGCCGGTCAAAAAAGAAGCCGGGCACGCCGTACGCAATGCACGTCGTACCCGGCCCCCTAGTGCGCCCCGGTGCGACCCGAAAGGCGCAGAAGCCCGAAAAGGGGGAGGAACGGGCTGCTATGGTCGATTGTGTACCTTGCGGCACCTGCGAGCGCATGTCCCCGAACGGTGGGACGTCGGTGCTACTGGGCGGGTCCGACAGCCATATTATCGATCAGGCGCGTGCCGCCGATACGGGCGGCAACCAGCAGGCGGGCGGGTGCTTCGCCCGTCACCTCCAGCGGGCGCAAGCTGTCCGCATCGACCAGCTCGATATAATCGACCGCGCCGAAACCTGCACCCAGCACCGCATATTCCATCGCGGTCAATGTCGGGCGCACGTCCTGGCCGCCAGCGATACGCGCGGCGGCCTCGCGCATGGCGCGCGGCAGGGTGGCGGCGGCTTCGCGGTGTTCGGGCGAGAGATACCGGTTGCGGCTGCTCATCGCCAGCCCGTCCGCCTCGCGCACGATCGGTGCGCCGTGAATGGCGGAGGCGTGCGGAAACGACAGGTCGAGATCGCGCGCCATCGTGCGAATGACGGCAAGCTGCTGCCAGTCCTTTTCCCCGAACACCGCACATGTCGGGCGGACCTGGTTGAACAGCTTGGCAACCACGGTGGCCACGCCGTCGAAATGGCCGGGTCGGTCGGCCCCGCACAGTCCCTCGCTCACGCCCGGCAACCCGCACCGAGGTGGCGAAGCCATGCGGATACATCGTGGCCGCGTCGGGTGCCCATAACAGGTCCACGCCCGCTTTCTCCAGCATCGCGCTGTCTTCGGCTAACTGGCGCGGATAGGCATCGAGGTCTTCGCCCTCGCCGAATTGCGTGGGATTGACGAAAATCGACACTGCCACCCTGTCCGCCAACCCCTGCGCCTGCCGCACCAGCGACAGGTGCCCGTCATGCAACGCCCCCATCGTCGGCACCAGCGCCAGCGTCCCGCCCCCTTGGCGAAGTTGCGCGACGGCAGCATTCAGCGCCTCTATCTCGCTAACGGTTTGCACGGCTGGAACCCCTTCGGTAGATGCTGGATCAGGCACCGCGATACCGCGCTGCCGCCCGTTCCGAAAGCCCGCCATACTCGTGACCAAAACCCCGCACCGCATCGTTTTCGCCAATGAAAAGGGCGGCACCGGCAAATCGACCACCGCCGTGCATGTCGCGGTGGCGCTGGCCTATCGCGGCGCGAAAGTCGCGGCGCTGGACCTCGATCCGCGCCAGCGCACGCTGCACCGCTATTTCGAAAACCGGGGCGAACTGATGGAACGGCGCGGCATTTCCATCCCGACCGCCAGTGTCGCGGTGATGGACGCCATCAATCCCGCCGCGATGGAAGCGCGCGCGGAACGGCTGGGCGAAGGGTGCGATTTCCTCGTCATCGACACGCCGGGCCGCGACGACCCCGTCGCGCGCCATGCCGCAATGCAGGCCGATACGCTGGTCACGCCGCTGAACGACAGCTTCGTGGATTTCGACCTGATCGGACAAGTCGATCCCGACACATTCAAGGTGCGCCGCCTGAGCTTCTATGCCGAACTGATTTGGGAGGCTCGCCGCACCCGCGCGGCGAAGCAACGGCAGGAAATCGACTGGGTGGTGGTCCGTAACCGCAGCGGCCATACCGAGGCGCGCAATATGCAGCGTATCGAGCGCGCGCTTGCGGAACTGAGCAAGCGCGCCGGTTTCCGCGTCGTGAAGGGATTGTCCGAGCGGGTGATCTATCGCGAACTGTTCCCCAGCGGACTGACCCTGCTCGACAAGGGCCATCTGGGCGAGCTTGGCACCAGCCATCTGGTCGCACGGCAGGAAATGCGCGGCCTGCTGGCCGGGCTCAAGCTTCCCGATACAGGGCACGCGGCACAGGCGGAGGCGGCATAATGCTCAAAGGCGTACTTCTGGTTCTTCTGATGTCGGTATTCTGCCGCTGGGCGCTGGGCCGCTGGCCGTGGGACTATCTGCGCAAGCCCCCCACCCGCAGCCAGGCGATATTCCATGCGCGCAAGCTGCTCGCGGTGCCGGCGGAAGCCAGCCGCGAGGATATTCGCGCCGCGCACAGAAGGCTGCTGACGATGGTCCACCCGGACCGGGGCGGCGGCAGCGTGGCGAAAGTCCACGAAGCCGACGCCGCGCGCGACCTGCTGCTGGACGAATTGCCGCATCCCACCCCTGAACCCCACGAGCCCGAGGACAATGACACATGATCGATGACACCACCCGCGACGCCGTTCCCGGTTCGACTCATGTTTTCGACCCCACCGTGCTGCGCGAATACGACATTCGCGGCATTATCGGCGAAACGCTGGGTGTGCGCGATGCGCGCGCCATCGGCCGCGGGTTTGCCACTTTGCTGCGCCGTGCCGGTGGCAGAACCGTGGCCGTCGGCTATGATGGCCGCGTCAGTTCGCCGATGCTGGAGCATGCGCTGGTCGAAGGGCTGACCGCCAGCGGCTGCGACGTGGTGCGCGTCGGCATGGGACCCACGCCGATGCTGTATTATGCCGAGGCGTCAGCGGAAGATGTGGACGGCGGCATCCAGATAACCGGCAGCCACAATCCCGCCAATTACAACGGCTTCAAGATGGTGTTTCAGGGTCGCCCGTTTTTCGGCGCGGACATCGTGCGGCTGGGCGAGATGGCGGCGGCGGGCGAGTGGGACGACGGGGTCGGGGCGGTCGCCGACCGCGCCATTCTGGACGAATATGTCGACCGCCTGCTCGAACCCTTCGCCGCTTTCGCCGCCCGGCACCTTCGACCGATTGCGCGTCGGCTGGGACGCAGGCAACGGCGCGGCGGGGCCGGCGCTGGAGCTGCTGGCGGCGCGGCTGCCGGGCGAACATCACCTGCTGTTTACCGAAGTCGATGGCAATTTCCCCAATCATCATCCCGATCCGACCGTGGAAGCCAACCTGGAGGACCTGCGTCGCCTCGTCGCGGACAAGAACCTCGATTTTGGCGTGGCTTTCGATGGCGACGGCGACCGCATCGGCGCGATCGACGGCCAGGGGCGCGTGATCTGGGGCGACCAGTTGCTAATGATATACGCCGCCGACCTGCTCGCCCGCCGACCCGGCGCGACCGTCATCGCCGACGTGAAGGCCAGCCGCGCGCTGTTCGACGAAGTGGAACGGCATGGTGGCAAACCGGTGATGTGGAAAACCGGCCACAGCCTCATCAAGCAGAAGATGAAGGAAACCGGCGCGCCGCTGGCAGGCGAGATGAGCGGCCATGTCTTCTTCGCCGACACCTATTACGGCTTCGACGATGCGCTGTACGCAGGCGTCCGCCTGATGACGGCAAGCGCGGCGCTGGGCCAATCGGTCACCGGATTGCGCGGCGCAATGCCCGCCATGATCAACACGCCCGAAATGCGGTTCCAGGTCGACGAAAGCCGTAAATTCGCCGCGATTGCCGAAGTCGAGAAGCGGCTATCCGCCTCCCCCGCCACGGTCGATGCGACCGATGGCGTGCGCGTGACGACGGAGGACGGCTGGTGGCTGCTGCGCGCCAGCAATACGCAGGACGTGCTGGTCGCCCGCGCCGAGAGCGAGAGCCAGGCAGGGCTGGACCGCCTGCTCGCCCAGATCGACGAACAGTTGGAACTGAGCGGGCTGGAACGCGGCGAGCAAGCGGGGCATTGAAGGCGCGAGAAACAAGAGGAACCGGAACGATGAAGATATCTCTCATGCTTGGCGGCGCGCTTCTGTTCACCGCGCCTCTTTCTGCGCAGGACGCTACCGAGACCGGCGTATCACAAGACGCCGCCATCGAACGTCAGGATGTCGGCGCACCGGACGGCGGCGGAGACGCCGATACGGTTGAGATGGAAGCCGCAATGTCCGCGCTGCGCACCATGTTCCCGGTTGAACCGCTGACCTCCGAACAACAGGCGCGGCTGCCGCAGGCCCGCCGCATTGTCGGCCTGATCATACCCGAAGGCACGCTGGGCGAAATGATGGGGGGCATGTTCGACAAGCTGCTCACCCCGCTTCAACAGATTGCCAACACGCCGACAACGCAGGTGAAGATTAAGCTCGGCCCGTTCGACGGTGCAGCGGAGCTGGGCGAGGCCGAAGCGCGCGAAATCATGGCGATCCTCGATCCGGCCTATCAGCAGCGCAGTGCTATCATGGCGGAGCAAATGCCGCTGATGATGCGCGGCATGATGGACGCGCTGGAACCCGCCATGCGCAAGGCGATGGCCGATGCCTACGCAATCCATTTCGACGGAACGGAGCTGGACGATATCGAAGCGTTCTTCTCCACACCAAGCGGCGCCAATTACGCGCGCAAATCGTTCACCATGTCCAGCGATCCGCGCATCGTCGGCGCATCGATGGAGGCCATGCCGCAGATCATGGAACAGGTGATGGCCATGACCGCGCGGATGGAGGCAGCCACCGCCGATCTGCCACCGGAAAAGGCCTGGGCCGATCTGACGACAGGGGAACGCGCCCGGCTGAGACGGATCAGTGGCCTGTCGGACGCTGAACTCTCCGATGCGCTGGCACCGGTAGAAAGCGCGGACGGCGAATAGCCGCCGGCGCGTGGCGAGCTGTCCTACATTGTGCCGATATGCTTTGAGGGCATGATGTTCGCTCCTTCGCCCGCCCTGATTTTTGTCTCGATGCCGAACGACTACGGCTGTCAATCGTGCGCTTGCGAGTGGCGCGATTTTTCTACCCCTGGACAGTGTAACACGTGTCACATGTCTCCGGTTTCCGCGGTGTCGCGCTGATCGTGGCGGACCCGACCACAGGCACGATCCCGCCCGAGATTACCGCATGGTTCGAAGGACGCGACTGGCGGATCCGGTCGCACCAGCATGGCATGTTCGCCGCAGCGCAGGCCGGACAGCACGCAATGCTGGTGGCGGATACCGGCGCGGGCAAGACGCTGGCCGGGTTCATCCCGACGCTGGCCGACTTCTGCCCCTCGCGCGTTCGGCGACACTAAACCGCCCGATACGCTGCACACGCTCTATGTCTCGCCCTTGAAGGCGCTGGCGCATGACGTGCATCGCAACCTGACCATTCCGGTCGCGGAAATGGGTCTGCCGCTGCGCGTCGAAACCCGCAGTGGCGATACGCCGTCCGACCGCAAGAGACGCCAGCGCAGCAAGCCGCCGCATGTGCTGCTGACGACGCCCGAATCGCTGTCGCTGCTGCTCAGCTACCCCGATGCGGCAGACCTGTTTGCCAGCCTCAAACGCATCGTCATCGACGAAGTGCATGCCTTTGCTACCGGCAAGCGCGGCGACCTGCTGGCGCTGGCACTGTCCCGCCTGCAGGCGCTGGCGCCGGACATGCGCCGCGCGGCGCTCAGTGCGACCGTTGCCGACCCGGAAGCCTATCGCGAATGGCTGGCACCGTGGGGCGATATCGACACCGTGGCGCTGGTGCAGGGGGAACAGGGCGCGGACCCCGATGTGCAGATCCTGCTGCCCGAGGAAGAGCGCGTGCCGTGGGGCGGCCACGCCGCGACGTGGGCGATCCCGCAGCTGATGGAGCTGATCGGGCGCAACCAGCTGACGCTGATCTTCACCAACACGCGCTTCCTTGCCGAATACACCTTCCAGAACCTGTGGGATGTGAACGAGGACGTGCTGCCCATCGGCGTGCATCACGGCTCGCTCAGCAAGGAAGCGCGGCGCAAGGTCGAAGGGGCGATGGCGCGCGGCGATCTGCGCGCGCTGGTGGCGACCAGCAGCCTCGACCTCGGCGTCGACTGGGGCGATGTCGATTGCGTGGTGCAGATGGGCGCGCCGAAGGGGTCCAGCCGGTTGTTGCAGCGGATCGGGCGCGCCAATCACCGCCTCGACCAGCGCAGTCGGGCCGTGCTGGTGCCGGGCAACCGGTTCGAATTCCTCGAAGCGACCGCCGCTGTCGATGCGGTGAACGAGGGGCAACGCGACGGCGAGGACTTCCGCCCCGGCGGGCTGGATGTGCTGGCGCAGCATGTGATGGCCTGCGCCTGCGCCGAACCGTTCGGGGAAGCCGCGCTGCTGGCCGAGATACGGTCCTCGCTCGCCTATGCATGGGTCGACGAGGCGGTGTGGGCGCGCGTGCTGAGCTTCGTGTCCAATGGCGGCTATGCGCTGAAAGCCTATGACCGGTTCAAGCGCATCGTGCGCGAGGTAGGGAAGGACGGCACGGCGACGTGGCGGCTGGCGCATCCGGAGCACGCTGCGCGCCATCGCCTGAATGCGGGCATTATCCTAGACGGGGAAATGCTGACAGTCCGGTTCGCCAATGGCCGCCAGCTGGGACGGGTCGAGGAACGCTTCGCCGCGTCGCTTAGTCCCGGCGACACCTTCGCCTTTGCCGGACAGAGCCTGGAGGTGGAGAAGGTCAAGGACATGGAGGTAATCGTCCGCGCCTCCAAGAAGTCCGCGATGATACCGTCCTATGGCGGCGCGCGGATGCCGCTGACCACGCATCTGGCGGAGCGAGTGCGTGAAATGCTCGCCGACCGGGCAGGCTGGGCGCGGTTCCCGGACGATGTGCGCGAGTGGCTGGAAGTGCAGGATTACCGCAGCGAGCTGCCGCGCCCCGGCACGCTGCTGGTCGAAAGCTTCCCGCGCGCCGAGCGGCATTACAGCGTCTATTACACCTTCGAGGGGTGGAACGCGAACCAGTCGCTGGGCATGCTGATTACGCGGCGGATGGAGGACCGGGGGCTGCAACCCGGCGGCTTCGTGGCGAACGACTATTCGCTGGCGGTGTGGGGCCTGAAACCGGTGCGCGATCCGCTGCCGCTGCTGTCGCCTGACATCCTGACCGACGAGTTCGTGGAATGGGTGGAAAGCAGCCACCTGCTACGCCGCGCCTTCCGCGAAGTGGCGGTGATCGGCGGCCTGGTGGAACGGCAACAGCCGGGACGACGCAAGACGGGCAAACAGGTCACCTTCAGCACCGATCTCATCTACGATGTGCTGCGCAAGCACGAGCCGGACCATGTGCTGCTGGAAGCGGCCTGGGCCGATGCGCGCACGCGGATGACCGATGTGGGGCGGCTCGCCAGCGTGCTGGACCGCGCCGAAGCGGAGCTGGTGCATGTCGAACTGGAGCGGGTCAGCCCGCTGGCGGTGCCGGTTATGGTGGTTATCGGTCGGGAAAGCACGCCCTCGGGCGCGATCGACGACGAACTGCTGCTGGAAGCGGAAAGTCTGGCATCGGCGGCAATGCGGGTCGAACCGGACGAGGATAGGGAAGGCGATTGATCTGCACAAAAAAGGGGCGGATCGCTCCGCCCCTTTTCGGATTTTCGTGTCGCGGGTTTCGCTTACTGCGCTGCGGCGGAGCCGAACTGGCGATACTTCTCGTTGCCGACGAAACCGAACTTGGTCGCACCGCTCGCCTTGATGATGTTCAGCGTGCGCAGCGACAGGTCGTAACTGGCATTGGGTTCCGGTTCGAACTGAAGCTCCGGCTCGGGCACGATTGTCGTCGTGATCTGGAGATTGCGAACCAGCTCGCTCTGATCGATCTGCGTACCGTTCCACAGAATTGTTCTCGGCCTGCGTCAGCACGATCTTGTTCTTGATCGGATCGATCTGGTCCGGCGGCGGATCATTGACTCGAAGGCTGCGGCAAATCGATATTCACTGCGTGCGTGGCCACCGGAATGGTGATGATGAACATGATGAGAAGCACGAGCAGGACGTCGATCAGCGGCGTCGTGTTCATGTCCATCATCGGCGAACCGTCGTCCTTGCCGCCTGACATTGCCATCGTGGGTTACTCCTGCTGCGGTGGCGATGTTCGCCTGCGTACCGCGTGTTGAAATTCAGTTTTGGCGAAGGCCGCTGCAATTATTCCGGATTGGGATCGACCGGATTGGAAATGAAGCCGACCGTGGGATAGCCCGCCGCCTGCACGTTATAAATCGTACCGGCAACACAGCGCCATGGTGCGTTGATATCGGCGCGGATGTGAACCTGCGGAATGAGTTCCGGATTTGCGATAATGGCCTCCTGTCCGCCAGCGCGGGTGACGATGGCATCCAGCCGGTCAAAGGCCTGATTGTAAAGTTCTTCCGATGTCACAGGCGTCACATTGCCGAAAAAGATACGACATTCACCTTCGCGCGTTGCCCCTTCGAATGCGGTATCGACATTGGCAGGCGACCGGCCTTGTCCGTCTGTCGTCGTAACCGTCAGCAGCAGGTTCTCAACCTTGTCTTCCGATTCGATCGTTTCCAGGATCGGCACTTCGAGATCTTCGATCTGTTTGATGGCCACAGGTACGGCGATCAGGAAAATGATAAGAAGCACAAGCATCACGTCCACCAGCGGTGTGGTGTTGATGTCCGACATCGGGGTTTCCGCCCCGCCGCCTCCGCCAGAAATTGCCATGGTCTGTTCGGTCCTATTTTGGCTTGAACTTTAACAAGTAGGCGTGAGCGGGGCCGTACCGGGCAGCACGACCCCGCATTGTGCCTATACTTTCTTGGGCGGTGTCGTCACCGTCTTCGGCTTATCCGTCGAAGTCGAGGTCATCGGCTTCGTCGTTGCCGCCGTCGGCTGGGTCGTTGCAGGCTTGGCCGTCCGTGCAGCCGCCGCCGACGTCTGTACGGCAGGACGCACTGCACCCTTGGAGTTGATGCTGGCAAGCAGGTCCGTCGAGAAACCGCTGAGCATTGCTGCAATCTTGCGATTGCGGCTCTGCAGCCAGTTATAGGCAAGCACGGCAGGCACAGCGACCAGCAGGCCGATGGCGGTCATGATGAGCGCTTCACCCACGGGGCCGGCAACCTTGTCGATCGATGCCGAACCGGCGAGGCCGATGTTGATAAGCGCGCGATAGATGCCGATCACCGTCCCCAGCAGGCCGATGAAGGGCGATGTCGCTCCGACAGATGCAAGGAAGGACAGACCACCGGCAAGCTTGGCGTTGATCGATGCCTCGGACCGCGTCAGCGATCCATGCATGAAATCATGCGCTTCCAGACTGTCGTCCATCTTGCCGTGCTGTTCCTCAGCCTTCATCGCATCATCTGCAAGCTGGCGCCACGCACTGTTCTTTTCCAGCTTCGTACTGCCTTCACGCAGGGTGTTGGCGCGCCAGAAACCACTGCGCACGTCCTCGTACTGCGCCATCACTTTCTTCTGTTCGAAATACTTGGTGATCAGGATATAGAACGAGCCCACCGACATGATGACGAGCACGGCAAGGATCGACCAGGCAATCGGTCCACCCTCTTCCATAGCGGCGACAAAGCCGAATTTGTTTTCCGGGGCAGCGCCCGCGGCCAGAAGTTCGATAATCATTGCGTTGACCTTTCAACAAAGGGAATTGGTATTTAGCTGGCCACCCGGTGCGCCCCTGTGCGCGCCGAGTGACCAATGGTGTTCGTTAGTCGGGTATGCGCCACTGGAACTGGTTGGAATAGGTTCCGGTCGTCGGTTGGCCGTTGCCATCCGTCGCCGGGTTGAACTTGGCCCGGCGTTCGACAAGGCTACACGTCGCATTGTCCAGTTCGCTGTGCCCGCTGGAGCGAGTGACACGGCAACTCGATACGCGACCGTTGGTCCCGACCGTAACGCTGAAACCCACCACGCCTTGGTATTCGCGCCTGATCCAGCTGGAACGATAATCGTTGTCGCTGACCCAGCGGCCCGGATTTCCAGCCGGTGACGCGTCCTTGGGCTGCACCCGAGGCGCGGGTGGCGGCGGCGGTGGTGGCGGCGGAGGCGGCGGGGGCGGCGGCGGACCGGGAGGCGGTCCGGGCGGCGGCACACGCGTCGCGATAGGTGCCGGCGGCGAAATCACGCGCGTCGTGGTGACGGGCGGCGGCCGCGTCGCCACGCTGATCGGCGGCGGAGGCGCCACGATCGGGGGTGGCGTCGTATCGGGCACATCTTCGGGCGGCGGTTCCGGCGTATCTTCCGGCTCCGGCGGTTCTTCCTCTTCGATGTCGACCGTCGTGACGGTCTTCACCGCTTCCTGGAAAGCCTCGTAAGCGAGACCGGTGACCAGAAGCCAGCCGACGGCAATATGGATCAGTGCCACGATAATTATGGCAATAATCCTGTTACCGCTCATCTCTTGATCAGCGTAAGCCATTCAGTCGCATCACTCCATCGTTCAGCGCCGGATCGCGACCCGGCAATTCATTCCCGATTCCGGCATCGTTCCCGGTATCGAAAATCCAACTTTGTCGGCCCGGGAGGCCAGGCGCATATGGGCGCCCCATCCATCGTCAAACGACAATTCCCCGAACCCTCAACACAAGAAACAAGGCCAGCGACCGGCCCCGTTCCTTGCCAAGGTCTTAACCCGCAGTGCCTTGGCTGACAAACGCTTTGTCGGCAAAAATGATGCTGCGGTGCAGCAATACCGCCCTTCCGCAATGCTGCTGCCCCCGTTCGCGCAACAATCATGCTATGCCGATCTGTGCAGCGGGTTCGTGATGTTCGACTGGTATTCATGGGCGCTTGATAGGATAGACGCATGATGCACAACGCCCATGCCAAACACCGGCTGTTTGCCGCGTCCGCCCTGCTCTGCGCCGCGATGGCGTTATCCACGCAATCGGCGGCCCAGTCGACGGTCGCGCAGGAACAGGCGGTCCCGACCTATGCCGATCTGGCCGGATTGGTCGACCGGTCCACCCTTGTGGTTCACGCCACGGTCCGCAAGCAGGCGGAAGTATCCCCCGAACGTGCGCCCGGTGTCCCTGCGTCGACGGCACGGCTCTATGTCGAGGCCGAAACAGTCGCCCTTCTGGCGGGGTCCGCGCCGCTCGGCGAATCGTTGCGCTATCTCGTCGATCTGCCGCGTGATGCCCGTGGGCGCGCGCCGAAACTGAAGAAAACGCCCGTCATGCTGTTTGCGCAGCCGGTGGCCGGTTCGCCCGGCGCGCTGCAACTGGTCGCGTCTGATTCGCAGCTGGCCTGGTCGGCACCGCTGGAGCAACGGGTGCGCGATATCCTGCGCGAATCGGTTGCCGCCGACGCACCGCCGCAAGTCATCGGCGTTCGTGATATCCTGTCGATTGCCGGGACAGTTACGGGCGAATCGGAAACGCAGCTGTTTCTCGATACGCAGGACGGCGCGCCCGCTTCGATTACAGTAACCCGCCGACCGGGCGCGCCCGCGCAATGGGGTGTCTCCTGGTCGGAGATCGTGGACCAGTCCGCCACCGCACCGCTGCACGATACGCTGGCATGGTACCGGCTCGCCTGCTTCCTGCCTGCGCGACTGCCGGAAAGCGCCTATCTTTCGGTCGCTCCGGCCGACCGGGCGCGCGCAACGGCGGACTACCGCTTCGTACAGGCGGAGCTGGGACCGTGTGCACGCACACGGCCTCTGTCCGGCAGCGAATTCGCCGCGAAGACGTAAGCGGATTCCCTTCCGGCCCATGCGTCGCTACCCAGCGCGCCATGACATCTCCTGAAAAGCACCCTCCTTTGCGGATTGCCATCGCCGGTCTCGGCACCGTCGGCATGGGCGTAATCCGCCTGCTCGATACCAATGCGGCACTGGTCGCTGCGCGCGCGGGACGCGCGATAGAGGTGACGGCGGTGAGCGCACGCGACCGGACGCGCGACCGGGGCGCGGACCTGTCCACCTGTGTCTGGGAAGACGACATGACAGCGATGGCCGCGCGCGAGGATGTGGATATCGTGGTCGAGCTGGTCGGCGGTGCGGATGGACCGGCACTGACACTGGCGCGCAAATCACTGGCTGCGGGAAAGCATTTCGTCACTGCCAACAAGGCGATGATCGCCCATCACGGCATGGAGCTGGCCCGAATCGCGCAGGATGAAGGCGTCGCGCTAAAATTCGAAGCGGCGGTGGCGGGCGGCATTCCGGTGGTAAAGGGCCTGCGCGAAGGGGCGGCGGCCAACGGCATCGACACCGTCTATGGCGTGCTGAACGGCACCGCGAATTACATCCTCTCGACAATGGAAAGCACCGGAGCCGACTTTACCACGACCCTGGCCGAGGCGCAGCGGCTGGGATATGCCGAAGCCGATCCCACCTTCGATATCGAGGGCGTCGATGCCGCGCACAAGCTGGCAATCCTGGCCAGCATCGCTTTCGGCAGCGCGCTCGATTTCGGCCATGTCGCTTGCGAAGGCATCAGCCAGGTGCGCGCCGCCGACATCGCGCAAGCCGATGTGCTTGGATATGTCGTCCGGCTGGTGGGCACGGCGGAAATCGACCGTTCGCAAAACGGCACGGACCGCGCATTGTTGCAACAGGTGCGCCCCTGCCTCGTGCCGAAATCGCACCCGCTCGCGCATGTCACCGGCGCGACCAATGCCGTGGTGGCGCAGGGCAATTTCTCCGGACGGCTGCTGTTCCAGGGCGCGGGTGCGGGCGACGGGCCGACGGCAAGCGCGGTCGTCGCGGACCTGATCGACATTGCGCGGGGCGAGCGGGGACCGGCTTTCTCCGTACCGGTCGATGCGCTGGATACGCTGCCGGTGGCCGATGCGGGGCATCATACGGGTCAGACCTATATCCGTTTCTCGGTCGCGGACCGGCCCGGCGTGCTGGCGGAACTGACCGCGGCGATGCGCGATGCGGACGTGTCCATCGAAAGCCTGATCCAGCATGGCCGTGCCAGCGACGGCGGCGAAGTGCTGGTGGCGATGGTAACGCATGACGGACCGCAGCGTTGCGTTGCCCGCGCAGTGGAACTGCTTGCCGAATCGGACAGCCTGACCGCACCGCCGCTCGTTATGCAGTTGATCGAGGACTAATCCGCAGCCACCAGCGCCGGGTCTTCCCGCCGTGGCGCATCGCGACCTAACGGTGGCAGCCCGCGCGCGATACGGTCCGCATCCGACCCCGGCGGCGCTTGCGGCAAGGCTGTCACGTCGATGAGAATTGCGGGCGGTGGCGGACAACGGTTCAAGCCGCAAAACCCGCCTGCGGTCGGTTCGCCTTTGAATATCCCGCACATTGGGCCGCATGGATCGGGGCCTTGCGGGTTACCCTTGTTCATGGTGCGGCGCGCATAGTCGTCTTCGGCAGCCTCTTTGCTTCGCAGGCGATATCTGTCCGGGTCTTCGGGTACGGGCGCACAGATTACGATCGCATCACCCTCGATTTCCCCGCATTCGGGTTCGGGTGGGGGCGTATTGTAAGCGGCGCGTCCTTCCGCGATGGCGTCTTCCGCCGTCCGTGCGGCAGTGTCGTCGACTACATCCTGCGCCGTAACGGGTGCAGCCAATGCAAAGGTGAGCGCAGCAAGCCCTACCGGCATATATCCGCCTCATCGTCCCGCTTTCGCTACCTTCGCCCTTTCGAATCGCGCGCATGGCCGTGAATTCCCGCTGAACCGCTGTGGTCTCGACAGTGCGAAGCGGTGCAGTTAAGCGCGCGGAACGCGTGTTTTCCTGCCAGCCCGAAAGGCCCCTCCCGCATGTCAGAAGCCCAATCGAACAACACTACCGACAACCCGCTCGACCGGGTGCTGGTGCTGGAAATGGTGCGTGTGACCGAAGCGGCAGCCATCGCGGCGTCGAAGCTGGTCGGGCGCGGCGACGAGAAAGCCGCCGATGCCGCCGCCGTCGAAGCGATGCGCAAAGCATTCGACGAGCTTTACATGGACGGCACCGTAGTCATCGGCGAGGGCGAGCGCGACGAGGCACCCATGCTGTATATCGGCGAGAAAGTGGGCGGCGCGCCCGGAAAAGGGCCGAAGATCGATATTGCGCTCGACCCGCTGGAAGGCACCACGATCACCGCCAAGGCCGGTGCCAACGCGCTTGCGGTGTTGGCGGCATCGGAAAAGGGCGGCCTGCTCAACGCGCCCGATACGTATATGGACAAGATCGCCTGTGGGCCGGGCTATCCGGCGGATGTGATCGGGCTGGACCGCAGCGTCACCGAAAACGTGACCGCGCTTGCGCAGGCGAAAGGCGTGGAGCCTGCCGACATCATCGCCTGCGTGCTCGACCGGCCGCGCCATGCCGACATCATCGCGGAATTGCGCGGCATCGGCTGCGGTGTCGTGCTGATCGGCGATGGCGACGTGGCGGGCGTGATCGCCACGACCGACCCCGACACCACGATCGATATCTATTTCGGCCAGGGCGGCGCACCCGAAGGCGTGCTGGCAGCGGCGGCATTGCGCTGCGTCGGCGGGCAGATGAACGGACGGCTGGTATTCCGCAACGAAGACGAGCGCGGGCGTGCCAAGCGGCTCGGCATCACCGATTTCGACCGCATTTACAAGCTGGAAGACCTTGCGAAAGGCGACTGCATCTTCGCTGCAACCGGCGTAACCGACGGTTCGCTGTTAAGCGGTGTGAAGCGGTTGCGCGGCGGCAGGATGACGACCGACAGCGTCGTCATGCGGTCCTCCTCCGGCACAGTGCGCTGGATCAAGGGCGAGCACCGCACGGCTTGACGCTTTGCGGACACGCAGTCGCGCGGTAGGATGCGGCAATCAACCGGAAGGAAGCGAATTATCCCTACCCTTATTCTCGTGCGCCACGGCCAGAGCCAGTGGAATTTGGAAAACCGCTTCACCGGCTGGTGGGATGTCGACCTGACCGAACAGGGCGTGGCCGAAGCGCGCGAGGCGGGGGCCTTGCTGAAAGCGCGCAATATCCTGCCGACCCGCGCCTTCACCTCGATGCAGACCCGCGCCATTCGCACGCTGCACCTTGCGCTGGCCGAAGCGGGGCGGCTGTGGATACCGGAAACCAAGGACTGGCGGCTGAACGAGCGGCATTATGGCGGGCTGACCGGGCTCGACAAACAGGAAACGCGTGACCGGCACGGCGACGAGCAGGTACATGTCTGGCGTCGCAGTTTCGATACGCCACCCCCCGCGATGGAACCGGGCCATGAATACGACATGGCGAGCGACCCGCGCTATGCCGGCATCGACGTTCCCGTTGCCGAGAGCCTGAAGCTGACCATCGAGCGCGTGCTGCCCTACTGGCGTTCCGCCATCGTGCCGGTGCTGCAAAGCGGCGAGACGGTAATCATTTCCGCCCACGGCAATTCGCTGCGCGCGCTGGTGAAGCACCTGTCGGGCATTTCGGACGAGGACATCACCGGTCTCGAGATTCCCACCGGCCAGCCGATCATCTACCAATTCGACGATGCGATGAAAGCAGGCGAACGGTATTACCTGAAAGATGGCTGAGATTGTCGTCCCTCCACCCGTCGCGATTGTCATGGGCAGCCAGTCCGACTGGCCGACGATGGCGCATGCGGCAACGGTGCTGGACGAGCTGGGCGTCGCCCATGATGCGCGCATCGTTTCCGCCCACCGCACGCCCGACCGGATGGTGGCATTCGGCAAGGGCGCGGCGGGGGACGGTTTCAAGCTGATCATCGCGGGTGCTGGCGGGGCGGCGCATTTGCCCGGTATGCTCTCCGCGCTGACGCATCTGCCGGTGCTGGGCGTGCCGGTGCAGTCCAGGGCGCTGAACGGCCAGGACAGCCTGCTGTCCATTGTCCAGATGCCCGCCGGTGTGCCGACCGCTACCTTCGCCATAGGTGAAGCGGGCGCGACCAATGCGGGGCTTTATGCCGCCGCGATCCTTGCCCTGTCCGACAGCGCGCTGGAACAGCGGCTGATCGCGTGGCGCGCGGCGCGGCGCGATGCCGTGGCGCTGAAACCGACGGAATGAGCGCCACCGCGCCTCTCAAGCCGGGTTCGACCATCGGTATTCTGGGCGGCGGCCAGCTTGGCCGGATGCTGGCGCTGGCCGCCGCGCAACTGGGCTATCGCTGCATTGCCTATGCACCTGACCGGCAAAGCGCCTGCGCCAATGTCTGCGCGGATTACGTCATCGGCGCATGGGACGATCCCTCCGCGATGGCAACCTTCGCCAAGGCGTGCGACGTCGTCACTTGGGAATTCGAGAATGTACCGGTGTCCGCGCTGGCCCCGCTCGAAGGGCGTCTCGCCGCCCCGCCGCTTGCGCTTGAAACCGCGCAGGACCGGTTGGCGGAAAAACGCTTCGTTACCAGCCTTGGCGGGCAGACTGCGCGCCATGCCGGTGTTGCGATGCGCTCGGACCTTATGGACGCTTTGGACCGTATCGGCACGCCCGGTATTCTGAAAACCCGACGCGACGGCTATGACGGCAAGGGCCAGTGGCGGGTGCGCGATGCACGCGAGGCGGAAGGGCTGAGCCTGTCGGGCGGCGAATGCGTGTACGAAGCAATGGTCGAATTCGATGCGGAGTTCTCGGTGATTCTCGTACGCGGGCGCGATGGCGATATCCGGTTCTGGGACAGCCCGCAAAACCGGCACGAGGACGGAATGCTGACGACCTCCATCCTGCCGCCGCACCGCCGCGTGACGGAACAGGTGAACGAAGCACGCGAGCTGGCACGGCAGGTGTCGGATGCGATGAAATATGTCGGCGTGCTGACGTGCGAATTCTTCGCGACGGCGCAGGGGCCGGTCTTCAACGAGATGGCGCCGCGCGTCCATAATTCGGGGCACTGGACAATCGAAGCGGCCATCACCAGCCAGTTCGAAAACCACATCCGCGCCATTTGCGGCCTGCCGCTGGGCGATACGGCGACGCGGCATGACACCATCGAGATGCAAAATATCGTCGGACGCGCCGCGCACCAGGCGTTCGATCACCTTGCCGACCCTGCCGCGCACCTGCACCTGTATGGCAAGGGCACCGCGCGCAACGGGCGCAAGATGGGGCATGTCACGCGGGTGGATGTTTCACGGGAAACATCGTGAAGCCGGTCGTCGTCATGGTCTATGCCCGCGCCGCCAACGGAACTATCGGGCAGGACGGCACGCTGCCGTGGCATATCCCGGCGGACCTCAGGCACTTCAAGGCGCACACCCTCGGCAAGCCGATGATCATGGGGCGCAAGACGTTCGAAAGCCTGCCCGGACTGTTGCCGGAACGGCGCCATATCGTGTTGACTCGCCAGCCGGACTGGTCCGCGTCCGGAGCCGAGGTCGTCAACTCGCCGGAAGAGGCGCTGGCACTGGCAGCGCAAGGCAAACCCTCCGGAAGCGAGGTCGCGATTATCGGCGGTGCAGCGGTGTTCGACGCCTTCCGCCCGCTTGCCACGCGCATCGAATTGACCGAGATTCATGCGGACTATGAGGGCGATGTCCATATGGAGCCCCTTAGTGCGGAATGGGACGAGGTGGCGCGCGATAAGCACGAAGCCGACGGAGAAAGACCCGCCTTCTCCTTCGTCACGTTGATTCGCAACCGCGCCGCCGCTCCACAATGAGGTGGCTCGACCATCGCGAGCGGATGCCGGAGCCGTTGCGTGGCGCAATCGTGGCGCTGGGCAATTTCGACGGGTTCCATATCGGCCATCAGGCCGTAGCGGGCGAAGCGATCCGGTGGGCGCGGGAAACGGGGCGACCGGCCATCGTCGCGACCTTCGATCCGCACCCGGTGCGCCATTTCAAACCCGACACCCCGCCCTTCCGCCTGACCACGCTGGAACAGCGGCAGGACCTGTATCTGGCCGCAGGGGCCACCGCGATGCTGGTGTTCCATTTCGACGCGGCGCTGGCACAGATGACGGCGCACGATTTCGTGGTGGACTTACTGGCGGACCGGCTCGGCGTAGCGGGCGTGGTGACGGGCGGGGACTTTACCTTCGGCAAGGCGCGCGGCGGCAATGCGGACGTGCTGCGAGAGATCGGTGCGGCACACGGCATCGAGGCGCGCACCGTCGCGCCGGTCGGCGATGCGGATGCCGTCGTGTCCTCCAGCCGCATCCGCGATGCCCTGCGCGACGGCGATCCGCAGGCGGCGGCGGCGTTGCTGACGCGGCCCTTTGCGGTGCGCGGCGTGGTCGAGCATGGCGACAAGCGCGGACGCACCATCGGCTACCCCACTGCCAACCTGTCGCTGGAAGGCTATCTGCGCCCCCGCTATGGCATCTACGCCGTGACCGGGCGCGTGCTGGCGACGGGGCAAGTGCTGGATGGCGCGGCCAATGTCGGCATCCGCCCGCAATTCGAACCGCCCAAGGAATTGCTCGAACCCTATTTCTTCGATTTCGATGGCGATCTGTACGGACAGGAAATCGAAGTCGCGTTCCACCACTTCCTGCGGCCCGAAGCGAAATTCGACACGATGGACGCGCTGATGGCGCAGATGGCGGCGGATTGCGAAGAGGCGCGGCGGCTGCTCGCCTGACGTGGGGCCAGACACGGGAACGTCGGACGGTCCGCGCCGGTTGAAGGGGAAAGCCAACTTGCAACGAAAGCGCTTCACATGAAAACCCTCGCCGCCGAACAGACCGCCTATCGCAGTTCCCGCCCGTCCTTCCTGGGGCGCGGTATCGAACGCCTGACCAACCCGTTCGGCAAGGCCATCGCCAGCGTCGTGCCGCGTGGCCTGATGGAAGGGGTCTTGAAAGGGCTCGACAAGGCAACCGGACAGGCGAACCTGCTGTCTTTCGACCACGACCCGGCCGACATGGACGCGGCGCGCAAGGCGGCGAGGCGGGCCGAACGGGTGGCACGCGGCATCAGCGCCTCTACCGGCGCGGCGGCGGGTCTGGGCGGCGCGATGACGATGAGCGCGGACATTCCCGCCACGATCGCGGTCGCGTTGCGGTTGATCCGCGATACCGGGCGCGCATTCGGGTTCGACGGGGACGGCCCGACCGAGCGCATGTTCCGCCTGCAAGTCCTTGAGATAGCAGCGCTTGACGACCGGGACGAGAAGAACGCGCGACTGGACGCGCTGGAAGCGGGGATCGACGACACCGGCGCACTGATCGCCGTAACGGGCAAGGATATCGAACCGCTGGTCGATCAGGCGGTGGAACGGGTGTCGCGCGCCATCGCCTTCGCCTCGTTCCGCAGCCGCGCGGGCATGATTGTGCCGGTGGTCGGCTCGGCGGTCGGCGGCATCGTCAATTCGCAGTTCCAGCGCGATGTTGCCAAGGCCGCGCGTTATGCGTTTCAAGTCGCGCCGCCTGAAACGGGGAAGCTGAAGCGGGGCAGTTGGAACGCGAGTTAATTCGCGCTTTGACGCGCTTGGCGAATGCCGTAATCGCGCAGCCGTCATGACCGATACTCCCCCAACCGGCGCGCCCGCCGACACCCGCGACTACAAGGACACCGTGTTCCTGCCGAAAACCGCCTTCCCGATGAAGGCCGGGCTGCCGCAGAAGGAACCCGGCATTCTGGCGCGCTGGGAAGAGATCGGCCTCTACGAAAAGCTGCGCGAGGAACGTGCGGGACGCGAAAAATTCATCCTTCACGACGGCCCGCCCTACGCCAATGGCGCGATCCATGTCGGCCACGCGCTGAACCATGTGCTGAAGGACATGGTGTGCCGCACGCAGACGCTGCTGGGCAAGGATGCGCCCTATGTGCCGGGCTGGGATTGCCACGGCCTGCCGATCGAGTGGAAGGTGGAGGAAGCCTACCGCAAGAAGAAGCGCGACAAGAAGGACGTGCCGCCGGCCGAATTCCGCGCCGAATGCCGCGACTATGCCGCGAAGTGGGTGGAGGTGCAGTCGGAGCAGCTGCAACGCCTCGGCATCCAGGGCCGGTGGGACAAGCCCTACCTCACCATGCGCCCCGAAGCCGAAGCCGCCATCGTCGCGGAACTGCACAAGTTTGCCGAGACCGGACAGCTCTATCGCGGCGCGAAGCCGGTGATGTGGAGCCCGGTGGAGGAAACCGCGCTGGCCGATGCCGAGGTCGAATACCAGGACCTGACCGACAGCCCGCAGATCGACGTGGCGTTCGAGATTGTCGCCTCGCCGATCGAGGAGCTGGTGGGCGCGCACGCGGTGATCTGGACGACGACGCCGTGGACGATCCCGGTGAACCAGGCGCTCGCTTATGGGCCTGACATTGAATACACATTGATGAAGGACACGGCGGACGGGAGCAGATATCTCGTCGCTGAAGAGCTCGTCGATGCGTTCTTCATGCGAGTCTCTGAAGGCAACGATAGCGCCGCTCTTAACGCCGGTGGCTGGCGGGGCAAAGGCTCCGACCTAGCCGGAACCATTGTCCGCCACCCGATGCACCATCTCGGCGGTTTCTACGCCAAGCCGCGCCCGATGCTTGCGGGCGATTTCGTCACCACGGACAGCGGCACCGGCATCGTCCACATGTCGCCCGACCACGGCGAGGACGATTTCGCGCTGTGCAAGGCGAATGGCATCGAACCGGTCTTCGCGGTCGCAGGCGAACGGGCGCTATCGCGACGACTGGGCGTGGCTGGGCGGAGACGATGACCGCCGCCGCAGCGTCATCAACAAGCCCTTCAACGCGCCCGACGGGCCGATCTGCTCCGACCTGCGCGACGCGGGCGCGCTGCTGAGCGCAAGCGCGGATTACAGGCACAGCTACCCGCATTCGTGGCGGTCCAAGGCGAAGGTCGTCTATCGCTGCACGCCGCAATGGTTCATTGCGCATTGATGAGAAACTTACGGGCCACCCCCCCCTCCGTTCGTCCTGAGCTTGTCGAAGGACTGTCCTCCACTTCTCCCGACGGCGCAGAAGAAAGTGCAATGCTTCGACAAGCTCAGCACGAACGGACTTTGCGGCTTGGCGAACAAACCTTGCGAGACATCGCCCTGTCCGAAATCGAAGCCACGCGCTTCATCCCCGAAAAAGGCCGCAACCGGCTGCGCTCGCATGGTCGAAGGTCGCCCGGACTGGCTGGTCAGCCGCCAGCGGGCATGGGGCGTGCCGCTGGCACTGTTCGTGCATCGCACGTCCGGCGAACTGCTGGTCGATCCGGCGGTCAATGCGCGCATCCAGCAAGCCATTTCCGAAGGCACCGTGGATGCCTGGCATGCGGGCGCTGCGGCGGAGTTTCTCGGCGAGGATGCCGATGGAAAGCAGCGCAATCCCGACGATTACGAAATGGTCACCGACATCCTCGATGTCTGGTTCGACAGCGGCAGCACCCATGCCTTCGTGCTGGAATCGGACGAATGGCCCGAACTTTCCAGCCCAGCCGACCTCTATCTGGAAGGCAGCGACCAGCATCGCGGCTGGTTCCAGTCGAGCCTGCTGGAAAGCTGCGGCACGCGCGGCCGTGCGCCGTACAAGGCGGTGCTGACCCACGGTTTCACGATGGACGCGGCAGGACGCAAGATGTCCAAATCGCTCGGCAACACCGTCGATCCCCTTGAAGGTGATGGAGCAATATGGCGCGGATATCATCCGGCTGTGGGCGCTGAGCGTCGATTTCACCGAAGACCACCGCATCGGCGACGAGATCCTGAAAGGCGTCGGCGACCAGTATCGCCGCCTGCGCAACACCTTCCGCTACCTGCTCGGCGCGCTGGACGGCTATGTCGGCGACATGGGCGATGCGACCGAAATTCCGGAACTGGAGGTCTACGTCCTGTCGCTGCTTGGCGAGCTCGATGGCAAGCTACGCACCGCCGTGGAGGCATTCGACTTCAACGCCTACACCCGGCTGCTGGTGGATTTCTGCAACGAGGACCTCTCCGCTTTCTTCTTCGATATCCGCAAGGACACGCTCTATTGCGACGGCACGGACAGCGGGCCGCGCAATGCCTATCGCACAGTGCTCGATATCCTGTTCCACGCGCTCGTGCGCTACACCGCGCCGGTGCTGGTCTTCACTGCCGAGGAAGTGTGGCAGACGCGCTACCCCGAAGACGGCGAGCAGGGCGGCAGCGTCCATCTGCTCGAATGGCCGGGCATTCCCGCCGTGCCCGCCGATACCGGGCGCTGGGCGGCGTTGCGTGCCTTGCGCGAGCGCGTGATGGAGGCCATCGAGCCGTTGCGGCGCGACAAGACTATCCGCTCCGGCCTCGAAGCCGACGTAACCGTTCCCGCCGCCGCCGTGCCCGACGGGTTCAGCGACGAAGCCCTCGCCGAACTGTTCATCGCCGCGTCAGTCACCCGCACCGATAGCGACGCGGTGACCGTTACCCGCACCGCCAACCACAAATGCGGCCGCTGCTGGCGGCTGCTGCCCGATGTGGCGCAGGACGGCGCGCTGTGCGGTCGCTGCGACGATGTGGTGACTGCGCTGGATGCGGAAGTCGTGTCGTGAAGCCGTCCAGGGCGCGCATCATCGGCCTCGTTGTCGCCGCCGTGATCTTCGTGGTCGATCAATGGGTGAAGCGCATCGTCGATGTCGATCTGGGCATGAAGCTGTATGACAATATCGAGCTGCTGCCGTTTTTCGACCTGACGCGCGTGCATAATTTCGGCGTGTCGATGGGCATGTTCGAAGCGACCAGTCCGGAAATGCGCTGGGGTCTGGTGCTGGTCACTGCCGTTATCGCGGGCGTAGTGTTCGTGTGGATGCTGCGCGAGCGGGTGTTCGGCGATATTCTCGGCCTCTCCTTCATCCTTGGTGGAGCGCTGGGCAATATCGTGGATCGCTACCGCTTCGGCTATGTGCTCGACTATGCAGACCTGCATATCGGCACGTTCCGCCCGTTCCTGATCTTTAACGTCGCCGATGCCGCCATTACCATCGGCGTCGTCATCATTCTTGCCCGCGCGCTGTTCGTCCGCGATAAGGCCGACGATACGGACACGTCCGCCGAACCTGCCTGAGAGGCTACTCCATGCGACTTTCGACCAATCTCGTTCTTCTCGCCGGTGCCAGCGCCATGCTGGCTGCGTGTGGCAGCGGCGGCGGCATCCTTGGCCGCGACCGTCCCGACGAAATGGCGGTGCAGCGGCAGGCCCCGCTGGTGGTCCCGCCCGATTTCAATCTCGTGCCACCCGCGCCGGGCGCACCGCGCCCTGCCGAAGGCACCGCGAGCGAGCAGGCGCTGGAAGCGCTGTTCGGCGGCACCGCACCGCGCAGCCAGGTGGAGACCAGCGCGCTCGACCGTGCCGGCGCGGCGGCACCGGGCATCCGCTCGGCCATCGGCGATCCGCAAACCAATACGGTGGCAAAGGGTGCGGTAACGCGCGACATCATCGCCGCACCCGAAGGCGACGGTGCCAATGCGAGCGTCGTCAATCCAGGCTAGCCTGTGGGGAGCGGTTCTGCGGCATCGACCTTCGTGACCACGACGGTGCCGATCTTGCGGCCCTCCATCTCGGTCACTTCGAAACGCCAGCCCTGCTCCTCGAAAAATTCGCCGCCGACCGGCAGCGATTTCAGTACCGACAGGACATAGCCCGCCACGGTCGCGAATTCGCGCTCTTCGCCGTAATCCAGCCCCAGCCGCTCGGCGAGTTCCTCTGCCGAGGTGCCGCCCGAGACCAGCAACGCGCCATCGGGCCGCTGCGTCACCGGTGGCGCATCGCCTTCGTCACGATCCGATTCGAACTGTCCGACCAGCGCGGTCAGCAGGTCCACCGGCGTAATCAGACCGTCGAGATGGCCGTATTCGTCATGCACCATCGCCATCGCCACTTCGGACCGCTGCAGGACGCGCAGCGCGTCCATCGCGTCCAGCTGGTCCGGTACTATCTCGGCGCGCCGCATCAGCGCGGGCAGCGACACCGGTTTGCCCGCAATCATCAGTGCCAGCACTTCGCGCACCTTCACGACGCCCAACATGTTGTCAGGCGACCCTTCGGCCACGGGCAGCAGCGAGTGCGGGCTGTCTTCGATCATCTGCCGCAATGCCGCGTCATCGGCATCGGCCTCCACCCAGTCGATCTGCGTGCGCGGGGTCATCACCTCGCGCACCGGGCGTTCGGCAAGACGCATCACGCCGGTCAGGATCTGGCTCTGTTCCGCCTCGATCACGCCGGTGCGGCTTGCTTCGGCGAAGATCATGTGCAGTTCCTCCGCCGTGACATTGTCCTGGCCGGAGGGGCGCACACCCAGCAGGCGAATAAGAAGGCCGGACGAAGTATCGAGCAGCCAGACCACCGGGGCCGCCACTTTCGCCAGCAACGCCATCGGGCGCGCCATGACCACCGCAATGGGTTGCGCGGCGCGCAGGGCGACCTGCTTGGGGACAAGTTCCCCCACCACCAGGCTGAAATAGGTGGTCAGCGCGATGACAAGGAAAAATCCGGCTTCCGGCGCATAGGGCGCGATCGCGGGAATTTGCGCCAGCCGCTCGCCCACCGGCCCGCCCAGGCTCGCGCCCGAATAGGCGCCGGCGATGATACCGATCAGCGTGATACCGATCTGCACCGTGGACAGGAACTTGCCGGGGTCCGCCGCAAGCGCGATGGCGGTTTCGGCACCCTTGCTGCCGTCATCCGCCGCCGACTGTAACGCGCCGGTGCGCGCCGATACGATGGCGAGTTCGGACATGGCGAAAACGCCGTTCAGCACGATCAGCGCGCCGATGATGGCAATGTCGGTCCAGGGAAACGGTGTCACGGCATGGCTGCTAGCAGAAATGCGGCGCGGTGCCAGCGCCGTGCTTCGCCGCAAGACGGACCTTGGCGAAAATAGACCGGCGCTGTCGGCCCCGTTCAGGAACGCGACCGTGTGCTCAGTCGTATAACCTCCGACACGTGCGAAAGTCGCGGTATTCCGGCCGTGGGCCGCTGCGTGAAGCAGAAGAAATTTCAAGGGGAAGCATAATGAAGACGTCCAGAATGATTACCGCCAGCATCGCTGCGCTCTCGCTCGCCACCGTGTCGGGCTGCGTGACCGACCCCAATACCGGCGAACAGAAAATCTCCCGCACCGCCATCGGCGGCGTTGGCGGCGGCGCACTGGGTGCCTTGCTGGGCGACCTGATCGGCGGCAAGACGGGCCGCATCATCGGCGCGGGTATCGGCGGCGCGGGCGGCGCTGTCATCGGCGCGCAATACGACCGCCAGATCAAGGAACTGCGCGAGCAAACCGCCGGTTCGGGCGTCGATGTGACCGAAGCCGATAACGGCCAGTCCATCCTGGTGAACCTGCCCGATGGCGTCACTTTCGCCGTCGGCAC
>CAVXIF010000008.1:0-22415 GCA_963761775.1 uncultured Alphaproteobacteria bacterium | reverse complement strand
CACCACACTTTCACCACCGACGGATACCGGATGGCGGCATGCCCTGCTTCTGCCGATTTGCGACGTGACCGGGAGAATGCGCATGGTTTCGACCCTCGGCCGTCCGGCACGGTCCTGGCTGTTCGCGCCGGGCGACAGCGACCGCAAGATGGAGAAGGCCGCCGCGGGTGATGCGGATATCGTGCTGCTCGACCTCGAGGACTCGGTTGCTCCCGATAGCAAACCGGAAGCGCGTAAGCAGGTCGCGGCGATATTGCAGGGTCACTCGACCAAGGACCGCGCGCGGCTGTGGGTGCGGATCAATCCGCTTGATGGCGATGATGTACTGGCCGATCTCGCCGAAGTGATGGCGTCCGCGCCCGGCGGTATCATGCTGCCCAAAGCGCGGGGCGCGGCAGACGTGGCGACGCTGCACCGGTATCTCCAAGCGTTCGAAGCTGCGCATGGTTTAGTCGCTGGCGCAACGCCGGTGATCGCGCTGGTAACCGAAGTGGCGGAAGCGATGTTCACCACCGGGCAATATGGCGGATCGCCGCGTCTTGCTGCGATGAGCTGGGGTGCGGAAGACCTTGCCGATACTGTCGGCGCGCATGCCAATACCGATGCCGACGGACGCTATCTGCCGCCGTTCGAACTGGCGCGCAGCCTTTGCCTGTTGGGGGCGAGCGCGGCGAGTGTCCTGCCGATCGAGACGATCTATGGCGACTTCCGCGACGAGGATGGATTGTCCGCCCGCGCCGCGCATGTCCGCGCAATGGGCTATCGCGGAATGCTGGCGATCCACCCTGCGCAAGTGCCGGTCATCAACGCGGCCTTCACACCGTCGGACGCGGAAATCGCCGAGGCGGAAGCGGTGGTCGCGGCGTTCGACAGGGAGCCTGGCGCGGGCGTCGTGGCACTCGACGGTAAAATGCTCGACCGCCCGCATCTGTCGCGTGCGCGACAGCTGCTTGCGCAACGCTAGCCATTGACGAGGGCCAGCACCCGCGCGGCATATTCGGGGCGGCAGACCAGCAGGTCGGGCAGGTAGGTTTCGGGCTGGTTGTAGCGCAGCGGTGTGCCGTCGACGCGTGAACAATGCAGGCCATTCGCCTGCGCTACGGCCACCGGCGCGGCGCTGTCCCATTCATATTGCCCACCCGAATGCAAATAGATCTCCGCTTCGCCGCGCACCACGGCTATCGCTTTTGCACCCGCACTGCCCATAGGTATCAGCGTCGCGCCTGTCGCTTCTGCCACCGAGAGCGCCTCGGCAGCAGGGCGGCTGCGGCTGACCACCATGCGCGGGGGATCGGCGGGTGCGGGAAGCGGGCACGGTGTGTCCGAGCGACAAACGACATCGCGAGCCGGTAATGCTACTGCACCGGTTTTGGCAACGCCATCTATGCACAGTGCAACATGCACCGCCCAGTCGCTGCGCCCTTCGGCATATTCGCGGGTGCCGTCGATGGGATCGATAATCCACACCCGTGAGCTGGAGAGGCGTGCAGGGTTGTCCTTTGCTTCTTCGGACAGGATGGCGTCGTCGGGTCGCTTGGTGCGCAGCGCCTCGATCAGGAACCGGTTGGCTTCCGCATCGCCTGCGTCGCCCAGCGCCTTGCCGGACAAGCCACCGTCCTCGCGTAACGCGAGCGCGATCCGCCCGGCTTCGCGCGCCAGCTCCGCCGCCAGGATGGCATCCTGTGCCACCGCTATTTCAGCGGCAGTATCTGATCGAGGATATGGCGCGCCGCTTCGGCGGGCGTCATCTCGACCGTATTGACGGTGATCTCGGGCGAAAGCGGCGGCTCGTAGGGGCTGTCGATGCCGGTGAAGTTCTTGATCTGACCGGCGCGTGCCTTGCGATACAGACCCTTTACATCGCGCTGTTCCGCCACTTCCAGCGGCGTATCGACGAAGATCTCGGTAAACTCGCCATCGGACAGCATGGCGCGCACCATGTCGCGCTCGGCACGGAAGGGGCTGATGAAGGCGGTCAGCACGATCAGACCGGCATCGGTCATTAACCGCGAAACCTCGCCAATGCGACGGATATTTTCCACCCGGTCGGCATCTGTGAAGCCCAGATCCCTGTTCAGCCCGTGCCGCACATTGTCGCCGTCAAGCAGGAAGGTGTGCCGGTTCATCAGGTTAAGTTGCTTTTCCACTTCATTCGCGATGGTGGATTTGCCCGATCCGGACAGGCCGGTGAACCACAGCACGCGCGGTACCTGGTTCTTCAGCGCGGCATGGTCGGCCCGGCCGATATCCGTGGGCTGGCGATGGATATTCTGCGCACGCCGGAGGGCGAAATGCAGCATTCCGGCGGCGACGGTCCGGTTGGTGATCTTGTCGATCAGGATGAACCCGCCGAGCGTACGGTTCTCATCATAGGGGGCGAACACGACAGGCTTTTCGGTCCGCACTTCCGCCACGCCGATGGCGTTCAGGGTCAGCGTCTTGGCGGCCAGCCTGTCCATAGTGTTGACGTTGATCTCGTATTTCGGTTCCTGCACCGATGCGGACACCATTTGCGTGCCGATCTTGAGCCAGTAGCCGCGTCCGGCAAGCATCGCCTCGTCGTCCATCCACACCAGCGTCGCTTCGAACTGGTCCGCCGCTTCGGGCGGCGCATCGGCCGCGGCGAGAACATCGCCGCGCGAGCAATCCAATTCGTCCGCCAGCACAAGCGTGACGGATTGTCCGCTGCGCGCCCGGTCGAGGTCACCGTCCATCGAAACGATCCGCGCGATGGTGGTTGCTTTGCCCGATGGCAACACCTTGACCGCATTGCCAGCCTCGACCGCTCCCGATGCGATGGTGCCTGTAAAACCGCGAAAATCGAGGTCGGGGCGATTTACCCACTGCACCGGCATGGCAAATCTCCCCTCGTTCTTGGCGGCCGGTTCAATGGCCTCGAGCAGCGCGATCAGCGGCGGTCCAACATACCACGGCGTATTGTCCGATGGTGCCACGATATTGTCGCCCGCAAAGCCCGATATCGGCAGGACGGCGAAGTCTTTGATGCCGATCGTTTCGGCGAACGCGCCGTAGTCAGCCACGATGTCGTCGAACACCGACTCGTCGTAATCGACCAGGTCCATCTTGTTCACCGCCAGCACGATATTGCGGATACCGAGGCGGTGGCACAGGAAGGAGTGGCGCCGTGTCTGTGTCAGCACGCCCTTGCGCGCATCGACGAGTATTATGGCGGCATCGGCGGTAGATGCGCCGGTGACCATGTTACGGGTATATTGCTCGTGCCCCGGGCAATCGGCGACGATGAACTTGCGCTTTTCCGTCGTGAAAAAGCGGTAGGCGACGTCGATGGTGATGCCCTGCTCGCGCTCCGCCGCCAGTCCGTCCACCAGCAGCGCGAAATCGATTGCCTCGCCCTGGGTGCCGCCGCGCTTGCTGTCCGCTTCCAGCCCGGCGAGCTGGTCTTCGAAAATCATCTTCGTGTCGTACAACATTCGCCCGATGAGCGTGGATTTGCCGTCATCTACACTGCCGCAGGTGATGAAGCGCAGCATCGTCTTGTGTGCGTGCGCGGCGAGATAGCCTTCGATATCGTCGGCAATCTGCGAGTCGGGCGATAGATGTTTGCAGTGTCGGCAGGCATAGTCAGAAATACCCCTCGACCTTCTTCTTCTCCATCGAGGCTTCGCCCGCATCGCTGTCGATGGCGCGGCCCTGCCGTTCCGATGTCGTGGTCAGGAGCATCTCGCGAATGATCTCGGGCAATGTCGTCGCCTTGCTTTCCACCGCGCCCGTCAACGGATAGCAGCCCAGCGTGCGGAACCGGACGGAGCGGGTGACGGGCTCTTCGCCCGGTGCCAGCGGGAAGCGGTCGTCATCGACCATCAACAGCATCCCGGCGCGCTCCACTGTCGGGCGTGGTGCGGCGAAATAAAGCGGCACGATCTCGATCCCCTCGGCCATGATGTATTGCCAGATATCCAGCTCGGTCCAGTTGGACAGCGGGAAGACGCGCAGGCTTTCACCCTTGCCGAGCCGCGTGTTGTACAGGTTCCACAATTCGGGGCGCTGGTTCTTGGGATCCCAGGCATGGCTGGCGGTACGGAAAGAGAAAACCCGCTCTTTCGCGCGCGCCTTTTCCTCGTCGCGCCGTGCGCCGCCGAACGCCGCGTCGAAGCCGTATTTGTCGAGCGCCTGACGCAGGCCTTGCGTCTTCCACATATCGGTATGGAGCGGGCCGTGGTCGAACGGATTGATGCCGCGCTCGACCGCTTCCGGATTCCGGTGGACCAGCAATTCCATCCCCGCATCCGCCGCGCTGCTCTCGCGCATCGCGTACATCGCCTGGAACTTCCATGTGGTGTCGACATGGAGCAGCGGAAAGGGCGGCGGTGCGGGGTAGAACGCCTTTTTCGCAAGGTGCAGCATCACCGCGCTATCCTTGCCGACGGAATACAGCATGACCGGGTTCGTGGCCTGCGCCATGACCTCGCGCATGATGAAAATGCTCTCCGCTTCGAGGCGCTGGAGGTGCGTAAGGGGGGCAGTCATAAGATGATTACTTGTCGCATGATTGGGACGACAACTGGCAAGCCGGAGCCGATGTGGGAAGCAATCTTGTCTTTCAGGCAGGCGATCTGGGCAATCAGCCCGGCGTGCGACGCCGCTATGCCGCGCTGCATGAAACGATGTCGATATCGGCTTTCAGCAGGTCCGCCTCGAACCCGACATCTACGGGCGGCACATCGGCGGGGCACAGGTCCAGCTTCGTCGCCTGATGGGGATCGACGACGACGGAATAGCGCCCCGGTTTTACCCGTTCGAAGAAATAATAGCCGTCCAGCTCGGTGCGGGTGTAACCAACCGGCGCATCGTCCGCATCGCGCAGTTGCAGGCGAACGCCCGAAACGCCGCGGGTGCGCCCTTCGCTGGTAAAGCGCGCCGTACCCTCGATTTCACTCAGCGCGACAATCGCGAAATCCGCGCTGTGGATGCGGCCGGGGCGGGGCACGATCTCGATGCCGGGGACCATAGGCGCAAGATCGATATCGGGCAGCGATCCGCTATCCACCTGCACATTGACGCCGCGCCCTTCACCAAGACCGCTCAGCCGTGCGACTCCGCGTTCGTCGGTGGTGGCTACCTGGTTGAAGGCGGTGAAATTGACATCCGGCAGCACCGTATCGCCCTCGCCGTAAGCGCCATCGCCGTCCCGATCGCGGAAGGCGCGCAGCGATGCGCCGCCCGATCCGGCCAAACCGGTGCGCGTGATGAAGGGCCGGTTGCGCAAGGGGTCGCGGCCCAGGCTGAACCCCAGCGTCAGGCCGACGGTATAGCTCTGGTCCTGAATGCCGTAGCCGCCGGTTGCAGCCAGAGTGAACTGGTCGAAATCGCGCACTGCCGACAGGTTTACGCGCGTCGCATTGGTATCGAACGCATAGCCGACCGCAGCGCGCAGCGCGGTCCGTTCGTCCAGCGCATAATCCACTTCCGCCGCCGCCGTCGTCAGCGCCACATCGGGCAGCATCCGGTAGCCGACCGACACGCGCCCGCGCAGTTTGGCCCGCGACAGGGTGGCGAGGTCGAAATTGCCGAACAGGCGCGTCTGAGTGGCAAGGTCGGCGCGTGCGGTGCGCGAAAAGTCCAGCGTATTGGACAACAGCAGGCTGCCAGTCCGCACCGAGGCGCGGGCGCTGGCCTCGACCAGTTCGGTATCGTCGACCGATTGCGTGCGGCGCGCGCGTAACGACAGTGGAATGGACAGATTGCTCAAATCAATGCGCGTATTGAAATCCAGCTCCGTCGCGCGGCGCAGCCGGTTCAGCGAGCTGACGCGGGTTTCATCGAAGAAGTCGCCGATATATTCGACATGGCTGGCGGTAAAGGCCGATGCGCCCAGCTTGCCGCCGATGCCGACACTGGCCGCATAGGCATCGCCACTTTCCACCGCGAGGTCCGCTTTTACCGCAAACCCGCCCAACCCGGTGCGGACACCGCCGGTGGCGATCCAGCCCGTCTCGCCGTTCGTTTCGAACACCCCGGCGCTGGCCACCGCCGTCACGGCGGAAGACAGGCCGTAAGCGATTTCGCCCGAAGCGCGCAGGGTGCCGAAATCGTCGCGCGGCACGAAGTTTTCCTCGCGCACGCCCAGCACGTTCTCGTCCTTTTGCACGGCGCCCACGCGATAAACCAGCTTGCCGGGTGCAAGCCGCCCGTCGCCCACGCTGATCTGGCGCACTTCCTCGCTGCGCTGGCCCTGCGGCCCGTAGAACACGAGGCGGAAGACATTCAGCCCGAAATCGACCGGGATCTGTTCGAATTCGTACTGGCCGTTGATCGCCTGCCGGGTCGAGCCGACGAGGATATCGTTGCGATACAGCTCGACCTCGTAACCTTCGCGCAGCACCCCGCGCAGGTCGATCCGCTCGAACACCGAAACGGTCTGCACCGGCGTATTCGTCACCGAAAAACCCCGCCCCGCCGCGCTGCGCAGGCCCAGGGGCATGGAAGTGGTGGAAACATCGCCGAGCGCATAGGCGGTCGCCTGCAACGGGCCGAGCAGTTGCGCATCGGGATCGCGGCGGCCCGCCTCGATCAGCGAAGCGGTCAGCCCGTCCACCGTGTCCGCGCTGATGAAGGCCTGCGCCGTCAGGAACGCGAAATCGCCCGCCAGCCGCAAATCGAGTTCGCCGCGCGGTCCGCCCGTGTCTTCCGCCAGCGCGCGCAGCTCGACATCGGCGGCAGGAACCGAGGCGAACAGGTAGGGCGTTTCGCGGCGGGGAAATTCCACGCGCGTTTCCACACTGGTGCGATTGGCCAGAGCCTTGCGCTGCGCTTCGCGCCGGAGCCGTTCCTGAAAGGGGAAGGGCTGCAATGTCTTCAGCCGGATCGTCTGGTTGCGCAGGTTGGTCGTAATTTCCAGCGGCATGAGGCGCACGAACCGGTCGGCGCGCACATACATTTCGCCATCGAAGGCAACGGCGGTATCGCGCGCCAGATCGCGTTCGTCGCCCGCGATTTCCAGCGTACCCGCCCGCAGGTTCAGTGCCAGGTTGCGGTCCGGGTCGAGCACCCAGCCGGATGCGTAATTGCCATCGTCGCTGACCGTGATGGCAAGGTCGAGGATGCGCGCCATCGTGCCCAGCGGCAGGTACACGCCGCCGCGCGTGCCGAACGCCAGCACGGTGTCGGTGGCATCGAACCCCTCGACCTGCGCTTCGAGGATCAGCTCGTCCTGATAGCTCAGCACGGGTGGCTGCGCGGACACGGTAAAGCTTGCGGGCTGGCCATCTACCAGCGCGGCGGAGTCGCTGGCTGTCGCAGCTCCGGTGGCGGAAGGGGCGGTGGTAACCCGACCGGTTGCGATGTCGACGGCGTTGTCTGCCCGCTCCAGCCCCAGCGACGTCGCTACGCGCGTTTGCGGGACCAGCGCGGCACGCGTTTCGTCGGCAGGCGGAGGCGCGTCGATTGCAGTTTGGGGCAGCCCGGTGACGGGCGGAACGATGGACGAGGGTGTCGGCTGCGCACGAACCGGTGGCGATTGGCGAATAACCGGCGCATTGGCGGCCAGCCGCGTTGGCGCATCGTTTGCGGGTGGCGCTGTGGCGGGCGGCAGTTCGGCAACAGGTTCGGCAGTAGGAGGCGCGGCATCGCGCGCGTCCTCAACCGGCTGTGTATCCGCCCGCAGCTCTATCATGCGGCGGCGTACCGGTTCCGGCGGCAGGTCTCGCGGAGCGAGCGCGTCTTGCGTGATATCGGTTTGATCCGCCGTGATGGCCGGTTCCGGCTGTGGCGGCTGAACCGGCACTGGCGTTTCTACGAGATCGACGTTGGCCAGCGCCACATTGGAAGCCGGTGGGATCGCGCTTTTCGGAACTGTCGGCTCAACGGTCGTGATCGGACGGAACGCAGGAAGCGGCGGTGGTGCGTAATCTTGCGCGGCAACCGGGATGAGTCGATTGTGTCCGGCGGCCAGCAAAGGCGTGGCTTTGATCGTGGTTTTGGCAGGGTCGGGTGATGTTGCCGGAAGCGCGCTGGCCAATGTGTCGAACGGCCGCGCGACAGCTTGTTCCGTCAGCCAGGCTGTTTCGGCCGCTGCCTTTTCAGGCGCTGCCTTTTCAGGCGGCAAATGTGGCGGTTCACCTTGCGAGGCAGGCTGCGCAACCACCGGCGGCTGGAAACGCGGTCGCGGCAGGATCGTGTGCGGCGTGGCGACGCGGGCGGTGGGGGCAAGGTCGGGCGGCGGCGGTGCGGGGTCGGGCGCGTCGCCCGCGCGCTGCCTGTCGCCACCGTCGCTACAGCCATAGCCCAGCATGACAGTGCCGAGACAGACGGCACCGACATTGCGGGGCAGGGGGCGCCGCATCACGGCAGCGTAAGCGTACTCGTGGCCAGCGCCTTGCCGGGATCGGCATCGTCATCGGTAAAGGTAATCGTCAAGGGCGTGCCCGGCGCAAGCCGTGCGATGGCTTCGGGATCGAACGGCACCGTGACCGTTCGCGCATCGACCTCGGTATAGATACCCACACCTTTCAGCAGTCCAACCGGCTCGTCCACGCCGCGCGCCGTCACCCTAATATTGCCGAAGGCGGAGCGGGTGCCTGTGCGATCGAGCGTCATTTGCACAGCGCGCTGTCCGCCCGGCTGGGTGACAACGCCAATATCGCGAATGCCGATATCCAGCGTCGTTTCGCCGATGCGCACGATCACCGGAATGGAAATGCCGAAGCGCGGCCGGATGGTCACGCCGATACCGTCCGCCGGTGCCGCATCGGTTGCCTGGTCGATGGAAAAGCCTGCATTCTCGTCTCGCGGGACGGATACGGCAAGGAAGTGGGAGCGGTATTCACCCGGCGCTATATCAGAGCCGGCGCGCGCCATCATGCGGATGGTTTGGGACTCGCTGCCGTTCAGCGTCACCCGGCGCGGCGAATAGCGCAGGAACGGCTTGGCCGGGTTCAATCGCGCGAAATCCGCATCGGTCGCACCATTGTCGCGGCCGAGCAGTTTGCCGTCCGCCGTCATTGCCATGTCGATGAGCGAAATCTCGTAATCGCCTGCATTCACCGTCTTGTTGTACAAGCCGATATTGGCAATGGAGCGGCGGCCGTCGATAACGATGCGCTTGGGAAACAGATTGATATCACCCATCCCCGCCGCTTGTTCTTCTGGTGGCGGAGCGGCAGGTGCGACGGGTGCCGCCGGTGTCGGGATGCCCGGCACGTCCTGTGCGATGGCAGGAAAGGCCGCAGCCAGTGCGGCGGCAGCAAGACCGAAGGCGATTGATGGTTGTTTCAGCATGGGTGACCCGCAATTTTGCCGCAGTTACGTAAGACTACGCATCCTTGCGTAAACGAGTTTGAATCCGCTGTGAATCCCGCCCGGGGATTAAAAATAATCGGCGCGCAGCGTGTAAGTGCCGGTGTAATTGCCGGTCGGCTGGTTTGCCCCGACAGTCAGGCGTGCGCCGATGGTGATGGACACGAAATCGGCGTTGCCGGAAAACCGCGCCAGCGTCAGGTTGCCGACCTGCATCGTATCGCCCGCCGCATTGGTGATCGTGAAGGTGGGGGTCGGCGTGGTTATGCGCACCGACGTCGCACCGTCGGCAAAGATTGCAAAACCGCCCGGACCGCGCCCGTTGATGGCTTGCGGGGTATTCGTATTGCCCGCCATGCCGCCTGCATCGGTCACGACGCCGGTCGGCCCCATCGTCACGGTGCCGCCGGTAGTCCCGGCGAACATCCGCCCGAACCGCAGGTCGGCAACATTCTGGATGCCGATCGGTTCGATGACGACGAGTTGCGCGGTACCGTTCTGCGTCGCCGTATCGCCCGGCCCGGCCAGAACGGCCGAGGGAAACGAAAGGGCGCAAAAGGCCGCAATTCCCGTCAGGTATGATGTGAAGCTGAATCGCATTTAAGCAACGTCCGCTCAGGATAGAAAAAGGGCGATGCGACGGGTATGTCGCACCGCCCCAGATCTAACTGCCGGATTAGTTGTACGTCGCAGTCAGGACGTAGGACCCGGTGTAGCTGCCGACTGCCTGGTTTGCATTGACGGTAAGCGTACCGCCCACGTTGAACAGGTTGCTTGCAGCCGCCGCCGCGATGGACGTTGGTGCGGCGCTGGCGTCGATGGTCAGGGCCATCGGCGTTGCACCGGCAGGGCCGGTCAGTGTCGTGTTGGATGTGACCGAAATACTGACCGAACGACCGGTATCGCCGCCGACGGTGAAGCTGTCGGGGCTGCCGGCCACGGTGCCGACATTGGCGACACCGGTGTACACTGCGGCACCCGAAGTCGGGACGGTCACAGTACCGCCGGTCGTACCCGATACGGCAATCGTACCGAAGTCGAGCGCATCGCCGCTGGTGTGTGTCAGCGTGATCGGCGCAATGATTTCAGCCGTGGCCGCGCCGGTGGCGGTATCCGTGTCGCCAGGTGCGGCGAAAGCAGGCGTTGCGATCAAGGCAGCAACGGATGCGAGTGCGATTTTTTTCATGTTGGTCTTCCCCGTAGTGGTCGGACCGGCAAGCGGCCCGTTGAGTTCAGTTGCAAGGATGCCGGGTCAAGGCGTCCTGCCCGCAGTCGGCTGGTCCGCTGCGATGGACTAGGGGATAGCCCTTAGGTCTTAACAAATGCCTCCACGCCAGGGTAAACGCGCTCTTCACACTTTGGCGTAACCATTGCTGGCGGTATGTACAGGGGGCTGCGCCTAGTTATACGCGACCGCAATTTCGATCTGCGCCGTATAATGCCCCGATGGTGCGTCCGGGTGAACGAACAGCGTACCGCCGACATACACCATGTCGCGACCGGAATGGTCGAGGCGGAGGTATTGCGCATCGTGTCCCGCTATTGGCGCTTGCCAGCCGTAAGTTCCGTTACGCGCAAGGTTGGTCCATGTCCGGTGGTGCTGCGCGCTACGCATTGTCGGGCAGAGTAATCCGATATATCCGGTCGGCTCTCTGCCGGTGATGGCGAACCGGGCAGGCCGAGCAGGGCACGCTGCCGCGTCATCGCAGACCCCGGCCGTGCCCCGCCGACAAACTGTCGTCCGGTAGTATCCGGTCCGATAACGACCGTGCCCGGAGTTTGCAAGCCATCGCTCTCGACGGCTCCGAAATTCAGCGGCGACAGCGTGCGTGCGCGAGCGGCGTGGCAATCCGGGCTGTCGCGATGCCGCGTGCATCGTTTTCGCCGGGTGCGGCCGACGTCAGGGGCGAAAACGCATGCGCACGAGAGGCAGCCACAGAAATACCTTGATGATACACCGGTGACTGACAGCTAACGGTTTAAGCCCGTCATGTCAAACGTGCCGCGAAACGGCATTTGCGCTAGCTGGTCGAAATCAGGACAGCATCGACGGGAATGTTAATCACCACCGGCCCGCCACCCGTCGACCGCGACACGTCGAGCCGCCCGCCGACATTGAACGTAGACGAACACACTCGCTGGCGGCACCCCGGGATGCGGAGAGTGACGACCTGCCCCGGCGACACCGAGGCGTAGCCCGGCAAGTCGGTGCGGTACTGCCCAAGCTGCACTTTCAGGCCGGTGTCGAGAAACGGCGCGGGCGTTGCGAACACCAGCTCGATTTCGATGTCGAGCTGCTTGCGGCTGTTATTGCCACGATCGTAGGACACCGTGAAGCGCGCCGGTCCGGTATCGCCGCGCGCCACGGCGAAGATGCCCGATTCCTGCACGGAACCGTTTGGTCCGACCGAGCGGTATCCCTGATCGAACACTGCAAACGATCCGAACCGCAGCTCGGCCTGCGCGTCCACGCGCAATTCCGCCCGCTTCGCCGTGGCAGGTGTCGCCACGCACAGCACACCGATTGCAGCGGCCACCAGCACGCAGGCGCGTAGGGACGCAGCAGCACACGGCCTTGCGATATTCACGACAGAACCCTGACACCTTTCGTATGATTTCCGGTTGCGGAAATGCTCCTTATGGAACCACGCCCCTTGCCGGACCATTAAACTGGCAACATTTTCCGGATGGGCTTGCATCCCGGCGATACCGCAGCCAGTCTGCGGCCAGCTCAATTCGAACCACAGGACACTTTCGCGATGGACCTCGATTTTTCCCCCGAAGACGAAGCCTTCCGCAGCGAAGTGAAGGATTTTCTTGCCGAGAAATTGCCCGCGCGCATTTCGGACAAGGTGCGCAAGGGCCAGCGCCTGAGCAAAACCGATATGGAGGAATGGCACGCCATCCTCAACGAGCGCGGCTGGCTGGCGAACCACTGGCCCAAGGAATGGGGCGGGGCCGACTGGTCCATCATGCAGCGGTTCATCTTCGAAACCGAAACCGCCATCGCCCACGCCCCGCGCATCGTGCCGTTCGGCCTTTCGATGCTGGCCCCCGTGCTGATCAAATACGGCACCGAGGAACAGTGCCGCCATTACCTGCCGCGCATTCTGGATGGCACCGACTGGTGGTGTCAGGGCTATTCGGAGCCGGGCGCAGGGTCGGACCTTGCCAGCCTGAAATGTGCGGCGGTGCGCGATGGCGACCATTACATCGTCAACGGCCAGAAGACCTGGACCACGCTGGGTCAGCATGCCGACTGGATTTTCTGCCTCGTACGCACCAGCAGCGAAGGCAAGCGGCAACAGGGCATATCCTTCCTGCTGATCGACATGACCACGCCGGGCATCGAAGTGCGCCCGATCCGCCTGCTCGATGGCGACTACGAAGTGAACGAGATATTCTTCACCGACGTGAAGGTGCCGGTGTCGAACCTGGTCGGCGAACAGGACATGGGCTGGACCTATGCCAAATACCTGCTGACGTACGAGCGCACCAACATCGCGGGCGTCGGTGCGTCGATGGCGATGCACGAGCGGTTGAAGGAAGTCGCGCGCACGACGCAGCGCAATGGCAAGCCGCTGGCCGAAGACCCGTTGTTCGCGGCGCGGCTGGCGCGGCTGGAGATCGAGCTGGAGAACATGAAAACCACCAACCTGCGCGTGCTGGCAGCGGCGGGGCAAGGCGCGGCACCGGTGGCCGAAAGCAGTATGCTGAAAATTCGCGGCACCGAAATCCGGCAGGAGATCAACGATCTGATGCGCCGCGCCGCAGGCCGCTACGCCCAGCCCTTCATCGACGAGGCGCTGGACGAGGGATATAACGGCGCACCCGTCGGCCCCGAATGGGCCGGCCCGGTCGCAGGCCAGTATTTCAACGGGCGCAAGCACTCGATCTATGGCGGATCGAACGAAGTGCAGCGCGAGATCATCACCAAAGCGGTACTGGAGCTTTAAGGCATGGACTTTTCCATCGGAGACGACCGCCAGATGCTGGTCGACAGCTTTTCCCGCTTCCTGTCCGACAAGGCGGATTGGGACACGCGGGAAGCCGCTATCGCCAGCGACACCGGCTTCGATGCCGATGTCTGGCAAGGCGCGGCGGAGCTAGGCGTGCTCGGCGCGATGTTCGGAGAGGAAGCGGGCGGCTTCGGCGGCTCGGCCTTCGATATCGGCGTGGTGTTCGGCGAGATCGGCAAGGCGCTGGCGACCGGCCCGTTCCTCGGCACTCTGATGGCGGGCAAGGTGCTGGAAGCCGCTGGCGACACTGAAACGCTGGAGAAGGTCATCGGGGGCGAGGCGACGATCACCTTCGCGCATGAAGCCGCAATCGGACCCGACGGTGCGCCAATGCCCGAAGTGCGCGCCACGAAGACGGGCGACGGTTGGACTTTGTCGGGTGCGCGCGGTGTCGTCGAATATCTCGGCGGCGTGAGCCATGTCCTGGTAACGGCCATGGCGGATGACGGCCCAGCTTCGTTCCTCATGGAATCAGGTGCCGACGGCGTGGATATCCGTGATTATCCGGTGATTGACGGCGGCTCGGCCGGCGAGCTTACCTTGTCCGGCGCCCCGGCAACGAAGGTGATCGAAGGCACACAACCCGTGGACAATGCCATCGCGGCAGGACTGGTCGCGACATCGTGGGAATCGGTCGCGGTGATGGGCGTGCTGCGCGACATGACGCTCGATTATCTGCGCACGCGCAAGCAATTCGGCGTGGAGATCGGCAAGTTCCAGGCCCTGCAACACCGCATGGCAACAGTCGCGCTGGAAATCGAACAGGCGCATTCGGCGGCGATCAACGCGGCGGCGAATTTCGAAAAGGGTACGACCCTGCGCGACCGGTTCTGTTCGGCGGCGAAATATACCGTCGGCGCGGCAGGACGGTTGACAGCGGAAGAAGCGATCCAGCTGCACGGCGGGATCGGCATGACATGGGAGCTGCCGCTGTCGCATTATGCCAAGCGGCTGACCATGCTGAACCACGTGCTCGGCAGCGACGACGAACACCTCGCGCGATTTATGGCGCTGGGCGAAGCGGCTTAAGCCAAAGCCGCCTGCTTGGTCGGGCACCCTTCCATGCAGCTGTCCAAAACCATGCGGCGGCGGCTGGTGAAGGTGCCGTTCGATCTGGACTATCCCTACTGCGTCGAGGATCCCGAATTCGATCTCGAATATCACGTCCGGCACATCGCGCTGCCCAAACCCGGCGATTTGCGGCAAAGGAGGTGCCGGGGCCGCCGGTGCCGATTTATTCGACCGGCGCGAAACTGGAAAGCCATCACGGCTTGGTCTGCCTGACCGACCGTATGTCGCCGGGCCATACGGTGCAAAGCTGTTGCGACGAAGCCACCATCAGCTTCACCGCCTGTCGTGCGATGTTGCCCGACCCGGAATTCCATTCGCAATGCATCCAGGACAGCTTCGAGGAATTGCGTGATTTGGCCAGAGGTGCCCAGCCCACAGCAAAGCCCACAGCAAAGCCAAAAGCCAAGCCAGAAGCCGTTGGGGTGCCGAAATCCAGGGCGAAAGCCACACCGCGCAAGCCGGTTGCAACAGCGAAGCCCGCTGCCGATAAAGGCTAGACATGACCCGGCGAAAGAACCCGCCGAAACTTGCAGCGCGACCGCCCAGCCGTTTGCTTGCGCTGACCGAACCCGGTCGGGCGATAGCGGAATATGCGTCTTTTCTGGCACTGCGCCCCGCCATGAACCTGCTGGCGAAGGGGGACAGGCACGGCGTGTTGGTGCTGCCGGGGTTTCTTGAGTCGGATGGCTCCACCGGCCCTATGCGCAGGTTGCTGACGCGGCTCGGTTACGACGTCGAGGGCTGGCGACTGGGCCGCAACCTGCGGGTCGATAATGCGCGCGTCGAGGCGATGGGGAAATGTGTGTCGGCATTGTACGACCGCACTGGTCGCAAGGTATCCATCGTGGGCTGGAGCCTTGGCGTCGTGTTCGCGCGCGAGCTGGCCAAAACCATGCCGGCAAGGTTCGGCAGGTCATTTCGCTCGGCAGCCCGATAACGGACGACCGTGGCCATACCCATGCGGTGCGCCTGTTCGAAATGCTAAACGGTGCCGAACCCGAACCGATGCGCAACGGCAATACCACTGCCTTGGCGCAAGCGCCGCTGGTGCCGACCACCTCCATCCTGACCAAGGGGGACGGCTTTGTCCACTGGCGCGGATCGGTACAGCAACCGACCCACCAAACCGAGAATATTGAAACCATCGCCAGCCATGTCGGCCTGGGTGTGAACCCGTCCGTCATGTACGCCATTGCCGACCGTCTGGCGCAGGACGAAGGCGACTCGCACGAGTTCCGGCCACGCGGCCTGGCAAAGTCATTTTTCCCCGCGAACGCGCTTGCACCAGGCCGGGAGAGGGTGGGTTAAGGACTGTTCAGCCGACAGCACCCGACCTAGCGTGCCAGCTGCAACGGAGCCGTTGCGCAATTGCCTTTGCGTCTTTTCCATCTGCGAAGCGATAGCGCTAAGTTTCTTGACATTCTTTAACCGATTATGCCCGCAATTCGGGCGTATGCTGTGCCATAGCTGACCGCGGGTCCGGCGTGACAGCCGCCGACGGAGCAGAAGGATTTATGGCAGTCATCGACAGAACGTCATCACCGCAATTGCGACCGGTTACGCCGGTGACGATCATCGCCGACCGGCTCGCCACCCTGCGCGCGCAATTGGCGGCGGGAAAGGCGGACGGGCAGGAATTCGCCGACCTGCTTGCCGAAGCGCACGGGCTTGCTGCGGGGCTGGAGGATTATCTTGCGGCCAACACCACCCGGCAATCGCAGGCGCTGGCGGACCTGGCCGCTGCGACGCGTGGCGAGGACTGGCAGCGTCGGCACGGTGATGGCGCAACATCGCTGCCTTTGGAAGGCGAGATGCTGTCCGGGCATGTCGAGGGGCAGTTTCTCAAGATGCTGGTTGCCGCCACAGGCGCGCGCAGCGTGCTCGAAATCGGGCTGTTCACCGGCTATTCCGCGCTTGCAATGGCGGAGGCGCTGCCGGACGACGGACGGCTCGTCGCGTGCGAGATCGACCGATATGCTGCCGACTTTGCGCGCACATGCTTCGACGCATCGCAGCATGGTGGCAATATAGAGGTTCGTGTCGGGTCCGGCGGCAGACACCCTTGGCAAGCTTGCCGATGAAAAACAGACGTTCGATTTCGTGTTCATCGATGCGGACAAGGGCGGGTATTCGGGTTATTTGAACACATTGGTCGAACGGAGTTTGCTGGCGGACAACGCCCTGATCTGTGTCGACAATACGCTGATGCAGGGCGAACCCTATGCCAACGACGAACCGGGCGAAAACGGTGCGGCCATCGCGCGGTTCAATGCGGAGGTCGCCGCAGACGAACGGTTCGAGCAAGTGCTTATCCCGCTGCGTGACGGCGTGACGCTGATCCGGCGGGCCTGAAGTATTGGCGGGCTTTCGCGCTATCGGGAAGACCGTGCTGACGCTCGCTGCGCTTGGCGCGGCGGTGCCGGTTACGGCCGGGATTGCAGCGGTGGCGATGGTTGCAAGCGCGGCGCGCAAAAGGCGGAAACCAGCGCTGGCTGCGGGCAGCAAGACTGTAATTGTCGGTGGCGGGAAAATGACCAAGGCGCTGCAGCTCGCACGCTCGTTCAGCGATGCCGGGCACCGCGTAATCCTTACCGAGAGCGCCCCGTACTGGATGACCGCGCACCGGTTCTCGTCCGCCGTCGATCGCTTCGTCATAGTGCCGGAGCCGGAGGATGAGGGATACGCTGCCGCCCTGGCAAAACTGGCGCGCGAGGAGGAAGCCGACCTGTTCGTGCCGGTATCCAGTCCCGTCGGCAGCCTGTTCGATGCCCAGGCCGCAGCGCACCTGCCCGCCCATTGCGAGACTTTCCACGTCGCGGCGGATATAATCGGGAAGCTGGACGATAAGCACCAATTCGCCGAAACCGCCGCCGCCCTCGATCTTGCCGCGCCCAAATCCGTTCGCATCACGAACCCGGCGCAAGTCGCGGCCTATGATTTCAGCGGCGAAACCCGCCGGTTCATCCTCAAAAGCATTCGCTACGATCCGGTCCGACGGCTCGACCTGACCAAGCTGCCGCTTGCCAGCGAAAAGGAAACGGCAGCTTACGCGCGCGGCCTGCCGATCTCCGAAGACAATCCGTGGGTGATGCAGGAATTCATTCCCGGCACCGAATACTGCACGCACGGCGCGTTTCGCGACGGGGCGCTGACCGTGCATGGGTGCTGCGAATCCTCCGCGTTCCAGGTCAATTACGCGCATCTCGACATACCGGAAATAGAGGACTGGGTGCGACGGTACGGCGCCGCGCTGGGGCTGACCGGGCAGGCATCCTTCGATTTCATCCGCGCCGAAGATGATGGACGATATTATGCCATCGAGTGCAACCCGCGCACCCATTCGGCGATCACGATGTTCTACGACCATCCCGGCCTGGCAGATGCGTATCTGGGCGACGGCAGGGTTGGTGAAACGGTTACGCCGCTACCATCGAGCAGGCCGACATACTGGCTGGCGCATGAGGTCTGGCGGCTGTTGCGCGCCTTTCCATCGTTCGAGGCGATGCGCGCGCGGGCTGGCAATTATTGCGGCTGGCAAGGATGCGGTGCTGGATGCCCGCGATCCGTTGCCGTTTCTGATGCTGCACCACTGGCACATCCCGCTGCTGCTGCTGCGCGCGCTGGCCACCGGCCGCGACTGGCTGCGTATCGATTTCAACATCGGCAAACTGGTGCAGGCGGGAGGCGACTGAATGGCAGCGCCGGTAACCATCCTGCAACTCGTCGGCTCACCGACCGACGATACCTATCGCGAGCTGTCCGAGCTGTATGCCCGCGCCGCTCAGGAGGCTTTGGCGGGTGCGGAGTATCGCTTCGTCAACGCGCATGTGTCCCCCGGTGGTGCATGGCGTTTTCCGGAGATCCTGGACGATAGCGCCATAGCCGCTGCGCCATCGCTATCGTTGGCGGAAGCGGTGCAGCATATCGCGCTGCTCGAAGCCGATCTGGCACTGCCGCAGATGTTCTGCCGCACGGGAGTATCGCACTACCGCGCGCTGCTCGACCTGCTGGACCTCCCGTATCTCGGCAACGCGCCGCTGCAAATGGCGCTGGCGGCGGACAAGGCGAAAACACGCGCCATCGTTGCCTCCGCCGGCGTCGCTGTGCCGGAGGGGCAACTGCTAAAGGACGGCGAGGCCGCCGCGCTCGATCTCCCGCTGATCGTCAAACCCAATGATGCCGACAATTCGGACGGTGTCGCGCTGGTACGGCGACCCGAAGACATGCCCGCCGCCGTCGAAGCCGCTGCCGGTTTCGGCGGCGCGGTTCTGGTCGAACGCTATATCGAGGCGGGGCGCGAGGTACGTTGCGGTGTGATCGAACAGGGCGGTTCGCTGCGTGCCTTGCCACTGGAAGAATATCGCGTCGAGGCCGAAAGCCGTCCGATCCGGGTGCGCGCGGACAAGCTGCAACGCGGGCAAAACGGGGCCCTCGCATTGGGCGCGAAACAGCCGCGCGAAAGCTGGATCGTGGAACGCAGCGATCCCGTAACCGCCAAGGTCCAGACCGCCGCAATTGCCTGCCACCGCGCATTGGGAATGCGGCAATACAGCCTGTTCGACTTCCGCATCGATCCGACCGGAACCCCATGGTTCCTCGAGGCCGGACCCTATTGCTCCTTTTCTCCGGACAGTGTCATCGTGAAAATGATGGCAGCGGACGGCGTGTCGCTTCGTGAATTTTTCTCCCGCTCCGTTTCAGACCTGATCAAGAGGCCGTCATGAATTTCCAGCAGACCAAGCCGGTTGCCGCCAGTGCCGCTACCGCAATCCAGACTTTCTTCGCCGACTCCGACGCGCCCGAACAAAGCGCGGCGCTGGAACATGCGCTCGAAAGCGCGATTGCAGGCGAGCCTTTCCAAACCCTTCTGACGACGCTGATCGGGTCCGACGCCTTCGGGCAGGATTTCGGCGATGATTTTGCAGAAACGGGCGCGTTCGATGCGATAGCGCCGGCGCGGATGATGCGCGGTGGGTTGAACCTGCCGCTGGAGGCGGTGTTCCAACTGGTCGCCAGGATGGCTGACGGAGTCGAGGCTGCCGATGCCGGTGCGTGGGAACGGTTTGCCGACCAGGTGCATGACAGCAAGCGTTTTTCCAGCATGCGCCTGCGCGATTACCTGACGCAGCGCGTGGCCGACACCGCGCTGCGGGCGGACTGGGAGCAGCGCATCGCCGACCTGACCGAAACCAATCCCCATGCCGTCTATCCTACCTCGCCCTATCGCGAGAGCGACGGCCGGGTGGTCGCATCCCACGATCACCGCAGCGTCGATGCCGTGATGAGTTTTTCAACCTTCGCATCCATCCGCATGGTCGATCATGTGCTGGACGAAGGGCGCAACGAATTGCGCGACATCTATCGCCCGCTGGGGCGGTGCATCGCGCTGGTCGACAGCAATATCGAAGAAAACTACGCAGCAAAGATCGAAGCCCATTTCGCCCGCCACGGCATTCCGCTGGAAAAGCTGGTCTATCGCGCGATGGAGGCCGACAAAGGCTTGGGCACGGTTGAAAAAATGCTCGGCGATTTCAAGAAACTGGGCCTGTCGCGTAACGAGCCGGTGCTGATAATCGGCGGCGGTGTGCTGGCCGACACCGGCGGACTGGCCTGCGCGCTGTATGGCCGCAACACGCCCTATGTGATGCTGGGTACGTCCATCGTCACCGGTATCGATGCCGGACCCAGCCCGCGCACCTGCTGCGACGGGTTCGGTTACAAGAACCTGCTCGGTGCGTATCATCCGCCGGTTCTGTGCCTGACGGACCGCTATTTCTTCGCGTCTTTACGCGAAGGGTGGCTGCGGCACGGTATTGCGGAGATCGTCAAGATGGCGATCGTCAAGGATATGGAGCTGTTCGAAAATCTCGAAGCGGCAACACCGAACCTTGTCGAAACCCGCTTCGGCACGCTGGATTGCGCGGACGACGATCCGATCCATGACCTGTCCAACGCCATCCTCGGCGCGGCAATGCGCACCTATGTCGAGGCGGAATACGACAATCTTTACGAGACGCACCAGTGCCGGCCCCATGCCTATGGCCACACCTGGTCGCCCGGCTTCGAAATCGAGGCGGGGCTGCTGCACGGCCATGCGGTCGCGATCTGTATGGGGCTGGGCGCCTTTCTCAGCCAGCGGGCCGGGTGGATCGGCGAGGACGAGTTGCACCGCATTCTCAGGCTGATGAGCGATTACGGGCTGAGCCTGTGGCACGATATTCTGCTGGACGATGCGGTGATGCTGGAGAGCCACCGCAAGATTATCCAGAAGCGTGGCCAGAACCTCGTCGCGCCCGTTCCGCGCGGTGCTATCGGCGAATGCGGTTATCTGGACAATGTAACCGAAGACGATCTGCTCGCTGCCGTGCGGGATTATCGCGCGCTGTGCCGCGACTATCCGCGCGACGGGGCGGGGATCGAGCCCTTGTGCAGCGATGTCGGGCTGGAGGATCCCTCCACCGTCACCGGACCGCTGGTGCAGGACTGAATTGAAAACACCCGCAGCAATCTGAAACAGAAGGATTACCACAATGCCCAAGACCGCCATCATGTTCGGCTCCATCGGCGCGCTTGCCGAAACCTCCGATATCCAGCGCCAGTCCTATAACCAGGCGCTGAAGGAAGCGGGACTGAACTGGCAATGGGACCGCGACACCTATGCGCAATTGCTGGAACAGGCAGGCGGCAAGGAGCGGCTGGCCATGCTGGCCGCGGCCACCGGCACTGATTTGTCCGATGAAAAGATAGAGGAGATCCACGCGCGCAAGACCGAACTGGCCTGTGCTGCGATGAAGGATCAGGGCGTCGGCCTGCGACCCGGTGTGGCCGAACTGGTCGCGCGGGCGAAGGAGCGCGGTATGAAACTGGCGTTGGTCACGACGACCTATCAGCCCAATATCGACGCAGTCTTCGCAGCGGCGGGCGACGCGTTTTCGGCAGACGATTTCAACTATATCGTGGACCGCGACAAGGTGACGGAGGGCAAGCCTTCGCCCGAACCCTACGAACTGGCGCTGAAAGAGCTGGGTATTGCAGCCGACGATGCGCTGGCGATCGAGGACACCGCCACCAGCGTAATGTCTGCCAAGCGCGCCGGTATCGACACCGTCGCCACGCCGGGTGCGCTGACCAAAGATCAGGATTTCTGGCAGGCCGACCTTGTGCTGGACAGTCTGGATGACGGTTCCGGCGTGAATACCAAGCTGGTCGATATGCTTGGCTGACATGTTGCGGGTCAGGCCACTGGAACCGTTCGGGGCGGAGGTTGCGGGTTTTCAGCTGTCCGCCTCTCCGGATCCCGCTGCGGTACGGTCGGCATGCGTCCGGCATCGGATACTGGTTTTTCGCGAACAACGCGCGAGCGATGGCGAGCTGGCAGCGTTTCTCGCCTCGCTCGGCCCGCCGATGTATACCGCCGGGGAACCGCCGGTTGCTGGTGCGCCGCAGCTCAATATCGTGTCCAATATCGGGCGCACGACACCACCGCGCAGCGTATTTCACACCGACACCAGCTATGTCGCGCGTCCACCGGCTTTTACGGCGCTGAAATCGGTGGTCTTGCCGGAGGCAGGTGGCGGTACGCTGTTCAGCGACCAGGTTCGCGCCGCCGCCCGCCTGCCGACACGTTGCCGCGAATGGCTGGCGGGCAAGACGCTGGAACATTCCGCGACGGGACCGGACGGGGTGGATTACGCGGTCCGCCATCCGGTATTGCGGCGCTTGCCGGAGACAGGCGAAACGTCGCTCTATCTCTCGACGCCCGAACGCTGCTGCAATCTGCAAGGCGCGGCACAGTCGCAACGCATCGTCGATGCATTATACCGGCACAGCACCAGACAGGCGCATCTTTATCGCCACCAGTGGCGCAACGGCGACGTCGTGCTGTTCGATGATCGCGCGACCATGCACAGGGCCGACCATGGCGGCGTTCAGGGCAATCGCGTGCTGCATCGCGGCCTCGTCGAAGGGGAGCGACCAGCGTTTGCCGAAGCCTGATTTTGCGTGTTGCGCAGCCGGGAAGGGCGGTGCCCCTCTTTGATGCGGAGTTGG
>CAVXIF010000007.1:0-10019 GCA_963761775.1 uncultured Alphaproteobacteria bacterium | reverse complement strand
TCGCTCCGCTTCGTACCCGACACCCGTGCCACCCCGGAGGACGCGGAATACGAGCTGAGCGCCCATGAACTGGACGACATCGCCTATGTGGGCGACTTCATCGACCTGGGCGAAGCCGCCGCGCAAACGCTAGGCCTCGCCATAGACCCCTACGCGACTAGTCCGCAGGCCGACGCCGCACGCAGGGCCGCAGGGCTGAGCGATGAGGATACGCCGAGCGGCCCGCTTGCGGAAGCGCTTAAGGGGTTGGCGGAGGGGTAGGTTTGGTGGAGATTGGGGTGGGTGAAGACGGTCGCTGACAAGCGTCCTATTTTTGATAGTCGTCTCCATTTAACTCTTCGCTAGGCTGGTGACATCACCACCCGTTGGTGACATTTCGCCAGTATGATTGATCTAAGCCCCACTATCGAACGTATCCGGTCGCTTTTGGATCAAGATACAAGCCAGAGTGTGACCTTTGCCGCCCTTGAAGCACGGATTGCTTTAGAAAAAGTCTGCTACGACCGTCTTCGCCAGCGGCACGACTATATCTCGCACGCGCAACTGAAACGCTGGCAGCCGGGCGGTGTGGTCAAGATATTGATGGAACAGGTAGACCCGCACGTCACTAATACTCGAACCATGATGCTTTCAAAGAAACCTAACCGGAAAGGGTTGGAACCTGAAGACGACGACTTCGTGAAGATCGGGACGGAGGTAGGATTTGACGCGAAGAAAATCGCCAAGATGTGGCAGGCGCTGGCTAGACTGGCGCTGCACGTCCGACTGCCCGAGCACAAGGAGGACCAGATTCCTGATTATGGTGACAAAGTTGCAATACGGCAAAAGGTAGAACAAGTTGTAGAGGAATTGAAGCGCCTCGAACGCACGACGATGACATTTTCTGGCATCGGTAGAGAGGTGAAGTTTGATTGCGACTGCGGCACATTGAACAAGCGTCGCGCGGACCTGCTTACGGCCGGTCAGTCCGTGTACTGCATCAACCCGGAATGCCTAGCGAGCTGGAAGGTTGAGAAGAACGGCGATGATTTTTGGTTCGCTCCAGAGGAGTTGCTCGTGGACTGCATCCACTGCGCCCATAAGAACCACTTTCAATTGCGCAAAGTTATGAACATGGAGAAAAATACGATTGGTAAGTTCTCATGCGATAAATGTGGCGGCGAAAACGGAATGCGCTGGCAGCTATATCAAGCCCGGTTCCCCAACAACGACAAGCCTAGAGATGGTACCGAAGAGTAGTGACACGGACGTAAAGTCGCCGCACTACTGAACCGCATACCTCCAGCTGTTTGAAAATTTACAGAAACGTCTGCTTTCAGGCGGCAACCAATAGTTTTTGAGTATCTGCTTCTGAATCAAAAGCAGCTGCTGCTGCCACCCCCGAAACCTAGAACGGAATGTCATCGTCCAGATCGTCGTAGTTGGAGCCACCACCCCCGGAACCGCCGCTGCTTCCGCCCCGACGCACCGCCGCCGGAGCCGCTACCGCCGCCCTGGTTCCAGCCGCCGCCCCCGCCACCTGAACCGCCGCCACTCTGGTCGTAATCCCGCCGCCCGAACGCTGGCCACCGCCCCCTCCTCCGCCGCCGCCCCGGCACCGTCCAGCATGGTCAACGTGCCGCCGAACCCGCGCAGCACCACTTCGGTGCTGTAACGGTCATTGCCATCCTTGTCGGACCACTTGCGCGTCTGCAGCTGGCCTTCGATGAACAGCTTGCTGCCCTTCTTCACATACCGCTCGACCACGTTGACGAGGCCTTCGGAAAAGATCGCCACCGTGTGCCATTCGGTGCGTTCCTGGCGTTCGCCCGATTTGTCCTTCCAGTTTTCGCTGGTGGCGAGGCGGATGTTCGCGACCTTGCCGCCGTTCTGGAAACTGCGGATTTCCGGATCGGCCCCGACATTGCCGATCAGCATTACCTTGTTGAGGGATCCGGCCATCGATTCGCTTCCTTATGCAATTGAAACGCTCGCCTATCGCACCTGCGCTTGCTGTGAAAGCCGTACAGCTAAAGTCCTGCCCAGACCGCCAGCCAGTATGTCGCCCCCGCCGCCAGATAGGCCAGCGCGAACAGGTAGCCGAGCATGAACAGCGGCCAGCGCCAGCCGTTCGTCTCGCGCCGCGTCACCGCGATGGTGGAGATGCATTGCGGGGCGAACACGAACCAGGCGAGGAAGGCGAGCGCGGTCGGCAGGCTCCAGCGCGCGGCGACCTGCTGCTCCAGCGCGGCCATCGTCACGTCCTCGTCCTCCGATTCCACCGCATAGGTGGTGGCGAGCGAGGATACCGCCACCTCGCGCGCCGCCATCGCGGGCACCAGCGCCAGCGTCATCTCGCGGTTGAAGCCGATGGGCGCGAAGGCGACGTGGATCACGTCCGCCGCCTGCCCCGCATAGGAGGCGTCGATCTGGCTTTCGCCGGGGTCCGCCTTGGGAAAGGTCAGCAGCAGCCACAGCACGACCGTCGCGGCAAAGATGATGGTCCCCGCGCGGCGCAGGAACACCCACGCGCGCTGCCAAAGGCCGATGAGAAGATCTTTCAGGCGCGGGAGCTGATAGCGCGGCAGCTCCATAATGAAGCCGCTGGCCGCGCCCTTGGTGACGGAACTGCGCAGCACCAGCGCCACGACCATCGCACCCAGAATGCCCGCGACATACAACGCGAACAGCACCAGCCCCTGAAGCCCGATGCCGGGGCCGATAGATGTCGCCGGGATAACGGCAGCGATGATGACGGCATAGACGGGCAGGCGCGCGGAACAGGTCATCAGCGGGGCGACGAGGATGGTGGTCAATCGGTCCTTGGGGTCGGCAATGCTGCGGGTCGCCATGATGCCGGGAATGGCGCAGGCGAAGCTGGACAGCAGCGGGATGAAGCTGCGGCCCGACAGCCCCACGCTGGCCATCATGCGGTCCATCACGAAGGCGGCGCGCGCCATATAGCCGGTCGCCTCCATCACCAGTATGAACGCGAACAGGATGACGATCTGCGGCAGGAACACGACCACCGAGCCGACACCCGCGATGACGCCTTCGGTCACGAGGTCGCGCAGGAATCCAGCGGGGAAGGTCGCCACCACCCATTCCGACAGCGCCCCCGCCCCGCCGTCCAGCGCATCGGCAAACGGTGCCGCCCATGCGAACACCGCCTGAAAGATGACGAACAGCAGCGCGGTCAGGATCAGCGGGCCGAGCCAGGGGTTCAGCAGCACGGTATCGAGCCGCGAATTGACATGATGGCGCGCGCTGCTGGACACGATCGCGGCGCGCGCGATGTTTTTCGCCGCCAGCCTGCGTTCGGGTAATGTCAGCGATTGCCCGACACTGGCTTCGCGCGTTTCGAGCTGCGCGATGGCCTGCGTCAGTTCGTCCAGACCGCGCCGCCGCACCGCCACGGTCGGCACCACCGGGACGCGCAAGGCTTCGGACAGGGCGCCGGGGTCGAGCACCAGCCCGTCGCGCTCCGCCAGGTCGAGCATGTTGAGCGCCACCACCGTCGGCAGGCCCAGCGCGATGACTTCCTGCGCGAACACCAGATGCTGTTCGAGGTTGGCCGCGTCCAGCACGATCACCACCGCATCGGGCCGTGCCTCGCCTTCGAAATCGCCCATTACGATCTGGCGCGTTACCTCCTCGTCCGGGCTGGCGGCATCGAAGCTGTAGCTGCCCGGCAGGTCGACCAGTTCGACATGCTTGCCGGATGGAAGCGGAAGGCGGCCAACCTTTCGTTCCACCGTAACGCCCGCGTAATTGGCGATCTTCTGGCGCGCGCCGGTCAGGGCGTTGAACAGTGCGCTTTTCCCGGCATTGGGATTGCCGACCAGCGCCACGCGGCGTGCCAGTGTCATGTTTGGGCCGGTGTCATGTTCGGGCCGTCATAGGGCAGTGACCGAAATCGCGGCGGCATCGCGGCGGCGCAGTGCCACGGTCATGCGGCCCACGGTAATCGCCAGCGGATCGCGCCCGCCGAAAATGCCGCGATGCGCCACGGACAGCTCGCAGCCTTCGTCAAGCCCCAGTGCGCGCAGACGCTTTGCATCGGCCTCGGCAATGCGCGTCCACTCCACCGACGCAATGCGCGCAGGCGTGTCGGTCGGCAAGCTGTCGAGCGTTATTGCGTCAAGAACGGGAGTGTCGGACATAGCAGCGCCGCTGCCAGAGCGCGGCGCTAATTGCAACTCATTATCATTAGTAGTCGCGCTTGCGCGCCGGGCGCAATAGTAGTCGCGCTTGCGCGCCGGGGGGGGGGGCTAGTTTCGCTTAGCGCGCCGGATACCGCATCCGGCCAAGGAGGCGCGACAGGCTGAAGCTCTCGCGGTCCGGGTTGACCAGTTTCGCTTTTGCTTTCTCGAACCGCATCACGCCCTCGATCCGGCGGTCCAGAAATGCCGCGGTGTCGGCCTTCCCCTCGCTCTCGTCATCGGCATAGACCGCCAGCGTCGCGCCGTAGATGCCCGCCAGCAGGGTGCGCTTGGTGTAGTGGTTGTAATCGGTCGCGGTGTCACCCGCCAGCCGCCACATCACGTCCGCGCTGTGCCATGCCGTTTTCAAAGAGCGCGCGACATTCTGCGGCATTGCCATGATTGCGGTGGCGCGGCGCAGTGCCTCTTCCTGACCGGCAATCGCATCCAGCCTGAACTGCACCAGCGCGCGGATGCGTTCGCGTATCTTCATCGTGGCAAGCTTTTCGGGTGGCATCTCCGCCACCATTGCCGCATCGACTGCCGCGATCCACGCCTCGATCATGGCCATCGCGCCGCCCTTGTAGGCCAGCCGCGCCACATCGGTATCCACGTCAACCATTTGAGCCGCCATCTCGACAGCGTCCATCGTCCAGCCGTCGAACACGGCGGAATTCGCCACTTCGGGGGCAAGCGCCAGCCGCAATTCGTCCAGCGTCATGTCACTATAGTCGGGCATTGCGTCGGGCGCCCGTCATAGCTGCGGCCCATAGGTCGCCGCCGCATCGCCATCGCCCTCGCGCGCCTTGTCGCTTGCCGCAAGCACATCGGCGAGCTGGTCGTTCGCCTGCATCACCGCAACGAAATCGCGCGCGGTGCGGCCTGAATTGTCGCTCCTGTCGGCGTCCGCCCCGCTGGCCAGCAACAGCTTCATCATCGCCAGGTCGCGGCGATGCACGGCGGCGATCAGCGGCGTTTCGCCGGTGCTGTCCGCCACATCGACGTTCGCGCCCGCCTTGATGAGGGCCTCGACCCCTTCGACATAGCCCAGCGCGCTCGCCACCATCAGCGGCGTCTGGCCGTTCCTGTCGGCGATATTCGGGTTGGCACCGCGCTGCGTCATGAACCGGATCCAGCTGGTGTCGCGCCGCTGCGTCACGATATGCAGCGCGGTTTCGCCAGACGTGCGGTCGCGGGTGTTGACCAGCACCGATCCCGGCTCGTCCAGCGCCTTGGTCACTTCGGTCCCGTCACGGTCGCGCACAGCCTTCAGGAATTCATAGCCATCGGTGAACATCTGCGCCGCCGCCGGTCCGGCGAACAGCGCCAGTCCGGCGAGCAGGACGCCCGCCCTCGACAGGGCGCGGGATGCGGATGGAAACGGTCGATACATCGTCAAAACCAGATCTTTCTTCTATCGTGCGGGCGGCGCGATGGCATCCTGTCCGCATGCGCCCCATGTTGCAACCGTCCGATTAGCAGCGCATGAAGCAGCACACCATGATTAGCCTTACATTCCGCTTTCGCTCCGCCGTCGCCGCATTCGGCGCGCTCCTTCTTGTAGCATGCAGCGAAACCCAGGAACCGATCGGTCCCTCCCCCGACGGCGTCGATATTCGTGGCTCTTCGCTCGGCGGCGATTTTACACTGACGGCGAGCGACGGCAAACCCGTCAGCTGGTCCGATTATGACGGGCAATACCGCATCATCTATTTCGGTTTCACCTTCTGTCCGGACATCTGCCCGACCGACCTCAGCCGCATCGCGCAAGGGCCTGCGCGATTTCGAGAAGGCCGAACCGGCGCTTGCCGCCAAGATCCAGCCCATCTTCGTCACCGTCGACCCCGAACGCGACACGCCCGAAGTCGTCGGTGAATTTGCCGCCAACTTCCACCCGCGCCTGATCGGGCTGACCGGCACGCCTGGACGCGGTGAAAGCCGTGCTCGGCAAGTACGCATCGAGCGCGAAGAAGGTGCCGGTCAACGACGCCGGGGACTACACCATGCAGCATACCAGCTTCAGCTACCTGTTCGGCCCGGACGGCGAACCGCTGGTTATCCTGCCTACCGACAAGGGCGGCGCGGCGGTGGGCGAGGAGCTGGCCCGCTGGGTCCGGTAGCAACGGGACGATGCGCGAAAGGTTCTGGGAATTGCCGCTGGCGCAGCTCGACAAGAACGAGTGGGAAGCGCTGTGCGACGGGTGCGGGCGGTGCTGCCTGCACAAGATGGAAGACGAGGACACCGGCGCCATCGAACATACCAATGTCGCCTGCGAACTGCTCGATTGCGCCACTGCACGATGCCGCGATTATCGCAACCGCAAGGCGCGCGTGCCGGATTGCCTGCAACTGACGCTGGCCATTGTCGAAGACGTGCCGTGGCTGCCCGTCAGCTGCGCCTATCGCCAGCGTGCGGAGGGGCGTCCGCTGGAACCGTGGCATCCGCTGCTGACGCAGGATCCGCACGCGATGGACCGCGCCGGGATCAGCATTGCCGGGCGCGTGGTCAGCGAGGTCGATGCCGGGCCGCTGGAACACCATGTGGTCGAGGATCTGTAGCAGTATGGGCGTGCTGGAATATCTGCGCAGTGCCGATGGGACACCAACGGTGGATGTTGGCGATGCAGTGCTGCCGCTGGTCATTCGCCGCCACGCGACGGCACGACGGATGACGCTGCGCCTCTCGCCTGACGGCGCGGAAGTGCGCGTGACCATGCCGCGCTGGGGCCGCACCGCCGATGCCGTCGAATTCGCCGGCACCCGCACTGCCTGGCTGTCGGCGCAGCGCGCGCGCGTGCCGACGCGGCAGGCTGTTGGTAATGGTGCCGTGATGCCGTTTTGCGGCCAGCCGCACCGCATCGACTGGTCGCCAGCGCATGGCCGCAAGGTGCAGCGCGCTGGCGGGATACTGCGGCTCGGCGGTCCGGAGGAGGCTATCGCGGCACGGCTGGAACGCTGGCTGCGCGCCGAAGCGACGGTATTGATGGCCGCCGATCTGGCGCAGTATTGCGCGCGCGCCGGTGTCAAAACGCCCGCCCTGGCTCTGTCGCGGGCGAACCGCCGTTGGGGCAGCTGTTCGGCGAAAGGCACGGTGCGGATCAACTGGCGGCTGGTCATGGCGCCCGACACCGTGCGCCGTTCCGTGGTGGCGCACGAAGTCGCGCACCTGCTGCATTTCGACCACAGCCCCGCCTTCCATGCGGCGCTAAGCGACCTGTTCGAGGACGATATCGAAGAGGCCAATCGCTGGCTGAAAAGCGACGGGCGCACGCTCTACAGCTTCTTCGGGTGAGCGACGCGCGGGACTGGCGTGCCACCGCAGGCCGTCCTATATCGGTGGCATGTCGTTTATCGCGCGCTTCAATCCCGTCCCCGGTCTTAAGGATTTCTGGCATGAAGTCCGGCGTTCCGACACGAACCGCTGGCCCGCTTTGCTCGGTGCCTGCGGGCTGACGTTCACGCTGTTCTACGCGTTCACGCAGGAAGGCGGTATTGTGCTGCCCGCCCCGCCCGAAATCACGTATATCACTACTTTCGACGAAAACCGCCCCGACGCCGAAATCGTCGCGTCTAATGTCGTCAACCAGCAACGGCAGGACGCCATCGCGGAACGGCGCGCGGAACGCGAGCGGCGGTCGCAGGATATCTACCGCGCGCTGGGCGACGCAACCGGCATCGACACCGCCGAGATGGAGCGCGAGATCGCCGCCGACCGTGCGCGCGAGAATGCCGCACGGGCGCAGCGCGAGGCGGAATTGCGCGCGCAGGCGGGCTTGCCCGCGCCCGCCGACCCGCAACAGTAATGCGGGGCGACGCCCGCTGGCTGGCGAGCGCCGCACGGCTCGCATTACGCGGGCGTCCGTTGAGCCATCCCAACCCCAATGTCGGCGCACTGGTCGTGCGCGATGGCAAGGTCGCCGGGCGCGGATGGACCCAGCCGGACGGGCGGCCCCATGCCGAGGCGATAGCACTGGCCGAAGCCGGTGAGGCTGCGCGTGGCGGCACGCTTTATTCCACGCTCGAACCCTGCGCCCACGCCTCGGAACGCGGCCCGACTTGCGCGCAGCTGATCGCCGATGCCGGCCTCGCCCGTTGCGTGTTTGCCTTGACCGATCCCGATGCGCGAACGGCGGGCAAGGGGGCCGACATGCTGCGTGCTGCCGGGGTCCAGGTCGATATTCTCGACTGTGTGGCGTCCCGCGACAGCCTTGCTGGATATCTTATGTGCAAGCAGCATGGTCGTCCGCACGTCACGCTGAAGCTCGCGGTCTCGCTGGACGGGCGGATTGCGATGGCCGACGGGGCCAGCCGCTGGATCACGGGCGACATGGCGCGCGCGCATGTCCATTCGCGCCGCGCGATGGCCGATGCGATACTGGTCGGTGGCGGCACATGGCGCGACGACGCGCCCCGATTGGACGTCCGCCTGCCGGGGCTGGAAGATCGCAGTCCGGTGCGGGTCGTGCTGTCGCGCGGCGCGGCATTGGATGGCGCATCCGCAATCGCCAGCCCCGCCGATATCGCCACGCTCGACGCGCACTATCTATACGTCGAGGGCGGCGCCGGCGCGGCGGCCGCCTTCCTTTCCGCCGATCTCGTCGATCGCATCGACCTCTATCGCGCGCCCATCGTTATCGGCGCAGGCACATCCGCCATCGGCGACATCGGACTTGCCGATCTGGCTGATGCGCACGGCCGCTGGACCCGCGTGGAACACCGTATGCTTGGCGTGGACGACTACACCGCCTATCGTCGCAACCGCACCCCCGCCTGAGCGCACACCGGAGCCAGCCACGCCATGTTCACCGGAATCATCACCGCCATCGGCACCATCGACAGCGTCGAGCGGCAGGGCGATCTGCGCGTCCGCATTGCCGGTCCATTCGATCCCGACAGCATGGCCATCGGCGCGTCCATCGCGTGTTCCGGCGTGTGCCTGACCGTGGTCGAGCGTGGCGGCACCGTCGGCGATAGCTGGTTCGCGGTCGATGTGTCGGACGAGACCGTCTCGCGCACCGTGCCCGGTTCGTGGGAAGCGGAACGCCGCCTCAATCTGGAACCTGCTTTAAAAATGGGCGACGAGCTGGGCGGGCACATGGTCACCGGCCATGTCGATACCGTGGGCGAGGTCGTGCTGGCACGCAGCGAGGGTGGCTCCACCCGCCTCGCCATCCGCACCCGTGCCGAGTTTGCTCCCTATGTGGCGGAAAAGGGATCTATTACCGTCGATGGCGTTTCGCTGACCGTGAACGATGTGCGCGACCGGCCCGACGGCACCTGCGACTTCGCGCTCAACATAATTCCGCATACCGCCGAACACACCACGCTTGGCGCGCTGGCGGAAGGAGATCGCGTCAATCTGGAGATCGACGTGCTGGCCCGCTATCTACGCCGGATGGAGAGCCTGCGCCGCTGATTGTGCCTAGGAGTTGCCGACCGCTGCCAATGCCGTCACGAAGGCATCGATATTGCCGTCATGCAGTCCGGCGATATTGATCCGCCCCGAGCCGGCCATATAAACGCCATGCTCTTCGCGCAGCTTTGTAATTTGCGCCTTGTCCAGCGGCAGCATCGCGAACAATCCGTTCTGTTCGCTTAAGGCGGCCAGGTTCAGCCCCGGCACATCGCCATCCGCCGCAGCCAGCCTCTGCCGCACATCGCGCATCCGCTCGCGCATCGTTGCCAGCTCGTCCAGCCACGTCTGCGTGCGTTCTTCATCGCGCAGCACCATCCGCACCGCCGCGCCGCCATGATCGGGCGGCATGGACCAGCTCGCCCGTGCCAGCGCGTTGAGGTTCGACAGGATCGGGTCCAGCCCCTCGCGCGATGCAGCCTTCA
>CAVXIF010000006.1:0-31293 GCA_963761775.1 uncultured Alphaproteobacteria bacterium | reverse complement strand
CCTTTCTGCAATCTGCTCCGGCATGACACATCCAAACGATCATGCCGCCCCCTCCCCCCACACCAGCAAGGCCGCGTCCGACTCGCCCATTCCCAAATCGCCGCCGCCCGCTTACCAAACGCTATCCGGCAAGCAGGTGCTCGCCGATCTCGAAGCGGCCGAAGAGCGCGCCGCCCCGCGCAATCCGAACTTCGACGAGAACGGCCAGTTGAGCGCAGCCTATCTCGCGCACATTGCCGCCAATCCCGACGAGCTGCCCGATCATGAGGAAGTCGATTACGACGCGGAATACGGCAACCCCGAACCGCCGGGCCGGTGCACGCGCGCCATTCCCCGTCAGGGCACCTCCGCCGTCGCCTATGTCGGGGAGGAGCCGGACGAGGACGATCCCCTGCTGGCGTTCGAACCCTATCTGCACGCTCGCCCGCGCGGTAATTCCATCACGCCGGAGCGGCAGCGCAAGTTCATCGCCACCCTCGCCGCCACCGGCATCGTCCAGCAAGCGGCCCGTTCCATCGGTAAGTCGATGGAGGCGCTGTACAAGCTGCGCGCGCGGCCCGGAGCGGAAGGGTTCCGGGAGGCATGGGAGGCGGCGCTGGATCGCGGGGTGCAGCGGCTGGAGGACTGTGCGCTCGAACGGGCGATCCAGGGCACGCCGACACCCATCGTGTCGGGCGGCAAGCTGCTGGGCGAGTGGGACAAGCCCGACAACATGCTGCTGCGCTTCCTGCTTCGATACCGCCTGCCGCAACGCTACGGCGCGCAGCAGTTGCAGCCCGGCGACGCGGTTTACGAACGCATCCGGGAGGAGGTGATGCAGGATTATCGCGACAACGGACCCACGCCGGAAGATGCGATGGCGCAGCTGGAAAAGATGTTCGAGGCCAAGCGCAAGCAGCGGCTGGCGCAGGAGGCGCGCGAGCTGGAGGCGTTTCCGGAGCTGCGCCGCATGACGGCGGCGCAGTGGGAGGCGGAAAAGGCGGGTGCGAGCGCGGAGGAGGTCGCGGCGCTGGGCCACACCGCGTTCGAGCGCATCTCGGACTGGCACGCGCATCTGGTCGACGACGCGATGGAAGCGACGGTGGCGATGTATCGGGAACGCGAGGGGCGGGCGCTGGATACGCCAGCCGGGGAGGTTGGGTCGGAAAAGGTTACGCCGGCCGAAGAGGGAATGACGGCCGGCGCTCCCTAGCAGGTGTGTTCGGGCACGCCGGGAAAGGGCGTGACGTTCATGATCGGCGATCCGCGCGTCCGGAATACTGACGTCTCGGTGAACAGCCCCCCGTTCGCGGCGAGTGTCGGCAAGTAGTCGAGATTGATCATCGGGTCGTATTGCAGAAACACCTCGGACACGATGACCATGTGGTTCTGGGCCAGTTCGATGTCCTGCGGCAAGTCCACGTCCGGCCCGTCCGCAATATCGGTCGACCCGGTCCATTGCGTGCCGATCGCGCTGGGGTTGCCGTCGGGCGTCTGGCACCGCTGCCACGCGACCTTGTTCTGCAACTCGCCGGTATCGTTGTCGATGATGCCGATCACGGCGGTGATGATGACCGATCCGCCATTGGCCAGGTCATAGGGCCGCGCGATCAGCTCGGCCCCCTGGAACAGGTCGCCGATCTGGCGTTCGTTGGGCGGTACGATGTTGCTGGCCACCTGGTCCGCCACGGTCGCCGCGACGCGTTCGGTCTTCTGGTGTGCCAGCATGACTTGCGTGAATTCGAGGCCGGCAAGCCCGAAGAACAGGAAGATCGGCGCCATGAAGGCGAACTCTATCAGGGCAAGGCCGCTTTCGTCCGTCCCGAGGCTCTGGCGGCGGCGGATCAGCTGTTCAGGCATGGTGCGTCCCAGACCGGTTCGTTGCGAATGACCGTGGTGGCTTCGATGGCGTAGTCGTCCTCGCCGCCGGGTCTCAGGAAGGACAGCATCGGAAAGAAGGAGGCGACATTGTAGCTGGCGGAGAACTGCACCACTTCGCCCAGCGCCCCGTAATTGCCGGACCCCATATCCGCATCCCACTGGGCATTGCCGTTGATGTCGGTATAGGGCTCGCCAGCGTCGAACACGCCGTTGCCGTCGATATCGTTGAACGGTTCCGGGCTGCCGACATTGGAGAAATTGCCGCCATAGGACGATACCGTCAGCACCGGCGGCTCGCCATCGGAACTGCGCACTTCGGACATCCGGGTCAGCAGCGCCTCCTCGATCAGGGCCGGGTTGTCTTCCGGGCAGTCGGTAACGCGCGAGGCACGCGCCGCCTCCAGCACGCCGCTTTCGAGCGAGGATTTGGCATAAGCGAGATAGCCCAGCTCCATGATGCCGAACAGCATGACGATCATCACCGGCGCAACGACAGCGAACTCGATCGCGGCCACGCCCCGCTCGTCCGTTCGAAGCGATGCCGCCCGCGCCATCAGTTCGTCAGCCTGAGATCGATGAGCTCTGCCGCGATGGTGGTAAAGGCATCGCTGAGCTGGTTCCCGTTCGCCGCATTGAAGAAATGCGTGTTCTTGTTCGTCGAACAATCCTGGAACATGACGCGGGTCTTGTTGCCGCTGGAGTCCGTATTCAGCGCAAAGGCAATCGTGTATATCTCGATGCCATCGGCCTTCATCGCCTCGCATGTCTTCGCAAAGCGACGCGAGAGGTGCTCGATGGTATCATCCCGATCCGTCGTGGTGATGATCTTGCGATCTTCATAGGTGCCGTAGGCGGTGTAGGCGGTATCGCGTATTGTCTTGCCGCTGTCCTTGCGCCCGTCATCGCGGCTGTCGAAATTGCCGTCCGTCATGAAGATGACGACCTTGCGCGTCGGCACGCTGGTCGGGCGGTTGCGCGGGAAGACATCGTCGCGCGCCATCATCCGGTAGGCCCAGGCCATTGCGGGGTTGTGGAACGTCCCGGTGCCGGGACGCAGCGCCGCGTTCTCGTCGTCGATATAGGATTTCAGGCCGGACTTGGTGGAATCATAGGAAATCGGCAGCGCCTGTGCCGGGCACTGATAGTTCGGCGAAGGCCCCCACTGGTTGTTAGGGCTGGCATTCGTGCTCTTGCCGGATTTGTGGCTGTAGAACCGCGCGTTCTTGTACTTGCTCTTGTTCGGCAACCGGTCGAAACTGATGACCGTGTTCGACTGGCTGCAATCGCGGTTTACCCGGCTGCCACGATCAACGCAGATATTGTCGCCATGCAGATTGACCAGCGCCTTGCGAATGGCGGGAATGTCGTAGAAATCGTCATGGTCGGACGGATCGACCTTGTAGAAGTTGTCCACATCCTGAAACGATTCCACCTTGATCGGTGGATAGATGAACGGCTCGAATGCAGGCATTCCGGCCTCGCCCGGCATGTCCTTGCCAATATCGAAGGCGCCGCTGTCCATCGTGAAACGGTCCGACGAAATGTTCTGGACCGTTTCGTTCGCCGTCAGACACCCTTTCCATCCGAGCGCACTGGAAGGCGATATATCGGTGAAGCCGGGGCGGTCATTGACATAGCTGCTGTTATGGCTGGACACGAGATGGCCGGTATTGACCATCGTGTTGTAGGGCAGAATGCCGACTGCGAAGTTCTTGCGCGTGTTCTTGTTGCCATAGATGATATCGACGAAGTTCTTCGATGCGGATTTCAGCTGCGACATTCGGCTTCCTTCCATGGAGCCGGTATTGTCCAGCACCAGAAGCGCCTCCACCGCGGTCGGCAGATCTTCCGAAGCGCGAGCCGTCGCGGTGACCGCCAAGTCCAGCGTCCCCACCCCCACCACGCCCAACAGTGTGGTCGGCACGGTGCCATTGTAATCGACCGATGCGGTAATCACGTCGTCGATATCGGTGATCGTGATCACGGGGGCCTGAAGCACCGCACCCATATAACCGTTCGGAAAGTTCGCAGCGAGATAGGTCTCCGCCGCGTCGATCGCGCTGGAGTTGGACGCCCCGTCGATCTGCTTGGCGCGCACGGCGGCCAGCGCGGCGGCATCGACGGCCCCTTGCAGCTTCGATGCGGCGAGGTAATTGCGACCGAAATCGATGCCGCTGCCGATCAGCCCCATTGCCGGGATCAGCGCCACCGCCATCATCGGCATCACGTTGCCGGAGACATTCGCTCTCAACTGCGCGACGAACCGCGTTGCGCGCGCAGCAGTCTTGCGAACCGGTAATCTGCTGTTCGCCGGGCAGCTGTTCTTGCGCACCATCGGTATTCTCCGGAGGTTTCGGGTAACCACCGGTTTGGGAACTTTGTGTTAATACTTTCGCCGCCGGAACTGGTAAACGCGGCCAAACCATACCGGATCAACCCGTCAGGAAAGCGGCCAGTGCCTTGACCTTTTTCTGGCGCCATTGCGGCGCGGGAGCGACGAGCCAATAGGCGCGGCGTCCCTCCTGCGGGCCGTCCAGTACCGCCAGCCGGCCCGCCGCTATCGACGCCTTTGCCAGCAGCAGCGGCAGGATCGTTTGCCCCAGACCCGCTTCCGCGCTGCTGAGCGCCTGACCTGCGTTTGCCACCTGAACGGTCGGTTTCGCCGCCTCGGGCAGCGGGGCACCGGGCCAGTCGATCCACTCGCCATTGGAAGCATCCTCAACGGCCGCGGACGCCACAGTTACCCGACGCGCCGGCGCGAGCTGCACGCCGTGCAAATCACCGGGTCCATCCGCCAGCCGGATCGCCAGATCGAGGTTCGCTTCGGCGAAGTCGGCGTGTTCGTTCTCGACCAGCTGGAAACGCGTGCCCGGATGCGCGGTGCGATAGGTGGCAAGACGCGGGGCGAGCCACTGCGCGTAGAACTCGCGCGGGGCGGCGATGGTGAAGCGGTCGCTCGCCTGCCCGGCCTGCATCGCCTGCACGGACTCCTCGAATTTCAGGAAGCCTTCACGCAACGGGTCCAGCCCCGCCGCGCCCTCCGCCGTCATCTCCAGCCCGCGGCTCGTTCGGCGAAACAGCACGGTGCCAAGATGATCCTCCAGCGCCCTGATCTGTTGCCCCACCGCCGCCGGCGTCACCGCCAGCTCGTCCGCCGCGCGCGTAAAACTTAGATGCCGCGCGGCAGCGTCATACACGCGCAAAGCGTTCAGGGGCAGGTGGGTGCGCTTCATATCGGCCCCGACCTGTGTGCTATCGGGCCGTCGCTGGGGCGGCCAGGGGGAAATAGGGGATGCGGATTTCCACCGGTTCGCCCTCTGCATCCGCAAACGTGTAGAACCCTTCCATCGAGCCGTGCGGTGTCGTCAGCGGGCAACCGGAGACGTAATCGTGGCTGTCGCCCGGCGCGAGCATCGGCTTTTCGCCGACCACCCCTTCGCCGTCGACATGGTTCACCATCCCGCGCCCGTCGGTAATGCGCCAGTGGCGTGTGCGCAGCGTCATCGGCGCATCGCCCGCATTCTCGATCCGGATATGATACATCCAGAACCACTTGCCCGCCGCGGGCTGTGATTGTTCGGGCAGGAAGTTGACGGCAACCCGCACGGTAATCCCGGCGGTAGTGGCGGCATGAGCGAAAAGTTCTTTCATAGTGTTACACTAACGCTGGTGGCACTCAGGTTCAATGCGGTGCCAGCCCTTGTTCCAGACCGGTGCGGTCTTCCAGCGCGTGGCGGTCGAACAGGTCGGCGCTGGCGGTGTTGAGGCCCACGATGCGCGTATGGCGGCCGTTACGGCGCATCCGGTCTACGGCCTTTTCCAGCGCGCCGATAGCGGAGATGTCCCAGAAATGCGCCTTGCTGACGTCGATTACCACCGTGTCGGACGCGTCGGCATGGCCGCTTTCGGGGCCGATCATCTGCTGGAACTTGTCCACGCTGGCGAAGAACACCTGCCCGCTGATGTGGTACACGCTGCTGTGCGGGCGCCGCACCCGTTCCACGGTGAACATGTTGCGCACCTTGCCCGCAAAGAAGATGCCGGACAGCAGCACACCGGTCAGCACGCCTAGCGCCAGGTCGTGCGTCCACACCGTGACCGCCACCGTTGCCAGCATTACTGCGCTGCTGGCAGGCGGGTGGACGCGCAGGTTGGGAATGGAATTCCAGCTGAACGTGCCGATCGACACCATGATCATCACCGCCACCAGCGCAGGCATCGGCACCGCGCCGACATAGCTGCCGAGCACGGTGAGCAGGAACAGCAGGAACGCGCCCGCCACGAAGGTCGACAGACGCCCGCGTCCGCCGCTGGCGACATTGATAACCGATTGCCCGATCATCGCGCAGCCGCCCATGCCGCCGAAACATGCGGCAACGAAGTTGGCGAAGCCCTGCCCCGCCACTTCCTGCCGCTTGTTGCTGTCCGTATGAGTCATGTCGTCCACGATCTGCGCGGTCAGCAGGCTTTCCAGCAGACCCACCGCCGCCATCGTGATGGAATAGGGCGCAATGATGCGCAACGTTTCCAGCGTCAGCGGCACGTCGGGCCAGGTCAGCGAAGGCAGGCCGGTGGGCAGCTCCCCCATCTGCCCCACGGAGATTACCGGCGCACCCCAGAACACCGCCACCGCGGTCAGCACGACGATGGCGACCAGCGGGCTTGGCACCACCTTGGTCAGGCGCGGCACGCCGTAGATCATGGCAAGACCCGCCGCGACCATCGCATAGGTCACCCAGGTCACGCCGTCGGTGCGCGGGTCGAGCTGCGGGATTTGCGCGATAAAGATCAGGATCGCCAGCGCGTTGACGAAGCCGGTGATGACGCTGCGGCTGACGAACTGCATCAGCAGATCCAGCCGCAGGATGGCCGCGACACCTTGGATCAGCCCCATCAGGATAGTGGCGGCGAACAGGTATTCCACCCCGTATTCGCGCACCAGCGGCACCACCACCACGGCCACGGCGGCGGTCGCGGCGGAGATCATACCGGGCCGCCCGCCCACCAATGCAATCACCATCGCGATCGCCACGCTGGCGTAGAGGCCAACGCTGGGATCGACGCCCGCGATCAGGGCAAAGCCGATGGCTTCCGGGATCAACGCGAGCGCGACGACGATGCCCGCAAGGATGTCGGCGCGGATATTGCCGAACCATTCGTTGAAATACCGGGACGCGTAACTGCGGCCCGCGACGGGGGTCGCGACGGTGGGGGACGCGGCTTGGGTCATGGGAAGCTTTCGTGGAGTGCGTGACGGTCGTGCGCCGCCTAGCCGTTTATGCTGCGATGCACAACCAAACCGGCAAATCGGCTTTTGCATTGCAACAATGCGGTCATCTGCAAGACGCTGAACCTTCATCGGCAAGACGCCGGACCGTCACCGGTTCCGCATAGGGACTCCCTGTCTCTCAAGGAGTTATCATTATGATTCGGCACGCCGTCATTCACCGTTCGCTATCTTCAGGTGCGGCCGCGTTCGCGCTTCTTGCAACGCCATATCTTGCAAACGCGCAGACGACCGGCGCAGCCGCCGACGATGCCGATGTTGCAGGCGATCGCACGCGCAGCAGCCAGGACGCAGGGCAGATTGTCATCACCGCGCAGAAGATCGAGCAGCGCGCGGTCGACGTGCCAATCACCATTTCCGCCGTCACCGGTGAACGGATCGAGGAGCTGGGCGTCAGCGATCTGGACGAGCTGTCCAACTACGTCCCCGGCCTCAATATTCAGGAGCAGAGCGCGAACAATCCCGGCGTCGTCATTCGCGGCATCACGTCGGACAGCGGCTCCTCGCAACAGGGGCCGCGCGTCACGCTGTATTACAACGGCATCGACATCTCGCGCAGCCGGGGCAGCTATCAGGCGATCTACGACCTGGATCGGGTCGAGGTGATCAAGGGGCCACAAGCCACCTTGTTCGGCACCGCATCGGCGGTAGGCGCGATCAGCCTTGTCTCCACCCGCCCCCGCCCCGGCTTCTCCGCCGAGGTCACCGGCGGCTACGGCAATTTCGACAGCTACCTTGCGTCGGGCTTCGTCAATGCCGGATCGGATACCATCGCGGTGAGGGTGGCGGGCGAATACCGCAAGCGCGACGGCTATGTCGAAAACCTTTCGCCTACGCAGGAAGACGACCTGTACGCACAGGATCAGCTCGGTGTGCGCGCATCGCTGCGGTTCACGCCGACGCCGGACCTGACCATCGACCTTATCGGCACCTACGACCAGCAACGCAATGGCGGCACGCCGTTCATCTCCGGCACCCTGCCCGCTTTCCTCGGGGCACCGGGCGGTGCGGCCAATGCGTTCGAACCCGCCAATCTCGGCGGCTCGCCCTTTTCCGAAGCGGACCTGGGCGATGCGCAGTTGGGGCTCGACCGCGAAGTATACGATGCCAATCTGACGCTGGAATACCTCCTCACGGACAGCCTCACCTTCACCACTGTCAACGGCTATCGCAAGTTCGACAGCGCCGAGGTGTTCGACGCGGACGGCTCCGCTGCGCCGTTCCTCGAATTCGCCGAGATCGCGGAAGGCGAGCAGTTCAGCCACGAAGGGCGATTCTCCTACGTGGACGATAGCTGGCGCGCCTCTTTCGGCTGGAACTTCTTCACCGAAGACGGGCGGCAGAACGTGCCGTTCAGCACCGAGGAAGGGGTTTATTTCCAATGTGTCGTAGGACTGATCCCCGACCTGCCCTGCGTCGCGCCGGACGGCTCGGTGCCGTCGCTTGCCACCACCGGCATTCTGACCGGCGGCGCGGTTGCGGCCTTCCCCTACAGCTCGGTGTTCGAGAACCAGGGCGACAACCAGAGCTATTCGGTCTTTGCCGATGCGACCTATATTCCGATACCGGCCATCGAACTGACCGCCGGTGTCCGCGTTCTGATAGAACAGCGTAAATCCGGCTTCCGCGCCGACGTGCCGACATCGCAGCTGCTCGGCGTGCCGTCGCTGTTCCCACAAGTCGATACGCAAGGGCAGACGTTCGAAGCGGAGCGCAGCTATTCTGCCATACTGCCGCGCTTCAACGTGCTGTTCCGCGCAACCGACGACATCAACCTGTTCGCCACCGTATCGAAGGGCCGCCGCTCGCCCGTGGTGGGCTTAAGCGCCTCGCGCCTGCCGAACGGCGATGCCGCCCCCAACCTGCAGCTCGTGCCCGAGGAAACCGTATGGAATTACGAAGCGGGCCTCAAAGGTCGCGTTGGCATCCTGTCCGGCTCGCTTGGCATCTATTACCAGAAATATGAAGGGTTCCAGGTTACGCCCGCCGAAGTCGGTGCGCTGACACAAAGCATCGGTACGGCCAGCAATCTGGGTGTCGAAGCCGAAGTGCAGCTGAACCCGACCGACTGGCTCAGCGTATTCGCCAACGGCAACTATATCGACGCGACGATCGACGACGATCCGGCATTTGCGGGCGCGTTTGCTGGGGCGCGGTTCCGGCTTCAGCCCGAATGGCAGGCGTCCGCCGGCTTCACGATCGACGCGCCGGTGGCCGACGGGGTGCGGTTCTTCGCCACGCCATCGGTTACCCATCGGAGCCGGTTGTTCTTCGAACTGCCCAACAGCAATCTGATTTCCCAACCCAAGGTGACGCTGTTCAATGCCCGCGCCGGGGTAAGCTTTGCGGACGAACGGTTCGAAATCGCCGGATTCATTCGCAATGCCTCGGACGAGGACTATTTGCTCGACGCGGGCAATACCGGCGGCGCATTCGGCATCCCTACCTTCATTCCGGCAGAACCACGCTTCTACGGCATCGAACTCACGGCACGCATCGGCAATTAGGCCGCAGAGTCGAGCGCCTCGTCGATCTGGGCGAGGCGCTCCTTGCCGAAGAACATCTCGTCCCCAACCCATACCGTCGGAATACCGAAAGCGCCGCGCGCCACGGCGTCATCGGTCGCGTCGGCGAGCGCCTGTTTCACCGCTGCATCCTGCGCCTTCGCGGCCAAGGCGTCTGCGTCGAGGCCCGCTAAAGCCAGAGCTGTCGCGACTTCGTCCGTATCGGTCACGTCCATCCCGCGTTCCCAGATCGGCGGGAGCAACGCGTCGATCATCGCAATGCGCTGTTCTTGAGAAACGGCAACAAGCATGCGCTGCAAGGTAATGGATTTGAACGGAAAACCGGGGTTCATGGTAAACCGGTCCAGCCCATGCTTCGCAATGAAACGCCGCATTTCCAGCATGGCGTAGGCGTTCTTGCCCTTCACTTCCGCATCGCGGACCATCGGCGGGGCATTGCCGGTCAGCTTGTGCATCCCGCCGAGAAATACTGGCGTCACCTTGATCGCGGTACCGTGCCGTGCCGCCACCGCCTTGAGCGGCTCCCAGACCAGATAGGCATTCGGGCTGACGAAATCGAACAGCAGTTCCACGGTCTCGGTCATGGTCTCATAGTCCCGCTCTACCCAGTGCCCTATCAATATCTTCGGTGATGTCGGCGATATCTTCCAGCCCCACATTGATGCGCAACAGCCCTTCGCGCACGCCCATCTCGTCGCGCGCATTCGCCTCCAGCCCGGCATGGGTGGTGCTGGCGGGGTGGCACATCAGGCTGCGCGTATCGCCGATGTTGTTGCTAATATCGACCAGTTCCAGCGCGTCCAGCACGGCATAGGCCTGCGTGCGTCCGTCCGGCATCTCGAAGCTGAAGATTGGGCCGAACGCATCCATCTGTTTAGTCGCAAGTTCGTGGCGCGGGTGGCTGGCGAGGCCCGGATGGAGCATCCGTCCGCCTTTCGCCGCCAGCCGATCCTCCATAAACCGCCCCAGCGCCAGCGCATTCTCGCTTTGCCGATGCGCGCGCAAGGACAGCGTTTCCAGCCCCTTGTGCACCACCCATGCGTTGAACGGCGCGAGCGTCGGCCCGGTGTTTCGCTGGAACGGCATCAGCGTTTCGGTGATCCATTCCTCGCTGCCGCAGATCGCGCCCGCCATCACGCGGCCCTGCCCGTCCATCAGCTTGGTCGCACTGTACGCCACCACGTCCGCGCCGAATTCCATCGGGCGCTGCAAGGCGGGGCTGGCGAAGGCGTTGTCCACGACCGTCACGATGCCATGCGCCTTCGCCAGCGCGCAGACATGCGCAAGGTCGACGATATCGAGCGTGGGGTTGGCGGGCGTCTCGAAGAAGAAAACCTTGGTGTTGGGCTGGATCGCCGCTTCCCATGCGGCATCGTCGGCGCTGTCGATCACGGTGACCTCGATGCCGAAACGCGGCAGCAGGCTGTCCACCAGCCAGCGACACGAGCCGAACGCCGCGCGCGCCGCCACGCAATGATCCCCCGCGGAGAGCTGGCACAGCAGGGTCGCCGTCATCGCAGCCATGCCGCTCGCTTGCGCGCGGCACGCCTCGGCGCCTTCCAGCAGGGCAATGCGCTCTTCCAGCATCGCGACGGTGGGGTTCTGGAGGCGCGAATAGGTCATCCCGTCCGCCTCGCCCGCAAAGCGCGCCGCGACGGTGGCGGCATCGTCATAGGTATAGCCGCTGGTCAGGAACAGCGCCTCGCTCGTCTCGCCCTGTTCGCTGCGCCAGGTGCCGCCGCGCACGGCCTGCGTCGCGGGGCGCCAGTTCCGGGTTGTGGAACGGTCCATGCCAGTGGTCTTTTTCATGGGGTGCAGCGGTGGCGCGACAGCTATCGGTTCGTCAAGCGCGAAGGGTCTTGCGCGCGACATGGCCGCGCCTTAGCGCATCGTGCGATGTCTCCCGCCAACCCCGCCCAAACCGATCCGTGGCGCTGGTCCGTTTTTCTGGTGCTGGCCTTTGGCGGGCTGGCCTGCGTGCGGCTGACGATCCCGTCCGGCCCGCTGTTCGACGAGGTACACTACCTGCCTGCTGCGCGTGCGCTGCTGGAGGACTGGGGGTGGATAAACCGCGAGCATCCGCTGCTGGGCAAGCTGTTTATCGCGGGCGGCATGACGGTGTTCGGCGACACGCCGTTCGGCTGGCGGATCGCGCCGCTGCTGGCGGGGATGCTGGCGCTGTATGCGGCCATGCGCGGCGTATGGCATGGCACTGGCACCCGCTTCGCAAGCCTTGCCTGCGGCTGGTTGCTTGCGACCGGCTTCGCACTGTTCGTCCACGCGCGTATTGCGATGCTGGATGTATTCATGGTCGCGTTTTTCCTCGTAGCGCTGTGGCATTGCGCAGGCGCGGTGCGGCAACCGGAAACGGGACGATGGCGGCTGGCGCTGGCAGGCGTCGCACTGGGGCTGGCAATGGGGTCCAAGTGGAACGTGCTGGTGCTCGCCATGCTGCCGGGGTTGGCGTTCCTGGCCACACGACTGGCGGTAGGGCGGCGCAGGCTGCTGACCAGCCGCCGGGGTGCGCCGGTGCCGGGTATTGCGCTGTGGGAAGCGGCGTTGCTGCTCGGTGCCTTGCCGCTGGCGACGTACTGGCTGACCTTCCTGCCCGCCCATTTCGCGCCGTCCGACCCGTTGCCGCCAGGCGATTTCATCGCGCTGCATACCGAGATCCTGCGGCTTCAATCATCGGTCATCGCGGTACATCCCTATCAAAGCCAGTGGCCCGATTGGGTGCTGAACCTGCGCGCGATCTGGTATCTGTACGAGGACATAGACGGGGCACAGCGCGGCATCATGCTGATCGGCAGTCCGCTGACCATGCTGACGGGCCTGCCAGCGCTGGGTTGGGCGGCATGGACTGCCTGGCGCAGGCGGCGATGGGACACGGCGGCGGTGGTGCTGCTGTACACGGTCGGCGTTGGCATGTGGGCGGTGGTCGATAAGCCGGTGCAGTTCTACTACCACTATTTCCTGCCGAGCTGCTTCCTGCTGGCCGCGCTGGCGATGGCACTGGACGCGCTGTGGCAATCGGGCAAACGCTGGCAACGCGCGCTGGCACTGGCCGTGCTGGCGGGTGCGGGCGGCGTGTTCGCGTTCTGGTACCCGATCCTGAGCGCAGCCCCGCTGGCGGGCGAGCAAAGCTTCACCACCTGGGCGTGGTTTGCCGGGTGGCGGTGAACGCGCATTTTGGCTTTTCAGAAGAAAGGGTTTCTCGCAGAGACGCTGAGGCAAAAGAGACGTGGAGGTCGCTGTGCCGCAGGCATTATCTTTGATTAGGCAAGAACTGCTCGCAAGATCGCGAATTTATAGCGGCTTCGCCGCGAGCGCGATATCTCTGCGTCTCCCTTTCCTCTGTGCCCTCTGCGAGAAAACTGATCCGCGCAGCCCGAGCAGCTAATACCGCCCCCACACGAACTTGCTCGATAGCGCGTAGTTCCACACCGCGCCCACCACGATACCCGCCAGCGCCGCCAGCGCCCAATGTGCGCCGCGTTGGACCAGGAAGCTGGCCATCGCCACGTTTGCCAGCGCCCCCACGGCACAGGTGCCGCAAAAGCCTAACCAGCCGCGCAACAGGGCTCCCGCACCGACAAGCCGCCGGTCGCGATAGGTCAGCCAGTTGTTCAGCCAGAAATTGAACGTCATCGCAGCAAAGGTCGCGGCGGCCTGCGCTTTCCAGAAGGTCGCGGTTACGCCCGGATAGAGCGGCGCGAGTACGAGGAAATGCACCAGTACACCCAGCGCGCCGACCGTGCCGAACAACGCGAAACGAACCGGCACCAACCGTCCGAAGGTGCGCTCGTACAGCCCCACCAGAAACTCGAACGCGACGGCATGGTCCAGCTTGCTTTTGCCGCTGCGCCGCGCCGCGAACTGCATCGGTACCTCATGCACGCGCAATGGTTCCTGCGATGTCGCAAGTATGTCCAGCAATATCTTGAAACCTATGCCGGAAAGGCGCGGCGCAAGCGCACGCAGGCGCGCGGTTTCCAACAGGAAATAGCCGCTCATCGGGTCGGTCAGGTCGGTGCCGGTCAGCCGCCGGGCGACTCTGTTGGCAAGGCCCGATGCCGCCTCGCGCCGCGTATCCGCCAGCCCCGCCGCGCTGGCTCCGTCGGCAAAGCGGCTAGCCATCGCTAGGTCCGCATCCCCGTCCCGCACCGCCGCCAGCATGGCGGGCAACAGCGCCGGATCGTGCTGATGGTCGGCGTCCATCACCGCCACGAACGGCGCGGCGGTGGCGCACATGCCCTCGATAGCGGCGGAGGCCAGCCCACGCCGCCCCGATCCCGGGCCGATCCGCTGTATCACGCGAATGCGCGGATCGTTCGCGGCCAATGCGCGCGCGGCATCGGCGGTGCCATCGGCGCTGTCGTCATCGACTACGATGACTTCCCACGCAACGGCGCCCATCGCCGTGTCGATGCGCGCGACGAGCGGCGCGATGTTGTCGCGTTCATTCAGCGTCGGCAAGACGATCGCGAGTGTCGGCACAGCCAGTCAGAGCGCGGCGAGAACCGCGTCGCCGATTTCTGCGGTCGAGGCTGTGCCGCCAAGGTCGTGACCCCGCACCCCGTCGGCCAGCGTCTGCGCCACAGCGGCTTCCACGCGTACCGCGTCGGCTTCCCGCCCGAACGAATGGCGCAGCATCATCGCCGCGCTCAAAATCGCTGCAACCGGGTTGGCGACGCCCTGCCCCGCAATATCGGGCGCGCTGCCATGGATGGGTTCGTAGAGGCCGAACGTACCGTATTCGCTCTGCCGTGTGCCCAGGCTGGCGCTGGCGAGCAGGCCGATGGAGCCGACGCATGCGCTGGCGAGATCGGACAGGATGTCACCGAACAGGTTGCCGGTCACGATGGTGTCGAACGCCCCCGGATCGCGCACCAGCTGCATCGCGGCATTGTCGACATAGAGGTGATCGAGCGTGACCTCGGGATAGTCGCCCGCCACGTCGCACATCACGTCGCGCCAGAGCTGGCTGGTTTCCAGCACATTGGCCTTGTCCACGCTGGTCAGGCGCCCGCTGCGGCCCTGTGCGGCATGGAAACCCGCATGGGCGATGCGGCGGATTTCGGGTTCGCTATAGGACATCATGTCCCATCCCTCGCGCGTGCCGTCCGCCGTTTCGCGCATGCCCTTTTCGCCGAAATAGACATCGCCGTTCAGCTCGCGCACAATCAGCAGGTCGATCGCGCCCGCTACATCGGGCTTGAGCGAAGACAGCCCCTCCAGCCCCGGCATGGTCCGCGCCGGGCGCAGGTTGGCGAACAGCCCCAGCTTGGCGCGAAGGCCCAGCACCGCTTGTTCGGGCCGTAATGCACGCTCCAGTGTGTCGCACGCCGGGTCGCCCACCGCCCCGAACAGCACCGCATCGGCGCGCGTCGCCATGTCCAGCGTTTCATCGGGTAGCGGATGGCCATGGCGGTGGTAGCCGGCCGCGCCAACATCGCCGGTGAAGAGCGTCAGGCCGGACAGCGCCAGCGCCTCCAGCACGCGCACCGCCTGTGCTGTCACTTCCGGGCCGATCCCGTCGCCGGGCAGTATCGCGATTTTCACCCCATTCGTCCCAACCGTTCACCCAGCATCGTGCGCGCGGCCATAACATCGCCGCGCCGGTCGGCAAGCAGGTAGCGCTGGATGGGCGTAGCCTGCCGCGCGAAAGCGTCCAGCAAATCGTCTAGCGTCGCATCAGCAGGTGGTGCGGTGCCGCCATAGCCCAGCTCGCGCAGCAGCAGCGCTTCATAAGCCAGCATTCCGCGCAACCATTCGCGCGCCGATCCCGCATTGCAGATCGCATCGAGCAATGCCGTCAGCGCGCCATGCAGCGCGGGGTAGGCATTGCGTTCGGGCAGTACAGTGGCGGTCAGCGCGGTGGCCCAGCCGATGGCGGCAGCGGGCAGTGGTTCGGACAGCCACGGGCCGCGGCTGGTCACAAGCTCCAGCCGCGCAAACGGCAGCTGCGTGTCGGATTTCGCACGGATGTCTGCGGCGACGATATTGCCGGGAATGACCACCGGACGCAGCGTCCGGCCCCGTCCGCCCGCGACATAGGCGGCGACCATGCCCGCCTCGACCGTCATCATGCGCGCGATCACCGCCGTCTCGCCATGCGCGCGGGCGGCCAGCAGGATGGCGTGGGTACGTACGTTCACCGGCGGGTTACCGTGGTGCGGTGCTCAAGGTATGCGCAGCCCCGGCTATCTTTAGCCAAGCGCGGATCTTTGCGCCGGACCCCGATAGTCGTAGCCTAGCCGTGCTTCGCTTCGAGCGCGGCGACCCGCTCCGCCAGCGCTTCGCTGTCTTCACGCGCCTTGGCGGCCATCGCCTTTACCGTGTCGAATTCTTCACGGCTGACGAAATCCATGCCGCCCATCGCTTCCTTCACCCGGTCGCGCGCGCTTTCGCGGGCTTCGCGGGTCATGCCCGCAAAGGTGCCCGCCGCGCTGTTGGCGAGTTTGACGAAATCGGCGATCATCGGGTTCTGGCTTTGCATTGGCGTTATCTGGCAACGCCAGCCGCCCGGCGCAAGGCCCTAGAACTCCACACGCTGCACGGCCTGTGTCGGGTCAACCCCGTCGGCATCGGGATTTAGCTTTAGGAACTGGTAGTTCAGCACGCCCGCGAAACACACCCACACCAGATACGGCACCAGCAGCAGACCCGCCAGCGGACGTATCTGCCAGAACCGCGCGACCGTTGCGGTCAGCACCAGCACCAGCATGGTCAGCACGACCAGCCCGCCCGTCATCTCGTAGGCGCCGAAAAACACCGGCGTCCATGACAGGTTCAGCGCGAACTGCACCGCGAACAGCACCAGCGCGGCGGTCCGGCCCTTTGCGCCCCACGCGGCGCAGACCAGCGCCAGCGCGATACCCATCATGACGTAGAGGATGCTCCACACGATGCCGAACCACATTGGCGGCGGGAAGATCGCAGGCTTTTCAAGACTTTGGAACCAGACGGTGTCGGGACTGCCCAGCTGGCCGAACAGGAAGCCCAGCAGCAAGCAGCCGGGCACCGCGAACAGCGCCCAGCGCAGGAAACTTGCGCGCAGTTGGCCTCTGGATGCCAGCATCGTCATCGTCGCGCTCTCCCTGTGCGAATCCTCGTTCGGCGCTTCCTTGCCGTGGCACGACTTATAGGCGGCGCGCGAGAGGCGGCAATGGCAGGCATTGCGTTAGCATGAGGCCGTGCCGCCACGGGTCAGCTTGTGGCGTCAGGTGTTGGGTCGCGCAGGGTGCGGCGCGCTGAGACCAGGAACTCCACATTGCCTTCCGGTCCGGTAATTGGGCTGCGTTCGATGCCCTGCACATCCCAGCCCGCTTCGCCCAGCCACGCGGCAGTGTCGTCGCAAACGCGGGTGTGCAGCGCCGGATCGCGGACCACGCCGCCCTTGCCGACTTCCCCGCGCGCAACCTCGAACTGCGGCTTGATCAGCGCAACCAGCCGGCACTCCGGCTCGGCCAACCGCAACGGCACCTCCAGCACTTTGGCCAGCGATATGAACGACGCATCGCACACCACCCAGCGAAAGGGCCGCCCGACCAGCTCCGGCGTAAGGATCCGCGCGCTGGTCTGTTCCAGCACCGTGACGCGGCTGTCTTCGCGCAAGGCATAGGCCAGCTGGTTGGTGCCGCTGTCCACCGCGATCACATGCGCCGCGCCTTTGGTCAGCAGCACATCGGTAAATCCGCCGGTGGAACTGCCGACATCCATTGCCGTCGCGCCCGCCGGGTCCAGCGCAAATACCTCCAGCGCATGCGCCAGCTTGATGCCACCACGCCCGACCCACGGATGGTCGCGCCCCCGCACTTCCAGCGGCGCATCCTCGGCCAGCGTCTGTCCCGGCTTGGCCAGCTTGGTTTCGCCGGAAAACACGATGCCCGCCATCACCAGTGCCTGCGCTCGGGTGCGGCTCGGTGCCAGGCCGCGCTGGACGAGCAGCTGGTCGATACGTGTCTTGCGTGGCATGGTGGCGGCGATAGAAGGGTGCACGCGCACTTGCCAAGCACGAAGCCCGTGCCGCACCCGTCCCGAAACAGGAGCACCCCCTCCCCGATGCGTACTTTCCTGTCTATTCTCCTGTGCGCGTGCGCGGTCGCCGGCTGCTCCACAGAACCGCAGGAAACTGCGCCCGAAGCGGGGGACGCGCCGACTGTCGTCCTGACCGGCAATCCCACACCCGCCCTTCCGGCAGGCAAGGCGCTTGCCCCTGGTGAATGGCAAGTCAGGGAGACCGGCGACGGCGTAAGTGCCAGTTTCGCAGGCAACGACGGGACGGCGCAGCTGGTGGTGCGCTGCAACCGGGCCACGCGGCAAGTCTTCGTCGATCGCCCAAACATCGTCGCCACCGGACAGGTAAACGCCATCGTCGCCGGCGGCGAACGTTTCGACCTGCCGACGGCGGCACAGCCCGACGGCGGACCCGGCGTGTCCGCCCCCGTCGACCCGCTCCAACCGATCCTCGCCGCGATGGCCATTCCCGGTACCAGTTTTACCCTGCTCGGCCCCGGCCCGACCGAAATGCAACTCCCCGCAGCGCCGGGCATAACAAGAGTAATCGACACATGCCTGACCGCTTGATCCCTGCGTCCAACATGAAGCGCAACGTTGTCCTCGCACTGGTTGCCAGCGCCAGCCTGCTGACCGTGTGTTGCGCACCAGCTCCGCCACCGCCGCCTGCGCCCCCGCGGGTGGTGGTCGCGCCCGTACCGGCGCCCGCGCCGGTCGCGACGCTGGCTGCGCCGCAATACGACAACTGGCTGGACGCGCCGCAAACGGCGGGCGACTGGCGTTACGACACCGATCCGAACGAAACACTGGCGCTGTTCGGCTCCACCGTGCGCGGCGACGATGTGTTCGTGATCCGCTGCGACAAGCGGACCCGGCGCGTCGGTATCGCGCGGGCAGGCGCAGTGGGCGACACCGCCGCCACCATGCATATTCGCACCGAGACGGCGGACCGCATGGTAGAGGTAACGCCGCTGACCGGATCGCGTCCGCTGCTCACCACCGATTTCGCCGCAACCGACCCGCTTCTGGACGCGATGGCACTGAGCCGGGGGCGTTTCGCCATCGAAACGGCGGGCAAACCCGCGCTCTACCTGCCCGCATGGCCGGAAGTGACGCGCGTGATCGAGGACTGCCGCTGAAGTGGCACTACAAGTGTGAAAAATTCGCTTCGGGTCTTGTAAATGCAACAGTGATGACTCATTGAATACAGCGAGAGCCGCGGCACACGCAGCTCTTGGCCCGCCCGGTGATCGGCACGGGTCTTGGCTTTACAGCGCGAAAGGAGGTGATCCGATGTCTCATGGTTCAGCAGTGTTGAGGTCGGTAAGTTTCCGCACGAGGGTTAGCGGCTAAACCCCGCAAGACTATCGTGGGCGGCACTTCCTGGCCGCTGACCATGCGAAGGGCAGTATCTCCATTGCGGAGTTGCTGCCCTTCCCATTTGTGGTTGCAACTTACCTGTCCACCGGGTGCGTTTGCAGATTGCGCGTTTGAAAATTTACCGCCGCCGCACTAGGCGCGGGGACATGCAATTCGAACGCCGCCCCCACCCCGCACCGATGGATGCCGATGCCCGTGCGGCAATCCTCGCCGATCCCGGCTTCGGCAAGCATTTTTCCGACCATATGGTGTCCATCGCGTTCGACGTGGACGAGGATGGATCCAACCCCCGCTGGCATTCCGCCACCGTGGGCCCGCGCGAGCCGCTGGCTCTCGACCCTGCCGCCGCCGTACTGCATTACGCGCAGGAAATTTTCGAGGGCATGAAGGCCTATCACCATCCCGATGGCGGCGTCGCCCTGTTCCGGCCCGAAGCCAATGCCGTGCGTTTCAACAACAGCGCCGACCGGATGGCAATGCCGCATCTGCCGCCCGAAATGTTCGTTGCCGCCGTGCGAGAACTGGTGGCGGCGGACCGTGACTGGTTCCCGACGGTCGATGGCGGCGCGCTGTATCTGCGGCCCTTCATGATCGCCACAGAAGCGTTTCTCGGTGTGCGGCCCGCCCGGCAATATCGCTTCCTCGTCATCGCCAGCCCGGTCGGCGGCTATTTCAAGTCCGGCGCGCCTGCCGTCAGCCTGTGGCTCAGCGATTACAGCCGCGCGGCCCCCGGCGGCACCGGCGCGGCGAAAGCGGGCGGGAACTACGCCGCCAGCCTGGTGCCGACCAAGGAAGCGTTCGCCCGCGGGCACGACCAGGTGCTGTTCCTCGACGCGGTGGAGCGCAAATGGGTGGAGGAGCTGGGCGGCATGAACCTGTTCTTTGCGATGGCCGACGGCAGCGTCGTCACACCGCCGCTGACCGGAACGATCCTGCCCGGCATCACCCGCGACAGCCTGATCACGCTGATGCGCGAGGACGGGCTGACCGTGCGCGAGGAACCCTACAGCATCGACCAGTGGCAGGCGGATGCGGAATCCGGCGCGCTGCTGGAAGTCATGGCGTGCGGCACCGCGGCGGTGGTCACGGCGGTCGGCAAAGTGGAAGGCGAGGACCGCGCCTTCACCATCGGCAGCGGCGGGCCGGGACAGCTGACGCAAAAACTGCGCGAGCGGCTGGTCGGTATCCAGACTGGCACGGTGAAAGACACCCACGGCTGGGTCATGCGGCTCGATTGATGGTCAGTTCGATTACAGTCGCCGCGCTATACTGCTTCGCGCGAATGGATGACCTGCCTGTGCTAAAGGCGGCTCTGCTCCGCGTGTGTAAAACGGCGGAAGTGTGCGGTACTATCCTGCTGGCGCCCGAAGGCATCAACGGCACCATCGCGGGGTCCGGGCAGGGCGTGGCGGAGGTGGTGCGCCACATCCGTACCCTGCCTGGTTGCGCCGACCCCGAACTGAAATATTCGACCGCGGCCGCGCCACCGTTCAACCGCATGAAGGTGCGGCTGAAACGCGAAATCGTGACGATGGGGCAACCCGATATCGACCCGGTGAGCAATGCTGGCACCTATGTCGATGCAATCGACTGGAATGCGCTTATCGCGGACCCGGACACGGTCGTGATCGATACCCGCAACGCATACGAAGTCGCTATCGGCAGCTTCGCCGGCGCAGTCGATCCGCACACCGCGCATTTCGGCGATTTTCCGGACTGGTTCCGCGCGCATCGCGACGAACTGCTGGCGGGCAAGAAGAAAGTGGCGATGTTCTGCACCGGCGGCATACGGTGCGAAAAATCGACCAGCTTCCTGCGCAGCGAAGGGGTGAAGGATGTGTTCCACCTCAAGGGCGGCATCCTGCGCTACCTCGAAACGGTGCCCGAAGCCGACAGCCAATGGCAGGGCGAATGCTTTGTTTTCGATGAGCGGGTTGCGGTCGGGCCGGGCCTGTCGGCGGGGAGCCACGCGATGTGCCGTGCCTGCCGCCGCCCGGTAAGCAAGGCCGACCAGGCCTCGTCGGATTATGTCGAAGGCGTCAGTTGCGCCGCCTGCATCGGCGAACGCGACGATGCGCAACGTGCAAGATACGCCGAACGCCAGCGGCAGGAAACACTCGCAGCCAAACGCGGCAAGGCGCATGTCGGGCGATGAACACCCTGCCCATCCTCTACAGCTTCCGCCGCTGCCCCTACGCCATGCGCGCCCGCATGGCGCTGTTCGTCAGCGGCACGGTGTGCGAACTGCGCGAAGTCACGTTGGCCGAAAAACCGCCGGAGCTTGCCGGGATTTCCGAAAAAGCCACCGTGCCGACCATGCTGCTGCCCGATGGCACCGTGCTGGACGAGAGCCTTGCCATCATGCGCTGGGCGTTGGCGTGCAATGATCCCGAAGGCTGGCTGGAGCGTGACGAACCGGCGCTGGTCGAGCTGATCGACGGCCCGTTCAAGCACCATCTCGACCGGTTCAAATACCCTTCGCGCTATGGCGATTGCAATCCGATGCCGCACCGCGAGGCGGCGATGGACATCGTGGCGCAGCTCAATGCGCGGCTGAACGCTTACGCCAATCTGTCGGGGCCGGAGCGAGGGCTGACCGATATTGCGATCTTCCCCTTCATCCGACAGTTCGCCAATACCGACCGCGACTGGTTCGACGCGCAGCCATTGTCGGACCTGCACGCCTGGCTGGAACGGCACCTCGCCTCCACCCTGTTCGCTGCGGTCATGCCAAAGTACAAACCGTGGCGCAGCGGCGATGCGGTGAAACGCTTTCCGGAATAGCAATCAGGCTGGGCACTGCGCCAGATCGTCACGGAATGTGTCGATCAGCCAGCTTGTTGCCGGTCCCGGCCGCGCGTCGCGCCGCCACAGCGCACTCAGCGTATAATCGGTCCCCGGCTTCTCCGGCAGGTCCAGCGCCACCAGCGCACCCGATGCAAGGTCATCGGCCACGGCCGCGCGCGGCATGTTGCCCCAGCCGATCCCCTCTTTCAGCAACGCATGTTTTGCGCCCAGATCGGCCAGCCGCCATTGCTCGCGCGCCATTACCGAGAACTCGCGACCCTGCGTCAGTGGCGAGCGGTCGGACAGTACCAGTTGCAGATGCTCACGGCTCTGGCCCGATGCGATGTCCGCCGCGGCCAGCGGATGTCCGGGCGCTGCAACGGGTATAAGCTCGACCGACCCGATCGCCTGCCGCTCCAGCGCCGGGTGATCGGCGACAACCGGTCCGCCGATTGCCAGCGCGGCTTCGTCATCCAGCAGACAGGCCACCACTGCGCCCAAAGCTTCCACCTGCAACCGCAGACCAACCGTCGGGAACATGGTACGAAATGCTCGCAGCACGCGCGCCGTGGCCTCGCCCGGCACCATCACATCGACCACCAGCGATACATCGCTTTCCAGTCCGCTATGCAGGCTGCGCGCCTTGGCCAGCAGGTTGTCGATTCCTCCGGTGATCGCCCGCGTTTCGTTGAGCAGACCGGCGCCCGCATCAGTCAGCACCGGTTTGCGCGATCCTTCGCGTGCGAACAGCTTGACGCTCAGCTGCGCTTCGAGCTGCGCAATGCCGTAGCTGATGGCGGAGACCGCCCGCCCCATATTGCGCGCTGCGCCGCCGAAGCTGCCCGCCGCGACAACCGCCTCAAAAATGCGCAGCTGGTCCAGCGTGGGATCGCCCAACTTCATGCCTATTCCGATAATCCTGTCATCCTGAACGTATTTGTTCCACTTATTCGGCCGCTGCGCAATCGCTATCTGTCTCTCACAGCACCCCTCCAGCAGGAGACATCACGATGATCGAACACCGCCCCTTCGCCACGCTCGGTTCCGCCAATCACGGCTGGCTCGACGCGCATCACCATTTCAGCTTTGCCGCGTACCACGACCCTGCCCGCGTCAACTGGGGCGCCTTGCGCGTCTGGAACGACGATACCATCGCAGCGGGCACCGGCTTTCCCACGCACCCCCATGCCGACATGGAAATCGTCACCTATGTCCGCAAAGGCGCCATCACTCATACCGACAATATGGGCAATGAAGGCCGCACCGAAGCGGGCGATGTTCAGGTTATGAGTGCAGGCACCGGCATCGCCCATTCGGAATATAACCGCGAAGACGAAGACACGCAGATCTTCCAGATCTGGATCATCCCGGACGAGCGCGGCGGCGAACCGGCCTGGGGCGCGCGGCCTTTCCCCAAGGAAGGACGCAACGGGCAGTTCGTGCCGCTCGCCTCCAACGCGGCGAACGATGACGAGACCGGTTTTGGGCCCCTACCAATCCGCGCCGATGCCAGCGTGCTGGGCGCGACGGTAAAGGCCGGAAAAAGCATTACCTATCGCCCCGCCAGTGCCAGTCGGCACCTTTATCTTGTGCCTGCTACGGGCCGGGTAACTATCGGTAATGTCGAGGCCGCCGCCCGCGACGGAATTGCCATTACCGGCGAGAAAGACATCACCATCACGGCAATCGAAGACGCGGAACTCATCCTCGTCGATGCCGCCTGAACTTTTACGAGAAGGAACACGGAATATGAGTACTATCCTGCATATCACCGCCAGCATAAAAGGTGCGGAATCCGTTTCGCGCGCGCTGAGCACCACCATCGCCAGCACTTTGCGCGACGAAACCGGCAAGCAAGTCATCGAACGCGATTTGAGCCAGAACGACCTGCCCTTTGTTTCCGCCGAAAGTTTCGGTGCGGCGCAGGTGCCACCGGCCGACCGCACGCCTGCACAAGCCGAAGCGACTGCGGCGGGCGACCAGCTCATCGCCGAACTGCAGGACGCCGATATTGTCGTGTTCGGCGTGCCGATCTACAACTTCGCCGTTCCCGCTACGGTAAAAGCGTGGGCCGATCTGGTGGCGCGCGCGGGCACCACGTTCCGATATACGCCCGACGGACCGCAGGGGCTGCTTAAGGAAAAGCGCGCCTACATCGCGGTGGCAACGGGCGGAACGCAGGTCGGAAGCGACGTCGACTTCATGACGCCGTGGTTGCGTCACTTTCTAGGCTTTCTCGGGATTGGCGATGCGCAGGTCATTGCGGCGGACGGCCTTATGGGTGGCGATGGAGAGGCAAAGGTAGCGGCAGCTTCGGCGAAGGCCGCGCAGGTAACGGCCTAACCGATCCGGCTGGCGCGCATCGCCAGCGTGGCAAGCGGCGGGGCGGTGCGGGCCAGCGTGGTCAGCGTCGCACCCCCGCGTGCTGTTTCCGCCACGTTCCAGATCGCCTTGGCGGTCTTCACGGGACGAAACGCCTGTCGCGCAAAGGCACGCTGGTAGCGGGGTGCCGCGGCACCGCCGCCTCTGGTGTAAGATCGCACGGCGGCTTCGGCGCTGGCCAGCGCGATAGCCATGCCCTCGCCCGCCAGCGAAGGGATAACCGCTGCCTGATCGCCCAACCGGAACAGGCCGGGGGCGGTGTCCCGCGCAATCCAGCCATAGGGCACGGCACCGATCGTGTCCGCCGCGATGTCGTCCGGTGCGAAAGCCATGCGACTGCCGAATGCGGGATACTCGCGCCCCAGTTCCGCGAACAATGCAGCAGGCGTGCCGCCCGCCATTGCCAACCGCGATTTGCGCAATGCAAGGCACACATTCGCGCTCGGATGTCCGTCGCGCTCTTCCTGCAAAACGATCCCGGCATACCCGCCTGCGAAGAAGTGCAGTTCGATGGTGTTGGCGAGCAGTTTGGTCAGTTCGGCACTGCCGGGAAGGCGGATGCGCAGCCCGAGTGCGGCATCCTCAGCGGCACGGGGTCGGGGCAACCCGCGCACATCGTATTTGCCGCTGGCAAGAAACAGGGCATCGCTGCACCAGTCCTGTGTGTCTCCCAATGCAATGCCGGGTTCGACGGACCGGATGCGGTCGATAGCGAGCGTCGCGCCGGCCTCGACAGCCTGCGCGCGCATCGCGGTATCCAGAGCATGGCGCGACAAGCCGTATCCCGCAGCGGGCAGTCTGTTGTGCGCTTCCCGCCCGCCGCTAAACAGCGCCAGCTTCGTTACGCGATGTGCGCCCAGCTCTGCTACATCCAGCCCGTTATCGCGCAGCCGCGCCACGGTGCGCCAGCTCATGAACCCGCCGCACAGCGCATCGCCGACCTCGGCGTGCCGGTCCACCAGCACCGGCCGCCCGCCCGCGCGCGCCAGCAGCGTTGCGGCAAGGCAGCCCGCCGGACCCGCGCCGAGAACGACAGGCGCGCTCACCGCAATCGCTCCACGCACAGCCGGAACGGAAACGCGCGAAACACCCGCGCTTCCGCCACCCCGGCCTCGGCAAGCAGCGGCACCCATTCCGCCGGACGGTAGGACCGCGCGATGGACATGCGCCCGTCATGCTTCACAATTCGATGCCACCGCATCAACGCCGCCAGCAGCGGATAGCCGTGATAGGCAAAGCCGTGGCGCAGCAGGTCGTTCACGAACCAGCCAACGTGCGCTTCGGCTTCCATGAAGCGGACGAAAGCGACCAGTTCGGCAGGTGACATGTGATGCGCGACAAGGCTGGAGATAACGCAGTCCCACCCCTCCCCGGCAAGATCGGCATAGTCCCCGATGCGATAATATATATCGCTATCGTCCCGCGTCGCATCGCGGGCGGCGGCCAGACTGCGTTCGTTCAGGTCCACGCCGACCAGCTGCACGGCAACTCCGCGTTTCTGTGCCCAGCCCTCGATTCGCCGCAGCATGTCGCCGTCACCGAACCCGACATCGAGCAGGCGCAGCGCCCTGCGCGCACCCGTCACCCGGTCGAGGAAGGCCAGCGTCGGTCGATAGGCCATCGTCAACGCATTCACCCGCGCCAGATCGTGAACCACGGCGCGATAGGTGTCCGCGTCGAGGTCCGGCGCGTCCATCATCTCCTCGGCAATCAGGCGCTGTTCCAGCATCGCGCCTCAGCCGTCCGTCCAGCCGAACCGCAGGCCTTCCACCGCCAGCCCCGGCCCGAAAGCCAGCGCGATACCACGCTCCGGCCGACTTTTTATCTGCCGCGCGAGCACGAACATCAGTGTAGCCGACGACATGTTACCGCAATCGTGCAGCACGGCGCGCGAAGCATGCAGGGCACTCGGCCACAGGCCAAGCCCCCGCTCCACCGCGTCGAGGATGGAACGCCCGCCTGCATGCACTGCCCAGGCCTTAATGTCGCGCACGTCGTCGCCGCGCAAAATTGCGGCGCGGATATCGGGTTCGGCCAGCGCCGCAGCGATGCGCCCTGGCACTTCGCCAGACAAGTTCATTTCGAAACCGTGGTCGGTGATGTCCCATCGGATAAGCTCTTCTGACTGCTCCAGCGCCAGCGACAGTCCCGCATCGAGCGACAGACCCGAACCCCCTGCTTCGACAATCGCCGCAGCCGCACCGTCCCCGAACTGCGAGACCGCCATTAGCGGTTCGATGGCGTCATAGGCGCGGTGGTGCAGGCTGCTCAGCTCGACCGTTACCACCAGCACCCGCGCCGCCGGGTCGGACCGCACGATATGCCGTGCGGTGCGCAGCGCGGTGACCGCAGCATAGCACCCCATGAAACCGATCAGCACCCGCTCCACGTTGGCGGCCAGCCCCAGCCGCCGCGCCACGATCTGGTCGATCCCCGGCGCAACAAAGCCAGTGCAGCTGGCCACCACCAGATGGGTAATGCCATCCGTGTCAGCCAGCTTGCCGATCGCCTGCAGCGCCAGTTCCGGCGCATGTTTCGCATAAAGCTGCATGCGGGCAGCGGTACCGGGCGGCGCATCGTCATTGCCATACAGCCCGCGCCCTTCGTTCAAGGCGGCATCCTGCGGTTCCAGCACTGACCAGCGATGCGCAATGCCGGAGCGCGCATCCATCCGGTCATACAGCTTCGCCGTGCGCGTTCCCGCTACCCGAGCCCGCGCCCAGCGGCGGAAATCGTCCTGGTAATCAAGCGGGGGCAGCGCCGTGGCAAGCGCGGTAATTACGGTCATCTCATTTCAACCGTGCCTGTCGCCAAGACAATCATTCGTCCGGCACATTGCGCCGCAGCTCGTTCAGCCACACATCCGCCACCGCATCGCTGGGTGCGCGCCAGTCGCCGCGGGGGCTGAGCGCGCCGCCACTGCTGACCTTTGGGCCATTGGGCATCGCGCTCCTTTTGAACTGGCTGAATGCGAAGAAGCGTTGCACGAAGACTTCCAGCCAACGGCGGACGTCTGCAAGGTCGTACATATTCTTCGCATCGTCGGGGAAATTCGGCGGCCATTGTCCATGATCCGCATCGCACCAGGCGTGATAGGCGAGAAACGCGACATGGCTTGGCTGATGGCCCCAACGCATGGTGTGATGCAGGAAGAAGTCGTGCAGCTCGTAGGGGCCGATCCGGTCCTGCGTGCTCTGTATCTCGCCATCCTCCCCCGCCGGGACCAGTTCCGGGCTGATTTCGGTTGCGACAATATCTTCCAGAACCGCGTCGCAAGCTGGGTCGAACTGATCGGTGCGCTCGCACCAGCGGATCAGGTACTGTACCAAGGTCTTTGGCACACCCGCATTGACGTTGTAATGGCTCATCTGGTCGCCCACGCCATAGGTGCACCAGCCTAGCGCCAATTCGCTGAGGTCGCCCGTTCCGATCACAAAGCCGCTATGCTGCCCCGCCAGCCGGAACAGGTAATCGGTGCGCAAACCGGCCTGCACATTTTCGAAGGTGGTGTCGTAAACCGGCTCGCTGCTGCCGTCCTTGCCCGCAAACGGGTGCCCGATATTCTCCAGCATCAGCCGCGCGGTCGGGACGATGTCGATTTCTTCCGCCGTAACCCCGAACGTCTCCATCAGCCGCAGCGCGTTCGCCTTCGTGCGATCCGACGTGCCGAAACCGGGCAGCGTGTAACCGCGAATGGTGCTGCGCGGCAGGTCCAGCGTGTCACAGGCCTTAGCGGCCACGATCAGTGCTTGGGTGCTGTCGAGCCCGCCCGAAACACCCAGCACCAGTGATTTGGGGTTCGTCGCCTCGATCCGACGGACAAGACCAGCAACCTGGATATTGAAGGCCTCGTAACAGTCCTCGTGCAGCTTGTCTTCGCGATTGGGCACGAAGGGAAAACGTCGGATGGGGCGGCGCAGGCGGCGATCGCCGCGTTCGGGGGCATGGTCGAACACCACGGTGCGATAGCTGTCTTCAGGGCGCCCTGCAGCCTCGCATGCGTCGTTGAACGTCTGCATCCGCATCCGCTCGTTCAGGATGCGCTGGCAATCGACATCGACCACGCAGAGCTCCGGCTTGCGGTCGAACCGGACGCTTTCCACCATCAGGTCGCCCAGTTCATAGACCATGCCCTGCCCGTCGAACGCCATGTCCGTCGTGCTTTCGCCATGTCCGCTGGCGGAATAGGCATAGGCGCAGACCGCGCGGCTCGACTGCGCCTTGCACAGCAAGTGCCGGTCGTCGGACTTGCCGATGGTAATGTTGCTGGCCGACAGGTTCAGCACAATGGTCGCACCGGCCAGCGCGGCGCGGGTGCCGGGCGGGTCGGGTGCCCAGAAATCTTCGCAAATTTCCATCCCGAAGGTAAAGCCGGGTATGGTCGGGTGCGCGAAGATCAGATCGGTCCCGAACGGCACCTCTTCGCCATTCACCGGTATCGCCAGATCGATGCAGCCGCGCCCGTGCGCAAACCAGCGCTGTTCGTAGAACTCGCGATAATTGGGCAGGAAGCTCTTGGGAATAACGCCCAGTATCTCGCCGCGCGCGATGGCGACGGCGCAATTGTAGATGCGCCCGTTGCGGCGCAGCGGCGCGCCTACGGCCAGCACCACCGGCACACCGGCGCTGGCTTTCGCGAGCTCGGCCAGGCCAGCCTCCGCCGCATCGAGCAACGCCGCCTGCATATGCAAATCGTCCAGCGCATAGGAGGAAACGCACAATTCGGGGTACAGCAGAAGATCGACATTCTCTGACGCCGCCCGCTCAGCCTCGGAAATTATTCCTGCGACGTTGTATGCAACATCCGCCGTGCGAACCTGCGGGGTACTGGTCGCGATACGCACGAAACCGTGGGTGTGCAGGTCGAAAAACGGGTGATCTGTCGCGCCTTTGGTCATGTACAAACCATGCGCGCCAAGGCCCTACCCCGCAAGCAATTCCTCGGCAGCGGGGGCGCTTTCCAGCAGCGCGATCAGACCACGTTCCTCGCGACTGAGCCATTGCGTGCTGCGCGGCAGTTGCAATCCTTCGCGCCAATTCTCCTGCCGCTCGACCAGGTCGATGACCGCGGGATGGATGTAACTGCGCCGGGTGACGGCGGGCGTATTGCCCAAATGCTCGGCCACATCCTCCAGCACGGCTTTCATCGTCAGCCGATCCTTCGCTGCCGCCAGCAAGTCATATCCTAGGACGCTGGCGTGCCAGGTGCGGAAATTCTTTGCGGTGAAATCCTCGCCCATCGTTTCGCGTAGATAGTCGTTGACGTCTCCGGACTCGACTGGATGCACGTCGCCGTCCTCGTCGACATATTTGAACACCCGCTGTCCGGGCAGATCGTCCATCGCACTAACGGCTTCGGCCAAGGCGGCATCGGTCAGCTCGATGTCCTGCTCCTTGCCTGACTTGCCGCGAAACCGGATGTGCAGCTTGCGTCCGGTCACGGCCATATGCCGTTGTCGCAAGGTAGTCGCGCCGAAGCTCTTGTTCCGCTTGGCATAGCCCTCGTTACCGATCCGCACCGCCCCCAGATCGAGCAGTCGCACCACGCTGGCAATGGCTGCCTCACGCGTCAGGTTTTCGCCCCCCAGATCGCTTTCTACCCTCTTGCGCACGAGTGGCAGCAGCTTGCCGAACGCCAGACACCCGTCGAACTTCTCGCCCTCGCGCATGGCGCGGAAATCGGGATGATAGCGGTATTGCTTGCGCCCCGCGTCGTCATAGCCGGTGGCGAGGATGTGGCCATTGGGCGCAGGGCAGAACCACGCGTCGCGGTAGGCGGGGGGCAAAGCGATGGCATTGAGGCGGCGTTTCTCCGCGCGGTCACTGATCAGCACGCCTTCGACATCGTAATAGGCAAAGCCGCGTCCCGCCCCCTTGCGGGTAATGCCGGGCAGCGCATCGTCGATATAGATCAGCTTTTCCATGCATCGCACCAACGCGCCATGTCGCTATAGGCTCCCATCCGGCCATGTGCATAACCTATGTAACAAAACCGCCCCTTCATGCGTAGAACACACAGACACCCGAACCGAGGAACATGATGACCGACGCTACCTACACCCCGCCCGACGTCTGGACCCACAACACGGAAAACGGCGGCAAGTTCGCCAGCATCAACCGCCCCACCGCCGGCGCGCGTGAAGAGAAGGCACTGCCCGAAGGCAAACATGCGTTCCAGCTTTACTCACTCGCAACACCCAATGGCGTGAAAGCGTCCATCATGCTGGAGGAACTGCTGCAGGCAGGGCACGCAGATGCCGAATATGATGCATGGACCATCGATATCGGGGAAGGCGAACAGTTCACCAGCGGCTTCGTCGGCATCAATCCCAATTCCAAGATCCCGGCCCTGTTCGACCGCAGCGGCCCGGAGCCGGTCCGCCTGTTCGAATCAGGCGCGATCATTCTGCACCTTGCCGACAAGTTCGGTGCGTTCCTGCCGACCGACCACACGCGCGCGGAGGTTCTGAGCTGGCTATTCTGGCAAGTCGGCAGCGCGCCTTTCATCGGTGGCGGGTTCGGCCATTTCTACGCCTATGCGCCTGAGAAATACGCATACCCCATCAATCGCTATGCGATGGAAACGAAGCGGCTGTTCGATGTTGCGGACCGGCAGCTCGGCGATGCGCGATACCTTGGAGGCGACGATTACACCGTGGCCGACATCGCCACCTTCCCGTGGCTGGCCCCGTTCGTGATGGGCGCTATCTACGAGGGTGCAAAGAAATTCCTGTCGATCCATGAATATGAAAACGTCGCGCGTTGGGTCCATGAGATCGCCGCCCGTCCCGCCGTCCAGCGTGGCCGCATCGTCAACAAGGTCTGGGGCGAGGAAAACACGCAGCTACGCGAGCGCCACTCGGCCGCCGACTTCGACGGAAAAGACCTGACGGGCTGGTCTAAGCCGGAATAGCCACCAAACCCGGCAGCACCCCCTTCCCTTCATCGCGAGAGCCGTTATAGACGGCTCCCGCTGCTGGGGCGTGGCCAAGTGGTAAGGCACCGGTTTTTGGTATCGGCATTCGCAGGTTCGATCCCTGCCGCCCCAGCCAG
>CAVXIF010000005.1:0-130754 GCA_963761775.1 uncultured Alphaproteobacteria bacterium | reverse complement strand
ACTTTCGCCGTCGGCAGCTACACCATCAACCCGTCGTTCCGGCAAACGCTCGACACGGTGGCCAACAGCCTGCAGCAATATCCCGACAGCCTGATCGACGTATATGGCCACACCGATTCGACCGGGTCCGATGCGTTCAACCAGAACCTGTCCGAACAGCGCGCCCGTGCCGTGCTGAATTACCTCACCTCGCGCGGGGTCAGCAGTGCGCGGATGCGGTCGCAGGGTTTCGGTGAAACGGCCCCTATCGCCGACAACAGCACCGAATTCGGACGCGCGCAGAACCGCCGTGTCGAAATCAAGATCCTGCCGATTTCGCAGCAGGACGTGCGGGACGCGCGCAGCCAGTAAGGTCGCGTAACTCTCTGCAATCGCAAAGGGGCGGTCCGGTAACGGGCCGCCCTTTTCGGTTCGGGCCTAGTCCGGCGGGCTATCGCGCAGCTTCCCTGCCCGCTGTGCCAGATGCGCGACCGCCTCGGCATGGATATCGGGCGCACAGACCAGCAGGCCCGGCGCGCGCGGCGTGCGCTCGTTATATTCGAAGGCATTGCCCAACACATCGGTCGCGCGCGCACCTGCCTCGCGCGCAATCAGGCAGGCCGCGCCGATATCCCATTCGAATCCCCAGCGCAGCGTGGCGATCAGGTCCGCTTCGTCGGCAGCAACCATCGCGATGCGCAGCGCGATGGAATTGGGCTGGTCCACCTTGGTCAGCATCGCATCGACCTTCGGCAGGCTGGCGGCGGGAATGCGCGCACCCGCCAGCTGCCTGCGCATAGAGGCCTTGAGCCGTTTCCCGTTACGCCACGCCCCCTGCCCCGCCACCGCATGCCAGTGTTCGTCGCGCGCCGGCGCATTCATCATGCCCAGCAAGGGCCGCCCCTCGCTGACCAGTGCGACCGACACTGCCCAGCCGGGCCGACCGCGCAGGAAATCGCGCGTGCCATCGACCGGATCGACCAGCCATATCAGGCCCTTGTCGAGCCGTTCGGTCGAATTGGTGGTCTCCTCGCTCAGCCATCCGGCGGCAGGCAGCAGTGCCGACAGCTCGCGCCGCAGAAAGCGGTCCACCGCGATATCCGCTTCGCACACCGGCGCGCCCGGCTCCTTTTCCCAAGCCTCGACATCGTGGCCTGCGCCCGGCCACAGGTCATACGCCCTGCGCCCGGCTTCGCGCACGATCTGTTCAAGGCGGTCATGGTCGATCATCGGTTTCGCTCTTGCACCGCAGCGACATGCCTTTTCAAGCGCGCGCATCCATGCTTATGCGCATCGGCAACACAGATCCTTTTCGACAACGCACGGAAACCCCCATGAACATCCACGAATATCAGGCCAAGGAACTGCTGGCGAAATACGGCATCGGCATTCCGACAGGCTACGCCGCCACCACCGTGGAAGAGGCCGTCGCCGGTGCGAAGAAGCTGCCCGGGCCGCTTTATGTCGTGAAATCGCAGATCCATGCGGGCGGGCGCGGCAAGGGAAAGTTCACCGAACTTGAGGCCGATGCGAAGGGCGGCGTGCGGCTCGCGAAAAGCATCGCGGATGTGGAAGCCGACGCGAAGGACATGCTCGGCAATACGCTGGTCACCATCCAGACCGGCGACGAGGGCAAGCAGGTCAATCGCCTGTATGTGACCGACGGCGTGGATATCGAGAAGGAATTCTACCTCGCCATGCTGGTCGACCGGGCCAGCGGCCAGGTCGCGATGGTCGCATCGACCGAAGGCGGCATGGATATCGAGGACGTGGCGCACGAAACACCCGAAAAGATCACCACCATCACCATTGACCCGGCGCAGGGCTTCATGCCGCATCACGGCCGCGCGGTGGCGTTCGCGCTGGAACTGGAAGGCGACCTGAACAAGGCGTGCCAGAAGCTGGCGGCCAAGCTCTACACCGCGTTCGTGGAACTCGACGGCGAGATGCTGGAAATCAATCCGCTGGTCGAAACGAAAGACGGCCAGTTGCTGGTGCTCGACACCAAGATGAGCTTCGACGGCAACGCGCTGTACCGCCAGAAGGAAGCGGAAGCGATGCGCGACGAGACCGAGGAAGACCCCGCCGAAGTCGAGGCGAGCGAATACGACCTCGCCTACATCAAGCTCGATGGAAACATCGGCTGCATGGTCAACGGCGCAGGTCTGGCAATGGCGACGATGGACATCATCAAGCTGAACGGTGCGTTCCCCGCCAACTTCCTCGACGTCGGCGGCGGCGCGACGAAGGAGAAGGTGACGGCCGCCTTCAAGATCATCCTTAAGGATCCGGCAGTGGAGGGCATCCTCGTCAACATCTTCGGCGGCATCATGAAATGCGACATCATTGCCGACGGCATTGTAGCCGCCGCGAAAGATGTGAACCTGTCCGTGCCGCTGGTCGTCCGGCTGGAAGGCACCAATGTGCAAGCGGGCAAGGACATCCTCGCCAATAGCGGACTGCCCATCGTCAGTGCCGACGATCTGGGCGATGCGGCCAAGAAAATCGTGGCCGAGGTGAAGAAGGCGGCTTGAGCGTCGTCTCCTAACCGGCGCTTTCGCCGCCGGACCAGAAGCTGCCCGCCAATCCCAGCGCGGCCAGGCTGCTGGCAAAGGCGATTGCCATCAGCAACCCGTCGCCGACCAGCAGCGCGAGACCGAAGGCGGCGATCACCGCCATCGGCGCGGTGCTGGCAAACGGCACCAGCTCCAGCGGCGGTACGGTGGCGCACAACACGAGGATGACGAGCGCGGCGAGGCGGGGCGCGATACCCCGCGTCAGCCAGACCATTCGCCCGTGGAACAGGCGGTCCATCGTCCTGGCAAAACCGCGCAGCTTGTCCGCCGCGTCGGTAACTTTCTGCGACGAAACCGACTGTCTGCCGAGGAAACCCGGCAACCAGAGATGCTTGCGCCCGAACACGATTTGCACGGCGAATATCGCGATAATGATGGCGAAAAACGTCGGGACACCGGGAATGCCGCCGATGGGGGTTATCTCCAGCAAGGCCGGAACCAGCAGGAACGGGCCGTAGCTGCGCGTGCCCATGCTCTCCACCACGTCGCTTATGCGCACAGCATCACGTTCTTCGGCAAGGTCGCCGAGACGATCGAGGATATCGCCGATACTGTGCGGATCGTTACTCATGGACACCAGCCCTTGACCCTTATGCGCCGGAACGCAATGTCGGACCGGCGCGTTGGAATATGCGAACAGCCGTGCTCTATGCCGGCCCCTTGGTTGTGAATTGTGAAAGGGCAGAACTGCCATGAAAATCCTCGTCCCCGTCAAGCGGGTCATCGATTACAACGTCAAACCGCGCGTCAAGGCGGACGGAACCGGCGTGGACCTTGCAAATGTGAAGATGAGCATGAACCCGTTCGACGAAATCGCGGTCGAGGAAGCCATCCGTATCAAGGAAGCGGGCAAGGCAGAAGAGATCGTAGTGGTCTCGATTGGCCCGGCCAAGGCGCAGGAAACGCTGCGCACCGCGCTGGCCATGGGCGCGGACCGCGCGATCCTGGTGGAAACCGATGACGAGGTGGAGCCGCTGGCGGTCGCCAAGATCCTGAAAGCCATTGCGGACGAAGAATCGCCCGGCCTCGTGATGCTGGGCAAGCAATCCATTTCGGACGACAGCAACCAGACCGGACAGATGCTGGCCGCGCTGATGAACCGGCCACAGGGGACCTTTGCGAATACGGTTGAAGTCGACGGTGAGCACGTCACCGTGAAGCGCGAAATCGATGGCGGACTGGAAACGGTCAAACTGGACCTGCCCGCCATCGTCACCACCGACCTGCGCCTGAACGAGCCGCGCTATGCCTCGTTGCCCAACATCATGAAGGCCAAGAAGAAGCCGCTCGATACCAAGACACCTGCCGATTACGGCGTCGACACCGCACCACGCCTGACCACGTCGCATGTGGCCGAACCGCCCGTGCGGCAGGCCGGTGAAAAGGTCGCGGACGTGGACGCCCTGATCGCCAAGATGGATGCGCTCGGCATTGCCTGAGACCCTTGCGATCCCAATTCATACGAAGGAATAGAGACATGAAAACGCTGGTCTGGGTCGAACACGACCATTCGGAAATCAAGGATGCCACGCTCTCCGCCATAACCGCCGCCAAGGCGATGGGTGATGTGAGCGCGCTGGTCATGGGCAATGACGTGAACGCCATCGCGGACGCCGCTGCAAAGATCGAGGGCGTGGATCAGGTGTGGTGCGGCAACGATCCGGTCTTCGCCAACTTCCTGCCTGAAAACGTCGCACCTGCCATCGTCGAACTGATGGGCAGCCACGACGCATTCGTCGCGCCCGCCACCACCACCGGCAAGAACATCGCGCCGCGCGTCGCCGCGCTGCTGGATGTGATGCAGGTGTCCGACATTTTGAGCGTCGAGGGCGACAAGACCTTCACGCGCCCCATCTACGCCGGCAACGCGATTGCCACCGTGCAGAGCAGCGATGAGAAGCTGGTCGTGACCGTGCGCGGCACCGCGTTCGAGAAAGCGGCAAGTGAAGGCGGTTCCGCCTCCATCGAGCAAATTTCCGGCGGCAGTGACTCCGGCTTGTCCGAATTCGTCAGCCAGGAAATCGCCGAGAGCGAACGTCCCGAACTGACCAGCGCGAAGATCATCGTGTCGGGTGGACGCGCGCTGAAAGATGGCGAGACGTTCGAGAAGATCATCACCCCGCTGGCCGACAAGCTGGGCGCCGGCATCGGCGCCAGCCGCGCCGCCGTCGATGCAGGCTATGTGCCCAATGATTACCAGGTCGGCCAGACCGGCAAGATCGTGGCACCCGAAGTCTATATCGCCATCGGCATCTCCGGCGCGATCCAGCACCTTGCGGGCATGAAGGACAGCAAGACCATCATTGCCATCAACAAGGACGAGGATGCGCCGATCTTCCAGGTGGCGGATATCGGGCTGGTCGGCGATCTGTACACGCTGGTGCCGGAACTGACGGAGAAGCTGGGGGCATAGGAGTGCCAAGCACATGAAAACCCGGCTTTCAGGCGCTATACTGCTTGGCGCGGCATGTCTCATGACGCCCGGCGTGGCAGCGCAACCGACGCACGATAAAACGGCTGGTTCCCGCGCGCAAACCGACGATGCTTCGGCGAAATCCATCTCGCTGGCGCCCGTTGGCGGATGGAAGACCATCCGCCGTCAGGGCAGGTGCACGATTATTCGGACATTCGGTGAAGACGAAATGGCAACGACGTTGCAATTGTCGCTTTCGGGTTCGCAGCCATTTTACAACCTCACCATCATTGGCGATCTTGTCGGCAGCCCTTTTTCGCATATCGTCGACATACAATTCGGGCCGAACGAACAGGCCAGCCGGCGCAGCTACGTCACCAACCGCACGCGCGACGGCGAACCGATGATGATGATGCACGGTCTGCTGCTGGCACCTGTAAGCGCCAAGGAGGCCGAAGACGGTTCGGTTGGGCGTCTGGACAAGGCGCGCGAGACGGCCATCGATCATGTGACCTTCTCGCGCGGGGTCAGTCGCGATTTCACACTCGAGCTAGGCGCGATGCATGCGCCGCTTGAAACCCTGTCGACATGCGCGAAGGATGCGTTGGGCGCGTATCGCGGCGCGCCAGGGCAGGATGGCAGCTCGGCCAAGGCGGCGACGCCGTCGGTCAATCCCGGTCTGTGGATTACCCCGGCGGATTATCCGCGCGATCTGCTGGGTGCGCGCATGGACGGTGTTGTCGGCTTCAGAACGACCGTCAGCAAGGAAGGGCGGGCTGTCTACTGCCAGATCACCAGCACGAACAGGCCGCAAATGTTCGATGATACGGTCTGCGTCGCCATCCTTCGAAATGCACGCTTCAATCCCGCTCTCGATGCCGAAGGACAGCCGACCGTCGGTTTTTACAGCAACCAGATGCGGTTCCAGGTTCGATAGCCTGTCGGCACAGTACGTTTTCAGGAAACCTTACTTCAAATCCACCCCTTCACGAAATGCAGCGTCATGCCGACTAGCCCGCCGACCAGCGTGCCGTTGATGCGGATGAATTGCAGGTCGCGGCCTACCGCGCCCTCTACCCGGTCGGTCAGGGTGCGGGCGTCCCAGCGGCGCACGGTTTCCGAGACCAGCTGCACGATTTGGTCACCATAGCGGGTTGCGACGCCCACTGCGGTGCGGCGGGCAAAACGGTTGACCTGGTTCTGCAGCCGCGCATCGCCGCTGAGCGCACTGCCCAGTTCAGCGAGCGTCGTGCGCAATTCGCCGCCCAGCGCGCTTTCGGGATCGCGCGCGCGGCGGATCAGCGAGCGGCGGATGCGCTCCCATACGCCCATCCACCAGTCCGCCAGCGCGGGGTTCTCCAGCATTTCGCGTTTCAGCGCTTCGATCTTTTCGCGCGTCTTCGCGTCGTGCTGCAAATCATGCGCCAGCGTTTCCAGCCCTTCTTCCATCTTGCGGCGCAGCGGATGTTCGCGATCCACCAGTACTTCGGCGAGCAGGCGATAGAGGCCGTCGAGCACCGAAGCGGAGAGCCGCTCGTCCAGCCCGGTCCATCGCAGCACGGCATTGGCGCGGCTGCGGATGATCTCGCGCACCGTATCCTCGTTGTCCTCCAGCGTCAGTCCGCTCCAGCGAATGAGGCCGTCCATCAGCGGCAGATGGCTGCGATCCGCAATCGCGTTTTCCAGCATCCGGCCCAGCAGCGGCGCGATTTCCAGCTTGGCCAGCTGCGCCGCAATGCCGCCGCGCACTTGCGTGCCGAGCCGGGCCGGGTCCAGCGATTCCAGTACCTCGGCGAGCAATTCCGCCGCGCCTCCGGTGATGCGGCTGCGCGTTTCACCGGTCGGCGCGGCCAGGAATTCACCCGCTGCGCCCGCCACGTTCATGGCCGCCATGCGCCGTGCGACCACGGCGGGGACGAGGAAATTCTCGCGCAGGAATTGCGCCATCGTATCGGCGATGCGGTCCTTGTTTTCCGGGATGATCGCGGTGTGCGGGATGGGGATGCCGAGCGGGTGGCGGAACAGCGCCGTCACCGCGAACCAGTCGGCCAGTCCGCCCACCAGCGCCGCCTCCGCAAAGGCATGGGCGTATCCCCACGCGGGATGCACGCCGAGCATCTGCTTCGTCGCGACGAAGGCGATGGCCATGAAGGCCAGCATCCCGGTCGCCGCCAGGCGCATCTGGCGGGCGCGATCGGGAGAGACAGGTGCCGCTGTGGCGATCACTCGGCGGGCAGGCCGTCGGGTGCGGTGCCGCCCGGCGAAGTCTTGCGGGTGGCGGGCTGTACGGGTGCGCGCTGTGGCTGTTGCGGCACCGTTTCACCTGTCTCGTCACCGGGGCGATAGGTGAGGAACTTGCCGCGCATCCACGGGCCGACACGCCGCTCCAGTCCGTCGGCGAGGCTGAACCCGGCAGGCACGATCAGCAGCGTCAGCACAGTGGACAGGATCAGTCCGCCGATCACCACCGTACCCATCGGCGCGCGCCACGCACCGTCGCCCGACAGCGACAGCGCGGTCGGCACCATGCCCGCCGTCATCGCCACCGTGGTCATCACGATGGGCTGTGCGCGCTTGTGGCCCGCATCCATGATGGCGGCGTATTTCTCGGTGCCGCGTTCCATCTCCTCGATGGCGAAATCTATCAGCAGGATCGAGTTTTTCGACACGATGCCGAGCAGCAGCAGGATGCCGATGAAGACCGGCATGGATTGCGCCTGCCCGACCAGCCAGATCAGCAGGATGCCGCCCAGCGGCGCGAGCGCGAGCGAGGTCATGTTGACCAGCGGGCTCATCAGCCGCTTGTAAAGCAGCACCAGCGTGGCGAAGACCAGCAGCACGCCGGCGATGATGGCGATGCCGAGATTGGTCATCAGTTCCGCCTGCCATTCATCCTCGCCCACAACATCGCGGATGACGCCTTGCGGCAGGTTGTCCAGGATGGGCAGCGCGTCGATCTGTTCCTGCGCGGTGCCCTTGACGATATCGGGCGCAAGGTCGGCCCCCACCAGCACGCGGCGGTTCTGGTTGTATCGCTGGATCGTTGTCGGGCCGGAGCCGAAGCTGACGGCGGCCACGCGCGACAGCGGCACGCTGCCACCATTGGCGGTCGGCACCGGAAGGTTCTCGATTGTGGTCAGCGATTCGCGGCTGGATTCGGGCAGTTTGACGCGGATCGGAATCTGCCGGTCGGACAGCGAGAACTTGGCGGCATTCTGCTCGATCTCGCCCAGCGTGGCGATGCGGATCGTCTGGCTCAGCGCGGCGGTCGTCACGCCCAGCTCGGCGGCAAGGTCGGCGCGCGGGGTGATGATGATTTCGGGGCGGTTGATGTCCGCATCGATGCGCGGCGCGACCAGCGTATTCAGCCCCTTCATCTGTTCGACCAGCGTCGCCGCCGTACTTTCCAGCAAAGCGGGGTCGGACCCGGCCAGCATCACGGTCATGTCGCGCCCGCTGCCGAACCCGCCCGACTGCGACTGGAACCGCACGCGTGCATCGGGAATGGTCGCCAGCTGTGGCGCGAGGTCGCGCTCGAACTCGATGGATGTTTTCTCGCGGTCGTCGGCCAGCGTGATGTAGATCGTGCCGTTGCCTTCGCGCACCCGCGTCAGGGCGCGTTCGACTTCGGGCTGTTCGTACAGGATATCGGACACCCGGTCCGCCACGCGCTCGGTGGAGGCAAGCGTGGTGCCGGGCACCATGTCGATCTGCACGCGCGAATTGTCGTCGTCGATGGTCGGCTGGAACTGGCTCGGCACCGCGCTAAACAGCAGGACGGTCGCGATAAAGGAAAAATAACCGACCATCAGCATCCACGCGCGATGGTCGTAGAACCGTGCTTCGAGCCAGCGCCAGCCATTGCCGACGCTGCCGCCGATCATGCGCCACGGCAGGCCGATTGCCTTGAGCACCAGCCAACCGACAACGAAGCCGACGGCGAGGACGAGACACAGCTGCACGACTTCGAAGAATTTGGATACGACAGAAGCGGCGGACGATCCCTCCGCGCTCGACACCGCGCCGCCGATAGTGCCGGGAATATCGAGTTCGGACAAGAAGCCGAACAGCTGGACCGCCGCAATGCCGGGCACCGCGATCATCGCCAGCAGGACGAGGAACGCGCACACGGAATAGATGAAACGATGGCGCGGCGGCGTCAGCCCTGCGCGCCGCGCATGCATCCCGCCACGGTCCAGCGACCAGCGCAGCACGCCGAGATAACGGTCCATCATCCGCCCCTCGCCATGTTCGGCATGGCCGTGCGCTTTCAGGAAATACGCCGCCAGCATCGGCGTGATCATGCGCGCGACGGCCAGGCTCATCAGCACTGCGATGACCACGGTGATGCCGAAATTCTTGAAAAACTGTCCGGCAATGCCCGGCATCAGGCCGACGGGCAGGAACACCGCGACGATGCAGAACGATGTCGCCACCACCGGCAGGCCGATCTCGTCGGCGGCATCGATGCTGGCCTGATAGGCGGATTTGCCCATCCGCATGTGCCGCACGATGTTCTCGATCTCCACGATGGCATCGTCCACCAGCACCCCCGCGACCAGCCCCAGCGCCAGCAGCGACAGCTGGTTCAGGTTGAACCCGATCAGGTCCATGAACCAGAAGGTCGGGATGGCGGAGAGCGGAATGGCGACGGCGGATATCATCGTCGCGCGCCAGTCGCGCAGGAAGAAGAACACCACCACCACTGCCAGCAGCGCGCCCTCGCCCATCGCGAACAGCGAGCTTTGATACTGCTCCTCGGTATATTTGACCGTGTTGAACAGCGGCAGGAACTGCACGCCCGGATTGTCGGCCTCGATCTCCTCGATTTTCTCCAGCGCCGCTTCGAATGTGCTGAGGTCGGAGGCGCCCTTGGCGCGGCTCATGGCGAAATTCACCACTTCCTTGCCGCGCACCTTGCTGATGGAGGTGCGTTCGCTGAAGCCGTCGCGCACGGTGGCGATATCGGCCAGCTTGATGGTATTGCCGCCGCCCAGCGAAATCTGCTTCTGCGACAGCTCATAGGCGGACGCGCTGTTGCCCAGCACGCGGACCGACTGGCGCGTGCCGCCCACTTCGGTCGCACCGCCGGCTGCATCGATATTGGTCTGCCGCAGCACGCCGTTCACCTGGCTGGCAGTGACACCGAACGCCTGCATGCGCTGCAGGTCGAGAATGACCTCGATCTCGCGGTCGACACCGGCGAAGCGATCGACCTGCGCCATGCCTTCGACCGACAGCAGCGACTTGGCGACGGTATCGTCGATGAACCAGCTCAGCTGCTCGATCGTCATGTCGTCGGCTTCGACCGCGAAAATCGCCAGGAAGCCGCCCGAAATGTCTTCCTTCGAGATGCGCGGTTCGAGAATGCCGTCGGGCAGGCTGCCGCGCACCCCGTCGATGGCGGTCTTGACCTCGGAGACGGCATCGTTGGGATCGATGCCGATTTCAAACTCGATGAAGGTGTTGGAATTGCTTTCGCGCGCGGTGGAATTGATCGATTTCACGCCGTTGATCGACCGCACCGCCGATTCCACGTTCTGCGTGATCTGGTTCTCGATTTCGGACGGCGCGGCGCCGGGTTGCGAAATGGAGACATTGACCGCCGGAAACTCGATGTCCGGATTATTGACCACATCCATGCGCAGGAAGCTGAGGATGCCCGCGAACAGCAATGCGGTGAAAAACACCAGCGGAATCACCGGGTTGCGGATCGACCAGGCGGAGATATTGCGGAAGTCCATGTCGGGCGCCCCCGCCTATTGCTTCTGGCGACGCGGTTTGACCGTTTCGCCTTCGGTCAGGAAGCCGCCCGCGCGCAGCACCACCTGCTCGGTGCCAGACAGGCCGCTGGCAATGGTGACGCCCTCACTCGTGACCATGCCGGTTTCGACCGCGCGGCGCTGCGCCGTGTTGTCGGGGCCGATGATATAGACATAGCTGCCCTGCGCATCCGACAGGATCGCGGATTCGGGCAGGACGGGGGCGACGACGGTCCCGCTGCTGATGATGGCGGTGGCAAAACCGCCGGGGCGCAGTTCGGCGGCATAGGGCAGCGAAATTCGCGCCACGCCCTGCCGGTTCTGCGCATCGATAATGGGCGCAATCTGCCAGATCTGCCCGGTGAAGCGTTTCTCCGTACCCGCCGGAAGCACCGTCGCCGAGACACCCGTGGAAATGCGCGCCAGATCGGTTTCGCTCAACTGCGCGTTCAGCTCCATCTCGCCGCCGCGCGCGATGCGGAACAGCGGGCCACTGCCCCCCGAAACGACTTGCCCCGGCTCCACGCTGCGTTCCAGCACCAGCCCTGCCGCAGGGGCGACCACGTTGAGGCGGGCATTGCGCGCCTGCAATTCGTTCGCCTGCGCCCGCGCCACGGTGACGCGCGCCGCGGCAGCGTCGCGGGTGGCGGTCAGGCGATCCACATCGGCCTTCGAAATAAAGCCGCGATCGACCAGTTGCAGCGCGCGGTCGAGATTGGACTGGGCCAGGCTGGCATCGGCGCGCGCCACGTCGATCTGCGCACGGGCGCTGGCCGCCTGCTGGTTCTGTACCGAGCGGTCTATCACCGCCAGCACCTGTCCGGCGCGCACCCAGCTGCCCGCATCGACCGGGACGCTGACGACGCGACCGCCCTCGCCCGCGATGCCGACCGGCAATTCGCGCCGCGCGGACAGCGTGCCGGTCGCGGAAATTTCGCCTTCCACGGTCGCGGCACCGGGCGATATCACGCTGATGACGGGGGCCTGGTCCTCGCGCCCGTCGCCATCGTCCGCAGCGCCGGCCGCGCTGAAATACAGCCATGCGCCAACGCCAAGCACGGCACCGAGAAAGGCGAGGACGATGAGCCAGAGGCGGCTATTGCCCGTACGCCCGGTCCGGTCGACAGCAGTCGCCATGCCGTAGCGTTCGGCGGTTTCGGCGCTGACGCTGGTTTCGTAATTCATCGCCTGCCCTTTTTGTGCCCGATACGGATCGCCATTCGTGCGCCCGAACGTGAAACGGTGTATTACACTACTATATCACCAACCTCAATGGGGGCGCATAGCCGAACCAACCCTGCATGCCGCAAGCGTATCGACGGACGACATGGCGTTCCGACGAGATACGGCGCTCGCCTGCACCATACCAATATACAAAAGGGCGCCGCAACCCGTGGTTGCGACGCCCTATGCATGATTTCGTTGCGCTGCGGCAAGGTTTTACACCATGCCGCAAGGCAATCAGTCGGTTAGCGTACCCGACCGCGCTGGATCAGGTTCATGATGCCGAGCAGCACGACCGCGCCGACAAAGGCGATGATCAGCCCGGTAAGCGAGAATTCCTGAATGGAGCCCCCAATGTCGAACAGTGCATTTGCAATGACATTGCCCAGCACCGAACCGATGATACCGACCACGACATTCCAGAAAATGCCCATCGAGGCATCACGCCCCATGACCATGCTGGCGAGCCAACCGGCGACGCCGCCGACGATAATTGCGATAATCCAACCCATAATATTCCTCCTGTTGATTGCCGCCTAAACGGCACCCAGCAGGAAGGGTTCCCGAAGAACCTGCGTGAATGTTAATATTTCAGCTGGCGTTCGTAGAGGTCGCGGTAATGCTGGATGCGGGTGACGCGCAGGCCCTTCATGCCGGACCGGTCTACCGACCGCTGCCAGGATGCGAACTCCTCCAGCGTAAGCCCGTAGCGTTCCAGCACTTCGTCGATGGTCAGCAGCCCGCCATTGACCGCCGCGACAACCTCCGCCTTGCGTCGCACGACCCAGCGTTTGGTGCTGGGTGCGGGCAAGTCGTCCACCGTCAGCGGCTCGCCCAGCGGGCCGATTACCTGTGCGGGACGGATTTTCTGGTTCTCGATCATCGGTCCCTCCCGCCTTCCCCATTGAAGGTTGTCGTCGATCCGGACACGGCGATGTGCCGGTCCGGTGTCGTCGGGTTTGGCGCGGCGGGTTTGCCATCGGCTGAAGCGGACTGGTTAACGGTTCGTGCTGCGGTGTTAACGGTCTGCGGCCCGGCGATGTGATTCGCGGCGGCGAGCCGCCCGAAGCTTGCCGTGGTCGCATCCACACCGGGGCGCGCGGAGGGCAACACCCGCCGCAGATCCCGTGCAGCCGCGAATCGCGCCGACAGGTCCGCCCAGTCCAGCGGACGCAGCGGCGTGTTGTCCCGGGCGCCGTCGCGGGCATCGTCCGGCAAGGGGCTTTGGGCGCCTTGGCCACAGGAAATATCAAAGGGTGTGCTTTCCAACATGAGAGCGGCAATAGGGACGACAGGTCAAGAAGGGGTAAAGCCGCAATTTACGCGGTGTTAGGATGCGCGTGGTGGCGTCGCAGATCGGGCGCGCCTATAGGAAGGTGCCATGCAGGACATGACCGCCCCCTCCCCTACCCGAGATGCGACCGACGCCGCTGCCCTGTTCGATCTTGGCAAACCGGCAGCCGAGGCGCGGATCGTGGTGGCGATGTCGGGCGGGGTCGATTCGTCGGTGGTCGCCGCACTGGCCGCGCAAAGCGGTGCCGAAGTGATCGGCATCACCCTGCAACTGTTCGATTACGGCGCGGCGACGGGGCGCAAGGGCGCGTGCTGCGCCGGCGACGATATCGACGATGCGCGCGCCGTCTCGGACCGGCTCGGCATCGCGCATTACGTGTTCGACCACGAAAGCGCCTTTCGCGACGAGGTGGTCGACCAGTTTGCCGACGATTACCTCGCGGGCCGCACGCCTGTCCCCTGCATCCGCTGCAACATGGGGCCGAAATTCACCGACCTGCTGCGGATGGCGCGTGAGCTGGATGCCGATTGCCTTGCAACCGGGCATTATGTGCAGCGCGTATCGGGCGCGGCGGGGGCGGAACTGCACCGCGCGCTCGATCCGGCGCGCGACCAGTCCTATTTCATGTACGGCACCACCGAGGCGCAGCTCGATTTCCTGCGCTTTCCGCTGGGCGGCCTGCCCAAGTCGCAGGTCCGCGAACTGGCGGAAGCGGCAGGCCTGCGCAACGCGGCCAAGCCCGACAGCCAGGACATTTGCTTCGTGCCCGATGGCGATTACGCGAAGATCGTGAAATCGCTGCGGCCCGAAGGCGCGCGGGCGGGCGATATCGTCCATGCCGTTACGGGCGAGACGCTGGGCACGCATCGCGGCATCGTGCATTTCACCGTGGGCCAGCGGCGCGGGCTGGATATCGGCGGGCAGCCGGAACCGCTTTACGTGACCGGTATCGACGCCGCGCGGGCCGAGGTGCGGGTCGGACCGCGCCGGATGCTGGCGGTGGCGTCGGTCGGGCTGGTCGAGACCAACCGGATCGGGCCGCTTCCCAATGGGCCGCTGACCGCCAAGGTCCGCTCGCTGGCCAAGCCGGTGCCGGTTACGCTGGACGGGCCGTTCGGCGAGAACGCGGCCTGCACGCTGCATTTCGACACGCCCGAATACGGTGTCTCGCCGGGACAGGCGGCGGTGATCTATGCCGGAGAGCGCGTGCTGGGCGGCGGGTGGATCGCCGATACGGCGAAGGCGGTAGATTACTCGGACCAGGTCTCCAGCACGCATCCATAGCCTTCCCGATAAGTGGCGGTATCGCTCGCCAGCATGGGAAAGCGGGCCGTAACGCTTTTCGCTTCGTCATCTTCGCTCAAGCCGACAAGCTCCATCCCCGCCAGCCGGTCCGTCTCGCAGCTGTCGAGATCGCGCCCGGCGATGTAGCGGCACGAGCAGCCGACATGGGCCATATAGGCGGTGGCCGTGCGTGCGGAGCCGCCCGTCGTCGCCACGACATAGGCCACGCCTGCCACCAGCAGCACGGCGATGATCGCCAGCGCTGTTCCGAACCGTTTCTTGCGTGTTGCCAAAGCGCGTGTCCTTGCCCATCGGTCTGCCCATGCCCGACCGTCTTCGCGCCCCCCTTATTGCCGCAGCGGCCATGCTGCCAGTGCTTAGCGCCTGTGCCGAAGCGCCTGCCGGCCCGCCACCACTCAGCCAGGCCGCACTGGATGCCGTGACCGACGACCCCGGCGCACCGACCGAAGACGTTGCGCGCGCGGTCGATGCGCTGTTCACCGCGCCCGGTATCGGCGAGACCCGCGCGGTAATCGTGATGCACGAAGGCACCGTCGCGGCAGAGCGGCATGCCGATGGCTACGACGCCGACACACGGCATATCAGCTGGTCGATGGCCAAGACGGTAACCGCGGCAATGATCGGGATGCTGATAGCCGACGGACGGCTGGCGCTGGACGATCCGGCGCCGTCCCCGCATGGCGTCGCCCCGGCGATCCGCGCGGCGGTATCACCGTGCGGCACCTGTTGCAGATGCGCAGCGGGCTGGACCATACCGAGGCGGGCGACCCGCCGGAGGAAAGCAGCGAAGTGCGGATGCTGTTCCTCGACGGGCGCGACGACATGGCACGGTGGGCCGAGACGCAGCCGCTGGAAGCGGAACCCGGCGAGCGGTTCGAATATTCCAGCAACACCACCGTCATCCTGGCCGATATCGCAGCCGCGGGTGCTGACCGATTCGGACGACCCCGAAACGCGCCGTGCCGCCGTGGACGGCTATCTGAAAGCGCGCATCTTCGAACCGCTGGGCATGGCATCGGCGATGGCCGAATACGACGCCAGCGGCACGCTGGTCGGCGGCAGCCTGATGCACGCCACGGCGCGCGACTGGGCGCGGTTTGCCGAATTCCTGCGCAACAAGGGCTCCTATCGCGGCAGCCAGCTTCTCCCCCGCGCTTTCGTGGAGGCGATGGTCACACCGAGCCCGGCCAGCCCGATCTACGGCCTGCAAACCTGGCTCAACCGCCCGATGGACACCGCAGCGGACGAACACCCGCTGTTTCCGGGGCGGGCACCGCATTCGGTCTTCGCGATGATCGGACATATGGGGCAATATGCCGTCGTCTCGCCGGAACAGCGGGTGACGGTGGTGCGGCTGGGCCATTCGGATGCGGACCAGCGCCGCGTCGTGCTGGAGCGGATGGCCGACGTGCTGGCGCTTTATCCGGCTCCCGAAGACTAGTCCGGCAGCCTGAACGTTCCCTCGACTACCGTCACGCAAGGTCCGCCCAGCCACGCCTGATCGCCACGCAATTCGCACGTAAGATCGCCGCCACGCCGCGAAGCCTGGTGCGCAGTAAAGCGATTGCGACCCAGCCGCGCGGCCCAGAACGGCGTCAGCACTGCATGGGCGGAGCCGGTCACGCTGTCCTCGTCCACCCCGCCGCCGGGCACGAACACGCGGCTGACGACGTCCGTATCCTCGCCCGGCGCGGTGGCGATGAACTGGATATTCCCCAGCTTCTCCAGCCCGCGAATATCGGGCGTCAAACCGCGCACCGTGGCCTCGTCAGCGAACAGGTAGATCTCGTAACCGTCGGCATTGGCCCACACCTCCTGCGGCACCACGCCCAGCAGCGCAGACGCGGCATGGTTCATGCCCTGCTCGGTGCGGATCGCGGGCAGGCCGAGCGCATAGCCCGCTCCGGAATGTTTCACGTGAAGCACTCCTGCACGCCGCGTCCGGAACCGCAGCGAATCGCCGCCGTCGCGCCCCAGCAGCACATGCCCGCTCGCCAGCGTCGCATGGCCGCACAGCCTGATCTCGGACGTCGGCGTGAACCAGCGCAGCTCGTAATCCGCTTCGCCGCTTGCGTCGGGTACGGTGAAGGCGGTTTCGGCAAAGTTGTTCTCTTCCGCGATGGCTTGCAGCACATCGTCGGGCAGCCACGCCTCCAGCGGCATCACTGCCGCCTGGTTCCCCTTGAACGGGGCATCCGCAAAGGCGTCGACATGCCAATAGGGCAGGACGGTCATCGGTCGTTCTCCAGGGGCGTTTCGGACAGTTGCGCAAACTCGTCTGTCTCGACCAGCGGGTTGCCCGGTTCGTCGACATGACCTGCGGGGTCGATATGGATCAGGAGCTCCATACGCGGAAAGGCTTTCGTAAGGTCCGCCTCGACCCGCTCGATAATGTCATGCGCCTCGGCCACGGTCATGGCGGGCGGCATGTCGACATGGAACTGCACGAAATCGCGCGCGCCGCTGGTGCGGGTGCGCAGGTCGTGCAGATTGTTCAGCTCCGGATGGCGGGCGGCGCGTTCGATGAAGCGCAGGCGTTTGTCGTCGGGCCATTCGCGGTCCATCAGGTGATCGACCGCCTCGCTCGCCGCGCGCCATGCGCCCCATGCCAGCCAAGCGGCGATGGCCAGGCCGAACAGCGGATCGGCCCGCCCGAACCCGCCATACTGGTCCAGCGCCAGCGCCGCGATGACGGCGACGTTCAGCAACAGGTCGGACTGGTAATGCACATGGTCGGCCCGGATCGCGACCGAGCCGGTGCGCGCGATAACGATGCGCTGCCATACCAGCAGGCCCAGCGTCAGCGCGATGGCAACCAGCGAGACCGCGATGCCGCCTTCCGCCCCTTGCGTCCGCGCGCCCGTCACCAGTTGCCCGATGCGCGGCATAGCCGATGGCCGCCGCGCTCAACGCGATCAGCATCACCTGGAACATGGCAGCCAGCGACTTCGGCCTTGCCGTGGCCGAAGCGGTGTTCCGCATCCGCAGGCTGCGCCGCGATCCACACCGCGACCAGCGTGGCGAGGCTGGCGAGCAGGTCCAGCGCGCTGTCGGCAAGGCTGCCAAGCATGGCAGTCGAATTGGTGGTGGCGCTGGCCCACAGTTTCAGCGCGACCAGCACCACCGCGACACTGATCGATGCCAGCGCCGCGCCGCGCGTCAGATGCGCGCGGTTGGCGTCGTGCGCGCCAAGGGCGTGGGAGCCGTGCATCAGCCCGGACTTCTACCCGCACTCACGGGAACAGCAGGCTGGAATGCCAGCCCTTCACGTCGCGGCTGAACAGGCGGCGGTCGTGCAGGCGGTTGGGCCGGTCCAGCCAGAACTCCATCCGCTGCACCTCGACCGTAAAGCCGGTCCAGTGTGCGGGACGCGGAATGTCGCCTTCGGGATATTGCTCCGCCAGCGCGGCGATGCGTTCCTCATACTGCGCGCGGCTGGCCATCGGGCGCGACTGGTCCGATGCGGCCGAGCCAAGCTGCGAGTCGCGCGCCCGCGAATGGAAATAGCTGTCGGCCTGCGCGGCGCTGACTTCGCGCAGCGGCCCTTCGATCCGCACCTGGCGTTCGATGCTTTTCCAGTGGAACAGCAGCGCCGCCTGCATATTCTCGCGGATTTCCTCGCCCTTGCGGCTGTGCGCGTTGGTGTAGAAGGTGAAGCCGGTATCGTCCCCATGCCGCTTGAGCAGCACCATCCGTACCGATGGCGCACCCTGCGCCGTCGCGGTCGCCAGTGCCATCGCATTGGGATCGTGCGGCTCGCCTTTCTCCGCTTCGGCATACCATGCGTCGAACAGCGCCAGCGGATCGGTGTCGGGAATTTCGCTGCCGGTTTCTGTCATGTTCTCACCCATGCCGCAAACCCGCACACATCGGAGACATGGACCGGGTGTTACACTGTCCAGGGGCAAAACTTTCCAGCGCGGCAGCAGCCGGTTGAAAAGCGACGCGGGCGAGGCGGAGAAAGCAGGTTCGTTTCATGTCCCCCGCATACCCCAGCCGCCTCTGTAGGAAAGCCCGCGACCGGTCTGCGCACCACGCGCGACTTGCGCCCTACCCCCGCTGCACCTAGCTACCGTGGCGACATGGCCGACCCCTACCAGACCCTTGGCATTGCCCGCACCGCCACCGAAGCGGAGATCAAGAGCGCCTATCGCACCCTCGCCAAGGAACTGCATCCGGACCGCAACACGGACAATCCCGAGGCGTCCGAACGGTTCAGCAAGGTGACGCAGGCCTATGACCTGTTGAGCGACAAGGACACGCGCGCGCAATTCGACCGGGGCGAGATCGACGGCGATGGCAACCCCGCCAACCCTTTCGGCGGGGCCGGTGGTTTTGGGAGCGGAGGCGGATTCGGTGGCGGGGGCAGCGGTTTTCGCGGTGCGCGCGGCCAGGCGGGGCCAGGCGGCTTTGGCGGCCAGCAGGGGTTTGGGCAGGAGGGCGACCTCGGCGATATCTTCGAAGGGCTGTTCGGCGGCGGTGCAGCGCGTGGCCCAGCCGGATTCGGCGGCCAGCGCCCGCCACCCCCGCCACGCAAAGGCGCAGATATCGGCTATCGCCTGCGCGTGCCGTTCACCGATGCCGCCACCCGCGCGGACCAGCGCATCACGCTGTCGGACGGCAAGACCATCGATCTGAAACTGCCCGCCGGCCTCGAAACGGGTGACAAGGTGCGGCTGAAAGGCAAGGGCGAACGTGGCCCCGGCGGGGCCGGAGACGGCATCGTTACGCTGTCCATCGACCACCACGCGCATTTTCGCCGCGATGGCGACGATGTGCGGCTGGACCTGCCGCTGACGCTGGGCGAGGCGCTGGAAGGCGCGCGGGTCAAATGCCCCACCGTCGATGGCGCCGTGATGCTGACGATCAAGCCCGGCACCAATGGCGGAACCGTCATGCGGCTGAAGGGCAAGGGGTTTTCCAGCAAGGGAGGAGGGCGCGGCGACCAGTTGGTGACGCTGGAAATACAGCTGCCCGATGATGCCGATGCGCTGGCGGAACTGGCCAAGCGGCTCGACGGGTGGCAGGATACGCGCAATGTTCGCGAAGGGCTCAACGTCTGACATAAAGCGGGACGCACTGCCCGACGCCGAAGACCGGCGTATCCCGAAGGTATCGCCGGAACAACGCCGCCTCGAAGCGAAGCGCGACGTTCGGCTGCGCAAGCGCCTTAGCCGCCGCATCGGCCCCGGCACCCGCATCTGGCGCACCTTGCAGAAAACGCTGGTCGGCACGTGGAACGACGGGTTCATCCATGCCGGAAACCTCGCTTATATGGCGGTGCTGGCGATCTTTCCGCTATTCATCACCGGCGCGGCGATTTTCTCTGCCATCGGCGAACAGAGCGACCGCGCGGCGATGGTCGATGCGGTGCTGTTCGCGCTGCCGCCCATTGTCGGCAATGTCATCGAGCCGGTGGCGCGCGACGTGATCGATGCGCGCAGCGGCTGGCTGTTATGGGCGGGCGGGGCGATCGGGCTGTGGACCGTGGGCAGCCTGATCGAGACCATCCGCGACATCCTGCGCCGTGCGTACGGAACCGAAGCGACGCTGGCCTTCTGGCGCTATCGCCTCATCTCCACCGCCATCATCATCGTGGCGGTGGTGCTTTTGATGCTGAGCCTGGTCGCGCAAGTGCTGATCGGCGCGGCGCAGCAGGTCATCACCGCGTATTTCCCGCAATTCAACGATCTGCTGGCGCAGCTCAATATCAGCCGCATCGTGCCCGCGCTCGGTCTGTTCGGTTCGATCTACCTGTTGTTCTACACGTTGACCCCGGGCGATTACCGGCGGCGGCGCTATCCCAAATGGCCCGGCGCGCTGCTGACGACGCTGTGGTGGGTCGCCGTGACCATCGCCATGCCGCCGGTGCTGCGCAACTTTTTCACTTACGACCTGACCTACGGCGCGCTGTCGGGCATGATGATCGCATTGTTCTTCTTCTGGCTGGTCGGGCTGGGCGTGGTATTGGGCGCCGAACTCAATGCAGCGCTGGCGGTGACGCCCGAAGAGGAAGAAGCGCTGGACGAACTGGCCGAGAAAGAGAGCGAGACATGACCCAGAATACCGGCGGATTGATGCAAGGAAAGCGGGGCCTCATCATGGGCCTTGCGAATGACAAATCGCTCGCCTGGGGCATCGCGCAGAAACTGGCCGAGCACGGGGCGGAGCTGGCCTTTACCTATCAGGGCGATGCGCTGGCAAAGCGGGTGAAACCGCTGGCCGCTCAGCTGGGGTCGGACTTCACCTTCCCTTGCGATGTGTCCGACATGGCTGCGCTGGACACAGCCTTCGACACGTTGCGCGAGCGATGGGACACGCTGGATTTCGTGGTCCACGCCATCGGATTTTCGGACAAGAACGAGCTGCGCGGCAAATATGTCGATACCAGCCTCGACAATTTCCTGATGACGATGAACATCTCCGCCTACTCGCTGGTCGCGGTGGCGCAGCGGGCGGCGCGGATGATGCCATCCACGAAAGAAGGGGGTCCGGGCGGCAGCATCGTGACGCTGACCTATTACGGCGCGGAAAAGGTCATTCCGCATTACAACGTCATGGGCGTCGCCAAGGCCGCGCTGGAAACCAGCGTGCAATATCTCGCCAACGATCTGGGGCCGGACGGCATCCGCGTGAACGCGATCAGCGCGGGGCCGATCAAGACGCTGGCCGCCAGCGGCATCGGCGATTTCCGCTATATCCTGCGCTGGAACGAGGCGAATGCGCCGCTGCGGCGCAACGTCACTATCGACGATGTCGGCGGGGCGGGCCTGTATCTGTGTTCCGATCTTGCCAGCGGCGTGACGGGCGAGGTCCACCATGTCGATGCGGGCTACCACACGGTCGGCATGAAACAGGAAGACGCGCCCGATATCACGTTGGATTAAGGGCCCGTATTCCGCTAACGCCGCGGGCATGCGCACCGTCTTCGTCACCGGCACGGCCGGCTTCATCGGCTTCCACCTCGCCCGCCTGCTGCTGGCCGAGGGGTTCCGCGTCGTCGGCTATGACGGGATGACCGATTATTACGACGTGCGGCTCAAGGAACGGCGGCACCAGATGCTGCTGCAGAACGAACATTTCAGCGCGCATCTGGGCATGCTGGAGGATTTCGAGACGCTGCAAAAGGTCGTGACCGAAGCGGCACCCGACGTGATCGTGCATCTCGCGGCGCAGGCGGGGGTGCGCTACAGCCTGGAAAACCCGCGCGCCTATATCGACGCCAATATTACCGGCACGTTCAACGTGATGGAATGCGCGCGCGAGCTGGCGGTCGATCACCTGCTGATGGCCAGCACCAGCAGCGTCTACGGCGCGAACACGGACATGCCGTTCGACGAGTGCGAGCGGGTGGAAACGCCCATGACGCTCTATGCCGCCACGAAGAAGGCGAACGAGTCGATGGCGCACAGCTACGCCCATCTGTGGACCCTGCCGACCACCATGTTCCGCTTCTTTACGGTCTATGGGCCGTGGGGACGGCCGGACATGGCGCTGTTCAAGTTCACCAAGGGTATCCTCGATGGCACCCCTATCGATATCTACAACCACGGCGAGATGTATCGCGACTTCACCTTCGTGACCGATCTGGTGCGCGGCATCCGCCTGCTGATCGACGCAGCACCCGTGCGACCCGAAAGCGCCGACGACATTGCCGAAGGCGACAGCCTGTCCCCCGTCGCGCCCTATCGCGTGGTCAATATCGGCAATGGCGACAAGGTGAAGCTGACCGATTTCATCGACGCGATCGAGGCGGAATGCGGGCGCGAGGCGGTGCGCAACATGATGGACATGCAAAAGGGCGACGTGCCCGCGACATGGGCCAATGCCGACTTGCTGAAATCGCTGACCGGCTACGCCCCGCAGACCGATTACCGCGAGGGTATCCGCCAGTTTGTTGCGTGGTATCGCGAGTATTACGGAGTTTGAAGCCGAACACGCGTAGCGCTGTTATTGTTCACACGAAGACACGAAGATGCCGAGCGACGTTGACGCCTATCGACACCATCTTCGTGTCTTCGTGTGAACCTAAGTCCTGCCTGCGGCGCTACTCACCTTGTGGCAACGGCAAGCACTTCTTCATCACCATCGTCGAACGTCGTGCCTTCGAACGGGCGCGGAGCCGAGTTCACGACCCGTAACAGCCTCGACCGGCGGCAGGTCGGGATCGACCGCTTCCTCGCCAACCGGTGCAGCACGCTCCGCTTCCAGCCGTTCCATGTATGCCTTTTCGATCTGCTCGACCCGCGCCTGTTCGTCGGCAGCGGTTTCGTCGATGGTCTGCAACCGTTCCTCGCGCGCGGCCTGGATCAGATCGGCGAAACGCACGGCGGAGGCAGCGCGTTTTTCGCCATAGGCCTGCCGGATCAGCTCCTGCGTACAACCGGTAAAGCCGCCCGCGCCTGCGGTGGAGCAGGACAGCGTCCCCGAACGCCCGATGAACTCCAGCGACTCGACCCGCTTCGCCCATGCGGTGTTTTCCGGATCGGTGCTGAAACGCAGGTTTTCCGGAATACGATAGCGGTCGTTCTCCGGCAGGCGCGCGACGATGCAGATGATGTCGGCGGGGCATTCGGGTGCGGCGTCATCGCCGTACAGGATCGACGTCTGCACATCGTCGGGCAGGTCTTGCGGCCCGGTCTGCGCCATCGCGGGCGCAGCAAGGAGCGCGAAAGGGAGGGCAAGTGCGGCGAGTTTCATGCTGAATTCCGTGACAAGGTGTTATTCTGTATGTGGTGCAACCGCGCTGAATAGGCGGTGAAGCTAAATGCGCTGCGAGACCTTGATCGCAACGCGGCAGCCCAAACGGATCGCGCCGCTGAGCAACGCATAGGCAGGAGCCTGTTCCGCGCCCGATGCGATGGCGGTATCGTGATGGTCCCGCTCGTCCTCTCGGAATTGCTCGATCATCCCTGCCAGTTCGGGGTCGTCGTTCGTCTCGGCAAGCACGTCGAGCTGGTCCGAATAATGCTTGTCGATCTCGGTTTCGACCGCCGCGGTGCAGGCCATAGCCGCTTCCGGCCCGATCAGCGCGGTGCCTGCACCCAGCGCATAGCCCGCCATCGACCACAAGGGCTGCAACGCCGTAGGGCGCACGCCGCGCTTCGCCATCAGCGCATCGAATTTCTCGCGATGCACCGCTTCCTGCGATGCCATATGCGCGATTTCGGCGGACATCGGATGCCGGTCGCCCATGACCGCCAGCTGGCCTTCGTAAATGCGCGTCGCGCCGAATTCGCCCGCCTGATCGACGCGGATCATTCGTTCGGTCTCGGGGCGGTTGGGCGGGGTATCGTCAGTCGCAGCGTTGTTTCGGTAGGGTTGAGGGCAGTCATGAATGCGTCTTTCGGGCGAGCAGGGCAAAGATGCCGATGGCGGCAGAAGCGGAAACGATGAAGTTCCACCCTGCCAGACTAACGCCCAACAGCGTCCAAGGTGCCTGGTCGCATCGCGTTAGCGGCGCGGACAGCACGGCATCCAGCGCATTTCCGCCGCCTGCGACGGTCAGCGCGCAGTCGGTGATCCCTTCCCACCAGCCATATTCGACGCCCGCGTGAAACCCGCCGACGAGGCCCGATGCGAGTATCGCGAGACCCGCAAGCGCAATCCAGACGCGGAGCGGCCAGCTGCGACCGGGCGCGCTGTACCGTGGCAACCAGCCCAAGACGCAACCGCCGCGAAATGCGGATAGCGCTGCCACATGCACATTTCGCACGGATACAGGCCGAAGCCGTATTGCGAGACATAGGCACCCGCCAGCAACAGCGCCGGAACGCCCAGCGCCAGACGGCGAGCGAGCAAGGTGGCAGGCGTCATATCCCGCGCTATCGCTTGGCGACGGTGCTGCGCCCCGGCGTGGTGCGGCGCAGTGTCTGCATGGCATAATGCAGCTGGTAATCCTCGATGCCCTGCTCCTCCAGCTGTTCCGCCGTCAGCGTGAAACGCGGATCGGGCTGCCTGTCACGCTCCAGCTCTTCGTCTTTCAGCGCCGCCTCGTTCACCAGGTGGCCGCGCAAGTCCGATTCGCGCAGCTGGAACTTGGCCCGCTTCGCCGCATCGGGGTCGGACAGCTGCGGCACCTTGATATCGGGCGTGATGCCGCCTTCCTGCACCGAATGGCCCGCCGGCGTATAATAGCGCGCCGTGGTCAATTTCAGCGCGGTCTGCCGGTCCAGCATCAGCAGCGACTGCACGCTGCCCTTGCCGAAACTGGTTTCGCCCATGATCACCGCGCGGCGATGGTCCTGCAACGCGCCGGCGACGATTTCCGATGCGGAGGCGGAGCCTGCATCGATCAGCACCACCATCGGCAGGCCCTCGGCAATTTCGCCGCGAAACGCGCTTTCCGATTCGTAGAATATGGTTTCGCCCCGCGCCCGGCCGCGCTGCGACACGATGCGCCCCTCGTCCAGGAACAGGTCGGACAGCGCCACCGCCTCGTCCAGCGAACCGCCGGGATTGCGGCGCAGGTCGAGCACGAGGCCGTTCAGCGGACCCGTCGCTTCCGTCTGCAACGCCTGCCATGCCGCGAACACGTCCGCACCGACATCGCGGCTGAATTCGTTGACCGAGATCACTCCGATATTGCCGTCGTTCAGTGCGTGCGTCACCGGCTCCAGCTCGATCACGCCGCGCGTCACGCTGACATCGAACGGCTCGTCGCGCCCGCTGCGGAAGATGGTCAGGCGAATGGAGGTGCCCGCCTTGCCGCGCATCCGGCTGACCGCTTCGTCCAGCTCGCCGCCATAGATCAGGTCGCCGTCCAGATGCGTGATGAAATCGCCCGCTTTCAGGCCCGCCTCTTCCGCCGGACTGCCCCGGAACGGCGAAATCACTTTCACCGCGCCATCATCCATCAGCACCGACAGGCCCAGCCCCGAATAATTGCCGTCGATCATCGTTTCGAGGCGTTGCAGGTCGGTCCCGTCGAGATAGGCGCTGTGCGGATCGAGGCTGGCGAGCATCCCGTCGATTGCGCCGCGAATCAGCTTTTCGTCCTCGACCGGCTCGACATAGCTGGCCTTGATCCGCTGGTACGTGGCGAACAGCTTGGCAAACTCCGGCCCGGCGCGCCCGTCCACCTGCGCCATGCCCGCCGTGGTCGCGGGGATCAGCGCCACCGCCGTCACCAGCGCGGACGCGCGCAGGAAGGATTTGAAGGATGCGGCAGAAAAGGAGGAACGGTTCATGATATCGGATCAGCCTTTGTGTGGGTCTGCACTTCTATCGCGCGCGCGGGGTGAACGCTAGCTGAGGCGACACACGCCTGCCGCGCGTCCCGTTCGGGGGCGGTTGCGCAACATTTACCTAACGTAGCGCAGCGGATCGACCGGACGGCCGTCGCGCCGGATTTCCAGCGTCACTGTTGGCTCGCCGGTACCCGCCACGCCCAGCGGTGCGCCCGCGACCAGTTCGTCGCCTACCGCGACATCGGCGCGGGCAAGGCCGGTGACGAGGCTGGTCAGCGCGCCGTCATGTTCGAGGATGACGATGCGGTCATAGCCGCGATAGGGGCCCGAAAACGCCACGCGACCGGCAGCAGGTGCGACCACTTGCGCCCCGTCGCCCGGACGCAATGCCAGCCCGGTGCTGGCCACGCCGCTGGCATCGCGCGCGCCGAACCCCGCCAGCGTGCGCCCGATGACGGGCAGACGGAACGCGGGCGGCGGGGTGCTGTCCTGCTGCCGTGCGGCGATCGTGTCGCGCGCCTGCCCGCTGGCCCTTGCACCGGGTTGTGCATCGATTTGGGCAGGCCGCAGCATCGGACCCGGCAGGGCCGCCAGCTCTTCGCGCAAAGCACCCACCGCGTCGATGCTGTCGACCAGCGAATCGAGGTCGCCCGCCTCCTCCGCCAACGCCAGTGCGCGCTCGTTCTCCCGGTCGGCGGCGCCGCCAGTACGTCGTGACGCCAGCCTTTGCCGCGTTTCCAGCGTAGCCAGCCTCTTGCGGCGCTCCGCCAGCGTGGTTTCGGTCGATTCCAGCGCAGCCAGCGCCTGCCGCGCTTCGCGTTCCAGCGCGCGGCCCCGCTCGATCTCGCCCCGCAACGCGGCGGTGCGGGCGCGGACCTGCGGCACGGTGCTGTCGAGCAAGGCGCGCAGATAGACGGTTTCGCGCAGCGTTCCGGGCCGCAGCACGGACAAGGCAACCGGACGGCGCGCCAGTTTCTGCAAGGCTCCGGTCAGGCGCACCAGCGGTTCGCGCCGTTCCGCCAGCCGCAGGTCGAGTGCATCGCGCGCTTGCCCGACCAGCGCGATCCGCGCCTCGGCAGCGTCGATGCCTGCTTCCGCCTGCTGGATCCGCGCGGCAAGCGCCGCCGCTTCGCGCGCGGTCTTCTCCGCCGCTTCGGTGGCGGCACGGGCTTCGGTTTCCAGCTCGCGCCCGCGCGCATCGGCGGCGGCGGCATCACGCTGCGCCTTGTCAAGTCGCGCACGCAAGGTGTCGCCATCTAGCGTCGAGGCTGCGACAATATCTGCGCCTTGCCCGCTCGCCAACGTGGCGAGTGACAACGCGGCAATGGCAACCGCCGCGACAGTACCAACGCGCCTGATGCGATAGGAGAACATCAGCCGACCCTGCATTTATCCGCGCTACAAGGAAAGGCCGTTTGCCTGGCTATCGATGATACGCTTAGCTCCGGTGATAGGGATGCCCGGCGATTATCGTGGTGGCGCGATAAAGCTGTTCGGCCAGCATTGCGCGGGCCAGCAGGTGCGGCCACGTCGCGGCACCGAACGCCAGCAGCAGGTCGGCCTCTGCCCGCTCCGCCGCGCTATGCCCGTCGGCAGCACCCAGCACGAAACGCGCCTCGCGGATGCCGTCATCGCGCCAGCCCCCCAGCGTCGCGGCCAGTTTTTCGGAGGACAGATCGCGACCGCGTTCGTCCAGCAAAATGGTGCGGCATGGTGTGACAGGCGGACGCACCTGGCCGCCGGTTTCGGGCAATTCGGTCATGCGGAAGGGCCAGCCGATGCGTTTTTCGTACCGGTCAACCAGCGCCTGTTCCGGACCGCGACCGATCTTGCCCCGCGCTATAATGTGGAGAAGCAGGGCGCGTCAGGCCTATTGTGCCGAACCGGTCGGCGGCGTGCTGTCCAGCCCGCCCAGCGTATCGTTGGCCGTATCGTCGCCAAAGCCCCACATGCGCTCCAGGTTGTAGAACGTGCGCACTTCGGGGCGGAACAGGTGGATGACCACATCGCCCGCATCCAGCACCACCCAGTCGGCGGCGGGCAGCCCTTCCAGCTTGGCGGGACCGAAACCGGCGTGCTTCACCGTTTCCGCCATCTTCTGCGCGATGGAGGCGACTTGCCGGGTCGACCGGCCCGAAGCGATCACCATGTAATCGGCGATGCTGGACTTGCCCTCCAGCGGGATGACGACAACGTCCTGCGCCTGGTCCTCGTCCAGCCGGTCCATGACATGCGCCAGCAACGAGCCGGGTTCGGGCACGATGCCCGATGGCGCGGTCGGGGCGTCAGGCATGAAAGAGGCGGGGTTGGAATTCGGGGACATTCGGGCTCCTGAGACTTGCGCACATGCAAGGATTGGACGGGAAGATAGGATTTGACGGGAAGATAGGGGCGCTGCAGCTCATTTGCGAGCGGCGCCAATCGGACGGTGGGTGACTTGATCGTATAGCGGGGCGTTGCCCGATGCTGACATGAACCGGTTTGCCCAATCGGGGTCGGCATCGCGCAAGGCGGTGGCGGACCGGCTGTCGGGATCGAAACGCAGGGTCAGCAGGGCAGGGGCGCTCCAGCGATCCGCAGCAACAAAGCTGGCAAGCGGACGACGGAACCGCCGCAACCAGGCCATTGCCGGACCCGCAACAGCGCCACCAGCATATCCGGGTCGTGCGATAACCGCAATCGGCATTGTCCGCGCGATCCGCCGCCACGCCCGCCAGCGGTGGAATTGCGCCAGATTGTCCGACCCCATCAGCCACACGAACTCGCATCGCGGGTAGCGCGCCGCCACTGCCGCAAGCGTATCGGCGGTGTAGCGCGTGCCCAGCTGCGCCTCGATGGCCGTGACGCGAATCGGTGCCCGCCGCCCCTGCACCAGTGCCGAACGGTAGCGCGCTTCCAGCGGAGCCATCCCCTCTGCCGGTTTCAGCGGATTGCCGGGCGACACCAGCCACCACACCTCGTCCAGCCCCAAAGCGGCGCGTGCAAACAGCGAAATGCGCCGGTGCCCGCCATGCGCAGGATTGAAACTGCCGCCCAGCAAGCCGATGCGCCGCCGTTTTCCTGCGGTATGGGTGCCGAAAGATGGCCGGGAAATTGCTGCGTCGGGAATCATTGCAGCTTGGCCTAGCAGACTTCGCTGCGAAACAATTGCGATTTTGCGGGAACCGGATCGTGCCTTTCGCCATTAACCGCTTAACCGCTATGGCCGGAATGTAGCCGCAAACGGTTCGTCGCGGGAGTCTTTCGACTCGCCCGTTCCGTTGCTTAACGGATTCGACCCCCGCAGAAACGCGTGGTATTCCACTTTTACTAATCGAAAACGATAGTAGGGTGGGTCGCATCACACATTCGAACGCTGCAGGCGGAGTAATCGCCCGTTTGGCAAAATGGTTTCCGGAACGCGAATTTTTCATGCGTTCGAAGGGCCAGGTCCGTTTCATAAAACTTAGCTCGCGTGTGCAGCTGTTCGCAGCTGCTGCCGTGCTGTTCGCCGCGCTTGTCTGGGCGCTATCGATGGCGATCATGGCGTGGCAGCAATACAGCGCCGAGAGCGCGCGCGTATCGCTGCTGCAACGCGAAGCCCGCGTCGCCACCGTCGAAGAGCGGATGGGCGAATACTCGACCGAGATCGACGATGTCGCCGCCGACCTCAAGGTGCGGCAGGACTTCATCGAATCGATGGTCGAAACGCTGCCCGAAGATGCACGGCAGGGAGAAACGGTTTCCGATTCGGGGTCCGAAGCGCAGGCTACGGTCGACAAGGTCAGTGCGCTGTTCCCCGAAGCCGCCGGCCTTGCCGAAGTCGAGGCACGCCAGCTACTGTTCGTCGAAAGGCTGACCCGGTTTGCAGACCGCCGTTCCGCACGCGCGAAAGCGGCAATACGCCAGCTCGGCCTCAACCCCGATGCCATGCTGCGCAGCAGCGACGCGCAGGCGGCACGCGCCGCAATGGGTGGTCCGCTGGAAACGCTGGCGTCCGCTGCCGACGGGTCGCTCGATCCGCGGTTCGAGCGGCTCGGCCTTAGCCTGGCGCGCATGGCCGCGCTGGAACGCTCGCTTGACGGCATCCCGCAAGTCGCGCCCGCCAAGGTGGAGATGGTGTCTTCCAGCTTCGGCTATCGCCGCGATCCGTTCACCGGCGCCGCTGCAATGCATAGCGGCCTTGATTTTCGCGGCCCGACCGGCGCACCGATCTACGCCGCTGCCACCGGCAAGGTAAGTTTCGCCGGACGCAAATCGGGTTACGGTATCACCGTCGAAATCGACCACGGTAACGGCCTTATGACACGCTATGCCCATATGTCGCGGCTCGGTACCACCATCGGCCAGCGTGTGCCCGCCGGTACGGTCATCGGGGCCATCGGCAGCACCGGGCGGTCCACCGGTCCGCACCTGCATTTCGAGGTTCGCATCGACGGTCGCGCCGTGAACCCCCGCCCCTTCCTGGAGAAAGCCCCCCATGTTCTCGAAAAAGCCCGCAGCGCGCCCCTATCCGGAAAAGCAGCCGAGTAAGCCGATGGCGCGCGGGAATTCTTCGGGCGGGCAGGGTACCTTCTCGGTCATCGGGCAGGATGTGACCATCACCGGCAATATCGCCGCTACCACCGAACTGCATGTCGATGGCCGCATCGATGGCGACATCGCCTGCGCCTCGCTGGTGCAGGGCGAAGCAAGCACGATCAACGGGGCTATCGATGCCGAAACCGCGCGGGTTGCGGGCACGGTGCAGGGATCCATCGTCGCGCGCGATCTGGTGGTGCTGGCCTCCGCGCGGGTCGAGGGCGATGTGCGCTACGACTCGATCACCATCGAGCAAGGCGCGCAGGTCGAGGGCAAATTTGCCCACCGCGACGGCGGACAGGCGCAGTCGAGTGGCCAGGGCAAGCAGAAGAGCGCCGATGCCCCGGAAAAAGACGAGCTGGTCCTCACCGTTGCCAGTTAGGGGTCCCAGCTAAGGGCGCAAGCTAACTGCGCAAGTTAGTCAAGCACTTCGGCGCGCAGGGCCTTGCGGTCCAGCTTGCCGATCATGGTCTTGGGCAATTCGTCGCGGATGACAACGCCCGACACCCGCTCGTGCTTGCCGATGCGCCCGTTCAGCCATTTGCGCAAATCGTCGCCGCTGGTGTCGCCGGCATCGTCGTTCAGCGTGATGAAGGCGCGCGGCGTTTCGCCCAGATAATCGTCGGGCACACCGATCACCAGCACTTCGCGCACGGCGTCGTGACGCACCAGCACGTCTTCGACCTGGCTGGGGAAGACCTTGAACCCGCCAACCGAAATCATGTCCTTGCTGCGATCCACGATTTTCAGGAAATTGTCGTCGTCCACCGTCGCGATATCGCCGGTGCGCAGCCATTGCTCGCCATCGAACTCGGCGAACGCATCGGCAGCGGCTTCGGGGCGGTTCCAGTACCCTTGCATCACCTGCGGCCCGCGCACCACCAGTTCGCCCGGCTCGCCGTCGGGTGCGGGTCTGGTCGCGTCTTCCTTGTCCAGCAAGGCCACCCGCGTTTGCGGCAAGAGCTGGCCGATAGTGCCCGGCTTGCGCTTGCCCTCATAGGGGTTGGTGGAGACCACGCCGCTGCTTTCGGTGAGGCCATAACCCTCCACCAGCCGCGCACCGGTCTTTTCCTCGAACGCCTCGCGCACGGGCGCAGCCAGCGCCGCACCGCCCGAAATGCAGATGCGCAGCGAAGACAGGTCGGCCTTCGCCATCGCCGGATTGTCCAGCAGCGCCTGATACATGGTCGGCACGCCGGGAAACGCGGTCGCGCCGACGCGCTCGATCGTTTTCAGCACTTGCCTGGGTTCGAAACGCGGCACCATCGCGATCATCCCGCCCTTGGCCACCGTGCGGTTCAGCACGCAGGTGTTCGCAAAGACATGGAACAGCGGCAGCGCGCCCATCACGATATCGGGATCGTCGCGGTCGAACGGGTCGATGGAATCGACCTGCAGGGCGTTGGACGACAGGTTCCCGTGCGTCAGCATCGCGCCCTTGGGCCGTCCGGTCGTGCCGCCGGTATATTGCAGCAGCGCAAGGTCGGTGACGGCAAGGTCCGGCAGCTTTGCCGTGGGTTCGGCCAGCATATCGGCCCACCCCTGCACATCGCTGCGGTCGGGAATGGCAGAGATGCTCTTGCGGCCCAGCACCTTCAGCGCGATGCGCTTTACCGGCGACAGCATCGTGCCCAACCGCCCGACGACCAGTTCGCGCAGGGAGGAACCGTCCAGCACCTCCAGCGCGGTCGGCAGCAATGCGGCGGAATCGATGGTGACCATCACCCGCGCGCCCGAATCCTCGACCTGTGCGCTCAATTCTTCGGCGGTGTAGAGCGGCGAGAAGTTCACCGTCACCGCACCGACCATCATCGCGCCGTAATAGGCGGAGATGTAGATCGGCACATTGGGCAGGAACAGGCCGACGCGGTCGCCCTTGCCCACGCCCATCCGCAACAGTCCGGCAGCAAAGCGTTGCGCCTCGGCATAGAGCGTCGCGTAATCATATGTCCGGCCGAGGAAATCGACCAGCGGCGCTTTGGGTCGCGCCCCGGCCTGCGCCGCGAAAATCGCGGGCAGGGGGCGCGCGTCGATGGCATGGTCCCACGCGACCGGATGGTGATACGCACCCTCGGCCATGTCAGGTCCGATGACGGAGACCGTGTCAGCCATTGGCGTCTGGCGTTTCGGCAGGCGTATCGGCTGCGGGGGCCGGTTCTGCTTCTGCGGGGGCCGGAGGCGTTTCGCCCGCTTCGGCAGCGCGCTTCGCTTCCAGCCATGCGGCGGCTTCGGCTTCCTGCGCGGCCTCGGCAGCGACCTTCTCGTTCTCGGCGCGTTCGGCGCGCAGCTGTTCGATCAGGCGGTCCTCGTCGCTGATTTTCTCGACCATGCCCTGGGTGTCTTCGGCGGGTGCTTCCTCGACCGTGCCATCCTTGATCGCCTGCTTCTCGGCGCGTTCGGCGGCCTTGGCGACCACGGCGTCCAGCTCGCGCTGCGCGCACAAACCGACCGTTACCGGATCCTTTGGCTGGATATTCTGGATGTTCCAGTGACTGCGCTCGCGAATCGCGTTGATCGTGTTGCGCGTGGTACCGATCAGCTTGGAAATCTGCGCGTCGGACACTTCGGGGTGGTTGCGCAGCACCCAGGCGATGCCATCGGGCTTGTCCTGCCGCTTGGAAACCGGCGTGTAACGCGGTCCCTTGGTGCGCGTCACTTCGACGGGCGCCTTCTGCATCACCAGCCGGTAATCGCCGTCGGCCTGGCCCTTGTCGATCTCGTCCTGCGTCAGCTCGCCCGAATGCAGGGGGTCGCGGCCGGTATACTTGCTGCCCGCCAGATCGTCGGCCATTGCCTGCACTTCGAGGATGTGGATACCGCAAAATTCGGCAATCTGTTCGAAGCCGAGACCGGTATTGTCCACCAACCAGGTCGCGGTGGCGTGCGGCATCAGGGGTTTGGGTTGTTCGGCCATATCTGTCTCTCTCGCCGCACAGGCGCGGCGCATAAAATACAAAGGGCCGCCCCTTCCCGGAGCGGCCACGCGCGAATGTGATTAGGCCAGCTTGGCCGAGGGGCAACCTGTTTAGCGTATCTGGCAAGCCGAACTCGAGTTTCACGTGAAACACGGTATGCGTGGAACCCGGGCATCCGACGAGCCATGTCAGCGGTTCCCCGCCGACCTCCAGCACGATCTTGCCGATATGCGTACCGGCTTCCATGCGCCGGTGCGCGTCGGCGGCATCGGCCAGCGGGAACACGCGATCCATCACCGGGCAAATCTCGCCGTCCAGGAACAGCGGCCAGGCAGTGGCCTCGATCTCCTGGCAAAGCATCGTCTTGAACGTGTCGCTGCGGGCGCGCAGGGTTGAGCCGGTCAGCGTCAGTCGCTTCTGCATGACAAGCGCCATGTTCAGCTCCGCCGTCATCCCGCCCAGCACGGCGATGGTCACGTGCCGCCCCTCGGTGGCGAGGCAGCGCAGGTTGCGCGGCACATAATCACCCGACACCATATCCAGTACGATATCGACGCCCGCGCCACCGGTTGCCGCCTTCACCTCGTCGACGAAATCGGTGTCGTGATAATTGAAGGCATGCGCGGCGCCGAATTTGCGCGCGGCGGTGCATTTCGCATCCGTGCCGCATGTCACCAGCACCTCAAGCCCGAACGCGGCCCCCAGCATCGTCGCCATCGTGCCGATGCCGCTGGTGCCGCCGTGGACCAGCAATGTCTCGCCATCGCGCGCATGGCCGCGCTGGAACACGTTGTGCCACACGGTGAACAGCGTTTCGGGAATCGCAGCCGCCTCGGCCAACGGCATTGCGTCGTCCACCGGCAGGCAGTGTTCGGCAGGCAGGCGGCAAAATCCGGCATAGCCTCCGCCCGGAGCGAGGCCGCACACCTTCCGGCCAAGCCATGTTTCGGGCACGCCCTCGCCGATAGCCACGACGGTTCCCGATATCTCCAGACCCAGCAGCGGCGAAGCATCGGGCGGCGGCGGGTACAGCCCCTTGCGCTGGATGACGTCGGGCCGGTTCACGCCAGCAAAGGCGACCTGCACCAGCACTTCGCTCGCGCGCGGGTCCGGCACCGGTACCGATTGCGCACTCAGGACGTCGGCGTCGCCCGGTTGCGCATAGGCGATCGCTGTCATTTGTGCCGGAATATCTGTCGCCACCCCAAAACCCCTTTCCAGCGCAGCTTTATTACCCCTGCGCCGCGCCTGCCGCACTATTGCATTGTTCGCTAGCGGCGAAGGCAATTGACAGCAACCGTCCTGCCTTGCGACACTCCCCTGGCAATGGATATTCCGGACGAACCCCGCAAAACGCACGATGCCGCTGCCGCGCTGGCAACCGAAGACCTGACGCCCTATTCGCAGGACGAGCTGGCCCTGCGCATCGCCCTGCTCGAGGCAGAAATCGCCCGCGTCACCGCGCATCGCGATGCCGCCGCCGACCACCGCCGCGCGGCGGACAGGCTATTCGGCAAATCGCCGTGAGAGCACCTGTCGCCGCCCTCCCCTCCACAATGCGCGGCAAGTTCCTATATTGCCGACACACTCTGCACCCGTAAGGTCACGCCATGCCAAGTTTCGCCCAGAACCTCGAAAAAACGCTCCATAATGCGCTCGCCAGCGCAGCCGAGCGGCATCACGAATACGCCACGCTGGAGCATCTGCTGCTGGCGCTGATCGATGACGAGGACGCGGCGGCGGTGATGAATTCGTGCGGCGTGGACATGAAGGAGCTGGGCGAGGTCGCGCGGCAATATCTCGACCAGGAATACCAGTCGCTGAAAACCGAGGAAGATGCCGATCCGCAGCCCACCGCCGGGTTCCAGCGCGTGGTCCAGCGCGCGATCCTGCATGTGCAGTCCAGCGGCAAGGATACGGTTACGGGCGCAAACGTGCTGGTGGCGCTGTTCTCGGAACGCGACAGCTATGCGGTCTATTTCCTGCAGCAGCAGGACATGAGCCGACTGGATGCGGTCAGCTTCATCAGCCACGGCATCGGCAAGGGCGGCCAGCCCGCCGAGGGTAGCGCGGCGCAGGGCGAGGATGTTCCGGCGGGCGAGAAGGATGCAAAGGGCGATGGCAAGAAGGAAACCGCGCTCGACCAGTTCACCGTCAACCTGAACAAGAAGGCGGAAGCCGGCAAAGTCGATCCGCTGATCGGGCGCGGACCGGAAGTGGACCGCACCGTGCAGATCCTGTGCCGCCGTTCGAAAAACAACCCGCTTTATGTTGGCGATCCCGGAGTCGGCAAGACCGCAATCGCGGAGGGGCTGGCGCGCAAGATCGTCGAAGGCGACGTGCCCGAAGTGTTGGAAGAAGCCGTCATCTACTCGCTCGACATGGGCGCGTTGCTGGCGGGCACACGCTATCGCGGCGATTTCGAGGAACGGCTGAAGCAGGTCGTGAACGAACTGGAAGCGATGCCGCATGCGATCCTGTTCATCGACGAGATTCACACCGTCATCGGTGCAGGCGCGACCAGCGGCGGGGCGATGGATGCTTCCAACCTCCTGAAGCCCGCGCTGAGCGGCGGCACGATCCGCTGCGTGGGTTCGACCACCTACAAGGAATTCCGCAACCATTTCGAGAAGGACCGCGCCCTGCTGCGGCGGTTCCAGAAGATCGACGTGAACGAGCCGACTGTCGAGGATACGGTCAAGATACTCAAGGGCCTGCGCAGCGCGTTCGAGGATCACCACAAGGTGAAATACACGCCCGACGCGCTGAAAACCGCCGTCGAGCTGTCGGCGCGCTACATCAACGACCGAAAGCTGCCCGACAAGGCGATCGACGTAATCGACGAGGTCGGTGCGATGCAGATGCTGGTCCCGCCCAGCCGCCGCAAGAAGAAGATCACCGCGCGCGAAGTGGAGCAGGTCATCGCGACGATGGCGCGCATCCCGCCAAAATCGGTCAGCAAGGACGACAAGAAGGCGCTCGAAAACCTCGAACGCGACCTGAAGCATGTCGTGTTCGGACAGGATTTTGCCGTCGGCAAGCTGGCGACCGCGATGAAGCTGAGCCGTGCGGGCCTGCGCGATCCCGACAAGCCCATCGGCAGTTTCCTGTTCAGCGGCCCCACCGGCGTCGGCAAGACCGAAGTCGCGCGCCAGCTCTCCAGCATCATGGGCATCGAGCTGAAACGCTTCGACATGTCCGAATATATGGAACGCCACAGCGTCAGCCGCCTGATCGGCGCGCCTCCGGGCTATGTCGGCTACGACCAGGGCGGCCTGCTGACCGATGCGGTCGACCAGAACCCGCATTGCGTGCTGCTGCTCGACGAGATCGAGAAGGCGCACCCCGACCTCTTCAATATCCTGTTGCAGGTGATGGATAACGGTCGCCTGACCGACCATCACGGCAAGACTGTGGATTTCCGCAATGTTGTGCTGGTGATGACGACCAATGCCGGGGCCGCCGACATGGCCAGCACGGGTATCGGCTTCGGCGATGTGTCGAAGGAAGACGCGAGCGAGGAAGCGGTGAAGAAGATGTTCTCGCCCGAATTCCGCAACCGCCTCGATGCCATCGTGCCCTTCGCCTATCTGGGCAGGGACACCGTGGCGCGCGTGGTCGACAAGTTCATCCTCCAACTGGAATTGCAGCTGGCGGACCAGAACGTCCACATCCAGTTCGACGAAGAGGCCAAGGGCTGGCTGGCCGAAAAGGGTTACGATCGTCTGTACGGCGCGCGCCCGATGGGCCGCCTCATCCAGGATCGGATCAAGCAGCCGCTCGCCGAGGAATTGCTGTTCGGCAAGCTCGCCGATGGTGGCGAGGTGTCGGTGAGCCTGAAGGACGGCAAGCCCAGCTTTGAAATCAGCCCGGCTCCGCCTAAAGCCAAACGCAAAGCGCCCGTTCGCAAGAAGGTAACGAAAAAGGCGTCCGATGCCAGCGACACGGCAACGGATGCCGCCGCCGGGGAACAGAAGGAAAGCTGACCTTTACAACGGGCGGAACCGGCAACCGGCTCCGCCCGTTCCACGATAATGCCCACCCCCCATTCCTGGATAGAGCCGCATCCGCACGGCATTTACGTCAAACCCGCCGATGCCTGGATCGATCCGTCCAAGGCGGTGGACTGCGCGCTGGTGACGCATGGCCATGCCGACCATGCCCGCGGTGGGCATGGCGGAACGGTCGCCACGCCTGAAACGCTGGCGATCATGAAGCTGCGCTACCAGACGGGCGAGGGGCCATCGGGCGGCAAGGCAACGCCGGTTGAATATGGCGAGACGATCCGGCTGAAAGGCGGGGTCGATGCGACGTATATTCCCGCCGGGCATGTGCTGGGCAGCGCGCAAATCCTGCTGGAGCATGCCGGCGAGAAAATCATTGCTACTGGCGATTACAAGCGGCGGGCGGACCCGACTTGCCCGCCGTTCGAAGTGACGCCCTGCGATATCCTGATTACCGAGGCGACCTTTGGCCTGCCCCTGTTCAGCCATCCGCCCATTGCGGAGGAAATGGCCAAGCTGCTCGACCGGCTGGCGGCGCATCCCGACCGCTGCGTGCTGATCGGTGCCTATGCGCTGGGCAAGGCGCAGCGGGTCATCGCGGAACTGCGCGCGGCGGGGCACCACCAGCCGATCTATCTGCACGGCGCGATGGAGAAAATGTGCCGCCTGTACGAGGAACACGGCGTCGCGCTGGGCGAGTTGCGGCTGGTGTCGGAACACACCAAGGACGACATGCGCGGACACATCGTGGTGTCGCCGCCCGCCGCGCTGAACGACCGCTGGAGCCGCCGCCTGCCCGATCCGATCACCGCGATGGCCAGCGGCTGGATGCGGGTGCGGCAGCGCGCGCGGCAGCGCAATGTCGAGCTGCCGCTGGTGATTTCCGACCATGCCGACTGGGGCGAGCTGACGCGCACCATCGAGGAAGTGAACCCTCAGGAGACCTGGATCACGCATGGCCGCGAAGAGGCCCTGCTGCGCTGGAACCAGCTGCATCAGCGCAAGGCGCGTGCGCTGGCATTGATCGGGCGCGAGGACGAGGATGAGTGATGTCGGCCCGCTTGCTCTGCCAACACGAAGCGCCGAAGTCTTGCGGCTGTCCTACACGCGCCATGCCGCGTACAAGGCGAGCGAACCGAAGACCCGGAGATCGAACCTGCGAAAGTTACACGCCCGTTTGCAGAAATGCGGAACAAAGCCCGGTTTCGCGTGTGTTTCGATAGCCGGACGGGGGTGCGTAAAACGCGGCGAATGTGTTCCATGGGTCGTCTCGGCGATCCGGACCTGAGCGATGGAAGCGTTCGCCGCCCTCATCGATGCGCTGATCTATACCCGCAGCCGCAACGAGAAGCTGCGCCTGATCGCGGAATATCTGCGCGAGACCGCCGATCCGGATCGGGGCTGGGCGCTGGCGGCCCTGTCCGACGGGCTCGACTTTCCGGCCATCAAGAGCAACACCATTCGCACCATGCTGAAAGACCGCGTGGACGAGGTGTTGTGGACGCTGAGTCGCGATTTCGTGGGCGACACCGCCGAAACCGCCAGCCTGTTGTGGCCCGAACCGTTCGAAGCAGCGAACCAGCCTGCGCCCGACGTCTCCGAAGCGGTCGGCCTGCTTGGAGGCGATGACGCGCAAGACGGTGCAGGCCGAATTGCCGCCGCTGCTGGACCGGCTCGATCCGTCGGGCCGCTATGCCCTGCTGAAATTCGCCACCGGCGGGATGCGGATCGGGGTGTCCAGCCGCTTGGCCAAGACGGCGTTTGCGCAGGCGTTCGACGTGTCGGTCGATCGCGTGGAGGAGTACTGGCACGCGCTGTCGCCGCCCTATGCGGAACTGTTCGCCTGGGCAGCGGACGGCGCCGACCCGCCCGATATCGACAACCTGCCCACTTTCCGCCCGTTCATGCTGGCCCATCCGCTGGAGGAAACCGAGGTGGACCTCGCCGATTACGCGGCTGAATGGAAATGGGACGGTATCCGCGTGCAGCTGGTCCGCGCAGGCCACGGTGAGCATGCCGAAACGCGCGTCTATTCGCGCAGCGGCGACGATATTTCGGCGACGTTCCCTGAAATGCTCGACGCGCTGCCCTTTCCCGCCGTGCTGGATGGCGAATTGCTGGTCCGCGGCAATGTGCAAGGCGGGGAAGAAGGCGGCGCAGCCAGTTTCAATGCGTTGCAGCAAAGGCTCGGGCGCAAGACCGTCAGCAAGAAGATGCTGGCCGAAGCGCCTGCTTTCGTACGGCTGTATGACGTGCTGCTGCGCGATGGCGAGGATCTGCGACCGCTGCCCTGGACGGAACGCCGCGCTGCGCTGGAGGCGCTGATGGAACGCCTGCCCGAAGAACGCTTCGATATCAGCGACACCGTGGAAGCCAGCGACTTCGCCGACCTGGCCCGCATCCGCGAAGGTAGCCGCGACGATGCCATCGAAGGGCTGATGCTGAAACGCCGCGACAGCCCCTACATCGCCGGTCGGCGTGTGGGATACTGGTACAAATGGAAACGCGATCCGCTGCTGATCGACGCGGTGCTGATGTATGCGCAGCGCGGCAGCGGCAAGCGATCCAGCTTCTTTTCCGATTACACCTTCGGTTGCTGGAACGGCGACCCCGATGCAGGCGCGGAACTGCTGCCGGTGGGCAAGGCCTATTCCGGCTTCACCGACGAGGAGCTGAAGAAGATCGACAAGCATGTCCGCCAGAACACGGTCAACCGTTTCGGCCCGGTGCGCGAAACGGCGCGCGAGCTGGTATTCGAAGTCGCGTTCGACAGCGTGCATTCGAGCAAGCGGCACAAGTCCGGCCTTGCCATGCGCTTCCCCCGCATCCACCGCATCCGCTGGGACAAACCCGCGCATGAAGCGGACCGGATCGAGACGCTGATGGCGCTGGTCCGCGATTGAGAAAGCCGGACCGATGACACTTCACGACCACCTGATCCCCGCCTTGCGCGATATGCTGGCCACGGTAACCGGCATGATCGCCAAGGCCGAAGCCAATGGCGGCGATCCGCTGCTGCACGCCGCAATCGCGCCCGATATGCACCCGCTGGCGTGGCAGTTGCGCTTCATCGCCAATATACCGGGGGAGGCGCTGGGCAAGCTGACGGGTGAGGCGGGGCCGCACTGGGAAGACGACAATCCGGAAACGCTGGCCGATGCGAAAGCGCGTATTGCCGAGGCAAAGGCTGCGCTGGATGCGCTCGATCCAGCGAAGATATGTGCAGCGGATACCCGCATTTCGCTCCACCTGCCCAATGGCATGGCGTTCGAACTGAGCGCGGAAGAATATGTTCGCGACTGGGTGCTGCCCAATTTCTATTTCCACGTCACAACCGCTTACGCGATCCTGCGCAATCGCGGTGTACCGCTCGGCAAGTCGGACTTCATCCCGCATATGGGGCGCTATTTCAAAGCGCCGCCTGTCTGACGTTCAGCGCGCAAAGTTGCGCGGCGCAACTTCAGCTCAGGTCGGCCTCGCCAATCGCGGCAGCGTGGTTCTTCGCGTTTTGCGTGTAATGCACGGTGCCCATCTTCATGCCCGCAATGGCCGCTTCGGACAGCGCCTTCATCGGTTTGGCGGGGCGGCCAGCCCACAGCATGCCTGTCTCCATCACCTTGCCTTCGGTCAGCATCGCGCCCGCCGCCAGCATGGAATCGGAGGCGATTACCGCTTTGTTCATCGCGATGGCGCCCAGCCCGACAAAGCCGCGATCCATCACGGTGCAGCCATGCAGCATGACCATGTGACCGACCAGCACATCGTCGCCGATCACCAGCGGCGAGCCATCGGGATCACCGGGGCGGGGCGGGTCGCCGTGGAGCACGCTGCCGTCCTGGATATTGCTGCGTTCGCCGATGGTGATGGCGCAGGTGTCGGCCCGCAGCACGCAGTTATACCATACCGAGCTGTCCGCTCCGATCGTCGACATCGCCGATCGATCGTGCAGCCCGGCGCGATAAATGCGCTGTCGTGGATTTGCGGAGCTTTTACCGTTCGATCGGGATGATGGTTACGCCGGGGCGGTTGCGAACTCCCTGATGGTTTCCGCCAGGATTCGCGCGGGTAAGCGATAAACGATTGACGGGTTGAGATGCGGTCCCCATTCGCTGGTCGGTAAAATCGAGATCGCCCGCGCCGTCATACCAAGCCGCTCCATCAGGCCCCAGATGCCGTGTTTCCCGCGACTGTTAGCGCGACGACTTCATCCGCGTCGAACCGATTGAAGGCCTGCATCATGCGGCAACCGCCCCTTCTGCGCAAAGCCGTACCCCAGGCATCCGCACGAACCGCCAGCCGACTTCCAGCATTCCGGACACGCTCTCGCCTTCGATATTCCACGCGCTTAAACCGCAAAAGCCCAGCAGTCGCCCGCCAGATGGCCGCCATCCTCGAGCCGTTCGCAGACCCAGAACGTATGGCCATCGATTGCGCCGATATCCGGTCAGCCGCTCGCATGCGCTCGCTTGTTTCCTATCGCTTCGTCACCACAGCCAACGCATCACGGCGGGTGTGTTGGTCAATTCGCCAAAAACGCGGCCAATCGGCGTCGCGCCAGTCGCGCAGTACGAGCCGTTCGGTTTCCAGCCGGAACTCAGCCATGCAACAGCCTTGCCGCAACCGGTGCATGATAGGTCAGCACTCCGCGCGCGCCCGCTCGCTTGAACGCGACGAGCTTTTCCATCAGCAGCGCGTCCCGGTCGCCTGCGCCAGCGGCTGCACCCGCCTCGATCATCGCGTATTCGCCGCTGACCTGGTAGGCGAACACCGGCACGCCGAACGCTTCCCGCGCGCGCCAGATGATGTCGAGATAGGCGAGGCCGGGTTTGACCATCACGCTGTCGGCACCCTCGGCGATATCCAGCGCGATTTCGCGCAGTGCCTCGTCGCCATTGGCCGGGTCCATCTGGTAACTGCGCTTGTCGCCCTTCAGCACGCCGCCGCTGCCAACCGCATCGCGGAACGGGCCGTAGAACGCGCTGGCGTATTTCGCGGCGTAAGCCATGATCTGCACATTGGCGTGCCCGCTTGCCTCCAGCCCGCTGCGGATGGCGGCGACGCGCCCGTCCATCATGTCCGACGGGGCGACGATATCCGCACCCGCCTCCGCCTGCACCAGCGCCTGTTCCACCAGCACCTCGACCGTGGCATCGTTGGCGACGTAGCCCTTTGCGTCGAGCAGGCCGTCCTGTCCGTGGCTGGTGTAGGGATCGAGTGCGACATCGGTAAGAATGCCGATATCCTCGCCGCAAGCGTCGCGCACGGCGCGGATGGCGCGGCACATCAGGTTGTCGTTGTTTACCGCTTCGTCGCCTTTGTCCGACCGCGCCGAGGCGGGTGTGTGCGGAAACAGCGCGATACACGGAATACCCAGCGTGACAGCTTCCTTCGCCTGCGCCACGATCCCGTCCACCGACCAGCGCGACACGCCGGGCAAGGTGGCGACCGGATCCTCGACGCTTTTCCCGTCGGTAACGAACAGCGGCCAGATCAGGTCGGCAGGCGTGAGTACGGTTTCGCGATGCAGCGCGCGGCTCCACGCGGCGGCGCGCGTGCGGCGCATTCGGAGGGCGGGGTAGCTTGCGGTCATGATGGGCTTCTGTGCCGCATGACCGCACGGGGCGCAATCGTGTGCCTGCTGCTTATGGGCGTCAGCTTATGGGTGTCAGTTTACGGGTCGGGGCCGATCGACCTTGTCGATCTCGCGCACCGGCGCTTCGCTGGCGGCATCGCGCGGGCCGTCGTCCAGCGCCGCCAGAGCTGCGCCCGGTTCCACTTGCTTCAGCCGCGCCAGAGTTGCGCGGAATTGCGCCAGATCCGGCCCGCTTAGTTGGGCGCGGGTAACGAACCGCACGCTTTCGGGATTGATGGCGCGACCGCCGCGATACATCTCGTAATGCAAATGCGGTCCGGTGGAGAGGCCGGTGCTGCCGACATAGCCGATGACCTGTCCGCGATTGACCCGCTGTCCACTGCGCACCGCGATCCGGCTCATATGGCAATAGCGCGTCGCCAGCCCGCCGCCGTGACGCAGGCGCACGGCATTGCCGCAGCCGCCCATGCGGCCCGCGCCCGACACCGTGCCGTCGGTCACTGCGACAATCGGCGTGCCGTGCCGCGCGCGGAAATCGAGGCCTGCATGCATGCGGCGATAGCCCAGGATCGGGTGGCGGCGCATGCCGTAGCGAGAGCTGACAGCGCCGGGCACGGGACGGACCAAGCCGCTACGCTCTTCGCCGACGCCCGACGCTTCGTAGAACTTGTCGTCGCTGCCCCAGCGCATCAGTTGCGTTCGCGGCTTTCCGCCCCGTTCCACGCCGGCATAAAGCAGCTTGCCCGCCTGCCGCTCGCCCGTGGCGGCACGGCGGTGGGCAATGATGATGTCGAAGGTGTCGGTGGAAACGACCGCGCGGTCCATATCGACGCGATCGCCCAGCGTGCGCAGATATTGCTGCACCGCGCTGGCGGGCGCACCGGCAGCGCGGGCGGACCGGTAGAGGCTGTTGCCGACAAGGCCACGAATGCGCAGCGGCGTGTCGTCGACGCGGATCGGGATGCGCCGCAGCGCGAGATTGCCGCCGGTTCGTTCCACCGCCAGTTGCAGGTCGAAGCGCGCGCGGAATGCGAGGTTGTCGAGCGGGCGGGGCTGGTCCGCTGCGTCGCGGCGGCCCAGCGTCAGGTCGACTTGCGTGCCCGGCGCGATATCGGCCAACGGCACGCTACCCGATACCAGCTCGGCCACGCGCGCGGCATCGCTGCGACCGACGCCGGCGCGTTGCAGCATGCGGGAAAAACTGTCACCCTGCGCCAGCGTGGCCAGCACCTGCACTTGCGGGCGTTCCGGTGCGCGCGCCAGTTCGGCCACCACCGGCGTCGCGCCCATGTGCCGCCCGCTGTCACCGCCCAGCGCCAATGGCAGGATCATCTGGCTGCGCACCTCGTCGGCCTCGATAGCGTCCAGCTCGACCGCCTGCGCGGCGCGTATCGTGGAGAAGTCCGGCCAAAGGGCGAAGACCACCAGCAGCAGCGCAATCAGGGTCGCAACACCGCGAAACCAGCGTGCGCTGCCGATGGCGTCGGCAAGGTCGGGCGTCAGGTCCAGCCCGTTCAGCCGGTTCGATACATCGATGCGCCAATTGTCGAACGCTTCGCCCCAATCGTGGGTGCGGCGTATCGTCAGCGCGCGGCTATGCGACACGCCCGCCGCGATGTCGGCGGCGGTCAGCGGGCCATCCGCCTGGAAGTCGGAGTGCTGCGACACCTTCTTACATATTCCTCTTCATCGGCCTGCCTTCCGTAACCGGCATGGCGATTTAAAGTAAATGGCGGCTTAACTTGCGCTCTGTCCGGCTTGTGCACGTGGCGGCGGGATGTCATGTCCGGTGGCGTGACAGCACCTTTGCGCGCCTCCCTCACTGCGGTCCTCGGCCCCACCAATACCGGCAAGACCCACCTCGCCATAGAACGCATGTGCGCCCATGCCAGCGGCGCAATCGGCTTTCCGCTGCGGTTGCTGGCGCGCGAGGTGTATGACCGGGTCGTTGCGATCAAGGGCGAGAAGCATGTCGCGTTGATCACGGGCGAAGAGCGTATCGCCCCGCCGACCGCACGCTATTTCTGCTGCACGGCGGAGGCCATGCCGCGCGATGCGAATTTCGGCGGCGCGACGTCCGGCCCCGCTGCCTTCGTGGCGCTGGACGAGGCGCAGTTGGGGGCGAACCGGGAACGCGGGCATATCTTTACCGACCGGCTGCTGCATACGCGCGGGCGGGAGGAGACGATGCTGCTGGGCGCGGGCACGCTGGCGCCGATGGTTCGTGCGCTGGAACCCAATGCCGAAATCATCGAGCGGCCACGTTTCAGCACGCTGGTCCATGCCGGGTCAGCCAAGCTGTCGCGCCTCGCCCCGCGCAGTGCCATCGTCGCCTTTAGCGCGGAGCAGGTGTACGCCGTGGCGGAAATGCTGCGGCGCTTTCGTGGCGGCAGTGCGGTGGTGATGGGCGCTCTAAGCCCCGAAACGCGCAACCGCCAGGTCGAGCTGTTCCAGTCGGGCGAGGTCGATTACATCGTCGCCACCGACGCCATCGGCATGGGATTGAACCTCGATATACGTCACGTTGCCTTCGCGGCGCTGACCAAGTTCGACGGTATGCGCCAGCGTCGCCTGACGCCCGCCGAGATGGCGCAGATTGCCGGGCGGGCCGGGCGGCACCAGACCGATGGCAGCTTCGGCACGCTGTCGGGCATGGCGAAGATGCGCGGCGGTCACGATGCGCCTGCTGCCGAGTTCGACGAGGAGGAGATTTACGCGATCGAGGAGCATCGCTTCGCGCCGATCACCAAGCTGTTCTGGCGCAATGCGGAACCGCGCTTCGGCTCGCTCGACATGCTGATCGCCGATCTTGAGCAAAGCCCGCGCGACGCGGTGCTGCGCGCCGCACCGGAAGCGGTGGATCTGGCCGTGCTGAAAAGGCTGGCGGAAACGCCGATGGCGAAGGATGTGCGCGGCGCAGGGTCGGTGCGTCGGTTCTGGGAAGCCTGCTCGCTGCCCGATTTCCGGCAGGCTGGCGCGGATACCCATGCCCGGTTCGTAGCGCGGCTGTGGCAAGACTTGCGCGGCGGGTATCTGGGCGCCGATTACGTTGCCGCCCGTATTTCCGAGCTCGATCAGGTGCAGGGCGACATTCACACGTTGCAGGGGCGCATCGCCGCAATCCGCAGCTGGGCCTATATCTGCCAGCGGCCCGACTGGGTGCTGGCGCGCGACGAGATGGCGGCGCGTGCCCGTGCCGTCGAAGCGCGCCTGTCCGATGCGCTTCATGCGCGGCTGACCGAGCGGTTCGTCAACCGGCGTACGGCGGTACTGATGAGGTCGCTCGGAAAGGACGCGGCTCTGCTGCCGGTGTCGCTGTCCGACGATAACGCGCTGCTGGTCGATGGCGAAGCGATCGGACAGGTGGAGGGGTTCCGCTTCACCGTGGATGCGTCCGCACGCCTTGTGGATCGCAAGCTGCTGCTGGCGGCGGGTGAGCGCGCCTTGCCGCGTATTCTGGCCGAGCAGGCGAAGACATGGACGGCAAGCGGGCATGACGGCCTGATGCTCAGAGACGGCGCGCTATTTTGGGAAGGACAGAAACTGGCGTCGATCCGCAACGCCGCCACGCCGTCGACACTACAGCTGGAACCAGCGCGCGATCTTGCTGCCTTGCCACCGAAGTCGCGAGAGGCGCTGTTGGCGTCGTTGACGGACTGGCTTGCCGACAGATTGCAACCGCTTGCGCCGCTGGAACGCCTGTCCAAGGCCGCCGCCGACGCAAACACCGGGTCGCAGGCGCGCGCCTTGCTGCTGGCGCTGATCGCGCACCACGGCGTCGTGACGCGCGACGTGGCGGGGCTGGAGCATTTGCCCAAGGAACTGCGGCCCTTCCTGCGACGGCTCGGCGTCGTTTTCGGCGCGCTCGATGTCTTCGTGCCTGCGCTGCTGAAACCCGCACCGCGCAGGCTGTTTGCGGAGCTGGCGCTGGACCGCGCACCGCTTCACGCCGCCATGACGCCGGTTACTACCTCGCTACGCCCAATGCCGGCCGGGTATCGAGCAGCGGGGAAGCAGGCGGTGCGGGTCGATATTGCCGAGAAGCTGCTGCACGCCGCGCATAAAGCGCGTGGCGGCACGAAGCAGCGACGTTTCCTGCTCGACCCGGCGCTCGCGATTTCCACCGGTCTGACCTTGCACAGCTACCGCGCCTTGCTGCGGGCGGGCGGGTTCCATCATCACCCGGCACCGAAATTGGCTCCCGGCACATTCGGACCGGCGCAACCGGACCGATATAGCTGGCGCCCGAACCGTCGCGCGCGGCGTGCACCTGATACAAGGCCCCCCGTTTCCAGACCCGATAGCCCGTTCGCAGCGCTGGCCGACCTCGCGCGGTGATGCGGATCGACCGGTTGCTGTGCTGCCTGCGGCTGGCCAAGTCCCGCGCCATCGCGGGACGCATTGTGCTGGCGGGGCATGTGCGGTGCAACGGGCAACGGGTGACGCGGACCAGCCATCCGATTGGAACCGGCGACGTGTTGACCGTGCCCATCGGCAGGACCGTCCGCGTGCTGGAAATAACCGCCCTGCCCGAACGGCGGGGGTCGGCAACAGAGGCGCAGGCGTGCTATCGCGCGCTTGACCCGGCGGCCCCAACCGCCCTAGCAGCGCAACAAACGCCGCGTCCGCCCGACGGAGCGCAGGCAAAGACGAGCAAAAGGACTACGCCGCAATGACTTACGTCGTCACCGACGCCTGCATCAAATGCAAATACACCGATTGTGTCGAAGTGTGCCCGGTCGATTGCTTCTACGAAGGCGAAACAATGCTGGTCATCAACCCGTCCGAATGCATCGACTGCGGTGTGTGCGAGCCGGAATGCCCCGCCGAAGCCATCCTGCCCGATACCGAGGACGGTCTGGAGAAGCTGCTGGAGCTGAACACCAAATATTCCGCCGAATGGCCCAACATCACCAGCCAGAAGGCTCCGCCGCCCGACGCGGACGACTTCAAGGGCGTCGAAGGCAAGATGGAAAAGTTCTTTACTGCCGAACCGGGTTCTGGCGACTAAACCATACGGGGGGAACGGCCCGCCATCCTCTATGGCATTTTTGCTGCGTGTGCGTTATAATGGTGCGAGCGCCGGACGGATAATTGCGTTCCGGCGTCGAATGTAAACAACATCGCGAACCGCACTGTCTCTCCATTGCTGCGCCCGGCGTGCATACGATGCGCGCCCGGTCGGATACGGGAACTGCGGTATCGCTCTCGCGTGGAGCACCTATGGCCAAGCTAGTCTTCGAAGTCGGTGACCATGTCGTTTATCCCAAGCACGGGGTCGGCAAGGTCATGGAATTGCAGAACGAGGAAATCGCCGGGATGCAGCTGGAGCTGTATGTCCTGCGGTTCGAAAAGGAACGCATGACGTTGCGCGTGCCAACCAACAAGGTCGAATCGATCGGCATGCGCAAGCTGTCGAGCGACAAGACGCTCAAGGAAGCGATGGAGACGCTGAAGGCCAAGCCCAAGGTCAAGCGCACCATGTGGAGCCGCCGCGCACAGGAATACGAAGCGAAGATCAATTCCGGCGACCTGGTCAGCATCGCCGAGGTCACGCGCGACCTGTTCCGCCCCGAAGATCAGCCCGAACAAAGCTATTCCGAACGGCAAATCTTCGAAGCCGCCTCCAGCCGCCTTGCGCGCGAACTGGCGGCGATGGAAAAGACCGACGAGCCTGCCGCGCTGGAAAAGATCCTCGACGTGCTGCGCGAACACGCACCGCAATATTACAACACCGAGGAAGAGGACGGCTGATCTGCCCCCCCCTTTCCTGGAACCGCATTAAAGGGTCGCGCTGACGAAGCGCGGCCCTTTTTTCTTGCGCGGGACACGATAGCAGGTGTATTGATGAAGCAACACACCGCTTGGGAGGGCTAAACATGGCACGGAACCTATCGAAACTGGCCACCGCATTCCTTTTCGCGGGTGCAGCGGTTTCACTCGGCGCATGTTCGGGAACGTCCACGTCCTACGGCGGCGGCTTCGACGGCGTGCCCTTGGCCGAACTCGATACCGGAGCCGCGAAAATATCCGCGTTGAGTCTGTCTGGGATCGATACCGTCATCATCACCGAAGGCCCGACGCTGGACATCGCCGTCGAAAACGACCCCGACAATGCCGTGCGCTTTCGCTTCGAAGGCGACTCGCTGGAAATAGGGCGCGAAACGGGCAGCTGGTCCAGCGGCGATGCCGCAATCATCCGCGTGACCATGCCCGCGCCGCGTGCGCTGGACATGTCCGGCTCGGGCCGCATCGAGACAGCCACGATGGCACCCGATGCCAGCATCGCCATGAGCGGGTCGAGCACGATGCAAGTCGCCAATTTCGCCGCCAAGACGCTCGACGTCGATATCAGCGGTTCGGGGCAGCTCGCCGGACAGGGCACGGCACAGGCTGCTGGACCTGTCGCTATCGGGGTCGAGCAATGTCGATTTCAGCAGCCTGGTCGCGGATACGGCGTCGATCGCGGTGTCTGGCTCCGGCACGGTCACGCTGGAAGCGCGCGAACGGGTTGCGGCGAACGTTTCGGGATCGGGCGACATCCGCATCACGGGCACCGCACAATGTGCAGTCAGCGCATCGGGTTCGGGCACCGTGTCCTGCCCCTCGGCCAATGCCAGCGCTACTACGACGGGCGCGACGGCGAACTGACAATTCACGCGCCAGCAAGCGGGTGTGATGATAGAAGTATGGACATGGCGATTCTTGCCCATCGTGTCGCACCGCTGATCGGTGCCTGTGCATTGCTTGGCGGTTGCATCGGCACATTGGTCGACGTCGCGAAAGCACCCTTCGAAGTGGCTGGAAAAGCCGTCGATCTGGCAACCACCAGCCAGTCCGAAAGCGACGAAAAACGCGGCCGCGCATTGCGCGAACGTTACGAGCAGCTTGGCAAGCTGGACCGCGAATATGGGGAGGCGCAGGAAGACTGCGCCGATGGCAACCGCCGCGCCTGCGAACGGGCGCAACGGCTCTATGCCGAAATGCAGGTGCTGATGCCGTCCGTTCCGGCCAGTCCGCGCGACTGACCTCAGGCGGCGGCGCGGGCCAGCCGGTCGTTGATCGCGCGCCCTACCCCCTCATGAGGAACAGGTGCCACCGCGATGCGCGGCTGTGCAGACGTAGCGGCGAGATGCAGGCAGGCGAACAGGCGCTGCGCCGCCTCGGCAAGATCGCCACTTTTCGACAGCGAAACATCGCCCGCTACTTTGCCGAAACCGATCAGATATTCGCCCTCGCGCCCCATCGTGGCGTCCAGCCGCAGCGGCTTGCCCGGCGCATAATGCCGCCGCATCTGGCCCGGCGCTTCTATCGAGGCCGATGAGGAAGCCTGGGCTGGGAGCCCCAGCGATACCGGGCCGGGTCGCAACTCCTCCCATCGCGCGCCCATGGTGTCCTGGCGCAACGCCAGTATGGTCGATTCCACGCCGCGCGCGGTCGGACCGCCATCCAGCACTGCGTCGATCCGTCCGTCCAGCGTCGCAAGCACATGCGCTGCCGTCGTCGGGCTGACCGTCTCGCTGCGATTGGCGGACGGCGCGGCGAGCGGAAAGCCGCACGCCGCCAGCAGTGCCTGCATCACGGGATGCGCAGGGACGCGCACCGCCAGCGTCGGCAATCCGGCGCTGACGTGCGGGGCAAGGCCCGTATTTTCGCGCATCGGCAGCACCAGCGTCACCGGGCCGGGCCAGACATCGCGTGCCAGCGTTTCCGCAGCTTCGGGAAACTGCACCAGTCTGCGCGCGCCAGCTATATCGGCCACATGCACGATCAGCGGATTGATCGCCGGACGCCCCTTCGCGGCATAGATCCGCGCCACCGCCGCTGCATCGTCGGCCCGCGCGGCGAGGCCGTACACCGTCTCGGTCGGAACCGCGACCAGTCCGCCCTGTTTCAATATCGAAACCGCGCGCGCAATGCCGCCCGCGTCCGCTGCCAGCCGTTCCGTAGCGTTCTTGCCGTCCATCGCCCCGCCCTATACGATCCGCCCCTGCTATCTGCGAAAAAACGCATTACCTGCGATAAAACGCAGCCAGAAAGGCCTTTCCCTTGACCATCTTTACCCCCGCCACCCAGGATCAGCTGCTCGCCATCCGCGTCAACGCAGGCATCGCCGAGCTTGCGCAGTCGGAGAAATTTGCGGCGGCCGAACCCGATATGGTGGAGGCCATCGTGGAAGGCGTGGGCCAGTTTGCCGCCGGGGAATTCGCCCCGCTGAACCGCATCGGCGATACCGAAGGCGCGAAGCTGGAGAACGGTGTCGTCCGCCTGCCAGACGGATTTACGCAAGCGTACGAGCATTATGTCGAGCAGGGCTGGAACGCCATCGCCTCGCCCGTGCCGCATGGCGGGCAGGGGCTGCCCTTCACGCTCGCCTGCAACGTGCATCGAAAACCTGGGCACGGCCAACATGGCCTTCACGCTCCTGCCGATGCTGTCGGTCGGCGCGATCGAGGCGCTGGAGCATCACGGCAGCGACGCGCAGCAGGCGAAATACCTGCCCAAGCTGGTGAGTGGCGAATGGTCGGGCACGATGAACCTGACCGAACCGCAGGCGGGCAGCGATGTCGGTGCCCTGCGCGCCACCGCCACCCCGATTGCGGATGGTCCCCATGCGGGCAAATACGCGATCAAGGGACAGAAGATCTACATCACCTGGGGCGAGCACGATCTGGCGAAGAACATCGTCCACCTCGTGCTGGCGCGCCTGCCCGATGCCCCTGCGGGCAGCGCGGGCATTTCGCTGTTCCTCGTGCCCAAATACCACGTCGCGGACGATGGCACGGTCGGGCCGCGCAACGACGTGCGCTGCGTCAGCCTGGAACACAAGCTGGGCATCAACGCCTCGCCCACCTGCGTCATGTCCTATGGCGATAACGACGAATGTATCGGCGAGCTGGTCGGGACGGAGAACCGCGGGCTGATGGCCATGTTCACGATGATGAACAACGCGCGCATCAATGTCGGCAGCCAGGGCGTGCAGATCGCCGAACGCGCGTTGCAGCAGGCGATGTGGTACGCGGTGGACCGGGTCCAGTCGGCGCGCGCGGGCGGTACCGACAAGACGCCCAGCAAGATCATCGAGCACCCCGACGTGCGCCGGATGCTGCTGCGGATGAAATCGCTGACCGAGGGGATGCGCGCGCTGCTCTATTACACCGCAGGCTGCGTCGATCGCGGCACGCTGGGCGATATGGCTGCGAAGCAGCGTGGCGACGTGCTGGTGCCGATGATAAAGGCATGGGGCACCGATACCGGCATCGAAGTCGCCAGCATCGGCGTGCAAGTCCACGGCGGCATGGGCTTCGTCGAGGAAACCGGCGCGGCGCAGCATTACCGCGATGCGCGGATCGCGCCCATCTACGAAGGCACCAACGGCATCCAGGCCGCCGACCTCGTCACGCGCAAGCTGGGGTATGAAAACGGCGCGGTCTATGGCGAGTTGATGGAAGACATCGCGCGGGACTGTGCCGACGAACCGGCGCTGTTCGCGCTGGCGGGCGATTGCGCCGCGATTGCACGCTGGATGCGCGACGAAGGCTCGCTCGATGACCGGCTTGCAGGCAGCGTGCCGTTCTGCACCATGTCCGCTGTGGCTGTCGCCGCGTGGCAGATGGTGCGGCAACAGCGGGCGGTGGCAGAAGATACGGAGTCGGTGCTGGCAGCAGTCAAGCCGGTCACGACCCGCTATTTCCTCGACCACATCGTGCCCGAAGCCGCCGGACTGAAAGCGGCCGCAACGGGCGGTGCGGACCTGTTCTACAGCCTCACGGCGGAACAGCTCGCGGGCTGACCAGTCAGTTCAGCGTGTCGAAGCCCGGCGGGTTTTCGCGGGCGAATTCCTCGCTGAACGCATCCGCCGGATCGCCGCGCAACTGGCGCTGCGGCGGCAGGCGTTCACGTTCCACCTGCACGATGGCGGGCGCAGGCGCGGCACCGGGGGCCATCACGCGCCAGATGATGCCTGCGGTATCGTCACTGGCCAGCAGCGCGCCGTCCTGCGCCCATGCCACCCATGTCGGCCGGCCCCGTGTCTCGCCTTCGCCGTTCAGGAAGCCGGTCAGCACCGGCTGCGGCTTGCCCTGCGGATTGCCGCGTTCATCATAGGCGACGAACACCACGTCGTACCCCGACGCAGGCTTGCGGTTCCACGAACCATGCCGCGCGATGAAAGCGCCATTGGCAAAGCGTGCGCCCATCCGGTGCCCCTCGCGCGTGAATGCCAGCCCGAGCGCGGCGACATGCGGGCCAAGCGCGTATTCGGGCGTGCGGGTATAGGAGGACACGAAGGTCGGGATCGGGCTGTCGACGCGCTCGTCGATGTTGTCGCCCCAATAGACCCACGGCCAGCCATATTGCGCGCCGACCTGCACATTGGTCAGGTAATCGGGCACCAGGTCGGAGCCGAGCATGTCGCGCTCGTTCACCGTGGTCCACAGCTCGCCGTTCCAGGGATTCCAGTCCAGCCCGTTAGGATTGCGCAGGCCTGCGCCGTAAATGCGCGACGTCCCGCTCGCGATGTTGTATTCATGGATCGCCGCGCGGCCTTCTTCGCGCGCCATGCCTTTCTCGCCGATGTTGGAATCGGAACCGACCGCGATGTAGATATTCGCGCCCGCCGGATCGAGCGCGATATTGCGCATCCAGTGGTTCCCTGCGGCGGGCAGCTCCATCAGCGACTTCGCTTTGCCGGCCAGCGTGGTCGCGCCCAGCGTGTAGGGAAACGACACCAGCGCATCGTGATTGGCGATGTAAAGAACGTCGTCGGCCCAAGCAATGCCCGACGGCGAGGCAAGGCTGTCGGACAGGGTGAAGCGCCCTTCGGCCACCCCGTCGCCATCCGCATCGCGCAGCAGCACCAGTTCATCGGGCGAAACGCCGCCCGCGCCTGCGCTGTCCATCAGCAGCCCCGCAATCCACGCCGTGATGCCGCCATTGCCCTCTTTGGCGGGCGCGCGGGTCAGCGTGACCAGCACATCGCCGTTGGGCAGCGTGTAGACGACGCGCGGATGGTCCAGGCCCTCGGCAAAACGCTGCACCTGCAAGCCCTCGGCCGCGTCCGGGATCTCGCCATCGGCCCAGCCGACGGGCTCGGCGATATTGACGGTCGGAATGGTCTGCGCATCGGGATCGACAAGCTGCGGATCGGTGCCGGTCACGGCGTCGACCGACAGCGAGGCGGTATCCCCGCGCGTCGCCCACCAGACAAGCGCGGCAAGCAGCACGACAATGACGAGGAGGGCGATGAGGATTTTGCGGAGACGGGTCATGGCCCTGGCGAATAGATGCTGCGCCGCCTTGCCGCAATGCCACGCGTCGCTATCGTATCCGCCATGTTCGATTTTACGCCCGATGCCGACCTGACCAAGCCCGAACGCTATCGCCAGCTAGCGACAGCCGCCGCCAGCCTGGTCGAGGGCGAAACCGATGCGGTGGCCAACATGGCGAACATTGCCGCGCTGATGGCGGAATATCTGCCGGACCTGAACTGGGCCGGGTTCTATCGCGTCGCGGGCGAAGAGCTGGTGCTCGGCCCGTTTATCGGTCGCCCCGCCTGCCTGCGCATTACGCTGGGCGAAGGGGTGTGCGGCGTTGCGGCGAGCGACAGGCGAAACGCAGCTGGTCGAGGATGTCGCGACGTTTCCCGGACACATCGCCTGCGATGCGCTGACACAGTCCGAACTGGTGGTGCCGGTACGCAACGGCGGGCGTGTCATCGCCGTCATCGATCTCGATAGCCCGATACGCGCGCGTTTCGATGCCGAGGACGCTGCCGGTGTCGAGCTGTTGGCCGAAGCAATTTCTTCCGCGATATCATCGGCTTGATTGGCTGGGCTACCCGACGCCACTACCAGACGGCCCATTTCGGGACAGTTGCCCGCAAACACCGCGACGGCGCGGGAAACAATGGTATCTTTTTCCTTAATTCCAGAGTCGCACTCCGATGGCGCGGCGTCCAGATTTGAGGGAAACGAACCAATGCGCATCACCCGTCCATCCGTTGCAGCACGCGCGCTCGCAGGGGTCGCTTTCGGTATCGCGGCCCCCGCATTCGCCAATGACGGGATGCAGCCGGACCTGCAATATCCGCCACAGGGCTATGAATTTGCCGTTCCGGGCGAACCCGGCATGCGGGTTCCAACTGCGGCCCAGCCGCAGCAGCAGGTGATTTTCCAGCCGCAGCCGGTGGTGCAGTCCGTGCCGTATCAGCAGCAGGCGCCGCAATATGTGGCATCGCCCGTTGTGCAACAGACTACCTACGAAACGCAGTATGTCGAGCAGCCCTATCAAGCGCCGCGCTACCAGACGCAACATGATCAGGCACCGGTGTATCAGCAGCAGCCTTACCAGCAGACCGCGCCCTCCTACGACCGCGAAGCATGGCTGGACGAATGCTATGACCGCGTGCGCGGCGAGAACAGCGACCGTGGCAGCGCGGCTGTCGGCGGCGTTCTGGGTGCGGCGGCGGGCGGTGTCCTCGGCAATCGCATCGCGGGCAGCGGGCAACGCCTCGGCGGCACCTTGCTGGGTGCAGGCATCGGCGGACTGGTCGGCGTGCTGGGTGGCAGTGCCATCGATCGCGGGGCCGGCAAGCGCGAGGCGCGCGAATATTGCGAAGACTACCTGACGCAGTACGAAGCGGGCCAATCACGCGGCCAGTATTATCCGCAACAGGGTGGCTATGGCCACGGCGGATACGGCCAGGTCTACCACCATGGCGGCTATGTCATGCAGCAGCCGCAATACGGGTACTACCCCGCCCCGGTGCAGTATGTGCAGGTGCTGGTGCCGGTCGAACAGCGCGCCGTCGTGCGCGAGTACGTTGAATATGTGACCGTGCCGGAAACGGTTTACGAAGAAGTCGAAGTGGTCGAGGAAGTGGTTCGCGAGCGAGTGATCCATCGCCCCGCCCCGACCAAGCGCCTGCGTTACAAAAAGGGCAACTGAACCGGCAGATTTCCGGGGCGGCGGGCGACGGTGCTAGATGTCGTCGCCCGTCAGCCGCTGGCATACCAGATCGAGCTGGTCGAGCGTCTTGTAGCGAATCGTGACCGTGCCGGTGCGCGGGTTGGCATCGGCCTTGATCGCAACCGGCAAGCCGAGGCATTCTTCCAGATGCCGCTCGACTGCCGCGATATCCTCGTTTTTCGCCCGGTCGCCCGATGATGCGGGGGTTTTGCCGGACGCCGGTGTCTTCGCGGCACCGCCTTTGGCCAGCGTTTCGACCGCGCGCGCCGACAGCCCTTCGGCAACCGCCCTCTTGGCCAGCGCCGTGGCGTTGTCATGGCCCACAAGCGCACGCGCATGACCCGCCGCCAGCGAGCCGTCGATCACCATTTCCAGCACCGCGTCGGGCAAGGCCAGCAGGCGCTGCATATTGGCGACATGGCTGCGCGATTTATCGACCAGCTTGGCGATTTCGGCCTGCGTCATGTCCTCGACGCGCGCCAGTCGCTGGTAAGCCTGCGCCTCCTCCACGGGATTGAGGTCTTCGCGCTGGATATTCTCGATCAGCGCGATGGCCGCCACCTCGCCGTCGTCCAGATCGCGGACCAGCGCAGGTATTTCCGTCAGCTTCGCCCGCTTCGCCGCACGCCAGCGGCGTTCGCCCGCCACCAGTTGGTAACGGCCCAGCTTGCCTTCGCCATACCCCTTCAGCGAACGGACAACGATGGGCTGGATCACGCCACGCTGTGCGATGGATGCGGCCAGCTCGTCCAGCGATGCATCGTTGAAGGTGCGCCTCGGCTGGTCGGGATGCGGGGCGATATTGGCGACGGGCAGCATTGCCATCCCGGTCGATCCATCGGGTTTCGCGCCGATCCTGACAAGCGGCTCCTCGCGCCGCGTCTCACCCATCAGCGCGCCCAGCCCCTTGCCCAAACCCTTGTTCTGCCGTTTCTTGTGCGTTTCGGCGCGGGTTGGCAGGGTAAAACGGATCGGATCGGAGGGAGAGGTCATGCGGCTTTCCTTGTTTCGGGCAAGCGCCCGATCAGTTCGCGGGCAAGGGCGATATAGGCACGACTGCCGCTGCACGCGTGATCATACACTAGCGCGGGCATACCGTGGCTGGGCGCTTCGGACAGGCGGACATTGCGCGGGATTACCGCATCGAACACCAGCGCGCCCAGGCAATCGCGCACATCATCGGCCACCTGGTCGGTCAGACGGTTGCGCCGGTCGAACATGGTCAGCACGATGCCGAGAATGCCAAGGTCGGGATTGAATCGCTGCTGTACCTGCTCGACCGTCTTGAGCAGCTGAGACAGGCCTTCCAGCGCGAAGAACTCGCATTGCAGCGGCACCAGCAAGGTGTCGGCCGCGCTCAGCGCATTCAAGGTCAGCAGCCCCAGCGAAGGCGGGCAATCGATGAAGCAGATGTCATGCCCGCCATGTTCGGCCAGCGCCGTGCCGAGCCGCGCGGTACGGTCGTCGACCGAAACCAGCTCGACTTCGGCCCCGCTCAGATCGACGGTAGCCGGCAGCAGGTCCAAACCCGGAATGTCGGTCGCATGCAGGCATTGCGCAACGCCGAGGTCGTTGACCAGCACATCGTACGTCGAATTTTCCCGATGGGCGGCATCCACACCGACGCCGGTCGAGGCGTTACCCTGCGGATCAATATCCACCAGCAGGGTTTTCCAGCCCGTCGCCGCCATTGCCGTCGCAATGTTTATCGCGGTCGTCGTCTTGCCAACGCCGCCCTTCTGGTTTGCGATGGCAACGGTAATCATGCGACGTTCCGCGTCAGGCGGACGCAAGCGCTTCGGGTCAGCGATCCGGTAACTATTCCGGCATCCGGATTGGTTAGCGATTGTTTCACGTGAAACCCTTCCCGCAGCCATTTTGGCAATTCAGCAAGCTCCTGCGCCGCCGACTGGCCTTTCGGCAATATCCAGCGCGTCGTATGTGTGGAGAACGCGGCGGCGACCTCAAGCGTTTTGCGCAACGGCGCAAACGCACGGGCGCTGATATAGTCGACAGGTTCGGCGTCGATCATTTGCAATCTTTTCCCGACAACCTGCACGTTTGACAATCCCAACTGCACCGCCACGCCGCCCAGCCACTCCCATCTCTTGCGCCGGGATTCTACCAAAACGACGCGCAGTTTAGGCCGTATTATCGCTACCAGGAGTCCCGGCAGACCTGGTCCGCTACCCAAATCGAGCCACGTTCCGGATGTTTCACGTGAAACATCATCGCAAAGCTGCACACTATCTGCAATGTGGCGAACCCAGAGTGCGCCCTCGGACGTGCGGGCGATCAGGTTTTGCGCTCTATTTTCCGCGAGCAACAATTCAATATAGCGTTCGATCAAAGCAAACTGTTGGTCGGAGCTTTGCGAAGCAACATAATCGCGTGCGCTCTCTTCGGTGTCGATTATCACGCCGCCTGCTGCTCCAGCCTTCGCGCATGGACGAGGAGAGTTGCCAAAGCAGCGGGGGTAATGCCCGGAACCCGCCCCGCTGCCGCGAGGTCGGCGGGCCTGTAGCGGGTTAAGCGCTCCACCATTTCGTTGGAGAGTCCTGGCAGCGCATCATAGGCAAAGTCATGCGGCAGAACGACCGTCGCACTCGCCCTCAGGTCGCGCAATTCCGCGTCCTGCCGTGCGAGATATGGTGCGTAGCGCGCGTCTTCCACCAGTTCCTGCGACACATCCGCGTCGACATCGATGTCGCGCGACAGCAAACCGGCCTCACGCAAGTCGCGCAGGGTAACGGTGTCGAAACGCAGCCATTCGGTCAGTGCCTGCGTCCCCGCATCGCGGCGTACATCCAGCCCGGCATCTGCCAGCGTGCCTGCCGCCACCTCCTGTTCGAGCGCAACGGTCAATCCGGCGCGTGCTGTCTCGCGTGTCTCGAACCACTGCCGGCGCGTTTCATCGACGCAACCCGCTTCGATGGCAAGCGGTGTCAGTCGCGTGGACGCATTGTTCGCCCGCAAACGGAGCCGGTATTCCGCGCGCGATGTCAGCATCCGGTACGGCTCGCTGACACCATGCAGCGTCAGATCGTCCAGCATCACGGCGATATAGGAGTTGGCGCGATCCAGCGGCGCGGGCGTCTTGCCCGTAACGCGCGCGGCTGCGTGCATGCCTGCCACCAATCCTTGCGCCGCAGCTTCCTCATAACCGGTGGTGCCGTTGATCTGGCCGGCGCAATACAGGCCCGGCATCGCCTTGACCTCCAGCGCCGGCGTCAGGGCACGCGGGTCGATATGATCATACTCGACTGCATAACCCGGCACCGCCATGTCGACCGTTTCCAACCCGTCCATCGTGTGCAGCATGGCGAGCTGGACATCGGCGGGCAGCGAGGTGCTTATACCGTTGGGATAGACCATCGGCGTTGCCAGCCCTTCGGGTTCGAGGAACACCTGATGCCCGTCGCGGTCGGCGAAGCGGTGGATCTTGTCCTCGATCGACGGGCAATAACGTGGCCCTTCCGCATCGATGGAACCCGAAAACAGGGGCGAGCGATGCAGGTTCTCGCGGATGATATCGTGCGATTGGGTATTAGTGCGCGTAACGGCGCAGAAGACTTGCGGGTTTGCGCGCTGCTGCGTCAGCGGCGACATGGTCCACGCGTCCGCATCCGAAGGCTGTTCCGCCAGAACGGCCCAATTGATGGTGCGTCCGTCCAACCGAGGCGGCGTGCCGGTTTTCAGCCGGGCCATCGGCAAGTCCGCTTCGCGCAACTGCGCCGCCAGCTGAGACGCTGCAGCCTCGCCTATCCGGCCACCGGTCAACCGCTCTTCCCCCCGGAACAGCGTTCCGCCAAGAAACGTGCCGGTGCACAGAATAACGGCCTGCGCACCGAGAATCGTGCCGTCGCCAAGCTGCAAGCCCGTTACGCGACCACCGGTTATCTCCAGCGCAGCGGCCTCGGCCTCGATAACGGTCAGCCCCTGCTGGCGCGCAACGACATTCTGGACCGCAGCCTTGAACAGCGTCCGGTCGGCCTGCACGCGCGGGCCCCAGACGGCGCTGCCTTTGGAACGGTTCAACATGCGGTAGTGGATGGCGGCAGCATCGGCGGCCTGCGCGATCACCCCGTCGAAAGCATCGACCTCGCGTACAAGATGGCCCTTGCCCAAACCTCCGATGGCGGGATTGCAGCTCATCGCGCCAACCGTTTGTCGGTCGAATGTAACCAACCCGACCTGCGCACCCATGCGCGCTGCGACACACGCTGCCTCTACGCCGGCATGGCCACCACCAACAACGAGGATATCGTAAGCCTTCATGACCAAACGATTTAGGGCGGTGTGGGGGGTGTCACAACCCATGTTTCACGTGAAACAGGTGTGGTCACTTACCGATGCAGAAGCGCCCGAACAGCGTATCGAGCATATCCTCGGTGGCGGTTTTTCCGACCAGCCGGTCGAGGCATTCGCGCGCACGGCGCAGGTTTTCGCCGATTATCAGCAGGTCGCCGCCCTTCCCGATATTAACCAGCGCATCATGCATTTCGGCAACAATTCCGTGCTGCCGGGCATTCAGCGCAACGCGCCCCGCACGCGGCATGGCCTGCCTGGCCTCGTCCGCAAGCGCGCGAAGCAAAGCCGGGATCCCGTCGCCGGTCATTGCCGAGACATGATAGTCGATACCCTCTGCGATGACACTATCCGCCAAGTCGGACTTGCTGCGAACTCGCCAGCTCCCGCTCGGTGCATCCTCCGCGCTACCGAGCCATAGCACCAGATCGGCCGCGTCCACTGTCTTGCGCGCGCGCGCGATACCGATGCCCTCCACCGGGTCATGCGATGCATCGTGCAAACCCGCCGTATCGGTCAGCATCACCGGAATACCCTCGATCGCGACCGTACGTTCCAGCACGTCGCGGGTCGTTCCGGCCACCGCTGTCGCAATGGCCGCATCCTCTCCGACAAGCGCGTTGAACAATGTCGATTTGCCCGCGTTGGGCGGTCCCGCCAGCACGACGCGATACCCCTCCTTCAGCCGCTCGGCACGCGGTTGCGCTAACCAATCTGCAATCTCGCCAGACACATCGCGCAATCGCGCGTCGAATTGCGCCGACAGTCCCTGCCCGTCTTCTTCGTCGGAAAAATCGAGGACGCTTTCAACTTCGGCACTCAGCGCAAGAATGGCGTCGCGCCAATTGGCGAACTGCCGCGACAGCGCGCCATCGGCCAAGGCGAGCGCGTGACGGCGCTGTAACTCGGTTTCCGCCTCCAGCAGGTCGGCCAAGCCCTCGGCCTCGGACAGTGCCAGCCGCCCATTGGTGAAAGCGCGGCGTGTGAATTCTCCCGGCACCGCAGGGCGCAAGCCGGGCAAGCGGGCAAGTGACGCTTCCACCGCACGGATAATGGCGGCTCCGCCGTGCAAGTGCAGCTCGGCACAGTCCTCGCCTGTAGCGTTGCCCGGTCCGGGCAACCACAGAACCAGCGCATGGTCGAGAACCTCGTTCGCCGTGTCGCGCAATGCCCTAAAGCTTGCACGACGTGGCTCCGGCCTATTCCCCGCCAGCGCCGCGAGCGCCGCGCCTGCATCCGGCCCGCTGATACGCATAACGGCAATGGCCGCAGGCGGACGCCCGCTGGACAGCGCAAAAATCGTATCGGTCATGCCGGGACTAGTCGCTCTTGGACTTGCTACCGGTTTTCGAAGCGTTCTGCGCCGCGGCACCGGCCGCGCTCGCCCCTTCGACAAAGTTCTGGAACAGTTTCATCCCGATCTGGCCCATCGGGGCAAGCTGCTTGGCGAAATCCTGCAACTGGTCGGGATTGGTCACCCCCTTCATTGCGCTGGTCATGGTATCGACATAGGCTTCGTTCGCCTTGCTGATATCGGGTAGACCCATGAACGCCCGCGCTTCGGCTGGCGAACAATCGATTTCAATCTGGACTTTCATGGCACGGTGCCTTTCGACTTGCGAAATGTTGTCTCTTGCCAATCAGGATTGGCATCGCGGGGCTGCAAGCGATAAGCCCATTCTCGCAGAAACCCAAACATGACCGGGAAAGAAGATTTTATGAGCACGACAATGACGCTGAAGACGCTGGACGGGGCAGACAGCTTCTCCGCCTACTTCGCGCGCCCTTCCGGCAAGCCCAAGGCCGCCATCATCGTTATCCAGGAAATCTTCGGCGTGAATGCCGGCATTCGCCGCAAATGCGACAAGCTGGCCGAGGAAGGCTATCTCGCCATCGCGCCCGACCTGTTCTTCCGCATGGAACCCGGCATCGAACTCAACCCCGATATCGAACCGGAAATGGACCGGGCGATGGAACTGTTCGAAAAATACGATCCCGACATGGGCGTGCGCGATATCGAAGCGACGATCCGCTGGATCCGCACCGAAGCCGGCGTCGCCAAGGTCGGCTGCGTCGGATACTGCCTGGGCGGCAAGATGGCCTACATGACCGCCGCGCGCACCGATATCGACGCATCGGTCGGCTATTACGGCGTAATGATCGACCAGATGCTGGATGAAGCAAAGGCCATCGCGCATCCGCTGCTCCTGCATGTGCCCACCGCAGACCATTTCGTGGATGCCGATGCGCAAAAGGCGATGCATGACGGGCTGGACGATCATCCCAGGGTGACGCTGTACGATTACGAAGGGCTGGATCACGGCTTCGCAACCGAGCACGGCGAGCGCCGTAACGAAGAAGGCGCGCAACTGGCCGACAAGCGCACGCACGAGTTTTTCACCGCACACCTGGCGTGAAGCCAGTGGCGTCCAAGCTTGCCTCTCCGCGCTATGTAATCCCGCTCGTCCTTGTCGGGCTTTGTGCACTGGCCGCGGTCTGGCCTGCCACGCGATGGGGACTGCTCGCGCTGGTGCCGCTTGCCGCGATGGCGCTGTGGGATTTTGTCCAGAGCAACCACTCGCTGCGGCGAAACTATCCGCTGGTCGCGCGCATCCGGTGGGTGATGGAAGACCTGCGCCCGTTTGCGCAGGCCTATATCGTCGAGGACGATCTGGAAGGACGGCCGTTCAGCCATCAGGAGCGCGCGCTGGTCTATGCCCGCGCCAAGGGAGACCTTGATTCGCACCCGATGGGAACCGAGCTGGACGTCTATTCGGACGAATATGAATGGCTCGGCCATTCCATTGCGCCGAACGACGCCGTGCCGGAGCAATGGCGGCTGGATGTGGGCGGCGCCGATACCAGCAAGCCCTATTCCTCCGCGCTTCTGAACATCTCGGCGATGAGCTTCGGATCGCTGTCCGCGCGCGCCATCGAGGCGCTGAACCTCGGCGCGAAGCAGGGCGGCTTTGCGCACAATACCGGCGAAGGCAGCATCAGCAAATATCACCGTGCGCATGGCGGCGATCTCGTCTGGGAAATAGGCAGCGGCTATTTCGGATGCCGTACAGACGACGGCGGTTTCGATCCGGGTCGCTTCGCCGAGCGCGCGCTGGCCGACCAGGTCAAGATGATCGAGGTCAAGCTGTCGCAGGGCGCAAAACCCGGCCACGGCGGTGTGCTGCCGGGCAGAAAAGTCACCGGGGAAATCGCCGAAGCGCGCGATATCGCGGTGGGTGAGGATTGCAACTCGCCCGCTGCGCATCGCACCTTCGATACCCCCACCGGGATGCTGGAATGGGTTGCGCAGCTGCGCGAGCTGTCGGGTGGCAAGCCCGTCGGCATCAAGCTGTGCGTCGGGCAACCACACGAGGTGTTCGCCATTGCCAAGGCGATACTGGAAACGGGGATAGCGCCCGACTTCATCACGGTGGACGGTGCGGAAGGCGGCACCGGCGCAGCACCACTCGAATTGTCGAACTCCGTGGGAATGCCGCTTCGCGAAGGGCTGATCTTCGTTCGCAACGCACTGGTCGGTACAGGGCTGAAAGGGCGGATCAAGATCGCCGCCTCGGGAAAGATCCATTCCGGCGCGCAGATGGCCAAGGCGTTCGCCATCGGCGCGGACTGGTGCAATGCGGCCCGCCCCTTCATGTTCTCGCTGGGCTGCGTCCAGTCGATGCAGTGTCATACCGATCACTGCCCCACCGGCGTCGCCACACAGGTCGCCTGGCGACAGGAGGGCCTGATCGTCGAAGACAAGGGGCCGCGCGTCGCCCGGTTCCAGAAACAGACGCTACATTCCTTACGTGAAATCGTCATCGCGATGGGGCTGGACAATCCGTGGCAGATCACGCCGCAGGACATGCGCGAACGTATCAACGGCGCGCGCTCGGACTCCATCGACAGGATCTATCCGTTCGTGGAAGACGGCGCTTTCACACAGGGCGGTGAAATGTACGGGTTTGCGCGGCATTGGGATGCAGCACAGGCAGACAGCTTCCGCCGGGCCGCCTGAACCGGACGTTCAGTTCAGGCCGGCAAAGCCCATTACGGTACGCGCCATCCCGTCATCCAATGTGACAGGAAGCTGTTTTTTCAAACTGGCGCGGCGCTCTTCGACGTCGTCGACAATCCGGATACGCCGCATATCCCAATCGAAGCAATCGCGCGAGGTAATCAGGCGGTCTGCCATGCGATTGATGCCCGAATGGCGGGAATCCTGTGCAATTCGCGCCAGTACGCGGCGCAGCGCAGCCTCTTCTCCTTCCAGCAATTGAAAGAAATTCCGCCCGTTATACAGCAGGAAACCGGTCACGCCGACCAGCACGTTGTTGTGTTTGCACTGTGACACGATGGTTTCCACCGCATCGTCAGGCAGGTCGGGAGCAGTGCTGATATAGGTATATTGCCGCAACATACCGTACCCCTACGCAAACCCGTTCGCAGAGCAAGATACCAGCGTTTTCGGACCCCGGCAGCATCCTGATAACATTGCTGATTTCTGCGAAACTTAGCAAATATTATTGTCGCTGGAATCCTCTTCCTACTGGTTCATATTGTCGAAGAAATCTTCGTTGGTCTTGGAATCCTTCATCTTGTCGAGCAGGAATTCCATCGCGTCGATCGTGCCCATCTGCATGAGGATGCGGCGCAGCACCCACATCTTGGACAGCTTGTCCTTCTCGACCAGCAGCTCTTCCTTGCGGGTGCCCGATTTGCCAACGTCCAGCGCAGGGAAGATGCGTTTGTCGGACACCTTGCGGTCCAGCACGATCTCGGAGTTGCCGGTGCCCTTGAACTCTTCGAAAATCACCTCGTCCATGCGGCTGCCGGTGTCGATCAGCGCGGTGGCGATGATGCTGAGCGAGCCGCCTTCCTCGATATTGCGCGCCGCACCGAAGAAGCGTTTCGGGCGTTGCAGTGCATTCGCATCGACACCGCCGGTCAGCACCTTGCCCGAGCTGGGCACCACGGTGTTGTAGGCACGGCCCAGGCGGGTGATCGAGTCGAGCAGGATGACGACATCGTTCTTGTGTTCGACCAGACGCTTCGCCTTTTCGATCACCATTTCGGCAACCTGCACATGGCGCGTCGCGGGTTCGTCGAAAGTGGAGGAAATCACCTCGCCCTTCACGCTGCGCTGCATGTCGGTCACTTCTTCGGGGCGCTCGTCGACCAGCAGGACCAGCAGGAACACTTCCGGGTGGTTGTCGGTGATGGCCTTGGCGATGTTTTGCAGCAGCACGGTCTTGCCGGTGCGTGGCGGTGCGACGATCAAAGCGCGCTGCCCCTTGCCCTGCGGCGAGATGATATCGATCACGCGTGCCGACTTGTCCTTGTCCGTCGGATCGTTGCTGTCGAGTGTCAATTTCTCTTCGGGATAGAGCGGGGTGAGATTATCGAAATTGGTGCGGATACGGACCTGGTCGGGGTCTTCGAAATTCACCGAAGTCAGGCCGGTCAGTGCGAAATAGCGCTCGCCTTCCTGTGGTGCGCGGATCTGCCCTTCGACCGTATCCCCGGTGCGCAGGCCCCATTTGCGGATCTGGTTGGGCGAGACGTAGATATCGCCCGGCCCGGCGAGGTAGTTGGCATCGGGGCTGCGCAGGAAGCCGAAACCGTCCTGCAGCACTTCGATGGTGCCCACGCCCATGATCTGTTCTTCGTATTCCTCGTCTTCCGCCAGTTCGCGCAGGATGGAAAACAGCAGGTCCTGACGGCGCATGGTGCCCGCCGCTTCCACGCCCAGTTCTTCGGCCATAATGACGAGTTCGGCGGATGCCTTGGCCTTGAGGTCTTTGAGATGCATAACTCTATCGTCTTTCGAACGCCGAACGGCGTGGAGGGATCAACAAAACGAGCAGGTTGTCAGGGCTTGGAGAAAGCGAACCTTCGCGCAGCTGTCGCAGCTGGCATTGTATCGTTGCTGCTTCGCGACCTAAGCGGTGGCCCGCTGAACGTCAATCACTCACGCGAACGGTTTGACGATCGCGAGCACCACGATCAGCGCCACCGCGATGCCGGGCACCTCGCCCCAGAGGCGAAGGCTGCGCTCGGTCAGTGGCCGCTCGCCCCGCGCCATCGCCTTGGCGCGCGATACCATCCAGCCGTGATAGCCGGTCAGCGCGATGACCAGCAGAAACTTGATCTGGAACCAGGTTTGCGTGTGCGCAGCGACGATGCCGACCATCAGCAGACCAAGCACCCATACGACCAAGAGGCTGGGTACCAGGATGATCTTGCGCAGCAGACCGGTGCGATGCGCCCAAAGCGCCTCTTCGTCGGACCCGGCGACGGCGGGGTGCATGTAGATCATCTGGCGCGGCAGCATGAACAGCCCCGCCATCCAGAAGATCACGAAAATGACATGTCCGGCCTTGAGCCACAGATAGATGGTTCCGAGAAATTCCATAGTGCGGTCTTTTACAGCGCCACGCGACCAACGTCACGCAGGATCGGCGCGCACCAGTTCGACCAGCCGCTCGACATGCGCAATCGGCGTATGCTGGCCGATGCCATGACCCAGATTGAAGACATGGGGCCGGTCGGCGAATGCGCGACGCACCGTGCGCACCCCCTCCTCTAGCGCTTCGCCGCCAGCCAGCAGCACCAACGGGTCGAGATTGCCCTGCACCGGCAGATCGGCGGGCAGTGCGCAGGCCGCCCACACCGGATCGACCGTTTCATCGACGCCTACCGCCCCCACGCCGGTTTCGCGGCAATAGGCCGGCAGCTTTTCGCCCGCACCCTTGGGAAAGCCGATGACCGGCACGTGGCCGTGCGTTTCCCGCAAGGCGGCAACGATGCGGGCATTGGGCGCAATCACCCAGCGTTCGAATTCGCGCGGCGCCAGCGTTCCGGACCAGCTGTCGAACAGCTGCACCGCCTCGGCCCCGGCGTCGATCTGCCCGCGCAGATAATCGACCGTCACCTGCTCGATTGCCATAAGCAATTCTTCGAATGCGGCGGGATCGCGATACGCCATTGCGCGCGTGTCGTATTGGTCGCGGCTCCCCTGGCCCTGCACCATGTAAGTCGCGACGGTCCACGGGCTACCCGCGAAACCCAGCATCGTGACATTGCCAGCCAGCTGCGCGCGCACTTTGGCGACCGTTTGGTAAATCGGTGCCAGCCGCTCCGGCACGGCGTCCAGCGCACCCAGCGCGCTATCGAGAAGGGGTGGCGACAGGCGTGGGCCTTCACCGGCCACGAACTTCAAATCCTGCCCCATCGCATAGGGCACGATCAGGATATCGGAAAACAGGATCGCCCCGTCAAACCCGAAACGGCGCAACGGCTGCACAGTGACTTCGGCAGCGGCATCACTGTCGTAGACAAGGTCGAGAAACCCGCCTTTTTCGGCACGCAGGGCGCGATATTCGGGCAGGTAGCGCCCCGCCTGCCGCATCATCCAGAGCGGTGTTCTGGCATTGTGCTGACCCAGCAGCGTATCGAGGAGCGGTCCCGGCATGACCATGCATTTGCCGCACAAAATGCGCGACGGAAAGGGACCAAGAACAAAATAAAAATGATTTTATAAAGGATTGATGGAGTCTGTTGGCCCTGTGGATTGCGGGCAAAAGCGCATCGTCCCGACTTTCTGCGTAGCCGACGCGCGCACCCGGCCTGTTCCGACTCGTTGCCGCGGTTGAGTCAAACGCCGACTTTGCCCGTTATTCACATGATGTCGACAATCGCCCTGTGGTGTCGACATCCGGGCAGGGAAAAGACTCGCAGCGGGGGTGAAAACAGGTGCCGGACTTGTCGCCAGCTTCATCCGGTGGTTTATGCCGGTGCTTATCCACATGCCGTTGCCGGACTGTTCCCTCGTGACCGATACTCCATGAGCCGCAAACATCTGCACCTCGTGTCCGATTCCACCGGCGAAACGCTGGAGATGATCGCCAAGGCGGCGCTGGCGCAGTTCGAGGAAACCGACATCGTCCGCCATTTCTGGCCGATGGTACGCTCGCGCCAGCATCTCGACCGGATCGTGCCCGAACTTGCCGCGCATCCCGGTCTGGTGCTGTTCACGCTGGTCAATCACGAAACCCGCGCGCGGCTGGAAGACCATTGCCGCCAGCTTTCGTTGCCCGCGATCCCGGCGCTGGATGCCGTGACCGAAGCCCTGGAAGCACAGCTGGGGCAGGAAGCTCAGGCGCGGCCCGGCCGCCAGCACCTGATGGACGAGGCGTATTTCCGCCGGGTCGATGCCATTCATTTCACCATTGCGCATGATGACGGGATCGGGTGGGAGAACTGGGAGGAAGCCGACATCGTCCTGGCGGGCGTATCGCGGTCGTCCAAGACGCCGACCAGCATCTACCTCGCCAATCGCGGTTACAAGACCGCCAATATCCCGCTGGTGGTGGAAAGCCCACCGCCCGATGCGCTGTTCAGTCTCGACAATCCGCTGGTGGTCGGGCTGACCACGGCGCCGGAACGGCTGGTCGAGATCAGGCGCAATCGCCTGCTCAGCCTGAACGAAGATTCGCAAACCGCGTATATCGACGATGAATATGTCCGGTCCGAAGTGCAGTTCGCGCGGCGGATGTTCGCCGACAATGGCTGGCCGGTGATCGACGTAACCCGGCGCAGCATCGAGGAAACGGCGGCGGCGGTTATCAAGCTGTATGACGATCGACAGCGCAGGCAGATAAGTCCGGCGCGCAGCGGGACGTTCGAAGGCGCGAAACCGATATGACGCGGGGCACGCATCCAATCGAAGGGCCAGGCTTTGTGCTTGCCTCGCAAAGCGCCTCCCGCAAAGCGATGCTGGTTGCCGCGGGCCTGCAGTTCGAGGCGGTGGCTGCCGATCTTGACGAACGTGCCATCGAACGCGAAATGCAGGACGCGCCCGCCGATGAAGTGGCGCAGGCGCTCGCCACAGCCAAGGCGATGGCGGTTTCGGTGCAGCATCCGGACCGGCTGGTGCTGGGCAGCGATTCTTTGGTCGAAATTGCCGGTCGGCGGTTCGACAAACCTGCGGACAAAGCGCAAGCTGCCGAGCATTTGCGTTTCTTTGCCGGCAAGGCCGATGCATCTGCACAGCGCGGCCAGCCTGACGCGTGGCAACCGCGCACTATGGGTCGGCCATGACCGTGCCGTGCTGCATGTGCGCAATTTCGACGAGGCATTCATCGAAGCCTATCTCGATGCCGAATGGCCCGCCATTGCCGCCTGTGCGGGGGGTTTTCGCATCGAAGCGCGCGGGGTCCATTTGTTCGACCGTATTATCGGCGACCAGTTCACGATACTGGGCATGCCGCTGCTGCAGGTGCTGGAGGCGTTGCGCATCGTGGAAGGTGGCGCGCAAGCGGAAGGGTCGATGAGTGCGCGACCCTATGCGCTCGTCATCGGTGATCCGGTGGCGCATTCCAGATCACCGCTCATCCATCGCTTCTGGCTGGAGCAAGGTGGAATCGATGCCGAATACGGGGTCGAGACCGTTGCGGAAGGCGAACTGGCAGCGTTTGTTGCGCGTCATCGCGCCAACCCGGCGTGGCGCGGCGCGAATGTCACCATGCCGCACAAGCAGGCGATCCTGCCGCTGCTCGACCGGCTCGATCCGCTGGCTCGCGCGCATCGGCGCGGTCAAATACCGTGGTGCGCGAGAGCGACGGGGCGCTGGTCGGTTACAACACCGATGCAGGCGGCTTTCTCGAACCATTGCGCCCTTTGCTCGACACGCCAGCACCTGTTCCGCATGGCGCGCATCGTCGGCACCGGTGGCGCGGCGCGGGCTATCGTTGCGGCATTGGCAGATGAAGGCTTTACGCTGGTCCTTACCGGGCGAGACCCGGCCAAGGCGCGCGCGATCCTCGATGAACTCGCACCTGATGGCGAGCATCATGCTGTGCCATTGTCGCATTTCGCCGAACCGACCGATTTTGCTTTCGACGACCGCGAGGGGATACTGGATCTCGTGGTCAATGCCTCGCCCCTGGGGATGGAAGGCCAACCGCCGCTGGTGTTCGACCGCTCGCATATTCCGCCCGGCAGCGTGCTCTATGATATCGTGACTGTTCCACGTGAAACATCGTTCCTGAGGGCGGGAAAAGCGCACGGGGCGATGTGCTTCGACGGTATGGATATGCTGCTGGGGCAGGCTGTCGAAGCATTTGCACGGTTTTTCGGACAGCCGCCGCTGCGTGCCCGCGACAACGACTTGCGGCAAAAGCTGCACGCATGACCGGCGGGCCGATGACCATCGGGCTGACCGGCTCCATCGGCATGGGCAAATCGACCGTGGCGGCGATGTTCGAGGCTTGCGGTGTCCCGGTGTTCGATGCCGACGCAACGGTGCGGGCTTTGCAGGGACCGGGTGGTGCCCTGCTCCCCGCCATCGAAGCGGCGTTCCCGGGTGCGACCGGACGCGATGGTGTGAACCGCGAAGCACTGGGTACAATGGTGTTCGGCGATCCGGACAAGCTGAAACGGCTTGAGGCGATCATGCATCCGGCAGTAGGTCGGGCGCGGGCTGCGTTCCTGCGCGATAACGCCGAAGCGCCTCTCGTGGTTTTCGATGTGCCGCTCTTGTTCGAAACGGGAGGGGATGCGGCGGTGGACCGGGTTGTCGTGGTGTCCGCCCCGGCATCGGTGCAACGCGCCCGCGTGCTGGCGCGCGACGGCATGACGGCGGAGAAATTTGCCGACATCCTCAGCCGCCAGACACCCGATGCCCAGAAGCGCGAGCGCGCCGATTTCGTGATCGACACCGGCCAGTCGTTGGAGGCAACGAGAGCCGATGTCGCGGCGCTGGTGGAGCGGTTGCGTGACAATATCCGATAACCGGTTGCGCAAGGCTTGCCAGCCCCGCGTCGTGCCTGCGATAGTTTGCCGATGACGGCATTGCGCGAAATCATCTTCGATACCGAAACCACCGGCCTCGACCCGAAAACGGGCGACCGCATGGTCGAAATCGGCTGCGTCGAAATGGTCGGGCGGATGGAAACCGGGCAGACCTATCACGCCTACTACAATCCGGAACGCGACATGCCCGCAGGGGCCGAAGCGGTCCACGGGCTATCGGCGAGCTTCCTGTCGGACAAGCCGCTGTTCGCCAAAACTGTCCAGCCGCTGCTCGATTTCATCGGCGATGCCCCGCTCGTCGCGCATAATGCCAGCTTCGATTTCGGCTTTCTCAATATGGAACTGGAGCGGTGCGGGCGGCCACCGGTCAGCCTCGATCGCATGATCGATACCGTCGCGATGGCGCGCAAGAAGCATCCCGGCGCGAAGAATTCGCTCGATGCACTCTGCACACGCTATGGCGTGGATCGCAGCCACCGGGTCAAGCACGGCGCGCTGCTGGACGCCGAATTGCTGGCGCAGGTTTATATCGAACTGACCGGCGGCAGGCAGATCGGGCTCGAACTTGCGGCGCAAGCTGCGCCTGCCAATGACGGCCCCGCGCCCGTTTCGGTCCGCAACACCCGGACCCGCCGCGCGCCGCGACCGCATACCGCCAGCGCCGAGGAGCTGGTCAGGCATCAGGCGTTCGTGGCCACAATCGACGGCGCGCTCTGGACGAGATAGCGTGGACGCGGTGACCGGGCGGCGATAACAAAGGTAGCAGGGCAGCACACTGCCCCAACCACGCCCGAACGAGGATGCAAGCTATGGATATTCGCATTTCCGGCCACCAGGTCGAAACCGGCACCGCCCTCCAGGATCATGCGACGCAGCGGCTGACCGACATGGTCGAGAAGTATTTCGACCGCGCCATTTCCGGCCACGCCACCTTCGGCAAGGCATCCGGCGCCATGTTCACCTGCGACATCGTGGTCCATGTCGGCAAGGGCACCATCGTCCGCGCGACCGACGACGCGCACGACGCGCATCAGGCCTTCGATCGAGCGGCGGAGAAAGTGGACAAGCAGCTGCGCCGTTACAAGCGCCGCCTGACCGACCGGCACGAGCAGGCCGACCATGCGGCCAGCGAGGAAGCCGCCGCCTATCGTATCTTCGCACGCGACGAACCCGAAGCGGAGGAAACGGTCGATGCCCCCGCCATCATCGCGGAAACGAACACCGACATTCCCGAAGCAAGCGTGGCGGATGCCGTGATGATGCTGGACCTGCGCGACACACCGGCGCTGCTCTTCAAGAACGGCGGGACCGGGCGGCACAACATGGTCTATCGCCGTACCGATGGAACCATCGGCTGGGTCGAACCGCATTGAGCGCACGCCTGCCTTCCCCGGCACCCTCGAACCCGTCCGAGGAGGGCGCTGCTGCGCATTATCGAGCGCTGGAGCGGCTTTACGCGTCGGCGCCGGTCAACGCCCTGTTCGATTCCCGGCTGGAGATTCTCGGTGAAGGCCGTGCGCGGGTCGTCTTCCGGGTGACGGAGGCCGCCTATCATGCGGCGGGCGCGGCGCATGGCACGATCTATTTCAAGATGCTGGATGATGCCGCCTTTTATGCCGCCAATGCACTGGTCACCGACCGTTTCCTGCTGACGACATCGTTCAACCTTCATTTCACCAAGCCGGTGCGCACGGGCGAAGTGGTTGCCGAGGGGCACTGGGTCAGCGGCCGTCGCCGCGTCTATGTCGCGGAATCGCGCCTGATCGACAGCGAAGGCGACGAAATCGGGCGCGGCACCGGCACTTTCATGCGATCGCACATTCCGCTGGCAGGCCTGCCCGGTTACGACGATCCGGCAACGTGATACGGCTGCCCGCGCATCTCGAAGTGACCGGACTGATGCGCGCAGTGCAGGCGGAAGGCGGCTTTGCGACGGTTATTGCGAAAGGTGAACGCGACGCCGGTACCCTGCTGATCGTCGCCACGCATAACGGCGCGCCTGCGCGTTTGTATGAACGGATGCCGGGGTTAACGGGCGAGCGGACATTCACTGCGACTCGCGATCAGGATCCGCAGAACCCGTTGGATTTTAACGAATATTTAACGAAAAGACGGCGTCAGGACAGCGATATCTGGATTGTGGAACTGGACATCGCAGATGCGGAACGCTTTATCGCACTGCAGCATGAATGACTTGACCTGATTTCATTTGAAACTAGTTTGGCTCTCAGTAACCGAGGCGGAGGCGATCGCTCGGGCATATCGGCCTGACGACACGCACGCAGACGGGGATCGGCCGGCAGGCTTGAATACCGGAACGGCAATGCGGTGCACGGCACCGTTTATCAGTTGCCCGTTCCCGCCTGCGCAGGTCCGGTTACCGCTCAATGAACGGATATCATGGGTCGCAAAACGACACTTACCAACCTTACGGTTGTGGCAATTACGCTCGGCTTCGCAACGGCCGAGATTTCCGGCGCTGTCGCACAAGGCGACGATGCCCTGCCGGTGGAACCTGAAGCGTTGACCGACGAAGTGGTTCCCGTGTTCGTTTCCGAAGAAGTAGTGCAACCCGTTCCGGCTGCGACCGAGGGCGACGAAACATCTCCCGAAGCGCAGGTCGATGCGCAACCCGCAGCTGTCACCGTGCCCGAAGCGGGTTCGCTGCGCCAGCTGGTTCGCAGCCTCGACGCGCCCACCGACCTCGACCGCCAGATGGAATGTCTTGCCGGCACAGTCTACTTCGAGGCCCGTGGCGAACCGATTGCCGGGCAGCTCGCCGTTGCCAAGGTCGTGATGAACCGTGCGGAATCGGATGTCTTCCCGTCCACCTATTGTGACGTGGTCTACCAACGCAGCCAGTTCTCGTTCGTGCGCGGTGGCAAGATGCCGCGTATCAAGCGTGCTTCCAGCGCGTGGCAGCGGGCCAAGAAGATCGCGCGCATCGCCCATGACGATTTGTGGGATAGCGAGGCGAAGGATTCGCTCTATTTCCATGCGCGCTACGTCTCGCCGCGCTGGAGCCGGACGAAGAGCCGCCGCGCCGCGATCAAGACGCACATCTTCTACCGGTAAAACGAAACGGCGGCGCTAGGCTTCGTCGCGCAGTTCGACCCAGACCGGCGCATGGTCGCTGGCCCGTTCGCGCCCGCGATGTTTCTTGTCCACGCCTGCATCGACCAGACGGTCGGCCAGCGCGGGATCGAGCAGCAGGTGGTCGATGCGGAAGCCGTGGTCGCGCTGCCATGCACCGGCCTGGTAATCCCAGTAGGTCCATACGCCACCGCGCGGATTGAGCGTGTCGATGGCATCGGTCCAGCCGTCCGCCAGCAACCGCATATAGGCATCGCGCGAGGCGGGCTGCATCAGCGCATCGTTCGCCATGCGCGGGGGTGACCAGACATCCTTGTCCTGCGGAATGACGTTGTAGTCGCCGACAATGGCGGTGGGAATTTCCTGCGCCCATAACGTCTGCATCCGCGCGCGCAGCCGCCCCATCCATGCCAGCTTGTAATCGAATTTCGGGCCGGGCTGCGGATTGCCGTTCGGCAGGTAAATGCTGGCGACGCGCACCCCGTTCACGTCGGCTTCGAGATAGCGCGATTGCTCGTCCGGTTCGTCATCGGGATCGAGCAACGGTAGCCCGCGCTGCGTCTCAACCGGTTTTATCCCGTCGGCCAATATGGCGACGCCGTTGAAGCCCTTCTGCCCGTGCCAGATGGCGTGATAGCCAATCTTCTCGAACGCATCGGCGGGAAACCCCTCGTCGGCAGTCTTGATTTCCTGAAGGCAGGCGACAGTGGGCCGCGTTTCCTCCAGCCATTCGATCAGGCGCGGCAGACGGGCCTTGATCCCGTTGATATTGAAGCTGGCAATTTTCATGGCCGCGATACGTAGCCGCTTTTGCGCGGCTTACCTACGGCGTTTAGATACCGAAGCTGGACCCGCACCCGCATCCGGCGGCAGCCTGCGGGTTTTCCACCCGGAACGCTGCCCCACCAAGCGATTCGACGAAATCGACTACGCTGCCTGATACCAGGTCGAGCGAGACGGGATCGACCACCAATGAAACGCCGTCCGTCGTGCTGACAGCATCGTCGTCCGCCGGTGCTTCGGCGAGGTCGAACTTGTACTGGAAGCCGGAGCAGCCGCCGCCTTCGACCGAAAGGCGCAGGATGGCAGGCTTGCTCTGGCGCTGCGCAATGGCGGCCACGCGGGTTGCCGCATCGGACGTAAGGGTCAGCGTATCGGCCATGATGCCGATGTAAGCGCTTGGCACCGGATTCTCAAGATCGCTGCTCAGGCCATCTGGATATAGTCGCGCAACGCCTCGGCTTCGTGCTGCACTTCGTCGATCCGTGCCTTTACGATGTCGCCGATGGAAATAAAGCCCGCCAGCGCGCCATTGTCGAGCACAGGCAGATGGCGGATGCGGCGGCGGCTCATCAGGGCCAGCGCCTCCAGCGTGCTCGTCTGCATCGTTACCGTGATGGCGGGTGCGGTCATGATCGCTTCCACCGGACCATCCAGAAACGCACCGCGTCCTTCATCCGCGTTTTCGGCCAAGCGATAGACGATATCGCGTTCCGAACAGATGCCTGCCACCGCGCCATCGCGCAGCACGGGAATGGCGCCGATACGCTTGGTGGCCAAAAGACCGACGACCTCGCGCACCGGGGTGGCGACGTGGCAAGTGATGATATCGGTATCCGGTCCATCCGTCGTGCGGCTGGCAATAAGCTGTTCGATATCCATGTCTGCTAGACCTCCCCCTGTTCGTGTGCGGGCAGTGTGGCACGAAAAACTCATCTGTCCAGACGCGCGCGCCGAGATTGCGCTGTTGTCGCAAGGGCGATCGGCGGCCGGTTTCCATGCGACAGCTTGCGTTTGCGGCGCTGCGGCGTGCATAGCATGGTCGCATGGTACCCCAGTCGCCCCTCGAAGATCCGGACAATGCCAGCTACGCCTGGGACCGCTACAAGCGGCTCATGTGGTTCATGCTGGCGCTGACGGTAGGTGTCGTCGTGCTGGCGCTGTGGTTCATGTATGACGGGGACAGCGCGGTCTCGGTGCATTATTACATCGCCATCGCGCTGGGTATTTCCTTCACCATGCTGCTGACCGGCGCGCTGATGGGGCTGGTGTTCCTGTCGAGTGGCACCGGTCACGATGAAAGCGTGACCGACCTGATGAAGGACGACAGCTGGGACGATGACGACGGCTTGAACGATGACGACAGCGACGCGCGCAACTAGGACCGGTCCTGCGCGATCCGGTATGCTCCTACCGCGATTGTAGCCGGTAATCGCCCACCGGCACGCCGCCGATCAGGTGTTCCTGGATAATCCGTTCCAGAACCGCCTCGTCGCATGAATGATACCAGATGCGGTCCGGCCAGACGACGGCGACCGGCCCGGCTTCGCAAATTTGCAGGCAGTCGGCCTTGCTGCGCTGGATGCCGCCGGTGCCTTCGCCAACCGGACCGGACCCGCGTTTCGGTCCGGCAAGGCCGAGCTGTTTGAGGCGCTTTTTCAGATAGCTCCACGCCGCCTTGCCCTCCTCAGCGGAACAGCATTTCTGCTTTTCCGATACAGCGCACAGGAAGATATGGCGTTCGACCGTCTCGCCGCCGATCTTGGCCAGCGCCCGTTCCGCCTTTGCCAAGTCCTTCCCGCTCATTCGGATGGATCTTTCGTCAGCCAGCGATCGAGCCAGTTGAACACGGTCCGGTGCCATTGCAGCGAGTTCTTCGGTTTCAGCACCCAGTGGTTTTCGTCGGGAAAGAACAGGAATTGCGAGGGGATGCCGCGTTCCTGCAACGCCGTGAAGCTGGCCAGCCCCTGCGTATAAGGCACGCGGAAATCCTGCTCGCCTGCCACGACCAGCATCGGGGTCTGCCATGTGTCGACGTGGTTCACCGGGTTCCACCGTTCGTAAAGCGCAGTGTTTTCGGCGTAGGAACCCATGAAATCCCAGCGCGGGAACCACAATTCCTCGGTCGTGTAATAGAAGCTGCGCATGTCGAACAGGCCGTCATGCTGCACCAGGCACTTGAACCGGTCGGGCCATTGCCCGGCGATCCAGTTCATCATGTATCCGCCATAGCTCGCGCCCATTGCACAGGCGCGGGTGCCGTCGATCTGAGAGTCTTTTGCCAGCGCGGCAGCGAGGCCCAGTTGCAGGTCTTCCAGCGGCTTGCCGCCCCAGTCGCCGCGAATGGCATCGGTGAAATCCTGCCCGTATCCGGTGCTGCCGTGGAAATCGACCGAGATGACGGCATAGCCCTGACTCGCCAGCACGCGCGGGTTCCAGCGGCTGGACCAGCTATCGTTGAACGACCCCTGCGGCCCGCCGTGGACGTAAAGAATGGCGGGGAGCTGCGCGCCGCCGGTGGCTTCGGGCCGCGTGATCTGGCCCCACACGGTATCGCCGCCCGCGCCGGCAAAGCTGAACCGCTGTGTCATCACCGAGCTGCGCTGGCCGAGAATGTCTGGCGCCCACTTCGGTAAGCGGGCGGGCCTGTTCATAATCGGTGGAGAGGTAGAGTTCGGACGGGCCGCTGATCGCATCGCGGGTGAACAGCAGGCGGTTGTCGAGCAGTGGCGGACATTGCCGATATGCGCCTCGTCGCCCGCCATCAGGTCGAGCCGTTCGACTGTGCCGTTGCGCGGGTCGATGCGGAAGGCGGGCGTGTCGAGCACATCCTGCGCGGTGGCGATGAGATAGCGACTGTCGGGCGTCCAGGCGAGGCTGCCGAAGCTGCGGTCGAAACCTTGCGTCAACGCCTCGGTCAGGCCGGTGCGCAAATCGCGCAGCTGCACCACCAGCCGGTCCGACTCGTAGCCGGGGCGCGACATTGCCAGCCACGCCAGCTTCCTGCCATCGGGCGAGGGCGTGGGCGCGGTGTCGTAGGCGGCGTTGGCTTCGGTGACATTGGTCGGCGCGGCGGCCGTAAGATTGGACCAGAAGATATCGGTGTTGGTGCTCAGCGGCTCTTTCGCATCCGCCTGCTTGGATACGAACCAGACGCCGCTGGAATCCGCAGCCCATGCCACATCGCCACCATCGCCGAAGGGCTGCGTCGGAGTGTCGCCGACCAGCGCGCCGTCGCCTTCCGGCCCGTCCAGCGCGGTGCCGCGCCCGACCGCGCCGCCATCCTCCATCGCATAGGCGAACAGGCGGGTGTAGGTGCCGGGCGTTTCCCAGCTGTCCCAGTGGCGGATGAAGCCTTCGTCGCCATCGTAGAGACGGCCTGTGCCGGGTCCGGGCATGTAGGGCGTATCGGCGTCACAGGGTAGCGACGTGCAACCGCGCGGTGCGTTGGCCCACACCACCAGCTTGCGCGCATCGGGCGACAGTTTGTAGCCACTCAACGGCGTGTCGGCATCGAGCGCGAAGTCGATGGCCTCGACCGCGCCCGCTCCGCTTATCGTCGCGCGCCACAGGCGCGGATAGCCGCCCCCGTCGGAATCGATTTCGCGGTCGGAAAGGAAATAGAGCGAGCCGTCGGGCGCGAAGGTGAAATCATATGCATCGCCGCCCAGATCGAGCGCGACCGGTTCCGCATCGGCGAAATACAGGTCGCGCCAATAGACAGTTGCGGTGCGTTCATAGGTTTCGCCGTCGGTGTGGGTGACAGGATAGACAGCATAGCGACCATCGGCGGTGACGACCGGCGCGCCGAGGCGCGGCATGGTCACCAGATCCTGCGCCGACATCGGCGTGCGTGCTGGCGTGTTCGAGGCTGTGTCCTGCGCGGCGGCGGTATGGGAGACGCCCACCAGCAGCAGGCCGGCAAGAGCAATACGCGTTTTCGATGGTGTGGTCATGCGGCTGTGGTTGAACCCACGCCGCCGCAGAATCAAGCCATCGTCCGCGTCAGCCGCGCTTGCCCGCAATCCGTTCGATCTCCGCGCGCACCAGCGTCTCGACCATGTCGGGCAGGTTGGCATCGAGCCATTGTGCCAGCATCGGCTTCAGCAGGGCGCGCGTCATTTCTTCCAGCGAGGTTTCGCCGGACCGCACGATCTGCGGCGCGGCACCGGGCTGCGACAGCATTGCCAGCGCGGCGAAGCTGTCCTGCATCGACCGGCGCGCCCCGGCATCGACCAGCGATTCGCCTTGCTCGCGATCCGCGTCACAATCGCGATCATTGCCAAAACCGCGGTCGTCTTCGAACGCAGTATCATCGTCCGCGAGACTCGAATCGGCCAGTTCCGCGTCGGCCAGTTCCGCGTCAGACAAGTCGAGCACTTCGGCGGCTTCCTCCGCATCGGCCGGTTCGGCCTGCTCTTCGGGGATTCCCGCACGGGCGCGGCGGCGGCGCGTGTCCATCGCTTCGCTGCGATTGTCGCGCGCGATCACTTTCTTGATGGAAGCGAGGATTTCCTCGACCGACAATTCGCCCCCTGCATTGTCGCTGTCGTGCCTGCCCATACTCGGTAAGTCCCCTGCTATTGCGCGCGTTCGGTCAGCGGTCGAACCGGCGCAGCGCGCTGTCATCCGGCACATCTTCGGCGGGGATTTCCGCTGTGGCTGCGGGGATGTCAACCGTGCGGGTGGATTGCGCGACCGGATCGGGCTCGCGCGACCAGTCCCAGATGCGTCCGCGTACCCGGTCGTAATTGACCACCGGATCGTACAGCAGACCCCGTCCCGTGTCGGCATCCGTCAGCCCGAGATCGCGCGCTTCGGCGCGGCCCATCGCGGCGAGAAGCGAGAAGCCCGCGACATAGGCGTTGCGCCGTGCCGTCACGAGTTGGGAGCGCGCCACCAGCAATTCCTGTTCGGCATTCAGCACATCGAGCACATCGCGATTGCCGATGGAGTTCTCCGCGCGCACGCCTTCGAGGCTCAGCTCGGCTGCGCTGACGGCGGTCTGCGCGCTTTCGATAATCGCATTGGCGGCAGTGTAGCTGGAGAAAGCGGCGCGCGTCTGCGCAATGACGTTGCGCTCGGTCGCGATGGCTTGCTCCAGCGCAGCCGCTGCGCCCGCCTGCGCGCGGCGTTCCAGCGCGGCTGGCCGTCCACCCTGAAAGATCGGTATGCTGAACCGCAGACCCGCATTCGCCGTCGTTTCCGCCTGTGCAAAGCCCTGCGAGGTCGGACCGCCCAACGTGCCGAAGAAGTTGCTGTAGTCGCCGCCGATGAACGCGGACACGGTGGGCAGGCGACCGGCACCCGCCACGTCGATATCGAAGCCGGCGGCCACAGCCCGTTCGCGCGCGGCAATCAGGTCCGGGATTGGCTTCCAGCGCGATATCGACGGCCATGTCGGCGCTTTGCGGCAGGCCCGGCAGCGGTGGCGGCGGTTGCAGATCGTCGGGAGCCTGACCGACCAGCTCGATATAGGTTTCCCGCGCGGCGATCAGGTTCGCCTCGGCACTGCGCAAGTCGCTGGTCGCAAGCGCCAGGCGCGATTGCGACTGGGCGATGTCGGTGCGGGTCAGGTCGCCGATTTCGAACCGGTCGCTGGTCGCTTCGAGGTTGATGCGCAGGACCGCGACCTGGTTGATGGACAGCCCCACCAGGGCCTGGTTGCGGATCACATCCATATAGGCGCCGACGACCCGGCTGAAGAGCTGCGATTCGCTGCCGCGCAACTCCGCGCGCCCCGCATCGACCCGTGTTTCGGCGGCGCGCACCGCGTTCTTCACCGCACCGCCGGTATAGAGCGGCACGTTGAGATCGACGCCGACGCCCAGATTACGCGATGGCGCGGTGAAACTGTTGGAGGAGGTCCGCAGGAATTCGATATAGGTCGCATCCGCCGCCACGCCGGGCAATCCTGCGGCGCGTTCGATCTGCACGCCTTCGTCGGTGGCGCGCTGCTGTGCGCGGGCAGCTTCCAGCGTCGGGTTGCTGCGGTAGGCGGCGGCCAGCGCCTCGCGCAGCGTATCGGCCTGTGCGGCGGTTGGCAGCGCTATCGCGCAGCTCGCCAAGGCGGCACCGAGGAGCCGACGCCGCGCCATGTTCAGAAGCTCCAGGCTTTCGCGCGGTCGAATTCGGCAAGGCGCGGGATGGCGGTTTCGCCCAACGGCAACAGCGCCACGCTCTTGCCGTCGCTCGCTTGCCGTCCGGTGGCGATGCGGGTGATGCGGCCTTCGACCAGCCCGGTGACGATGCGGCCATCGGGTGTAGCCGCCTGGCGAGCGCGGGTGGCACATGCTCGATCGCGCCATCGACGAGGATTAGCGAGACGGGCTGCGCGCCGCGCGCCGTTTTCAGCGCCTGTTCGGGGGTGATGCTCTCGACACGCGTCACCAGCGGCTCGACCAGAGCGGCAAGGTAGCCGCTGCCCGCGTCGATGATGAGCACATCGTCCTCCAGTTGCGGCTGTGCCTCGGCCAGCAGCATGCCGTAGAACACCGGCGCTGCCATGCGACGCCCGTTCGCGAGCGGCACGGAGCGGTCGATATAGGCGCTGCCGCGCGCGTCCTGCGGCACGAAATCCTCGCGCGGGACGACGCCCATGCGCGCCAGCACGAAGGGTTCGTTGACGCCGCTGGTGCGCAGCTGGCTGTCCACCATCGCCTTGCGCGCGATGGCAAAGGGGGAAGCGGGATTGGGAGTTTCCATAACGTCGTTCATCCGGAGGTATCGCTCGTCCGCAGATTGGGCGTGTGTATTACACTGACAATACAGTTGGTCAATCGTCCTTCTAGGCACTTGCGCCGGCCTATGCACCCGATTTGGCGCATCCAAGCGCTTTGCAAAGCCGGAGCCTGTGTCCTAGCTATGGCGGCCACACCAATTCCCGGTCGGTTCGACCGGCAGGAGCAGCAGTTCGATGAGCGACATGACGAATATCAGCGAAGCCGACCTGATCGACAGCGTGGCCGATGCGCTGCAATTCATCTCCTACTACCACCCGATGGACTACATCCGCGCGCTGGGCGAAGCCTACAAGGTGGAGCAAGGGCCGGCGGCAAAAGACGCCATCGCGCAGATCCTGACCAACAGCCGCATGTGCGCCGAAGGGCATCGCCCGATTTGCCAGGATACCGGAATCGTCAACGTGTTCGTGCGCTGGGGGCAGGATTGCCGGCTTGAATCGGATCGCAGCCTGCAGGACGTGGTGGATGACGGGGTGCGGCGCGCCTACACCGATACAGATAACACGCTGCGCGCTTCCATCCTTGCCGACCCCGCTTTCACCCGCCGCAATACGCGCGACAACACGCCCTGCGTGCTGTCGCGTCGAGATGGTGCCGGGCAAGACGGTGGACATCGACGTGGCGGCCAAGGGCGGCGGCAGCGAAAACAAGTCCAGGTTCAAGATGATGAACCCGAGCGACAACATCGTAAGCTGGGTGGTCGAACAGTTGCCGTCGATGGGCGCGGGTTGGTGTCCGCCGGGAATGCTGGGCATCGGCATCGGCGGCACGGCAGAGCATTGCATGAAGCTGGCAAAGCTTTCGCTGATGGAGCCGATCGATATGGCGCAGCTGAAACAGCGCGGCGCGCAGACCGATCTCGAACAGCTGCGGATCGACATCTTCGATGCGGTGAATGCGCAGGGGATCGGCGCGCAGGGGCTGGGCGGGTTGTCGACCGTACTGGACGTGAAAATCTACGATGCGCCTTGTCATGCCGCCGGCAAGCCGGTGGGAATGATCCCGAACTGCGCTGCCACTCGCCACGCGCATTTGACGCTCGACGGCAGCGGGCCGAGCTATCTGGAAAAGCCCGACCTCGACCAGTGGCCCGATGTGAACTGGCAGCCCGACGACGCCGCGCGCCGGGTCGATCTCGACACTCTGACGCCCGAAGAAGTGGCGAGCTGGGAACATGGCGACCGCATCCTGCTATCGGGCAAGATGCTGACCGGGCGCGATGCCGCGCACAAGCGCATCGCCGACATGCTGGAGCGCGGCGAAGAGCTGCCCATCGATTTCAGGGGTCGCGCAATCTATTACGTCGGCCCGGTCGATCCCGTTATCGGCGAAGTCGTTGGCCCTGCCGGCCCGACCACCGCAACACGTATGGACCGCTTCACCGAAACCATGCTGGACCTCGGCCTGCTCGCCATGATCGGCAAGGCGGAGCGCGGGGCGGATGCGGTGGAGGTTATCAGCCGGTTCAAGGTGGCCTATCTGATGGCAACGGGCGGCGCGGCTTACCTCGTCAGCCGCGCGATCAAGAATGCCGAAGTGGTCGCGTTCGAAGACCTTGGCATGGAAGCGATTTACGAGTTCACGGTCGAGAACATGCCGGTGACGGTCGCGGTCGATGCCGCGGGCAACAATGTCCATACGCTGGCCCCGGCGCATTGGCGCAAGAAGATCGCGAACGAGAATCTGCTGCCGACAGGATAGGCGCGCTTCATTCGACGAAGCCCCGCGCCCGCTCGACCGTCGCGCTGGTCGCTGCCCGGTTTCGCTCGTAGACGAGGCGTATGGCACTGCCCGTACCCGATCCCGGTTCCACACCTTCCCGCATGCCGGGTCAGCTGCGCATGGTGGTCTGGTCCATCGTGGCCCTGTGGCTGGCCTATTTCGTGCTGACGTCGTTGCGCGGGGTCATCCTGGGGTACGAAGTGCAGCAGGCGTTCGGGATCGATCTGCACGCCGCGATGCTGTGGCGGCGTGCGCTGGTCTGCCTTGCCGGGGTCGGCATCACCCTGCTGATGTGGCTGGCGCTGCGGTTTGTCGAGGACCGTTCCATCGGCGTGAAGATCGCCGCCTCGCTGGTGCTCGCCCTGCCTGCTGCGGCGACCGTGGCGCAAGTCAACCAGATGGTGTTCGCGCCGGTGCAGCACCGCATCGGGCACGAATTGCAGAAGCGCAATCTCAGCCCGTGGAGCCGCGAGGATGCAGGCGACATGCTCGACCGCGTCGCGCCGCAGCCGGGGCAGGGCGCACAGGTGGAAACGCGCGCGAGCGGGCGGCTGGACCCCGGCCGGTTCCGCTGGCTGCAGCTGGTAGACGTGGCGCTGGGCCGGTATTTCCTGTTCGTCGCCTGGGCCTCGATTTACTTTACCATGCTTGCCATCGGCCAGACGCGGGTGGCGCAGCAGCGTGGCGAGCGGTTCCGCAGCGCTGCCAAGGCTGCCGAGCTGCGCTCGCTGCGCTATCAGGTGAACCCGCATTTCCTGTTCAATGCGCTCAATTCCCTGAGCGCGCTGGTGCTGACCGGGCGGCGCGAGCGGGCGGAGGAAATGATCCAGACATTGTCGCGCTTCTATCGCCACAGCCTTGCCGACGCCCCGGCGGCATCGGTGACGCTGGCGGACGAGCTGGCGCTGCAACGCCATTATCTCGATATCGAAGCGGTGCGTTTTCCGGACCGGCTGGTGGTCGCTTTCGACACCGAAGAGGCCGTCCTGACCGCGCGTGTGCCGGGCATGATCCTGCAGCCATTGGTCGAAAACGCGGTGAAATACGGCGTAGCCGCCAGCACGCGGCCCGTCACTGTCACGGTGTCCGCCGCGCGCCGTGGCGATATGCTCATGCTCGAAGTCTGCGACGACGGCACCGCCGCAAGCGACACTGCGCCGTCGGGGTCCGAAACGGGATTGGGTATCGGCCTCGCCAATGTGGTGGACCGGCTGCGCGCGCTCTACGGCGAGGCTGCCAGCCTTGAAACGGGGCCGGTCGAGCGCGATGGCAACGCCGCCTATTGCACCACGCTCATGCTCCCGTTTGCAACGCATGACTGATACCGCCGCACCGCTGCGCACCCTCATCGTCGATGACGAACCGCTGGCGGTGGAGCGGTTGCGGCTGGTGTGCGACAGCATTGTCGGCATCATGGTGATCGGCAGCGCGGCAGATGGCGAGGCGGCCATCGCACGCAGCCGCGACCTGCGGCCCGACCTCGTCCTGCTCGATATCACCATGCCGGGGCGTGACGGCCTGTCCGTTGCGCGGGCTCTGGCGAAACACGATCCGGTTCCCGCCATCGTATTCGTCACCGCGCATAACGACTTTGCCGTCGAAGCATTCGATCTGGAGGCGGTGGACTATGTGCTGAAACCGGTCGCGGCGGAGCGGCTGGAGCGGGCCGTTGCGCGCGTCACGGCGCGGCGCGGAACGGACGCCGCCGGCGCGCCCGCTCCCTTCCTCACCGAGCTATGGGTGCCGCACCGCTCGGAACTGGTGCGGCTTGATGCAGGCGCAATCATCCGCATCGATGCCGAGCGCGATTATGTGCGACTGCACACGGCGGAGCGGTCCTACCTGCTGCTGCAAACGATCACCGGACTGGAAAAGCGGCTCGATCCCGAAGCCTTTATCCGCATCCACCGTTCCACCATCCTGCAACGCGATGCGATTGCGGGCTTGCGGCATGATGGGTTGGGCGCGTGGTCGGTCGATTTGGCCGACGGCCAGAACCTGCGGATCGGGCGGACATACCTGAAACGTGTCAAGGCGATGGCGGGGCGTTAGGGGCGGGGCGTTAGGGGCGGGGCGGAACTAGCTGGCGTCGCGCAGGCTGGCGAACCCGCGCCGGATATGCCACACGCCGCGCATGGCAGTCGCAGTCATTTTCATCCTGGGTATCGTCAATTTCGCGCTGCACCGCGCCGTGCTGGAAAGCCGCCACCCGCTGGTCGGGCGCGATGCGCTGGTGCGGGGCGGCATGGCACGCAAAGTCGCTTTCGGCGCGGAACTGATTGCGCTGATCGCCGCGATGGGCCTGGCATCGGCGGGCTGGATGGCGGCGGCGTGGGCCTATGCGCTGTATTCGGCGGGCAACGGGCTATCCGCCTGGCTCATTCTGACGCGGCGGTTGTAGGCTATGGCGGATGCTGGCGCCGGGGCACGGCTGTTTCACTTGAGCGATATCCATTTCGGACTGGAAGACCGCGCGGCCTTGGCGTGGGTGGAAGACGCGGTGGCGGCCGAACGGCCCGACGGGGTGCTGATTACGGGCGACCTGACCATGCGCGCCCGCCATCGCGAATTCGCTGCTGCGCAACGTTGGATCGCGGGGCTGAAAGCCCCCGCTACCATCGTGGTTGGCAATCACGACATGCCCTATTTCAATCCGGTCGAACGTGCCTTTGCACCCTATCGCCGCTTTCGCGCAGTCGAGGACGCTGCGGCGCGGATGCCGCAAGTGCCGGGTCTGGCGATCGTTTCATTGAAAACCGCGGCCCGTGCGCAATGGCGCGCCAACTGGTCGAAAGGATGGATAACGCGGCGCGCGTTGCAGGCATGTCTGGCCGAGATCGATGCCCTGCCCGCCGGGACGCAGGTGCTGGTCACCGCGCACCATCCCTTGCGCGAAACCGGCACGCAGGGGACGGCCTACACGCGCGGCGGCACGCGCGCGCTGGCCGAGCTGGCGCAGCGGCCCGTTGCGGCAGTGCTGACGGGCCATGTGCACGATGCGTTCGATATCATGGAAGCGACGCCGCACGGGCCGGTCCGCATGATCGGGGCAGGCACGCTGTCGGAACGCACCCGCGCGACACCGCCCAGCTACAATGTGCTGGAATGGGATGGCGCGACACTGTCCGCCACGGTGCGGACGCTGGACGGCTGATACGAAAAGGGCGGCACCTTCTCCGGCACCGCCCCTTTTCGTGTTCAAATCCGTAAGCCGGATTACCGCTTCGAGAACTGGAAGCTCTTGCGGGCTTTCGCGCGGCCATACTTCTTGCGTTCCACCACGCGACTGTCACGGGTCAGGAACCCGGCGGCCTTCACGGTGGCGCGCAATTCGGGTTCGTAGCGGGTCAGCGCCTGGCTGATGCCGTGCTTTACTGCACCGGCCTGGCCCGACAGACCACCGCCGCGCACCGTAGCGACGACGTCGTAACCGCCTTCGCGGTCGGTGATGACGAAAGGCTGGTTCAGGATCAGGCGTAGCGTCGGGCGTGCGAAATAGGTCTCCTGATCGCGGCCATTGACCGTGATCTTGCCCTTGCCCGGCTTGATCCAGACGCGGGCGACCGCATCCTTGCGGCGGCCCGTGGCATAGGCACGGCCATGCTTGTCCAGCTCCTGCTCGCGCAGCGGCATGGTGCTTTCGGCAATCGCGGCGGCGTCCGCATTGGGCGCATCGCCGGCGATGTCCTTGAGGTCCGACAGGTCGGAAACCGTTTTGGCCTCTTCCTTAGGTGCCTCTTCCCTGGCTTCCGCTTTGATTTCGACCGCTTTGGTTTCGGCGGGCTTGGTTTCGGTTGCCTTGATTTCTTCGGCCTTCACGTCGCTCTTCGCGTCTTCCTTGGCAGGCGCGTCCTTGGCCGGTGCTTTCTTGGCAGGTGCCTTTTTCGCAGCAGGCTTCTTGGCGGCAGCAGCTTCGGGTGCAGCCTTGGTTTCCGCGTTCTCGGCGGTGTCCGGTGTCTTGTCGTCGGCCATCAGTTGGATGCCTTGTTCTTGCGATTCATGGAGGCGATGTCGAGCGTTTCGGGCTGCGCACCGTCATGGGGATGTTCGGTGCCGGCATAGAGATGCAGCGCCTTCATCTGTGCACGCCCAAGCGGACCGCGCGGGATCATCCGTTCGACAGCCTTTTCCAGCACGCGTTCGGGAAAACGGCCTTCGAGAATCTTCTCGGGCGATGTTTCCTTGATGCCGCCGGGATAGCCGGTGTGCTTGTAATAGCGCTTGTCGGTCGCCTTCTTGCCGGTGAAGCGCACCTTGTCGGCATTGATGACGATCACATGGTCGCCGCAATCGACATGCGGGGTGTAGCTCGGCTTGTGCTTGCCGCGCAGGATGTTGGCGATGATCGAGGCAACGCGGCCGACGACGAGCCCTTCGCCGTCGATCAGATGCCATTTCTTGTCGACCTCCGCCGGCTTGGCCGACTGGGTCAGTTTGGTAAGCGCCTTCATGGCTGCGGGTTTCCAGTTCTTTGGCGCACCGTACGCCTGCCGCGAATGCGGCGGGGCGGATGCTGTCGTGAGGTATGGGAGGCAACGCCGCATGGCGGGCTGCGCGAGAGGGCATTTCGTCAAAGAAGCGCTGCAAGTCAAGCAAAAGCGGGCATCTTGCAGGAGGTAACATGATACCGCCATTCAAGATGCCCGTCAGTCTTCTGTGTCTTCGACCTTGACCAGCGACGCTGTCCACTCGCCGGTAAATGCGCCTGCCGCATCGGCATTCCAGCCGGTAACGACCGGGCTGTCATAGGGATGCAGGGCCTCGATGCGCGCAACCGTGCGGTCGAGCGTTGCGCGGTGTGTCTTGCACAGCAGCGATGCTTCCCGCGATTCGTTCAGGTCTCCGTCCTGAATGTACAGGGCGGTGTGCGGCTGGCCGATATTGGCGCACACGATCAGCTTTTCTGCAAGCAGTGTGCGGGCGAGCGCGCGGGCCTCTTCCGCACTGCCGACCGTGGTGTAGACGAGCGCCGTCACACTTGACGGCCAAGGATATGCATGCACCACGCCGTAACGCAGACCAGCACGGCGCCCACGCCCTGGTGCGCAACCGCAATCCACAGCTCGACTTCGCTGGTCACCGTGGCGATGCCAAGCGCGATCTGCACCAGCAGGATGCCGCCAACCGCTTTCGCCGCGCGGCTGTCGAGCACGCGCACCCGGAGCGCCAGCACCACCAGCGCGGCGGCGGCGGCGAACGCCCACCAGCGGTGCAGGAAATGCAGCAGGAACGGGTCATGTGTCACAGCCCACCAGAGACCGCGCGTCATGTCGTATTCGGGCACCAGCCGCCCCTGCATCAACGGCCAGGAATAGGAGGCGTGCCCCGCATTCAATCCGGCCACCCATGCGCCCAGCAACAGCTGGAAGAACAGAATTGCGGCAACGCCAATACCCACCGCTGTCAGCCGCGACTCGTGACCGGAACCGTTGCGGGCCAGTCGCGTCAGGTCCAGCGCCGTCCAGGTCAGGCCCGCGAGCGTGAAGAACGCGGTGAGCAGATGGACCGACAGCCAGAAATGGCTCACATCGGTCATTTCGCCCGACAGCCCGCTGCGCACCATGAACCAGCCGAATGCGCCTTGCAGCCCGCCCAGCGCCAGCAGCGCGAGCAGGCGCGGCTTGTATCCCGCCGGGATCGCCTTGCGCCACCAGAACCACGCCAGCGGCAGTGCAAATGCCACGCCGATCAACCGACCCCACAGGCGATGAAACCACTCCCAGAAATAGATGAACTTGAACGCCGCAAGGTCCATGCCTGCCGGTCCGGTTACATTCCGGTATTCCGGTATTTCCCGGTAAAGCGCGAATGCCTCTTCCCACTGCGCCTGCGTCAATGGCGGCAGTGCGCCGCTGATCGGTTGCCATTGCGTGATCGACAGGCCCGATTCGGTCAGTCGCGTAATCCCGCCGACAATGACCATCACCAGCACCATCGCCGCCACGGCCCACAACCATCGTGCCAGCGCGACAGGGCGCGCATCGGCGAGGCGAGCACCCGTCTGCGGCACACGGGTGTCGGTGTTGGAAATAGTCGCCATGCAAACCTCATGCGATGGGGCGTGGAGAGGGGCAAGCCTGCATTGTGCAACACCTGTTGCGCCGTAAGGGGACGCATTTGCGCAAGAGAAAGCTTGCGTGATGATACGATGTAACATAGTTGGCACCGCATGGCGACGATGCCCCCTTCGATACGCAGCCCGTTGCGCACGCGACTCGACCGTGCCGGCATTGTGCTGTCCGGCTTGTGCGCGGCGCATTGCGTGGCCAGCATTCTGGTGATTTCCGCGCTGGGTATCGGCAGCGAGGCGTTGTTCCCGCCAGCCTTTCACGAGGTCGGGTTGTTGCTGGCAGTAATCATCGCGGCGGCGGCCATCGGCTGGGGCGCGTTGCAGCATCGCCGCACGGCACCGCTTGCCATCGCACTGACCGGCCTTGGCTTCATGGGCAGCGCCCTGATCGTGCCGCATGGGGCAGAAGAAGCCGTGCTGACCGTCATCGGCGTGGCGCTGGTGTCGCTCGGCCACGTGCTGAACCTGCGGCCCGCCCAAGCCTGAACCTGAACCCGAGCCCGAGTCCGAGGATTCGGCGCGCTCACTTGCACCGTCCCGCACGGTCGCTATCTGCCAGCGCATGATCCAGCCGCTAGAGATTACCGTTAACGGGGAAACCCGCACGACCACCGCCATCACTGTGGCCGATCTCGCACGCGAGCTGGACCTCGATGCGGCGAAAGTCGCGGTCGAGCGCAATGGCACCATCGCGCCGCGCTCCACTCTCGACGACATCCGGCTGGAACAGGGCGACGTGCTGGAAATCGTGCATTTCGTCGGCGGCGGACAAGGCGAAACGGACGACGATACCTGGAGCGTCGCGGGCCGGACATTCCGCTCGCGCCTGATCGTCGGCACCGGCAAATATGCCGATTTCGAACAGAACGCGGCAGCGGTTGCAGCAGCGGGTGCCGAGATCGTCACCGTGGCGGTACGGCGAGTGAATGTCAGCGATCCCAAGGCGCCCATGCTGACCGATTTCATCGACCCCAAATCCGTTACCTACCTGCCCAATACCGCCGGATGCTTTACCGGCGAAGACGCGGTCCGCACGCTGCGGCTGGCGCGCGAGGCAGGCGGCTGGGATCTGGTCAAGCTGGAAGTGCTAGGCGAGGCGCGCACGCTGTACCCGGACATGCGCGAAACACTGAAGGCGACCGAGGTGCTGGCCAAGGAGGGCTTCCACCCGATGGTGTATTGCACGGACGATCCCATTGCCGCCAAACAGCTGGAAGAGGCGGGCGCGGTGGCGATCATGCCGCTGGGCGCGCCCATCGGCTCCGGGCTCGGCATCCAGAACCGCGTCACCATCCGCCTCATCGTCGAAGGCGCGTCGGTGCCGGTGCTGGTCGATGCGGGCGTGGGCACGGCGTCCGATGCGGCCGTGGCGATGGAGCTGGGCTGCGACGGGGTGCTGATGAACACTGCCATCGCCGAGGCGAAAGACCCGCTGCGCATGGCGCGCGCGATGAAGCTGGCGGTGGAGGCGGGGCGCGATGCCTATCTGGCCGGCCGCATGGCAACGCGCAAATACGCGGATCCGTCTTCGCCGCTTGCCGGATTGATATAAAACAAGCCATTTGCCGAGTTAAGGCAGCGCCGGGAACGGTTCAGCCTTGTCATGCGTCAATCTCACGCACCGCTATCCCGCGATGCATCCTTACAGGAGACGCATGATGGGTGAGATGAAAAACAAGGGCAAAGGCCTGGGCAACGAGATTGCCGGTAATGCCAAGCAGGCCGTCGGTAAGGCGACGGGCGACAAGAGCACCGAAACCGAAGGTAAGGTTCAGGAAACCAAGGGCGAAGCACAGGGTCTCGTCGGCAAGGTCCAGGGCGCGCTTGGCGACAAAATCTGACGCCGGCTACCGCCAGATAAAAAGGGTCGCAGACATGCGGCCCTTTTTCTTTGTGGCCTGCATCCAATCATGCCGCAGTCTAACGCAAAATTAACCATGCGCGGCGACAGTCGCCTTCCGAAGCGGAAGGAAACGCGCCATGCCGAATATCACGACCAGCACGCTTATCATTGCCGAGATGCGCGAATTCGCCAGCTTCGCCCCTGCGGAGCAGCGATATGTCCGGCGCAGTCTCGATATCGGTCTGGGCCGTCAGGACGCGTTCGAGCTATGGGCGCGCGATGCGGCGGAACGCACGGCGATCCGCCAGCAATATCTTATCTATCAGGATTTGAAGGTGCTGCGCGAGACGATGCCGTCCGGCTCGCTCGACACGATGCCCGATCTGGTCACGGGAATGCTGGTTCGCCTTGCCGCGTTCGATCTGGGCGAGGAGCGGCTGGAAGCCTTCGGCGCGTTCCGGTTCCTGTACGAACGCCTGCTCGATGCGCGCATCCGTCCGTGGCTGCCCGCGATATTCTGCGCCGCCGCCGCATTACCGCAAATTCGCCCGTCGCGCCGTCGTCAATTGCTGCAATCGCTGAGCGATACCGCCGCGACCGCGCCGGGCTGGAGCGAGACCGAGCCACGCTTTTTCCCCGAATTCGTGGACGTGGAAGCGGCGTGACCTGCTAGCTGCGATACAGGCCGTTCAGCCGGTCCTGATACCGGTCGCGGATCTTGTGCCGCCGGATTTTCATGCTCGGCGTCATTTCCTCGTTCTCGATAGTGAACCCGTCATCCGCGAAAGCGAACTGGCGGACCTTTTCGACAACCGAATTGTCAGCATTCACCCGCGCGACCGCTGCACCGACCGCGCTTCGGAAGGCGGCATCTTCCTGTAGTGCCGCCATGTCGCAGGCAACGCCGTTGGCCTCCGCCCATTCGGCGGCCCATTCGCTATCGGGCACGATCAGGCCGACGAGGTAAGGGCGATTGTCGCCACTCACCATCGCCTGCGCGATTTCGGGTTGCAGGGTCAGCATCCCCTCGATCTTTTGCGGCGCGACATTGTCGCCCTTGTCGTTGACGATCATGTCCTTCTTGCGGTCGGTGATCTTGATCCGGCCGCGTTCGTCGAGATGGCCGATATCGCCGGTGTGCAGCCAGACTTGCTGGTCCGGATCATCGGGATTGGCTTTCAAAGTGCGCTGCGTTTCCGCCTCGTTCTGCCAATATCCGTGCATCACCAGCTCGCCGCGCACCAGCAGCTCGCCATCCTCGGCCACCTTGACTTCCACACCGTGCATGGGCGGGCCGACAGTATCCATCGCGATACCGGCGGCAGGCCGGTTGCAACTGATGACGGGGCCGGATTCGGTTTGACCATAGCCTTGCAGCATGGTCAGACCGACGCTCTCGAAAAAGATGCCGACTTCGGGGTTCAGCGGCGCGCCGCCCGACACCATCGCCTTGATCCGCCCGCCGAACTTGTCGCGGATTTTCGGGCGCAACGCCTTTTCGATAACCAGCTCCATCGGGCGGTCGCGCCACAGCGTCCTGCCATGCGCCGCCCGCCGTGCGCCGATGGCAAGCGCGCGATCCATCAGGCCGTTCGCCAGCTTGCCCTGTTTTTCGATCTGTTTGAGGATGCGCGTGCGCAACACTTCGAACAGGCGCGGCACCACCACCATGATGGTGGGGCGCGTGTCCTGGATATTGCTGGCGAGCTTTTCCAGCCCCTCGGCATAATAGATTTCGGCCCCCACGCCGATCGGCAGGAACTGGCCCCCGGTATGCTCGTAGGCATGGCTCAGCGGCAGGAAGCTGAGGAAGCGGTCGTCGGCATCCAGTCCGAAATCGTCGGCGAGTATTTCCGCCGCGCCGCGCACATTGCACAGGATCATGCCGTGATGCTGCAGCACGCCGCGCGGCGCGCCGCCGGTGCCGCTGGTGTAGATGATGCAAGCGGTCTGCTCGCGCCCGATATCGGCGATGCGCGCGTCCACGGCGGCGCGCGCTATTGCTGCATCACCTGCCGTCATCGATGCCCAATCGTGATATTCGAACCCGCCCGACTGGCGACGGTGCAGATCTTCGATGCCGATCACGTGTTCGGCGATGCCGGTGGCCTGAAGCGCAGGGTGCAGCGGTTTCAGCAGCTTTTCCGTCGAGACGATAACCGCCTGCGCGCCGGAATTGTCCAGGATATGCACGTGATCGCGTTCGGTATTGGTGATGTAGGCGGGCACGGTAATGCACCCCGCCGCCATGATCGCCAGATCGGAGATGCACCATTCGGGGCGGTTCTCGCTGACCAGCATCACCCGGTCGCCATCCTTCAGCCCGATGGCCCGCAGCCGTTCCGCCATCAGGCAGACCAGTTCCGCCACGTCGCGCCAGCTTTGCGTGCGCCACTCGCCGTCTCGCCGCGCGCCGAGAAAGGGCGCATCGCCTTTTTCATCGGCGCGTTGCAGGAACAGGGTGACGAGATTGGGCACGCTGTCGAAATCGGTCAGCTGCATGGTGGGTATCTCTCCGGTATTCATGGATGCAGGCGGGCTGTCCCGCTCTTGTCAGCCATCGATCTAATGGCGCGCCTTCCTGCGGGCAAGCCGGGCCAGGCCAGCCATTTCTAGGGCAGTGCGATCTGCTGCGCGAGGCGAGGGTCCCGGGCGGGCACCCAGGTGTCACCTTGCCGCAGGATGGCATTGGCTTTCAGCGACCCGTCGCGGATGATCGTTTCGCCGTGGCCCAACGCCTTGAACGCGCTTTCCGCCTCTTCCAGCCAAGTGCCTTTTTCCAGAAAGACGCGATTGCCGAACGCCATGATGAACGGCATTGCCAGCGCTTCGTCCGCCGTCATGCCGAAATCGATCACGCCCACGATGCTCCGCGCGGTCTGCACCGGGATGGTGCCGCCCCCCGCCGCGCCGATTACCAGCAGCGGCGCGCCCGATGGATCGTACACCACCATCGGCGACATGGAGCTGCGCGGGCGTTTGCCGCCTTCGACCCGATTGGCGACCGGCCGCCCGTCGACCTCGGCGGCGCGGCTGAAATCGGTCAGCTCGTTGTTCAGGAAAAAGCCGTCATGCATCAGGCCGGAGCCGAATGCGCCCTCGATGGTGCTGGTATAGCTGACCATCGTGCCATCCGCGCCGACGACGGCGAAATGGGATGTGCCCTGTTCTGCCGGCTCGTCACCATCGGCGAGCGCGAGCGGTGCACCTGCCGGACGCCCCGCTGCAATGTCGGTCATGGCACGCGCGGGGTCGATCAAAGCGCTGCGTTTCGCCAGATAGGCGGGATCAAGCAATCCCGCGACAGGCACGGTCTGGAAATCCATATCGGCGGCGTAGAGTTCGCGGTCGGCATAGGCGAGCCGCTGCGATTCAAGGAACAGGTGCCATGTGCGCGGGTCTTCCGCGCCCAGCGCCGCAAGATCGAACCGTTCGAGCTGGCCGAGGATTTGCAGCACCGCGATCCCGCCCGATGTCGGCGGCCCCATTCCGCAAACGCGATGCGCGCGATACATTCCGCAAACGGGTTCGCGGGTTTTGGCTGTGTAGCCGGAGACGTCGGCAGTCGTCATGCCACCCGCGCGCGGTGTCGCGTCCGCCACCATCGATGCCAACGCAGCGGCGCTGTCGCCGGTGTAGAACGCCTTTGCTCCGCCTGCCGCGATGCGCCGCAATGTTGCTGCCAATGCCGGGTTTGTGATCGTGTCGCCCACCGGCTTGGGAACATCGCCGTCGAAATACAGCGCGCGTCCTACCGCCGTCAGCGCGGCACGGTCTGCGGCGGAAACCAGAGAGGTATTGAGGCGTGGATTTACGGTAAATCCGTTCTGCGCCAGTGATATGGCGGGCTGGAACAGGTCGGCCCAGGGCAGCGTACCGTGTTCGCCATGCGCCAGCGCGGCCAGCCTGACATTGCCCGGCACACCGACACTCAAGCCGCTGCGCACCGATTCACCGAAGGGCGGGAGGGTGCCGTCGGGCGCGCGGAACCAGTCGGGTGTCGCGCCGGCAGGGGCGGTTTCGCGTCCGTCATAGCTTATGACTGTGCCGTCGGCAGCACCGCGTACCAGAAAGCCGCCGCCGCCGATGCCCGAACTTTGCGGTTCCACCACGGTCAGCGCCAGCATCGTGGCAATGGCGGCATCGGTGGCGCTGCCGCCGCGCTCGAGCATGGCCATGCCCGCCGCCTCGGCGCGCACATCCGCCGCGCTGACGGTGCCGATGAAGGCGGGTTGCGCAATAGCCGTTTCCGGAGGCGCAGCCGTTTGGCAGGCAGTGAGGCCGAGAAGGGCGAGCGGAGCGGCGAGGAAGCGGAGCATGGCGTGTGCGCTATTCGGTTCCGACGGCCTCGGCAATGCTGGCAAAGCCGTCGCGCGTCATGCAGGCGTCCAGCCCGCGCACGATATCGCGCGCCAGACCTGGCCCGTGATAGACCAGCGCGCTGTAGAGCTGCACCAGGCTGGCCCCGGCGCGGATCCGCTCCCAGGCATCCTGTGCGCTGGCAATGCCGCCCACGCCGACAAGCGGCACTGCTCCGCCCGTTGCCGTGTGGAAATTGCGCACGCAATCGAGTGCGCGGTCTTTCAATGGCTGGCCGGAAAGACCGCCCGCCTCCTGCGCATGACGGGACGCCAAGGCCGGCCGGTTGATGGTGGTATTTGCAACGATCAGCGCGCCAAGCCCCTTGTCGATGGCGATGCGGGCGATGTCGTCGATGTCGGCCGGCTCGAGGTCGGGCGCGACTTTCAGGAACACCGGCGGCCCTTTCGGCCCGCGCGCATCGAACACTGCGTCCAGCAGTGCGGTCAACGCGCCTTCGTCCTGCAAGGCGCGCAGGCCGGGCGTGTTGGGGCTGCTGATATTGACCGCCAGATAGGACGCCAGCGGCGCCATCGCCTGCGTCATCGTGGCGTAATCCGCGACGCGGTCGGTCGAATCCTTGTTCGCGCCGATATTGATGCCGACGATGCCGGGCCTGCCGGAACGGGCGGCCAGCCGGACCCTTGCCGCTGCCGCGCCGCCATTGTTGAACCCCATCCGGTTGATAACCGCCCCATCCTGTCTGAGACGGAACAGGCGGGGTTTGGGATTACCGGCCTGCGGACGGGGCGTGATCGAGCCGACTTCGGTAAAGCCGAACCCCAGCCGCAGCATCGCATCGGGCACTTCGGCATCCTTGTCGAACCCGGCAGCCAGGCCGACCGGATTGGGAAAGCGGATGCCGGCGACGGTGGTTGCCAGCCGTTCCGGTTGTGGTGCGCGTCCAGCCCATGCCGGCAGGCGGCGCAGCGCGGCGATGGTCAGGCGATGCGCGCGTTCGGGATCGAGCGCAAACACTGCGGGGCGAAGCAGGGAATACAGCATGGCAACGCGCCTAAACCCTGCGTGCCCCCCTGTCTAACCTGGGCCTGTCTAACCTGGGCCTGTCTAACCTGGGCCTTTCGAACACCCGTATCGTGAGTGGCAAAACAAAAATCAGTTTTTTCACACGATTGTCGATTCCATACAATCTTTTCACAGCGCTTCGGCCCATGCGCATCCCTGCGACCCGAAGGGCTTGTGCAGCAGTGCAGAAGTTCTCGACTTCATGGGCGGTCTTTCCATATCCGGGAGGGCCGCCCCTTTTTTTTGGCAAAACCAGCGGGTTGCTGGCAAAATCGCAGGTCATGGGTTAGCATCGAGCATACCCGCCTTAGCCGAAAGAAACCCCGCCATGATATGTGCCCGCCCCGCCTTCCGCACGCTTCTGTCCGGTGCAGCGCTTCCCGCGCTTGCCCTTGCCGGATGCGCAACGCCCGGCGCGCCGGTGCAGACGGCGGCCACCGTGCCCGCAACAACTGCGCCTGCGGTCGATGCGCAGCCGATTGGCGCGTTCTTCGAGGATTACGACGCCGCGCAGCTTGCCATGTCGCCGATGGGCAAATCCTATCGTGGCATCCGCGATGCGGATTACGGCGCCTGGGGCGATATGTCGCCTGCGGGCGATGCGCGCAGCCACGCGCTGATGATGGACACGGTGCAGCAGATGCGCGCGACTTACGACATGGCGGAGCTGTCCGATGACGAGGCGCTGTCCTATCGCCTGTATGAATCGATGACGGAGCGGCAGAAGGCGCTGTGGCCCTATCGCGAATACGACCTGGTGTTCGACCAGATGCGCGGCCCGCAAAGCCAGTTGCCCGCCTTCCTGATCAATATCCACTCGGTCGACAGCGCCGACGAGGCGGTGGCCTATATCAGCCGGATCGAGGGGCTAGGCGATGCTCTCGACACGTTGAACGCCACATCGAAAGCACGGGCCGACAAAGGCATAATGCCACCCGACTGGGTCTATCCCTACATCATCGACGATATCGAGAACCTTCTTGAAGCGGGCGACGACACCGCGGTGCTGGCCGATTTCGCCGACAAGATCGCAGAACTCGATATCGACGGGGACATGAAGAACGGCCTGAACATGCAGGCAAGGACAGCTGGAACGATAGCGCCGTACCCGCCTACGAGCGCCTGCTTACCGAAATGAAGCGGCAACAGGCCATCGCCCCGACCGATGACGGCGTGTGGCGCTTCCCCGACGGCGCGGGCTATTACAAGGCGCTGCTGGCGAACTACACCACGACCGATCTGACAGCGGACCAGATTCACGATATCGGCTTGCGCGAAGTGGCCCGCATCCAGGGCGAGATGCGCAGCATCATGGAACAGGTCGACTTCGATGGCACGTTGCAGGAATTCTTCGACTACACCCGCACCAACGACCGTTTCTTCTATGAAACGCGCGAAGCCTACCTCGCCGACGCACAGGCCAAGATCGACGCTATCGAGAAGAAGCTGCCCGAATATTTCGGCACGCTGCCGACCGATCCCATGGTCATCAAACCGGTCGAGGCGTTCCGCGAGAAATCGGCCGGCAAGGCGTTCTACCAGCGCCCCGCGCCCGACGGCTCGCGTCCCGGCACCTATTACGTGAACCTGTACAATCTGAAGGACATGAGCAAGAACGAGCTGGAAGCGCTCGCCTATCACGAGGCGCTGCCCGGCCATCACCTGCAACTGTCCATCCAGACGCAGCTGACCGATGTGCCCGCCTTCCGCCGCTTCGGCGGCGTGACCGCCTATTCCGAAGGCTGGGGCCTGTATTCGGAGGAACTGCCCAAGGAAATGGGCTTCTACACCGACCCCTATTCCGACTTCGGGCGGCTGGGGATGGAACTGTGGCGCGCCGCCCGGCTGGTGGTGGATACCGGCCTGCACCACAAACGCTGGAGCCGCGAGAAGGCCATTCAGTACCTTTCCGACAACACGCCAAATCCCGATGGAGACATCCGCAAGGCGATCGAACGCTACATCGTCTATCCGGGGCAGGCGACGGCTTACATGATCGGCAAGCTGAAGATCATGGAACTGCGCGAACGAGGCCGCGAGGCGCTGGGCGAACGGTTCGACATTCGCGGCTTCCACGATACCGTCCTGCTGAACGGGCCGGTGCCGCTGAACATTCTGGAAGAGAATGTCGATGCGTGGATCGCGGCGGAAAAGGCGAAGCCGGAAGCGATGATGGGTGGCTAGATGCCGCTGGCGGTAGTCGCTAACGACTCGCAACAGACGGTTTTCGGTTGAAACCGGAGCGATCCGGTCCGATTTGGCTGACATGCGCCTCAGCAACCTTGCCGACTATGCCGTAGTCACCATGAGCGCCGCCGCGCGCCATTGTGGCTCCACATCGCTTGTCGATGCGGACGGACGAAAGCGCGCGCGCGTTTCGGCGAGCTGAATTGGCGGCGGAAACCGGCCTGCCGGTTCCGACGGTGCAAAAGATCGTTAGCAAACTGACCGCTGCCGGACTGCTCAAGTCGACGCGCGGTGCGGGCGGCGGCCTGCAACTGGCGCGACCCGCTGCTGCGATCACCGCTCGCCGATATCGTCGAAGCGATCGAAGGCCCGATCGCGCTGACGCATTGCGTGGACAGCACCGACTGCTTTATCGATCACGACTGCGCCGTCCGCCCGCACTGGAATGTCGTCAACGCGGCCGTTCGCGGCGCGCTGGACGGTATTCCGCTTGCGCAGCTTTCGGCTGGGAGGGTGTGATTATGCGCTCGCAGAGGCGCAGTGGCGCAGAGAAAAAAAGCGTATGGCGCAGCCGCTTTAAAACCGACGATATGGCTTTCCGGAAGGATCACATGAAAATTGTGGCGCCTTCGGCGAAGCTAAGTCCACTCCGCGCCTCCGCGCCACTGCGAGCGCCAAACTCTTTCACGAGCATCCCAGCATGACCGACACCCTCCTCACCGACCAGCCGATACAGGACCAGGACGCGCATGATGCCGCCGCGCGCGCTGCGGAATACGAGCATGGCTGGTCCAGCGACATCGAAACCGAATTCGCGCCCAAGGGCCTGGATGAAAGCACCGTGCGCTTCATTTCCGCCAAGAAGAACGAGCCGGAATGGATGCTCGACTGGCGGCTGAAGGCGTTCCGCCTGTGGCAGGATATGGAGGAGCCGGACTGGGCCAAGGTCGGCTTTCCCAAGATCGATTACCAGGATGCCTATTACTACGCCGAACCCACCAAGAAGCCCGAACTGGATTCGCTGGACGAGGTCGATCCGCAGATCCTCGAAGTGTACGAGAAGCTGGGCATTCCCATCGCCGAACAGGAAGTGCTGGCGGGCGTAAAGGGCGCGCGCAAGGTGGCGGTGGACGCCGTGTTCGACAGCGTCAGCGTGGCGACGACGTTCCGCGCCGAGCTGGAGAAGGCGGGCGTCATCTTCCGCAGCATATCGGAAGCGATCCGCGAATATCCCGAGCTGGTGAAGAAGTGGCTCGGCAAGGTCGTGCCGCAGCGCGACAACTACTTCGCCACCCTGAACAGCGCGGTCTTTTCGGACGGCACCTTCGTCTACATTCCCGAAGGCGTGCGCTGCCCGATGGAGCTCAGCACCTATTTCCGCATCAATGCGGAGAACACCGGCCAGTTCGAACGCACGCTGATCGTTGCCGAGAAGGGCAGCTATGTCAGCTATCTGGAGGGCTGCACCGCGCCGATGCGCGACGAGAACCAGCTGCACGCCGCCGTGGTCGAGCTGGTCGCGATGGACGATGCCGAGATCAAGTACTCGACCGTGCAGAACTGGTATCCCGGCGATGCCGACGGCAAGGGCGGCATCTACAATTTCGTGACCAAGCGCGCGCTGTGCCAGGGCAAGCGCAGCAAGGTGAGCTGGACGCAGGTGGAAACCGGCAGCGCGGTGACGTGGAAATACCCGTCCTGCGTGCTCAATGGCGAAGACAGCGTGGGCGAGTTCTACTCGGTCGCCGTCACCAACAACCACCAGCAGGCCGATACCGGCACCAAGATGATCCACAACGCGCCCGGCACGCGCAGCACGATCATTTCCAAGGGCATCAGCGCCGGCAAGTCCGACAACACCTATCGCGGGCTGGTCCGCATCGGCGCGAACGCCACCGGCGCGCGCAATTTCACGCAATGCGACAGCCTGCTGCTCGGCGGCGAATGCGGCGCGCACACCGTGCCCTATATCGAGGTGAAGAACCCCGATGCGCAGATCGAGCACGAAGCCACCACCAGCAAGATCAGCGACGACCAGATGTTCTACGCCCAGCAACGCGGGCTGGACGAGGAAGAGGCCGTCGCGCTGATCGTCAACGGTTTCGCCAAGGACGTGATGCGGCAACTGCCGATGGAATTCGCGGTCGAGGCGCAGAAGCTGCTGGCGATCTCGCTCGAGGGGAGTGTGGGGTGATGCTGACGGTAACGGCCACAGTGGCGCTGTTCGCGCAGGCAACGTCGCCTGGCACGGCCATTATTGCCGATGATGCGGAGCGATGGGAGCTTTCGTACCCGATCCTCATTTCGCCATATATCGACGATTATTACGGCTGCCTGAAATCGGGCACCAAATATGCGGGCAAGGGCTGGACCTTCGAACCGCAGCACCGTGCAGATATCGGCCGTTGTGTCGAGGTCGGGGATGAAAACCAGCAGGAAGCCAATGCGATCTTGAAGGCGCGCGGCTGGGATGATCTCGCATCCCCGCAGGATGTAGCGGATACGTTCGCCGCAATACGCCGCATCCATGTGTCACGCGGCCGCGACCTGGACACACGTATCGCCAAGAGCCTGGCGCGCTCCGTGACACAATATTCGCCCGAAATGCATCCCGATTATGCCGAACCAGAGGCAAGCACAGCTGACAACGCAGGTGCGTCGCAGTGATGCACCCTGTCATGCCTCCTCCGTGTCACCCCGGCCTCCGAGCCGGGGTCCAGCTCTCTTCTTGTGCTGCGTTGGAGAGAAGCTGGACCCCGGATCAAGTCCGGGGTGACGAGCGGAAGTTTGCGTTCGAGGCGCAGAAGCTGCTGGCGATCTCGCTCGAGGGGAGTGTGGGGTGAGCCGATCTAACACATTAGCCACTATCCTCTGCGGCTTACTGGGCTGGGCTTTACTTTGGGGCTTCGCTGCACTTCTAACTGGTAAGATTCCCATTTTGCCGGATAATAATTTGAATATGACCGAATGGCTTTTAGCCTTCATTTTTTTCTATTCTGCGCCCGCGGTGACCATATGGGGGATTTGGAACCTAAATCGAAACGGCAGCGAAGGTGGTAAGCGATGACCACCCGAAAAACACTCAACCTGCGCGAACCGTCGGACGAAGCGCCTGCCATCAAGAAGCGCGGGCGCGGGTGGGAGATATCGGACAAGCGGCTGGACGTGCTGCACGAGCGTGCGCGCGAGATGCGGCGGTTTGCTTCGCCTGCGCACAAGGCGCTGGCGGAGAAATTCGCGGGCGCGGATCTGGGGCGGCATACGTTTACGCGGCTACGCCGTCGTCGGCAGCGCGATCGTCGATTTCAACTGCCACAGCCTCGGCATGGCGATCGATATCGACGAGGAAGGCGAGGACGAGGCGCTCGCCAAACGGCGCGACAAATCGCTGGAATCGGTCGGCATCCGCGTGATGCGTATCGATGCAGCCGATATCCTCGAAAACATGGACGCCGTGCTGGCGCGCATCACTGCCGGAATGCGGATGCGGATCGAGGACAAGCGCACCGCGCGGCGCGAGCATTTCGCCAGCAACCCCCGGCAGACTACGCCGCGATATGACCGCGATGGCAACGGTCCGCCGCGATCCGGCTCACGGCCTTCGAAGCCGACCGAACGATAATGGCGCGCCTTACCTCAAAACCCCGGAGTAAGTCCGGGGCGACGACTTTCACAGATACGGACAAAGAATGCTGAAAATCGACAACCTCCACGCCGAAATCGGTGGCAAGGCGATCCTCAAGGGGCTGACGCTGGAAATTCCGGCAGGTGAAATCCATGCAGTGATGGGGCCGAACGGGGCGGGCAAATCCACGCTGTCCTATGTGCTGGGCGGGCGGCCCGGTTACGAGGCAACCCAAGGGTCGGTTACGTACAACGACACCGATCTGCTCGATCTCGAACCGCACGAGCGCGCATCTGCAGGGTCTGTTTCTCGGTTTCCAGTATCCGGTCGAGATACCCGGCGTTTCCAATGTGCAGTTCCTGCGCGAGGCGCTGAATGCGCAGCGCAAGGCGCGTGGCGACGAGCCGTTGTCGGGTGGCGAATTTCTGAAGCTCGCCAAGGAAAAGGCCGCGCTGCTCGGCCTCGACATGGAGATGCTGAAACGCAACGTGAATGTCGGCTTTTCCGGTGGCGAGAAGAAGCGCGCCGAGATGGTCCAGATGGGCATTCTCGACCCGCAATTTGCCGTGCTGGATGAAACCGATAGCGGGCTGGATATCGACGCGCTGCGCGTGGTCGGCAACGGTATCAACGCCATCATGCGCGATCCGGCCAAGGGCGTTCTGCTCATCACGCACTACCAGCGCCTGCTCGACACGGTGAAGCCGGACAGGGTCAGCATTCTGGCCGACGGACGTATTGTGCGGACGGGCGGACCGGAACTGGCGCAGCGGCTGGAAGAGGAAGGGTACGACGTGCTGATGGCGGAGGCGGCATGATTGCTCTCGGCGCCCTGATACTCGCGCAGGCCGCGCTTGCGCAGGCCCCACCCGCGCAGGCAACACCGGCAACCGCGCCGGAAAAGCCAGTGCTCGACCGCTATTACCAGTGCCTCGTCGATAGGGTGCTCGATCTCGAACAGTCGCGCGAACGGGCCGATCTCGTCGCGCGCGCGGTGGTGCACCGGTGCCGTCCGCTGTTCGTCGATGCAGCGCGGATGTTGCGGACGCAGAAAGCGGATGCCGCGCGCGACAGCGGGCTGGACCCGGCGGATGCTGCTGGCTTCGAGGACCGTTTCCGAGCTTATTCCATGGACTATGCCTTGGCGCTGGTGGTCGGCAAGCGGGCGCGCGACCATGACTGAATCTGTGCTGCTCCCCACCCGCCGCGACGAGGCATGGCGTTATTCCGACATGGACGCGATTGCCGGTGCGGAGCCGGGCCGCTTCGAGGCGTGGGAAGATATCGATGTGGCCGCGGGCGAAACGCACCGCGAATGCGTGGTCCTCGACGGTTCAACCGAATTCGAATTGCGGCGTTATCGAATAAAACTCGGGCAGGGCGCACGTTGCGAGATGTTTGCCGTCAATGCGGGCGGCACGCTGGGCCGTGTCGAAGTGGTGGTAACGGCGGCGCGTGGCAGTCATTTCGAATTCGGCGGTGTCACGCTGGGTGGGGGCGATACCACACGCGAATTCGTCACCCGCATGGCGCATGAGCAGCCCGAAGCCACCAGCAACCAGGTCGTGCGCAGCGTCCATTGGGGCCGGGGCACCGGCAATTTCCTGGGCCGGATCGATGTGGCGCGCGACGCCCAGAAAACCGACGCGGCACAAAGCTTCAAGGGACTGCTGCTGGAGAAGGGTGCCAGCGCGAACACCGTACCGCAGCTGGAAATCTACGCCGACGATGTAAAATGCGCCCACGGTGCAACGGTCGGGCGGCTGGACGAAGCGGCGCGTTATTACATGGCGAGCCGCGGTATTCCGCCCGAATTGTCGCAGCGGCTGCTCGTGCAGGCGTTCATCGGGGATGCGTTCGTGGCGCTCGACGATGAAGAGGAGCGTGCGCGCATGATGGATGCTGCGCTGTCGGCACTGGAGGTCCGGACATGAACGAGATGCGCAAACTTTCGGTGCCGGGCGATCATTCGGCGCGGCACACGGATTTCCCCGGCCTGCTGACGGCGGATGGCGAGCGGTGGCACTATCTCGATACTGCCGCGACCGCGCAGAAACCGCGTGCCGTGATCGACGCATTGACGCGCGCAATGGGGCCGGACTACGCCACCGTACATCGCGGCGTCTATGCCCGCTCCGCCGACATGACCGTGGCCTACGAAGCCGCCCGCAGCCGCACCGCCGAGTTTATCGGTGCGCAAGCGGAAGAGATCGTCTTCGTACGCGGCGCGACCGAAGGCATCAATCTGGTCGCGGCCAGCTGGGGCGGGTTTCACGTGAAACATGGCGATCGCATCATGCTGAGCCAGCTCGAACACCATTCCAACATCGTGCCATGGCAAATGCTGGCCGAACGCACCGGGGCGCATATCGATGTGTGCCCGATCACGGCGAATGGCGAAATCGATCTCGACTGGCTGGAAGAAAACCTGACGGAGCAGCACAAAATCGTGGCCTTGGCGCATGTGTCCAATGTCCTCGGCTCGGTCCTGTCGGCGAAACGCGCGGCGAAGGCTGCGCATGCGGTCGGCGCGAAGCTGCTGCTCGACGGATGCCAAAGCGCGCCACGCATGCGGCTCGATATGGCGGAGCTGGACTGCGATTTCTTCGTGTTCTCCGGGCACAAGCTCTATGGCCCGACCGGCATCGGCGTGCTGTGGGCGCGGGGCGATATCCTGGAGGCGATGCCGCCGTGGCAGGGCGGCGGCGCGATGATCGACCGGGTGTCGTTCGACAAGACGACCTATGCCCCCCCGCCGCAGCGGTTCGAGGCGGGCACGCCGATGATTACCGAAGCCATCGCGCTGCACGCAGCCATTGATTACTGCACCCAAATCGCCGGGGACGAAGGCATGGCCGGCCTGTTCGCGCATGAAAGCGCGCTGGTCGCCAAGGCACGCGCCGCGCTTTCGACCATCGGTTCGATCACGCTGTTCGGGCCGGAACGCAGCGCCGGAATTGTCTCTTTCACGATGCAAGGGGTTCACCCGCACGATATCGGCACCATATTGGATGAAGAGAACGTGGCGATCCGCGCTGGCCACCATTGCGCGCAACCGCTGATGGAAACGCTCGGCGTGCCCGCTACTGCCCGCGCCAGCTTCGGCGTGTACAGCGATGAAAGCGATATCGATGCCCTGATGCGCGGCATGGCGCGGGTGCAGGCGATTTTCGGACAGGATTGAGGACATGACCGAGACCGACACTCCCGATTTCGTGACGCTGAGCGCCGATGATGCCGCTGCGTCCAAGCCACCCCGTGCGCGCGTCGCCGATGCGGTCGAAACTGCGCCGCAAAAGCTGGAGCGCAAGCGGGATTATCTCGACGGGTTTCTGAAGCAACAGCCCGCAGCGGATGCCGTTACCGGCTCCGGCGGCGCGTTGCAGACCGCGGTGGTCGATGCACTGAAGGAGATCTACGACCCTGAAATCCCGGTGAACATCTATGATCTCGGCCTGATTTACGGTGTCGAGGTGGACGACGAGGCGGGCGTTGTCGTCACCATGACGCTGACCACGCCGAATTGCCCGGTCGCCGAAACGATGCCGGGCGAAGTCGAATTGCGTGCCGCCAGCGTGCCCGGCGTGCGGGATGCGGAAGTCAACCTGACATTCGATCCGCCCTGGAGCCCGGAAAACATGACTGACGAAGCGCGTCTCGAACTGGGGATGCTGTGATGACTGTAACCACCAAAACCCGCAGCCTGCCTGCCGCCGTCACGCTGACCGATACGGCCATCGCGCGTATCGGCGCGCTGATGGCGAAAGCGCCCGACGATGCCATAGGCGTGAAGCTTTCCACGCCGCGCCGGGGTTGCTCCGGCCTCGCCTATTCGGTCGACTATGTGAACGAGGAAGTCGCCTTCGACGAGAAAATCGCAACGCCCGCCGGGGTGCTGTATATCGACGGGGCCAGCGTGCTGTATCTCGTCGGTAGCACGATGGACTGGGTGGAGGACGATTTCACCGCCGGGTTCACCTTCGTCAATCCGAACGCCAAGGGTGCGTGCGGATGTGGCGAAAGCTTCATGGTCTAGGCTGCTCGCTATTTGCCGAGCAGCGCCTTGATACAGGCGATGCGATCCACGTCCAGACCGTCCGATCCGCGCCGTGCATCGACATAGGTTGCTGTCGGGGTCGCGCCCGGTGTGAGCGGGTAGAGATAGATGTCGAGCACGCACGCCGTGCCGACGAATTGCAACTTGCGCGCATCGCCTTCGATAACGTCCAGCCGGGGCTGGCCGAATTGCTGCACCAGACGATCCGCGTTCGCGCCGATCAGACCGGTGATACCGGCAAGCGTCATCACTTGCGGCGCGCGAAAGCCGGTTGCCATCCCGACAGTGGGGTTGGGGCGTGTGCGCGGCACTGCCGAAGACGGGGTGCGTGGTGCACCGCGAACGGTCGTGGACGCGGAGGGCGCTTTTGCTACGCCCGGGCCGGGCGCCGCGCGTGGCGTCGTGGCGCACGCGGCCAGCGCCGGAACGAGAAGCAGCAGGATCGATGTGCGGAACAGCATGTCTTTGGATATTGGCCTATACTGCGCGGGAGGATGACGCCGTTGCGGATGAAGAGGTTACCGCCTTCGCCGCTTTGCGATGGACGAGATGGCACGCCGCCGCCGCACCCAATACAGGGGCAAGCAGGTTCACGAAAGGCACGATTGCAAGTCCTGCGGTGATTGCACCCAAAGCGAAGCGGGTGACGGAACCGATCTTGGCATCGGCGGTGTGGCGGTGCGCGGTCAACGCCACCAGTTCGCGGCCCAGCAGCCACGCGTTCGCGACGAAGAACAGCAGGGCCGGTCCGATCGCGGTGAGCAGCAGCGGGATGGAAAGGAGCAGCGCCACGCTATTTATCGCCAGCGTCAGACCGGTTGCGCGCAGGCTTTCGCCCATTTCTTCGCGCCAGTTTCGCGTGCGGACCGAATTGCGCGCAGCGGGATAATGCTGCGTCTCCACCGCCGCCACGATTTCATCGCCGAAGAAGGGCAGCACGGCCAGCGCGACAATGCGAAACAGCAGCCAGCCGCCAAACAGGGTGGCGACAATCGAGACCAGCGTTCCGAATTCCGGCCCGACAGCCAGTTCGAGATATGCAGCGTATTCCTGTGCAAGCGCTCCGACTGCAAATCCGATAGCGATCAGCACCGCCAGCGTAATCGCCACGCTCTTAACCAGCACCGCAAGAATGGCACGGTCGGTAAGCTGTCCGACGGCAAGCCCGAAGGCGGCAGGCAGGGATAGGATCGACATCGACTGGCCGCAGCGTTGTTCCCCGCTTGCCCCCCGTGTCAAACGCAAAACGGTGTCAAACGCAAAACGGTTGGCGCACGTTCGCCCGCCCGCTAGGCGCGATGCGACCCCTTTTCCAGCGCCGTAGCGCCTTTCTATTCAGGACTCTCTGCATGCCCGACACCACGAACAGCCCGAAATACGATGTCATCGCCATCGGCAACGCCATCGTCGACGTGATGGCACCATGCAGCGATGACCGCATTACGGAGCTTGGGCTGGCCAAGGGCGGCATGTCGCTGATCGATGCGGATGGCGCGCGAGACCTCTATGCCGCGATGGGTTCGGCCAAGGAAATCTCGGGCGGGTCGGCAGCGAACACGCTGGCGGGGCTGGCCTCGCTTGGTGCGAAATGCGCCTTTGTCGGGCAAGTCGCGGACGACCAGCTTGGCGATGTGTTCGCGCATGACATCCGCGCAGTGGGCATCGATTTCGATACGCCGGTGCGCAAGGGCGAGCCACCGACCGCGCGCTGTCTCATTTTCGTGACGCCCGATGGCGAGCGCACGATGAACACATTTCTGGGGGCCAGCCAGTTCCTGCCGCCCGCCGCGTTGAGCGAAAGCGCGATTACCGATGCCGCGATCCTCTATCTGGAAGGCTATCTGTGGGATCCCGAAGAACCGCGCAGCGCTATGCGTCGCGCCATCGAGATTGCGCGTGATGCGGGGCGCAAGGTTGCCTTTACACCGAGCGAGAGCTTCGTGATCGAACGCCACGGCGATGATTTCCGCGCGCTGATCGACGAAGGGCTGGTCGACATCCTGTTCATCAACAACACCGAACTGGCGACATTAACGGGCGAGAACGATATCGAAGCGGGCATTGCTGCCATTGCCGACAAGCTGTCGGTGCTGGTGGTGACGCGCGGGGCAGAGGGCGCAATTGCCGTGGCCGATGGCGCGCGTGCCGAAATCTCCGCCGAACCTGTCGAAAAAGTGGTCGACACGACGGGAGCGGGCGACCTGTTCGCTGCCGGGTTCCTGTCCGGCCATGTGAAAGGCGACGATCTGCAGACCTGCCTGCAACGCGGCGCAATCGCGGCTGCGGAGATCATCAGCCACTATGGCGCACGGCCCGAAGCAGACATGCGTGCGCTGATGGAAGAACGTCTGGGGTAGCTACCGACTGCTCAGCGTGCTGCGGATATGCTCGAACACCGGGCCATAAATTCGCTGCGCAAATTGCACGCCGACGGCATCGCTGTCGACCCAGCGCACCACCGCGTCGAACGGGCCGAGCGTATCGACCCGCAGGGTGATTTTCGCATCGTTCGTCAGAATGGTGCGGTGGTCGTGGAATCTGGCGCCGGTTTCGGAGATGTCCAGCATGGTCACGCCGCGCTGTGTGCCGCGTCCGATACGGTAACTGCCCAAAATTTCGACCGGATGCCGGTCGTCTATGCGCTCTTTCATCGTGCCGCCTCCTGTTCGCGGGCCACTTCGCGCCACCCGATGTCGTGGCGGTAGAAGCCGGATGGAAAGTCGATGGCATCGGCAATCCGGTAGGCGGCGTCTTTCGCTTCCGCGACGGTGCTGCCTGTCGCCGTCGCATTGAGAACGCGCCCGCCCGCTGCGACCAGCGCTTCCCCGTCGCGGGCGGTGCCGGCGTGAAACAGCATGCCGCCATCGCAAAGGTCCGGAAGCTTGAGTGCTCCGCCCTTTTCCGGGCTGGCGGGATAGCCGCGCGCCGCCAGCACCACGGTGAGCGCGGTGTCTGGCAAAGCCGTAGGGCGCGGCAGATCGGCCAGCGTGCCGTCCGCGCAGGCCAGCAGGGCGGGCAGTAGGTCGCTCGACAGGCGCATCATCAGCACCTGACATTCGGGATCGCCGAAGCGGGCATTGTATTCGATCAGCTTCGGACCGTCCGCCGTCAGCATCACGCCCGCATAAAGCACACCGGCAAACGGTGTGCCCTCGGCGGCCATCGTGCGGACCGTGGGCTGGATGATATCCACGAATACGCGTCGGTGCATGTCCGTCGAGAGAACCGGCGCCGGGCTGTAAGCGCCCATGCCGCCGGTGTTCGCACCCGAGTCCCCTTCGCCGACGCGCTTGTGGTCCTGGGCCGAACCGAAGGGAATGACGGTTTCGCCGTCGGTCAGCGCAAAGATGCTGACTTCCTCGCCATCGAGAAATTCCTCCACGACAACGCGCTGACCTGCTTCGCCGAAAGCACCGGCGAACATCGCGTCTATCGTGTCTTCGGCCGCTGCCCGGTCGGCGGCGATGACCACGCCCTTGCCGGCAGCCAATCCGTCCGCCTTGAGCACGAAAGGCGGGATGAACCGGTCCAGTGCCGCTTTGGCGTCTTCAGGCGATGCGCAGTCTGCCCATGCGGCCGTCGGAATGTCCGCGCGCGCGCATAAAGCCTTGGTGAATGCCTTGCTGCCTTCGAGCTGCGCGGCGGCCTGCGACGGCCCGAAGACGGGGATGTCGGCGGCGCGCAGGCTGTCCGACAATCCATCGACCAGCGGCGCTTCGGGACCGATGACGACCAGCCCGACGGTTTTGGAATGGCAAAAGGCAATCACCGCATCGTGATCGTCCGCATCCAGTTCGACCAGTTGCGCGCATTCGCCGATGCCGGGATTTCCGGGGGCGGCGTAAAGCGTGCCGAGCTGCGGGGATTGCGCCAGCTTCCAAGCCAGCGCATGTTCGCGGCCACCGCTGCCAAGCAACAGGACGTTCATGCCCAATCCTTTTCCCAATGATGATGCCGATGACGACGGCACCGAAGATGACGCCGGATTGCTAGCGCGCAAAACGCCGGGCGACAACGCCGCGCCATTAACCGTTAGCGAGATATCGCAGGCGTTGAAGCGCACGGTGGAGGACCGGTTCGGCCATGTCCGCCTGCGTGGCGAGCTGTCGGGCGTGAAACGCGCCGCGTCGGGACACATGTATTGCGCGCTTAAAGACGAGCACGCGATGATCGACGGGGTGATGTGGCGCGGCAATGCCGGGCGGCTGTCCTTCGCGCCTGAAGACGGGCTGGAAGTGGTCGCGAGCGGCAAGCTGACGACCTATCCGGGCCGCTCCAAATACCAGATCGTGATCGACCGGCTGGAAGTCGCAGGTGAAGGCGCACTGCTGGCAATGCTGGAAAAAAACCGCGCCCGGTTTGCAGCCGAGGGGTTGTTCGACGCCGACCGCAAGCGCGCTTTGCCGTTCTTGCCGCGCACCATCGGCGTGGTGACATCGCCAACGGGCGCCGTGATCCGCGATATCCTGCACCGGCTGGCCGACCGGTTTCCCAGCCACGTCGTCGTCTGGCCCGTACTGGTGCAGGGGCAGGGCAGTGCCGATCAGGTAGCGGCTGCGGTGCGTGGCTTCGACGCGATGGACGCCGACAATCCGGCACGTCCGGACCTCCTGATCGTCGCGCGCGGCGGCGGTTCGGTAGAAGACCTGTGGGGTTTCAACGAGGAAAGCGTCGTACGCGCTATCGCGGAATGCACCATCCCGACGATCAGCGCGGTCGGGCATGAAACCGACACCACGCTGGCCGATCATGCCGCCGACCGCCGCGCGCCTACCCCCACGGCGGCGGCGGAGATCGCCGTGCCGGTGCGGGCCGAACTCGCCGCCACGCTGCTGGACCTTGCCGCGCGCAAGCGTCGCGCGATTTACCGGCCTATCGCGCTGGGGCGCGAACGGCTTTCGATGCGGGCGCGCCGGATGCCCAAGCTGGACGCGCTGCTTCAGCCGCAGGCGCAGCGGCTGGACGACGCGGTCGACCGGTTACGGCGTGCCTTGGGCGACCGGGTGCGGTCCGGACGCGAGCGGCTTACCGCACAGCGCCTGACGCCGGGCCTCTTGCAGAGACGCTGGCGCGAGGCGGCCGGGCAGCTTGCGGCAAGCCGCCCGATGGGGCCGATGATGGCGCAAAAAGTCGGGCGCGTGCGTCAGCAGTTGACCGGTCTCGAGCGGGTGCTCGCCACGCTCGACCCCCGCGCGCCGCTGGAACGTGGGTATGCCTTTGTGACCGATGCCAAAGGCAACGTTGTGCGGAGCCGCGACGTTGCGATGCGGGCCGTGCGCCTGTCGGTGGCGTTTGCCGATGGCGAGGCGACGGTCGCACCGGTGCGGCCAAAGACCCGCAGCCGCGCCGACGCAGCCGCGGACGCAAAACCGGGCGGTTCTGGCCAGTCGGACCTGTTCTCCTGATTGTATGGTGTCCGGCAGGCTGGTAGGACGCCGCCCATGTTGATGTCACCGGGAAATACGGGCGGTTCCGCCGAAGCGAAGCTGGCCTACGGGCCGAATGGATTCCGCGTTCTGCGCGCGGGTTCGCACGTCGTCTGCGCGATGACGGGCGTTGCGGTACCGCTGGAAGAGTTGCGCTACTGGAGCGTCGATCACCAGGAACCCTATGCCAGCGCGCAGGCCGCGACGCAGCGGTTGCGGGGCGGATGATGACGGGTTTCTTACGCGCCACTCCTGCCGTCGCAGGCGCTTTTGCGCTGGCATCGTGCAGTGCCGGTCAGGTCGAGCAGGAAGCGGCTACGTCTGCCCCGACCGAAGTCGTGCAGGCGGTTGCCACGCCAGCGCCTGCTCCGCCGCCGGAGCCGGTGCTGCCCGAAACACCTGCCGGCCCCTCCACCTTTCTTTTCGATGGCGAGCTGACGCAGGGCGGCTGGTTGCGCGGGCAGGCACCCGCCGGGACGGTTTCGGCAACGCTGGACGGGACCGCGCTGGTTCTGGACGACACCGGCCGCTTCTTCGCCGCGTTTGATCGCGATGCGGACTCCACAGCCACATTGCGCGCCACCTTGGACGACGGCAGCCGTGTTGAAAGCCCCCTGACCGTGTCGCCGCGCAGCTGGAACCTTGAGCGGGTCAATGTGGCGCGTCGCAGCGGCGGGGCCAGTGCCAGCTTCATGCGCCGCCGCCGTCCCGAACTGGCGCAGATCAATGCCGCGCGCAGTGTCGATGCCGATATCGGCGGATGGCGGCAGGATTTCATCTGGCCGGTGACGGGGCGCATCTCGGGCCGTTTCGGGTCGCAGCGCATCTATCGCGGAGAACCGGGCAGCTATCATTCGGGCATCGATGTCGCCCGGCCCACCGGAACGCCCTTCGTCGCGCCTGCCGATGGCGTGGTGACCCTGGCCAGCGACAGGCCATTCAGCCTGGAAGGCTATCTGCTCATCATTGACCACGGCAACGGGTTGAACAGCGCATTCCTGCATTGTTCGAAGATTGCGGTGCGCGAAGGCGAGACCGTGCGGCAGGGCCAGTATGTCGGCGATATCGGCAGCACCGGGCGCGCGACCGGGCCACATCTGCACTGGGGCCTGAAATGGCGCTCTGCCCGGCTCGACCCGCTGCTGTTTACCGGGCCGATGCCCTGAGCCGTCACACCGTGCCGCCCTATCGCGCGCGCCGACGGCCTGTTCGTATCCTCGCCGTTACCGTGCTGGCGCTGGCGCTTGCCCCCGGCACCTGGCTACGTTCGGCCCAGCAGGAAACCGACTTGCGGCCGCTGCTCGCTGTGACGCCGCTCGATTTGCCAAGCATCGAAGCCGGCCCCGATATGGTGGCAGTGGCCGCTTGGGAACTGTCGAGCGAAAACAAGCACTTCGGTGGATATTCAGCTTTGCTGGTGCGGGAGGACGACGCCGCCCCGGCCTTTTTCGCCGCCAGCGACCGTGGCCGGTTCCTGCGCTTCGACCTGCGCGATGGTGAACCGGAATTCGGCGCCATCGCCGGTTCGGTTGCGAATACCAAGGACGCCATCGACGTTGAGGCCGTTACCAGTGACCCGGCAACCGGCAGGCTGTGGTTCGCCTATGAGGGGCGCAACCTCATCGAGCGGCGGAACGCTTCGCTTGGCGATGCTGCACGGGCCAAGCCGGGGGCGATGGAACGCTGGGGCGAGAACTCCGGACCCGAAGCGATAGTGCGCTTGGCCGACGGGCAGTTCATCGTGTTATCGGAAGGGCCGCGTGCGACATACGGTACCGAACATGCCGCCCTGCTGTTCGCCGATGATCCTGTGAAGAGCGTGAAAGTGGCCGCATTCACTTTCACCCCGCCATCGGGATATCGCCCGGTCGATATGGCGCAACTGCCCGACGGGCGCGTGCTGATACTGGTGCGCCGGTTCATCCCCGCATTGCCGCCACGGTTCGAAACCAAGGTACTGCTTGCCGATCCGCAGGGTATCGTTGCAGGCGGTATCTGGACAGGGCAGACCATTGCGACCATTGCGCCGCCGCTACCCAGCGATAATTACGAGGGCATGGATGTCGTGACGCGCCCCGATGGCGGCACGGACATATGGCTGATCGCGGACGACAACCTCGCCACGTTCCAGCGTACATTGCTGCTGAAATTATCGTGGCAGCCGAATGGGGCGACCGCAACAAAGCGTAAAACGAGCGTCAAGCGGCGGCTTTCGCGGCCTTCTTCAATTCGCGCTTCACCTTCAGGGCGCGCGCGCTGAGCTTTTCATCCTTGGTCTTCATCAACCAGTTGTCGAGCCCGCCATTGTGTTCGACCGACCGCAGGCCGTGCGTGGAAACGCGGAACTTGAAGCCGCGATCCAGCGATTCGCTCAACAGCGTCACGTTCTGCAGATTGGGCAGGAACACCCGCTTGGTGCGGTTGTTGGCGTGGCTGACATTGTTGCCCGTCAGGCGACCTTTGCCGGTCAGTTCGCAAATACGCGACATGGTGTTCTCTCGTTCGGTCTAAGCGTGTTCGAAGATCGCCGGTTTCGCGCATGCGCGAGAGGGTCCGGCCAAGGCGGCGCATCTAGGCAAAGCGGGGGCTGGCGTCAAGCACATTGCCGCGTTGCAACAGGGCAGGTAGCACGGGAACGCATGGCACGCTGGCCCCTTCCCGAACCAATGCGGCGCGCGCTCGCCCTGGCGCAAGAGGCGGCGGATGCGGGCGAAGTGCCGGTGGGTGCCGTGGTGATGGACGGTGCGCAGCGCGTTGGCGAGGGGCGAAACCGGACGCGCAGCGGCAGCGACCCCACTGCCCATGCAGAGATCGTCGCCATCCGCGATGCCGCGCGCAGGCTGGGCCGCGACCGGTTGGGCGGGTGCTCGCTCTGGGTGACGCTGGAACCATGCGCGATGTGTGCTGGCGCGATCTCCCTCGCCCGCGTCGAAGCGCTGTATTACGCCGCACCGGACCCGAAGGGTGGCGGGGTGGATCATGGCGCGCGTGTCTTCGCCCACCCGCAAACGATGCACTGCCCCGACATTTATCGCGGCATCGGCGAGGTCGAGGCGGGCGAACTGCTTAGAGCGTTTTTCAGGACGCGCCGCTAAGGTATTGATTTCACCCTGAAATCCTAAAGGCCGCGCCAGATCTTGAGCGGCGCGTTGTCACCCGGTCCGAAGCGGGTTGCATCGCATGGTCGCGGCATGAAATCCTGGCCATAACAGAGCCGCATTTCCTGCAACCAGCCGCGCCTGTTGACTTTCAGCCCGACCGATTCGGCCCCGATACCCCGGTTCAGCCGCGCAAACTCCTGTCGTAACCGGTCCGCGGTCAGCCCGTCCTCGCGCGATAGCCGCCCCATGTCGGGGAACTGCAGCGAATCGAATAATATGCGCGTGACCTTGAAATAGGTTTCAGGCTTGCGCGTCATGCAGCTGCCATGTTTGGCCCATTGCCGCGCCAGCAGGGCGGCGGACGGGCTCATGCACATATTGCGCCGCGTCTCCTGCGGGGAAAGCGCGCGCGCCGATCCGCACCATTGTGGCCATCGTGTGCGGCTTTCGGGCCAGAGACCGTGCGCAATGAAGCCGAAGCGGCCATTGCGGCCCGAACACTGGGTGCGATGGCGCGCATCCCGCTCGCGCCCCTTGCAGAATTCCGGAGACCAGCTCACCGCCAGCGTGTAGCCGGACACGGGCGTCCGGCGCTGCGGCCCGTCGGGCGATACCTGCGGAACCGCAATCCGAGCTGGCATCCGGCATTGATAGCTTTGCGCGCTGGCGGCGACGGGCAGCCATATCGCCACAAGCAAAACGGCGATCCGGGCTATCACAGGGCAGTGAAATCCAGCCCGATATCGGCGGCAGGCGCGCTTTGCGTCAGCCGTCCGACCGATACGAAATCCACCCCCGTCGCGGCCTTGGCGGCGATGGTGGTCATGTCGATCCCGCCGCTTGCCTCGGTCGGCACCCGTCCCGCCACGATGCCGACTGCCTCGCGCAGTATCGGCGGCGCCATATTGTCGAGCAGCAGGCGAGTCGCGCCAGCGGCCAGCGCAGGCTCGATCTGGTCCAGCCGGTCCACTTCGCAGATGATCTCGGCCACGCCCGCGTCGACAGCACGCGTCACCGCCGCGCCAACCGATCCGGCGACCAGCACATGATTGTCCTTTATCATCGCCGCATCCCACAGGCCCATCCGGTGGTTCGCCGCGCCGCCCATCCGCACCGCGTATTTCTCCAGCATCCGCAGGCCCGGAATGGTCTTGCGCGTGTCGAGCAGGGTGCAGGCCGGATTGTCCATCGCTGCGACATAGGCGGCGGTCATGGTGGCAATGCCGGACAGGTGCTGCACCGTATTCAGTGCGCTGCGCTCCGCCGTCAGCATGGCGCGGGCGTTTCCAGACAAGCGCATGAGGTCGGCACCGGCGGCGACGGCTTCGCCTTCCCCGACGAGCATGTCGATTTCGGCATCGGGATCGAGCGCGCGGAAAAACGCGGCGGCAATCGGCAGGCCCGCGACAGTGATGGGATCGCGACTGTCCATCACCCCGGCAAACCGCACATCGGCAGGGATGACGCTTTCCGACGTGATATCGCGCCCGCCGCCGGGCAGTCCCGCGCCCAGGTCCTCGGCCAGTGTCTCCCGGACGAAGCGAGCAAGGTCGAAGCCTTCGAGGTCGAATGTCATCAGGCTTCCTTATCGCCGCAACGCTCGGGATTGCCGTCTCGCTTTGCTTCTCGCAATAACAAGTGCGACTTCAATGCACGAACCTGGCGACCACGTCGCGATAGCTGCGCGACACCTTCACTTCCGCGCCTGAACTCAGCACGAGAAAGCATTCGCCATTGGTGTGCGGTTTCACCTGCCGCACCTGGTCCAGATTGACGATGGTGGAGCGGTGGACGCGCTGGAACTTGCGCGGGTCCAGCCGTCGCTCCAGATCCTTCATCGTTTCGCGCAGGATCAGCGAATTGTCGCCGGTATAGATGCACATGTAATCGCCCGCTGCCTCGATATGTTCGATGCTGCCTACTTCCACACGGAAAATCTGGCCGCGATCCTTCACGTTGATCAGTTTCTCGAACCGTTCGGCGGCCTCGCCATCCCCGTCGGAGAATTCCTCGGCGGCATCGGGCGCGACTTCGGCGAGGACATGCTTCAGGGCTTCCACATCGTCGGTCGAGCGCTTCTCCGCCAGCCGGATGCGGACCCGCTCCAGCGTATCGCGCAGCTTGTCCTCGTCCACCGGCTTCATCAGGTAATTCACCGCATTGGCTTCGAACGCGCGCACGGCATGTTCCTGATAGGCGGTAACGAACACGATCAGCGGCGGGGCGATTTCCATGACGCCCTTCACCACCGAAAACCCGTCGAAACCGGGCATCTGGATGTCGAGGAAAACCAGGTCAGGCTTCAGCGTCTTGATCTTGCGGATGGCTTCGCGGCCATTGCTGCAGGTGTCGATGATCTCGACATCCTCATACGCTTCCAGGCGCAATTGCAGCCCCTGGATCGCCAGCTTTTCATCGTCGACGAGAATGGTGCGGATGGGCATTCAGTTTCCTATCGATTGGCCCAGGGCATGCCTGGCTGAGGCCGGGGGTAATAGCGGCGCGGTCGCGGGGCTGGCTATACTCGCCAGCTCGACTTCGGGGCTTTCGGTGTCGAACGGCATTTCGATCACCACCGAAAAACCGCCATCGGCCGGGGTGCGGATTTCGAACAGGTGTTCCTCGCCATAGGCCTGCGCCAGCCGATCGCGGATATTGGCGAGGCCCACGCCGGTCGATGCGGCGCGGGTATCGGCAGGATTGCTGATGCCGCTGGTCTTGGCGACGGCGGAGGGCGGCAGATCGAGCAACGCGGACTTGCTGGCGCCACTGCCTCCCGGTAATCCCGGCCCGGTATCGGACACCACGATCCGCAGTCGTTGCCCGACACGCTTTGCCTTTAAGGTAATCCGCGCGCCTTCTTCCAATGGCGAGACGGCATATTTGATGGCGTTTTCGATCAGCGGTTGCAGCAGCATCGAGGGCAGGCGCGCCTTGCAGGCGGCTTCCTCGATATCGAATTGCGTGCGCAGCCGGTCCTCGAACCGCATCTTCTCGATACCCAGATACAGCTTCAGTGTATCGATTTCCTGCGCCAGCGTCACTTTGCCGCCGGGCTGCACCACCAGCGTGTGACGCAGGAACGCGCTCAGCCGCGTCAGCATCGCATTGGCAGGCTCGGTCTGTTTCAACAGCACCAGCGTGCTGATGGAATTTAGCGTATTGAACAGGAAATGCGGGTTCAACTGGTATCGCAGCATGGCCAGCTGCGCACTGGTGGCCTGTGCTTCCAAATGTTCCAGCTGGTCCGCCTGCTCCTCCACCTGAAGGAACAGGTTGATCGCGTAATACAGCGCCGACCAAGATCCGAGCAGGGTCAGCGGATAGATGAGATAACCGATGAGCTGGGCCGTAAAACCGGCTTCGGGATCGCCTCTGGTCAGCGAAAAGACCCATGCGCCGATGAAGGCAAACGCCAGTACGGACACGATCAGGAACAGGCCGCTGACGCCCCATGCGATCAGCGGGCGGCGATTGATGAGCTGTCCGTATACTGCCGACAGCACCGTGCTGATGGAAAAGCCGGTGATCGTCTCGATCAGGATGATAACGAAAAACGCGCCGTCCTGATCGTTGACCAGTCCCGACACGGCGCGCAGCAGAAACGCGCCGCCCCAGCCTGCGAATTGCAGGTTCCAGAATGCCCGGTTCTTCTGCGCGAAGAACGGCGTGGGTTGAAAGGGCAGGACGGCCATCTGCCAGCTATCCTAGCGCAAAAGGCGCGAACTTGCCCATAGGCCGGCGGATAGGCCGACGGGCCGGGTCATGTATCGGCGCGCGCGGCGGTGATCGCCGCCTGCAATTCGGCCTGCCCGACCGCGCCCTGCACCACTGTATCTCCGACGACCCAGCTTGGCGTGCCGGTGAAACCGAGCCGGTTCGCCACATCGATATTTGCAGCCAGCTCCGCATCGGCGCGACGTGTTTTCAGGAACGTGTCTGCGCGGGCCATGTCCAATCCGGCCATTGTAGCGGCTGCCTTCACCGACGCGGCGGAGGGAGCGTCGCCAGCGAACATCGCGGCATGGAATGCGGCAAATTTGCCTTGTTCCGCCGCAGCCAGCGCCATGCGTGCCGCGCCTTCGCTGCCATCGAAGATCGGCCATTCGCGCACAACCACGCGCAAGTCAGGATTGGCGGCTATCAGTGCTTCCACATCGGCGCGGCTTTGCCGGCAGAAGCCGCAGCCGTAATCGGTGAACTCCACCAGCGTGACCGCACCATCCGGATTGCCCAACACGGCGCCGGGGAAAGGTTCGGTGACGGCGCCGCCTGCCTGTGCCAGCCGTTCGCGCGCCTGCTGCATGTCATAGGCCTGCGCCATCTCGGGCAGGATATCGGGGTTCTCGATAAGGTAGGCGCGCGTCGCCTCGTGATCCGTCCCGCCGCCTAAAACGCCGGTGGCTGTCAGCAGCAGGACAGTAAGGACGCCACTGATGGCGCCGACGATTGCGGGTAGAACGAAAGGAGCGAGGCGGGACGAGGCGGGCGTGGTCATAGGGTGGCCTTGGTCATGGGGCAGGCGCTACCGCCGCTCCTTTTCCGCTTCAAGCGCGGCGCGGGCCTGCAATCCGATATCCTGGGCGCGCAGCCAGTCCGGCGTTCCGGTCGCCAACCCTGCTTCGGCAATGCGCGCGCTGTTGATCGCAGTGGCATATTGCCGCGTCATCACCTGGCGTTCCGCGCTCGCGAGCCGGGCACGCGGCATATCGCCGCGCGCAGCATAGACGACGCCGAGCTGGTACCATGCGAACGGGTTGAGGCGATCGCGCGCAACCGCTGCACGCAGGACTTGCTCCGCTTCCGCGTGATAGGCGGCATCCTCGGTAGCAATTAGCGCATGCCCGAACATCGACGCGATCAGCGGCTGGTTGCGCGTCAGCTCGGTGGCGCGGCGCAGCGGCGCGAGCGCATCAAGAGGGCGGCCCGATTCCAGCAGCACCTGCCCTTTCAGCTCGAGAAAGTACGGATCGTCGGGCGCATCGGCGAGCAGCGCGTCCGCCTCGGACAGCGCATCATCGACCAGCGCGTTCTTGTGATACGCGTAAGCCCGGGCATAGCGCGCAGGCACGTCGGTCCGGCTGGCGGGATATTTCTGCAAGGTCCGCACCGGATCGTTGGTGAAGCCGAACAGCTTGGCCTGCACCCGCTCGAACTTCGCCTGCAACGCGGGATCGACCGGCTTTTCCCACGCCGGATCGACAATGTAGGTTTCGCGCAGGGTGGCGATACGGTCGCCCGACATCGGGTGCGTGCGGGTGAACGTCTGTTCGTCGGCCTGGCTGTAGCCATACCGGAATTCCTGGTTTTGCAACTTCTTGAAGAACGCCAGCGAGCCGCGCCCCGATATCCCGGCGGCGGAGAGATATTCCGCCCCCGCCGCATCGGCGCTGGATTCCTGCACCCGGCTGAACGCGAGGTACTTGCCCATCGCCGCGCGCTGGCCTGCCATGATGACGCCCATCGCCGCATCGCCCGCACCCGCCAGTGCCGCACCGACGCCGAGCAGCATGGACAATAGCGTGATATTACCGGCCTTCGCGGCGCCTTCGCTGCCGCGAATGACATGGCCGCCGGTGATATGGCCCAGCTCGTGCGCGATGACACCCTGCACTTCGTCCGCTTCCTCGGCGGCTTCGATCAGCCCGGCATGCAGATAGACCGCTTGTCCGGCAGAAACGAAGGCGTTGATCGAGGGATCGTTGATGAGCACCATCTCGACATTGCCGGGTTCGAGGCCCGAGGCCTCGACCAGCGGCGCAGCCATCTCGTTCAGCAAAGCCTCGGTTTCGGCATCGCGCAGGATGGATTGGGCCGCGACCGGGTGCGCGGCGAGCATGAGGCTCGCGCACACCGCGAGGGTTTTGCCGAGGAAAGAGAGGCTGCGCATCGTTCCGGTCTAGCCGTCCGTGGCCTGAACCGGAACTGAAGTCGTGCCCGGATTACCCTGCATGCCATCATTCCGGACGACACGGCGCACGAAGTCGGTGACGGCATCGATAACGCGCCTGTCGCGACGCCACGGTGCGGCGGTCAGCATGATCGGGCGGACGTGGTCGGCATCGGCCAACGTCACCCATTGCACCTGCCCGCCCGCATCGCGCAGTGCGTCGGCCAGCGCATAGGTGTTGCGCGGCTTCACCGTCTCGTCGCGGTCGCCCGTCATCAGCAGCATCGGCGGCGCATCGCCTCTGGCATAAGCGACGGGTTGCGTGGTTTTCTGCGGATTGTCTGCCCCGCCGAAACTCGCTTTGGTGGACTCGCTGTCGAACGGGTAGAAGTCGTAGGGACCCGATAGCCCGACGACCCCCGCCACGGCCTCGTCCGACAGGCCCACACGTCCGAGCCATTGGCGGTCGAGCGTTGTCATCACCACGTTGTAAGCCCCGGCGGAATGGCCAACGAGGACGATATTGTTCGGATCGCCGCCATGCGCGGCGATGTTCTCGCGCGTCCAGGCAAGCGCCGTGGCCGTGTCTTCGAGCATGTCGGGGAACACCGATTCGGGACGCAGGCGATAACCGGACAGCACTACTACGAAACCTTCCGGCACGAAGGCGCGGGCGAAGAAGCCGTAATCGTCCGGACTGCCTTTGGCCCAGCTTCCGCCGTGCACGAACAGAAGCACGGGGCGCGGCGACCCATCACCATCCCGAGCGCCATAGACCGCGACCGATTGCGCCGGTGACGGTCCGTAAGCGGCTTTCACGCGCTGCACGGTATCGCGGCCCCCGCCGACCGTGCGGTCTATCCGGTCCAGCACGGCAGGCCCGTTTCGCCCGACGGCATATTGCAGCGCCAGCGCACCGCCCGCCACCACCAGCACAACCGCGCCCAGCACCCACCCCATCCAGCGTCTTCCCGATCGTTTCTGCTTCATGGCGCAGGCGATACGCCGTCCGCCACCGCCGCGACAAGCGTCTCGGCGGCGTCGTCCTCGACCAGTCCGGTCTGTGCCATGAACGCCTGCGTCGTCGCGTAATCGTCGCCCATCCAGAACGGTGTCCCGGCGGCTTCGATAATACCCTGCGCCCTGATTTCGGCTTGGTTGGAAGGCTCGCCCGCGCGCCGGATGAACACCGCCGCTACACGATCCGGATAGTGCGCAACCACGTCGGCAAAGGCCACCAGATCGCCCTGCGTATCGTCGCCGACAAGGACGAAGCGCATGTCGGGGTAGGTTTCCAGAATTGCGTCGATGGCATCGCGCTTGTGGGCGCCATGACTGCCCGAACCGAATGTTGCGCGGTTCAGTCCCCAGTCGCGCAAGGCCACGGGGCCGAGCGGCAGGCCGTGCCGCCGCTTGAATGCGACGAGGTAGGAAAACAGGTTCCACGGGCTGGAGGACACATAGAAGAACGGACGCGCCGATGCCGTGGGCAATGCCTCGCCTCTGTTTTCCGCGGCCGGTCGCGCGGCAACGCTGCGCGCAAGACCGCCGCCCAGCGCGCCGTAAAGCTGGTCGGCGCCGGGCACTTGCTGGCGGTCTTCCGGCATGGTGGCGAGCAGGCGCTTCCAGTTGCGCAGCACCGATCCCGCGCTGCCGGTTACGCCGGTCTGGATAATCGTGTCGTCGATGTCGGAGATGATGCCCAGCGTCGCGTTGCGGGCCGGCGCAAGGACGAAGCCTTCGACACCCGCCGCGACATCGCTTTCCTGCCAGTGGAGCGAGACGATGTCCCATGCCGTTTGTTCGGCCAGCGGCCAGTCCGCAAGGTCGAGATCGAAGCGGACATAGCCTTCCTCATCGGTGGTGGCGGTGGCTTCGTGGAGCTTGCCCGATGCTTCGTAGCGCAACGCCACGTCGACACCGGCAACTTCGCGCGAGGCGAAGAGCTTCGTAATGGTGCGCAAAGCCCGCCAGACGCTGCCCGGCGAGAACAGGGGTGCGCGCGAACGCAATGCGCGGGCGGTCAGGGTCAGCCGGGTTGCGCTGCGATAGCCGAAATAGGGCTGGATGCGGACCGGTATTCTTTGGCGTAGCATGGGCAGCAGCCCTAGCGCCAACTGCCTGCCGCACCAATGGCCGGTGCAAAACCGCTACTTCAAAAGCGCGCGTCCGGCCTTTTCCACCAGCTTGCGATTATGCGGCACCTCGCCAAGCAACTCGATGTCGCCGCCCGGCGTCCTGCGCACCATGACGAGCGCGAATTCCGGTCCCTCCAGTGCCAGATCTTCTACCGCAACGGATTCAACCTGCCGGAGTTTGCCTGCCAGTGCGGCATTTAACGCGTCATCGGACGCTTCGCCGGTCTTGCCGCGACGGATAGCGCGCTCGGCAGCGACAACGCCTTTCAGGCCGCCATCGGTTGCGCCTAGAAAAGTTGCCAGCCCGCCGCGCCCGATATCCTCGCGCCGGGCATAGGACAGCACGGCGGCATATTCGGTAAGGCGGGTCTTGTCGTATCCGCTGCCGAAAACCAGCTTCACCACCGGCGTCATCGGCGCGCGGGGCTGAACCGTCAGGTCGTTTTCGGCGACCAGGTCGGCAAAGGCCGCGGGATCTTCCTCTGCGGCAAGGCAGACATCGTAGGCGCGCCCGACAGCAGCATACAGTGCGGCACGGGAGCGGTCTTCGCTCGATTGCGCGGCCTGCGCCAGTTCGCGAGCATCGGCGAGGCAATCGTGCAGGCCGGCTTCCGGATCGCCGGACGACGCAACCTGTGTTTCGGTTTCTTCCGGCGATGGCGTAACATCGGCCATCGCAGGCGCCGGAACGGCTTGCGCAGCAACGTTCGGCGCCGGCGGCTCGTAGGCTTCAGGAACCGCTGGTGTCACGGGCGCTCCGCTATTGCCCTTTTTCATCAAGAGCGGCGAGCGTGCGTCCGGCGCGACACGGTCGGCGTCTTCGTCGTCCTGCTCCGCCAATACCGGCTGCTTTCGTGCAGCTTGCGGCTGGATCAGCGAAGACAGCTGCGAGACCGAACCCTCGGCATCATCGTCATCATCCCAGTCGCTATCGTCATCCTCGTCGATGATGTCTTCTTCGGGACTGTTGCCGTAATCGACGGCGAACATCGGGTCGGTGCTGCCATCGGTGTAACGGTCCTGGCCGATCACCGGCGCGTCGAGGCCGAAGCTGGGTCGCGGTAACGCGTCATCGGAAGTGCCCGCACCAGCCGGTGTCGTAGGCAAATCGGCAATTGGCGCACCGGGTCCGTCGGCCCAGTCGGCGACCGGCTCTTCTTCGGATACATTCGGCGCGGTCGCTTCGGGTGCGGCGCGGTCGATATCGCTGCCGATTTTCTGTTCGAGCGCCTGATCGATCTCGAGCAACAGCTCGTCGCCGGTCAGCTGGTCCGCCATCTCCTTCCAGTTGATGACGCCATAGATGAAATCGATGGACTCGCCGTCGCTGGAATAGGGTAGCAGGATGCCGCGATACAGGATGGTCGCCCCGCGCTGGTTCACGAATTCCGCTTCGAAACCGATGGGCGCCTGGTTGGCCAGGATCTGCATGTAATGGTCGGTAATGCGGCTCAGCAGCGACCGGCTGGGAATGTCGGAAAGCTGCGCGATGGAGGCATTGGTGCCGCATTCGGCGGCCAGTTCCTTGCCGAGATACTGCACGGCAGGGTCTTCGATACCGGCAGTGAAGTCGAGCAGCACGCTGTTGGGCGCAAAGTCCGGCAGATCGCCCGGCTCGAGATCCTCGATCGACGGGAAGGGGCGGTCGGCCAGCAGGCCCGCCCAATGGTTGTAGGCGCGCACCTGCATCCGCCGTTCATCGGTGCCAATGGCGGGCGGGGGCGCGTCACCGCCCGTTTCGTCCTCGTGATCGAGGGCAAGCGTATCGCTATCGTCCCAATCGCGCTCGAACGGCTCCACACTATCGTGTGAACCGGTTTCGAAGTTTCCGCGCAACGTATCCATGAGCTGTGTCAGCCCCCCTGATCGGTGTTTCAGGAAAGCGTTCTGCCGCAGTGTAGTAAATTTTGCGTTAAGCGTAACTGCCGAACCAGCTCTGGGCCGGTGTCAGGTGGCAAATTTACAGCATGTAGCGCATACGGATCTTCTGATGGACCGTGCGTTGCGGTGCGTCCGCGCCGATCTCGAACGCAGCGGCGTCGAATTTGGGCGGGCCGAGCCGGACGCGGGCATCGCGGGAAAAGCCGTAGCCTTCGGTCGGCATCATCAGTATGGCGGTATCCGCCTTGTTGTTGTTGTTCTCGTCATGCAGCAGCGCGATGGCATAGCGCCCGGGCTTCACTCCGGCAAAACTGAGCCTGACTGTCTCCCCCGCCGGCACGATCACGCGCAGGGCGGTATCGGCCTCGCGGCAGGACGGAAAATCGCGCGGGTTGGGTGTCAGGCAGGCGCGAACCACCCCGCGCGAACTGCGCAGGTCCGTCACTGTCACGTCGATAGCGGAACCCTTGCGCACCGTTTCGGGTGCGGCGGGTGCGGGCAGGGCGGCAAGCGTCGCCAGCGCTAGTGCGCCGGAAATGTGTCCGACAGCCCGCGATCGGTCCCGCACACGCGATCCCAAAACCGAAAATACAGACCGTAATTGCATCGATAGCTCTCATGATGACGCTGGTGATGGCTAGCGGTTATGAACCACTTACCCAACCGGGAATGAACGAACCACCGGGGAAACATCTCCCATCCCATGTGATTGGTCACACCCATCAGCGTCATGATGGCCAGGACCACGGCAAGCATGGCGACGTGGATCGGGATCACGAACACCAGGAACGGGATTATGACCGCCCCGGTTAACGCCTCGATCGGATGGAAACTCATGGCCGCCCACGCGGTCGGCGGGCGGCTGGCGTGATGGACAGCGTGCGCGCGGCGGAAAATGGCGGGTCGGTGCATCAGGCGATGCGTCCAGTAGAACCATGTGTCGTGCGCAAACAGATAAAGCACGACCGACAGCGGCGCATACCACAGGTCCGCGTTCGACCAGCCGGAATAGAGCATGGTCCAGCCAAGGTTTTGCCAGCCCCACGCAACGATGCCGGCGGGTATGCCGAAGATCAGCGCCGACAGCATCGACCAGCCGATTTCCCGACGGATTTGCGGAGCCAGGGCGGACTGGAACCCGGGACGTACCTTTGCCGTAACGGCGGCGAACATGCCGCTCACCGCCAGATAGCGGATGGCCACGATGCCGGTCATGGCGACGGCGGAAGCTAGGATCGCAAGAAACATCTGCGTATCCTATGCCGGTGCCGCACGCGCAACACCAGCGCCATGCGGGAAGCCGCCGGTCAGCCGGCCTCGCCATTCCACGGCGCGCATTCCGGATGCGCCGATACCGCCAGCCTGCGCAGCGCGGCACGGGCCAGCGCTTCCACTTCCACCTTGCGGCGCGCGGCGGGCAACGGGTGACTGGGCGCAGGACGCACAATTTCCGCATCGTAACCGTCGGCTACGATCACGCCGCAGGTTTCCGGCAGGAAGTCCGCACCGTCCAGCACCGCCCGATCCAGCGTAACAGGCAGGCCCCAGTAGAACCTGTCGCAATGGTCCAGATAGTCGGTCCACTTCCCGTCGCCGAGCAGATCGGCGCGGCTGACCTTGATCTCTACAATGACGACCCGCCCCTTGGCATCGATGCCCATCAGGTCGGCCCGGCGTCCGCCGCGCAAGGGCATTTCCGGCAAGACCCAGATTCCGTTGCGCGCGAACAGGCGCGTGATGCCGCGCACCACCGTACCGGAAGGCGAGGCGATATCCGGTCCGCCCGATGTCACATGCGGTTCGGGCCCGTTCGTCGATGAACTCTCGATTGGCGGCGTGGCGATAAGCGTTGATTCCATACCGCGATATCTGGAACATTAGGCGAACACGGTCAAGCATCAGTACTGATTTCAGGCGCAGCGGCGCGGGCCGAGCGTGCCTTCGTCGGGCACCAGCGCCAGCATGGCGGAACGTGCGGCATGATATTCGCGCCATAGGGTCAGGGCAGGTGCGGTTGCATCGTGACCCCGTGCCGACACCGCGAGCAGGGCGGCGAGCCCCGGCTGCATCATCGCCGACATATCGGCCACGCATTCTTCGGCCAATGCCTTTCGCGACGCACCGTGCGACTGGATACGCGCGACGAAACCGCGCAATTGTGCCGAAGGTTTTTCCGCGCCCAGCCCGGCCATGACTGCCACCGCCGCTGCCGCATCCTCGATCGCGGCCAGCCTGAGCGCGAGCGTCGAATGCGCTGTCCGCGCGGCACCGTTCGCGTTTTCCTGGGGCCGGGTGTGCGGCACGGGAGGGGTAGCGGTTTCGCTCATGCCGGTCCTTTAGCGCGGCACCGCTTGCCAAATCGCTAAGTCCGATGGCGCGCCCAGGACAACCACACGACAACCATACGATAAAGCGGCTGGCGCAGCGCCGACACAGTTGCTACCGCGCCGGATGCCGATTGCCCGCACGGGCACAGCGCCGGCACCCGTAGCTCAGCTGGATAGAGCGCTGCCCTCCGAAGGCAGAGGTCACAGGTTCGAATCCTGTCGGGTGCACCAGCTTTTCCGCCATTTGATGCACTGCACAATTTTGCCGGAAGAGCCCGTAAGTGAAATATAAGTGCAAAGCGTGATTTTTCCTTAGAAAATCAGCAGGTTTTGCGCACTTGAGCGTCCATACAAGTTCACAATTACCCAGATTTGTCCGAATCGGCTTTTCATTAGGCGGTGTGATAACTCGCAGACGTGTCGGCTTTGCCGAGATTGCGAACTGAAGCAGACATTCGGGAAACGACCCCGAAGCGGTCGTTGAATTTTCCCTCATACACTCAGAATAACTCATTCAAAAGCTGATACGTTATAAGCTTGCGCCGATCGCCTTCGCCGACGCCGTAGCGCACGAGAAATCGCTCTTGGGCGTGCGCTCCATATTCGGCCAGATCGCTCCAGCAAATTGCGAGGTCGTGGTAGCGATCAGCCAGCCCTGCGCTACCGACATCAATGCATCCCGTGACCCCTCCATCTTCGAGCAGGACGTTATCTAGCGAGAAATCACCGTGGGTTACGACAAGGTCAGGCTCTAGAGGCAGCTGGGTCTGAATGGCCTTCCACACATCTTCAGCAGACCATCCCAGCTGCTCCCGGTCAAAATCCGCTTCATTCACCAGTCCAGCATCAATCCGTGCACGCCCTTCAACGAGCCTGCGTTCTAGGTGCGCATCGAAGGGACATTCAACGACTGGCACCTCATGAACCAGACGGAGTAAATCAGCGAGCGCATCGATAAGAAGGTCACGATCATCAGGCATTTCGTCAAGCAAGGCCCGTGCGCTCTTGCCTGACAGCGCCTGCGTCATCAGCCAACACTCGTCTTGCGTGGCAACGAACCTGATAATCTCGGGAACCGGCAGGCGGGACTGTAGCCATCGGAGCCGGGTCATCTCGTCTGCCACCGCGTCGGCAAGCGCGCCCTTGCCATGTTTCAGGTAGGCAACCGTTTGTCTCTCGCGATCATCTAGACGCAGCACCTCGCAGCCGGATTCTCCCACCGGCGAGGGAGTGGCGATCCAAGACCCGATAAGCTGTTCGAATACTCCGGAACTGTCGGCGATCATTCAACGGGGGTTTAAGAGGCACAGCGCATTGGCAATGCGCTGACGATTGCCAACGAAATAGATCGATGAGCTGGCCAAAGCCGACATTCGCGTTCCCACTCCCAATATCGGACATTCCGGCTATTCTGGTTTCTTGCCGATAGCGAACACTAACACAGGTGTGAATTTGTCCACGCGGCCGAGGTGAAGCAGTAGACAACTTTGCTACAAAGGTGCTCGCCGCAATCAGGGGGAGGATTGGCATTTGCTTGCCTCCTCGCGGGATACGCATTGCAGCGCTTTATCCCGCAATTCCCGAATTCGCGAAATTGCGGGATAAAACCATAATCTTCAATTTGTTTACCCTGCCTCCGGTTCACGATCCACGAACAGGGCAACCAGCGGCTGATTGATGTAGTAGTTGTTGCGGCCTTCGCGGTGCTTGAACAGCATTCCATTCTCGGCGAGTTCATCGAGATATTTGGTCGCTGTAGGACGAGAGACCCCGATCTCCTCCTGCACAAATTCGATGCGCGTGTACGGGTGTCGGAAGAGATTGTTGAGCAGGTCTTGCGAGTAGATTTTCGGGTGCTCGGTCCGCATCCGTTGCTTCGTCTCGGCCATCAGACCACGGATCGCTTCGACCAGCCGTAAGGTCTCGATGGCAGTCTCCTCCACGCCCCTGAGCATGTAGAGAAGCCACTCTTCCCATTCGCCAGTTTCGCGCACGCCCTGAAGCAGACGATAGTACTCTCCCTTGTTCTGGGTGATGTACCGGCTGAGGTAGAGGATTGGGATATCGAGCAACCCGCAACGTGTGAGATAGAGCACGTTGATGATGCGCCCGATGCGCCCGTTTCCGTCCGGGAAAGGGTGGATGCTTTCGAACTGGTGATGGATGATCGCCATCCGGGTCAAAGGGTCGAGATCGACCCCATCACTATCTTCGTTGATGAACTTTTCCAGCGCCCCCATTTCATTGCGAACTTCTTTCGCATCCTGAGGCGGTATGTAGACAAGCGCGCCCGTTCCCTCGTTCTTGAGTGCGGTGCCCGGTGTTTCGCGGAAGGTTCCGTCGGTCTTCTTGAGAATGCGGAACATGGCGATGAGCATGTTGTTTGTAAGCAATCCGTCGAGACGCCGTTGCTCGTCATATCCATACCGCAGCGCGTCCCGATATCGGGCCACTTCCTTCGCCGCAGGTGAACCCGCACTTTCGGGGAATGCATTAAGCTGGAAGAGCTCATCTTGCGTCGTGACGATGTTCTCAATTTCGGAACTCGCCTTCGCTTCCTGGAGCGACAGCGTGTCGATCAGAATGCCCTGATTGGGAATGGTTGCAGCGCGACCTTTGAGCTCAGCAAGGAAGCGATGGGCGCGCGCAAGTGCCTTCAGCACGCTAGGCGTTTCAGTGAGGCCGGGGGGCGGCAGGTCTGGAATGGCGTAGGTCGGTTTGAGGGCCACGGATCTTCCCATGCAAAGAATATGCGGCATGGCTTATCACGATTACCAAACGTGTAAAGATTTTTCCACTTTCTTTGTATTTCTGCATCAACGTGTAAAGCGAAGCCAGGTTTGCTTGTCGCATTGGTCCAGTCTGCGAAACTCTCCAAAGCAGGTCTCCCAGTGCACCAGAGCCAGCTCTTTGGGACTGCATTGCCCCGGAGTGCGGGCAGGAGAGAAAAATTCTCTTGGTCCCAAACCGTCCATTGCGATCCACAATCGTCCACCGCTCGCATGCAACGGCGTTTGATCTCTTTTTGTTCTTTCCTACACCCTTGCAATTCGCATAGCCTTGCTCGCGTCACCCAAGCCTACGGTGGCGCTGAGTTGAATATCTGATCGCACGGTCCGCAACGGCAATTTGAGAACCAACCCAACGTCGCAGGGGAGTGCGGCAACGGTGACAGACCCTTGAAACGAAGGACTCTGTCATGTCGAATATCGAACTACTTACCTGCCATGAGGTCATGCGCCTCACCGGCATTCGCAGCCGAACCACGATCTGGCGACGCATCCGTCGTGGTGCCTTTCCTCACCCGATAGACATTGGTGGCGGACGTATCCGCTGGCGGTCTACGGATATCGATGACTGGATCGAGGCCCTCCCTCTGCGCCGCTATTGACCCCGCCAAGGCGGGCAATGGCCCGCAGAAAGATTACCGCATGTCCACCCGCTCATGGATTAAATCTGCCCTGCTGAAGCAAGGCTGGATCATTGCCCGCGCTCCCATCGACGAAGAAGAGTGCACCGCCCAGCTCGTCGAATTGCTCGTTGAAGACAATGCCGATGGGCGTGCCCGTCGCCACACACT
>CAVXIF010000004.1:0-49110 GCA_963761775.1 uncultured Alphaproteobacteria bacterium | reverse complement strand
CGCCGCTGGGCGTGGTGCTGGTCGCCATGTTGGGCGTAGGCGTAGCGGAGAAATCCGGGCTGCTCAGCGCCGCCGTGCGCAGCATGGTGATGGGCGCGCCGCCCAAGCTGGTGACGGTGGCCATCGTGTTCGCGGGCATCATCTCCAACACCGCGAGCGAAGTCGGCTATGTCGTGCTGATCCCGCTGGGCGGCGCGATCTATTACGCGCTGGGCCGCCATCCGCTGGCCGGCATGGCGGCGGCGTTCGCGGGCGTGTCGGGCGGATACAGCGCCAACCTGCTGATCGGCACCATCGACCCGCTGCTGGCGGGGATCACGACAGAGGCCGCACAGCTGATCGATGCCGACTATACCGTGCTGGCGACGGCGAACTGGTTCTTCATGTTCGTATCCACCTTCCTTGTCGCGGGCATCGGATCGCTCGTCAGCATCTATATCGTTGAGCCCAAGCTGGGGCCGTACGATGCCTCCAAAGCCGACCCGACCATCCTGGACGATGGCATGATGCAGCCGCTGACCGATATCGAGCGCAAGGGCCTGCGCTGGGCGGGTATCGCGCTGGTCGGCGTGCTTGCCCTGATGGCGCTGACGCTGGTGCCCGAATGGGGCATCCTGCGCAATGCGGAGACGGGCGACCGGATGGACTCGCCCTTCTTCGACGGCTTCGTGGTGTGGATCCTCATTTTCTTCGTCGCCGTCGGCTATGCCTATGGCCGCGCTGCCAAGACGATGAAATCGGACCGCGACGTGATCGACGCGATGTCCGCCGCGCTCGCCTCGCTCGGTCTCTACATCGTGCTGGTGTTTTTCGCGGCGCAGTTCGTGGCCTTTTTCGGCTGGACCAATCTGGGCGCGATAACCGCCGTGACGGGCGCGAATTTCCTGGTCGATACCGGCATGACCGGACCGGGCGTGTTCTTCCTGTTCATCCTGCTGTGCGCGCTCATCAACCTGTCGCTTGGTTCGGCCAGTGCGCAGTGGGCGGTGACGGCGCCCATCTTCGTGCCGATGCTGATGCTGATCGGCTATTCACCCGAAGTCATCCAGGCAGCCTACCGGATCGGCGACAGCACCACCAACATCATCACGCCGATGATGAGCTATTTCGGGCTGATCCTGGCATGGGCAACCCGCTATCAGCGCGACCTTGGTGTCGGCACGCTGATCGCGATGATGCTGCCCTATACGATCTTCTTCATCACGGCGTGGAGCGTGTTCTTCTACCTGTGGACCTTCGTCTTCGGCCTGCCGGTCGGGCCGGGATCGCCGACCTTCTATACGCCCTGATGTCAGCGCGCGGACGGCGCGGGTAGCAGGAACAGCCCGATAGCCAGCAGCAGCGTGGATAGCGTCCCCGTGCCGACGGCCGGTTCCAGCCACCCGTCCATCCCCTGCGACAGGGCGATGGAATTGACGGTGACGGCGGCACTGCCTGCCAGAATGCCCAGCCCGCCGATGGCTTTGCCGAGACCGGTGGTTGCCAGCAGCCGCCCGCCGATCAGGATACCCGCCGTGCCGAGCAGCACCTTGGCAGCGAAGAACAGGAAGAAGGCGCCCGCCAGCACGGCACCGAACACCGGTGCGGCAGCGTCACCCGCTTCTCGCAACGGCCCGAACATCGCCAGTCCCATGCCGACTTGCGCAAGGTTGAGGATACCGCTGACCGCGATGGCCGCAAAGGCAAGCGGCGCGGTCGTCAGGCGAGCCAGCGGCACAAAGGCCGCAACCGAAATTGCAAGAAAGGCGAGCGCTTCCACCGACCAGATAAGATTGGACGGCGGCGACGCGCCGCCCGCGCGGATGGCGACATAGACGATCTGCGTCACTACCGTCAGCAGCAGAGCGGCGGCGGTCAGGCGGATTGCGGGTGCGGCATCGGTGTCGATTGCAGTTGTGTCGGTCATTGGTGGTCCCCTTTTGGCGGATACTGCGTCGGATGGTGTTTCCATCCGTTCGCTGCGCAGCGCCAAAAGGTTACATCGCCTAGTTTCCGCCCGCCGCGATCCACCGTTCGATCTTCGCTTCCAGCACCGGCAGGGGCAGCGAGCCGGTGTTCAGCACTTGCGCATGGAACGCCTTGAGGTCGAAGCGATCGCCCAAGGCCGCTTCCGCTTCGGTGCGCAGTTCCTGTATCTTCAGCGCGCCCACCTTGTAGGCCAGCGCCTGGCTGGGAATGGCAATATACCGGTCGACTTCGGCGACAACTTCGGTGCGCGTCATGCCGCTGTTTTCGAGCATGAAGGCCACCGCCTCGTCGCGCGTCCAGCCCTTGGCGTGTAGCCCGGTATCCACCACCAGCCGCATCGCGCGCAACTGCTCGTCCTGCAATGTGCCGTAGCGGTTCCACGGATCTTCGAAAAAGCCCATCTCGTAGCCCAGCGTTTCCGAATATAGCGCCCACCCTTCGACATAGGCGGTATTGCCGCCGAACCGCATGAAATTGGGCAGCGCCTCGTTTTCCTGCGCCAAGCTGATCTGGAAATGATGCCCCGGCGCGCCCTCGTGCAGATACAGCGTGACATTCCCCGTCGTCAGGCGGCTGGGCAGGTCATAGGCGTTGAAATAGAAGATGCCGGGACGGCTGCCGTCGGGCGAACCCTGGCTGTAGGAACCGCCCGCGCTGAATTGCTCGATGGCGGGGTCATAGGGCTTGATTTCCAGCGGCGACTTCGGAAGCAGGCTGAAATAGTCGCCGATCCTGGCGTCCACCTGTTCGCCGATATCGTAATAGGTCTGCGTCAGTGCCTCGCGGCTTTCCGGCTTGAACTGCGCATCCTGCCGCACGAAGTCGAAAAATTCGTTCAGCGTTCCGTCGAACCCGGTTTCAACGCGGATTTCCTCCAGTCCCGCTTTCACCCGCGCGACTTCCGCCAGACCCAGGTCGTGCAGATAATCGGGCGTCAGCGGCAGCGTCGTCGTACTCTCGATCAGCGTGGCATACAGTTCCTTGCCACCGGGCAGGTCGGACAGGCCGACGCTGGTGCGGGCCTTGGGCAGGTATTCATCGCGCAGGAAATCGCGCAGCCGGGTGTTGGCGGCGTAGATCTCGGCTGTCTTGGCGCTGTATCGGGCGAGCAGGTCGTCTTTCACGTCCTGCGCAAACGCATCAGGAAAAGCGGTGGTCGGCTTCATGTATTGCGACCCGTCGATCGGCACCGCCAGCTGCGTGTCGAGCTGTTCGATCACGCGCCCGATGCTGAGCGCCGTTTCGGTAACGCCGCTCGCCAACCCCTCGCGAAGCCGCCCGATGCTGCGGTCGCTGATGATGATGTAATCGTCGTGGCGCGACAGGTTATCCTCGTAATGCGCCAGCGTTTCGAACGGCGCAGCCCCGCCGCCGCTGGCGAAAGTGGGGTAGAAGGTGTGGAAGCCGGTGAAGTGGTTGACGGGCCGCACCTCTGTCAGTTCGCGCATCAGCTGCGTGCTGCCCTTCAGCGCCTGGTCCTGGTTATGCGCAAAAACATCGTAGGCGATGGCGTCGGTTTCGTTCAGCTTGCCGCGGTCGATCTGCGCCAGCAACGCGATGTTGAGCCGCGTATCGAGGCGGCTGGCGAGGAAATAGCTGTCGGTGCCGTAATCGCCCAGCCGGTCGGCATTCTCGGTATCGCCGCGAAAGATGCGGCTGAGCGGGTTCAGCTCCAGATTGCGCGCATCGGCATCCTCGAACAGCGCGGACAACTTCGCCGCTTCGGTCTGCGGTTGCGGGTCCATCGTGTCGGATGCCGCAGCGGGCTTGGTGTCGCGCGAGGCGTCCTGCGCAAGAACCGGCATGGCGGGCAGCGCGAATGCCGTGGCGGCGAGGAGGACATGGCGCAATAAGATCATGGCAGGGGCTTTCCGGTTGAGGTGTTCTTGAGTGGCGCGACTATTCGATGATGCGTCCGCGCACCATCACGAAGCCGACGTCTTCCAATACGGTCACATCGTCCAGCGGGTTGCCCGACACCGCGATGATATCGGCGCTGTAACCGGGCGCGAGGCGTCCGATTTCACCCTCCATGCCCAGCACCTTGGCGGCGTGTGTCGTGGCGCTGGCCAAAGCGGCACGGTCGGACATGCCCTGCGCCTTCATCAGTGCGAATTCCTGCGCATTGCGGCCGTGGTCGAACACGCCCGCATCGGTGCCGAAGGCGATCGGCACGTTCCATTCGCGCGCGCGGCCCATGAACACCTTGGCGGTTTCGGCCACGGCGCGGATCTTGTCCTCCACCACCGGCGTATAGATGCCCTGCCCCAATCGCTCGGTCACGCCCCGGAACGCCATCAGCGTGGGGACCAGCACGGTGCCGTTCTCGCGCATGGCATCGGCGGCGGCCTTGTCGAGATACGTGCCATGCTCGATGCTGTCGATGCCGGCCCGCGCTGCGGCTTCGATTCCGCGCGCGCCATGTGCATGCGCCATGACTTTAAGGCCAAGCGAATGCGCGGTATCGGCGATGCTCTTCATCTCGGCATCGCTGAAATGCGCCTCCAGCCCGCGCCCCTGCTGGCTCAGCACGCCGCCCGTCGCGGTGATCTTGATGATATCGGACCCGTTCTGTGCCGCGCGTCGCACCTTGGCGGCGCATTCCGCCGCGCCGGTGCAGGTATAGCCGCTGGTCAGCACCGCGTTCACATCGGGCGTGAAGCCCGACACGTCGCCATGTCCGCCGATGATCGACAGCGCCGGCCCCGCCGCCACGATGCGCGGTCCGGTCACCACGCCTTCCGCCGTGCCGCGCCGCAGCACGAACGCCGTCTGCTGCGCGCTGCCTGCCTCGCGCACTGTGGTGAAGCCCGCCCGCACGGTCAGCGCGGCGTTCTTCATGCCCAGCACCACGCCCCATTCTTCCGGTTCGGTCGTCGCCTTCCAGAAATCGCCACCGGGATCGCCGGTCAGGTGGACATGCAGGTCGATCAGGCCGGGCAGCACCGTCTTGTCGCGCAGGTCGACTACGATGTCGGTGGCGAATTCGCCTTCCAAACCCTCGGTAATGCTGGTGATGCGCCCGTCGGTCACGCGGATAATGGCGGGGCCGGTCGGTTCGCTATTCGCATCGCGCAGAACGGACCCGGCGAGGATGACGGTGTCCTGCGCCAGCACCGCAACCGGCGTCAGGGCGAAACTCAGCAGGGCGGCGGCAAATGGCAGGCGCATATCGTAAATCTCCAGCGTTCGCAGAAGCCTGTGCCACACCGCCGCAAGACGACGCAAGTTGGCACCAGTTGCGTCCGCGCGTTGACACGGTAAGACAGACCCACGCTTATTCTTTGAAAGGGACCAGAAACTTCATGCAACGCACCGTGCTGACCGCTGCCGCCTTCCTCGCATCCGCCTCGCTCGCCACCATCGCCAGCGCCCGCCCGATGACGGCGGAAGACATCGCCAAGATCGAAAGCGTGGGCGCGGTTGCCGTGTCGCCCGATGGTGCGCGGGTCGCCTACACCACCGCAAGCCTGCCCGACGTGACCAGCGGCGAGGACGATGGCGGCACCAAGCAGGTGCTGATGATTGCCACCGGCCCCGGGCAGGCGCGCGCCTATTTGCCCGACGATATCAGCCCCGGCGGCGTCACCTTCAGCCCCGACGGTTCGATGGTCAGCTTCACCTGGTCCAAGGGCAAGGAAGACCGCGCGGTGTGGGGCGTGCCGGTCGATGGCGGCGCGCATCGCAAGCTGGCGGCGGTCGATGGCGCCGACGTGCGCAGCTACGCCTGGGCACCCGACGGCAGCCACATGCACCTGCTGGTGTCGGCGGCCAAGGACGAACAGCGCGACGAGCAGGGCAAAGGCGGCTTCGACGCCATCGTCTATGAGGAAGAAGCCCGCCTCAACCGCCTGTTCCGCGCCAATATAGGCGATGAACTGGATGCCGAGCCGCAGGAAACGGCGGTTCCGGGTTATGTCAGCGCATTCCAGATCGCGTCCGACGCGCGCACCGGCATCGTGGAGTCCGCACCGACCCCCAATGTCGATGACAGCTACACCGCCAAGCGCGTCCACATCATCGACATGCCGACCGGCAACGTCCGCGCGGTGGTGCAGACTCCGGGCAAGCTGGGCGACGTGGAAATCAGCCCCGACGGACGCCAGCTGTCGATGATCGCGGGCGTAGACTTGAACGATCCGGCGGAAACCACGCTGCATCTGGTGGACCTCGCGACGGGATCCTATCGCGCACTGAACGCCGGTGCGGCGGAAGCGACGATGGACGCCGAATGGCTGGCCGACGGGCGGCTGGCGGCGTTGATCCATACCGGCGTGAACAGTTCGATCCGCACCTACAGCGCGGATGGCGCGGTGCTGTCCGAACAGCCTGCGGGCGGCCTCGATATCAGCAGTCTCGAAGTGGGCGGCAATACCGTCGTCGTGCGCGCCAGCACCGCGCAGCATCCGGACGAGTTGTTCAGCTACGCCGGGGGCAATTTCACGCGCTGGACCACCCACAACCCGTGGCTGTCCGAGATCACGTTCGGCAAGCAACGCGCTTACAGCTACACCGCCCGCGACGGTCAGGAAGTGGAAGGCGTGCTGATCGAACCCGTCGGCGGCGCGCCCGCCGGGGGCGCACCGCTCATCATGAACGTGCATGGCGGACCCGAAGCGCATGAAAGCAATGGCTGGGTCACAGCCTATTCCAAGCCGGGCCAGCTTGCCGCCGGACAGGGCTACGCCGTGTTCCTGCCGAACTATCGCGGCTCGACCGGCTATGGCACGCAGTTTTCCAAGGACCACCAGGCCGATTACGCGGGCAAGGAATTCAACGATATCGTCGATGCCAAGCGCGCGCTGGTGGCCGACGGCATTGCCGACCCGGACCGTGTGGGCATGACCGGCGGCAGCTATGGCGGCTATGCCAGCGCCTGGGCCGCGACGGCGCAAAGCGCGGAGTATGCCGCCAGCGTCATGTTCGTGGGCATTTCCAACCAGATCAGCAAGTTCGGCACGACCGATATTCCGAACGAGATGCGCAATGTGCATTCACTGAAATGGCCTTGGGAGGACTGGCAGAACATGCTGGAAGTCAGCCCGATCTATCATGTCGACAAGGCCGAAACGCCGATCCTCATCATGCACGGCGCAGAGGACACGCGCGTCGCGCCGAGCCAGAGCTACGAGCTGTATCGCAATATCAAGGTGCGCAAGCCCGATACGCCGGTACGGCTGGTGCTGTATCCGGGCGAAGGCCACGGCAACCGCCGCGCGGCCAGCCGGTACGATTACACCTTGCGCATGATGGACTGGTTCGACACCTATCTGAAAACGGGCGACCGCAAGGCCCCGATGCCGGCGGCACGCCCGCAACTGGCGGACGGTGCGAAAGGCGCGAAGGCGAAGACCGATCCGGTGACGGATGGCACCAAGTTCCACGGCATCGATAAAACGGACCAGCGCCCGAACAATTAAGGCTACGCCATTGGTGAGGCAGGCCGCACACCCGTTGCATAGCGGGTCGTTGCCGCCTGTCCGCCTTGCCCGTAAGGCGTCAGGCTGAATGACCGCGCCGCCCCCTTCCCCGCCCGACGACCGCACGGAAATCGCCATTGTCGGCGGCGGACTGGCGGGCGGGCTGATCGCGCTGGCCCTGCGGCGGGTGCGGCCCGAATTGCGGGTGCGCCTGATCGAAGCAAACGACGCGCTTGGCGGCAATCACCGCTGGAGCTGGTTCGACAGCGACCTCGATGCCGACGGACGCGATTTGCTCGACGGGTTCCGCACCGTCGCGTGGCAGGGATACAGCGTGCGCTTCCCCGCCATGCGGCGCGACCTGACATCCACCTACAACTCGCTTGCTTCCGCCGATTTCGATGCGGGGCTACGGCGGATGCTGGGGCAGGATACGATCCACACCGCACGCCCCGTCGCGCAACTGGACGAGCGCGGCGTCACGCTGGAAAGCGGGCAACGCATCACCGCGCGTGCCGTCATCGATTGCCGGGGCGCGGTGCCGACACCGCATCTGCAAGGCGGCTGGCAAGTGTTCATGGGCCGCCATGTCCGCACCCCCGCGCCACACGGGCTGGAACGCCCCATCGTGATCGACGCGGACGTGACGCAGCACGATGCCTACCGCTTCGTTTATACTCTGCCGCTCAAGGCGGACGAACTGTTCGTCGAAGACACCTATTATGCCGACGCACCGGTGCTGGACCGCAGTGCGCTATCGGGGCGGATCGACCGCTATCTGCAGGCGAACGACTGGCAGGGCGAGATACTGGGCGGCGAAACCGGCATCCTGCCGGTCATCACCGGCGGCGACTTCACCGCATACCAGCGCGCCGTCGCCACGCCCGGTGTCGGCATGGCGGGCGCGCGCGGCGGCTTCGTCCATCCGCTGACCAGTTACACCGTACCCTTCGCCGTCGAACTGGCGCAGGCCATAGCGGCGGAGGCGGACTTGCCCGGCGCGCAGATGGCGGCCCTGCTGGAGGCGCGGGCCCGGCGGCACTGGCGCAAGACGAAGTTCTATCGCACGCTGGGCCGGATGCTGTTCGGCGCGGCGCAGCCGAACGAACGCTATCGCGTGCTGCAGCGCCATTACACGCTGAAGACCGGACTTATCGAAAGATTTTATGCCGGACAGTCGCATTTCGCGGACAAGGCGCGCATATTGGCGGGCAAACCGCCGGTGCCTGTCACCCGCGCCATACATGCCCTCGCAACATCCGGCGCACCGCTGGTATCGCAAACGGAGAAAATCGGATGAACGCCCCTGCCAAGATCGACGTGCCGAAGGGCCCCTTCATTCCCGAACCGACCGGCAAGACCGCCTGCGTCGTCGGCTCCGGCTTCGGCGGCATGGCGCTGGCGATCCGGCTGCAATCCGCGGGCATCGCCACCACCGTCATCGAAGGACGCGACAAGCCGGGCGGCCGCGCCTATTTCTGGCAAAAAGAGGGCTTCACCTTCGACGGCGGGCCGACCGTCATCACCGACCCGCCCTGCCTGACGCAGCTGTGGGAGCTGACCGGGCACGACATGGCGGATGATGTCGAGCTGATGCCGGTCTTTCCCTTCTACCGCCTCAACTGGCCCGACGGCACGAACTTCGATTATTCCAACAAGATGGATGAGCTGAACGCGGAAATCGCCAAGCTCGATCCCGACGATGTCGCCGGGTATGCGCGCTTCCTCGAATATTCGGCGGGGGTGTACGAGGAAGGCTATGTCAAGCTGGGCACCGTGCCGTTCCTCGATTTCAAGTCCATGCTGAAAGCCGCGCCCGCGCTGGCGAAGAAGCAGGCGTTCCGCAGCGTCTATTCCATCGTGTCCAGCTTCGTGAAGAACGAGAAGCTGCGACAGGCCCTCAGCTTCCACACCCTGCTGGTCGGCGGCAACCCGATGAAGACCAGCGCGATCTACACCCTTATCCACAAGCTGGAGAAGGAAGGCGGCGTGTGGTGGACCAGGGGCGGCACCAACAAGCTGATTGCCGGGATGATCCGCCATTTCGAGCGGCTTGGCGGCACGATGATCGTCGGCGATGCGGTGGAGCAGGTCCACACCGTCGGCACCCGCGCCACCGAAGTGCAGACCGCCAGCGGGATGCGGCAGACCTTCGACGCCGTCGCCAGCAATGCCGATATCATGCACTCCTATCGCGACCTGCTGTCCGGCAGCACGCGCGGCAAGAAACAGGCCAAGGCGCTGTCCAAGAAGACCTTCAGCCCCGGCCTGTTCGTCGTGCATTTCGGGCTTGAGGGCGAATGGCCCGGCATCGCGCATCACATGATTCTGTTCGGCCCGCGCTACAAGGGTCTGCTGGACGACATTTACGACAATGGCGTGCTGCCGCAGGATTTCAGCATCTACCTGCACCACCCCACCGTGACCGATCCCAGCATGGCGCCCAAGGGCAAGAGCACGTTCTACGCGCTGGTGCCGGTGGCGCACATGGGCAAGATGCCGGTCGACTGGGACGAAATCGGTCCCATCCTGGAAAAACGTATTCTCGACGAAATCGGGCGGCGGCTGATCCCCGACATCCACGACCGCATCGTGACCAAGTTCAGCTACGCCCCCAAGGATTTCGCGCATGACCTCAACGCGCATATGGGCAGCGCCTTCAGTCTGGAACCGGTGCTGACGCAAAGCGCCTGGTTCCGCGGCCACAACCGCGACGACGTGATCGAGAACTTCTACCTCGTCGGCGCAGGCACGCATCCGGGCGCAGGCATTCCCGGCGTAGTCGGCAGCGCCAAGGCCACGGCAGGGCTGATGCTGGAAGACATGTTGGAAATCGCGGCCGAATGAAACGCCCAATGCGAAGGGTCGCCGTCTATTGCGGGTCCGCCACGCCGGACGATCCGCGCTATGTCGAGCTGGCGCGCGATGTCGGCACGGCGCTGGCGCAGCGTGGTATCGGCGTCGTCTATGGCGGCGGGCGGCTGGGGCTGATGGGGGCGCTCGCCAGCGGCGCAAAGGCGGCGGGCGGCGAGGTTATCGGCGTCATTCCCGAAGCACTGGTGCGCAGCGAGGTTGCCAATCACGATTGCGACGAGCTGGTGACGGTGTCGGGCATGCACGAGCGCAAACAACGCTTCACCGACCTCAGCGACGGCTTCGTCACGCTGCCCGGCGGCGTGGGCACGATGGACGAGTTGTGGGAAGCGATGAGCTGGGCGCAGCTGGGCTACCACACCAAGCCCGTCGGCCTGCTCAACGCCTTCGGGTTCTACGATGCGCTACTCGCATTCTACGCGACGATGGGCGAAGTCGGGTTCGTCCGCCCTTCCCATCACGGTATCCTGCTATCCGCCGAAACCTTGCCGCCGCTGCTGGACGCGATGGCGGAATATGCGCCACATACGCCCATCTTCCAGATGAAAGCCAACGACCTCTAGACCTATGGCACCGCCCCGCAAGATAACGCCCCGGCCGCTTGTGCCATCGGCGATCGTGCGCGCGACCGAGAGCAAGGCGGGCGGCGGACGAAAGCGGCGCGTGCTGGTGGAAGAAAGCCGCCGGATGATTGCGGACGGGTCGAAGAGCTTCGCCGCCGCCAGCCGCCTGTTCGACAAGCCGACGCGCGAACGGGTCTGGATGCTCTATGCCTGGTGCCGCCGCTGCGACGATATCGCGGACGGGCAAATGCTGGGCGGCGAGCTGGGCGTAGCGGACGCCGACGGGGAGACCGCACCCGATGCCGCTGCCGTCGAAACCCGCGTGAAAGCCATCCGCGTCCTCACCCGCCGCGCGCTGGAAGGCCAGCCGACCGCCGACATCGCTTTCGATGCGTTCGGCAAGGTGGCGCAGGAATGCGGCCTGACCATGCAGATGGCGGAAGACGTCATCGGCGGGTTCGAGCTGGATGCGGCAGGCTGGCGTCCGCGCACCGAGGCCGACCTTGCGCGCTATTGCTATCACGTCGCGGGTGCGGTTGGCGTAATGATGGCGCAGATCATGGGCGTGCCGAAGGACGATGCCGATACGCTGGACCGCGCCTGCGACCTCGGCTTTGCGTTTCAGCTGGCCAATATCGCGCGCGATCTGGACGAGGACGATCGCGGCGGGCGCTGCTATCTGCCGGTGGAATGGATGGTGGAACAGGACATCGAACCGGGCCAGCTGATGAAGCCGCATCATCGCTGGGAAGTTGCCGAGATGGCGGAGCAGCTGGTGCTCAAGATGGAACGCCACATCGCCGCCGCCAAGCTGGGTGCGGCGCGTCTGCCCTTCCGCCGCCGCTGGGCGATCCTGGCCGCCGCCAATATCTATGGCGAGATCGGGCAGGAAGTCCGCCGTCGGGGCCGCGCGGCGTGGGACCGGCGCGTGGTGATCGGCAAGGCGCAGAAGGCGCAGCTGGTCGCGCAGGCGTTTGTGGAAGCGGTGCGCAACAACCCGACCCCGCCCGAGAAGATGCCCGAATGGAAGCGCGGCGATATCGTGCTGGATATCCGCATGTCGCAGCCAATTCCGGCAGCGGAAGCCTACACCGCCCTGCCCGACGAGGTTTAGGCCGCGCCGCACACTTGTCGCCGCATCCGTCGCGGCGTAACCACCGCGCATGATCGAAAAGCTCCTGATCGCCAATCGCGGCGAGATCGCCTGCCGCATCATGCGCACCGCGCGTAAAATGGGTATCGTCACCGTCGCGGTTTATTCCGATGCCGACGCCAAGGCGCTGCATGTGCGCAGCGCGGACGAGGCGGTGCATATCGGTCCCTCGCCCGCCGCCGAAAGCTACCTCGTCGGCGACAAGATCATCGCGGCGGCGAAGGACACGGGCGCGGACGCGATCCATCCGGGCTATGGCTTCCTGTCCGAGAACGCCGATTTCGCGCAGGCCGTGATCGACGCCGGACTGATCTGGGTCGGTCCGAAGCCGGACAGCATACGCGCGATGGGCCTGAAAGACGCCGCCAAGCAGTTGATGATGGACGCAGGCGTGCCGGTGACGCCGGGCTATCTGGGCAGAGGACCAGTCGGTCGAGCGTCTGAAAACCGAAGCCGACGCCATCGGCTATCCGGTGCTGATCAAGGCCGTGGCAGGCGGCGGCGGCAAGGGGATGCGCAAGGTCGAGGCAGCGGCGGACTTCGAGGCCGACCTCGCCAGCTGCCGGCGCGAAGCCAAAGCCAGCTTCGGCAATGACGAGGTGCTGCTGGAAAAGTGGATCACCTGCCCCGCCATATCGAGGTGCAGGTGTTCGGCGACAGCCACGGCAATGTCGTCCACCTGTTCGAGCGCGATTGCTCGCCTGCAACGCCGCCACCAGAAGGTGATCGAGGAAGCCCCCGCCCCCGGCATGGACGAGGCCACGCGCGAAGAAATCTGCGCCGCCGCCGTGCGCGCGGCAGAGGCGGTCGGTTACGATGGCGCGGGCACCATCGAATTCATCGCCGATGCCAGCGAGGGCCTGCGCGCCGACCGCATCTTCTTCATGGAAATGAACACCCGGCTTCAGGTCGAACACCCCGTCACCGAGGAAATTACCGGGGTCGATCTGGTCGAATGGCAATTGCGCGTCGCGAGCGGGGAGCCGATGCCCCGTCGAGCAGGAAGAGCTGTCGATCAACGGCCACGCGATCGAAGCGCGGCTTTATGCCGAAGACCCGGCGAAGGGGTTCTTGCCGAGCACGGGGCGGTTGGAACAGCTCTATCGCTTGTCCGACCGCGATATGCGCGAGAGCAGAGTGGACACCGGGGTTGAACGAAGGTGACGGAGATTTCGCCGTTCTACGATCCGATGATCGCAAAGTGATTCGTCACCGGGGTGGACCGCGTCGAGGCATCAGACGCGCTCGGACATGACGCTCGGCCGTATTCCCATTGCTACCAGTCAAGACGAACGCGGGTTTCCTGCTGCGAGTGCTTGAAGCCACCCGAGCTTTATCGGCTGCCGAGCATCGACACGGGTTTCATCGAACGCAACCTGCGAAGATGTTTTGCCGCCAACGGATCCGCCATCAGAAAGGCCTTGAGCCGCGGGCTTGATGGCCGCACAATCACGCTCAATTGCTGGATCCGCAGTCTCCAAGTCGACCTTGACCAGGAGGCGAGAAGCACAGTTGGACTTTTCGGGCTTCAGGCTGAACGACAGCGACAGGCCTGAACCGTTCATGCGAACGATGGAGCCAGTTCTCGAAGCACCGCTCACCTAAATCACCTGGAGATGCATGCCACAGCCGAGACACGTCGTGACGGATCTATGCTTGTGACTGAGCGCGGCGGAGTCCGGGTTTTCACGCTGACGCCGACCACGTGGCTTTGGCGCAGCCACCGCCGCCGACGGCGCAATCATCGCGCCGATGCCGGGCAAGGTCATCGCGGTCGATGTGGCCGAGGGCGAGACCGTCACCGCAGGCCAGCGGCTGATGGTGCTGGAGGCGATGAAGATGGAGCACGCGCTCACCGCGCCGTTCGACGGGACCGTCACCGAACTTTCCGCCAGCGAAGGCGGTCAGGTGCAGGTCGAGGCGGTGCTGTGTGTGGTGGAGCCCGCCGCACAGGCTTGACCGCCCGTCATTGCGAGCGAAGCGCGGCAATCCAGCATTCGACACTGTGCCTACAGACTACGGCGCATACTTTGCGCAGCATCGCTTTCCCCGGTTAGCTTCAATAGCGTTACCAAGCCGAAACCCTTGCCCGCTAACCAATTCTAAACCATCGACAATCACACCCGCTTCATATCCCACAGGCCGAATATCGCAGGTGTGCATGACCAGACTGACCCACGTCCTTCTTTCCGGTATCGCAGCAGTTGCGCTGTCAGCATGCGGCGGGGGTGACGGCAACTCCGGCTCCGCGCCTGCGCCTGCTATCGGCGGCGGCCCAGGGCCCGCGCCGACACCAACGCCAACCCCGACCGGCCTGACCGCAAGTCAAGCCTATTCCACCGCGCTGGAATTGTGGCGCAATGATGACCTTTCGCTTCACCCAAAGGGGTCGTGCGCCGGGTGCCACGGACCGGATTTCATCGACCTTGCCCGCATCGGCAGCACCGATACCGACATCTCGCGCCGCGCCCTCCTTGACGGAGCGACGCAGGCGCAGGCCGACGCGCTTGTGCAGGCTGTTGCCAACATGCGGGCGGACCGTGGCTTCACCGTCACCGACGCGCGCAATTTCCGCCCCTTCCAGCCTGGCGGCAGCGTCTTGCCCGCTACCGCCAGCGATCCGAAGATCGCGGGCGTGGAACGCGACATCGCCTTCGGGCGGCAGCTCCAGCGCCTCCTCCCCACACTGTCCGGCGCACCGATCCAGTCGCTCGAACGCGCGCAGCAGGCGCGGCGGGAGATGGTGGACCTGCTGCACGGCACCAATGCCGGAGGCGCGAATATGCAGCGCATCCAGCTGCGCGACATGCCCACCGGCATCACGTACCCCCGCTGGTCCGCCGACTTCCACCACGGCGCACAGGAAGGCACCTTCAACGACTGGATTGCCGATGTGGCGCGCGACGCGACGCCTGCGCGTAAGACGGAATGGCTGGCCGTACAGGACAGCTACCTCGCCAATCCGACCACGGCCAATTTCTGGCGCTTGTATCGGGCGGCGCTCGAAATGACGGAGCCACAGCTGCTCGGTGCCTGCAACATGTCCGGCAACAACGCGCATCTGGCCTGCGGCGGCGCTTCCGCGTTCAACGAAAACAAGTACCTGACCGCTCTGATCGGACAGCATCTTATCCGCATCGGCCCTGCCGCGCGGGGGCAGTTCATGCGCGGCCCGGTCGCGTTCTCCTACCTCGACAACGATCCTGCGGTCGATTTTATGCTGGATCGCAAGGACAACGATTATCTGCCAGCGAACCCGTGGGAAATCGGCGACCGCGCGCGGGTAATGTTCGGTAACAGCCAAGAAGCAGGCAGCTTTCGCCGCGACCTGACGCAGCTGGGCTTTCCCGACTTCGTGCTCGACAGCATCGATCCGCAGCGCACCGTGACCGATGAGCAGCACAATTTGCGCCTGAGCTGGTTCTGGATCGGCTTCACGATGGACCCCAGCTTCGCCCGCATTCACAAGAGCAATTCGACCAAAGTCGGCGAATATATGGTCGCCTCGCTGATCGATGAGAACATGTTTTTGCATAACAGTTTTCAGGCGAACATGCGGCTAATCGCGAAAGCGGCGCTGCCGGAAGCGAATGTGAAGCGCAACGGGCGCAGCACACCGGTGCGCGTGGCGCCGGAATTGCAGCTCAATTACAGCTACTTCGTGGCCTACAATCGCACCGTGTTGCGCTGGAAGGGCTCGGTTCCCGATGCCTTGCGGTCCCAGCAGGAAGAATTGTGGCACACCTTTACCGCCAACGGGTTCCGCATGGGGATGTATCTGTATGAGGATGCGCTGCGCACCGGGGCATCGCAGGCAAAGGACGTTCCGTTCGCCCCGATACAGACGCATTTCGATCGGTACGAGCCGCAGATGGCTGCGCATGACCGGATGCTGCTGGAACGGGTGAAGATGGCGGTTGGCGGGACTTAGTTCGGCGTATTGATACGGCGGAACAGGCGGCCGCGCTCGCTAAACAGCACAACCGCCAGCGCCATCAGGCCCAGCGACAGCATCGAAACTGCCAGCGGACGCGCCGTGCCGTCATACAGGCTGCCGATAATTGCGCCCAATATTGCGCCCAGCCCCGTGCGCAGGCCCGTCTGCGCGCTGCTGGCGGCACCGGCGATAGCGGCGAAGGGCTGCATCGCGATGGACGAGAAATTCGCGCCGATGAAGCCCAGCATCGCCATCACCAGCGTCATCAGACCCACGAATTGATAGAGCGGTTGCGGCTGGTTCGAGGCGCTCCACAACTGCACCACGGTGATGGCAATAAAGCCGAGCAATGCCGTGTGGCTGACCCGCCGCGCGCCGAAGCGTTCGACGATGCGCGAATTGGTGAAGCTGGCCGCGACCATGCCCAGCACCGCACCCCCGAAGATGAAGGCGAAATTGTCGGCCTGCCCAAAAGTTGCGCTCACCAGCTGTTCGGCGGAATTAAGGAAGCCGAACAGCGATCCGAACACCAGCGCGCTGCCCACGACATAGCCGATGGCGCCCCTGTTCACGAGCGCGGCGGTCATGTTGCGGCCAATGGCGCGCAGGTCGATCGGCTGGCGGTTCGCCTCGGTCAGCGTTTCGGGCAAGCGCACCCACATCCACACCGCCACCGCACCGCCAAGCAATGCCATCGCTCCGAAGATCGCGCGCCAGCCCAGCAGCTCCATGATGACCTGCCCGATAAACGGCGCGATAACCGGCACTGCCAGAAACATCATGATGATCAGGCTCATCAGCCGCGCCATCCGGTCACCGCCGACATGGTCGCGCACGATAGCGGCAGGCACCACCGCCATCGACGCGCACAGCAACCCCTGCAAGAACCGCAGGCCCAGCAGTACGGGAAAGCTGGAGACGAACGCGCACGCGAAGGAAAACGAGACATACGCCGTCAGCCCGAAAGCCAGCACCGGACGTCGCCCGAACCGGTCCGCCAGCACGCCGGGGAACAGCGCGCCGAACCCGGTGCCGATCAGGTAGAGCCCGATGATGAGCTGGCGCGAATTGCCGCTCGCGCCAAGCTCGCCCGCGACCCGGCCAATTGCTGGCAGCATCGAATCGATCCCGAATGCCTGCAAACTCATCAAGGCCGCCATCAGCGCGATCAGCTCGCGCTCGCCCAACGGTTTGCGCATGGCGGCGGCATCAGGACTGGCAGCGGTAGCAGGCATTACGGCTCCCTTGCGCGCTGCACTGCACAAATGGAAGTGCGCATTGCGCTCGCCAAGGGGCAGGCCCTATCTACCGGGCATGGACGAAGCGCCTGACAGCGATAAGCAGACCGGCGGCGGCGAAGACACGCGCAAGATCATCCATATCGATATGGATGCCTTTTTCGCCAGCGTGGAACAGCGCGACAATCCCGAACTGCGTGGCCTGCCGGTGGCGGTCGGCGGGTCGAGCGGGCGCGGCGTGGTGGCGGCAGCCAGTTACGAAGCACGCAAATTCGGCGTGCGGTCCGCCATGCCGTCCGTCACGGCGAAGCGCAAATGCCCGGACCTGATCTTTGTGAAAAGCCGGTTCGACGCCTACCGCGAAGCATCGCAGATCATCCGCGAAATCTTCCGCCACTACACGCCCCATGTCGAACCGCTGAGCCTGGACGAAGCCTATCTCGATGTGACGCAGGACATTCACGGGTTAGGCACCGCCACCCGCATCGCACAGGCCATCCGCAAGGATATTTTTACGAAAACGCAGCTGACTGCCAGCGCGGGCGTGTCCTACAACAAGTTTCTTGCCAAGCTGGCCAGCGACCAGAACAAGCCGAACGGCATCTGCGTCATCCGTCCCGGCGAAGGGGCCGCATTCGTGCAAAGCCTGCCGGTACGCAGATTTCACGGGGTCGGGCCGAAGGGTGCAGAGAAGATGGCGCGGCTGGGCATTGAAACGGGCGCGGATCTTGCCGCGAAGGATGCCGCCTGGATGCATGCCAATTTCGGCAGTTTTGCGAATTATCTCTACCGCGCCGCACGCGGCATCGACGACCGCCCGGTACGCACCAACCGCATCCGCAAATCGGTGGGCGGAGAACGCACCTTTCACGAAGATATCGCCTCGCCCGCCGAATTGCACGAGACGCTGGACCGCATCGTCGATATCGTGTGGGAACGCATCACCCGCGCCGAAGCCAAGGGACGGACGGTGACGCTGAAGCTGAAATATAACGACTTCACAATTACCAGCCGTGCACAAACGGTACCCGCGAATGTGCCGAACAAAGCGGCATTCGCTACGGTCGGGCGCGAGTTGCTGGAAGCGATGCTGCCGCTGCCCCGCCCGATCCGGTTAATGGGCCTGACCCTGTCGAAACTGGAAGGTGTGGTGGCCAAACCACCGCGCGCGCAACGCGCCGCGCTGGCCGCGCAGCTGGACCTGTTTTAGCCCTTCGGGGACGACATGCGATCCTGCCACAGGGCAAGGCGGGCGCGGGTCAGATCGCTCAAATCCGCCGGGAGCGAGTGCATCGGGAAGAAACGTGCCTCCCGCACCTCGCGCCCGTCCGGGCACGGCGACTGGTCGATGCGGGCAAAAAATACGTGCGCGGTGTGGAGCGACCCGGAGATCGTTTCCTGCATGGTTCCCAGCGATGCGAGCGTATCGAGCGCAATGTTCAGCTCTTCGCTCACTTCACGCTTGGCAGCGTCCGCAGGCGCTTCAGCCTTGCCGATGCCGCCACCGGGCAAGGACCACAGCGCCGGGCCGTAATTGTGGCGCAACAGCAGCACCTGGTCCGACAGGTCGAACAGCAACACCGAACACCCCGCCAGCGGCGTCTTGCGCCAGCGACGCCAGCAATGACGCACCGGATGCGCAAGCTTGAGGAGCGCCCGATGCACCGGACGCGGCATCAGGTGAAGCACGTGACCGGTGCTTGCGTGGCCGCAAGAAAGCGCGCGACCGGCGTATCGCTGTCGCCTTTTGCCGCAGCCGCGAACACCTTCGCTTTTTCTGCACCACGTATCATGACCATGACCGCATCGGTGCGCACAAGACCCGCGATCGTCAATGTCAAACGGTCGAACGGCGCTTCGGGCGGCAGGGGATCGGGCGTCAACCGGCGCACCGCATTGGCATCGCTCGCAAGCGGACCGGTATTGGGGAACAGCGAGGCGATATGCCCGTCCGTCCCCATACCCACCCAAGTCAGGGCAAACGGAGGCGGCACCGCACCTTCACGCAATGCCTGAACCTTTGCACCCGCCGGTTGGAACAGCGCACGGATCCGGCCGGTATTGCTGGCGGCATGGTCCTCCGGCACGATCCGGTCGTCACCCGGCCATATGGTGATACGCGACCAGTCGAGCGGCAGGGCGACCAGCTTTTCGAACACGGGAAACGGTGTTGAACCGCCCGGTACGGTGATCGCCGCATTCTCGAACCCCGCCAGAGCCGTCTTCAACCGTTCAGCGATCCAGTCCGCGATCTGCGCCGGATCGGCTTCGGGGCGGTAATCTATCGCCACGCGCTGCCCATTACTTGAGCAATTGACCAAGGAACCAGACGCGCTCTTCCGCCATATCCGTCCAGTCGTCCAACAAGCCATCGGTGGCATTGTCGCCGGCCTGTTCGGCCAGCGGCTTCATGCTCTTCAGGCGCTTCACCATCTTCGCATTGTCGTCATGAAGCTCGCGCACCATCGCATCGGCGTCCAGCGTGGTCGAATCCTGATCCGCAACCTGTGTTTCGCGCGTCGCCGAACCCAGCGATGTCAGCGTCGGCTCGCCCAGCTTGCGCACCCGCTCCGCCACATCGTCGATCTGGCCCTGCACCTGCGCGGCCTGCGCATCGAACAACAGGTGCAGATCATGAAAGCGCGGACCGGCGACATGCCAGTGGAAGCTCTTGGTCTTGAAATACAGCGCCAGATGGTCGGCCAGCAGCCCGTTCAGTTCGCTTACCAGTTCCGCCTTTGAATTGCTGCCCGTGTCGGCCATCGTCTTGTCTCCTGTTTTTACAACATATGTCATGCCAACGTGAGGAGGCCGCACGGGTTTCACATGATGGCGCTTTTTTACAGGATGCCGCGTGCGTTCAGCCCCACGCCGATGGCAAACAGGGCAATCGCCACCGCGCCGTATCGCCGGATTTTCTTCAGTGGCAGGGCTTCGAGATCGCCCGCCATCGCCCAGCCGAAAGTCGCCGCCACGGCCCCGCCAGCAAAGCCACCCACCGCGGCAAGCGTCGGCGAGGCGAATGCGGCGGCGATGGCAAATACGAGGAAACGTGGCCCGTCGCCCACCTGCATTGCGGCAAGCACGATGCCGGTCGCGCCCAGAGAGCGTGTCGGTTCGCGCACCTGCTTCGCCGCGCGGAACCAGGCAAGCTCCACAGCGGCGGCAAGCAGTGCGAACGCGACCAGCATGGTCTTGGCGGCAGGCGGCAACAATACGCCGATCAGGCTCCCGGCAAAGGCCATGAATGCCGCCGTCACCGCACCGGACAGCATCGCCACAAGCAGCAGTCCGCCGCCCTGCCCCAACCGCTCGGCCAGGTCGGCCACCAGCCGCTGGTCCCGCGCGCCGAACGAGGTCACGGCGACGGCCACCAGCGCGAGGAAAAACTCGGTCATGGCTGGCTGACGACAACACGGTTGATGGGCATGTTGAACGCTGCATCTTCACACGCTGTATCTTCACACTGTGCGGCAAAAACTTCAGCCAGTTCTTCCAGCAGTTCCCCACGTTGCGGCGCGTCCAGCACGAAAGTGGAATAGAAGAAGTGCGCCGCCTCGCGCGCGAGCCAGTCCGGCGTTCCGGTCATGGAAACGACATTGGCTGCTATATCGATTTGCGCCTTCGGGAAATGCGTTTCGAGCAGCGGAAGGAGCTGCGCCGCATCGCGGATACGCGGATCGCCCAGGCCCATTTTGGGTGTTTTACCGAGTGCCTGGCCGACATGACTGCCGATGATCGCATCGATCTTCGCGTAGCCGGGGGCACTGTCATGCGGCCCGTCGACAACGGCAGCAAAACGCCCCTGCGGCGCTAGCACACGGGCAACTTCGTCCAGCACCGGTTCCACCGGCTTCATCAGCGCCAATGCCCAATGGCACAGCACGCCATCGACGCTGCCATCGGTGAGGAAGGACAGATCCTGTGCCGTACCCTGTCGCAATTCGACGCCGCTATCCGCCAGCCGAGTAGCTGCCAGCGACAGTTCGGACGCACTCATATCGACACCGATCAGGCGCGTTGCGGATCGTTCGGCGGCCAGGCGCTCCAGCAGCACGCCAGACCCGCAAGCGAGATCGAGCACGGCGCCGCCGTCGCGCGCGGCCAACGCCTGCGCCAGCCAGGTGTAGCTGTCGCGCCCCTCGGCATCGCGGCACGCCGTTGCACAGGTTTCGGTGAAACCCGCCTGTTCGGTATGCACGTGGTCGAGATGCGCGCGCATCGCAGCGGCGGCTTCGTGTCCGGTGCTCACGATCAGCGGGCCGGGGGCCAGCACACGGGATTGCGGTCGGATTGCGTCAGCCCGCCCGGTTGGCATCCGGGCAGGAACTTGCGCCAGTCGCCCGACACCAGCGTGGGGTCGTTCACAACACGGGCACCGTCGGCGAAATAGGTGTTGGCCAACACCACACGGCTGCGATCGGTGCGGTTCGGCCCGGCGGTGTGGAAGCTAAGGTTGTGATGGAAACTGGCTTCGCCCAGCTCGAAGGGCGTCTCGTCCACGACCATATCGTTTTGCGCAAACACCTCGCCGATATGCGTGTCGTAGCTGGTGTTCGTCTTGTCGAACGGCACGTCTTCCACCAGCCGGTGCACATCGCGTGGGGTCGCGAAGGACAGCGGCCCCATCGCCACCGGAACGGGTTGTGCCGCGATCCACGCCGTCACCACATCGTGCGTTGCCAGCGGAAAATGGTGGTCGTCGTAATGCCACGGCGTGCGCCCGCAGCCCGGTTCCTTCGACAGGATATTGTCGTGATACAGCCGCAACCGTTCGACTTCGAGCAGACCGGCACAAATGCCGGCAATACGCGGCGCGAGGACGAAGGCCCGGATAAGCGGATTATTCAGCCACGCCATTTCAAGGCTGGTGAACCGTTCGGTCTGTCCTGCATCCATCGCGATGTCGTGTTCTGCTTCCAGCAGCCGTTTCATCTCCGCCCGCAACCGCAAAGCCGCCCCGGGGCTGACGACACCCTTCAGCTTTATGAACCCGTCCCGCGCGAAAGCAGCGATGTGGTCTGGCTTCAGCGGGTAAGGCTCGGCCAGTTCGGCAGCCAATGCTGCATCGTCGGGCTGCGCGATATCGGGCAGGGGCGCGCATTTTGCGAGCGGCGCGGTGGACCGTTTGTTCTGCGCCAGCGAGACATACCAGTCCCACCAGTCCTGATTGTCGCCCGACCAGTCCCCGCTGACGTCCTGTGCGTTGCTGCTGAGCGAAAGAGTGTTGGAATGCATCGCGCTTACTTAGGCGCATAGCACGGCAAATGCCATGTCGCTGCCTATTCAGCCCGGAGCCTGCACGGTTCGCTTCATGGAGCGGGTGAAGGGAATCGAACCCTCGTCGTCAGCTTGGGAAGCTGCTGCTCTACCATTGAGCTACACCCGCACGCTTGCCGCCTCTGGCATGCGAACGTTCTCTTCACAAGAGCGCCACCGGTAGCCGTGGCATTGCGCGTCCGCCTGCATTATGACGCGCGCCAAAGACCAGGGAGATTACCATGCGAAACGTCGATCACTTCATCGCTTGCGAAACTGGCGCACCAACCGGGCGCACGCACGATATCTGGAATCCCTCCACCGGGGCAGTGCAGGCGCAGGTGGCGCTGGGCGATGCGGCGCTGCTGGATCGTGCGGTGGAGGCGGCGAAGGCGGTGCAGCCCGAATGGGCCGCGACCAATCCGCAGAAGCGCGCGCGTGTCATGTTCCGTTACAAGGAACTGATCGAGGCCAATATGCAAAGCCTCGCCGAACTGCTTTCGAGCGAGCACGGCAAGGTGGTGGACGATGCCAGGGGCGATGTGCAGCGCGGGCTTGAAGTCATCGAATATGCCTGCGGCGTTCCGCAGGTCCTGAAGGGCGAATATACGCAAGGGGCGGGGCCGGGCATCGACGTCTATTCCATGCGCCAGCCGCTGGGGATCGGCGCGGGCATCACCCCGTTCAACTTCCCCGCCATGATCCCGATGTGGATGTTCGGCATGGCCATCGCGGCGGGCAACGCCTTTATCCTGAAGCCAAGCGAGCGCGACCCCAGCGTGCCGGTGCAGCTGGCCGAACTGTTCGTGGAGGCGGGCGCGCCCGAAGGGCTGTTGCAGGTGGTGCATGGCGACAAGGAGATGGTCGATGCCATCCTCGACCATCGCGACATCGCCGCCGTCAGCTTCGTCGGCAGCAGCGATATTGCGCATTATGTTTACAAGCGCGGCGTCGACAACGGCAAGCGGGTGCAGGCGATGGGCGGTGCCAAGAACCACGGCATCGTGATGCCCGATGCCGACCTCGATCAAGTGGTGAATGATCTGGCGGGCGCGGCGTTCGGCAGTGCGGGCGAACGCTGCATGGCGCTGCCCGTCGTGGTACCGGTGGGCGAGGATACCGCCGAACGTCTGCGCGAGAAGCTGATCCCCGCAGTCAACGCGCTGCGCGTCGGCGTGTCGAGTGATCCCGACGCGCATTACGGCCCCGTCGTCACGCCCGAACACAAGGCCCGCATTGAAGGCTGGATCGACACGGCTGAAAAGGAAGGTGCCGAGGTCGTGATCGACGGTCGCGGCTTCACCTTACAGGGCCACGAGGACGGCTTTTATGTCGGCCCCACCCTGCTCGACCAGGTAACGCCCGAAATGGAGAGCTATCGCGAGGAGATATTCGGCCCCGTCCTGCAAATAGTGCGCGCACCCGATTTCGAGGAAGCCCTGCGCCTGCCAAGCGCGCATCAATACGGCAATGGCGTCGCCATCTTTACGCGAAACGGCCACGCCGCCCGCGAATTTGCCCATCGCGTAAATGTCGGCATGGTCGGCATCAACGTACCGATCCCGGTGCCGGTCGCCTATCATAGCTTCGGCGGCTGGAAGCGCAGCGGGTTCGGCGATGTCGACCAGTACGGCACCGAAGGTCTGCGCTTCTGGACCAAGGTCAAGAAAGTCACGCAACGATGGCCCGATGGCACAGCCGATACGAACACCAAGGACGCGTTTATCATCCCGACGATGGGGTAAGCTGTCCCGTTTGGGCTATGGCCTGCCGTTTGACTAGATCATAAGGTCTTGGCGAAGGAGACCGATGCCATGAGATGTTCAATCGTGAACGCGATGCTGGCTTCGATTTCGCTCGCTGCCTGCGCACCGGAAGCAGAAGCACCGGTGCAGACCGAAGCCGCCGAGCAGTACCGGGGCGATGCAGCACGAACCATCGCCACCGACCGGTCGCCGGCCGACCCTGCACCAGCAAGCATAACAGCGCCGCGCGTTGACGAGGCTGCGCTGGATGCCGATGCACAGGCGGTCTCCGAAGCCGACGCACGGATGATAGCACGCGATTATCACGGTGTGTGGGACAGCGTGGATGGCGATTGCCCTACCATGTCCGACCTGCGCATGACGATAGCGGCGGACAAAATCGGGTTTTACGAGTCCGAAGGTCGGGTGCAATCCATCGAACGCCGCCCGAACGGCGACAGGCTGGTGACGCTGGCGATGACCGGCGAAGGCGAGAGCTGGACCCAGAACGTCAAGCTTGAACTCGATTCCACCGGCACCCGCATGGTCACCACGATGGTTGGCGGCGACGGCCCCGAAGTGTCGGTAGCGCGCAGAAAATGCGATGGGTAGGGCGTGTCGCCTTCTGCTGGCGCTTGTGGTCGCCACGCTGGCCCTGCCCGCAATTGCACAGGACAAGCGCGTTGCCTTAAGTTTCGACGATGTACCGCGCAAGGCGGGTGCTTTCTTCACGCCCGACGAACGTGCGGAGAAGCTGCGCGCTGCCCTGCGCGAAGGCGGCGTCGCGCAGGCCGCGTTCTTCGTTACACCCGGCCTGCTGGACGAACCCGATGGGACCGGCGGAGAGGCGCGCATCGCCGCTTATGTCGCGGACGGGCATGTGATCGCCAATCACAGTTTCGCGCACCGGCACTTGCGCCATAGCACGGCAGAGGAATACCTTGCCGACATTGATCGCGCGGCGGCGTGGTTCGCGGGCCGCGAGGGAACCCGCCCGTGGTTCCGCTTCCCGTATCTCGACGAGGGCGGGCGCGACAAGGCGAAGCGCGACGCGGTGCGCGCCGGTCTCGCGGCGCGTGGCTTGCGCAACGGCTACGTTACGGCAGACGCATCGGACTGGCATCTGGAACAGTTGACGCTGGACGCGCAGGCCGCCGGAAAGGCGATGGACATGAAGCGCCTCCGCCGCCTTTACGTCGCCAGCCAGATGAGCGGGCTGGAATATCACGACGCGCTGGCGCGGCTGACGCTCGGCCGCTCGCCCGCGCATGTCCTGTTGCTGCACGAAACGGACCTTGCCGCGCTGTTTCTGGGCGACCTGATCGTGGAAATGCGCCGGCGCGGCTGGACGGTTATCACGGCAGACGAAGCTTTTGCCGACCCGATCAGCACCGCGATGCCCGACGTGCCCTACGCCTACGGAACGCTGATCGGATCGATGGCATGGGAACAGGGTATCGATCCGCCGCTGTCGCCGATGTGGATGGGCACGGGCACGATGACCTACCTGTTCCAGCGGTCGGTGCTGAAAGACACCGCACAATGAGACGGGTCGGGGCTTATCTCGGGACCGGTTTTCTCGGCGCGGTGACCGGCATCGTCTCGGCGCTGTTCATGGCGGGTTTGTTGCCCGGTATCGCGCAGACCCGGCGTGGTGATACCGTGGATGTAAAAGGGTGGCGCAGCGATTACGATATCGGATCGCGTGCCGCCGATCCCTATACCCGCGCGCGCATTGCCCGCCACGGGCTGCTGGCCCTTGCCCGCACCGAAGCGGTCTATTTTACCCGAACGAAAGACGATGATGGCGCGCCCCTGCGCGAGGCTTGCAGCTATCGCGTATCGGGCGGCACAATGCCCGCGCAATGGTGGTCGCTTACCCTGTACGATGCGCGCAGCCGCTTGCCGGCCAATACTGACAACGCGCTAAGCATTGATGCCAGCCGCGTTTCCGGCGCGCAGTGGGAGGCGCAGGTTGCGCCACGCCGCCCCGCAAATGGCAATAGCTGGATATCCAGCCGCAACGCGGACCGGTTCGACCTGATGCTGCGCCTGTATGTGCCCGATGCTGCCGTGCTGGAAACCCCGGACGCGACGCTCTCGCCACCGGCAATTACGCGGCTCGAATGCGAAGGGGACGGATAATGCAGCGGCGCGGTTTTGCCCTTTTCGCGACTTTCGCCCTCACCGTCATCGCGGCCCATTTTGCCACGCTATATACGACCCCCGGCTTCATCATGGACCGCGTCGAAGCAAGACTGGCCGCGCTCGGCACGCCGCAGCACACTTTCCGCCTGGCCCCGCGCATGACCCCGCAAACGCAGACGGTCGTGCGCCCGTCGCCCGACCTGGCCTACTCGATATGCCTGTATGATCTGACTGCGGCCCCCGAAGGGCTGCTGGTCACGATGGCCGCGTTCGACGATTATGCCTCGCTGTCGTTTTTCGATGCGCGGACGAATAATTACGCCACGGTGCGCGGCACGGGTCGGGACCTGACGGTTGCACTGCTGCCGCCGGGGTCGGCTGCGGACGGCGAAGACGAGATTGCGGCCCCGACGCAACGCGGGCTGGTGCTAATCCGGCGGCTGGCCCCCACCCGCGAGGCGTATGACACGGTCGTGGCGGCGGCCGACAGAGACCGCTGCGCCGTCCGCTAGCGCAGCCTCTAACCGTTCACTCGACCCGGATCGACTGCGCAGTCCCGCTGACGGTCAGGGGGGTCCACGTGCCATGCTTGCGGCCGCCACCCAGCGCCCATAGCTGCCCCGCCACCGCCGCACCGGCAAAGCCGTGGCGCGCATGCGGCAAGTCTGGGCCGCGTGTCCATTGCAGGGTGCGAAGATCGAGGATGTAATGGGCGGCGAAGACGGCGCCTTCGGCAAGGTTTTCGCCGCCATAGACGTGCAACCTGCCATCCAGCACCGCCGCCGCGTGTCCCGTCAGGGGCACCGGCATGTCCGGCAAGTCGGTCCAGCTGTCCTGCGCGAAATCGTACCGTTCCACGCTGGCGCTTTGCGTGCCGAAAACATCGCTGCGTCCGCCGGTAACGTAGAGTGCGCCTCCGCCGGTCGCACTGGCATGGGAATGGCGCGCACGGGCCATGGGCTGCATCTGCGCCCATTCGCCCGATGTCAGGTCATAGCGCCATAATGACGCCAGCGTTTGCGCGCTGTCATCACCGCCAACCAGCCACAGCGCGCCGTCATGGTGGTGCATACTGTGCTGGCCAAGCGGATGGGGTAATGATGCAACGCGTGTCCAACCGTCCGCGCCGGGAACCAGACTGAACAATGCGCCATCGGGATCGATGGAAAAGGGCAGCGCGCGGTAGCCGCCCGAGGCATACACCCGCCCCGCCGCTTCATCCGAAGCCAGTGCGACATGGTGCAGCGCACGCGGCAGACCGGCGCAACGTTCCCAGGTACTCGTAGCAATCACGAAGCGCTCGCAACTGTCCAGCGTGCGGTAAAAGCCGATGCCGCCTGCGGTGTAGATCGCCCCGTCGAGCATGGCGGCATGGATTTCCGAACGCGGTGCGCGCATGTCACCGCGTTCGGTCAGAACGGATGGCGCAACCAGCCAGACCGCCGCGACCAGCGCGAGGCTTACCGGGACGATGGCGAGCAGGGTGCGCATGGCTGGCATGAGAACATCGGAACCAAGCACGTCAAGGGTGCAGCTTCCTGTTCGCGCCTTGCGATGGGCGGTGTTATACGCAGCTTCCATGAAAGACCTCGCACCGCTCGCTCTGCTCGTTACCCTCGCCGGTTGCGCTACGCCGGGTGCTCTTGCAGCCGAGACGCCGGAAAGGCGCGCGCAAGCGTTCGAGGCCGCGCTGGACAAGCACACCGCCGCTATTTCCGCGCGGGATTATCAAGGCATCGTCGACACCGTCACGACCGGACCGGCGCTGACACTGATTTTCCCCGATGGCAGCATGACCGATACGCGCGAGGCCTTCCTTGCCTTCCATCTCCGCTGGTTTGCTGACCCTGCGTGGACCTTCACGCTGGAACGTCAGGCCATGAACATTGCTGACGGTTATGGCTGGGCGCTGTATCGCACCCGGTTCGACCCCGACGGCGCCGGTCCGAAACCCGCCAGCAAGCCATCGCTGCTGACGCTTGGCTTTCGGATGGAAAACGGCGAATGGCGGCTGGTGCATGACCAGAACACCCGCATCTTGGCCGAACCTGCCCGCGTCCAATCTGTACCCGATACTGTCGCCGGTGCTAAGCAGGTTTCGGAAACCTCCGTCGCCTTCCCGATTGCCCTTCGCGGTACATGGCGCGAAACATCCGGCGCTGCGCCCACCGCTGTCCTGTGCGACAATACGCGGGCCTCGAACAAGGGCAAGGTGCTGAGCATTCGCGCCGACAGCTACAGCTATTTCGAAGAGGGCGGACGGTTCCTCGAGGTGTTGGACCGCACACCGGGGCGCATTCGCGCGGTGTTCGACACCACCTATGCCGATACGCCGACGCGCGACGAGCTGACCTTCGCCGTCGATCCTGTCGCCCGCACACTTACGGTGACGAACCATGATGGCGAAACGCACCGGACGGTGACCTATAAGCGTTGCCCGGAATAACGCGATCTGACAGGATGCCGGCCATGACAGATACCGACCAGGGCCAGTTCCAGCTCACCGATGACCAGCGCGCGATACAGGAAACGGCGCAGCGCTTCACCGCCGACAACATTACACCCCACGCGGGCGAATGGGACGAGGCGAAGCATTTCCCGCGCGACGTCATTAAGCGCAGCGCGGAGCTGGGCTTCGGCGCGATCTATGTCAGCGAGGATGGCGGCGGTATCGGGCTGGGACGGCTGGAGGCGGCGCTTATTATGGAGGCGATGGCCTATGGCTGCCCGACCACCAGCGCCTTCATCTCGATCCACAATATGGCGGCATGGATGATCGACGGGTTCGGCAATGCGGAGCTTAAGGCGCGCTACCTGCCCGACCTCGTCAGCATGGAGAAAATCGCCAGCTACGCCCTGACCGAACCGGGCAGCGGGTCGGATGCGGCGGGGCTGAAAACCAGCGCACGGCGCGATGGCGAGCATTACGTGCTGAACGGCACCAAGCAGTTCATTTCTGGCGCAGGCTATAACGATGTCTATGTCACGATGGTCCGTACTGGCGAACACAAGACAAAGGGCATCAGCTGCCTCGTGGTGGACAAGGATACGCCCGGCGTCAGCTTCGGCGCGCCGGAGAACAAGCTGGGCTGGAACGCTTCGCCTACAGCGCAGGTCGTGTTCGAGGATGCGCGCGTGCCGGTGGCCAACCGCGTCGGGGACGAGGGCGAAGGGTTCCGCTTCGCCATGATGGGGCTCGATGGCGGACGGCTGAATATCGGTGCGTGTTCGCTGGGCGGTGCGCAACGGTGCCTGGACGAAGCGGTCGCCTATACCAAGACGCGCCAGCAATTCGATACGCCGGTGGCCGATTTCCAGAACACGCAGTTCATGCTGGCCGACATGGCGACCGACCTGGAAGCAAGCCGCGCGCTGCTCTATCTCGCCGCCGCCAAGGTCGGTGCTAATGCCCCCGACAAGTCACGCTTCTCCGCGATGGCAAAACGGCTGGCGACCGACAATGGCAGCCAAATTGTGAACGATGCGCTGCAACTGTTCGGCGGCTACGGCTATCTGAAGGACTACCCCATCGAACGCTTCTGGCGCGACCTGCGCGTGCATTCGATCCTGGAAGGCACCAACCAGGTAATGCGCATGATCGTGGGACGGGACTTGCTGCGGCAGTAATCTTGGCAACTGAATTCTCCCTCCCCTTGAGGGGAGGGAGCGCGAGAGTTAGTGAGCCTTCTTCAGGCGAACTTACTCGCAGCAGGGTGGGGCTTGCGCCCCAACGAGACAGGTGTCTCGCCCCCACCCCTGGCCCCTCCCCTGAAGGGTAGGGGGAAAGAGAGACATGACAGATCAAGTCCATATCCACACACACGGCCATGTCGGCCATATTTCGCTGAACCGCCCCAAGGCGCTGCACGCGCTGACGCTGGAAATGTGCCATGCGATAAGCGCGGCATTGGCAGAATGGGCGCACGATGACGGTATCGAGGCCGTCATTCTGGACCATGCTGAGGGCCGCGGTTTTTGCGCGGGTGGCGATATCGCGATGCTGCGCGACAGTGCGCTGAACGATGGCGGTGTATCGGGTCGCAAGTTCTTCCACGATGAATACCAACTCAACCACCAGATGTTCACCTATGCCAAGCCAATCGTCGCCTTCATGGACGGCATCACGATGGGCGGCGGCGTGGGCATTGCGCTGCCATCGAAATGCCGCGTTGCGACGGAGAATACGCGGCTCGCCATGCCGGAAACGGGCATCGGCCTGTTCCCTGATGTCGGCGGCGGCTGGCACCTCTCCCGCCTTGGCGGCAGGCTGGGCCAGTTCCTCGCGCTGACCGGCGCGCGGCTGGACGGGCCGGAATGCCTGTGGGCGGGCCTCGCCACGCATTACGTGCCGAGCGACATGCTCGCCGATGCGAAAGCGCGGATCATCGAGAAGCCGGGCCGGATCGCGGGCGTGCTGTCCGAAATGGTCGGCAGCCCGCCCAAGGCGCGCATCGAGGAAAATGCCGTGCGTATTGCGAAGCATTTCGGGTCCGACCGCTACGAAGACATCCTCGCCTCGCTAGAGGCCGAGGACAGCGACTGGGCGCGCAAGGAACGCGACACGCTGGGCACCAAGAGCCCGCAGGCCTGCACGGTCGCGCTGCGGCAGCTGAAGGAAAGCGCGGAGCTGACCGACTTCGCGGACAACATGGCGATGGAATACCGCATCGCGAGCCGGGTCATCACCCGCCCCGATTTCGCTGAAGGCGTGCGCGCGGTGATCGTAGACAAGACGAACGATCCGAAATGGAACCCCGCCACCCCGCAAGATGTGAGCGAAGAGCTGGTCGACAGCATCTTTGCCCCCTTGCCCGCAGACGAAGAATGGACACCGTTATGAGCCAGTATGAAACGATCCTGACCGCGACCGATGGTGCCGTTACCACCATCACCCTCAATCGCCCCAAGGCGCTCAACGCCCTGTCCAGCGCGGTGCTGGACGACCTTGTCGCTGCCTTTGCCGCTTATCAATCGGACAACAGCCAGCGTTGCGCCATCCTGACCGGGAGCGGCGACAAGGCGTTTGCCGCAGGCGCGGACATCAAGGAGATGCAGGCGAAGGCCGCTGCCGAGTTCTACCTCGACGATTTCTTCGCGCGCTGGACCAGCGACATCGTGAACACCACGCGCAAGCCGTGGATCGCGGCGGTCAACGGCTTCGCGCTGGGCGGCGGGTGCGAGCTGGCGATGATGGCGGACTTCATCATCGCCTCCGAAAACGCGAAATTCGGACAGCCGGAAATCACGCTGGGCGTGGCACCGGGCATGGGCGGCAGCCAGCGGCTGACTCGCGCCATTGGCAAGGCGAAGGCGATGGAAATGTGCCTGACCGGCCGCATGATGGACGCCGCCGAAGCCGAAGCGAGCGGCCTCGTTGCGCGCGTCGTACCGCATGACGATCTGCTCGCCGAAGCAAGCAAGACCGCCGCCAAGATCGCGAGCATGCCGCCGATGGCCGCCATCGCGAACAAGGAAATGGTCAACAGCGCCTTCGAGATGACACTGTCGCAAGGACTGGTGCAGGAACGCCGCCTGTTCCAGATTCTGACCGCCAGCGAAGACAAGGCCGAAGGTATGGCGGCGTTCGTCGAAAAGCGGGATGCGGTGTGGAAAGGAAAATAACATGAAACTCGCCTTTATCGGTCTCGGAAATATGGGCGGGGGGATGGCTGCGAACCTGGTCAAGGCGGGGCACGAGGTTGCCGCATTCGATCTCAGCGCCGAAGCGCGCGGGGCGGCGGAGGCGGGCGGGTGCAATGCCTATGACGATGCGAAGCGCGCCTGCGAGGGGGCGGAGGCGGTGGTCACCATGTTGCCCAATGGCGACATCGTGCGCAGTGTCTATACCGACGACGTGCTTGGCCACGCGCCGACCGATGCCATCCTGATCGACTGTTCCACCATCGACGTCGCCACCGCGCGCGATGTGGCGGAACAGGCGGCGCAAGCAGGCTATGCGATGGTCGATGCGCCGGTCAGCGGCGGCATTGCGGCGGCGGCGGCGGGATCGCTCACCTTCATGGTAGGTGGTACGCCCGATGCTTTTGCGAAGGCGGAACCGGTGCTGTCCGCGATGGGCAAGGCGGTGATCCATGCGGGCGACGCGGGCAACGGGCAGGCGGCGAAGATCTGCAACAACATGCTGCTGGCGATCCACATGGCAGGCACGTGCGAAACCTTTGCGATGGCGCAGAAGCTCGGCCTCGACGCGCAAACGTTCTACGATATCGCGTCCGTTTCGAGCGGGCAGAACTGGTCGATGACCAGCTATTGCCCGCTGCCCGGCGTCGGCCCGCAAAGCCCGGCCGACAACGACTATCAGGGCGGTTTCGCCACCGCGCTGATGCTGAAGGACCTGCGGCTGGCGATGGAAGCAGCGGAGAACGCCGATGCGCCGGTGCCGATGGGCGGGCGCGCGGCGGCGCTGTACGAGGACTATGCCGGGGCCGGGAACGGGCCACTCGATTTTTCCTCCATCATCCGGATGTTTTCACCGAAGGTCTAGCGAGCCATTTCCGCGACAATCGCGTCCAGCCAGCGGCGCGGTTCCGCGCGTTCGCCGATATCCGCAACGAATTCCTGCCCGTTGCCGACCCGGTACATCCGGTCGGGCGCGGGCCAGTTCGTGTCGGTGTCGGCAAAATAGCTGATTTCGCCGCGCCGCAACCAGGGCGGACGCTGCCACAAGGCGACCGGTCCGCCCGGTACCGTCAGCCGCAGTGCGTCGGATGCGCTTTTCGCCAACCCGCCCGCGCCTGCATACAACGTATCGTTCCTGCCATGCATCCCGATGGTGTGCGGATGATCGAGCGCGACGGCCTTTCGCACCCACGGATCATCTGGCGCAGCGGTTGAAAGCGGCACCACCGCCTCCACCCGCATCCAGCCGAACAGGCGATGATGCGCCTCGCCCTTAGCCGCGCGAAACAGGCCGAAGAACAGGAATACGTCGCCCGCGCCCACACCCTGCTTCGCCAGATGCCCCTGCGCCGAACCGACCTGCCCCAGTATTACGGTGCCATCGGTCAGGAACTGCGGGTCGTTATGGCACAGACTGTCCGGCGCGATCTTGCCCCGGCTCGCCGCCCGTGCCGCCTCACCCAGCTTTAACGCAGCATAGGTTGTGCGCGACAGACCCTTCGTATCGGGGATCGGAAGGCTTACCGGCCGGCAATCGACGATGGGCGAAGGCCCGCCGCCCGCCGTACTGTCGAACCCCTTGCGGCTGAAGATGATGCGCATGGGCGCAGGGTGTGTCTTGCGGCGCGCAACTTAACAAGGTTTGCAGGGGCGCGCGGGGCGTATAGGGCGCGGGTCGTGATGACCGGTCGCCCCCCATCCCCGTCCCTGCCCCTTTTTGTCGCGTAGCGGCCCCGCATGCAACGTCTCTTGCGCAATATCGGCTGGCTGCTCAGCGGGCGCGCGTTCAACGCGGTGCTCAGCCTCGTCTATCTGGCGCTCGCGACCCGCACGCTGGGACTGGAGGCATTCGGCTATTTCGCGCTGATCGTGGCGCTGGGCCAGACCGTGACCGGTCTTGCCAATTTCCAGACCTGGCAATTCATCGTGCGCTGGGGCACGGGCGCAGACGGCAATCCGGTGGAAGATACCGGCACCGCCACCGGCTTCGCCATTGCGCTGGACCTTGTCTCGCTGGTGCTCGGCGCGGTGCTGGCCATCGCGCTGGTGTGGAGCGCGCAGTTCTGGCTACCGCTGCCCGACGATCTTTTATGGCTGGCGCTTGGCTATTGCATCGTCGCGCTGCTGGCGCTGCGTTCGACCCCCATCGGCCTGTTGCGCCTGCGCTTTCGCTTCCGCGATGCAACGATGGCGGAGGCGGTGCAGCCGGTCATACGCGCAGCAGGGGCTGTGCTGGCGGCAATCTATGTCCCGACGGTCGCAGGCTTCATAATCGCCTGGGCCGCTTCCGAAATCGCCGTATCGCTGGCACTGTGGATTGCGGCCGCGCGGCAGGACCGGATCGACCTGTCGCAGATCAGCCTGACGCGCCTGCCCGGCATGTATCCCGGCGTCTGGCGTTTCGTTCTGTCCACCAACGCCACCGGCAGCCTGAGCGTAGGTAGCAAGCAAGTGATGATCCTGCTGGTCGGAGCGGTGGCGGGCGAGGCGCTGGCGGGTGGCTTCCGCGTCGCCTCGCAACTGGGGCAGGCGCTGGTGCAGCTGGCGCAAGCGGTCGCGAAGGCAATTTACCCCGAACTGGTCCACGCGCGCGAAAACGCGGTGGAAATCGCCCGCCGCATGGCGAATATCGCGCTGGTCGGCGGGACCGTGGCGGTCGGCATCGCGCTGCTGTTCGGGCGATGGGGGCTGGCCGCGATTGCTGGGCCGGAATTCACGACCGTTTACTGGACGATGGTGATCCTCGCCATAGCAGGGGCGATCGAGCTGGTGGGGGCGAGCCTGGAATCGCTGCTGGTCTCGGTCAATCGCGCAGGCACCGCCTTCCTTGCACGCGCGCTGCCGTTGGGGCTTGCCTTCGCGCTGCTGCCCACCGCGATGGGCTGGCAGGGGCTGAAAGGCGCAGCCTTCACCGTGCTCGGGTCGAGCGCGCTGGCGGTGATCGGTTTCTGGGTCGCAATCCTGTCGCTGCGCCAGATCCGCATTACGCTGGAGCCGGAAGCCGACGCCAAACCTCGAGGTTAGCTCAAATTGGGGTCCGCCCAAGCCAGCAAGGGCTTGCGCGCAGCCTGCGTTTCATCCAGCCGGCGGCGCGGCGCATGATAAGGCGCGTTTTTCAGGCTTTCATCGCCTGCATTCGCCCGTTCGGCCACGCTGCGAAACGCTTCGATGAACTGGTCCAGCGACGCCTTGCTCTCGGTTTCGGTCGGTTCGACCAGCATCGCGCCATGCACCACCAGCGGGAAATACACCGTCATCGGGTGGAACCCCTCGTCGATCAGCCCCTTGGCCAGGTCCAGCGTCGACAGGTCGCCGCCAAAGCCTTTATCGCCGAACAGCGCCTCGTGCATGCACGGACCGCTGCCGGCATAGGGCGCGTGCAGCAGGTCTTCCAGCCGCCGCAGCACGTAATTGGCGTTAAGCACCGCATCTTCCGCCACTTGCTTCAACCCGTCCGCCCCATGGCTGAGGATGTATGCCAGCGCGCGGGTGAACATGCCCATCTGGCCATGAAACGCGGTCATCCGGCCGAAGCTGCGCGCCGGACCGCCGAAATGCTCTTGCGAGAACGCCTCGGCGTCGCCTTCCTCCACCAGATGCACCATGCCGTCCTTCGTGCGTGCGGCGTAGGGAAGCGGCGCGAATGCGCTAAGCGCCTCGGACAGAACGACCGGTCCGGAACCCGGCCCGCCGCCGCCATGCGGAGTGGAGAACGTCTTGTGCAGGTTGATGTGCATCGCATCCACGCCGAGATCGCCCGGTCGCACACGCCCGACGATGGCGTTGAAATTCGCACCGTCGCAATAGACGAACCCGCCCGCGTCGTGGACCGCGTCCGAGATCGCTTTCATATCGCGTTCGAACAGGCCGCAGGTATTTGGGTTGGTAATCATCACCGCCGCAACGTCCGGGCCGAGCCGCGCCTTCAGCGCCGCCAGATCGACGCGCCCGTCCTTGTCGGCGGGAATGTTTTCGGTCTCGTATCCGGCAAAGGCTGCGGTGGCGGGGTTGGTGCCATGCGCGCTTTCCGGGCACAGCACGACCTTGCGCGCATCGCCGCGTGCTTCCAGCGCGGCACGAATGCACAGGATGCCGCACAGCTCGCCATGCGCGCCCGCCTTGGGGCTCATCGCGACGCCGTGCATGCCGGTCAGGTCGATCAGCCAGAACGCCAGCTCGTTGATAACTTCCAGCGCACCGCGCACGGTATCGACCGGTTGCAGCGGGTGCACATCGGCAAAGCCCGGCATCCGCGCGACCTTCTCGTTCAGGCGCGGATTGTGCTTCATGGTGCAGCTGCCCAGCGGGAACAGGCCGAGATCGATGGCATAGTTCTGGCGACTCAGCCGCGTGAAGTGGCGCACCGCCTCGCCCTCCTTCAGCGCGGGCAGGCCGATGGGGCCGGTGCGGTCGTGCCCGCCCAGCCGATTGGGCGCGTCGGCACGCGGTTCGGGCAGGTCCACGCCGGTTTCGTCCATGTGCCCGGTCTCGAACAGCAGCGGCTCCTCCAGCATCAGCGCGCGGTTGCCGGTATGCGTCGGGTGCGCCGGAGTGCCGTCAGCGTCGGTTGCCATTTCGGGCTTCCAGCCGGATTTGTTCGGGGCGTTCATGCCAGTATTCCTTTCAGAGCCGTCGCAAACGCCTCGATATCGTCTTCGTCCGTGGTTTCCGTGACAGCCACCAGCAGCGCGTCGGCCAGCTCGGGCTGGTCCGGATAAAGCCGCCCAAGCGACACACCGCCCAACACGCCTTGCTCGGCCAAAGTGCGCACCACTTCGCGCGCATCGGTGCCGATCCGCACGGTGAATTCATTGAAGTAGCTGTCGTTCAGCACCGTTACGCCCGGGACCTTTGCCAGCCGGTCCGCCGTAAGGCAGGCCAGGCGATGGTTTTCCGCCGCCAGCCGCCGCAAACCGGTCTGCCCCAGCAGCGTCATGTGCGCGCAGAATGCCAGCGCGCACAGCCCGCTATTGGTGCAGATGTTGCTGGTCGCCTTCTCGCGCCGGATATGCTGTTCGCGCGTACTCAGCGTCAGCACGAAGCCGCGCTTGCCTTCCGCATCGGTCGTCTCGCCGCACAGCCGCCCCGGCATTTGGCGCACATGCTTGGGATCGCGCACCGCGAACAGGCCCAGATAAGGCCCGCCGAATTGCAGGCCGACACCGATGGACTGCCCCTCGCCTACCACGATATCCGCGCCCAGATCGCCCGGCGCGGCAATGGCACCCAGCGCCACTGGCTCGGTATTGACCACGATCAGCAGCGCCTTCTTCGCATGTGCCGCCTCGGCGATCTTTGCGATGTCGGGCAGGCGGCCCAGAATGTCGGGATATTGCACCACGACGCAGCCGGTTTCGTCGTCGATCTGCGCAATCAGTTCGTCTTCGCCGCACGTCGCCTCCAGCGTCGGCGTGCCGCTGCGGATGGTATCGCCGGTGAATCGTGCCATCGTCTTCACGACCGATGGCGTAATGCGGATGCAGGCCACAGCTCAGCAGCGCGCTGGACCGACGCGTCACCCGGCCTGCCATAACGATGGCTTCCCAGCACGCGGTCGAGCCATCATACATCGACGCATTCGCCACCGCGCAGCCATACAGCCGTGCCACCTGCGTCTGAAACTCGAACAGCATCTGCAACGTGCCCTGCGCGATTTCGGGCTGGTAGGGCGTGTAGGCGGTCAGGAACTCGCCACGCTGGATAATATGATCCACGGATGCCGGAACATGGTGGCGATAGGCCCCCGCGCCCAGGAAGAACGGCGCATCGGCAGCGGCCAGGTTCTTCTTCGACAGCGCGCGCATATGCCGTTCCACCGCCATCTCGCTGGCATGCATCGGCAGGCCCGCGATCGGCCCGTCCAGCCGCGCGGCTTCGGGCACGTCCACGAACAGGTCGTCGATGGTACCGGCACCGATGACGTTGAGCATTTCGCTGCGGTCGGTATCGGTGAGTGGCAGGTAGCGCATGATAGAACCTTTCTTTTTCCCTCTCCTTCAGGGAAGGGACAACGAGACTTGGCAGCTTGCTGCCTAGTCGCAGTAGGGTGGGTCTTCCACGAGCGGATTCGTGCCGTCCCCACCCCCTCCCTGAAGGGGGGGAGAATACTCACAACTCCGCGATGAAGCCCTTGTATGCCTTGGCGTCCATCAGACCTTCCAGTTCGGCCTTGTCGCCGACGGTCAGCTTGAAGAACCAGCCATCGTCTTCGGGGCTGGTGTTCACCAGTGCGGGGTCTTCTTCCAGCGCGGCGTTGGCTTCCATCACTTCGCCGCTGATCGGTGCGTAGACGTCGCTGGCTGCCTTGACGCTTTCCACCACGGCGGCGTCCTTGCCCTTGTCCAGCATCGCGCCGACTTCGGGCAGTTCGACGAAGACGATGTCGCCCAGCTGCTCCTGCGCGTAATCGGTGATGCCGACGGTGGCGTTGTCGCCGTCCACGTCGATCCATTCATGTTCTTCGGTAAACAGTCGGGCCATTGGTCACTTCCCTCGAAAATAGCGGTGCGGCACGAACGGCATCGGCACCACGGTTGCGGTCAGGCGTTTGTTGCGGACTTCGATTTCCAGCGCGGTGGCGGGCATGGCGTACGCCGCGTCGACATAGGCCATCGCCACGGGATGACCCAGCGTAGGCGAGAAACCGCCGCTGGTGACGCGGCCCACTTTCGCATCGCCAAGAAACACGTCGGCCCCTTCGCGCGCGGGCATCCGGCCATCGAGTTTCAAGCCGACGCGCCTGGTCCTCGCACCTTCGCCCAGAACCTTGCTGACCGGCGCATGGCCTTTCCAGCCGCCGGTCTCGCGACGCTTCTTGGTCAGCGCGAACAGCAGGTCGGCGCTGACCGGATCGGTACCGGTGTCGAGATCGTGGCCGTACAGCGGCAGCCCCGCCTCCAGCCGCAGACTGTCGCGCGCGCCCAGTCCGGCGGGCCGTGACCCGATCGTCGGCAGTCAACGCAGTGGCGAGGGTTTCGGCATGTTCCGCCGGGACCGACAGCTCGAAGCCGTCCTCGCCGGTATAGCCGCTGCGCCCGATGCCGATGGTGGTGCCGTTCCAGTCCACCGACGTGCCGCGCATGAAAACAAGCTCGTCCGCCGCGCCGGGCAGCAGGTTGTCCAGCACCGCCGCCGCCTCCGGTCCCTGCAAGGCCAGCAGGGCGTGCTCGTCGAGATGCGTCAACGTGATCTCGTCGGGCAAGTGCTCCCGCAAGATGGGCGATGTCGTCCCACTTGCACGCGCCGTTGACGACGACATAGTAGGCCGTCGACCATCGTCGCCGGTGATATTGGTGACCATCAGATCGTCGAGGATGCCGCCATCGTCGTCGAGCAACAGCGAATAGCGGATGCGGCCCGGTGCCAACCCGCTGATGTCGCCCGGCAATACGGCCTCCAGCGCCTGCGCCGCACCGTCGCCCGACACGATCAGCTGACCCATATGGCTGACATCGAACAGGCTGGCGCTGCTGCGCGTCCAGTCATGCTCCGCCACGATGCCACCATGCTCGCCCGTATACTGGATTGGCATGTGATAGCCCGCAAACGGCACCATGCGCGCGCCCCTGGCACGATGCCACGCGTCGAGCGGCAGCGTCTGCGCTTCAGGTTCGCCGGTTTCAACAGGATCAGTCATGCACACTCCCGAACAGCGCGTGGCCGTGATGGCACGCGACCGCCCCCTCTGTCGGGAAACCTGAGAGCGTTGCTCCTTCGGTGGCGGCGGGGTGAACCGGCGCGCTTTCCAGAGTGTCCTTCATCGCACGGTCCATTGTGCCTGAGAGTTTCCGGGGCGGTTGCTCCTTCGGCGGTGACGGCCAGCGCCACGCTCTCCCGTGCGGTGATCCGCAGAATCGCTCCTGCGGAAGACGTGGAAGGGTTTGTGCCATCGCCGCGCCCCCGTCAATCCAGATTGGGCCTTAACCAGCGTTCCGCCGTGGACTGTTCCACATCGCGCCGCGCCGCGTAGTCCGCCAGCTGGTCCGGTCCCACGGTCGCCACGCCGAAATAGCTTGCCTCGCCATGCCCGAAATACAGGCCGCTAACGGCAGCGGTCGGGAACATCGCGAAGCTCTCGGTCAGCTCCAGACCGGCGTTTTTCGGCGCATCGAGCAGATCGAACAGCATCGGTTTCAGCGAATGATCGGGGCATGCGGGATAGCCCGGCGCGGGGCGGATGCCGCGATATTCTTCCTTGATTAGCGCGGCATTGGTCAACTGCTCGCCCGGCGCATAACCCCACAGATCCGTGCGGACATGCGCGTGCAGCCGCTCGGCAAAGGCTTCGGCGAAACGGTCGGCCAGTGCCTTCAGCAGGATGTCGGAATAGTCGTCCTTGTCCGCCTGGAACCGCGCCGAATGGTCGTCGATGCCGTGAATGCCGACGGCAAACCCGCCCAGCCAGTCGTCCGCCGTATCGATGAAATCGGCGAGGCAGAAGTTCGCGCGGTCCCGCGACTTGGCGACTTGCTGGCGCAGGAAGGGGAAGCGGGTCTGCTCGCCTGCCAGCACCACATCGTCGCCATCGCGGTGCGCGGGCCAGAACCCGGCCACGCCGCGCGCGGTCAGCCACTTTTCCGCCACGATCCGGTCCAGCATCGCCTGCGCATCGTCCCACAGCGACTGGGCGCTCTCGCCGACGACCGGATCGGTCAGGATGGCCGGATAATTGCCATGCAGTTCCCACGCGCGGAAGAACGGCGTCCAGTCGATGACCTCGCGCAGATCGGCGAGCGACCAGTCGTCGAACACATGCAGCCCCGGCTTTGCGACCGGCGTGGCCTTCTGCGCCATATCGGCGACAAACGCGTTCGCACGTGCTTCGGCCAGCGGCAGCAGCTTCGACTTGCCCTTGTTCGCGCGCTTGACGCGCACCGTTTCATATTCGCTCGCCGTATCCTTTACGAAGGCATCGCGCTGCGTGTCGGACAGGAGGCGGCTGGCCACGCCGACCGCGCGGCTGGCGTCCAGCACATGGATGACCGGTCCGTTATAGGCCGGCTCGATTTTCAGCGCGGTATGCACCTTGCTGGTGGTCGCGCCGCCGATCAGCAGCGGCATGGTCATTTCCATCTGCTTCATCTCTTCCGCCACCGTCACCATCTCGTCCAGCGATGGCGTGATCAGGCCGGACAGACCGATAATGTCGGCGTTCTCTTTTTTGGCGGTTTCCAGGATGGTTGGCCATGGCACCATCACGCCAAGGTCGATGACGTCGTAGCCATTGCACTGCAACACCACGCCGACGATGTTCTTGCCGATATCGTGAACGTCGCCCTTGACCGTGGCCATCACGATCTTGCCCTTCGCCTTGCGCTGATGCTCGGGCAGCGCATCCTTTTCCGCCTCGATAAAGGGAATGAGATGCGCGACCGCCTTCTTCATCACGCGCGCGGATTTCACGACCTGCGGCAGGAACATCTTGCCGCTGCCGAACAGGTCGCCGACCACGTTCATGCCGTCCATCAGCGGGCCTTCGATCACTTCGATGGGCCGCCCGCCGCGCGCGTCGATGGCGGCGCGCGCTTCTTCGGTATCGTCCACGACATGCGCGTCGATGCCCTTCACCAGCGCATGTTCCAGCCGCTTGGTGACGTCCCAGCCGCGCCATTCCGCCGCCTGCTTTTCCGCTTCGGGTGAAGTGCCCTTGAAGCTCTCGGCAAGGTCGATGAGGCGTTCGGTCGCGTCCTTACGACGCATCAGAATCACGTCCTCGCACGCATCGCGAAGCACCGGGTCGATGGTGTCATAAACGTCCAGCTGGCCCGCATTCACGATGGCCATGTCCAGCCCCGCCGGGATCGCGTGATACAGGAACACCGAGTGCATTGCGCGGCGCACCGTCTCGTTGCCGCGGAAACTGAAGCTCAAATTGGACAGACCGCCGCTGGTCTTGGCATGGGGGCAGCGCGCCTTGATCGCGGTGACGGCCTCCAGGAAATCGAGGCCGTAGCGGTCATGCTCCTCGATGCCCGTCGCCACGGCAAAGATGTTGGGGTCGAAGATGATGTCTTCGGGCGGGAAGCCGATGCCGGTCAGCAAATCGTAGGCCCGTCCGCAAATCTCGATCTTGCGGTCGCGCGTGTCGGCCTGTCCGGTTTCGTCGAACGCCATCACGACCACCGCCGCGCCATAGGCCATGCATTTGCGCGCCTGTTCCAGAAACGGCGCCTCGCCTTCCTTCATGCTGATCGAATTGACGATGGGCTTGCCGCTGACGCATTTGATACCGGCCTCGATCACGTCCCACTTTGAACTGTCGACCATCACCGGGATGCGCGCGATATCGGGTTCCGCCGCGATCAGTTTGAGGAAGGTGGTCATGGCGTGTTCCGCATCCAGCAGCCCCTCGTCCATGTTCACGTCCAGAACTTGCGCGCCGTTTTCCACCTGGCTGCGCGCGACTTCGACTGCCGTGTTGTAATCGTCGCCCATGATGAGCTTCTTGAACCGCGCGGAGCCGGTCACATTGGTGCGCTCGCCGATATTGACGAAATTGGCGGTGGAAAGGTTGGACACTGTTGCACTCACTAGAAAACGGTTCGTGCTGAGCCTGTCGAAGCACCGTTTTAACTTCGGGACAGCACGGGAAGAAGAACAACCCTTCGACAAGCTCAGGGTGAACGGGAGTAACGTAAATCAGGCCGCGAGCGTGAACGGCTCCAGCCCCGCCAGCCGCATCTTGGTATCGCGTTCCGGCACGGCGCGCGGATCGAGACCCGCCACCGCCTGCGACATCGCCGCGATATGCGCGGGCGTCGAGCCGCAGCAGCCGCCGAGGATATTTACGCGGCCGTTCTGTGCCCATTGCCGCACCAGCGCGGCGGTGGTCTCGGGCGCTTCGTCATATTCACCCAGCTCGTTGGGCAGGCCGGCATTGGGATAGGCCAGCACCAGCGTATCGGCAATCTGGCTCAGAAGCTGGACATGCGGGCGCAACTGTTCCGCGCCGAAGCTGCAATTCAGGCCGATGGTGACCGGATTGGCGTGGCGCACCGCATACCAGAACGCCTCCACCGTGTGGCCCGACAGATTGCGGCCCGACAGGTCGGTCAGTGTCATCGACAGCATCACCGGGACGTCGCGTCCCAGCTCGGCCTCAAGCTGCTTGACCGCGAAGATACCCGCCTTGGCATTCAGCGTATCGAAGATCGTTTCGATCAGGATAAAGTCGACCCCACCCTCGACCAGCGCAGCGGCCTGGTCCTTGTAGACCGACACGAGGTAATCGAAAGTAATCTCGCGAAAGCCGGGGTCTTCGACATCGGGGCTGAGCGACAGGGTCTTGTTGGTCGGCCCGATGGCGCCCGCCACGAAGCGGGGGCTACCGTCCTTCGCGGCATATTCGTCCGCCAGATCGCGGGCCAGCTTGCCGCTGGCGACATTGATATCGCGCACCACGCTCTCCGCAGCGTAATCGGCCTGGCTGATGGTGTTGGCAGAGAAGGTGTTGGTCGAGACGACGTCCGATCCCGCATCCAGATAGGCACGGGTAATATCGGCGATGACATCGGGGCGGGTTAACGCAAGGATATCGTTATTGCCCTTCTGGTCCGCGTCCAGCCCCAGCTCGCCCGCATAATCCGCTTCGGTCAGGCCGCGATCCTGGATCTGCGTGCCGAATGCGCCATCGAATACCAGAACCCGTTCCTGTGCGGCGGCGTTCAGCCGTGCGCGTGCGCTCATATCGGTCATGCCGCTTTCTCCAGTGTTTCCGTGGGTTTGGGTCGCATGCCGAGCATGTGGCAGATGGCATAGGCCAAATCGGCGCGATTGAGCGTGTAGAAATGAAACTCGCGCACACCGCCTGCATAAAGCTTGCGACACAACTCCGCCGCGACGGTGGCGGCGACGAGGTTGCGTGCGGCAGGGCGTTCGTCCAGCCCTTCGAACAGGCCGTCCATCCAGTCAGGGATCTGCGCCCCGCACAGCCCCGCGAACTTGCGCGCCTGCGCCACGTTTGTGACGGGCAGGATGCCGGGCAGGATCGGTGCGGTGATACCCGTCTTGGCAACCGCGTCACGAAACCGGAAGAAGGTGTCGGCGGAAAAGAAGAACTGGCAGATCGCGCGGGTCGCGCCAGCATCGATCTTGCGTTTCAGATTGTCGAGGTCGGCCTGCGGACAGTCCGCGTCAGGGTGCGTTTCGGGATAGGCGGCGACCGAAATCTCGAAGTCCGCGATGTTTTTCAGATCCGTCACCAGCTCGGCGGCGCTGGCATAGCCTTCGGGGTGCGGGGTGAAGGGCGCGCCGGGTTCGCCCGCATCGCCGCGCAGGGCGACAATATGGCGCACGCCCGCCTCCCAATAGCGTTCGGCGATGGCGCGCGTTTCGGCCTTGGTCGCATCGACGCAGGTGAGGTGCGCAGCGGCGGGAATACCGGCTTCGGCAATGATGCGCGCCACCGTCGCATGGGTGCGTTCGCGGGTGGAGCCGCCCGCTCCATAAGTGACGGACACGAAATCGGGATTCAGCGGGGCCAGTTCCTTCACCGCATCCCACAGCTTGGCTTCCATCTTCTCGGACTTGGGCGGAAAGAATTCGAAACTCGCGCCGATATCGCCGGGCAGGCCGGAAAACAGCGGCGTGTCCAGCGCCAGGCGCGCGTCCTGCATCTGGTCCAGCGTCGGCTGTTGCTGTGTCGCGCTCATCGTCCTGTTTTCCTCATATCGGAACGGGCATCGGTGGCCGCCCCACAATCGTCGTCGTCTGTCGTCTGCACGCGCTGCGCCAGCCAGATTTTCACCACCAGCTCGCCCCCGTCCAGTGTCAGCGGCGGGTGCTGGCGGTAGCCCGCATCGCGCATCAGCATCTCCATCGTCCGGTCGGAGAAACCGAGGCGCGCATGGGCGAAGCGTTCGCGCAGTTCCTCCTGGCCGTGGCTGGCGAAATCGACCACCGCGATCCGGCCGCCGGGACGCGTGACCCGTGCCGCCTCTTTCAGCGCGGTGGCGGGATCAGCGGCGAAGTGCAGCACCTGGTGCAGCACCACGGTATCAAACCGGTTGGCGGCGAAAGGCAGCGCGGTGAAATCGCCCTGCACCAGCTCGACCTGACCGGCGGGCAGGTTCTGCAATTTGGCGCGAGCGACGCGCAGCATGTCGAGGCTCTTGTCCAGCGCCACGACATGCGCGGCAGGCTCGGCCAGCAGTTCGGCGATGCGTCCGGTGCCGGTACCGACATCGAGCACGGTGCCCAGCGGCGCATCGGCCAAGGCCGCCAGCAGGCGCGACTCGACCTGCCCGTCGGGGCTGTGGCGGCGGCGCAGCTCGTCCCAGTCTTCGGCATGGCGCGCGAAGAACGCCTCCGCGCTGGTTTCGCGCGCGGCGCGGATCGTCGCCAGATTGCGACGGTCCTCGCTGCATGTTTCGGCGAACAGCGGATCGTCGCGTTCGGCAATGGCGAGCAGGTCGGCGATAGCCGTGCCGATATGCCCGACGCCTTCACCGACAGGCTGGGTGGCTGTGCGCAGGAACACCCAGCTGCCTTCGCGGTGACGCTCGGCCAGACCGGCCTCGCACAAAATGCCGACATGGCGCGATACACGCGGCTGGCTCTGCGCCAGTACCTGTGCCAGTTCGCCCACCGACAATTCCATCGACGACAGCAACCGCATCGCGCGCCGACGCGTCGGATCGGCAAGGGCGCGCATGATGGCTTCTATCCGCATGCGAACGGACATATAAAGATATCGTTATATGTGCAAGCGCCCTGTGGGGTGTCGGCGGCCTACGCCGGTTTTACGCTGCCCCGCATCACCAGGTTTACCGGCACCCGCCGTTCCGGATCATCTCCCTCTGCATTCGCCTTCATACGCTCAACCAGCAAGGCCCCGGCAATCGCGAAATCGGGCTGGATCGTCGTCAGTGGCGGATTGCTGTGCGCCCCGGCAAGCACGCCGTCGAACCCGATCACCCCGCATTCCTCCGGCACCCGCACCCCGCGCCGCTGCAACTCCGCCAACGCGCCCAGCGCGATGCTGTCGCAGGCAACGAACAGCCCATCGAATGGCTGGCCGCGTTCCAGCAGGTCCGCCACCGCGCGCCGTCCCTGCATCTGCCGGTCGCCCGTCTCGTCGATTGTTGCAACGCGTGCGTCCAGTCCCGCAGCGGCCATCGCCTCTTCATATCCGACCAGCCGCTCCCCGAACTGGCGCTGCGCCGACGCATCGGTGCCGATATGCACGATGTCGCGATAGCCCGCCTCGATCAGCGTGCGCGTCGCCAGCCGTCCGCCCGCGACATTGTCGGAACGCACCCATTCCAGCTCGTCGAAGGGCGATCCCCAAAAGGCATATTTTCCATCCGCCTGACTGTCTCCCAAGTCCGCGAAAGTAGTCCCAGGCGGCGTCGTTCGTGGTGGTGCCGATCACGATGACGCCATCGGCCTGCCCGCGCTCGACATAGCGACCGAACAGCGATGCCTCGTCTGCCTGAAACGATACCAGCGTTTCCAGCCCCGCCTCCGCTGCAGCCGCGCTGACCGCGCCCAACAGGCTGAAATAGAACGGGTTTATATCGCTCGCCGCTTCGCCCGGTCGACAGATCACCACCACCGCCACCGTACCCGTCGTCCCCCGCCGCAGTGTGGCCGCGCGCGCATCGACGACATAGCCGAGCCGGTCCGCCGCCGCCACGACCCGCGCCCGCGTCGGTTCGGTAATTGCCGTCGATCCACCCAGCGCCCGCGACACCGTGGACTGGCTGACACCCGCAGCGGCGGCGACATCGAAAGAGGTAACGCGGTGACGCAGAAGGGCCTCGTGCTATGCGAACTGTGGAGCCGCAACCTATCGCGACCCGCGCGCCATGTTGCAAGCCGGCCGGACGCGGCCAATGGTTCAGCCCTGCGCCAGTTCCTCCAGCGCGGTGCCCGCTTCGAGCCATGTTTCCTCGGCACGCGCCAGCGCATCCGCCGTCTCCGCACGGTCCTTGAGAATATCCTGCATATCCGCGCCACTGCCGGCCTCGAGTATGCGTCGGTCCAGCGCCTCCAGCGCGTCGGTCAAGCGCGCCATCCCGCTTTCCGCTTCCGTCACTCTCGATTTCGCAGCACGCGTCTTCGCTTTGGAGGCCGGCTTGCCCGACTTGCGCGGCTTTGCATCGCCATTCGCCCGATCGCCCTTCTTCGGCTGGCGACCCAGCACGAAATCGATGTAGTCATCCATGCTCCCGGCATATTCGCGCGCCGTACCATCATCGACAAGCACCAGCCGGTCCGCCGTCAATTCGACCATATGCCGGTCATGGCTGATCAGGATGACCGCGCCGGAATAGTCGTTCAGCGCCTGGATCAGCGCCTCCCGCGCATCGACATCGAGGTGGTTGGTCGGCTCGTCCAGGATCAGCAGGTGCGGCGCATCGCGGGTAATCAGCGCCAGCGCCAGCCGCGCGCGTTCCCCGCCCGACAGTTTTTCGACACGTTGCTGCGCCCGCTCCCCGGCAAAACCGAACCGCCCCAGCTGTGCGCGAATGACCTTGGTCGCCTGTCCCTCCATCGCGCGGCCCATCAGGTCCAGCGGCGTATCCTCGCCTGCCAGTTCCTCCACCTGATACTGCGTGAAATAGCCGACTTTCAGACGACCCGGCGCATTCATCTCGCCTTCCGCCGGGGCCAGTTGCGCAGCCAGCAGGCGGGCCAGCGTAGTCTTGCCGTTGCCGTTTCGGCCCAGCAGCGCGATGCGATCATCGGCATCCACCCGGAAACTCAACCGGCGCAGGATCGGCGCGGCATCCCCGTACCCGACCGACGCGCCGTCGAGCGTAATCATCGGCGATCGCAATTCCGCGGGATCGGGAAACACGAAGCTCAAGGTCGGGTCTTCGACCAGCGAAGCGATAGGCTGCATCCGTGCCAGCATCTTGGCCCGCGACTGCGCCTGTTTGGCGGTGGAGGCACGCGCGCTGTTGCGGGCGACATAGTTTTCCAGCCGGGCGCGCTGCGCATCCTGCGATGCCTTGGCCGAAGCAAGCTGTGCGGCGTGTTCGGCCCGCTGCTTCTCGAACGCATCGTAGCCGCCTGGATACAGCTTCAGCTGCCCGCCCTCCAGATGCAGGATGTGGTCGACGACCTTGTTCAAAAGGTCGCGCTCGTGACTGATGACAGCACCGTGGCGGGATAGGATTTCAGGAAGTTTTCGAGCCACAGCGTCGCTTCCAGGTCGAGATGGTTGGAAGGCTCGTCCAGCAGCAGGATATCGGGTTCGGAAAACAGCAACGCGCCAAGCGCGATGCGCATTTTCCAGCCACCCGAAAAACTCTCGACCGGGCGCTGCTGCATCTCCTCGTCGAAGCCCAGCCCGCTCAGTATCTTCGCGGCCCGCGACGGGGCGCTGTAGGCATCGATGGCCAGCAGGCGTTCATAGACGTCGCCCATGCGATCCATGTCGGTGCAGGTTTCCAGCTCCTCCATCAGCGCGGCGCGTTCGGTGGCGGAGGCCAGCACGACGGCTTCGGGCGTCATCGTGCCGCTGGGCGCTTCCTGCGCGATATAGCCGATGCGCGACCGCGACGGCTTGGTAATCTCGCCATCGTCCGGCTCAATCTCGCCGATAACGGTTTTCATCAGGGTGGATTTACCCGCCCCGTTCCGCCCGATCAGGCCGATGCGCGCGCCGACCGGCACCGTCGCACTGGCACGGTCCAGAATGACCCGGCCGCCGAGCCGGACCGTGATATTGTCGATGGAGAGCATGTGTCGGCCAGACTGTACAAGGAATGGTGCCGCTTAGAGGATTCGAACCTCTGACCCCATCATTACGAATGATGTGCTCTACCAACTGAGCTAAAGCGGCGCTCCGGTGCTTTTCGGGAAAGAAAGCCCCGAGGAAGCTATTTGTCAGACTGCAGGAAGACCCGCGCAACTGACCCTTGAAAACAAACGATATTTGCATTCATGCGCAATTGCTTCTTGCAGCATCAACCGCGCAAATCAATCATTTTTGCAGCAAACGCCGCGCAGTTGGAAACTCTGATTGTTTTACAATAAGTTGCCATTGGCCTACAGGCACGTTGCATAGCCGAGAACACCTGAAGTTCGAAGGCTGTGGATGCACACCCGACGACATGGTTGATATTGCCACTCAGCGTTTAGTAATAGCACGCGAAAACACTCGTGCATTTTGAATGTCCTGCTCGTTCAAGTGATGCCGAACCTTGCGCAGATAC
>CAVXIF010000003.1:0-196429 GCA_963761775.1 uncultured Alphaproteobacteria bacterium | reverse complement strand
TTCTTCACCGCGTTCAACCTACCTTTTGAACGGCAGGACGATTACGGGATCTTGAATGCCCGGGTAACATTTGCCGATGTTGGCGAACGCTTTACGATCGCGGGTTATGCGCAGAACCTGACGGATACCGAATACTTTACCTTCGGGCAAAACGCTCTGGCATCGCAAGGTGTTGCGTACACGTATTTGGGCCGGCCCCGCGAGTTCGGGGTCACCGTCGGCTTCAGCTATTAAGATGCTCGAAGAGATGCGGGTCCTGGTTCTGGGCGGAACGGGTAATGTCGGCGCCCCGCTCGTCGCGCAGCTACGCGGCGACGGCGTCGATGTGGTCGCTGCCGCGCGGCGTGGCGGCGGCGAAGCAGGCAGTATCTCGCTGGACATGACCGATGCAGCGACGCTGGCGGAACAGGCACAAGGATATCAGGCTGTCTACCTCGCCACACCGCTCGGCCCGGATGAGACCGATATCGGGCTGGCTGCCGTGGAGGCATTGCGCAGTGTGGGTGTGCGCAAGATCGTGTATCTGGCGATCCACAACCTGGAAAGCATGGCCGAGATCCCGCATTTCGAAACCAAGATACCCATCAAGGAAGCCGTGCTAAGCGAGCCGGGCGGTGTCGTGCTGCAACCCAACTTCTTTTTCCAGAACGATCTGATGGCCATCCCGGCCATAATGGGGGCGGGGGTCTATCCCTTGCCGATCGGTACCGCTGGCGTTTGGAGCATTGACGCAGCGGACATCGCACGTGCCGCCGCAAACGCATTGCTTTCCGATCAATGGGACGGGCAAGCGGTTCCGCTATGCGGCCCCGACCAACTTACGGGCCCGGCCATCGCCGCGAACTGGGCCGCCGCAAAGGGGGCCCCCGTCGACTATGGCGGCGATGGCATCGAACCATTCATCGACGCGATGCGAAGGAATGTCCCTGACTTCTCCGACTGGATGGCCCATGATTTCACCGTAATGATGGAAGTCACGCAGGACCGTGGATGCCCGTCAACCGCAGAGGACCGCACGAGAAGTGAGGCGATCGTCGGCCAGCCCCTGCTGTCACACCCGGAGTTTGTTACTGCAACGCTGGCGCAGGGCCAGCCACAGGAGAATACCCCATGAGAGCTCTTTACACAGCCACGGCAACGGCATCGGGCGGTCGCGATGGCCACGTCGAAACCGACGATGCGGCGATTGTGCTGGACCTTGCCGTGCCCGCAGCGATGGGGGGATCGGGAAACGGCAGCAACCCCGAACAGCTGTTCGCGGCTGGCTATGCCGCGTGCTTCCATTCGGCGATGCAGTTCATTGCAGGCCAACAGAAACTCGATGTCTCCGGCTCAACGGTGACCGGTCATGTGTCCATCGGCGAACGCAGCGACGGGCCGGGCTTCAAGCTGGCGGTTCGGCACGATGTCGCCCTGCCCTCGCTCGATCAGACGGCGGCAGAAACGCTGGTGGCGCAAACGCACGAGGTATGCCCCTATTCCAATGCCACGCGCGGCAACATCGATGTCGATTTCGACGTGACAGGTGCTGTATGAGTGTAGGATATACAGGCGCGCTGGCGGCAGAGGAAGCCGAACCCCCGGCAATGCGGCCGCTGGGCGAAGGCGATCACAAGCATGCGCACATGCTCTATGCGGCGCACAAGGCGTTTCAGGGGGGCGATGTCGACGCCCTGTTTACCGATATCGCGGAAGACGCCATCTGGCACATGCCAGGCGACAACGTCCTTGCCGGTGATTATGTCGGGCATGAGGAGATAATGCGCAATTTCGGGATGCTGCAGGACGCCGTCGACGCCTACTGGGCCTATCCGCTCGACTATTTCGGCAGCGACGATCACGTCGTGCTGATCGCCGAGGTGCGGGCACGCAAGGGCGAGAAACAGCTCAATACGCGCGAAGCGATGACGTGGCGGTTGGAAGACGGCAAGCTCAAGGAATGCTGGCACATGTGCCTGGAGCCCGACAAGTGGGACGCGTTCTTCTCTAAGACGTAACTCGTCTGCGCCAGGCTTGAGGCTCCCCCTGCATCGGTGCTGGCGGGGAGGTCATCAATTCCGTCGTCCAGATGAAATCGGTGTCGATGATCGTTTCGACGCACCCGACGCCTTCGATCTTTGCAAGGTCGCGCGCAGCGGCTTGGGCAAAATGCGGTGCCATCGTGCATCCGGCGAACGTTACGCAAAACGTGACCGTCAACGTGCCCTCTTTAAAGCTCCATCCACGGACCAGGCCCATGTCCAGCACCGACACCGGGTGGCCGGTCGCTATGCTGCACGGATCGTAAATCTCCTTCAGGACTGCACGGACGGCATCGTCGATCATGCGTTCGCCGGTTCGCGCGCCGTGTTCGCGGCGACGTCGCGCCAGCACGACCAAGGTTCCTTCAGCGTATCGGCTGCAACGCCGTCGCCCGTCTGCCGGTCCTGCCAATCCTGCACGTCGAGCCCTATCATCCGTGCGTAGTTGCCACCCAGGATTAGCCGCTTCACGGTGACGTCGATAGGCGGAATGCCATGCTGTTCCAGCAGCGCATCGGGAAACTGGAATGCCCAGAAAAGCTGCAGCAAATGTTGCGGGTGCACGACGGTGCATCCCGTGGACCACAGCAGCTTTTCCGGGCCGCCCCATTGCATCAGCAATGCAAGCGCAGCCGCGAACCGGCCCGGTGCCTGCCATAGCATGGCGGTCGTGGTTTCAAGATTAGCATAGACGTTCGGAAACCGCCCGATAGCCATTGCGGTTTCTTCGATGAAGGCCATGCCCGAATGCACAATTTCGAATGCCATGTCTGGAAAGGCATCGGCGGCCTGCTCAAAATCTTCGCCGATGCGGTACGGGGCCAGCGGCACCGAGCCGTTCGGCAACGCCTTGTGTATGGCGATGGATTTCAGCCCGAGTTCCTGCGCACGTTCGATCAGCCGCAGCACCGTATCATCGTTTGCCAGCCAACGTCGATACGGGTCCATCTGATGCGGGTAGAGCTTCACCCCAACGGCATTCGGTGTCTTCGCCACCTGGCGTTCCAGATCATCGAGAACGGCGGCCGTTTCCTGCGTCGGGTCGAGGCCGACGTAGCCGAGCACCCGTGTTGGCCAGTCCCGCGCCATCTCGACCGTTTTCCATTCCGCCGCAAAACCGTCTTCGAACCAGCTGTCGAGCCGCAAAGTGTGAGTGGCGACGAGATCGGTCTGGCTTTCTTCGAACATTGTCCTGACCAGCGCCTCGGGCGGCATGTCGGTCATGTAAAGGTCCAGCGGGCAGAGCGCGTGCGGCGGACTGAGCATCGTGTGCAGACCGTAGGACATCGTGTGCAGTTGCTGGCCATATTTCGATGCGACGTTCGCAGCATCCAGGTTCAATGCATGGACGACCGGATCGATGACGAACACATCGTCGGGAAGCAGCGCCAGATTGTCGAGCGAAGCGGGCATTTCATCTCCTGTTCTGGCTTTTGGCTAGAGCATTTGCAGCCCGGGTTCGATGGCGCCCTTGTGACGGCGACATAACTACTATTCATGCAGTTCAGGGTTTGCGTCAGCTTACCCCGTGCGTCAGTCTGCCTAGAACGCACCCCATGACAACCGACACGTTCGACGCCCGCGCGCTGGTCCGCGAAGATGCCATCCACAAATCGGTCTACACCGATCCGGAAATCTTCGACCTCGAAATGGAGCGGGTATACGGACGCGCCTGGCTTTATCTCGCCCATGAAAGCGAAATTGCCAATGCCGGCGATTATGTCGTTCGGCACATGGGGACACAGGCCGTCATACTGACGCGCGCGAAGGACGGTTCGATCGAGACGATCTTCAACCGCTGCTCCCATCGTGGTGCAACCCTATGCGCTTTTGAGAACGGATCGGCACCCAACGGCCACCAATGTCCATATCATGGGTGGACATTCAACGCGGATGGCACCGTGCGCTTCGTGTCCAATGCTTCCAATTATGCGGGCGTGCTGGACCCGGACGACTATGCAATAACGAAGGTGCGCACCCAGACCTATCGCGGCTTCATCTTCGGCAATCTGCTGGGTGCAGAAGCGCCGGACCTGACTGACTTCCTCGGTCACATGACCACCACCATCGACGATCTGGTTGACCGGTCGCCGACCGGACGTATCGAGGTGGGGAAATACCAGTTGCGCCATTACTACCGTGCGAACTGGAAAATGACGTTCGAGAACTTGAACGATACGATCCACCCAGGTTTCGCCCACGCTGCCAGCGTGGTTTCCTCGAAGGCCGTCATGGCCGAGGTGGGACAGGACAATATCGTGCCGAGCGTCGGCATGATGCTGGCAAACGGCAAGCCGATACAGTTCTTCCAGGATCTGGACATGGTGACCGTGCCCGGCGGTCACAGTTATATCGGGGGCCACATGGGGGCCGACTACACCCCCGACACGGCCGACGCCTATACCCGGTCGCTGATCGACCACCACGGCGAGGCGAAAGCGCGCGACGTACTGGCGGTGGATCGGCACCTAATGCTGCTCTACCCGTCATCCTTCTGGCATGCACGCTATCAGACGATCCGCATCATTCGCCCCGTGCGCCACGATCTAACCGAGATGATCGGCTTCACCTTCAAACTGGTCGGCGCGCCCGAAGAAACGCACGTTAACGCGATAGAATATTGCACCGGCGCCAATTCCGCCGCGTCTCCTGTGATCGCCGACGATCTGGAAATCTACGAACGCCTGCTGCTGGGCAACAGCTATGGCGAGAGGGACTGGATCCCAATGAGCCGGGGCATACGGGAAGATCGGGAGCGTACCGATGCACTAGCGCGGACCCCCGCCACGTCCGAGGGATATATTCGGAACCAGTTTTCGGCATGGGCCGATTATATGGCCGGTGCGGTGTGACGCATTCTGCTTTGCATGACCTGGTGCACCTGGAAGCAGCGCTGCTGGATGAACAACGGTTCGAGGAATGGCTGGCACTCTATACCCAGGATTGCCTTTACTGGGTGCCGGTATCGCCCAACATGGAGACCCCGCGCGACGGGCCCAGCCATTACCGTGACGATCGGCAGGTGATGATGGTCCGTACGCATCGGCTGGCGAACCCGCGCACCTTCGGAGCCGAACCCACGCCGCGAACTGTGCATGTGATTTCCGGACTTCGAACCGAGACGGCGAGCGAAAACGAAGTGATCGTCAGTTCGAGCCAGATCGTCCTGGAATACCGCAATCGCGGCCGGTTCGAAGAAGATCAGCGTACATTCGGCGGGCGAGTGCGTCATACCTTCGCGAGGGTAGATGACGCGTGGAAGATTGCGGAGAAGCGCGTCGACCTGATCAATGCCGACAGCGCGCAGAATGCGATGGCGGCCCCTCTGTGAGCGCCATCGCCTGGATCCCTTACGGCGGATACTGGTCCACACCTTTCGCGCGTTGGCAGGGCGCGTTCGCGGAGTTGCACAGCCTGCGGTTTGCAGCGTGGGTCGCCCGGCGCGCTCTTGCCAAACGCGAGATACAAGCGACCGTTTTCGATTTCGGCGTCCTCGGGTTCACCGTACCGCAGCAGAACAGTTTCTATGGCCTTCCATGGATTATGGGCGAACTGGGCGCGCTTGAGGTGGGCGGTCCAAGCATAATGCAGGCTTGCGCAACGTCGGCGCGCAGTATGCAGACCGCCGCGCAGGAAATTGCCGCTGGCATGGCGGACGCCGCGCTGGTGCTGACTTGCGATCGGGTTTCGAACGGCCCCAACATCTACTATCCTGCGCCCAGCGCGCCGGGGGGCACGGGTGCCACGGAAAACTGGGTACTCGATAACTTCAGCCGCGACCCGTTCGCCGGCGTTGCCATGATCGAGACTGCCGAGAATGTCGCGCGCAAGTGGGATATCTCCCGCGAAGAACAAGATGACCTGATTTTGGCGCGTTACGCGCAATACGAAGACGCAACGGCGAACGATAACGCATTCCAGCGCAGATACATGGACCTCCCGTTCGACTATCCCGATCCGCGCTTCGCAAAGGTGGCGGGACAGGTCGCAGGAGACATTGGGGTAACGCTCGCCGACGAACAAAAGATTAGGGCGCTCGATCCGGTCAAGGACGGGGGTAGCGTCACATATGCGGGACAGACGCACCCGGCAGACGGGAACGCGGGCATGATAGTGGCCTCGCGCAGCCGTGCCGCAGCGCTCGCTGCCGATAGCGGGCCGGAAATCGCGATCCTGGGGTTCGGCTTGGCCCGGGCCGAGCCTGCCTTTATGCCCGCCGCGCCCGTGCCCGCGGCGAAACGCGCGCTGGCCCAGGCGGGGCTTTCGATCGGGCAGATCGACGTCGTCAAATCGCACAACCCGTTCATCGTGAACGACATCGTCTTTGCGCGCGAAACGCAATTCGATGCGATGAAGATGAACAATTACGGCTGTTCGCTCGTCTGGGGACACCCGCAAGGCCCGACCGGCCTTCGCGCGATGATCGAGCTGATCGAAGAGCTGGCGATGCGCGGCGGGGGCCGGGGTTTGTTCCAGGGATGCGCCGCCGGCGATACCGCGATGGCCGTCATCCTGGAGGTCGACACATGATAGCCACCTTCGATGGCAAACCGGTCTGGGTGCCCGCAACGACGGTCGCCATTCTGGAACGTGCCGCCGCCGAGCGACCTGACGCGACGGCCCTGGTGTGTGGCGACGAGACTTTGACATACCGCGCCTATCTTGACCGGGTGCTTATCGTCGCGGGTGCGCTCGTCGCGCGTGGCGCAAACGGGCGACATGTCGCAATCGTGCTGCCCAACGGTATCGATATCGCCGTGGCCACCTTCGCCGCGCAAGCGGCCGGGGCGGCATCGGCCAGCTTGAACCCGGATTACACGCGCGGCGAACTGTCGCAATTGCTGACGCGGATCGATCCGGTAGTCACCATCACTTCATCAGAACTGGCAGGCTCGCTGAAGACGCTCGCGCAGGATGCCGATACTGTTATGACCGTGAGAGAGCTAGCAAGCGATCGGAGTACAGCGTCCCCGCTTGGTCTGACCCCCGATAGCATCGCCGTGTTGCAATTCACAGGCGGGACGACCGGCGTGCCCAAAGCCGCGATGTTGAGCCATCGCGCCGTGGCAACGAATGTCGCGCAGCGTGAAGCTGTGCTGCCAACGATGCCGGGCGACGAGCGCATCGTTTGCATGATGCCGCTGTATCACAGTTTCGCCGCCGCGATGTGCCTGCACCTCGCCGCCTACGCGGGGGGAGCGCTCCATATTCTACCGCGCTATCGCCCGGATTGGGTAATGGATTGCATCGCAAAGCACTCCATTACGCGATTGCCGGCCGGCCCCACAGTCTTCAACAGCCTGCTCGGCTACGATGGCCTGAAACGCGATGCTTTGGCGAGCGTACGCTGCGCCTATTCCGGGTCCGCTCCTCTTGCGCTTGATACGCTGGACCGTTGGCACCAATGCACCGGCGTGCCGATCTACGAAGGGTACGGGCAAAGCGAAGCGGGTCCGATCCTGACCTATCATGGACCGAATATGAAACTGAAGCAGGGTTCAGTCGGCCCTCCTCTTCCGGAAACACAGGTCGCCATTGCCGGTGGGCAGAAAGTCGGGGAGATCATCGCACGCGGACCGCAGATCATGGACGGGTATTTGAACAGCCGGGCGGCGACCATTGCGACCCTGGTCGATGGCTGGTTGTATACAGGAGACATCGGCCGCATGGACGAACAGGGGTACGTGTTCATCGAAGACCGCAAGAAGGACATGGCCATCGTCGGCGGATTTAACGTCTATCCGCGCGAGATCGACGAAGCGCTGATGAGCTTGCCCGCGGTCTCGGAAAGCGGAACGATCGGCGTGCCGGACCCCTATCGGGGCGAAGTCATCTGGAGCTTCGTGTCGGGCGACGCCACGTCCGAGGCAGTGGCGGCACATTGTGAAAGCCGCCTGGTGAAATATAAGCGCCCCACTCGTATCATCGTCCAGCCGTCGCTTCCCAAGACGAATGTCGGAAAGATCGACAAACAGGCGTTGCGAACGCTCGCCCGCACGATACTGGAAAGCGAAACCCGTGTCGCTTGAGCAGGTCGAACCGCTGCGCGCCGCATTCATGGAGCGCCGCACAATGCCCGCTCCCCCGCTGGATGCGCGGCGGCAGGGCTTCGAAGCGCAGATGGGGGCGCTCCCTTTGCCCGACGGGTTCACGTATGAGCGGGTGCAACTTTCGAAAGGGGTTAGCGGCCTTCTCTGCGGGTTCGAACATCTTGATACCGACCGCATCGTGCTATGGTTGCATGGTGGCGCTTTCGTGCTGGGATCGTCCAACAGCTATCGCGCCTTTGCAGCGCGGGTCGCAGCTGCGGCAAAAGCCAAGGTGCTGCTTGTGGATTACCGACTTGCGCCCGAGCATCGCTTCCCCGGCGCCTTGGACGATGCGATCGCGGCCTGCACATGGGCGGACAAACATTGCGATATGACCAAGGTCGCAATTGGTGGTGACAGTGCGGGCGCAAACCTGGCGCTCGGCACGCTTCAGCATCGTGTCGCGAAGGGCCAGAACATGCCTGCCGCACAATGGCTGGTATCGCCCTATCTCGATCTCACGCATTCGGGATCGTCCATCGTCCCGCGCGCTGCGCTCGATCCGTTCATCGATGCCGCGACGATGGATCCGACCGCGGCAACCTATCTCGGCGATGCGGATCCCAGCGACCCTCGGGCCTCGCCCTTGTTCGGCACGGCTAAGGGCTTGCCGCCTACATTGATCCAGGTCGGTTCGGAAGAAGTCCTGTTCGATGATTCGGTGCGCCTGCGCGACAGGATAGTGGCTGCCGGTGGTGAGGCCGTCTTCCAGGAATGGGTTGGAATGATCCATGTATGGCCCCTGTTCGCGCACGCCATTGATGAGGGTGAATGGGCCATTTCCCAAGGTGGGAGCTTCATTCATAAGTGTTCGTCGCCCGAGGGCGTATCGCCCCGGTGACTTGCAACATGTGTTGATAAGCGTAGTCTGACATCCATGGAACTGCGCCAAATCAAGTATTTTTTGGAAATTGTCCGCTGCGCCAGTTTCGGCAAGGCTGCCGAACATCTGAACGTTACCCAGCCGGCGCTGTCGAAAAGCATTCGCAATCTTGAACAATCGCTCGATGTCATGCTGCTGGAACGGCATCCGGTTGGTGTCGTGCCGACCGAATATGGCCGCATCTTCGTGGAATATGCTTCGCTTATCACCGGCGAGATCGACCGTGCGGTTGCGGAAATCCAGCAGATGAAAGGCGCTGGCAAGGGGTTCGTTCGCGTCGGCGCGGGCGCCACGATGATGCAGTATGTCATCCCCCAAGCAGTCCGGGCTTTCATGGCGCAGGACGACAGCGCAGTGGTCACGTTTCGGCAGGGGTTGCGCGACGAATTGATTGCCAGCCTGCGTCGCGGCGAAATCGATATCGTGATCGGGTCGATCGGCGGGCTCTCTCATGACGACGACCTGCGCCAGGAAATCGCGTTGCATGACGAGATCGTCGTTGTCGCCAATCGCGATCATCCATTGGCGCAGCAAGCCCGTGTCGATATTGAATCCTTCGGCGATTACAAATGGGTGCTGCCCGACGGGACCGAGGGCGAGCGCGACCGGTTGGTCCGGGTCATGCGCGAAGCCGGGTTGAAGCCGCCCATCTGCGTCATAACCACCCCTTCATCGACCTTTATGGCAACGATCCTGCAAGAGGGCGAGTATCTCAGCTATCTGCCCAAAGCGTTGATCCATCTGGAACGGGAATATGCCCATCTGGTGCCGTTGAACGTCAATCGTGCCATCTGGGAACCGGTGAAGGTCGGCGTTACCTATCGCAAGCGCGGCGTTATGCTCGCGCCGGTGAGAAGGTTCATCAACCGCCTCGTCGAGGTCGGGCAATCGATCGAGGCTCAACCTGAAGCCGCTTCTCCTGTTCTGGCCAAGGCTGAAGCCTGACGCGGCGTCGTATCAGTCCGTGCTGCCCCGCCCCATCATGTCGTACACCGGTCGATCGAGCTGTCGGTCGAGATTGATGCGCGTGTATGCACCGGGGCCATGAATACGACCGACGAGCCCCATCGCGACGGGATCGAGCCGCAATCGCTCTCGATCGGCGTAGCGGTCATCGGCATGAATTGCGGTCACCTCGCCGATCACGATCACGGTCGAAGGGGCCGCATCGACATGTTGGTACGAGCGACATTCGAATGAAACGGGCGCCCCTGCTATACGGCGAGGCAGTACGCCCATGCTCGCGCTTGTCTCCAACCCGGCCAGTTCCGCTTCGTCCACCTCCGCCGGTGCATCGGCGCAAGTGACATTCATCGCTTCGAGCTGTTTCTCCCCCACCAGGTTAACGACGAACTCGCCCGTTTCCAGGATATTGCGCGCCGTGTCCTTCAGCGACCCGTCCCCCTGCCGCATCGCACCCAAGACAAGCAGTGGCGGGTCGGCACCCATCATGTTGAAGAAGCTATAGGGTGCGATATTTCCGATCCCGTGTGTCGATACGGTGCTGACCCAGGCAATCGGGCGCGGCACGATGGCTGCGCTCAGCAGCTTGTAGCGTTCGTGCGCACTGAGGTCTTTCATTTCGAAGAACATCACGGTGTCTCCGGCCATGCAACGGCCGGCTTCGCGCGACGGTCCACGTCCAGCCGGAAAACGTCCGGCCGGGCATAATGTCCGGCCACGTCGAAATCATAGCGCGCGCGGACAATATCCGCAGAATCGCAATCAGCGTAGAGAATGGTCTCGCCGCTATGGTCGGGGCCGGCCAGCACTTCTCCAAGCGGCCCGACGATCATGCTTCCGCCGCGCATCAGGATGGTTTCGGGATCGTCGCCCAGCGCGCACTCGTAATCGGCGGGATAGGCTTTGCGCCTGACGAATTGGCATGCCGAAAGCACATGGCAGCGCCCTTCTAGCGCGATGTGCTGCATGCTCGCTGCCCACCCGTCGCGGTCGTCTGCGGTTGGCGCGCAATACAACGTCACGCCTTGTGCAAACATCGCCATGCGCATCATCGGCATGTAGTTTTCCCAACAGATGACGGCCCCGACCATGCCCATGCCGGTTTCGACCACGGGCATGGTGGAGCCATCGCCAAACCCCCAGATCAGGCGTTCCGCACCGGTCGGCATCAGCTTGCGATGCTTTGCCAGAGTGCCGCCTTCCCCGTCGATTATCAGCGCAGTGCAATACAGCGTGCTGTCGGCACGTTCGATGACCCCGATGACGACCACCATCTTGGCCGCATGCGCCGCTTCCCGAATTTGCGCGACTTCGGGGCCATCGATGGTCACGGCGGCATCGAAATATCGGGCATAGGCGTCCCGACCCTTATCCGTACGGCGGCCGACAGGCGTATCGAATGACGCACCCTTAGGATAGCCGCCGATGAACGCTTCGGGAAATACGGCGATATCCGCGCCGCCCGCGGCAGCCTCGCCGATCAGCCTTTCGGCCTTCCGGGCCGAAGCAGCGGGATCGAACGGGTCGGATGCCGCCTGGATGACTGCGGCACGAAAAGAGGTCATGGGCATAGGACTAATTAGCATGACACCGACAAGACCGGGTAATGGCAATGACTGTCCAGGCAATAACCGGATGGAAGGTCGGGTGACGGGAGATGCAGACAAGATGACCGCGCATGCGTTCGATGCCTATCGCGAAGACGTCGCAGGTCGTGCCAATGTTGCCGATACCCCCGAACTCGTCGCCTATTATGAACGGCTCCAGTCGCTTGGCACCGGGGCGCTATGGACGGTTGCGAACAAGATCGAGCCTTGGGAACCCGTTACCCAGTCGGAACCGATGCTGTGGCGCTATGCGGAGTTGCGCGAAGATGTTCTGCGCGCGCTCGATCTCGTCACGCCGGAGCAGGCCGGTCGGCGCGTCGTCTACCTGGAAAACCCGGGGCGTTCCGATGTCGTCGCCGCGGTTGGCTGGTTGTATTCCGGATTGCAGGTAATGGCGCCGGGCGAATGTGCATCGAGCCATCGGCACAGCGCGTCGGCGCTGCGGTTCATCATGGAAGGTCGCGGAGCCTTCACCAATGTCGACGGGCACAAGATCACGCTCGGCCCGAACGATTTCGTGCTCACGCCGAACGGCACGTGGCACGAACACGGCGTGGCGGAGGACGGCACGATCTGTATCTGGCAGGACGGTCTCGACATTCCCCTGATGAACGCGCTGGATGCCAATTTCTACGAAGTGCATCCCGAACTTCAGCAGGCGGTTTCCTACCCGGTAAACGACACGACATCGACGTGGTCCGGAACGGGTTTGCGTCCGCAGGGGTCCGACTGGGACAAGCGCTATTCACCGATGTACAAGTACGAGTGGGGGCCGACATACGATGCTCTCGTGAAGTTGGCCGCCGCGTCCGACGGCTCTCCGTATGACGGGATAGCGATGGACTTCGTCAATCCGGTTACCGGCGGCCCGGTCATGCCGACGATGGGCGCGCAGATGCAATTGCTGCGCGCAGGAGAGCACACCAAGGCGCACCGCCAGGTCGGATCGTTCGTCTATCAATGCGCCAAGGGACGCGGCTATTCCATCATCAACGGCCGCCGTTTCGACTGGAAAGAGCGGGATATCTTCGTCGTGCCGTCGTGGATGTACCACGAACACGCCAACGCGTCGCAGAGCGAAGACGCCTGCCTGTTCGCGTTCCACGACCTTCCGGTCATGCGATCGCTAGGCCTCTATCGCGAGGAAGCGTTGGGCGAAAACGACGGACATCAACCCATAACCGAAACCGGGATAACGTCATGAAGCTGGTCACCTACACATCGCACGTCGGCAACGCGTCACGCCTGGGCGCCATCATGGATGACATGGTGGTCGATCTGAATGCGTTGGGAAGGCAGGAGGGCGTGGACCTTCCAAACACCATGCTCGAATTCATCGATCTCGGTCCCGATGCCGTGCGGGTGGCCGATGCACTGCTGGTCGCGGCGAAGGGTGCGTATCCGGCAGGCACCGCCCTGCCCCTTCGCGGCGTGCGCCTGCTTGCCCCGATCCCGCGCCCGCGCACAAATATTTTCGGAATCGGTCTTAACTATACCGAACACGTGGCAGAATCCGCCGCTTCGCTCGACACTTCGCCCGACCTGCCACGCGAGCCGGTGATTTTCTCCAAACCACCGAGCTGCGTCATCGGACCGGGCGCAGCGATCGAACACAACGCGGCAATAACGCAGCAGCTCGACTGGGAGGTCGAGCTGGCTGTCATCATCGGCACGCGTGCGAAGCGGGTTGAGCGCGAAGACGCCTTACGGCACGTATTCGGCTACAGCGTCATCCTCGACATGAGCGCGCGCGATTGCCGCCGGGCCGGGCAATGGATCTATTCGAAGGGTCAGGACACATATGCCCCGATGGGCCCGTGCATCGTAACTACCGACGAGATTGCCGATCCGCAGACGCTCGATCTGTGGCTTACCGTGAACGGCGAGGAGAAGCAGCGCAGCAACACCGCCTACATGTTGTTCAAGGTGGACGAGCTCATCGCCGACATCAGCCAGGGCATGACGCTGGAACCGGGCGATATCATCGCCAGCGGAACCCCTGCCGGGGTCGGTGCCGGTCGCACTCCGCAGGAGTTTCTGTGGCCCGGCGACGTGGTCGAAGCCGAAGTCGAGACCATCGGACGCCTACGCCATCCCGTCGTCGCTGTCTGACCGCACACCGCTGCGCATGGCGGCCGCGATGTCCTGCGGCCACGGTCTCGCTTTCTTCAGGTCCAAGTCCATGCAGACGAGCACGACCGTGCCGCGCAGCCGAACGGCCTGTTCGCAGGCCATACCGAACGAGACGGTGCAACTGCTGTTGCCGACTTTCACCGGCGAAAGTTCGATATCGAGGGGATCGCCAAGCATTCCGGGCGATACGAACTCGGCGTCGAGCTTCACCGTCGGCGTTCCGATCCGGTCTACCAGGTGCAGATCGCGAAAACTGCGCCCCAGACCGTCGGCGAACCAGTCCTCGACCGCGGCGTTCAGCAGTTCGAAATAGCGCGGATAGAAAACAATTCCCGCAGCATCCACATGCGCGAACCGTATGATGGTATGATGGATATGGATCGGCGTTCTCCGAAGGGTCAGGCGCTTGCCATCCGGGCCTTGCGCGCGGCGCGTGACATCTGGTCATGGCCGGTGCGATAGGCCGGAGGAACGAACTGGCCGGTATAGCCTGCCTGTGCTGCGGCGTGCATCGTCAACATCGGATTGCTGAGATGCGGCCTGCCCACCGCCACCAGATCGGCGCGACCAGCGGCAAGCACGGAATTGGCCTGATCCGCATCCTCGATATTTCCGACCGCGATGACGGGCATGTGCAATTCGTTGCGGATGCGGTCCGCGAAGGGGGTCTGGAACATGCGACCGTAAACGGGGCGCGCGCTCGGATCGGTTTCGCCTGCAGATACGTCGATCATATCCACGCCCGCTTCCTTTAACATGCGCGCGATCTCAACCGCATCGCGAGGCAGAATGCCACGCTCTCCGGCCCAATCGGTGGCCGAAATGCGCACTGCGATGGGCTTGTCGGCGGGCCAGACGCTTTTCATCGCGGCAACGACGCGGAGCGGCACGGTCATGCGCGCGGCCAGATCTCCACCGAACGCATCGGTCCGATGGTTCATGATCGGCGTAATGAAACTGGACAGCAGGAACCCGTGGCCCGCTTGCACTTCCACCATGTCGAACCCGGCGGCATGGGCGCGGCGGGCCGCTTGTGCGAACCCGTTCACGACGTTCTCGATCTCCGCTTCGTCAACCGCGGTCGGTACGATGCCGTCTTCGCGCCAGGGGCGATCGGACGCGGAGACAATCGGCCAAGGATCGTCCAGCGGATCGTCGTATCCGGCCCCCTCGTCAGGTATCTTGCACGCGGCACGGGCGCCGGCATGGCCTATTTGCGCGCACGTTTTCGCAGCGGTCTGGGCGTGGATGAACGCGTTTATCTCCCGCCACCCCCGAACTTGATCGTCGTTATAAAGACCGGGACATGCCCGGGTCGCGCGGCCTGCGGCATCCGTTGCCAGCATCTCGGTCATTATCAGCCCGGTTCCACCAAGCGCACGCGCCGTATAATGGGTCAGATGGAACGGCGTGGTCATGCCGCTTCGATCGGCCATGTAGGTCAGCATCGGTGCCATCGCGATCCGGTTCGGCAGGGTCAGCGACTTGATGCGATACGGGGCGAAGATTGGCTGACTGTGATTGCCCGTACCGTTTTCGCCAACGATAGCGGTCGCGTCGCGCCAATAATCCTTTTCGACATCTGCCAACCAAGGACCATCGCGCAACCGGAGGTTTTCGTGACTGATCCTCTGGCTGCGGGTCAAGAGCGAATAGGCGAACTGGCGCGGCTTGAAATGCATGTAGCGTTCGACCGTCTCGAACCATTCGGTCGAATTGCGCGCAGCGTTCTGGATGCGCAGCACGGCTGTATGGCGTTCCTCCTGATACTCTTCGAGAGCCGCCGCCAGTTCCGCCTTGCTGTCCAGTCCTGGCCGGTCGAGCACGGCGGCCAGCTTGATCGCGTCTTCCAGCGCAAGCTTGGTTCCCGAACCGATGGAGAAATGCGCGGTATGCGCCGCATCGCCAAGCAGCACGACATTGTCGAACGACCAGCGCCGGCAGACGATGCGACGGAAATTGATCCACGCCTCCGAACCACGCAAATGCGCAGCGTTCGTGATAAGCGGGTTGCCGGCAAGGTGCCGTTCGAAGATCTTCTCGCACGCAGCGATCGCTTCGGCCTGCGTCATGCGGTCGAACCCCAGCCCGGCCCAGGTTTCAGGGCTGCATTCTACGATAAATGTCGAGGTATCGCCGCTGAACCGGTATGCATGTGCCCATATCCAGCCCTGCTCCGTGGGCTCGAAAATGAAGGCGAAGGCATCGAACAGCCGCTTTGTGCCGAGCCAAATGAACTTGTTACGCCTGACCTCGATCTGCGGCTCGAAACGGTCGGCATAGGCCGTGCGAACCGGGCTGTTGACGCCGTCGGCCGCCACGATGAGATCGAACGCGGCGTATTGGTCCATATCGGGGCTGCATTCGGTTTCGAAATGCAGCACGACCCCCAGTTCGCGCGCGCGCGCCTGCAGTATCTGCAACAAGTGCTTGCGACCGATGCCGATAAACCCGTGGCCTGAAGACACGATGCTGCGATCCTCGACTGTGACCTCGATATTATCCCAGTGGGCGAAGCTGTCGGAAATGGTCTTCGCGCTTACCGGATCGGTCTCGGTCAGGTTCGACAATGTCTGATCGGAGAACACGACGCCCCAGCCGAACGTATCGCCTGCCTTGTTGCGCTCGAACACGTGGATCTCGTGGGCCGCATCGCGCAGTTTCATGGCGATTGCGAAATACAGACCCGCCGGTCCGCCACCCAGGCATGCTATTTTCATATAACCAAGTCTCGCTGATCTACCTGCTGCATCATGCCGCCGTTTCCGCGATCTGTCGGGCCAGTTCACGGTCCCGCCGAAAGGCGTCTGCGAACACTGCGATCGATGTCTTGCGAACGATCTCGGTATTGCCATCGGCGAAGCGCAGGATGAAATGCGGCATACCGGAGACGCCATTCGCGCGCCATGCTTCGGTTTCCGCGAACGGTTCGCGCATGTCGGCGTCGCTTGCCAGGTATTGTGCGGCCGCCGCGCCGTCGAACCCGTGCCGCTCTGCGAGCGAAACGAGAAATGCCATGTCGATGACCTCGGCTTGTTCGAAGAAGCTGCTCGCCAGGTCCTCGATTAAAGCGGGCGCTATGCCGTCGCGTTGGCGTTCGGCCCAGCGAACGAGGCGATGCCCGTCGAGACTGGCCGGGCCACGCGTCATGCGTTCGAATGCGAAATCAATGCCGACGGGTTTCGCCACGGCCCGTATCGCGTCCCACATCGGCACCTGAAGCGCTTCGCCGTACTTGCTGCGGAAAAAGGCGAGGAAGTCGTGCCCGGCACGGTCGAACTCCGGATACAGCATGAACTGGTGCCAGCGCACGCGAATGCTGCCTTCCGCTTCCTGCCGGATCGCGAGATCGAGATGTCGCTTGCCCACGAAGCACCAGGGGCACAGAAAATCATAGACGGCGTCGATAAGGATTGTTCTGCTCCTGCCTGCATGCCGTGTTGGGCCAGACGGGATCGGTAGGTCAGCCAGTCGCCGCGATGCCAATGACTTTGGCTAGCATCCACATGACCGTTGCGCGGTCGGTACGCATCGACCGCCGGTGCCGGACCGCTTGCAGCTGCGGACTATTCGTGCAAGCGCAGGAGCGGTAAGAATGCGGTTCTTAAGTTTGTTAAATCCACGGAACGGATGGCGCTACGCTCTCTTGTTGAGTCATGCGTGGCGTTCGATCGCACCCGGCGTTCGCTGTTCGCAGTTTTTGAAGAAGGGTTGGCAGTTGAAACATCGCAGGACGACACGAAATGTCGCCATCGTCGCAGGGCTGGCCGCGGTCGCAGCGATCGGCAGCGCATTCGCCGCGAAGCGCGCCTTCGTCGACAAGACGCAAGGTCGCGATGGCGAGGCGGACAATGCGGATTTTGAGGATCAGAAAACAATTTTGATCGGCAAACCGGTAAATGCCGTCATGACGTTCTGCGAGGATCCGGCGAACCTTGCTTCGTTCATGTCCAATGTCCGTTCGGTCGAACGGGCAGGTGCCGCGATGGCGACCTGGACTTTCGAGAATACGCCTTTCGATACCGATAGCATCGCCACGACGTTTTCCATCGATCGCGAAGACGACGTCATACGCTGGCAAGGCGTAGACGATGCGAGCCCCGGTATGCGTGGAACGTTGTCCTTCGAAGCGGCACCCGGCGATCGCGGCAGCTACGTTTCGCTGACGAACGATTACCTCCCGGCTCGAACCAGCACGGGCGGCATGCTTGCCAGGCTCACTGGGCTCGATCCCAAATTGCAAGCCCGGCACGATCTGAAGCGGCTGAAGATGCTGATCGAAACGGGCGAGATCGCCACGTCTGACAGCACCAACCAAGACAAGGAATAGGACATGCGCGCTCTCACTTGGCACGGTACGCACGACGTGCGCGTGGATACCGTTCCCGATCCCGAAATCGTCAATCCGCGCGATGCTATTATTAAAGTCACATCCACCGCGATCTGCGGCAGCGATCTGCATCTCTATGACGGTGTGATCCCCGGATGCCTGCCCGGAGACGTCCTCGGCCACGAGTTCATGGGCGAAGTGGTGGAGACCGGTCCCGGCAGTTCGCTGGAAAAGGGACAGCGCGTCGTCGTGCCCTTTACGATCAGTTGCGGTTCGTGCTTCTTCTGCGGCAAGCAGCAATTCTCCGCGTGCGACAATTCCAATCCCGCCGATAAGCAGGACATGTCGGAAAAGCTGTATGGCAAGGCGATGGGCGGTATCTTCGGCTATTCGCACATGACGGGCGGCTATTCCGGCGGACAATGCGAGTATGTGCGCGTGCCGTTCAGCGATGTCGGCCCGATCGTCATTCCCGATGGCATGGACGACGAACAGGTTCTGTTTCTTTCCGACATCTTGCCGACCGGATGGATGGCTGCGGAGAACGCAGAAATCGAGCCTGATGATACAGTCGCCGTGTGGGGCTGTGGTCCGGTGGGCCTGTTCGCCGCGCAATCGGCCAAGATCATGGGTGCAGCGCGCGTCATTGCTATCGATCATCATCCAAAACGACTGGAACTGGCGCGACAGATCGGTGCAGAAACGCTGAACTTCGAAGAAACCGACATCCGCATGGCGCTGAAGGAAATGACCGGCGGTATCGGCCCCGATGCGGTCATCGATGCGGTTGGCATGGAAGCGCACGGGTTCGCGATCGACAACATCATCGACGTTGCGAAACAAAAGATCGGCGTGGGTGCTGACCGCGCATCGGCGATGAAGCAGGCATTGCTGTCCGTTCGCAAGGGTGGGCGTCTGTCCATGCCTGGCGTGTATGGCGGCATGACGGATAAGTTCCCGCTAGGTGCGCTGATGGAAAAGGGGCTGACGGTGCGCACCGGCCAGACTCACGTGCAGAAATATTTGAAGCCCCTGCTGGAGCGTATCCAGGAAGGCGAAATCGACACCACCTGGCTGATCAGCCACCGGCTCCCGCTGGAGGAAGCACCGCGCGGCTACGACCAGTTCAAGAATAACCAGAACGACTGGACAAAGGTCGTGCTGAGGCCGGGGGCATGAGCGGTGACGCAGCGCGCAACCGGCTTGCCGTTGTAACCGGCGCATCGTCCGGCATCGGCAAGGAGTTGGCGAAGCTGGCCGCGCAGCACGGGAACGACGTGATTGTCGCCGCAGACGAACCGGCCATTCACAATGTGCGCGACGAATTGCAGTCGGAGACTGTCACGGTCGAAAGTATCGAATGCGATCTCGGCACGGCGTACGGTGTCGATGAACTGATCGCCAAGATCGGTTCGCGCCCGGTGGGCCTGTTGATGGCCAATGCCGGTATCGGAATCGGCGGCAAATTCCTCGATCAACCATTCGATGCGCACAAATCCGTCATCGACGTCAACGTGACCGGAACAGCCGCGTTGGTTCATGCCGTCGGCAGCAAGATGCGCGATGCGGGCGAAGGGCGCATCTTGATCACCGGTTCCATCGTCGACGATATTCCCGGACCCTACAATATCGTGTACAACGCATCCAAGGCGTTCATCGACAATTTCGGTTTTGCATTGCGCGACGAGCTGAAGGACAGCGGCGTGACGGTGACCTGCCTGATGCCCGGCCTGACCGACACCGCGTTCTTCGAACGTGCCGACATGGAAGATACGGGCGTCGGGCGCACGGATTTGAAGGACGATCCCGCCGACGTGGCACAAGATGGCTATCGCGCCATGATGGCGGGCGAAGCGGGCGTGGTAGGTGGCAATTTCATGAACAAGGTGCAGTCCGTGTTCTCCGAACTGCTGCCGGAACCGCTGCTGGCGGCGATGCACCGCCAGATCGCAAAACCACGATAGTATTTAAACGGACGCATGCGGCCGCGTCCCATTTTCGCGCTTGGGTACGGGCCAGTTGTCGCGCTCAATCACCGCGAGCCGCGCGAAGTCCGATGACGACCCTGCATAGACTACACGTCCATCGCCGAACACAACGTCGTCCTTGGCAATACAGCGAAGCTGTTCGTCCACGCCGGCAGTGCCGCCATCGGTCACGACCACATAGCTGATACGGCCGCTGTCCGCTTCCAGCATCACATCGACGACGCTACCCAGTTTTTCATCTTCTGCGCCGATCACCTCCGCGCCCAGCGTTGTACCCGCCGCGAACAGGCGCGGCGTATCGTCCTTCGCACTCTTGCGGGATGCGGCCTTGCTGCCTTCTTCGAAACGCGCCTGCCTGCCGAGCCAGCGATAGACGCCGACCAGGTTGACGAAGAACAGAAAGCCGTTCGTCAGCATCAGACCCTGCTGCCCCGTGATAAAGCCGATCGCGGTCCAGGCTGTCGCGCCGACGGTAAAGACGACGAAACCCCAACCAGTTATCTTCGTGCCGAGATTGGCAGCGGTCATCACAGCTGCAATCATGGTCGCGGCAGGCGCGACCCATTCGGCAATCGTCTGAATGTTCACGAAGCGCCCATCGCTTTGTTTCCCCCGTGCACCCTATGTGCAATGACTGCATCGATCGGGAGGGGCGGCGGTTCCGGTGGGGAACATATGTCAACTGCGCGCTATTGCAGCCGGTCCAGCACGTCTTTCAATTCAACAAACGCGAAACCCACCGAACTGTCGGCGATGCCATAGGGCAGGAACAGCTTCGCGCCGCAGCGCATCGCGCCGCAGCTGTAGACCACATTGGGCACGTAGCCATCCCGCTGCTCCTCGGCAGCCGACAGGACCGGCTGCGCAGTGCGGCCCAGCACGCGGGACGGGTCGTCCTTGTCCAGTAGGGCCGCGCCGATCGAATAGCGGCGCATGGCTCCCACGCCGTGCGTCATCACCAGCCAGCCTTCGTCCAGCTCTATCGGCGGGCCGCAATTACCGATCTGGATGAGTTCCCAAGGGTGTTTGGGTTCCAAAATGCGAACCCCGTGCGACCATTCCAGCGGATCGTCGCTGGTGATGTAATACAGGTTCTCCCCGTCTTGCCGCGCGATCATCGCATAGCGTCCGTCGATCTTCCGGGGGAACAGTGCCATACCCTTGTTGCGCGCAGCCTCCCCGCGCATCGGGATCATATCGAAGCGTTCGAAATCGTCGGTCATCATCATTTCTGACTGGATATCGATGCCGCTATAGGCGGTGTAGGTGCCCATCCAGCGCCACGTACCGTCTTCCGTCGTCAACCGCGTGATGCGCAAGTCCTCCAGACCCCCGGCCTGCGCCACGGTCATCGGGAAGATGACCGTTTCCGACAACGAGCAGCCTTCTGCTCGCTCCACGCGGATGCCCTCCTCCGGTCTATCGTGCGCACCGCTGGTAAAATTGGCTGCCGTTGACAAAGGCGGGTCGGGTTCGAGCCTCAACGTGCCGCAGTCGGTCACCACGCCTTCGCGGAACGTGATCGAGCTAATGTGCCCTTCGCCGACCGTCCGCATGGCAATGGCAATGCGTTGTTCGCCGCGCGCAAGCTTACCCTGGTCGGGATGCAGGGTAACGCTGGGATTGGTGACGGCCGCCGAAGCGTAGCTGTATTCTTGGCAGAAGAACGAACCCAGCAGCTCGCGCATCGGGCTGTCCAGTGCCTTTGCCGACAGACCCGCTCGTGTGATCACCTCGTTCGCACGGCGCACGAAGATATCGCGCACCTTGTCATGCCGGCTGGAGAAATCACGATAGACGCGCGTCAGTTCGCCCGAAACGACATCCTTGGGCAACGCGAGTACATGCGTGATCAGGCGCTCCGCACGGCTGCGTTCCTTGCCCGTCGGATCCCACGCAAGGTCGAACGGGCGCACCAGAACCCTGGATGCATCCGCCTGAAGCAGGATGTCCGTCTCCTGAACGTCTATTGTCATCTTGCACCCCTCGAACGCAAAAATGGCTCACGCCAAACCCGTTAACAAACGTCAAGCGTTCGCAGGGTGCTTATCCTCCGTTGTGCGAAGTGCCAAGCGAGGACGCTTTCGGCACCGCGATTGCGATTGACCCCTGTCGCAGTTACGCCGTCGAAGCATTCGCCCGTATCAGAACCGGCCACGCGTTCGTTCGCATCGTTGCGACCTTCGAACCAGGCAAAGGCGGCTTCGCCATGCTCGACCCACCGCGCGCCGGGTACGATTCGTTCAGCCGCGATCGCGGCGTCGATGGCCGCCCACGCTTCCAGCGGTTGCTGATCGTAGCGGCGCGGTTCGCTGTGGACGACGCCGAATTCCGCAGTGCCTACCGGGCGGAACACACCGTCTAAACTCGTCTGCCGATCCACCAGCCAGATAAGGCTCGCGCGGCCGGTATCGATCATTGCGTCGCTTTCAAGCGCCCTCCCCGCCCGTAGCATCGCTTCGCTCAGTCGATAGTTGTCGTAGGACAGGTAGGGTTCGAACCACGGCCAATCGGCGGCGGACTGGCGTTCGAACAGATCAAGGAGCAGCTTAGCATTCTGGCGCAGCAGGAAGTTCAGATGATCCCCGTCGGTGCGGCAAGGCAAAACCTCCAGCAGCGCCAGGACGACAAACGCCGCCGTGCGGGGCGATTGCACGGGTGCGACGCAGCCGATCGTTTCGTCGAACAGCGTCGCCGCCCACTCGGCCAACCCGACGTCAGGACATTGTCTCTGCGTCACGGCAAGTGCCCAAAGGGTGCGACCGTTGCTGTCGGATGATCCTACGCGTTCGAGCCAGCTGCGGTCGAACGCCATAAAGTTACGAAACCGGCGGGTCTCCTCGTTCCACGCATCCTGCACGAAGGCGGCATAAACATGCGCCCACCGCGAGCGAAGCGGGCCAGGCAAGTCGGTGGCGATCGCCATCAGCATCAGCGCGCGCGCATTGTCGTCTATGCAATAGCCGTGCGCGCGGTCGGGCACACCGAACCGTGAATGCTGGAGCATTCCCGTGTCGTCGGTCAGCCTGCGCAGCGCATCCGCAGGATCGGACACTTTCGAACCACCCGCAATGCTACGCAGCAGAGGCCGCCACCAGCGGTTCGACCGGTGTTGCGTTTGCGTGCCCGGTCAGCATCGCGAACCTGTCGAGAAGCGCCTGCGCATGTTCGCTCCAGGTCATCTTGCGACCGCGACGATAGGCGGTTCGCGCTATTCTTTCGCGCCTGCCATCGTCCTGCAACAACCCGCCTACTTCGCGGGCCAACGCGTCGCTGTCGCGGAACGGCACGAGCACGCCGTTTCCGCGTACAAGTAATTCCGAAGCATGAATGTAAGGCGTGGAGACCACCGGCTTGCCCATGCCGACTGCGTAGGACAACGTTCCCGATGTGATCTGCATCGGGTTCAGATACGGGGTGACGTAGACGTCGGCAGCTTTCAGGTATTGCACCAATTCGTCCATCTCGACGAACGCGTCCACCCAGCGGATGTTATCGGCGATACCCAGTTCGGCAACGCGCGCCTGCAGCCGCTGCCGCAACGCTTCCCCTTCGCTGGCCACGAGGTTGGGATGCGTCGCGCCGAGTATTATATAGACGATATTGCGATCCGCTGCGACGATCGACGGCATTGCCTCTATCATCCGGTCTATTCCCTTGTCGTGCGACAGCAGGCCGAAAGTGAGTACGGTCTTGCGCCCTTCCAGTCCGAACTGCGCCTTCGCGTCTTCGGGCGGGGTGTAGGCAAAATCGGGAATGCCGTGCGGGATAACCGCGATACGGTCGTCTGCCACCCCGTATCGGCGGCGCAGGACGGCGCGGCCATACTCCGCCATGACGATCAAAGTATCGCTACACGCGATCAGCCGCCGCATGACGGCATCCTGGTGCAGGCTGGGCATGTCCAGTACGGTGTGCAGGGTCACGACAACGGGAATGTCCACAGCTTCGATTAAATCGAGAACGTAACATCCATCCTCGCCACCAAAAATGCCGAATTCGTGTTCAACAAGCAGCAGGTCGGCCTCGCTGTGCATGATCGCCCGCGCCGTGCGGCTATATTCGTCGCGCCGGTCCCGCTTGATGAGCCGCGTAACGTCCTCGGGATAGGCCAGACCCTCGTCATCATGCAAAACGTAGGTGTCGACCACCGGCTTGCTGGCATGTGCCATCAGAGCCTTGCGCGTATCGGCCGTAAAGGTCGCCAATCCACACAGTTGCGGCACGAAATTGCCAAGTAATGCGATATGCGGCGCGCTGGCCTCGCTGGACAGGTTCGGCGAGTTGGCGAAGAACAGATCGCCTCGCGCGGGGGGGTTGCGCACTGGGCGCAGCGGCTGCTTTGATGCCGGGTTGCGCAGTTCGGGGTGTGGCACGGGAAAATTCAGCCCCATCAAGTCGGACCCTTCTTGGAATGTGTTCGTTGGTAGAGGTTAGATGTATGCAACGCACCGGAACCGCGATCGTTGCACGCTTAACGTATGCTATCGCGCGCAACGCAGTGCGCGGCGGCGAAACCGGCGGGGGATGAGCCGATACGCATCGCAATGCTGGCACCGATCGCCTGGCGCACGCCGCCCCGCGCCTACGGCCCGTGGGAACTGGTCACCAGCCTGCTGACCGAAGCACTGGTCGAGCGCGGCGTGGACGTGACGTTGTTCGCAACGATGGACAGCGTCACGAAGGCCCGTTTGCAAGCCGTCGTGCCTGCGCCCTATAACGACAATCCGGCCATCGATGCGAAGGTTTGGGAGTTCCGGCATCTGGCGCATTGCTTTGCGCAAGGCTCCGCGTTCGACATCATTCACAACCAGGCCGATTTTCCCGCCCATGCCTTTGCACGACTTGTCGATACGCCGGTCGTCACCACCATCCACGGGCTGTCGTCCGACGCAATTCTGCCGATGTACGAACCGTTCGATGACATCGTGCATTATGTCGCTATCAGCGACGCCGATCGCCATCCCGCCCTGCGCTACGCCGCGACGATCCACCATGGGATCGATGTATCGAGCTTCCCGTTCGATGCCGAGGGGGCGGAACGCCTGCTGTTCTTCGGTCGCATCCACCCCGACAAGGGAGCGGCGGCGGCGATTGCGGTGGCGCGCGACTCCGGACGAGGTCTGCACCTTTACGGCATCGTGCAGGATCAGGCCTATCACGACAATCACGTCGCACCCGGCCTGTCGCCGCCGGACATCGCGTTCCACGGCCCGGTCGGCGGCGACGCACGGCTGCGAGCCTTGGGGCACGCGCGTGCGCTGCTGCATCTCATCGCGTTCGACGAACCGTTCGGGCTGTCGGTAGTCGAGGCGATGGCTTGCGGTACGCCCGTGATCGCTAATGCACGCGGCTCCATGTCCGAACTGATCGAAGACGGAGTGACGGGTTTTCTGGTGCGAAACCACCGCGAGGCCGTGCGCGCGGTGGAGCATGCGGGAAGCCTGGATCGTTCGCTGATCCGCAGCCGCGTTGCAGAACGGTTCGCCGTGGAAACGATGGCCGACAAATATATACAGCTCTACCGAAGCATCCTCGGCTGAGCCGCGCGTCTATCGGGCGGCGATGACGGTCGCGGTCGCCAATTCGATCTGCGGCGCCAGATAGCACGGTTCGACCGGTTCGGTTTCGAACAGTGCTGTCGACAGATATTTCATAGCATTGTCGCACAGGATGGTGCCGATCAGCGGCGTCGTGCCGTTGTCCTCTGCACGCTGCGCCAGGCCGACCTTTATGGCTGCAAGAATGTTGCCGCCGCTCGATATGCCGACACCGATGCCCAGTTCGCGCGCGATGCGCTGCGCCATCAGGATCGCGTCGCCATCATCGACCTGCACGATGCTCGCCAGCTGTTCCAGCTTGACGATATCGGGTACGAACTCGTCCGAAATGCCCTGCATCCGGTGTTGCCCGACCTTGTGGCCGGTGGACAGCGTGGGCGAGGATGCGGGTTCCATCGGATGCACCGGAACGGGCCTGCCCGTTTGCGCGAAATACTGCGCCGCGCCCATCACCGTGCCGCCGGTGCCGACGCCAGCGACGAAGCCCGACAGCGCCGCGCCGCCAAGCCCGCGGGCCTGCACGACCAGCTCCGCGATCGTGTTGTCGCAATGGGCTGCGCAATTGGCCTGGTTGCAGAACTGGCGCGGCAGGAACCAGCCGTTCGTCTCGCCGCATTCCTCCGCCATTGCGATCGCGCCGAGAAAGCCGCCTTCCTCGCGCGAAACGGGGCAGACCGTCGCGCCGTAGCTTTCGATCAGGCGACGGCGTTCCATGCTCATCCAGTCGGGCATGAAGATCGTGACGGGGTGGCCCAGCGCACTGCCCAGCGCCGCCATGGCGATGCCGGCATTGCCGCTGGTCGCCTCCGCAATCGGCTGGCCCGGTACCAGCGCACCGGAGCGGTAGGCTTCGCGCAGGATGCTCAGCGCCATGCGATCCTTGATGCTCCCCGACAGGTTGTACATCTCCATCTTGGCCAGGATGTCGACCGGCTCGCCCTCGTACCGCACCTGGAGGTGCAAGGCTGGCGTATTGCCGATGGCGGACGCCACGGGCGCAAGCGGGCATGTCTGCGCAGGGTGGATGGACAGCGAAGCGGGTTGCGGTTGGAGCATCTTGCGAGATTATGCGCGTATGGATGCAAAATCAGCTTCACACTTCTCGCATTTATCCGAGTTCTTGCAAGATATTTGCACCATCCGCTAGAGAAACGCCATGATCGATGAAAACGACCGGCAAATCCTGCGCCACCTTCAACGCGATGCGACCGTTTCGATGGAAACCCTGGCCGCCGAACTGTCGCTATCCGGCAATGCCGTCTGGCGGCGTGTGAAGCGGTTGCAGACGGGCGGTTTCATTACCCGTCGCGTCGCCCTGCTCGATGCCGCCAAGGTCGATCTCGACCTGACGGTTTTCGTCGCGGTGCGCACCAACGACCACAGCGATGCCTGGCTGGACAGCTTCGCCCGCGCCACCCGCGCCATTCCCGAAGTGATGGAATTCTACCGGCTGGCGGGCGATACCGACTATCTGGTCAAGCTGGCGGTGCGCGATGTCGCCGATTACGACCGGGTCTACCGCCTGCTGATATCCGCCGTGCCCATCTCCGATGTCTCTGCCAGCTTCGCGATGGAAACGCTGAAATACGAGACGGCATTGCCCGTATAATGCGCGGCGCGGATTGTCGCGTGCGGCACCGGTTGCTACCGCCAAAATATGTCCGGACAACTTTATCTCGCCGCCGTCCTGCTTTCCGTTCCGGCAAGCGCCGCCGCACAGGCAACCATGCCCGAACCGGGCATCTGGACCAATGTGGAGGACGCCTATTTCGCCGAAGAAGAAGGCCGGACCAAAGCCGATACCGTCTATTACGAATTCGCGGCGGACGGACGCTGGCGGATGCTGGACAGCTATGGCGAACCTGCTGGCGAATGGCAGGACGCCGCACCTGCCGGACTGGCCGCAGCGGGCGACGGCGTATGGGCGATAAACGACAGCGAGCTGCGCCGCGCGCGCCCCTTCACTTGCTGGATCTCGGTGCGCAAGTTCGCGGGCAAGCCCGACGGCGCTTCCGACTGGACCTTCGCCCGCAATCTCGACATTTTCGATCAGGGAGGGCGCATCGCGATGCCCGGCAAGGGCGAGGCGCCCGACATGACGCTGCGGATGCGCAACGTCACCTGGGCACGTGGCAGCCGCAAGACGCCATCGCTCGTCATCTACCTGCACCGCGACGATCCAATCCGAGCAGAAACCTATAGCTGGGCATCGCCAGATGCCACGCTGGTCGGCATCAATGCCCGCTGGGCGCAGGCCAGTTGCAGTCCGAAGCCCGTTGAAACCCCGAAGGACATCACTCGATGAAAACCACCCGCGCCCTGTTCGACGCCACCGGCGGCCCCGAAGTCATCCGGTTCGTGGAGGAAGACCTGCCCCCGCCCGGCCCCGGCGAAGTCACGCTGGAGCATGGCGCGGTCGGCCTGAACTATATCGATACCTATCACCGGCGCGGCATCTATCCGGCGGAACTGCCGAGCGGATTGGGGCTGGAGGCAGCAGGCCGCGTCGTCGCTGTCGGCGAAGGGGTCGAAGGCTGGCGCGAGGGCGACCGGGCCGTGACCATCGGGCCGATGACGGGCGCATACGCCACGCGCCGCAATATCGGCGCGGCGCACCTGTTCCGCCTGCCCGATGCCATCGACGACCGGACGGCGGCAGCCTGTGCATTGAAGGCATTCACGGCCGAATTCCTGGCCCAACGCTGCGGCAAGGTGGAAAGCGGCTGGCCGGTTCTGGTTCACGCGGCGGCTGGCGGAACCGGGCTGCTGCTGGTGCAATGGCTCAAGCATCTGGGTGCGGAAGTCATCGGCACCGTCTCGACCGACGCCAAGGCCGACGCCGCGAAAGCCGCCGGTGTCGACCACATCGTTTATTACAAGCGCGAAGACACCGCGAGCCGGGTGCGCGAAATAACCGGCGGGGCCGGTGTGCGCGTTACCTTCGACGGGATCGGGCGCAGCACCTGGGAAACCTCGCTGGATGCGACCGGCAAGCGCGGACTGATCATCAATTACGGCAATGCCGATGCGCCCGTCGGCGAAGTCGATGTCGGCGTGCTGGCGATGAAGGGCTCGCTCTACAACACCCGCCCCATGCTGTTCCATTATTACGAAGATGCGGGCGAACGGGCGGAATATTCCGCACAGGTCTGGGACCTGTTCGCCAAGGGCACGTTGTCCGTGACCATCGGGCAGACCTATGCGCTGACCGATGCCGCGCAGGCGCACCGCGATCTGGAAAACGGCAAGACCACAGGTTCCACCATCCTGCTGCCGTGACGCGGCGAACCGCTACCAGCTGGTCCCGCCAACCCATTCGCCCGCGACGGCGCTGAACATCTCGATCCGGGGCGACTGCCAGACGCCCGCCTTGGTGTAGGGATCGGTGGCGTGGAAGACGGCGGCGTCTTCTTCATTCTCGGCGCGAACTATCAGCAGCGAACCGACCGTGGCCGCGCCATCTTTCAGCGGTCCGGCAACGGCGTAACGTTCGATGTTGGCCGCCACATGGTCGAGATGCGCCTGCAAGTGCCGCTGGCGCAAGGCAGCGCTGTCATCCGCGTCGCGGCAGTGGATGGCGAAAAGCCTCACCGTGCAGGCGGTGCGAAAACGCTGGCGTCTATCGGTTCGCCCACCGTCACCTCGCGCCACTGCACGGTGTTGCTGCGCACCCCGTCATAGAACAGCGTGACCTTGCGCGCCTGCACCCAGCCGGAGCCGCCGCCGGTCTGCGGTATACGGACGAAATCGTCGTAATGGCGTTCGTGAAACCCGCGCGGGCTGTCGAACGCCATGTAGCGGATGAAGCGGCTTTCGCGGTCGAAGCCGAACAGCGTCACCTGGCCCTGCGGGTCGATGATGCGGACCAGATCGATCAGGGCACCGCCATGATCGCGCGGCGGCACCGCCTCCAGCGTGAAGCCGGTATCGAGCGCCGAACGGATGATGCCGAAGCCGAAATTGCTGGCCCAATAGGCGTCCGCCTGGTCCTTGGGCATGATGCCGCGTTCGGTCCAGGTCGTCTCGCCGTCATAGCCGACTTCGAACACGATATCGTCGCCATCGCGCGCGACGATGCGGACCTTGCCGTCGGCCCCGTGTGCCGATTGCCGGTCCGGGTCCATCACGCGCCACATGCGGTAATCGTCGGCAGTGCGGCGCGGATCGGCGCTGTCGGGTGCGTAGAAGGTGGCGGACCCGCTTAGGACCAGCGTGCCAGGTTCCAGCCAGCCCTCCCCGCCATGCGCCGCGATGGCCTGTTCGATAATGGCGCGCGGCGGATCGGACGCGGCCTGTGCCGTCGCCGCGAAAACAAGCATCAGCAGTCCGGCAAGCCAACGCATCACGCAATCTCCACCAGTTCGAGCAATTCTCCGGCAGGGCCGATAGCCGTCGCCGCCCGCCGCCCCTCGTATAAAGCGCCTGCGCGTTCCGCCGGTTGCGCGATCCATTCCGCATTGCACCGGTCGAGGCTTTCCACCGCGAGTGTCACCAGCGCATTGCCGGGCGGCAAGTGCCCGTCATGGCGTGGCCGCCCGGTCGTCGATTCCGGATAATCGTCCACCTCGACCACCGGCATCCGCCCCGCAGACACCATCGTCAGCGTGGTCAGCGTATCTGCGGGCAGGCCGAAGGCGTTGTTGATCATCGAATAGGGGATCGTGAAATCGGCCCCGCGATCCAGTCCCAGCGCATCGACATACCACGCCACCGTCCTGTCGCGGTCGGGCGTCGCCAGCACGCAGATGAAGATGCGGTCCACCGGCGAGACGGCGCGCGGCAAGTCGGACCCAGGCATGTCGCGCAGCACTTCGTTCAAATATACCATCTCTCGCCCCGGTCCCAGCACCTGCATCGGAATGAAGGCAGGCTCGATACCGGTAATTTCCTTGGGCGGACCGACGATTTCGAAGTGGTCGGGCGGCAGCCTGTCGGGCCAGTTCCACACATCCTGCACCGTGCATTCGAACGCGGCCCAGCCATAGCTGCGCGTCGGTTTGAACTCGGAATGGGCGGGCTGTTCGACCAGCCGCATCCAGCACTCGGCCCCGCTCTGCGGTTGCAGCGTAGCATAACGCGCCCCGGCATTCGCCACACACCCCCAGCTTGCCGCAAGGCTCGCATCCAGCGCGCCCTGCTCCACCAGTTTGAGGCCCAGCGTATCGCGGTAAGCCGCCAGTGCAAGCGGAAGGTCGGGGACGGTCGAGAGACCGCCAAGGATGGTGCCGTGCGATACAGTCATGCGCCACACTCCGGTCCGAAGTCGGGCCCGAAATCAGGACGGCGCTTCTCGATGAAGGCAGCGGTGCCTTCGGCGAAATCACGTCCTTCGAACGCTTCGGCAAAAATGCGTTTCGTTTCGTTATCGTCGACAACCTGTCCGTCCAGCACCCGCCGCACGAACCGCTTGGTCTCGCGCACCGAATGCGGGCTGGCGGCGAGAATGGCATCGGCAAATTCGCTTGCATCGGGGGCGATGGTTTCGATCAAGCCGATCCGCAGCGCTTCCTGCGCATCGACCAGCGCGCCGGTATACAGAATACGCCGCGCCTGTCCCGGTCCGACCAGATCGACCAGCAGCTTCACATCGTGCAGCGGATAGACCAGACCGAGTTTCGCGGGTGTAATCCCGAACCGCGCCCGTGTCGTCGCCACCCGCATGTCGCACGCCAGCGCGATACCGCATCCGCCGCCGACGCAATCGCCGTCGATGAAGGCAATCGTCGGCAGCACGAAGCGCGCCAGCGTATGCTGCACATGATTGATCGCCCGCTGGTTTTCCGCGCGCCATGCGGCATCGTCCCTGTTCGCCAGCAATTCGCGGATATCGGCCCCGGCGCAGAACGCACCCTCTTGCGCTGCGCGCACGATCAGCAGGCGGCATTCGCTGCGCGCCGCCGCTTCGTCCAGCAGTCCGGGCAACGCCTGCCACATCGCCATGTCGAACGCATTGCGCTTCGCCGCGCGGTCGATCAGCAGATGCGTTGTTGCGCCATCATGTTGCAGCCGCAGGTTCATGCCGGATGCTGCTTCATAAAGTGCTCGGCAATCGCCTTGCGCGTCGTGACCCACACCCCGTCATGCGCGCGGACGTGCCTGAAGAACTCGTCCAGCGCCCAGATGCGCCCCGGTCGCCCGATAATACGCAGATGCAAGCCGAGGCTCATCATCTTCGGATGACCCGCCGCGCCTTCGGCATAGACCTGGTCGAAATTGGCCTTGGCATAATCGAGCCACTGGTGCGGGGTGAAGGCGGGGTCGGTCCACATCTTCATGTCGTTATTGTCGAGCTGGTACGGCACGATGCACATCGGGGTGCCGGTCGTCTCGCGATCCCAGAACGGCACGTCGCCGCTGTAATCATCCATGTGATACGTGAAGCCCTCCTCCTGCAAGAGACGCCGCGTATTGTCGGTCAGCAGATACCGGCTCAGCCAGCCATAGGGCCGCACGCCGCACGTCTTTTCGATGCTGGCCACCGCCTTGCGGATGAAGGCGCGCTCCTCGTCCTCGTCCATCTTGAACTGGTGCACCCAGCGCCAGCCGTGGCTGACCGGTTCATGGCCCAGATCGACGAGAGCGGCGGCGATCTCCGGATGGTTTTCCAGCGCCAGCGCCGCCACGGTCCAGCTCGCCATGATGTCGTATTCGCGCAGCAATTTGACGATGCGCGGCGCGCCTGCCTTGATGCCGTAAAGGTAATTGCTCTCGTTGGAATAATTGCGCATCTTCGATTTCACGAAGACACCCAGCTCGTCCACCGGCTCCATCCCGCGATCGCCGCGCGCGATGGTCATCTCGCTGCCTTCCTCGACATTGACGACGATGCTCAGCGCCATCTTCGCGCCATCGGGCCAGTCGATCCGTTCTTCTTTCATGGTGTATTCCTAGCTCGCTAACGCTCGGGCGGTGCCGGCCCTCTCCCCCTCCCGACCACCCATACCATATGGGATCATCGGGTGGTCGGGAGGGGGAGAGGGCCGGCACCGATCCGCAAGATCAATGCATTTCCTCGCCGCCGCTCACATTCAGCGCCTCGCCGGTGATGTAGCCCGCTTCCTCGCTTGCCAGCCACAGGCATGCCGCCGCCGTGTCGGCGGGCAGGCCGGGGCGGCCCATCGGGTTCTTCGCGGCCATGTTGGCGAGATACGCCTCGACCGTGTCGAACCCCAGCAGTTCGGCGAAATAGGCGTTCTGCTTCGCGCCCAGCGCGGTGGTCACGTGATTGGGACAAATCGCGTTGACGGTGATGCCGTGTCCGCCCAGCTCCACGGCGCTGGCGCGGGTCAGGCCGACCATGCCGTGCTTGGACGAAACATAGGCTGGCAGATGCGGAAAGCCGGTCTTGGCCGCCTGGCTGGCGATGTTGACGATGCGCCCGCCGCGTTTCCCGTTCTTGGCTTGCTCGACCATCTGCCGCGCCGCCGCCTGCGTGCAGTAAAACGCACCCGACAGGTTCACCGCCAGCACCTGGTCCCACTCCGCCGCCGTATCGACCTCCAGCAGCGGCTTCATCTTGAACCCGATGCCCGCATTGTTGACGAACACGTCGACGCTGCCAAACCTCTCGACTGCCTGCGCGACGAGCGCTCTGCATTGCGCCACGTCGGCCACATCGCAGGCGATGGTCGCGACCTCGCCGCCGTGTTCGCGCAAATCGTCGGCCACCGCTTCGGCCTCGGCATCGATGGTGCGGTCGGAGACGACGCAATTCGCGCCCTCCGCCGCAAAGGCGCGCAGGATGCCCTGCCCCAGCCCCTTGTCCTTGCCCGAACCGGTGACGACGATCGTCTTGCCAGCAAACCGACCGCCCATCACAGGTCTTCGGTCAGCACGAAGACGGGATTGTCGGCATAGTCCTGGAACGGCGCGGCAGCTGCCTGGAACTCGTCGGTGGAAATGTCCGCGACGAAGCCGTCCATCGTGTCGATATCTATGATCTCGAAATACTGATGCGGCGGTGTGGCGGCATCGTCGCCGAATACGCCGGTTGCCTTGTGGATGGTGAAACCGGTGACGGACCCCAGCGCATTGACGCCGGGAATATCGCGAGTCTTCGCCCATTCCTCGTATTCGGCAATGCTGACGCCCTTTTTCAGGTCGAACAGAACGATAATCCGCATGGTCTTACTCCCAGTTTTGCGGCGCGCGATAGGCACCCAGTTTGATATCGAGATGGCGGGCCAGCGCAAACATCCCCGCCTCGTATCCTTCGCGGGCCACGATCTGCACACCCAGCGGCAGGCCGTCCGGCGTCCAGCCCATCGGCAACGACAGGGCGGGCAGGCCGGCGATATTGGCAAGGCAGGTAAAATCGGCCTGGGCGGCGGGCTCGGGCGCGGCATGGGCAAAAGGCGGGTTGGGCACGGTCGGCATCAGCAGCCAGCCATGCTTATCGACCAGCTCCAGCACCCGGTCGCGTGTCTCGGACAGGATGGCATGGTCTTCCGCGACTTGCGCAGGCGTGCGGGCCGGTCCGTATTCCAGCAACTTCACCAGACGTGCGCTCATGTCCGGCGTATCGGCAAGATGGTCTGCCAGCTTCTGCGACACGCCGCGAAAACCGGCGAAGCGCACCCGCGACAGGGGGTGCGGCCAGATATGCCTCCGCCGGTGTCGTCGGGGAGTGTTGCCAGAACATTCGCGAACGCTTGCGAAACCGCCGCATCGGTATCGACGCCGTGGCCGACAAGTGTCGCGCCCTTCAAATCGCCGCTGCCCGAACCCATGTCGGATATGACGCACGCGACCCGCTCCAGCATGTCGAGGCTGCGCGCGAGCGGACCGATGGCGTCGAGCGAGGCGTCCGCCGGATCGAGGCCGTCCTGGCTTACGCGCGCGGTCGCTGGCTTGAAGCCATAGACCCCGCAATGCGCCGCCGGAATGCGGACCGATCCCATCGTATCGGTGCCCAGCGCCACATCGCACAGCCCCGCCGCCACCGCCGCACCGCTGCCGCCGGACGATCCGCCGGGTGAAAAACCCTTGCGATGCGGGTTGTGCGTCGCGCCGAAATGCGGGTTGTCGGTTTTCGCCCCCAGTGCCGCTTCTTCCATGTTCAGGATACCGGCGATCGCCGCCCCGGCCTTGCGCAGCCGGACGATGACCGTCGGCATCGCGTTCGGCCACACGGTTCTCATATGCTGCAAGACCCGAATGGAACGGCATGCCCTTGACGGCGATATTGGCTTTCACGCCCACCGTCACGCCTGCCAGCGGACCTTCGCCGCCGATGGCGTTTTCGTCGCGATAAAGAAAGGCGTTGTAAGGATCGGTCATCCTTCGAGACGCCTCAGCTTGCAGCTTCGGCTCCTCAGGACCAACGGTCGGGCGAAAAACCCCGTTCGTCCTGAGGAGCGAGGACGCAGTCCGAGCGTCTCGAAGCCCGCCTGTCCTGAGGAGCGAGGACGCAGTCCGAGCGTCTCGAAGGATTGCATCCTCATACCCCGCGCTCGTCAATCAGCCGCAGCGGTTTCTGGCGCTTGTCGATCTCGGTCGCGGAGGCCGTGCCGCCCGGTTCGACCAGTGCGATCTCGACATCGACACCCAACCCCTGCTTCAGCATTTCCCCAAGCGAAGCCGCATCGCTGCCGCCCCTGCTTTCCAGCGTCACCCGCATGGTGTCGCGCTGCGCTGCATCGCGGGTCAGGTGACAAACATATTCGCCGGTCAGGTCGCTGCGGTTCTCGATGATGGAGCCGATGGCGTGCGGGAACACATTTATCCCGCGCAGCTTCACCATGTTGTCGCTGCGGCCCTTGAAGCCGGTGATGCGGTTGAACCCGATCTCGCCCCGCCCGTCCATCTGTTGCGTGATATCATGCGTGTTGAAGCGGATGCAGGGGGCGACGTCGTCCTTGTAGAGGCACGTCACCACCATGTCGCCGGTGTCGCCACGCGCGACGGGCGCGCCATTGTCGATATCGAGCAGTTCGAGGTAGTGCGCATCTTCCCAGACATACAGCCCGTCGCGGTCCGGCCCCTCGCCCGCGATGCTGCCGGTGTCTCCCACGCCGTACCAGTCGTAGGCCTTGGCGCCGTGCCAGGCGTCTTCGGTGCTGGCGCGGTCTTCGGTGCCCAAATGCCCGATAATCATGCGGATATCGATACGGTCGAACAGCCCCTCGGCCTCCGCCGTTTCGGCCAGCTTGCGGACATAATCCACGAAGCCGACGATGGCGGTCACGCCAAAATCCGCCATCAGCCGCACCTGGTTGACGCTGCGTGTCTCGATGCCGGTGCCCGCACTCAGGAACACCGAATTGGTAAACTTTGTCACTGCTTCGCGGATGTAATGCCCGCCATTGATCATGCCATGACCATAGACCGAATGCACCACGTCGTCCGATCCCAGCCCCATCCAGCGATACATCCGCCCGACCAGCAGGTTGCCGACCTCGCGGCCCTTCGGCCCGAACATCAGCACCTGTGGTTTGCCGGTGGTGCCGCTGGTGGTGTGAAAGACGACCGGCGGGCGCGTTGCCGGGGCGCCCATGCCGTGAAAATCGCCATAGGGCGGATGTTCGGCGATGGAGGCCATCAGGTCGGTCTTGTCGTACACCGGCAGCTTCACGATATCGGCCAGCCCGCGAATGTCGCCCGCCTCGATGCCTTTGGCACCCCATAGCCGCTGGTAGAACGGCACCTGCCAGCCGCGCTGCATCAGCGTGCGGAACCGGGCGTCCTGCATGGCGAAAATCTCGTCCCGGCTCATGGTGCGATAGCGCGAGACGAACTCCGCGCCGACCGGATAGTCGCGCAGCATCTGTTTGGCATCGAAGGCTTCGAAATAGGTCGGGAAGGTCATGCGGGTTCCGTGAAATAGGCAAGGGGGTCGTCGAAGATGCGCGGGTCGGCAGCGGCTGGAGCCAGTTCGCGTGCGAGGGCGTATTTCCGTGCGGCCTGTTCGGGCGACAACGGGTTGTCGGGGCTGCCCAGCGTGTGCGTGATCGGGTGCGTTTCGTTCCGCCCGTCCGCCAACGTGATGGCGAGCGATTGCGGGAACAGCGCGTTGCCATCGGTGCAGCCGTCATCGGCGAGGCGGACCTTCGCGGCCAGCGCATTCAACGCCGGGTCGGCGAGGTGTTCGGGCGTGAACCGGCGCGGGTCGATGCGGCCATCGGTCAGCATCAGCGCAACGAGATAAGGCAGGCACAGTCGCGCCCAGGCGGGCGACATGTCGGGCGAGCACGGGCGGTCCACCAGTCGCCGGATCAGCGGCGGGCAGGACAGCACGATGCTGTCCACTTGCGCAGGATCGAGCGCCAGTGCTTCCAGTTGGCCAAGCGCCGCGTGGCTGGCGCGGCCCGATGGGAACGGCTTGATGCTGACTTCGGAGATGCGCCAGTTCGTGCCGAGGCCGCCGGTATAGCGTGTACAGGTCGCCTTGCTCGAACAGCGCCAGATAGCCGAACGGCCCCTCCAGCATGTCCTTCGGTCCGCCGAACCCGGTGCCTGCAAGGTCGCTCGCCATCACTGCGGCGCGGGCGGCGTTCGCGATCTGGAACGGCAGGGTCTCGCTGCCCTCGACATGCGCCTGCATCGTGCCGGCGGCGGAGGAATAGGCAAGCCCCAGCGCATTGGCGACAGGCGCCCCGTCGATCCGCGCCACGGCCACTGCCGCGCCCATCACACCGGTTATAGCCGGGCGGAAGAACCGCATGGCGCTGTCCACGCACAGGCCCAGTCCGGATGCGATATCGACCCCGACGGCCAGCGCAGCGAGCGCCTCTTCCGTATCGCACCCACCCCGCCGGTCGATCGCCGCACCCAGCGCGGCAGTCACAACGCTCATGGCATGGACAACGGCGGGCTCATGCACCGCATCCCATTCCAGGCAATGCACACGGTATCCGTTGACGAAGGCGGCAGCGGGTGCGGGCAGGCGTTCGGCCGACCCGAGCAGCCGCGCGGCATCACCCATCCCACCGAGACGTGCCGTCGCCAGTATCGCTGCCTCGCCGGGCGCATCGACACCCGCAGCGCCGACCGCCAGCGTATCGCCCAGCAGCCGGATCGCGTCGGCGCGCACGGCCGAGGGCAGTTCGTGTTGCGCCAAAGCGAAGTCGATCAGGTCGGTCGTCGCGCTCATGGCAGCCACCGCGCCAGCAGCGCGTCCAGCGCATCGGCATCGTTGCCTTCTAGCGCGATCTCGGCCGCCCGGTCCGCTTCGCCTGCGTCCAGTCCGCCCCACGCCACCAGTGTCCGCAGCTTCGCCAGATGTTGTTCCAGTGTCATGGCACGCTCCGGATCGCCGAGCGTATCGACGAGTGTACAACCGTTCACGTCCGCCCCGAAATGCGCCGGATAGCGTGCCGTGAATGCAGCGTCTTCGCGCACCGACACGTGCGCCCGCAGCGGTGCCAGCGCTGCAATGGCATCGGTGGTGAAGTCCGCCGGTTCCGCGTCGCGCCCGTCCGCCACCACCGCGATGGCATGTTGCAGCGAGAACCTGGCCTCCGCTTCGGTCTGCGGGGCGGGCCGGTCGCAAAACGCCAGCGCATCGGCAAATGTCTTCACCGCGAAAGGTGCTTCGAGCTTCCCCCCGGCACGCAAGGTCATCGCCGCGTCGATGGCCGGATGCGCGTGGCGACACGCCGCGTAGGGCTTGAAACTTACTCCGTCGATCAGCCAGCCCGCCCCGTTATCAGCCAATGCATCCGGGTTCTTGCGTCAACGCCGCGAACAGCCCCTGCTCCCCCTCCAGCAATCGCGCCGGCCCCGTCGCCCCGTAATGCACGTGCAGCGCCGCATCGCGCCCGGTCCGCGCCGCGTGATAGATGTGCCATTGCTTCGTCAGCACATCGTCATGCCGCATATGCCACAGCCCGCCCGCGACCGACCCGGCATTGCCGAGCGCATTGGCATATTCCACCGCCGCGAACCCGATGACGGAGCCGAACGCCGCCGTCGCGCCGAACACGCCTGCCGTCGCCGTCGGGTGCCAGTGTGCGTAGTGATGCGCGTCCAGCGCCGCGCCGACCGCGATCATCGCTTCGTAACCGCGCACCGCCGCGTCCAGCCGCTGGTCCATCGTCGCGCTAGGGTAAGACAATGCTACCGGCCACACGACAGGGCCGGGATGCAGCAGGGCGGTGCGGTGGACGTCGTCCATTTCCAGCACATTGCCCAGATAGGTCGATTTCTCCCACGCCACCGGCGAAATCGCAGCCCCCAGCGCCCCCGCCTCGGTGCCGCGCGCGCCCGCTACACAGGCCAGCCAGTCCAGCAAATGCAGCCGCGCCCGCTGCCGCGCCGCTGCATCGACGGGGCGGGCAAGGCGCGTCGCCAGTTGCGCCAGCAGGGGTTCGGTCATACACTTCCCCCCTTCCCTATCGTTCCGGAACCATGACCATCGCCGCCGACACTGCCCCGCCACCGCCCCGCATCCCGCGTTACCTGCAAGTTGCGGGCGAATTGCGCGAAGCGATCGGCGCGGGCCGGTTTGCCGGCGGCGCGCAGTTTCCCACCGAAACGGTGTTGTGCGAAACCTACGATGTCAGCCGTTTCACCATTCGCGAGGCGCTGAAACGGTTGCAGGCGGAAGGGCTGATTGCCCGCAAGCGCGGGTCCGGCACCACGGTCCAGCCAGCGGCGGCACGCGGCGGCGCGCTGCACCAGCCGATGTCCAATGTCGGCGAGCTGCTGCAATATGCGCGCGACAGCAAGGCGCATTTCGCGCGGCGCGAACGCGGCCCGTTGCCGGGCGGAATCGCGGAACAGATCGACGGCGATACGGCGGGCGATTGGCTGCGTTTCAACGGTGTGCGCCGCGTCCCGTCGGACCGGCTGCCGATCGCGCATACCGATGCCTATTTCCACGAACGGCTGGGCGATGCGCTGGACCGTCTGTCGCTCGACGACGGCACCCTGTTCACGCAGATCGAGCGGCTGGCGGGCGTACGGATCGGGCAAGTGACGCAGGATATCCAGGCGGTGGCGGCCACGCGGCTGGTGTCGGACAAGCTGGAGGTCAATCGCGGCTCGCCGGTGCTGCGCATCCTGCGCTGCTATTACGATCAGGCAGGTACGCTGTTCGAAATCAGCGTCAGCCATCATCCCGGCGACCGGTTCGCCTACGCCATGCATATCGACCTGGAGGTCTGACGCCCCGCCTGTCATGATGTCGCCAGCGGCGGCACCGCGCCGGGCGTCCAGTCGTCGCCCGCAAACCGGATCGGCGGCGCGATATGGTGCGCGCCGTCCGCTGCTTCCACCAGCAGCCCGCGCTGCGCGACATGCGGCGCATCCAGCGCCTCGCGGAAATCGAGCACCGGTGCAAACGCCACGTCCTTGTCCGCGAACCATGCGACCCATTCATCGCGCGTCCGTTTGGCAAAGGTCTGGCGCAGGAAGGCAATCAATTCACCCTGCTCGCCCGCATCGCGTTCCGCGAGGGGTACCAGATCTTCGCGATCCAGCGCCCCCAACAATACCTTCGCGAACTTCATTTCGCGCCCGCCCAGCGCGATGTGCTTGCCGTCCATCGTGGCGTACACCTGATACAGCGCCGCCCCGCCAAGCGAGCGTTGCCGCGCCGAACGCGGCGCTGCGCCGCCCGCAATCGCATCGCCTGCAATATGCGCGCTCCACGGCAGCATCGCGTCGTACATCGCGCAATCGAGATACGCGCCCTCGCCCGTCCGGTCGCGCCCGACCAGCGCCATCAGCACGCCAGACAAGGCCGTCAGACCCGCCGCCATGTCGGCAGACGGCGCGCCCGGCACCACCGGCGTTCCGTCCGGTCCGTCGTTGACCGACAGGAAGCCGGCCAGCGCCTGCACCGCCATGTCGTGCGCGGGATGATGCGCCAGCGCGCCGTCCTGTCCGAAGGCGGAGATGGAGCAGTAGACGATTGCCGGGTTGAGCGCCCTGACCGCAGCATAGTCGAACCCCAGACGCGCCATCACGCCGGGCCGGAACCCCTCCACGAAGACATCGGCGGTGCGGCACAGTTCGGCAAGCGCAGCGCGCCCCTCGTCCGATTTCAGATCGAGCGCGACGCTTTGCTTGCCGCGATTGAGATTGGCGAACCAGACCGAATGCCCTGCCTCGAACGGCGCCTGCTGGCGCGCCGGATCGCCTGCGGGCGGTTCCACCTTGATGACGCGCGCGCCCTGGTCGGCCATCATCACGGTCATCATCGGGCCTGGCAGGAACTGCGTCAGATCGACGACGGTGATGCCGGTCAGTTTCCATCTGGTTCTGGCCCATCGGTCTATACCACGCCTCGCTCGCGCATGTCGGCGATGGCGCCTTCGTCATAGCCAAGCTCGCCCAGCAAAGCGTCGCTGTCGCTGCCCAGCAGCGGCGCGGCGCGATTGGGCAGGCGTTTGCCGTCCAGCCGGATCGGGCTGGCCAGCACCTGCATGTCGGCGCGGTCGGGATGGTCCACGCTGTCGCGCATTCCCGTCTCGCGCAGCCACGGATTATCCAGCGCATCGCCCAGCTCGTAGACCGGCGCGACGGGCACGGCTCCCGCCAGCAGATCCTGCCAATGCGCCATTGGCTGCTTCGCCAGCTCTTCGTCCAGCAGCTCGGTCAGCGCATCGCGGTTCGCCAAGCGAGCGGCATTATCGGCGAAGCGCGGATCGTCGCGCAAATCGTCGCGGCCCAGCTTCTCGACCAGAATGTCCCAGAACTTGGGCAGCTGGCACATCACGAACATCCAGCCATCGGCGGCGCGGAACATCTGGCTGGGCGTGGCCGTGGGATGCGCGCTGCGCGGGGTGCGCTGCGTCTCGTCATCCTCGTTCATGTACCACAGCGCCGGATAGCTGGTCTGGTGGACCGCGGCGGACAGCAGGTCGGTATCGACATCGCGGCCCTTGCCGGTGCGCTGCGCATCGAGCAGCGTCGCCAGCAGCCCGATGGAAAACAGCGTGCCGGTCATGAAATCGACCATGGACAGCCCCATGCGCTGCGGCTCGCCGCCCGGTTCGCCGGTCAACTGGCAATAGCCCGCCTCGGCCTGCATCAGGTAATCGTAGCCCGGCCATTTCGCGCGGGCATTGTCGCGGCCATAGGCGGAAAGGTGCGCGCAGACGATGGCCGGATTCGCCTCCGCCAGCGCGGCATAGGTCAGCCCCATCTTTTCGGGCAAGTCGCCGCGCATGTTGTTGGCAACCGCATCGGCGCCTGCCGCCAGCTTGCGGAACACAGCCTGCCCGTCCTCGCTGCGCAGGTCGAGCGTCAGCGATTTCTTGTTCAAGTTGAACGCCTGGAAATACAGGCTTTCCTTCTCGCGCAGGAAATGCGGCCCGACCGCGCGCGCGGTATCGCCGCCGCCCTTTCCGCCAATACGCGGCGGTTCGATCTTGATAACCTCCGCCCCCAGCTGCGCCAGATGCATCGTGCCATAGGGTCCGGCACCATACTGCTCGGCGCTCAGAATGCGAAAACCGGAGAGGGGAAGGTGCAGGCTCATGCCAGTGCGCCTCTCACGCCGGGTTCTCCTTGAAGTGCTGCTTGGCGATGATCATGCGCTGCATTTCGTTGGTGCCTTCGCCGATGCACATCAGGAGGCTGTCGCGATAATACCGCTCGATGTCGTATTCCTTGGAATAGGAATAGCCGCCGTAAACGCGCATCGCTTCCTGACTGTTCTCGACCGCGGCCTCGGTGCGAAATACTTGGCCATGCCCGCTTCCTTGTCGCAGCGCTCGCCCTTGTCGTAGGCTTCTGCCGCATCCATCGTCAGCAGCCGTGCGGCGCGGGCGCGGGTGGCCATTTCGCCGATCTTGAGCTGGATCGCCTGGTGCTGTGCGATGGGCTTGCCCATCGTTTCGCGCTGTTGCGCGTATTCGGTGGCCAGCCGCAAGCTGCCCTCCGCCAGCCCGACACCGCGTGCCGCCACGTTGATGCGGCCCAGCTCCAGCCCGCCGGTCGCCTGGAAGAAGCCCTGCCCTTCCTCCCCACCGATCAGCTGGTCGGCGGGCACGACATAGTCCTCCATCACCAGTTCCGCGCTGTCGATCGCCTTGTAGCCGAGCTTGTCGAACTTCTTGCCGACCGAAAGCCCGTCCCGCTTGTCCACGATGAACAGGCTCATGCCCTTGTAGCGCGGCTCCGACTTCGGGTCTGTCTTGGCAATCAGCGCGAAAACCTGTCCGTTCACCGCGTTGGAAATCCAGGTCTTCGTGCCGTTCAGCACATAGTCGCCATCGGCATTCTTCACCGCCACGGTGCGGATGGATTGCAGGTCGGTGCCCGCATTGGGCTCGGTCAGCGCCAGCCCGCCTCGGATTTCGCCGCTTGCCAGTCTGGGCAGCCATTTCGCCTTCTGCTGCACCGTGCCGAACCGTTCGACGGCGGCAGCCATGATGAGGTGCGAATTGAAAATGCCGGTGATCGCCATCCAGTGGCTCGATATCCGGGCGACGATGTTGGCATAGGTGGTCGCAGGCAGTCCCAGCCCGCCATACTCCTGTCCGATTGTCGCGCCGAACAGTCCCATTTCCGCCATCTGGTCCACCAGTTCGGCGGGCCAGATATCGTTATGGTCGTGGTGTTTCACCACCGGAATGACTTCGCGTTCCAGCCAGCGGTCGATCGATTCCATGAAGGCGCGCTCTTCCTCCGGGTCGATGGTGGCGGCGTTGTCTGCGAGGAGGTTGGGGGCGGTTGCCATGATAAAAGGTTCCTTGGGAGTAATTCGGGGGAGGAGAAGCGCGAAAGCCTAGTCGTCGAGGCCACCGAAGCCGCGTTTCCAGACGAGTACGGTGCGCTTGTAATGGCTGACGATATCGCCGTGCTGGTTCCTGGCGGTAGTCTTGAACGTCACAATGCCCTGTTCCGGACGGCTCTTGCTCTCGCGCAGTTCCAGCACTTCGCTTTCGCAGTACAGCGTATCGCCGACGAACAGCGGCTTCACCATCCGCACCTCGTCCCAGCCGAGATTGGCGATGGCCTTGCCGCTGGTGTCGGAAACGCTCATCCCGGTCATCAACGCGATGGTGAACGGGCTGACGACCAGCGGCTTGCCGAATTCGGTGTCCTTGGACAGCTCGTAGTCGAAATGCGCAGGGTGCGTGTTCATGGTCAGCAGGGTGAACCAGACATTGTCCGCATCGGTAATCGTGCGGCCGGGGCGGTGTTCATAGACATGCCCTTCCACGAAATCCTCGAAATAGCGGCCCTGCACTTCACGGAACCGGCCCGGAGAGACTTCGATGACGCCGTCACGCATTGCTTTTTACCTCGGATTGAGTGGCTTCATGCTTGGCGATGATCGCCTGGTATCGTTTGACAATCGGCGCTTCGAGCATCTTGCCCCTGTGCGTCATTACCTGTTCGCCGCCATCGGCATAGGCTTGCAGCGCCTCTGCGGCTTCGTTCACGGCGTCTTCGCCCGGCACGAAAGCCGCGTCGATGGCGGCGACCTGGCGCGGGTGGATGGCGGCCTTGGCAGCGAAACCGAGCGCTTCCGATCGCGCGCATTCCGCCGCAAGCCCGTCCGCATCGTCGAGATGGATGAACGGCACGTCAATCGCCGGCACTTCGGCTTCGGCGCACGCAAGGATCAGTTGCTGGCGCGCTGTCAGCAGCGGTTCCCATGCCAGTGTGACGCCCAGCACGCCCGCAAAATCTCCTCCGCCGAACATGACGGCGGCAACCTTGGGCGCGGCGGCAATAGCACGCGCATGGCGCAAGGCGCGCGGCGTTTCCACCAGCGGGACCAGCATCGGGCACCGCTCACCCAGCACCTGCGCCACGATCTCGCAGTCGCGCGCCGTCTCGGCCATCGGCAGCAGCAGCGTTTCGGGCAGCACATCCGTTGCGCCCAGCGCGGCAAGATCGGCGACACCTGCCGCCGTCGCCACCGGATTGATGCGGATCGCCCAGCCTGCAACGCCGTTCGCCAGGTGCTTCAGTGCCGCATCGCGTGCGTCGGCCTTGTCGGGCGCGGGTACGGCATCTTCCAGATCGATCACGGTCAGCCCGGCGCCTGCATCCTTCGCTTTCGCAAAGCGGTCGGGCCGCGATCCGGGCACGAAAAGAAGGCTGGAATAGGCGAACATGCTGGCGGCGTTTCCTCGTCAAAAGCGCAAACTCGGGAATATGCTTCACAATTTGTCCGGACAAATCTAAAGTCAACCCGCAATCTGGGTTTGTTGCCAGCCGGACCCCGGCCCCGACACGCCATCATTGCCTGCGATTTCACCGGGAGAGACCATAATGACCATCCGTTCCACCTTCGCCGCACTGGCAACCGCCGCTTCCGCGCTGGCCGTCGCCATCGCGCCTGCCAGCGCCCGCACGCTCGACCCCGACGTGCCTGCCGATGCGGTGGAGATTTCCAAGCGGATGCAATGCGGTGTCTCGGCAGACGAACCCGCCGTCTATCACTGGTCCGGCAACATCTACGGCCGCAGCCCCGGCGTTCGCGACAAGCTATTGTTCAAGGGCGAAGGCATGAACATCCGCCGCTGCGTCGAGGTGACCGATCCCGAACGCGGCACCGGCTGGCGTCTCATCAGCCGCGAGATCATGCTGATGCTGGACCCCGTCACGGGCGAAGTGGTGAACCGGTGGGAGAACCCCTATACCGGCGAAACGGTCGACGTGATGCAGATCTACAACGATCCGGTGAACGGTCGCCCCAACTTCCCCGTCGGCAGCGACGGCAGCGCCTATACGCTGGACAGCTTGCGCGAAGTCGGCCCGTTCGTGTTCTATCCGGTCGAAGTGCCCTTGTTCTACACCAACCCGCTGGGCGGCGATTACCAGAAATTCGTCGGCAACGAATATCACGCGATGGAAATCTTCGATTTCGCGGTGCTGAAGGACGAGCTGTATGACAGCACGCTGCCGACCGCCTACCCGATAATCAGCTGGGTGCGCATTTCGCCGTGGGCGCCGTGGATGGAAATGGGCGGACGGCCCGGCCAGATGGTGTTCAACGCGATGGGCCGCAAGCTGCCCGGCGGGTTCGAGGAACTGCCCGACGTATTGAAGACCGAAATCCGCGCCAACTATCCGATCTACGAACAGGCCCCGCCCAAGGACGACACACGGCGCAACGAAACCACCTGGACCAAGTTCAAGCTGCTCGAAGACGCGCGCCGCGCCGAGGCAGAGGCGAGCGCGGACGCTATGTCCGAAGGGGAATAGGCGCAGCAGCGCGGCTTTCAGGGCGGGCAGCGAAAGGGCCGGGAAAGCAGTGCTTTCCCGGCCCTTTCTCAAAACCGTTGCGCGCGATCAGAACCCGGCGGAAACAATCACACCGAAGCGCCGGCCGGGGCGCAGGCCGCCGATGAAGCTGCGGCGGAAGCTGGCATCGGCATCCGCATAACGGATCACCTGTGCCACCGAATCCTCGTCCGTCACGTTGTCGACATAGCCCTGGATCTTGTAAACGCCATTGCCGACACCAACCCGCAGATCGACCACAGTGCTGTCGCCATAGCTGGCAAGATTGCTGACCTGTGCGAAGGCCTTGGACGTCATCGTGACGTTGCCGCCCGCGAAGAATTCCCAGCCATCGGCACCCACCGGCACGCGGTAATCGACATCTGCGAACACGCGATGCATTGGCGCGCGCGGAATGCGCTGGCCGTCGATGGACCCGAACAGCGACTGGCACCCGGCAACATCGGGGAATTCGTCGCCGGTGCTGCAATTCACCAGCTGGTCGTCCGCCACATCGTTCAGCACGCCCTGGTTTTCATCGAACCCGGCGGTAAAGCGACTGTCCGCCAACGCGTAGTTTGCCGTCACCGTGAAGTTGTTGCTGGGCCGTGCCAGCACTTCCAGCTCAAGCCCGTTCACCCGCGCATCGCCCGCATTGACCGTGGCGCTTTGGGTGTTGGGGCCGACCTGCACGTTCTGCGTCAGCTGATAGCCGTCGATCTCGTTATGGAATGCGGCAATATTCACGACCAGATCGCCGTCGAGGAACTGGTTCTTCACGCCGAGTTCGAACGACTTGTTGTCCTCGGCATCGAACGTGCCGCGTCCCGCTGCGATAGCGATGGTCGAGTTGAAGCCGCCCGGCTTCTGACCCTCGGCATAGATGCCGTAAATCAGCGTATCATCGCTGGGCTGGAAATCCAGCGTTACGCGCGGCGTGAATTCCTTGAACGTCTTTTCCTGGAAATCACCGGCGGGGCGCATGTCGCCCTCGTCGAAATCGAACACCGTCTGCCGGATACGCTCTTCGGAGTAGCGCCCTTCCAGACCCAGATTGACGTTCGGCCCGAGGTGGAATTCGACCGCGCCGAACACGGCGACGTTGCGGATTTCCTGCAGGTTCTCGTCACGCGCGTTGGGTGTGGACGGACCGAAGAACGGCGCGACCCGCCCGCAATTCGGGTTTGCCGCACAGATGCCGCTTTCGATGCCGATGGCCTGCCCGAAGCTGGCGCCCGGCTCGCGCCGCCGCATCGGCGGGCACTTCGCGGATGGAAAAACTGTCATCGTCCTGGTCGAAGTAATAGCCGCCCACGATCACGTCGAAACTGTCGCTGAGATATGCCAGACGCAGTTCCTGGCTGAAATCCTGCGTTTCGCTGCGATTGGCGAAGCTGAAATCGACGGTGGTGCCGACGAAGCCGAACGGGAAGATAGGCCCTGCCGGACCGAAGCCGATGGGCGCGCCTGCCGGGAAGCGGGCAAATCGCGCGGTCTGGAAGCTATTCGGACCGTAATCGCCATCGGTCAGCGTGGTCTGCACCCGGTCGTTGAAACCCGACAGCGAGGTCAGCGTCAGGCTGTCCGTCAATTCGTATTCCAGTTTCAGGCTGACATTATAAGTGTCCGCTTCGATGCCGACATCGTCGGGATCGGTGAACTGGCGGCGATAGTCGGTGTTGATCGGGCGCGGCTGGATCGGTCCGGCGAAATAGCGTCCGCCCCCACCATACAGCGCGCCGTTGTCGGGCAGCACATTGTTGAATTCGGCACCCTGCTGGAAAATGGCGGGCTGCCCGTCATCGGTGCGGTTGTAATAGCCGCGCAACGCAGCGGTGAAGGGGCTGCCGTTGTCGAAATTGAGCACGCCGGAAACGGAGTAGGATTTCTGGTCGCCGACCGGTTCGCCGTCGAACTGGTTGATGAACTCGCCACCGAAATCGTAGAACCGGCCATTGATGCCCACGCCCAGACCATCGGTAATCGGCCCGCGAATGCCGGCGGTCACTTCATAGCGGTCGAATTCCGAGATGTCGGCAGTGACGCGCCCTTCCCAGAAGTCGCCTGGCGTCTTGGAGATGATGTTGATCGCGCCGGAATAGGTGTTGCGACCGTACAGGCGCTTTGCGGCCCCTTGACGACCTCGATGCGCTCGATCGTGTCGACAGTCGTAATCCGCTAGGATGCCGGTGGAGTAGATACCGTCGAGGAAGACGATACGCCGATCACCCGAACTGGACCCCAGAACATTGGCCTGCCCGCGAATGACCGGACGGTCGCCGCTCCGCCCAAGACTGTCGTCGAAGACGAGGCCGGGCGTGAAGTCTTGGAGATCCGCCGCAGACTGTCGAGGCCGCGCGCTCGAGGTTTCCGTCTCGAGACCGTCACCGATTCGGAATATCCTGAAGCGTTTCCTCACGTTTGCGCGCAGTTACGACGATCTTCCCCCGCGGGCACGGTCCGGTCCTGCTCGGCGGTCGATTTGCCGTCCGTATCCTACGTATCCTGTGCATGGCCGTGCCGGAGAATGCAGCAGCGGAGGTCATCATGGTTGCCGCCAGCAGGCAGGTGCGTGTCGAACGTGTCATCGTGTGGTCCCCTTTTTAAACGGCCCCTCGCCGCCGGAATAGATCGTCTCGTGCCATACACGTTCCTGCATGGACGAAATTTGTCCAGACAAATTTATGCTTGTCCGTGCAGGTCCGCTGAAATCTGTGACATTTTTGTTTCTTCTGTGGCGTCAGAACGGTTTCACGTTGCCGAGAAACGCCGTGACCAGCAGCAACAGGTAGATGAACCATACCCAGATGCGCGTGGCATTCATCGTGCGTAGCAAGGGCAGTTCCGTCGCGTCGGTCGATCCCTGTTCCAGCACTGCCGTCAGCTGTCCGCCGACCGGCTTGAACGTGCGGTCGATCATGATGGCGGCCACGAAGATCAGGCCGAACATCAGCGCCTTCCACGCCAGCCAGTCGGGCGCGAGCGGCGCATCCTCGACGATACTCTTGAACCCCAGCCCCAGATAGAACGCGCCGACCACCCAGCTCAGCACCCCTTCGAACTTGCGGTTGCGCGCGGCGCGCGGGGTCTGGTCGTGCGCATGGGAATCCAGCACCAGAAATACCCAGCCCGCACCGATCACCCACGATCCGGCGAGCAGCCACACCGGCACTGCCCAATACCCCCCGGCGGCCACCACGCTGAGCGACAGCGGCACCATCAGCGCCCACGCGCAGCGCGGTGTAAGGTCCACGATCACCAGCAGTTTGAGCAGTGCGATCCGCTGGTCCAGCGTGTACACCGTGCGTTTGCGGAAATGCTGGCCGAGGCAGTAAACGCCCACATCTGCCCCCAGCCACAGCACGAAAGCGAGCAGGTGGGCATAGACCAGCAGGCTGTAGACGGTGACCATGCAGACGGGCTCCTTTTACGATTGTTGCCGATATGACGCGGTCGCCGCACCTTATCGTTCAATTCCGGCGGCGTGATAGCGGATTGCTTGACAAAGGCAAATTTGTCCGGACAACTTGCGAGCAGAAAGAATATCGAAATTGTCGGGAGACTGTTCATGACCCACCGCGCTGTCGCCAAACCGCTTCGCCTCGCCTTGGGAACCGTACTGGCATCGGGCCTGCTCGCGCCCGCCCTCGCCACGGCACAAGAGGCGGACCAGAGCGCCACGAGCCAGCAAGTCGCCGATCCGATTGCCCGCGACGGTGCGATCATCGTGACCGCGCAACGCCGTGCGCAGGATTTGCAGGATGTTCCCGCCGCCGTCACCGCGCTGAGTGCAGAGGCGCTGGAGAACCGGCAGATTGCCGATACCAACGATCTGCAGAACCAGATCCCCAACGTGGTCATTTCCACCGGCACCGGCACCGCCAGCAGCGCGCGCATCTATTTCCGCGGCGTGGGCGAGGATGAATCGCGCGGTGCCATCGACCCCGCCGTCGGCATCTATATCGACAATGTCTATCTGGGCCGCACCGTCGGCAGCCTGGTCGATCTGGTCGATATCGAACAGATCGAGGTGCTGCGCGGGCCGCAGGGCACCCTGTATGGCCGCAACACCAATGGCGGCGCGATCAAGATCAGTTCCGTCCGTCCGCAGCTTGGCGAAAGCAGCGTGACCGCCGAAGCAGGCTACGGCAATTTCAACCGCATCCAGGCAAAGGCCAGCGCCAATGTCGACCTGTGGGACACCGGTGCGGTGCGTATTTCCGGCCTCTATCGTGAACGCGACAGCTACTTCACGCTCAATCCCAACGGCGATTTCGCCAACCTCGCCGGGTCCGAGCCGGGCGGCGAGGAAGTCTATGCCATTCGCGGCAGCCTGTACGGCGAATTGTCCGACATCTGGTCGTTCCTTGCCATCGTCGATTACACCAAGGACAAGTCGGACCCCGTCCCCAGCTCCATCATCGCCCGCAGCGACAACCCGGCCGTGGTGACCGACCGCGATCAGGACATCTTCACCATCGAACCCGCCCCCGGCGTGACATGTTCGGCCTTTACGCCCGCGACTTTCCAGCCGGTCGGCTGCTTCAACGATTTTAACAGCGAAGTCGATGCGTTCGGCGTCTCCTATCAGCTCAGCGGCGATTACGGCGGCTTCTCGGTGTCCTCCACCACCGCCTATCGCACGCTGAAGGATGATCTGAGCACCAGCATCACTTTCCCCTATTTCCAACAGACGGATCAGAACCAGTTCAGCCAGGAATTCCTGGTCAACACCACTATCGGCGATCTGGTCGACCTGACGGCGGGCGCGTTCTATTATAACGAGGATGCGAACCTCGCCTTCACCTTCATCCTGCCCGTCACCAACGATATCCAGACCGAAAGCATTTCCGTCTTCGGACAGGTCGGGCTGAACGTCACCGACGCTTTGACCCTGACAGCGGGCGCGCGATACACTGACGAGGACCGCGATTTCATCGGCACATCGGTGGTGATCCCGACCGTCACCGACAGTGTAGGCGTCAACGATGTGACCTATACCGGCAAGGCCAGCTACGAAATCACGCCCGACATCCTTGTCTATGGCAGCTATGCTACCGGCTTCAAATCGCCCGGCTTCTCGTCCGACTGTTTCAGCCCGGCAGGCTGCTTCCTGTCGGTGGACAAGGAAGAGCTCAAGAGCATCGAAGCGGGTCTGCGCACGCAGTTCCTCGACGGGCGGGCCACGTTCAACGCGACCTATTTCAACAACGACTATAGCGACCTGCAAATCAGCGCGACCACCGGCGGCGGGGTGTTCACCCGCTCCAATGCGGCGGATGCCAGCATCCAGGGCTTCGAGGTGGAGTTCAGCCTCGAGCCGGTGGACGGGCTGATACTCTACGGCAATGGCAGCTATCTCGATGCGAAATACGAGAGCCTGACGCCGTTGCAGGCGGGCACGCTGACCAACTCCAACATCACCACTGCCACCGCCGGCCCTGCCTGTACCAATGTGACGGCGGGCGGCGTACCGGGTGCGGCGTTCAACGATCAGGTGGTCGCTTGCGCGTTGGGTCTCGAACTCAAGAACGCGCCGGAATACAAGGCGACCGTCGGTTTCACCTACACCATCCCGGTCGGCAGCGGCGAAGTCTTCTTCGGCGGCGACGTGGCGTATGAAGACGACAGCTTTGCCCTCGTCGCCAACCCGCCCGGTTCGCTGGTGGAACCCGGCACGCGCGTCGATGCGCGCATCGGCTACCGCCCCGACGACAGCGGCCTGAAAGTCACGCTGTGGGGCAAGAACCTGACCGACCGCGAATATTTCCGCGCCTCGACCAGCACGAACCAGGTCTATGCCGCACCGCCGCTGACCTTTGGCATCGACGTGGGCTTCACGTTCGACTGAGCGTGACCGCGCGCGCGATCACCACGGGAAAACGCCTGCTCGCGGCATTCGGTGCGCTTGTCTGCGCCGCTTCCGTGACATCGGCTGTTGCGCAGGATGGCGAGCCGGTGGCGGCGCAGTACGGCGTCGCACCGTGGACCGAGGCGGTGGTTTCGGTCGCCGCGTTCGAACCCGCTACCGCGCTGTTTCGCCATGCGGGAAACTGGCGGCTGGTGCGGTCGGGCGATGTCGCGCGAAGCGAGCTGGCGTACTGGCAATTGCCGACAGAAGCCGCCGCCACGTTCGAGCGGTGGTGCGCGCCGAAAGCCGAGACCGGCTGCATCCGCTTCGTGCGCTTCACCGGCGTCGCGCAGGAACCGGTGCGCCCCGCCGCGCGCGCATGGGACACCGGCGGCATCTATTCGATCATGGTCCGCAGCGACGATGTGCCCGCCTTGTACGAACAGGCACTGGCGCTGGGCTGGTGGGCGGAAAGCCCGCCGATCCGCTTTCGGTTCGGCGCAAGCGACCTGCGCAATGTCGTGTTGCAGGGGCCGCACGGCATCAATGTTGCGGTGTATGAACGGGTAACGCCAGCGTTCACCGCATTCCCCGTGGGCCGCATCAGCCAGGGCTTCAACGCGATGCGTATGGTCCGCGACCGGCCGGTGGCGCGCGACTTTTACCGCGACGCGCTGGGCTTCGGCGTGCTGTTCGACAGCGAACGCGAACCAGCGGAACCCGCCTTTTCCAATTTCGGCATCCCGTTCAACCTGACCCCGCAAATCGCCCGCACTGCCGCCGCGCTCTATCCGGTGACAGGCGAAACGGGCCGCATCGAAGTGATGCAGATCGCAGGCTTCACCGGCCACGACCATGCGGCCAAGGCCAGCCCGCCCAATCTCGGCATCCTGTCGGTGCGCTATCCGGTGCGCGACCTGGCCGGATACGCGGCCAAACTGGTAAGCATTGGCACTGTGCCTGCATATCGTGCACAAGACGTTGCAATCGAAGGGCTGGGGACGGTGGACATCCTCGCAGTGCGCGACCCGGACGGCAATTTGACGGAGTTCTACAGCGATGGCGACTGACCAGACGGCGTACGCACCGAAGCAACGCGGCGAGTTTTCGCTGGGCTGGAAGGTGCTGCTGGCGGGCGTGTTCGGGGTGGCGTGCGGCGCATCGCCCTTGCCCTTCAACGTCATCGGCTTCACCATCGAACCGCTGATTGCGGAGTTCGGCTGGACCCGCACGAAATCCTGTTCCCGATCACCATTTTCGGCGTCATCGCCAGCCTGCTTGCGCCGTTCTTCGGCTCGCTGGCCGACCGGTACGGGGTGCGGCCCGTCGCGTTGTGGAGCCTGCTGGCATTCGGCGTCTCCTTTGCCGCGATCAGCCTGACGCCGACGGCGGCGGCCAGTTCGACGCTCTATATCTATTACGCGCTGTGGCTGCTGGTCGGGCTGGTCGGTATCGGCTCCACGCCGGTCACCTGGAGCCGGGCGATCAATCTGTGGTTCTTCAAGAACCGGGGGCTGGCGCTGGGCATCCTGCTGCTGGGCACCAGTCTTGCCGCCATCGTCGTGCCCAAGCTGGCGGTGTGGGCCATCGAAACGCACGGGTGGCGGATGATGTTCGCCATCGTGGCGCTGCTGCCGCTGCTGGTGGCGTTGCCGCTCGGCTATTTCCTGTTCCGCGAACCGCGCGCCGACGAACGGCCAGGGGATATCGCCGGGGCCAGCGGCAGGCTGACCGGGGTGAGGCTCGGCACCGCGCTGAAGGATTACCGCTTCTGGCTGATCTGGCTCTGCATCGCGCTTGATCGCGACGGCATTCGGCGGGGCGTTCATCAACATGCCCGCCATGCTGGCCGATCGCGGGCTGGAGGCGCAGACGGCGGCCAGCGTGATGGGCGTGCTGGGCATCGGCATCCTGTCCGGGCGGACTGATTACCGGCGCGCTGCTCGACCGGTTCTGGCAGGGCTTCGTCGCCTTCCCGCTGCTGTGCCTGCCCGCGATTTCCATGTGGCTGCTGCTGGGCGACAGCATCGTGTTCCCGGTGGCCGCCGTGGCAGGCTTCCTGCTCGGCTTTGCCGCCGGTGCGGAAAGCGACCTTATCGCCTATCTCGCGGGCCGCTATTTCGGCATGGCGCATTACGGCAAAATCTACGGCATGCTGTACATGCCCTTCGGTCTCGGCAGCGCGATATCGCCGATCATCTACGCCTATGTCCGCGACACGACGGGCAGCTACGATCGCCATCCTGCAAGTCGCGATTTTCGCCTTCATCGCGGGCGGTGCGGTGCTGCTGTTGCTAGGCAAATATCCGGACGACTTGCCCGAAGACAATGCGTCACCCACGCGCGCAGTTGCAGGAGCGGCCTGATGGCGACGCTAGTCAGAACCAGCCTGTCTGACGCGCTCGCCGTCACCGGCGCGCAGGTGTTGAGCGACCCCGCCGACCTCGATTTCTACGCGCACGATATCTACGCGCGCGGGGCGGACCTTGCCGCCGTGGTGAGACCGGCAGACAAGCACCAGCTCGCCGCCGCGATAAAGGCCGCGACCGATGCGGGCCATGCCGTCATCCCGCGCGGCGGCGGCATGAGCTATACCGGCGGCTATAGCAGCGCCACGCCCGACGCGGTGCTGTTCGACCTGACGCAGATGGACCGCGTGCTGGATATCGACCCCGTCTCGATGACCGTCACCGTCGAACCCGGCTGCACCTGGGCCGCCCTGCGCGAGGCGCTGGCCCCGCATGGCCTGCGCACGCCGATGTGGGGCACATTGTCCGGCCTCAAGGCGACGGTTGGCGGCGCGATGAGCCAGAACGGTATCTTCTGGGGCACGGGCCGTCATGGCAGCGCCGTGCAGAGCTGCACCGCGCTGGAAGTAGTGCTGGCGGACGGCACGCTGCTGAAACTGGGCAAGGCGCACACCCGCCCCTACGGCCCCGACCTCACCGGACTGTTCCTGGCCGATACCGGGGCGCTGGGCATCAAGGCGGAGATCACGCTGCGGCTGGTGCCCGAGGCCAAGGCGCACGGTTATGCCAGCTTCGCTTTCGACACGCATAGCCAGTGGTTCGCCGCGATCACCGAAATCGAGCGGCAGGGGCTGGCCACCGAATGCTTCGGCTTCGACCCCTTCCTCAACGCCATCCGCATGAAGCGCGACAGCCTGGCGGGCGATGCCAGGCAGCTTGTCGGCATGATGCGCAAGCAGGGCGGCTTGCTGAAAGGGCTGAAGGAAGGCGCGCGTGTCGTGGCGGCAGGGCGCGACTTCCTGAAAGACGCGAATTTCTCGCTGCATGTGCTGGCAGAGGGGCGTGTGCAGGCCGCCGCCGATGCGGACATTGCCGCCGCGTGCGACATCGTGGCGCAGGCGGGCGGGCGCGAGGTGGAAAACACCATTCCCAAGATCATCCGCGCCAACCCGTTCGGCCCGCTGAATTCGATCCTCGGCCCCGATGGTGAACGCTGGGCGCCCATTCACGGGCTGGTGTCGCACGGGCAAGCGCAGGCGTGTTTCGACGCGCTGCTGGCGCTGTTCGCCGACCATGCGGACGCAATGGACGCGCTCGGCCTGCATTACGGCACGCTGATCGCGGCGGTTGGCGGTGGCGGCACCCTTATCGAGCCGTGCCTGTACTGGCCCGATGCGCGCAATCCGGTGATCGAAGCCACCATCGAAGCGGGGCACCTGAAGAAAGTGCCGAAGCTGGATGGCAATGCGCCGGCATGGGCGCTCACGCAAAAGCTGAAAGCCGCCATCGTCGATATTTTCGCGGCGCACGATGCGGTGCATTTCCAGATCGGGCGGACCTATCCCTTACGCGACAGTCTCGACCCGCGTGCCGATGCCCTGTTGCAGGCGGTAAAGCGCGATGTCGATCCGCGCGGCCTGATGAACCCCGGCTCGCTGGGCCTGTGAACGCGAGCCGTGAACTCGAGCCGTGAACTCGGCCTGTGAATAGGCGTGCGGCGCTTGTAACGGGCGTCTCCGGCGTCACGGCGAGTTTTGCCGCCGCACTTGCTCCTTCCCTTCTCCGCGCTCAGGAACGCACTCCGACCATGACCGAACCGACAGGCAGCGCCGCCCCCAGTCCAGCCCCTTATTCCGTTGTCGCCATGCAGCTGACGGCACGCGCGCTGGACCGCCTGCCCGATACCGCTGCCGCACGGGCGGCTATCCTGGCGCATATCGGCGAGCTGGAGAACCAGATCCGCACCACCGGCATCTTCATCGCGCAATATTCCGGCGTGCCGGTGAAGCTGGCGGTGCTGCCCGAATACCTGTTCACCTCCTATCCGGGGCGCACGACCATCCCCGATTTCGCGGCGCGGGTCGGGTTCGCGGCGGACGGACCGGAATACGAGGCGCTGGGCGGCGTGGCGCAGCGGCTCGGCATGTTCATTGCGGGCAATGCCTACGAAACCGACCCCGCCTTTCCCGACTTCTATTTTCAGGCAAGCTTCATCGTCGCGCCAAGTGGCGATGTGGTGTTGCGCTATCGCCGCCTGCTGTCGATGTTCGCGCCCAGCCCGCACGATGTATGGGAAGCGTATCTCGACCGTTACGGCCTCGACGGCGTGTTCCCGGTGGCCGATACCGAAATCGGACGGCTGGCCTGCATCGCGTCGGAGGAAATTCTCTATCCGGAAATCGCGCGGGTGCTGGCGTTGCGCGGGGCCGAAGTGTTCTGCCATTCCAGCAGCGAAATCGGGTCGCCGCTGGCCACGCCGAAGGACATCGGGAAGCGCGCCCGCGCGTTCGAGAACATGGCCTATGTGATCAGCGCCAACACCGCCGGGATCGCGGGCACGGCCATGCCGCTCGCCTCGGCGGACGGGAACAGCCAGTTCGTCGATTACAGGGGAAAGGTCGTGGCGCAGGCGGGCGACGGGGAAACCTTTACCGCGTTCGGCACGGTCGATCTTGCTGCTCTGCGTGCCGCACGCCGGGTGCCGGCGATGACCAATGTGCTGGCGCGACAACGGCCCGGCCTGTTCGCGCAGGCGTACGAGGCGTTTGGCGGCAACCATCACCAGCCGGACGGGATGGCGCAGGGCGGCGCGCCCGCCATCCCCGACCGCGACTATTTCAAACGCGCGCAGGAAGCTGTGATTGCGCGGCTGGACAAGGCGGGGCTGATATGAAGCACCGCACGGTCTCGGGCCGCATCCGATATACGTCCGAAAAGGCCGACATGCGCGGAGCGGAACGGGGGCGCGAAAGCTTCACCTTCACCCATCATGGCGATGGCTCGGTCATCATGCGCGCGCAATGCGAGATCGAGGAGCCTGCGCCCACCGTGCTGCGCGATATCGTCTATCATATCGGGCCGGACATGGTGCCGCAGCACCTGCTGGTCCACCTGACGCTGGACGATGCGTTTCTGGGTTCGGGCTGGCTGCGGCACGATGCCGCCGCCAACGCCATCGAATGCGAAAGCTACGGCGCCGATATTGGACGCAATTCGGAACGGCGCGAGGCGGTCGGTGCGTTCGACGGGTTCGGCACGCATCCGGTGGTGGGCGACGGGTTCCTGAGCCGCGTAATGGATACGAGCGAAGGGCCGCACAAGCGCACCCTGCGCGTTTTCCTGCCCTCCCCGGATCATCGCGGCGCGACCCCGCCGCAGATCAGCGAAGTTGCCATCACGCTGGAATATGTCGGCGAGGAAGAGCGCAGCGTTGCGGCCGGAACCTTCGCCTGCCGCCACTTCCGCTTTATCGACGACAGCGACGCCGGGATGGGCGGCACCACGCACCCCGATTACGACATCTGGGTCACGGCGGACGACGATGCGATCCTGGTTTACGGCTCGATCGACGGGTACATGATGAACCGCTACGAGCTGGTCGAACTCAACCGCTAGACGTCAGGGCCGGGGTTCCACCTGCTCCACGCCTTCGTTCGGAAACTCTGCCACGTATCGCGCACCGGTTGCCTTGTCTGCCAGATAGGGCGGCACGGGCAGCGCGGGATAGACGCGCACCACATAATCGCCCGCGCTGGGGTCCAGCCGCAGCGGGCGGATCTCGTCCTGGTAGGTCTTGCTGTACCAGAACGCGCGCGCATTTTCGAGGCACGGGAAGCGCACGATCAGCGTGGTGAAGCCTTCCTCCGCCTCGCCTTCGAAACTGTCGATGGCGGCGGGGATGTTGAGGTAATACCCTCCCAGCTGCTCGTATAATTTGCTCTCCGCAATCGCCAAGCCATAGGCCCGCATCCGCACCGCATCGCGCGTCGGGCCGGTGATGACCATCAGCACGGGGGCGCTGCATTCGGTTTCGGCGGGCGGCGGGGGCGGTGGCGGGGGCGCACTATCCGCCGCTTCCGGCATGACGTCGGCCACCGCAATCGGCTCTGACAGGTCCGGCGGCGTTGCCGTCGCTACTGCTGCCACAGCCAGCGCCACGCTGATCGTCAAACTCATCCCTCGATCCTCCATTCATCGCACAGCGTCCGCTTCCACGGCTTGCCGTCCCTGTACCATTGCCACGTCCGCGCCCGCGTCTGCCCGTCGGGCGCGATCGTTATCATCTCGACATAACAGGCACCGGCGACATCCTCGCGCTCCAGCCGCAGCATCAGCACGTCACCTTCTGTCTGCCAGCACGCCCCGCCGAACCGGTCGGTGTCCCAGACGAGGCGGTCACCGGCCAGCGCGCCGCCGAACGTGTACTCTTCCTCGCGCCCATCGTCCCAGCTGAGCCAGTTGTGCTGCACATAGTGCCATTCGCCGCTGTCTGGAAATTCGCAATGCGTCTTCACCCGGCGCGCATCGAGCCGCGTCCCGTCATTGTCGAAATCGTAGTACCAACCGTCCCACCATCCCTCGTGCAACAACATGGCCGGCATGGCGGCTTCGAGTTCGGCGCGGTTGGGCATGAAGAAAGTCCTTTTCGCGTGCGCTTGCGCACATCCGTCCTGCGCTTGCTGTGCCGTCCCCCTCCCCCTCCCCAACTCGTAAGGGGACTTGACAGAAGGCGCAGCCCAAGCGCCACGAACGCGCCGGATTGTTGGAACCACGTCGTTATGGATCCGCCCAAGATCGCTCATCGCACGATGAAACTGGTACGATCCACCCCGCTGTTGCCTGTGCGCGGATCGAAGGCGGTTACCAGCACTTGGTATACGCCCTTCATCTCGGCGGTGACGGGTGCGGAATACGTGCTGCGCTCGCCCGTATAAACCATTTCATACAAGACCGGTTCGTCATCGTCGCGTGTCACGCTGGCGACGATCTCGATCTCGTTGCTGTCCCAGGTGCCGCCCGGCGTCGTAGGACAACCGCAGATCATTACCACGTTTGCAATTACATCCACACTGCCCGGAACACCGTCGATATAACGATGCGCGCCGGGGGTGAGCACATCCACTGCGAAACCCGGCACGGTAACCAGCCAGCCATCTCCGCCGACCACATGTTTGCCCGGCAATACCCAGCGCGTCGACGACGCCTCCGCCATGGCTTGGGGCTGGCCGACCGGTCCGCGCACGGTCACGCGGACGCGGCGCGGGCGATCGATATCCAGCCTGGCGTTGTAAACCGCGCTGTCCGCCGTCGATCGTGCGCCATAGCGCGGCTGCGGATCGAGCAGGATGCGGCCTGTGTCACCGGTGGTCCCGGCGGTTATGCCGCGATCCAGCACCTCCCCGGTGTCGGCATCCTCGATCAGCACGACCATGCCGCCCATGCTGGTACCGATGAACTTGGCGTCCTGCGTCAGGGCGCGCACATCGATCCGCGTTTCCTCGGCCAAAACCGGCATCGGGGCGATCAGTGCAAGCACCGAAGCAAGAGCATGTCTCATTGTTGTGTCATCCTTCTGGTACCTATTCCGATCGTTCCGCAAACATGTCGATGGTCGCCGCTTCGCCGGTCTGCCGGATCAGTGCCTGCCTGCGCAGGAACCGCAGCATCCCTTCGTCGCCCATGCGGCTGGGGCCAAGGCCGCTGCCTTTGCGCGAGTGGTTGGTGGCATCGCCGACCATGCTGGTCAACGCGCCATCCTGAAGCGAGATCGCGCCTGCATCCAGCTGGACGCCGACTCCCGCAGCCTCGTCCAGCGATCCGGCATAGACCGCCGCGCCCAGCCCGTATTCGCCCGCATTGGCGGCCGCGATACCGTCAGCGATGTTATCAAAAACGGTGACCGGAATGACCGGCCCGAACGTTTCCTCGCGCATTACGGCCATGTCGGGCGTCACGTCTGTGAGCACTGTAGGGCGTAAATATGCTCCGCCGCCGACCCGCTCGACCTCGCCCCCGGTCAGCACGCGCGCGCCGCCCGCCACTGCATCGGCAATCTGCGCCGCGACGGTGTCGGCCTGAGCGGGAAAGATGAACGGGCCGAGATGCCCTTCTTTTCCCGTTGCCCCCTTCCCCGTCGCCAGCGTTACCGCCTCTGCCGCGCGGACCAGTTCGGCGAGGAAGGGTTCGGCGATTGCGCGCGCGACAAAGACCCGCTCGATGGACTGGCACGCCTGCCCCGTCGCCACCACGCTGGCGCGCAGGGCGACGCGCGCCGCCGCAACCGGATCGGCGCTGGCGGTGACGATCATCGGATCCTTGCCGCCCAATTCCAGATTTGCGGGGATCAGCGCCCGCGCCGCCGCCTCCGCCACCTTGCGCCCGGTGGCCGTGGAACCGGTGAAGCAGACATAATCCACCGTCTCGATCAACGCCCGCCCGGTATCCGCCCCGCCCATGACATAGGCGAAGGGCAGTTCGGGAAAGTCGGCCAGTATGGCGCGCATCGGCGCAACGAACCGCGGCGTGACTTCGGACGGCTTCACCAGTGCGGCGCACCCCGCCATCAGCGCCGGCACCGCGTCGATATGGCTCAGCACCACGGGGAAGTTCCACGGAGCGATGGCCCCGAACAGCGGAAACGCGGAAAAGCGCGGTGCGATCTCGATGCCGGGCGTGGCGGAAGGCATCGCGTCGCGCGGCAAGCCGGCAAACAGCTCCGGCCCGCGTGCCGCCCATTTGCGCAAAGATCGCGCCAAACCCTCCACCTCGATGCGGGCCACCGCGCGGCGTCCGGTATCGATGGCGAGCGCGTCGATGATGTCGGCGCCATCCGTCTCGATCCGCTCGGCCAGACGCAGGAACACATCCGCGCGGCCTTCGGGGCCGAGCGCTTCCCAGGCAGGTTGCGCATCGCGCAGGCGTGCGGCGACGGGCGCAACGTCTTCTGCGGCGAATTCGTAATCGGCCTCGCCTGTGCGCGGATTGATGGCTTTCATGCGCTAAATTCTCCCCACCTTCGGCGAGTAGGATTGCTTCCACGCTCCCACGATCTGCGAACCCCCTGCAAACCACGCTTCGTCGCGCCCCGCCAGTTCCGCCAGCAACGCCTCCACCGCGTCGATCCGGTAGGGCAGGCCCATGATATAGGGCGTCAGTTGGATCGGCAGCAGTCGCGCGCTGTCCTGCGCCGCCGCTTCGCCCGCCAACCAGTCGAACGCATCGGCCATGCTCTGCCGCCAGCTTTCCGCCGATTGTTGCTGCACCGTCACGATCTGGCGATCCGACAATTCATGGTTCAGCGGCAGCGCGGTCATGCCGTTGGCAAAGGCATAGGGCAGTTCGTCGTTTACCCAGTCGCAGCAATACTCCAGCCCGTGTTCTTCCAGCAGGTCCAGCGTGCGGAAACTTTGCGACCGCGCGATGGACAGCCAGCCGTTCGGCTTTTGCCCCGTTGCCTTTTCCAGCCGCGCCATGCCGTCCGCGATCAGCGCGCGTTCGGCGTCCTCCTCCATCGAACCGTCGATGGTGCCGTTCATGTCGGTCGAATGCGCGATGATCTCGTGTCCGCCCGCCTGCACTGCCGCAACCAGTTCGGGATAGCGTTCCGCGACGGCGGCATTCGTCGCGAACGAAGCGGTGACGCCTGCCTTTTCGAAGGCGTCGAGCAGCCGCCAGACGCCCACGCGATTGCCGTAATCGCGCGCGGTATAGTGGCGATAATCGGGGTACGGCGTGACCATATGTCCCGGCGCGCGGAACGGATCGTCGGACGGCGTGATCGGAAACCATTCGAGACTGACGCAAAGAAACACCGCAACGCTTTTGTTGCCGGGCCAGCGGACCTGTGGGCGTGTGTGGATGTTGGACCAGGCGTAAAGGTCGTGGTCGTAGCCTTCGCGGCGGTGGGGATATTCAAGGTAGGAGGGGGCAAGTGTCATATCACGACTGATCCCAAACCGTTCGCCCTGAGCTTGTCGAAGGGTTGCACTTTCTGCCGCACCGGTGTCGAAAGAGAAGAACGACCCTTCGACAAGCTCAGGGCGAACGGTAGTGTCCGGATCAGAGCGAACGGTTCACTGAGCCCAGTCATCACACCTGCCTCCGCCAGCAGTCCACGATCTCGCCCGCCTTCGCTTTCCAGGCCCGCCCGTCTTCCGCGATATGGCGCAAGGCTTCGGCGAACGGGCCAATGCGGTGGGGCTGTCCGATCAGATAGGCGTGGAGCGGAATGCACATGACCGTGCCGGATGCCTCGCCCTCCGCCGCCAGCCGTTCATACTGCCGCACCAGCGTATCGGCATATTCGCGCGGGGACATGTTGTAGACGAAGAAGCCGTAATGGTCGTTGACCTCAAGGCTGTAGGGGATCGACGCCAGCCGCCCCTTCGCCACCTTTACCGCCTGCACCTGATCGTCGTGATAGAGATCGCAGGTGTAATCGAGGCCGTATTCGGCGATCAGGTCCAGCGTGCGCGGCGTGTGTGTCAACGCCGGCGCGAGCCACCCGCGGATCGTCTGCCCGGTCGCCTCGCGCACGGTGTGAATGGAATCCTCGATGATTGCCCGCTCCTGCGCTTCGTCCATGCCGTAGGAATAGCGGGTGTTGTAAATGCCGTGGCTGAAGAACTCCCAGCCGCGCGCAGCCGCGTCGGCCACCACCTCGGGGTGGTGCTGGCACAACGCGACCGACAGGCTGACGCTGCCGGGAAAGCCGTGCCGTTCCATCACATCCGCCATGCGCCAGTGGCTCACCCGGTTGGAATGGTCGCGATGGCCGTAGCCGACCACGTCGGGATGCGGGCGCGGCCAGCTCTTGCGGTGCGGATTGGCGGGCGGATCGATCTCGTAATATTCGAGGTTGGGCGCGACCCAGACGGCGCAGGTCTTGCCGTCCGGCCACCGGATCGGCGCACGGTTCCTGTAGGGCGCGTAATCGTACAGGCCGGGGTCGGGGGCGTGTTCCTTCATCGTATCTGGCCGTGGGAAGGTAGAAAGGAAGTGTTATGCGCGCGCAGAGGCGCAGAGGCGCAGAGAAGAAGGGGTGAACGCGGCGAAGCCGCTATTGAACAACAAGGCTGCCGCCGGTCAAAACGGTATATGGAAAGAGTGCCTGCGGCGCAGCCCGCTCCCTCTGCGCCTCTGCGCCTCTGCGAGAGCATACTTTCAAAAGCACCAATCACCGTCCGTCCAGCCAGTCCACAACAACCTGCACCGGTTCCACATCGGCATATTTCAGCTGCAAGTCGGTCAGATTGGCGAAGTGATAGCTTTCGTGCTTGTCGGCGCAGGTTTCGATGGGGACGATGGTGCGATAGCCGTAACTCAGCGCATCCACCGCCGTCGCGCGCACGCAGCCGCTGGTGCTGCCGCCGGTCACCACCACCGTATCGACGCGGTGGAACGTCAGGTAGCTTGCCAACGGTGTTTCGAAGAACGCGCTCGGCATCCGCTTGGTGTATGTAAGGTCGTCGTCCGCGATTTCGCAGCGCGGGTCCCAGGCGTGCCGTTCGCTGCCGTATTTGATGTTTTGCAGGCTGTCCTCGGTATCGGTGCGCGTGCCCCACACGCCTGCATCGGCGGCATCGCCCTTGTAGCCGACGCGGCTCCACACCACCGGCATCCCGCGTTCGCGTGCCATGCGGCTGATGGTGTTGATATGCTCGATCTGGCGGGGGTCGGTTTCGTAGGCGGTCCTGAACATATCGGTACGGGTATAGGCCTGCTGCACATCGACATTCACGATGGCCAGTTTCTCGCCGAAGCCGAACTTCCTGCGCGCCGGATTGGCCATCACCGCCTCGAACAGTTCGCGCGCGGTCTGGCCATCCTCCACCATTTTCGTGCCGATCATTTCCGCCATCTGCCGCCCTTCCAATCCAGCTTTGACACACGACAATAAAGCGGCCTAGGGCTGTGTCGAGCGTAAATTTGTCCGGACAACTTCGCAGCGAGCGGGAAACAGCGATGATTACACGGCACATGCTGACCGTCGGGGATGGCCGCCGCGTCCATTACCGCCGCTGCGGCAGCGGGCCGGTGCTGCTGATGGTGCACCAAAGCCCGCGCAGCAGCGCCGAATATGCCGCGCTGATGGAAGCGTGGGGTGCGCATTTCACCTGCATCGCGCCCGACACCCCCGGCTTCGGGCAAAGCGACCCGCTGCCGGACGACGCTGCCGAGATCGACGATTTCGCCGATGCGCTGGCGGATTTCATCGTGGCGCTGGGGGTAGGCCGGTGCGCAGCCTACGGCTTCCATTCCGGCGGCATCATCCTTGTCACTGCACTCAGACGGCATCCCGACCTGTTCAGCTGCCTTGCCATTGGCGGCTATGCGATCTGGACGCCGCAGGAGATGGCGCTGTTCGGGGAATCCTACCTGCCCGAATGGCATCCCGCCGATTATGGCGAGCACCTGACCTGGCTGTGGAACCGGATGCTGGAGCAGAGCTGGTTCTTCCCGTGGTTCGACGTGCGCGACGAGGCGCGGCTGAGCGTCGCGCATGCCGACCTGCCGCGCGTGAACCAGCGGTGATGGAAATGCTGGATGCGGGCAATGCCTACCGCGCGGGCTATGGCGCGGTGCTGCGCGCCAGCCGCGATATTCCGCCCGCCCGACGCAACCACGCCGCCGGTGCTGATCACCGCCTATGACGGCGATCCGTTGCAGGCGCATATCGACCGGCTGGGCGACATGCCTGCAGGCTGGGACGCACAGCGGGTGCCGACACCGCAGGCGCATCAGGATGCCAGTCTGGCGTTTCTGAAGGAGCATGTTGCCCATAGCCTGCATGCCGATCTTGCGGAGGACACCGACGAAGGCTGGCTGACGCTGGATAGCGGGCTGATTCATTGGCGCGGCACAGTTGGCGGCGACCTGCTGCTCCATGCCCCTGCTGCCGAGGCGGGCGACGCGCCGGAGGGTTGCGTTGTCATCGACGCGCCGGGGCACGGGCTGAGCGACGACTTCGACGATATCGGCGCAGCCATCGAGCAGGCGGCGGAAATGCTCGGCGCGGACAGCATCGGCACACCTGCCTCACCGGCTGGTGACCCGGCTCTGCTCTATCCCGACCTTACGCCAGACCGCTACGGTTTGCATCTGTTGCGCGCGTGGAGCGCGGCGCGGGCGGAGGCGATCTTTGCGCCGTGGTATGCCGCCGATGCCGACCATGCCATTCCGGTCGATGCCGCCGCGCTCGCCCCCGCCGCCATCGCCCGCCGCGCCCGCGCCCGCCTGCGCGCTGGCGATGCGGCGGCACGTTATCACGCCTACCTCGAAGGACTGAAGGCCGATGATCGATATTGCCAAGGAAATGCCGCTGCTCGCCCGTCACGAGGGCGTGTGGGACGGCACTTACACCTACTTCAACGCGGATAACGTGAAGGTGGACGAACACGCCAGCCGCCTCCTGTGCCGGATGCCAACGGCGGAAGAGGGGGGCGAGGAAAACCCTTACCACCAGACCAACCACTACCGCTGGCCCGACGGCAAGACCGAAATCCGCGAATTTCCTGCCGAGTTCCGCGACGGGCGCATCTGGTGGGACAATGACCTCATTCAGGGCTGGGCTGCCGAGGTGCCGCTGGACGATCTTAACCGCACCATGATGCTCTACTGGCAGCGCACCGGCGATCCGTCGCTGTATCTCTACGAGCAGATCCAGATCAGCGACGACGGCCAGAACCGCTGCCGCACCTGGCACTGGATCCGCAACGGCATGCTGGAAACGCGCACTGCGATCCAGGAGGTTTTCGTGACGAAGGACTGGCGCGCGATGGATGCCGAGATGAAGGCCGCGATCGAAAACGGTACGGTCGTCGAATTCGGCCACGGCCCGGGCATGGGCGGCGCATGACAATCCTCCCCAAATTTTCGGGGAGGGGGACCGCCCGAGGGGCGATGGAGGGGTCCCCTTCGCTGGTACTGAAGACACCCCTCCACCAGCTTCGCTGGTCCCCCTCCCCACCTCCGGCAGGGAGGATTTGAGTGCCTTCCCTGTTCGACAGGATATGGGCCACCCACCATGTTGCTGACACAGCGGCGGGGGCGGCGTTGATCGCGATCGACAGGGTGTTTCTGCACGAGCGCACCGGTGCCGCGGCGCTGAACCGCATGGCCGAGATGGGGCGCACGGTTCGCGATCCGGCGCGGGTGTTTGCGGTGATGGACCATATCGTCGATACCCGCCTGCGGCCGGGAAGGCGCGGAACGCTGGTGCCCGATGGCGAGGCGTTCCTGACCGAAACCCGCGCGGCGTGCAAAACCGCGGGCATCACCCTGTTCGATGTCGATGACCGCGACCAGGGCATCGTCCACGTTATCTCGCCCGAACTGGGCGTGGTGCTGCCCGGCTGCACGCTGGTCGCGCCCGACAGCCACACCTGCACGCAAGGGGCATTCGGCGCGATGGCGTGGGGCATCGGCTCGTCCGAAGCCGAACACGCGATGGCCACCGGCACGCTGCGGATGGCGAAGCCCAAATCGATGCGCGTGACGTTCGACGGGGTGCTGGCAGCGGGCGTCACGGCCAAGGACATGGCGCTGCACCTGATCGCCACGCATGGTGCAGGCGGCGGGGCGGGCCATGCGGTGGAGTTTGCGGGCGAAGCAGTGCGGGCGCTCGACATGGAAGGCCGCATGACGCTGTGCAACATGGCCACCGAATTCGGCGCGGCAGCGGGCTTCGTCGCGCCAGACGCGAAGACGTTCGCATATCTCGCCGGTCGCCGCTACGCGCCCGCCGATTTCGACGACCCCTATTGGCAGACGCTGCGGTCCGACGACGATGCGCGGTTCGATACCGAAATCACAATCGACACAGCAGGCATCGCGCCGATGGTCAGCTGGGGCACCAGCCCGGAAGAGGCCGTGGCGGTGGACGGCACGGTGCCGCAAGGCACGGCCAAGGTGCATGCCTATATCGGCCTCGACGCAGGAACGCCGCTGGCCGGAACGCCGGTCGATGTCGCCTTCATCGGCAGCTGCACCAACAGCCGCATCTCCGACCTGCGCCGCGCCGCCGCCTTGCTGGAAGGGCGCACCATCGCACCTACGATCAAGACCGCGCTGGTCGTGCCCGGCTCCAGCGCAGTGAAGCGGCAGGCGGAGGCGGAAGGGCTGGACGCGATTTTCACCGCCGCCGGGTTCGAATGGCGCAATTCGGGCTGTTCGCTGTGTTTCTATGCAGGCGGCGAGGGCTTTCCAGAAGGCAGCCGCACCATCAGCAGCACCAACCGCAATTTCGTCGGGCGGCAGGGGCCGGGCATCCGCACGCATATTGCTTCGCCCGAAACCGTGGCGGCGAGCGCGGTGGCGGGGTGCATTGCCGACCCGCGCGCACTGGCGCGGGAGGGGGTGTCGTGATGACCCCCGCCCCGTTCCCGCAACCCCTGACCGGCATCGCCGCGCCGCTGATGGTCGACAATATCGACACCGACACCATCATCCCCAGCCGCGAGATGCGGACCACCGGGCGCACCGGGCTGGCGGACGGGCTGTTTGCCCCGCTGCGGTACTCGGATGCCAAGACGCGTACCGAAAACCCCGATTTCGTGCTGAACGACCCCGCCTATCGCGACGCGCAGATCCTGCTCGGCGGCGCGAATTTCGGCTGCGGGTCCAGCCGCGAACATGCCGTCTGGGCGCTGGCCGAATGGGGCATCCGCGCGATCATTGCTGAGAGCTTTGCGCCGATCTTCCACGGCAACTGCATCCGCAACGGCATCGTGCCCGTCACGCTGGGCCGCGCCGATGTGGAGGCGCTTGCGGGTGCGCAGGTGACGGTCGATCTGGCCGCGCGCGAGGTGCGCGCGGCGGACATGGTGCTGCCCTTCACGCTCGACGGCGAAGCGCACGCGATGCTGGCGGACGGGCTGGACGCGGTGGACCTGACCTTGACGCAAGCGGATGCGATTGCGGCGTGGACGGAGGCAGACCGGAAAGCGCGGCCCTGGATGTATCTGGAAGGTGGCGCGCAATGACGGCCTCGCCCTGTCCTACACCATACCGAACGCCTATATCGAACCAGACGCCGCGCATGAAGGACCGCACATTGAAAAGTTACGTTTCCGCTTGCCCCGACACTGTCAAACGCCTGCAAATCCGCGTCTCTCGCGCAAAAGGACCGGATGCACAAAACAGGTCTAACCTGTTCCATGTCACCTGTGCGGGAGTACCGGAATGACCCGCATCCTCGTCTCCGAAGTGGGCCTGCGCGACGGGTTGCAGTCCATCGACCGGACCATGCCGACCGAAGCGAAGAAGCGCTGGATCGCGGCGGAAGCGGCGGCGGGGGTGCGCGAGATCGAGGTGGGCAGCTTCGTGCCGCCCAAGCTGTTGCCGCAAATGGCCGACACTGCCGAGCTGGTGGACTTCGCGCGCGGCACTGGAAGGGCTGACGGTGGTCGGCGCTCGTGCCGAATGCCAAGGGTGCGCAGAATGCAGCGAAGGCGGGCGTGCATGCGATGAGCCTGCCGTTCTCCATGTCCGAAACGCACAGCCTGAAGAACGTGCGCAAGGACCACGCCGCCATGCTGGCCGAGATCGCGGCCTGCGCGAGCATTGCCAAGGCGGCGGACATCCATTTCGCGGTCGGGCTTTCCACCGCGTTCGGCTGCACGATGGAAGGGGCCGTGCCTGAAACGCAAGTCGTGCGGCTGGCGGTGGCAGCGGTCGAGGCGGGCGCGCAGGAGCTGAGCCTGTCCGACACCACCGGTTATGCCGACCCCGCGCAAGTCCGCCGCCTGACCCGCGCGGTGCGGGCCGAGGTGGGTGATGCGCTGCTGACGACGCTGCACCTGCACAACACGCGCGGGCTGGGCCTCGCCAATGTGGTCGCGGGGCTGGAAGAGGGGATCACCACCTTCGACGCCTCGCTCGGCGGTCTGGGCGGCTGTCCCTTCGCGCCCGGGGCCAGCGGCAATCTGGTGACGGAGGACCTGGTGCTGATGCTGAATGCGATGGGTTGCGACACCGGCATCGATCTGGACGCACTGCTCGAGGTGCGCAGCATCGTCGAAGACGCGCTGCCGGGTGAGGCGCTGTATGGCTTCACGCCCGATGCGGGGCCGATGCTCGACTATGCAGACAGGGTAGCGGCATGAGCACTCCCGCACCCCTGCAGGGTCTCAAGCTCGTCGAATTCACCCACATGGTCATGGGGCCGACGGTCGGGCACATCCTCGCCGGACTGGGGGCCGACGTCGTCCGCGTCGAACCTGTCGGGGGCGACCGGACTCGGCGGCTGAAAGGGTCGGGCGCAGGCTATTTCCCGATGTACAATCGCGGCAAGGCGTCCATCTGCCTCGACCTCAAAAGCGAAGATGGATTGCAGGTCGCGCGCGACCTGATCGCCGGTGCCGACATGCTGGTGGAGAATTTCCGCCCCGGCGCGCTGGACCGGCTGGGGCTGGGATACGACGCTTGCGCCAAAGCCAATCCGCGCCTGATCTATTGCAGCGAAAAGGGCTTCCTGCCCGGCCCTTACGAGAACCGCACCGCGCTGGACGAGGTGGCGCAAATGATGGGCGGGCTGGCCTATATGACCGGTCCGCCGGGACAGCCGCTGCGCGCCGGGGCCAGCGTGATCGACGTGACCGGCGGCATGTTCGGCGTGATCGGCATCCTCGCCGCGCTGGAGGAACGCCACCGCACCGGACGCGGCCAGAAAGTGGTCGCCAGCCTGTTCGAGACGACCGCCTACCTCGTCGGGCAGCACATGGCGCAATACGCCGTCACCGGCACTCCCGCCGCGCCGATGCCCGCGCGGGTCTCCGCCTGGGCGATCTACGACGTGTTCCAGACGCGCGACGATCCGGTGTTCATCGGCGTGGTGACCGATGCGCTGTGGGCGAAGTTCTGCGACCTGTTCGGGCTTGACGATCTGTGGGCGGACGAGACCTTGCGCGAAAACAACGCCCGCGTCGCCGCGCGGGACCGCATCATGCCCGTTATCCGCGAGCTGGTCGGCACCATGACCCGCGACGAGGTGATTGCGAAGCTGGACGGCAGCGGCCTGCCCTTTGCGCCCATCGGGCGGCCCGAAGACCTGCTCGACGATCCGCACCTTTCGGCCGGCGGACTGGAGGACGTGACGCTGGACGATGGCCGCGCCGCGCGCCTGCCGACGATACCGCTGGAGATGGGCGGCAGCCGCATCGGTTCGGAACAGGCGTTGCCGGTGGCGGGTGCCGATACGCGCGCCGTGCTGGCGGATTTGGGATATGACGACGCGAAAATCGCGCAGCTGATCGACAGTGGCGCAACGGGAGAAACGACATGAAGCATGGCATCACGCTCTTGGCAGCGGCGGCAACGCTGGCGCTCGGCGGCTGCATCAGCGTTACCGAGAACACGACGACGCCCCAGACCGCGCAGCCAGCGGGCAGCCTGTCCGCCGTCGATACCAAGGATCGCGCCCCCACCGACATCCGCCGCACCACCATCATCGTGCGCGACATGGACCGCAGTCTCGCCTTCTGGCGCGATACGCTGGGCATGAAGATGAATTACGATACGCAAGTAGAGCTGTCCGGTGTCAACCTGCCGCTGGGCGAGCCGGGATCGAAAGCGCGGCTGGTGCTGCTGAATGCGAACGACAGCTTCATCGGCTGGATCGGCCTGATGGAGGTAGTCGACCCGCCGCTGGACGAACCTGCCTATCCCAGGCGCCTGTCGGTCGGCAGCCCGGTGATCGTGGTCAATACGGACGACGTGCCCGCGCGCTGCGCGGCGGCGAAGGCAGTGCCCGGCGTGACGATGACGGCAGAAGCGCGGTTGCAGACCTACCCCAGCCGCACCGGAGGGCCGGACATCCGCGTGATGGGCTGCAACGTGTTCGACCCCGATGGCGTGGCGGTCGAGATCAACCAGCTGCTGAACTGACCGATGGAAGCGATCGCAAAGGCGGCGTGGTTCGCACTGGCACTGGTGCACGTTATGCCCGCAGTCGTCCTGTTCGCGCCAGCCATGACCGAGCGGTTATACGGTGTGCAGCCCACCGGAGATGTCGGCATCCTGATTGTCCATCGCGGGGCGCTGTTTCTTGCGATCGTGCTGGCCGCACTGTTTGCGATGATCGATCCGGCCGCGCGGCGTGTTGCATCCTTCGTGGTAACAGTCAGTGTGGTCGGGTTTCTGGTTGTCTATGCACGCGCCGGTATGCCGGGCGGCGCCTTGCGGACCGTCGCTATAGCCGATGTAGCCGCGCTGGCACCGCTCGCGTTCGTCACATGGCTGGCATGGCGCGGATAGCGATGCGGTCGGGCTTCAGCCCAGACTGTCCGCCTCGATGGCCAGCACCTGCACCTCCGCGATACCTTCGCGCAACTTCTTGGCTTCGGCATATTCGGGGCTGTTCCAGAACCGGTCCAGCGCGGCGCGGTCGGGCCATTCGGAAACGACCATGCTGGCACCCTGCCCGAAATCGCCTTCGAGCAATTCGGCACCCGGCGCGCGCAGGACGTATTTGCCGCCGAACTGTTCGACCAGCGCGGCGGCGCGTTTGCCATAGCCGGCGATAAAGGCGTCGCGGTCGGCGATCTTGGCGGTAACGATCATATAGGCTGGCATTGCGGCTACTCCTTGCCCAGCTTCTCGACGAGCTCGGTCAGCGGCGGATCCCCCTCGCCACGGGAAGCGGCTTCCATCGCTTCGGCCTCCTGCTGGAAGCCGCGCATGATGCGGGCGATGTAGGCGCGGGTGGCAAGGCCGCGTTCCTCGCCTGCCTCGCGGTCGGGTTCGTAGGTCTCGATATCGGCGCGGCTGATGGTACCCTTGGCGTCGAGCAGGCGTTCGACAGTATCAAGCCGTTCGCGCAAGACGGAGACCTCGCCCGCCAGTGCAAACACGACCGAATAGAGGCGATCCAGCGCCGGCTCGTCGAAGAAGGCGGGGCGCTCGCCCCTGGCCCGCTTGCCCGCCAGCGCGACCCAGTCGAGAGGTTCGTCGCTCACGCCGCAAGCGCCTGTTCGGCAGGTTTCCAGGCGCCATAGGCGTTCCATACGGCGGCGCGGCCGAAATCCTCCTCCGCCTCGTCGGGCGATGGCGGGAAGATTTCGGGATCGACCACCGCGCGCACACCGACGGTGAACTGGCTGTCTTGCGGGAAACCGGCCTCGGCCATGACCTGCTTCAGATCCTGCGCGTGCATCGCGGTCCAGAACGGCTCGTTGTTGTTGAACGCATCCCAGTCGCGCATGAATTGTTCGAACAGCGGCATGTCGTCCGAATATTGCGGCTGTTCGATGTGCAAAATCAGCCCGCCCGGTGCCAGCACGCGGTTCGCTTCGGCCAGCAGGCGCGGCATGGCCCTGGCGCTCAGCTCGTGCAGGAACATGGTGGTCTGGACCCAGTCGAAGCGTGCCGTCGTCCCAGCGCGACAGGTCCTCGCCATTCGCCTGGACGAAGCGGATATTGGTGACGCCCATCGCCGCCGCGCGCGCCGCGCCATAGCGCAGCGATGCGCCGGCGGTGTCGATGGCGATGACTTCGGCGTCGGGATAAGCCTGCGCGATGGGCACCGCGTTGTGTCCGACGGTCGCGCCGATATCGAGGATGCGCTTCGGTTGCCAATCGGGCCGCTCGCGCTTCGCCCATTCGACCACCGCCTGCCCGCCGCCATCGTTCAGCCCGCCCAGCGCGCCGCCGGTGGTGGCGAAGATGCCGATATCGTAATTCGCACCCGCAACCACGTCGCCTTCGCGCTCCACCGAGTGATAGCCGCCGGGCTGGCAATGGATATCGACCGCCCGCTGGTACCAAGGCTGATCGACGCTGGTGTCCAGTTCAAGCTGGCCCGACTGCGCGTTGTACTTCGCCGCCGCCGCATCCAGGTTGTCGATCTGGCGCAGCACGGTCTGGCGGCCATTGTGCTGGCGCATTTCCATCGAATTGCGTTTCAGCGCGGACCAGGTGCGGTGCCAGCTGGTCGCATTCATCGCTTCGCGCACATCGTGCCGCGTCTCCGGTTCGCGCCCGTGTTCCGCAGCGAAGGCAGGCTTGGCCTGCTGTTCATACGCCAGCGCGTTTCCCTTGCCGATCGCGCCTGACAGGAAGCGGTTGAAATGCGTCAGGAAGTTGAACCGTGCCGCTTCGTCATGGCTGGTTTGCGGCATCATCGGATGGCGCGTTAGCGCAGTGTAAGGCGGCGGCAGATCGGACGGCATGGGGGGAGCCTCGTTGCTGGGAAGTTGTCCGGACAAGTTTGGTGCAATGCGCGAAGGTGTCAACCGTGCTGACGTGCCGGCTTCATACTTCTTCTGTTTGTTCCTAATTTGTTCTATCATAAACCACCAACCGCATAAACGATTCGCCCGCGACCAGAACCATGACCAAGCTCTATCTCGATTTCGACAGCTTCTTCGCCAGTGCCGAACAGCATTTCAACCCTGCCCTGCGCGGAAAGCCGGTCGGCGTGGTGCCGATCGACGCGCCGAATGCCGCATGCGTCGCGCTGAGCCGGGAGGCGAAGGCCGCTGGCGTCCCGTCTCATTCGCGGATCGATGCCGCACGGGAGGTCCTGCCCGAATGCACGTTCGTGGTGGCGCGGCCCGATGCCTATGTCCGGCTGCACCACCGCGTCCTGGCAGTCATCGAACGGTGCGTGCCGGTTGGCGAAGTGCGCTCGATCGACGAACTGGTGTGCGATCTGGTCCAAAGCGAAGCGGACGATGCCGCCGCCTTGATCCAACGGATCAAGACCGCCCTGCGTGGCGCTTTCGGACCGACGCTGACCTGCTCCATCGGCGTCGCGCCGACCGAAATGCTGGCCAAGGTTGCGGCAGAAAGCTGCAAGCCGGACGGGGCGAGCGTATGGCGTGCGGACGAGCTGCAAAAGCGCATCGTGGGAATGCCCCTTCGGACCCTGCCCGGCATATCGGACGGCATGGAAGCGCGTCTGAAAGCGGCGGGTGTCGCGGACGTCTGCGCGCTCTGGCACGTCGAACCCAAGCGCGCGCGCGCGATCTGGGGCAGTATCGAGGGCGAACGGTTCTGGAATGCACTGCATGGTCTGACATACGATCGACCCGCCACGACCAAGCGGATGTTCGGGCATAGCCGGATACTGACCAAGGACTGGCGCAACGCGCGCGGTGTTCGTGCTTGTGGCAGACAACTGGTGCTCAGCGCGGCAAGGCGGCTGCGGCGTGCCGGATACCGTGCAACGAAAATGACGCTGGGCGCGCGCGATACGCGCTACGGCTCCGGCGGTCGCCACGCCTCGAAAGACGCGCGCTGGTCGTCCGAACTGGTTTTCGATCCGGCCCGCGACGATCTCACGTTGTTGTCCCACCTTACCGAACTGGTCGACCGGTTCGATTGCGACGGACCGGCCCGACCCCGCTCGGTCAGCGTCATGTTGCACGGCCTGACGCAGGAAGACACGCAGCAGGGCGATCTTTTCGCAGCGACCGAACCGACACATGACAGGCGCGATGCGTTGAGCGATGCGCTGGACGAATTACGGGCAAGACATGGCCCCAACGCGGCGTCGATAGGACCAAGGGTCGATCTGCCCGGGGGTTATCTCGGCGCGAAAATTGCCTTCGGGCGCATTCCTGATCTTGCGGACTTCAGCGACGCCTTCACCAAGGATAGCGATACGCATTTCTGCACTGTTTGACCTTCGCGCAAACAACCACCGCAAACCCTTGTCAAAGTCTGCTATTGCAAGCAATCGCGATACGATTGACCGCAAACCGTGCATTAACTATCGCCTTGGCAATGCCGCGCTCACGATACTTGCAGGACCGCTGATGCGGCGCGCCATCGTCCTTGCCGGATTGATTTCCGCTACAATGTCCGGCTGTACCAATTTTGCGCCGCCGCCCGAAATGCCGGTTGCCGTGGCCGCCCTGCCCGATGCATTCCCGAAAGTGGAGATCGCGGGCGAATACCGTCCTGCGCAGTGGTGGACCGGTTTCGAGGATCCGGTGCTGGATGCCGTCGTATCGCGTGCGCTGGCGCGCAATCTCGACATAGCCGAGGCAGCAGCACGGCTGGCGCGGGCCAATGCGCAAGCACGCGTCGCCCGGTCGACGCAGCTTCCCTCGCTCGACGCCACCCTGGGCGCCAGTTTTTCGGACTCGCCATTGGCGGGGTCCGGCTTCGGCAGTTTCGGTCAGGCGGCCCCTGCCGGCGATGGCGATGCGCCGACGCTTCCGCCGGATGCACAAATCGCCGCGCCGACGCGCTTGCAGGTCGAGAACTACGGCATCGGCGTCGCAGCGTCCTACGAGGTCGATATCTTCGGGCGCGTCCTGAACGATGCACTTGCCGCGCGTTCGGATGCACAGGCGGCGGCATTCGACGTGCAGACTGTCAAGCTTGCCGCCGCTGCCGAGGCCATCTCCACCTATTTCGAAATCGTCGATGGCCGTCGCCAGATCGAACTGACGCTGGCAAGCGTCGATATCCTGACCGACCGCGTGGCCCGCGCCGAAGACCGCTTTGCGCGCGGGCTTGGCGAGAGTTTCGAACTGTATCGCGTGCGGCAGGATTTGCGCGTGGCCCAGGCCAGCCTGCCGGTGCGGGAAAGTGCGCTGCGCAATGCCACCAGCCGCCTCGCGCTGGTGCTGCGCGATGTGCCACAGGCGGTGGATAGCCGCCTCGACACCGCGCTTCGGCCACGCCTGGTGTTCGATCAGGTTCCGTCCGGCCTGCCGGTCGAACTGCTGTCGCAGCGCCCCGATGTCGCGGCGGCCTATACGCGGTTTGAATCGGCACGGCTGCGCGTCGGCGCACGGCGGGCGGAACGCTATCCGGCGATCCGGCTGACCGGTTCGCTCGGCACGCAGGCTGGCGGCCCGCTGGGCGCGTTCGATATCATCGACAACTGGGCGCTGTCGCTCGCCTCAAACCTCACCGCGCCCCTGTTCAATGCCGGACGCATCGGGGCGAATATCGACGCTGCACGCGCCACATATGATGAAGCCGCCGCCGGATATGCCCGCGCGGTCTTGCGCGCCTATGGCGAGGTTGCGGCGGCAAATGCAGAGTATGAGGAGCAACGCCAGCGATACCGTCTGGTGCTGGACCAGCTTGCCGAAGCGGAAGCCTCGGCAGACTTGCAGGCCGCCCGCTTCCGCAGCGGTGTGGGTGCCTACACCGCCTATCTCGATGCGGTGCGCGCGGTGCGGCAGGTAGAATCCAGCCTGTCGGGCGCGGGACGCGACGTTGCCTTGGCACGCCTTGGCGTGCATCGCGCGCTGGGTGGCGATTGGGCGGGCGAACCCGTCGCGCTCGAACCTGTGTTCGCACCCTCGACCGACAATGCAGCCGAAACGCCGCCGGAGACAGCCAATGAGTAAGCAGCTGAAACTGGTCCTGACGGTGCTGGGCGGCGCAATCGCTATTGCCGCGATCATGTGGGTACTGCGCCCAAAACCCGAACAGGAAACGCGCGTGCAGACTGCGCCGCTGGTGGAAACGCAGGTTCTGCCGCTGGCCTCCGGTCCGCTGGTGGTGTCCGCGTCCGGCGCGGTGGAGGCACGCGAGACGGTCAGCATCGCCGCGCAGGTTTCGGGACGCATTTCCTATGTAAACCCCGCATTCGTCGAAGGCGGCAGCGTGGGTTCGGGCGCAGTTCTCGTACGTCTTGAAACAGCGGATTATACCAACCGTGTCCGAAGCGCGCGAGCGGACGTGGCGGCGCAACGTGTTGCAGTGTTGCAAGCCGAGGAAGAGGTTCGCATCGCGCGCACCGAACTCGACCGGTTCGACGACCGGACGCAAAACAGCTTCGCCGCCAGCATCGACAGCGACGATTACGCCAGCCGAATCTTGCCGCCGGCTGATCTGCAACGCACGCGCCGTGCCGCCACGGCTTCGACGCCGCGCAATGGCGGGCTTGCCACCCGCGAACCGCAGCTGCGCAGCGCGCGCGCCGCCCTGCAACGCGCGCAAGCCAATCTGGCGGATGCCGAGCTGGCACTTGGCCGCACCACGATCCGTGCGCCGTTCGCCGCCTCGGTCGCGGTCGAAACCGCCGCAATCGGCGCAGTGGTGCAGCCGGGGCAAGCGCTGGGTGAACTGGTTTCTCGCAATGGCTACGACGTGCGCGTCGGCCTGACCGAAGCACAGGCGGCGCTGGTGCCGGGCCTGTTCAGTGGTGGAGATGGCCGCATTCCAGCCAGCGTCTCGCTCGATTTCGGCGATGACCGCTTCGAATGGAGTGCCTTTGTAGCGCGGGCCGATGCGGCGCGCGACGACCAGACCCGCCTCATCGACGTGTTCCTGCGCGTGCCCGATCCGCAAAGTGGCGGGCGACGTATTCAGGAGGCAAATGAAGAAGCTAGCAACGGAAGCACGCGCGCGCCGCCTTTGCTGCTCGGCAGTTTCGTGCAGGCGCAGATTACCGGGGCCAGCATCGGTACCTATCTCGCCGTACCGGTGGAGCATTTGCGCTCGGACGATACCCTTTGGCTGGTTCGCAAGGGCAAGCTCGCCATCGTGCCAGCCCGCATCGTGCAGCGCACCGACGATACCGCATACGTCACGATCCCGCGCCTGTCCGGCGCGGTCCGCCTCGTTACCAGCACCCTGCGCGCACCGGTGAACGGCATGGCCGTGCGCGTCGAGCGTCCGGCCGCCGCAAGGGCTGCGCGCTAGGCGATGGCGGTGGACGAAGCACCGGCGGGCTACACCCCACCCATCGACCAGCCGACGCGCGCCCGCGACCGGCGCGGCGTGGTGGCCTATATGGCGCGCAACGGCGTTGCCGCGAACCTGCTGATGGTCGCCATGCTGGTGCTGGGCGTCATCAGTTTCCAGAACATCGTGCAGGAAGTGTTCGCCGAGGCCAGCCTCGATACGGTCAGCGTCAGCGTCGTCTATCCGGGCGCGACTCCTGAAGAAATCGAGCAATCGGTTATCCAGAAGGTGGAGCAGGCGGTCGAGAGCGTCGAGGGGGTGCAGGACATCACCGCGACCGCGTCCGAGTCTGTCGGCACGGTGCTGGTGCAACTGGAACTGGGCGCCGACATGGCGCGCGCGCTGGACGAGGTGAAGGCCGCGATCGACCAGATCCAGACGTTGCCCGACGATGCCGAAGAACCCAATGTGCGCGAAGTCACCACGCGGCAAAGCGTGCTGCGGGTCGCGATTTATGGCGACGTATCCGAACGCACGCTGAAGGAAACGGCTTACGAGCTGGAAGATGCGCTGTCCGGCCTGCCCGATGTCAGCTTCGTCGATACCAGCACGGTGCGCGATTACGAGATCAGCATCGAAGTGGATCAGGACCGGCTGCAATCGCTCGGCCTGTCACTCACCGATATCCAGCGCGCGGTCGGCGCGGACAGTCTGGACACACCCGCCGGCACCATCGACACCGCAACGCGTGAAGTGCGCATCCGGACGGTCGGGCGCAATTACGATGCGCGCGATTTCGGGGAAATTGCGCTGCGCACGACGGCCGATGGCCGCATCTTGCGACTGCGCGATGTAGCGAGCATTTCCGACGGGTTCGAGGACAGCGACCTCGTCGCGCGCTTCAACGGCAAGCCAGTCGCGTTCGTCGAGGTCTTCCGCACCAGCGACGAGCGTGTTCTGGACATTGCCGACGCGGTAAAGACCCATCTCGCCGAGGAGTTCGGTCCCAATGCGCCACCCGGCATTTCCTACGAAGTCTGGAACGATACCTCGCAACTGCTCAACGACCGGCTCGGCCTGCTGATAGACAATGCGATCCTCGGGCTCATTCTGGTACTGGTGGCGCTGACGCTGTTCCTCGATGTCCGGCTGGCATTCTGGACGGCGGTGGGGATCGGCGTCACCTTCATCGGCGCAATTTTCATGCTCGACCTGTTCGGGTCCAGCATCAACATGTTCTCACTGTTCGGCTTCATCCTCGCGCTGGGGCTGGTGGTGGACGACGCGGTGGTGGTGGGCGAGAACATCTATGCCGAACGCGAAAGCGGGCGTAGCGGTCTGGGCGCGGCGATTGCAGGCACGCAACGCGTAGTAAAACCGGTGATCTTCGCAGTGCTTACCACGGTGGCTGCGTTCTCGCCCCTGTTCGCGGTCGGCGGCGGTATTGGCGCAATCCTGTCGGATATTCCCAAGGTCGTGGTCGCGGTGCTGTTGCTTTCGGTCATCGAGGCAATGCTTATCCTGCCCTATCATCTTAGCCATTTGCCCGCCGCCGGCCAGCAAGCGAAGAACCGTGTCACGATCTTCTTCGAACGCATCCAGCGCTGGGTCGACATCCGCTTCCAGGCATTCGTACAGGGACCGCTCGACCGCGCGCTGCGCTTTGCCGTGCGGATGCCCTACCTTATGTTGGCAAGCGGCATCGCGCTGCTCATCGTCTTCGTCGCGATGGTCCCCGCCGGTATCCTGAAAGTCGCGTTCTTTCCGCAAATCGAAGGCAACTCGATCAACGCGCAGCTCGAAATGCCTGCGGGCGCAACGATCAACGTCACCGAGGCCACGGTGGCCGAAATCGAAGCCGCAGCCGAGCGGGTGCGGGTGCGCATGACCGAACTGGAAGGCGGACGCGATCCTGTCGATGCGACCTACACCACCATCGGCGCATCCGCCGTGCGCGGCGGACCGGAGGGTATCAGCCAGACGCTGTCCGCTAATCTCGCAACCGTGAACTACAACCTTCTGTCGGCAGGCGAGCGCGACATTTCCGCGCTGCAATTCGAGGAAGCCTGGCGCGAGGAACTGGGCGATGTTCCGGCGGTACGGTCCTTGTCGATTACCTCCTCGCTCGTGTCGTTCGGCGCGCCCGTCGCAGTGCGGCTGAGCCATCCCGACGAAGCGGTACTGGTCATTGCCGGCGAACGGTTGCAGCGCAGCCTGTCGGATATCGACGGCGTGTTCGATGTCGAAAGCGACGCCGATGCCGGTTTGCAGGAAATCGAACTGCGCCTGAAACCCGCCGCGCGCACGTTGGGCATCACGGTCCAGGATCTGGCCGCACAGGTGCGCGCGGCATTCTTCGGCGCCGAAGCGGTACGGGTACAGCGCGGGCGTGAAGATGTGCGCGTCTATGTCCGCCTGCCCGAAAGCGAACGCGATTCCATCGCTGATATCGAGAACTATCGCGTCCGGGTACCGGGGGCTGGATTGCCGGGTAATGGGGGGCAAGTACCGGTTGGAACACTGGCCGAAGTGTCGTTCAGCGAAGCGCCGAGCGTCATCCGCCGGGACGAAGGACGCCGCGTGACCACCATCACTGCCGATGTGGAGGATGAAACGGTCACGGGGAACGACGTCGCCAAGGTTTTGGAAGCGGGCATCCTGCCGGAATTACGGAGTGACTATCCTGCGCTGGTCGCCGAATTCGGCGGCGAGCAGGAAGAACAGCAGGAGAGTTTCGGCGATCTTGGCGTGGCGTTCGCGCTGGCGTTGGTCGCGATCTACGCGCTGCTCGCAATCCCGTTCAAATCGTATTGGCAACCGCTGATCATCATGGCTGCGATCCCGTTCGGCATCATCGGCGCGCTGTTGGGGCACCTGTTGCTGGGCATCCCGGTCGGCATCCTCTCGATGTTCGGCATCATCGCGCTGTCGGGCGTGGTCATCAACGGATCGCTGGTGTTGATCGATTTCGTGAACGAGAACCTGGCGACGGGCATGGACCGCATCGAAGCCATCGTTGGCGCGGCGAAATCGCGTTTCCGCCCGATCATGCTCACCGCCGTAACCACGTTTCTGGGCGTGTTGCCCATTACGCTGGAAACCAGCCTTCAGGCCCAGTTCCTGATCCCGATGAGCGCAAGCCTTGGCTTCGGCGTGCTGTTCGGCACGATCCTGCTGCAATTGCTCATCCCGGCGCTGTGCATCTTGCAGTTACGCGCAGGCGACCGGTTCCGCCGCTGGTTCGGGTCCGGGCCATCGTCGTCGATTGCAGTGCCTGATGGCGAACCGGTTCCCGCCTGAGCCGGGATTGACCTATGCTAACTTATCAAAGATAACCCTGCCATTATTACGCGCAGCGCCTATGTCGCACGCATGGCCTGCCCGCGAGCCCACTCATCCCTCTCCGAAGCCGATGCGCAGCTTGCCGCCGACTTCGCCGCGCATGTCGAAATGCCGGTATTCCCGTGTGTCGGGGCAAAATCCGCGTTGGCGCGCGGTACGCTGAACATCGTCGCGTGTCGCGATATCGACAGCAGCTGGGACGATCTTACCATGCATGAAGCGCTGCTGGCATGGTCGAAGGACTATGCGGCCGACCCCGAGGGGTTTCGCTCGCTCGCCTTCGTGTTTCGGGAACCGTTCAACGGAACCGAAGCGGAGTTCGAGACCGCCATGTGGAACCGTATTCAGTCGCTGACCGACAAGGACGAATGGCGCGGCCAACCCTATGACGAGGCCGTGAGTTCGGACCCGGAAGACCCCCATTTTGGATTGAGTTTCGGCGGCGAAGCGTATTTCGTGGTCGGGATGCATGCGCAGGCCTCGCGCCCTGCCCGCCGGTTCCGCCGGCCCGTCATGGTCTTCAACCTGCACGACCAATTCGTGCGCCTGCGCGAACAGAATCGCTATGCCCGGATGCGCGAAGCGATCCTGAAACGGGATGAGCAACTGGCGGGCGATATCAACCCGATGCTTGCGATCCACGGCGAAACCAGCGAGGCACGCCAGTATAGCGGGCGGCAAGTCGATGACGACTGGCGCGCACCTTTTGTCAGCCGCCGCGACAATGGGACCGACACGCAATGACAAGCGCCATACGCATACCGCCACGCAGCGGTGTTGCGTTCGAATTGGCCGCAGGCGAACGCCTGACCGTGATCGACCCGCTCGGCACCCAGGTTGCCGACCTGCTTGCCTATAATGCGCAGGACATCCGCGAGGTGGTCTCCAACGGGCGCACGTTTGATTACGAAGAAACTATCGCGCTCACCACCGGCAACACGCTTTGGTCGAACCGGTCGAACCCGATGCTGCATATCGTGGAAGACACCGTAGGCTGTCACGATTTCCTGCTGACGCCCTGCAGCGAAGCGACCTTCCGCCATTTTTATCCCGAACATCCCGTCCATCGCGGCTGTTTCGGCAATCTTGCCGCCGCACTGGAACCCTACGGTGTCGAACCGGACGCAATTCCGGTGGCCTTCAACGTGTTCATGAATGTGCCTGTAGATGGCGAAACCGGCAGGCTGGAAGTGCTGCCACCAACCGGCAAGCCCGGCGACCGGATCGTGTTTGAAGCGAAGATGAACCTCGTCATAGGGCTCACGGCCTGTTCGGCCTATGCTTCGAACGGTGGCGAATTCAAACCGATCGACTATACGATCGCATCGGCCAAGACGACGCCGAAACCCTCGATATAGGGGCTCAGTTCTTGGTCAGCTCGTCGCCAACGGCCAGGCCGCCTTCCCCATAAAGGTATATCGGGTCGAACTTGCCCATCGCCTTCAGTTTTTCAGCATCGAGGATGGTAATCCGCCCGCGCCGGAAATCGACCACACCGCCATCGCGCAGGTCGGTCAGTGTGCGGCTGATATGCACCGTCGAAATACCGCAAATCGCGGCTAGATGCGCTTGTGTTAGCGGCGTCTGGAAGCCGCCATCCCCGCCCAGCTCGACCATGCGCAAGCGATACCATATTTCCGCAATAAGGTGCGCCACGCGTCCGGCGGCACGCAGTTGCCCGCTTTTCGATATCCATTCGCGATGGATGGCAGCGTCCAGAAGCGTGGAGAACCAGAACAGCCGCACCAGGTGCGGTTGTTCGCCATGCAGACGCTTGATCGCCTCATGCGGCACAAGGCCGATCTTCGCGCCTCCGATAACCATCAGGTCATGATCCAGCCGCTTCAGGGCGAATGCATGAAGATCGACGAAATCTCCGGGCACCTGAAACCCGACGATGGCACGGTGGCCCTGTCCGTGGATCGTGCGCAGCATGTACCCTTCGATCAGCATCGTGCTGTGATGCACCAGATCGCCGCGATTTATGAGTATCTCGTCACCCTCGACGATCCTGATTTCGTCGATCAGGTTTTCGACAATAGCCTTTTCTTCGCGCGACAGGGCGTGCCTCAGCCGCCCTTGCAGGAACCTGTGCGTCAACGGATAATCTGCCTGCTCCGTCATCCTTACCCCCATTTGGCTGCCGGTTCCGCGACCCGCATGCTTCCTTCCGGTAGACCACGGAAAATGCATCGCCACCAGTAGTTTTGACTGCGCTTAATGCAATAAAATCAAATTGGTGTTGCGTGGAAACGATGCAACCTGAGCGGTAGCATCGTATGTGGGGTTTCGCGCAGCGTCACGCCCGCCTATCGCATCGATAATGGATCGCGCCGGCATCGTTCACGAAAACTTCCTGCGGCGCGTTGCTGCGGGCGACCTGCCGCATGGACCCACGCCGGACGGCGTCGTGCAAAGCGCGCTGGTCCAGCTATATCGCTCCGCCTGCCTGACCCGCGCGCTCGATATCGTGGCGCGCGCGATGCAGGCGGCTGGCGAAGGCTATTACACCATCGGTTCGTCCGGCCATGAGGCGATGGCCGCCGTCGCTGCGGCCTTGCGCCCGACCGACATGGCGTTCCTGCATTACCGCGATGCCGCGTTCCAGATAGAGCGCGCGGCGCAGGTCGGCGGGCAAAACGTCGCGTGGGACATGGTCGCCAGCTTTGCCTGTTCCACCGCCGATCCGATCAGCGGCGGACGACACAAGGTGCTGGGATCGAAGGTGCTCAATATCCCGCCACAGACCAGCACCATCGCCAGTCATCTGCCCAAAGCGATGGGCGCGGCCTACTCCATCGGCCTTGCCAACAGAGTGCAACCCGAACACCGAACCCTGCCGCGCGACGGGATCGTGATGGCCAGTTTCGGCGATGCATCCGCCAACCATTCCACCGCACTGGGTGCCATCAACGCAAGCTGCTGGACCGCGTTTTCCAAGGTGCCGATGCCGGTGCTGTGGGTATGCGAGGATAACGGCATCGGCATTTCCACCAAGACACCCGGAGGCTGGATCGCGGCAAGCTATGCCAACCGCCCCGAACTGGGCTACTTCGCGTGCGACGGACGCGATTTTGCGGCGACGCTAAAGACAGCTCGTGCCGCCGCCGCGCATGTCCGGACGACGCGCAAGCCAGCCTTCCTGCATATCGACACCGTGCGGCTATATGGCCATGCGGGCGCCGATGTGCAGACTGCCTATCGCGCGCGCACCGAGGTCGAAGCGGAGGAGGCCGACGATCCGTTGCTGCACCTTGCCCGCCAGCTGCGCGACAGCGGCGCGCTGGACCGTGTCGCAGGTACTGGCGATATACCACGAAACACTGGCGCGGGTGGAGCGTATCCGCGCCGATATCTGCGCCCTGCCCCGCCTCGAAACGGCACAACAGGTGATGGCGTCCATCATCCCGCCAAAACGCGCGCGCGCAGAAATTGTCCCGCCCACCGATGCGCAACGCGAAACCGCTTTCGGCGCCGACTGGAAGCAGCACGCACAGCCGCAAATCATGAGCCGCTGCATCAACTGGGCGCTGACCGACCTTATGCTGGAGCATCGCGAAATCGCGCTGATGGGCGAGGACATCGGTGCGAAAGGCGGCGTCTATGGCGTCACGCAGAAGCTTGCCAAGCGGTTCGGGCGGGCGCGGGTGATCGACAGCCTGCTGGACGAACAGTCCATTCTCGGCACCGCCATCGGCTGCGCGCATAATGGTATCCTGCCCGTCCCCGAAATCCAGTTCCTCGCCTATTACCACAATGCCGAGGACCAGATACGCGGCGAAGCGGCGACGCTGCCGTTCTTTTCGGACGGGCAGTATACCAACCCGATGGTCGTGCGGATTGCCGGGCTTGGCTACCAGCGCGGCTTCGGTGGCCATTTCCACAACGACAACAGCCTGGCCGCCTTGCGCGATGTGCCGGGTGTTATCGTATGTTGCCCGTCCAACGGTGCGGATGCCGCGCGGTTGCTGCGCGAATGCGTGCGGCTGGCGCGCGAGGAGCAGCGGGTGGTTGTCTTCCTCGAACCGATCGCGCTGTACGGTCGCCGCGATTTGCACGAGGCGGGCGACGACGGCTGGCTCAGCGCCTATCCGCTGCCCGCCGAACGCATCGGTTCCGGCAAGGTTACAACACATGGCGACGGGACGGACCTTGCCATCGTGACCTTCGGCAATGGTGTGCCGATGGCCTTGCAGGCACAGCGCATTCTTGCCGCTGCTGGCATTGGCGCGCGCGTCATCGACCTGCACTGGCTCGCGCCGCTTCCAGCCGATTCGTTAGTCGTCGCGCTCGGCAGAGTCGGCGCGGTTTTGATCGTGGACGAAACGCGCCGTTCGGGCAGTGTCGCCGAGGGGCTGATGACCCTGCTGGCCGAACGCACTGCGCTGCCCTGTGCGCGCTATTGTGCGGAGGACAGCTTCATCCCGACCGGCCCGGCCTATGCCGCCACCATGCCGAACGTCGCCGGTATCGTCGAACACGCCACCGCGCTGTTGGAAAGACCATGAAAACCGCAGTCGTCATCTGTCCGGGACGCGGCACCTACAATGCCGCCGAACTAGGCTATCTCGCGCGCTACGGCGACACCGCCATGCTTGCGGAGTTCGACGATCAGCGGCGTGCGGCTGGACAGGCTACGCTTTCCGAACTGGACGGCGCGGACCGTTTCAGCCTTGCGAAACATACGCGCGGCGACAATGCCTCGGCGCTGATCTACGCCGCAACTTTGGGCGATTTCTCCGCCATCGACCGCGAAGAGATCGACGTCGTCGCAGTCACCGGCAATTCGATGGGCTGGTATTCCGCCCTCGCCTGCGCCGGCGCGACTACACCACAGGACGGCTTCACCATCGCCAACACGATGGGCGCGCTGATGCAGCAGGCGCTGATCGGCGGGCAGCTGGTCTATCCCTTCCTTGGCGAAGACTGGCGACCCGATGCTGCGCGCAAGGCCGAGTTGCTAAACATCGTGGACAGCATAAACGGCAATGGAGACACCACGCTGGCGCTTTCCATCGACCTTGGCGGAATGCTGGTGCTGGCGGGTAATGAGGCCGGCTTGCGCGCTTTCGAAACCGCCGTTCCACGAATAGCCGACCGCTTCCCGCTGCGCCTTGCCAACCACGCCGCGTTCCACACTGCCTTGCAGGAACCCGTGGCGCAGCAGGGGCAGGCAGCTTTGTCGCAAGACCTGTTCGCACAGCCCGCCCTGCCGCTGATCGACGGGCGCGGATCGATCTGGTGGCCGCACAGCGTCGATACCGCAGCCTTGCGCGACTACACACTCGGCGCGCAGGTAACACGAGGGTACGACTTCACCCGCGCCGTCAGAATCGCCGCACGCGAGTTTGCGCCGGACCTGTTCATCGTGACCGGACCCGGCACCACGCTGGGCGGCGCGGTGGCGCAATCACTTGTCCTCGCCAATTGGCGTGGCCTGACCGACCGGGCCGCCTTCAAGGCAAGGCAGGTGGACGATCCGCTACTCGTCTCGATGGGAATGCCCGACCAGCGCGCCTCCGTCGTTCAATAGCCGAAGCGCAGCCCTGCCCACGCGGTGCGCGGGGCACCCAGATCGATCGCCCCGCCCGAATTGCGCGTTACCACCATTTCGTCGAACAGGTTCTCCCCGCGCAGTACCAGCGACAGACCGCCGGAAAGCGGCACCTGCGCATAAACGCCCAGCGTCGTTGCAGGCGGCAGGCGCTGGCTCTCGTTATCATCCTCGAACTGCGCACCAACATGGCGCAGCGTCGCGGACAGCACCCAGCCCGGCGCGGGCCTCACGCTAGCCGTTGCGGCAGCAGCGAACTCGGGACTTTGCGCGGGGCGGAACCCGTCCAGTGCCAGCCGACGCACCGCGTCCCTCCACCGCCGCATCGGTATAGGTCGCCGTCGCGTCTAGCGAGACGATGCCGCGCGATACCGACAGGCCCGCCTCAACGCCCCGCGCCTCGATAGCGGGAAGGTTGCGACGCTGGCGCAAGATCGGCGTCAGCGTGACATTGGCGATGGCGTTCTCCACCCGGTTGTCGAAGGCGGTCAGCGTCAGGGCGACACCTTTGGCAGGCGTCAGGTCGATCCCCGCTTCGAACCCCTGCAACTCCTCGTTCTCCAGCGCCGCGTTCGCTTGTGTCACTATGGGGAAAATGACGAAGGGGCGGTACAATTCGTTCAGCGTCGGCAGCCGCAGCCCGCGATACGCGGCAGCGCGCAGCCGAAGCGTGTCCGATACGGTGTATGCCACCCCGCCGCGATACGTCACCGTCCAGTCGCTGCGATCCGCCGCGCGCAAATCGCTCACCAGTCCGCCCGCTGCATCGCGCGCGGTGAAAAAACCGTTCTCGATCATGGTGCGGTCGGCACGCACGCCACCGGTCAGCACCAGCGCGCCCAGCGTCCAGTCGTCTTCCACAAACAAACCCAGATCGCTGGTCCGCCCACCACCGCGGCGTCGCTCGCGCAGAGTGCCGCTGAAGGCGCTGAACGCATTCTCCTGCAATTCACCTTCGGCACGGCGGTAATCCACGCCGAGGCGCAGCACATGGTCAGAGCCGACCGGCGGGCGCAATTCCAGCTTGCCGCCCAGCCCGGTGGAGGGCGTATTGCGCTGGTCCAGCACCTTCACGAAGCGGGTTGAACTGATGACGATATTGGAGAAATTGCGCGCCTGCACATAGCCGAGCGCATCGAATTGCCAGCGTCCGGTCCCGACGAAACGCAGGCTGGCATCCTGCCCCCGGCTGCGCGAATCCGCACCGTCGAAGCGCAGCGTGCGCCGGTCGTCGAAAAGGCCGATACGCGCCTGCATTTCGACGGCATCTGCCACTGGCACCTCGGCGCGCAAGTCGGCAGACCAGCTATCGAACCGCGCCCGTGCCGTGGCAGGCACGCGCTGCTCCGCTGGCGTGGTGAAGAACCCGCGTCCGCGATCCCAGCGACCGCCCGCAAGGACCGATCCCTCGCCCACCGGTACCGCAAGGCTCGCGCTTGCTTCGGTCGCGCCGCGATCATTGGCCAGCAGCGCTGCCAGCACCGCTTCGCGGGAATCGGGATCGGCGCTTTCCAGCGCAATCGTCCCGGCCAGCGCGCCCGCGCCGAACGGTCCGGAGCCGCCCCCGCGCGTCACCGCGATGCTGCCCAGCCGAGCAGGGTCGATGGCGGACAGCGGAATATAGCCAAAGAACGGGTCGGCGACCGGTACCCCGTCCAGCAGCACCAGCGCCCGGCTGGTCGCATTGCCGCCCAGCGCGCGCAGCGTCACACCCTGCGCGCTGGGGTTGGAGGAACGGGAATCGGAACGCCGGAATTGCTGGAACCCAGCCACCGCGCCAAGTGCATCCTCGATCCGCCCGCTGGGCACCGTGGCGATTTGTTCGGCATCGATTATGCGCGTGGAGTAGGCCACCGCCCCCGGCGTATCTGGCAAACCAGTGCCGGTGATGACGATATCGTCCTCAGCTTCGCCGTTGTCATCGGCGGAAGTGGTCTGCGCCTGCACGGGTACAGCAGCGAAAATTGCAAGGAAGCTCAACGGGTAACGCATGGTCCGCGCCTTATCGTGCTCCGCTGCCGCTGGAAACAGGCGGACTAGGATTGCGCGTCGCTTTGGCTTAGGCTCGGTATCGAAGGAGCAAGTGCAAGATGACCGGCAAGCAAAGCGCACCCGATTTCGACGTCCTGATCGTGGGCGCGGGTATTTCCGGCATCGGCATGGCCGCGCATATGGCGATGCAATGCCCGGGCCGCAGCTATGCGATCCTCGAAGGGCGGGACAATATCGGCGGCACCTGGGACTTGTTCCGCTATCCCGGGGTGAGGTCGGACAGCGATATGCACACGCTGGGCTATTCTTTCGAGCCGTGGACCGACGAGGAATCCATTGCGGGCGGCGACGCGATTCTCACCTACCTGAAAAAGGTCGTTCGCAAGCACGATATCGAACGCCATATCCGGTTCGGCCACCGCGTCCTGACCGCCGACTGGCACAGCGGCGATGCGCGTTGGCGCCTTACGGTCGAGACGGTCGACGGGGAGCAGGCGCTGACCGCGCGCTTCCTCTATCTCGGCTCCGGCTATTACGATTACGACCAGCCGCACGATGCCGGGTTCGATACCAGCCAGTTCACAGGCGAAGTCGTGCATCCGCAATTCTGGCCGGACGATCTGGACTATGCCGGCAAGGAAGTCGTCGTCATTGGCTCCGGTGCCACGGCCGTGACGATCGTGCCGGCAATGACCGACGCCGCGAAGCGCGTTACCATGCTGCAGCGCACGCCGACCTGGATGTTCGGCCTGCCCAGTCGCGACCGGATCGCCAACGCCTTGCGCAAGGTACTGCCGCACGACGTGGCCTATCGCGTCACGCGGTGGAAAAACGTGCTGGTCAGCGACTGGGGCTTCAAGCGGGCGCGCGGCAAGCCGGAAAAGTTTTCCAGGATGCTGACCAAGCGGCTGAAGAAGTCGCTGCCCGCCGATACCGACATGGCGGACTTTACTCCGCCTTACGGACCGTGGGACCAGCGGCTGTGCGCTGTGCCTGACGATGACCTGTTCGTCGCCATGAAAGCTGGCAAGGCGCGCGTCATGACGGACCGGATCGCACAATTCAAAGGCAACACCATCGAACTGGAAAGCGGCAAGACCATTCCCGCCGATGTGGTGGTCACCGCCACCGGCCTGACGCTCGCCATGACGGGCAAGATCGCGATCAGCATGGACGGTGCGCCGGTCGATTTCACACAGCACTTCTACTACAAGGGCTGCATGTTCTCCAACGTGCCGAACCTGGCGGTGGTGTTCGGCTATCTCAACGCCAGCTGGACATTGCGCGCCGATCTCAATGCGGATTTCATTTGCCGCGTGCTGAACCGGATGGAGGAAGGCGGCAATGCCATCGCCGTCCCGGTGCTGACGCCGCAACAGGAAGCCGAACTGGAAGAGGACGACATCTTCGACTTTTCCTCCGGCTATATCCAGCGCGGGCGGCATCTGATGCCCAAAAGCGCGGTTGGCTATCCGTGGCGGCTCAACCAGGATTATCGCGCGGACCGCAAATATATGGCCGAAGACGTGTATGACGGCATTCTGGCGTTCCGCGAAGGTCCGAAAGCCGTGCCATCGCTTGCCGACAACATGCTGGAACCGGCCGAATAGTATGACCGATACCAATACCTCGCATGCACGCATTTACACCGCAGGGCTGATCGTTATCGGCGACGAGATCCTGTCGGGCCGCACACATGACAAGAATATCGGACAAGTCGCCAGCTGGCTTCAGGTGCAGAACATCCGCCTTGCCGAGGTGCGCGTCGTGCCCGATATCGAGGACCGGATCGTGGAGGCTGTGAACGCCCTGCGCGAAGCGAACGACTACCTCTTCACCACCGGCGGCATCGGCCCGACGCATGACGACATCACGGTGGATGCCGTCGCCGCCGCGCTGGGCGTACCGGTGGTCATCCATCCGCAGGCCCGCGCTATGCTGGACGCCTATTACGCCGACAAGGGCGGGCTGAACGAAGGCCGCCTGCGCATGGCGCGCGTGCCCGAAGGGGCAGAGCTAATCCCCAACCGCATGTCCGGCGCGCCGGGCATCCGCATCGGCGCAATCCACCTGATGGCAGGCGTGCCGCACATTACCGCCGGCATGCTCGACGCGCTGACCGGCACGCTGGAAGGCGGCGCGCCGTTGTTAAGCGAGACGACCGGCGGCTTCGTACCCGAAAGCGAAGTCGCCATGCTGCTGCACGGCATCGAACAGGCGCATGACGATTGCCAGATCGGCAGCTACCCGTTCTTCCGCGAAGGGCGTGTCGGTGCCAACTTCGTGGTGCGCTCGACCGAAGCGGACGCCTTGAAAGGGTGCTACGATGCGTTGGTCGCAGCGCTTGAGGGCGAGGGGTATGCACTGACGGCAGGCGGCATTTAGGAACCGTCCGCTCCGCTCCTCATTCGGTTATCACACTACGCGGGGGCATTTCATGGATACCAACACTCTTCTCATCATCGTCGCCGTGCTGGCGCTGATCGTCTTTTCCTACTGGTTCTGGCAAAAGCGACGCAGCGATACCCTGCGCTCCGAATTTCCCGAAGAATACGACCGTGCCGTTTCCGACAAACGCACGCTGAACAAGGCGGAAAGCGACCTTTCGCGTCGGCAAAAACGCGTTGCTGGCTATGACCTCGTTCCGCTGGACACGGCACAACAGGCCGCAGTCACCGCCCGCTGGACCGACGCTCAGGCGCAATTCGTCGACGATCCCGCCGCTGCGAACACAACCGCGCAGCAGCTGATCGGCGAGGTCATGGAGCAGCGTGGCTACCCGCGCAGCAATTTCGAGCGCGAGGCTGCCGACCTGTCGGTCCACTATCCGCGCCTCGTGCAGCATTACCGCGACGCCCATGCAGTTGCGCAGAAGAACGCAGACGGCGGCGCGACCACCGAAGAACTGCGCCGCGCGATGCAAGACTACCGCGTGCTGTTCGACGGGCTGGTCACCGAAGACCGCACCGCCCGAGACTAAACGCGGGCGGCCTTGCCAAACCGGCGGCGGTTGAACACCGTCAACGCGCCGAGACCGAACAGCAGCAGCATTCCGGGTGCTGGGACGGGCGTGGGATCGCGTTCGCTGAACGAGAAGCCGCCCAGAATATCCAGAAAGCCGACGCGGCCCGCGCGGTAGCCTTCGCTGAAAGGCACCACGGAATTGTTGAAATCGCCATGCGCCAGCAAATCGAACCGAATACGTCCATCGGTTGCCGTCGCAATGTCGTTCGGGCAAATCTGGAAATCGAAGCATGTGCGTTCCAGTCCGAGAATGGAACGGCTGCTACTGTCATACTGGTATTTCGGCAGATCGAAGAAGCCGATTTGATATTCGGACGGCGTGCTGAGCGAGAACACGCCCGTCACAGGGTCTTTCGAAATGCCGACCCCGGTAAGGAACGGCGCGTTTGCTCCATTGGCTCCGCCCTGTACAGGACCGCCTAACGCGCCGGTAACCTGCGGTCTGACGCTGAGCGAACAGGGGCCGGATGCCGCACCGCCGCTGGTAACCCTACCACCATTGCCGCAGGACGGGTTGGAAAATACGGGATCGTTGCCGTCGAAGATGTAGTTTAGCGAGACCGTGCGGCCCGGCACTATCGGCGTTTCAAAGGCATCGCGGTCGAATACCGTGGTCGATCCGTCCGGGTTGCTTAGCGCCACTTGATCGTCGATTTCGTATCTGACCACGCCGGAATAGCGCAACCTGACGGGCGATTGTCCGATTGCCGAAGACGCCGCTGCGCCGGGAATGACATCGGCGTGGCCGGTTGGTGCGACAGCCAGCGCGCACAGGGCAGCGAGGCTGGCGATAATCGGGCGGGTTGTGCGCATGGCGGAGCCTTTCTGTGTCTGCGGAACACCGGTTTACCGCTCGCATGCAGTGTCCGCCAGTATGGGGATGCTTCCGTGCCGCGACGGCACACAAACGAAAAAGGGGCCGGAAGATCACTCTCCCGGCCCCTCAATGTCAGCTTCTGCATTGTAGGACAAAAGCGAATTACGCGCCTTCGATTTCCGCCAGGTCCAGCTTGAGGCCAGGGCCCATCGTGCTGGTCAGCGATGCCTTTTGCACATATTTGCCCTTGGCACCCGTCGGCTTTGCCTTGACGATGGCCTGCGTCAGCGCTTCGAAATTGGCCTTCAGCGCCGCATCGTCGAAACTCAGCTTGCCGATGCCGCTATGGACGATGCCTGCCTTCTCGACGCGGAACTCGACCTGTCCGCCCTTGGCGTCCTTCACGGCCTGTTCGACGTTTGGCGTGACCGTGCCCAGCTTCGGGTTGGGCATCAGGCCCTTTGGGACCGAGCAGCTTGCCGAGACGACCGACGACGCCCATCATGTCGGGCGTGGCGATCACGCGGTCATAGTCCAGATCGCCGCCCTGCATGGCTTCCATCAGGTCTTCGGCGCCCACCTTGTCGGCGCCAGCCGCGGTGGCCTTCTCGGCATTGTCGCCGCGCGCGAACACGGCAACCTTGATGTCCTTGCCCGTACCCGACGGCAGCGACACCATGCCGCGCACCTGCTGGTCCGCATGCCGCGGATCGACGCCCAGGTTGAGCGCGATTTCCACCGTCTCGTCGAACTTCGCCTTGTGCGTCCGCAGCGTGGCGATGGCTTCGTCCACAGTGTAGAGCTTTTCGCTGTCGAGCTTGGCGACGGTCTGCTGTTTCTTGGTCTGTTTCATGTCAGCCCTCCACCACGTCGAGGCCCATCGAACGCGCGCTGCCTTCGATGATCTTGGTGGCCTGTTCGATGTCGTTTGCATTCAGGTCGGCGAATTTCTGTTCGGCGATTTCCGACAGCTGCGACCGCTTGATCGTGCCGGCCACGACCTTGCCCGGTTCCGCCGAACCCGATTTCAGCTTGGCCGATTTCTTGATCAGGAAGCTGGCGGGCGGGGTCTTGGTGGTGAAGGTGAAACTACGATCGGCGAACACCGTGATGGTGGTCGGGATCGGCATGTTCTTTTCCATGTCGCCGGTCGCGGCATTGAACGCCTTGCAGAATTCCATGATATTGACGCCGCGCTGGCCCAGAGCGGGGCCGATGGGCGGACTTGGATTGGCAGCGCCCGCAGGCACCTGCAGCTTGATATAGCCGTCGATCTTCTTGGCCATGATGGCCTCCTTCTCACTGTTGCCCCGCTGCATAGGCAACAGGGCGCATGGTTAGCGGTCGAGCAGCGGTATGATCCGCCTTCCGCGTAGGTTTTTCCCGCATATGTCCGGAAAGGCTGCGCACATAGCGCGCAGCGCCACTTTTGCAAGTGGTGTGGCAGTGGTAGCGGAGCGGCGCGCCGCAGGAAAGCGCCTTGCGAGTCCGTACAAATGCGTAGGGTCGCGTCCGCCGAATGCGAACTTTCCTGCGCTAGTGGAGCGGGCATGACGATACACACGCCCATCGCGCCGCAGCAGCGCGCCACCGACCACCCCGGCTTCACCATCGACCCGGCGCGCGCGTTCCAAGGTACTTGCCGACGTTGCCCCGGCCGGCATCTGGCAGACCGATGCAAAGGGCGATGCGACCTATGTGAACGAGCATTTCCTCGAATTGACGGGGATGCGCAACGACGAATGGCGCGGGCCGCAATGGGCCGATGCCATTCACCCCGACGACCGCGACCGTGTGTTCGGCGCGTGGATCGCCGCAGTCGAGGCGCGCAGAAATTTCCGAGAAACCTGGCGCTGGAAACGGTCTGACGGTTCGATCGTCTGGGTCGACACCATCGGCGCGCCCGATATCGACGAAGAAGGCGTGGTACTGGGCTTCGTCGGCATCAATATCGACATCACCGGAACAAAGGCGGTCGAAGCGAAGCTGCGCAAGGCCCGGCAGCGCGCAGAGGATGCAACCAAGGCGAAATCGGCGTTCCTCGCAAATATGAGCCACGAGATTCGTACGCCGATGAACGGGGTGCTGGGCTTTGCCGACCTGATGCTGGCGGGCGACCTGACCACGAGCCAACGTGGCTATGCGCAGATGATTGCCGATAGCGGGCAGGCGATGATGCAATTGCTCAACGATATCCTCGACATGGCGAAGATCGAGGCGGGACAGATGGAACTGCAGAGTGCTCCGGTCGAGCTGGCCCACAAGCTGCGAACCAGCCTGCGCCTGATCGAGGCGGTAGCGCAGAAGAAGGGTCTCGCGCTGGAGCTGGACGTCGACCCCGCCCTGCCCGGTACCGTTACCACCGATCCGCTTCGCCTGCGGCAGATCGTCTTCAATCTTCTCGGCAATGCGGCCAAGTTCACCGAGACGGGGCACATCCGCCTGTCGGCACGCAGCGTGGCGGACGGCACGCGCATGGCGCTGGCGGTTAGCGACACCGGATGCGGTATCGCGCCGGACAAGCAAGCGGCGATCTTCCAGCAATTCGCGCAGGAGGACGGCACCACCGCGCGCAAATATGGCGGCACCGGGCTGGGGCTGGCGATCACCTCGCAACTGGTCGAGCTGATGGGCGGCACCATCGCATTGGACAGCGTGCCGGGTGAAGGCTCGACCTTTACCGTCGAGCTGCCGCTGACCCTGTCGACAGACCGCGTTGCGGACGACGCTGCGTCTGCCATACCCGCCTCACCGACAGCGCCTGCGCCGTCCGGCCCGCGGGTGCTGGTGGCGGAGGATCACGACATCAACCAGATGCTCATCATGGCGATGCTGGAGCAATCCGGCATCGCCGCCGACCTTGCCCAAAACGGCGAGGAAGCGGTCGCGATGGTGGCGGTCGCCTGGGCCGAGGGCCGTCCCTATGCGCTGGCGCTGATGGATGTGCAGATGCCGGTGATGGACGGGCTGGAAGCCACCCGCCGCATCCGCGCGGCAGAGACGTCGGACGGGCGAGATGCCGCCGAAATCGTGCCGATCGTGGCGCTGACCGCCAACTGCTACGAAGACGACATCGCCGCGTGCCGCGCCGCAGGAATGCAACACCACCTCGCCAAACCGGTCACGCTGGACGCACTGGCCCAAGCCGTCGCGACCTACGCGCTGGAGCGGTGAGGACAGCGCGCCCTACTTGACCAGTTCGACCTGTTCGAAGTCCAGTTCCACCGGGGTCGCGCGGCCGAAAATGCTGACGCTGACCTTGACCTTGGCCTTGTCGAAATCGAGTTCCTCGACCACGCCGTTGAAGCTGGCGAAGGGGCCGTCCAGCACTTTGACCTGATCGCCGATCTCGTAATCGACGTGGATCTCTTTCTTGGGCGCGGACTTGGCTTCTTCCATGCCGCCGAAATAACGCGCCGCCTCGCGCTCGCTGATGGCCTGCGGCTTGTTGTCATTGCCGAGGAAACCGGTGACCTTTGGCGTGTTCTTGACGAGGTGATAGACATCGTCGGTCATGGTCAGCTTGGCCAGCACGTAGCCGGGCATAAACTTGCGTTCGGTCTGCACCTTCTTGCCGCGCTTGATCTCGGTGATGGTTTCCACCGGCACCTCGACCTCTTCCACCGCCTCGCTCAGCCCCAGCCGTTCGGCCTCGCTCAGGATCGTATCGCGCACCTTGTTCTCGAAACCGGAATAGGCGTGAATGATATACCAGCGGGCCATTGTAATCCTTAGCTTGATGTCGAGTTGCGAAGTTGGAAGTGCGTTGGAAGCGCGTTGGAAGTTTAGGGAAGTTTAGGCCCAGAGCCGCTTTTTTGCAGCTCAAGCCAGCGTCAGCAGCCAGCCGACCACCGCGCTGAACGCACTGTCAATGCCCAGAAAGAACAGCGAAAGCAAAAGCACGAATATACCCACGAAAATAGCGGTCGTAATCGTTTCCTGACGAGTCGGCCAGATAACCTTGCTGGTCTCGCTGCGGACCTGATTGACGAATTCCGCCGGTGAGGTCTTGCGTTTCTTTTCGTCGGCCATCGCTTTGGTCCTGCCTCGCGTCCTGTTTATTGCCAGCGACCGGAAAGCCACCTGCGCTTTACTTCAAATCGAACATGCGTTTCGGGTAGGTCTCCGCGCCGCCCCGGCAAGATATCCGGGAGGGCGAAGCATTTCTCCGATGTAGATTATGGGAAAGCCATCTAGTCCGCGCATAGCGCAAAGGCAAGGCGTGGCGTATGCGCCGCGCGCAAAAAGACGTTGCAGCCACGCATGGCGCGCTCTAGCCAGCAGGGTTTACGGGGATGGCCGGACCGGCCGCACAGGGGAAGACACGATGAGCGCAGCAACCGGCGTAGCGACGGAAGCACTGCCCTTGAGCGAGCGCCTGATCGCGCCCGTGACCAATGTTTCCAATTTCATCTGGGGCGGCACCTGGAACGGTGATGTCATCCTGCCGCTGCCGCCAATGGTGCTCGTGCTGTTCGGCATCGGACTTTACATGATGGTCGGCCTGCGGTTCTATCCGCTGCGCCAGCTGGGTAGCGCGTTCAAGGGGCTTTTCACCGGCCGCAAGGGCAGCGGTTCGGGCGAGATTTCGCCTTTCGCCGCGCTTTCCACTGCATTGTCGGGCCAGGTCGGCACGGGCAACCTTGCCGGTGTTGCCACGGCCATCACGCTGGGCGGACCGGGCGCGATTTTCTGGATGTGGATCACTGCCATCGTCGGCATGGCGCTTGGTTTTGCGGAAGGCTCGCTCGCCATCCGCTTCCGCGAGAAAACGGCGGATGGTTCCTATCGCGGCGGGCCGATGACCTACATCATGATGGGGCTGGGCAAGAAATACACCTGGCTCGCCATCGTGTTTTGCATCGGCGCGCTGTTCTCCGCGCTTGTTACCGGCAACGCCATCCAGTCCAACGCGGTGGCCGACGGGCTGAACGAGCTGTTCGGTATCGAGGAATGGCTTGGCGGGCTGATCGTCGCCGTGCTGGTCTTCATTGTCATCATCGGCGGCATCAAGTCGATTGGTTCCATCGCGGAAAAGATCATTCCGTTCATGGCGATGGCGTATATCGTCATGGCCGTTATCGCCATCCTGCTCGACATTCAGGACATGCCCGAAACCTTTGCCCGCATCTTTCACGGCGCGTTCAACTATCAGGCGGCCAGCGGCGGCTTCCTGGGCGCGACGATGATTATCGCGATCCAGTTCGGCGCGGCGCGCGGCCTGTTTTCCAACGAGAGCGGGCAAGGCTCCACCCCGATGGCCCACGCCGTGGCGCAGACGGACGATCCAGAGCAGCAGGGCCGCATGGCAATGCTGGGCACGTTCATCGATACCATCATCATCTGCACCATGACGGCGCTGGTCATCCTGACGGTGGAAGGCGATTTTACCGGCGGCGGGCAGCAGGTTATCCATGCCTGGCAATCCGACCTGACCGGTTTCGCCATGACCAGCGGGGCATTTGCCGCTGCCTTCCCGGTGTCCATCGCCAGCATCCCCATCGGCACCTTCGTGGCCAGTATCGCGCTTATCCTGTTCGTGTTCACCACCCTGCTGACGTGGAGCTACTACGGCGAGCGGGCGATCACCTTCCTCTACGATCGCACGTCGGGTTCCACGCTGAAGGGCGAGCGCAATCTGCACATGGCGTGGCGCGTAATCTGGTGCATCGCCATCTTCATAGGCGCATCGCAGCCGCTCGATCTGGTGTGGCGGATGGGCGACATTTCCAATGCGGCGATGGCGTTGCCCAACCTCATCGCGCTGGTGCTGCTGTCAGGTGTAGTGTTCAAGCTGGCGAAGGGCGACCGGACGGCGGGCAAGTCCCACGATGTGAACGGCGCGCCCGTGGCGACGGCACCCGAAGAGCAGCCGGGTATCGAACCCCGCGCCTGAGGACGCTTCCCATAAAAAAGGGGCCGGTCGCATCACGCGACCGGCCCCTTTTCATTCTCGAGTTTGCGTTGCCTCAGCGGCGGGCAAAAATCCGCGCGAAGAAGCCCGGCTCCTCCATCGGCAGGATTGCGCCATGCTTGCGATAGCGCAGCGAGGGGTCGCTATAGGGGCGCGGGCTGGACCAGCGGTCAGGCGCGCTGCTGCGGTGTGATGCGATAGACATAAGTGCCTCTCCATTCGGTATCGGGGTGAAGCGGTTGCGCTCCGTATACCGACAGAAATACACCATCCGGCTTAGCGTTCCCGGAATGACGGCGACAGGCCGTGTTCACACAGCGATGAAGTGAAAGGTGTGATATTTGGGTGACACTAATAGAACTGGCCACGCTGCCTGGCAGGAGTGCACGGACTTCGAACCGTGGGCCCTCGGTTTTGGAGACCGATGCTCTACCAACTGAGCTACACTCCTTCGCAGCACTAAAGGGTGCTGGCAGGCGGAGGCAGCGTGTAAGCAGGCGGGTGCAGCTTGGCAAGCCGCAACCGCGTCCGTAGCATCGCTCGCGACTATGCACGCCCCCGCCTTCCCGCCCATTCCCGTCGAAACGCTGCTACTCGCCTATCGCAGCGGTATCTTTCCGATGGCGGACGGGCGCGACGATCCCGAAGTGTTCTGGGTCGAACCGCGCGAGCGGGCGGTGGTGCCGCTAGAAGGGTTTCGCGCATCGAAATCGTTGCGCAAGGTGCTGCGGCAGGACCGGTTCCGCGTCACCATCGACACCGCCTTTACCGATGTGGTCAGCCTGTGCGCCGCACCGCGTGCGGACCACCCTGAAAGCTGGATCAGCTGGCGCATCGCCGCCAGCTATCGCGCGCTGCATGAGGCGGGCCATGCGCATTCGGTCGAGTGCTGGCGAGATGACGAAGACGGGCGCGAAGTATTGGCGGGCGGCCTGTATGGCGTGGCATTCGACCGGGTGTTCTGCGGCGAAAGCATGTTCAGCCGCGCGGATAACGCCAGCAAGGTGGCGCTGGCGTGGCTGGTCGCGCTGATGCGGCGGGCGGATTACGCGCTGCTCGACTGCCAGTTCATGACCGACCACCTCGCTTCGCTGGGGGCGATCGAGATCCCGCAGGCGCTGTATCTGGAACAACTGGCGGCGGCGCGCGGCGTGCCGCAAGCGACTTTGCCCGCAGCCTATGCTTCGTTGCTGTCGGAGGCGGGCGGGTCCGTGTCGGGCGCGGGCTCTTCCTCGCCCGGAAAGCGCATCGCGCAATCCTTGATCCAGACATCGTAGATCGGGTGTTCGACCACGTTGATCGACGGGGTTTCCTTGATCAGCCAACCGGAAAAGACACGCCGCCAGTCGCTGCTTGCCCGGTCCTGCACCAGCACCTGCACGAAGCCGCCGGTCTGCTTGGGCATTTCCCACGGCGCGGTTCGCTCGCAGGTGGCGAGACGCACGATTACATCGCCTTCGCGGCGCGATTCGCCTGGTTTCAGTTCGATATCGATGCTGACATTGTTGCGTTTGTTGAGGAGGCCGAGCGTGGCCACGCGCTCTTCCAGCGGGGTGCCCGCTTCCTGCGCTTCGGCGATGGAGCGGTCGGGCGCGGCGTCATCGTCCGGATCGCTGGACCCTGTGCCGGCGGCGGTCGGTGCGTCGGCCGGCGCAGGCTGCGCCTCCGGCTCGCTGTCGCAGGCGGTGACGAGCAGCGTCGCCCCGATAAGCGGCATGAAAAACAGAAACCGCGCGCGCATCGTCAGCTGTCCGGCGACCAGGCTTCGTAATCGCCAACGGCCCGCGCGCGCTTGCCGCCGCGTTCCAGCGCGCCTGCGGGGCGGTAGGCCTGCGCGGTGCCGGTGGAATTGGGCGTGTAGTCCACTTCCCAGATTTTGGCGGCAGGCAGGAAGGATTCGGGCACATCCTCGCCCGCGCCGTGCAGCCAGCCGTGCCATTCGGCGGGCACCTGGCTGGCATCGTTGCTGCCCTTGTAGATCACCCAGCGCCGCTCGCGTCCGGCATAGGAACCTTCGGTGGCGACATTCCTGCGGGTGTTCTTGGAGCGGAAATAGGTGTTGCCCTGCGCGTCGGTGCCGACCTGCTCGCCCTTGCGCCAGCTCCACAGCATCGTGCCGAGCGTGGCACCGTTCCACCAGGTGAATATTTTAGCGAGCCATTTCATGCGCGGGGGACTAGCCGATGGCTGCGCCCGCGCCAAGGTCAATACGCGACCCGGTCACCCGCTTCGATACCCAGTTCCGCCGCGCGGCCGCCGCGCAATTCCAGCACCAGCGCCGTCAGCCCCTCGGACGAGACGTTATCGAGCGAATAGGGCGTCGTATTCGCGGCAATGTTGATGATGCGCCCGTCTGCGCCCACGAAGATGATATCGAGCGGGATCGGAGTGTTCTTCATCCAGAAACTGGCAAGGTCCGGCGGATCGCGCGGGAAGATCATGCCGTCATTCGGCCCAAGCTGCGTGCGGAACATCAGTCCTTTCGCCTGCTCGGCGGGCGTGGCGGCAATTTCGACGGTGAAATTATGCGTGGCGTCGCCGCTCGTCACGCTGAGCGGGACGGTTTCCAGGCCGGATTCGGGATGCACGCCACGCGCCATCACCGGTTCGGCAGAGGCGCTGTCCGCGCCGGTCTGCGGAGAACAGGCCGCGAGCGTAGCAGCGGACAGGATGGCGAGCAGGCGGGTCGGATTGTTCATCGCGCTATTCTAGCGGATCGGCAGCTTCCGCCAACCATTCTTCCAGCGTTGCCTCGTCGCGCGCCCGGATCACCGTGCGCACCGCGTCGAACCCGTGCCCTGCGCGCAGCATCGCTGCGGTCTGCTTTTCGGCGCGCGCGCTGTCCAGTTCGCCCATGAAGTACGGGCCGAAACGGCGTTTGCGGGCCAGCACGATGGCCGCTTCGCGCCGCGCCGCCTCTTCGGGATCGATGGCAGCGCGGACATCCTCCGCAATCCCGTCCGCATACAGCGCCTGGCCCACCCGCCGCGCGCCGTATCCGCGCCGCAGCAGGCTGCCTGCCTTCGATTTCGCATACGCCGCGTCGTCGATATAGCCCAACTCTACATAGCGCGCGACCAGCGTGGCGATATCGGGCGGTGCCTCCGCATTCTCCGACCAGCCGCGTTCGCGAAGTTTGCGCGCCAGATAGCGTTCCAGCTTGGCCGCGCTGGTGGAAAACCGCGCAACGTAGGACAGCGACAGATCGCGCAGTTTCTGTTCATCCAGCGGCTTGGGAGGAGGGCGTACACGCTTCTCGTGGCGGCGTTTTCCGCCGCCCTTGCGCCTGACATCCAAGGGTTCGTCTTCCGCCATCGGCCTTATTCGTGCCATAGTGTGAAGGAAATGGGAAAGGCCGATTGGCCGCGCGGTGTGTATTGCGCCGGTGCTGCCACGAAAAAGGGCGCGCTCAAGACGCTACGCAATCACGGGACGGGTATTCGCCAACACTATGACATCACCGGATAAAAGCGACGGCGCAGACGGTTTGCAGCCAACGCCCAACGATTGCCCCCTGCCGCGCCGCCGGTCCGATTTCGCGACCTTCAGCGAGGCGATAGACTACGCCGCGCGCAGCGAAAAAGGCATGAATTTCCACGATATGCGCGGCACACTGGAGCGCGCTTATACTTTTGCCGAAATGCGCGACGATGCGCTGGTCGCGGCGCGGCGACTGGTCGCAGCGGGCATCGGCAAGGAAGACCGCGTCGCATTGATCGCAGAAACCGGGGCGGACTTCGCCGCGCTGTTCTGCGCCTGCATCTATGCGGGTGCATGGCCGGTGCCCCTGCCGCTGCCGACCACCTTCGGCGGCAAGGAAAGCTATATCGACCAGCTCGGCGTACAGCTTGCCAGCGCCGATCCCGCTATCCTGATCTACCCGCCCGACATCGCCGAGATGGCGCAAGCGGCAGCGGACAAGCAGGGCTGCGAGGGCACCGACTGGGCCAGCTTCGCCGAACGCGATGCGCCCGAATGCGCGCTACCGACCGCGCAGCCCGACGATATCTGCTATCTCCAGTATTCCAGCGGCTCCACCCGCTTCCCCACCGGCGTCGCGGTCACGCACAAGGCGCTGCTGCACAATCTCTATGGTCATGCCCATTCGATGGCGGTCGGCGACAACGACCGTGTGGTCAGCTGGCTGCCGTGGTATCACGATATGGGGCTGGTCGGGTGCTTCCTGTCGCTGATCGCCAACCAGATGAGCGTGGACTACCTCAAGACGGAGCATTTCGCGCGCCGTCCCCTGGCGTGGCTCGACCTCATCAGCCGCAACCAGGGCACCACGCTCAGCTATTCGCCCACTTTCGGCTACGACATCTGCGCGCGCCGCATTTCCAGCCAGAGCAACGTGGCCGAACGCTTCGACCTGTCGCGCTGGCGCACGGCGGGCAACGGGGCGGACATGATCCGGCCCGACGTGATGCAGAACTTCGTCAACGCCTTTGCCGAAGCAGGCTTCCGGGCCAGCGCCTTCACCCCGTCCTATGGCCTGGCCGAAAGCACGTTGGCCGTCACGGTCATGCCGCCGGGCGAAGGCATTCGCGTGGAGCTGGTCGAGGAAGAACGCCTGTCCGGCGCCAAGCGCGATCTTGCCCGCCCCGCCCGCTATCGCGCCATCGTGAATTGCGGCAAGCCAATTGCGGGCATGGAAGTCGCGATACGCGGCGAGAACGACGCGCCCAAGTCCGACCACCAGATCGGCAAGGTCTGGTGTCGCGGGCAAAGCGTGATGCATTCCTATTTCCGCAACGAGGACGCGACAGCGGAATGCCTGGTGCCCGCACAGGACGGCGGGAGCGACTGGCTGGACACCGGAGACATGGGCTACATGGCCGATGGCTACCTGTTTATCGTGGGCCGCGCGAAGGACATGATCATTATCAACGGCAAGAATCACTGGCCGCAGGATATCGAATGGGCGGTGGAACAGCTGCCCGGCTTCAATCACGGCGACATCGCCGCCTTCTCCATCGAAACCGCCGATGGCGAGGAAGCGCCCGCCGTGCTGGTGCATTGCCGCGTATCCGATCCCGAAGAACGCACTCGCCTGCACGAGCAGATCCGCGACAAGGTGCGGTCCATCACCGGCATGAACTGCGTGGTCGAACTGGTGCCGCCGCGCACCCTGCCGCGCACCTCGTCGGGCAAGTTGAGCCGCGCCAAGGCGAAGCGACTGTATCTGGCAGGCGAAATCCAGCCGTTCGAACTGGCTGCCTAGCGGAAATTCATTCCTGCACGACAGCAGCCCAGCGCGCCTGCATCGTCGCACCGCCCGGTTCCAGCGTCACGCGCACGTCGGCTTCGCGCAAGACTTCCGCTGCACGGGCGCGCGTTTCGGGTGTGCCACCGCGCAGCACCACCGCCATATCGTCGTGATGCGAACTGGCCCATGCGATCAGGCCCAGCGCGGCCTGTCCTGCATCGTTTGGCTCGCCGTCCGCGAAGACGATATCCGGCAATGCCAGCAAGGGCGGGCGTAGCACGATGGTCCAGTCCGGCGCGCCCGCTGCAATACGCCGCTCCAGCGCGCGATAGGTTGCGTAATTTGCCCCCGGCAGCCGCGTCGCTGCCACCATCGCCCGGCGATTGTCGCGGTCCAAAGTTACCGCACTGCGCTCCACCCCCGCCACCAGCGCCAATCGCTCGGTCAACGCCTGCGCGGCAGCGGCGGCTTCGCGTTCGCGGGCTTCGCGCGCGGCGGTAAGCTGGCCGGTTTCGATCTCGGTCGCGGTATCGGCCTTGAACTGGGTCAGCTCCAGATCGATAACGCGGTCCAGCGATGCTAGCAGGCTCTGCTCGCCTGCCGTTTCCGCCTTGGGCCTGAAAACCGGAGTCAGTACCGTGGCCGATACCTGGATCGGACGTTGCCGCAGATTGATATCGAGCTGCGATATCTGCGCCTCGTCCGGAAACGGTGCCAGCACGGCAGCGCGGATGGCGCGCGTGGCGTTGGTTTCCCAAACGATTTGTTTCAGGGACAGGAACAGTGGAATGGTCAACGCCACGAACACCACCACGATCACCGCCGTCTGCCAGTTGGTCTGCTTGTCCGTCAGCGCGGCACTGAAACCGTACAGCCGCGCCATCAGCGTGGCGATCAGCGCGATGGTCATCAGGTTGGTGATGTAAAGCAGCAGCGCGCCCGAAAAGACCGTCCAGTTCAGGGTCGCCAGCCCGAAGCCGACCACGGCCAGCGGCGGCATCAGCGCGGTCGCAATCGCCACACCGACAATCGTGCCTTCGCGCCCGCGGATCATCGAATAGCCGCCCGCCATCGCGGAAAACACCGCCACGCCCAAGTCGAACAGGTTGGGCCGGGTGCGCGCCTCGATCTCCGGCGTGATGGTTTGCAGCGGCGAGATGAACACGATCAGCGCGCACAGGCCCACGGCCAGTACCGTGCCCCAGACCAGCGCCCAGGCACTGCCTTTGAGCCATTGGTAATCGCCGATGGCGAGCGCGAACCCCGCGCCCAGTATCGGCCCCATCAGCGGCGCGATAAGCATGGCCCCGATGATGACTGCCGGGCTGGACAGCAGCAGGCCCAGCACCGCGATCCCGGCGGACATCGCCAGCATGAACAGGTAACGCGGCGAGGTGTAGGCATCCGCCCGGCGCTGCGCGATGCAGTCCAGCCGGTCCACCGTGCCGACCACATCGTCGCGCCACCATTTGCGAAAACTCAACACCACGCGTTTCAATGCGCGGCTATTCGGCTGTGTCGCGGTCAGGCGGCTGTCGTTACTCGGCATCGGGGTTTGCTTTCTCGCGGGAGCGACGCCGTGCTATAGACGGCGCCGTCACACGCGCACCAGACGATATTCTTGAACTGCGTGTCCTATGGCCTTAATACAGCAATCAGCGCCTTTTTTCCGGATCGGACCAAGCAGCATGAACGCCACGATGACCACGACAGCCACGGCAACGGAGCTCGAACTGACCGCACCCGATCCGGTGCCGCAGGTCGCGCCGGAGAAAGCGGCGGGGCTGGTGCCGGTCGCGCCGGAAACGAAGTCGAAGCTGGAGGAAAAGGCGGACGCCTTCGTTGCCGACCTGGTCGCAGTGGATGCCAATTCGCCCGAATTCGGCAAGAAGGTGGACCAGCTGACCAATATGGGCCGCAAGGAAATCGCGGCGGCGGCAGGACAATCCAACCGCTTCCTCGACCGGCCGGTGCGCGCGATGGACAAGGATGAGGGCGTCGGCGCGAACCTGGCGGAACTGCGAACCGTGGTGGAGGATCTCGATCCCGGCCGGCGCGGCAAGCTGACCGGCACGCGCAAGATCCTCGGCATCATCCCGTTCGGCAACAAGCTGACCAGCTATTTCCGCAGTTACCAAAGCGCGCAGACGCATATCCAGGAGGTGCTGAACAAGCTGGCGAGCGGCAAGGACGAATTGCTGATGGACAATGCCGCCATCGATGTGGAGCGGGCCAAGCTGTGGGAAGCGATGGGCGATCTGGAACAGATGATCCATATCTCCAAGACGCTGGATACCAAGTTGGAAGAGAAAGCGGCGGAGCTGGATGCGACCGACCCGGCCAAGGCGAAGGCAATTCGCGAAACGGCGCTGTTCTATGTCCGCCAGCGCACGCAGGATCTGCTCACGCAGATGGCCGTCAGCGTGCAGGGCTACCTCGCGCTCGATCTGGTGAAGAAGAACAATGTCGAGCTGGTGAAGGGCGTTGATCGCGCCAGCACCACCACCGTCGGCGCATTGCGCACGGCGGTGACGGTCAGCGAGGCGATGACCAACCAGCGGCTGGTACTGGGGCAAATCACCGCGCTGAACGAGACGACGGCGGGCATTATCGATTCCACCGGCAAGATGCTGCGCGAACAGACCGGCAAGATCCACGAACAGGCCGCCGCCAGCACCATCCCGCTGGAAACGCTGCAACGCGCCTTCCAGAACATTTACGACACGATGGACGAGGTGGACAGTTTCAAGCTGCGTTCGCTGGAATCGATGAAGCAGACGGTCGATGTGCTGTCTGGCGAAGTCGAGAAATCGAAAGGCTATATCGCGCGTGCCGAAGGGCAGTCGCAGGCTGCCGCGCAAGTGACCGAGTCGCCCCTGCTGAGCCTGGAGTAACTGCATCGTGGCCCGCGATCTAACGCAGGACAGCGAGCAGCTTCTGGCCGAGGGCCGCGCGCTGGTTACCGACAACCGCAGCGGCGGGCGGCATCGCAAGGCGGGTGCGCCCATCGGGGCGGGGTCGGCAGCCATCCGGCGCAAGGCCTGGCTGAAACGCGCGGTGTGGTTTGCCATCGCCGTGGCGGGCATAGTGCTGGCGTCCGGCGTTGCGGGGTTCGTGTTGAACGGCATCGGGTTCTGGGGCGTGGTGCTGACCGTGCTGGCGCTGGTCGTGGCGCTCGGCGTGTTTGCGTTTGCCCCTGCGCCAAAGCCCCCGGCACGCGCCGATATCAACAGCGGCAGCGTGCAGCAGATGGTCGGCAAGACGGAGCTGTGGCTGGAACACCAGCGCGCTGCCCTGCCCGCGCCCGCCGCCGCCGTGATCGACGATATGGGCGTGCAGCTCGATGCGCTCGGCCTGCAACTGGAAACCGTCGATGCCGCGCACCCTGCCGCGCATGAAGTGCGCAAGCTGGTCGGCGAAGTGCTGCCCGAGACGGTGGACAGCTACAAGCGTATCCCGGCAAATCTGCGGCGCGAGGAGCGGCCCGGAGTTCAGGGCGGCATGTCGCCCGATACGCAGCTGACCGAAAGCCTTACGAAGATCAGCGCCGAGATCGACAGCGTGACGCGCCAGCTTGCCGAAGGGTCGCTGGACGATCTGGCGATCAAGCACCGCTATCTCGATTACCGCTACGGCAAGGACGGCGATCCTTCCGCTCTCAAGGCGCCTGAAAAGGACGACAGCTGATGCGCGTCGCCATTCCCCACTCCCTGCCGCGCGAGGAAGTGCGTCGCCGCCTGCGCACCCGCAGTCACGAGATTGCCGACCATATTCCGGGTGGCATGGCGGAAGTGGAGACGGACTGGATCGACGAGGACCGGATGGCCATTGGCATCGCCATGATGGGCCAGCGGCTGGACGGGCATATCCTGGTCGAGGACGGGCAGATGGTGTTCGAGATGACCCTGCCGCCGATGCTCGGTTTCATCGAACCCATCGTTGCCAACGCCGTGCGCGGCAACGGCACGAAGATGCTGGAAGGCCCCGCTTCGGACTAGCGACATCCTGCCTAGAGCTTGCGGTCCCGCTCCAGAAAGGTCTCTGGAATCCGCAGCGAATTGGACGCGTTGCGCGCTTCGGCAAGAAACAGCACCAGCGCGAACATCAGCAAGCCGATGGAGACGATGAAAGCAGCGGCGGCGGCCTGCGCCAGCGATACGCCGCCTGCCTCGCCAATGAACAGCAGGACCACGGTCAGCCCGACCACCAGCCCGCTCAGCACCAGCAGGAACATCGCCCGGTTGATGAGATCAATGCGGTGCGCGACCGTGCGCAGTTCGGCCACCACCTTGTCATGGGCTACACCCGTCGTTTCGGTGTGGATGCCCTGCAAGTGCCGCGAACGGTCGACAATGCGGCCCAGCCGCGCGGCGAGCAGGTTGAGGATGCTGGCAATGGCGACCAGCAGGAACACCGGCGCAACGGCCAGCTGGATGGTTTCGGCAATCATGCAGACGCCCTTAGCTTCGCGGCGTGGCGACGAGAACCCGTGTGTCGTCGGCCAGTGCGATGCCCTCGCGCGAGGTCACGCCCAGACACCCGCCCGCCGCTACGGTCCGGTCGCCGATTGTGACCGATCCCGCGAGCGGCAGCAGCAGGCTTGGCGCCTCCATCGGCGGCAACGTGCCATCACACACCAGGTCCAGCGTGAAATGCGCGCTGTCCACCAGCCGCCCGCTGGCGGTGAGATCGTGCTGGCTGCGCAGGGCGGGATCGTGCGGCGTGCCATCCGCCACCGCCATCGCCGCGTCCAGATGCAGGTCGCGCGGGCGGCCGTAATCGTAGAGGCGATAGGTGATGTCGCTGTTCTGCTGCACCTCGACCAGCGACAGGCCCGGCCCGATGGCGTGGACCGTCCCCGCGGGCAGCATGAACACATCGCCCGCCTGCGCCGGATGCCAGGTAAGCAGCCCTTCGATGCTGCCGTCCAACGCAGCGGCGCGCATGGCATCAGGCGTAATATCTTCGTCGAAACCGATGGCCAGCCGTGCATCGGGCTCCGCTTCCAGCACCACCCAGCACTCGTCCTTGCCTTTCGATCCGTCAGGCGCGCGCGCATCGTCGGGGTGGACCTGCACCGACAGCTTTTCGCTGGTGAACAGATATTTCGCCAACAGGGCATCCCACGGTGGCTGCGGCTCGAACCATATCTCGCCGATACGCTTCGCGTCAGGCGCAACGAAGGGCGCGGGAAGGCGGTCGCACCCCCACACCTTTTCCACCGCGCGGGTGGGGAAGACATGCGTGGTATTCACTGCTGGCCCCTCATTGCTGGCCCCTCATTGCTGGCCCCTCACTGCTGAGACGCGCCCTTCAGCGTGCCGACCTTTTGCGCGCCATCGGCGGTCGTCACCAGCACCTCGTCACCATCCACCACGATTATGATATCGTCCAGCCCGATGGCGGATACGCGCGGGCCGTCGCTGAGCACCATCGTATCGGTGCAGTCGACCAGTTCCGCGCCGCTTCCGCCCTTCCGCGCGCCGCCGACATTGCCGTCCCCGTCGCGCTTCTGCACATCGCGCAGCGCCTGCCAGTTGCCGATATCGGACCAGCCCATCGCCACCTGCACCATCGCCGCGCGGCCCGTGCCTTCCATCACCGCATAGTCGATCGATTCGCCCTCGATATTGGCAAAGGTCTCCGCATCGGGGTGAAAGATGCCGTCGTCGTCGTGGCGGCCATGTTCCACCGCCGCGCGCAACGCCGCCGCCATTTCGGGGCGCAGTTCGACCAGTTCTTTCAGGAAAGTTCCGGCGCGCAGGCAGAAGATGCCGCCGTTCCAGCTATAACCGCCATCGGCCACGAACTGGCGCGCGGTGGCGAGATCGGGCTTTTCGACGAACCTCTCCACCGCATAGCCGCCGCCCAGCCGCTCGCCGCGCTTGATGTAGCCATAGCCGGTTTCGGGCGAGACAGCCTCCAGCCCCAGGGCCACCAGCCAGTTCTCGCCCGCCAGCGCGGCGGCGGTTTCCACCGCGGCGGTGAAGGCGACGGTATCTTCGATATAATGATCGCTGGGGCACACCAGCAGGATGTCGTCCTGGTCCGCCAGCAACGCTGCGAGTGCGATAGCGGGGGCGGTATTGCGGCCCAGCGGCTCCTCGATCCGGCGCGCGCCTTCGGTCCGGTTGAGCTGTTCCGTAACCAGATCACGATGCACTTCGCCCGATACGACAGTGGGCGCGGTATAGACCGCCGGGTTCGCCACCCGCTCCAGCGTCTGTTCGAACAGGCTGCGGCGCCCGACCAGCGGAAGGAACGGCTTGGGCCGTTCGCGGCGGCTGCGCGGCCACAGGCGCGTCCCGCTGCCGCCGCAAAGGATTACCGGATGAATGCCGCCCATGATCTTTTTTCCGTTCACAAGATTGCTTCGCCGGGTTTCCCATACGAGGTACACGGACATTACTACACAACCTAGTTGAAGAAATCCTGTTTCCATCCGTAGACGGACACGACGGGTTCGCCATTGCGGTCGCGGGCAGGTTCGAAGCGGAACCGCTGCATGGCGAGATCGCAGGTGCGGGCATTGGTGGCGGGGAACGGTCCGGCGCGCACCACGCGACACGCGGTGGGCGCGCCGTCGGTGCCCACGGTCAGCGCGATGGTGACGGACGTGCCGACGCGCGCCTCGCGTCCGCCGGGCGGCACCGGATAATCCGATGCCCGGCTGATATCGCCTGCGGTCTTCACCGCCTTGGTCGGCGTGAAATTACCGTTGCCCGTGCCGCTGCCCCCCCGCCCCGACCCGGTACCATTGCCCACGCCCGCCGCGCCGGTCCCCGCACCCTCGTCGCGCGCGCCGGAGCGGTTTGCGGTGCCGGTGCTGGACGCACGCGGCACGGGAGAGGGTCTGGCGATGCGGATTTCGGGTTCGGGTGCGGTAACGGCCTTGGGCGTCGCTCGCTTGCCCGGAGCACCTGCCGCGCCTTCGTCGGGTTCGGGTGGCTGCGGCGGGGGTTCCGGCTCGTATTGCTTCGTCTCGACCGTGACGGAAAAAGTTTCCAGCACGGTGTTCTCCACCGCTTCCAGCGAGCCCGGCGCAAAGGCGCGCGCGAGGCCATACAGCGCAACCACATGCAGCAGCACGATCAGCGCCAGCCGCGTCTTGCTAAGCCGTGCGCTCTGATAGCGCCCGCCCTGCGGTGGTATTGGTCGCGCCCCTGATTCCCGCCCGGATGCCCACACAGCCCGTCTCCTTCGTCCTTGCCGAACGACATATAGGTATTCGCGCGCAGGGCCAGCCCAACCCAATCGCCATGCGTGCCTGTCCATAGTCAGGATGTGGGGACGCAAGCGAAAGGCCCGTGCAAACATGACGCAGCATTCCGGACCCCCGCGCGAGACGCATCTGCTGCCCGATGCCCGCGTGCTGGTTGCCAGCGCCGACGCTGCTGCCTGCGCCGCGATTGCGGAGGTGCTGAACCGTTTTGGCGTGGCGGTTGTCATGGCGCAGAGCGAGGAAGCGGCCATCACGGCGTTGATGGAGGGCCGGATCGGGCGTTCGTCGTCACCGCCGCCCGTATTCGGCCTTGCCCTGTTCGCGCATGATCTGCCGGACACGGGCGGGTTCAAGACCGCGCAGATCGCGCGTGCGCTGGGTCTGGACCCCGGAACGCTACCGATTGTCGCCCTTGCACCGGACACCTCCGACAAAACCCGCGATGCAACCTACAATGCGGCGATGCAGGGTGTCCTCGTGACGCCGGACGGCTGCGGTCCGAATACAGCGGAGCTGCAATTCGTTCTGGAACGCTGGCTGCCGACGCGGGGACCGTCGGCCGACACCGCGCCGGGCCTCAAGACCGGCGACGGACTGTCCGAACGGTGGCGGGTGCGGCGGGCCGAAGCGCTGCATGCGGTGACAGCGGCCTTGCGCGAGGGGCGCTTTACCGGTGGTGGAGCGCAGGATCTGGCGCGCACGATGCACAAGCTGGCCGGAACCGCAGGACTGTTCGGCGAGGATACGCTGGGCGAAAGCGCCCGCAGGCTGGAACATGCCTTGCGGCGCGAGGACAACCGCGATGTCTGCGAAGACCGTGCGCGCGAGGTGGTTGCGGCGGCAGCCTGATACGAAAACGGCGGCCCCCGGGTGGGGACCGCCGCAATCGGTTGGGCTTAGGCAATTCGCCTAGAACTCGTAGCGAACTCCGACCTGGATGCGCCAGATCGACGAAGTGGTCGAAATGTCGTTGTCATCGTCGGGATTGAAGCCATCGATGATGTAACGACCCTGATCGTCGACACCACCGTCGACCAGATCGACGAACTGGTCGCGCGAACGGCTGATGTTCGCGCTGTCATCGATCAGGTTCAGGAAGTTGTCGAAGTCGGCGAACAGCTCGATCCGGTCTTCGGCGATACCCGTGAAGGAACCGATGAAGGGGATTTCCTGGCTGAAGCGCAGATCGACGTCGTAGCTCCAGTCGTTGCGGCAGGTGTTGCGCTTGATGCTCTCGCCGAAGGTGAAGTCGCACTGCTCGGCCACTTCGCTGTTGTTGAGATAGTCCAGCAGCGCGGCGACATCGCCAGCATCCGACAGAGGCGAGATGTTGGGATCGCCCGCACCCGACGGGATGTACAGCAGGGCGTTGTCGGTGCCCGAGCTGCTGTCGTTGAACACGCCGCCGCCATCGAAGGTCAGGCTGTAGGGCCGGCCTTCGGCGGCACGGAAGAAGATACCGAACGTGGTGTCCGCCCCGTCGAAGAACTCCTCGCGGAAGCTCAGGGCTGCCGTGAAGTTGTGCCGTGTTTCGAAGTTGGACGTGCTGACCGCAGGGTTCTGCCGGTCGAACGCCGCGCTCACGTCGTAGGACGAGGTCGCGGTCGAACTGCCGACATTGCGGTTGTTGTTGCTGTCCGTGAAGGCATAGCCGAGCCGTGCGAACACGCCGCCCCCTTCGGTGAAGATGCCGCGTCCGAAATCCTTCGACAGCAGGACGGAGGCGACATGGCTGTCATAGCTCGGGCCGTTGGTCAGCTGGATCTCGTCGTCGCGTCGCGTGCTGAAACACGGTGCGTTGACATTGGCGAAGCCCGGAGGCGTGCCGCCCGTGCCCACCAACGTGGCGGTACAGCCCGCAGCGGTCGGATCGATCGCGGCGTAGATCGGACGACCGTCCACCGTCACGCCGCCATCGGCGCGGCGGATGTCCTGCACCTGCGCCAAGTCGACGAAGTTCAGCGTGTCGTTGAACCGGCTGTAGATGTAATCGAGGTTCAGGCGAAGGTCGCTGAAGAAGCCCGTCGGCGAGCCGAAATCGGTCGAGAAGCTGGCGTTCGCGCGCACCACGGTCGGCACGTCGAAATCGGGGTCCGTCGACTGCGTATCGGCAAGACCCGCCGCCGCCTGGCCCGAACCCTCTGCGACGGCGCAAGCAGGAATGCCCGTGAACGAACCGCCGGTCACCACGTCGATCTGGCCGGTGACCGGATCGGTGGTCAGCTGGCCGGCATGCGCAACCGAACGTGCTGCCTTCGCCGGTCGAGAAACCGTTGTTGGAGAACGCGTTGGAGAAGTACACGATCGGGTCGCCGCCGGAGAAGATGCCGACGCCGCCGGTCACCCGGCTGTCACGGAAGAACCCGTCATTGTCGAACTCATAGGTGGCCGAGAAGCGCGGCAGCAACACCGTGTCGAGCTTGCTGAACGGCACCGCGTTGGAGAAGCCGTAACGCGCAGCGAACTGCGGGTTGGCACGCGGGGCGTCGCCATCATACAGCTGTACGCGCAGGCCGGCATTCAGCGAGAGCTGCGGCGTCGCCTGCCATTCGTCCTGCGCATAGAACGAATAGATGGTGCGACCGAACGTCGCGGCTGCTTCGTTGATGTCGCCTGTCGGCGTTGCGTTGATGGTCGCGCCGCCGACACGGCCAGCGGCCACGGCATCCGCGCCGCCGCCGAACACGCTGGAGAACTGGCCGTTTGCGACCAGACCCTGCTCGAAATCGTCGAGGCTGTTGAAGAAGATCGTGCCGGTCGCGTTGATGGCGAACAGGTTGAACACTTCCAGATCGTTATACTCGGTACCGATCTTGATCTGGTGACCGCCGCCTGCATCGATATTGACCTGGAACTTGGCCTGATCGACCCGCGTGTTCAGCGCGTTGGCGGATCGGAAAATGCCGGGGCCCGTGCTGAGAAGGCCGTTCTGGCCATTGGGAATCGCGCCGTTGGTTTCGTTCGGCACGAGCACCGACAGGCGCACGGTCGGATTGTCCGACTGCGCTTCGCCGAACCCGACCGGCCCCTGCACGTCGGCCACTTCGGCGCGACTGAGGCGCAGCTCGGTCGAAACCGAGTCGGTCCAGTCGCTGTAGAGACGTACGGAATAGTAATCCGAAACCGTGCCTTCGTCCTCGAAGCTGTTGAGGCCGGTCAGTTCCTGGCCGCCAGTGTCGCTTTCGACATTGGTTTCCTCAAGCCGCTGATACGTTGCTTCGAGGCGCTGGTTGTCGGTCAGATAGGCATCGAGACGTCCGAAATAGCGGACGCTGGATTCGGGCAGGACCAGCGGATAGCCGCCAACGTCCTGGCCATAAACGCGCTGTGCGATGTCGGCGAAGCGGTCGAACTGGGCCTGCGTGACGAAGTTGGCTTCGTTGGGGAAGCCGCCGCCTGCCGGACCGAAGCCGTTGGCATTGCCAAGGTCGGTTTCCTCGTAGCCGGCATAGAAGAACAGGCGGTCGGGAACGATCGGGCCGCCCAGCGTCGCGCCCCAGCGCTTCTCGTCGAATTCGGCGACCACGTCCGGCACGCCGTCCAGCGTATCGCCGCGCAGGTCGTCGCTGCGATAGGTGAAGAAGGCGGAACCGTGGAACTGGTTCTCGCCCGACTTGGTCACGACGTTGACGAGACAGCCGGTGAAGTCGGAATATTCGACGTCGAACGGCGCAAACTCAACCGAGGTTTCGCGGATCACGTCGAAGGGCAGCGGCAGCGCGTTGCGCGCGGCGAAGGGGGTGCCGTTCAGGCCGAACACGTCGGCCTGGACGATGCCGTCCACGGTGAAGGTGTTCGAACGGTCGTTGCCGCCGAGACAGGAGATACGGTCCACTTCGTTGGCGCGGTCGAGGCTGACGCGCGGGTCGAGGCGGATGATGTCGCGCACGTCGCGCGTGATGCTGGGGAAGCTTTCCAGCGTTTCGGTGCTGAAGGCGGAACCCGGCCCGACGGCAAGCTGCTGCACATTGGCGCGCGCGCCGGTGATGACGATAAAGTTGCCCGCGTCGGCCGTGCTGTCGGCGAGCTCGAAAGTGAAATCGGTGTTGCCCGAAACGGTCAGGAACTGCCCTTCGACCGACTGCCCTTCAAAACCGCCCGCGGTCACCGTGATGGTGTAGGGACCGCCGGGAACAAGCGACGCGGTGCGGAAGGCGCCGTCATTGCCCGTGGTCAGGGTACGGGTCTGGCCTGTACGCGTGTCGGTCACGACGACGGTCGCGCCGGGAATGGCAGCGCCCGCGTCGCTAACGACCTGGCCCTCTATTCCCGACGTGATCTGCTGCGCGGCGGCAGGCGCGGCAATCATGGTGCCGGCCGAAAGGCTGACGATGCTGGCGGCGAGGAGATATTTGAGTTTCATGGGTCGGGTTCCTGTGTCCTGACGAAAAATCGGAGCATCTGCGATGATGTTTGCGCTGTCTGATCGCAGCGCCTGCCCGCCCACTAGGACTGCTCGGCGTAGAAAAAACGTCAGTTCGATGACCTTTTTGTTACAACGCACAACCGCACCGCCCGGCAGTAAAAGGCAAAGATAAAGTCTAGCGAAAACAAGCCTTACTCTGTGTTGCTGCAATGCAACAGATGCGCTCAATCTAACTGGAAAGAGGCAGGCGGCCGTCAGGCTAAGCCGATCTCGCGCAAGCGCTGCAACAGGAAGTCATGCGCCGTGATGGGTGGCGCCGAGTCGCCCGTTTCGCTGTCTTCCAGCGGGCGGATCACGTAATCGGGCCGGAAGTGCAGGAAGAACGGCATGGAATAACGCGCGCGATAGGCCGCCTCGCCGGTCGGATTGACCACGCGATGCGTCGTCGATCGCAACCGCCCGCCGGTGAGCCGTTCCAGCATATCGCCGATATTCACCGCCAGTGCGCCCGGTGGCGGGGAGACGGGCAGCCACTCGCCATCCTTGGTCAGCAATTCCAGCCCGGCTTCCTCCGCGCCCAGCAGAAGCGTGATCGTGTTGATATCACCATGCGCGGCGGCGCGGATCGCCCCCTCCGCTTCCGCACCCTCGATAGGCGGATAGCGCAGCAGGCGCATGACCGAATTACCGTCCGCCACGGTCGGCACGAAGAAATCCTCCGCCTGCCCCAAATGCAGCGCGATAGCGCGCAACACGCGGTCGCCCGCTGCATCGAACGCCGCGAACAGCCGTTCGAACACGGGGCGGAATTCGGGCAATTCGGCGGGCCAGACGTTGGGCGCCATATATTCGGACAGGGTGTGGCCTTCGGGCAAAGTGCGTCCGACATGCCAGAATTCCTTCAGGTCATGGACCTTGGAATCCTTGGCTTTTTCGGTACCGAACGGCGTGTAGCCGCGCGCCCCGCCGCCGCCCGCACGGTGATATTGCCGCTTCACGTCGTCGGGCAGCGCGAAGAACGCTTTGGCCTGCGCTTCGGCTTGCGCAATCAGTTCCGCCGGAATGCCATGATCGCGCACGATGGCGAAGCCGTACTCGGCGAAGCTGTTGCCCAGCTCGTCGGCCAGATCGGGCAGCGGGCGGGCGATCGAAACGGATGCAATATCGGTCATGGGGCCGGTGTTTACAGCGGCAGGAACAATCCCGCCAGAGCCGCGCTCATCAGGTTCGCCAGCGACCCCGCCGCCAGCGCGCGCAAGCCGAGCCGCGCAATGACCGGCCGCTGGTTGGGTGCAAGCCCGCCGGTAACCGCCATCTGGATCGCGATGGAGGAGAAATTGGCAAAGCCGCACAGCGCAAAAGTGACGATGGCGCGGCTGCGCTCGGTCAGAACATCCAGCTGCCCCAGCTCGATGAAGGCGACGAATTCATTCAGCACGATCTTGGTGCCGAACAATCCGCCCGCTGCCTGCGCCTCGTTCCAGTCGGCAATGCCGATGAGGTACATGACGGGCGCGAAGATATAGCCGAACAGCTGCTGGAAACTGATATCGGGGTAGCCGAACCAGCCGCCGACACCGCCCAGCAGCCCGTTCGCCAGCGCCACCAGCGCCACGAACACCATCACCATCGCACCGACCGCGACGGCCAGCTTCACGCCGGTCTGCGTGCCTTGCGCGGCGGCTTCGATGACATTGGCGGGGCGCTGTCCTGCTTCGAAGGTTTCGGCGACTTCGACTTCGTGCGCCTTTCCGCCTTCCGTAATGGCCGCCGGTCCCTCGGCGCTGATCCGGGCATCGGGCAAGTCGAGATCGCCGACGATGTCCTCGTAATCCGCATCGTCGGGCATCATGATCTTGGCCATCAGGATGCCGCCGGGTGCGGACATGAAGGCGGCGGCCAGCAGGAACGGCACGGCCTCGTCTCCGATAAAGGCGGCGTAGGCTGCCAGAATGGTGCCCGCCACGCCCGCCATGCCCACGCTCATCAGCGTGAACAGCTGCGACGGAGTCAGCGCGGCGAGGTAGGGGCGCACCACCAGCGGGCTTTCGGACTGGCCGACGAAGATATTGGCCGCCGCGCCCAGCGCCTCGACCCGGCTGATCCCCGTCAGCCAGCCGATCGCCCCGCCGACCCAGCGCACCAGCCGCTGCATCACGCCGATATGGTAGAGGATGGACACCAGCGCCGCGAAGAACACGATCACCGGCAGCGCCGCGATCAGGAACGTGTTGGCAAACGGATTGTCCGCCATCGGCCCGAAAATCGTTTCGATCCCGGCGCGCGAATAGCCGAGCAGCGCGATGACGCCGTTGGACAGGAACTCGATGGCAGTAACGCCCCACGGCGTGCGCAACACCAGCAGCGCCATCAGCGCCTGCAACGCGAATGCCGCGCCGACGACGCGCAGACGGATATGCCGCTTGCCGGTCGATAGCAGGAACGCGAAGGCAAGGATCGCAACGATACCGAGCAGGCTGGCGAGAATCGGATGCATGGCGGGCCTTCGGTTCGCGAAAGGTAGAGTGCGCGCTCCAATCGCGGTTTGCAGCCGCGCAGTCAAACGGGCGGCGGACGCGGCCTGCGCCCTTTCCTTTTGCGGATCTTGGCAATACGCCGTCCCGCCATGACCGAAACGCCAGCCTCCCCGCCCCTGCACATCACCCGTTCGCTGCTGTTCATGCTGCTGCTGTATGGCGGAATGACGGTTGTGGCGGGTGTGCTGGCCTTCAAGCAGGTGCAGTTATGGCCGACCGGCCTGGCGGTGGAAGCGGGGATATTCGCGTTTCTGGTGCTGGTGGTGATTTCCAGCACGGTGACGCAGCTGTTCGGGGAGAAACTGGCCAGCCGCATCGTGTGGTGGGGCTTCGTGCCGCTGGGCGTGTCGTCGCTGATGATGACGCTGGTGCTGGCGCTGCCCGCTTCGCCGGAAATGGTGGAGTTCCGGCCCGAAGATCTTGCCGCTTTCGAGCAAGTGCATTCGCAGTTGTGGCGGGTGTGGCTGGCGGGACCGGCGGCCTATCTGGTCTCGCTGCTGCTCAATATCTGGATATTCTCCAGGCTGCGCGGCAGCGGGGAGCAGGGGACCATCGGCCTGATGGTGCGCGGCGCGATTGCCTCGGCGCTGTCGCAAGCGATCGATTCGGTAATTTTCATCACGCTGGCGTTCTATGGCGAGTTCGACATCACCGACCTGCTGATCGGGCAGATGCTGGCCAAGGTGGTGCTGTCGCTGGTGCTGGTGCCGTTCCTTATTACCGGTGCGGTCGGCTTTGCGCGCTGGTTGGATCGGGGGCTGGATCGCGCGCCAGCACGCTGACGCCTGCGGGAGGCAGTTTCCGCGCGCCCAGAACCGGTTCGCCCGCGAGATCATCCGGCAAAGTGTGTTCCACGCCGTCATAGTTGAACACGAAGCGATAGCGCGACGTTGTCCGCATCCGCAGGCCGTCGGCTAGCTTCACCGTATCCAGTCCGGCATCGCACGCCGCGCATGCCATTACCGTATCGGCCAGGTCGCCTTCGGGCCAACCGGCGACATAGCGCACCCGCCCTTCGCGCCAGCATGCAACCGTACCGTCATCCGCGACCAGTTCCGCCTCCGCTTCGGTTTCGACGTGGTCCAGCCAACGCCGGATCGCCCACCCGCCTCCTGAATGTTCGACGCCCGGCGGCGGCGTTTCGCTATGCGTCACCTTGCCGGGAAACAGCGTCTGCAACGGGCCGGGGGCGAGTGTGTCGGGTATGGCAAAGTCGCGCGTGCGGCTGCCGCTGCGCGGTCCGATGACAATCTGCCCGTCGAACGCCTGCAATGCCGCCAGCGCATCCTCGCTCACAATCGGCAGGCACGGCACCGTCGCCAGCGCATAGCCGTCGAGCGGAGTCCCCGGCGCGACGATATCCACGTTCAGCCCCAGCCGCCGCAGCGCGGTGTAGCACGCGAACGTCGCCCACAACGCCGAGCAGCCCGCGCCCTGCGGTTGCGTTTTGGTGACCCATTCGCTGTCATAGGAGAATACCAGCGCCACTTGCTTCACCGCTGCGCCGATCTCGCCCAGCGTTGCAATATCGTCCGCCGCCGCGCGTATTTCGGCCAAACCCGGCGCAGGCTCGCCGTCGGGCCGCAGCAATCCGGCGTGCATCTGTTCCTGCGCCTTGGGGAATTGTCGCCAGCGGAAGTAGCTGACCAGCTCCGCCCCGTGCGCCATCGCCTCCAGCGTCCATAGCCGCACCATGCCCGGTAAGGGCGCGGGGTTGTGCGCGGACCAGTTCACCGGACCCGGCTGCTGTTCGATTACGCCCCAGCGCCCGTCCGGCTGGCATCCGCGATACAGGTCGTGGTGAAATGCCGCGATGTCGGGATGCCCCTGCCGCGCGAACCGGCGCTTGTCTTCGGCTGCGAAGGGGAAGCTGTCGAGGAAACCCAGCGGATAGCTGTCCCATGTCAGCATATCGAGCTGCGCGCCCAGCGCGTGGTGGTCGTATTGTGCGAAGAAGCCCATCGCATTGTGGGTCACATCGCGCCCCGGCGCGTGTTCGCGCAATATTGCCACCTGCGCCGCGTTGAACGCCATAACCTGATCGGACGAGAAACGCCGAAAGGCGAGCCAGTGTGCCGGATTGGCTTCGGTGACGGTCAGGTTGGGCAGCTCCACGGCATCGAAGGCATTGTATTCCATGCTCCAGAACACATTGCCCCAAGCCGCGTTCAGCGCAGCGATGTTGTCATATCGATCCGACAGCCAGCGCCGGAAACCGTCGCGCGCGGCGTCGGAGAAGCTCTCCACTGTATCGTGGCAACCATATTCGTTGTCGGTCTGCCAGGCGGTTACCGCTGGGTGCAGCCCGTATCGTTCGGCAAGGGCACGCGTGATGCGTTCCGCTTCGGCGCGATAGCCCGCATGGCTGAAACAGTAATGCCGCCGCGATCCGAACCCGCGCGGGCGACCCTCGGCGTCCACCGCGACCATGTCCGGCATTTCATCCACCAGCCATTTGGGCGGCGTGGCGGTGGGGGTACAGAGCATGATGTCCAGCCCGGCATCGCCAAGCGTAGCGATTGCACGGTCGAGCCAGCCCCAGTCGAATCGCCCGCGCTCCGGCTCGATCCGGCTCCACGCAAACTCGCCGATCCGCACCAGCGACAGCCCGTTTTCGACCATCGCGGCGGCGTCGTGCGCCCAGCGTTCCTCCGGCCAGTGTTCGGGAAAATAACAACAGCCCAGCTGCATCGCGCGCTCCGGCCGCTTCGCGCCTAGCGAACCGCCTGCTTTTCCCTGAAATAGTCGAGCGTTCCACGATGCAGCACCGTGTCGTCCGCGCCCAGTTCGTGCGCCTCGAACTCGCTCGCGCCTTTCACGGCCGAATAGCTGTCGCCGAAATCGGCGTAGCAGCGGTCCAGCAAGTCCTCGAAACTCTCGATGACGAAATAGGTCTGCTGGAAATCGTCGATGATGTATCTGGTCCGCATCACCCGCTCCAGATCGAGCAGCACGCGATTGGGCGAGGCATCCTCCAGGCTGAACACACTTTCCTGCGGCGAGGACAAGATGCCCGCGCCATAAATCCGCAACCCCCCTTCGGAACGCAACAGGCCGAACTCCACCGTGTACCAATAGAGGCGCGCCAGATTGGGCAGCTGCCCCAGCGCCATCGCGCGCTGGCCGCCCTTGCCGTAGGCTTCCATGAAGGCGGCGAAGGTCGGGTCGGCCAGCAGAGGCACATGGCCAAAGATATCGTGGAAGATATCGGGTTCCTGAAGGTAGTCGAACTCTGCCTCTGGCCGGATGAACGCGCCGGCGGGAAAGCGGCGATTGGCGAGGTGATCGAAAAACACTTCGTCCGGCACCAGGTCCGCCACCGGCACCACGCGCCAGCCGGTCAGCGGTTCGAGCCGGTCGGACAGTTTTTCCATGTCGGGAATGCCACCCTCCGACAGCGCGAGCGTATCCATCGCGCGCAGGAACGTGTCGCAGGCGCGGCCGGGCAGTATGTCGCGCTGCCTTGCGGAAAGCCGGTCCCAGCGATCATGTTCATCGTCGCTGTAGGAGCTCCACGACTGGTCGATCGTGTAGTCGGCATTTTTCGGCGCGTCGGCATAGCGGTTCTTGCTGCTGGCCGGGTTGGCGTGCGGGACTGTTTCCATAACGACACCAGCGGTAGCACAAGAATGGCGCGAAGGCGAAGGGGTGGCGCGCCCCCCCTGCCAATCAATATGCCCAGCAATGCGACTATTGCGGTGCCACCGGTTTGCCCGCGCGCGCAAAGCAAACTACCGTACCTATCATGCAGTCGAAAAAAGCCGACACGTCGCCTTCATCCCCAAGGCACGCCTTGACGATGGCCGATGTGGCCAAGCTGGCGGGGGTTTCCACCATCACCGTATCGCGCGCGCTCTCGGGCAGCGGGGTAGTGCGCGCAGAAACGCGCGAGCGGGTGCGCGAGATCGCGAGACGAGCACGGTTACAAGCTAAACACGACCGCGCGCAACCTGCGCCAGCGCAGCACGCGCACGGTAGCGGTGGTGGTCGAGATGACACCGTCTGCCAATCGCCGGATGAACGGTTCCTACCCGCTGGAACTGCTGGGCGGGATGATCCACGAACTGACGGCGGCGAATTATTCCGTGATGCTGTCGACCCGCGCCAGCCTGACCGACACTGCCCCCACCGCCGATGCCATCGTGTTGCTGGGACAGGGCAGCCACGAGGATGCGGTTGCGGAACTGGATCGCTTCGGCCTGCCGCTGGTTGTGTGGGGATCGGTGCGCAACGATGGCGACCATGTCATCGTCGGCAGCGACAATATGACCGGCGGCTGTCTCGCCGCAGACCGGCTGTGCTCCATCGGACGCCGCACGCTGGTATGCCTCGGCGATATCGAACATGCCGAGGTTGCAGACCGGTTCGACGGGTTCACCGGCCGCGTGGCCGAACTTGGCGCGACGCATGCGGCAACGCGGCATTGCGACTTCACCTTTGCCGGCGGCCACAACGCGATGGCGACGCTGCTGGAAGCGCACGGCACAGCCATCGACGGCGTCTTCGCCAGCAGCGATGCGGTGGCAATGGGCGCGATCCGCGCGCTGACCGAATACGGCCGCGCCGTGCCGGACGACGTGTCCGTAATCGGGTTCGACGATGCCTATGACGCGGCCCAGTTCGTGCCGCCGCTGACCACCATTCGCCAGCACTGGCACGAAGGCGGTTCGCTGCTGGCGCGCAAGGCGCTGGCGCTGGTGCAGGGCGAAGCCGTACAATCGGAACACATGCCGGTCGAAATCGTAATCCGCGCCAGCTGACGCTGCCACCGGGCACCCACCGGAATATCCTGCAATCCCGCTGTCGCAACACATCGTTACCCGAAAATGACATCGTTGTCTTGACATCGATATCATTCTGCGCCCATCCTAGGCTCGACAAGCGGCAAAAGCCGTTGGGAGAGAGACAGGTTGGGACGTAATCCGCATTCATTGCCGGTGCCGCAGGCCAGTGGCGCGTCGTTCCGGCGCGACCGCTACGATGCAGCTACGGCGGCGTGCGATGCGACCCTGTTCTCGCTCGCCAATGGCACCCTGGGCGTACGCGGCGGGATCGATGAACTGGCGCATGATATCGCCGCCTTCGCACCTGGCGGTTTTGCGCGGCGTCCGATTTCCTATCACGAAGCCTTCCCCGGCTATGCCGACAGCACAGATTCGCGCTTTCCGCTGCCCAGCCCCGTGGCGCTGCACATTGCCGTGGACGGAGAGCCGATAGCATTCACACCCGACGACATGGCGCAATTCGATATCGCGCTCGACCTCGAACAGGCGATCCTCCGGCGGCGCACGGTCTGGGATCTTGGTGGCGGACGCGCGCTTGACGTGCGCGTCGAACGCCTCGTTCCGATGGGCGCGGGGCCGGTCTGCATCAGCACTATTTCGGTATGTCCCGTTGGCTTCTCCGCAACGCTCGCGCTGACATGTCCGGTCGAACTGGCGGGGGCCAACTCTGCCTCTGGCGATGCCGACGATCCGCGCATCAGCCTTGCCGCGGGGCTCGCGCCGCTGTCCTGCGAAGAGCGCGAGGGCTTTCTGCATTGCCTGTTCGGTGCGCAGGACGGCGTGGATGCACCCGATGTCGCCGTGGTGCAGCACCTCTCGTCGGATGCCGCGGGCACAAGTCTGCGCCGCGAACGGCATTGCGCTGACGGCGAATGGCTCGATCTGCGGCGCACCGCAGCCTATGGCATCGGTGCGGATGCGGCGGATGAGGCGCTGGCCCTGGCGAAATCCGCCTCGGGCGAAGGCGCCGCGGTGCTGATCGCGTGCCACACCGAAAGCCTCGAAGCGTTCGGACAGTCGGCTGCCATCACCATTGCCGGTCAGGACGAGCTCGCCTCGGCCATCCGGTTCAACCTGCTACATGTTCTGATGTCGTCCAGCGCGTCCGCCGCGCACGGGGTTGCTGCAAAAGGCCTGACCGGCGAAGGGTATGAAGGCCACGTTTTCTGGGACGGCGAATGCTTCGTGTTGCCGTTGCTGGCGCTGACGCAACCGGAACGCGCGCGGCACATGCTGGAGTGGCGCATATCGCGGCTCGACGAAGCGCGCCGCAATGCCCGCCAGCTGAGCCATGCCACCGGTGCGCTTTACCCGTGGCGGACCATCGACGGCGGCGAATGCTCCTCGCACTATCCCACCGGCGCGGCGCAATATCACATCAATGCCGACATCGCCCATGCCGTGCAGTTCTACCTTGCCGCGACAGGCGATACCGCCTTCGCGACGCTGGCAGCGGAAATGGTGTTCGAAACCGCGCGCATTTGGCTTGAGATCGGCCATTACGATGCGCGTCGTGCGGGCAGCCGCGACGGTGCCTTCGTCATCCCCGGCGTTACCGGGCCGGACGAATACAGCGCGATGGTGGACAATGATTACTACACCAACGCGCTCGCCGCCGCGCACCTTGAATTTGCCGCAACGCTCGCCGCCCCTGATGGCCCTTGCGACGCTGCCGCGCTGAAAGATATCTGCATCCGCATCGGGCTGGACGATGACGAAATTGCACGCTGGCGCAGTGCCGCCGCTGCGATTGCGCGTCCGGTTGATGCGCAATCAGGCGTGTCGCCGCAGGACGATGCTTTCCTTGGCAAGGCCCCCTTCCCGCATGGCGACGCATCGGGCCGCCCCCTCCTTCTCAACCACCATCCGATGCACATCTTCCGCCACCAGGTCTGCAAGCAGGGCGACGTGATCCAGGCGCACGCGGTGCTGGGCCACGGTATCCCGCAAATGCAAAAGGCCCGCGACCTGGCCTTTTACGAGCCGCTGACCACACATGATTCCACCCTGTCCGCCACCGCGTTCGGCATCGTGTCTTGCGAAACGGGCGCGTTCGATGCGGCGTTGGCGTTCCAGCAGGAAGCCGCCTTCGTCGATATCGAGAACCGCCACGCCAATAGCCATCACGGCGCGCATATGGCGGCGATGGCGGGTAGCTGGCTGATCCTGGTGCAGGGCTGGGGCGGAATGCTGGCGGTGGGCGATATGCTGCATTTTCGCCCGCGCTGCCCGGCGGACTGGCCGGCATATTCTTTCCGCCTGCAATGGCGCGGGTCGGTGGTGGAAGTCGCGGTGACAGCGAGCGATACATCCTACCGCCTGATCGACGGACCGTCCCTCACGCTGCATGATTACGGACGTCCGGTCACCGTCGCGCGAGGCGAGCCGCACCGTATCGACCGCCCGATCCTCAAAGCCGTCATCTTCGATCTCGACGGCGTGCTGACCGACACTGCCGAGGCGCATTTCCATGCCTGGAAGCGGTTGTGCGACGAAGAACTGCTGCCGTTCTCGCGCAACCTGAACGACCGGCTCAAGGGCGTCTCGCGCCGCGCCTCGCTCGACATCATCCTGACCGCCGCCAATGCCAGCCGCAGCGAAGCCGACATCACCCGGATGCTGGCGCGCAAGAACGCATTCTACCGCGCCGCCATCGCCGATTATTCGCCTGCGGACCTGTTCGACGGCGCGCGCGCGCTGTTGCGCGCCTGCCTCGACGCCGGACTGCGCATCGGGCTTGCCTCCGCCAGCCGCAACGCGGGCGATGTGGTCCGCGCGCTGGGCATTGCCGACCTGTTCGATTGCATCACCGATGCCGCCACTATCCGGAACGGCAAGCCCGATCCCGAGATATTCCTGCGCACCGCCGAGACGCTTGGCGTCGCCCCGGCATCCTGCATCGGCGTGGAAGATGCGCGCGCGGGCGTGGCCGCCATCAATGCCGCCGGAATGGTCGCCATCGGCATCGGCGATGCGAACGAACTGGACGCTGCCGCCGTGATCGTCCCGCAGATCGGGGATGTGACGGTCCCGGCGCTCCACACGGCAATTAATAACAACAAAAACAATACACTGGGAGAATGAACATGACGTACAGAGGCCACCTTACCGCGACGCTGAGCACACTGGCTTTAATGACACCCGCACTCGCATCGGCGCAAACCGCCCCCGTGTCGGAAGACAATGACGGCAAGGATGTCATCATCATCACCGGCACCGCCGGCGGTGCCGGTGTCAGCCAGCAGGATGCCGCATTCGCCGTCACCAATATCGACGACGACGCCATCGACCAGCTTGCCCCCAACAGCACCGCCGACGTGCTGTCGCTGGTCCCCGGCGTCAGCGTGGAGACGTCGGGCGGACAAAGCGGCGCAAACATCTTCGTGCGCGGCTTTCCCGGCAATGGCGACGCGCAGTTCGTCACCTTCGCCTACGAAGGCGCGCCGGCCTTCCCGCCGCCCACGCTGTCTTTCCTGGAAAACTCGCAGCTGTTCCGCCTCGACGAAACTATCGCCCGCGTCGAGGCGGTGCGCGGCGGTCCGGCGCAGGTGCTGTCCAACGGACAGGTCGGGCTGACGGTCAACCTCGTCACCAGGAAAGGCGGACCGGAGCTGGAAGGTGTGGTCGGTGCCAGCATCACCGATTATGGTGACAAGCGCGTCGATGCGGCGGTCAGCGGGCCGCTTGGACCCGATACCGGTTTTGCCGTGGGCGGGTTCTACCGCGCGGGCGACGGCATTCGCGATGCGCAGTTCACCGCCGAAGAAGGCGGCCAGATCAGCGCCAACGTCAGCCATAACTTCGGCGCGGGCGACGTGCTTGTCTATGGCCGCTACCTCAACGACAGTGGCGCATGGCTGCTGCCGATTCCAGTGGTGCAGGATGCGGATGGCGGGTTCAGCGAATTTCCGGGTTTCGATCGGGGCACCGGCACCTTCAACAGCCGCGAAACCCGCCTGACCACGCCCAATGACGGCGTGCCGATCGACCAGTCCGAAGGACGCGGCGCGAACCTCGTCAATGTCGGCGTCAACCTGAACTACGACATTGGCGACAGCGTCTCCGTGTTCAGCCGCACCAGCTATCTCGACGGTAGCGCCGACACGCGCGGACTGGTGCCCAACGCCGCGCCGCAGACGCTGGGTGCGCTGGCGGCGGGCTTCGGGTCGACCATCGGCAACGCCGGCTTCCAGAGCGGCGGGGCGGTGACGGCTGCGACGCAGGTGATCGAAGTGGGCGCATGGCGTGTGGACAAGGATATCGACGCCTTCACGACCGATAACGGCCTGACCTTCACCAGCGGCGCGAACAGCCTTACGGCGGGTGTCTATTACGCCAGCTACGGTTCGAACGACCGGTGGAGCCTGGGCAACTTCCTGCTTCTGGAGGCGGTCTCCAATCCGCGCGTCATCGACCTGACGCTGGCCGATGGTCGCCCGGTCACACGCGACGGTTTCACGCGCGGCTCGTTTTTCAATGTCAATGCGGATTACGAAGGCGAGAGCATCGCGCTCTACCTGTCCGACACCTACGAGGTGAACGACCAGCTGACACTGGATGCCGGGATCCGGTGGGAACGCCAGACGGTGGATGCGGTGCTAGAAAACAACGACTTCGGCGTCGATCTGGACAACAATCCCGACACCTTGTTCAACAATGGCGACGCGGTTCTCAACGGCACATTCAGTACCATCGATTTCGACGACGATGCGTTCTCCTGGACCATCGGCGGCAATTACGCAATTACGCCCGACGTCGGCATGTTCGCCCGCTACAGCCGGGGCAACAGCTTCCCGCAATTCGATAATCTGCGCGACGGACAGACCGTTACCGCAGAAATCGACACGTACGAAGTCGGCCTGAAAGTCACGCAGGATTTCGCGCAGCTGTATTCCACGGTTTTCTACAACGAGTTTCGCGGTCTCCAAAGCAGCCAGATCGTGAATGGTGCGCCGATCACGCAGAATGGCGGGGCGAACACGCTGGGGTTCGAACTGGAAGGCCGGGTGCAGCCGGCAGACGGGCTGAACCTTGGCGCAACCGTCACGTATCTCGATGGCGAGTTCGACGATTTCTTCATCGGTGGCGGGCTGATCGACGCCAGCGGCAATGCACTGCAACGCCAGCCCGAATGGCGGCTGCGCGGCAATGCGTCCTACACCGCGCAGCTGGGCACGGCGGCGCTGACCTTCTACGGCTCGGCGGACTTCGTCGACGACCGTTTCTCCGACATCGCCAACCAGCAGATCCTGCCTTCCTATACCAAGGTGGATGCCGGCATCCTGCTGGAGCTGGACGAGCGGTTCGAAGTGCGGGCAAGCGCCGACAACCTGTTCGATTCCGCCGGACTGACCGAAGGCAACCCGCGTGTCATCGGCGGACAGGGCGTGGGGCCGATCATCGCCAGACCGATCCTGGGCCGGTCGTTCACCTTCAGCACGCGCTATAAATTCTGATACGGACCACGTAGCACAATGGCGACCGCCAGCGCGCAGGACATGCGCTGGCGGTCGTCCTTTCAGTCAGGACGCCCATGACCACGCCCCGCTTCCGCATCCTGCTCGCCATCTGCCTGTCCTACATGCTGTTCGCGGTGCTGCTGAACAGCGTGGGCACCGTCATCCTGCAATCCATCGCCTCGCTCGGCCAAACCAAGACCAGCGCGTCGGTGCTGGAGGCGTTCAAGGATCTGCCGATTGCGATCACGTCGTTTCTGGTCGCCTCGCTGCTGCCGCGTTTCGGCCTGAAAAACGCGCTTGCGCTGGCGTGCGCGCTGGTCGGCATCGCCTGCATCGCGATGCCGCTGGTGCCCGCCTTCGCCACCGCCAAGCTGCTGTTCGCGATTACCGGAATGAGCTTTGCGCTGGTCAAGGTGTCCTGCTTCGCGCTGCTCGGCCTGGTCAGCCGCGATGCGAGGGACCACGCCAGCCTGATGAACGTTCTCGAAGGGCTGTTCATGGTCGGCGTGTTGTCGGGCTACCTCGTATTCAGTGCCTTCATCGATAGTGCCGACCCCGCCGGGTTGGGATGGTTGCAGGTCTATTGGCCGCTCGCCATCGTGTCGTTCGCCATCTGTGCGCTGGTTATCGCAACGCCGATCGACGAAAGTGCGGCCCGCCCCGCAGCTTTCGACACGCGGCGCGACATGCTGGCGATGTTCACCCTGTGCGCGCGACCGCTGGTGCTGGTCTTCCTCGCCTCGGCGTTTCTCTACGTCCTGATCGAACAGGCCATCGGCACCTGGCTGCCCACTTTCAACAACGAGGTGCTGGGCATGCCGCAGGCGATGAGCGTGCTGGCGACCAGCCTGTTTGCCCTGAGCACAGCGGTCGGGCGGCTGGGCGCGGGGCTGGTGCTGCGGTTCGTGGGATGGTTCACCCTGCTGGCGACCTGCATCGCGGCGATGACGCTGCTTATCGTGCTGACACTGCCACTGACGACCGGGCTGGAACCGCGGCCCGACATGACATGGGGCACTGCCCCGCTCGCCGCGTTCCTGCTGCCCACCATCGGTCTGTTTCTCGCGCCGATTTACCCGATCATCAACTCGCGCATCCTGTCCGCCCTGCCCACCCCGACCCATGCGCCGATGACCGGCCTGATCGTGGTGTTCTCCGCGCTGGGCGGCACAACCGGATCCTTCATCACCGGCCAGGTATTCGCCGCAATGGGCGGCCAAAGCGCCTTCTACGCAGCACTGCTGCCGATGGCGCTGCTGCTGCTGGCACTCGTGGTATTCCGCCGGATGGATGCGGGCGTGCGGGAGGCAAATGGACAGGAGTAGTGTGCTAAGCCACGCAGCACTTGTCGCGGGACCATATTTGAAATGCAGCCTTCTCCAACACCGTCCTTGCAGTATCCAAGTATGTTTTCGGGCGCCTGAAACAAGTTGCTAGCTGCCATTCGCCATCGGCTATTGCCATACCTCCGCCCGCATTCGAGCGGGGGCGCCTTCAGCGACATGCGCATAGTCTGATTATCAGGCACGTCGTGTTCGCATAACGACATTGCGGGCAGCAGAAATGGGCGTGTCCTCCCTTTCATCGCCTCGCTTGGTCTGCCGATGTATTCTATCGGGGAACCGCCGGTTATTGGTGCGCCGCAGCTCAATATCGTGTCCGATATCGGGCGCGCGATTTCACACCGACACCAGCTATGTCGCGCGCCCACCGGCTTTTACGGCGCTGAAATCGGTGCTCTTGCCGGAGGGGAGGGACCGGCTTTTGCAAATGGCTAAGTATATTACGGCGTCATTGCAGAAATTAGAAGGCTGTGTGCAGCTTCGCGATTTGCACGCAACGGGTGGCTAATCTTGGAGGCCATTGGTTCTGTCGTTAGGCCCTGACCATAGCCGAATGCCTTTGCACGTTCCGCCTGCCCGCCGGACAGTGCCAATGCACCCTGATAATCTGCATTGCCGTCGCGGACTTCGGTATCGGCCCTTACAGCGGGGATGCCCAGCCAAGCGAACAGGCTGCTCAATAGCTCGCCGGATTGTCTAACCAAATCCTCATAGCGTAGCATGTAAACACGATGCAGAAATTGAACGTCGCCCAGTGCCAGTTCGTAAGCATCGAGCGCATAGTCGATCAATTCACGCGTCGGCCGGTCCGACCATTTTGCCAAGGCAGCGGCCATGGCTTCTGGATGGCGTAAAATTACGACGAAATGAGCCAGCGGAAACAGCTGCTGATACAGCCGCATCCGCGTAAGGTTTACTGGCGACTTTTCCAATCGCCAGTTTTTCTCAGGGTCGAACCACGCTGCCCAGTCGGCGTTAAGGCGTTCGCGGGTAGCCAGCGTATCGAAACGGCATTCCTCGATCAGATGTTGCGCCGGATCGGTGGCGAAGTGGCCAGGTATTCCATGTCGTGCCGTATAAGGTATCGCACCCTGCAAATAACACCCCTCGTTTTCCGGCACGGGTGCGCCTTCAATCTGCGCAATGTCCGGATGGCTGCCGATCATCCGCGCGAGCAGGCTGGTCCCTGTTCTGTGAAGCCCTGCGACGAAGATATACTGACCGTAAAAATTACTGGAAACGCTGCTATTCTGACAGGTCATTGCCTCGGTGCCTTCTCCCCGGCCCCTTTGTCCAACGCGTTGCCGACAGCCAAACCGCCCTCACCGTAGAGGTAGGACGGGTCGAACCTTCCGATCTTTTTCAGTTTATCGCCATCAAGAATGATTATTCTTCCACGCCTGAACTCCACGATACCCGCTTCGCGCAGATCGCGTAACGACCGGCTTACATGCACGGTGGAGATGCCGCATATCTGGGCAAGGTGACTCTGCTGCAAAGGCGTTTGGAACCCGCTGCTTTTGCCAAGGTCCACCATTCGCAGACGATACCACAATTCTGCAAAAAGGTGTGCCAGCCGGGCCATTGCGCGCAAGTTCTGGCTCTTCGTAATCCATTCGCGATGGATCGCTGCATCGAGCAGTGTCGAGAACCAGAAGATACGTGCCAGATGCGGTTCCTCCTCCATCACCGTGCGCAAACGTTCGTGTGGCACATAGCCTACTTTCGCCTCTCCTATCGCCATGAGGTCATGATCCAGCCGCTTAAGCGCGAATGCGTGCAGATCGACGAAATCCCCGGCGACCTGAAAACCCACAATACTGCGCTGTCCGCCTTCGTGGATCGTGCGAAGCATGTGGCCCGAGATAAGTATCGTCGAGAAATCGCAGAAATCTCCGCGTTTCAACAATAGCTCGTCGCCTTGCAAAACCTCCGTTTTCGTTACCAGGCTTTCGAGAAGATCGCGTTCGCCGGGAGTGATTGCATGGCGCAAACGGCCTTGCAGGAACCGACCTGTCAACGGATGTTCATGATGGCTCACACGATCTCTCCATGGGTACGGCCATAAAAATTGCTTCGGGAAGCACACTTGGCATGCCCAGCTTAGTCTTTGTTTTCAAGGGAACCCTCCATACGAACGATCGATTGTAACAGATATATCGCTCGTAAAGCGGTAGCGCGTCGGAGCTGGTTTACATGAAAATTGCCGTGGTGGGTCACATCCGCCATCCTATTGCGGAACCGTTCATGGGTGGAATGGAATCGCACTGCCACCAGTTGGTCGCATCGCTAGCCCAGCGTGGCCATGAGGTGACGCTGTTTGCAGCAGCAGGGTCCGACCTGCCGCAGGCCCATCCCATCTGCGTGCAACCTTATGAACAGGTATTGCCTTGGAAAATCTGGCGCGGAACGGAGCGCCTTGGGGCATACCAGCATTCCGCTTTCACGTCGCGCATGGGATGAAATCACGGCAGGCGATTTCGATGTGGTCCACAACAATTCGCTGTTCGCGCCCCTGATCGCTTGGGCAACGGCGGACGGTATTCCAACGGTGACATCGCACCATGTGCCGCCGTTCGGCGCCATGCGGGACATGGTGTCCAGCCAAACGCAGTGCGGTTGGCAACGCTTTACGGTGACATCGCGCCACCAGTTGAGTTTGTGGAAGGACTGTGATCTTTCGCGCTTTTGCGTGGTTCATAACGGCATCGACACGGCGCGCTGGCCGGTGGCAGAGCAGCGACACGATAGACTGGTATGGTTCGGCAGGATTACCGAGAACAAGGGACTGCGCGAAGCAGTGCAGGCCGCGCAGATGGGGGGTGCCCGCCTGGATATTATCGGCACCGTCGAAGACGAAACCTATTTTTCCACGATGGTCGCGCCGTTGCTGGACGAACGGATACGCTATCTGGGACACAAGTCCGGCACTGGTTTGCGGCGGTCCATTGCGCAGGCAGCCGCTGCGGTCGTTACCCCGCTTTGGGACGAACCCTTCGGCCTCGTTGCTGCCGAGGCAATGAGCTGCGGCGTTCCGGTTATCGCCTTTGATCGGGGTGCCATGCGCGAAGTTATCGGACCATGCGGTATCCTGGTGCCGGGCGGCGATATCACAGCCCTGGCGGCCGCAATGGCAAACGCCGCGACGCTTTCAGGCGCGACCGCGCGGCAGCGTATCATCCAGCATTTTTCCATCGACCGGATGCTGGACGGATACGAACGTTGCTATGCCGAGGCGATAGCTGGTTCGGGCGGCACGTCGCCACGTTCGCGCGCCTCGAGCCAATCCAGCACCGTTGCCGAGCTGGCGTAGGGCTGATCGACCTGCTGGCGGGTCAAGGCAAGGTCGCTCTCCGTCGGCTCTCGCAATTTAACCCAGCCATCACTGCTCCGCTCGACCAGACCCATTAGGGTAAAAGCGCGCAGCCAGTGCTGCATCGTGGGTTCACCCCACTTCTCGATAAACCGATGCGCGTTCGCCAGCACACTGTCCAGATGGTGAACCGGCGGCATGTGATGCGGATGATACTGGTGATAGACCTTGGCCCCGCGCACCCACCAGATCGGCAAATCGAGCGTCGCGATGGTGCGCCCGAAATCGGTATCTTCGCCACCATAGCCTACATAGGTCTCGTCGAACCCGCCCGTTTTGGCAAAAGCGGTCTTGGAAAGGGCAAAGTTGAGCGACCAGAAACACCGATAATCGTTGCACGCTCGAATTGGCCCATCGGGTGGGCCAGCGCGTTCGCTATGTTGCACGCCGATGCTGTCGAAGGCCTCGTAATCTATGCCATCATCCGTGGCGCCGGACGGCAGATAGCTGACCTCGCCCATAAAAACGCCGCCATGCACCATGCTGCACTGTGCATAATCGGCGACCAGTTCGCGATGCGGGATGCAATCCACATCGAGGAAGATGAGCAAATCTCCGGATGCAGCACCAGCCGCACGGTTTCGCGCTTCTGCAAGCGGGATACCGTTGGTGCCAAGCATCACTTGCCGTATCGGAAACGCTGTTTCCGGCAAATCGTAGGCCTCGTCCTGCATGACCGCGATTACCAGTTCGTCAGGCTCGCGCGAGCTGAGCGCGAGACCGCGCACGAGATTGGTCAGGTGTTCCGCGCGGCCATAGGCCAGCGTGCATACCGAAATACTCATGTCCCTGTCGCCAGAGCGGTTGCAGTTGCCACCGGCGGCGCGCGCCAGATACGTTCTATCACGTTACCGATTTCCCTGGCTGCAACATTAGCAGCGTCGTCCTTTACAAGAGCACGTTGTCTGTCTGGTTCGATCGCCTTCGCAGTGTGCCAGAGCTTGTTCCAATCCTCCGCACTGGCCGGCCAATGGCGCGACACTGCCGCTGCTCCTGCGGCATCGAGTGCTTCGGCCTTGCGAAGCTGTTCCGCGAAATAGCGCCATTCCGGAACCACGATCCATGGCTTCGCTGCCGCAGCGATCATATGCACTGTCGTGTTCCCGCAACTCGACACCAGCCGGTTTGCAGCGGAAATCCAGTGTTCCGGATTTTGCACCCAGCCAAGATGGCGCAGGTTCGGCGGCGGCGTTTCATGCCATTCCGTCTGGATTTTTCCCAGCGTCACCCATTGGCTGTCCGGTTCGGCGCGCGCGCCCAGAGTAAGTGGTGCAGAAGGTAATCCGGTTCCCCCGCCACCGCCGACAACCACAACCAGATCAAGTTCCGGATCAATGCCGAGCTTTGCCCGTGCGGTCGCAATGTCGGTCAGGGCCGAACAATCGATGCCGACACCGGGCGCGTAAATCGTGCGTTCGCGCATCCAGCTTCGGACGGTCCGGCTGTTCAAGCTCCGGAGCATACGGCGCCAGCAGTCCGACAGCACCGCGATATGATGCCATGTGGCCCGGATCGTTGCGGTCGCCATGTTGCAGCACCGCCATATGCGGAACCGAAGCGATGCGGGCCAATTGCCCCAGTTCGGCCGATACGTCGGTAATGAAAAGCGCAGGCTGGTTCTCTGCAAACCATCTGGTCAGCGTGGCAATTGCCTCGCTTATCGATGTCCAGCCAAGCGGTGCGCAATGCATGGTGTCCGGCAGATCGGCTTCGATCTGTTTTCCGTCCTGTCCTTCGGGTGCTTCAAACAGCGAAGGTATTTCAATCACCTCGATCCCGTTTGCGAGTTCGGGAAATATGTCGCTTCGTGCGCTGAAAATCGCGATATCGCGGTGCGTGGCCAGTTCGTTGCAAATGGCCGCTGCCCGTTCGGCATGGCCACGCCCCTGATGGTGAGCGAAGTAGCCGACTGGACCCCGGGCGCGGCTCATGCTGCGTGCTCCAGCAAAACGTCCTCGCGAGTGCCTTCGTCCAACGCTTGCAAATACACGCGAAGCCCTTCCAATACGCCGGCCGCATGGTTGCCCTGCGCCTGATATGCGACACCCCTCTCGCCCAATATGCGCAATTCGGGTTCGCAGTTGCCGACGACAATCGCATTCGCACAGTCGGTCAGCATATCGGTATCGTTGCCGCTGTCGCCTGCCACGATTACACGGTCCATCGATAGGTTTAATGTCGCAGCCACGTGCGACACCGCTGCGCTCTTGCCAGCAGATGCGGGAAGCACATCGAGCAGTTGGCCATGGCTGAAAACCACGCGCGCCGGAATGCCTGTCGATGTTACCGCTGCTCGCACTGTGCCTAGTTGCGACATGTCATCCAGCATATAGCTCGCCTTGAACGTTCTTTGATCGACCGAACCCTGCGGCTTCAAGCCATGGATACCGCCCAACGCCGCCACTACGGACGCATGATTCCACGCGCTGCCGTGCAAGGCAGCGAACTCCTTGTCCATCGATCAGACCGGCCGGCTTTTGCCAATATATCTCGGTGCCGACGGACGTAATCCAGACCGCAGGCTCGGGCAGATCCCAGTCACGCATGATCCGCCGGGCCTCGGTCAAAGACCGACCGGTAGCCACGCCGAACGCTAAATCATCGCGATTGCGCAGGAAATGCGTCAACCGGGCCGCAGACGCGCGGCACCCGGTCAATGTGTTATCGATATCGCTGATAAGCAATGTGTGCTGTTTCACAGCGACCACCGGAGTTGCAACTGGCCTGACAAGCGCCGCCGCTACCTTGTAAAAGCTTCGCGCATAATGCGCCCATGTTACCCGACGGATGTTGGCGAGAGCATTTGCAGAGGCCCGATGCCACGCCGTGTCGTCCGATATCATCGTATCGATAGCGTCACCTATTGCACGCCGGTCGGTCGGCTCGACCAGCACACCATGCTTGAGTTCATCGATAATGTCGTTCGGGCCGCCGTGACATGTCGCCACTACAGGCAGGCCGTGCACGGCCGCTTCGAGTATGGTCAGCCCGAATGGCTCGACAAGTGCAGGATTGACGAACACGCCCTTCGATTGCCGCGCCAATGCATACAAACCGCGCACCTGGGATGCATCGTGCTGGCGAGGATACGCGACCATTCCATGCAGATCATGGCGATCGATCAGTTCGACCAGACCGCGCAGCACTTCGACCTGTTCGGCTTCGCCATGTCCTACTGACTGCCGCAGGCCCGGAAGAATGACTAAATTGGCGGACGTCCGGAGTTTCTCGTCATGTGCGTAAGCCTCGACCAAAGCGGCAAGGTTCTTCTTTCTCACGGGCCGTGCAATGGCCAGAATAATTGGTTTCTCGGTATTCCGCAGGAACGGCGCGATTAAAGCACCCGCCCGCTTCATGTCGTCCGGCGATGCAGGGGTTTGGTCGATACCCGGTCGGATACGGTGTATCCGCGTCTCGTCAGCCGACGGGTAAGCGACCAATTGCCGTTCGCATTCGTCCCGCGACGAGCCAACGGTGAGATCCGCTGCATCTATCGCGCGGTCTTCTTGCGCTATGCGTGCTTCGAGTGCGATCGAAGGCGTGGCAGAGGTTCGGCGTTTGTCGATGCCGAGCGAATGGGCGGTATAAATAAACGGAATGCCCAATGCCTCGCGCACATCGGTAGCAACCTGCGCGGCATCGGCGAAATGCGCGTGGATCACGTCGGGCAGGCGGTCTCGGGATCGCAGTTCGGCAATCAGTGCCGAAGTGAAAGCCGGAAGGTCAGCAGCAAGTCGTTCTTTGGCGAGGTAACTGCGATTGCCGCTATCGATGCGTGTGATGACAAAACACGGCGCCACCTGCTCGCTTCGGCAGGAATGGATCGCGCCGAGGTCAGGGGCATCGAACAATCGCGTGACAATCTCCGCCCGCGACACATCCTCGCGTTCGGACAAGGCACGCATCGCACCAAGCAGGTAGGTAATATGCCCGCCGGTATCCTCGGTAACACCGTATCGCGGTATCCCACGGACGCATCCACCCAGAGCTATAGCGAGAACCTGCATCTAATTCCTTTCGCAGTGATGGAGACATTGCAAAAACGGAACAGTCGACCGGTGCGTTCCGGTTTTTAGTATTTGTTATAGGTAGTTGCATAAAGTTTGTTATACGAAGGTAACCGTTGCGGCAAGCATTTGTAGATTACATGCGATGAAACCGTGGCGTAGCCGCGTTCCATCGAAAGAATGGCACCTGTGTGGTTCCGACGAATGAACTAGCACCAAATAGTTCGAATTCTGGCGGCGGGTGCACAAACAGCTTTTTAAAAATACGTGCTGCTCAATGAAAATCCCGCGATGACGGTATGATTGTTGCATTTCGCGGATGGCGATTGAGGCTGCTTGGTAGCGGGCTGACGACATGATCGGCGCGCGCGACGCTGGTTTCCAGCAGATCGTCGGACAGTGCCAGCAGTTTTGGCGTGGCGTCGAACAACTGTTCCGCGACGACATGGATGACATCGTCGTCCTTTTGCATCCGTCCATGCACCTCCATCATGCGCGCAGTCATGATTACGCTGCGATACCGTTCCATGACCTTTGGCCAGATGACCAGATTGATAACCCCGCCCTCGTCTTCCAGCGTGATGAAGCACACCCCTTTGGCGCTCCCCGGTTTTTGGCGAATAAGCACTATCCCGGCGACTTTCACGCGCGCGTTGAACGTCTGGTCGCGCAGCGTTGCGGCAGGTATGAAACCGTCGCGTTCGTAGCTTGCGCGCAGGAACTCGAACGGGTGCGCCTTCAGCGACATGCGCATAGTCTGATAATCGGCTACGACATGTTCGCTCAGCGGCATTGCGGGCAGCAAAGCGGGCGCATCCTCCCCTTCGTCGCGTTGTTCTGCAAATGCGAAGAGTGGCAGGTCCGGCACGGCTTTCAGCGCGCGCGCATCCCACAAGGCCGTGCGCCGGTCACGCCCGGTGGAGCGGAACGCATCGGCAGCGGCCAGGAGATTGATCGGACGCGCGCCCAGCCGCGCTCTTTCCCTCAGGTTTTCGACATCGTAATACGGGGTCTGCCTGGCATCGAGCAGTCGTGCCGCATCCGCTTCGCCGAGACCGCTTATCTGTCGCAGACCAAGACGCAGGATCAGCTGCTTCTTGCCGTTGATCGTCTGCCATTCGACGGTGTTGTCCCAATCGCTGTAGTTCACATCGGCGGCCAGCACCGTAACGCCATGTTCACGAGCGTCCCGGACGATTTGGGCGGGCGCGTAAAACCCCATCGGCTGCGAATTGAGCAGGCCGGCAGCGAATATCGCCGGATGGTAATGCTTGATCCAGCTGGACACGTAAACGAGATGCGCGAAGCTGGCGGCGTGGCTTTCGGGAAAGCCGTATTCGCCGAACCCCTCGATCTGGCTGAAACAACGCGCGGCGAACTCTGCATTATACCCGCGCTGCAACCATGCGACCGACCATCTTGTCCTTGTGCGCCGATACCAGGCCCCTGCTGCGGAAAGTGGCCATTGCCTTGCGCAGCTGGTTGGCTTCGGCCGGGCTGAAGCGGGCGGCGACCATCGCGATCTTCATCGCCTGTTCCTGAAAGATCGGCACGCCCAGCGTTCGAGACAGGATATTGCGCAACTCGTCAGGCGGGCCGTGTTCAGGCGAAGGTTCGGGATAGACCGCCTCTTCCTTGCCCTTGCGCCGCTTGAGATAAGGGTGGACCATGTCACCCTGGATCGGGCCGGGACGCACGATGGCGACCTGGATGACGAGATCGTAGAATGTCTTGGGGCGAAGGCGTGGCAGCATGTTCATCTGCGCGCGGCTCTCGACCTGGAACACGCCCAGCGAGTCTCCTTTTTGCAGCATGTCATACACCGCCGCATCTTCCTGCTCCACACTGGCAAGCGTGTATGTCTCGCCGCAATGTGCCGCGATAAGGTCGAAGCATTTGCGGATGCAGGTCAGCATTCCCAGCGCCAGCACATCGATTTTCAGGATGCCGAGCTCTTCGATGTCGTCCTTGTCCCACTCGATGAAACTGCGTTCCGGCATGGCGCCGTTGCCGATGGGAATGGTGTTGGTCAGCGCGCCCTTGGTCAGGATAAAGCCGCCGACATGTTGCGACAGGTGGCGCGGCATTCCTATCATCTGGTCGGCTAGGGCGATGGCGCGTTTGAGATAAGGGTCGGTAAGGTCCAGACCCGTTTCCTTTTCCACCCGCTCCCCGTCCATTTCACTGCCCCAGCTACCCCAGATCGTCTTTGCGATGGATGCGGTGACGTCTTCCGACAGGCCCATAGCCTTGCCGACTTCGCGGATGGCGCTGCGCGGGCGGTAGTGGATTACGGTGGCGCACAGACCGGCCCGGTCGCGGCCATATTGCCGGTAGATATGCTGGATTACCTCTTCGCGCCGCTCATGCTCGAAATCGACGTCGATGTCGGGCGGCTCCTTGCGTTCTTCGGAGATAAACCGCTCGAACAGCAATTCGCATTGTGCCGGGTCGACCGAAGTAATCTTGAGGCAGTAACACACCGCGCTGTTGGCAGCCGACCCGCGGCCCTGGCACAGGATGCCTTGCGACCGTGCATAAACCACGATGTCGTGGATGGTCAGGAAGTATGGCGAAAATTCCATCTTGGCGATGAGCGCGAGTTCTTTTTCAAGCGTTGCCTGAATGGTCGCATGCGTGCCTTCCGGATACCGTTCCTGCGCCCCGGCCCATGTCAGTTTCGCAAGATATTCGTCAGCTGTCATGCCCTTCGGCACGCCGAGTTCGGGATATTCATACCGCAATTCGTCGAGCGAAAATGTACAGGCATCCGCCACGTCTCGCGTTGCCGTTATGGCGTGTGGCCACTGGACGAACAGGCGCTGCATTTCGTCGGGCGCTTTCAGATGGCGTTCGGCGTTCGGGTTCAGCAGATACCCCGCATCGGCAATCGTGGTCTTTTCCCGTATGCAGGCCATGATGTCCTGCAGCGGGCGGCGGTCAGGCGCGTGATAATGAACATCGTTCGTGGCCATGATCGACAGCCCGTGCGTGCGCGCCAGATCATCCAGTTGTGAAATGCGCGCCCGGTCATCGCCGCAGTAAAGATAGGCTGCGGCGATATGTCGCATCGTGGGCAGGCTATCGACCATAGCCGGCAGCGCCCGGGCAAAACCTGCCACATCCTCATCCGGTAGCGCGATCAGCTGCACGCCCTCGCTGTATTCCGCCAGCATGGCGAGCGTCAGCTGACATTCGCCCTTGTCCTGCCATCCGCCCTCCAGCGTCTGCATCTTGCCCAGCGAAAGCAAGGTGCAGAGGCGGCCATAAGCGGCGCGATCCGTGGGATAAGCGAGGAAGGCACGACCATCGACCAGTTCCACGCGGCAACCGATCACGGGGCGCATCTTTGCCACTTTGGCGTTGGCGTGGTGCTGCACGACACCCGCCATCGTATTGCAGTCCGCGATGCCCAGCGCATGGTAGCCAAGGTCGAATGCCGTTTCGATGATCTCGCGCGCTTGCGATGCCCCTCGCAGGAATGAGAAGGCGCTTACCAGTCCCAGTTCGACATAAGGCGTCGGACGATTGGCTTCGAAATCATCGGTTCGTTCGAGGATCGGCTTGGGCGGCGTAAGCGAAGGATCGGGCATTTACGCGAACAGCCCGTGCATGAACCATTCGGGCGGACCGCCGCGGCCATCATCGATCACGCCGCCACGATAGATCCAGAAGCGCCGCCCGGCCTCGTCCTCCACCTTGTAATAATCGCGCAGCCGCGCACTGGAGCGTTCACGCCACCATTCGGGCGCAATACGCTCCGGCCCTTCCACCTTCACCACATCGTGCAGACATCGCCGCCAGCGGAAGCGACGCGGCGGACCTTCGGGTGTGGCGTAAATTACCGTGACCGGTTCGGGCCGGTCGAACAGGCGTATGGGCCGCTCCATGGCAGGAGCGGCTCCGGCAAGTGCCAGTTCCCCCTGCAATGCCGAACGCCATCCTATCGAACGCTCCGGCATGTGGCTGGCATAGGGCACGGGACGCCTCACCTGACCCGCGCCGATACGTGCGCAAAGGCGGTCGATCAGCTCCGGCAGGGCAATGCCTTCGATCGGTTCTTCGTCCAGCCCCGCCTGATGCGCTGCCATATCGTCGTGATACGGTGCGGTGAGCGCAAAGGCGTCGAACCCGAAGCCTGCATCCAGTGTTGCCAGGCCTTCTGTGAACAGCCTTGCGACATGATCGGGCGCGCGCACAGGTGCGGCGGTGCGCGCGTGAAGCGATTGCATTGCGCCATCTACGCGGAACGCATCGAACTGTGCGGCACGAAGCCCCTGTTGGCCGGCAAAAAGCTGCTCGCACAAATCGCGTGCCAGATCGGCCAGCACCGCATCCAGCAAAGCAGTGTGGCGAATGGGTTCCATCACCTGTGAACGGGCGCGATACAGCGTGCGCTCGGCCAAGGGAGCAACCGGTTCCGCAATCTGGCCGAACGCCTGTTGCAGCCGATGAAGCGGGTTGGCAGGCGCATCTGTCCTGCGGCTGGCGAAGCGTTTGGCGAGACCGAGCGAACGGAACCTGCGGGCCAGCGCCAGCGTGGGAACGTCGGCGAGCGCGCCAATGGTTTTCAAGCCCACCCGGCGCAGCAGCAGCGCGGTGTCGGCATCAATCCGCAATGCCTCGACAGGGAGCGGAGCAAGCGCGGCCCGCAATCCGGCTTCGTCGACGATTGTCCCGTCATCGGCAAAACGCGCCAACGCCCACGCCCCGCCGATGGTCGGCGCGATGGCGGTGCGGCTGGCCAGGCCCACCGCAGCATAGCGCGCGCGCATATCGGCCAGCATTGCCGCTTCCCCGCCGAAACAATGCGCCGCGCCCGTGGTGTCGAGGTATAAACCATCGCGCCCGTTTCCCCATGCATCGACGCCGGTCCACGGGCTCCAGCGATGTGCCCAGCGGGTCAGGCGTTCGACACAAGCAGCATCGCCCGCCTGGTCGGAAGGATGCACTTCCAGCGGCGGATAAATCGCGCGGGCATCGGTCAGCCTTTGCTCCGGCTTCGTGCCAACCTCTCGCGCGGCGGCGTTTACTGCATCGATAACGGTGCCATGTGCCCCTTCCGAGACAAGCGCCAAAGGCACGGCTTCGTCAGCGCGCTCACCCGGTTTGGAGGCGCTCCTCTTCCACCTGTCCATCGCCAGCGTCGGGAACCATGTCGAGACGATCCTGCGTCCGGTGCGCAGCCCGGTCATAGCTCGCTTCCCACACACTCGGTTGCATATCGCGCGCGCGGAACAGATCGAGCGACCAGACCGGTGCGCCGGGGGCCTTGTCGTCGTGTGGATGCGGCAATGACGGGCGGCTTTCCACACGCCAGCGCCGCCGCGCACCACTCAAATCCGCGTTTCCGCTTATCCGCAGCAGAAAGGCTGGCACACCATATCGCTCCGCCGCTACCGCCAGCCGCCGTGTCGCCGTGAAATCGAGTGCGCGCGGATCGCCGTAAATCTCGCCGATAACCGCGCCCAGCGATGCGCATTTCAGCCCCTCCGCCATCGCCCAGAGTGCCTCCTTCCCGTCCTTCGCCGCGACATGAACGATGTCCTGCCGTATCCCTGTATCTAGACAATGAGGCAGCCCATGCAGGAACACCCGCCCCATTTCGCGAATGGCCTTGCGGTCCTGCACCCATAGCAACGGGGCACGCATCGCTTCGCTGGCCCGAATGGACTTCGACTGGGACAGCACGAACCCAACCGCTGCCGCATCGCCGGGCGCGGCAAACATTTCCTGCAATGTCGCCCCGGCAGACGCAAATCCAGCCACCGGCGCATGCAGGGCAGGAGATGGGATAGCGGGGAATCGGCACAAATTTTCGACCATAAGAGAATCACCTGTTCCTCTTATGTTCCTGCTGCACGCGATATGCAACGGGGCGATTTCAGTCAGAAAGTTAAAGTGCCGGAAAGGTGATCAAGCCGTCTGTCTGCTATCGGCCCACCCTTGGAGAACATCATCATGCCGCGCCGATCCGCTCGATGAAGCATTTACAGGCGGTTGGGAAATCGTGGTGAGCCGTGCTGGGTTCGAACCAGCGACCTACTGATTAAAAGTCAGTTGCTCTACCAACTGAGCTAACGGCCCTGACCACGGGGGCGGTCCCTAGCAGGCGCTGGGTGCTGGTCAAGCGCCCGCTGCCGCCTCCACCGTGCGCAGGTTGGCGGCGATGGCGGTGTCGGATGGCTTCAGCCGCGCGGCGCGGGCGATCAGGGTGCGCGCCTCCGCTTTCGAACCGCCGGATTTGAAGATCACCCAGCCCAGCGTGTCAAGCACGGTCGCATCGTCCTTCGCAAGCCCGTGCGCCTTGCGTGCCAGTGCCAGCGCGCCTTTCGCATCGCCCAGCTCCAGCCGCGCAAGGGCGGAATTGTTGAGCAGCGGCACATGATCGGCATTCCCGGACGCACGCAGGCGGGCGTAGATCTTGTCGGCTGCGGCCCAGTCACCCTTGCGGATGGCTGCGCTTGCCTGCTGCATCCCGCGCGTGAGCGGTGCTGCGCCACCCTGTTTGTCTGCACGCGCGGCCAGCGCAGCGGCCTCGGGGCGGTTCGTCTGCCGGGCCAACGCGGCGGCGAGTTGCAGGGCGCGCGGATCGACGCGGCTGCCGGAAACGACCGGCGCGATGGCAGCATAGGCCCTGGCCGGTTCGCCATTGGCGCGCAGCACTTCGGCCAGCACGAAACGGGCCAGCGCGTCGTCGCCCCCGTCGGAAAGATAACGATTGAGATGGACGATGGCTTCGTTGTTCTGGCCACGCTTGGCGGCGATAAGCCCCTGCAAGCGAGTCAGCGCGGGAAACGCCGTGCCCGCCCCGCCCTGCAAGCCTTGTGTCAAGGCGAAGGCACGGTCGGTCTGGCCGGTTTCGAACGCCATTTGCGCCGCGAAGAACACCGAAACCGGATTGTCCAGTCCGCTTTCGCCCACGCGCGCCAGCAGGGTCTGGGCGCGCGCATCGTCGCCCGCATCGCGCGCCAGGGCGACCAGCGCCATGATCGCGGTAACGTTGTTCGGTTCGCGCGCGATAACCTGCTCGAACAGCGTGCCAGCCATCTTCGTATCGTCTTCCAGCAAGGCAATACGCCCGGCCAGCATCATGCCATCGACCAGGCTGGCGTCGGTCTTGCGCGCGGCGGCCAGCTTGCGCTTTGCGCCGGCACGGTCGCCCGACTGGAGCGCCTGATAGGCATCGAGCACCTGCAGATCGGCCGAATCGGGGAAGGCCTTCAGCCCCTGCGCCAGAGTTTCGACCGCCTGTTGGCCATCACCCTCCGCCATTGCGACACCCACAGCCACGCTGTGGCCCAGCGCCGTGGTGATGCCGTTTTCTTCCAGCACCATGCCCGCCATGCGCGGATTGCCACCAACCAGATAGGCTTGCGCCAGCCGGTCGCTGCCTTCCTGACGGTGCGCGGGATCGGCCTGCATTGCCTTGTATTCCGTTATGGCGCGGTCGGTATTGCCCATCCGCATTGCGACATCGCCCGCGAGCCTGCGCGCTTCTATATTATCGGGATTGTCGGACAGGAATTCGCCCAACAGCATCTGGGCGGTCTTGTAATCGCCCGCTTCGCTGGCCTCGACTGCGGCGGCGTAGGGATCGTCCGGCCCACCACAACCCGCCAGCGACACGAGCGCAGCGGCAGCGATGGTTGCGTGAAAGAAAGAGCGGGCAAGCGGGCGGGGTGCGGTTCGGGTCATGTAAGCCCCTGTGGCATAGGGTCGGTTAATTCCGCGTTTGCCCCGACTGCCCCCCGCGCAAGGTGCCATACAAACCGACCTGCAAGGCCGTCGGGATCTTTTACACGCCGCCCTGCGCCACACGGGCCGTTAACCAGCGTATGGCATGAAAATCGTGACAATCGACAAAACTGGCACGGCCCCTGCATTAACATTGAAACTACAACACTGAGACTACAACACTGAGACTACAACACTGAGACTACAACACTGCGACGATGGCCTTTCGGGACCAACTCAAGACAGGCTGGCCCCGCTATCGGGTCCGCCACACGAATAGACACCAAAGGGGAACAACAATGCGTCTTTCCAAAGTAATCGGCACCGGCATCGCCGCTCTTGCAGGGCTCGCCATGACGGCACCCGCATCGGCCACCATTTTCGAATATGTCATGGTCGACGGCGGTCGCCTGAATATCGATACCGACAACCAGCGCGGCACCTGGAAGAACGACGACATCGACGTCAGCTTCACCAGCCCCGATTTTGCCAACTTCACCGGCGGCGAGAACCCCAATTTCAGCTATATCCTGACCTCGCTGGACGGCACGCGGCAGGTCAACGGCATGACGCTGACCGACAACCCCAAGAATATCAACACGTCGCACCCGCAGGTGCTGAAGGGTCTGGGCAACAACAAGTTCAACCTGTGGGCATGGTGGGGCGACCCCATCAAGGCCGGCGATTATGTCCGCAAGTCGACCGGCGTGACCTCGCACCCGACGCCGGTTCCCGCACCGGGCATGATGGCCCTGTTCGGCCTGGCCCTTGGCGGCATTGCCTTCGGTCGCCGTCGTCGCAAGACTGCCGCGTAAGCCTTACAATTCCGACGTATCAGCTCGCCGTCGCGCTTTCCGGAGCGTGGCGGCGAGTTGCGTCAGGGTCCGCCCGGTAACCGGATCGCGCCAGCCTGGTGCGATTGTTCGCGCCGGGTCGAGCACGAAGCGCCTCGTGCGAAATGCCGGGTGCGGAATGGTCAGGCGGCGCGAGGCGAACGACCCGCCGCTCCACAGCACGATATCGAGATCGAGCACGCGCGCCGCCCAGCGCCGCCCCCGCCGAATCCCGTAATCGCGTTCAATCTCTTGCAGGGCATCCAGCAGCGGCTCCGGGTCGAGCGTGCTTTCCAGCACGAGCGCGCCGTTCGCATAGCGGCGTCGCGACGGGCCGAGCGGGGCGCTTTCGATAACGCGCGACACGCTGGCAACCGTTCCTAGCGCAGCGACTTCCGCCACCGCTGCGGCCAGCACCTTGCGCGGGTTCCCGTGGCGATCGTGACGGATATTGCCGCCCAGTGCGATGAGGTAGCGGTGGGTCAGATGTCCTCGCACAACCGGCCATAGAGGTCGGGCCGGCGGTCGCGGAAAAAGCCCATCCCCGCACGGTGCTTCGCGCATCGCGCCAGATCGAAGGTGGCGACCAGCACGCCCTCCTCGCCCGATCCGAATTCGCCCACCAGATCGCCCCATTCATTGGCGATGAAGCTGTGACCGTAAAAGGTCTGGCCCCCTTCGGTTCCCGTGCGGTTGGCGGCGAGAACCGGCATGCAGTTCGACACCGCATGCCCCTGCATCGCGCGTCGCCACATACGGCTGGTGTCGAACGCGGCATCGTAGGGTTCGGAACCGATGGCGGTGGGATAAAGGAGCATTTCGGCCCCCATCAGCGCCATCGCGCGTGCGGCTTCGGGGAACCACTGGTCCCAGCAAATGCCTACGCCGATGCGCGTGACGCCGCCCGAATGCGGCACCTCCCACACGCGAAAACCACCATTGCCGGGACGGAAATAGAACTTTTCCTCGTAACCCGGCCCATCGGGAATGTGGCTCTTGCGGTACGTGCCCGTCACTTCGCCATCGGGACCGACCATCGCCAGCGTGTTGTAGTAATGCTGGCCATCGCGTTCGAAGAAACTGGTCGGGATTGCGACGGCGTGGCGCTTCGCCAGCTTCCGCATCGTGCGAACCGCCGGGCTTTCGTCCAGCGGGCGCGCCAGCGCGAACAGTGCCTCGTCTTCCTCGCGGCAGAAATAGGCACCGCTGAACAGTTCGGGCGGCAGCACGATATCCGCGCCCTCGTCCGCCGCGCGTTCGACCAGCTGCGCAACGGCGTCGATATTGTCGGCCTCGTCGGCCGCGTGCAGCGGCAGTTGCAGCGCGGCGACGGTAATCTCGGTCATCGCTTCTTTCTGCTATTTCGGAGCCAGCGCGAAGTCCACCTGCACCGTTACCGCGCTGGTGGTCTGCCCCGCCATGATCCCGCCGCCGCTTTCGGGCATCGGCCCGCGTGACACCGGGCGCGGTGCGACGGGCGGTGGCGGTGCCATGCCGATTTCGAGGTCCATCGCCTGCGCGCCCTGGAACCAGCGCTCGCCCTGCGATCCGCCCGCGTCGCGGATATACAGGACCCGCGCGATTTCCATGTCGGCGGCATCGGCATAGGCCTGCGCCCGCGCGCGTGCCGAGGTGTAGGCAGCGGTATAGGCGGTGTTGGCGGCGGCTTCGGGGTCGGACAGGCGCAAGTTCGGCCCGCTCAGGATATTCGCGCCCGCCTCGCTCACTGCCGTGACAGCAGCGCCCGCGCGGTCCACGTCGCGGATCGTTACCGATACGATGTTGTTCGCCTGATACTGCCCCTCGCGGTCGCCATAGCGGATGCGCTGGATGCCGACGGTGCGGGTCTGGATATCCTTTTCCGGAATATCCAGCGCGCGCAGAGCCGCCACGACCTTGCCCATCGCCGCAGCGTTGGCTTCGCTCGCCGTGCGCGCGGTGCTGCCGAAGCTTTCCATGCCCGCATCGAACTGCGCCTCGTCGGGTACCATGTCGGCCTGCCCGCTGGCGCTGACCGACAGCAGGGTTTCGCCGCGCGCGACGCCGCGTTCGTCGTTGGGCGCGTAGCTGCAGGCAGCCAGCGGAGCAACGACCAGCGCCGCCCCGGCAAGGCGCAAGGTTGTGTTCACTTCGCTTTCTTGAACAGCAGCGTCATGCGGTTGCTTTCACCGATTGCCTCGTAGCGGGCGCGGTCGGTGTCGCCATTGGCGAGGCGCGGCGGCAGGGTCCACACGCCACCCTCGTAATCGGCGGTATCGCGCGGATTCATGTTGACGAAGCTCTCGCCCGCCAGTTCGAAACCATAGAGCTCCATCAGGGCGATGACGTCCGACTTCTGCAAGTAGCCCTTGCTGCCGTCGGTCATGTCGTAGGCCATGCCTTCGGGCGCCATGTGCTGCACGATCCCGACCATGCCGTCATCCTTCAGCATCTTGCGCATCGCCATGAGCTCGGTGTCCGCCGTGCCCCAGCGCAGCAGGTTGTGCAGCATGCGGATCACGAGGATGCGGTCGACCGTGCCGTCGGTCGTGTCGGGTGCCTGCCCGTTGATGTAGGCCGAGACGTTTGCGGCGGGGATGCCGGTCTGTTCCAGCACCTGCGCTGGAAAAGTCTGGGGAAAGGCCGTCAGGCGCTCGGTCATGCCGGCGGGCACCATGCCGCCGGGGCCGAAATTGAGGCCGACATATTTGCCCGTCGTGCCGACATAGGGCGCGATCACGCGCGTGTACCAGCCGCCACCGGGCGCATATTCGGCGACGGTCTGGCCGGGCTGCACACCGAAGAACGCGAGCGTTTCTGCTGGATTGCGAAACTCGTCGCGCGCGCGGTCTTCATCGCGGCGGGAGTCCGCCAGAACTGTGGCGAACGCATCGGGCGACACCGCCGTCATGCTGCCGTGATGATCGGCCTGCGCGGGTGCGGCAAGGGCAAGCATGGCGAGCGGGGCGGCGGCGGCGAGAAGGTGGCGCATGGATATTCTCCCTGAAGTAAAGCGATGCCGCGTATCTTAGTCGCGCAGCGCACGATGACAAGGCGGTGCTGCGCACCTATCTTGCCTGTGAAAAAGGAGACAAGCGCGATGGCGGATACAGAACAGGCGATAATTGCAGGCGGATGCTTCTGGTGCACCGAGGCGGTGTTCAAGGACGTTATCGGCGTCAGCGCGGTGGAAAGCGGCTATATCGGCGGCGATGTGCCGAACCCACTTACAAAGCAGTATGCAGCGGCACGACCGGCCATGCCGAAGGTGTGAAAGTGTCCTACGATCCTGCCACCATCAGCTATGCCGAAATCCTCGACGTCTTCATGGGCACACACGACGCCACGCAGCTGAACCGACAGGGCAACGATGTCGGCACCCAGTATCGCAGCGCCATCTTCCCGCTCGACGCCGCGCAGCAGGCCGAAGCCGAAGCCGCGCTGGACCGCGCCAATGCCGAACAGGGCGGCAAGGTCGTGACCAGCATCGAAGGCTTCTCCGACGGTGCGCAGCAATTCCCGTGGTACCGCGCCGAGGACTACCATCAGGAATACTGGGGCGGCGAAGGCCAGCGCAATCCTTACTGCCAGGCGACGATCCCGCCCAAGATTATGAAACTGCGCAAGAGTTTTCAGGACAAGGTCAAGAGCTAGGTATTCTTCCGCAGGTCGGCGGTAACCGGTTGTAAAGGTTTTGCGTGTGATCTGCGGCGATGATCGAACGCGCCGCTCTTGCCGCCTGCCTTGCGCTTGCGGTCCCCGCTTCTGCCCAGGGCAACTATCTTGCCGGGAACTACGCGGTAATCGACGGCGACACGCTTGTGCTGGAAGGCCGTTCGGTGCGGTTGCAGGGTATCGATGCGCCGGAAAGCGACCAGTCGTGCGAGCGCGGCGGGGCGTTATGGCATTGCGGGGCGGCCGCAACCGATGCGCTGGCATCGCTGGTAACAGGCGAGCGCGTGACGTGCAGCATTGTCGGGCAAGACGCTTACGGGCGCGATCTGGGCGTTTGCGCGAGCCGCAACTTCGACCTCAACGCCACTATGGTGGAGGAAGGCTGGGCAGTCGCCTACCGCACCTATTCCGCCGAATACGTGCCGCAGGAGGTGCGGGCCAAGGCCGCGCGCAAGGGTATCTGGTCATCGCAGTTCATGTTGCCGGAATTCCACCGTTCGGCGCAGCGCGATGCCCCGTCCACCCAAGCCGCCGTGTCCGACCATGACGGATCGTGCACCATCAAGGGCAACCGCAATCGCAAGGGGCAATGGATCTACCATCTGCCGTGGATGCCCTATTACGCGCCGACGCGGGCCGAAGAAATCTTCTGCACCGAGGCGGCGGCCCGCGCCGCGGGCTACCGGCGCGCCATCGTGCGCTAGGCAGGCGCCCAGCGGCGCTAGACCTTCATTTCGCCCGGAACCGCGTTCCGGTGCAAGCCCCTGTTGCGCTTCACCAGGAACTTCCACAGCAGCATCACCGGCGTCAGCACGGCAGCAGGGCCGAGCCAGACGAGGGGCGAACTGCTTTCGAACTGGATCAACAGGAAGGCGGTAAGCGCGGCAATGGTCCCGCCCAGCATCCGCGAGAGATGCGCGGCAATACGGTCGCGACCGGTCACGGCTTTGCCGAACGCCCCGCGCACGTCGATGATAGCATGGAGCAGGCCGATGGTGCCGAACACCGCCAGCAATATGCCGACGCCCTCGCCCGCCGAAACCAGATAACCGCCCAGTCCCGCCATCGCGACGAACGCGGTCAGGCTAACCACAGCCAGCATTTTTTCGACCGGACTGTCCAGACCGCCACGAACCTTGGCATAGCGCCACCCCATCGCGGCAAGATACAGGACGAAGAACGCTAGGCTGTAGAAGAACAGGCTGGATTGGACATAAGCGATGACCAGACCGGTCAGCCCGACACCGACCATGCCGATCGTGAAGAGCCGACCGGACCATACATGGAGCGAGTGCGGCAGCGCGACGAGCCGCGTCAGGATCGCGCCAATCGACGCGAGCAGTCCGGCAAACCCGAAGCCCCCGTGAACCGTCAGCATTGCGTCATACATCATTGGTGCTCCCCCTCGTTTCGCGGTCAGGCTACAGCCATGCAGCACGGTTTGCCATCGCCTATGCGCGCCACCGCGCCACGAAGAACCCGTCCATCCCGCCCTCTTCGCGCATCAGGCCGGGATGCGTACGCAGCCAGCCTTCGGGAGTCGGTTGCAGGCCGGCCGGCAGTTCGTCCGCCGTAATGGGCGCAGGCGTCAGCGCGACATTTGCGGCCTGCGCCTCGCCTTCCTCCTGCTCCAGCGAACACACCGCATAGACCAGCGTGCCGCCGGGTTTCAGCCACCCTGCGGCACGTTCCAGCAGCTTTGCCTGCAACTGCGCCTGCGCGGCGATTTCGGCTGCCCCGATACGGTGCAGCACGTCGGGGTGGCGGCGGCAGGTGCCCGTGGCGGTGCAGGGCGCGTCGAGCAGGATGGCGTCGAAGCGGTGCTTCGGCTCCCACACCAGCGCATCGGCGCGCACGGTGGAAGCGGTCAGCTTCGTGCGTTTCAGATTGTCTTTGAGTACGCCAAGCCGCCGCTTGCTCTGGTCGAGCGCCGTCACGTTCCAGCCCGCCGCCGCCAGCTGCATCGTCTTGCCACCGGGCGCCGCGCACAGGTCCAGCACATGCTTCCCACCCCCTTCGCCCAACAGCCGCACCGGCAGCGTCGCGGCGAAATCCTGCACCCACCATGCGCCGTCGGCATAGCCCTCGATCGTCTCCACCGCCGCGCCGCGCGGCAAGCGAAGATGGCCGGGCGCATGGCTGTCCGCTGCCAGCCGGTTCGCCCACGCTGCCGTCTCGTCCGGTTCGCGCAAGGCAAGATCGAGCGGCGGCGGGGTGGCCAGCCCGCTGGCAATGGCAGGCGCACGGTCGCCCCAGCGCATCCGCACCGCATCGGGCAAGGTCGGTATTTCGGGCAGCGTCGCCGCGCGCTTCGACAAGGTGGAGAACACGCCATGCGCCAGCTTGCGCGGACCGGTGGCGAGCAGTGGCAGGCCGGTGGCGATCACGGCATGCGGCGCTGTTTCCAGCCGCAGCCATTGTGCCAGCATCAGGCGCAGCACCATGCGCGGCTTTGCGTCCGAAGGCAGTGGCCTTGCCATTGCCCCGTCGATCAACGCGTCCAGGTCGACCAACCAACGCAGCACTTCGTTGGCAATCGCGCGCGCCAGCCCGCGGTCCGGCCCCGCCTTCAGCGCCCGCAATGCGCTATGTTCGGCCTGTTCCAGAGTCTCGTCCCGCCGCAGGACGGCATCGAGCATATGCAGCGCCGCGCGGCGCGCGGGCAGTCCGGGGGTTCTGGCCCCATTGGGTGTGTTCATTGCGCGCACGTAACCATCCGTTGCGCGCTTGGCCAGAAACCAGCGGCGGGTTCGGGCGTTAGTGCGCTATGACCAAGGAAAAATCCCCCGAAGCCAAGAAGTTCAAAAAACCCGCCAACTGGAGCGACGACCCCGTGCCGGAGCCAAAAGCGGTCGATCCGCTGAAGGACGAACCGCGTGAAAAGTCCCCCACCCGTTACGGCGACTGGGAGAAAAAGGGCATCGCCTGGGATTTCTAGGCTACGTAGTAAACTGGCGCGGTTTCAAAGAGGGCGAAACGTCACCGGCAACCCGTCCTTGGGTTGCGGGATCGGCCATGGCTTCCATTCCGGTTCGTAGCCCGGGGCGACCTCGATCTCGTAGCGCGACAAGAGTTGCGCCATCAGGATCTTGATCTGCATGTACGCGAAATGCAGGCCGAGGCACATATGCGCCCCTCCGCCGAACGGCACCCAGGCATATTTATGACGCGACTTGATCGCTTCGGGCGTAAATCGCATCGGATCGAACCGGTCGGGATCGGGCCAGTGCGCCGCATCGTGATGCACGTAATGGACATTGATGCCGACCGGCGTTCCGGCGGGAATCCGGTAGCCCCCATATTCAAATGTTCGCAAGGCGCGGCGTGGCACGTTCGGGACCGGCGGCATCATCCGCAAGGCTTCGCGGAACGCCATTTCGGTCAGTTCCAGCTTCGGCAGATCGTCATAGGCGATGTTGCCTTGGCCGTCGTCCAGCGTACGAACCTCGTCACGTAGCTTCGCCTGCCATTCGGGGTTCTTCGCCAGCAGCCAGACCAGCGATGTGGCGCTGCTGGTGATGGTGTCGTGCGCGGCCATCATCAGGAAGTTCATGTGATCGACCACTTCGCCGACCGGCAGCTGCGTGCCGTCCTCGCGTTCGGCCGTGGCGAACTGGCTGAACATGTCCTGCCCGCCCCCTTCGGCCCGGCGCTTGGCCACTTCGGCGCTGAAATACTCGACCAGAAACGCGCGCCCCTTCACCCCGCGCCGCATCTGCGTGAACGGTAGCGCGTGGCGCACCGGCGCGACGGAAGCCTGTACCATATCGACAAAGGCCTGGTTGATCCGGTCCGCCTCCGGCCCCCACGGCACGCCGATGAAACTTTCCGCCGCCAGTTCCAGCGTCAGTGTCTTGATCGCCGGGTAGAACAGCCGTTCGCCGCCCCAGTCCTTCACTGCGCTCGCAATGCCTCGATTGAGGCTGTCGGCATAATGCCGCATCGGCCCCGGCTTGAACGCGATGGACAGCGCACGCCGGTCGATCCGGTGATGGTCGAAATCCAGCAGCATCAGGCCACGCGGGAACAGCTTGTCCAGCACCGGCCCCCAGCCCTGTTCGTTGGAGAATATCTTGTCTTTGTTGAACAGCACCAGCTCGTTCGCATCGGCACCCACCAGCGCGACCATCAGCCCGCCTAGCGCATGGTTCTTGTACACCGGGCCATAGGTATCGACCATGCGCCGCGCGAAGCCGTGCGGATCGGCCAGCAGTTTGAGCGTGTTGCCGACCAGCGGCGCGCCGGTTTCGCCCGGGATATGCGACAGGTCGCCGGCGGTCGGATTGCCTTTCGACCAATGCGGGGGTCCAGCCTGGGGTCGGGGTGCTGGCGCGGGTTTGGCGAGCGTGGCCATCGGCTTATTCCTTGTTCTTACTGACACCGGTGTAGGCAACCGGTGCCGCTAAATCCAGCCGGACAGTTCGCGGCGCACCATCGCTTCCAGCATCGTCATGCCTGCATCGGACGCGTTGAGGCAGGACAGCGTGTGAAAATGCTCTCCACCCGCTTCCAGGAACGTGTCGCGCCCCTCCATCGCGATTTCCTCCAGCGTTTCGAGGCAATCGGCGCTGAACCCCGGCATCGCCACCGCCAGCCGTTTCGTGCCTTTCGCCGCTTCAGCCTCGATGGTGGTATCGGTCGCGGGTTCGAGCCATTTTGCGGGGCCGAAGCGCGACTGGAACGCGGTTTCTACCCGCAGGCCGGGGCGGTCCAGCGCTGCTTCCACCAGCCGCGCGGTCTTGCGGCAATGGCAGTGATAAGGGTCGCCCAGCTCCAGCGTGCGCTGCGGCATGCCGTGGAAGCTTAGCAGGAGCACTTCGGGCTGGACATCGGCGGCATCGAGCTGGCGGGCAATATCCATCGCCAGCGCGTCGATATAAAGCGCGTCGTCGTGATAGGGCGGCAGGGTCCGCACCGCCGGTTGCCAGCGCATCGCCGCCAGTTGCGCGCCTAGCGCATCCACTGCCGTCGCCGTCGTTGCGCCTGAATATTGCGGGTAAAGCGGCGCGAACAGGATGCGGTCGCACCCGTCGTCGCGCATCGTCTGCACCGTCTCGCCGATGGCGGGCGCGCCGTACCGCATGGCCCAGCGCACGTCGGCCGCATCGCCCAGCCGCATTTGCAACGCCGCCGCCTGCTGCGCGGTAATCGCGGCCAATGGAGAGCCTTGCTCGCTCCACACCTTGGCATAGGCGGCGGCGGATTTTTTGGGGCGGGTGTTCAGGATGATACCGCGCAGGATCGGCTGCCACGCGATGGGCGGGATCTCGACCACGCGCCGGTCGGACAGGAACTGCGCGAGATACCGCTTTACCGACTTCGCATCGGGCGCGTCGGGCGTGCCGAGATTGGACAGCAGCACGCCGATGCGCCCGCTTTTTACGGGCGGATGGTCGGCGGGCAGGCGTTGCGGGGTCCAGGTCATGCGGTTCTCTGACTAAGCGGCGGAAAGCGGCAAGCTGCGAAAACGCAGGCCGGTGGCGGAATGCAGCGCGTTGGCGATGGCGGGCGCGGCGACGGCGACGCCCAGCTCGCCCGGATCGAAGGCCGCTTCCTCACTAAGGATGAAATCGACATCGACTTGCGGCGCGCTGGCAAGCGTCGGCACATCGAGATGCGCCAGCCGCTGTGCGGTCGGCAAGCCTTGCGCATATCCGGTCGCGCATCCCACCGCCAGACCCATCCCGAACAGCAGGCCGCCCTCGATCTGCTGGCGCGCAATGTCGAGATTGACGATGCGCCCGATATCGACCGCCGCCGTCAGCTTCGTCACGCGAATGGCGCCAGCACCGCCTGTTCCCGTCGCGTCGCGCTGGGCCGTGGCAATGCAGGCGATACGTCCGCCGTTATCGCCCGATCCGATACGGTGGCAAGCCAGCCCCTGCCCGCTGCCGCTTGCGCCGCCGTCCCACTGCGCCAGTTGCGCCGCGCGTTGCAGGCACCCGACCATGCGCGGATCGCCGCCCAGCATGGCAATGCGATAGGACAGCGGCTCGCGCGTATAGGTCGCGGCGACCTCGTCGATAAAGCTTTCCACGCAGAAAGCAGTGACGGCATGGCCATTGCCGCGCATCCGCCCGCCCGGCAGGCCGAGCGATACCGGCACATGATCGATGGCGGCGTTGGGAATGTCGTAATGCGGCATCGCGCCCGCCAATGCCAGCGGGTCCGCGGCACCTTTGGCCGCATCGAGTGCGGCTTCGCGGGTGGCGTTGTCGAACAGGCGTGCGCCAAATTCGCGAGTGGTCGCGGGGGTGGCGATGCGCGCGTGCAGCGTGTCGATACGGCCCGCACCACCCTGCGGCACACGCGCGCCTAACATCGCCGCTGCGGGCGCGCGGGGCGGTGCGGCGAGATGTTCCTGCCAGCGCGACCAGCGCAGCTGCACCGCGCGGGGTTCGCCCGCATGTTCGGTCACCTCGCGCGCAATCAGGGCGATCTCGATGGCGTGGTCATGTTCCAGCCGCCGGTCGAAACTGCCGCCTGCCGGTGTGGGATACAGCACCACGTCCTCCACCGCGATACCGATGGCCCGCGCCGCCGCGATGCGCGCCTGCTCCGGGGCCTGGCTGGCAAGCCACAATTCCAGCCGCCCGTCGCCGAACCGCGCGGTTGCCGTGGTGGTTTCGATGGTGCCGTGCAGCGCGGGCGCGATGTCGTAGCGGATGGCGATGCTCGGCGTGCCCAACCGCGCATCGCCCTCGCCACGCGCCGCCACCCGATGCGAGGACCGCGCACGCAACGCCCCGTCCAGCTCGACCTGCATCGCCGCATCGTCGACCGCACCGCGCACCTTGAAGCGCGGCTTCATCGCCTCCACTGCCCGCTCCGCGCTCCACCCGTCCGTCGCGACCGCCACCAGCCAGTCATGGCCCCGCACCACCTGCACCAGTTCGGGGCGGACGGCCGCATCGCGGTCGAAGGATACCAGCTCGGCATTGCCGACCGGGCCATGCTTGATTGCGGCATAGACCATGTCGGGCAGGCGGATGTCGCCCGCGAACAGATAGCTGCCATCGACCTTGCTTGGCAGGTCGAGGCGCGGAAACGCTGTCGGCGCGTCGGCCTGTCCGGGCAGCGGGATTTCGGCTGCCGGTTCGGACCGAAGCGCGGGCGGATCGGGCGGCGTGCGTCCGGCGGCATCCTCTACCAGTTCGGCAAACGGGGCGCGCTTGTCCCCGTGCCGCACCAGCCCGCCTTCGACGCTGCATTCCTCGAACGGCACGTCCCAGCGATCCGCCGCTTCCATCGCGAGGACCGAACGGGCCGAAGCGGCGGCAATGCGCGCGGGCATCTCGTATGCCGCCAGCGTGGTGCCATCCGCCGTCGCGGCGAAGCGGTGGCCTTGCGCGAAACGAGCTGCCACCATGCTGTCATCGGTCAGCACCGGCGATGGCAGGCCACCCCGCCCCGCCAGCGGTAGCCACATCGGCGCCCAAGCTGCCGCCAGCGGCACATTGGCATGGGCGCCGCTGACCGGCACCGGCTCGACCGCCACCTGCCGCCAATCCGCGCCCAGTTCGGTGGCGACGATCTGCGGCAATATGGTGGTGACGCCCTGCCCCATTTCCAGCTGGGGTACGGCCACCGTCACCACGCCATCGCCTGCAATGCGCAACCAGCCGTCGAAACTGTATTCGCCCTCCATTTCGGGCAGCGGATCAGGGAAGCTGCGCGGGCGCAGGCCCCATGCCACCACCATACCACCGCCCACTGCCGCGCCGACCAGCAGGCCGCGTCGGGACACCGGCAAGTCCGGCATGGCAAACCGCGCCATTGTCAGCGTGCGTCCAGCCAGTCGGCCAGCGCGCTCGCGATATCGCGGAATGCGGCACCCTCCGCGCCATTCCCGGCGGCGGGCGGCGTACCGCCATCGCTGGCAGTGCGGATGGCGAGGTCAAGCGGGATACGGCCCAGAAACGCGATGCCTTCCTCGTTCGCCGCTGCTTCCACCCCGCCGCGCCCGAACGGGTCACTGATCTCGCCGCAATGCGGGCAGGCATAGCCCGCCATGTTCTCGACCATACCGATGACCGGCACCTTGCCGGTGTCGAACAGGCTGGCGGCACGGCGCGCATCGATCAGCGCCAGATCCTGCGGCGTGGAAACGATCACTGCGCCCGCAGGCTTGTGCTTTTGCAGCATCGAAATCTGCACATCGCCCGTGCCCGGCGGCAAGTCGAGCAGCAACAGTTCGGTATCGCCCCATTCGGCGTCGACCAGCTGGGCAAACGCATTGCCCGCCATCGGCCCGCGCCAGGCCAGCGCCTGCCCCGGCTTCACCAGAAAGCCCATCGACAGCATCGGAATACCGAGCGGCGTCATCACCGGCACCAGCCGGTCGCCGCCATCCGGGCCGCGGGCGCTCTCGGGCCTGGCATCGACAACGCCGAACAGAGTGGGTTGAGAGGGGCCGTAGACATCGGCGTCGACCAGCCCGACCTTGCGGCCCATGCCGTGCAGCGCGGCGGCCAGATTGGCAGTCAGGGTGGATTTGCCGACGCCGCCTTTGCCCGAACCGATGGCGATGATGAGCGGCTTGGTGGTCGGGAGGGGTTCGGCGGGACCGGCATCCCGCTCCGCCACCATCGCCACGCGCACCGTGGCGACGCCGTCCACGTCCTCCAGCGTGTCGCGCGCCGCCGTCTCGTATGCACCGCGCGTTTTTTCATCGAGACCGCCCGCGTCCAGCACCAGAGTCACGACACCATCGGCAGCCTTTATCGACTGCACCCGCCCTGCAATCGGGGCGGGCAGGCGGGCCTTGAGCGCGGCAATATCCATAAGCCTCGCATCCTAGCAGCAAATTCGCATCCGCAACCCCTGTTTTTCCGCCAGCCGCGCCCCTATAAAGAATGGCATGAACATATTAGGCGCGTTTCAAGCGAAGCTCGGTCTCGCAATGGCCGGTAAAAATCCCTGGGGTGGTGGTTCCGGCGAAGGTGGCGGCGAAAAACCGTCCGGTGGAAAATCCGGCGGACCGAAGAATCCGTGGCTGCCGACCGGCGGTGGCAATGGCTCCGGCCCCGGCGGACGGCGCGCCCCCAATATCGAGGATATCTTCAGGAATCGCGGGCCGGAAGGGCCGCGTCGTGGCGGTTCCGGCGGCGGTGGCGGCTTCACCATGCCGACGCGCCCCGGCGGCAAGAGCTGGCTGCCGGTCATCATAATCGGCGTGCTGGTGCTGGCGCTGCTGAGTTCGATGATCCACGTCATCGGGCCAAAGGAGCAGGCGGTGGTCAAGACGCTGGGCAATTACACCCGCAACCTCAATCCCGGTTTCAACCTGACGGCGCCGTGGCCCATCGAAAGCGTCGATGTCGAAGACGTGCAGGGCGTGCGCGACCTGCGCATTCCGCGCGAAGGCGATGGCGACAAGCTGATCCTGTCGGGCGACCAGAACCTGGTCGATCTGAGTTATATCGTGCGCTGGAACATCAAGGAGCTGGCAGGCTACAAGTTCAGCCTGGCCGACCCCATCGAAACCGTGTCCGAAGCCGCCGAAGCCGCCATGCGCGCTTCCGTTGCGGAAAAGACGCTGGACGAAACGTTCTCCGGTCAGGGTCGCGCCGAAATAGAGCTGGCCGTGCGCGAACGGATGCAGGCGACGCTGGACGATTACGGCGCGGGTATCCAGGTGCTGGGTGTCGAGATCGCCAAGGCCGACCCGCCCGGCGATGTGCTGGACGCCTTCCGCGACGTGTCGGTGGCCGAACAGAACGCCGATGCCGCCCGCAACCAGGCGCGCGGCTATGCGCAGCAAACGCTCGCGCGCGCCGAAGGTGATGCACAGGCGTTCGACAAGGTGTACGAACAGTATCGCCTTGCCCCCAACGTTACCCGACAGCGGCTGTATTACGAGACGATGGAGCGCGTGCTGAGCCGGACCGACAAGACCGTAATCGAAGCGCAGGGCGTGACGCCGTACCTGCCGCTGCCCGAAGTGCAGCGCCGCAGCCGCCAGACCGCACCGACCGTGACCGCCCCGGCGCCCGTGGCACCTGCTGCACCCGCCACCAATTCAGGAGCGCAGTGATGAACGCGCAGAATATCTGGGACACCTATCGCGGCGGCATCATCTTCGCGATTATCGTGCTGATCCTGCTGATGATGAGCGCCTATGTCGTGAACGAGGAAGAGCAGGTCGTGGTGATCCGCGCCGGTGAGCCGGTGCGCACGGTCAACACGCCCGACGGCGTGACCAATGCCGGACTGTATCTCAAGGTACCGCTGATCGAAACCGCCCGCCGCGTCGAACGCCGCGTGCTGGACCTCGAAATGCGCGACGAGGAAGTGCTGTCGAGCGATCAGCAGCGGCTGCTGGTCAACGCCTATGCCCGGTTCCGCATCACCGATCCGGTGCGGATGGTGGAGCGTGCAGGAACGACCGACGGGGTCCGCACCGCGCTCGAACCCATTCTCAACTCCGTGCTGCGTCAGGAACTGGGTCGCCGCACCTTCGCCGCCATGCTGACGGCGGAACGGGGCAGCGCGCTCGCCAATGTCCGCACCAATCTGGACCGTCAGGCGCAGCAATACGGCGCCGAGGTGATCGACGTGCAGATCAAGCGCACCGACCTTCCCTCCGGCGCGCCGCTGGAATCCGCCTTCGAACGGATGCGGTCGGACCGCGAACGCGCCGCCCGCACCGAACGTGCGCAAGGTAGCCGCGATGCCGTCATCATCCGCGCCGAGGCCGACGCCGAAGCCGCGCGTATCTATGCCGAGAGCTTCGGCAAGGATGCGCAGTTCTACGACTTCTACCGCGCCATGCAGAGCTACGACGCGACGTTCGGCGCAAACGGAGACGGTGCGGACAGCAGCTTCATCCTGTCGCCCGACAATGAGTATCTACGCCAGTTCCGGGGCGAACGCTGATACGCCGCCCGTCGATGGCTGTCGGCGGTTCGCCCGCCCGGGGCCTCGCGTTAAACGGCTATTCAGGGCGGCCCGTGCGATAACCGGTGCCTGAACCTGTGAACATCATGCCGCGCGCAAGCGCTGGCATGGGAACGATATCGAGAAGGAACAAGGATTTGCCCGTGCGATATGCTTATGGAGTGACTTCCGCGCTACTGGTCGGCGGTGCCGCCATCACCCTTGCAACCGGCCACCCCGCCGGGGCGCAAGTGGCACAGAACGACCAGAGCCGCATGGCCGGGGCGGTTCCGCGCGCGGGCGCGCCGGAAAGCTTCGCCGACCTGACCGAACAGCTTGCCCCCGCCGTGGTGAATATCTCCACCCGCCAGCGGGTCGAGATACAGCAGCAAGCCAATCCGTTCGCCGGATCGCCGCTGGGCCAGCTGTTTCGCCGCCGTGTGCCGCAGGGCAATGGCGAGCCCCAAACGCGCGAAGGCCGCTCGCTGGGGTCCGGCTTCATCATTTCCGCCGATGGCTACGTGGTCACCAACAACCATGTCGTCACGCCCGAAGGCCGCGCTACGGTGGAGGAAATTACCGTCACCATGCCCGACGGCACCGAATACGATGCGGAGCTGATCGGGGCCGATGCGCAATCCGATCTCGCCGTGTTGAAGATCGAGCCCAACGGCACCCTGCCTTTCGTCAAGTTCGGCGACAGCAGCCAGGCGCGTGTGGGCGACTGGGTGGTCGCCATCGGCAACCCGTTCGGCCTTGGCGGCACGGTCACCAGCGGCATCGTGTCGAGCGTGCTGCGCAACACCGGCGGCGGCGCGTATGACCGCTACATCCAGACCGACGCCAGCATCAATCGCGGCAATTCGGGCGGGCCGCTGTTCGACATGCAGGGCAATGTCATCGGCATCAACAACGCCATCTTCTCGCCCACCGGCGCCAGCGTCGGCATCGGCTTCGCCATCCCCGCCGAAGTGGCAGCACCCATCGTCGAGCAGCTGCGCACCGGCAACGCCGTGACGCGCGGCTATCTCGGCATCAGCATCGAACCGGTGAACGAAGACCTGGCCGACTCGCTCGGCCTGCCCAAGAACCGGGGCGAGCTGGTGCAGCTGGTCGTGCCGGACGAAGCGGCGGACAAGGCGGGGATCGAGGCCGGCGATATCGTCACCAAGGTCAACGGCCTCGACGTGACGCGCGAACAGACGCTGTCCTTCATCGTCGCCAATGTGAAGCCGGGCACGCGCATTCCCATCGAACTGCTGCGCAACGGGCGCACCCGCACGGTGCAGGCCACCGTCGGCACGCGGCCATCGGCGGAGGAAATGGCGCAGAGCCAGATGTTCAGCGACGACGATGCCGAAGGCGACCTGCCCGAGGAAATGGAAAGCGACAACGCGATCGCGGAGAAGCTCGGCCTGCAAGTCGTACCCATGACGCCGCAGATCGCCCGCCAGCTTGGCGTCGATACCGATACGCAAGGCCTCGCCGTTGCAGGCGTCGACCGCAGCTCGGACGCAGCCAACAAGATCCGCCGCCGGGAGATCATCATCTCGGCCAATTACAACGCGGTATCGAGCATCGCCGACCTGGAGGACGCCATCCGCGCGGCCGAAGCGGAAGGGCGTGAGGCTGTGCTGCTGCGCGTTCGGGGCAGCCGGGGCCAGCCGCGCTACGTTCCCGTCCGCTTGCGCTAGGGTACGACGATCCCAAGCCGGAAAAAGGGCCGCGTCTCGATGGAGGCGCGGCCCTTTTCTTTGGCGCTATTGTGCGGGAGGTGCAGGCTGTGGCGGCGGTGCGCGGGTGACTTGCACCGGCGGCACGGGCGTGGTCTGGCGCGGTGCCGGTGCTGGTCGCTGGGCCGGTGGTTGTGGACGAGCCCCTCCCCCCGTCGCCCGGTTCAGGAAGTCGTCGCTCGCCGCCTGCCCGTCATCGCCCACTCCCGAATTGGCACCGGGGTCGAGCCGGTTGCGCGGACGGTCCATGATATTGCCCTCGCGCACCGCGCCCGGCGGCACCGGCGCACCCTCGCCATCCTCGCGCAAGGCCGGGCGGCGGCCGGGTTCGACCAGATTGCCCTGCTCGTCGATATAATAATAGTCTTCCGGATCGCCGAAATAGAACTCGTCGTCCGGCTCGGTTTGCCAGTCGGGCAGGTTCTGGTCGGTATCGAACGGTTCGACCGGGCGATCCTTCACCGCATAGCGCATGAAGGCCGCGAAGGCCTGCGCCGGGGCGCGTCCACCCTGTAGGCCCGCGACGCGCCTGTTGTCGTCACGGCCCATCCAGACGCCGGTGGTCACGCCGCTGGAAAAGCCCACGAAATAGCCGTCCTTGTTGGACGATGTCGTGCCGGTCTTGCCCGCCACCGGCCGCCCGATCTGTGCCGCCTTGCCGGTGCCGGTCTGCACGGCCGCCTGCAACAGGTCGGTCATCCCCGCCGCCACGTAATCGGGCACCAGCTGGCTTTCGCGCCGCGCGCTGTGCTCGTACAGCACGTCCCCGCCGGACGATGTCACTTTCAGGATGCCATAGGGTTCCACCGAACGCCCGCCCGCCGACACCGCTGCAAAGGCGCGCGTCATGTCGATCAGCCGCGTTTCGGAACTGCCCAGCACCATCGCCGGGAAGGTGGAGATTTCCGTCGAAATGCCGAACCGCCGCGCCATGCTGGCCACCGTGCCGAAGCCGACTTCGTACCCTAGCTGCGCGGCGACGGTGTTCTTGGAATAAGCGAAGGCATTCCTGAGGCTCATCTCGCCCGAATAGCCACCGCCCGAATTGCGCGGGCTCCATCCCTCGATGGTCGTGGGTGCATCCTTGACCGTGCTTTCGGGTGTGTACCCCGCCTCCAGCGCGGCAAGATAGACGAACAGTTTCCAGCTCGACCCCGGCTGGCGCATCGCGTCGGTGGCGCGGTTGTAGTTTGTTTCCACGTAATCGGTGCCGCCGATCAGCGCCAGCACCGCCCCGTCGCGGTCCATGCTGACCAGCGCGCCCTGCGCCCCGCCCGGCGTGTTGGCGGTAACGGCGGTTTCCGCCGCGCGCTGCATGCCGATATCGATGGTGGTCCACACCTCGATCGGCTCGAAGGTTTCGGCGGGCAGCAATATGTCGAGCTGCGGCAGCGCCCAGTCGGTGAAATAGCGCACCGAATTGCGGCTGCGATCTTCCTTCAACTGCACCGCACTGGGATCGACCGAACTGCTGGCCGGGATCATCTGCTGTTCCTTCATCAGCCGCAGCACCACTTGCGCGCGGTCCACGGCAGCCTGCACGTCGGCGGTGGGGGAATAGCGGCTGGGTGCCTTGACCAGTCCGGCGATGATGGCCGCCTCTCCGGTACTGAGGTCGGTCGCCGGGTGGCTGAAGAAGCGGCGGCTGGCGCTGTCGATGCCATAGGCCCCGCCACCGAAATACACCTTGTTGAGATACAGCTCCAGGATCTGCTGCTTGGTGAACTTGGTTTCCAGCGCCATCGCCAGCACCGCCTCGCGCATCTTGCGGTCGAGCGTACGGTTGGAATTGAGGAACAGGTTGCGCGCCAGCTGCTGGGTGATGGTGGAGGTGGCGGAAACGCGGCCATTGCCCGTGCCCGCATCCCATAATGCGCGGCCCAGCCCGATGGGATCGACGCCGGGGTGCCAGTCGAACCGGCGGTCTTCCACCGCGATCATGGCGTTCTTCATTACCGGCGGAATATCGTCATGCGCGATCCATTCGCCATAGCTCGGGCCAAGCTCCACAATCACGGAGCCGTCGCGCGCGCGCACGATAATGGTTTGTGCCGTGGTGGTCGCGCGCAGCTCGGCATAGCCGGGCAGCGAGCGTGCAGCGAACATCACGGCGAGGCCCACGAACAGCACGCCCAGTACGCCCAGCACGGTACCTGTTATGGCAAGGCGTTTGAACCACAGCCGCCAGCCGCGTTTCCACTTGCCCTGTTGCCGAGAATCGCGATGCCGACGCTCGCGCGACGAACCGCCGGAACCTTGCGATGGTGCGGCGGCCTGACGCCGGCTTCCTCTTTTCGCCATAGCCCCTGCGATCAATCCGCGCCGAACGCTATGGCGCATGGTTTATACGAGGGGTCTGCATAGACCATCCGTAACACGCCATGAATGAAAAAAGCATGGCGTATTGCGCACATCACGAGCGCTATTGATCGTCGGGTGCGAAATCCAGGCTGGCGCTGTTGATGCAATAGCGCAGGCCACCCGCCTCGCGCGGACCGTCGTTGAAGACATGGCCCAGATGCCCGCCGCAGTTGGAACACACCACTTCGGTGCGGACCATGCCGAAAGAGACGTCGCGGTGTTCGGTGACAGCGTCGCCCTCGGTCGGCGCGGTAAAGGCGGGCCAGCCGCAGCCGCTATCGTATTTGTCGTTGCTCTCGAACAGCGCCTGTCCGCAACCGGCGCAGGTATATTCGCCGTTCGCATAATGCTTGTCGAACACGCCGGTCCCCGCGCGTTCGGTGCCCTTTTCGCGCAGGATATGGAACTGCTCCGGCGTCAACCGCGCACGCCATTCGGTGTCGGTCATGGTGGCGGGATCGGCAGTGGGTTCGGTAGCGGGTTCGGTCATGTCGGGAATGCTCCTTGGTCAGGGCGCATGTGGGGATGACCGGCGCGAATTTCCAGCGGTGTGCTGTTGGCTGGCGCGAGAGAAGAAGTTGGTTCGCGCAGAGGCGCAGAGGACGCAGAGGTGAGAGTGTTTGCCTTTCATGCCTCTGCGTCATTGCGAGCGTAGCGCGGCAATCCAGAGCGGAATGCGGCAAGAGTATAGGCGCTCACAGAGGCGCGGAGGCACAGAGGGCTCTGCGCCGCAGGCCTTTAAAAGCCTAAGACAGCGTCGTACCCGGATCTATTATGTTCGAAAGCGGCTTTGCCGCGTGCGCTTGCATCTATCGTCACGAGCATACGCGCAACGCCAGACACGCGACGTGACCCCCTCTGTGCCCCGCGCCTCTGCGAGCGCTTCTAACTTCAATCCCTGGAGTGCCGCGCTTCGCTCGCAATGACGGGAAAAGGTCGCATCTTAGACCCTCACCTCTGCGCCCTCTGCGCCTCTGCGCGAAAAACGCTTTTCTTCAAGAGGAACTACCCGTCCACCTCGCCATAATGCGCAGGTGGGCGCAGGCCTTCCATGCGTTCGGACAGCAGGGGGCGAAAGCTGGGGCGGCTTTTGAACACCGAGTACCATTCATGCGCGCGGTCGTGCTGGTTCCAGTCGATCGCACCCAAATAATCCGCCACCGAAATCTGCGCGGCGGCAGCGAGGTCGGCGAGGCTCATGCGCGATCCGGCCAGCCACGGGCGGTTGTCGATAAGGTAATCCAGATAGTCCAGGTGGCCATGCGCCAGCTTCATCGCATCGCGCAGCGCGGTGGCGCTCGGCGGCGCGCGCAGCAGGCGCTTCATCAGCTTTTCGGACAGCATCGGGCCGGTCACGTCGGTAAAGAAGTTTTCGTCGAACAGCGCGATCAGGCGGCGGATTTCGGCGCGCTCGCGCACCGTCCCGGCCAGCATCGGCGGGCGGTCCACCGTTTCCTCGATAAACTCGCAGATCGCGCGACTGTCGCACAGGGTGATGTCCTTGTCCGCATCGCGCAGCACCGGTGTCCGCCCCGCCGGGTTCAGGTTCCAGAACGCATCGTCATTGTCCCACGGATTGGCCCGCGCCAGCTCGTAGGCGATGCCCTTCTCGCTCAGCAACAGTCGCACCTTGCGGCTGAACGGACAGAGGGGAAACTGGTGCAGGTGCCACATATGGCGTGCCTTGCCGCATCGGCGCGGCGGCGTCTATTCTTCTCGCAACAGGCCGCGTGTCAGAGGCCGGATGCATCCAGCAACAGCAGGCAGCCGGGCATGACCGCCTCGATGGCGTTTTCGTCCCACAGCGCCTGCGCCTGGGCCTGGATCAGGTCGGCCACCTGCTCGCGCGACAGGTCGCGGTCGTCCATCAGTTGCGCCGCCATCCGCACGAAGAACTCCTGGCCCCGATCGGCCAGTGGCGGATAGGCTTGTGCATCGGCCCGGCCCCGTGCCTGCGCGTCGGCGACGATGGCAAACGCGGCGGCGCAGCGCACGGCGGTCTGTTGCTGCAAGGTCAGCGCCGTCCGGTCCTGCGCAGGCGCGGAAACGGGCAGCATCGCCGCGGCAATGGCCAGCAGCAGGAACTTTGGGGTGCGGTCTGGGATTCTCATGGCAAACGCCCTAACAGGGCATTCCTGAACACCCCCCATCGAAAGAGGCCCACCGATGTCGTCTGCCCAAACCGATTATCCCGAACTCGCACTCCTCATCGGCGACGAGGCGCTGTCTGGCGACGGGCGCAATTCCGAAGAGGTCATCGACCCCGCTACCGGCAATACCATCGGCACCCTGCCCCATGCCACCAGCGACGATCTCGACCGCGCGCTGGAGCATGCCGAACAGGGGTTCAAGGACTGGCGCAAGACGAGCGCGGACAAGCGCGCGGGTATCCTGCAAAAGGCGGCGGGCCTGCTGCGCGAACGCATCGGCACCATCGCGCCCAACCTGGTGCGCGAGCAGGGCAAGACGCTGAACGAGGCAAAGGGCGAAGTGATCTACACCGCCATGCTGCTTGAGTTTTATGCGGGCGAGATCAAACGCAGCTATGGCCGCACGCTGGTGCGTCCGGCGGGCAGCCGGGTGGAGGTCCAGTATCACCCGGTCGGCCCCGTCGCAGGATTCGCGCCGTGGAACTTCCCGCTCATCAACGTCGTCCGCAAGATCGGCGGCGCGCTGGCGGCGGGGTGCTCCGCCATCGTCAAGCCGAGCGAGGAAACACCCGCCAGCGGTATCGCGCTGGTACAGGCGCTGCGCGATGCGGGCGTGCCCGGCAATGTGGTGCAATGCGTGTTCGGCAAGCCCGAAGACGTCAGCAGCCAGCTGATCGCCAGCTCCGTCATCCGCAAGGTCACCTTCACCGGCTCAACCTCGGTCGGCAAGCATCTGGCGAAGCTCGCCGCGGACGACCTCAAGGTCACCACGATGGAGCTGGGCGGCCACGCGCCGGTACTGGTGTTCGACGATGCCGACGTGGACACGGTGCTCGACGAGATGGTGCAGACCAAATACCGCAATGCGGGCCAGGTCTGCGTCAGTCCCACCCGCTTCATGGTAGCCGAAAGCAAGTTCGAAGCCTTCCGCGACGGCTTCGTGGCGCGCGCGGAAAAGATCAAGGTCGGCAACGGGCTGGAAGACGGCATACAGATGGGCGCGATGGCCAACGGGCGCGGGCTGGAATCGATGGAGAAACTGATCGGCGATGCCAAGGCCAAGGGCGCGGACCTGCTGACCGGTGGCGAACGTATCGGCAACCAGGGCTTCTTCCACCAGCCAAGCGTGCTGGCGAACGTGCCGGTCGATGCCGACATCATGACCACCGAACCCTTCGGCCCCGTCGCCATCGTCAATGCGATGTCGGGCGAGGACGCGATGATCGAGGAAGCCAACCGCACGCCCTACGGCCTGGCCGCCTACGCCTGGACCAACGACCCCGCCCGTCGCCGCCGCCTCGCTGTCGAAATCGAGGCCGGAATGCTGGCCATCAATGGCGGCAATGTCTCGGCGGTGGACGCTCCGTTCGGCGGCGTGAAATGGTCCGGCTACGGCAGCGAGGACGGTGCGGAGGGCGTCATGGCCTGCATGGTGCCGAAGACCGTGCACGAGAGCTGAGCCGACCGATGAAAACCCGCGCCGCCGTTGCGTTCGAAGCCAAACAGCCGCTCGAAATCGTCGAGCTCGACCTCGAAGGGCCGAAGGAAGGCGAGGTGCTGGTCGAGCTGATGGCGACCGGGCTGTGCCATACCGACGCCTTCACGCTGAGCGGAAAGGATCCGGAGGGTCTGTTCCCGGTCGTGCTGGGTCATGAAGGCGCGGGTATCGTGCGCGAGGTTGGCAAGGGCGTGACCAGCGTTGCGCCGGACGACCATGTCATCCCGCTCTACACGCCGGAATGCCGCAGTTGTAAAATGTGCCTCTCCGGCAAGACGAACCTGTGTAGCGCCATTCGTGAAACGCAGGGCAAGGGGCTGATGCCGGATGGTACCAGCCGCTTTTCCTTCAAGGGGGAACGCATCCACCACTACATGGGTTGCTCCACCTTCTCGAATTTCATCGTGCTGCCCGAAATCGCCGTGGCCAAGATCCGCGACGACGCGCCGTTCGCCAGCGCCTGCTATGTCGGGTGCGGCGTGACGACAGGCGTGGGCGCGGTGGTCAACACCGCCGATGTGCGTCCCGGCGATACCGTGGCGGTGTTCGGTCTGGGCGGTATCGGTCTGAACGTCGTGCAGGGCGCGAAGCTGGCGGGTGCGGGCATGGTCATCGGCGTCGATACCAACCCCGAACGCGAAGGCTGGGGCCGCCAGTTCGGCATGACCCATTTCGTCAACGCGAAAGAAACCGAGGACGTGGTCGCCGCCATCGTCAAGATGACCGGCGGCGGCGTGGATTACAGCTTCGAATGTATCGGCAATACCCAAGTCATGCGCCAGGCGCTGGAATGCTGTCACAAGGGCTGGGGGACCAGCGTCATCATCGGCGTCGCGGGTGCGGGCGAAACTATCGAGACCCGTCCGTTCCAGCTGGTGACGGGCCGCAACTGGCGCGGCACTGCGTTCGGCGGCGCGAAGGGGCGGACCGACGTGCCGAAGATCGTCGACTGGTACATGGAAGACCGCATCCAGATCGACCCGCTCATCACGCACAAACTGAAGCTGGACGAGATCAATCACGGCTTCGACCTGATGGAAAAAGGCCAAAGTATTCGCGCGGTGGTGGAATACTGATGGTTTAGTTTGTTTGGTACGCTCCGGACATCCGTCCTACGCTTGCTGTGCCATCCCGCTCCCCCTCCCGACCACCCACGGGATTATCCTTATTGGGTGGTCGGGAGGGGGAGCGGGATGGCACAGCACCGAGCGTCAGCGAGAAAACATAGCGCGGATGTCCGCAAGCGCACCTGACAAAAACCTCGCTTCGACAAAGTGGCGGCATCGCGCTATCAATCAGTAAGACACTAATTCAGGAGAACCACAATGCTCAACCACGTCATGCTCGGCACAAACGATATCGAGAAGTCGAAGGCTTTCTACACGGCCGTTCTTGGCGTGCTGGGGGCCAAGGCACCGATGGAGCATACCTCCGATAGTGGTCACAAGCGGGCGTTCTTCATGCATGGCGGCAACACCTTTGCGCTGAGCGAACCGATCGATGGCAAGGCGGCGACCTGCGCCAACGGCCTGACCATCGGCTTCAAGTGCGACAGCCCGGAACAGGTGAAGGAACTGCACGATGTCGCGGTGGCAAATGGCGGCACCAGTATCGAAGACCCGCCCGGCCCGCGCGAGAGCACGATGGGCACCATGCATCTGAGCTATTTCACCGACCCGGACGGCCACAAGCTGTGCGGGATCAAACGCGGCTGACACTATGGCGATGGAACCGGGGGCAATGGAAACGGTAAGCGAAAACCGCAGCCACGGCGGGGTGCAGGGTGTCTACCGCCATGCCTCAGCCGCGACCGGCACCGACATGACCTTCGCGGTGTATGTGCCCGACCATGAGGAAGGCACGAAACTGCCGGTGCTGTGGTTCCTGTCGGGCCTGACCTGCGACCATTCCAACGTCACCGAGAAAGGCGAGTTTCGCGCCGCCTGCGCGGAACACGGCATCGTCTTCGTCGCGCCCGACACCAGCCCACGCGGGGAGGCGGTGGCCGATGACGATGCTTACGATATGGGCATGGGTGCGGGCTTCTATCTCGATGCGACGCAAGCGCCGTGGGCGACGCATTACCGCATGCGCAGCTATCTGGAGAGCGAATTGCCGGACCTGATTGCCGACCGCTTCCCGGTCGACATGACGCGGCAGTCGGTAATGGGGCATTCGATGGGGGCCATGGGCGCGCTTGCTTTCGCCCTTCGCGAACCGGAGCGGTTCCGATCCGCCAGCGCCTTCGCCCCCATTTGCGCCCCGTCGCAGGTGCCGTGGGGCAAAAAGGCGTTCGGCGCGTATCTGGGCGAAGATCGCGACGCGTGGCGGGCCTACGACCCCGTCGCACTGATCGAGGACGGCGCGCGTATCGAAGACCTGCTGGTGGATCAGGGCACCGAGGACCAGTTCCTTGGCGAGCAGCTGAAACCCGGCCTGCTGGCACTGGCCTGCAAAAAAGCGGGTATCGCCGCGCTGGTGCGGATGCAGGAGGGCTATGACCACTCCTATTTTACGGTCAGCACCTTCATGGCCGAACATGTCGCGCTGGCATGCGGCGCGGTTGGGGTGCGCGTCCTGAGAAGAATGTGCGAACAAGGATTTCGCTCGCAGAGGCGCAGAGGCACAGAGGGGGTTTGCACCTTTTGTCCGGCGTAGCGCGAACGGGTTCACACGAAGACACGAAGAGGAAGCAGCTGCGGCGAAGCCGCTTTCGAACTATTTGGCCTCGTGCGCAATATAACCTTAGGCTTTGAAGGCCTGCGGTGCAGACCCTCTGTGCCCCTGCGCCTCTGCGAGCGCATCAAACTTCGGACTCTGGATCGCCGCGCTACGCTCGCGATGACGGGGCGAGGTTGTATCTCGTTTCCCTCGGCGTCCTCTGCGCGAACCCCCTCCCCCCTTGACATTGCGAACCATATCGGTTAGTGGTGCTGTCGTTCGGGAGGCGGGCGTAGTCTAGAGCGTCCTCCTCCTTCGCTCGCCATTCCATCGGGACGGCAGGGCGACGCGGTCGGGCGGACGGGGCGAGGATATCCACGCGGGGCGGGCCTACCCGTCGCGCCGGTATCGACAGCCGGTCCACCCTGACGTGCGACGTTACATTTCCGGATGTGTCGCGGGACCATTCACCCGCGCGGATCGCGACAGGGGCCCACAATGCGTAATGGCGAGCCCACCCCGTCGCTGCCGGCTGGAAGACGTCGAGCCGGGGGCTTGCCCCTCCGGCGTGCTTGAACCGGGTCGAGCCGTATCGCGCTGCGCATGCCTCACATGCGCAGCCTCCCGTTCCGGGAAGATGCCATGATACGGCCATTCGCCTGACCCCGCTGCGTCACGCGGCGCGGGGCCTTTTGGCAGCCGGACGCCGCTCCTGCGGCGGATATCCCGTGCCACCGCACGACATCCGCCCGACCGCGCGAATACCCTTTCCCAACGGCGATAGGTCCGGGTTCGCCGCCGGATGGTTTTCTGTGTCCGTATTATACTTCACACGAAGACACGAAAAGGGTGGTTCGCGCAGAGACGCAGGAGGAAAGGAGGACGCAGAGGCATAATGTCGCGCCGCAGGCCCTTCAAAACCGGCGTTACGACTGCGCGATGAGCCTGCAATTCGAAAGCGGCTTTGCCGCAGGCATTATCTCTTCGTGTCTTCGTGTGAAACAAACCGGGCGACACACCACACGAAGAACAACGCCCCCCGCGCCCTTCTTCCCTCTGCGTCCGCTGCTGACGGGCGAAATCCTAAATCCTACTTCTCCAGCCGAAACACCGCATTTTCCGCGCGCCAGTTCATCCCCGCGCCACGCCAAGGCGCGGTCGGCGGCGAAGAACCAGCTCGCGACCTCGCGCATTCCCAGATCCGCCACCAGAGAGCGGAAATCGGCGATGGTCATGTGGTGGATATTCTGCGTCTCGTACCAGCTGACGGGCAAGTGCCGCGTCACCGGCATCCGCCCGTTCAGCAGCAGGTCGCGCCGCATCCGCCAGTGACCGAAATTCGGGAAGCTGACAAAAGCGCTGCGCCCCACACGCAGCAATTCGCGCAGCATCGCGTCTGGCCGCGCGGCGGTTTGCAGCGTTTGGGAAAGGATGGCGATGTCGAACGCGCCATCGGGATAGACGCCGAGATCGCGGTCGGCATCGCCCTGCACCACGCTCAGCCCCTGTGCCACGCAGCGTTCCACGCAATCCCCGTCGATCTCGATCCCGCGCGCGTCCACACCCCGTGTATCGCGCAGCACCGCCATCAGCGCCCCGTCGCCGCAACCGACATCCAGCACCCGCGCGCCCTGCGGCACGGCTTCGGCAATCACGGCAAGATCGGACCTCAACTCAGCCATCGAGGAAGCCCGCCACCACGCGGTCCAGGGCGGGGTTCGGCAACAGGAAGCTGTCATGGCCGTTGGGCGCGGAGAGTTCCACGAAGCTGACCGGTGCGCCGCCCGCGTTCAGCGCGTGGACAAGGTGACGGCTTTCGGCGGTGGGGTAGAGCCAGTCGCTGTCGAAGCTGACCACGCAGAAGCGCGCTGTGCTGCTCGCGAAAGCGCTGGCCAGCGGACCGCCATGCTCCTCCGCCAGATCGAAATAATCCATCGCGCGGGTGATGTAGAGATAGCTGTTGGCATCGAACCGGCGGGTGAAGCCGCTGCCCTGGTAGCGCAGATAGCTTTCAACCTGAAAATCGGCATCGAAGCCGAAGGTCTTGGCTTTCCTGTCCTGCAAGCGCCGCCCGAATTTGGCGGTCAGCCCCTCTTCGGAAAGATAGGTGATATGCGCCGCCATCCGCGCCACGGCCAATCCTGCGTGAGGCGGACCTGCGGAGGGCGCATCGTCGGCGGCGTAATACGCACCGTCGCGCCAGTTCGGATCGGCCATGATCGCCTGCCGCCCCAGCTCGTGGAAGGCGATGTTCTGCGCCGAATGCCGCGCGGTGGTGGCGATGGCGAGGACGCGGGCGGCGCGCTCCGGGAAATTGGCCGCAAGGCTGAGCGCCTGCATCCCGCCCATCGATCCGCCGACCACCGCGTGCAGCGTCTCGATACCCAGCCCGTCGAGCAGCGCCACCAACCCGCGCACCATGTCGCGCACAGTGATGACGGGGAAGCGCATGGCGTAAGGCGCGCCGTCCGATGCATCGCTGGCGGGCCCGGTCGAGCCCATGCAGCTACCGATGACATTGGCGCAGATGACGTGATAGCGGTCGGTGTCGATGGGCAGCCCCGGCCCGACCATGTTCGCCCACCAGCCCGGCTTGCCCGTCACCGGATGCGCGCTGGCGACATGCTGGTCGCCCGTCAGCGCGTGGCAGATCAGGATGGCGTTGCTTCGCGCGGCGTCCAGCGTGCCGTAGGTCTGGTACGCGATGACAGCATCATCCAGCACTTGCCCGCCGTCGAGCGGCAGGGGGTCTGGGAGTTCGTAGGTTGGGTGCGGATCGGGCACAGACGGACCAAAATTAAGAACGGCCCTTCGACAGGCTCAGGGCGAACGGTTACAGCAACATCGCTTCTATCCGTTCATGCTGAGCTTGTCGAAGCATCGTTCTTTTGTAAGGCAACTCTATGAGCGCACTCCATAAGCCCACGCCCAAACCTTGGATCGATGCGATCCATGCCTATGTTCCGGGCCGCGCAACCGGCGCGGACGGTCGCGTGCTGGTGAAGCTGAGCGCGAACGAGAATCCGCTGGGCTGCGGCGATGCGGCGCGCGCGGCGCTGGCTGGGCCGACGCAGCCGGAACGCTACCCCGACCCCGATGCGACGGCCCTGCGCACCGCCATTGCCGCGCAGCACGGCCTCGACGCAGAGCGCATCGTATGCGGCACCGGCTCGGACGAACTGCTCAATCTGGCAGCGCAGGCCTATGCCGGGCCAGGCGACGAGGTGCTGTTCCCGCGCTACAGTTTCTCGGTGTACGACATCGCGGCACGGCGGTGCGGGGCGACGCCGGTGGAGGCAGCGGATGCCGATTACGGCGCAGACGTCGATACGCTGCTGGCGGCGGTGACGCCGCGGACCCGCGTCGCGTTTCTCGCCAATCCGAACAACCCGACAGGCACCTTCCTGCCGCGCGGCGAGTTGGCGCGACTTCACACCGGCCTGAAGGACAAAGGGCGCGGCGACGTGCTGCTGGTGCTGGACCATGCCTATGCCGAATATCTGGATGCGGCGGACGACGATGGCGGCATGGCGCTGGCGCAGCAGGCGGACAATGTGCTGGTGACGCACACCTTTTCCAAGATCCACGGGCTGGCAGGCGAACGCATCGGATGGGCCACCGGCGCGCCGCCGCTCATCGCTGCGCTGAACCGCATTCGTGGGCCGTTCAACGTGACGACGCACGGGCAAACCGCCGCCACCGCCGCCATCGCCGACACAGGCTTTGTCGAGCAATCACGCATCGCCAATGCCCGCGACCGCGCCGCCCTTTGCGAGGCGCTGGCCACACTGGGCAATCACGGCATCCGTACCGTGCCGAGCAAGGCCAATTTCGTGCTGGTGCTGTTCAATGGCGCTTTGACGGCGGAGGCGGCTTTGGCGGCGTTGGCCGAAGGCGGATATGCCGTGCGCCATTTGCCCGGACAGGGGCTGCCCCACGCTCTGCGCATCACCATCGGCACGGGCGAACAGATGGCCGAGATTGCGGCGCTGATTGCCGCCGCTGCCGAGGACGCAGCATAAATGCAGCGGGTTGCCATCATCGGCCTAGGCCTGCTGGGCGGCTCGCTGGGGCTGGCACTGGCGAAGCGCGAGGACTTCGCCACCATCGGCTACGACGCCGACCCTGCCGTGCGCCGCCGCGCTGCCGAACGGGGGCTGGCGGACAGCATCGCCGAGACGCTGGAAGGCCAGCGTTGCCGACACCGACATATGTGTTCTGTGCGTGCCGGTCGGGGCGATGGCGGCGGTGGCGCAGCAGCTCGCCGCCCGCCTGCCTGCCGGCTGCATCGTAAGCGACGTGGGTTCGTCCAAGCAGTCGGTGATCGCCGCGCTGGCCGAGACCTTGCCAGACCATGCCCGCGTCCCCGCCCACCCGGTCGCGGGCACCGAGCATAGCGGACCGGACGCCGCCTTTGCCGCCTTGTTCGCAGGCCGCTGGTGCATCCTGACGCCCGATGCCGACACGCCGCCGGACGCCACCACAGCCATCGCCGCGATGTGGAACGCGGTCGGTGCGCGGGTGGAAACGATGGACGCCGCGCATCATGATACGGTGCTGGCGGTCACCAGCCATATCCCGCATCTGATCGCCTACACCATCGTCGGTACCGCATCCGATCTGGAAGCCGTGACGCAAGGCGAAGTCATCAAATACAGCGCCGGCGGCTTTCGCGACTTTACCCGCATCGCCGCGTCCGATCCGACCATGTGGCGCGACATCTTCCTGGCCAATCGCGGGGCCGTGCTGGACGTGCTGGGCCGCTTCACCGAAGACCTGACCGCGCTGCAGCGCGCCATCCGCGATGGCGACGGCGAAATGCTGTTCGACCTGTTCAGCCGCACCGGCGCAATCCGGCGCGGCATCGTTGAACAAGGTCAGGGATGGGCAGGGGGAAGATGGGCAGGGCGAAACCTCACCCGTCGCGTAGCGTCCCGCCGCCAGCACCCGCATTCAGCGCGTTGATTGCATCGCGCACCTGCGCTTCCACCTCGCGCCGGTCGAGGCCGGGCGCAATGGTCTTGCCGAAGCGATAGGTGATGGTTCCGCGCCGCTTCAGCACAGGATGATAGAACGGACCGCTGTTCACCGCCACGGGTACCACCGGCAGACCGATCAGCTTGTACAGCCCCGCAAAGCCTGCCCCCAGCGGCGCGTTCACCCCGTGCGGGGTGCGCGTGCCTTCGGGAAACAGCACCAGCTCGCGCCCCTGTGCCGACAGGCCGCGTGCTTCCTTCACCATCAGCCGGAGCGTCCGCGCGCCCTGATCGCGCTGCACCGGGACCAGTCCGTATCGGCGCGCGGCAAAACCCCAGCCGGGAATCCAGAACAACTGCGCCTTGGCGAAGACGGCGGGGTGTGGGAACAACGCGGGCGCATCGATGGCTTCGAAGAAGCTCTCGTGCTTTATGACATACAGTGCAGGTCCGGGCTGTGGTTCGCCGTGCTGTTCTATCGCGATGCCGAGCAGGTTTTCCACGCAGCACCGGTGATAGCGCGCCCACCACCGCACGCACCGGCGCAAGGCGCGGCGACTGACCGGCAGACACAGCAAGGCCGCCAGCGTCACGACAATACTGCCACCGTAAAATAGGGTATAGAAGGCGAAGTTGCGAAGCAGCAGCATGACGACCGCCTACACCGGTAGCAGGCCGACCACCCAGCTTGCCAGCAGCTTGTGATATTCCACGAACAGGATGCGGAACGATGGCTCCGACGCCACCGCATCGCTGGAGATCGCGACATCGGGCGGCAATGCCTGCGACAGCTCGTTGCGCGCGCGCCGCATGTGCCAGTCGGTCGTCACCAGCCGAACCGACGCAACGCGGCGATTGGCGACCCAGGCCGCCGTTTCGGCTGCATTGCCGCGCGTGTCCTGCGCCCCGTAGCCAAGCGTGACGCAGCATTCCATCAGCCGGTCGGGTACGTCGAATTCGCGGGCGAAATCGGCCATGCTGACTTCGTTGGCAACGCCGGTGACCAGCAGCGCCTCGACCGCGCCGCTTTCCAGCAAATCCACGCCTCGCGCGATGCGGCCCGCCGCGCCGGTCGGGACGATGGCGGCATCGTTGGTGGCGCGTTCCAGTGGCTGCGGCAGTGCGATGGTGAACCAGGCAAAGCCTGCAAACCACACGATCAGGAGAGCGGCGAACAGGCGGCGCATCACAGCATCCGCGCCAGCGCGAACAGCACCGTCAGCCGCGCGGTCACCATCGCCAGCGCCACGGCGGCCAGCGGCACCATTGCGATCACCACCCAGTCCAGCCAGCCCAGCGTCCCGCCCGCCATCATGCCCGAATTGAGCGCCGCGAATTCGCCGCCGATCAGCAGCATCGCGGCCAGCCCCAGCGTCAACCCGACCGCGCCGCCCAGCGTCGCGTCGAAGCCGATGGAGCGTTCGAAGATCCGCGCGATCTGCTGGTCGGTCCCGCCCAGCATGTGAACGACCTCGATCGTGCTGCGGTGGCTGCCCAGCGCGCTGCGGGCCGCCAGCCAGACCGCCGCCACGCTGGTCAGCGCCAGCAACAGCACCAGCGCACCGGCGAGATATTTCAGCGATTGCAGCGCATCGAACACCGGTGCCAGCCAGCTTGCCTGCGCATCGATCCGCGCGGCGGGCGCGACCTGTTCCAGCCGCGTCTGGATATCGTTCAGCACATCGGCACTGGCCGCATCGGTCAGCCGCACATCGAGCAGCGCGGGGATCGGCACAGTCTCGCTGCCCGTTCCCACACCCAGCCACGGGGCGAGCAGCGCGTCCAGCTCTTCGTCCGGAACACGGCGCACCCCGGCGATGGCGGGGTCGGTTTCCAGCATCGCCTGCGCCGCCACCGCCTGTTCCTCGCGCGCCGGTCCGTTGGCCTCGACCACCTGCACCGTCGCCCCGCCCGCCAGTTCGGCCCGCGCGCCGTCGGCGATATTGCTGATCGCCAGCCCGCCGGCCGCCGCGATGACGACCAGCGTGACCATGATCGCGATGACCCACGGCATCGGCCCGCCCAGCCGCGCCTGCGGCACCAGCTGCGCCGCCTGCTCGCCGCCGAACCGCGCCAGTCCGCGCTTGATCGACCCGCCGACGGTGGGCGGCTTGCGTATCCTGGGTGCCTTTGCGGTGCCGGTTGCAGCCGTAATGCTCACAGGCCCAACCCCTCGCGCAAAGATGCCGGGCGCGGGGGTGTGTTGCGGTCCGGGCGCGGCGGATAACGCAGCACGCCGGTCGGGTCCGATAGCTGTCCGCCGTCCAGCCGCATGATAAGCGACTCCGGCACTTTCTTCAGCAGGTGCACGTCATGCGTTGCCACCACCACCGTCGTGCCGAGCCGGTTCAGCGCCTCGAACAGCCGCAGCAATTTCAGCGCCATGTCGGGATCGACATTACCGGTCGGCTCGTCCGCTACCAGAATGTCGGGCCGCCCGATTACCGCGCGCGCAATGGCGACACGCTGCTGTTCCCCGCCCGACAGCGTGGCGGGTATCGCATCGCTGCGCGGTGTCAGACCGACCCATTCCAGCATGTCGCGCACCGGCTTCGCCACATCCGTCTCGCGCACGCCGGACACACGCAGCGGCAGCGCCACATTATCGAACGCGGACAAATGCGGCACCAGCCGGAAATCCTGGAACACCACCCCGATCCGCCGCCGTAGCCCCGGCAGGCTGGTGCGCGGAAGAGTGACGATATCGGTGCCGAACATGCGGATGACCCCGCGCGACGGACGTTGCGCCAGATAAAGCAGTTTCAGCAGCGAGGTCTTGCCCGCGCCGCTCGCCCCGGTAAGGAAATAGAAGCTGCCCGGAAACAGCGTAAACGAGATATCGCCCAACACCTCGCGATCCGCGCCGTAACGCAGGCCGACATTGTCGAACGTGACAACCGCATCGGCGGCGTCGGTCATCGCGCGCTCCTTGGCGGAGCGTGGAGCGGGAATGTCTGATTGGCAGGCGGCATTGCGTTGCGGGCTATAGCCGCGCTTTCGCAGCGACAAAAGAGCGGGGGTGGGGGTGGCTTTGCTTTCTCGCTGACGCTCGGTGCTGTGAGTCTTTGTTTGGTGCGGTCGGGCATCCGCCCTCCCTTGCTGTGCCATCCCGCTCCCCCTCCCGGCCACCCACGGGATTATCCTCAAGGGGTGGCCGGGAGGGGGAGCGGGATGGCACAGCACCGAGCGTTAGCGAGAAAAGAAAGCGCAGGACGGATGTCCGCAAGCGTACCCGACAAGAACACCACGCACCGGTTGCCCCGCCCCAAGGGACGTAATACATGGTGCCCCGCCATGATACTCTCCTGCCCCGCCTGCTCGACGCGCTATGTCGTCCCCGACAGTGCGGTCGGAGCGGAGGGGCGCACGGTACGCTGCGCCAAGTGCCGCCATAGCTGGTTTCAGGACGGACCCGAACTCGAGCTGACGCAAGCCGCGCCGCCAACCGATGCTTCAACCAGCGGTAGCGAACCTGCGGGCATGCGTTACACCGATGCGAAACCCGGCTTCGGCGACGTACATGGCGAAGCCGCTCCGCCACACGCAACGCCGGCCCCGCCCCCTCCGCCCCCTCCGCCTTCTCCCTTACCCGCAGACGACGGCTTCGATGGCGTATCGCAATTCGACCGGCAGCCGCCGTTCCAGTCCCGCGGACGGCGCAACCCGCTCAGGATCTGGACGGCGGCGGCGGGCGTCTTCGCAGTGCTGGCGCTGGGAACGGTGCTGGCGGTCAGCTATTACGGCCTGCCCGAATGGGTGCCGGTCAGCCGCTCGGTCTGGGGGCCGGAACAGCCCAGCCTGGTGCTCGATTTCCCCAAGGCCAAGCAGGAACGGCGCACATTGCCCAACGGCACCGAGTTCTACGGCGCCAGCGGCACCATCACCAATGTCGGGCGCGAGACGGTGGCGGTGCCCTCGCTGCTGATCGTGATGCGCGACCAGCGCGAGCGCCCGGTGTATAGCTGGGAAGTCGTGCCGCCGCGCGATGCGCTGGGTCCGGGCGAAAGCCTGACCATCAACGAAGCGGTGACCAACGTGCCCAAATCCGCCCGCGTCGCCTATATCGGCTGGAAAGCGGAACGCTAGCCACGAGGCAATGGCACCGCGCGGCAACACCACGCTTGCCGCCGCGCATCCGCTTTGCTAACCGCGCTCGCCTACCGGACGGATGCAAGGCGAAAGCTCCGGCATCCGTAAACAGGCTGAGTGTGCGGTCGTGGCGGAACTGGTAGACGCGCAACGTTGAGGTCGTTGTGGGTGAATAACCCGTGGAAGTTCGAGTCTTCTCGACCGCACCAACCCGAATTTACGAATAGAGATGGGCTTTTGGCGCAAAGCTAACTGGTCATAGATGGGCACCGGTTCTTTCGACTGGCTAAATATTTGGTATTGTACATCAACTTGCTACCACTGAAACCTATACCCTGTGCTGCGAAACGAACCTGTTTGATAAAGGCGCCAGAAATTTGCCGCCGCATGGGGTTAATGCCCTTCGGAGTTTATTCTGGACGAACTTGCGTAATTTAGGGCCGGTTGATCCAAATCGGACCGGATGCTCGGCCAACTCAACGACCAGTACTTCTTCTCGGTTTCCAGTCCCTTACAGCTCTTATTCAGGGCTGTTCACGAGTCCGAAGCAGCGATCCGTTGCTCGTTGCTCGCGGAGCTTGCTGACTTGCGACCGGGTATGCGGAATAGTCGGCGGCGTACCAAGCGCTTGGCCGATGATTGCCGGATTCGCCTGGCCCGCCGAAGGGCATCGTTCCGCTTGCTCCTGTCGTCGGACGGTTGCGATTGACGATACCGGCCCGGATCTCGACCTGAAAATCGGTCCACAACGCATCGTCTTCGCTAATTAAACCGGCCGCCAGCCCGAACCTTGTGCGATTAGCCGCCCCTGTCGCAGCGGACCAGTCGGCAACCCGGGTGACTTGCAACAGCGGCCCAAAAACTTCCTCGTCCGGCGCATCAATATGCGTAACATCCAAAATACCCGGACCAACAAAGGCCGGTGATAGTTCGGAACGCCGTGACATTAATGCAATCGGCGACGCGCCCAACTTCGTTAGACTTTCCTGAGCGTGAAGCGCGTTTGTAGCGGCGTCGGCATCAATCAACGGCCCCATGAACGGTTCAGGTTTGCTGTTCCACGGTTCGACAAGCAATCTGGTCACCAGGTCGCCGAGCGTGTCGATCACTTGATCGCCCCAGGCTCCTTCGGGCAAGATCAGGCGGCGTGCGCAAGAGCATCGCTGCCCGGTACTTATGAACGCCGATTCCGCGATGATGGCGGACACCGCTTCCACGTTTCCGTCCCATGCAACGATCGGGTTGTTGCCGCCCAGTTCCAATGCGAGGATCACATGTGGACGGGATGCCAGACGCGTCTGCAACAAAGTCCCGACTTTCGAAGAGCCGGTGAAGAGAACGCCATCGATATCCTGATCGATGAGCATTTCGCCCGTTTCACGCGCGCCCTGTACCAAGCTGAACAGACCGGTCGGCAAGCCTGCTTCTTCGAGCGCTCCGGCGATGTGTTCGCCAATCAATGGGGTTTTTTCCGACGGCTTGAAAACCACGGCATTCCCGGCCAGCAGAGCGGGGACAATATGTCCATTGGGCAAATGTCCGGGGAAGTTGAACGGACCCAGAATTGCGAACACACCGTGGGGCCGATGCCGTAGGGTAGCTTGACCAAATCCGGTTTCTTCGGCGCGTTCGCCAGCGCGCTCTTCCTGCGCCCGGATCGACAGGGTCACTTTGCTGATCATTCCGCCAACTTCGGCGCGCGCTTCCCACAGCGGCTTCCCGTTTTCGCGGGAGATGTCCTTCGCCAGATCGTCGGACCGGCGTTCGAGCGCGACGGCGTATCGTTCGAGGATCGTTCGACGTTGATCGATGGTCGAACGGCCCCAATCCCGCTGTGCATCCCTGGCCTTCCGAACGAACATTTCGCAATCATCGCGGGTTGCGGCCCTTCCCTGCCACACCACGGCTCCGCTGGCGGGATCGAGAGATTCGAACGTATCGCCTGCGCGGATCATGCTGTTTCCTTCGCTTCGAATAGGCCTGCGACGTAGGCGAAGTGCTTCATTCAGCCGTCCATCCGCCATCTACGACCAGGCTGGTCCCGGTCACCAGGGCCGACGCGTCCGACGCCAGGAAAACAACCGCGCCCATCAGGTCTTCGACCTTGCCCAGTCGACCAAGTTTGATCTTGTCCAGCACACTCGCCTTGAATGCGTCGTCTTCAAAGAAGGGGGCCGTCATCGGCGTCTCGATAAAGGTAGGAGCGATCGTGTTGGAACGGATCGCATGCGCCGCAAGATCGAGCGCAAGCGCCTTGCTCAAACCTTCCAGCGCCCACTTACTTGCACAGTAAAGGCTTCTGTTCGCGCCGCCGACATGGCCCATCTGGCTACCCATATGGATCAGGCTTCCTGCCGAACCCGCCTCGCGCATTCGGTTTACGCACGCCTGCGCAACAAAGAACGCAGATTTCAGATTGAGATCAAGCACTGCATCATAATCGTCTTCGGTAACGTCCCATGCCGGCTTAGGCCGGTTCGTGCCCGCATTATTGACCAGCACGTCGAACGGCTCACGCTTGTCGAAAAAATCACGCACCGCGCGAAGGTCGGAAACGTCCAAGCGGACCGCTTCGGCGTTATTGCCGATCAAGCCAGCCGCCGCCTCGATCTCCGACGATGTGCGCGCGACGAGCGTGACCGCCGCACCGGCCTGTGCCAGTGCGGCGGAAACCGCCAGTCCGATGCCACGCCCGGCCCCTGTCACTAAGGCACGCCGCCCGTCGAGCCGGAAAGAGGGCGTAATCGGCAGCTCGACAGGCGTCACGCCGTCGTCTCGCGCGATGGCTCCACTGCTGCTGCGTAGGGAACGTTGCGCCCGCCATAACGTCGCACACGGATATTGGCCTGTTCGCCATGACCCGCAAACCCCTCCATCGCACACAGCCGACTGCAATATTCACCGATCAGCGTGGTCGCTTCGTCCGTGGTTACGCGCTGATAGGTGCAGGTCTTCAGGAACTTGCCGACCCACAGACCGCCCGTGTAACGGGCCGCCTTCTTCGTAGGCAGCGTATGGTTGGTGCCGATGACCTTGTCGCCATAGCTGACATTCGTACGCGGACCCAGGAACAGCGCACCGTAGTTTGTCATGTTCTTCAGGAAATAGTCCGGGTCTTCGGTCATCACCTGGACGTGCTCGTTGGCATAATCGTCGGCGACGATCCGCATCTCTTCGTAGCTGTCGCAGACCACGACTTCGCCGAAGTTCTCCCATGCGGGGCGCGCGATGTCCGCAGTCGGCAGGATGTCGAGCAGCCGTTCGACCTGCTCCATCGTGTCGCGTGCCAGCTTTTCCGAATTGGTAATCAAAATCGCTGGGCTTTCGGGGCCATGTTCGGCCTGCCCCAGCAGGTCGGTCGCACACAGCTCCCCATCGACGGTTTCGTCGGCAATTACCATCGTTTCGGTCGGTCCGGCGAACAGATCGATGCCGACGCGCCCGAACAATTGCCGCTTCGCTTCCGCCACGAACGCATTGCCGGGGCCGACCAGCATGTCGGTCCGGTCGATCGTTTCCGTGCCGAGCGCCATCGCGCCGATCGCCTGAATACCGCCAAGCGCATAGATCTCGTCCGCCCCCGCCATCGCTTGCGCGGCGACGATCTTGTCCGCCGGCTTGCCATCGAACGGCGGTGCGCAGGTGATAACGCGTGGTACGCCCGCGACCTTGGCGGTCAATACGCTCATATGCGCAGAGGCCAGCAGCGGATATTTTCCGCCGGGAACGTAACAGCCTGCGGCATTCACCGGCAGATGTTTATGGCCCAGCATAACGCCTGGCAATGTCTCGACTTCCACGTCCTTCATGCTGTCGCGCTGGATCTGCGCGAAGTTGCGCACCTGCGTCTGAGCGAATTCGATATCCTTGCGCTCCTGCGGCGTCAGGCTGTCCACGCATGCGTCGATCTCGGATTGGGTCAGCCGATAGTCCTCGCGGTCCCAGCTGTCGAAAGTGTTCGACATTTCGCGGATCGCCGCATTGCCGCGCTGATCGATATCCGCGAGCGCGCGTTCGACGATCTCGCGGACCTTGAGATCGGCGTCTGCCTTCGCTTCGGCCGAAGCCCCCCGCTTGATCCACCGCGCCATATTGCCGTTCCTTTTTCCAAAGCGTTGCGACGTGTCCGATATCGCCAGGGCCGTATTGACTGCGCATGCAAATGAGGTCAAGGAATTTGGACGTCAGATTGCGAGGCTTGCCGATGTCGGTGAAGAAATCACTGTGGACGGTTTCCGACATGGAGCATCGTCGCGTTCGATACGGCGATTTGCGCGCCTGTTACAATGCATTCATTGATACGCGCACGCCGGGATCGGAAACGAAAGAGAATTTCACCATCGTCGGCCCGGGCGTTTCGGAAAACCCGGAACAATTCGTGCATATCGAGGAAGCGCATGGATATAATATCGGCGGCGCGCGCCAGCCGCCGGGGTGTGTGAACTCGCAACACAGCCATAAGACCGCGGAGGTGTTCGTGGTGCACAAGGGGACATGGCGCTTCGACCTTGGCGAGCATGGCGACGATGCGCAGGTCGAGATCGGCGAAGGCGACGTTATCTCCATCCCGACCGATATGTTCCGCGGATTCACGAACGTCGGCGAGGATTTGGGCTTCCTGTGGGCGGTGCTGGGGAAGGACAATCCCGGCAAGGTGACCTGGGCACCCGATGTGTTCGAGATGGCGAAGGATTACGGGCTTGTGCTGCTCGAAACCGGCCAGCTGGTCGACACCACTAAGGGCGAACGCCTTCCGGATGGCGCGGTTGCGATGAAACCGACTTCACGCGAAGATGTCGCAGCCCTGACACGCGTCACGCCGTCGCAGGCCGAGGCGTTCGTTTGGCGGAAGGGCGCGGCAGAGCTGGCCGCGATGCAGTCGCTTATCGGCCCAGATGGCGCCTTTCCCTGGCCCCACGGATTTACTCTGCAACGTTTGGCTCTGGACGGGGGCGACGCCGCCCCCGTCGAAACCCGGCCCGGGTCCAAGGTCGTCTTCGTTCACAAGGGCAGCGCCAAACTGGTCTGGGACGACAAGGCGCTCGATCTGGGAGAAGGCGACACCTTGTCCGTCCCGCGAGACCTGGCGCATTCGATCGTATCGGAGAGCGGCGCGGAGATTTTCATCGTCAGGGAAGGCGACGACAGCTTGTAAACGCTAGGGCGCTTGCTGTTTCATCCGGTAGCGCGTGTCTTGATCGACAGCCATAAAAAACCGGCGGCCTCCAGGGAGACCGCCGGTTTTCAATTTTCGTCAGGCGGCGTTAGAAACGATAACCAACCCGTATGCCGTAGGTGCGAGGATCGGCGAACGTACCCTGCACTTCGCCGTTCGACCGTGTGGTAATTCGGCCAAGCGTCGCTTCGTCCTCGATGTTCTGGACGAAAACCTGTGCGCTGATTGAACCGTCTTCCGTGGTATAGGTAATCCGCGCATCGGTCTTGGTGAAGCCGTCCTGCTCGATATTGGGTGCCGATGGCGAAAGCAGGTAGGATCCCGACCACTGGGTGTTGAAGCCCGGCGTCACGGTCCCGGCAGTGCCTAGATCGATTTCGTAGGACGCACCGAACTGCCCGCTCCAGTCGGGCGTGTTCTGCACCCGGCGGTCGGTCGGAACGAAGGCAAAATCGAACCCGGCGATTCCGGTCTGGTTGAACAGATCGGGATTGGTCTGCGCATTCGGGAAGTAGCCCCCGCCTACCCCGAAGTTCTGGGGCGCCGTGGGCGGAAACGCCCCGGCGCCGCAGGACGGTTCGGAAATGTAGAAACAGATGAAGTTGGGCGGCGCGAACCGCTCGAACTCATCATATCGCGCCCGGAGATACACGACCGAAGCGTTCAGCGTCAGGCCGGGCACCGGGTTGGCGATGACATCGACTTCAAAGCCCGGCGTATCCTGTCCACCCACGTTGAAGATGGTCGAAATATTTCGATCCTGCCCATCGATTGTGACGATTTGGGTGCCCTGCTCCTGCAAATCGGTGAACCGGTTGAAGAACGCCGCGACGTTTACCTGCAGGCGATCGTTGAAGAACCTGTTTTTGCTGCCGATTTCGTAAGCTTGCACCTTCTCGGTATCGAACGTGGTGATAAGGCCAGGCGAATTCGCCGCTGTCACGCCCGCGCCGAACCCACCCGAATGCGCACCGGTGTTGAAGCTGGCATAAATCAGATTGTCGGGCGTTATCTCGTAATCCAGCGCTGCGCGGAAGGTGAAGAAATCGAACTTTTCTTCCTCACAAACCGTGAAGAAGTAATTCGGCACGGTAGCGACAGGCTCGTCGCTCTGGTTCGTCGAGATACCCTGCGAGGTGAACCCGCCGCAGGTTTCGTTGAAATCGAAACTGAAGAACGGATTGACTGCATAAAACGCATTCGGCCCGGTCAGCCCTTCCTGCGCGGCGAACTGCCCTGCGAACAGCGTTCCGTTCGCCGGGGACTGCAGGATCGTTTTGTATTCCTTGTCGTCAACCGTGTAGCGGCCGCCCAGCGTCAGGGTCAGCTGATCGGTCAGATCGTACGAGCCTTGCGCATAGACCGCATATGAGTCGGTCTTCGCTTCGTTGACAGTGCGGAAATCGAACAGGTTGCCTTGCGTGAAATTTACGGCGCAGGCGTCCGGTGTCGTGAAGCTGAACTGGCACGCGAAGCTCGATCCGCCGATGCCGCCGCCGGCGCCGAAATAGGTCGGCAGACCAAGCGAAGCGGCGTTCGCGGTGGTGTAGTTGCGGTTCAGATAATAGAACGAGGAACCGTCACGCCCTTCTTCCTTGAGGTAGAACGCGCCGACCGTGTACTGGAACCGGCTGCTGGTGTCCGTGGACTGGATCTGGAATTCCTGCGTGAACACCTCGGAACGCGTGCCGCCCACGAAGTATTGCAAGGGGATCGGGGTGCCGTCGCCATCCCCGCCGGCCACGGTATCGAAGTCCGTGAACGACGTGATCGAACGCAACCGGATGTTGTCCGACACATCGTAATTGATCGTCGCGCTGTATTGCTGTTGTTCGAGGTCTTCGAACGGTTCGGCATCGTAGATGTTCGCATACGGTCCTGGAACCGGAATGCCGATGTCCGCGCCGTTCACGTCGGGAATGCCATCACGCAGTGCATTAGAGAACGGAAACAGCGTTCCCGTCCCAATGTTCAAACCGTTGAACCCGCCGGTCCCGTTTCCAGCCTGCGGGAAAGTGTAGGTCTGTCCGTTGAAGACAATCGACCCGCCCGGCGGTGTGATCAGCGCCGGATCGACCGCCACTCCGACGACCTTGCCGTTTGCGGCATTAAAACCTGCACCGCCGCGCTGGAAGTAGCTGCCGCGCAGAATCACTTCGAGCCGGTCGTCGAGCGCGGCCGGAGACCAGCGAAGCGAGGCGCGGATGTAATCCTCGTCCTTGTCCTGAAGATCGGCTTCCTCGCGCACGACGCTCTCCAGAAATCCGTCGCGCCGTTCAATCGCACCGGCGAAACGCACGGCCAGATCGGTTGAGACGGGCAGGTTGATGAACCCCTCGGCCCGGACCCGGTCGTAATTGCCCAACGTCACGTCGATGCCGCCCTCGACGAAGTCCACCGGAGGAGCCGTGGAAAGCGAGATGTTGCCGCCATAGCTGTTGCGACCGAACAGGGTGCCCTGCGGCCCCTTTGGACTTCGATCCGTTCAAGATCGACCAGCGCCGCCGTCGCCTGTTGCGGGCGCGCCTGATAGATTTCGTCGATGTAAAAGCCGATGCGGGGATCGGAATTGAGCCCGATCGCTTCGGTATAGACGCCGCGTATCGCCGGTCGCTGCGCGGACCCAGTGCGGTTGAGGCGTAGACCCGGAACCAGCTGCTCCAGTCGGCTTACATCGGTAATATCCTTTTCGCGAATTTCTTCGCGACCGATCACCGCCACCGACAGCGGAACATCCTGCAGGTTCTCCTCGCGGCGCTGTGCCGTGATAACGATCTGGTTCACGCCGCCGGTATTGGCCGTGGTGGAACTGTTCTCATCCGGTGCGGCGGGGCTACCAGCTGTCTGCGCGGCAGCCGATGTTGCCATCGCCGCAGTTGCCACAGTGGTCAGCAACGCGACCCCAACCTTTGATCTAACCATCATCATTTCCTCCCCAAAGACGCACTATGAACGATTTATTGCAAGCGCAGTCAAAAGGCAATGCCCCTTTGAAAAAGGCCATTCCGGCCTGAAAAGACCTTGGAAAGCGGCGCTTTATTGCAGTCGCAATCAATATCTTCCCTTTGTTCAGTCGAGGCGCGGACGTAACGGATCGACGGCAAAGCGCAGGTCATCAAGAATGTCGAGACCCATCTGATCGAGCATATGCGGAATATCGATCAACACCCAGTTGTCCGCAATTCGATTGTCGGGCGTCAATCTATACCAGTCTGCTACCCGCATATCGATACGCTTGCCGGTAGGCGGCAGGCCCAGCCATTGCGCGCCGCCGTGCGTTCCGCGCATCGCCGGCCAGCCCGCCGTCATCGCCAACCGACCCTCGCCGATCTCGCAGAACGCGCCGGGTCGATCGTCCGCACCATGCGGATCGCGCGGCAGACCGTGACGATCGGGAAAGGCCTTTAAGAACAACGCGCCATGATAGTCCCGGAACCCGCGAAGCCCCCGGCTGGACCCGACGCCCGCAGGGCCGAACCAGTTGAAATGTTCGGACCAGTGCGGGCTGTGCGCAGCTGCGGCAGAGGCCCTGTCGACCACCTTCCCGGCGGCGGGCAAGCCGACCTGCATCTCGCGTACAATTTCAAGCGTCCGAGCCCCGGCGCGCATACCTTCGTCTTCCAGCGAATACCCGGCATCGCCCGGTGCGAAGGTCCATTGCTCGGAATTGCCGGGCATCGGGCGAAACGGGTAGAACCCGGCCTGACGCATGAGATCGATCAAATCGAACATGAGATGTACGCGCGTCATCCGTCCGTTTCGCATGGTCGCGTTGAAGCCGAACCTGAGACTGGCAAGCTGGTAGCTGGCCGGCATGCCCAGCCAGTCATTCATGAAGTTCCCCATCACGAAACCGAGCATGCTGACATGTTGGATGTCCTCGTACTCCCCGGCCAGCAGCAGTCCGGGACGCAGTTCGTAATCGGGAAAAGCGTGCTTCAGCGACGCCCAAAAGCCATTTGCCGCGCTTTCGTTATCCTGCATCGTCTCGAACGGATGGAAGGCACGCCAAGTGCAACCCGAGTCGCAATACCTGTTGAGGGCCGCAAGGATGTCCCCGCTCTTGGCGCGCGGCAGTTCATCTAGGAAGGCCGCGACGTGTCGCTTACCGCTCGATTGCGAACCCGTCACTACATCCTCCATTTGACAGCAGCCTTGTGCCTGCGCATGCAATAACTGTCAGTGGTTTGCAATCGAACGCTGTTCGATCGAGCAGGGTACGGCGAGGGGGAGAGCGCGTATGGTCTTATTGGAAAATGGACGGCCCAAGCTGCGCCCGTGGGACAAGGCGATGTACGGCGTCGGCAGCACCGCCGAGGCGATCGTCTATACGACGACCGCCGCGTTTTTGCTGCTGTTCTACAATCAGGTCCGTGGGATCGAAGCGGGCCACGTCTCCCTTGCACTGGCGGCGGGGATGTTCGTGAATGCCGTTTTCGATCCGCTGGTGGGGTCATGGTCCGATCGGGTGCGCACGAAGCTGGGGCGACGCCATCCGTTTCTGTTCGCCTCCATCCTGCCTGGCGCGATCTGTTTCTATGCGGTCTTCAATCCGCCCGGCGGATTGAGCGAGGCTTGGGAACTGACGTGGCTGGTCTGTTTTAATGTGGCGCTCTTGCAGTGCATGTCGTTGTATCACACCCCGCACATGGCGATGGGCGGCGAGCTGTCGAACGACTATCTAGGGCGCTCGAGCATTATGGCCTACAACACATTCTTCCTGTGGGTCGGTGATACGCTGGGCTGGGTGTTGTCGTTCGCTTGGATATTCCGCGCGACACCGGAATTCAGCCAAGGCGCACTGGACCCGAGCCGATATGAATTCTTCGCGGGGTTCTTCGCGCTGCTGATCGTAATCTTCTGCACCGCCTCGGCACTGTCCACCAAGAAATACATACCCCACCTTCCCCAGCCAAAGGTGGACACGCCGAGGTTCAGCGCGATCGAGTTCTGGCGCGATTTCATGAAAGCCCTGTCGAACCGCAATTACGTCATGCTGTTGATCGGGATGTTCTTCCTGTCGATGATGGTCGGAGTACGCGGTGCCTTGTGGATCTACACAGCCAGCTACTTCTGGCAGCTTGATAGCACGCAGATCAGCTTCTTCGCGATCGGCAGCTTTATCGGTTACCTGTTCGGCGCGTTCGCCGTAACGCGCCTGCACGACCGGTTCGACAAGCGATGGACGGGAATGCTGGCCGTCGTCGTCTATTGCGTCGGCCCGGCCATACCGCTGGCACTTGGCTGGTTCGGCATTATGGGGCCGGATACCCCGTACCTCCTGTGGATCCTTATTGCGTTCTCGGTGCTCCAACACGCGCCATACAGCGTGCTGACGACCACCGTCTATTCGGCGCTGGCGGACATCGCGGACGAGAACGAAGTGAAGCACGGCATGCGTCAGGAAGGCATTCTCTATGCGGCGCGCACGCTGTTTGCGCGAGTTGATCAGGCGATCGGAACGGCGTTTGCGGGCTGGGTGCTCACGATCATCGCATTCCCTGCCAAAGCTACGCCTGGCGAGGTTTCCGAAACCGTCCTTATGTCGCTTGCGGCGGCGTTTGTGTTGACGACCATTCCCGGCCTGATCGCCGCGATCTTCTATGGCATGCTGCGCGTCACGAAGGCCACCTACGACGATGCCCGCGCCATTCTGAACTCCCGTCAGGTCGAACAGGAACTGCAGCCACCGAACTAGCTTTCGATGGCAGCAGCCAGGTCACGCGCACCCGACAGGAGGAACTCCTGGTCGGAACGCAGGAAGAAAAAGGTAGCACCGCGCTCGCGCCAATAGTTCGCATCGGCGGGACGCGACAGGAACATGCCAGCCGGCGTACCGGCGGCGACGCAGGCCGCACAGATTGTCTCGACCGCTTCCACGACGACGGTATCGTCCGGCGTATCCGCCTCCAGCGATACCGTCAGGTCCGCCCGGCCGATAAACAGGCCGTCGATCCCTTCGACACGCGCGATCTCGTCGATCGCCGCGACCGCTTCGGCATCCTCGATCTGCACTATGACAGCGACGTCTTGTGCTGATTTGCGATGTGCCGCCATGCCCGCGGTCGTGTAGCCCGCCGCGCGCGTGCTTCCGGCAAACCCGCGACCGCCGGGGCGATAATGACAGGCTAGCACCGCCGCCTCGGCTTCCTTCCTGTTGCGCACATGCGGGATGACGACGCCATGTGCCCCCGCGTCCAGTGCCTGCGAGAATGGCGGACGGATCGTTGGCCGCGGGACGCACCAACACGGGCTTGCCCAAGTGCGCGCAGCAAGAACACAGCTGTCGAGCGCCTCACGGCCGAACGGCGCATGTTCGGCATCCAGCACCAGCGCATCGAGCGCAGAATGCGCCAAGCACTTCCACAACATGCGGGTGCGGGGTCTTGATCCAGGTTGCGACAAGGCGTTCGCCATTGCGCAGTTTCCGCAAGAAGTCGGTCACGCCGCGACCTTGGCATGGCGTTCGGACGCCAACCCGGCGCCGTCGCTCAGTGCCTGGAGTTTCGCCCAGACGATATCCTCGTCGACCGCGCCGAACCCTGCAAAGGTGGAGAAGCCGCAATCGGTCCCGGCAATCACCCGTTCGGTGCCGAACAGGTCGACGAACTGGAGAATGCGATTGGCCACGACCCTGGGATGTTCGACGAAGTTCGTCGTCGTGTCGATGCAGCCGGGAATGACGATCTTGTCGTCAGGAATCTCGGACACCGACGCCGCAAAAGCTTCCCAATCGTGCTGATGGCGCGGGTTCGACGTTTCGAACAGCAGGCCCGCCGGCTTGGCGCGCATCAGCGTCGGCAAAATCGTCTCCATCTCGACATCGCAGACATGCGGGCCTTCGTAATTGCCCCAGCAGACATGCATCCGCACCCCTTCGGCGGGCAGGTTGCGCAGGGCATGGTTCAGCACATCGACATGGCGTTCGATCAACCGGATATTCGGGATCGCTGCGATCCTTGTACATCATGTGCCTACCCAGACCGAGATCGGGACTGTCGAGCTGGAGGATCAGTCCGTCACCAACGATTGCTTCGTATTCGGGCCGCATCGCCTCCGCCACGGCTTCGAGATACGCATCGTCGTCAGCGTAGAATTCGTTGGGTTGGAACAAGGCGATCACGCCGGGCGAGGCCGCGTTCATGAACCCCGATGGCGACCCGTGGGCATTGCGCGCCCGTTCGAACCGTTCGAGATCGGCATGCAAGGGGTCGAGTGTCACCGCCTCAACCGGTCCCATGCAGCGCGGCCGGCGATGGCTGGGAGTGCCGCCGCTGCTCGCCTGCCGCTTCAGAAAGCCGGGAAACTTCTCCAGATCGGCTGGCGGGCTACGCGGACTGTCGCCTTCGAAACCGCCGAATTCGGTCCTTGATATAAGTGGCGTAGCTGATCTTGCTCATCTCCCCGTCGGAAACGATATCGATCCCTGCAGCGACTTGCCGCGCGACGCTATCATCGACGGCGGCGGCAAGTACCGCGTCCAGCCGAACCGGGTCGATCTCTTCGCCGCGCTCCTGCGCGAAGACGAGATCGGTCACGTCCGCATTGCGGGGCAGTGAACCGACATCGGTCGTCAGGATGCGATCGGCCATCTTGTGTCCTTCCTTGTGCGGCCCAACCAGTCAGACAGCAGGGCACCAAGTATGCGGGGTTGTTCGAGCGGCAGCATATGCCCCGCCCCCGGTACGACATGCAGTTCGCTGTCGCGTATACGGGCCGCCATGCGTTCATGAAGCGCAGGCGGGCACAATGCGTCCTGCGCGCCGCAAGCAATGAATGCGGGAACGTCGATGGTGTTCAGCGCATCGCCATAGTCGCGCCGGGTTCGCAGGGCTTCGCTCTGCGCCACGAACACTTCGGGCCCCAATGCGATCGCCATGTCCAAAACCCTGGTATGCAGGGTTCCGTCCGACCGGTTCCGTTCGGCGAAATAGGCCGGTTTGAGCTCGCCCGCGATGACCTTGGATAGATCGCCTGCCATCACCGCGCGCTGTTGCCTGCGTCTCTCGTGCGCCCGCTCCGGCCGGTCGGCATGCGCATTCGTCGCGATCATGGACAGTGCCGTGACTCGTTCGGGCGCGATGTCCGCGATCGCCAGTGCGACGATACCGCCCATTGAAAAGCCGACCGGGATCAGTTGGCCCGGACGGTGTCGAGACAGCTTCTCGCCGATTGCTTCGATCGTGCATTCAATCGGCAAATGATATCTGGTAGTCCGGTCCGAGATCGCGGAAAGAATATCGGCCCCACATGCGTTCGTCGCACATATTCCCTGGCAGCAGCACGATCGTCGGCTCATCGTTCATGCGAACCCGGTCCGCCATTGTTTGTCTTCGACAGCGCGCTCGCCCGCATGATCGCGTATGATCTTCGGTTCGGGAGAGGTGCCGGGTCCGAAACCGAAGCGGGCCGCAACGAAGGAGAAGCCGGAGACTGCGCTGCTCTTTCGGGCCGAAACGGTGAACGGCGAACAGCGCTGCGCCCGTCGTGCCGTTCGAAAATGCGCGGAGCAGGAACGGGCGGGTTCGCCAGTTCGGGGGGCCGTCCGCCTCCTGCCAGTCATGCGCAAGGCCGTAACCGACGTCGCGAACGGCAGCGATCGCTTCAGAGGCGAGTTGCGGATGGTCCTCACGTCGCAGCGCCACATCCCTGCGTGCTTGCGAAAGGTCGGTATCGAAGGGAACGCCGAGCGCAGGTTCGGCATCGCGCGGCGCTCCGGGTCCAAGCCGCCAGATGCGCAGGATGCGCTCGTCGTAAACATCAGCGAACAATGCGGACTGTCCCGCGAACATCGCGGCGTGGCCGGAAGAAGAAATGCAGTCCGCAGCGTCCGCCCCTTCGAACGGAACCTGCCGAAACTGGCTTACAATCGCTTCTTCGCCATAGGCTTGACTGCCCAATCCTTCCAACCGGCAAGGGGGAAGCAACGCGTCCACGGGCCCTCCCCGCGCGCCAGCGCCTGCAAGGAGTCGATCGGTGTCATGCGCCCAACCCTCCTGCGACCTGCCGCAGCACCGCTAGCTCGTCGAACACGGTCTGCGTCTTCGACGATGGCCCCCGATCGTATCCGGTAATGCGAAACTGCCATGATCAGCAGCTCCCCGGCCGGTCGGCTCGCCCCAGACGCCGCCCCCGTTATGCATACCGGCAAGCGACCAGCGCACGGCAACCGCTATATCGCCTGCGGGCAACGGCCGGGCGGCCACGTGGTCGATTGTCAACGCGGATGATAAAGGCAGGCACCGCAGCTGCGTCGGCAGCCGATCCAGACCCGCGACCGTAACCATGCCGGTTCGACGGCCAGCGAACTTCCGCTGCACGTGAAAACTGGGGCCGCGGCTCTCCGTACAAGTCGCTCCACAAAGGCGGTCGGACGCGCCTTCCACGGCAGTCTTGCAGGATGGTCGACCGGACCGTTACGTCTTCGCCATTCCGCACCTTGTCAATTGCGTCACCGAGCCAGCCGTGTCGTCGCCTGATCGCCTTGCTTGTCGGCTTCGGCCTGTTGCCGGGCGACCATCATCGGATCGCCGCCGACCTGCCAGACGGCACGTAGGTTGTCGCGGACCAGCCATTCCTCGACGATCTGGTTTTCGTGGCAGAGACAATCCGCGATCGTCATCACCCCGGCTTCGCGCCGGGTTGCCAGACCGAGCGTGGAATCATCGCCGAGATGCGTCGAACTGCTGACGATCCGGTGCGAACTGTACAGGCGTCCGTCGCCTCGTCGCTCCAGATCACGTCTTCGCCGATCACTTGCCGGTCGCTCGACGTGGCCAGCGCGCCGATGGTGTTCTGCACTACGATCTCGCTGCCGACCTGCGGCCCGGCCAGCGTATGCATCACGCAGTCCGCGCTGTAATGCGAGCGGCACAGACCGATGTTCTTTTCCTCCCAGATCCGGTGCGTACAGCGGATGATGTAATCGACGAAGTCGCGATAGACCGGCTCGTACCCCGGCATGTCCTGGCGCCGCGGCCCTTCTTCCATGAGGTTCGCGAAACTGCGGCCGACGGGCGAAAGCACTTCGGGATGGTCGTTCCACGCAGCCATCAGCGATAGGCCTGCGTCACACGCCGAGTTCATCGAACACCATCCATTCCTCTGCAATCCGCCCGCCTTCGAACCGCAGATGACTAATCCCCATCATGAAGACGGGTTTTCCGGCAGGACATTCGCCAAGAACGCCGCCGGGGGCCGTCGTCCCTTCCAGGACCCAGCGCACGGCCAGGATCACGCCGTCCGTCTCCTCGCTGTGGCACACGTTCTCTACGCGCAGGACGCCGTCGGGAATGGCCGTCTGCACATGCAGCAACAAGGCCCCGATATTGCGTATCCCCTGCGCCACGCGCCCGCCGCCTCCATGCGCGACTGCGCCGGGGCGGTAATAGTTCTCCAGCCAGTCGAGCCGTTTCAGGTTCCATAGATTGTGTGGAACATGTGCCTGGCCCATCCATCCGCATCGCTTGCGTCGGACTCGCAACGGCTTGCGGGGGGCCTGCCCCTCCAGCCGGGTTTCTGGCGAGACCATTGGCACTTCCAGTTGGCTTGCGTCGGCTAGCTTGCTGCGCCGTCTCGCGCAGGTCGAAGCCGAGCTGGCGAACCTGCGCCCCGGCATCACGCACCAGCCATTCGGTGTGGATACGGTTGTCCTTGCTTACACAGTCGGCGGCGAACCGGATCGAAGCGCGCTTGCCGCTGGGTGGGCCAAAAGCCGGTCCGACCCGCATTGGTCGATCGGCTGTGCCCCAGATGCGAGGTACTAAACCCCCCCCTCCTCGTCACCCGACCACGCCACGTTCACATGGTGTATCTCGCCATCCGGGAACGCGTTGAGCCGTCGCCACGGTGCCCGCGATCACTTCTTCGACGGAACGCACCACACCATAAAAGAGGAATAGATCGTGCAGCGCGCATCGTAGGTGTCGTAGATCCGCCCGATCGCGCGATCCATCCAGATTTCATCGGTGATTTTGACGATGTAGTCCACGATATCGGTGAACCGATCCTCGAACCCGGCCATCGGCTGCGTGCGCTCGCCGTTATCGACGAGCAGTTCTGCAGCATCCCGGCGCCGGACTTTCGTGACTGGCGGTCGTTCGGGCAGTGAGAAGGGAAGTTGCATGCTATCTCCAGATCAGATCGGTAGGTGCACGAACGCGTCGCCGACGGCGCAGTCCAGAACCCGGGCCACATCAGGAGCGATGCTTCCTTCCGCACCCGCAAGCCCGCGCGTAACCCTGAACTCCCGCCCCGATCCGGTAGCGACCAGCGACGGCACGCTATCGCGGCCGGTGCCGATTTTCGCGACCGTGTTCGAAACGCATGCGCGCACGCTTCGAACGCTGTTGATCTGCGCGAACAACGTCGGACCACCATCGAATATATCGACATACTCGCCATCCACAAACCCTTCGTCCAGCAGCATCCGCAGCGCCGGGCGTCCATCGTCGTGCGGCGGCCCAAGGTGGCCTGCGCGCTTTCCGGCAGCATCGAGACATAGAGGGGGTAACGCGGCCCCAGGTCCGCGATGAACTGGTTGCCGGCAAGCGCGCCGGTCCGGTCCGCCTCGCTGAATTCCATACCGTAGAAGTGCCGCCCTATCGCTTCCCAGACGGGGGACTGTCCCGCTTTCGTCCTGATAGCCACGCAGTTCCGCGATCACCTTCGATCCGAACCATTCGCGCAATGTTCGGCAATGAACATGTAGCGCGCTCTTGCCGCCAGTTTGCCGACAGCATGGCCACGGCATTCAGGGTCGATCGACGAATCCGCCGACTTCGCATTCCCCGTCGAATCATTCACGAGGTTGAGTAGGGTCTGCACCTTCCGCTTGCCGATGGCGAGCGAGCGCGACACCTGGCGGGTCAGGCGATAGCTGTAGAACGGCCAGTCCGCGCCGACGTTCGGGAAGACGCAGGAATGTGCCCACTACCCGGCCTGCCAGTTCGACGATCAGGAGGATGGCCGCCCCTTTTGCCTGTACTTCCGGCGTTGCCAACGCTTCGTTGCTGGCAGCCAGTTTGCTCGCCAGCGTCGCACGATCGGGCGGAAGGTTGGTCAATCCATCGCCGCCCACCCGCGCAAGACGGAGCAGCGACTCCAGATTCGTCGCCTGGGCGATGCGAACCAGCGGAGGCAGCGAGCGGTCGGCTTGCCGTCCACCGTCGATCAAGGCCGATTCCCCCGTTTCTTTGCCAACGTCCATTTCCCGCCGTTGCCATTCTTTGCATGCGCATGCAATATGCGCATTGGGAGTTTGCAATATGTTGATCGATTGTCACCATCATCTGTGGGATCTGACAGAAGTCAGCTATCCTTGGTTGCAAGCGCGGGGCGTACG
>CAVXIF010000002.1:0-203063 GCA_963761775.1 uncultured Alphaproteobacteria bacterium | reverse complement strand
CAACACGACACTGACCGGCCCTGCCGGTGCAACGCCGATGGCCCTGACCATCGACGCCAGCGCCGCACCAACGTCCATCGCGGCGGCGGCTGCAAGCAACCTGTTCAACGTGGGCGGTACGCTTACCGTCAATGCAAACCAGGCAGTCGGCAGCTACACCGGGTCCTACGTCCTGACCGCGACGTACAACTAATCCGGCAGTTAGATCTGGGGCGGTGCGACATACCCGTCGCATCGCCCTTTTCTATCCTGAGCGGACGTTGCTTAAATGCAATTCAGCTTTCACATCATGCCTGACAGGAATCCGGCCTTTTGCGCCCTTTTGTCTGCCCTCGGCCGGTCTGGCCGGGCCGGGCGATACGGCGACGCAGAACGGTACCGCGCAACTCGTCGTCATTGAACCGATCGGCATCGAGAATGTTGCCGACCTGCGGATTCAGGCGGATGTCGCCGGGACCACCGGCAGCACCGTGACGATGGGGCCGACCGGCGTCGTGACCGATGCAGGCGGCATGGCGGGCAATACGAATACCCCGCAAGCAATCGACGGGCGGCGGTCCGGGCGGTTTTGCAATCTTTGCCGACGGTGCAACGTCCGTGCGCATAATCCACACCGACCCCCACCTTCACGATCACCAATGCGGCGGGCAATACGATGCAGGTCGGCAACCTGACGCTGGCGCGGTTTTCCGGCAACGCCGATTTCGTGTAGATCACCTCGGGGCACGCCTCACTGTCGGCGCAAACCAGCCGACCGGCAATTACACCGGCACTTACACGCTGCGCGCCGATTATTTTTAATCCCCGGCGGGATTCACAGCGGATTCGAACTCGTTTACGCAAGGATGCGTCAGTCTTACGTAACTGCGGCAAAATTGCGGTCACCCATGCTGAAAACAACCATCATCGCCTTCGGTCTTGCTGCCGCCGCACTGGCTGCGGCCTTTCCTGCCATCGCAGCAGGGACGTGCCGGGCATCCCGACACCGGCGGCGCCGTCGCACCTGCCGCTCCGCCACCAGAAGAGCAAGCGGCAGGGATGGGAGATATCAATCTGTTTCCCAAACGCATCGTTATCGACGGCCGCCGCTCCATTGCCAATATCGGCTTGTACAACAAGACGGTGAATGCAGGCGATTACGAAATTTCGCTCATCGACATGGCAATGACGGCGGACGGCAAACTGCTCGGCCGCGACAATGGTGCGACCGATGCGGATTTCGCGCGATTGAACCCGGCCAAGCCGTTCCTGCGCTATTCGCCGCGCCGGGTGACGCTGAACGGCAGCGACGTCCCAAACCGATCCGCATGATGGCGCGCGCCGGCTCTGATATAGCGCCGGGTGAATACCGCTCCCACTTCCTTGCCGTATCCGTCCCGCGAGACGAGATGCAGGCTTTTCCATCGACCAGGCAACCGATGCGGCACCGGCGGACGGCTATCGGCGTGACCATCCGGCCGCGCTTCGGCATTTCCATTCCGGTGATCGTGCGCATCGGCGAAACGACGCTGGATATCGGCATTCGCGATATTGGCGTTGTCACCGAGCCGGGCGGACAGCGCGCTGTGCAAATGACGCTCGATCGCACAGGCACCCGCTCCGCCTTCGGCAATATTAGGGTGACGGCGCGCGGCGTGGACGAGCCGGTTGGACTGCTGAAAGGTGTGGGTATCTATACCGAGGTCGATGCGCGAACGGTCACGGTGCCGTTCGATCCCGAGGCCATCGCACGGCTTGCGCCGGGCACGCCCTTGACGATTACCTTTATCGATGACGATGCCGATCCCGGCAAGGCGCTGGCCACGAGTACGCTCACGCTGCCGTGATGCGGCGCCCCCTGCCCCGCAATGTCGGTGCCGTCTGTCTCGGCACTGTCATGCTGGGCTATGGCTGTAGCGACGGCGGCGACAGGCAACGCGCGGGCGACGCGCCGACCCCGCCCCGCCGCCGCCCGACCTTGCCCACCGCCCGCGTCGCCACGCCGCACGCCGGATCCTGCCGCGACCGCGTTTCCAGCCGCCGGTGGTTGCGCGGCCTGCCTCGCGGGGTAAACCGCCACATTTGCCGTCTGAAAAGGCAGCGGCCGAAACAGCCTGGCTGACGGAACAAGCTGTCGCGCGGCCGTTCGACACATTGGCCAGCGCGCTTCCGGCAACATCACCCGACCCTGCCAAAACCACGATCAAAGCCACGCCTTTGCTGGCCGCCGGACACAATCGACTCATCCCGGTTGCCGCGCATGACTACGCACCACCGCCGCTTCCTGCGTTCCGTCCGATCACGACCGTTGAGCCGACAGTTCCGAAAAGCGCGATCCCACCGGCTTCCAATGTGGCGCTGGCCGACGTCGATCTCGTAGAAACGCCAGTGCCGGTTCAGCCGCCACAGCCGGAAACGGCCATCACGGCGGATCAAACCGATATCACGCAAGACGCGCTCGCTGCCGCGAGACCTGCCGCCGGAACCGGTACGCCGCCGCATGATAGAGCGGCGGGCCGATACGCAGTCGGTTGAGAACGCGCGCGATGCCACGCCTCCTACTGCCGAACCTGTTGCCGAACTGCCGCCCGCCACAGCGCCACCCGCAAACGATGCGCCAACGCGGCTGGCCGCCAATGCGCCGGTTATTCGCCAATCGCCACCGGTTCGTGCGCAGCCGACACCCTCGTCCATCGTTCCGCCCGTCACCGGGCTGCCCCAAACCGCAATCGACACGCCTCCGCCATGCCGACGAAAACGCGTGCCGCGCTGGTCCCGCAAACGCGCGTAGCGACGTCGCTGGGGCTGGAGCGGGCAGACAACGCCGTCGACATCGCAACCGGTCGGGTTACCACCGCCCCTTCCGCCACCGGAGCTGCGACAGCCGCGACTCCGCCGCGCTGGTAGATGGCCAGCCCGCAAGCTTTACCGTGTCCGCGCAACCACCCGTGCTGAGCTATCAGGACGAGCTGATCCTCGAAGCGCAGGTCGAGGGGTTCGATGCCACCGACACCGTGCTGGCGTTCGGCACGCGCGGCGGCGTGTACCTGCCGCTTGGCACGATGGCGCGCATCCTCGACCTTGCCATCACGGTCAGCGACGATGGCAATTACGCATCCGGCTGGGTGCTCGACCCGGACCGCAACCTGGCACTGAACCTGCGGGCGGGTACGCTGGAAATCGCGGGCGACGAACGCGATCTGGCGCGCGACACCGCCGTTGCCTTCGATGGCGAAATGTATGTGCGCGCCGACCGGTTCGTGCGCCTCATGCCGCTGGAAATTACCACCAACCTGCGCAACCAGACGATCCGGCTGAAGACATTGCAGCCCTTCCCCTTTCAGGAACGGCTCCGAGCGCGAAGCGCAGCGCAAGGCTCTGGCCAATCGCACCAGTGTGGAAACGCGCGTGGAATTTCCCCGCCGCGAAACGCCCTACCTGTTCGCCTCGGTTCCTGCCGCCGATGTCGAGCTGCGCGCGCTGGCGGAAGACACGGGCGGACCGCGCGGCGAACTCGATTTGCGGCTGGCGGGCGATTTTGCGTTCCTGACGGCGCAGGCCTTCATCAGCGCGGACACGGTGGACGGGCTGACCGCTTCGCTGATCGAGGCGGGCCGCCGCGATCCCGATGCGCAACTGCTCGGCCCGTTGCAGGCGACGGCCTATGCGCTCGGCGATGTTTCCACCACTTCCATGCCCCTGGGCCTGCGCAGCGCGGCGGGGCGGGGTTTTTCGGTGACGAATACGCCGGTGCAGACCGTTTCGGTGTTCGAGCGGATCGACCTGCGCGGGGTGCTGCGCGAAGGTTACGAGGTCGAGCTGTATCGCAACGATATTCTTGTCGGCTCGACCCGGCAGGCGATCAACGGCCAGTACGAATTCGAACAGATCCCGGTCGATTTCGGGCTGAATGTCTTCCGCCTCGTGTTCTACGGGCCGCAGGGCCAGCGCAGCGAGGAAGTGCGCCAGATCGTGGGCGACGGGCGGCTTGCACCCGGCAAGCTGGTTTGTCGCCGTGGGCGCCGTGCAAAAGGACGAGAACGTGCTGGGCGTGCGCGAGGAAAACTTCGTGCCGCGCGACGATTTCGGCACGCTGCGCGCTTCGGGCGAAATCGCTTACGGCCTGTCTTCCGCCGTGACGGCGGTGGCCAGCGCCGGGGTGTTCGAAACGAACGGCGAGACGGGCTGGATCGCCACCGGCGGTGTCCGCACCGGGTTGGGCGGGTTTGCGGTAAAAGCGGACCTCGCGGTGGAAAGTGGCGATGCCTATGCGGCCAGTGTCGGCATCGGCGGCGAGCTGGGCGCATCGGCCTTTACCGCCAGCCATGTCGAATATATCGGCGACTTCTTCGATGAAACCCGCGTCAGCTCGCTGAACCGGCTGCGCCGCGCGACGGAGCTGGATTTCAATACGCGCATTGATTTGAGCAATCTGTCCATTCCACTGTCGTTACGCGCGCGCCGCACGCAATCGGTCGACGATACCGAACTGGTCGAGGCCAGCGCCCGCGCCTCGGTGCGGACCGGCAGCCTGCTGTTGTCCAATACGCTGGACTTTTCGCGCACCGCGCGCGCCGACCTTGCCACGCAGACGCGCCTGTTCGGCAATTTCGACCTCGCCACCCTGTCGCGGGCCAAACTGCGCGGGCGCGTGTCGGTCGGCTACCGGATGCTGCCCGATGTGGCGCTGACGACGGCGGCGGCGGAAGTGGATTATGCGCTGGACGAACGGACCGCGCTGCGCGCTGCGGTCGGCTATGCGTTCGATACCAATGCGACGCGCGTAAACCTGTCGGCAGTGCGCGATTTCGACCAGTTCACTCTGGCTGCAACCGGCGGCTACGGCATTCAGGACCAAAGCTATACCGTCGGCCTGACGCTGGGGTTCAGCCTGGGCCGCGACCCCTTGCGCAACCGGCCCTTCATCACGCGCACCGGTTTGGCCGGATCGGGCGGCGCATCGCTGCGCGCCTTCCGCGATCGGGACGGCGATGGCGCTTACGGCGAGGGCGATACGGTGCTGCCGGATGTCAATTTCACCGCCTTCAACCAGGTAGCCACCACCGACGAACGCGGAGTAGCACGGCTGAGCGGTCTTGGTGAAGGGCGCGGCGTCAATGTGCAGGTGGATAGCGGATCGCTGCCCGATATCGATCTTGCGCCTATGGTCCCCGGCATCGAGATCGTGCCCCGCCCCGGCCGCATCCACAGCGCGGATTTCGCGATTGTCGCGCTGAGTGAAATCGAGGGTACGGCGCGCTTTACCAGCGAAGGGCGCACCCGCGGCGTTTCGGGCGTTCGCCTGCAACTGCGCGATGCGGACGATGCGCCGGTTGGTTACACCCGCACCGAACTGGACGGCTATTATTTCTTCGAACGGGTAAAACCGGGGCGCTACTCCGTCGTCGTCGATCCCCATCAGGCGACGAAGCTGGACCTGTGCCCCGCCGATGGGCCGCCCGTAGATGTCGGGTTCGAGGCGGACCTGCTGAAAGCCGATATCGACATCGTTTCATGCAGCGCGGCATAGCGGCGTCGCACGCCGGGCTGATTGCCCAGATCGCCTGCCTGAAAGACAAGATTGCTTCCCACAGCGGCTCCGGCTTGCCAGTTGTCGTCCCAATCATGCGACAAGTAATCATCTTATGACTGCCCCCCTTACGCACCTCCAGCGCCTCGAAGCGGAGAGCATTTTCATCATGCGCGAGGTCGTGGCGCAGGCCACGAACCCGGTCATGCTGTATTCCGTCGGCAAGGACAGCGCGGTGATGCTGCACCTTGCGAAAAAGGCGTTCTACCCCGCACCGCCGCCCTTTCCGCTTCTCCATGTCGACACCACCTGGAAGTTCCAGGCGATGTACGCGATGCGCGAGAGCAGCGCGGCGGATGCGGGGATGGAATTGCTGGTCCACCGAAATCCGGAAGCGGTCGAGCGCGGTATCAATCCGTTCGACCACGGCCCGCTCCATACCGATATGTGGAAGACGCAAGGCCTGCGTCAGGCGCTCGACAAATACGGCTTCGACGCGGCGTTCGGCGGCGCACGGCGCGACGAGGAAAAGGCGCGCGCGAAAGAGCGGGTTTTCTCTTTCCGTACCGCCAGCCATGCCTGGGATCCCAAGAACCAGCGCCCCGAATTGTGGAACCTGTACAACACGCGGCTCGGCAAAGGTGAAAGCCTGCGCGTCTTCCCGCTGTCCAACTGGACCGAGCTGGATATCTGGCAATACATCATGGCCGAGGGGATCGAGATCGTGCCGCTTTATTTCGCCGCACCACGCCCGACAGTGGAGCGCGACGGGATGCTGCTGATGGTCGATGACGACCGCTTTCCGCTGGCACCGGGCGAAGTTCCCGTCACCCGCTCCGTCCGGTTCCGCACGCTGGGCTGCTATCCGTTGACGGGCGCGGTGGAAAGCAAGGCGACGACATTGCCCGAGATCATTCGCGAGATGCTCCTGACCACCGACATCGGAACGGCAGGGCCGCGCCATCGACAGCGATGCGGGCGAAGCCTCGATGGAGAAGAAGAAGGTCGAGGGGTATTTCTGACCATGCCTGCCGACATTGCAAACATCTATCGCCCGAACTCGCAGATTGCCGACGATATCGAAGGCTATCTCGCCGCGCACGCACACAAGACGATGCTGCGCTTCATCACCTGCGGCAGTGTGGACGACGGCAAATCCACGCTCATCGGGCGAATGTTGTACGACACGAAGATGATTTCGAAGACCAGCTCGCCGGGCTGGAAGCGGACAGCAAGCGCGGCGGCACCCAGGGCGAGGCAATCGACTTCGCGCTGCTGGTGGACGGACTGGCGGCGGAGCGCGAGCAGGGCATCACCATCGACGTCGCCTACCGCTTTTTCACGACGGAAAAGCGCAAGTTCATCGTCGCCGATTGCCCGGGGCACGAGCAATATACCCGTAACATGGTCACCGGCGCATCTACCGCCGATGCCGCCATCATACTGGTCGATGCGCGCAAGGGCGTGCTGACACAGACACGGCGCCACTCCTTCCTGTGCCACCGCCTCGGTATCCGCAATATCGTGCTGGCGGTGAACAAGATGGACCTGGTCGATTACGACAAGTCGGTGTTCGACGACATCGTGGCTGACTACGGCGCGTTCGCCGAAACGATCGGCATCGAAGACTTCGCCGTCCTGCCGATATCGGGCTTTGCGGGCGACAATATCGTGGCACTATCGGACAATACGCCGTGGTATGACGGACCGCCGCTGATCGCGCTGCTCGAAGCGATCGAACCAGCGGTTGAGACCGACGGCGCCTTCGCCATGCCGGTGCAGTGGGTAAACCGCCCCGACCTCGATTTTCGCGGTTTTGCGGGCACCATCGCATCGGGAGTCCGTCGAGGCCGGCAATGCGGTCAAGGTGCTGCCATCGGGCAAAGCGACCACCATCGCGCGCATCGTTTCGATGGATGGCGACCTCGACCGGGCGCGCAGCGGCCAATCGGTGACGCTGGTGCTGGCGGACGAAGTGGACTGCTCGCGCGGCGATGTTCTCGCCGCCGCCGATGCGCCGCCCGAAGCGGCGGACCAGTTCGAAGCGACGCTGGTCTGGATGGACGACGAGGCGATGCTGGCCGGACGCGGCTACTGGCTCAAGATCGGCACGCAAATGGTGTCCGCATCGGTGCAGGAACCGAAATACGAGATCAACGTCAACACTATGGACAGGCTCGCCGCCAAGACGCTGACCCTGAACGCCATCGGCGTGGCGGAAGTGCGGACCGAAAAGCCTGTCGTGTTCGCCCCCTATGATGAGAACCGCACGCTCGGCGGGTTCATCCTGATCGACAAGATCACCAACCGGACCGTTGCCGCCGGAATGCTGCATTTCGCCCTCCGGCGTGCGCAGAATATCCATCGCCAGCCCACGGATATCGGCCGGGCCGACCATGCCGCGCTGAAGAACCAGGTACCGCGCGTGCTGTGGTTCACCGGCCTGTCCGGATCGGGCAAATCCACCATCGCGAATGAAGTGGAAAAGCAACTTAACCTGATGAACCGGCACACCTTCCTGCTTGACGGCGACAATGTGCGGCACGGGCTGAACAGGGATCTGGGCTTCACCGATGCCGACCGGGTGGAAAATATCCGCCGCATCGGCGAGGTTGCGCGGTTGATGACCGATGCCGGTCTGATCGTGCTGACCGCCTTCATCAGCCCCTTCCGTGCCGAGCGCGACATGGTGCGCGCCATGCTGTCCGATGGCGAGTTCACCGAGATCTTCGTCGATACGCCGCTGGAAGTGGCGGAACAGCGCGATGTGAAAGGGTCTGTATCGCAAGGCACGCGCCGGTCAGATCAAGAACTTCACCGGCATCGACAGCCCCTACGAGCCGCCGCTTTCGCCGGAGATCACCGTCAATACGGTCGAGATGACGCCCGCCGAAGCGGCGCGCCATATCCTCGATCAGATACTGCCGCTGAAATAGCGGTGGCACAGGATGCCATCCTGGCGGCGGAGCTGGCGCGCGAAGCCGGGCGGATCGCGCTCGCGTTACGCGAGGACGGCGGCTTGTCCGGCAAGGCGCTGGGCGACGCGGGCGATGCGGAAGCCAACCGGTTCCTGATCGAGGCGCTGCGCACCAAGCGACCCGACGACGCCATCCTGTCCGAAGAAGCAAAGGACAACCCTGCACGCCTCTCCAGCTCACGGGTGTGGATCATCGATCCCATCGACGGCACCCGCGAATATGCCGAAGGGCGCAGCGACTGGGCGGTGCATGTTGCACTGTGCATAGATGGCGTTGCCAAAACCGGTGCAGTAGCATTACCGGCTCGCGATGTCGTTTGTCGCTCGGACACACCGTGCCCGCTTCCCGCACCCGCCGATCCCCCGCGCATGGTGGTCAGCCGCAGCCGCCCTGCCGCCGAGGCGCTCTCGGTGGCGGAAGCCATCGGCGCGCAGCTCGTGCCTATGGGCAGTGCGGGTGCAAAAGCGATGGCCGTGGTGCGCGGCGAAGCGGAGATCTATCTGCATTCGGGTGGGCAATATGAATGGGACAGCGCCGCGCCGGTGGCCGTAGCGCAGGCGCATGGCCTGCATTGTTCGCGCATCGACGGCACACCGCTGCGCTACAACCAGCCCGAATACCTACCTGCCCGACCTGCTGGTCTGCCGCCCCGAATATGCCGCGCGGGTGCTGGCCCTCGTCAATGGCTAGCGTTGCGCAAGCAGCTGTTGCGCACGCGACAGATGCGGGCGGTCGAGCATTTTACCGTCGAGTGCCACGACGCCCGCGCCAGGCTCCCTGTCGAACGCCGTGACCACCGCTTCCGCGTCGGCGATTTCCGCGTCCGACGGTGTGAAGGCCGCGTTGATGACCGGCACTTGCGCAGGGTGGATCGCCAGCATTCCGCGATAGCCCATTGCGCGGACATGCGCGGCGCGGGCGGACAATCCATCCTCGTCGCGGAAGTCGCCATAGATCGTCTCGATCGGCAGGACACTCGCCGCGCTCGCCCCCAACAGGCAAAGGCTGCGCGCCAGTTCGAACGGCGGCAGATAGCGTCCGTCGGCATCGGTATTGGCATGCGCGCCGACCGCATCGGCAAGGTCTTCCGCACCCCAGCTCATCGCAGCAAGACGCGGCGATCCGCCATATTGCCCGGTGGTGAACATCGCTTCCGCCACTTCGGTTACCAGCGCGATCACCGGCGTTGCGCCAGCGACTAAACCATGCGCAGCTTCGAACGCTTGGAGATACCGGTGCAGCGTCGCCACGTCTGCCGCGCCCCGCGCTTTGGGCAGCATGATACCGCCGGGCGCGGACGCCATCACTGCGGCGAGATCGGCCAGTACATCATCGCCATCAAGCGGATTGATCCGCACCCACAGCCGCGCGCGGTCCTTGGTCGAGTGACCCTGCAATATCGCCGCGACCTGCTTACGCGCCTCCGGTTTGCTATCGGGAGCAACCGAGTCCTCGAGGTCGAGCAGCACGATATCCGCATCACCCGCGGCGGCCTTCTCCATCTTGCGGTCGCTGTCGCCTGGCGCGAACAGCCAGGAACGTGCCGGACGGCCGAGGGTCGAAACCATGCGCATTCTCCCGGTCACGTCGCAGATCGGCACAAGCAGGGCGTGCCGCCATCCGGTATCCGTCGATGGTGAAAGTGTGGTGCCCAGAAGAGGACTCGAACCTCCACATCCTTGCGAATACTAGCACCTGAAGCTAGCGCGTCTACCAATTCCGCCATCTGGGCACTGCGAGGGCCGGGCAGCCTGTCGAAGGCTGCGCTTTTCCATTGCAGGAGCGGGCCGTTAGCGGCATCGCGGCGGTGCTGTCAACGGCTTTGCGCCGCTGCAGCAGTCCGAGCCGCCCCGCCCACCACTGCTTGCGATGCGCCGTCGCATGCGGCATTGGCAGGGCTTGCTTCAGTAGGAAAGTGTTCTTCGTCCAATGGCCCGACCCGATCCCTTGCAGAACAAGCTCGTCGTGCTGACCGGCGGCAGCGGCTTTCTGGGTCGCTACGTGGCGCAGGCGCTGTTGCAGCGCGGGGCGCGGGTGCGGATCGCCAGCCGCCATCCGGAAACCGCATTCAGCCTCAAGCCGCTCGCCAATCTGGGCCAGTTGCAATTCGCCCGCTGCGACCTGCACAATGCAGACAGCGTCGCCGCCGTGGTGCGCGACGCGAACGCGGTGGTGAACCTCGTCGGCACCTTCGGCGACGATGCGCTTGCACTGATGGGCAGCGCCGCGGGCAGGCTGGCGCAGGCAGCGCAGGATGCGGGCGCCACCGCGTTCGTGCAGATCAGCGCAATCGGCGCCGATCCGGCCAGCGAGACCGCCTATGCCAAGGGCAAGGCGCTGGGCGAAAGCCAGGTGCGCGATGCCTTCCCGAAAGCAACCATCCTGCGCCCCTCCATCGTGTTTGGCGAGGACGACAATTTCCTCAACATGTTCGCGGGCCTCATCCGCATCATGCCGGTGCTGCCCGTGTTCGGCCCCGATGCGCAGCTGCAACTGGTCCATGCCGACGATGTGGCCGAGGCGGTCACCGTGGCGCTGGCCGATCCGGCGAAACATGGCGGCAAGACCTACGAGCTGGGCGGGCCGGAAACGCTCACCATGATGCAGATCAACGAACGCATCGCGGCGGCGCAGGGGCGCAGTCGCACCTTCCTGCCGGTGCCGGACAAGATCAGCGGCGTCTTCGCGGCGATCCCCGGCACGCCGATGTCGGCGGACCAGTGGACGCTGTTGCAGCAGGGCAGTACCGTGGCGGCGGATGCCAGGGGGTTCAAACAGCTCGGCATTACGCCACGCCCGCTGTCGCTGTTCCTCGACAAGTGGATGACCCGCTATCGCCGACAGGGGCGCTTCACCAGTACCAACCGCATCAGTTCCGCAGCGCCCGCCTTTGCCGCCGATCCCCGGGCCGAAAAGGAGCTGGCCGAACCGCAAAAGCAGGACTGACCGGCTCCAGCACGCTTATCCCAGCCGTTCTACCAGCAGCACCGCGCCGTCGCTGCCGGTGATGCGGACCCGCGTTTCGGGCAGCAGTTCGCCGTCCCCGACCTCGTTTTCGCCCACCCGCGCCAGCCACTCGCTGTCGCCGTGGCGCACGCGGCCCGTGCCGCCATCGAACGGCGTCACCACGACCGCCGTGTCTCCCGCCAGTCGCGCACCGCGATGGTTCATCTTCGGGTCGGCATCGACGATGGGATTGTCGCGCAGGTAACGCCGCCCTGCCAGCACCGCGAGGAAGCTCAGCACGGCGAACAGCACCACCTGCATCGCCACCGGTATCGGCAGCAGCCAAGCGACAAGCCCGGTCAGCAGGGCAGCCCCCGCCAGCCAGATCAGGAACACGCCGGGCGCGATGACTTCCAGCACGGCGAGCAACAGACCCAGCGACAGCCAGACCCAGTGCGCGTCGAACTCCGACAGCTCGGGCAGCATCAGCTGCTCGACCGCGGCAGCGGACGTTCGGCACGGGTCGGCGGAACGCTGGGATTGGCACCACTGGCGCCAGGCGCGCCTCGCACGCCAGATCCGTCCCGCGGCCCACCGCCGATGGCGTCCTTCACCAGCTCGCCGATACCGCCCAGCGAGCCGATCAGCTGCGTCGCCTCCACCGGGAACAGGATGGTCTTGGCGTTCGGGCTATCGGCAAACTTCGCCACCGCCTTGGTGTATTCCTGCGCCACGAAGTAGTTGATCGCCTGGTTGCCCGACTGTGCGATGGCGTCCGAGACCAGCTGCGTCGCCTTGCCCTCGGCCTCGGCTTCGCGCTCGCGCGCTTCGGCATCGCGGAAGGCGGCCTCGCGCTTGCCCTCCGCTTCGAGGATGGCGGATTGCTTCTCGCCCTCGGCACGCAGGATCTTGCTGGCCCGGTCGCCCTCGGCCTCGAGGATTTCGGCGCGCTTCAGGCGCTCGGCCTTCATCTGGCGGGCCATCGCCTCGCTGATGTCGATGGGCGGGCGGATGTCCTTGATCTCGACCCGCGTGATCTTCACGCCCCACGGCGCGGTGGCATGGTCGACGACCACCAGCAGGCGGGCATTGATCTCGTCCCGCTTGGACAGCGTTTCATCCAGATCCATGCTGCCCATCACGGTGCGCAGGTTGGTCGTGGTCAGCGCCATGATCGCGGCATAGAGGTTGGCGACTTCATACGCCGCCTTGCCGGCGTCCAGCACCTGGAAGAACACGACGGCATCCACGCCGACCATCGCGTTGTCCTTGGTGATGATTTCCTGGCCCGGAATATCCAGCACCTGCTCCATGACGTTCACCTTGTGGCCGATGCGTTCGATGAACGGCACCAGCACATGCAGGCCCGGCTGGGCCGCCTTGGTGAAGCGCCCGAAACGTTCGATGGTGTAGACGAAGCCCTGTTTCACCACGCGGATGGTGGAGAACAGGACCACCACGACCAGCACCAGCAGGAACAACAGAAACCATTCCATATCACATCTCCCGAATTGACCCGCTCCTGTCGTAGCGCGGCAGGCGCTGTGTGCATAGCGGAACAGGTTCGATGGACGCCAGCCAGTCCGCGTGGAACACATCGAGCTCGATTTCTGCACCCGCATCGAGCCCTGCGGCGGCATCGCGGCGGGCCATGGTCCGCTTCGTCCGGTCGTAGTGCGCAAGCAACCGCAAAAGCCCGGTATCGTCGAATTTCTGCGCAATCCGCACGAAGCGCCGGTTGCGCATCACGGGCCGCCACAACCCGTTCTCGAACCGGTGGAGCAGTGCTTCGCGTGTAACTTTCGGCGCAGGGGTGACACAGGCCCGCCCCAATGCTGCATCCCAGGCTCGCACGAACCCTTCCGCCAGCGGGCGTGTACGCAGACGATAGGCCGTCTGGCGCGACTTGCCGACTTCCGCCGCAGCCTGGCGCACGTTTCCGGTCTGCGCGAGAAAGCCGATGAACGCGGTCTGCCGCGCAGCCGTCCAGCCGTCGCTGCGATCCGTCACGGGCACAGGCCCGAACCACGGTATGCGGCGTGTGATGCGGCGGGTTGGGGGTTTGGCCCTGTCGGTCATCGCCAAGGGTAAAGCGAAAATGCGGCGTGTAGGACAGGGCTTTGATGTGCAGGCTCGGGCGCGAAGCATCGCTGCCGTCATTGCGAGCGTAGCGACGCAATCCAGAGTGTATCGCTTATAAAAAGAAGAAGTGTCTCGCTCGCAGAGGCGCGGAGGCGCAGAGGGGTCGTGCCTTTTGTCTGGCGCGGCGCGGTCTCTCTCATGCGAAGCTGGAAGCGCCTGCGGCGAAGCCGCTTTCAAACATGTATCCTCGCGCACGACGCGCCCGCAGATTTGTGAAGGCTGGCGGTGCAACCCCTCCGTGCCTCCACGCCACTGCGCGAACGAACTGCAATCTTCCAGATCATCCTGCGCCGCGTGACCATCTCGCATGATGTTCGGTCCCTGCGCCCCTTGTCGCCCAGCCCGTCGTGGATATTCGCACGGTGGTCGCCTCCCCGATCACCACCTTCCGCCGGTTTCCCGAAATTGCACTACCCAGATCCTGCACATCGCATTCAGCCAGCCGACACGCGGTTTGCGCTATAAAATGCGCATGGCTTTCAAACCCGCATTCCTTCTCACCCTTGCCGCCTCCGCACTGGCAATCCCCGCCGCTCTGTCCGCGATGCCGCCCGCGTCGCAGTGGGAGATCGGGCCGGTCATCAAGGGGCGCAGTTTTTCCATCGGGATGCCAACGCAGCCCGATGCCGCGCCCAACGGCGCCGTGTCGTTCCGCTTTCCGGGACGCGGGGGCGAGGTGGATGCCCTGACCACGCGGATTGCGCCGCTCGACGGTGCGCGGCGGGTGACGATGCGCTATCGTATCGACGCGGCGCGCGGCACCGCTTTCGTGCCTGCCGAGACGCCAGGGGAGACCGCCACCGTCTCGCTCTATTTCCAGCAGCGTGGCGACAACTGGTCGGCACGGGGGCGCTATGGCTCCTATCGCTGGTACGTCCCGGCGCGCGCCGTTGTGCCGCTGGTATCGGGCGAGCGCACAATCAGTATCCGGCTGGACGACATATGGACCAATGTGAACGGCCAGCCCAATACCGCCGACCGGCGCGGTTTTGCTAATGCGCTGGCGAATACCGACCGGCTCGGCATCGCCTTCGGCACATCGTCGCGGCGCGGGCACGGGGTTTATGCGACCGGTCCGGCGCGGTTCACGCTGCTGGATCTGGAGATCGAATAGAGGCTCCTTATTGCCCGAAATGCTGCGCTGCAAAATAAAGCGGGCCAAACGGGCTGGCGCTGTGTATAGGCGAGACTGCACCCCGCATTTCTCGCCCTGATCGCGCCCGGCCATCTGCCTGCGCGCCGTGGCACCCTTTGTCCGTCAGGCCCCCGCCCATGTTTCCCGATCTGCCCGCCACCCTTGCCGATGCCCTGTCCGAACGCGGCTACGATGCGCCTACCGACGTACAGGCTGCCGTGCTGGAGCCGGAGGCCGTGGGGCAGGATCTGGTGGTCTCCGCGCAAACCGGTTCGGGCAAGACCGTCGCCTTCGGGCTGGCCTTCGCCGCGCAGCTGCTGGACGATACGGGCCGCGTGCCCCGCCCGGACAAGCCACTGGCTCTGGTGGTCGCACCCACGCGCGAGCTGGCCTTGCAGGTCAGCGGAGAGCTGGCGTGGCTTTACCGGCAGGCGGGCGCAAAGATCGCGACGTGCGTGGGCGGCATGAACCCGTCGCAGGAACGCCGCGCGCTTCAGGCAGGCGCGACCATCGTGGTCGGCACGCCGGGCCGCCTGAACGACCATATCAAGCGCAATGCGCTCGACCTGTCCGAACTGGCCGTGGCGGTCCTGGACGAGGCGGACGAGATGCTCGACATGGGCTTCCGCGAAGAGCTGGAAGGCATCCTCGACGCGACACCCGATACGCGCCGCACGCTGCTGTTCTCCGCCACAATGCCGCGTCCGATCGAAGCGCTGGCGCGCCGCTACCAGACTGACGCCTTGCGCATCGCCACAACCAGTGCGGGCGGGCGCGGGCATGGCGATATCGCCTATCAGGCGGTCACCGTCGCGCCGGTCGATATCGAGGGCGCGGTGGTCAACCTGCTGCGCTATCACGAGGCGGAAACAGCCATCGCGTTTTGCGCCACGCGCGAGAATGTGCGGCAGTTGCACGCCGCCTTGCAAAAGCGCGGTTTCGGTGCGGTGGCGTTATCGGGCGAGCACTCGCAGGACGAGCGCAACCGGGCCTTGCAGGCACTGCGCGATGGCCGCGCGCGGGTGTGCGTGGCAACCGACGTGGCCGCGCGCGGGATCGACTTGCCGGGCCTTAGCCTGGTGATCCATGTCGAAATCCCGCGCGATGCGGAGATATTGCAGCACCGTTCGGGCCGCACGGGTCGTGCCGGCGCGAAGGGCACGGCGGTCGTGGTGGTGCCGTTCAATCGCAAGAAGCGGGTGGAATCGATGCTGCGCCACGCCAAGATCAACGCCGACTGGATCGACGCGCCCGACGCCGCTGCCATTGCCGCGAAGGACAGCGAGCGCCTGCTGGAAAAGCTGCTGCAACCGGTCGACGTGCAGGATGCCGACCGCGCGCTGGCGGACAAGCTGCTGGCGGAACGCTCGCCCGCCGAAATCGCTGCCCTGCTGGTGCAGGCGCATCGCGCGCGGATGCCCGAACCGGTTGCCCTGCGCGCCGATACGCCCGAGGCGGTGCGGACCGCGCATCATCGCCCCGGTTTCGAGGATACTGTCTGGTTCCGCCTCGATATCGGCCGCCAGCAAAACGCCGATCCGCGCTGGCTGTTGCCGCTGCTGTGCAAGCGCGGCAGTGTCGGCAAGAACGACATCGGCGCGATCCGCATCGGCCAGACCGAAACGCATGTGCAGATCCCGCGCGCCATCGCCGATACATTCGCGGCGGCAGCGGCGAAGCCCGGTGGAGATAACGAGCGCGGCGACGATGTCCGCATCGAACTGTCCCCCGCCCCGCCACGCCAGATGGCCAAGAACCGCAAGGCCAATGGTTTCAAAGGGGGCGGCTTCAAGAGCGGAGGCCAAAAGGGTGGCGGACACGGGGGCGGCGGGCACAAAAGTGGCGGCTTCAAGGGAAAAGGCCCAAAACCGGCGGGAAAATCCTGGCGTGTCAAATCCGGTGCCGCAGCCACGCGCACAAGCCGGACCAGCCCTTCACCAAGCCCAAGAGCAAACACCGCAAGGGCCGCAGCAACAACGCCCAGGGGTGAACCCGGCGTCAGGAGGAAGCGGACGCCTCCACCAGCACGTCGAACCCGCCGAAGATCATGCGGCTGCCGTCGAAAGGCATCCCGATCGCTGTCAGCCGCGCGTCATCCATCAGCACCGCCCACGCCGCATCGCGCACCGCCTTCGATGGCCAGCGGATGGTGGAGACCACCACCGTCTCGTCCGGCTTGCGCGCAACGGCGGTGTGCAGCGAGTTGACCTTGCCTTCGGGAATATCGTCGCCCCAATATTCGACGAGGCTCATTGCGCCCTGTTCCATGAACAGCGGCGCGGCCTCGGCGGCGTGTTTGCGATAGGCGTCCTTGTTGGCCGTGGGCACGGCGCAGATGGAGCAATCGGAGTAACCGTCGGTATCGGCCATGTTCGCCTATCCCAGTGCCGCCGAATACAGCGCCATCTTGTCGGCATAGGCGCGCCTCGCCGCTGCTTCGGCATAAGCCGGACTATCGGGCACGGTCCAGCCGTGGTCGCCCGCATACACCTCGACCTTGCCGTCGCGGTTCGCCGCGTCCAGCGCGGTGCGCAGGGCAGTCTTGTCGTCGGGCGCCTCGGCATCGTCGTCCTGCGCGATGGCGAACAGATAGCCCGCCGTGCTGTCGGCCAGCAGGCGATGCGGGCTCTGGTCGTCGTCGCGCACCAGTCCGCCACCGTGGAAACTGGCGGCGGCCTTGATCCGGTCGGGTACGGCGTGGGCGGAATAGACGGTGAAGGGGCCGCCCATGCAATACCCCTCGGCCCCGATGCCGCGCGTGGTATCGACTTCGTCCTGCGCGTCGAGCCACGCGACCGCCGCCTTGGCATCGCGTCCAACGGCGTCGGAGCTGAGCTTATCGCGCCACGGCTTGACCCTGCCGAAGCCCTTGGCGGCGATAAAGGCGGCGAAATCGGCGAACTGCTCGCCCGCCACGTCGCGGTAATAGGGATTGACGGCCAGCACGGCATAGCCCTGCCCCGCCAGCCCGCGCGCCATCTCGCGCTTCGCTTCGCGCAGGCCCGCGATATCGGGCCACAGGATCACGGCGGGCGCAGGGCCGGAAACGGGGGTCACGAAGAAGGCGTCCATCGTGCCGTCGGGCGTGGCGAAGCTGACGCTGCGTTCCGCCATTGCAGGCAGCGTGGCCATCGCATCGGGCGCGGCATCGGCAGTCGCGGTGTCGCCGCCCATTCCCGCAGGCGCGCACGCCGTCAGCGCCGCCCCGCCGGCCGCCATCGCGCCCAGCCTGGTAAAGGCGCGCCGGTCGATCTGTTGCTTGGCCCATTCCGCCAGCCTGGTTTCGTCGCACATGATCGTTTCTCCCGCGTATGGTGTCTTTTGCGCCGCGATCATGCCGCGCCTTGGCACCGATGTCACGAGAGGAAGGTCAGAACACCAGATTGCCCAGCACCCGCCCCGGAATGAATGTGAACGCACCTGCCAGGCACAGGCCGATATACAGCCCGGTCATTGCCGATTTGTGTGCCGCCACATTGCCACGCCGGATCGTCCATATGGCGTAAGGCAAGCTGAATAACGTCCACAGCGTGAACAGGTGGATGAAACTGAACCCCGTGCCCGCAATCCCGCCACCCGGCGTCCGGATGAAGGCCGTCGATATCGCCGTCGCCAGCATGAGCGCAGCCCAGCACCGGCCCAGCAAACGATGCGTCGCATCGCCCTTCTTTCGCCACAACACCACCGGGCCGAGCAGCAGCGCCGGGATCGCGGTGGCGAGATGCACGATGATGGGCCAGCCGAGGAAGCCACTCTCGCGCGCCGCTACCTTAGCCGCATCGGAGGCAAACCCGCCGCCTTGCGCCGACGCGATCGTCATTCCCGCAGTGACGACAACGGTGATAAGGACGGTAATTCCAACGCTGATAGCCCTCGCCTGCCGGTCTTCCGCAGTGCGTCCGATGATTTCCTTGCTCTCCAGTGCCACTTGCGGCTCCCGTTGTTGCGCCATAATCTGCAGCGCCATGATGCCGACCGCCCCGCCTTCCACAAGCGCGCCTGCGCATACCGGTGCGGCAATACGCAGTCAGCGTGCGCTGACCCGTTTGCCCGTTCGCGCATGGGTGACGGTTGGTGGCTGAGCAGCGGGGCACGCCGCCGCCCGGCGATGCGCTGGCGGAGATCGGCGTGCTGGCGCTCGTCGGCGTAGTGCTGGCGCTGGTCGGGCCGTTCGGCACCGATACCTTGGGGCTGGGCTTGCGTCTCGTGTACTGGATCGGTGGCATGGTGGCGGGGTGGCTGGTGTTGCAGGCGATCCTGCTGGTCATGCGCCCTGTCGCGATGCGGTTCGGCCTGCCCTTCCCGATGGAATATTTGCTGGCCGTGCCGTTGCTTGCTGCCCTGGGCGTGGTGCTGATCGCGGTGTTCGGCGGAAACAATGGCGGCGCGGTATCGCAACTGCTGTTCGCGCAAGTCGCCGCGCTGGGTCTTGGCATATTCCTGCTGTTCGGCCTGCTTTATACCTTCGGCGCGAGACGGGACACCACGCGACCGGTAGCGAAAGAACCGCCCGCCAAGGCATCCCCACCCCTGACCGATACCAAACTGCACCAGCGCCTGCCGCCAGCCTTCGGCCCGATTCTCGCGCTGGCGGTGGAGGACCACTACGTCACCGTCATCGGCACCGACGCCCGCGAAATGCTACTGATGAACCTGGTCGACGCCATCGCAGAAGCAGGCGAAACAGAAGGCCTCCGCACACACCGGAGCTGGTGGGTTGCGCACGGTGCGCTAACCGCACTCAATCGCGAAGGCCGCAATATGCGCGCGGTGCTGTCCAATGGGTCGCAAGCACCCGTAAGCCGCACGCGTGTTGCAGCCGTGAAGGCGGCGCTGGAGCGTTAGCGTCGCGCCAGTGCCGCTTCGCATTCCGCCATCAGCGACGCGACGATCTCCGCTGCCGGTTCCTCGCGCTTCACCATGCCGACGCTCTGGCCGGCCATCAGGCTGCCGTTTTCCACGTCGCCGTCCACCACCGCGCGGCGCAGGGCGCCGGCCCAGTAGTGTTCGATCTGGAGCTGTGCCTCAAGCATTTCCAGCCCTTCGGTATCCAGCAGGCCCGCCACTTCGCGCTGCTTGCCGGTGAACGCTTCGGTGCCCTTGTTCTTCAGGGCGCGCACGGGGATGACGGGCAGGCGGGCATCGACTTGGACGCTGGCCACGGCGTCGCGGGCATTGGCGCGGAAGAAGGCTTTCTTGAAGTTCTCGTGCGCGACGCTTTCGGTGGCGCAGGCGAAGCGGGTGCCCAGCTGCACGCCGACCGCGCCCATTTCCAGATAGCCTGCAATCGCCTCGCCCCGCCCGATGCCGCCTGCGACGAAAACGAGGTGGTCCTCGGCCAGTTCGGGCAGGAATTCCTGCGCCAGCACGCTGGTGCTGACGGGGCCGATATGGCCACCCGCCTCCATCCCCTCGATCACCAGCGCATCGCCGCCTGAACGGAGCAGCTTCTTTGCCAGCGCCAGTGTCGGCGCGAAGACGATGACCTTCGCCCCGCCCGCCTTGATCGCCTCCACGCTGCCCTTGGGCGGGATGCCGCCCGCCAGCACCACATGCGTTACGCCATGCTTCGCGCACACCGCGATGAGGTCGGTCAGATCGGGGTGCATGGTGATAAGGTTCACGCCGAACGGCTTGTCGGTCATCGCCTTGGTCGCGGCGATTTCGGCATCGAGCAGGTCGGGCGTCATCGCCCCGCAGGCAATGACGCCGAAGCCGCCCGCGTCGCTGATTGCCGAAACCAGATTGCGTTCCGACACCCAGCTCATCGCGCCGCACAGGATCGCGGTTTCGCTGCCGAGGAAATCGATGCCGCGCGCCATCAGAGCGCGCGTTTTGGGGGTTGCAGTATCAAGGGTCATTTCGGCTCCGGCAGAGATTGCCAGCGCCACCTATGCCGCCACCCGCCACGGGTCAAACGGCCCGGATACAAAGCTGGGCGGACAACACCGTATATCGTTTCATCCGATTACTGTCCGCACTTTTAATCGATTTACCCGCATTACGTCACCGCCTAGATGGTTTTTGGAACGAGCGATGGTTCGGGCAGTTTTCAACGATAAGACGTCCGCCGCGGGCAACCGCCACGGCGATATGTTTCACCAACCGCCTTCAACCACAAACAAGGACACTTTTCATCATGGGTATTATCGGTTCGACAATTCAGCCTTTCACGGCCACCGCTTTCCAGGCGGGCAAGGACTTCTTCGACGTCACTGAAAAGGACATCGAGGGCAAATGGGCCGTTTTCTTCTTCTATCCCGCCGACTGGACCTTTGTCTGCCCGACCGAGCTGGAAGACATGGGCAAACAGTACGACACGTTCCAGAAGATGGGCGTGGAAGTGTTCGGCGTTTCGACCGATACGCATTTCAGCCACAAGGCATGGCACGATACGTCCGAAAAGATCGGCACGATCGACTTCGCGTTCCTGGGTGACCAGCTGCACACGCTGTCCAAGCAGTTCGGCGTCCTGCGCGAAGAGATGGGCCTGGCCGACCGTGCCACCTTCGTGGTCGATCCCGATGGCGTGATCCAGCTGATGGAAATCACCTGTGAAGGCGTGGGCCGCAATGCCAGCGAATTGCTGCGCAAGATCAAGGCCGCGCAATATGTGCGCGACAATCCCGGCCAGGTTTGCCCGGCGGCATGGGAAGAGGGCGGCGACACGCTCGCACCCTCGCTCGACCTCGTCGGCAAGATCTGACGCCTTTTAGATGAACGGCGCGCGGCAATGGGGCCGCGCGCCGCGCTCCACCGATAACCAAACAGGACACCCGCCATGCTCGACACCGCGATGCGCACCCAGCTTACCCAATATCTCGCCAACCTGCGCGAACCGGTGCAGCTGGTGGCGACGCTGGGCGAAGGCAAGGTGTCGGACCAGATGCGCGAATTGCTGACCGAGCTGGCGGATATGCACGACCTGCTCGACGCCAGTTTCGATGGCGATGCGACACGCAAGCCCAGTTTCCAAATCAGGCGTGCCAGCGATCCTGAAAGGTTCGTCACCTTCGCAGGCGTGCCGCTGGGGCATGAATTTACCTCGCTTGTTCTGGCCCTGTTGTGGGCCGGTGGTCATCCGCCCAAGGTCGATGCCGACCTGATCGAACAGGTCCGTGCGCTGGATGGCGATTACGATTTCGAGATGTTTTTCTCGCTGTCGTGCCACAACTGCCCCGACGTGGTGCAGGCGCTGACGCTGATGGCGCTGGAAAACCCGCGCATCACTGCGACGCTGATCGAAGGCGGCGCGTTCAAGGACGAAGTGGAAGAGCGCAGCGTGCTGGCCGTTCCCGCGACCTTCCTGAACGGCGAGAGCTTCTATAACGGCAAGATGGAACTGGCCGAAATACTAAGCCGCCTCGATGGTGGTGCGGACGAGAAAGCGGCGGCCAAGCTGTCCGCAAAAGAGCCGTTCGAAGTGCTGATCATCGGTGGCGGTCCGGCTGGCGCGGCAGCGGGCATCTATACCGCGCGCAAGGGTTTTCGCACCGGCATCGCGGCAGAACGGTTCGGCGGGCAGTTGCAGGACACGCTTGGCGTCGAGAACCTGCCCGGCACGACCTATACCGAAGGTCCGAAACTGTCGGACGAACTCAAGAAGCAGACGCTGGACAACGAGATCGACCTGATCGACCTGACGCGCGCCACGCAGCTGGAGCCGGCATCCGAAGCCGGTGGCATGCACAGCGTCACGATGGCGAACGGCGCGACGCTGAAATCGCGCGCTCTGATCCTGTCCACCGGAGCGCGCTGGCGCAATCTGGGTGTTCCGGGCGAGGACGAATACCGCAACAGGGGCGTGGCCTATTGCCCGCACTGCGACGGTCCGCTGTTCAAGGGCAAGCGCATTGCCGTGATCGGTGGCGGCAATTCCGGCGTCGAGGCCGCAATCGATCTTGCCAAGATCGTCGGCCACGTCACGCTGATCGAATATGACAGCACCCTGCGAGCCGACGAGGTTCTGCAACGCAAGCTGCGCTCGCTCGACAATGTCGACATCGTGACCAGCGGCCAGACGACCGCAATTACCGGCGACGGGTCGCGGGTGAACGGTCTGGAAGTGAAGGACCGCGACAGCGGCGACACGCGCACCATCGAACTGCAAGGCGTGTTCATCCAGATCGGCCTGGTGCCCAACACCGAATGGCTTGCCGACAGCGGGATCGATCTGTCGAAGCACGGCGAGATCATTGTCGACGAACATGGCGCGACCAACCTGCCGGGTATCTACGCGGCAGGCGACAACACCATCGTGCCGGACAAGCAAATCGTGGTGGCGATGGGCCAGGGCGCCAGCGCGGGTCTCGGCGCGTTCGACTATCTCATCCGCAACGAACCGGTCGAGGAAATCGCACAGGCCGCTTAGTTGCCGACGCGGCAATTGCCTGAATTGTAACAAAACCCCTTCGCAGCCATGCTGCGGAGGGGTTTTTCACGTCACAGCCAGCCGCGTTCCTTCAGCTCCGCAACATTGCCGCGCGCCACGGGTGCTTCCAGCCCGCCCGCCAATCGCAGGCGCACATTGCGCCCGTCGCGGCGGGTGCCCACAACCGCATCGCGCGCCACCCACCAGCTGCGGTGGACTTGCGCACCGTCCAGCCCGTCCAGCTCCGCCACTGCATCGCGCATCCGCATCAGCACCAGATCCGATCCGGCGGCGGTATGGGCGCGGACGTAGTGGTCCTCCATTTCCAGCGCGAGCAGATCGGTGCCCAGCGCGGGCGGCAGGCGGTCGAGGAAAAGCGCGGCGGGCGGTTCCGGTTCCGGGATCGATACAGGCACTGCTTCTTCGACTGCCGCCGGAGCCTCGCTCGCCACACCGCGATTGCGCCCCAGCAGCTGCATGATCGCGGTAATCCCGCCGCCGATCACCAGCACGTTGATGTAATACCCTGCCGCCAGCTCCAGCGTGGGCCATGCAGGCGGCGCGGGCAGACGGTCGAGCAGGTACAGCAGCGTCGCCATCGGCACTGTCGCAACCACGCACGCCGCCGCCCATAATGCGGGGCGCGGCAGGGCAAGCGCGTCGTGCAAACGGTTTACGAAGAAACCCATCGGACGATAGATCGCATAGCCCAGCCAGCACATCGCCAACCAGCCTACGATCCGCGCCGCCAGCGGCAGCGCATAGGTGCCGAACGGCCCGACCACAGCCAGCACGAGGCCGATCACGGTCATCACCGTCAGATCGACCAGCACGCGCCGTGCGAGCTGCGCGCGTGGCGTCGCTTCGCTGCCTGACCTGTTCTCCCGAGCACCCATAGCCCGCGCATCCTACTGACAATTCGCGCTTCGTGAAGTGGCAGGCGGCACATTTCCCGGCGGTTTGCGACCGGTCACGAAAGGCGACGCGCGTTCCGCGAAGGTCCGGTTGCGAGCGGACGGGCATGGGGCAGAAGGGGCACAGCAACGCAACCGACCACCGCGTCCAGCCGAGGAACACAACCATGACCACCGCCACCCTGAACGCCACCCTGAACACCGGCGCCACCGCCACCCCGCGCAGCATGACGAGCCGCCTTGCCGTCCTGCCCTTCATCGCCCGCAAGGCAAAGGCCAAGCGCGTGCCCAAAGCTTCGGATTATCTGATGACGCCGGTCACACGCACCATCGTCAGCCTCGCCTGCTTCACCATGACCTTCGTGTGCCTCTATGCACTGGCCCGCGCGGCGATGGGGCAAGTCGCCGACTTGTCCGCCTATGCCAAGCTGCCGGTATGGATCCATGTCGCCGCCGTCCTGCCCGCCGTGCCGCTGGGCGGTTATCTGCTGCTGGCGAAGAAGGGCACCGCTCGGCACAAGCAGCTGGGCAAGGTGTGGCTGGTGCTGATGCTGGTGACGGCCACGTCCGCCATCTTCATCAAGACCAATGGCGGGTTCAGCCCGATCCACATCTTCGTGCCGATTACCTTTCACGCCGCATGGAAAGTGGTGGCGACGGCGCGGCGCGGCGATATCGCGGCGCACAAGCGGCACCTGGTCAGCACCTATCTGTTCGCGCTGATGATCCCCGGTATCGCCTCCTTCGCCATCCCCGGCCGCCTGATGAATGCGATGCTGCTGGGGTGAAGTTTCGCGGCTCCTGTAACCCCTTCGGCAAGCGCAAGCGAATGTCCTGTCATCGCAATCGGCCGCCTTCTCTCTCTGGCCGACCACCTAGCCCGAAGGAGATATTCCTGTGTTCAAACGTACCCTCGCCGCCATCGCCCTTGCCACAACTGCCCTCGCTGCAAATCCGTTGGCCGCCCGCGAAATTCCCGTTCCCGCAGGCATCGCAGCGCAAATCGTCGATAGCAGCCCGGCATCGCAGCCGACCCGCGCCCGCGCCGCTATTGCAGGAAGCCGAAGAGAACCGCCGCGCCCGGCGCGAGGCCGCACGACGTGATATGGCCGCGCCGCGCCATCGCGGGCATCCGCGTACCGCAAGATCGCATGGCCGCCATCGCCATACCACGCACCGCCGCACCATCTGGTAACGCTTTGTCGCAGGGCGGGTGTTGGCGTCAGGCGTCGGGCGTCAGCCTTCCGCGTCCAGTCCGTAGGCGGTGTGCAGGATGCGCACCGCCAGTTCGGTTTCGTCCTCGTCGATCATCACGCTGACCTTGATCTCGGACGTGGTGATCGCCTGGATGTTGATGCCGCGTTCGGCCAATGCGCTGAACATCTGGCTGGCGACGCCCGCATGGCTTTTCATGCCCACACCGACGACGCTGATCTTGGCGACGCGGCTGTCGGTGATGATGCGGTTGAAGCCGATTTCGCCGCGCTTGTCCTCCAGCAATGCCTGCGCGCGGGCGAGGTCGGTTTGCGGCACGGTGAAGGTGACGTCGGTCTCGCCCTTGTCGCGCCCCACGTTCTGGATAATCATGTCGACATTGATCGATGCGGCGGCAAGCGGCGCGAAAATATGCGCCACCGCGCCCGGTTTGTCCGGCACGCGGGTCAGGATGACTTTCGCCTCGTTCTTGTCGTGCGCGATACCGGTAACGTGCTGGCGTTCCATTTCGCCCTCCTCGTAAATGCGATCCATTTCGGCTTCGGACACGATCATCGTGCCGGGCAGCGCGTCCGCCGGGGTGGCGTCGTCGTCGATGAAGCTGCTCAAGACCTGCACGCGCACACCGCGCTTCATGGCGAGCCCCACGCTGCGGGTTTGCAGCACTTTCGCGCCCACGCTGGCCAGTTCCAGCATTTCTTCATACGTCACCGCCTTCAGCTTGCGGGCCTTGGCGACGATACGCGGGTCTGTGGTATAGACGCCGTCCACATCGGTGTAGATGTCGCACCGATCCGCGCCGATGGCGGCGGCAACCGCAACCGCGCTGGTGTCCGACCCGCCCCGGCCCAGCGTGGCAATGCGCCCCTCGCCGCTGACGCCCTGAAAGCCGGGAATGACCGCGATCTCGCCTGCTTCCAGCGAGGCGTGCAGGCCAGGCGCGTCGATCGTCTCGATCCGGCTGGCGGCGTGGCCCTCGATGGTGGCGACGGGCAATTGCCAGCCGAGCCAGCTGCGCGCCGGGCTGCCCAGCCCTTTCAGCGTCATCGCCAGCAAGCCCGCCGTCACCTGCTCCCCGCTCGACACCACCACGTCGTATTCGGCGGGGTCATACAGCGCATGCGCCTCGCGGCAGAAATTGACGAGGCGGTCGGTTTCGCCCGCCATTGCGCTGACCACCACGGCCACCTGGTCGCGAGTGCCGTCCGCTTTGGGCGCGGCCTGACGGCGCACGATATTGGCGACGCGGCGGATACGCTCCGTCCCCGCCATCGAGGTGCCGCCGAATTTCATCACGATGCGTGCCATGCGGTGCCCCCTCTCTTGCTAGCGTGCCGTTCCGGGCGCTGTTATGACCATCGGCATGAGCGATGCAACCGACAAACCTGCCACCATACGTCCCGAAACCATCCGGCCTGACGAGGCGGCGCATTTCGGCGCGCTGGCGGCCGACTGGTGGGATCCCGCCGGGTCCAGCGCCATGCTGCACCGCCTCAACCCGGTCCGGCTGCGGTTCGTGCGCGACGCGATCGACCTGCACTGGGGCGGCGATATCGAGGCGGTACGGCCCCTGTCCGGCAAGACCGCGCTGGATGTCGGCTGCGGCGCGGGCCTGCTGTGCGAGCCGCTGGCCCGTATGGGCGCGGCAGTGACGGGCGTGGATGCCGCACCGGAGAACATTGCGGCGGCAGAGGCCCACGCGCAAGGGGCGGGCCTGTCGATCGACTATCGTTCCGGCGAACTCGGCGCGCTCGACCTGCCGCAATTCGACCTCGTTACCTGCATGGAAGTGATCGAACACGTCGCCGACAAACCCGCCTTTCTTGCCGCGCTGGCGGACCGGCTGGCACCCGGCGGGCTGATGGTGCTCAGCACCCCCAACCGCACCGCCGCCAGCCGCCTGCTGCTGGTCGGTGCCGCCGAAGCCACCGGCATGGTGCCGCGCGGCACGCATGACTGGAACGACTTCGTGACGCCCGAAGAACTGCACGCTCTGCTGGCGAATTGCGGCCTGAAAATAATCGAACAACGCGGCATCGCGTGGCGCCCCGGCAAGGGCCTGCACCTGTCCGAAGACGAGAGCCTGAATTACATCCTCTCGGCGAAGCGCGCCTGATCTCCAACTTTTCGTCACCCCGGACCTGATCCGGTCCAGCTTACTCTGCCCTGCGCGGCGCAGGAAGGCAGCGAGATCCCGGATCAAGTCCGGGATGACGGCTGCTGTGGCTACGACTGGCGGAAGCGGCGGGGTCATCGCGACCGGCACTTCCTGATCGCGGCGGGGGAAGTCGTCGAATACGCCGTCAACGCCCGCGCGCTGCAACAGCATCCGCAACATGCTCGCGCCCAGGTTCGGCGTGTCCGACTGCAGTGCGGGCGGCAGGAACGCATTTTCGCGCCGCACGGTCCAGGCATGGACCAGTAGCCCCACCCCATGCGCCGCTGCCACTACACCGGTGCCATCGCCATCCTCGCGCAGCAGGAGCGGAATCGCCGCGCCGATGCCGTCGGCGTATTCCGCGATTGCCGCCAGCCCGCTCGGCGTCACCATCTCGGCATAGCGCATGTCGGGCTCGTCCGCCGGGCCGCCATCCGCCGCCACCAGCTGCACCAGTTTGAAGTCGCTGCGCTTCGCCAGCCGCTGCAGCGGGCCGACTTCGAAGCACTGGATGAACACCGGATCGGCGGGCGTGACGTTCAGCGCCTTCAGCTCCAGCAGCAACAGGTCCACCACGTCGATGCCCTCTTCCTGCAACAGGAAGTCGGGATGCTTGAGTTCGGGATACAGGCCGATGCGCCGTCCCGTCTCGGCTTCCTTGGCGCGCACCAGTTTCACGATGTCGGCCAGCGTCGGCACCTGATACAACCCGTCGAAGCGTGCATTGGCGGGGCGGATGCCGGGGATGCGCTCCTTCGCGCGCAGGGTGCGCAGTTCGGCCAGCGTAAAATCCTCGGCGAACCAGCCATTGACCAGCGTGCCGTCCACTTCCTTGCTGCGGCGGCGCGCACTGAATTCCTCGCGCGTCGCGATATCGGTGGTGGCGGAAATCTCGGTTTCATGCCGCGCGACCAGCACGCCGTCGCTCGTCACCACGAGGTCCGGCTCGATGTAGTCCGCCCCCTGGTCGATCGCCAGTTCATAGGCGGCCAGCGTATGCTCGGGCCGCTCCCCGCTCGCCCCGCGATGCGCGATGACCAGCATGTCGCGTTCGGCCATCGTTTGAGCCAACGTCTGCGCTTGCGCCGCCGCAACACAGGGTGTCGCCAATATCGCCAACGCCAGCAACGCTCTCAGCACAGCATGTTCTCCCATTCGCTTTCGGCAAACCCGACCAGCACGCGCGCGCCGTCGTCGGTTTCCAGTACGGGGCGTTTTATGGTGCTGGTATGCGTCGCCATGATGGCAAGCGCGGCGTCGCGGTCGATATCGGCCTTCTCGTCTTCGGGCAGTTTGCGAAACGTGGTGCCGCGCCGGTTCAGCAAGGTTTGCCATCCGCATTCGTCGGCCCACCGCTCCAGATCGGCGGCCTCCACACCCTCCTTCTTGAAGTCGTGAAACGTGTATTCGAGCGATTGCGCATCCAGCCACTGCCGCGCCTTGCGCACCGTATCGCAGTTGGGAATGCCGTAGAGATGGATGGTCATGATCGTTTCAAACCCACAGTAACCGGAGACATGGACCGGGTGTTACACAGTCCAGGGGCAAAAAAGCTGGGGGTGTGTGAAGAGGCTGGAATTTGTGTGGATTTGGCGGAGCGGGAGGTGTGTTGGATCATGTTGCGAGCCTTACCAATCATAGTGGGTGTAGGACAGGGGCGACATCGCCTGTAGCGGTATGAATCATCAGTCAGGCTGCTCTGTTTGGGTGGGTTCCAGACCGACCGCTAACGACCCAATTGCGGACGTGCTTGACTCGGTCCTAGAACCTCACGGATGGCCAGCTTCCGAACGAACGCGAGCTAGCATCCTAATGCGAGCGCTGATTAACACGGCGAGTTCAGGCTCATGCGACCTCTAGACTGATCAGCTCGCAAGGCGCCCGAGTACTCTTATCTGCGCTATGCCTGTTCTGACTGGCCAAGTCATTGAAGTCCCGGGCGACGAGTAGCACTGTCTCAGTGTCGATCGATGGCTGTGATGAGCGAAGACTTGCCGTCCGTCGAATCTGGCGAATGATGGCTTAGGATAAGTCGCCTCGCGTAGGCTCGCTGATCCGCGTCTTGGAGCTATCGCAGTTATCGCCGATGCGCGAACCACTTGCGTGACTTGTGCGATGTCAACTGACGTTCGGCGCAGCACGCTCACCAATGCTGAACCGTACGTCCGCTCCCCACCCAAAACCGGAACACCCACTAGCGCGGTGTCAGATGCGCCGCCGCTATCGCCACCGCCAGCGCGTCGGCGGCGTCCGGGCCTGCGACCTTCGCGCCGGGCAGCAGCACCTTCAGCATCGCCTGCACCTGCGCCTTGTCCGCCGCGCCGGTGCCGACCACGGCTTTCTTCACCAGCCGCGCGGCGTGTTCGCTGACGGGCACATCCGCCTGACCGCAGGCGGCCAGCACCGCGCCGCGTGCCTGCGCCAGTTTCAGCGTGGATTGCGGGTTCTTGTTGACGAACACTTCCTCCGCCGCCGCGCGGTCGGGGCGGTGGGTGGCGATGACGTCGGCGATGGCGGCGTGCAGCGTGGCGAGGCGTTCGGCCATCGCGGCCTTGGGCGTCGGTTTTGACCTGACCGTTGGCGACATGGATCAGGCGCGATCCTTCGGTGCGGATCACGCCCCAGCCGGTGCAGCTGAGCGAAGGGTCGAGGCCGAGGATGATCATTTTCGAATACTTAATACGCCGTCATGCTGAACGTGTTTCAGCATCCATTCCGCCTTTCTGCACCGTCCGCGCAAATGGAGAAATGGACCCTGAAACGAGTTCAGGGTGACGGAGAAACGGAACCGCCGTGCGTGAAATCGCCGTTTCCGAGCGCATATTCCTCCCCATCTTGCCATGGGGAGGATTGCGTGGTCACTCCGCTTCCAGCTTTTCCATCACTTCGTCGCTGATCTCGTAATTGCCCCACACGGTCTGCACGTCGTCGTCATCGTCCAGCGTATCGACCAGCTTCAGCAGCGTGCCCGCCGCTTTCTCGTCCAGATCGACCGTGATGTTCGGCTTCCACGCCAGCTTCACCGTCGCCGCCTCGCCCAGCGATTTTTCCAGCGCATCGGCCACCGCGTGCAGATCGTCCGCAGCGGTCCAGATTTCGTGCCCGTCCTTGGACGATGCAATATCCTCCGCGCCCGCTTCCATCGCGGCTTCCAGCACCTTGTCCTCGCCGCCCGCATCGGCGGGGTACTCGATATAGCCCAGCCGTTCGAAGCCGTGCTGCACGCTGCCTTCGGTGCCCATGTTTCCGCCGTTCTTGCTGAACGCGGTGCGGATATGGGTGGCAGTGCGGTTGCGGTTGTCGGTCAGCGCCTCGACGATGATCGCGCTACCGCCGGGGCCGTAGCCTTCGTAGCGCACTTCCTCGTAATCGTCGCCGTCCGCGGCGCTGGCCTTGTCGACGGCGCGCTGGATGTTGTCCTTGGGCATGGACTGCGCCTTGGCGGTGTTGATCGCCAGCCGCAGGCGCGGGTTCATGTCCGGATCGGGCGTGCCCATCTTCGCCGCCACGGTAATCTCTCGGCTCAGCTTGGAGAACAGGTTGGACCGTTTCTTGTCCTGCGCACCCTTGCGATGCATGATGTTCTTGAATTTGGAATGGCCTGCCATGAAGGTCCGTTTCGCTTACTGTAAGATCACGCCACCGCTACCGCAGCGGCGATGCATCGGCAACCGACGGTGCCTTACGCCAGACCGAGCGCGTTCTTGTAGGTATCCAGCAGCATTTCCATTTCGCTGCGGTCGTCGGGCTTCATTTTCCGCAGGCGCACGACCTGGCGCATGATCTTGGGATCGTAGCCCACCGCCTTTGCCTCGGCATACACGTCGCGCACATCGTCGGCGATGCCCTTCTTTTCTTCCTCCAGCCGCTCGATCCGTTCGATCAGCAGGCGCAGGCGGTCGTCGGTGGCATTGGCATCGGTATCGGCCATGTGTGGCTCCGGTTATTGGGATAGGGAATCGATTGGCGGTGCGATAGCGGGCGAAGCGGCTGGCGATAAGGTGGTTTGGCATGATGCCCCCCGCTTGTGTCGATCGGTGTGACGGAGGTTGTTCAGGGATAGCGCTCGCAGAGGCGCAGAGGCGCGCAAAAACTGCGCCGCAGGCTTCTATTCTGAATCCGGATCGTCGCGCGCGGATGCCTGCGATTCGAGGCGGCTTCGCCGCAGTCCCGACCTCTCTGTGCCTCTGCGCCTCTGCGAGCGAAACTTCTTTCTTTTCAAACCAAAGATGCGAGCCCCTACCCCGCGTTTTTCGCCACGCTCGCCTCCATGGCCGCGAGCTGCGCTTCGGTTGCCGGGGTCTGCCGCGTGGCCTTCCATTCCGCCTGCGGCATCCCGTGGATAAGCGCGCGGGCGGCTGCCTTGTCTCCATCATAACCCGCATCTCGTATCCAGTCGGCGAGGCAGTTGCGGCAAAACCCCGCCAGCCCCATCAGCTCGATATTCTGCGCATCGTGGCGATGGCGCAGATGGCGCACCAGCCGGCGGAACGCGGCGGCGGCCACGGCATCGTCCAGCCTGTCGAGCGGGTCGGCGGCGGGTCTGTCTGCATTCGTATCCATTAGGGCGCGTCCTTTGTGTTGGCCTGCCCGCGTGTCATACCTCGCCGCATGGCAACAACAAACCTCGACGCACCGGACCCGGATCAGGCCATGCACAGAAGCCGCAAGGTAAAGATACTTGCCACCACCGGCCCCGCCACGCGCGATCCCGATGTGCTGCGCCGCCTGTTCCGCGCCGGGGCCGATGCCTTTCGCGTGAACATGAGCCACGGCGACCATGCCACCCACGCCCGCACCATTGCCGATATTCGCGCGCTGGAAGAGGAATTCGCCCGTCCCGTCGCGGTGTTCTGCGATTTGCAGGGGCCGAAACTGCGCGTCGGCACGTTTGCAGAAGGCCGCGCAGTCATCCGCCATTCGGGCCATTTCACGCTGGACCGCGACCCTGCGCCCGGCGACGACACCCGCGTCCACCTGCCGCATCCCGAACTGTTCGGCCTGCTGACGAAAGGCCAGCGCCTGCTGGTGGACGATGGCAAGATCCGCCTGCGCGTGATCGAGGCCTCGCCCGACGCCATCCTGTGCTCGGCGGAGATCGGCGGAGTGATTTCGGATCGCAAGGGCGTGAACGTGCCCGATGCGGAAATTCCCATACCCGCGCTGACCGCGAAGGATCGCACCGACCTTGCCTTTGCAGTCGAGCAAGGTGCGGATTGGATCGGGCTTTCCTTCGTGCAGCGGCCCGAAGACCTTGCCGAAGCGCGGCGGCTGATGGGGCCGCCGGGTGCCGAAACGCCTGCCCTGTGCGCCAAGATCGAAAAGCCGATGGCGGTGCTGCGGCTGGAGGAAATCATCGAGCAGGCGGACGGTGTGATGGTGGCGCGCGGCGATCTTGGCGTGGAGCTTGAGCCGCAGGAAGTGCCGCCGCTGCAAAAGCGCATCGTCAATATGACGCGGCTTCAGGGCAAGCCGGTGATCGTTGCCACGCAAATGCTGGAATCGATGATCGAAAGCCCCGCACCGACCCGCGCGGAAGTTTCCGATGTGGCAAACGCGGTGTATGACGGAGCAGACGCCATCATGCTCAGCGCGGAAACGGCGGCGGGTGCCTGGCCCGAAGAGGCCGTCACCATGATGGACAAGATCGCCGCGCAGGTGGAGCGCGACGATGCCTATATCGCGCGCGTCCGCTTTCTGGAAACACCGCCCGATGCCACCACCGCCGATGCGCTGGCCCATGCCTGCATGACCATCGCCGACACCGTGCCCATCGGCGCGATCACGGTCTTCACCGGCAGCGGATCGACAGCGCGGCGGGTGGCGCGCGAGCGGCCCGGCGTGCCGATGCTGGTGCTGACGCCGCGCCGCCGCATCGCCCGCCGGCTGGCGCTGCTATGGGGCGCGCATGCGGTGGCGACGAAGGATATCGCCGGGTTCGAAGAGATGATTGCCAAGGGCCGCCGCATGGCGCTGCGCCACGGGTTCGGGACAGCGGGAACCAAGCTGATCGTGCTGGCGGGCGTCCCGTTCGGCACGCCGGGCAGCACCAACCTGCTGCATGTGGTCACGCTGACGGGAGACGAGCTGAACGCGGCTGCCGGGACTGCCGCTGACAAGGCTGCGGGGGCAGGGTCGGGATAAAACCGGCGGCTTGGGCGTTGAACTTGCAACACTATTGCCCCGCTTCAATCGACAGGAACATTCGCCATGCCCAGCATCCATTTCATCGTCCTGACCGTCGGCCCGCTGCTGCTGATCGGGTTGATGTACTGGGCCTACGCCCGCAACAGGAAGGTGTCGCCCAAGGTGGAACGCGAGTCCGATCGCGGCACGCGCAAGTTGCAGGACGAGATCGAACGCGACCAGCACGATTGACGCCTGATCAGGTGCGGTGATCCTCGACTACAGGGACATCGGCACGAATTTGTGCCAGCACGGTCGCAAGCCGGTCTGCCGCATCTCGGGTCTCTTCCGGCGAGCCGCCTTGCGCGAAGATAACTTCGCGTCCACCGGCCAGGTGCAGGACGCTTTTGGTCCAGACGCCGTCGTCATCGCGCACGACATGCACGATCTGCGCAGCTTCGATTGCACCGAATGTTTCCGTTGACTTGCTAAAAATCCACCGCTGTTCCAGCATCACCGTCCCGGTTGCGGTATCGACCGACAGCGTGCGGGTCCGGGCGCCCAAAACACTGCGCACAAGAAACGGCAAGCCGATCAGGAAAACCCCGGTGAATGGCACCAGGAATATGCGTGGCACTTGGTCGCCCGGTAATGTCCACAGCCATCCGACGAGCGGCAAGGAAACAGCCCCCAAAACGAGGCACAGCAGCGCCTCCGGCCAATCCCCCTGGTCCCTGAATTGCACCGGGTCCGCCATATGTAGGCTTGCCATAGGCAACCGATACTCCGTTGGCTGCTAAGGTTCGCTTAACGCCCCGCCGCGCGCGCCAGCCTGCGCCGTGCCGCTTCCTCGCCGATAACCGGCAGCAACGCGCCCATATCGGGGCCGGAGCTTGCCCCGGTTAAAGCTTGACGCAATGGCAGGAACAGCGACTTGCCCTTGCGGCCTGTCTGGTTTTTCAACGTGGCGGTGAGCGCACCCCACGGATCGTCGCCCCATTCAAGCGCGTCCACCGCTTCGCCGAGGTAGGCGCAGTCTTCGTCGGAAAAGTCGGGCAGGTCGACGGGGCCGGTGACCATGCGCCACCAGTCCGCCGCCTCGGCCAGCGTGTCCAGATTTGGGCGGATTGCGTACCATGCCGCCTCATCCATGCCGTCGGGAAGGCGGTCCGCAGCTGCGTCGTAATCCATCGTATGCACCAGCGCCGTATTCACCCGCTTCAGCTCCACCTCGTCAAATTTGGCGGGCGCGCGTCCGAACGTGGAAAGGTCGAAGCCTTCCACCAGCACCCGGCGATCCGCAATCGCTTCCACCGGTTGCGATGTACCCAGCCGCGCAAGCAAGGCGACCAGCGCCTGCGGCTCGATGTCCTGATCCCGGAACGTGTCGCAGCCGATACTGCCAAGCCGCTTCGACAGCTTGCCTTCGACCCCGACCAACAGTGCCTCATGCGCAAAACGCGGATGTAACGTATCCGTTTTTGCTGCATCATGCTGCGCAGCAAAGCCCGCAGCATTCAGCGCCTCGAACATCTGTATCTGCACCGCCGTATTGCTGACGTGGTCTTCGCCGCGCAGCACATCGGTGACGCCCATCGCAATGTCATCGGCGGCGCTGGGCAGCATGTAAAGCCAGCTGCCGTCGGCGCGGCGGATGACTGGATCGCTCAAAAGTGCAGGATCGAACGACTGGTCGCCGCGCACGCCATCGTGCCACGTGATCGGCGCATCATGGTCAAGCCGGAAACGCCAGTGCGGAGCGATACCCGCCGCGTCCTTCTCCGCCCGTTCCGCTTCGCCCAGCGCCAGCGCCGCGCGGTCATATAGCGGCGGCAGGCCCCGCCCTAGCTGGATCTTGCGCTTCAGCTCCAGTTCCTGCTGCGTTTCGTAGGCGGGATAGACCCGCCCTGCCGTGCGCAGCATCTCGAACGCGGTGTCGTACAGCGCCAGCCGCTCGGACTGCCGCACTTCGCCATCGGGTTCCAGCCCCAGCCACGCCAGATCGGCGCGGATCGCCTCGACATATTCCTCGCGGCTGCGCTCCGCATCGGTATCGTCGATCCGCAGCATGAATTGCCCGCCGCCTTTGCGCGCCAGCATCCAGTTATGCAGCGCGGTGCGAATATTGCCGACATGCAGGCGGCCGGTAGGCGACGGGGCGAAGCGGGTTGTGGTCATGACAGGCGGACTAGCGGGGCAGGCGCACGAAGGCGAGCGCGCTATTGCGTGAATAGCGTCACGGCGTGATCGTCGTTTGCGATATGGATGCCATTGTTCGGGGTGTGCAGGATCGTCCGCGGTGCATCGAGAACAGCGATTAACGCTTCTTCGGCGGGGTAAAGCGCGCGTTCGCACACCGGTTCGGGAATGGTCTGGGTCACTAACGATCCGCTCTCGTGGCGATAGCGCCAGCGCGGCGTTACGCATTGCGAGAACATGGCAATCGTGTCGTCGTTCACTTCCACCGTTATGGCGTGACCGAGATCAACGGACGCGCCGTCCGCCCCGCCCAGCCGGTATGCGCCCGGCAGCAGGGGATGCGCCAGTCCCGGTTGGTCGTTATCGGCGTAGGCAAGGGCTGCCTTCGGTTCGACTTCCGGCCCTTCCACCCCGACCAGCTTCAATGTTGCCGCCATCAGCAGCATCGCCACCAGCCAGTAGCTCGCCAGGACGACCGGGCGTCGCCAGCCAGCACGACTGCGCGCCCCATCGGCCGCGATGACCGGCAACACGAAACCGCCCCAGATGATCGCCGCTGTTCCCAGAGCGACTGTCCAGCCACCGGCATCGACGGGGGCAAGGATGAGCGCACCCGCCAATATGGCCGACATCCAGACAAGGCTGGCAAACACCAGCGCCTGTGCACCGAGCGAGATGCGCAAACGCGACCTACCACGTCCGCGCGGACTGGCCCAGACGAAGCCGAGCGCGAACGCCAGCGTTGCGGCAAGCAGGATGGGCCAGGCGTTATCGACGATATAGATCATCAGCCCGGCCCTTCCCTCGCCCTAGCCGCTATTCGGTCGCTTCCGCAGCATCGGCATTCAGATACTCGCCCGCATCGGCATCGGTGCCATGGGTTTCGCCCATCGCCGCGCCGAGCGGATCGTCGCCCAGTCGCCGCTTCGGCCCCTTGCGCCAGTTCCGCCTTGCGCTGTTCCTCGGCTTCCTGCGCCGCGATCAGCTTGTCCTGCTGCTTCTTCCAAGCAGCACGCAAGCTGGCATCGCGACTGGAGGCGGCAATCCGCATCCGGTTCATCCCCGCACCCGTACCGGCAGGAATAAGCCGCCCGACGATGACGTTTTCCTTCAGGCCGACCAGCGTATCCTTCTTTCCTTCGACCGCCGCCTGCGTCAGCACGCGGGTGGTTTCCTGGAACGACGCCGCCGAAATGAAGCTGCGCGTTTGCAGGCTGGCCTTGGTGATGCCGAGCAGGACGGGCTTGCCCTGCGCCGGCTTCTTGGATCGGGTCAGCTTGCCATTGGCTTCGTCCATCTCGTCGCGATCGACCTGTTCGCCCGGCAGCAGCACAGTGTCGCCGCCATCGGTGATCTCGACCTTGAGCAGCATCTGGCGAACAATCGTTTCGATGTGCTTGTCGTTGATCTTCACGCCCTGCAGTCGATAGACTTCCTGGATCTCGTCGACGAGATATTCGGCCAGCGCTTCCACGCCGAGCACTTCCAGAATGTCGTGCGGGTTGGGCGAACCGGCGACGAGGGTATCGCCCTTCTTGACCATATCGCCTTCCTGCACGTCGATCACCTTGGTCTTGGCAATCAGGTATTCCACCGGATCGCCTTCCTCGGGCACGATGGCGATCTTGCGCTTGGCCTTGTATTCGCGAACGAATTCGATGCGGCCGGAAATCTTGGCGATGACGCTGACATCCTTGGGCATCCGCGCCTCGAACAGCTCCGCCACGCGCGGCAGACCGCCGGTGATGTCACGGGTCTTGGCGGATTCGCGGCTGGCACGGGCGAGGATATCGCCGGCCTGTACCTCTTGCCCGTCCTCGACCGACAGCGTCGTGCCCGGTGCCAGCATGTAACGCTGTGCCTCGGTATCGCCATCCGCATCGGAGGATGCAGCGGTCTGCCCTTCGGCAAGCAGCGTCATGCGCGGGCGCAGGTCTTCTTTCTTCTTGCGGCCCGTCGCCCGGTTTTCGGTGACGACGCGCTGGGCGATACCGGTGGCATCGTCCATGCGCTCTTCCATCGTCGTGCCGTCGACCAGATCCTGATACCGGACCACGCCCGACTGCTCGGTGATGATCGGCAAGGAGAACGGATCCCATTCCGCCAGCCGGTCGCCTTCGGAAATCTTGGCGCCGTCCTTGTGCATGATGACGGTGCCGTAAGGCACCTTGTGCATCTCGCGCTCGCGGCCCTCGGTGTCGATCACCGCCAGCTCGCCATTGCGGGCGAGCGACAGGATACGGCCCTTCTTGTCCACAATGGTCGGCATGTCGCGATATTCGAGACGGCCGTTCGAGATGGATTCCAGGTGGCTTGTTTCGTTCAGCTGCGCCGCGCCGCCGATGTGGAAGGTCCGCATCGTCAGCTGGGTGCCGGGTTCACCGATGGACTGCGCGGCAATCACGCCGACCGCCTCGCCGATATTTACCGGCGTTCCGCGGGCCAGATCGCGGCCATAGCAGGTCGCGCAAACGCCCTGGTCGGCTTCGCACACCAGCGGGCTGCGGATCTTGGCGGACTGCACTTCGGCTGCTTCGATCTCCACGACCATCGGTTCATCGACCATCGTGCCCTTCTTGACGATCACTTCGTCCGTCTTGGCGTTGATCAGGTCTTCGGCAACGGTGCGGCCAAGGATGCGTTCGCCGAGCGACGCGATGACCGAACCACCCTGCACGATGGCGCGCATTTCCAGCGCGTTGTCCGTCTTGCAGTTCTCCATGACGATGGTGCAATCCTGCGACACGTCGACCAGGCGGCGCGTGAGGTAGCCCGAGTTCGCCGTCTTCAACGCCGTATCCGCAAGGCCCTTGCGCGCGCCGTGGGTGGAGTTGAAATATTCAAGAACGGTCAGCCCTTCCTTGAAGTTGGAGATGATCGGCTGTTCGATGATTTCGCCCGAAGGCTTGGCCATCAGGCCGCGCATCCCGGCAAGCTGCTTCATCTGGGCGGGCGAACCACGCGCACCCGAATGGCTCATCATGTAGATCGAGTTGATCTGCGCTTCCTTGCCGTCCTTGTCGATCGGCTGGCTGCGGATCTTCTCCATCATGGCTTCGGCCACGGTGTCGCCGGTCCGGCTCCACGCGTCGATCACCTTGTTGTACTTTTCCTGCTGGGTAATGAGGCCGTCCTGATACTGCTGCTCGTAATCCGAAACCAGCGACTTGGCATCCTCGATCATCTGCACCTTTTCGTGCGGGATGATCATGTCGTCCTTGCCGAAACTGATGCCCGCCTTGAACGCGTGCTTGAAGCCCAGCACCATGATGGCGTCGGCGAACAGCACCGTGTCCTTCTGGCCGGTGTGACGATAGACCTGGTCGATAACGTCGCCCAGCTCCTTCTTGGTCAGCAGGCGGTTGATGATGTCGAAGGGAACCTTGTGGTTCTTCGGCAGGCATTCGCCGATCAGCATCCGGCCCGGCGTGGTGACGAACCGCTTCATCACCGGCTTGCCCTTTTCATCGGCCTGCGGAACGCGCGTGATAATGCGCGTGTGCAGCGTGACCGCCTTGGTCTCAAGCGCCTGGTGCACCTCGGCCATGTCGGCAAACCGCGGCAGCTTCTCGATCTTGGTGCCGTCTTCCTCGGTGATGAATTCCGGCGTCTTTTCCTGCCGTTCCATGCTGAGATAATAGAGGCCCAGCACCATATCCTGCGACGGCACGATGATCGGCTTGCCGTTGGCGGGGCTGAGGATGTTGTTGGTGGACATCATCAACACGCGCGCTTCCAGCTGCGCTTCCAGCGACAACGGCACATGGACCGCCATCTGGTCGCCATCGAAATCGGCGTTGAAGGCGGAACAGACCAGCGGGTGCAGCTGGATCGCCTTGCCCTCGATCAGCACCGGCTCGAACGCCTGGATGCCGAGACGGTGCAGCGTGGGCGCACGGTTCAGCATGACGGGATGCTCGCGGATCACTTCTTCCAGGATATCCCAGACTTCCTTGCGCTCTTTCTCCACCCACTTCTTCGCCTGCTTCAGCGTCATGGAAAGACCCTTGGCGTCGAGGCGTGCGTAAATGAACGGCTTGAACAGCTCCAGAGCCATCTTCTTGGGCAGGCCGCACTGGTGCAGCTTCAATTCGGGGCCGGTCACGATGACCGAACGGCCCGAATAATCGACGCGCTTGCCGAGCAGGTTCTGGCGGAAACGGCCTTGCTTGCCCTTGAGCATGTCGGACAGCGACTTCAGCGGGCGCTTGTTGGCACCCGTGATGACGCGGCCACGACGACCATTGTCGAACAAGGCATCGACCGATTCCTGCAACATGCGCTTCTCGTTGCGCACGATGATGTCGGGCGCGCGCAGTTCGATCAGGCGCTTCAGGCGGTTGTTGCGGTTGATGACGCGGCGATACAGATCGTTGAGGTCGGACGTGGCGAAACGGCCACCGTCCAGCGGCACCAGCGGGCGCAATTCGGGCGGGATGACCGGCACCACTTCCAGGATCATCCATTCCGGGCGGTTGCCGGAATCGATGAAGCTTTCCACGACCTTCAGCCGCTTGATGATCTTGGCGGGCTTGAGCTTGGACTTGGTGGTAGCAAGCTCCTCCATCAGGTCGTCGCGCTCGGACTCCATGTCGAGGTCCATGAGCATGATCTTGACCGCTTCGGCACCGATGCCGGCTGTGAAGGCGTCCTCGCCATATTCGTCCTGCGCTTCGAGCAGTTCGTCCTCGGTCATCAGCTGGAACTTCTCCAGCGGCGTCAGGCCTGGTTCGGTGACGATGTAGCTTTCGAAATACAGCACGCGCTCCAGCTGCTTCAGCTGCATGTCGAGGAGCAGGCCGATACGCGACGGGAGCGATTTCAGGAACCAGATATGCGCGACCGGCGCGGCCAGTTCGATATGGCCCATGCGCTCGCGGCGCACCTTGGTCACGGTCACTTCGACGCCGCACTTCTCGCAGACGACGCCCTTGTATTTCATGCGCTTGTACTTGCCGCACAGGCATTCGTAATCCTTCACCGGACCGAAGATGCGCGCGCAGAACAGGCCGTCGCGTTCGGGCTTGAACGTGCGGTAGTTGATGGTTTCCGGCTTCTTGATTTCGCCGAAGGACCAGCTGCGGATACGCTCGGGCGAAGCCAGACCGATCTGGATCTGGTCGAATGTTTCCGGCTTCGCGAGCTGGTTGGTGAATTTGGTCAGTTCGTTCATTTTTCAGTTCCCTGTCGGGTATCCGTTTTAAGGTTATTGCGCCGTGGGATCATCGATCCCGCAACCGTAAGCATAGCAAGTCCGACAAATGCGATTACAAAACCTAGAATTTCTAGGGCGACGCCTCGATCGCTGATGACCAGCAAAAATCCCAATGAGATAATGTTGGAGCCGTAGAGGCCAACCAACCGACTACGCGGCAGTGTGACTAGCTCGTTGAGATAATTACTGAGCATCAATTACTCCGCCGCTATCGCCAGGCCGTCTCCGTCTTCGCCTTCCTCGCCATGCGAGGTCAGTTCGACATTGAGGCCGAGGCTGCGCATTTCCTTCACCAGCACGTTGAAGCTTTCCGGAATGCCGGCCTCGAAGGTGTCGTCGCCCTTGACGATCGCTTCGTAGACCTTGGTGCGGCCGATCACGTCGTCGGACTTCACCGTCAGCATTTCCTGCAGCGTGTAGGCCGCGCCGTAGGCTTGCAGCGCCCAGACTTCCATTTCGCCGAAACGCTGTCCGCCGAACTGGGCCTTACCGCCCAGCGGCTGCTGCGTGACGAGGCTGTAGGGGCCGATGGAACGGGCGTGGATCTTGTCGTCCACCAGGTGATGCAGCTTGAGCATGTAGATGTAGCCCACCGTCACCTGACGGTCGAATGCCTCGCCCGTGCGCCCGTCATGCAGCGTGACCTGGCCCGAACCGGGCAAGTCGGCGCGTTCGAGATAGGCGGTGACATCGGCTTCGCGCGCGCCATCGAAGACCGGCGTACCCATCGGCACCCCGTCTTTCAGATAGCCCGCCAGTTCCACGATCTCCTCGGTGCTGCGGGCATCGATATCGTCGTGATACTGTTCGCCATAGGCCGACTTCAGCCGCTCCACGACCGCGCTCGGCGCTTTCGCCTTGGCATAGTCGTCGCGCGCATTCGGGTTGGCGAGCTTCCACTCTTCCAGCGATGCCGTGATCTGCTGGCCCAGCCCGCGAGCCGCCATGCCGAGGTGGGTTTCGAAGATCTGCCCCACATTCATGCGGCTTGGCACGCCAAGCGGATTCAGCACGATATCGACCGGCGTGCCGTCTTCCAGGAACGGCATGTCTTCGGCAGGCAGGATGCGGCTGATCACACCCTTGTTGCCGTGCCGCCCGGCCATCTTGTCGCCCGGCTGCAACTTGCGCTTTACGGCCACGAACACCTTGACCATTTTCAGGACGCCCGGGGCCAGCTCGTCGCCGCGCTCCAGCTTTTCCTTGCGGTCGGCGAACTTGGCATCGATGCGCTTCACCGCTTCGTCGTATTGCGTTTTCACCGCTTCGATCTGCGCCTGACGGCCATCGTCCGCGACGGCGAACTTGAACCATTCGTGCCGGTCCATCCCGTCGAGCAGGGCGGCGTCGATAACGGTGCCCTTCTTGGTGCCCTTGGGTGCGGCGCTGGCGGTCTGGCCTTCCAGCATGTCGCGCAGGCGGTTGTAGGTGGCCCGGTTCAGGATGGAGCGTTCGTCGCCGCTGTTCTTCTTGAGGCGTTCGATTTCCTCCTGCTGGATGGCGCGCGTCCGGTCGTCGACTTCGATGCCGTGACGGTTGAACACCCGCACTTCCACCACCGTACCGGCCACGCCGGGCGGCAGGCGCAGCGACGTGTCGCGCACATCGCTGGCTTTTTCGCCGAAGATCGCGCGCAGCAGCTTTTCTTCCGGCGTCATCGGGCTTTCGCCCTTGGGCGTAATCTTGCCCGCCAGAATATCGCCCGGATGCACTTCCGCGCCGATATAGACGATACCCGCTTCGTCGAGATTGCGCAGCGCTTCCTCGCCCACATTGGGAATATCGCGGGTGATGTCTTCCGGACCCAGCTTGGTGTCGCGGGCCATCACTTCGAATTCCTCGATGTGGATCGAGGTGAACACGTCGTCCTTCACGATGCGTTCCGAAATCAGGATACTGTCTTCGTAATTGTACCCGTTCCACGGCATGAAGGCGACGAGGCTGTTCTTGCCCAGCGCCAGCTCGCCCAGATCGGTGCTGGGGCCGTCGGCGATGATATCGCCCGGCTCCACCGTCTCGCCCACCTTCACCAGCGGACGCTGGTTGATGCAGGTGTTCTGGTTGGACCGCTGGAACTTTTGCAGCGTGTAGATATCGACGCCCGACTGGCCTTCCTCGACATCGCCGATGGCGCGGATGACGATGCGCGCGGCATCGACCTGGTCCACGATCCCGCCGCGCTGTGCCGAAATGGCCGCGCCGCTGTCCCGCGCCACGGTTTCTTCCATGCCGGTGCCGACGAACGGCGCTTCGGCCTTCACCAGCGGCACGGCCTGGCGTTGCATGTTGGAGCCCATCAGCGCGCGGTTGGCGTCATCGTTTTCCAGGAACGGAATGAGCGATGCGGCGACCGAGACAAGCTGCTTGGGCGAAACGTCCATCAACGTGATCTGGTCGCGCGGCAGCATCACGAACTCGCCGTTCTGGCGGGCCGAGACCATTTCCTCCACGAAGCTGCCGCTGTCGTCCAGCGCCGCCGAAGCCTGCGCCACGGCGTTCTTCTGCTCCTCCATTGCGGAGAGGTACTTGACCTCCGACGTGACGGTGCCGTCCTTCACCATGCGATAGGGCGTTTCGATGAAGCCGTATTTGTTCACGCGGCTGAAACTGGCGAGCGAGTTGATGAGGCCGATGTTCGGGCCTTCGGGCGTCTCGATCGGGCAGATGCGGCCGTAATGCGTAGGATGAACGTCGCGCACTTCGAAGCCCGCCCGCTCGCGCGTCAGACCGCCCGGCCCAAGCGCCGACACGCGGCGTTTGTGGGTTACTTCGGACAGCGGGTTGGTCTGGTCCATGAATTGCGACAGCTGCGATGAACCGAAGAATTCGCGCACCGCGGCGACTGCCGGTTTGGCGTTGATGAGATCGTTCGGCATGACGGTGCTGACATCGACGCTCGACATCCGCTCCTTCACCGCACGCTCCATGCGCAGCAGGCCGACGCGATACTGGTTTTCCAGCAGCTCGCCCACCGAACGCACGCGGCGGTTGCCGAGATTGTCGATATCGTCGACTTCACCCTTGCCGTCCTTCAGGTCGACCATTTCCTTGACGACGGAAAGGATGTCTTCCTTGCGCAGCGTGGTCACGGTGTCTTCGGCATCGAGGCCGAGGCGCATGTTCAGCTTCACGCGGCCCACGGCGGAAAGGTCGTAGCGTTCGCCGTCGAAGAACAGGCCTTCGAACAAGGCTTCTGCGGTTTCCTTGGTCGGTGGCTCGCCGGGGCGCATCACCTTGTAGATGGCCTCCAGCCCTTCGTCGCGGTTCTCGGCCTTGTCGACTTCCAGCGTGTTGCGCATCCACGGACCGGTGGTGACATCGTCGATGTCGAGCAGTTCCAGCTTCTTGACCTTGGCGTCGTCCAGCTTTTCGAGGTTTTCCGGCGATACTTCCTCGCCCGCCTCGATATAGATGCGGCCGGTTTTCTCGTCGATCAGGTCGCGTGCGGCAAAACGCGCAAACGCTTCCTCGGTCGGCAACAGCAGTTCGGCGAGGCCGTCCTTGGCTGCCTTGTTTGCGGCACGCGGGCTGATCTTCTGGCCAGCAGGGAACACTTCCTCGCCCGTCTTGGCATCGACGAGAGCGAAGGACGGCTTCTGGCCGCGCCATGCTTCGGGATCGAACGGCAGTTTCCAGCCGCCTTCCGAACCGCCCTTTGGCGCAACGCGCTGCCAGGTGACGGTGTCGTAGAAATGGTCGAGGATGCCTTCGCTATCCAGACCCAGCGCGAACAGCAGGCTGGTGACGGGCAGCTTGCGCTTCCGGTCGATGCGGACATTGACCACATCCTTGGCGTCGAATTCGAAATCGAGCCACGATCCGCGATAGGGGATGACGCGGGCGGTAAACAGCAGCTTGCCCGAAGAATGCGTCTTGCCGCGATCATGGTCGAACAGCACGCCGGGGCTGCGGTGCATCTGCGACACGATCACGCGCTCGGTGCCGTTGATGATGAAGGTGCCGTTGCCCGTCATCAGCGGCATGTCGCCCATATAGACGTCCTGCTCCTTGATATCGAGCACGCTGCGGGTTTCGGTTTCCTGATCAACCTCGAACACGATCAGGCGCAGCGTCACCTTCATCGGCGCGGCATAGGTAATCCCGCGTTGGCGACATTCGGTGGTGTCGTATTTGGGCGGCTCCAGCTCGTAATGCACGAAGTCCAGCTCGGCAGTGCCGGCGAAATCGCGGATCGGGAACACGCTGCGCAGCGTCTTTTCCAGGCCGGAGACGTAGTCGATGCTGGCATCGGACCGCAGGAACTGTTCGTAGCTTTCGCGCTGCACCTCGATGAGGTTGGGCATCTGCACCACTTCGTGCACATCGCCGAAAATCTTGCGGATTCGCCGTTTCGCAGTGCCGCTCGCTTTTACCTGCGCTCTGGTTGCCGGTGTTTTTGCCTTGGTCGCCATGAAAGCTCTCGCTCTTTCGTGCTGCGCCGCGCCCGGTACGGGGCGGCGAATGGGAATGTCCGGGGCGGGGAAAACTCCAGCAGGAACGCAGCAAAGGGCGCGAGAAACGCACCGGTGGCGGTGCGTTTACGGCCCTGATGGCATTCGCGACTATGGAGACGCAGCTTCCATCCGATGGCCGGCCCCCGCGCAAAGGCCGCCGTGCTCGAAGCAATGCGATGACAGCCATGTAGGATTCGCCCGGCCCCGAGTCAACGAAACTCGGCCTGCGCGCCAAAAACATGCAGGTGAATTCAACACCTTATCGTTTTTCGATATTTATCGTTTGACAATAAGACCGCAATATTGTTGTTTATCGATATCGACAATCAAGGAGATCGATAAATGTCCAACGTCACAACCAACATCGTCTCGGCCGTTGCTGCCGTCCTTCTGACCCTCGGCGGGTTCGCCGCCATCACCGACGTTCCGCCGCAGGACGCACCCGTCGTCCTCGTCGCCTGATCCGTCCCCTGAAACGACCAACACCGCAAACAGAAAGGAGTTCGACCATGGCCCGCATCCTCAAGGATCCGCTGTTGCAGATCGCCAATGCCATCCTGTTGTTCGGCATGGGGCTGATGGCGCTGGCGGCGGCGGCCTGCACAATCGCAATACCTGTCATGATATTCAACCGCGACAAGGTGCTGCTGGGGCTGGCCGAAGAAGCGCCGACCGTTCCCACGATGGAGGCCGTTTGGCTCATCATCGGCATCATCGCGATTATTATCGCGATGATCGTTGCCATGTTCGCCTTCCTGCAACGCCTGCGCTGGATCGTGAAAAGCGTGGGGGCGGGCGATCCGTTCGTCCCCGAAAACGCTGTCCATCTGACCACCGCCGCGTGGCTCATGCTCGGCATACAGTTACTGTCCATTCCCGCCGGGCTTCTCGCCCTGCGCCTCAAGCCGATGATCTCCGAAGACACGGGCATCAGCGTGGCCGGGGGAGACACCAACGGCCTGCTGCTGGTCCTGACACTGTTCATCCTGGCGCGCGTATTTCGCACCGGCACACGAATGCGCGAAGAACTGGAAGGGACCGTCTGATGCCCCCTTCCGCACAACCCGAAGGAACCGCCATCGTGATTAAGCTCGACGACCTGCTGCACGAACGCCGCATGACGCTGACCGAACTGGCGGAGCGGGTGGGCCTGACGCTCGCCAACCTGTCCATCCTCAAGACCGGCAAGGCCAAGGCCATCCGCTTCACCACGCTGGAAGCGATCTGCCGCGAGCTGGATTGCCAGCCGGGCGACCTGATCGGCTATGCGCCAGAACAAGGGCAGGCTTGACGATGCGACAACAAGTCGGTTGAAGCGAAGCCGACTTATGGTCGCATTCGAAAAACAGGGATACCACACATCATGAAATTCGCATTTGCCGCACTTGCCACCGCCGCTTTCGCCCTCACCGCCTGCGATGGCCCGAAAGAGGAAATCGGCGAGGAAATGGACGATGTCACCGAAGCACAGGGCGAAGTGATCGACGAACAGTCCGACGTCCTCGAAGCGCAGGCTGAAGCCGCGCAAGAAGCGGGCGACGCTGGCGAGGCAGCGGCGCTGGAACAGGAAGCCGAAACGCTGGAAGACACCGCCGACGGCATCTAGGCCGCAGCCACCACAACACCGAAAAAGCCGGGCCGGAGCAATCCGCGCCCGGTTTTTTGTGCGTCATTGAGCACACCGTCATTGCGGCGTGCGGCTCGGCGTAGGAGCGATTTGCTTGTTGCTCGCTACGCTCGCAATGACGCTCGGTTGCTGTGCCATCCCGCTCCCCCTCCCGACCACCCGATTAGGTATAATCCGTCGTGGGTGGTCGGGAGGGCGAGCGGGATGGCACACCCACGCGGAGTAGACGGATGTCCGGAGCGCACCGAGCAAGAACGCACAGCACCGAGCGTTAGCGAGAAAACAAAAACACTCAACGAAGCGCGCCGGGCACAGACTCATTTCTTGACTCCCGCGCAAGGTCCAGCTAAACGCGCCACCGACCGTCCGGCGTTCGCGCCGACCCGGTCATCCGTCCGAGACAGTTGGTGCAGGCAATCTGGCCTGCTTAATTTCCAGCCGAGGCGGGGATACGAGATTCTGGCGGGCACGGTCCCGCCACCGCGACCGGCCTTCGTGCCGACCGCACCCTCCTTCCCCCCATCATGGACTACCGAGCCGTGCGGCATCCGCCGTGCGGTGAACGCAGCCGGCCGCGTGCGCGCTTTCACCAGCGCAGAGTGCGGCCATGAACAAGGAAGGAGCTTAACGTATGGATCGCAAAGAGAAATCCGAAGCGGTCGCGCAGCTCAACGCAATCTTCAACGAGGTGGGCGTGGTCGTCGTGACCCGCAATCTCGGCCTGACGGTGGACCAGTCCACCGATCTGCGCGGGAAGATGCGCGAAGCGGGCGCGTCCTACAAGGTCGCGAAAAACCGCCTAGCCGTGCTGGCCCTGAAAGACACCCCCTATGCAGGCATGGAAGACATGCTGAAGGGGCCGACCGCGCTTGGCTATTCCGCCGATCCGGTCGCTGCGGCGAAGGCCGCGGTGGATTTCGCCAAATCGAACGACCGACTGGAAATCGTCGGCGGCTCGATGGGCGGACAGGTGCTGGACGAAGCAGGCATCAGGTCACTGGCATCCATGCCAAGCCTGGACGAACTGCGCGGCACGATCGTGGGTCTGGTCAATGCACCGGCCACCAAGATCGCCCGCGTCGTCAACGAACCGGCAAGCAAGCTGGCCCGCGTCTTCGGTGCCTATGGCGCCAAGGAAGCAGCATAGCTTTTACGCATATCGATCACTGGGGCGACCGTTGCCCCGCACAATTATTTTCGGAGTAGAATATCATGGCAGACATCAAGGCACTCGTCGAAGAACTTTCCAAGCTGACCGTTCTGGAAGCAGCGGAACTGGCCAAGGCGCTTGAAGAAGAGTGGGGCGTTTCGGCAGCCGCAGCAGTGGCAGTCGCCGGTGGCGGCGGCGGCGAAGCGGCACCGGCCGAAGAGGAAAAGGACGAATTCGACGTCATCCTGACCGGCGACGGCGGCAAGAAGATCCAGGTCATCAAGGAAGTCCGCGCGATTACCGGTCTGGGTCTGGGCGAAGCCAAGAAGCTGGTCGAAGATGCGCCCAAGCCGATCAAGGAAGGCGTCAACAAGGCCGAAGCCGAAGAGATCAAGGGCAAGATCGAAGGTGCCGGCGGTACCGTCGAACTCAAGTAAGCCATTACGGTTTGGCGGGTGTCTTGAAGCGCCCGTGCGAAGGAAGGGCGGTACCGCAAGGTGCCGCCCTTTTTCGTGGGAGTCTTATGTTGGGTGCGCTTGCGGAAATCAGTCCTGCGCTTGCTGTTCCATCCCGCGCGTTCTTGTCTGCTGCGGTCGGGCATCCGCCCTCCCTTGCTGTCCCATCCCGCTCCCCCTCCCTTCCGCTCACGGGATTATACTAATCGGGTGGTCGGGAGGGCGAGCGGGATGGCACAGCACCGAGCGTCAGCGAGCAGACAGGCACGCACTTCTGAAAATCATCCCCCTTCCCTCCGCTGCAAAGTTGCGGCAGCTATGTGAACAATACAAAGGACTACACCCATGAAATTCCGCACCGCCCTGCTCGCCACCGCTGCCTACCTCGCCCTTCCCGGCGCCGCTATCGCGCAGGACGCGCCGATCATCCTGCCCGGCGCGCCTGGTCAGGAAAGCAGCACGCTCACTGCGGAGAGCGCCACGCAGGTTGCCGCGTCGCGCTACATTCCAGCCGATCTCGAATTCATGCAGGCCATGATCCCACATCATTTCCAGGCAACGCAGATGGCCGATCTGGTGGCGGAGCGGACCAATACCGAAGAGCTGATTGCGATCGCGGAGAAAATCGGGGCCGGTCAGGCAGACGAGATTGCTTTCATGCAAGGCTGGCTGCGCGACCGGGGCGAGACGCCAGCCGACCCTGGCAAACACGCGGCGATGGGCCATGCGATGCATGACGTGTCGAAAATGCACATGGGTATGGCGGGCATGGCGACGCCCGAACAGATGGCGCAGCTCGCCGCCGCCGAGGGGACCGCGTTCGACCAGCTGTTCCTGCAACTGATGATCGCGCACCACCAGGGCGCGCTGGAAATGGTCGATACGCTGTTCGATACGCAAGGGGCCGCTTACGATCCCGTCCTCTACCGCTTCGTCAGCGATATCGACGCCGACCAGAAATCCGAAATCACGCGCATGAGCGCGCTGCTGGAAAAGCTGGCGGAGGATCCGCGCACCACGCTGGCGGCGGGTTTCCGCGATGCGGGTGTGGCGATGAAGGGGCTGACGCTGGTTGGCTCGCTGCCGAAGCCAGCCGGGTTTTTCGATCCTGAAAACCCTGCCGGACTGCGGCTGGCCGTGGCCGATGCCAACCCCGCACGGCCCGACACCGGTGCCGAAGACAGCGATACGGACAACGCCGATGTCGTCATCCCTGAAAAGCCGGATACCGAGGCGGGTGATCCCAAGACCAAGCTTTCCGAACGCTCCCCGCTATTCAGCTTCGCACAGACCGACCTCGCCTTTTCAGGCGATATGGTGGTGGTGGGCAATTACCACGGGTTCAACATCTACCGCATTGCCGATGGCGAAATGCCCGCGCTGGTCAGCAGCACGGTGTGCCCCGGCGGTCAGGGCGATGTCAGCATCGTCGGTAAATTGCTCATCATGTCGGTCGAACAAACGCGCGGGCGTGTGGATTGCGGGTTGCAGGGTGTGGCCGAAGACATCAGCAAAGAACGCTTCCGGGGCTTGCGCATCTTCGACATTTCGGATGCCACGCGCCCGCGCCAGGTCGGGCAGGTCCAGACCTGTCGCGGCAGCCACACGCATTCCGTCGTCGCCGAGGACGATACCAGCATACTGGTCTATAATTCCGGCACGGCGCGCGTGCGCGACGAGGCGGAGCTGGATGGATGCTCTCCCTATGGCACAGCCGAACGCGGTTCCGCCCTGTTCAGCATCGACGTGATCGAGATACCCAAGGCAAACCCCGCCGCATCGCGCATCGTCGACAGCCCGCGCGTGTTCGCGGATGGCGACCGCATTGCCGGGCTGTGGGCGGGCGGCGATCACGGCGACGGCACGCAGGACACGCGCCGAACCGACCAGTGTCACGACATCACCATCTTCCCGACCAAGGCGCTGGCTGCCGGGGCGTGCAGCGGCAACGGCATCGTGCTGGACATCTCGGACCCGCGCAAACCGGTGCGCTTGGACGCGGTGACGGACACCGGCTTTGCCTACTGGCACTCGGCAACCTTCAACAATGACGGCACCAAGGTTGTCTTCACCGACGAATGGGGCGGTGGCGGGCGCCCGCGTTGCCGCACCTTCGATCCCATGACCTGGGGTGCCGACGCCATTTACGATCTTGTCGATGGCAAGCTGACCGCGCGCAGCCTCTACAAAATACCCGCCGCGCAGGGCGAGATGGAGAACTGCGTCGCCCATAACGGGTCGCTGGTGCCGGTGCCGGGGCGCGACATCTTTGTGCAGGCATGGTATCAGGGCGGCATCTCGCTGATGGATTTCACCGACAGCGCCAATCCGGTCGAAATCGCCTATTTCGACCGCGGGCCGATCGACGCGGACCAGATGGTGCTGGGCGGATTCTGGTCGGTTTACTGGTATCGGGGCCGCATCTACGGCACCGAAATCGCGCGCGGGCTGGACGTGCTGGAGCTTGAGCCGAGCGAATTCCTGAGCGCCAACGAAATCGCGGCGGCGAAGGAAGCCATGCTCGATCCCGCGCAGAACGGCACCTTCAATCCGCAACAGCAATATCCCGTCCGCTGGCCCGACAGCCCGGCGGTGGCGCGCGCCTATCTGGACCAGATGCAGCGCATGGAACCGCAACCCGAAGCGATGCTGGCACCGTATCTGGCGGCGCTGGATGCTGCGGAAGCGGGCGATGCCAGCGTTGCGCCGACGCTGGACCGGCTGGCGGACGATTTGTCCGAAGCACCGGGCCTGAACGTGACGCTGGCCGAGACGATGCGCGGCATCGCGGAGGGGTTGCGCAAGGGGGGATAGCCTGCGGGCCGATTTGGGAGGTGTCCCTTCGCCGCGCATGCGCCTAAGCGCGCACGGCGATGACTGTGACCGCCGCTCTTCCCGACAGCACCCCGTGGCGCACCGAACTGCGCGCTACCTTTGCGATGAGCTGGCCGCTGGCGGCGGCGAACCTGTTGCAAATGCTGACCTATGCCGTCGACGTCATTTTCATTGCGCGGCTTGGCGAGGCACCGTTGGCGGCGTCGGCGCTGGTCGTGGCGCTGTTCGGGCTGGTGCTGTGGGCGCTGTCCGGCCTGACCGGTGCCGTCGCTCCGGTGATTGCGGCGGCGGTGGGCACGGGCGATGTGCGAAGGGGTGGCGTGGTGCGCCCGGTCCGCCGCGCCACGCGCATGGCGCTGTGGCTGGCGGTTATCAGCGGCGCGGGCGGTATGGCGCTGTGCCTGGCGCTCGGCCCGCTGATGCGCGCGACGGGGCAGAGCGAAGACATCATCGCACTGGCGGTCAGCTACAATTCGCTGTTGGTATTCTCGATGATCCCGATGGTGCTGGCCAATGTGCTGCGCAGCTTCGTCTCTGCGCTGGGCCATCCGATATTCGCGACCGCCATCACGGCGGGCGGCATCGCGGTGAATGCGCTGGCGAACTACGCCTTCATCTTCGGCAATCTGGGCGCCCCCGAATTGGGGTTGCAGGGCGCGGCGGTGGCCACGATCCTGACCACCACGACAACGCTGGCCGCCTATATCGCGGCGATCCGGTTTACCCGGCACCTGAACCGGTTCCACGTCTTCGGGCGCTGGTGGGTGCCGGACTGGGCGGTCTTCCTGCGCATCGTCCGCATCGGGACACCCATCGCGCTGACCATCACGGCGGAGGCGGGCATTTTCGGGGCAGCGGCCTTCCTGATGGGCAATATCGGCACGGCGCAACTGGCCGCGCATACGGTGGCGTTGCAGATTGCCGCGCTGGCCTTCCAGGTGCCGTTCGGCATCGGGCAGGCGGCAACGATCCGCGTCGGCTATTTCTACGGCGGAGGTGATCGGGCGGGCATGGCGCGCGCGGGGTGGACCGCGATTGCGCTGGGCACCGGATTCATGATGCTGACGGCGGCGGCAATGGTGCTGTTTCCCCATGCGCTACTGGCGATCTATCTCGATCCCGACGCGGCCAAGAACGCCGTGCTGGTCGGCTTCGCACTGACCTACCTGAAAATCGCTGCCGCGTTCCAGCTGGTCGATGGCGTGCAGGCGGTGGCGGCGGGCGCACTGCGCGGATTGCAGGATACCCGTGTACCGATGTGGATTGCAGCGTTCAGCTATTGGGTGCCGGGCATTGGCGTGTCGCTGCTGCTCGGCTTCGGCACCGCGCTGGCGGGAGTCGGGATATGGCTGGGGCTTGCCACCGGGCTGAGCGTGGCCGCCATACTGCTGTTATGGCGCTGGTTGAGGCGGGAGACGCTGGGCCTGACCGCGGGCTGATATAAAAAGCTGCCAGGTCGCACCAAGCAATAACCTTTGTTATTCAATCGCCTGTGTCATCCTTCCGTAACGGAACCTTCGAGTGGCGAAGCGCCTTGATACCCTGAGCGCCCGGAAGTGGGCGATAATTCAGCAAGGGGTAAAAGAATGGCCGAAATTCCGGTAAAAGAAAAATCGAGCATGAACTGGCTGTGGATTCTGTTAGCCCTGTTGGGGCTTGCGGCACTGCTGTATTTCCTGTTCGCAGCTGGAGATGACGAAGAAGTCGCAACGGCAGAACCGGTCGAAGCAGTCGAAACCATGGAAACACCCGTGGCAGCCGCGTACACGGTTGGGGAAACGGTTACGCTCGACGGGGTTCGCGTCACCGAACTGACCGGAGACATGTCTTTCCGCGTCGATAACAACGGGACCGACACGTTCGTCGTGTTCGACGAGCAGCCGACCCCCGACACCGCACAAGAAGGCGCATTCGACATCAATGTCGGCCAGCTTGTGAACCTCACGGGTACAGTCATGGCTGGTGATGCCGCGATGCCCGATGGCGTCGATGCAACCGTCCCGACCGGCATGAACAGCTATATCTATGCCACCGACATGACCGTAGCCGAGCGCGCCGAATAACGTCGCAGTTCCCACCACAATCAATTTAAACCGAAGGAATATATCATGCGTAACGACACCCGCTTTGCAAAGCTGGATGCACTCGACAATTACGAACTCGTCAATGACGACCAGGACATCCGTGGTCGCCCGCTGGTCAGCCCGGAGGGCAAGCAGTTCGGCATTATCGACGATCTGCTGGTCGATGGCGACAAAGATCATGTGGTCGCCGTTCGACTGGAAGACGGACGCACTTGCGCCGTCGAACCGCTGGAAATTCACGACAACGCCGTGGTCTATGGCCATGCTGCAAAAGCCTATGCCGATGAAGGCGTTGCCGCCGGCCACGTGGTAGAAGAAGAAGTGATTCCGGTGGTCGAGGAACAGGTCGCAATCGGCAAACGCGTGGCCGAAAACGGCGCGGGCATCACCGTTCGCACCCGTGTGGTTGCCGACACGGTGTCCGAAGACGTGCACCTTCGCGACGAAACGGTTTCGGTCGAAAAGCGTGCTATCAACGAGCGCGTCAGCAGTGCCGATGCCGAGGCCCTGTTGAACCAGGGCGACACGGTTGTCTCGATGACCGAGCACAACGAAGAAGTGGTCGTCGCCAAGGATGCCGTCGTCACAGACGAAGTCGTGGTAAAGAAGACCGCCGACGATACAGTCGAGCGCGTGACCGAAACGGTTCGCAAGACTGAGGTCGATATCGATCGTGACAATACGCGTAACCGTACCTGAACAAGGCAAGTGTCTTGAAGCAATGGGCCGGCTTCCTTCGGGAGTCGGCCCGTTCCGTTTCTGACTCCCTATGAAAGACGTTTTGCCATGAACCGACGACATTCCGAACCATCCGCTGCTACACCGGACAGTGCATCCGGCCAGACGGTCGAAGAACACCGTATTCCGGTGGTCGAAGAGCGTGTCAGCACCCGCAAGGTCGTCGTCGAAGGGGATACCGTTACAGTACGCACGACCCCGATAGAGACAAGCGAAGCGGTGGAAGCGGACCTCTTACGCGAAACGGTAGACGTTACGCGCGTCGCCATGAACGAACCGATCGACGCAATTCCCGATACCCGCGAAGAGGACGGCGTCACCATCATACCGGTTGTCGAGGAGCGCCTGGTAACAACACGGCAGCTTGTCCTGGTCGAAGAGATTCACCTGCGACGCATCCGAAGGACCGAGACGGTTCGCGAGAACGTTCCGCTTGTCCGGACTCAGGTCTCGATAGAAAAAACTGCATCCGATACACAGACGTGAAGCTGCAACGCAGTAGCGGCACCAGCCAACGCGCTTATGGTGGCGATTGAAACATTTATCGACGTTCCCCCGTTGACGAACCAGACGCGCATAGCCACATGCGCACCGGCTGGCACTCTCGCACAGGGAGTGCCAGCGGTTCTATTTTCAACTGAAAGAGAAAGGTCATCACTATGGCATTTCGTCCGCTACACGACCGCGTACTGGTCCGTCGTATCGAAGCCGACCAGAAGACCGCCGGCGGGATCATCATTCCCGACAGCGCCCAGGAAAAGCCCAGCGAAGGCGAAATCGTCTCCGTTGGCACCGGCACAAAATCCGAAGACGGCAAAGTCACGCCGCTCGACGTGAAGGCAGGCGACCGCGTGCTGTTCGGCAAATGGGGCGGCACCGAGGTCAAGCTCGACGGCGAAGACCTGCTTATCATGAAGGAAAGCGACATCATGGGGGTCATCGGCTGAGCCGACCCCGATAGCGCTTACCTTTTTCAACCAATCCAGGAGAAACCAACATGTCTGCCAAGGACGTAAAATTCGGGCGCACCGCCCGCGAAGGCATTTTGAAGGGCGTCGACACGCTTGCCAATGCTGTCAAGGTCACGCTCGGCCCCAAGGGCCGCAATGTCGTGATCGACAAGAGCTTCGGCGCACCGCGCATCACCAAGGACGGCGTCACCGTCGCCAAGGAAATCGAGCTTTCCGACAAGTTCGAGAACATGGGCGCGCAGATGCTGAAGGAAGTGGCATCCAAAACCAACGACCTCGCCGGTGACGGCACCACCACCGCAACGGTGTTGGGCCAGGCCATCGTGCGCGAAGGCATGAAGTCGGTTGCAGCGGGCATGAACCCGATGGACCTGAAGCGCGGCATCGATCTGGCCGTTGCGAAGGTTGTCGAAAACCTCGTCAGCCGTTCCAAGGATGTCGCCGGTTCGGACGAAATCGCGCAGGTCGGCATCATTTCGGCAAATGGCGACGAAGAAGTCGGCCGCAAGATTGCCGAAGCGATGGAAAAGGTCGGCAAGGAAGGCGTCATCACCGTCGATGAGAGCAAGGGTCTCGAATTCGAGCTGGAAACCGTCGAGGGCATGCAGTTCGATCGCGGTTACTTGTCGCCCTACTTCATCACCAACCCCGACAAGATGACGGTGGAACTGGAAAATCCCTACATCCTGATCCACGAGAAGAAGCTCACCAATCTGCAGTCGATGCTGCCGGTGCTGGAAGCCGCGGTCCAGTCGGGCCGTCCGTTGCTCATCATCGCAGAAGACATCGAAGGCGAAGCGCTTGCCACGCTGGTGGTCAACAAGCTGCGCGGTGGCCTGAAGGTCGCGGCGGTCAAGGCCCCCGGCTTCGGCGATCGTCGCAAGGCGATGCTGCAGGATATTTCCATCCTGACGCAGGGTGAAATGGTCAGCGAAGATCTCGGCATCAAGCTGGAGAACGTCACGCTGGGCATGCTGGGCGAAGCCAAGCGCGTCACCATCGACAAGGACAACACCACGATCGTCGACGGTGCCGGTAGCGAGGAAGACATCAAGGCACGGGTCGGCGAGATCCGCGCGCAGATGGAAACCACGACCAGCGATTACGACAAGGAAAAGCTGCAGGAACGGCTTGCCAAACTTGCTGGCGGCGTTGCCGTCATCAAGGTCGGCGGGGCGTCCGAAGTCGAGGTGAAGGAACGCAAGGACCGTGTCGACGACGCGCTGCATGCAACCCGTGCCGCCGTCGAAGAAGGCATCGTGCCCGGTGGCGGTACCGCACTGCTCTACGCAACCAAGGTACTGGACGGCCTGACCGGTGACAATGACGACCAGACGCGCGGGATCGATATCGTGCGTCGGGCCATCGTAACACCGGCGCGTCAGATCGCCGAAAACGCGGGCCATGACGGCGCCGTCATCACCGGCAACCTGCTGCGTGAGAACGACGAAACGCAAGGCTTCAACGCAGCGACGGATACCTACGAGAACCTGGTATCCGCCGGCGTGATCGACCCGACCAAGGTCGTGCGCGTGGCGTTGCAGGATGCGGCATCGGTTGCAGGCCTGCTGATCACCACGGAAGCCGCAATCTCGGATGCACCCGAAGACAAGTCGTCCGGTGGCGGCATGGGTGGTGGCATGCCCGATATGGGCGGCATGGGCGGAATGGGTGGCATGGGCGGCTTCTAAGCCCCCGCATCACCTGTCGCTTGTCGACAACGAAAGGCCCGGCGGAGCAATCCGTCGGGCCTTTTTCGTGACCGTCATCTGGAACTCAGGCAGCGGCGCGTTTCGCGAACATCGTGGCCAGCACGCGGTGTTCGTCTTCGAAGCTCAACCGGTCCCGGCCTGCCTCCTTCGCGTGATACAGCGCCTTGTCCGCCTGTCGGTAAGCGGCGGCGATACCGTCGCTGCCCAGCCGCGCCATGCCGATGCTGACCGTGACGCGAGTGTTCATTCCGGGAAGCGCGGTCGCCACTTCGGCTGTTAGCCGGGCGCGGACCTCGTTCAGCAGCAGCGCGGCAGCGGGTGCGTTGGCCGCATCGACCAGTATGGCGAACTCCTCGCCGCCCAGCCGCCATGATCCGACCACCCGCGCGTCGGCACTTGCCGCGAGTAGGGTCTGCCCGACCGAGCGCAACACGTCGTCGCCCGTCTGGTGACCGTGTAGATCGTTTACCTGCTTGAACCGGTCCAGATCGAGAATGGCAAGGAAGTCGCCGCTGCGCCATTCGCGCGCATCGAAGGCACGGCGGTTCGGGAGGCCGGTCAGCGCATCGGCATAGGCCTGCTGGTTCAGTTCCGCTTCCTTCGCCACAGCTTCGTCGCGCTGGCGGCGCAAGTCGCTGACCCGCCACGCCACCGCCATCGCGATGACCACCGCCATATAGGCCAGCGCGTAATAGACCGCGTGGTCCCAGCGATAACTGCCTTGGTAAAGGTTTGTGCCGCGCGCGATGCGTTCGACGCCGAACAGGGCGGGCACGGTCCACGCAGCCGCAATCCAGCGTATCGATGCCCCGCCAACGCGCCAGGAATCCACGATAATGACCGCGAACATGATGAAAGCGGGCAGAAACGCGAAATGATAGATCGGACGGATGACAAAGGGAAACGACCGGCCGAACAGCGGCATCAGCAGCGCATTCGCAACCAGCAGAATGGCCGATGCGATCAGGAGGTTGCGGTAAAGCGGCCGGATGTGCCGCGCATTCACGAAGGTGAGGATAAAGGGGACGATGCTGGCCACGGCCAGGCTGAGCGAAGCGTAGGAAATGGCCGTGCGGGTAAACAGGCCGAGATCCGGCCAGACCATGAAAATGAGCGAGCCGGACGATAGCGTGTAGCCGACGAACAGGCTCGACAGGACGATGTGCCATACTGCGAACCGGTTCTTCAGGCTGCCGAAAATCGCTGCGCTGTAGAACCCCGCCAGTGCCATCACGCCTAGGAAGAAGGCGAACAGGACCGCACCGTTCAGCTTTGCGGTTGCGACCGTTTCAGCAGGTTCCAGCTCCAGCCGGTTTACCGTGGCCGTCGTCAGCGCGCCGTCGATCCGAACATAGACACGCACCGGGTTTTCCTCCGCTGAATACAGCGGGATGCCGAACCGGGTTTGCGGCAGCCATGCGCGCGCGATGTCCGCTGCATCCAATGTGGCGCTGCGCGGCGGCTGGTCGGCGAATTCGATATAATAGCGCAAGCCATCGAATGCCCCGGCATCTCCGGTCAGGCTGATGTCCCGGCCTTGCGGCAGGGCAACGGTATCGAACCGTGTCCAGACATGGCGATTTTCCAGATCGGCAGACGTTTCGTTGCATTGCCATCCGCCGGGTCCGGGATCGAGTAACTGCATCTGCGACAGCGGTATCGGGTTTACGCTGCCATACACACACGTCTGCCCGGTCATCCCGCCGGGATGGCGTGCGGCAGCGGCGCTAGCGGTGCATGCCAGCGTGGCCAGTATGGCCAGAAGGAGAGAACGGCACAGCGTCATGCCCGGCACGGTAAGCAGGGATGGTTGCCAACCCGTTCACGCGCGTTGAGGTATCACCCTGTATTGTCACGGAACGGCGCAGCCAGCGCTGCGGGCAATCCTGTATCCTGTTCTGCCCGATCATCGTCCACGCCCACCGCGTTGGTGCCCGGTCCGGCGCGAAACGTGCCGTGCAGCCGGTCCCAGAAAGCGAGGCCGCTGGTGTAGTTGCTGTCCTGTTCGGCCTCGATCCGCGAATGGTGGATGCCGTGCATTCCGGGCGTCGTCAGCACCCGCGCCAGCAGCGCGTCGGTATTGCCGGGCAAGCGCAGGTTGGAATGGTGGAACGCGATGGAGGCATTGAAGAAGCGCCGCCACCAGCGCAGCGTTTTCGGGCTGACCCCCGCCAGCCGCACCTGAACCAGCCGCCAGGGCAAGGACACCAGCATATCGAGCGCATGGAAGCGCACCGCCGTGCTGACATCCATGTCCGGATCGACGTGATGCACGCGGTGGAACCGCCACAGGAACGGCACCCGGTGGGTGGCGACATGCCACCAGTAAAACCCGTAATCCATCGCCACGATACCACCCAGCAGGCGCAGTGGACGTGGCAGGCGCTGCGCAAATCCGTGACCACGGGCGAGATTGCGCCGCGCCACGCGCCGCGCCAGCGGCTCCTCCACCGCCGCGACCACCACCGCGCAGCTCGCGCCCATCGCAAGGTTGCGCAGGTTGCGGCGCAGGGCCGGATGCTCCGCCTTGCGCAGGGGCCTTTTGCGCTCGGCCAGCAGCAGTGCGGCCAGCGCGGTTCCGGCGGCGAGAGTGAACAGAGCGGCGCGCGACATGGCCGCACCATCTGCCTTATGGTCCGCCCGCCGTCGAGGGGCTATGCAACGACGCGATGACAGGCCCCCACCTCCACATTTTCGCGCGCTGGCCCGAACCCGGCAAGGCCAAGACGCGGCTTATCCCGGCATTTGGCGCCGATGGAGCGGCGGCAATCTATACCAAGCTGCTGGCACATACCGTCGCGGTTGCGAAGGCCAGCGGGCTTGCCTTTACCGTCCGGACGACAGGCGCTGCGCCGGAACGGTTCCGGCAGGCTTTCGACGACGATGTAACCTTCGTCGATCAGGGCGAAGGCGATTTGAGCGCAAAACTGTCGCGCGTTCCTGCTCCCGCCATCGTCATCGGCAGCGACTGCCCCGGCCTGACGCCTGCCCTGTTGCAGGCTGCCCGCGATACGCTGCATGAGGAGGCGATGGTCATCGGCCCCGCGCGCGACGGCGGCTATTACCTGCTGGGCTTTACCGAAGACGCAGGGTTCGCCTTTGCGGATATGGTGTGGAGCACCGACACCGTGTTCGCCGAAACCGTCCGCCGTTTCGTGGCGCGCGGCATCCGCCCCGCTATCCTGCCCGAACTGAGCGATGTCGATACGGCGGAAGACCTTGCCGACTGGCCGGAGTTTTGCGCGTGACACCGCCCGCCGTCGCGCTCGTCATTCCGGTGCTGGACGAGGAAAGCACGCTGCCCGCCCTTGTCAAAACGCTCGCCGCGCTCGACCCTGCGCCTGCCGAAATCGTGGTGGTCGACGGGGGCAGCGGCGATGCCAGCGTGACCTTGGCGCGCGCTGCGGGCTGGACCGTCATCGAAACCGAAGCAGGCCGTGCGCGTCAGATCAATCGCGGGGTGGAGGCGGCACGCGCACCGCTGGTCTGTGTGCTTCATGCAGACAGCATTCCACCGCGCGACATGGTGCAGGTGATCCGCGACACGCTGTCCGACGACCGCACCGCGCTCGCCAGCTTCACCCCCCGCATCGCAGGGCCGGGCGGCACGCGCTGGGGCACCACGCTGCATAACTGGGCGAAGACCTGGTATGCCCCGCTGGTCACGCGCCCGCACCTGTTCGTGCGCGGCGTGCGCCTGTTGTTCGGCGATCACGGCATGTTCTTCCGCCGCGAACAGTTCCTGGCGCTGGGCGGCTGCACACCGGGCGATATCGTGATGGAGGAAGCGGACCTGTGCGTAAAATTCGCCGGCGTTGGCCGCATCCGCATGGTGCCGCGCTGGATTGTCACGTCGGACCGCCGCATCGCGGCGTGGGGACCGCTGAAAGCCAACTGGATCTACTTCAAGGTCGGCATCCTGTGGGCCGTCGGCGCGCGCGGGCGAATGGAACGCGACTATCCGCACGTGCGCTAGGGCCCATATCCGATGAATACTATTCCGCCGGGACGGGTGCTGCCTTCAGGAAGCCCTGCGCGATGGCGTAATCGACCACCCGCCGGACAAACGCCGCATCGGTGGACGGGCAGCCATAGCCCGCCAGCGCGCGGAACGCAGCATCGTCGAACCGTGGATCGCGCTGGAAATAATTGGCGTACAGCGCCGCGACGCGGGCGTAGAGGCGGCGTTCCAGCGGGGGCAGGTCCGCGAGGTCGAACCGGTTGGGGGCGATGAGTTCGGGCCGGTGGAACTGCGGGTAACCGGCGATGGCATCGGTAAAGGCGGCAACGGGCACAGGCCGTTCCGCGACCAGATGGAACGTGCCTTCCGCCGCAGCCTCCATTGCTTCGGCCAGCGCGACGATGCCGCCTGCGACATAATCGATAGGCACAAAATCCAGCGTGGCGTCCGGCAGGGCGGGCAAATGCGACACCCGCCCTTCTGCAATCAGCTTGAACGCGGCGTAGATCGTGTCGAACTGGCGGATCGCCCCGTCGCCATGCGCGCCGACCACGATGCTGGGCCGCGCGATGGCCCAGCGCGCGCCAGACGCCCGCACCAGCTGTTCGCCTGCGGCCTTGCTCGCCTCGTATCCATTGGCGAAGCCTGCGTCCGCATCACGGCAGCGCGTCGCTTTCCAGGATCGCGCCGTCGCGCGTGCCGCAGACATACGCGGTGCTGACATGCAGCATCGCCATGCCGCCCGCTTCGGCCAAGGCGAGGACATTGCCGGTGCCGCGCACATTGGTGGCAGCATATTCGTCTTCGGTAAGGTCGAAGCGCACGCTCGCCGCACAATGGATAACGAGATCGTGTGCGCAAGCGGTAGCGTACCCGGTATCGTCCAGCCCCAGCCGGTCGCGCGCAATATCGCCGCGCAGCGTCGCCGCGACCGCGACGGCGGACCCGTCATTGGCGCGAATTTCGGGATTGCGATGGATGAGCGCGGTGACACTGTGCCCTGCCCGCACCAGCCGCGCGCACACTTCGCCACCCAGCAGGCCAGCCGCCCCCGTAACCAGTATGCGCATCAACAGCAGGCGGCGGGACTGTCGGGCACGCTTCCCTGCCCTGCATCGAACGGGATCGACACGCCGCAGTCAGGGAAGATACCGTAATGCGTGGCGAAATCGCCGAAGAATTCGAAATGCTCGGCAAATCGCGTTTGCGCCAGCATCCGCCAGCTGTTGCCGCAGATAGGGAACATCCGCCCTGCCTCTATCCGGTGATGCGCGTCCAGTTCGAAAACCCGTTCCTGCCCCGGCACTGTGCCCATGTAACGCACCGCCTGTCCGTAATCCTCGCACTGGCTTTCCAGCTCGCCAAGCTTGAACAGGCGATAGGTTGCCGAATGGAAACCGATGCCGTCCAGCTTGGCTGCCACCGCCTCATCGCCGATCTCCAGCGGGCGGCTGGTGACGAGTCGCGGATCGGCGAACCCCGCTGCCTTCGCCAGTGCCACGAAATCGCCCCAGTACAGCGCGCCCGACAGGCATTCGCCATGCAGCACCGGATCGCCCTTCAGACCGTCCGGCACGCGGCGGTCGGCATAGACGTCGGAGAAATACAGCTCGCCGCCTTCCTTCAGCAGCGCATGGGCGGCGGCGAAGACAGCCTGCTTGTCCGCCACCAGATTGATGACGCAGTTGGACACGATTACGTCGTAATGCGCCGCTGGCAGGTCCAGTTCGGCAAGCTTTTCCAGGTCGCCTTCAACGAATGCGACATTGGATTTGGTATAGCCGAACGCCTCGCGGTGCCATTCGCGGTATTCGTTCGCAATGGCCAGCTGTTCGGGCGTGGTGTCGACGCCGGTGACGCTGCCCGCTTCGCCGACGAATTGCGCGAGGATATAGGCGTCCTGCCCGCTGCCGCTGCCCAGATCGAGGATATGCGCGCCGCCGATGGCCTGCGGGGAAACGAGGCCGCAGCCGTAATAGCGGGCGCGCACATCCTCATGCACGCGGCGCATCGCGTCCATGATAGCGGGCGGCGGTGCCTCGGTGGTGCAGCAGGCATCGGTCTTGAGATCGTCCGATCCGGTCAGGACGCGGCCGTAGTAATCGCGGGAGTTCTCGATGTTCATGTAACCGTTTCTCGATTGCGGGCGAAAGGGGATGGACAGGTGCGTCGTTAGAAAGCGGTTCGCTTGCAAGCCCTAATTGGTTACGCCGCTGCGCAATTCCTGCGTCCGGCATCGTAGAAGGCGGTCCTAGATATGAAGTTCACCCATGACGCGATCGTAATCGGCGGCGGCGCGGCCGGATTGACGGCGGCGGGCGGCTGCGCGCTGTTCGGGCTGGAGGTCGCGCTGATCGAAGGGCACAAGATGGGCGGCGAGTGCCTTAATAATGGGTGCGTGCCATCGAAAGCGCTGATTACCGCCGCCAAGCGCGCCGCCGAAGCGCGCGAGGAAAAGCGGTATGGCATCACGCTGGCCGCGCCGCAGGTGGACTGGTCGGGCGTCCATGCCCATGTCCACCAGGCCATCGCCGATATCGAACACCACGACAGCGCCGAGACGTTCGAGGCGATGGGCGTAGAAGTCATCAAGGGCGACGCCACGCTGACCGGCAAATATACGGTCGAGGTCAACGGGCGCACGCTGTCCGCGCCGCGCATCGTGCTGGCCACCGGGTCGAAACCGTTCGTGCCGCCGGTCGAAGGGCTGGCCGATGTGCCTTACCTCACCAACGAAAACCTGTTCGACCTGACGCAGCAGCCGGACCACCTCGTCATCATCGGCGGCGGGGTGATCGGCATGGAAATGGCGCAGAGTTTCCGGCGGCTGGGCAGCGAGGTCACGGTCATCAATCCCGGCCCGCTGATGGGGCGCGACGATCAGGACTCGGTCGCGGTCGTCGCCGAAGTGATGCGGGGCGAAGGCGTCCGGTTCGTCGATGGCAAGGCGAAGCGCGTCGCGAAGGACGGCGCGCAGCTCACGGTCCATACCGACGGCGGCGAGGCGATCACCGGATCGCACCTGCTGGTCGCGGTCGGGCGAACGGCGCGCACCGAGGGGTTCGGCGCCGAAGCGCTGGGTCTGGAAACGGGCAGCAACGGCTTTGCGGTGGACGCACGCCGACGCACCTCCATGAAGCATATCTACGCCATCGGCGATTGCCGCGAAGGACCACGCCTGACCCATGTGGCGGGCTATGAGGGCAGCAATGTCGCGCTGGAAATCTGCACCGGCGTGCCGACCAAGGTGGACTGGAGCGCCCTGCCCTGGTGCACCTTCACCGAACCCGAAGTGGCGCAAGTCGGCCTGACCGAAGCCGATGCGCGCGAGAAACACGGCGACGGCATCACCGTCATCACCGAACCCTTCGCCGACAATGAACGCGCGACGGCGGAAGGCGATGACAAGGGGCATCTCAAGCTGGTGCTGAAAGGCAAGAAGGTGATCGGTGCGAGCATCTGCGGCAAGCACGCGGGCGAAATGCTGCTGCCGCTGACGCAAAGCATCACCGGCAAGAGCAGCACATTTGCGCTGGGCAGTGCGATCGTATCCTACCCGACCCGCTCCGAAATCCTGAAGGCGGCGGCGTTCAAGGCGTGGGAGCCGACGGTGTTCGGCGACCTGCCGAAGAAATACGCAAAAACGGTTGCGGGACTGCGGAAGCGATTTGCGTGAACGACACGACTACCAAACGTCGCCCGCGCAACGCCCCCGTCGGCCCTTCGCCCTTCCAGGTCGCGGGCGACGCCCTGCCGCGCGAGAAATTCGCCGATCCGGACCTGACCGCCAAAGGAGAGCCGCGCGCCCGCGTGCCGATGGTGCGCCTCGAAACGCTGTGGTTCAACACCGGCACGCTGTGCAACCTCGCCTGCGCCAGCTGCTACATCGAAAGCAGCCCGACCAACGATGCGCTGGTCTTCATCCGCCATGCCGAAATGGTGCCGTTCCTGAACGAGGCGGCCGCCATGGCGACACGCGAGATCGGCTATACCGGCGGCGAACCGTTCATGAATCCGGACTTCCCCGCCATGCTGGCCGACACGCTGGAACGCGGATTCGCAGCGCTGGTGCTGAGCAATGCGATGAAGCCGATGCGGCGGCATGAGGCGGCCTTGCTGGACTTGCGGAAACGGTTCGGCGCGAAACTGACCATGCGCATCAGCCTCGACCACCATACGCAAGCCGGGCACGAGGGCGAGCGCGGTCCGCGCAGCTGGGATGCCGGGCTGTCGGGCCTGAAATGGCTGTCCGGCAACGGCTTTTCCATCGCGGTCGCGGGGCGGCTATTGCCCGGAGAGACCTTGGCGCAGGCGCGCAGCGGCTATGCCGCGCTGTTCGCGGCGCAGGATATCGCCATCGACGCCGCCGATCCGGAACGGCTGGTGCTGTTTCCCGAAATGGACGCGACGAAGGACATCGCCGAAATCACCACGGCATGCTGGGGCATCCTCGACAAGAACCCCGCCGACATCATGTGCGCGACCAGCCGCATGGTGGTGCATCGCAAGGGCGAGCCTGCCCCGCGCGTCGCCGCCTGCACACTGATCCCGCACAATCCCGGCTTCGACATGGGCGGCACGTTGCAGGAGGCGGCGCGCGCCGTATCGCTGAACCACCCGCATTGCGCGCGTTTCTGCGTGCTGGGCGGCGCGAGCTGCTCGGCCTAGCCCGCCGGCTTACCTGTCGGGCGCAACATCCTGCCGCACCTGCATATCGTCGGCGGTCGGCAAACCGGCAGGCGGCGGCACCGCGGGCTGGTGGACGATACCGAACTGGAACCGCGCCCAGATGCGCTCGTGGATGAAATACAGGATCAGCTTGGTGACGATCTCCAGGCTGCCGATCGACACCGCCGTGGCGATATTGCCGGTGAAGAACCACGCCAGCACCATCGTATCCAGCGAGGCGATGGTCCGCCACGTCGCGGTCTTGGTGCTGGTGCGGCGCAGCGTTTCCTTCCGCTTGCCGTTCACCACCGACACGCCCCAGCCCCACCAGGCCCAGAACCGTTCGTGCAGGAAATAGAACACGATCTTGGTGACGACTTCGGTGATGGCGATGTAGCTCGCTTGCTGCAACGCCTCCTCGCCACTTGATTCCAGCCCGAACAGCGGGCCGAGATAGGTGATGAGCAGGTATGACAGCAGCAGCGTATCCAGCGTGCCGACCGTGCGCCACGAAATCGCCTTCGCCACGGTGCGCTTCATCGCGACGCGTGGCGGGTTCACCTTGGCCGGCTGTTCGGTTTCCGGACCGAATACCGGTACTTCGGGTTGTTCGCGCATGGGCGGCTTGTGGTCAGTATGGGCCGCGTTGTCGAGGACGCATTACCGGCCCCGTATTTACAGAACGCGTATTACAGCACACGTATCACAGTACTCTGGCCGCCACCGCGTCCAGCGTCGCCAACACTGCAGGGTCGCGCGCATCGGGCGCGGTTATCAGCGCATGGTCGAGCACGGTATCCAGTGGCGAGGCGGCGCGTGTCGCGGGCAGGGCGGCGACCAGTTCCTCGACCGCCAGCCGCGCAATCGCACCGTTCGCGCCCATCTGTGCGATCACCTCGCTGACCTCCACGAAGGCCGCATCCTCGCGCCAGCAATCGTAATCCGTCACCATGCCGACCAGCGCGTAGGGCAGCTCCGCCTCGCGCGCCAGCCTGGCTTCGGGCATGGCGGTCATGCCGATGATGTCCGCGCCCCACTGGCGATACAGGTGACTTTCGGCGCGGGTGGAGAATTGCGGCCCCTCCATCGCCAGATAGGTGCCGCCATGCGCCACCGTGCCGCCCGCCTTGGTAACCGCGGCGGCGGCGAAGCCGGACAGCCGCTCGCACACCGGTTCCGCCATGCTGACATGCGCGACCATGCCGGTGCCGAAGAAGCTGCTGGCGCGCCCTTTCGTGCGGTCGATGAACTGGTCCGCCACCACGAAATGCCCGGGCGGCAGTTCCTCGCGCAAGCTGCCGACCGAACTGATCGCCAGTATATCGGTACAGCCCGCCCGCTTCAGCACGTCGATATTGGCACGCGCGTTGAGATCCGACGGCGCGATGCGGTGGCCGCGCCCGTGACGGGGCAGGAAGCGCAGCTGCACGCCGCCATCGCGTGGGCCGATCCGCCCGCACAGCACATCGTCCGAGGGTTCGCCGAACGGGCTGCTGACGGTAATCCACTGCGCGTCTTCCAGCGCGTCGATCTGGTAGAGGCCGCTGCCCCCGATAATGCCGATGGTCCATGTGCTCATTCGCCTGCGCTTAGGCGAGCCGCGCGCCACCGTGCAACAAAATGCCGGTTTACGGATTGTAAGGATGAACCCCCAACGGAGAAACATCTTGAAACTGCCCGCCAACGCCCACGTCGCCATCGTCGATGGCGAACGCTTCATCCTGATGCGCAATGAAGGCCAGCCGTTCGAACCGAAGCTTGGCAAGGCCAGCCATCCCGATATCGACGCCACCAACCACAGCGCGGGCGTGCGCCACCAGGACGATATCGGGCAGGGGCGCGGCGGTACGGACCTCGATGAACTGGCGCATGGCGCGGGCGTTGCCGAATGGCTGAACGCCAAATGCGTTGCGGGCGAAATCGACGATCTGGTCGTCATCGCCGACCCCAAGACGCTGGGCGAAATGCGGCGGCATTATCACGGCGAACTGGAAAAGCGCCTGCGTGGCGAGATCGCCAAGACGCTGACCGGCGAACCATCGGACCGCATCGCCAAGGCCATTGCCGACGCGTAATGATATCGTTCTGGGCAGGATTCTGTCGTGCGCGCGACACTTTTGGTCGCGCGCCGGCTTGTTGTATCGTGCGTCCGCGTTAAGGCTTTAATCAGCATAACGGGACTAACCTGCCGACATGACAGCACTTTCCAGACGATTCCGCGCCTTCGCTGCCGGTCTAGCCTTCGCGTTCTCGATCACTGCACCGGCAGTCGCCCAAGACATGGGGCAGGATGACGGGCGCCAGTTCATGTCGGCATTCGACAGCACTTTCGGGACGCAGGAACGCAAACCGCAAAGTTTCGAGGCGATATACGAAACCGGCTTCGAACAGCGCATCGCGCAGCTGGCCGACGGAAATCGCGGACGCATCGGCGTTCATGCCATCGACCTTGCAACCGGACAGGAAATCTCCGTGCTGGGCGACCAGCGGTTCCCGATGGCCAGCACCAGCAAGATCGCTATTGCCGCCACTTTCATGGAAGGTGTGGAGCAGGGGCGTTGGTCGCTGAGCAGCGAGTTTCCGCTGCTGGTGCCCGTCGGCTCGAAGAAATACTCAAGCGCCCGCGCGCCGGTGAAACGCGGCAAATATGTGCCCGCGCACCGTTTGATCGAGATCATGATTACCCGCTCCAGCAACCAGGCGACCGACGCCTTGCTGGACGTCGTTGGCGGACCCGCCGCGGTGAACGACTGGATGCGCCGCGCCGGTATCGGCGAATTCGAACTGACGCGCGATATTGCCACACTGGTGCGCGACGATGGCGAATACGATCCGGCCAACCATATCGACCGCCGCGACAGCGCCACGCCGCGCGCGATGGTGGAATTGCTGGGCGGGCTGTACCAGGGCAAGTGGCTGAATACGCAAAGCCGCCGCGTAATCATCGGCGCGATGGAGCGGACCGTGACGGGCCGTCGCCGTATTCCCAAGCTGATCCCCGGCGGCGCGACCGTGGCGCACAAGACCGGATCGCTGAACAACACCAGCAGCGATATCGGCATCATCCGCGCGCCCGATGGCCGGGCGATGGCACTGGCGATATTCGTGACCGGCCAAGGCTCGCGCGGTCAGTCGCGAGGCGCGCATCGCGCAGATCGCGCGCGGTATCTACGACGGCTATGTGAACCAGCCTGCCAACGACAATGGCCGGGTCTGGACCAACAGCCGTTACAACACTGGCGGTTGAATCAGTAACACCGGCTGAGTCAGGCGCATCGCTGTATCGGTAGGGCAAACGAAAAAGGGCGGCACCTTCCGGCACCGCCCCTTTTGACGAATTGAAACGTAAAGCCGATTAGTCGGCCATCGCTTCTTCTTCGGTTTCGTTCTGCATGGCAGCTTCTGCGTCGGCAGCGGTTTCTTCGGTAGCCACGGCAGCGTCGTCCACGACGTTTTCCGTGCCTTCGACCATTGCGTCGGTATTGGTTTCGATATCGGCAGCAGCCGATTCGGTGGTGGCTTCAGCAGCTTCCTGCGTGCCTTCCGAACAAGCGGCGAGGCTGAGGGCGGCGGCGCTTGCAGCGGCGACGAGAGCGATCTTACGCATAATAATATTCCTTGGTTGCGAGTGTTGTCGCAAGTGCCCCCTTTTTGAGTGGACCCTCACGAGAAACCTTCCATATGGCTGGCCTCTGCATCCCTAGATAATGGCAGCAATGTGGCAGCGCAAGCCCTTTTGCCATATTGCTGCCTTTTTCTCGCCACATTTAGGCCATGATTGGCTGAAAATAGCGGGTTTGGGCCTAAACTTTCCTAAACTTCCGGCAACTCCCGATATCGGCTGACCCCGACACGACCGGCTGCTATCCCGACCGGATGACAGCAACGCCACACCTCTACCTCGTCGACGGTTCGGCCTATATCTTCCGCGCCTATCACCGCCTGCCGCCCCTGACGAATCCGGAAGGCACGCCGGTCGGCGCGGTTTATGGCTACACCACCATGCTTTGGAAGCTGGCGGACGATCTCGACGCCGCCGATGGCCCGACGCATCTTGCGGTCATCCTCGACAAGTCGAGCCATTCGTTCCGCAACGAGATATACCCCGAATACAAGGCCAACCGCCCCGATCCGCCCGAAGACCTGGTGCCGCAATTCCCGCTGATTCGCGACGCCACCCGCGCCTTCAGCCTCGCCTGTATCGAGGAAGAGGGGCTGGAGGCGGACGACCTGATCGCCAGCTATGCCCGCGCCGCGCAGGCCAAGGGCTGGAACACCACCATCGTCAGCAGCGACAAGGATCTGATGCAGCTGGTCGGGACACGCGATGGGGCCAAGATCGATATGCTCGACACCATGAAAAGCGCGCGTATCGGCGTCGAAGAGGTCGAGGAAAAGTTCGGCGTCGCCCCCGAGCTGGTCGGCGATGTGCTCGCGCTGATGGGCGATTCGGTAGACAACATTCCCGGCATTTTCGGAGTCGGCCCGAAGACCGCGACCAAGCTGATCCAGGACAATGGCAGTCTGACCGCCGCGCTCGATGCTGCTGCCGACATGAAGAAATCCAAGCTGAAGGAGCGCCTGCTCGAACAGCGCGAAAATGCGGAATTGAGCCGCGTGCTGGTGACATTGAAGGAAGATTGCGACCTGCCGCAGCCGCTGGAGGACTTTGCGCTGGACGGCGTGCCGCGCGAACCCTTGGCCGCCTTCCTCGAACTGCACGGCTTCTCCAGCCTGCTGCGGCGGCTGGAAGCGGGCGACGGCAGCCCGGACCGGCGCAACGATCTGAACCCCGGCAAGAAGGCGCGAACCCGCCCCCACCTTGCCCGACTGGCCCGCCATCGACCGCACCGCCTATGCCTGCGTGCAAACCCGCGAGGCGCTGGACGAGTGGATTGCCCGCGCTGCGGCGGCGCGCCTTGTGGCGGTCGATACCGAGACCAGCGCACTGGATGCGATGCGCGCGGAACTGGTCGGCATCAGCCTGGCCACCGGTCCGGGCGAGGCGTGCTACATTCCGCTGGGCCACGGCGGCGGCGACATGTTCGACGACCGGCCCGACCAGATCGACCGCGACGAAGCCCTCGCCGCCCTGCGCCCGCTGTTGGCGGACGAGGCGGTGCTCAAGGTGTTCCAGAACGGCAAATACGATCTCAACGTGCTGGCCCGCTACGATGTGCCGGTCGCGCCCATCGACGATACGATGGTGGTCAGCTTCGCATTGGATGCAGGCCGTTCGCTGGACGGGATCGGCGGCGGGCACGGCATGGACGAGCTGAGCCAGCGCCATCTCGGCCACACGCCGATGGCGTTCAAGGAGGTCTGCGGCACTGGCAAGAAGGCGATTTCCTTTGCCGAAGTGCCGCTCGACAAGGCCACTCAATATGCCGCCGAGGATGCCGAAGTAACGTGGCGTCTGCACCGCTTCCTGCGCCCGCGCCTTGCCGTGGAAGGCGGCACCCGGATTTACGAGCGGGTCGACCGGCCACTGATCCCCGTAGTCGCGGCGATGGAGCGGCGCGGCATCAAGGTGGACCGCACCCGGCTGGCGAAACTGTCCGAGGAATTCGCCGCCGAGACCGCTAAGCTGGAAGCGCAGGTCCACGAAATCGCAGGCGTCGAATTCGCCATCGGCAGCCCAAAACAGTTGGGCGACGTGCTGTTCGACACGATGGGATATACGGGCGGGCGCAAGGGCAAGAGCGGGCAGTATTCCACGGACCAGACCGTGCTGGAACGGCTGACGAAGGAGGGTGCGCCTATCGCGGCCAAAGTGCTGGAATGGCGGCAATTGTCCAAGCTGCGCAGCACCTATACCGAAGCGCTGCAGGCAGCGATCAATCCCGATACGGGCCGCGTCCACACCAGCTATTCGCTGACCGGCGCGCAGACCGGGCGGCTGAGTTCCACCGATCCGAACCTGCAGAACATTCCCATCCGCACCCCCATCGGGCGGCAAATCCGCGAGGCCTTCGTGCCCGAAGACGGCAATGTCCTGCTCGCCGCCGATTACAGCCAGATCGAGCTTAGGCTGGCGGCGCATATGGCCGATGTCGATGCGCTGAAGGATGCTTTCGCGCAGGGTGAGGACATCCACGCCCGCACCGCCCGCGAAATGTATGGCGAAGTGACCCGCGACACCCGCGCACAGGCCAAGACGATCAATTTCGCCATCCTTTACGGCATCTCGCGCTGGGGTCTGGCGGGGCGGCTGGAAGTCGAACCGGACGAGGCGCAGGCCATGATCGACCGCTATTTCGAACGCTTCCCCGGCATCCAGCGCTACATTGCGCAGACCTTGGAAAGCGTGCGCGCCAAGGGCTATTCGGAAACGCTGTTCGGGCGCAAGACATGGTTCCCGCGCATCTCTTCCCGGAACCAGAGCGAGCGGCAGGGCAGCGAACGCGCCGCCGTCAACGCGCCGATCCAGGGCACCAGTGCCGACATCATCAAGCGCGCGATGGTCCGCATGGAACCCGCACTACGCGATGCAGGGCTGGCCGATGTGCGAATGCTGTTGCAGGTCCACGACGAACTGGTGTTCGAACTGCCCGAAGGCGATGTGCCCGCCGCTTCGCCGGTAATCGAGCGGGTAATGGCGGAGGCGGCCCTGCCTGTCGTGACGCTGGATGTGCCGCTCGGCATCGAAATCGGCACGGGTGCCAGCTGGGACGCGGCCCATTGATGGCTCGCCTTGCAAGCGGGCACACTGCCGCCTAACGCCCGCGCCATGTTCGAAGACCTGACCCTGCCGGCCATCAATATCGCGTGGGACGAAGTAGCGCGCGCATCGATCATCCTCGGCATAGTTGTGTTCGTCGCGTTGACGGTGCACCGGGTGCTGTTCGGCGTGCTCAACAGCTTGGCACATCGGTCGCATAGCCGGGTGGACGAAGTGGCGCTGGCGCATTTGCGATCACCCGTGCTGTGGCTGTTGATCGAGATCGCAATCAGCCTCGCCGACAATTACGATGCGAATATCGCGGCGGTCTGGGCGGCGATCAGCCCGTTCGCCATTCCGGCCATCCTCGGCTGGCTGGCGCTTGGCGTGGTCCGCGCTTTCGCCGCTGCACTGGACCAGCGCACAGACGAACGGATGGACCCGGTCGAGGCGCGGAGCCGCAAAACGCGTATATCGCTGTTCAGCCGCGTCGCTGGCGCGATCATCATCGTGGTCACATTGGGCTTTATGATGCTCGGCATTCCGGGCGTGCGCGATGTCGGTACCACGTTGCTGGCGTCCGCCGGTCTTGCCGCGCTTGCCATCGGTGCCGCCGCACAACCGGCGCTGCGCTCGCTGATCGCGGGGATGCAGATGGCAATCACGGAGCCGCTGCGGCTGGGCGACATGGTCAAGGTGGATGGACATACGGGCCGCGTGGAGGAAATCCGCATGAGCTTCCTGATCCTGCGCACATGGGATGAACGCGCGGTGGTGGTGCCCACCGCCAGCCTGCTGGAAACAAGCTTCGAGAACTGGTCGCGCAAGAGCGAGAAGCTGACCGGGCCGGTGTTCCTGCACCTCGACCCCGCCACGCCTGTCGCCCCGGTGCGCAACGAGTTCGAACGGTTCATCAGATCGCACGACCTGTTCGACGGGCGCGCGCTGGCGTTGCTGATGACCGAGGCGCACCCGGAAAGCATGGAGCTGCGTCTGACGGTCAGCGCGGCAACCATCGGCGACCTGTGGAACCTGCGCTGCGCGGTGCGCGAGCATATGGTTACCTGGCTTCAGGCCGAAATGCCCGAGGCGCTGATCCGCCACCGGCTCGAAGTGGAAGGCGCCAACGCTCGCGTATCGGAGGGTTAGCGCCTTCGCACTGCGCTAATCCCCGCCATGCTTCCGTTCGCGGGTGGATTCCACCATGCCTTCGCTCAGAAAGCCGATGGTGCCCTTCTCCGCCGCGCGCTTTTTCAACTCGCCGCGCATCTTCTTGTATTCCGCTTCCATCTTGGCGGTCACCGTCGCGCGGCTGTCCTTCACCGCATCGGCGAAATCGGCGGCAGAGACTTCGCTGACATCGCCCCCGTCGCGGCGCAGCGCATTGAGACCGGCGCGGCGCACCACATCTTCCAGATCGGCCCCGGTGAAGCGGTCGGTGTCTTTCGCCACGGTCTCCAGCGAGACGTCGTCGGCCAGCGGCATCTTCGCGGTATGAATACCGAGAATCTGTTCGCGACCCTTGGCATCCGGCGTGCCGACATAGACCAATTCATCGAAACGGCCGGGCCGTAGCAATGCGGGATCAACCAACGTAGGGCGGTTGGTCGCGCCGATGACGACGACCGACTGCAAATCCTCCAGCCCGTCCATCTCGGCCAGGATGGTGTTGACCACCCTGCCCGTCACTTGCGGCTCGCCCTGCCCGCTGCCGCGCGCGGGCACCAGGCTGTCGATCTCGTCGATAAACAGCACACACGGCGCAACCGAACGCGCACGCCGGAACAGACGCGCAATCTGCTGTTCGCTTTCGCCATACCATTTGGACAGCAAATCGCTCGACTTCATCGAAATGAAGTTTGCTTCCGCTTCCTTCGCCACCGCTTTCGCCAGCAGCGTCTTGCCGGTACCGGGCGGGCCGTAGAGCAGGAACCCCTGCGCAGGCCGGATGCCCAATCTCGCAAACGCCTCGGCATTGCGGAAGGGCAGCTCGATCCCCTCCTTCAGCATGGCGATGGCATCGTCGACGCCGCCGATATCGTCCCAGCCGACATCGGGCACCTGCACCATCACCTCGCGCATGGCGCTGGGCTGCACCCGCTTCAGCGCGCCGAGAAAATCCTCGCGCGTAACGCACAGATCGTCCAGCACTTCGGGTGGCACGGTGCGTTCATCGAGGTTGAGGCGCGGCATGATGCGCCGCACCGCGTCAATGGCAGCCTCGCGCGCCAGCGCGGCGATATCGGCACCGACGAAGCCATGCGTGGTTTTCGCCAGTTCGCCCATATCGACCCGGTCGCCCAGCGGCATGCCGCGCGTGTGGATCGCCAGTATCTCGCGCCGTCCGCGCTCGTCCGGCACACCGATCACGATCTCGCGGTCGAAGCGGCCCGGACGGCGCAGCGCCTCGTCTATTGCATCGGGCCGGTTGGTGGCAGCGATCACGACAAGGTTGGAGCGCGCCTCCAGCCCGTCCATCAGCGTCAGCAACTGCGCTACCAGCCGCTTCTCCGCCTCGCCGGCCACGCGATCGCGTTTGGGTGCGATGGAGTCGATCTCGTCGATGAAGATAATGGCAGGCGCGGCTTGCGTAGCTTTTTCGAAAACTTCGCGCAGCGCCTTTTCGCTGTCGCCATAGCCCGACCCCATGATCTCGGGGCCGTTGATGGTGAAGAATTCGGCGTCCGACTCGCTCGCCACTGCCTGCGCCAGCCGGGTCTTGCCGGTGCCGGGCGGGCCGTGCAGCAGCACGCCCTTGGGCGGATCGACGCCGAGCCGGGTGAATAGCTCGGGATAGCGCAACGGCAATTCCACCATCTCGCGCAACTGGCGGATGGTATCGTCGATGCCGCCGACATCGTCGTAATTCACCCTACCCCGCGGATCGCGCGGTTCCTCGAACTCGGCACGCAGCTCGACCTCGGTATTCTCGTCGATATGGACGATGCCCTTCGGCGTCGTGGCTGCCACGCTCAGGCGGATCTGCGTCAGCGCATAGGCGGGCGCGTTGAGCATGCGCTGCATCTGCGGCGGCATGTTCTGTACCGGCTGTTGGCCGGTCGTCGCCACCAGGTCGCCCGTGACCAGCGGCTTGCGATAGAAATTGCGTTTGAGCGCCTGCGCCGGACCCTGAAGGCGCATTTCGCGCTGGGCAGGCGCGAACACCACGCGCTTGGCCGGGCGGGATGTGGCGACGGTGATGGTGACATGCTCGCCCGAGCCGACCTCGGCATTGCCGCGTTGCAGGCCGTCCAGCCGGATGATCTCCAGCGCCTGGTCCTCGTCATAGGCGGGCATGGCGACGGCGGCGGTGGCGCGCTTGCCTTCGATGGCCACGATATCGCCTTCGGTAATGCCCAGCGCCTGGAACGCGGTGCGCGGCATACGGACGATGCCCTGTCCGCTTTCCTCCTGCCGCGCGGCAGCGACTTGCAACCGGATGTTGGTCGCATCGTCTTTCGAAGGCGCATTTGCGGGTTCGGTATCGGCCATGCCAGTCTCTGCTCCAAACGTGTGTTCGGATGAACAGGTAAGCGGCCCGTCCTATGATGCAAACGATACCTTGGTGCCTGCCATCGCAGCGCACCAAGAAAAAGGCCCCGGCGAACGGATCGCCGGGGCCATTAAAGTTTGGGAGAGGATGCCTAAAAGGCACTGCATATATGTGTGCGGAAGTGTTTTTGTGCAAGTGCGAAAGGAATTGGCCAGATTGCGATTTTTGCAACTTCTGCAAACCTTTGGTATTTAAGCGTAACTTTGCGGGTCCCGTTGATATGCTAATTTTTTCAGCAGTCACCAAAATGACGCATTGCAACAATGTTGTCGTACTGCCTGATTTTCCAGCAGCTCTAGCGAATCGTGACAAGCGGCCTGGGTCATATTAGGCAGGCCAGCGATGAAGAAACTCTATCCCGATGCCGCCGCCGCCCTGTCGGGCGTGCTCACCGACAACATGCTCATCGCCAGCGGCGGGTTCGGCCTGAGCGGCCTGCCCGAACGGCTACTCGACGCAATCGAGGCCAGCGGCGTCACCGGACTGACCTTTGCCAGCAACAATGCCGGGATCGACAATGAAGGCATCGGCAAGCTGCTGCGCAGCCGGCAGGTGAAGAAAATGATTTCCAGCTATGTCGGCGAGAACAAGGAGTTCGAGCGGCAATTTCTGGCAGGCGAGCTGGACGTGGAGTTCTGTCCGCAAGGCACGCTGGCCGAACGTATGCGTGCGGGCGGTGCGGGCATCCCCGCGTTCTACACCAAGACCGGCGTTGGCACGCAGGTTGCAGAGGGCAAGGAAGTGCGCAGTTTTAACGGTGAAGACCACCTGATGGAACACGGCCTTTTTGCGGACCTTGCCATCGTCAAGGCGTGGAAGGCGGACGAAACGGGCAACCTGGTGTTCCGCAAGACCGCGCGCAATTTCAACCTGCCCGCCGCCACCTGCGGCAAAGTATGCGTGGTGGAAGTGGAGGAAATCGTGCCCGCCGGTGCGCTCGACCCCGACTGCATCCACCTGCCCGGCGTCTATGTGCAGCGCATGATCGTGGGCGCGCCCTACGACAAGAAGATCGAGTTCCGCACCGTGCGCGAAAGGGATGCGGCATGTACCGAGCCTTGGTCTCACTATCAGAAGGTGATCCTGCGAACGTACCTCGCCGGCGGATCGGCACGAGTCAAAGGTGCATGCGTCACCGCATCGAAGGACAACGCGGTCCGGTCGATAACCGGGAGTCGATGTTGGGGCATCCTGAGAACGGCTGTAGTCAGCATCGAAGTCTTCGCGTGCATGCCGATGGACGACCGGCTGAACCGTGTGGAAAAGTCGGTTCGAATTGCGAGATGCAGACTTATGACAGCGAAAACAAAACGGGCTGGACCCGCGACCAGATGGCGGCGCGTGCGGCGCAGGAGTTGCGCGACGGCTATTACGTCAACCTGGGCATCGGCATCCCGACGCTGGTGGCGAACCATATTCCCGATGGCATGCAGGTGACGCTGCAAAGCGAGAACGGCATGCTCGGCATCGGCCCCTTCCCCTACGCGGGCGAGGAGGACGCGGACCTCATCAACGCAGGCAAGCAGACCATCAGCGAACTGCCGCACAGCGCCTATTTCGACAGTGCCGCCAGCTTTGCCATGATTCGGGGCGGGCATATCGACCTGACCGTGCTGGGCGCGATGGAAGTGGCGCAGAACGGCGACATCGCCAACTGGATGATCCCGGGCAAAATGATCAAGGGCATGGGCGGCGCGATGGATCTGGTCGCCGGCGTGAAGCAAATCATCGTGGTGATGGACCACTGCGCCAAGGACGGCAGCCCGAAATTCCTGCCCGAATGCACCCTGCCGCTGACCGGCACAAATGTGGTCGACATGATCGTGACCGATCTCGCCGTGTTCCGCCGCCCCGACCACGACAGCGCGTTTCGGCTGGTCGAGCTGGCGCCAGGCGTGACTGCGGAGGAAGTCGCGGCGAAAACGACAGCGAAGTACGAGGTTGCGCTATAATTTTTCGCGTGACGTACGCTGGTTCCTCATAATCTCGAATCACTGCTTGACTTGACCGTCCGTTCCGTTATTTCTGTCTTTACAGAAAGGATCGACGAGTGAGTGTTTACGACATTCCCGAAGCCCGCGCCTTCATCCTGCACTGGGGAGAGATGGGCACGCAATGGGGCGTCAACCGCTCGGTCGCGCAGATCCATGCCCTTCTCTATCTGGGCGAACGTCCGCTGAATGCGGAGGAAATTTGCGATATTCTGGGACTGGCGCGGTCGAACGTGTCGAATGCGGTCAAGGAACTGCAGGGCTACGGCATCGTGCGCCGCACACATATCGAAGGCGACCGGCGCGACCATTTCACTGCCGAGGCCGACTTGTGGGACATGCTGATGCGGATCGTGAACGAGCGCAAGAAGCGCGAGATCGACCCGACTATCGCGATGCTCGCGCAGCTTAACGAACAGCTGGACGGGCGCGACGATGTGCCGCGCCAGGTGCGCGAGCGGATCGGGCGGATGCACGAGTTCATGGGCACGCTGGCGGGCTGGTACGACGACGTTCGCAAACTGCCGAAATCCACGCTGGTTACGCTAATGAAGCTGGGCAGCCGCGTGGCGCGTTTTATTCCGGGCCGTGGCGAAAAGCCTGCGGTCATTCCAAAAATCCGCCAGCTATAGGAGGCGATACACAGTCTAGGACACCCTACGCACAACCACTGATTTCCTTTTTTACAGAAACAACAGGAGATGGAGATGTACCTCTCACTCTATTACGTCGCCTACCTCGTAATCAGCGTCGGGCTGACAATCTGGGTTGCCCGTACCTTGTCCAAAAACGGCGAAGTGTTCCTGATCGATTGCTTCGGTCACGATCAGGTGCTGGCGCGCTCGACCAATCACCTGCTGGTGGTCGGGTTCTATTTAATGAACCTCGGGTTCATTCTGCTGGCGCTGCAATTCGGGCGTGAGCCGGTGACCCTGCCCGAAGGTATCCGTCTGCTGTCGGGGAAGGTCGGACTGAACGTGCTTGTGCTGGGTGCCATGCACTTCTTCAATATGAACGCCATCGCGAAATTCGGCCGCAAGGTCGGCGCATGGTTCCGCGAGGAAAAGTGGGCGGCACAAGCGCGGCCAGTCGAGCCAGTTGGATAATCGACTGGTTGGCTGGGTTCACCGCTCGCAAAAGCGCCGGGACGGGTGCAATACCCGTCCCGGTCTTCGCGTTACTAGGCCACAGCGGCTTTCAAGGTGTCCACCAGATCGGTCTGTTCCCACGGGAAGCTTGTTCCATCGGAGGTGCGGCCGAAATGGCCGTATGCCGCGCTTTGACGATAGATCGGGGTGTTCAGGCCGAGATGCGTGCGAATGGCACGCGGGGTCAGGCCGCCCAGCGCCTCGATCCCGGCAATTGCCTTTTCAAGTATCGCATCGTCCACAGTCCCGGTGCGGTGCGTATCGACATAGAGCGAGAGCGGCTTGCTGACCCCGATGGCATAGCTCAGCTGGATCGTGCAGCGCGTCGCCAGCCCGGCGGCGACGATATTTTTCGCCAGATAGCGGGTGATATAGGCGGCGGAACGATCGACCTTGGTCGGATCCTTGCCGCTGAACGCGCCGCCGCCATGCGGGGCCGCACCGCCATAGGTATCGACGATGATCTTGCGCCCCGTAAGCCCCGCATCCCCATCCGGTCCGCCAATTTCGAACTTGCCGGTGGGGTTTATGTGCCATTGCGTCTCATCGCCCAGCAGCCCGTCGGGCAACACATCCGCCACCACCCGCTTCACATATTTGTGCAGCTCGGCTTCCTTCTCGCCCTCGTGATAGCCCGGCGCATGCTGGGTCGAGACCACGACGGCAGTGCAGGCGACAGGCTTGCTGTCTTCGTAACGCAGCGTGACCTGGCTCTTCGCGTCGGGTTCGAGGAACGGCGCGGTGCCGTTCTTGCGGTCCTCGGCCATGCGGCTCAGGATCTTGTGGCTGTAATCCAGCGTCGCGGGCATCAGATCGGGCGTCTCGTCGCAGGCATAGCCGAACATGATGCCCTGGTCGCCCGCGCCTTCGTCCTTGTTGCCGCTTGCATCGACACCCTGCGCAATTTCCACGCTCTGGCCGTGCAGGTGGTTCTGCAATTTCAGCGTTTCCCAGTGGAAGCCATCCTGCTCATAGCCGATTTCGCGGACCGTCCGGCGCACCGTGTCCTCGATTTCCTGCTCGACACCCGGCGCCCAGACGCCGTCTTCCATGATGCCCTGTCCGCGAATTTCACCCGCCAGAACGACCAGTTGCGTGGTGGTCAGCGTTTCGCATGCCACGCGCGCCTGCGGGTCTTTGCCCAGGAACAGGTCGACGATGGCATCGGAGATCTGGTCCGAAACCTTGTCGGGGTGCCCTTCGGAGACGCTTTCGGACGTGAACAGGTATTCGCTGCGCTGGCTGTCGGGCATTCTGACCTCATATAAAGATAGCTTTATGTCTTCTGCGAAGCCTTAGCGACGCCCGCCAACCCGTGCAACCAGCGATGGTGCGAATGCCGCACAGAGCAACAGCAATGCCGCCCATGCCAATGGCAAAGCATTGCCCCAGCGGCTGAACAGGGTGGGCGTGTGCGGCGGCGGCACCGTGCCATCGATCCGCGCGGCCTGCCGCATCCCGATATGTTCGCGCACCACGCCGTTCGCATCGATCACCGCACTGATGCCGGTGGTGGTCGAACGCAGCACGGGCAGCCCTTCCTCGATAGCGCGCAACCGCGCTTGCGCCAGATGCTGCGGCGGGCCGAACCAGCCGAACCAGCCATCGTTGGACGGGTTGAAAATGTAGTCCGGGCGGTTTGCCCTATCGACCACTTGCCCCGAAAACACGATCTCGTAACAGATCTGCACGCCCGCCTGCCCGTATTCACCAAGGTCCAGCGTGCGCGGGCCGGGGCCGGGCCAGAAGTCTATCGTGCCCGCCACCAGCCGCGTCGCGCCAAGCGGTTCCAGCAGCCAGCGCAGCGCCAGATATTCGCCATAGGGCACCAGATGCGCCTTGGCATAACCGTCGCCGACAAGCGCACCCGACCCGTCGATTGCCGTCACCGAATTACGCGCACCCGCCGCGCGGCCGTCGCGGATTTCAAGGTCTACCGCACCTGTCAGCAACAGCGTGTCCGCGCCGATCACCCGCCCGATACGCCAGCGTGCGAAGTCCGGGTCGCCCCCGACGGTCATTTGCTCGTAATAGCGTTGCGGATAGCCGGGGCGCAGATAGTCCGACACCGCCGCTTCGGGCCACAATACCAGTCGGGCCTTATCATCGCGCGGCAGGGTAAGGCGCGCCAGTTTCTCGAAATGCTCTTCGAAGAAACGCGGATCGTCGCGCTGTTCCTGCGGGATATTCGGCTGAACCAGCGTGTAGGGCAGCGTCCCTTTTTCTTCACCGGGCGAGTTTCCGACACCGACCATCGCCAGCGTCAGAATAGCGGCCAGAAGCCCGGCATTCACGACGCGGCGCGCACGAATGTCCACGGCGAACACTGTCGCTATCAGAACGACGATGCCCGACAGCGCATAGGTTCCCGTGACGGGCAACATGGCGGCCACGCCCGGTGTGTCGTAACCGCCCAGCAGCATCAGCCCCAGCGGCGGCCAGGGATAACCGGTGAAGACCCAGCTGCGCAGCCATTCGGTGACGATCCAGCAGGCGGCCAGCACCACGCCGAAGCGTCCGATGCCGACCTCACTGGATATGCGCCCGAATTTCTGTGCCAGCCACTTCGCAGCCAATGCGGCCAACGCCGGGTACACCGCAAGGTAACACGACAGCAGCGGCACAGCCGCCCAGCCCAGCGCCGGGGGCATTTCCGCCTGATAGGTGAAAGCCGTCGCGATCCAGCTATTGGCAAGCGTCAAATGCGCCACGCCGAACAGCCAGCCGAGCAGGAAAGCCTGCTTCAGCGTCGCGCTGCGCCAGACCAGCCAGACCAGTCCGGCCACACCAAGCAGCCCTATCGGCCAGGCATGGATCGGCGGAAAACCGAATGCGCCAAGCAGGCCGAACACCGGTGCGGCGAGGCGCGGGCGAACGCCGATATACGTAGTGAGACGGGTCAGGCGTTCATACATGACCGGACGAAAACGTGCCTAGCTGACGGCTTCGGCGGTTTCGCCTGCATTACTGCCATCGTCGGCCTTGCGACGGCGGACGGCTGTCTTGCGGCGCGGTTTGGGCGCCGCCTCGCCATCGTCGGTGTCGCCGATGGAAGGGGGCAGGACCGATGCGTCGATCTCGCGCGTATCGCTGCCCCTGTCATCCTCGTCGCGCGACCGTTTCGCGGCGCGCGGAGCGCGGGGTTTGCGGGCGGGGCGATCGTCGCCATCGTCCTTGCTCTCGCCACCACGCGACGGCGCACCCGACTCATGCTCATCGCGGTCGCTGTCGCGATCATTGCGGGCACGGCGCGGTTTGCGACGCGGTGTCTCGTCGTCGTCAGGGTTCTGGGCAGGGTTCTGGGCACGATTCTGGACACGACCGTTCGCGGCACCGTTTGTGTTCTGGTCGCCGCTGTCGTCATCGTCGCGGTTCTGGCTCTGATTGTCCTTGCCGCCACCCTGACTGGCGTTAGGCCCGTCGCGCTTGGCGCGGGCTTCGTCCTGGCGGGCCTTGTTGTCGGCGATGACGCGGAAGTAATGGTCGGCGAATTGCAGGTAGTATTCCGCCTGCACCGGATCATCGTGGTGCTGGGCGTCCTGCGCCAGCTTCTTGTATTTATCCAGCATCTGCGGCGCATTCCCGCGCGCGCGATTGTCGATGCGGTTGGCCTGCATCGGATTGCCGCCGCCGCCCGACTGGTTGCGATTGCGGTTGCCGCCGCGTCGACGGTTGTTGTTACGATTGTTATTCAAGGAATTCGCTTCCTTCGTTCGGACCGGTGGCGCGATAAAATTGCTGCGCCGGACGGTCGCCTGACCCCGTGCCGCCCCGGCGAATATCCGGTGTGCGGATGCTCCCTTGCTGCGTGCTGCGGACCTTCGAGTGGTCACAACGCCTTCACAAATGGTGGAGCTGGACCCGGTGGAGGCCGGACGGCGCGAAATGATGCGCGCGACCGTCAACCGCGGGTCTTGTGGTCGAGGTAGAGCGGTTGCACGGCTTTGCCAAGGGGCTTGTCTCACGAAGCTGTCAATATCAGCGCGCGCGGTCGTCCGGCCAGATCGCGGCGCAGGACGGTGGCGAACCCGTTGTCGCGGGCCAGCGCGGCCACGCTCTCATCCTGCGTCGCGCCGATTTCCAGTACGGTAACACCGCCCGGTGCGAGCAGCGCGGGCAGTTGCGGCACAAGGGCGCGGTAATCGTCCAGTCCGTCCGCACCGGCAAACAGGGCCGCCGCCGGTTCATACTCGCGCACCGAGCGGTCCAGCGCGGCGTTGTTCTCGACATAGGGCGGATTCGCGATGATCAGTTCGAAGCGGCCCAGCCCCTCGCGCCATCCGTCCCGCGTCCAGTCGCGCTGCGCCAGCGTGGCGCGCTCCGCCAGACCGAGTGCCGCCGCGTTGCGCCGTGCCACGTCCAGCGCCGCCGCGCTTGCGTCGATACCGGTGCCGGTCCAGCCCGTGTGCTCCGCCAGCAAGGTCAGCAGCAGCGCGCCCGACCCCGTGCCGCAATCGAGCAATGTGCCCGATTGACCCATGTTTGCGAGCGCCGCGGATACCACCGCTTCGCTGTCGCCGCGCGGGATCAGTACGGCGGGCGAGACCGACGAAAGGCCGCCCGTAAAACTCCTGCTCGCCCAGGATATAGGCCACCGGCTCCCCGCCCGCGCGCCGCTCCAGCAGCGCACCGAATACAGGCGGCACGGCATCGCGCATATGCCCCAGCAGCATGGCGGACCGGCTCACCCCCAGCGCCTGTGCCATCAACAATTCCGCGTCCAGCCGCGCGGTGTCCGAGGTTTGCGACAGAGTTGCCGTGGCTTCCCTGATCGCAACCGTCACTTCCACGCCGACCCCCGTTCGTGCTGAGCCTGCCCCTTCCGTTCGTATCGAGCCTGCCCCCGTTCGTGCTGAGCTTGTCGAAGCATTGTTCTTTCTTTTGGAGCGTGGACTAAAGTAAAGTACGGCCCTTCGACAAGCTCAGGGCGAACGGGGTTCACGCTGTTCGGTTCCAGCCGCGTGGTGGCGGCGCGCAGGGCGGTGGCGATGTCAGTCAGCAAGCGCCGCCAGCCGCTTCGCCTCGTCCTCGGCAATCAGCGCATCGGTCAGCTCGGCCAGACCCGGCCCGGCCAGCACTTCCTCCAGCCGGTGCAGCGTCAGCCCGATGCGGTGGTCGGTCACGCGCCCCTGCGGAAAATTATAGGTGCGGATGCGCTCCGACCGGTCGCCGCTGCCGACCATCGCCTTGCGCGCCTCGGCCTCCGCTCCCTGCACTGCATCGCGCTGCTGTTCGTACAATCGCGCGCGCAGCACCTGCATCGCCTGTTCGCGGTTCTTGTGCTGGCTGCGCCCGTCCTGGCAGGTGACGACGGTGTTGGTCGGCAGGTGGGTAATGCGGACGGCGGAATCGGTGGTGTTGACGTGCTGCCCGCCCGCCCCGCTGGCGCGATAGGTGTCGATCTTGAGGTCGGTCGCGTCGATTTTCACGTCGACCTCGTCCGGTTCGGGCAACACCGCGACGGTCGCGGCGCTGGTGTGGATGCGCCCGCCGCTTTCTGTTTCGGGCACACGCTGCACCCGGTGGACGCCGCTTTCGAATTTCAGCTTGGCGAACACGCCCTTTCCGACAACGTTGGCGACGATTTCCTTGAACCCGCCGACCTCGCTGGCGCTCATGCTGACCGGCTCCATCCGCCAACCCTGCTCGCCCGCGAATTTTTCGTACATGCGATAAAGGTCACCCGCGAACAGCGCCGCCTCGTCGCCGCCCGTGCCTGCGCGGATTTCCAGCATGGCGGGCTTCGCATCGGCGGCATCGCGCGGCAGCATGGCCAGCGCCAGCGCGCGTTCGGCGGCGGGCAGCTTTTCCGCGATAGTGGCGAGTTCTTCCTGCGCCATCGCTTTCATTTCCGGGTCGGCAAGCATCTCCTCCAGCTCCACCTGCTCGGCACGCATGGCGGTGATAGCTTGCGCGGTCGCGGCGACCGGCTCCAGTTCCGCATAATCGCGACTCGCCTGCACGAACGCCTCGCCCTCCAGCTGACCCGACGCCATGCGCGCCTCGAGCTCGGCAAAGCGCTCGGTCAGCTGGCGCAGGCGTTCGGCGGGGATGGTCATGCGCGGCGGGCCGGAAGCGTGTGACGAAGGTGACAAAGGTGACACCGTGTCACCTTTGGAATTGGGGCGCACGGCGTTGAACAGGCTGGATATTGTTGGTCAAAAGTCACAGGGTTACACTTTGATGTGCGAGAGAGGTTTGCCGTTTTTGGCGCGCATCCGGCGATAGGCGGTGCCGGTGGTGTAGGAAAGGGGCGCCGATGGAAAGGAAGCCGGGGCCGCGCATTCGCGGGGGTGACGGGTAAGCCTAGTCAGCCAGAAAGCTGCGTAGATAATCGTTTCGATCCGGCTCACCTTCACCTGTCAGTCTGCGGTGCGAGGGTTCCGAGCTGATTGTCGCAATATGTGCAGCACCCGTTTTAAGGGCCTTGTCCATTCTCTTTCGGGGACTGCCGGACGCTACGATGTCTGTGACGACACCCGCGCGCCGATATCGGGATAGCGTCGCGACAGCAGCAGCGACAGCGCCGTCGTCCTCTGCCACCACGACCACTTCCGGCACGTCGGTTGCCCGCTCCCCCACCAGCATCGCCAGCCGCTCTATCCCCGCCGCCCAGCCGACGGCAGGGGTCTGCGGCCCGCCTAGAGACTCCATCAACCCGTCATAGCGACCGCCGCCCAGCACGGTGCTTTGCGCGCCCAGCAGGTCCGCTGCCGCGCTGCCTGCGTCGGGAATGAACTCGAACGCCGTGTGACGGTAATAATCGAGGCCGCGCACCAGGTTTTCGGCGCGGGTCCAGCCAACGCCCGCCGCGTCCAGGCCGCTTGTCACGTCGTCGAAGAAGCGTAGCGCATCGTCCGACAGGAAGGCGTCGATCTTCGGGGCATCGGCCACGAAGCGCTGATCTTCGCGGCTTTTGCTGTCGAGAATGCGCAAGGGGTTCGCTTCCAGCCGGGCCTGCGATTCGGCGCTCAGCTCGTCCTTCACCTCGCGGAAATACGCCACCAGCGCCGCGCGCCATGCCTCGCGGCTGTCCGCATCTCCCAGCGTGTTGAGGTGCAAGGTCACGCCCTTGATACCCAGCTCGCGCAGCAACTGGTCGGCCATCGCCAGCAGTTCCACATCGGCCTGCGGTTCGGGCGCACCGATGATTTCCGCGTCGATCTGGTGGAACTGGCGATAGCGCCCCTTTTGCGGGCGTTCGTACCGGAACAGCGGGCCGTGCGTCGCCAGTTTCAACGGGGTGTGCTGCTGCCAGCCGTTCGACAGGAAGGCGCGCGCGATCCCGGCGGTGAATTCGGGGCGCAGGGTCAGCGAGGTGCCGCCGCGATCCTCGAAGCTGTACATTTCCTTCGACACGATATCGGTCGTCTCGCCGATGGAGCGGGCGAACACCTCGGTCTTTTCGAACACCGGCATTTCGGCACGGCGGAAGCGGTAGAGCTTGCGCACGCGCGCGAAGGTTTCGACGACGAAAGAGAACGCCTCGGCATCGGGTCCGAAGATATCCTGCGTACCGCGCACGGGTTGGGGGGACTTAGACATGGTCGGGCGATTAGGCGGTCGAGGCGCAGTGCGCAATTCCTGCCGGTTATATTGCTGAAGCGGGGCGTATGGGGTTTCTCGCAGATGTCACACGAAAGGGACACGAAGAGGTGCTGCGCAGCCGACGAGGATTTGTTCGCGCGCTTCCCGCGCTAGTCGGGCTGCGAAGCTACCCGGTCACGGTATAATTCGCGTTCGCGGGGATCTATGGCGAGGGGCGCTTGCGGCAACATCTTCGTGTCTTCGTGTGAAACCTCTTTCGCACATGCAGCATTCGCCCTATGCGCCTTGCCCATGAGAATAGACAAAATCCCTACCGGAACCAATCCGCCGCACGACCTCAACGTCATCATCGAAGTGCCAACCGGCGGCGAGCCGGTGAAGTACGAGTTCGACAAGGAAAGCGGCGCGCTGTTCGTGGACCGCATCCTGCATACGCCGATGCGCTATCCGGCCAATTACGGCTTCGTGCCGCACACGCTGTCGCCCGATGGCGATCCGCTGGATGCGCTGGTCATCGCGCGCAGCCCGTTCATGGCAGGCTGCGTCGTGCGGGCGCGGCCCATCGGGGTGCTGAACCTGGAAGACGAGCACGGCGGCGACGAAAAACTGATCTGCGTGCCGGTGGACACCACCTTCCCCTACTATTCCGATGTCGGCGAAACCAAGGATTTGCCCAGCATCATCTTCCAGCAGATCGAGCACTTCTTCACCCATTACAAAGACCTGGAACCTGAAAAGTGGGTCCGCGTCGGGCAATGGGGCAATGCGGCAGAGGCCTCGCGCGTGGTCACGGAAGCGATCGAACGCGCGAAGGGCTGACCCCTTTCCTTCTCCAGCTTGCCGGGAAGGAATTACGTCACTCGACCGGCCGCTTGTGGTCGAGCAGGTCTGCTTCGGCGTCACCGCCGGCGGCGCGTTCCGCTGCAACCATTTCCATGACTTCGTCGGTGGGCGCGATGTCCTCGTGCGCGTCGTCGACCGGTGCGGGGGCTGTGGGCGGCGCTTTTTCTTGACCGGGGCGGCGCTGGCATCGGGCATGTTGGCGAAGGGCAGCGGTTCGGAACGCGGGTCGAAGCGCAGGCGGTAGATCGGTTCGGGCAGGCCGAACCCTGCATCTTCCAGCGCGGTCTTGACCGTGGCGATGGCGCGGCTGCGGGCCTTGAACCAGTCCGCCTCGCGCTGATCGATCCAGCCCAGGAACCGGATCACGATATTGCTGTCGCCCACCGCCTCGGTGCGCGCTTCGGGACCGGGCTGGTCCAGCACGAAGGGCAGCCCCGCCAGCGTCTCGCGCCCCAGCCGCCGTGCCGCATTGGGATCGTCGTCCGCATCGATGCCCAGCTCGAAATCGAAGCGCCGCTGCGGATTGCGGGTGTAGTTGAGGATCACCGCCTTGAAGACTTGCCCGTTGGGAATGCGCAGGTGGTTGCCGTCCAGCGTCATCAGGATCGTGGCGCGGCTGGTCAGGCGAATGACGCGGCCTTCCAGATCGTCGATCAGCACATGGTCGTTGGCGCGGAACGGCTGGCGCAGGCTCAGCATCAGGCTGGCGACGTAGTTCTCGATAGTATCGCGCATGGCAAAACCCAGCGCCACGCCAATCACGCCAGCCCCGCCCAGCACCGCGCCCAGCAAGGCACCCGCCCCGATCATGTCGAGCGCGATGACCAGCGCCAATATGACGAAGACGAAGCGGATTGCCGATGCGACCAGCTCGGCCAGGAACGGGTTGGGCATCACCCGTCGCCAGAAAGCCCCGAACCCGGCGACAAGATAGCCGAATGCGCCGATAGCCAGCGCCACCAGCAGCGCCGCGCCGGCCAGCGGCAGCACTTTCACGAAGTCGGCGGCGCGGTCCTGCAAACTGCCCAGCGCGCCCAGATTCTCGCCCAGCGATACGTCGCGCTCAAGATCGTTCTGCACGACAACCACGCCCTGCACGCTGCGCGCCAGCTCTTCCGCTTGCGCCACATCGTCATCGGTCGGCACCATGCCCGACAGCGTGACCACGCCCTGCTCAACCGCGACATCGGCCTGCGCCATCGCATCGAGCGCGCCGAAGATGCCGCGAATGCGCTGTTCGATGCGCGCGTCCGCCCCGTCGTCCTGCGTATCGTCGATAATTTGCTGCGCCGGGGCCGGTTCGGGCGCATCGGCGGTATCGGGTGCCATGCCGGGCAGCATGGCGAAGGCAGGTGTCGCGGCGATTGCCAGCAGCACAGGGGCCAGAAACACAGGGGCCGGCAGCAGAGTGGCGAGCAGGCGGTATAATGTCGTCATAACCCTGTCAGTCTCCGGCAATCGTCATGGCATCGATTCGCAGCGTGGGCGCATCGAAGGCGCGATACACGTCCAGATCGTCCGCCGCTTCCATCCTAGAATACATCTCGACAAGATTCCCGGCGATAGTGAAACCGCTGACCGCCTCCGCCAGCTCGCCGTTGCGGATGCGACGGCCCGATGCGGCGCGGCTGTAATCGCCGGTGATGCCGTTGACGCCCTGCCCGATCAGTTCGGTGACGAGAATGCCGTCGGCGATATCGGCGATCATATCCGTCCGGCTGCAAGCTCCCGCCGCGCAGACGACGTTTGCGGTGGCGATGCCCGGTGCGCCGCTGCCGCCGCGCATACCGTGGCCGGTGGGCGCAATGCCGAGCTGGGCAGCGGCGGCAAGGTTGGTCAGCCAGCCGGTCGCGCGGCCATGTTCGACCAAGGCGCGGGGCTGCGTCGCCAGTCCTTCGCCGTCGAACGGGCGCGAGCGCATGCCGCGCGGGCGGTGCGGTTCCTCCCGGATCGTGATGGCCTCGGGAAACAGTGGATCGTCCATCCGGTCGAGCAGGAAAGTTGCCCGCCGCGCCGCCGCCATGCCGTTCATCGCGCCCAGCAAATGCCCGATCAGCGTGGGGCTGACGCGCGGATCGAACAGCACCGGCAAAGTCGCGCTGCCCACACCGGCAGGGTCCAGCCGCGCGACGGTGCGCTCGCCCGCCTGCCTGCCGATGTCTTGAGCGGACGGCAGGTCGGCGGCGTGGCGGGCGGAGCGGGCGAAATGGTCGCGCTGCATTGTCGCGCCCTCGCCCGCGATCACGCTGGCGCTCATGTAATGGCTGGTGGCGGCATAGCCCGCGACAAAACCCGCGCTGGTTGCCATCGCCGCGACGGAGCGGCCCGTGCCCGCGCTGCCGCCATCGCTGTTGGTGATGCCGGCAACCGCGCGCGCCGCATCCTCGACCGCTTCGGCGCGGCTTCGCAATGTTTCGGCAGATGGGGCGGCGTCATCGGTCAGATCGAGGTCGGCGAACGGCCCCTGCGCCAGCTCATCCGGCGTGGCGATGCGGGCATAGGGGTCTTCCGGCGCATGGCGCGCCATTGCGACGGCGCGTTCCGCCATGTCGGCCATCGCGTCCGCACCGACATCGCTGCCGCTGACGCTGGCGGACCGTTTGCCCACGAAAACGCGCAGTGAAATGCCGTCGTCTTCCGAGCGGTCGGCATCCTCCAGCGCGCCCAGCCGTACCGAAATGGTCTGCGACATGCTGGCCGTCGCCATCGCATCGCCGTCATCGGCCCCGGCGCGCTTCGCATAGTCGACCAGCTGCGCGGCGCGGTCGCAGGCGGTTTGGATATCGATCATGCGAAGGCGGTTAGGGTGCAGCGCCGGCCTTCGCAAGCGATGCTACAGCGTCCCTGCGATCGCTTTCAGACCCAGCGTGATGACCACCGGCAGGCCGATCGCCATCAGCCATAACAGCAGCTGGTCGCGCCGGAATGCGCCCGCCAGGCTGCGGTCCTGCGCCTCGGCGTCGGTAAGGTCGCGCCAGCGCCGCTCGAATGCGCGACAGGCCGGAATGATGGCGGCGACCAGCACGATCAGCGCCAGCAGCGCCAGCGATTTCAAGCCGGTTTCCTTCATCGCGCCCACGGTCAGGAATATCTGGATACCGGTATAAACCAGCAGTGCCCACGCGACGTTGTCGCTCATCGCCCGCCGCCAGTCGGTCGTGCCGCGCTTGCGTGTGTCGGCCGTGTTGTCGCCCGTGTGTGCCGGTGCGTCCATTGTCTGCCTCCCCTTTATCCCGACAGCGTTTATTTCAAATCGGTGACGATTGCGCAAGGCCTGGCAGGCAAGAAGGGGTAGCGCAGCGGGAGTCCGGCTTGCTAGGGAGACATGCATGAACCATGCCGAAGCCACTGCTGTCGCCCCAACCGCCAACGCACCGCTGCCTGTCGAGGGCGGGCTGGAGGTGGTGTCCATCGCCAAGAGTTACGACAAGCGCAGCGTATTGTCGGACATCTCGCTGACGGTCGGCAAGGGCGAGGTGCTCGGCCTGCTCGGCCCGAACGGCGCGGGCAAGACAACGTGTTTCTATTCCATCATGGGGCTGGTGAAGCCCGATAGCGGCCGCATCCTGATGGATGGCGAGGATGTGACGAATCTGCCGATGTATCGCCGCGCCATTCTGGGCCTGGGCTACCTGCCGCAGGAAACCAGCATCTTTCGCGGCATGACGGTGGAACAGAACATCAATTGCGTGCTGGAGATGGCGGAGCCGGACCGCGACATCCGCGCCGCCGAACTGGAGCGCCTGCTCGACGAATTCGGCCTCACCCGCCTGCGCAGCAGCGCGGCGATGGCGCTGTCGGGCGGCGAACGCCGCCGCTGCGAAATCGCCCGCGCGCTGGCGGCGAAACCGTCGATCATGCTGCTGGACGAACCCTTTGCCGGGATCGACCCGCTTTCCATCAGCGATATCCGCGACCTTGTGGCGGACCTGAAAACGCGCGGCATCGGGGTGCTCATCACCGACCACAATGTGCGCGAAACGCTGGAAATCGTGGACCGCGCCTGCATCATCTATGGCGGGCAGGTGCTGTTCGCCGGAACGCCCGCAGGCGCTGGTGGCGGACGAGGACGTGAAGCGGCTGTATCTGGGCGAGGGGTTCGTGCTTTAATATGTTTGTTTTCAGCCTGACGGCTGAGTGCTGTGCCGTCCCACGCCCCCTCCCGACCACCCACAAAGTATATTGCCATGGGTGGTCGGGAGGGGGCGTGGGACGGCACAGCACCGGGCGTTAGCGAGAAAATAGCCATCGCCCTTTCCCCCCGCCTGGACCTGCGCCAATCGCAGTCGTTGGTGATGACGCCGCAGCTGCAGCAGGCGATCAAGCTGCTGGCGCTGTCCAATCTCGAAATCGAGACCTTCATCGGCGAGGCGCTTGAAGCCAATCCGCTGCTGGAAGCGGGCGAAATGCGCGAGGGCGATGCGGCCCCGTCCGAAACGTCGGTCGAAGCCGCCAGCGATGGCGGCGCCGAAGAGGCAAGCGGTGATGCTGCGCTGGATATCGACCCCGCTGCTCTGGACCGAGACCGCGACACCGGCGACTGGAGCATGGCAGACGGTGGCGGTGCGGCTCTCAACAGGGCGCAGGCGGGCGACCTGCCGGAGATCGACGACTGGGGGGGCGACGGGCCGACCCTGACCGAACACCTTCTGTCGCAAGTCGGCGGTGTAGCCGAAGATGCGCGGCAGGAAGCGCTGGCGCGGCATATCGTCGCGCAGCTGGACGAGGCGGGCTACCTGCCGGTCGACATGCGCGCGCTGTCCACCGAAACGGGCGTGGCAGAGGGCGAGCTGGAGGCGGCGCTGCGCGTGGTCCAACGGCTCGATCCGGCGGGTGTCGGCGCGCGTACGCTGTCCGAATGCCTTGCCTTGCAGGCGCGCGAGGCGGACCGTTACGATCCGTGCATGGCGCGCCTGATCGACCATCTCGACCTGGTCGCGCGCGGCGATTTCGCGCGGCTGAAACGCATGTGCGATGTGGACGATGCGGATTTCGCCGACATGCTCGCCGAATTGCGCGGTTACGACCCCAAGCCCGGCCTGCAATTCGGCGGTTCAGCGCAAGTGACCGTCGCCCCCGATGTCCTGCTGCGGCGGGTGAAGGGCAAGGATGGCGCGCAAAGCTGGGACATCCGCCTCAATGCCGAAACCCTGCCGCGCCTGGTGGTGAACCGGGAGTACTACGTCACGCTGAAAGAGGGGTGCGGGCCGGACAAGGACGGGCAGGCGTGGCTGGGGGAGAAGCTGGCCGATGCGAACTGGCTGCTGAAGGCGCTGGACCAGCGGCAGAAGACGATCCTGAAAACCGCATCCGAAATCGTGAAGCAGCAGGCCGCGTTTTTCGATCAGGGCATCGCCGGCCTGCGCCCGCTGACCCTGCGCGAAGTGGCCGACGCCATCGACATGCACGAAAGTACCGTCAGCCGCGTGACCAGCAACAAATACCTGCATTGCAGCCGGGGCACGTTCGAGCTGAAATACTTCTTTACGAGCGGAGTAGGCGGCGGTGCCGAGGGCGAAGGGGCCAGCAGCGAAGCGGTCAAGGCACGGATCAAGGCGCTGACCGATGCGGAGGAGGCCACCGCAATCCTGTCCGACGACAAGCTGGTGGCGCTGCTGAAGGAAGAAGGTTTCGACCTGGCGCGGCGCACAGTGGCGAAATACCGCGAGGCGATCGGGATCGGCAGCAGCGTGCAGAGGCGGCGGGCGAAGAAGCTGGCGGGACTGGGCTAGGGTCGCGTCATTGCGAGGAGCGAAGCGACGAAGCAATCCAGAGCGGCGGAGCGATACGCTCTGGATTGCGTCGCTACGCTCGCAATGACGAAACGGTTGGAACGCGGCGAACGTCCTTGTTTTCTCGCTATCGCTCGGTGCTGTGCCATCCCGACTCGCCAATCTCTGCGGGTTTACCCGTTATTAACCTTTTCCCTTCAGATGTTTTGTGGTTAATCCGGCGCAACACCTCTTACCAACATGTTGCCGCATTCGCTGACCGAGTATCCATCCAGGGGAACAACCCATGCGCGTACTGCTGATCGAAGACGAACCGACCACGGCCAAGGCCATCGAACTGATGCTGACGACCGAGGGGTTCAACGTCTATTCGACCGATCTTGGCGAGGAAGGCCTCGATCTGGGCAAGCTGTATGATTACGACATCATCCTGCTCGACCTGAACCTGCCCGACATGCACGGATACGACGTGCTGAAGAAACTGCGCGTCGCCAAGGTGCAGACGCCGGTGCTGATCCTCAGCGGCATTGCCGAGATGGACAGCAAGATCCGCAGCTTCGGCTTCGGCGCGGACGATTACGTGACCAAGCCGTTCCACCGCGAGGAACTGGTCGCCCGCATCCACGCCGTGGTGCGCCGGTCCAAGGGCCACAGCCAGTCGATCATCAAGACCGGCAAGCTGGCCGTGAACCTCGACGCCAAGACCGTCGAAGTGGACAGCGCGCGGGTGCATCTGACCGGCAAGGAATATGCGATGCTGGAACTGCTTTCGCTGCGCAAGGGCACCACGCTGACCAAGGAAATGTTCCTCAACCACCTCTATGGCGGGATGGACGAACCGGAACTGAAGATCATCGACGTGTTCATCTGCAAGCTGCGCAAGAAGCTGAGCCATGCCTGCGAAGGCGAGAACTATATCGAGACGGTCTGGGGCCGTGGCTACGTGCTGCGCGATCCGGAAAGCCAGGCGGAGGCGGCGTAAGCCCCCCCGTCCCGAGAACCTCTCTGGCGACAACACCCTTGCCCCATCGTCCTCCGCACCGCATCATCGGCGGTGAAGGAGAACGACCATGCGTATTGCCCTTTCTGCACTGACGGCGGTGGGGCTGGGCCTTGCCTTGTCCTCCGCGCCCGCCCCCGCCCAAACCTTAGCTGCCCAGACTGCCGTGCACGACATGGAAGCCGAGGCCACACCCGCCAATGCACGCAAGGCCGCGCCGGACATCCTGCGCAAATGGGTCGATGCCCGCGCCGGAACGGGCGAACCGGTGCACTGGGTCTCCGAAGGCGGCATTTACGAATATCCGTCGGGCAGGAAGCTGGCGGGCATGATCGGTTTCGACAGCAGCCGCGCGATCTGGCCCAACACCCCCGGCGAGCCGGTCATGCACCTGACCCGCAAGACCTACGCCTACACCCACCCCGACACCGGCGAAATCCTTACCGAATGGAAGGGCCGCCCGGTCGAACCCATCGCCTACCCGTACCAGCTCATCACCTATCGTTACGACGAAGGCGAGAGCGCCAGCGATGGGGGCAGCCGCATCTATGCCGATGTCGAACAGGGCACCGGCGATGCGGTGCGCAGGATGAAGTCCACCGAGGGGATGCAGGCGCGGATGATGGGCGACACGCTGGCGGTGACGGCGGCGGTGTTCCTCGACTTCCCGCTACCCGGCGGCGGCACCTACGAGGCGTGGGAGAATTACGACTTCTTCATCCAGCCCGAAGGATCGGTGGAGGAACCGCACCAGATGAGCTGGCAACGCTACGGCGCCCCACCCCCCTTCCTCGCGCCCGACATGGCGGACGGCGGCAAGGTGATCTATCACCTGCTGAACCACCGCGTCGAAAGCCATGACGAGTTCGACCCGAAGCTGCTCGCCTGGGCGCGCCAGAACAAACCCCAATGGCTCGCTCCACCGGCTGACATCGCCGAAATCCGAGCCTTGCAGGACGAGGCCGAGGGGACCGGTTGGGCGCGATAAGTGCTGTGTTGCGACGCAGAGAAAATCGTTAGTGTGGCTAATGGCTGGAATTGGGTGGAAGCGGCCAATGAAACTCAACTAACAGTTTTGATGATGAGCGCAGGGCATTCGCGCTTTAGCTATCACCCAACTCCCACCATAAATCCAAGCCAAAGCGAGAAATCCAACCGTAATTCCTCGGACCAGACCTCCATTATTGCTAATAACCAAGAAGAACATGACCGAACTAATCGTCGCGAATTTCAACATTGCAGGCCTTCAAAGTCATAGGAAACTTCACAGCTGCCACCTATTTCTTCAACCGTAAATCTGCCTTTATTCACCGCAACAAAGCACGCATTTGCGGCGGAAATGTCTCGCTCTAGACCAGATCGCGTCAACTTGCTATTGTCTCAACAGTTCGCGTGGTAATCCATTTACGCTGCCTTTCAAGCGAGGCACCGATGCGTTCAATTGCGTCAGCACTGGACGCAGTTGGCGTAACTGGAACTGTCCCCTTCCGATGCCAAACTCGCTCAAACATAAATCGACGTGTACGGCATCTGGTTGATGTCCGCTAGTGGGCGTGGTAAGCTGCCGTTAGAAGTGTTCTTGTCCAGCGCGAAGTCTGGATTGGTCTAGTTGAGGAAATGCACCGAGAGCTTTCGCTGTTAGAATTTCTCGCGCCTTTGCAGTTTCAGGTGTGTGGCATGTGTGCTCTACGACAGTCACGGCAGCCGCCTCCCCTCCACTAAACCCGACATAGTATTCTACTGATGTTGCGAAAGACCATCGCGCATCCCGGCAGCGTCGCGTAGGGTATTGAGCTCCCGCTCGACGGAGGTTCGCTAGCGCTTCGTTTACATGATAGTCGCGTTCTTAGCGTCAAGCTGCCCCTCATACCTATCGATTACTGAAGGCGCCGCGTCGACCTTATATTCGCCAATTTGAATTACCGATGACCCATTAGGTTGAATGAAAATTTCAACGTAGCGGGATAAAGCATCGGGCCTATTTAGATTATAATTCCACCCAAAGCCTACCTCCGCCTGTTCAAGCTTATCATCGTCCCATAATTCCTCGCCCATAAGATTGCGCTCGCCGCAAGATGCAGCGGATAACGCAAATGGAATAAGGAATATAGGCCGCTTCATACGCCAACTTTACGTCTTGCGCGACAGTCCGCAACTGGGTCGTAAGCTGCCGTCTGAAGTCGCCGCCCTATCCCCTTCCATAGCGATCAGCCAATCTGTCGGGCCCGCCCATATATGGCATCCAAACCCGCCGACCCCTACACACTTAGCTGGCTCTATGGACGAAGTCGCTTGTGAAAGATCTGTTGCCGCCAGAGAACCCCCCAACGCAGAAAACCGCAAGGGCTTCGCAATCCGGATCGGGGGCGCTATTATGACCGTTCAACATAGAGGTTTCAATCATGCGCAAGATGTTTCTCGTAACTGCACTGGCCGGCTCCGCCCTCGCTTTGGGTGCGTGTTCGCAAGGGGCCGATGATGCGGCCGAGCCTGTCGCGGACAGCACCGTGGCGGCCACCGATGCGGGCGATGCAATGAGCGTGGCCGGCGAGGGCGTGCTCGATGCCAACACGGCAACGCCGGAGCAGCTGGCAGGCATGGACGGCATGTCACCAGAACTGGCCGAAGCGATTGTTGCAGGCCAGCCCTATGCCAGCGTGACCGATCTGAACGCCGCGCTGCTTGCTGCAGGGACGCCGGAACAGGCCACCGCTATCCTCGCCAAGGTGTTCGTGCCGGTCGATCTGAACAGCGCGACGAAGGAAGAGTTGCAGCTTATCCCCGGCATGACCGACAAGATGCTGCACGAGTTCGAGGAATATCGTCCTTACGACGACATGGCCGAATTCGACCGCGAGATCGGTAAGTATGTCGACGAGGCGCGAAGTGGCGCGGTTCCGCAACTACGTCACCCTGTGACGCTGCTGTAGCCAGACCCTGCCAGTTCGATGACGGCCAGCACCACGATGTGGAGGATGGCCGTCGTCGGATCGTAGGCCGTCAGCACCCAGTGCAGGAAAGTCAGGATCGCCGCCGGATAGACCAGCCGGTGCAGGCGCTTCCATGACCGTTTGAGTGCGCGCACGGCGATATCGTTGGACGTCACCGCGAGCGGCACAAACAGGGCGAAGGCGAGCCATCCGGTCAGGTATTCTGCGGACACCATATCGGCAAGAATGGCCTCGAAAGACGGTTTGTCCGCCAAGTAGATAACGGTGTGTCCTGCCGCGTAGGCGAAGCTGGCCACGCCAAAATCGCGGCGGCGGCGCATCAGCCAAACGACCCACCCGCGCCTCGGAAACAGCAGGCGAAGCGGCGTGACGATGAGCGTCAGCATCAGCAGCCATGCCGCCCAGTCCCCGCTATCGGCGATAATATGGCCATAGCCATAGGCATCGGGGCGGGTCGTCCAGCGATACAGCATCCACAGGCCCGGCAGGGCCAGGGCCAGCCATAAGCAGCAGGCGCGAGATCGGGACGGTCTTCATCGTTCCTACCCGGTGGCTGCACGGGAATCGTAAAGCAAGCCGGTTGCCTGGTCCTGTAAAACCAAGCGCCCGCATTCACCGGGGAAGCAGCGACACGGAAGTGCCAGCGCACCCCCCTTCCACCGGCATCATCGCATCTGCTAATGGCCCCGCCCATGACAGCCTTCAAACCCGGCGACCCCACCACGCTCAACCGGCTGTATGGCCGCAGCATCGGCAAACCGCTGCGTGGCGGGCAGCAGAAGCTCGTCGAGGAGTTATTGCCGCAGATCGCCGTGCCGGACAACGGCGCGGTGACTGCGGACCGTCTTTTCAGCAGCGACCGCCCGCTGCATTTCGAGATCGGGTTCGGGTCGGGCGAGCATATGGCGGACCGGGCGGACATGCTGCCCGATCACGGCTTCATCGGTGCGGAACCCTTCCTCAACGGTGTCGCCGCCGCGCTGGTGCATATCGAAGAGCGCCGCCTGCCCAATATCCGCCTGCATCACGGCGATGCGCTGGAGGTGCTGGCGCGCATTCCCGATGGCGCGCTCAGCTTCGTCTACCTGCTCCACCCCGACCCCTGGCCCAAGGCGCGCCATGCCAAGCGGCGCATGATGAACGATGGCCCCGTCGCGCTGATCGCGGACAAGCTGAAGCCGGGCGGCGAGTTCCGCTTCGGCACCGACCATCCCGTCTATCTGCGCCATGCGATGATGGTGATGCAGCGCCATGCCGACCGGCTGGAATGGCTGACCGATGGCCCAAAAGGACAGGGCCGGTACAGCTGGGAGAAGCGGCCCGGCGGATGGAGCGAAACGCGCTACGAAGCCAAGGCGCGCGAACGGGGCCACGAGGTCTGGTATTTCCGCTATCGCAAGCGAGAAATGCTGGAACGATAAGGCCGCTCGCTCGCTGGTTGAATGAACGCGCATCCGCGCACCGAAAAACGCCTGATAAGGAGCATTCCGCCATGAGCATGGACAACCTCAAAGACCTTTACATCGACCAGATGCAGGACATCTACAGCGCCGACAAGCAGTCGCTCGCCGTCACCAAGAAACTGCACGAAGCCGCCAAGAACGAGCAACTCAAGAAGGCGCTGGAGCGCGGCGTCGAGGGTATCCAGACAGGTATGGAAAACCTGGAAAAGCTCATCAAGGGCCACGATGCGGACCCGACCGGTGAACATTGCAAGGGCATGGAAGGCCTGGTCAAGGAAGCCAAGGCGCATACGCTGGAAGAAGACTTCGGCGATGACGACGTGCGCGATGCGTCGATCATCACGCAGTACCAGCGCATGACGCATTACGGGATTGCCGGGTACGGCTGCCTCGTCGCGTTCGCCAAGCGCCTCGGTCTCAAGGACGACGAGAAGGTGCTCCAGGAATGCCTCGACAACACCTATAGCGGCGACCGCGAAATGACGGAAATCGCCACGGGCGAAGTCAACAAGGCCGCTGCGTAAGTCAGCGCATCAGCTTGAACAAAAGAGGGCGGGCCGCGAGGTCCGCCTTTTTTTGTGCGCCTGTGCTAAGTGCGCCCGCCGGAGAAAAAGGATTTGCGCAGAAAGCGCAGAGACCCAGTTCGTCATTGCGAGCGGCAAAGCCGTGAAGCAATCCAGAGCGTTCACGCGATACGCTCTGGATTGCCGCGCTACGCTCGCAATGACGGTTGCTTTTACGAGCTAGTGCTGTGCCGTCCCGCTCCCCCTCCCGACCACCCGATTAGTATAATGCCTTGGGTGGTCGGGTGGGGGCGCGGGCTGGCACAGCAAGCGTAGCCCGATGTCCGCAAGCGCACCCAATGTCAGCGAGGAAGAACCCTTACCCTACCACGCCTGCCGCCGCCAGCACGGCCAGCGTCAGCACATCGGGTGCGGTCGCGGTCATCGGGGCGATCTGCACCGGCTTTTCCATGCCGATCAGCATCGGCCCGATGGTGGCGTTGCCCGCCAGTTCGCGCAGCAGCTTGGCGCTGAGGTTCGCCGATTGCAGGCCCGGCATGATGAGCACGTTGGCAGGGCCGCTCAGCCGACTGAACGGATAGAGCGACATCACTGCCGGATTAAGCGCGGCGTCGGGGGCCATTTCGCCTTCATATTCGAAGTCCGGCTTCTCCGCATCCAGCAGCGCAACGGCCTCGCGAATCTTGGCCAGCCATTGCCCGCTCGGATTGCCGAAGGTGGAATAGGACAGGAACGCCACGCGCGGTTCATGCCCCATGCGCCGGGCCACTGCCGCCGTCTCGCGGGCAATATGGGCGATCTGCACCGCTTCGGGGCGTTCGTTGATGGTGGTGTCGGCAAGAAAAGTGGTGTGGTTCTTGCCGATCATCATGTGAATGCCGAACGGCACCGCGCCCGGCTTGGGGTCGAGCACGCGGTTCACCTCGCGCGCGGTCTGCGCGAAGGTGCGCGTCAGACCCGATATCATCGCATCGCCATGCCCCAGCGCCACCAGCAGCGCGGAGAACACGTTGCGTTCCTGGTTCACCATGCGGCGCACGTCGCGTTCGGTATAACCGCGCCGTTGCAGCTTTTCGTACAGGTACTTGACCATGCCGGGGACATGTTCGCTGTCGTTGGAGTTCTGGATCTCGAAGCTGCCCGGGTCGGACACGCCCAGCTCGTGCAGCTTGTTCGCCACTGCCTTGGTGCGGCCGACCAGCACGGGCGTGCCATAGCCGAAATCGCGATACTGGATGGCGGCGCGCAGCACCACGTCCTCTTCCGCCTCGGCAAAGACCATGCGCTTGGGGCTGGCCTTGGCTTGCTCATACACGCCAGTGAGGACCGAGGTGGTCGGATTGAGCCGCGCCTTCAGCGACAGGCGATAGGCTTCCATGTCGGCGATCGGTGCCAGCGCGACGCCCGAGTCCATCGCGGCCTGCGCCACGGCGCTGGAGACGATTTCGATCAGGCGCGGATCGAACGGGGCGGGGATGATGTAGTCGTCGCCGAACTTGTGATTCTTGCCATAGGCCGCCGCGACTTCTTCGGGCACCCGCTCGCGCGCCAGTTGCGCGATGGCGGCAGCGGCGGCGATCTTCATTTCCTCGTTGATGCCGGTGGCCTGCACATCCAGCGCGCCCCGGAAGATGAAGGGGAAGCCCAGTACATTGTTGACCTGGTTGGGGAAATCGCTGCGTCCGGTGGCAATGATCGCATCGGGTCGCGCCGCTTTGGCAACATCGGGCATGATTTCGGGCACGGGGTTGGCCATTGCGAAGATGATGGGCTTTGCCGCCATCGCGCCGATCCATTCGGGTTTCAACGCACCCGCCGCGCTCAGGCCGAGGAAGATGTCCGCGCCGACCAGCGCCTCTTCGATGGAGGTGACGCCGGTGTCGATGGCATGCGCGCTGCGCCACTGGTCGAGGTCGGGGCGGTCGCGCGTGATCGGGCCGTCGCGATCGAACATGACCACGTTTTCATGTTGCACGCCGCTGGCCTTCAGCAGTTCGGTGCAGGCGATGGCGGCGGCCCCCGCCCCCACGACGACGACCTTGGCGTCCTTCAGCTCGCGGCCCGTGAGGTGACAGGCGTTCATCAGGCCGGCGGCGGTGATGATCGCCGTGCCGTGCTGGTCGTCATGCATGATCGGGATGTTCATGCGTTCCCGCAGCGCCTGCTCGATGATGAAGCATTCGGGCGCCTTGATGTCTTCCAGATTTATCCCGCCGAAGGTCGGCTCCATCAGCGCGACCGCCTCGATGAACTTGTCCGGGTCTTCGGTGTCCAGCTCGATATCGATGGAATCGACATCGGCGAAGCGTTTGAACAGCACCGCCTTGCCTTCCATCACCGGCTTCGATGCCAGCGCGCCCAGATTGCCGAGGCCGAGGATGGCGGTGCCGTTGGAAATGACCGCGACGAGGTTGGAACGGGCGGTGTAGCGCGCGGCATTGGCGGGATCGGCGGCGATGGCTTCCACCGGCGCGGCGACGCCGGGGCTGTAGGCAAGGCTCAGGTCGCGCTGCGTCGCCATCGGTTTCGATGCGATGATCTCGATCTTACCGGGCCGGATCGTCTCGTGATAGAACAGCGCCTCGCGCGTCGTGAAACTGCCGGGACGGGGCGCTTCGCTCGTCTCGGCACCCGCTGCGGTGGCGGTCGGGCCGTTATCGGGTACGGAGTTTTTCGTATCGTCGCTCACAAGCGCATTCCTCTTCGCTGTTGGTGGCAGGCGTAGCGATGGGCAGGCGTTCGGCATAGGGGAAAGGCGGCGCATTGCCCTTTCCGAATCGGCGCACTGCGTCTTTACCGCAAGGGATGGCGGGCAAATCCACCCCGATGATGGTGCAGTATCACATGCTGAAGGCGCAGGCCGACGGCGCGCTGCTGTTCTATCGCATGGGCGATTTCTTCGAGCTGTTCTTCGAGGATGCGCGCCGTGCCGCCGCCATTCTCGATATCGCGCTGACGACGCGGGGCGAGCATGATGGCGAACCGGTGCCGATGTGCGGCGTGCCGGTGCATTCGGCGGAAAGCTACCTCGCGCGGCTGATCCGGGGCGGGTGCCGTGTGGCGATTGCCGAGCAGGTGGAAACCCCCGCCGAAGCCAAGGCGCGCGGCGGGTCGAAGGCGCTGGTGAAGCGCGACATCGTGCGGCTGGTGACGGCGGGCACGCTGACCGAAGAAGCCCTGCTGGAACCGCGCAAGGCCAATGTGCTGGTGGCGGTCTGCGAAGTGCGCGGCGCGTTCGGGCTGGCAACCTGCGACATTTCCACCGGGCGGATGGAGCTGGAAAGCGTGAATCCCGATGCGCTGCCCGCCGCGCTGGGCCGCATCGGTGCGAGCGAAACAGTCGTGCCGGTTGGCGCAAAAGTGCCGGTCGACGACGCCATCGAACATGCACCTGTCGATTTCAAAAGCGAGCGCGGGCAGGAACGGCTGTGCGCGCTGCACGGCGTAAAGACGCTCGACGGGTTCGGCCAGTTCGACCGTGCGATGCTGGCGGCGGCGGGCGGGCTGGTCGGCTATCTCGACCATGTCGGGCGCGGCACGCTGCCGCTGCTGCTGCCACCCGTCGCGCGCGCATCGGGCACGCATCTGGCGATGGACGCGGCCACGCGCTCAAGCCTTGAAATCACGAGTGCCAACGGCGTGCGCAGCGGCAGTCTGCTTGCCACCATCGACCGGTGCGCGACCGGCGCGGGCGCGCGGTTGCTGGCGGAGGATCTGTCCGCGCCCCTGTGCGACCGCCCTGCCATTCTCGCGCGCCTCGATCTGGTGCAATGGCTGCATGACGACGCATTGTTGCGCGGCGATATCCGCAATGCGCTGCGGACACTGCCCGATATCGGGCGCGCGCTGGGCCGGATCGTGGCGGAACGCGGCAGTCCGCGCGATCTGGGGCAGGTGCGCGACGGACTTAACGAGGCACGCAGTATCGGCGAGCGGCTGTCCGGGCAGCCGGAACGCCCCGCTTTGCTGGCAACGCTGCTGCCCGACTTGTCCGGCCACGGCGCGCTGACCGACCGGCTGGACCGCGCGCTGGTCGCCTCGCCCGCAACCGAACGCCAGCGCGGCGGATTCGTTGCGGCGGGATACGATGCGGCGCTCGATGCTTTGCGCGAAACATCGGGCAACGCCAAACGCGCCATCGCCGCGCTGGAGGCGCGCTATCGCGAAGACACCGGCATTGCCGCGCTGAAGATCAAGCATAACGGCGTCCTGGGCTATTTCATCGAAGTGCCCGCCCGCCACGGCGATGCGCTGATGGCTGCGGACAGCGGCTTCACCCACCGCCAGACGATGAAAGGCGCGGTGCGGTTCAATTCGCTGGGGCTGCACGAGGAAGCGGGCCGCATCGGCGAAGCGGGCGGTCGGGCGCTGGCGCTGGAAGAGGAGCATTTCGAAGCGCTGGTGCGCTACGTGTCCGAATGCCGCGTCGCCATCGCCGCTACCGCCGCCGCGCTGGCGCGTATCGATGTGAGCGCAGGACAGGCGGAGCGTGCGGCCGAGGCCGGCTGGTGTCGCCCCGCCATCGAAGCGGAAGCCTGCCTCGCCATCGAAGGCGGGCGGCATCCTGTGGTCGAAGCGGCGCTGGAGAAAGACGGTGCGCGCTTCGTCGCTAACGATTGCAAGCTATCGGATAGCGACCGGCTATGGCTGATCGGCGGACCGAACATGGGCGGCAAGTCCACCTTTTTGCGCCAGAACGCGCTGATCGTGCTGATGGCGCAGGCGGGCGGTTTTGTGCCAGCGAAAGCTGCGCGCATCGGGTTGGTCGATCGCCTGTTCAGCCGGGTCGGCGCATCGGACGATCTGGCGCGCGGGCGCAGCACTTTCATGGTCGAAATGGTCGAAACCGCAGCGATCCTTGCGCAGGCCACCCCGCGCAGCTTCGTGATCCTGGACGAGGTCGGGCGCGGCACCTCGACCTATGACGGGCTGGCGCTGGCCTGGGCGGTAGTGGAAGCGGTGCACGAACGCGCCTGCCGCTGCCTGTTCGCCACGCATTATCACGAGCTCGCGCGGCTCGGCGATAGCTGCGAGGCCCTGAGCCTGCACCATGTCCGCGCGCGGGAGTGGAAGGGCGATCTGGTGCTGCTGCACGAGCTGGCGCAGGGACCGGCGGACCGCAGTTACGGGCTGGCCGTGGCGCGGCTGGCGGGCGTGCCGCAGCCGGTGCTGGACCGGGCGCGGGCGGTTCTCGACACGCTGGAAAAGGGGCGCGAGGAAACCGGCGGGCTGGCGGCGGGGCTTGGCGATCTGCCGCTGTTTGCCGCAATGCAGGACACCGTACCGCCTGCCACCGACACTCTGCGCGAAACAATAGCCGCGCTCGATCTCGACACGCTCAGCCCGCGCGAGGCGCTGGATACGCTTTACGATCTGCATCGGCTGGCGCAGACGGAAGCCGGGGAAACCGACGCTTAACCCTTCGCGCGCTACACCCGATGGCATGAGTTACATGTTCAAGGGACGCTACGCCGCGATGGCGTTTGTCGGCATGGCGCTGGCCAGCACCGCGTCGCTGGTTGGCACCGAGGAAGATGACGGCACGATCCAGCGCGCAACAAGCCAGTTCGTGGGCGAGAAAGCCGCACTGGAAAAAGAGGTCGAGCAACTCGGTACGCCCGGCCTGCGCCGGACCATCGTGGTGCCGCAAACCGACGATCCCTCCGTCCGGTCCGCCAGCACCACCAGCACCCCGCGCGCAATGGACGATGCCACTGGCTACGACCCGGTCGGCAGCGATACGGACGGCTTCGATCCTACGCCCGATGGTTTCGACGATGACGACGACGACGGGGGCGTGATCTTCGAAGGCGGGGAACCGGGCGGGGTGCGCACCGTTCCCCTACCCGATGGCGGATACGAATAGCAGCAACGAACTCGCGGAAAAACGCACCGACTTTGCCAAAGATCGGACCGACTGGGCCGAGGACCGCACGGTACAGGCGACGGAGCGAACCTATGCCGGCTGGCTCAGGACGGCCTTTGCCGCCATCGGTATCGGGCTTGGGCTTTCGTGCCGTGTTCGGAGCGTTCGAACCTCCGTGGCTGGCACAGGCCATTGCGACCATTTTTATCCTGATGGGCGGCGCAATCGCTTGGTCGGCACAAAGCCGCGCCTGCGCCAGCCTGGCGCGTCTGCATACACATGATGTGAAAGCGCCAAAGCAGCTGCACATGCGCTGGCTAAGCTATATCGTGACTGCGGGTGCCATCCTGCTGACCGTGGCCTTGTGGCTGTTGCGCGAAGGCGGTGCGGAGGGCGGCGCTCTCTAGCAGCCGCCCCGCGCCTAACGGCTCAAGTGCCGTCGCCGCGCAGCCCGTCCAGCTTCTTGTCCGCACCGAACTTGTCGACATTGTCGTCGTGGTTCGGCTCGCCTTCGAACGCATCCATGTCGATGCGGCCGCTGGTTTCCATTTCGCGCATCTTGTCGATCACGTCGGGCACGTCCTTCGCACCCAGGCCTACCGTGCCTGCGGGATTGTCTGCGGGCTTGGTGCTTTCGGTGGGGCTGGACCGGTGACTTGACGGGTTGCGCGCCTGTTCGGCCACTTCCTGTGCCTGCGAGCGGTGATCGTCCTGCTCGTCATTGTGGTTCTCGGGCGCAAGGTTCGCCTGGCGCTGTTCCTGGCTCTGGCCGCCCTGGTTCTGTTTCTGGCTCATGGGGTAATCTCCTTTTGCCAACCAACGGACGGCACGGGTGCGGAGTTCCAAGGCTTAGCGGGTCGGAACGGGCGCATCGCCGGTATAGTCGTAAAAGCCGCGCCCGGTCTTGCGCCCCAGCCAGCCGGCCTCGACATATTTCACCAGCAATGGGGCGGGCCGGTACTTGCTGTCGCCGGTGGTGTTGTAGAGTACCATGATGATGTCGAGGCAGGTGTCCAGCCCGACGAAATCCGCCAGTTGCAGCGGCCCCATCGGGTGGTTGAGGCCGAGGCGGCAGCCCTTGTCGATATCTTCGATATTGGCCGTCGACTGGCCCAGCACGAAGATCGCCTCGTTGATCATCGGCAACAGAATGCGATTGACCACGAAACCCGGCTCGTCCTGGCTCAGCACCACTTCCTTGCCCAGCGCTTCGGCGAAAGCGACGGTGCGGTCGGTAGTCGCCTGCGCGGTGGCGAGGCCGGGAATGACTTCGATCAGACCCATAACCGGCACCGGATTGAAGAAATGCAGCCCGATAAAACGCGCCGGGTCGGGTGCGTAATTGGCCATGCGGGTAATGGGGATGGAACTGGTGTTGGACGCCATGATGGCATCGTCGGCCAGCACCTTGCCCGCGCTTTCGAATATCGCCTGCTTGATCGGCTCGCGTTCGGTAGCCGCTTCGATAATGAGACTGGCCTCCGCCATCGGCGCATAATCGGCGACCGGCGTGATGCGTTTCAGCGCCGCTTCGGCGTCCGCCACGTCCAGCTTGCCCTTGCCGACCAGCCGTCCCATTCCCTGTTCGATCTTGCCGACCGCAGCGGTGGCGAGGTCCATGCTGACATCGGAGAGCAGCACTTGCCCTCCCTGTTGCGCGATGGTCTGGGCGATGCCCGATCCCATCTGGCCTGCGCCGATGACGGCGACTGTTCTTTCCGTGAGAGCCAAAACACTATCCTTCGCACTTGCAGCAAAAGCGAGCGCGTAGCGGGGGTGTGCGGGTTTGGCCAGTTATGTTGCGTCGGTGGTGTTGGGCCGGTGGTGTTGGGCCGGTGGTGTTGGGCCAGCGCCGCTTTGGACTAACGGTTGGCGCCTGGCTGCCAGTTCACATCGCCCGCGCCATCGTCATTCGCCACCCGCGCCAGCACGAACAGGTAATCGGACAGGCGATTGATGTAGGCAAGCGCCGCCGGGTTGGCGGCATCCTGCGCGGCAAATGCCACCATCGCCCGCTCCGCGCGCCGCACCGCCGCGCGCGCGACATGCAGCCGTGCCGCAGCCTCGGTTCCACCGGGCAGCACGAAGCTGGTCAGGGGTGCCAGCCGTTCGTTCGCCGCGTCGATACGCCGCTCCAGCCAGTCGGTCTGCGACGGCACCATGCGCAACACCATTTCCGAAGGCGCGAAATCGCCGTCCCCGGCAGGCGTGGCCAGGTCGGCGCCCAAATCGAACATATCGTTCTGGATACGGAACAGATCGGCGGCATGGTCGCTATCCGCCAGTGCAACGGCAGCGTGGCCAAGGGCGCTGTTTGCTTCGTCCACTACCCCGATCGCGTCAATCCGCGCGCCGTCCTTGGGCGTGCGGCTGCCATCGACCAGGCCGGTGGTGCCGTCATCCCCGGTGCGGGTGTAAATCCTGTTAAGCTTGACCATCGCGGCCTGCCTATTGGGCAATCATCATGATGACCGCGACCACGACGATGGCCAGTGCCTGGTACTTGATGCGGTTGAACATAGCCTTGTTCTGCAAGGTTTGCATTTCGGTCATGGTTTCGCCGGTCTGGTTCTCCAGATCGACCTTGGTGGTTTTCAGGAACGCGATGATGCCCTTCACCAGACTGACGACGACCAGTGCCATCAGGATCAGCAGGACGATTACGAGAAAAGTTTGCATGACAGGTTACCTAGTCGCTTGTCGCGAACTTATCGAGTGACTTTCAAGCGATATGTCTTGCGGCCAACGCCCGGCCCGCAAATCGGCTGCGAACTGTGCGCCATCGACACCGCTTTCGCGCAAATCCGCCAGCGGAGGCGAGCCGTCGCGTTTCGCCAGCTTGCGCCCGTCCGCATCGAGCAGCAGCGGATGGTGATGCCAGCGCGGCACCGGCAGATCGAGCAGCGCCTGCAAGGTGCGGTGGATATGCGTTGCCGCAAACAGGTCACGCCCGCGCACCACATGCGTGACGCCATCCGCAGCATCGTCCAGCGTGACCGCCAGGTGATAGCTGGCGGGTTCGCTGCGCCGCACCAGCACGACATCGCCAAGCAGCGCCGGGTTTGTGGGTTGCGGACCGGCCAGATCGTCGTGCCAGCTTAACGCCCCCGTTCGCGCAACAGCCTTCGCCACGTCGAGCCGCAGCACGTGTGACGTCTGCACCGCGATGGTGCGCTCCCGGCACGTACCCGGATAGAGCGGCCCGTCCGGCCCCTGTCGGGTCGCCGCCGCTGCAATTTCGCGCCGGGTGCAGGTGCAGCGATAGAGCAGCCCCTCCGCCTCCAGCCGCGCCACCGCCTCGGCATAGCGCGCCAGCCGGGTCGATTGCGGCGCGACCTCCTCCCAATCCAGCCCCAGCCACGCCAGATCGTCGCGCGCCGCCTGCGCCAGTTCCGGCTTGCTGCGCGCCCCGTCGATGTCCTCGATCCGCAGCAGGAACCGCCCGCCTGCCTCTGTGCGCGCCAGATCGTGCGCGACGATGGCGGCAAATGCGTGCCCTGCATGAAGCAGGCCATTCGGGCTGGGGGCGAAGCGGGTTACGGTCACGTTGTCCGCCCTACTCCGCCGCGCGCCGATTGTGGATAGCGCACCTGTAACGGACTTGACGCTTTGTGGCGCGAATGCATTGGTGTGAACCTGATCGGAAAGGAACAAGCGACGTGTTCAGGACCGAATTGCTGGAACAGGCGGCGCAATTTCGTGGCGCGGACGGCGACCCTACGCGCAGTCTCGCGTCCTGCCCTGCGCTGGTGCTCAACGCCGATTATACGCCGCTGAGCTATTATCCGTTAAGCCTGTGGCCATGGCAGACGGCAGTGAAGGCCGTGTTTCTCGATCGCGTGACCATCGTCGAGGCCTACGACCGGGAAGTGCACTCGCCCTCGCTCGATATGGCCGTGCCCAGCGTCATCGCGCTGAAAGACTATGTGCGCCAGAGCGAATGGCCCGCCTTCACCCGCTTCAACCTGTTCCTGCGCGACCGCTTTACCTGCCAGTATTGCGGCGCGACCGGCAGCCTGACGTTCGACCACGTCGTGCCGCGCCGTCTTGGCGGCAAGACGACGTGGGAAAACATCGCCACCGCCTGCGGCCCGTGCAATATGAAGAAGGGGGGCCGCACACCGAAGCAGGCCCACATGACCCTGCACCGCACCCCCATCCGCCCGACCAGCTGGCAATTGCAGCAAAAGGGCAAAAGCTATCCGCCCAATTTCCTGCACGAAACCTGGCGCGACTGGCTGTATTGGGATGTGGAGCTGGAGGGGTAGCGGCGATGCTGCCCGAGGAACCGCTCTTACCAGCGGTTCAGCGTTTTGGAATTTTGCGACCGATTACTTTGGTGTTTCCAGGCACCCAATCGGTATCGACGTAATTTCCGTTTTTGTGCGAGCCGCCCCTCATTACCTCGATTTCTTCGGTCGTTTCGCGATCTATCGGATACCAGTGGCACATTACCCTTACGCCATCATAGCTCGCATCGATATTGAAGTTATTGCGCAACGCCGTTTCGAAATCGGCCATGATCTTGTCTCGAGATTGGCTCCATTCTTTCAATGGCCCTTCCCATGCAAATACGGCGCTCTGGTATTGCGGATGAAAGACATAACTGCCGAATTCACAGAACCCGTGCGTTTCATAAGCCGCCGCCGCTGTTGGCAGGCCCATCCCGATCATGGTGGCTGTCGTGACTGCTGCATGTTTCCAGAAATTGCGGTTCGTCATAAGTCTCTCTCCATGTTCAAACGTGAGTCGCACAAAAGATAACTTATCGCAAGTTAAACGCCAGCCTTCACGTCACCGCCGCCCGTTCCTGAAACTCCGCGCGTTGCCATTCGCCGCTATCCAGCACTTCGGCCAGCGCCTGCACTGCCTGAGCGCAATCCTCGAACGAAACATATGCTGGGGCGAAACCCATGCGCAGGAGGTTGGGTGCGCGGAAATCGCCGATTATGCCGCGGGCGATCAGCGCCTGGCACAATGCGTAGGCGTCGGGATGCCGGAAGCTGAGCTGGCTGCCGCGTTGCGTGGGGTCCGCCGGGCTGACGCAGGGTAGCGACGGGCAATGTTCCGCCATCGCGGCGCGCGTGAATTCGGACAGCGCGCGCGATTTCTCGACCAGCGGCTGCCATCCCGATCTCCGCCACCAGCTCCACGCCGCATTCCAGCGCCGCCATCGCCAGCACCGGCGGCGTTCCGGCGAGCAGCCGCGTGACGCCGGGCGCAGGTTCGTACTCGTCCTCGAAAGCGAACGGCGCAGCGTGGCCCATCCATCCGGGCAGCGGGTTGCGGAACCCCTCGTGGTGCCGCTCCGCCATATAGGCATAGGCAGGCGCGCCGGGTCCGCCATTGAGGTATTTGTAGCCGCAGCCGACCGCGAAATCCGCACCCGCCGCCGTCAGGTCCACCGGCACCGCGCCGCCGCTATGCGACAGGTCCCACAGCACCAACGCACCCGCCTCGTGCGCGGCGGCAGTCAGCGCGGCCATATCGAACATCGCGCCGGTCTTGTAATGCACATGCGTCAGCATCAGCAGCGCGACCGACCCATCGAGCGCGCCCATTATCGCGTCGCGCTCGGCCAGTCGCTGTTCCGCCCGCGCATCGCCCTGCACCATATAAAGGTCGGTCGGGAAATTGCCCGGCTCGGACAATACGACATTGCGGTCAGGGCGCATCTGCAAGCGCACCGCCGATCAGCTTGGCGAGGTTTACCGAGACGCTGTCGCAGGCGATGACCTCGTGCGGCGCGGCCCCTATAAGCGGCGCGATCTTGGCACCGATGCGTTGCGGCATGCCGATCCAGTCCCCACCTCTTTCGGTCCTGTTCCAACTGCGGATCAGGTCTTCGCCCCACTCGCTCTGCACGACATCGGCAAGCCGCGCCTTCGTGGCCTTGGGCAATGCGCCCAGCGAATTGCCGTCGAGATAGACAACGCCTTCGGGCAGATCGAACCGGTCACGAAAACTGCGCAGGGAGTCGGCGGCATCCAGCGCGCGGGCCTGTTCGAACAAACTCATGTTAGCTCCCGCAACACCGCGCGGCACAGCCCCGCATCGCCGCCGCCCACCTTTATCGGCAGCGCGATCAGTTCGTACCGTCCTGCCGGAACGTCATCCAGCACCAACCCTTCCAGAATGCGCATGTCGTGACGCGCTACGGCACGGTGCGCGGCCATCGTCTTGCTGTCCTGCGGATCGACGCTGGGCGCATCGGTGCCGACCAGCATCACGCCCTGCACCGCCAGCCAATCTACCGTTTCGGACGCTATGGGCAGCCAGTCGCTGCGCCAGCTATCATGGGGAAAGGCATCCCACTGGCGGAACAGAACACGGTCTGCACTTTCGATATGCGGCAGGTCCGCCACGTCGATCTCGCCCGACACGCCGCGCGCATCGACAACGATGCATTCGCCGATGAAGGGGTCCAGCGCCATGCCCGCCGCATCCAGCCCGTCCGCGTCATAATGCAGCGGCGCGTCGGCATGGGTGCCCGAATGCGTGCTCATCGTCATGCGACCGACATTGACCGGCGATCCCTCGTCCATTCGCCAGGTCCGCTCGAACGCGAAGTCGGTATCGCCCGGCCAGACGGGCAGACCGGGACGCAGAAGTCTGCGATATGTCCCGGACCTTGCGACTCACAGCGCGGTCCGGACGCTGAGCAGTTCGGGGAAAAACGCCTGTTCCAGCACCTTGCCCAGATAGGGTACGCCCGGCGTCCCGCCGGTGCCGCGTTTGAAGCCGATAATGCGCTCCACCGTCTTGAGGTGCCCGAACCGCCAGCGTTGGAAATGGTATTCCAGATCGACCAGTTTCTCCGCCAGTTCGTACAGATCCCAGTGCCTGTCCGGCGCGCGGTAAATCGCAGCCCAGGCGTCCTGCACCGCATCGCTCTGCGTCCACGGCGCGGCGACATCGCGTGCCAGCACCGTGTCGGGGATGGTGAAACCGCGCTGGTCGAGCAGACGCATGGTCTGGTCGTAAATGCTGGGCCGCGCCAGTTCCTCGCGCAGCATTTCGGCCACGTCGGGCACTGCCTCGTGGCGCGTCACATGGTCGGGGTTGCGCCCGCCCAGCAGGAATTCGAACAGGCGGTATTGCGCCGACTGGAATCCGCTCGACCCGCCCAGATGCGGGCGGATGGTGGAATAATCGTGCGGGGTCATGGTGCTCAGCACGTCCCAGCTCTGGATCAACTGCCCCTGTGCCCGCGCCACGCGCGACAGCATCTTGAAAGCGGGGCGCAAATCGTCCGCCGCGATATGGCTGCGCGCCAGCTTGAGTTCGTGCAGGCACAGTTTCAGCCACAGCTCGCTGGCCTGATGGACGATGATGAACAGCATCTCGTCATGCGCGTCGGATGCGGGATGTTGTGCGGACAACAACCGGTCGAGGTCGAGATAGCCGGAATAGGTGGTATCCTGTGTCACCCCTCCACCACGCGCGTTTCGGGGTGGTGCTTGTCCAGATGCTTGCGCACGATCTTCAGGTTGCGGGTATTTGAGCGGAAGAAGAAATCGGCCGCGTCGCCCACCAGCGGTACCGCGCCCAACACCGTGTCGAACCCGACATTGCCCGCCATGCGCGCCAGTTTCCATTTCGGCATGCCCAGATTGCGCGCTTCCCAGACGAGATATGCGCCCATCGCGGTGGTCACGATATCGCCGATGACCGGCACCAGGCCAATGATCGAATCGAGGCCGATGGGGTATTTGGTGCCGGGGAAATGGAAACTGCGTTCGAGCAACGCCTCCATCGTTTCGATCCGCTTGCGCACCGATTGCGGGTCGCTACCGGTCGGTAATTCGGCGCGCATGCGATCCGGCTTGATTGGCTTTTGGTCTAGGGGTTGGCGGTCAACGGGTCGTGGTTTTACAGGTTGTGGCCTGACTGGATCGGACATGGTTCTGGGTAGCTCCTCGCCGCTGCTAGATGGGCCGGCGCGCTAGCGGGAACAAGGGATGCAGGCCGGTCGGACTGGCGGCGAAGCCATCCACCCCGCCCCGCACCAGCGACCAGCGCACCGGTGCGCCCAGCGGAATATACTTGTTCAGCGCCAGCAGCGCGTCTTCCGCGTCGCGCCTCAGCCGGACCTGTTCGGACGGGTCGGTTTCGGTCAGGCTGGTGGCGACTGCGCTGTCCGCCTCGGCCGAACAGACATTGCGGCGCACGGCGCAATTGAACTGGTTGAGGAACCACAGCGGGTCGTCGTAACGCGCCGCACGGTCGACCAGCAGCAGGTCCGCATCGCGCGGCCCCTCCGCCCGCGTAAGCGCCACACCGATTGTCGCAAGATCCGCCTGCAAAACCTCGAACACCCGCGCCGAGCCGGGTCCGCTATCGAGCGCGATGGACACGATGGCGCGCACACCGCTTTGCTGCTGCCAGCGGGCAATCCGTCGAGCGGCCTGTGTGCGGCGCTCTTCCAGCGTCATCGCACCCCAGCGCTCCGCCGGTGCGCCGGAATTGCCATTGGTATCGGCATCGGCGCTTGCTCCCGTCGCTGGCCACATCGCGACCGGCACGATCCGCGTGGACGCCTGCCAGCCGCCGACGTTAAACGCCTGCAACAGGTTTTCGCGGTCCAGCGCCATTGCAAGGGCTTCGCGCAAATCCGCCTCGGCCAGCACGCCACGCGGCCTCGCCACTCGCAGGCCGAGCAGGCCGTTGACCGGATCGATGCGGATCGTGCCGCGCGCCAGCGGGCCGGTATCGGCCAGCGAGAGATTGGCGATATGCCCGTTGAGCACCGCATCGACGCTGCCGTCCTCGAACCGGGCGACCGCGGCGGCGGCATCCATCGCCAGGATATTCACTGGGCGTACGATGCTGTCCCAGTCCTCGCGTTCGGGCAGCCCGCGCTGTTCCGGGGGCATGGCGGTCAGGACGATGGCCGCATCGTCTTCCGGCGGCGGGGCTTGCGCGTCGCCGGTTGCGCGACCGCCAGCCAGCACCATCGGACCGATCCCGGCTCGCCCTTGCCGCAACCCCAGCTCCGGTTGCGCCAATAGCGGCAGGAATTGCCCCATCGGCTGGCGCAAGCGTATCTCCACGACCCGCCCCGCCATGGCGCGCACATCTTCGATGACGGCGAGATCGAGGCCCAGGGACGTACCGTCGAGTTGCGCGCGCGCCCGGTCCAGCGCAGCCTTGACGCTGCGTGCGGTCATCGGGCGACCATCGGGCCAGTCGCGGTCGCGCAGGCGGAAGATGTAGCTCAAGCCATCATCGGTCACGATCCAGCGTTCGGCGGCGGCGGGCACGACATCGCCCTGCAAATCGAACGCGACCAACCCTTCCGCCGTGGCGGCGCGCAAGTGTTGCGCGGCAGGCGTCAGCCGCAGGCCCGCAAGTGCGAAATCGGCCGGATCGCCGATGATGGCTATATCGACTTCCGCCTCGCCCTCGCCCGCAATGCACCCCGCCAGCAGAAGCGCCGGGAGGCAGAACATCGGGAAAGCGCGCGCGTGTTTCATCTCGCGCATGGCCCTAGCAGGTCATGCGCATCAGCGGGAGCCACCAATCGGTGTGTTCGAAGCGGTGGTCTCAGACCTTGCGCAGGCGGCGCTGGTCGACCTGCTGGTCAGGCGGCAGGATCGAGGACGGGCGCGTGAAGCGCGGCGTGGTGAACTCTGCCGCCTCGCTTTTCTGATCGGGCGCGCGGACCAGCCTGGCGTCCACTTCGTGTGCGAAGGCGATGCCGCAGCGTGCGCCCTGCAACCAGGCAACCGATCCTTCGACCCAGCCGATATTGCGCAACTGCACGGCAACGCTCGCGCCGCGTTCGACCGGCAACTCGCCCTCGGCCATCATGCCGCCGGACGACAGGTTGCGCACCTTTACGCGGTGGCCTTGCGCCGATCCGCCGCAACGGACCTCGGCCATCTGGAACAGGCTGTCGCGCGCTATATTTCGGGTGTCGATGGCGGACATGGCTGGGGTTCTGCCTTTAAGCTGGTGGTCTGTGCGTGGTGCGCCCAGTTAAGCCGAAGGTGCCTAACGACCTGTTAAAAACCCGTGCTTTCGATGCCAACTGTCCAGAAACGGGACAGTTTTTTCGTCAGTCGTCGCGGCTGACCTTTTCGCGGCGCTCGTGCGCTTCCTGCGCTTCCACCGTCATCGTGGCGACAGGACGCGCCATCAGGCGGCCGATGCCGATGGGGTCGCCGGTAACATCGCAATAGCCGTATTCGCCTGCATCGATGCGCCGCAGCGCAGCGTCGATTTTCGCGGTCAGCTTGCGCTGCCGGTCGCGGGTGCGCAGTTCGATATTGCGGTTCGTTTCGTTGCTGGCGCGGTCGCTCTGGTCCGCTTCGCCCAGCGAGACATCCTTCAGCGATTGCAGCGTGGCCGACGATGCGCTGGCGATGGATGACTTCCACGCCAGCAGCAGATCGCGGAAATATGCCAGCTGGCGCGCGCCCATATAGGGTTCGCTTTCGTCCGGTGTGTAGTCGGCAGCCATCGTGCGGGTGATGGCATCGAGGCTTTTGCCGGGGTCGGACGGGGTGCTTGGCATGTCGGTGTCGATCCGGTCCAATAGCCTTAAAAACCTTGCAAAAACCGCCACTTCGCACGGGCATTTGCGCCTATAATAGCGTGGCCCATCCAACACAAGGCATCCAACACAAGCCATCAGGCACAAGACGTCGCGCGCCGAAGAAAAACGGCGCGCCGTTAACTTTTTATTGACCATGTTCCGCTGAAACCGCTGGTGACGGCGAAAGGGATCGTCGCCGCAACAGTAGCGCACATAGGCGCGAAGGGGACGGGAACATGAAGCTTACATCGATCGAAGGCGGCGGGTTCGTAACGCCTTCAACGTCAGAAAGGGCAACAGCCGAACGGGCCACCGACATGACGGCAACACCGCTGGACGCCGCCGAGGCCGACCGCCTGGTGGCGCAATGCATGGCAGCCGCAGCGCAGGGCGACCCAAGCGCCTATTACGATCTGGGCGTGGCCTATTCCACCGGCAGCTCCGGTGCGCCATGCGACCTCATCGAAGCGCATAAGTGGTTCAACCTTGCCGCGACGCAGGGACACGAGGAAGCAACCTGGTGCCGCGCCGACGTCTCGGACGAGATGACCGCCCGCGAAATCGCCGAAGCCCAGCGCCGCGCCCGGCAATGGCTGGTCGATACCGCGCGTAAAGTGGCCTAGCTTCTCTCGCCCTTGCGAAACGGCGTTCTGGTATCGAGAAAATTGCGGTCCTGCGCGACGCCTTCGCGCTCGCGTTCCAGAAACGCCTCCACCGCACTGCGAAAGCCGGGATCGGCAATCCAGTGGGCGGACCATGTTTCGACCGGTTCATATCCGCGCGCCAGCTTGTGCCCGCCTTGCGCACCGGCTTCCACCCGCTTCAGTCCGCGTGCAATCGCGGCGTCTATCGCCTGGTAATAGCACAACTCGAAATGCAGGAAGCGCCGGTCCTGGCTGCACCCCCAATAGCGGCCATAGAGCGCGTCCGGCCCGATGAAGTTCAGCGCCCCCGCAATCGGAGTGCCCGACGTGTCGTTGCCTTCATACGCCAGCATCAGCAGCAGCGCATCGCCCATCCGCTCGCCCAGCAGCGTGAACGCCTCGCGCGTCAGGTAAGGCGTACCCCATTTGCGCGCGCCGGTATCCTGATAGAATTGCCAGAACGCATCCCAGTGATGCGGCTTGATATCGTCGCCCGCCAGATGCGCGAAGGACAGCCCGCCTCGCGCGGCGGCGCGTTCCTTGCGGATGGCGCGGCGCTTGCGGCTGGCAAGCGCGCCCAGAAACCCGTCGAAATCCGTGTAGCCGCGATTGGTCCAGTGGAACTGGATATCCTTGCGCGCAAGCCATCCCGCCGCCCTGAACAAAGGCAGCTGGTCGGGCGCGATAAAGGTGGCGTGGGCGCCGGAAAACCCGTTCTGCGCACAGAGTTGTTCGGCAGCGCCCAACAGCGGAGCGGCCAGAGCCGGTTCGGACAGCAGCAGGCGCGGGCCGGTGGCCGGGGTGAACGGTGCGGCAATTTGCAGCTTGGGATAGTACGAGCCGCCCGCCCGCTCGAACGCATCGGCCCAGCCGTGGTCGAATACGAATTCACCTTGGCTGTGCGATTTCAGGTAAGCGGGGAGTGCGGCCAGCAACCCACCATCGCCGCCCTCGATAACCAGCGGGACGGATTGCCAGCCGGTGCCGGGGCCGACGCTGCCGGACTCTTCCATCGCGGTCAGGAAGTCGTGCCGCATGAACGGATTGCCACCCGCCAGCGCATCCCATGCTTCCCGGTCCAGTGCGCCGACCGAACCGGCGACCTTGACGATCAGGTCCTTTGGCAATCCGCCCGCATCGTTCACGCTTCTATGAACCCTTCCCCTTCCGCGATGGCGGCATCGGTGTGGCGGTCCGCCGTGGCGCGCAGTTCGGGCGTGGATACGGTCCAGGTCAGCACCGGCAAGCCGCGCTTGCGCTGTGCCGCAGCGAACCGGCTGGGCAGGTCGCGGATGTCGTAGGCGAGGAAATCGGGGCGGGCCTGCCACAATGCGCGGTGCCGCGCCCATGCGCTCTTGCGCGCGTGCTTGTCTCCCTTGGCTCCCTTTTCCGTCATCACCAGCCCGCGCGGGGTTCGCGGGGAATGCGTTGCGAACCAGCGTGGCACGTTTGCATCGAAGCTCATCACGGCATGGTGGCCCGGATACCCCTCCAGCGCCCGCCGCACCGCAAGGCACAGCGTCCGCATCCGTGTATCGCCGCGCGATTTCAGCTCGATCAGTACCGGCACCTGTCCCGAAATCTGGTCCAGCAACCGTTCCAGCCGGGGGATCATATCGCCATTGCCGGCCAGCGCGATACGCTCGATATCGGCGATCGGCATTTTCACCAGCGGCCCGCTGCGGTCGGTCAGCCGGTCCAGCTCCCAGTCGTGGAACACCGCCGCGCGCCCGTCTCCGGTGCGCTGCACATCGCATTCGATGCCCAGCCCCGCCGCCATCGCATCGGCAAAGGCGGATGGCGAGTTTTCGGGAACGCCGGACGAATGGAGGCCGCGATGGGCATAGGTCCACTCGGCCATCCACTCGACACGTCCCGCGCGCGGCGCGGGCGCACGAAACCTGTCAATCGCCGTCAAGAGCAATGATTGCATCCACTTCCACGGCTGCGCCCAGCGGCAGGACGGGCACGCCGACCGCGCTGCGGGCGTGGCGGCCCAGCTCGCCGAATATGTCAAACATCAGTTCCGATGCGCCATTGGCGACTTTCGCCTGATCGGTAAAATCGGGGGCCGAGGCGATGAATGCGCCCAGCTTGACGATGCGCGCCACCCGTTCGAGCGGAATGCGCGCTTCGTGCAGCTGCGCCAGGATCATCAGCCCACAGGCACGCGCCGCCGCCTGCCCGGTTTCCAGATTGACATCGTTGCCCAGCGTGCCGGTAACCAGAGTGCCGTCCACGAACGGCAGCTGCCCCGAAACATAGGCGTGTCCGCCTGACACCATGACCGGCATATAGCTGGCGACCGGTGCCGCCGCGTTTGGTAATATGATGCCCAGTTCGGCAAGGCGGGCCTGCACGTTCTGCCTGTTCAAACTCATGCCATTTCCTCCTGCTTTGCGCTTACCGCATCCAGTAGCCACGGCAGCGCGGTATCCCAATCGTCGATCCGGGCATGGGCGTGGCCTGCCTTGTGCGCGCATTCGATATGCGGTGCCAGCATCGGTTCGCCGCACAGGTGCAGGCGCTTCAGGTCAGGCACGGTTTCGGCGGCGGAATGGTGGTGCTGCGGCAAGTCGTCGATGAAGACCGCGCGGCTCGGACGGTATTCTTCGAGGATAGCTTGCAGTGCCGGACCCTTCGGCCCCTGATTGGTAAAGACGCGCGCGTCGATGCCGTGCGCGCGCAATTGCGCTGCGCGGTGGTCTCGCCGTTCGTCGGTAAGGTTTGTCAGGATAACCACGTCAGCATGGTCGGCAAGCCGGGTGATACCTTCCACCGCGCCGGCAATCGGCAACTGACTATCCATCTGCGTATCGAAGAACCCGCCCAGCACGCGCCAGACTTCTTCCATGCCCAGCACGTCGCCCGTTTCCTGCCAGCGCAGCGCATCGGCGAAGGTGCCGCCTTCCATGTTGAAAGCAACGCCCTGCTCCGCCGACAGCCAATCGCGAAACGGGGCGACCATATGCAGCAGCACCTCGTCGCAATCGGAAATGACCAGCGGACGGTTGGCGGGATCGAATACACTCGTCGCATCGGTCATCGGGCCAGTACCTCCTGTGCGGCAATCAGCGTGGCGGGGTCGACCTGCAACGCCTCCGCCGCGCCGATCAGGTCCGGCTCGTACCGCGCCAGAAACTCCAGCACGGCAGAGAGCACCGCCGGATCGGACAGGTTGTCGCGCAGGGTATCGGCGGTCAGCCCGGTCAGGTCCAGCAGGCGGTCCGCCCGCTTCTCGTCGCCCAGCAACCAGCCCAGCGCCGACAGCGCCAGCGTTTCGGCTTCGGGGCGCGTTACCAAGCCCTGCGATGCGGTGTGAATTGTCATGGTCGGATGCCGGGGATACAGGAACGGGTGAGCGGTGAAAGGCGATAGATGGCGAAGCGGATACTGGTTGTCGAGGACAACGACCTCAATCGCAGGCTGTTCTGCGACGTTTTGAAAGCCAATGGTTACGAAGTGGAACCGGTAGCCGACGGCGAGCTGGCGCTGAATGCCGCGCGGGCCTTTGCGCCCGACCTTGCGATCATGGATATCCAGCTGCCCAATATCTCCGGCCTCGACCTCATTGCCGCGATGACCCGCGATGCCAGCTTGGCCGACGTGCCGATCCTGGCCGTCACCGCCTATGCCGGCAAGGGCGACGAAGCGCGTATCCGCGAGGCGGGCGCGGCGGATTACCTGAGCAAGCCGGTAAGCATCATGCCCTTTATGGCGGCGGTCAAGGCGCTGCTGCCTGCACCAGAAGTGGCCGGGTGACTTTGCGGGTGAAGCACCGCCCGGCGCACCCCTCGCCGCTTGACATATTGGAACGCTTCGCCTGTTTCACCGGTTAGCTTTTCATCGCCTCCTGCCGAAAGACCCCGCTCCGCCATGACCCGTTCCGATGTCGATGCAAAAATCCGCGAATTGATTGTGCCCTTCAACACCAAGGACGTGGCGATTGTGGACCAGACCGGCTTTGCCAACGATCTGGAATTCGACAGCCTGACGGTGATGGATTTCGTCGCCGCGATCGAGGACGAGTTCGACATCATCATTTCCATGAACCAGCAGGCGGAAATCGAGAATTTCGGCCAGCTGGTCGATGCGGTCACCAAAATGGTCGCCGACGCCTGATCCGCCGCAGCTTAGGTTCACGCGACCTCGGCCATAGCCTCTTTTTCTGCTGAAATTCTGAAAGTGTTCCCATGAGCGTAGGCGTAGCCCAACCGGACAAGCCGGCCCCCGCCCCCACCACTCCGACGCCAGTCGACAAGGCCACCGCACCCGACCTGTTCGCCAAGTTCGACGATCTGATCGCCATGCGCGCCGGACTGCTGGCGAGCGGGCAGGCCGATCCCTTCAGCCTGGTCATGGAGCAAGTGCTCTCCCCTACCCGCGCGATCTGCAACGGGCGCGAGACCATCCTGCTCGGCACCTATAATTACATGGGCATGACCTTCGATCCCGAAGTGGTCGATGCGGGCAAGCAGGCGCTGGCCGATTACGGCACCGGCACCACCGGCAGCCGCGTTCTCAACGGCACCTATCAGGGCCACAAGGAATGCGAAGACGCGCTGCGCGAATTTTACGACATGGACCACGCGATGGTCTTCTCCACCGGCTATCAGGCCAATCTCGGCATCATCTCCACGCTGGCCGGCAAGGGCGATTATATCATTCTGGACATCGATTCCCACGCCAGCATCTGGGACGGTTGCGCGTTGGGCAAGGCAGAAGTCGTGCCGTTCAAGCACAATGATGCCGAAGCGCTGGAAAAACGGCTGAAGCGCGTGCCTGACGGCGCGGGCGTGCTGGTCATTCTGGAGGGCGTCTATTCGATGCTCGGCGATGTCGCGCCGCTCAAGGAGATGGTGGCGATCTGCAAGCGGCATGGCGCGATGGTGCTGGTCGACGAGGCGCATTCGATGGGGTTCATCGGCGAGAACGGGCGCGGCGTGGCCGAGGCGGCCGGTGTGCTGGACGATGTCGACGTGGTGATCGGCACGTTTTCCAAAAGCGTCGGGACCGTCGGCGGTTTTGCCGTTTCCAACCATCCGAAGTTCGAGATCATGCGGCTGGTGTGCCGCCCCTATGTTTTCACCGCCAGCTTGCCGCCATCCGTGGTGGCAACGGCGGAGGCCAGCATCCGCAAGCTGATGACCGACGGCGCGGAAAAGCGCGCCGCCTTATGGAATAGCTCGCGCACGCTGCACCAGGGATTGCGCGATCTGGGCTTCGAAATCGGCACGCCGGAAGCCGAGAGCGCCATCATCGCGGTGATCATGCCCGACCTGACGCAGGGCGCGGCGATGTGGGAAGCACTGCTGAAGGAAGGCCTCTACGTAAACCTCGCCCGCCCACCCGCGACGCCTGCCAACATGACCCTGCTGCGCTGTTCGCTGTGCGCTGCGCATACCGAAGAGGAAGTGCAGGAGATCCTCGGCATGTTCGAACGGGCGGGGAAGCTGGTGGGGATTATCGAAGGGTAGGACGTCGGCCGCGAAGCCAGTGGGTCATTAGCGTAATTGTGAATGTCACTATTTGGGGTGGAAAGCGGACGCTAATACGAGAACAGACACCACGCATAATCGAGCGTGCCGTTTTTCACCGCTACGTCGCGACCGGCGTGCGGGCTTGCGGCGACGATGTCTTGGGGTAACTTCCCAGGAGGGAGGTCAAGGAAATCAACCGCGTTTCCGGTGCCAAATGAGGCAACGAAGCCGTCGCGAAACGTGAGCTGGAATAAGTGATATCCCATCCCACTCTCACCGCCGGCATATATTGTCTCGGCAAGCTCTCGCGGCAGTCTTGATGGGCTTTCCTCGAAGTCCACCACTTCGTCCAACGACACCGAGTTCTTGCCGGCGTCCTCCTTAGGCCATACCCCCCATTTCTCGAACCACTGCACAGCGGGGCAGAGATACACAGCGTCTCGCAATTCGCCAGTGCCAAGCGTAACAATTGTCGGATAGTAGATCGCCTGTGTTGGCTCGATCCGCGTCAGCTTTTTCCGAAGTTCGTCCGTAAGACGCGGATAGCGATGAGCTCCATTCAAAGCGATCATAATCGCCTTCTGCGGCATATGCCTAATATCCGCAACTGGTCGCTAGCTGCCGTCCGACACAAACCAAAGGATACGTCGGCTTACTCGCCCGGAACCATCCGTCCCCGCCAGCCGTCAGTGCTTCACATCACCAAGCGAAGGAAACGCAGGCATGACCACCACCAGAACCGCATCCGCCCGTTACGATGGCCTTGGCAAGGACGGCAAGGGGCATGTCTCGACCGGCTCCGGTGCGCTCGACAATCAGCCCTATGGTTTCAGTACCCGGTTCGAGGACGAGAAGGGCACCAACCCCGAAGAACTCGTCGCGGCGGCCCATGCCAGCTGCTTTACCATGGCGCTGAGTTTCGCGCTGGCGAAGGCCGGACACGAGGCGGGCACGCTGGAAACATCCGCCAAGGTCAGCCTGGAAAAGGACGGCGACGGGTTCAAGGTGACTCGATCCGACCTGACCCTGACCGGCTCGGTCGAGAGTATCGAACGCGCCGAATTCGAGAAACTGGCGAACGAAGCCAAGGCGAATTGCCCGATTTCGAAACTGCTGGATGCGGAAATTTCGCTGGAAATTACCGGCGGTTAAGGCGTTGCGGGCGCTGCGCGGGCTTCGGCTTGCGTTGCGCTCGCCGAATTATCGCCCAGCCTGTCGCACGGCCCGTCGCCCGGTTCGTCCCCGCCGCCCAGATAACTGAGTGCGAAGAAGCCGCCAACGGTCAACACCACGAAAATCGTGGTCGCGGTGCCGAGATACTGGTCGATCACACGCTTGATCGGCGCGCCAAAGGCACGGAACAGGATGCCGACCGTGCCGAAAATCAGCGCGCGCGCCGCGATGCTGGCCAGCGTGAATGTTACGAGATCCATGCCCACGAACCCGGCGGTAATCGTCAGCAGCTTGAACGGCACCGGCGTCGCGCCCGCGATAACGATGGCTTCCCAGTCATAGGTGCGCAGGTAGCAGGCGGCGGTCGGGAAATCGTCCGCCAGACCCAGCGCGGATAGCAGCTGCGGCCCGACCGAATCATACATCACCGCGCCGATCCAGTATCCGAACAACGCCCCCGCCACGCTGGCCGCCACCGCGACCACGGCAAAGCGAATCGCCTTCTTCGGTTCGGCCAGACACATCAGCCCCAGCAGCGGATGCGGGGGAATCGGGAAAAAGCTCGCTTCTGCAAAGCAGAACACCGCCAGCCACCACACCGCATGCGGATGCGCAGCCTTGGCCATCGTCCAGTCATACAGCCCGTGCAGCAGTCGCATCATGGTGGCAGCGTTCCCTCTTGCCCGGAGCGGCGAGCCCTTGTCCGATGCGGCGGGTAAGCAGTTGCCCGCGCAGGAGCAAGCGCAATAGCGCGCTACGGCACCCCACCATTATCCTATCTGGCACTTTGTGCTTGACATCGTGACGCTCTTTGGTTAGAGAAACGGAACATCGCGATAGTCCGGCCCCGAGGGCCATACGCATCGGGCGGCTGCTTCCATACGGAGGCGCCGCCTTTTTTGTGTCCTGCGACATCGCAGCCATTCGCCTGACCACGGGAGGACGTCATCATGGTCGCACGACCAACAAACCCATCACACGCAAAACACCGCACGCCGCGTCCGTGGGAGAAACGTTTCTTTGCTCTGCTGGCGGACGGGCAACCCGTAAAGCGCGCGGCTGACGAGGCGGGCACTTGCAACTCCAACGTGTTCCGGTTCCGCGCCCGACATGCCGATTTCGCCGCGCAATGGGACGAGGCGAAGGCCGCTGCACCGAAAACCTTGCCGAAAAAGGCGCTGCACAAGAAACGCGCAGCCGGCCAGGACGACATACAGGAAAGCCGCGTCGGCCCTTGGCGCAAGCCGTTCATCGACCATCTTGCCGAACTGTCCAACGTGGCCGCGGCAGCGCGGGCGGCGCATATTCCCGTTCGTACCGTTTATGCCGAACGGCGCAACGATCCCGGCTTCGCAAAGGAATGGCTCGCCGCGCTGGCGGAGGGCTACGACAATCTGGAGCTGGAATTGCTGGGCTATCTTCGCGATCCCGCGCCGGAACGGAAGCTGGACGTGGCGGCGGGTCTGCGCCTGCTGGCGGCGCATCGCGAAACCGTGGCGCGCGAGCGGGCCTTTCGCGGCGCGTCCAGCCCGGCCGAGACCTACGCCTCCATCGACCGATTCATCGGGCGTTTGCGCGATGCCCGGCTGAAAGCGGGCAAGCCGATGATTGCACCCGAACCTGCAAGCGCACCCGAACCGGAAGAAGGAACCCGCGATGGCTCTTCCTGAATATGACGATCCGCTCGAGGCTGCGATCGGGGCCAAGGGCGAGCTGATCGGGCTGACTCACGCAGAGCGTGCCAGGGCGCTCGCCGAGCTTACGCAGAACGAGCAGGCGCTGCTGCGCTCCCGTTGGCCCGTGTGGGCGCATGGCGCGCAGACTGCGCCGGAAGGCAACTGGCACGTGTGGACCATCATGGCCGGACGCGGGTTCGGCAAGACCCGCGCCGGTGCCGAATGGGTTCGCAGCATCGCGGAATCGAACCCGCGTGCCAGCATTGCTCTGGTTGCCGATACGCTGGGCGATGCGCGGCGGGTGATGGTGGAGGGGGAAAGCGGCATTCTTGCCATCTCCCCGCCGCAGACCCGGCCCGATTACGAACCCTCCAACCGCCGCCTGAACTGGCCCGGCGGTGCCAGCGCGATGCTGTACGGCGCCAGCGAACCCGATTCGCTGCGCGGGCCGCAGCACAGCCACGCCTGGGCCGACGAAATCGCCAAATGGGACAGTGCAAACGGGCGCGCCGAGGCAGCGTGGGACAATCTCATGCTGGGCCTGCGGCTGGGCGACGATCCCCGCACCGTCGCCACCACCACGCCGCGCGCAGTGCCTTTGCTGAAGCGTATTCTCACCGAAGAAGGCACCGTGGTGACACGCGGCACCACGCAGGACAATGCCGACATCCTGCCGCCCACCTTCATCGCCGCGATGCGCCGCCTCTATGACGGAACACGGCTGGGGCGGCAGGAGCTGGACGGCGAATTGCTTGCCGACAGGGAAGGCGCGCTGTGGCGGCGCGATGTGCTGGAACGGTACCGCGAAGGCGCGCCCTCCGCGCCGCACAAACGCATCGTGGTCGGGGTCGATCCTTCCGTTTCCGCCACCGGCGATGCCTGCGGTATCGTGGTGGTGGCGCTGGGCGAGGACGATATCGGGCGCGTGCTGGCCGACTGCACCGTGGAACGCGCCACGCCCGACGCCTGGGCGCGCCGCGTGGCGGCGACGGCACGCGAATGGCAGGCGGACCGGGTCGTTGCCGAGGCAAACCAGGGTGGTGCGCTGGTGCAAAGCGTACTGCACGCAGCCCAGCTCTCGCTGCCGGTCAGGCTGGTCCACGCGCATCGTGGCAAGGTCGCCCGCGCCGAACCCGTCGCCGCGCTCTACGAAACGGGCCGGGTGCGCCATTGCGGCATGTTCGGCGCGCTGGAAGACCAGCTCTGCGGCCTGATGGCCGGCGGCCGCTACGAAGGCCCGGGAGGCTCGCCCGACCGCGCCGATGCGCTGGTCTGGGCGTTGAGCGAACTTATGCTGAAGCCCGACCGGCAGCCACGTATTCGGGGTTTATAGAGAAAGAAAATGGTTCGCGCAGAGAGCGCAGAGGAAATGAGCCGATGAGATGTCACACCTGCGGCGCAGCCGCTTTCCATAACATGGCTTCGATATAGCCTGACACGTTACAGAATGAGGGCCTGCGGCGCCGACTATTCCACTTTGCGTTCTCCTTTCCTCTGCGTCCTCTGCGCGAACCCCCTTTTTCCCGAAGCCTTCGCAAACCACCATACATCCAAAACCAAAGGACCGTCCATGTCCCTTCTCACCTCCCTGACCGCTGCCTTCAAGGGTGGCGGGCAACCCCGTGTGCCTGTCAGCCGCAGCTTCGTTTCCCCGTGGGAAACCGCGTTTGCCGCGCAGGACAGCGCCGTGCGTCCCTTCGAGTACAACCGCGCCATCCGCGAAGGCTTCCTTGCCAATCCGGTGGCGCAACGGGCGGTGCGAATCGTGTCCGAAGGGTGCGGGGCCGCCCCGCTGGATGCGCCCGCACCCGAGCTGTCCACGCTGCTGGGCACAACCAGCGCGGGGCAATCGCTGGTCGAGACCATCGCCAGCCACCTGCTGCTGCACGGCAATGCCTATGTGCAGGTGATGAAGGACGGCGCGGGTGTTCCGGTCGAACTGTTCGCGCTTCGCCCCGAACGCATCACCGTGAAAGCGGGCGCGGACGGCTGGCCGGTCGCCTTCGAATACCGGCTGGGCGCGCAGACAGTCACCCTGCCGCTGGAAGACGAGGCGGGGTGGCCCAACGTGCTGCATATCCGCAGCTTCCACCCGGGCGACGACCACTATGGCGCGGGCGCGTTGCAGGCCGCCGACACCGCCGTCGCGATCCACAATGCCGCGTCGGAATGGAACCGCGCGCTGCTGGCCAATGCGGCGCGGCCATCAGGGGCGTTGGTGTACCAATCAGGTGATAGCGAGGGCCTCAGCACCGAACAATACGACCGGCTGAAAACGGAGCTGACCAGCGCGTATCAGGGGCAGGCCAATGCCGGGCGCCCCATGCTGCTGGAAGGCGGGCTGGCCTGGCAAAGCATGGCGCTGTCGCCTGCCGACATGGACTTCGCCACGCTGAAATCGGCGGCGGCGCGCGACATCGCGCTGGCGTTCGGGGTGCCGCCGATGCTGCTCGGCATCCCCGGCGACAACACCTATTCCAACTATCGCGAAGCGAACCGCGCGCTGTGGCGGCTGACGCTGCTGCCGCTGGCGGACAAGATCCTGCGCGGCCTGTCGCAAGGGCTGGCACCGTGGTTCCCGGACGCGAAGCTGGCCGTCGATCTCGACCATGTGCCTGCCCTGTCCGAGGACCGCGAGCGGCTGTGGTCGCAGGTCACGGCGGCGGACTTTCTAACCGATACGGAGAAACGCGCAATGCTGGGGCTTGCCCCGCGACCGGCGCGCGCGACGAAGGAGACTGTGCAATGACTCGCGAAGACATGCTCGCCCGCTTGCTGGCACAGGCGACGGCGGAAGGCGGCGAGCTGGTGACGCTGCGCGCCATCGTCGAGGAATCGAGCGAAGTCGGCGCGAACCGCGCGCTGAAGCGACTTCGCCTGGCCGACGACGATGCGCAGGGCGATATCGATGAATTGCGCGAACTGCTGGGTGCCTGGCGCGATGCCAAGGCCAGCGCGTGGAAAGCCGCGATCGAATGGCTGGCGCGCGGCGTCTTCGCGCTGCTGCTGGTCGGCATCGCCATCCGCCTCGGCGTTCCGGGACTGTTGCGATGAAACTGGCCGGATATGCCGCGCTGTTCGACCGGCGCGACGGGGCGCGCGACACCATCCGCCCCGGCGCGTTCCGCCGCTCGCTTAACGAGGCGCGCACGCCGCTGCCGCTGTTCTGGCAGCACCGCCCGGAACAGCGGATCGGCACGGTGGAACGCGCCAGCGAAGATGCGCGCGGCCTTCGCGTGATTGCTACCATCGACAACGCGGCGGGCCGTGCGGGCACCATGCTGGCGCAGCGCACCATCAGCGGCCTCAGCTTCGGCTACCGCGCACGCCGCTGGCACCATGCCGAAACGGGCCGTGTGCTGGAGGAAGTCGAACTGCTGGAGATCAGCGTTGTCACGCATCCGCTGCAACACGAGGCGCGGGTGCATATGCTTTTGTAGAGTGCGCTTGCGGACATCCGTCCTACGCTTGCTGTTCCGTCCCGCTCCCCCTCCCGACCACCCACAGAATTATACTAATCGGGTGGTCGGGAGGGGGAGCGGAACAGCACCGAGCGTTAGCGAGCAAAAAGGGTTTCTCGCAGAGAACGCTGAGGGAAGGGGGACGCAGAGGTATCGTGCCTGCGGCGAAGCCGCCTTCCATAATCGTGCCGTTTACGAAAGACTTGACCGTTGAAGAATTAGGGCCTGCGGCGCGGCCTTTCTCTTCTTCTCTCCGTCTCTTTTTCCTCCGCGTCTCTGCGAGAAACAAAACTCCGACAATTTCAACCCACGCACCGCCCTCCCGGCGGGGCACCCTTTCGCACGCCCACCAACCACCCCGAACCACCAACGAAGGAACTACCCATGGAAATGCAGACTCCCACCACCGCCGTCATCGCCCCCGCCGACACCGGCGACGCGCAACTCGATGCCAGCTTCGATATCGTCGCGCGGCAGGACAAGACCGAGGCCGACGTCAAGGAATTGCGCGGCGATGTCGATGCAGTGAAGACCCGGCTGGACCGGGTCGCGCAGGCCGCCAATCGCAACGTCGTGCGGCCCGCGCTTTCGGGCGACACCGGTGCCGCTTCCGCCGAAGTGAAGGGCTTCGTCGACGGCTATCTGCGACGCGGCAATTCAGCCGAGATCAAGTCGATCAGTGGACGCACTCCGTCCGAAGGCGGCTATGCCGTGCCGCGCGAAATCGACGCGATGATCGCTCGCGCGCTGGTGGAAATCAGCCCGATCCGCGCCATCGCGCAAGTCGTGCAGACGGGCAGCGCGGATTATCGCAAGCTCGTCACCACCGGCGGCGTCGCCAGCGGCTGGGTTTCGGAAACCGCCAGCCGCCCTGAAACCGCCACGCCCGATTTCCACGAGGTCGCGCCGGCCACCGGCGAGCTCTATGCCAACCCCGCCGCCAGCCAGGCCATGCTGGACGATGCGGCATTCGACCTGGAAAGCTGGCTCGCCAGCGAGATCGCGATGGAGTTCGCCCGTGCCGAAGGGGCCGCCTTCGTCAATGGCAGCGGTATCGACCAGCCGACCGGCTTCCTCAATGCGCCCGTCTCCGAAGATTTCGACGGCGACCGGGCGTTCGGCGCGCTGCAATATATCGGTTCGGGCGACGCGAGCGGCTTCGATGGCGAACCCGAAGCGCGGCTGATCGATCTGGTCCACACGATGAAGGCAGGGCATCGGCAGGGGGCCAGTTTCGTGATGAATTCGGGCACGCTGGCCACCGTACGCAAGCTGAAGACGACCGACGGCGCATTTCTGTGGCAGCCCGGCCTGACGCTGGGCCAGCCGGACCGACTGCTCGGCTATCCGGTTATCGAGGCGGAAGACATGCCCGATATCGGCGCGGGCGCATTCCCCATCGCCTTCGGCAATTTCCGCCACGGCTATCTGATCGCGGAACGCAGCGCCACGCAGATCCTGCGCGATCCGTTCACCAACAAGCCCTTCGTCCACTTCTACGCCACCAAGCGCGTGGGCGGCGGCGTGCTGGATGCCAATGCGATCAAGCTGCTGAAAATCGAGGAGTAGGGCGATGTGTTCCCTCGCGGCTGGTCGGCCTTCGGCCTGCCTGCGGGGGCGCGCCCTCACGGGCGTCGCGCAGTCGCGCTCTGGCTGCCGCGGCTTTGGCTTTCCCTAGCGGCTGGTCGGCCTGCGGCTTGCCTCCGAGAGGGCGCCCTGACGGGCGTCACGCAAATGGTGGCCTTTGGCCATCTCCACTTCGTTGCGATTCCGCGCTCTGGCTGCCGCGACCAGGATCGGGCTCGGTTCTGGTCGCGGCATCCTTTCCTCCCCAGCCTGCTGGGGAGGACGGCGCACAACACATCGCACCCCCAAAAACCAGTCTTGGTCGCGGCAGCCAGAGCGCGACTGCGCGTCGGCCCGTTGGCCGAACACCGCGCCCCGGATGGGGTGCGAACAAAAGGAAACACCATGACGCGAACGATCGTCGTGCCTGCCGAGCTTGGCGGAGCCGCGCTGGACGAACTGAAGGGATGGCTCGCCCTTACCCGCGATGCGGAGGACGCGCTGCTGACCGGCCTGCTCGCCAGCGCGCTGGACGCCGCCGAAGCCTTCACCGGCACCATGCCGCTGGTCCAGACCTGCGAGGAAATCCGCCCGGCGGCGCGTGTCTGGCATGTGCTGGGCACCCGGCCCATCGGTGCGATTACCAGTGTGGAAAGCGTAGCGGCGGATGGCACCCGCCATACCTTGCCGATCGACGCCTACCAGATAGAACTGGCGGCGGACGGAACCGGCTCGGTCCGCGTTACCGGCGCGACGCAACAGCGTATCGCGGTGCGCTTCGTCGCCGGGCTGGCCCCTGCCTGGACCAGCCTGCCCGAAGGCCTGCGCCACGGTGTCGTGCGGCTGGCGGCACATCTTTATCGCGAACGCGACGGCGATACGCTGGGCCGCTTGCCTAGCGCGGTCAGCGCGTTGTGGCGCCCGTGGCGGCGGATGCGGATCGCATGATCGGCGCCCGTATAGGCGGTGTGCCATTCGCACGACTGGTGCAGCGTGGCGCGCAGCTTGCGCAAGTCCATCAGCGTCGTCGCACACGAGAGCCGGAGCGGTGGCGCGATGCGACCTGGCTCTGGCCCGATTTTACCAAAGGATAGGCGATATGGAACACGCCCTGCGCGCCGCGCTGATCGCGCATCTGCGCACCGGCCCCGCGCCGCTAGACACGCTGAACGCGATTGCCGAGGAAAGCCCGGTTGCGGCCAGCATCCCGTGGCTCGGCATCGCGGCAAGCGCCAGCACCGACTGGAGCACGAAGGACCGCACCGGACACGAGGTTCGCATTGCGCTGGAGCTGACGACGCGCGGCGACAATCCGGCAGGCGACGCGGCGCTGGTGGACGCCATCCGCGCCCGCGTCGAGACGCTGCCTTCGCCGCCGGACATCGACATTGCCTCGATCCGCTACCTGCGCGGCCGAACCGAACGCCGCGCGAAAAACACCCGCGCCACGCTGCTGGAATACCGGGTGCGGGGGTTTCCTTCTCTCACGGCGTTTGAGGTCCCTCGCGGCTGTTCGGCCTTCGGCCTGCCTGCGGGAGCGCGCCCTACCGGGCGTCACGCGGTCGCGTTCTGGCTGCCGCGACCAAGAGGCGTGTCACACCAATCTTTGACCAGGAACCCGGCCCCCATTCTTGGGCCGCAAGGCCAAGCGGCCGCCGGCGCTTATGCGCCGCCCCCTCGGAGGCCGCACAGGCCGCGAGAGAAAACAAAACTTCACAGGAGCACAAACTATGACTGCACAATCGGGCGCTGCCTTCCTTCTCAAGATCGGCGATGGTGCAATCCCGCCTGCCTACCGCACCGTCGCGGGTCTGCGCACGACGCAGATGAGCATCAATGGCGACACCGTGGTCGTCACGCACAAGGACAGCGGCGGCTGGCGCGAATTGCTGTCGGGCGCGGGCACACGCTCGGTGTCGGTATCGGCAAGCGGCATCTTCCTGGGCAGCGAGGCGGAAGATGCCGTGCGCGGCCATGCGCTGGCAGGCACGCTCGATGCCTATGAGCTGAGCTTCGAGGATGGCGCGAAGATGCGCGGACGCTTCCTGGTGCAGCGGCTGGATTATGCGGGCGATTTCAACGGCGAGCGCAACTATACCGTGCAGCTGGAAAGCAGCGGGCCGGTGCTGCCGGTGGCGCAGCCGTGAGCGCCAATGTGCTGAGGGGCGAAGCGACCTTCACCATCGCGGGCGACACCTTCACGCTGCGCCCGACGTTCACCGCGCTGGTTGCCGCCGAAGAAGAACTCGGCCCGCTATTCGCGCTGGTCGAACGCGCGGGCGAGGGGCGGCTGGCCTTGCGCGAGATGGCAGCGCTGTTCTGGCATTGCCTTGTCCCGCCGCATAACCTGACGCGCGATGCCGTTGGCGAAGCGGTCATGGCGCAGGGGCTGGCGGCGTGTGCCGCACCCTTGCGCACGCTGCTGGGCCAGATTCTGCGCGGAACGGGATGAGCGAAACCTTTGCTACGGCTGCGCTCGGTCACGCCGCCACCGCCGCACAGATGCTGGGCTGGCGACCCCACGAATTCTGGACCGCCACACCAGCCGAATTCGCCACCGCGCTGACTCCGCCGACCGCGACGCATAGCGGGATCGACCGCGCGCAACTGGAACATTTGCTGGAGAGCGACGATGGCCAACACGCTTGAGATGGATAATGAACTCGATACCCTTCTGGTCGATGTGCGTGCAGCGACCGGGGGCTTTTCCAGCGACATCCGCACCATGCGCGCCAGCCTCGACACCCAGCTGATCGGCGGGTTCGAACAAGCGGGCAATGTGCTGGAACGCGGGCTGACGAGCGCCTTGCGCAAGGGCACGCTGGGCTTTGCCGACCTGGGCCGAATGGCCAGCCAAGTGCTTGACCAGATCGCCGGACAGGCGTTGCAACTGGGGCTGGACAGCCTGTTCGGCCCCGGAGCACAGGGTGGTCTGGGCGGCGCGGTCGGCGGCCTGCTGAACGGTCTGTTCGGCCTGCCCGGACGCGCGACCGGCGGACCGGTTTCACCCGGTCGCGGATACGTGGTCGGAGAGCGCGGCCCCGAACTGTTCGTGCCAACCAGCGCGGGCCGGGTCGAAGCCAATCCAGGCATCGCCCCGCCGCGCGACGTGCGCGTCGCCATCAACCTCAACACCCCGCGCGGCACCGATACCCCCGTCGCCCTGCAACGCAGCAGCCGGCAGGTCGCTGCGCAAGTGCGGCGGGCATTGGCTGGATAGCTCCTAGCGGTTCCGCAAAAGCGGGTTTTTCGCTGAGACGCAGAGGAAAATGAGACGGGAAGAAAAGAGGCTGAGGCGCAGGCCCTATCTCTGCAACGCACGGGTCTCTCGCCAACACGTATTATCGAAAGCGGCTTCACCGAAGACACAGCATCTCTGCGTCCCTCTTTCCTCTGCACTCTCTGCGAGAAACCCTTCCTTCAAACATCGGAGACCCGCACGATGCCCCATTGGCTCGCTACCACCCCTGCCACGAAAGGGGGGCAGGACACCGACCATATCCAGCGGTTCGATCCCGTTTACTGGACGGTGAATTTCCCGCGCCCGATGATGGCCAGCGTTACCACGCCTGCCCCCGATGCGCTGCGGGTCGAATGCGATTTCTATCATGAAGGCGAGTTGGCCGGGCTGATCTGGGACAGCGCGGACACGCTCGACCATCCGCTTCTGTCCTACGCCACGGACCGCGATTATTCGCGCACCACGCTGCGCTTTCGCTGGCGGTCGGCAGGCATTATCCCGCTCGATGCGCCCAACGGCCCGACTTTGACGATCGAAGGCCGCGATGCGAGCGGCGCAGTACGCGCCTGGTATGTGCGGCTGTGGAACTACGCCATAGGCACGTCCGAAGACGCGCAGATTGTGCTGCCCTTCTCGATGCTCGAAAGCGGTTACGGCCTGCCGGGCGAGGCAGTGCATGTCGCCGATATCGACCGCATGTTCATCAGCCTGGTGCCGGCGGGTTTCGTACCGGGCAGCACCGCCCGCCTGCCCGCGCCGCAATCGGGCTGGGCCGAGATGACCGGCATCGTGTGTGATGGTGAGCGGGCAATGCTGGAGATCGGCGATGTGCAGGTGCCGCCGCATGGCGAACAGATCGCAACCGGCTACGACGATGCTTACAACCAGACACCCGCGCGCCTCCTCCGCATGATCCGCGCGCTGGGGTACGAAAAGCGGATCCTGCATTATGTCGGGATGAGCCACTTCTTCGCGCTGCGAAGCGGATGGCGATGACCTGATCGCGGCACAGGATGGCGCGCTGTGTGGTCCGGCGGAAGCATGGCATCGCGACTTTCTCGTGCTCGCGCAGGCCGCCGGGTTCGGCGTCATCCTGTCGCTGTCCTACGAACTGTTTGCCGCGCACTGCCCCGCCGCATGGCAGCAGCGCGCCGCCGATGGTGCGCCGGGACGGACGGGTTGGGTGCCGCCCTCGGCCCTGCTCTCGCCTGCCAACGAAGGCGCGATGGCATGGCTGCGCGCGGTGGCTTTGCGCTTCGTCGCCTTGCAGACCGGCGCAGGCCTGCCGCCGGTATTCCAGATCGGCGAGCCGTGGTGGTGGGTCATGCCCGATGGCCGACCGTGCCTGTATGACGATGCGGCGCGCGCTGCGCTGGGTGGCGCGCCACCCGTCATCGCCAGCCTGCACGATCCGCTTACGACAGCGGAAACCGACCTGCTCGATGCCGCCGGGGCGCTGCTGGCGCAGTCCACCGCTGCGCTGGCGCAAGCCGTGCGCGATGCGTTTCAAGGCGCGGAAATCCTGCTGCTCGCCTTCACACCCACCATCCTCGATCCCGAACGCCCCGAAATCTATCGCGCCAACCTGCCCGTGGGCTGGGCATGGCCCGCCTTCGACCGGTTGCAGCTGGAGGATTACGACTGGCTGACCGAGGGCCGCGATGCCGCGCGCCGTGCCGCCTACGCCGCGGCCGACGCACGCCTTGGCTACCCGCTCGACCGGCAGGATTACCTGTCCGGCTTTGTGCTGCGCGCAGAGGACGCCGAAACCTACTGGCCGCGCATCGATGCCGCGCTGGACGAGGCGGCGGCACGCGGCATCACGCGCCGCTTCGTCTGGGCGCTGCCGCAGGTCGCGCGCGACGGATACACCCGCTTCGCCTTCCCGGCGGAAGACACAAAGGACGAACCCATGCAGGCCTTCGACGACATCCCCTACCCGCTCAGCCCCGGACGCGACGCATCGGTGTCGCCGCAATTCAGCACCACCATCGCCACCACGGCCAGCGGGCATGAACGCCGCACTACGCACTGGGCCGATGCCCGGCTGCGGTTCGATGTCGGCCCCGGCATCCGCAGCGAGGCGGAACTAGGCGTGCTGCTGGCCTTCTTCCGCGCCAGACGCGGGGCAGCGCGCGGGTTCCGCCTGACGGACCCGTTCGACCATAGCAGCAACGGCATGACCGGCACGCCGACGCCGGACGACCAGTTGCTCGGCACCGGCGACGGCCTGCGTTCGGTGTTCGGCCTGGTGAAGAATTACGGCAACGATACCGACCCGCAGCAACGCCGCATTACACGCCCCGATATCGCCAGCATCCGGTGCAGCATCGGGGGCGTGGAAACGGGCGCATGGCAGTGGCAGGATGGCGGGCGCATCGCGTTCGATACCGCACCGTCCGCCGGGGCAGAGGTACGCGCAGGTTACCTGTTCGATGTGCCGGTGCGCTTCGCCGACGACCGCCTGGATATCAGCGCTGCCACCTTCGCGGCAGGCGAAGCGCCTTCGGCCCCGCTCATCGAAGTGCGCGAGGCCGGATGATGCCTGAAGCTGACGGGGGCCACATCTTCTTCGCAACGGAACTGGAAGCCGTCGCGACCTTCTGGCGCATCTATCGCCGCGACGGCGTGACGCTGGGCTTTACCAGCCATGACCGCGCGCTGCGTTTCGACGGGATCGACCACCGCGCCGCGCCCGGCATGCTGCCCAGCGCCATTCGCCGCGACGCCGGGTTCGGCGACGACAGCGCCGAGATGACAGGCGTCCTGGCGCATGACAGCATCGCGGCAACGGACCTGCGCATCGGGCGGTTCGACGGCGCGCGCGTGGCGGTTGGCGTGGTCGATTGGGAAACGCTGAGACGGACCGTCCTCTATTATGGCAACATCGGCGCTATCCGTGACGAGGGCGGGCAGTTTTCCGCCGCCCTCGCCAGCACGAAAGCCGCGCTCGATATCGACCCGGTGCCACGCACCAGCCCGACCTGTCGCGCCCGGTTCTGCGGCACGGGATGCACGCTTTCGCCCGCCCGCTTCACGCAGGAGGCGACGCTCGTTTCGCATGACCTGCCAACCGGCCGTTTCGCCTTCGACATCGCAAACCCCACGCGCTTTGCCGGTGGCGAACTGCTTGTGGCGCAATGGTCCGGCAGCAGGCACGCGCGCCGATATCGGCGACGCGGACGAGAGCGGCCTTGCGCTTGTCTGGCCGCTGACCGATCCGCCCGCGCCCGGCACCCGCGCTCGTGTGCGCGAGGGGTGCGACCACACGCTGGCGACCTGCGCCGCGCGGTTCGGCAATGCCGTAAATTTCCAGGGCGAGCCGTTCCTTCCCGGGAACGACCTGCTCACCCGCTATCCGCTGGCGCAAGGCTGACACCGTGGACTGCCGCGCCGAACGCTTCGCCGCTGCGGCGGAGGCGATGGTTGGCGCGCCCTTCCGGCTGCATGGTCGCGACGCCGTCACAGGTGTCGATTGCGTCGGCCTCATCGTACTGGCGCTGGAGCAGACGGGCGTGCGCGTGCCGCCTTTGCCGCCCTACGCGCTTCGCAACATCGATTACGCTTTTCTGCCCGAACTGGCGGCGGCGTGCGGCTTCTCATCCGTTTCCAGCCAGCCACGACGCGGCGACTGCATCGTGACCGCTCCGGGCCCGGCACAACGACATCTGCATATCGCGACAGCGCCGGATTGCCTCGTCCATGCCCATGCCGGTCTGTGCCGCGTCGTGCGGATGCCGTGGCAACACGACGCGCACATCACCCATCACTGGCGGTTTGTGCCGCTACAGGAGCACTGATCTCATGGCGACACTGGTATTGGGCGGTATCGGCACGCTGCTGGGCGGCCCCATCGGCGGCGCACTGGGCGCGCTGGCGGGGCGCAGTCTCGACAATGCGATCATCGGTGGCGGCAGTCGCGAAGGCGCGCAGCTGAAAGACCTTGCCATCTCGACCAGCAGCTATGGCATGCCCATTGGCCGCTATTTCGGCGCAATGCGGGTGGCGGGCAGCGTGATCTGGGCCACCGAACTCACAGAAACACGCGAGAAAGGCGGCGGCGGCAAGGGCAAGCCCTCGGTCACCACCTACAGCTACGCGACCTCCTTCGCGCTTGCACTCTCCAGCCGGCCCATCGCGCGCATCGGCCGCATCTGGGCCGACGGAAACCTGTTGCGCGGTGCGGCAGGCGACCTCAAGGTCGGCGGCACTCTGCGTGTCCATACGGGACATGGCGACCAGCCCGTCGATCCGCTGATTGCGGCCGACAAGCCCGACACACCCGCCTTTCGCGGCACAGCCTATCTCGTGTTCGAGGATTTGCAACTTGCCGATTTCGGCAACCGCATTCCGACACTGAGCGTCGAAGTGTTCGCCGATGAGGGCGCATTGGCGGCGGGCGATCTGCTGCATGAGACGGCGAGCGGTCCGCTGCTCTTTGGCCTCGCCGGTATCGGCCACGATGGCGGCAGTGCCGGCGATTTGCTGGCGCAGGTCGATGCCCTGTTCCCGCTGAATGTCGAAGCCGCGCAGGATGGCATCGTGCTGTCCGACGGCGCCGCCATCCCCGCCGACCCGCCCGTGCTCGGACCGGCTATCGTGGCGGGCGAAGATGAATTCGGCGGTGCAAACGGCATGGCGCACGAACGCGGCACCGCCGAGGCCAGAGCACCTGCTGCGCTGCGCTATTACGATCCGGCGCGCGACTACCAGCCGGGCCTGCAATATGCGGCACGCCGAGCGGCTACGGGACAGGCAGTGCTGGAATTTCCCGCGACGCTGGCTGCCCCCGACGCGCAGCGGTTGCTGGGCGAGGCCGTATCGCGGCAACACGCGCGGCACGAGACCCTGCAATGGCGGGTGGCGGAACTCGATCCTTCGGTGCGTCCCGGCCAGGTTGTGCGCGCGCCCGGAATTGGCGGCCTGTGGCGCGTGTCGTCGTGGGAATGGCGCGATACCGGCGTGGAGCTGATGCTGGATCGCATTGCCAACCAAGCTGCAACCGCACCCCCTGTCACCGACGCAGGCGCATTGCCCGCACCGCCCGACCGGATTGCCGGACCCACCTTGCTACGTGCGTTCGAAGCACCCTGGGACGGCACCGGCGCGGCGACCGGTCTGCCCGTCTACGCGGTCCTCGCCGCATCCGACGATGGCTGGCGCGGCGCGGCGCTTTATTCCGACACCGCAAGCGGCTTAGCCCCGCTCGGCCCCAGCGGCAGAGCACAAGGCGTATTCGGCACGCTGCACAGCGCACTCGCGCCATCCGCCGCCCTGTTGTTCGAGAGCGCGGCAACGCTCCACGTCACGCTCGCCACACCTGACATGCACCTCGCATCGGCCTCGCTGGTCGAGCTGGCCGATGGTGCGAACCGCCTGCTGGTCGGCGACGAAGTGATCCAGTTCGCCACCGCGACCCGCAACGGTTTTGGTGAATGGACATTGCGCGGCCTTTTGCGCGGTCGCGGCGGCACCGAAGGCGCGGCGCGGGCCGGACATCCGGCGGGCACGATGGCCGCCCTGCTCGATGATTCGCTGGTGCCGCTCCAGCCCGCGCCAGGCAGCGGCGATCCGGCTGCCATAGCCGCCATCGGCCTGGGTGATACCGACCCGGTGATCGCTCCGATTGCCAATCCCGGCCTTGGCCAGCGTCCTCTGTCCCCGGTTCATGGCAGGCTGGACCGGCTGGCCGACGGTCGTACGGCCTTGTGCTGGACCCGCCGCGCGCGGGGCGCATGGGTTTGGCAGGACGGCATCGAACCACCCTTGCACGAAGACGCCGAACGCTACCGAATCGGCATCGGCCCCGTCGATGCGCCGCTGGCACTCCGCGAGGTGGACCAACCAACGCTTACCCTCTCCGCCGCCGATACCGCTGTCTTCAAGGGCGAATCCATATGGGCGCGGCAGATCGGACGCATCTCGCTTTCACCGCCGCTCATGATCGGCATTCTCTAACCTCCGTCGATCAACGCACATCTGCAAAGGAACCGCCCATGTCCCAGCTCGTCACATTCACCGACCGCTCGCCCCGATACGCCCTGCCCTTTCTGCTGCCGGGGCAGGGGCAGAAGGAGTTTTTCGTCAATGAAGGTCTCGCGCGCGCCGACCTGCTGCACCATTGCGCCGTATCGGGATCGGCCATCACCCCGCCATCCGCGCCGGTTGCGGGTGAGACATGGCGCGTCGCCTCTGGTGCGGGCGGGGTCTGGACCGGCCATGACGATGCGCTGGCGGGGTGGCAGGGCGAGAGCTGGATATTCGTTGCACCACAGGACGGCATGCGTATCTGGGATGCCGCTGCGGGGCAGTTCGCGCTCTATCGTGGCAGCTGGGCCTATCCCGACGCGCCCGCGCTCCGTCTCGGGCGGCGCCACGCAGGATGCCGAACTGCGCACCGCATTTGCCGCTCTGGTCGCGGCGCTCGAAACCGCGGGGATATTTCCCTCCGGCAGTTAGGAACCTTTCAGCGAAGCCGCCGTTTGACACGGGATGAATAAGGTGGCGACGTACCCGATGCTGTGAACCTGCCGGTTTAGCGACATTCTTGCAACAGTATCGTATGATTGATTGCTTGCCACCTTCGTCCGGAAAAGTTAGAAAACATGCGGAAAATCCAGAAAACTGCCCGAACAGCGGCAATCTTCGCTCACTCCTAAGGGGAATATAATATGCGCAAACTCGTCATTGGCATGGCGCTGGCCTCCACGGCCCTTGCTACGCCGGCTCTCGCACGCGATGGCCAGTGGTACATCGAAGCCCAGGGCGGCCCGATGCTCGTCGAAGATACCGACGTATCGGTCGTCAATTCCATCACCGGCGCAACCGGCGATGCGACGGTCGAATATGACGAAGGCGGCGATTTCGGTGCCGTGGTCGGTCATGACTTCGGCGCGTTCCGTCTCGAAGCCGAGGCGAGCTACCGTACCGCGGACATCGATTCCTTCAGCGTTGGCGGCATCGGTTTCCCCGTGGTAAATGCCGGCCAGACGGTTGTCGTCCCCGGCGGCACGTTCGCTACGCCGCAGTCGGAAGTCGATGCCCTCAGCTTCATGCTGAACGGCCTGTTCGATTTCGGTCCCGATGACGGCCTGCAGGCATTCGCTGGCGCCGGTATCGGTGTGGCCCGCACGCAGTACGACATTCCCACGGGTTTCGATGATTCGAACACCGGCCTCGCCTGGCAGATCCTTGCCGGTGTCCGTGCGCCGATTACCGAGAACATCGATGCCGGCCTGCGCTATCGCATGTTCACCGCCGAAGACATCGACTTCGTCGACGTTGCCGGTCGCGATAACGAAGCCAAGCTGCGTTCGCACTCGCTGATGGGTACGTTCACGCTGAACTTCGGTGGTCCGGAGCCGATCGCAACGCAGACGTGTTACGACGGTTCGGTCATTCCGGTCACGGAAGCATGCCCGGCACGCCCAACGCCTCCGCCTGCACCTGTCCAGAACAAGACCTGTGCCGATGGTTCGGTCATTCCGGTAACGGCAACCTGTCCGACACCTGCGCCGGTATGTCGCCAGGGCCCGTACATCGTGTTCTTCGAATGGGATCAGTCGGACATCACGGCTGAAGCAGCCGGCATCCTCAACAATGCCGTGTCCGCATACTCCAGCTGTGGCACCGCTGCCGTCATGCTCGCAGGTCACACGGATACGTCCGGCTCGCGCGTCTACAACGATGGCCTCGCACAGCGACGTAACGCTTCGGTCCGTTCGTATCTCGCCGGTCGCGGTATCCCCGATACCCGCATTTCCAGCGAAGCATTCGGCGAAGGACAGCTGCGCGTTCCGACCGCCGACGGCGTTCGCGAACTGCAAAACCGTCGCGTGGAAGTCAGCTACGGCCCCAACGCAGGCATGTAAGCTTCCAGCTTCGGCTGAAAACGTTAGAGGGGCCGGAGCAATCCGGCCCCTTTTTCGTTGTGTGGACAAGATCGCGTCGAAGATGGGCCTAAGACAGCCCTTCCAACTGCGCACCTGCCTTGCCGCCAAAGGAAACAGCCATGCTCCCCTCCGCCCATTCCTCGCTCCGCATCGCCCTTCTCGCCGTGCTGCCCCTCGCCCTCGGCGCATGCGCAACGACTGCACCTGTATCAGGCACGACAATCGGCACAGCGTCGCTGACGACTTCGGACGGCCAGCCCGCTGGAACCGTCACTGTGCGGGAGCGCAACGGTGCAGCATTCCTGAACATTGATGCGCGCAATATTCCGGCCGGACCGCACGGGTTCCATCTGCATGAAACCGGCACCTGCGACGCGCCTGACTTCAAATCATCAGGCGGACACCTGAACCCGACCGGCGAAACGCACGGTGTCCTATCACCGGGCGGCAAGCATCTGGGCGATCTGCCAAACCTGATGGCCGATGCCGATGGAACGGGCATGATCACCGTCGCCCTGCCCGGTATGCCGGACATGCTGCGCGCGCAGATGTTCGATGCCGATGGCACGGCGGTCATCATCCATGCCGAGGCCGACGATTATCGCACCGATCCCACCGGCGCTGCCGGTGCGCGGATCGCCTGCGGTGTGCTTCAGGCTAGGTAACCGCCGGATCGCGCATGGTGCGCGCTGATTCGCCTGCGACTTCCGCCCGTTCGGTCACGCTCGCCATGGCTTTGGGCACCAGCTTGATCGCCGACCACCAGCAGCACCATGCCGAACGGCACGATGGCGAGAGTCGACAGCACACCGATGCCCAGATCACCATCGTTCAAGGCCGACACATAACCCGCCATATACGGTCCCAGCGCCAGCCCGACGAGCGTAGTGGCGAGGAAGAACGTAGCGGTCGCCAGCCCGCGCATTCGTGGCAGCACCAATGCCTGGCTCGACGCGGCAGCCGCGCCCAGTGCGGACGCCGCAAGCGCACCGGTTACGATGTTCAGCACGATGAACAGCGACCAGCTATCCGTGGTATACTGGACCACCGCAAATGGTATCGGCGCCAACAAGCCGAACAAAATCACCCAGATGCGCCCCGACGGCATGCGTCCGAACAGGTAATCGGCCATCCGTCCGCCCAGGATCACGCCGAGAAAGCCACCCGCCGCGCCGCCGCCGCCCAGCAGGAAACCAAGTTCGGATTTGGACACGTCGAACGTGCGCTCCGCATAGGGCGCACCCCAGTAGGACATCGCGTAGGCCATGAAGGCGACCGTGCCGTAGCCCAGGATGGTGCACAGGAACGCGGGCGAGCCCCATGTCAGGGCAAAGGTTGGATAGTCGCGCGCGCGCAATGACGTGGCAAAGCAGAACACAGCGTAATAGCCGATGGCGATCAGCGTCCACTGATCGGTCGATGGCCGGGATGATGTCGATCCAGCGCTGCCGGAATCTGAGCGTAATCGTCAGCAGATACGCTACCGCAAAAAGCGAAACCCGCGAACATGGCGACGTTGACTGCCAGCGCCCCGACACCGCGCTGCTGCCGCGCCGAAGAACGTAAATGGCGGGATGACCGTAAACAGCTCCTGCACGAAACCGCGAAAGGGGTGCGGGTCTTCCGGCGTCGGCATTCCGTCGATGGCACCGCGTACCGGTTCGCGCAGGCTGGCGACCCATATTGCCAGCAACAGGCCGGGCACGCCCACCGCGATGAACGCCGCCTGCCAGCCGGCCAAGCCCAACGGGCCGCCATCGGGGAAGGCCTCGTTCCAGTTTTCGACGACCAGCCCGCCAATGGCCAGGCTGATCCCGCCGCCGATATATATTCCGGACGAATAGATCGCGAGCGCGGTTGCGCGCAGGCGTGAGGGGAACCAGTCCGAAATGAGCGAATAGGCGGACGGACTGGCCGTCGCTTCGCCTACGCCCACCCCGATACGCGCCACCGTCAGCTCCGCTGCATTGCGCGCGAAGCCGGACAATCGCCGTCATGGCCGACCAGAAGGCCAGCCCGATCGTCATCAGCCGCACCCGCTTCCAACTATCGGCCAGCTTGCCCAGCGGAATGCCGAACAGTGCGTAGAAGATCGCGAAAGCCGTCCCGTAAAGAAAGCCGAGATAGGCATCGTCCACGCCAAGGTCGGCCTTGATGTCATTGGCAAGGATCGACAGGATCTGCCGGTCGACGAAGTTCAGCACATAGACCAGCACAAGGACGCTGAGTGCGTACCAGCTATAGGTAGGCACCGGCTGATCGGTGACCGGCTGGCCGGTGGCGATGCCCGGCGGCGGCGTGTCAGCCTGCTGCGTCGCCTCGTTCGTCGGTTCCGGCATATCGTGTCCCATCCTCAAGTCCCGCCTCGGCAAAGCCCCTGCGGCGCAAGCGACAGCTGTCGCACACTCCGCACGCCAGCCCGTCTTTTGACGGTGCGTAGCATGACCAGCTCATCGCCGGGTCCAGCCCAAGTCGGGCCGCTTCGCGTGCAATGTCCGCTTTTCCAAGCTCTTGCAACGGCGCATGAATGGTGAACGGGCCATCCTCGACGCCCGACTTGGTGCCTAGGCGAGCAGTTTCCTCGAAACTGGCGATGAATTCGGGGCGGCAATCGGGGTAGCCCGAATAGTCGAGCGCGTTCACGCCGATAAAGATATCGCGCGCCGCGACCGTCTCCGCCCAGGCCAGCGTCAGCGACAGGAAGACGAGGTTGCGCGCCGGGACATAGGTTACCGGAATGTCCTCGCCGACCCCGCCCGTGGGGACCGCGATATCGTCGGTCAGCGCCGATCCCCCGAACATCGTCAGGTCCAGCGGCAGCACTTTGTGCGCCACGCAACCGAGTGAACCGGCAATGCGATGCGCGCGCTCTATTTCGATCCGGTGCCGCTGGTGGTAATCGATGGTCAGCGCATGAACAGCGAACCCCTGCTCGCGCGCCAGCGCGGCGGTTACCATCGAATCGAGCCCGCCCGACAGCAGGACCACCGCCGCACGCGGTGTGGTGTCATCCCGCGGCTTTGCTTCCGTCATGGGCTGTGTCAGCAGCTACCGGCGCGGCGCGCCTCGGCGGAAAACTGGAACGGGCGCGATTTGTTCATGCCCTGCCCGGTGATCTGCAACAGCGTACTGCTCTCGCGCCGGATGCTGGTGCGAGTGTAGCCTGCGCCGCCGCAGCTATATTGCACGGTTACCTGATTGACGCTGGATTCCACCACGTAGCGGCGACAATTCGGGCCGGGATTGCGCAGCCGCGTCAATTCCTGTCCAGTGCGCACGCACACGCGCTGCTTCTGCGCGCCGCCGCGATAGTCCAGTACCCACGCCCCGCGCTCGATACGGTCGAGCAGTTCCATCGTCGGCGCCTGCGCCGTGGCAGGCACAACGCCCAGGCCGAGCGCCATCGCACACCCTGCCACGATACGGGCGGTATTTGAGCTGACGAAATTGCGGAATGGCTTGGCGAAACGGAACATGGCGTGATTCTACTCCTTGTGCAGGCGCAATACCATAGATCGCATGCCTGCGCGAATGGCCCGGATGGGCTAAAGGTCGATAGGGAACACGCGCGAACAGAACGCGCAGTCGACGTTAATATGTCCGTCTTCGTCGCGCATCTCCACGCGTTCGCTTTCCGGGAAACGGGCCAGCAGTTCGTGATAATGCTCTGTTGTGCAGCGACAGCCGCGTTTCAGCACGCTTCCGGGCAGGATGCGCACTTCTTCCTCGTCATGGAACAGCCGCCAGACCAGCGCGTCCATCGACAGCGCGGACTCCAGCAGCTCCTCGTGCCGCAGGCTGCCCGCCATCACCGCGACATGCTCCCATTCGGGATGGTCCATGCGAACATGCAGCCGCTCGCGCCCTTCCTCTCCATCGGCGATATGCTGCACCAGCATTCCGGCCGCGAGAACGCGCGCGCCCTCGCTGCGAATGGCAGTGCGGATGAGGGTCGGCACCTGCTCGGATTGCGCGAAATAGGCTTCGCAGGCATCGGACAGCGTTGCCCCTTCCAGCGGCACGATGCCCTGATACCGTTCGTGCTCGCCACCCTCCAGGCCGGGCCGGTCGAAAGTAATGGCGAGATAACCCTTGCCGAACAGCGCCTTTAGCGTCGGATTTGCACCGATACTGCCGAGCCGGTCGGCATCGAAATCGACATAGCCGCGCAGCTCGCCACCGCGATAATCGCAGACCAGCAGGTTGACGATGCCCCCCTCGGTCTGCGCCTGCATGGTCATCTGCGCACCGGCTTCCTTGATCAGCCCGCCCATCAACGCGCCCAGCACAACCGCTTCGGCAAGCAAATGCCGGATCGGTGCGGGATAGTCGTGCGCCGACAGGATTTGTGCCAGCACATCGTCCAGCCGCACGATTCGCCCGCGCGCATGACGTGACGGGATCGTGAAATTGAGAACGCGGTCGGTCCAGGTTTCGGCGGCGGATGCGGCGGCGTCGCGGGTTTCGGCAGTGCTATCGGGCATGGCGGCGATATGGGGTCGGCGGCGCGGCGCGCAACCGCGCTAAATCTGCTCGAAGCACCAGCGCAGGATAGATTTTTGCGCATGGAGCCGGTTTTCCGCTTCGTCGAACACGACCGATTGCGGACCTTCGAACACGCTTCGCACGACCTCATCGCCGACATGGGCGGGCAGGCAGTGCAGGAACAGGGCATCTGGCCGCGCGCAGCCCATGATGGCGTCGGTCACGCGATATGGCGTCATTGCCGCACGCCGCTCCGCCTCGCCATCCTGCCCCATGCTGATCCAGGTATCGGTGACGATCACGTCGGCGCCATCCGCCGCCGATTGGGCGGACAGGCCGGTCTCGATCCGCGCCCCGCGTGTGCGTGCCTCGTCGATCCAGCGCTGTCCGGGCGCGAAGCCGTCCGGCGTGGCAACGCGCATGTTGAACTGCATCAGCCCCGCCGCTTCGAGCCAGGAATGCAGCACATTGTTGCCATCGCCCAGCCAGGCGACGTCCAGACCGGGCAAGGCCTTGCCATGCTCGATCATGGTCAGCAGGTCGGCAACGATCTGGCATGGATGGCTGGCATCGGTCAGCGCGTTGATGACCGGCACGCCGGCATGTTTCGCCATTGCCAGCAGTTTTGCATGATCGTCCGTGCGCAGCGTGATGGCGTCGACCATCCGGCCCAGCACCCGCGCGGTATCGGCCACACTCTCCCCCCGCCCCAATTGCGTGCTGCCCGAATCCAGCACCAGCGCGCTGCCGCCGAGCTGGCGCATCGCCATGTCGAAGCTGACGCGGGTGCGCGTGCTGCTTTTCTCGAACACGGTGGCCAGCACGTGATCCGCCAACGGCGCATCGGCATCGGCGCGGCCCCGTGGCCATCCGGCGCGCGCAGCCTTGCGGTCGATGGCGTCGGCGATCATCGCGGCAAGCCCGTCTGCGCCTGCGTCGGCCAGATCGGTGAAGTGGCGCATGCTCACGCAGCCTGCGGGACCGTGTAGCTGGCCGCGCCGGCCGACAGCTTGTCGAAGAACTCGTCGATCTCCCCATCGCCGATGACCAGGGGCGGCAACAGGCGCAGCGTGTTGTCACCTGCCGCCACGGTCAGCAGCTGGTGATGGTCACGCAGGTGGACGAAGAAGGGGCGGCTCTCGACGCGCATCTTGATCCCCAGCATCAGGCCCTTCCCGCGCACGTGGTCGAACAGATCGGGATAATTGCCGATGAACTGTTCCAGCCGGGCGCGAATGCGCTCGCCCATGTCGCGCACTTGCGCAAGAAACGGTTCGTTGGCGACCGCATCCATCACCGCACCGCCCGCCGCCATTGCCAGCGGGTTGCCGCCATAGGTGGAGCCGTGCGTGCCGAAGGTCATGCCGCGCGCCGCCTTTTCCGTCGCCAGACACGCACCTAGCGGGAAGCCGCCGCCGATGCCTTTCGCACTGGCCAGGATGTCCGGCGTCACGCCGTAATGTTCGTGAGCATACATCATGCCGGTGCGCGCCACACCGCACTGCACTTCGTCCAGCACCAGCATCAGGTCATGCTCGTCCGCAATCGCGCGCAGGCCGGTCAGGAAGTCCTGCGACGCAGGCCGGATGCCGCCCTCGCCCTGGATCGGCTCGACCAGAAAGCCTGCCGTATTCGGCCCGACCATCGCGCGCGCCGCTTCCAGATCGTCGAACTCGCAATAGCGGAAACCGGGCAGCAGCGGTTCGAACCCCTTGTGCATCTTGGCCTGGTTGCTGGCGCTGATCGTCGCCATCGTCCGCCCGTGGAAGGCATTTACGAAGGTAATCAGCTCGGTGCGCTGCGCGTCGCCGTCCTCGTGCTGGTGATAGGCGCGCGCGACCTTGATGGCCGTCTCCACCGCCTCCGCGCCGGAATTGGTGAAGAACACCGTATCGGCGAAGGTGGCATCGACCAGCCGCTGCGCCAGCTCCTCGCCCTGCGGACTGCCATAGAGGTTGGAAACATGCATCAGCGTTTCCGCCTGCTTCTGGATCGCGCCGATCAGCCCCGCATGGCTGTGACCCAGCAGGTTCACCGCGATGCCACTGGCGAAATCGAGATAGCGCGTGCCGTCCTCGTCGATCAGGTGGCAATGTTCGCCGCGCACAGGGCGCACGCCACAACGGGGATAGACGGGCATGAGAGGCGTGATGGACATGGAACAGGCTTTCAAAAGGTGTCGCGTGGGCAGGATATGCAGTTGTCTTTAGCACAAAAGCAAATGGCGACCCCACCAGAGCCGCCATGTGCGTATTCGAAGGTGAACAGCGGTGTGCCTATTCGGCAGGCACCAGGTTCACCGCCGAATGCTTGCCGCGTCGGTCCATCTCGATGTCGAACTGGTAGCGTTCGCCTTCGTTGATGGCGGACAGGCCGGATCTTTCCACGGCGCTGATATGCACGAAGGCATCGGGCTGGCCGTCATCGCGCACGATGAAGCCGAAGCCTTTCATCGCGTTGAAGAACTTGACCGTGCCTGTCGCCTTCTCGCCCGTCAGCTCGCGCTGGGGTGCGCCACCGCGGTCGCCCGAAGGCGCGCTGCGACCGCCGCTTTCGGCCGGAATGACGTCGCCGATAACCTGGATGTCTTGCGCGGAGACCTTGCCGCCGCGATCCACAAGGTTGAATTCCAGTTCCTGTCCTTCGGCAAGACCCTGAAGACCGGCACGTTCGACCGCGCTGATGTGGATGAACACATCTTCGCCGCCGCCGACCTGCTGGATGAAGCCGAATCCCTTTTCGCTGTTGAAGAACTTGACCGCACCCTTGCCGGTGCCGACGACTTGCGGAGGCATACGGTTGCCGCCACCCTGTCCGCCGCCACCGCCGGCGAAACCGCTGCCGCCTCCGCCGCCACGCGGGCCACCGCCCCCGCCGCCACCGAAGCGATTGCCGCCGCCACCGCCACCGCCACCGCCGTAGCCGCCGCGATCGTTGCCGCCGCCGCCATAACCACCGCCGCCACCGCCACGGTCATTACCGCCACCGCCGCCATAGCTGTCACCGCCAAAGCCGCCGCCACCGCCGCCGAACGGATCGAAACCGTCTTCACCGAAACTGTCCCGTTTGTCGCGTCCGCGCCCTTTGCGGCCTCTATCGTAACCCATAATGCAACACGTACCTTCGTAGTCCCGTCCCGAAAATTCCCGATGCGGCAACCGGACGGCGGGTGTGCCAGGCATCGACATGGTCCCGCCGGTTAACACCGCATCCTTGCGGCACGCACGGACCATCCATTTGCGTTCATAGCGCAGAAAGCATCCGCGCGCGAACAATTTAGCGTTTTTTCCAAGTGCGCCACCAATATGACAATTCCGCATAACCGGCTATTGCACCAGGGAATACAGACTGGTGCGATGGATGAGACTGCCTCCGATTGCCCACAAAACTGCCTTTCTCTGCGGGAGAGATGATACCATGACAGCGTTTCGCACCCTGACCGATTCCATGCTGGTCACCGGGCAGATTGCGCCTGCCGACCTCGCCACCGCCGCTGCGCAGGGCATAACCCTGGTTATCAATAACCGCCCCGACGGGGAAGAAAGCGGGCAGCCGGATGGCGCACAAATCGAATCGGCGGCGGCGGCGGCTGGCCTGTCCTATCGTGCCATTCCAGTCGTGCCCGGCGGGATGGGACCGGAACAGGTCGATGCGATGGCGGATGCGCTGGATGCTGCCGAAGGGCCGGTGCTGGCTTTCTGCCGGACCGGTACGCGCTCGACATTCCTGTGGGCGTTGGCACAAGCAAGCCGGGGAACCGGCGCCGATACGCTTGCCTCGGCGGCGCAGGATGCAGGATATGACCTGTCGCCGATACGCTCTGCGCTCGACGCAATGGCCGAAGACAAGACGTGACGCAGGCGGCAATCTTCGGCGGATCGCTGCTGGCGGTGCTGGGCATTGCCGGGCTGGTCCACCTGCTCGCGCTCGGCACGCGCAGCCGCATCCGTGACGAGGATCACGCCCGCGTGCTTGCCGGCGAAACCGCCGAAGGATTTGCGCCGGAAACGGTGCTGGTCGACGATGGCGGCCGCGCCGCGCTGCTTGAAGACGGATCGGGCAATGCACTGGTGCTGCGCCAGCATGGCCAGCATTTCGTGGGCCGTGTGATCGACGCTGGCAAGGTGGCACGGCACGGCGACGAGGTGGTCATCGACACCGGAGAACGGCGTTTCGGCACGGTGACCATGCGCTGTCGTGGTGGTGTGACCAATGCCTGATTTTTCTCCCACCGAGCTTGCCGTGCCGCTGTTCGTTGCGCTGATACTGGCCGAACTGGTATGGGCCTGGCGCAAGCGTCCCGAAAGCTATGAAGCGCGCGATACGCTGACCAGCCTGCTGTTCGGCCTGGGCAGCACGGTGGCGGGTGCGGCGTTCGGCGGCCTGTTCCTTCTGATGTTTCTGGCGCTGTACGAATACCGCGCCTTCGATATCCCCGTGACCGGTGGCTGGGCGTGGCTGGCATGGCCGGTGTGCTTCGTACTGGACGATCTTGCCTATTACTGGGTCCATCGCGCCGGGCATCGCGTGCGCTGGTTCTGGGCGAGCCATGTGAACCACCATTCCAGCCAGCATTACAATCTCAGCACGGCGCTACGGCAAAGCTGGACCGGGGCGTTTACGCTTGGCTTCGCTTTTACGCTGCCGCTGGTGCTGATCGGCTTCCACCCGGTGATGATCGCGATCTGCCACGGGCTGAACCTGATCTACCAGTTCTGGATCCACACCGAGGCCATCGGGCGCATGCCGCGCTGGTTCGAGGCGGTGATGAACACGCCCAGCCATCACCGCGTCCACCACGCCACCAATCCGCGTTATCTCGACCGCAACTATGCCGGTGTCTTCATCGTGTGGGACCGCCTGTTCGGCACCTTCGAGGCCGAGCGTCCCGGCGAAGAGCAGATCCGCTACGGCATCGTGCGCCAGCTGGGCAGTTTCAACCTGCTATGGGCGGTGTTCCACGAGTGGATCGGCATGGTGCACGATATCGCGCGCGCACCGTGGCGGCACAAGCTGGACTATCTGGTGCGCCCGCCCGGCTGGACGCACGATAACAGCCGCCAGACCTCCGACATGCTGCGCGCCGAATGGCAGGCCCGAAATCCGCAGCAGCACGGAAGCGATTGAAACTATACGCCAAGCTGCCTAGCCTCCCGCGCAAACGGGAGAACGAGGCATGGCACATTACGACTATATCGTTATCGGCGGCGGCAGTGCGGGCAGCGCGGTGGCAGGACGCCTGGCCGTGGACGGCACGCGGCGCGTGTGTCTGGTCGAGGCGGGCGGGCGCAACAACAACTTCCTTATCAAGACACCCGGCTTCATGCCGTTCCTGCGCGGCAGTTCCAATTACCGCTACGACACCGTCGCGCAAAAAGGGCTGAACGGGCGCATCGGCTACCAGCCACGCGGCAAGGGACTTGGCGGATCGAGCGCGATCAACGCCATGATCTATATTCGCGGCAATGCCTGGGATTACGACAACTGGGCGGAGATGGGCTGCGATGGCTGGGCCTATGAAGACGTGTTGCCGTGGTTCAAAAAGGCCGAAGGCAATGAACGCGGCGCGGACGACTATCATGGCGATGGCGGTCCGCTGTTCGTGTCGAACCAGAACCACACCAACCCCACCAGCCGCGCGTTCGTCGCCAGTGCCGAGGCGCTGCAACTGCGCGGCACGGATGATTTCAACGGGGCCGAACAGGCCGGATTCGGCATTTATCAGGTAACGCAGCACAAGGGCGAACGCTGGTCTGCCGCACGCGCCTATGTCGAGCCGATCCGCGACCAGGGCAATATCGACATCCGCACCAATACGCTGGTCGAGCGGCTGGTGATCGAGAATGGACGCGTCACCGGCGCGGTGCTTAGGAAAGGCAAGCAGACAGAAACCATCCATGCAGGCGGCCCCGGCGGCGGCGGTGTTATCCTCAGCGCGGGCGCGTTCAACAGCCCGCAAATCCTGATGACCAGCGGCATCGGCCCCGCAGCGCATCTGAAGGATCACGGCATCGACGTCGTCTGCGACAGCGGCGAAGTCGGCGAAAACCTGCAGGACCACATCGATTACGTATCCAGCTGGGCGACCGAATCGACCGACCCCATCGGCGACAGCCTGGCCGGCACGAAGCGGATGGTCGCCGCGATGCTGGAACATCGCCGTCATCGCACCGGCATCATGACGACACCTTATGCAGAAGCCGGCGGATTCTGGCGCGTGATGGACGATGCACCCGCACCTGACGTGCAATGGCATTTCGTGCCCGCGCTGCTGGAAGATCACGGGCGCGAAAAGGTAAAGGGGCACGGCTTCTCGCTCCACGCGTGCGTGCTGCGTCCCGAATCGCGCGGCACCGTGCGCCTCAACAGCGCCGATGCGGCGGACGCCCCGCGTATCGACCCCAACTTCCTCGACGACGATCGCGATATCGCCACGCTGCGCGCGGGCGTGCGCCTGTCGCACCGGATCGCCGACGCGCCACCGCTGGCCGATTACGACCCAACCGACCGCAATCCGGTCGATCTGCAGGACGATGCCGCGCTGGACGCCCTCATCCGCAACCGCGCCGACACCGTCTATCACCCGGTCGGCACCTGCCGCATGGGGAGCGACGCCGGTGCCGTGGTCGATACCAAACTGCGCGCCAACGGCGTGGAGGGACTGTGGATCGCAGATGCCAGCGTGATGCCCAAGATCGTCAGCGGCAACACCAACGCGCCCAGTATCATGATCGGCGAACGCTGCGCGGATTTCGTGATGGCCGCGGAATGATACTGGCTCCCTGTTGGTGGCCGTCCGGCCACGGGGTATCATGATCGGCGAACGCTGTGCCGACTTCGTGATGGCGGCGGAGTAACCCGAAAAAAGGGGCCGGAGCACCAAGTGCCCCGGCCCGTTAAAGGTGGTGTTCGCAGGAAGAACATCGTGCGGCGCGGTCAGGCCTGTCCAGACCGCGCCGTATTGCGTTGTGTCAGGTGGTCCGGGTGAATTCGGGATAGGCTTCGATACCCGTTTCGCTGATGTCGAGGCCCGCCAGCTCTTCATCCTCGGTCGGCCGCACACCCATCGCGGCCTTCAGCCCGAACCAGATGACAGCCGATGCGGCGCTGACGAAGATGCCCGTCGCCACCACGCCTGTGAGCTGCGCGAGGAACGGAACTTCGGTATTGGTCAGCGGCACGGCCAGCGTACCCCAGATGCCTGCGACGAGGTGGACCGGGATCGCACCGACCACGTCGTCGATCTTCAGCTTGTCGAGGATCGGCACGAAGATCACCGGCAACAGCCCGCCTATGCCGCCGATAAGGATCGCCATCCCCACGGTCGGCGTCAGCGGCTCTGCGGTGATGGCCACCAGCCCCGCCAGCGCGCCGTTCAGCGCCATCGTGGTGTCCGCCTTGCCGTAACGCAGCTGCGTGGCGATGATCGCGGTAACGACGCCGCCAGCCGCAGCCATGTTGGTGTTGACGAAAATCTTCGACACATCCGAAACATCGCCGATGGTGCCCATCGCCAGTTGCGATGCGCCATTGAAGCCGAACCAGCCGAGCCACAGGATAAACGTGCCCAGCGTGGCGAGCGGAATGCTCGACCCCGGGAAAACGGCCATCTTGCCGTCCTTGCCATACCGGCCAAGCCGCGGACCGATGATGAGCGCCCCCATCAGCGCGGCCCAGCCGCCCGTACTGTGGACCAGCGTGGACCCGGCGAAATCGGAAAAGCCCATATTGTCGAGCCAGCCGGCGCCCCATTCCCACGATACCACGACGGGATAGATGAACCCGGTCAGCAATGTGACGAAGATGAAGAACGGCACCAGCTTCACCCGCTCCGCGACCGTGCCCGACACGATCGAGGCGGTGGTGGCGCAGAACACCATCTGGAAAAACCAGTCCGATGCCACCGAATAGCCGGTATCCGTATCGGCCTCGCCCACGGCCTGCATGGCATAGGGAAAATCAGCAATGCCGAAATAGCCGGTCGCCGCATTGGCAAACCCGGGATAGGCGATGGAATAGCCGACCAGCCAGAACATCAGGCCCGCAATCGAATACAGCCCGATATTCTTCAGGCACTGCACGCTGACATTCTTGCCGCGCACCAGCCCGGCTTCCAGCATGGCGAACCCGGCCGCCATCCACATGACCAGGAATCCACCGATCAGGAACAGCAGGGTGTTGAAGATATATCCCGTACCGGCCGCAACCACAGCAGCCTCTGCGGCGGCAGCGGCAGCTTCCGGATCGGCGGGCGCTGCAAGCGCGGGCGCGGCCAGCAGCATTGCCGACCCGGCAGAAAAATAGGCAGCGGTCCGTTTCATCCGATATATCCCTGTTGAAATGCGATGTTTCACAATGCCGTCTCCCCGGTTTCGCCGGTACGGATGCGGACGGCAGCGGCAAGCTCCACCACGAAGATCTTCCCGTCGCCGATATTCTGCGCGCCAGCGGTTTGCGTGATGGTTTCCACCACCTGCTCGGCGGTTTCGTCCGCCACGGCAATTTCCAGCTTCACTTTGGGAAGCATGTTGGTGGTGTATTCGGCCCCGCGATAAATCTCGGTCTGGCCTTTTTGCCGTCCGAAACCCTTCACTTCGGAAACGGTCATTCCGGCGATGCCGATGGCGCCCAGCGCGTCCTGCACCTCGTCCAGCTTGAACGGTTTTATGATGGCGATGATGTATTTCATCGTGCCCCCCTTGAAGCACCGGACAGTTTCCGGCGGGGAGAGCCTTGCAAGCTGCGTGCCAACTGGCTGTCGGCGGAATTATGCCCGGTATGCAGGCATGGGTAGCAGGGCTGCCATCGCTGCGCTGCCCAAAAGTTAAGCAATGCTTAAATTGACCGCAGCCCGATCAGCGTTCTTTCGTTGCCGAAAATGTCAGGTCCGGGTTCTTTTCCTGTTGGTAGCTTACGTCCCACGGGCTTTTTGCCATAAACACCAGATCGCCATCGCGATCGCGGGCCAGGTTCGGGCGATTGATCGATTCGAACGCGTCGATCCTGGCCACATCGCCTTTTAGCCAGCGCGCGGTGGAGAAGGGCGAATCCTCCAGCGCCGCCTCCACCTTGTATTCCGCCGACAGCCGCGAGATCAGCACTTCCAGCTGCAACTGCCCGACGACGCCGACGATGTGCTGCGCACCGATTTCGGGATAGAACACCTGGATCACGCCTTCTTCGGACAGATCATCCAGCGCCTTGCGCAACTGCTTCGTTTTGGTCGGGTCTTTCAACTGCACCCGGCGCAAGATTTCCGGCGCGAAATTGGGCAGGCCGGTGAAACGGATAAGGTTTTTCTCGCTCAGCGTATCGCCGACGCGCAGCGTGCCGTGGTTCGGGATGCCGATGATGTCGCCCGCTTGCGCGGTATCGGCCAGCTCGCGGTCCTGGGCGAAGAACAGGATGGGCGAATGCACGGCGATGGGCTTGCCCAGCCCGCTCGGCGTCAGTTTCATGCCGCGTTTGAACGTGCCCGACACCTGCCGCATGAAAGCGATGCGGTCGCGGTGGTTGGGGTCCATATTGGCCTGCACCTTGAAGATGAAGCCGCTCACTTCATCATGGCCGGGTTCGATATGGTTGTCGCCAGCAGGCTGCGGGCGGGGCGGCGGGGCGAAGCGCGCGATGGCGTCGATCAGTTCGGTCACGCCGAAATTCTTCAGCGCACTGCCGAAATAGACCGGCGTCAGGTCGCCCGCGCGATAGGCGTCGAGATCGAATTCGGGATAGCCGATCTGCGCCAGCTCGGCATTTTCAGCGAAGCGTTGCGGGATGTCGAAATCGGTCTCGCGTGTCCCCTGAAACTCTTTCGACGGCCCCTCCGGCACCGCGACCGCGCCGGTGGCGAAATCGAGGATACCGTGAAACTCGCCGCCCATGCCGATGGGAAACATCTGCGGGCTGACATCCAGCGCCAGCATGTCCGCAATCTCGTCCAGCAATTCGAAGACAGGCCGCCCCTCGCGATCCACCTTGTTGACAAAGGTGATGATCGGCACGTTGCGCAGGCGGCACACTTCGAACAGCTTGCGGGTCTGCGGCTCGATGCCTTTCGCGGCGTCGATCACCATCACGGCGGAGTCGACCGCCGTCAGCGTGCGATAGGTATCTTCGGAGAAATCCTCATGCCCCGGCGTGTCGAGCAGGTTGAAGGTAATGACATTGCCGTCCGCATCGGGCCGCTCGAACGTCATCACGCTGCTGGTGACGGAAATGCCGCGCTGCTGCTCGATCTTCATCCAGTCCGACCGCGCCCGCCGCGCTGCACCGCGTGCCTTGACCTCCCCCGCCAGATGGATCGCCCCGCCCTGCAACAGCAGCTTCTCGGTCAGCGTCGTCTTGCCCGCATCGGGGTGCGAGATGATGGCGAAGGTGCGCCGTGAATTATGGGTCATACGTAAGTCGCCATTATTATAAGCCCGTTCAGGCTGAGCTTGTCGAAGCCCCGTCCTTCTCTTCGAAAGCAGGGCCAAAAAATGAGAACAGCCCTTCGACAGGCTCAGGACGAACGGGGGGAGGGTCTACCCCCGCAACTCCGCGCCCTTCTTCGTCGCAGCGGCCACGATCTTGTCGGATATCGCCTTCAAATCCCCCTCGGTGAAGCTCTTGTCGCCCGGTTGCAGCGTTACTTCCAGCGCCAGCGACTTCCTGCCGTCGGGCACACCCTCGCCGGCAAACACATCGAAAATGCGCGCATCGACGATGGCGTTCTTGTCCGCGCCATGCACCGCGCGCAGCAAGTCGCCCGCCGCCATCCCGGTATCGACGAGAAACGCAAAATCGCGCGTGACCGCTTGTAGAGCGGGCGGTGCGAAGGGCGGGCGAGCGAAACTGCTTCCACCCTTCTTCACAGGAATGGCGTCGAGGAAGATCTCTGCCGCGACCACCGGTCCGTCCATATCGAATGCCTCCAGCGTGCGCGGGTGCAGCGCACCGAAGCGGGCGAGGATGTTTTTCGGGCCGAGCCGCAGCGTACCCGACTGGCCGGGGTGGAATTGCGGACCTGCGCCACCCCCCTCTTCGGCCATCACCATCAGCTTGGCAACCGGCGCACCGACGCTGGCGAGCAGGGCCACAGCTTCGGCCTTGGCATCGAAGGCGTCGAACCCGGTGGCCTTGCCGGAGGCCCAGCCGCGCGGGGTTTTCTCGCCCGCCAGCACCAGCCCCAGCGTTGGCTTTTCGTCGCTCGACCCATCCCTGGCGCGGAAATACCGCCGCCCCACTTCGAACAGGCGCGAGCCAGGCTTTCCGCGATCGGCATTGCGTTTCGCCGCCGACAGCAGGCCGGGGATGAGCGAAGGCTGCATCGCTTTCATATCCTCGCTGATCGGGTTGTCGAGCACCCACAGCGACTGGCCTTCTGGGGCGAAATGCTCGGCATCGGATACGGGCAGGAAGGACCACGTCACTGCCTCGTGCAACCCGCGCGCGGCGGCGGCGCGGCGGATACGGCGCTCCTGCTTCTGCGCGGAGCTGGCGGTGGGGCGGGCCACACCGTCGGCGCGCGGCAAGGCCACGCTTTCCACCCGGTCCAGCCCGTATATCCGCACCAACTCTTCCACCAGATCGGCAGGCCCTTCGATATCGAAGCGGCGCGGTGGCACCGCGACCTGCCAAGGCATCGCGTCGCGGGTGACGGCAAAGTCGAGCGCGGCGAGGATCGCAGCCTGCTCGTCTTCCGCAATCGTCACGCCACCCAGCCGCTCGGTCAGCGCTGGGTCGAAGGCGACCATGCGCGGTGCGATCGGGAGCGCTGCCCAGCCGCGTCGGCGCGGAAACGGTGCCGCCCGCCAGTTCCGCGATCATGCCGGTCAGCACGTCCAGCCCGGTGTCGAGGAACGCCGGATCGACGCCCCGCTCGAACCGTGTGCGCGCGTCACTGGCGAGGCCGAGCTGTCGTCCGGTCCTGCCTATCGTCGCCGGGTCGAACCAGGCGATTTCGATCAGCACATCGGTCGTGTCCGTCGTGCAGCCGGACGCTGCGCCGCCCATGATGCCCGCAATATCGTGTACCCCGGCATCGTCCGCGATCACCAGCATGTCGTCGCTCAGCGTATAGGTCTTGCCGTTCAGCGCCTCGACCTGTTCGCCATCCTTCGCCCGGCGCGCCGTCAGCGTGCCTTGCAGCTTCGCCAGATCGTAGACATGCGCCGGACGCCCGAAGGCGAGGCTCAGATAGTTGGTCAGGTCGACCAGCAGCGAAATCGGCTTCTGCCCCGCACTCGCCAGCCGCTGTTGCAGCCAGTCGGGCGATGCGCCGTTGGTCACGCCGCGCACGATACGCGCGAAGAAAGCGGGGCAGCCCCCGGCATCCTCGATGGCGATATCGGGCGCGTCCCCAGCGCCCTCGTCGAACGATGGCACCGCAATCGGTTTCAGCGTGCCGAGGCCCGCTGCCGCAAGGTCGCGCGCGATGCCGTACACACCCATGCAGTCGGGCCGGTTGGGCGTGATCGCCACGTCGAATACGGGCGAGGAACCGCTGTAATCAGCGAAACTGTAGCCCACGGTCGCATCGGCGGGCAGTTCGATGATGCCGTCATGCTCGTCGCCCAGCTCCAGCTCGCGCACCGAACACATCATGCCATTGGACTCGACGCCGCGAATAGCGGATTTGCGCAGTTCCATGCCATTGGCGGGCACCACCGCACCGGGCAGGCCCAGCACGCCCTTCATGCCGGCGCGCGCATTGGGCGCACCGCAGACGACCTGTAGCGGCTCCCCTCCGTTCACTTCGGCCCCGGCATCGACCGACAGCACTTGCAGCTTGTCCGCATCGGGATGCTTTCGGGCTGTCAACACTTCGGCGACGCGGAAGCCCGCGAGCCGCTGTGCCGGGTCTTCCACCCCTTCGACTTCCAGCCCGATCGCGTTCAGCCTGGCCGCTATGGTCGCGACATCGGCATCTGTTTCCAGGTGGTCTTTCAGCCACGTCAGCGAAAATTTCATGGCGCGTCCCCTACGCCCGCAGAAAGTGTCGGCACGGCCAGCGGATCGAAGCCGTAATGCTCCATCCAGCGCGCATCCCCGTCGAAAAAGGCGCGCAAGTCGTCCATCCCGTATTTCAGCATCGCCAGCCGGTCCACGCCGACACCGAAGGCAAAACCCTGCCATTCGTCCGCGTCCAGACCGGCAAATTCGAGCACCCGGGCGTTGACCATGCCGCTGCCGAGCAGCTCCATCCAGTCATGCCCTTCGGCATTGCCGTCGCCGCCGACGATGCGCCGCCCGGCGTCCTTGCGATAGCCGACATCCACCTCCACGCTGGGTTCGGTGAAGGGGAAATAGGACGGGCGCAGCCGCAACACGATATCGTCGCGCTCGAAGAAGGCCTTGAGGAATGTCTCCAGCGTCCATTTGAGATGGCCGAGATGGATATCGCGGTCGATGACCAGTCCCTCCACCTGATGGAACATCGGCGTATGCGTCGCGTCGCTGTCGCTGCGATAGACGCGGCCCGGCGCAATGATGCGCAGCGGGCCGCCTTCGCGCCATCATGGTGCGGATCTGCACCGGCGAGGTGTGTGTTCTCAGCAGCATCGCGCGATTTTGTCGGCCTATCGCTTCGCTGCTTGAGGCCCCGTCCTCGTTCCCCTTGTCGGGGAAATAGAACGTGTCGTGCATCGCGCGGGCGGGATGGTTTTCATCCATGTTGAGCGCGGTGAAATTGTGCCAGTCGTCCTCGATTTCCGGCCCGGTTTTCACGGCGAAACCGAGGTCGGCGAAAATCTCGGCCAGCTCGTCCATCACCTGGCTGACGGGGTGGATGCTGCCGCTTGGGCGCGCGGGCGCGGGCAGTGTCAGGTCGAGCGTTTCGGTGGCCAGCCTGCGGTCCAGTTCGGCGGCGTCCAGCCCGGCCTTGCGCGCCTCCACCGCTCCGGCAATCGCGGCGCGGGCGGACTGGATCGCGGGAGCTTGCGCCTGCCGTTCGTCCGGCGTCATCTTGCCCAGCGTTTTCAACAACTGGCTGACCCAGCCCTGCTTGCCCACGGCTTCCACGCGCAACGCATCCAGCACCGTGGCATCGGGCGCGGCGGCAATGGCGGCAACCGCCTGTTCGGTTCGGGTTGTCAGGTCTTCCATATCAGCCAGCCGCTATCGAATGTGGGGCGCAAAAGCAAAGGGCGGCCCATCATGGACCGCCCCGCTATTCAACGTATCGGACAATACGGGCTACGCGGGCAGCGCAGCCTTGGCCTGACCGATGATACCCTTGAATGCCGCTTCCTCGTTCATGGCGAGGTCGGCCATGACCTTGCGATCGAGCTCGATCCCGGCCAGTTTCACGCCGTGCATGAACTGCGAATAGGTCAGCCCCTCGGCGCGGACGGCAGCGTTGATGCGCTGGATCCACAGGGCGCGGAACGTGCGCTTCTTAACCTTGCGGTCGCGATAGGCGTACTGGCCGGCCTTCTCGACCGCCTGGCGCGCGACGCGAATGGTATTCTTGCGACGACCGCGATAGCCCTTGGCCTGTTCGAGGAGCCGCTTGTGCTTCTGGCGCGTGGTGACGCCGCGTTTGATGCGAGGCATTGAAAGTATATCCTTATTTCGCGTGCCGGTCGGACATTCGTCCGTAGCCTATGTTCCGATGCGTTCTCTGTTTGCTCGCTGACGCTCGGGGCTGTGCCATCCCGCTCCCCCTCCCGACCACCCATTTAGGATAATCCCGTGGGTGGTCGGGTGGGGGAGCGGGATGGAACAGCAAAGCGCAGGGCGGATGCCCGAAGCGCACTAGACAAAAACGCGTTACGAAGCCCGTAGGGCGCCCACTTCTTGATCACGCGCGCATCGGCGTCGGCGACCAGGGTGGTTCCGCGGTTCTGGCGGATATACTTCGCATTGTGGTGCGTCAGGCGGTGGCGCTTGCCCGCGACACCGTGCTTGACCTTGCCGGTCGCGGTGATCTTGAAGCGCTTTTTGACACCGCTCTTGGTCTTCAGCTTGGGCATTTTCGTCTCCTGTTACGGATGCGGATAGGGACACGCATCTACCAGCCCTGGCAGCCCTAACGGCCAGACCGGCAGATTCTCACACGTGTCGGTGAAGCGCGCGGCATTACCGGATTTCGGCAAAAGCGCAAGCAAAGATAGCGCGCTACCCCATCGCTTCAAGCACATCCTCCAGCCGTGCCGGCTCGCCCAATGCCAGCACCCGGCCATCTGACCCGGCATCCAGCGGATTGCCCTGCCAGTCGGCCATCAACCCGCCCGCGCCCTCCACCACCGGAACCAGCGCGGCGTAATCGTGCAGCTTCAGGCCCGACTCGCACACCACGTCCAGATGCCCGGCTGCGAGCAGGCCGTAATTGTAGCAATCGCCGCCCCACACCACCGTTTGCGAGGTTTTCGCCGCAAGCGACATGAAGGCGGCGGCGTCACTGTCGGTGAAATATTGCGGCGCGGACGATGCCAGCACTGCATCGCCCAGTTCCTTGCAAGCGCGCACCTGCACCGGCGCGCCGTTCAGCGTCGTCGGCTGGCCCACGCGCCCGACCCAGCGTTCGCGCAGCACCGGCTGGTCGATGATACCCAGCACCGGCCAGCCATCCTGCATCAGCGCGATGAGCGTGCCGAAAAGGGGGCGGCCCGCCATGAAGCTGACGGTACCGTCGATGGGGTCGAGCACCCATTGTCGCCCTGCGCCTTCGTTGCGCGTGCCGTATTCCTCGCCGATGATGCCCTCGTCGACGCGCTCTGCCTCAAGAATGGCGCGCATTGCGGCTTCGCCTTCGCGGTCGGCTTGTGTGACTGGCGAGCGGTCCGCCTTGCGCTCATGTGCGAAATCGGCGCGGAACAGCGGGCGGATTGCCGCCCCCGCCGCATCGGCGAGGCGGTTGGCAAGGGCGAGGTCGTCGGAAAGGGTATTGGCCATCGCCGCAGCGCGTAGCGTCCAAGGCATAGGCACGGCAAGTCGCTCGGAATCGGAGCGGCCTGCTGGACCTTCCGGTGATTCTCGTGCATATTTCCCAATTACAACAGGGGCCGCACATACCACTCCGTTCGAGCACCGGTGCGACGCGCGCAGGCATGCCGCTGGCGCTGAACCGCCAGCCGGGACTCGCCGCGCGCCCGTGGTTCCACCGTATCAGCGTGACCGATGTGACCTTACCCGAAGGCGCCAGCATAGAGTGCCGGATCGTCAACGAATTGCCGACCGCGCGCATCCTGTTCGGCGCGGACTGGAGTGCGGAGACGGCAGACGGGCCCATGCAGTTCCCAAGCAGGCCGGAGGGCCATTCCATTTATTTCGGCCCTCAATCCGCGGCTATGCCGGTTGTCATTCACGGGTCTTTTCAGGTGGTCACGATCAATCCCTCCGCAGGTGCCGCCGCGCGACTGACCGACAGGGACATGGCATCCATCGTGGACCGGATCGTGGAACTGAAAGACCTGGCGGCGGAATTCGATCTGGCGCAGATCCTGCGGCCGGGCGGTTCTTCGGCACAATGGCTGGACAATGTCGACCGGGCGCTGTGCCGCTTTGCCGAGATACGCGGGCTGGCCCCGCCCGATCCCGTCGCAACCGCGTTCGACCGCGTGACATTGACCGACCCGACCGTCTCGCCTGTCTCTATTGCCGCGCAATGCGGGGTAACGCCGCGCACATTGGAACGGGCGGTCAAGCGTCATTTCGGTCTGACACCCAAGCGGGCGCTGCGTCGGGCGCGGGCGCTGGACATGGCGGCGATGCTTCTGGGTGTGGCGGAACCTGTCGAGGAAGCGGAAATGCGGCTGCGCTATTTCGACGAACCGCACCTCAATCGCGAGATGCGCCATTTCTTCGACCTGACACCGGGCCAGCTACGCGACAACCGCCACCCCCTGCTGCGCATCACCGCCGAGATACGGCAGGCCCGACGGCTGGAGGAGCTGGCCGTCCTGCCGCGCGGCACCATGCCAAGCTGGCGCGACCCAAAGGCGGAGCCGGAGGGTCGCTAACGCGGCGCTACGCCTTATTTATCAATCGAACAGTGAGCTGACGCTGCTTTCGTCGGCGATGCGGCGCACTGCTTCGCCGATGAGGGGGGCGATGGTCAGGATGCGGATGCGGTCGCTGTCGTTGGCGGCATCGGCGGGGCGGATGGTGTCGGTGATGACCAGCTCGGTCAGCGCACTGCTGTTCACGCGCGCCACCGCACCGCCCGACAGCACCCCGTGCGTAATATAGGCAGCAACCGAATTCGCGCCGGAATCCAGCAGCGCCTGCGCTGCATTGCACAGTGTGCCGCCCGAATCGATGATATCGTCGATCATCACGCAATCCTGGCCCTGCACGTCGCCGATGATGTTCATCACTTCGCTTTCGCCCGGCCGGTCGCGGCGCTTGTCGACGATGGCGAGCGGCGCGTTGTCGAGTCGCTTGGCCAGCGCGCGGGCGCGCACCACGCCGCCGACATCGGGGCTGACCACCATCAGGTTGCGGTCGCCATACCGCGCCTGGATATCCGCTGCCATGACCGGCGCGGCGTAGAGATTGTCGGTCGGGATATCGAAGAAACCCTGGATCTGCCCTGCATGCAGATCGACCGCCAGCACCCGGTCGGCGCCCGCTTCGGTGATCAGGTTGGCGACCAGTTTCGCGCTGATGGGCGTGCGCGGGCCGGGTTTGCGATCCTGCCGGGCATAGCCGAAATAGGGGACGACGGCGGTAATCCGCTTGGCCGAGGCGCGGCGGCACGCATCGATGCAGATCAGCAATTCCATCAGATTGTCGTTGGCGGGATAGCTGGTGGACTGGACCAGAAAGACATCCTCGCCGCGCACGTTTTCGTGGATTTCGACGAAGATTTCCTCGTCCGCGAACCGGCGCACACCGGCATCGACCAGCGGCATTTCCAGATAGCCGGCGATCGCGCGTGCCAGTGGCAGGTTCGAATTGGCGGCCATGAGTTTCATAAGCGTGTCCTGCATCCGGCACCCGCCCCCGCGCCCCGATTCGGCGGCGCTGCACAGGCAGACGGGGACGGCTTAGCGGGGCGTCATCGCTTTGCAACACGCCACGCGCGCGCATGTGGGGAAAGCGACCGCTCTAGTCCTGCGAGGTGTCGCTTTGCGAGCGTTCTTGTGCCTTGCGTCCCTGCATTTTCCGCCGTCTCAAGTTCTCGCGCAGCTTGGCGGCCAGGCGTTCTTCGCGCGTAGCGGCGGCGTCGGAAGGTTTGGGCGCGTCGGACATCGTTAAGGGATAGCGGCTATGGCAGGCACGATTCAAGTCGCGCATGAAACCGCAATCCTTGACTTGAGAGGGGCAAGCGCCAATAGGCCCGCGACTTGGTGATACGCTGCTGTAGCTCAGTGGTAGAGCACACCCTTGGTAAGGGTGAGGCCGGGAGTTCGATCCTCCCCAGCAGCACCATTGCCCCTTTTCTCCTCTTGTGCCGTTCGCGCTGCCGGTTAGACCGTCCCGTTATATGCAGAACGACAGCGAACAGGACGAAACCGCAGAGGCCGCCACACCCCGCGCGCTGACGCCGCTGGACCCGCGTTTCGTGTCGCTCACCCGCATCCGCACCATCATCACCGCCTTGCCTTTCGTCATTGGTGCCATCGTGGCGGAGGCGAGCGGGTACCTGCCGTTCGGCGTCGTCATCGGGCCGGTGCTGCTGGTGGCGGTGGCGGTCGTGCTGCGCCTCCCGCATCGCCGCTATATCGCGCGCGGTTACGACATGGGCAGCGACCGGCTGCGCGTGGTGCGCGGATTGTGGTTCCGCCACGACAGCGTGGTGCCGTTCGGGCGGGTGCAGCATATCGATGTGGAACAGGGTCCGCTGGAGCGGATGCACGGATTGTCGACGCTGACCGTCCACACCGCCGGGGTTCACAACGCTTCGGTCAATCTGCCCGGCCTGGCCAGCGACGATGCCGCCGCATTCCGCGAAACGATCCGGCAGCATATCAAGCGCGAACTGCAATGAGGGCGCAACCGGCCTTTGCTGCGCAATGTAACCTGTGGGAGCGCTCCGGCGAATGGACTGGCAAGCCATTTGCAACAGGAGGCCATGATGACCACGATAGCCGCTTCGAATACCGCCGCATTCCAACAGAAAGCCGCAACGGACACAGCCACCCACCCCGTCGCATCGCTATTGTTCCTCGCGCTGGTCGCCGGGTCAGTCGCCACGCTGGCGTTCGATATCTGGGGTTCGGTGATTTCGCCCGCGCTGGGTTTCGCCAAGCTGTCGCCCGTCGCGCTGGGCACGCAGACGGTGAAAGTGCTGACCGGTATCGACAGCCCTGTCGCAGGAAGTTTCATGCACCTGTTCGCGGTCGGCCTGATTGGATATCCGCTGGGCTGGCTCGCCGTGTTCCGCCCGCTGCAACGCCGCATCCTGCCAAACCTGCCGCTGCCGCTTTCGGCCACTGGCTACGGCATCGGTCTGTTCGTGGTCGCGATCGGGATCATTGCCGGACCGCTGGTCGCGGGCAATCCGTGGTTTCTTGGCTGGGCGCAGATCACCTGGATTTCGCTGATCGGCCATGTGCTGTACGCTGCGGCACTGGTCGCGACGCTGGGCGCGCTGGAAACCCGCGCCGCCTGACAGCACTGCGTTGATGGTCGACGATCCCCCCCTTTCGTCGGCCACCCGGGCCCCTGCGGCACACGCCCGGCGGACGCATCCGCTCAGCGTGCTGGCGCAGGGGCTTTCGGGTTTGCGCAATGCCGTTTTCCCCGCCATCGCGGTGCTGTTCGGCACGCGCAATACCGATATGGGCCTGTCGCTCGGCTTCGGCCTTGCCGCGCTCATCCTCGCGCTGGGCATCGGCGGGGCGTATCTGCGCTGGCTGCGGTTCACGCTACACCGTGGGCACCGAAGACATCCGCGTGGAAAGCGGCATCTTCGCCCGTACCGCGCGCTCCGTTCCCTACGAGCGCATCCAGGATGTCAGCCTCGAACAGGCATTCGTGCCGCGCCTGCTCGGCCTGACGGCGGTGCGGTTCGAGACGGGTGCGGGCGGCGGGGAGGAGATCGCGCTTACCTATCTCGCCGAAGCCGAGGGCGCGCGGCTGCGCGAGCTGGTCCGCGACCGGCGCGAGGTCGCCGTCTCCGACGGCACCGCGACCGGGACAGCCGCCCCTGTCGCCGAATCGCCAGCCGAAATCCTGTTCCGCATGACGCCGCAACGGCTGCTGATGTTCGGCCTGTTCAATTTCTCGCTGGCGGTGGTTGCCGTGCTGGCGGGCCTGACCCAGCAATTCGATTTCCTGCTGCCTTTCGAGCTGTGGGATTTCGATGCGTGGGAAGAACGCCTGGCCGGGCCGGGCGCGCAGCTGGCGGGGCTTGGTCCGCTGGCGCAGGTGGCGGGCGGCGTGATCGCGCTCGCATCGTTGCTGGTTGTCGGCTTTGCCACCGGCGTTATCCGCACAGTGGCGCGCGACTGGAACTTCCTGCTCGAACGCACCGCCAAGGGCTTCCGGCGGCGGCGCGGACTGTTCACCCGCACCGATGTCGTCATGCCCGTCCACCGGGTGCAGGCGCTGAAAATCACCACGGGCGCGATCCGGCGGCGCTTCGGAGCGGGTGGCGGCTGGCACGGGTTGAAGCTCGTCAGCCTGGCGCAGGATGCAGGCTCTGCCAGCCACGACGTCGCGCCCTTTGCGCAACTGGGCGGAGCTGGACCCGATCATCCACGCCGCCGGGTTCGCGCCGCCTTCCGCCGATCTCGACTGGCGACGCGCCAGCGCGCGCTATCGCTTCGACAGCGCAGTTATCGATTTTACGGTGCTGACTTTGATCGCCATTCCGGTCGGCCTGTTCGCACCCGATCCGCTGTTTGCGCTGATCCCGCTGGCCATCGGCGTGTTCCTCGCCATGCGGCAGGCGTTTGTCTGGCGCCATGAATGCAATGCGCTAAGCGAAGACCAGCTGTTCGCGCGCAGCGGCTGGCTCGCCCCGCGCACCGCCATCACCCACCGGGTGAAGCTGCAATCGGTGGAGATCGCACGCGGCCCGCTGGCGCAAAGACGCGGCTATGCCAGCCTGCATCTGGGGCTGGCGGGCGACAGCTTCTCCATCGAAGGCATACCGCTCGCCCGCGCCGAGGCGCTGCGCGATGCGGTACTGGACAGCATATGCGCCACCGGGTTTTCGGAACTGACGGCAGAGTAACCCCACGCGCGCCCGATTTTGGGTGCGCCAATTTACGCGCGCCGACTTATGCCCGCAGCGCCGCCCAGTCGGGATTTTCGTCGAATTTCTTTTCGACATAGGAACATTGCGGCACGATCTTGAAACCGTGTTCCTTCGCATCGGCGACCAGCGCATCGACCAGCTGGGCCGCCACGCCCTGCCCGCCGATTTCGCGCGGCACGATGGTGTGGGTGGCGATGCGCACGCCTTTTTCTTTCGGCTCCCAGTCGAGATGGCCGGTATGCCCGCTGCCGCCGACTTCGGCGACATAGCGTCCGCCGCCGCTTTGCGTATCGGAATGAGTGATCGTCACATTTGCTTTACCGTCGGCCATCGCGTTTCTCCATCTTGCGCTCGTTCCAAGGTGGGTTAGGGCAGCGCGCAATGCAATTCCTGTCCGACAATGCCGCTGCCGTCCATCCCCGCGTCTGGGACGCGATGCGCGCCGCCGACGCGGCGGACGCGCCCTATGACGGCGATGCCCTGTCGCGCGAACTGGACGCGCGCTTCACCGACCTGTTCGGCCGCGAATGCGCGGTGTTGTGGGTGGCGACCGGCACGGCGGCAAACTGCCTTGCGCTGGCGACGATGGTGCCCCCGCATGGGGGCGTGGTCTGCCATGCCGAGGCGCATATCGAACAGGATGAGGGCGGCGCGCCAGGCTTCTATTTGCACGGGGCAAAACTGCTACTGGCCGAGGGTGAAGGGGCGCAACTGACGCCCGATGCCATCCGCGCCGTGATCGACCCGATCCGCGACGATGTGCATCAGGTGCAGCCGCACGCGATCTCTCTCACGCAGTGCAGCGAATACGGGCGCTGCTATCGCCCCGCCGAGCTCGCCGCCATTGGCGCGCTGGCGACGGAACGTGACCTACCGCTGCATGTCGACGGGGCGCGGTTCGCCAATGCGGTTGCCTTCCTCGAATGCACACCGGCGGAAGCGGTCGGCCCGGCGCAGGCGCTCAGTTTCGGCTGTGTGAAAAACGGGGCGATGAGTGCCGAGGCCATCGTGTTCTTCGATCCCTCGCTGGCCGACGTGGCCCGCTATCGCCGCAAGCGCGCGGGCCATCTGCAATCCAAGGGCCGCTTCCTCGCCGCGCAACTCGTCGCCATGCTGGAAGGCGACTTGTGGCTGGAGAACGCGCGCGCCGCCAATGCTGCCGCCGCCGAAATCGCGACCTCGTGCGGCGAGCGGCTGCTTCATCCGGTCGAAGCAAACGAGCTGTTCGTGCGCTGCACCGCCACCGAGCGCGCGGCACTGCGCGAACAGGGCTTCGGCTTTTACGACTGGGGCGCGGACGCCGCGCGGTTCGTGACCGCGTGGGACAGCGATCCGCACGCGGCCAGCGCACTCGCCAAAGCCGTCGCCGGCCTTTGACCGAACCCCTCTCGACCCAAACACCGGCGCTGCTGCAGCCGCGCATCGTCGCGGCGTTCCTGATCGTCGCGCTGATCTGGGGCAGCACGTGGTATGTCATCACCGGCCAGATCGGAACCGTGCCCGCAAGCTGGTCCATCGCGTGGCGGTTCATGCTGGCGACGCCCGCGATGTTCGTGGTGGCGCGGATCATGGGCCGCTCGCTCGCTATCGGCCGCAACGGGCAGGCATTGGCGGTGTTCATCGGGCTCACCCAGTTCTGCGGCAATTTCAACTTCGTCTACCGCGCAGAGCTGCACCTCACGTCGGGCATCGTGGCGGTGATGTTCAGCCTGATGATCGTGACCAATGCGCTGCTGGGCCGCTGGCTGCTGGGGCAGCGGGTGACGCCGCGGTTCTATCTGGGCGGCGCGGTCGCGCTGGCGGGCATTTCGCTGCTGCTGCTGCACGAGGCGCGGCTGTCGCCGCTGGGCGGCAATGTCGCGCTGGGCATTGCGTTTGCCATCGGCGGCATTCTGGCGGCCAGCATCGCCAATGTCTGTCAGGCGCTGCCGACGGGGCGGGCCTTGCCGATGGTCAGCCTGCTGGCATGGTCGATGTTGTATGGCACCGGGTTCGATATCGCGCTGGCGTGGTTCGAGCACGGTCGGCCGGTGTTCCCCGCTTCGCCGGTGTTCTGGGCCGGTCTGGTGTGGCTGGCGCTGGCGGGGTCGGTGGTGACGTTCCCGCTCTATTACACGCTGATCCGCACCATCGGCGCGGGGCGGGCGGCGTATCAGAACATCCTGGTCATCGTGGTGGCGATGGTAATCTCGACGGTGCTGGAGGCGTATGAATGGACCGCGCTGTCGGTGCTGGGCGCGGTGCTGGCGCTGGTCGGCATGGCGGTCGCGCTTCGGGCGAAGGAAAGCTGAACTTCGTGACGTGCGCCGCAGGCATTTAAAGGTTCACACGAAGACACGAAGAGGTTGCACGCCATTCGACACATGTCCGACATCTTCGTGTCTTCGTGTGAAACCGGTTTTGGGCGCTGCGCGCGACAACTCCTTTGCACCGCCGACCCGCCTGGTCGTCAAAGCAGCGCGCGTAGTCCTTCGCGAAATGTCGGATATTGCGGTTGCCAGCCAAGCACGCGTTTTGCCTTGCCGTTCGCGACGCGCCGGTTTTCGGCATAGAAGCCGCGCGCCATCGGCGACAGCCCGGCCTCGTCTATCGTCTGCAAGGGCGGGTGTTTCACGTGAAGCAAGCGGCAGGCTTCCTCGATCACGGCGTTTTGGCTGGTCGGCAGATCGTCGGCCAGGTTGTAAGCACCCGCCGGTGCGTCCAGACCCGCCACGACGCCCGCGACGATATCCTGAACATGCACCCGACTGAAAACTTGTCCGGACAACCTAATACGATGCGCCTTGCCGCTGCGCACCCGGTCCAGCGCGCTGCGCCCCGGCCCGTAAATGCCGGGCAGGCGGAACACCCGCGCGCCGCGTTCGAGCCATGCCGCATCCGCTTCGGCGCGCGCCGTCCGCCGTCCGGTGCCGGTCGCGGCGCTTTCATCGACCCACGCCCCGCCCGCATCGCCATAAACGCCGGTGGAAGACAGGTAGCCGAGCCAGCGTTCTTCAAGCTGCGCGCCATACCGTGCAAGCACCGGATCGCAGCCGTCGGCAGGCGGTACCGAGGACAGCACATGCGTCGCCTGCTCGAGACCTGCGCGCACTGCATCGTCGTCGTCGAACGCCATGCTGCCACCGGACCCGGTGCTTTCCACGCGCCAGCCCGCCTGTTCCAGCGCAGCCGCCAGCCGCTTTGCCGTATAACCCAGCCCGAATATGAACATTGTGCGCATCGCGGCGTTGTAAGCCCGAACACCAAGAGAAAGCCAAGCCCCACATGGATATCGCCCGCTCCCCGTCTTCCAGCCCCGACCCCGCCAACCCGAACCCGCATTTGGCTGATGCTCCGCCGGAGCCAAAGGCCCCGCCCGTTATCCTGCGCGCCGATTACAAACCCTATCCGTGGCGCGTTCCGGCGGTCTCGCTGGATTTCGAACTTGGTGCGGAAGAAACGCAGGTGACGGCAACACTGACCATCGAACCCAACCCCGATGCCGAACCGAGCGATACATTGTTCCTGAATGGAGACGGCCTCGAACCGGTGTCGGTCGAACTGGATGGCGAAGTGGTCGACGATTGGCGTCTGGATGGCGGCAATCTCTTGCTACCTGTCCCGGAAGGCGCGCATGTTGTCGCCATCGTCACCCGGATAAACCCGGTGGAAAACACGCAGCTGATGGGCCTGTTTGCCAGCGGCGGCATGCTCTGCACCCAGTGCGAAGCCGAGGGTTTCCGCCGCATTGCGTTCTTCCCCGACCGGCCCGATGTGCTCAGCACCTATACCGTCCGGATGTCCGGCCCGAAGGCCGAATTCCCCATCCTGCTCGCCAATGGCAACCGCACCGATGCGGGCGACGGGCCGGACGGCACGCACTGGGCGGAATGGCACGATCCGTGGCCCAAGCCGAGCTATCTGTTCGCACTGGTCGCGGGCGACCTGGTGGCGAATTCCGGCGCGTTTACAACGCGTTCGGGCCGCGAGGTCGAACTCAACGTCTGGGTCCGCGAGGGCGACGAAGGCCGCACGCAGCACGCTCTGGATTCGCTCAAGAAAGCAATGGCCTGGGACGAGGAAGTGTTCGGACGCGAATACGATCTCGATCTCTACAACATCGTCGCCGTGTCGGATTTCAATATGGGTGCTATGGAGAACAAGGGGCTGAACGTCTTCAATACGAAGTATGTCCTCGCAGACCCCGACACGGCAACGGATGGCGATTACGATGCGGTCGAAGGTGTCATCGCGCATGAATACTTTCACAACTGGTCGGGCAACCGCGTAACCTGCCGCGACTGGTTCCAGTTGTCCTTGAAAGAAGGCTTCACAGTCCTGCGCGACCAGCTCTTTTCGCAGGACATGCAGGGAGAAGCGGTCAAGCGGATCGAGGATGTCCGTATCCTGCGCTCCGCCCAGTTCCCCGAAGACAGCGGCCCGCTGGCGCACCCGATCCGCCCGGATAGTTTCCGTGAAATCAGCAACTTCTACACCAGCACGATCTACAACAAGGGGGCAGAGGTCATCCGCATGATGCGCACGCTCGCCGCGTTCCGGATCGGCCCCGATGCCTTCCGCAAGGGGTGCGACCTCTATTTCGACCGGCACGATGGCGAAGCCGCGACGTGCGAGGATTTCATTACCGCCATCGAAGACGGTGCCGGGCTGGACCTGACGCAATTCCGCCGCTGGTATTCGCAAGCCGGCACCCCGCGCATCGGCGTGGCGCTGTCGCATGAAGGCGATACGGTTACGCTGGACCTGACACAGACCGTGCCAGACACGCCGGGCCAGACCGACAAGGCAGCAATGCCGATTCCGCTGCGCATCGCGCTGCTGGATCGCAATACCGGGCAACATCGCGGCGAGGAACTGGTCGTCCTCGATGCCGACAAGCAAAGCTTTGTTTTTGAAGGGTTCGACGAAGCGCCCGTGCTGTCCGTCAATCGCGGCTTTTCCGCCCCCGTCACCATCGAACGCGACACCCCGGCGGAAGACCTCGTTTTCCTCGCCGCGCAGGACGACGATGCCTTCGCCCGTTACGAAGCCATGCAGGAGCTGGTCGTTGGACATCTCGTAGCAGCCGCTACCGGCACACTCGACGATGCAGCGCGCGGGGCGGGGCAGGCGCATGTCCAGCGCGCCCTTGCTGCCATTCTCGATGATGCCAAGCTGGACGACGCGATGCGGGGCGAGCTGGTGATGCTACCCAGCCAGACTTACCTGATGGAACAGGTGCCCGCTGCCGATCCGGGCGCTTTCCATACCGAACGCGAGCGGCTGAAGGCATGGCTGGGCACGGCGCTCGCCGACCCACTCACTAAACTGCACCGCCGCACTTCCGCCGTGCCCTATGGCCACGACCAGGCGGCACGCGGTGCGCGCAAGGTGAAGACGCAGGCGCTGGTCTATCTGGCAGCGGGCGATCCGGCGCGCGCATCGGATCTCGCGCGCGAGCAATACCGGGCGGCGGACAATATGACCGACCGGCAGGGCGCGCTGATGGTGCTGGCCGGCCTCCAGACCGCAGCACGCACCGATGCGCTGATCGATTTCTACAACCGTTATCACGACAACGATCTGGTCATCGACAAGTGGTTTACGCTGCAGGCGATTTCGCTGCATCCCTCCGCGCGCGAACATGTGGTGGCGCTGGCGAACCATGCCGATTTCACCCTGCGCAACCCCAACCGCGTACGTTCGCTTTACATGGCGTTTGCGGGCAATCCGCATGCCTTCCACGCCGCTGATGGCGAGGGATACCGCATGATTGGCGACCTGATTCGCAAACTCGACCCCATCAACGCGCAGACGGCGGCGCGGTTCGTGCCGTCGCTCGGACGCTGGCGCAAGATCGAGGCGAACCGTGCGGCTCTGATGCGGAGCGAGCTGGAGAAAATCGCGGCAATACCCGGCCTGTCGCGCGACACGATGGAGCAAGTGAGCCGGTCGCTCGACGATGGTTGAACACAATGACCGGATAGTGGCACCAGCGCTCGAAGCGGTGCCCCACGCCTTTTACAAGGGCACTCCGGAAGGGTTCGAGCCCGACCTTTCCGCGCTCGGCTCCCCGCCACTGGCTCGCGTGAAACAAGTGCATTCGGCGCGCGTAGTGACCGTGTCCGCACCTTTCCCGCCGCAGCACCAACCGGAAGCCGACGCACTGGTTACCGCCACGCCCGGTCTGGCACTGGGGATCGTCACGGCGGACTGTGCACCGGTGTTGCTGCACGATCCCTCCGTTGGCCTTGTTGCGGCGGTCCATGCCGGATGGCGCGGGGCGCTGGACGGGGTGCTGGAGGCAGCGGTGCAGGCGATGGTCGCGCTGGGCGGTGTACCGACGCGCATGGTGGCGGTGGTCGGCCCGTGTATCCAGCAGGCAAGCTACGAGGTCGACGACGTCTTTCGGGCCCGCTTCGAGACGGATGCGGATGGCTGCTTCGCCGAAGGGCGTGCAGGCCATCACCAGTTCGACCTACCGCGTTATGTATCGAAACGGCTGCGCGGCGGCGGTGTCGGCTGTGTCGGGACGCTGGCCCTCGACACCTATGCGCGCAAAGACGCGTTCCACTCCTACCGCCGGGCCACCCATCGCGGCAGGCCGACCGGCGGACGCCAGCTAAGCGCAATCGCCCTTCCCGCCTGACCGCGCTTGCATCTTGCGGCATGGCGGGTGCCAAAAAGTCGGTTGGCAGCTTTCGCCACGCGCGCTAACGCAGTCCTAAATCGAGAGCTGTGGCGGGTCTTGACGAAAGACCGCCCGGTTTACGGACGGGCCGCGATACCGATGCGCGGCGGCAACAGGCAGGATCGATGACGAGCACTGATTTATCCGGTACGGTGAATACGGACCCGGCTCTTGGCGGACCGGACGAGCCGCGCCGTCGCGATTTCATCAACATCGCTGCGGTCAGCGCGGCGGGTATCGGCGGCCTTGCCGTCGTGTATCCATTCATCAGCCAGATGGCGCCCAGCGCCGACGTGCTGGCCGAAAGCAGCACCGAGCTGGATGTTGCCGCGATCGAGCCGGGCCAGAGCATCAAGGCGATCTTCCGCAAGCAGCCATTGTTCGTAAAACGCCTCACGCCTGCCGAAATGCAGGAAGCGAACGCTACGCCGACGGGTTCGCTGCGCGATGCGGAAAGCCTGGAGGACCGTACCAAGGAGGGGCACCGCGACATCCTCATCACGATGGGCGTCTGCACCCATCTCGGCTGCGTCCCGCTGGGCGCGGCAGAAGGCGAGAACAAGGGCGAATACGGGGGCTATTTCTGCCCCTGCCACGGCTCCCACTACGACACCGCTGGACGCATCCGCAAAGGTCCGGCCCCCACCAACCTGCTGGTCCCGGAATACGAATTTACCGGCGATACCACGGTCGTGGTCGGATAAGCGAAAGAGGCACGAAGCATGAGTTTTCCCTGGGCGCGCCAATACGAACCGAAGAGCGATTTCACGCAGTGGATCGATGAAAAGCTGCCATTGCCACGGCTGGTCTACAACGCCGTGGGCGCAGGCTATCCGGTGCCGCGCAACCTGAACTACATGTACAATTTCGGCGTTCTGGCGGGGTTCTGCCTCGTGCTCCAGATCATCACCGGTGTCATTCTGGGCATGCATTACGCTGCCAACGATACCGTTGCCTTCGCATCCGTCGAGCACATCATGCGCGACGTAAACTGGGGCTGGATGATGCGGTACATGCATGCCAACGGTGCCAGCTTCTTCTTCCTGGTGCTGTACCTGCATATTTTCCGGGGCTTCTATTACAGCTCCTACAAGGCCCCGCGCGAGATGATATGGCTGCTCGGCGTGGTGATCTTCCTGCTGGCGATGGCGACAGCCTTCATGGGCTATGTGCTGCCGTGGGGCCAGATGAGCTTCTGGGGTGCAAAGGTGATTACCGGTCTGTTCGGTGCGATCCCGCTGGTGGGCGAACCGTTGCAGGTGTGGCTGGTCGGCGGTTTCGCGCCCGATAACGCTGCGCTCAACCGTTTCTTCTCGCTGCATTTCCTGCTGCCCTTCGTAACGATGGGCGTGGTTATCCTGCATATCTGGGCATTGCACATTCCCGGCTCCTCCAACCCGACCGGTGTGGAAGTGAAGAAGGAAAGCGATACCGTTCCGTTCCACCCGTATTACACGGCGAAGGACGGCTTCGGGCTGGGCGTATTCCTGATCCTGTATTGCGCGTTCGTGTTTTTCATGCCGAACGTGCTGGGCCATCCCGATAACTACATCGAGGCAAACCCGCTTTCCACGCCAGCACATATCGTGCCCGAATGGTATTTCTATCCGTTCTACGCGATCCTGCGCGCCTTCACCTTCGACTTCATCCTGCCCGCAAAATTGTGGGGCGTGCTGGCCATGTTCGCGGCAATCCTGCTGTGGTTCGTGCTGCCGTGGCTGGACCGGTCGCCGGTGCGTTCGGCGAATTACCGTCCGCTATACCGCAAGTTCTTCTGGTTCTTCATGGTGGTACTGGCCGGGCTGTTCTACCTCGGCGGTGCCCCTGCGGAAGAGCCCTATGTGATGTTCAGCCAGCTGTGCACGGCGTGGTATTTCATCCACTTCCTGATCGTGATTCCGGTGGTATCGTCCATCGAGAAGCCCGATCCACTGCCCTATTCCATCACCGAAGCGGTGCTGGGCCACGATGCAGACAGCTCGCTCGCGGGTCGCGTCTTGGGCGGGAAGACCGATGGCGGTCCTACAGGGCTGTCACCGGGTGCCGACGAAAATGCCAACCGAGGCCTGGGTCCCAAGTCCGGCGGCGCCGATCCGCTTCCTGCCGAATAGTACAGACGAAAGAGCTGACCTGACATGATTCGCCTGTTTGCCATTCTCGCAGGGTTCGTTTTTGCGACCGTCGTGATGATCTCTTTCTTCACCGGGTTTTATACCTGGGCGACCGAAGACAAGGTGCTGTCCGCCGAATACGAGTTTTACGAGCATCCACAGCCCATCGGCTTTGCGCAGGACGGCATCCTGGGTCGCTGGGACAATGCGCAGCTGCAACGCGGCTACAAGGTCTACAAGGAAGTGTGTGCCGCCTGTCACAGCCTGAAATACGTCGCGTTCCGCGATCTGGCTGCACTCGGCTACACCGAAGACGAAGTGAAAGCGCTGGCGGCCGAATGGCAGGTTCCCGGTGTCGATCAAGCAACGGGCGAAGCGATCCTCGTCCCCGGCAAGCCACAGGATTACTTTCCCGAAGTATATCCCAACAACGTCGCTGCGGCTGCGGCCAATAACAACGCGATCCCCCCGGACCTTTCGCTGATGACGAAAGCCCGCCACGACGGCACCGCCTATGTCGCATCGCTGCTGGCGGGATATGGCGATTACCGGAAGCACGAAAAAGACGGCAAGCGTCTGGTGGAGGAATTTCCGGAGTTCGAAACGCCGACCGGTCTTTATTTCAACAAGTACTTCCCCAACCTTAATATCGCCATGGCACCGCCGCTGACCGCAACGGGGCAGGTGACCTATGACGATGGCACCGAAGCAACAATCGGCCAGATGTCCACGGACGTTGCGGCGTTCATGGCATGGACAGCGGAACCCAAGATGCAACAGCGCAAGCAGACGGGCGTCTGGTTCATCGGCTTCCTGATCTTCGCCACGATCCTCGCCTATCTCGCCTATCGCAACATCTGGGCCGGACTGAAAACGCAGACGCCGGTACGGCGGGACACGGACGCGTAGAACGCGCTCTCATGACACCGGACGACCTGAAAGCGCTCGTCCGCACGGTGCCCGATTTCCCGAAGCCGGGTATCCAGTTCCGTGATATAACCACGTTGCTGGCGGATGGTGCTGGTTTGGCCGCCAGTGTCGAGCACATGGCCAGCCGCCTGTCCGCTCGCGGGCCGGTCGACGCCATCGCGGGTATGGAAGCACGCGGTTTCATTTTCGGTGCAGCAGTGGCGCTGCGGCTGGGAATAGGCTTCCTGCCCGTTCGCAAACCGGGCAAGCTGCCTGCCCGCACCATGGGTGTCGAATACCAGCTGGAATACGGCACCGACCGGCTGGAAATAGACCCCGACGCCATTACGCCGGGTATGCACATCACCATTGTCGACGATCTGATCGCAACCGGCGGCACGGCTCTCGCAACGGTGGATTTGTTGCGACAGGCGGGCGCTGTCGTGGATCACTCTGTCTTCGCCATCGATTTGCCGGACCTCGGTGGCGCGAAAAGGTTGCGCGATGCTGGCGTAGCGGTCGATGCGCTGATGCAATTCGAAGGCGACTAGGCGAAAGGGGGTAACCGATCGGCCATTGCCGCGGTTCGCCATCATGATACGGTCGCAGCGCAATTAGGGGCTAAACGTTTGGAACAACAGGCACTTGTCATCGCGCTGGTCGGCGTTCTGGGTATCGGCGCGCAATGGGTTGCGTGGCGCACCGGCTGGCCTGCCATCGTGCTGATGCTGGCCGCCGGTTTTCTGGTCGGTCCCGTTTTCGACATCATGGACCCCGAAGCGGCGTTCGGCGATCTGCTGGAACCGATGGTGGCCATCGGGGTCGCGCTGATCCTGTTCGAAGGTGGGCTGAGCCTTGATTACCGCGAATTGCGCCATTCGGGCGAAGCGGTCTGGCGGCTGGCGACAATCGGCGTCGCGATAGGGTGGGCTGCCGGTGCGGCGGCGGCGCATTACATCGGCGGACTGGCGCTGCCGGTGGCGGTTCTGTTCGGCGGCATCCTGGTGGTTACCGGCCCGACGGTAGTCATCCCGCTTTTGCGCCAGTCCTCGGTGCAAACGCGCCCTGCATCGATCCTGAAGTGGGAAGCTATCGTCAACGATCCCACCGGCGCGTTGTGCGCGGTGATTGCGTATGAATATTTCCGCAAGGTCGCCGAGGCCGAAGCCGAAGGCACCAGTACCAGCGTGATTCAGGTCGTCCCACCGCTCATCATCGCGGCAGTCCTGGCCGGCCTTATCGGCTATGCCGCCGCGCGCGCCATTGCCTGGGCGTTCCCGCGCGGCGTAGTGCCCGAATATCTCAAGGTTCCGGTACTGCTGGTCGCCGTGGTCGCTGTGTTCGTTTTGTCCAACAAGATCGAGCACGAGGCCGGACTGGTCGCCGTGACCGTGATGGGCGTGGCGCTGGCGAACATGCATGTCTCCAGCCTGCGCTCCATCCACCCGTTCAAGCAGAACATTGCCGTGCTGCTGGTGTCCGGCATCTTCATCCTGCTGTCCTCATCGCTCGATGTGTCGGATCTCGAATATCTCGATCCGCGCCGAGCCGAGGGCTTCCGCCTGATGCTGTTCCTGCTGGCGCTGCTGTTCCTTGTGCGGCCAGCAACCATCCTCATCAGCCTGGCCTTCAGCTCGGTGCCGTGGAACGAGCGGCTGTTCCTGGCGTGGATCGCACCGCGCGGCATCGTGCTGGTCGCGATTTCGGGTCTGTTCGCGCTGCGGCTGAACGAACTGGGCTTCAATGACGGCAATCTACTGATCGGGCTGAGCTTTGCGGTCGTGGTCGTTACTATTCTGGCGCACGGCTTCACCATCGATCTGGTGGCAAAATGGCTGAACGTGAAGGGCGCAACGCGACCGGGCGTATTGATCGTGGGCAGCACGCCCTGGACCATCGCACTCGGCAAGCAGCTGGAAGCCCTGAAAATTCCGATGACCATCGTCGACCAGAGCTGGCAGCGCCTTTCCGGCGCGCGGCGCGAAGGTCTGCCGGTGTATCACGGCGAAATCCTGAACGAAGCGACCGAGCATAATCTCGACCTCACGCCGTTCCAGATGCTGGTAGCAGCGACCGACAACGAGGCCTATAACGCGCTTGTCTGCAACGAATTCGCGCACGAAATCGGGCGCGACGCGGTGTATCAGCTGGGCGAATCGACCGAAGAAACGGACCGCCACGCACTGCCTCCCAGCATTCGCGGACGGGCGTTGTTCGAAAGCGGCTTCGGTGTGGCCGATGTCCACGAACGGCAGAACCAGGGTTGGGTCTTCCGCAAGACACGACTGTCCGAAGAGTTCGATTTCGAGGACGCGCAGGAAAGCCTGCCCGAATCGGCGCACATGCTCCTGTTGATGCGCGAAACGGGCAATGTGCGCTTCTTCACCCACGCGGCACGGCCCGAACCGCGCGCAGGCGACACCATCCTTTCTTTCACACCGCCCCGCGCCCCTTCGGCAGAAGAACATGCGGCCAAGAAGGCGGGTGGTGGCAAATCGGCCGCAAGGAACGAGGCGGCGAAGACATCTGCCACTCGTGGTCCGCAAACGACATGACGGAAAAAAGCATGACGAACAGTATTTTTCCTTTCCCGCGATCCCGGCACGGCTCTTGTGCCGGCCTGCTGGCTGTGGCGCTGGTTCTCTCCGGTTGCGAACGCGACGCCGACGATCCTGCGCCCGAGCCGACCGATACGTCGGCAGCGATGATCGATGCGGACGCGACGCCGACGGCGGTTCCCACCAATTCGATCTTCGATCAGGAAGCGGAAGTCGAACCGGTAGCGGAAATCCAGCAACCGCTCACCGCGACGATCGGCTTTGACAAGAACGGCACTGACATCAGCCCCGAAGGGCTCGCTGCGCTCCAGACAGTGCGCAGCTCGGAGCAATTCGCGGACGGAGGCCGCATTACACTGCGCGGACATAGCGATGCCGGCGGAAGCGAGCGGGTGAATCTGCGCGTCTCGCGCGAGCGGGCTGAGGCCGTACGCGATGTTCTAGTGGAAGCGGGAACATCCCCTGCGCGCATTGCAATCATCGCGTTTGGCGAACAGAATCCGGCCGAGCCCAATGCCCTGCCCGATGGCACACCCAATGAAAGCGGACGGGCCGCAAACCGCCGGGTGGAACTGACGGTGGGCGTCGAGAATCCGGGGTCCGGTAATACCGAAGCCGGCGTTGCCACACCCGTAGGAGAAGACGCAGCCGCTCCGCGCTGAACAGTCCGCAGCTTGGCACATATTGACGCCAGCGATGCAATGCACGAAAGCGGTAATCGGCGTGCGGGTATAGCTTAGTGGTAAAGCCCTAGCCTTCCAAGCTAGTGATGCGGGTTCGATTCCCGCTACCCGCTCCATTTCTCTTCGTAAACCGCAGAAAACCGTCACTTGGAGACGGAAATGCGGACTCGATATGCCATAACGGGATACATAGCTGCCCACATCCGCACCTTTTCGTATGCGAGGCGTTCATCAAACGCGTTCGCCGCTGGGGCGAGATAGCGCATGCAAAAACAAACCTATCTCATCCGCAAGGGTGCCAAGTATCATTTTCGGCGTCGTATGCCGTCCACTCAAGGAAACCGTCCTATAACGGTTCCTTTAGGAACCGCTAATCCAAGTGAGGCAAGACGTCTCGCGCGGAGATTGGCAGTCAAATGGGACGATATAGCAATGCAGAATATGACAGTGTCGGATAGGGGCACTCTAACTATATCGGAGCAGGAACTGCTCTATCGCCGAGGCCTGGAAACCGAAATTGCAAAAGCCACCGCGCATTTGACCGCGCCTATCGGCACCACAGGCCTACATCCCTCGCAGCACAGAATCCTCGCAACCGCATATCTCATTATCGCCCGAGTGCCAGAGGATGAGCAGGAAATCGACGATGACTGCATTAAAGCGGAGGTAGATGACAGCTGGAGTGAGGATGATCTCCAGCTCCTTCGCAAATGTCTTCGCTTATTCGTCACCCCCGGATCTGTCACTCGGTCGCAAACGCAAAGTGAGCTGCTAAAATCAGGCGCGCCGATCAACGACGGCACATTACGCGAGGCACGGTCACATGTGTTGCGCGGCATGGCCGAGGCGCAGACTCGCGCCGACCTGCTTGGCAACCCAAGCACCGGACTATCGTCCAACAACGTGAAAGACTTGCTGGATGACGACATTATCGCTCGCGCTCGGGTGGCGTTGACACCCGCTACGCTACAATCCGTGCCCACCCGCTCAACTCCGCTATCAATCAAGAAAGAGCCAGCGGAGACAACAAGCGAATCGTCCGACAATGGTAATTTCTTCTTCGCTCGCACAACGGAAATTCGCTTCAGCGAGCAGATCCAAACGCTTCACGATACCATGTTCGAAGACAATGGGTGGCAGCCGGATAACGGCAAAACCACGCATATGCTTGAGGTGTTTGCTTGGCTCACTGGCGACAAGAGGATGTCTAATTACGAGCCATCAGATATCGATGAGTATGTTCGGCGCATGGCACGTATTCCGAAGGGCATTCGTTGGGGCAAGCTCCACAGGACTGGTGCAATGGAAAAGCCGTTTTGCGCAAAAGACTATCCCACGCCTTTAGCTAAGGACCGGCGATCAGATCGCACGATCAACAGCCATCTGACGAAAATGGAAGCCGCCGCCACAATCTTGAAGAAAACTTGCTGGTTGCCGCGCCAAGGATTTCGGTCAGGTCATGGACTTTGCGGAGGCCCGAAAGACCATTCAAGCAGACGAAACCAAGCCTGCCCGGCTTCCACTTACCGAAGCCAACCTAAAGGCTTTGTATAGTCTTGGCGTTTGGCAGGGTGGGGGAGCTATCCACAAACGCCTCAAACCAGCGTCAAATCCGAAGATTTACCAAGACGGTGCCTATTGGGTTCCGCTTCTGGGGACCTATGCGGGTATGTCGCGAGAAGAGGCATGCGGTATGGAGCTGATCGATTTCTCGTTCGATGCCAAAACTCCATATATGCTCGTTCAGGCCAACATGACCAAGAGTAAGGACGGCGAAACCCCTGGCGGTCTCAAGAGAGCGGCACGGCGGCGAGCCCTCCCAATTCACCCTCAATTGCTAAGACTTGGGCTGGAGCGGTATTGGGAAGCCATCAAGGCGGAAGAATGGACGATGATGTTTCCCGAACTTTACGGCAACTACCAAGAAGGCAAATTTGTTCGCTGGAAAAAAGCAGGTGGACCATTCTTCTATGCCCGAGCTTGGACGTTCGAGATTGACGCCACCCATGCAATCGAACCGTTGCCGATAACCGATGCTGGCAAGCACGCCGATTTCCATTCGCAGCGCACATTCCACTACAGTTGCATGGCCAGCGAAGGCGTTAGCGAGGCGCTGCTCGCGCGCCATCATGGACACAGCCAGAAGGGTACCGGTAACAGAAACTATAATCTGCGAGCTCTGGCAATGGGCGAAGAACGCGAGCTGGCCGAACGCCTCAAGGTGGTGGTTCGGGAAATTCCGGTCGTGACGAACCATATACCGGTGCCTCCCGCCGTCAATCTGCTGCCGTTAAACGCTCGCTCGCGTGTGGGGTCGGCGCCAGGTAGGAATGCGTCTCAAAGATTTCTCAGTTAAGATAGAGAGCTTAGCTCATACATAGTTGTGGAATGTTAATATTGCTAAAGAGAATATACTTTTTGGGCTGTAATTCGTTGATTGCTATAATCTGAGTTGAATATGGAACTTGTAATTTATTTACACGGTTGGAGTTTGCGATGAGACGGTTTTGAAAGAATCCCAACCGTCTCTGCATCGATATCTGCTCATACCGTCGTTCGCTACCCAATGTTTGTTCACCGCTGCGGCAACGACTGCTTTGCGCCCCAAATTCGGTCATATCAGCTCAACCGCCGAGCACCTGAAAGCGGACATCAAACAGAGGGCGCGAGCATTAGCGCTCCTGCGAGACCAGCATTTTCGCCCAGACCCGGCAAGACGATCTTGTGCTTCGACCCGCCCGGGAAATACTCTGCTCCGAGTTCTGATACCACTTGGTTCACACGCTTGACCAAGCCGCCCGTCTTCATAACGCCACCGCCGAAAATAATGATCTCTACTGCCGTCATAGCGATGAGGGAGTGCGCAAGCTGAGCCAGGCAATAGGCGATGATTTCATGTGCGATGTGATCTGCCGGTAACTCAGAAAGCGATGCTCCCCAACGCGCCTTGATAGCCGGACCGCTTGCCAGTCCTTCCAAGCAGTCGCGGTGGTGAGGACATATCCCTTTAAATTCGCGATCATCCCCATGGCGGCGCGGGAAGATGTGGCCCATCTCAGGATGCGCGGCTCCATGAACAGCCTTTCCGTCAAGCACGAGACCTCCACCAATCCCTGTACCCACGGTGATATAAGCAAGCGATGATGCTCCCTTTCCCGCGCCGTGCAGATATTCAGCGAGCGCAGCTCCGTTCACGTCAGTGTCGAAGCCGATAGGCACGCCGAAGCGTTCGGCGAAGTAGCCAGCCAAATCGCAGTTCTCCCAGCCCGGCTTAGGTGTATTGGTGATGTGACCCCATAGAGGTGATGACTGATCAAGATCGACGGGACCGAAGCTCGCGATTCCAAGCGCGCTTATCGATCCCTGACCCTCAAACCACTCGCCAGCCTCAGCCAAGGTGGTGGCAGGGTCGCGAGTGGGTATTTCATGCCGTTCGATGATTTCGGTCGGAGAGTGTCCGACAGCGAGTACGAACTTGGTTCCGCCAGCCTCGATACCACCAAGTAGCGGTCTACCTGCCGAACTCATGCCTCAACCGTTTCGGCAAGTTCGCAGCGATCACCAGCGATGGTCAGTTTCAAGAGTGGAGCGGGTACGCCGCCGAACAGTTTATTGGCTTCGTTGGGATTTGTGGGAAGAGGCGTGCCCTTCAGGCCGAGAAAATCGACGAAGCTGGAAACCAGAAGCTCCCGCGACACAAACCAGCTGTAGCTCTGGAGCGGTTCTTCATTAGGATTAGCGAGCACCAGACCCGATCCGTTGAGTGGGCGATACTCACCCAATAAGCTGTCGGAGACCATGCCATACAGACCGTTCGGCGCTTGACACAGGTCAGGAGAAAACGTCGAGCCCTGAGTCACCCAAAACGCGTAGTAGCGGCCTTTGTGATAGACCACATGCGCTCGTTCTAGCTCGTTATTGACATCGTCAGCGTGGATGAGTGGTGGTAACAGCTCCCACCCATTGTCGGTCCGTCGAGCGATACCAACTGCGCCGTTGTAGTCGCTTGCTGAACTGGCAAGAGATGCTGTGAAGATCAGGTACTCACGACCGTCAGCAGGGTCACGGAAATAGGCAGGGTCACGGAAAGCCTTGATCTTGCCGGCTTCTCCTTCATGTGCATCTGCGAGCATATATTCGGGCGCGAATTCGCTGATCGAGGCTCTGGGCGCGGTCCACGCGTCCGGCAGTCCATTGGACCCGATAATAGCATGGGATTCCACGAGGCGCTGTTGATAGCCTCCCGGGCACTGATCGGTACCGGCCGCGGTGAAATGCAGAGTGATGCCTTCGCCATCAGTGACCGCAGACCCCGCCCATTCGCGCTCATAATCTACCGTGAACTCAGGAAGCACGTCGCCAAGATCGAACCAGTTCCCCGCTCTGCGCTCGATAAGGCGAATTTTTGCTTCGAAATGACGCAGGCCTGGATCGCCGCGATCAGGTGCAGACAGGGCCATCCAGAACTCGCGTCCCTGAATTGACGCAACAAAGCCATCCTGATCCTGGATCGGCCACATATCCCAATAAACGCGCTCAGCGTCGAGGGTCGCCGAAGCAACATCTTCAATGATCGGAATGCGCGGAATACGTGCAGTGTCGATCTTGCGCACGCAGTCGACGGTCCAGGCAGTCGTCATGCCGGCACCTTAAGCAAAAGGTTGGAAACGATAAGGGCCGACCAGCAGGGAGGTGTCTGGTCGGCCCTAGTCGAATCATCAGAATTCGAAACGTACCGACGCGGCGATCGTGCGGCCTGCGATAGAGCGAGCCCTTACGATACCGTTGGCCGGGATCGAACTTTCTTCTGCCTCGGTGTAGCCTTCACTGTTGAACAGGTTGGTGGCATTGAGCGCCACTTCCACCCGGTCAACAGGGCGAATAGCGAGGTATGCATTAACCTGCGCATATGCCGGCAGCTTCAGCTGGTTGCTGTCCTGTGTGAAGCTGTCCGTCGTACCGATCAGATTGGCGCCGGCTTTGAAGAAGCCGTCGTCATATTGCGCAGTCGCCTGATAGACGAAATCAGCCTGACGGCGCGGCGTGTTGCCGATGACTGCTGCGTTGAGCGAGTCCTTGATTTCTGCATCGGTCCAAGTGGCGCCCGCGCTCAGGGTGAACGGGCCGGTCGAATACGAACCTTCAAGCTCAATACCGTAGGCTTCGTAGTCAGTGTCTGTCAGCAATAGCGGAGCAATTTCCACGTTCGTCTCGCTGGTCTCAGCGAAGAAGCCGGTGGCGTAGATCGACAGTCCGCTTCCCTGATACTTCAGGCCCATTTCAAGCTGATTGACATCAGCGATCACGCCATCGTCGCCACCCGGCAGGCCGCCATCGGTGCGGCTGATAGCGGGCGAGAACAGGCTACGGTCTGCAGTGTGACGACCACCTTGGCTGTACCGTGCAAAAATACCGAGATCATCTGTCAGCAGATAGTTGGCACCGAGCGACCATGAGAAATACCCAAAATCGTAGTCGACCGGGCTCGCTGCACCCAGCGGAAGCACGGAAGTCAGCGATTCAGGCGTGCTGATCATGCCATCATTGTTGAAGTCAAAATTGGTGACCGGACCATCGCCCGTGATCGTGCCGTTGGCATCGCCATAATCATAGCGAATGCTTGCATCGAGAGTCAGCCGATCAAAATCAAGTGCAAGCGATGCGAAGGGCGCATAGGTGCTGTAGGCAACGTCGTAGTTACGGCGGCAGCAATTGCCAAAGAAGTTTGCGCCAAAGCCGACGACGCCGTTGTCTGTCACGGTGTTGCCGCCAGCGTCGACGATGTCGACAAGCACGGACTGCCCATCGCCCTGGACAGTCTGGACGTGCGAGGTCCAGAGCCAATCCGTGTCAACGTCTTGGCGCGACAGATAGAAGCCCGAGGTGAACGTCGCCGAACCGCCGCCAAAGTCGAAATCCTTGCTGATACGGAAATCGTTGGTGACGTTGTCGAGGCTGTTTAGCCGCACATTGAAGTTGACGATATTGGCCAGCAAGCCATTACCACCAATCGCGGAAGCATTTGCCGTGGCGCCGGTGTTCGGGCCGGTTGCGAAGACGATGCTTGATCCGGCACCGCCGATACCATCGGCAATATCCTGCGCCGCACCTGCGCCTGCCGGGAACGGCGAAACGAAGCTGCCTGAATTGTTGGCGTAACGGAAGCGGTTGGTCAGCGTCCAGCCCGAGCCAACGTCAACTTCGGCTTCGACACCAAAGGCCTGGGATTCGACCGAAAGGCCATCGCGGAAATTGTAGGTCGTTGGGTTGTTGCCGCCATCAAGGGTCGTGATCGTGTTGATGAACGGGCTGTAGAGCGAGTCCGAACGCGGGTCGAAACCGGCAATCGCATTATAATCCGGATTTCCATCCGTGCCCCCTACAGAAACGGGCTGAGGCAGGATGGTCGGAGTGCTGTCGTCGAGGAACTTGGCGTGGAAACGGACATAGCCCCCGTCGAACTCCTTGGTGATGTTGGCCTTGATCTGGCCGCCATCGTAACCGTTGTAGCCGATATCGCGCGGACCTTCGCCGGTGCGATAGAAACCGCCGACATGAAAGTAGAGGTCGTCGGCAAGCGGGGCGCCATAATCGAAATCGACGCGGTAGGTTTCAAAGTCGACACCTACAGTGCCCTGGATCGCGCCACCTTCGCGCTGACCCGTCTTCGAGATGAAGTTGATCACACCGCCAGGGGCGTTGGAGGCAAACGTCGAAGCGGAGCCACCGCGAACCGCCTCGACGCGGGCAATGTTGCGGTCTGCACGCAGGAAGTTATCGGCGTTCCCGAATATGATGTCGCCAAATTCGAGAACAGGCAGACCGTCTTCTTGAAGCTGGATATAGCGCGCACCGCCAGTTGAAACGGGCAGGCCGCGCACAGCAATGTTGGCGTTGCCTTCACCACCCGATGCTTCCGAGCGAATACCCGGGATCTGGCGAATGAGATCGGCCGAAGAGGGCGGGGCAAGATCAGCGATCTGCTGCGCGCTTACGGAGCTGACCGAAACCGAGCTTTCCAGCCGGTTCTGACCGCGTGCGACAGCCGTGACGATGATTTCATTACCATCGTCAGCACCTTCATCCGCGGCTGCATCCTGATCTTGTGCGAAAGCGGGGGTGGTAAAGGCACTCAGCGCGACGCCAAAGGCCAAAGCGTGACGGAACTTCATGGCAAAACTCTCCTATGTGGTCGCACTATTTTGCGCGATTCGCATTAAGGCATAACTCGAATGCAATCGTTTGCAACTGGAAAATTGCAAACGATTGCAATTGTGCGCAATCTATGTAACGAAAATGCCACAACGCCGGCAACATAACGGCGAGCGAGAGGATTCTGATTATGCAAACCGCCGAAAAATCACGGCTTTCGCTGCTACGAATCATCGAAATGAATATCGGGTTCTTCGGCCTGCAGTTCAGTTTCGGCCTGCAACAAGCCAATATGGGGCCGATCTACGGCTTCCTTGGCGCAGATGAGGCGACGATGCCGCTTTTGTGGCTCGCCGGACCGATGACCGGCCTCATCATCCAGCCGATTGTTGGCGCGATGAGCGACCGGACAAATTCCAAATATGGGCGCCGAACACCCTACTTCCTGATCGGCGCGATCATCTGCACGATCAGCCTTTTCCTGATGCCGTATTCATCCGCGCTTTGGATGGCAGCTTCGCTTCTGTGGATCCTCGATGCTGGCAACAACATCACCATGGAGCCCTACCGAGCTTATGTTGCCGACCGACTCGTGCCCAATCAGCGATCAGTCGGCTTCTTGACGCAGAGTGCATTCACGGGCCTTGCGCAAACCCTGTCCTATCTCGCACCGACGTTGCTGACAGCCTTTGTCGCGCAGGACGTGCTTGACGACAATGGCATACCGGTGATCGTCCGCATCGCCTTTATCATTGGTGCGATCCTCTCGATCTCGACCATCGTCTGGTCGGTCTGGCGTGTTCCCGAATTGCCCATGACAGAGGACGAGAAAGCAGTTCTGGAAACGAAGCCTCTTACTGTGAAAGACACGTTTGCAGAGATTGTTGATGCCATCCGCGACATGCCCAAGCCGATGCGCCAGCTCGCGCTTGCGATGCTGTGCCAGTGGTATGCGATGTTTGCTTATTGGCAGTACATCACCTTCGCGGTCGGCCGCTCTCTTTATGACACATCCGACCCTTCTACCGCCGCATTCCGCGAAGCAACGCTGACCACTCAACAGGCCGGCGCTCTGTACAATTTTATCGCCTTCATCGGAGCGTTAATGCTGATCCCAATCGTCGCTCGGCTGGGTGCGCGCATGGTCCACGCATTCTGTCTTACTGCATCGGGTGTAGCCATGCTGCTTATCCCGGGTGTCGAGACGCCAATGGCCCTGTTCGTCCTGATGATTGGCATCGGCATTGGCTGGGCCGGAATGATGGGCAACACATATGTGATGCTGGCGGATTCCATCCCGGCGGAACGCAACGGGATCTATATGGGCATCTTCAACATGTTCATCGTCATCCCGATGCTCTTTCAGACACTGACGATGCCGCTGATCTATAATCCAGTGCTGGGCGGCGACCCACGCAATGTATTGATGCTCGGCGGAGCGCTCATGATTGTCGGTGCGATCGCAACTCTCTTTGTTGATGCTGGCCACCGGGTTCCGCGTGAACAAAAGGCGCTGGCGAGCTAAGGGGTCCTAATGACTGACCCCGGCACCCAAGATGATGGAGCAAGCGTGACCCGAGTCCGCACCCTCGCGGACCTCGCAAAGGTTGCCGGCGTCTCGCCCGGGACCGTTTCGCGTGCGCTTGCCGGCAACAGTCTCGTCAACACTAAGACGCGCGAGAAGATCGAGGCGATCGCGCGCGAGCACGGTTTCCGCCCCAACCAGATGGCGAGCAAGCTGCGCAGGCAAAAGACAGGGGTGATTGGGGTCACGATTCCGTTGGGTCACGACGAGAGGCAGCGCATTTCCGATGCTTTCTTCATGACTCTTCTCGGCCACCTCGCCGACGAACTGACCGAGAAAGGGTATGACCTCATGTTGAGGCGTGTCATTCCGGCTCAGGATGAGGATTGGCTCGACCGATTCATCGGATCAGGGATGGTGGACGGGGTGATTGTGATCGGCCAGTCCGACCAATTCGAGCGGATCGAGGACGTAGCAGATGGTTATCTCCCGATGGTGGTTTGGGGGAACCATCAAGAAGGCCAGAGGCACTGCGTTGTTGGTACCGACAACCGGTTGGGCGGCAAGCTCGCCGTCGAGAGACTTATTGCATCGGGTGCCAAAAAACTCGCATTTCTTGGAGATACCCAACCTATAGAATTTGCCGCCCGCTTCGCTGGCGCAATAGAGGTCGCCGAAAAATTGGGCGTGCCCATCAGAGCCCTGCCAACACACCTTTCGCCCGAGCGAACCGGCGAGGAAATCGCAGAGCATTTGCAGGAGATTGTAGGCAGCGTCGACGGCATCTTTGCTGCAACCGACACAATCGCCGTCGCCTGCCTCAAGGAACTGAGGGAACGCGGCATCGATGTGCCGCACCGACTGAAGATAATCGGCTTCGACGATCTCCCAATTTCAAGTCAGACAATGCCACCGCTAACGACAGTCAGGCAAGACATCGCTGCTGGTGCAAAGGGCCTCGTGGACCTGTTGCTGCGCCGCTTGTCAGGAGAAGACACAGAAAGTCTGGTACTGCCTCCCCATCTCATTGGTCGAGAAAGCGCATAGAAGAAGACGGGTTTGGCGGCGATGCAAGGCACCCCAAGCCGAAGTGCGCACGTCTCCTCTATATTTTCGTTACCCAAAACCGGACCTTCCGCTCTCGGCCCAGTTTCTGCCGGTCCGCAAAAGCGCCTCAAGGTTGGTCATAGGTTTAGCGGTGGCTCTTGGCCAAAAGCGGTCAGCCGCTTGCCACTTTGAAAGTTTTGGACGCATTACAAAGGGCAGAGGAAAGAGGTATTAGTCCGAGGGGATCTCTCCGCCGAGGAGGCGCTACCGAGTGTTCGTAGATCAAACCGACATGAGGCAAAACGGCTGCAGTCATCTTTTCACCAACAACTCATCATTTTTGGTGCAAACGAGCTGGATTTGCGCTTGAGACTTTGGAGCCCCACGCACCTCAGCTTCACCATCTTGACCCTTTACTGACTACTCACTTTACGCTTCACACGGTGAGCAGGGCGTATGGAACTCAGGCGTACAAATTGGCGCCCGGGCACTTAGTTCTCTATGAGAACGAACGGGGCCCACAGAGCTGGGTGCGCAGATCCTTCAATGCTGGCCTCTCCATCAATTAGACGCAATTGTGCTGCTCGCAAGGCCTCCCCGCGGGGCATGCCCTTGGCTGCGGCCTTGACTGTACCCACTGTCAGCGTCCGGGCGGCATCATCGCGCACTCGCCAGTGGGATAACAGCAAGGATTTGGCTCCCGCCTGAGCGAAGGCTGTGGCAAGCCCGGAGTAAGGGGCGGCGCCTTCGCCGGAGCCTGCGGCAGTGTTGCAAGCAGACAGAATGACCCACTCCGCTGCTAATTTCAGCCGCGCCACTTCGCTGGCACCCAGCACGCCGTCCTCGCCGCTGTCGCCATCATGGCGCCCCACGACGAGACCGGGCTCCCACAAGCCCGCAATCTCACCTGCGACCAAGCCGTGGGTGGCAAAAGCGATAACGGTGCGCCCCCGCAGGTCTGCCTGTTTGAGTTTGCTCTCGCTAGCACCTGGGCCAACCAGCAATAGGCCCTGCGTATCCCCGAGCGCGGCGGCAAGCGCCTCTAGCTCTGGCCTGGCATTGGCCAAAGGAGGCAAATCGGCAATAGCTGCAAGATCGGGCCCGCCATTGCGAAACAGTGCAGTCGCTTGGCCCATGCCGCGCGCATTCCCGTAGAAATCTGCCCCGCCGATACCGGCAAAGCTTGGGGTTTGGCTGCCTGTATCAGTGGCATCCCTGCTGGCCGCCTGCTGTGCTAGCAAAGTGAGATTGCCAGCCACTTGGAAACTGGCCTGCCGGATCAGCCATGGGGCATCGCCTAAGCTGCCAGTGTGCGGTGCGGTGGTCAGGATCGAGAACGGCAGGCTGGCAAGCGATCTGCCGCCATACAGCGTTAGCTTCTTGGCCGAACCTATCCCGCTGCCAAGCAGCGCTTGATAGAGACGATATCCCGCCTCAAAAGGGAAATCCCTTTGCTCTGGGCTTTCAACTGACGCGCGGAGTGCTTGAACGGCTTCAAGCGCTTGCATGCGGCCAAACTGGCGGGCTTGCATAGCGCCTGTGTGTGTCAACAAAAGAGCCCAGCCACTGCTTTCGCCTTCGACAAGTATCAGCGCTGCTTCATCTTCTGCCAGTGCAGCGACGATATCGGAAAGCGCGGCAGGTGAAGGGCGGTACCGCTCTAGCCACAGTGGGAAACGCTCTTTCAACTGAGTCTGAATAGCCAACCGCGCAGCGCTGGCTTCATCGACTTGTGCCGCCGCAGCAGCGATGGCCGCCTCGTCCTGAGTATCTAACAAGGCAGCAAGCCGCTGTGTGCGCTGTGTTTCCAAGCGCGTTGCTGCGATCAGCTTGCCGTGGATCAAATCGGGGCCTGCATTGTCCGGCACATTGCCATCAAACGCCTGCGTTTGTTCCTGACCGACGGAAAGGTCAGAGATATTGGCGAGTTGCGCTGCGAGAATGGCCCGGTTTGCATCCTCTTCAGCCAAAGCCATTTGCAGGTACAGAACTGAGGCGCTGCGATTGGCCTGCGCCTCGCTGGCGCGTTGGCGCTCGCTGCTGGTCAGATCGGTCAGCTTGACTTGCAAGCGATCAATTGCAGCATCTGCGGTTGGCCAATAACGATCCGCTAGCTCGCCTGCGGCCTGACGCAAACGGGCCAGCAGCAGCTCTCCCAAGATACGGCTGCGATGCTCCGGGATCAAAGTGTCCGACTGCACTGCGACCCATTTTTCTGCAATCGGCAGCGCTTCAGCAAATCGTCCGCGTTGCTCTAGCATCTGAGCTTGCAGCAGATGCACGCTGCTCCGCATCGGGTGCACCTCAGCCAATTCATCATCTACAACGACGATGGCCTCGCCAATCCAGCGATCAAAATCACTCCAATCATGCTGCGCCGCGGCGACATTGCTCCGCTGCGACAAGACGCGGGCAATCGATTCTGCGCCGACCACATCGCGCTTGGCCTGCATGATTTCCAAGGCTCGTTCATGCAAAGTAGCCGCCTCGTCAAGATTGCCGGCTGCCTGCAATGAAGTTGCCAGCGCGCTCAGGCTGGCAGCCGTCCAAGGGCTATCCGCGCCATTGGTTTGCCGCCGAATATCCACCGCTTGCCGAAGCATGGGCAGCGCCTGGCCGTGCAATCCGACATCCGCCAGATTGAGGCCGAAATTGTGCAGTAGCGTACCGTAGGTCTGATGGTCTTTGCCCAGCGTTTCGCGGGCAAATTGCTCGGCCTCGCGCATCACAGAAATGGCTTCCGCATCGCGCCCGCTATCGTTCAGGATCGAACCCAGGCCGGTCAAGCGTTGGATCACCAGTTCGGGCCTGTCCGGAGTGAATATCTTCTGCTGGCGTGTGGCCTCCCGCATCAGCGGTAGAGCCTCTTCAAAGCGGCCTTGGCTATACAGTATATTCGCGAGGCCATAGGTAGAAGATGCCACCGTTTCATCCTCCGCGCCATAGAGGTGGATACGGATCGCCAGTGCCTGGCGCATGACTGCTTCGGCTTCTGACAACCGTTTGAGGGCGCGCAGAATTGTGGCGCGATTGTTGAGCATTTCGGCCTGCTTGTCCTCTCGGCCATCAACGGTTTCCCAAATCGCTGCCGCCTTCGCCATCCATTGCGCTGACTCGGCATATTTCTGGCCGCTGAAATAGGCGACGCCGATCAAAGTGGTGAGATCGGCCTTGGCTTCGATGGGCAAATCCGGTGCAGTTTCGGCCCGGTCACGCAATTCGAAAAGCGCGGCTACAGAGCCGTCGGGGTCGGCCCGCATGTCGCGGCTCTCCCAGCTTTTGATCTCTGCCACCAAAGGGCTGGAAGCAGTGGGCGCGTCGGCGCTATTGTTGCTCGCACCATCATTTGCCGCAGCACCTTGGGCCGCCACCACGAGCGACGCAGGCAAAAGCGCTACGTTAATCGACCACCAGATAATAGCGTGCATCATTTGCCCCCTGATTAACCAGTTCTATCCGGTAACGCTGGGTGAAAATTGGAAGAAAACGACAATCACGTGCATGCGCAGGCGACCGTTCGCAGACAATTTTGTCGTCCGCTGCAATAACTCTCAGTCGGATCGCGGCTTCGGGCGGGGAGCCAACCGCGATGGCAACCGATTTGCCAGAGAGGAATATTTGCTCTGTTGCGATGGCCTTGCCCGCCGCGACAATACCGCGCGTATAGGCCGGGCCAAGCGCCCGCCCCCGCATAGGCGGTGCAGAATCGGGGGATTTGGCGCGCCATTCCAGCGCTGGATCACCCTCTACAGTATCCTTGAAACGGGCGCCGATGTGATCGATGCGCGTCAAACGGCGTGAAAGCTCTTCCATCGCATCCCTTTGATAGGCCGTCTCAGCCTGAATCAAATCCTCTGCCAGTTGCTCTGTTGCAGAAAGGCTACGGGCCGGGGCATCTGCCGTGTTGGACGCACTGGCCGCGAGGTCGAGCGGCAGTGAGGAGGAGACGCAGGCGGCGAGACTGCTAAGCATTGCAGCGGCGACCAAACAACGCAGAGATGAAGCAATGTCTATCATAGTGCGTTTCCTCCAATCGCGGGGCTCAGCACGAATTCCGCGCCTTGTTTCCGATCGCTCAAGCCCAATTGCATGCCATGCCGCTCAGCAATGGCCCGGGCTAGGGCCAATCCCAAGCCGCTCCCAACCAACCCATCATCAAGCCGCCCGCCGCGATTAAATCGTTCAAAAATGGCAGCGCGCATTTCTTCTGGAATGCCTGGGCCGTCATCGCGCACTGTCAGCACGGGGCCGGGCTGCAGCAACAGTTCCACCTTGCCCCCTGCCGGCACATATTTGAACGCGTTGTCGAGCAGGTTGGTGATGAGCCGTGTCAGCTGCATATTTTCCCCTTGGATCGCAATGCCTTTGGCAATGTCCCAAGAAAAGTCATGCCCCGACTCCTCCGCGCTATCAGCATAGAGGTCCGTGATTTTTGCCAGCAGGGCGGACAGGTCAACCCGCTTCAAACCATGCGCATCCCCTTGGCGGGCCTTGCTGGTCGCAATGTCGAGCAAGGCCTCCAGCATCGCAATGATTCGCTTGATGTCATCCCTCGCTTCCATCAGCCGCTTTGCGCAATCGGGATCCGGATTGGTGCGCAGCGCCTTCACCAGCTGATTGTCCAGATGCATCAAAGGTGTACGCAATTCATGCGCCACTTGATCGGAGGTTTCCCGGTGCGCTTCGACCAAGCGCTGCATCCGGGACAAAGCAGCAGCGCTGTGAATTGTGAGTTCGTCTATCTCGTCCCGCTCAGGCGCCGGTTTGAGGTCAATCGGCAAGGGCGTATCGACATCGCGAAAGGCCATATTGATGGTTTCAATCCGGCCTGCCAGCCGGCGCGTGGTGAACCGGCCAAGCAATCCGACACCCATAACCAGCAAAGCTCCACCAGCGAAGAAGACAAGAGCGACCCGCTGCCGCAGCGCTGTGTCATCGCCGAATTCCCTTCCCACCAGCAGACGCAGATCCGGCCCCAGCTGAGTGGCGCGGGCATAGGCCGTGCCGCCATCGGCAATGGCAATGACACCGGTTTCCGAAAGGCGCGCATTAAGTTCTGGCCAAGGCGCATCGGCCCCCGCGATACGGCGTCCATTATTGGTCGCCAGAAGGTAATAGGGCTCAGTCGCAACCCGTGATGTCAAGGCCCGACGGTCCCCGATCCGCGCTGAAAGCTCTTCCAGCCCGCCACTGGCATAGATATCCACCAGGCCTGCAAGATCGACATCGACTGCGCGTATCAGCCGTTCTTCATTCATAGACTTGATGGTTTGGTCAGCCATGACCCACAGCGCGAGGACGAGCGCGGTCGCCATCACAATCGACCACAGCACCAGCCGAGAAAATATGGACTTCTGAGCTGGGCCTGTCATCGGCCATCAAGCAGGCGGTAGCCCGATCCCCAAATCGTCTCCAGCACAGGCGTGGTGGAACCAGCCTCCAGCCTGCGGCGGAGCCGCCCGATATTGACATCGACGACGTTGGTTTGCGGATCAAAATCCATCTTCCAGACTTCTCGAAGCAGCATTTCCCGGGTTACGATTTCGCCCGCGTTTTCCATGAAGAACCGGAACAGCTCGAATTCTTTCGGACTCAGCGCCAGATGTCGATTGGCCCTAAAGGCCGTGCGGGCCTTCACATGGCATTCGAACGCACCGTAGATGATGACAGCGCTATGTTCGCGGCCTGACGCCCGGCGATGCAAAGCCCGTAGCCGGGCGATCAGTTCTTCCGCTTCAAAGGGCTTGGCCAGATAATCGTCTGCGCCGGCATCAAGGCCGTCGGCACGGTCCGTCGTGCGGCCCAGGGCCGATAAGATCAGGATAGGTGTGCCGATACCGCTTTCACGCAACCTCCGGGTTATGGTCAGCCCGTCGGTATCACCCAGCATCCGGTCGAGAATGATGACATCGAACGCCTCCATCCCGGCCCGCAACAGGGCAGCGCTACTGCTGGATTCCCACGTAATCAGATCGCCCGTCTGCGCCGCCAGTTCCGTGACTTCGGCTGCTGCCCGCGCATCATCTTCGACGTATAGCAGCTTGAGCGGCGCTTGCTCCATCTCGGCACTCCCGGCATCGCCGGGTGTTACGCCGGGAACTCTCCTCAGAAAATCTGCCATGTGTTCGTTACCGGCGCAAGCAAGCTTTGATCACTGATGGGGCCGAGAGCCTTAATTCAAGGCTTCGACGGATACCCAGCCAGTGGTCCCGAAATTATCCTGCACCTCGACAAACAAGCCTTCGCGCTTGCCCGTCGGGGTCAGTGTCGTGCCCACCATCAGATCGCGCACTTTGGCGCCACTGGCGGACGGTGTGACCAGCATCCCCGTGTTGGCTGCGACAGTGGCCTGCGCGGCGGCAGGAGTTTTCGTTGCAGGTTGCATGGATGCCAGAGAAGCGCCTTGTTCAGCCACACCGTTGAAGGCCATGATGAAAGCTTCCACCAGCATCTTGCCGTTCTTGTCTCCGGCATAGCCAGAGGCTTGTGCGCCGCCAAGCCATGGGCTGGAAGAACCGCCAAAGCTCAAGCTGCTTTTCTTCACTTCACCTGAACCCAGGGCCATGGTCTGCCCATTGGATGGGCTGATCAGCTTGATACCGGCGGCCACGGTCTTCTTCTTGCCGCCGAGCCCGCCGAACATGCCGATCAGCGCGCCGCCAACGGGCACTTTCGACAGAACCGAGCTCATTGCGCCAGAACGGACGAGCGCTTCGGTTGCTGCGCTTTTGGCAACATTGATCGATTGATCGATCTCTTCCTTGTCTCCGGCAATAACATTCATCAGGTAGTCGGCAGGCGCGCCGCTGCTGGCATTATGCGGCGTAAAACAGCCGGATTCGAGGGCGAGGGAATTGATCAAGTCACGCGGAGAGCCGAGCCCGAATTTCGTCCAGCCTTGCGTATCGCCGTCCACGACAGCGATAGTGCCGTAGCTTTGTTCGCATTTGATCAATTCGACTTGCTTCTTCTGAGCCTGCGCCGGAGTAGCGATGCCGGCTGCGACCAAAGCGAGAACGAGTGCGGATGTGATTGAGCGTTTCATGGTAAAATTCCCCAGTCCGATTTAACTGGTCTTGGACTACCGCCTGCGATGAGCCATGCGACACACACCAAGCATGTTAGACTGATGACAAAGCCTGTTAGATTCATGACCGGATGAGCGCCGGAACAGCGCATCACCCGGTCAAGCTCCACGGCTTTAGCTATTTCTCGAAGGTAATGATCCCGCCCATCAGCCGCTCGGCATCCTCCGGCGTGTATTGGCGACCACCGGGCAAAGTGCTCGCTGCTGGCGTTGGCCCTCGGGCGTCAGGCGAGCCAGTTGTGCTCGCCGAGAATGGGGCCTGCCAAGCGTATCGAAGCGGGACCAAACATCGGCCGACGCGGTGGGCGGAGGCGCTGGCGGCAAGGCCGGATCGCTCACCGGCGGAGCGCCAACCGTGCCGGCTGAGCCAGCGGCGGCAATCGTGGGAAGGCGCGCTTGCATAAGGGTTGGCATCGGCATTCGAGCCTGCCACGAAGGCAGCTGTGCCTAGCAAGTCCGCTGATGATCCTCCGAAGTGGATGTCATATTGCAGCGCCAACTCTCTGGCTCCGGCCCCGGCAAGGAACCCGGTCCAGCGCGCGAAACAATTGCCGCCTCCAGTGCACGTGCCGCCGGTGACTGTGCCTGCGGCAGAAGCCGCATCGAAGCCGCCATTGGTGATGGTCACTTCGCTGGCTGGCCAGATCGGAGACGCCGCCGCTTGTTTGCGCGGCATAACGGCTGCCGCCGAAATCAAAGGCCAGTTCGAACCCGACCTTGGCGGCTAGCGCCAAATTGCACAGCGGCGGAACCGCTGACCAATGTGCCGGGTGCCTGCGAACCATCGACAGCTGTGATCTGCGTGCCGCCGGCCAGAGTATAATCGATCCGTCCGGTCGTCGGAATGTCTGTCGCCGGGGTGCCGATGATGATGTGATAGCCTTGGTCGGAACTCGCTCCGAATGGCGGAGGGGGGCCAAAGCGGTTGGCGGCAATACCACCGCCTGCCCACCTGCTCCAGCGCACAGCGCCGGAGGCAGTCTTGCCGACATCGGTATTCGTGGCTGCGGCAAAGTTGCTTCCAACCGGGGCAATATAGTCGCGCCAGCCTCGGCTGGTGTCGCCGATTTCGATCACGTTCCCATCGACATCAGTCTTGTAGTAGTAGCCTTCAGACCCTTCGATCTGCGCATAATCGAGCGAATTGGTCCGCGTCGGATTGGCCGTGCGATAGTCAAGCGACAGGAAATTGCCGTCGCTGACAAACCGATCAGTGCCGACAGTGGCGCTGGCCAGGTTTCCAGTCGCTGTGGCCGCTGGAGGAGGTGGCGGTGGCGGTGGCGGTGGCGGGGGCGGTGGTGGTGGCGTGCCGACAGCTGCAAACGCTACGGCCCCCTGAATAGTCTCCGTGCTGGAGAAATTCCGATCATCAGCAGTCTGATAGATAAATCCGACCCGCTGGCCCGGCTCATCGCCGCCAAACCCGCCAAGGAAATAGATTGTACAATTCGCCGAGGTGCAGGCATCGCCCACGCCCACCAGAGGGGCAGAGAAGTTGAGTTCCTCTGCCGTGGAGCCAGAGAAGTTGATGAGCTGGCCATTCGAACGGCCTGCCGTCTCGAAACTGTATGCTACCGCGCCGCCCGTTTCTGGCATGGTGATGGTGCCGTCCGCACCGACCCGCAGAGTGCTGCCAAAACCGATCGTCAAAGAGCCGGCATATGTTCCCGGGGCAACACTGCCCGATGCGAAGACCGGCTGGGTTGCGGCCAGGATCTCATATTCGATGGTTCCACTGGTCGGCAGCGGCCCGCTAAGGCCAGCTGTGACGATGTACGGAACGCCTGCATTGGCGCTTAAATCGGTCGACCTGCTTTGAAACCTCACGCCGTTACCAATGAAGCGGCCTACGAGGATACTGGCATCTCCGGCCACATCTACGGCCGTTCCTTGGCCGATGGCGAGACTGTTCCTGCCAGAACCGGCAAAGGCCAATGCGCCATCGTCAGAAACGGAAATTCCCGTCGCAGCCGAGATACGAAGTGCTGCATTTGCATTAGTCGCAAAAACCTTGCCGCCCGCACTGTTGGCTGGAAACCCGCCTTGGTAGGTATAGGCAGGCGGCAGTGTTCCGCCGGTTCCCCCGCCGGTGTTCGGCAGGCCGGCAAATCGATCAGGATCGCCATTGTTTTCAACAAAGGCGAGATAGTCCGTCAAGAAAGCGACAATTGCCCCATCCAGCTCGCTTTGCAGAACGCCCGCTGCGATAAGCCGGGCCAGATAGGATTCGATCTGCTCGCCTGTAAGCACCGCGTAGTCGCTCGGCAAACCGCCGCCGATCAGGAATGCGTAATAGGCTTGAACAGCCGCCAGATACTCTGCGTAAACCGGCAAACCGCTGAATTCCTCCGGATCACCTCCGCCCGCTACGAAAGCGAAATATTCCGCAAAAAATGCATCGAGTGAAGCAAAGGCCGCCAGCCCGCCAGCGTCATTGAGCGCGCGCAGATAAGCTGTCAGGGTTGCTTGATCGAGTGCGGCGTATTCCGCCGGCAAACCGCCCGCCGCCAAGAAGGCGTAGTAGGCGTTAAGTGCCTGGACGTAACCGCCATAAACCGGCAGCCCGCTAAAGCTGTCAGGTGTGCCGCCGCCGGCAATAAACGCGAAATAGCTTGTCAGCAGGCCAGCATTGGTCCCGAGCAAGGTATCGAGCTGGCCTGAGCCTGTTATTAGCTCGAGATATTCAGACAGGGTTGCCAGTTCTTGTGCGGAATATCCGCTCGGCAGGCCTCCGCCAGCCAAAAAGGCGGCATAGGCGTTGAGGGCATCGGCGAAGGCGGGAAAATCTGGCGGGACTGGCAAGCCCGCAAACGTATCTGGATTGCCGCCACCCGCTACGAAAGCGAAATAATCGGCATAGAACTGCGCCAGTTCTGTCAGGAAGCCGCTCGAAGCTCCGGCTGCATCCAATGCGGCGAGATAGCTTCGGATCGTCTCTTGCGACAGCGCGCTATAGGCGGACGGTACGCCGCCATTGGCGAGGTAGGCATAGTAGGCATTCAGCGCTTCGGCATAGCCGGCGAAAATATTGGCATTGAGGGCGGCATAAGTGTCGATTTGCCCTCCGCTCTGCAAGAATGCGAGGTAATCGGCGAAGAACGCCGCATTGCTGCCCAGGAAGCGATCAAGCGCACCCACCGTTGCGAGCTGGGCTAGATAGTCATTGAGAACCCCGATTTGTGCCTGTGAGTAGGCAGACGGCACACCGCCGGCATCAAGAAACGCAAAGTAAGCATTCAGCGCACTGGCATAACCGGCGAAGATGTTGGCGTTAAGTCCGGCAAAGGCGTCTATCGTGCCGCCGTTTTGCAGAAAGGCGAGGTAATCTGCAAAGAACGCTGCATCGCTGCCAAGAAACCGGTCAAGCGCGCCAGCGCTCTGCAACTCTGCGATATAGGCCTGCAGCACCGCGACATCGGCGCCTTGGTATTCTGATGGCAACCTGCCGGACTGCAAGAATGCAAGATAAGTGGTCAGGTCCGCTGAATATCCCGCGAAGATATTGGCAGGCAGGCCAGCGAAGGCATCGATGCTTCCGCCCGTCTGCAGGAATGCCAGATAGTCGCCGTAGAAACCGGCCTGTTCGCCCAGCACCGCTTGCAGCAATCCCGTGTCCGCCAAAGTCTGGAGATAGGATTGCAGCGTGGCTTGATCGACAGCGCTATAGGCGCTCGGCAATCGTCCGCTGGCAAGGAAGGCAAAATAGTCCGCCAATGCCGTTTCATACTGCGCCGCGAACGCGAGGCCGCCATTCTGCAGATACGCGGCAAGGAGTGCCCGGTCGGTCGTGCTCAATTGCTGCGCTAGCCCGCTGTCTGCAATAAAAGCGAGGGATTCGCCCAGCGCATCCTGGCTTGCTCCGGTAAAGTCAGCCGGCGCATTGCCCGCGCGCACGAACGCGAAGAAAGCTTCAGTCAGCTCTGTAAACGAGGGAGTAAAGCGATCGGGATTGCCGCCCGCGGTCACGAAGGCGAGATAGGCATCGGCGAGGACACGGTCACGCGCAGCAAGCGCGCCGAAGCCGCGGGTTCGCTCAAGGAAAGCCAGATAGGCGTCGATATCGCCAGGTGCAGCGCTGGCGAAGCCTGAGGGTATCCCGCCAGCTCGCAGCAAGTCCAGATAACCCAGCACGAAGCCGCTATAGGCTGTGAGAAATTCCGCGCCTGATCCACCATCCGCAAGAAAACCGAGATAGGTGCGGATGATATCGGCCCGCGCGCCATCAAACGGCACGCCGCCATAGCTGGATTCCAGCCGAGATGCGGCCTGCACCAGCAAAGCCAGATCGCCGCTGGGGAAGGTTTCGAGCGTAGGGTTGTCGGTAGCAAGCTCGACCCGGCGGGCTGCAGCGATAATGTCGCTCGACGCGCCAGCCGCCGCCAATGCGTCTCCCAGCGTCACGGGGATGCCGTTCAGCGCTGCACCTGCCAGCCCGTCGTCCCCGCTCAAAGCCGCCACTTGTGGCTCAGCGATATTGCCGGCCGTATCGGGTTGGGCTTGCACGCCATTGGAGACCACCATCTGCGCGCGGCCTCCGTTTGAGCGCCACATTTCACCTGCAGAGAATTCCCGAAACGCTCCGTTTGCGCCGATCCGGACTTTGCCGGTCAGCGCATGGCCGCGTGCTTCGCCATCTTCCGTGACAGAGAAATTACCCGAAGATCCGCGCCCGGCCACCCGGCCTTCGACGCCTTCTGGCATCCGCACAATCACTTCACGGTCTTGCGCACCCGACACGGTCACGGCCCCTGCGTAGAGATCGATGGAACCATCGTCCTTGATGGAAAAATCCGCTCCATCGACGAAAGAAGCGGTGCCCCCGCCGGTCAGGCTGACCTGCAGCAGCCCGCTAACCTGATTGATCCGCTTGCCAGTTTCGAAAGCGACTTCGGACTGGCTGAACAGGACATCATTGGCTGCAGCAGGGGCCGCGATCGCCAGGCTGGATGCTCCGATCAGCAAGGCAGAACCCATGCGACAAGCGCCTGATCGTGAAGCCGAACGGTCAGCGCGAGATAAGGTGAATTTGGTCATGATAAATGCCTCCCGGAAGGATCAGAATTCGAAGCGCGCGCCGACCGAAACGGTCCAGCGTTCGTAATCGTACAAGGCGATATTGCTCCAGTTGCGCGAATAGGTGGCGCGCGGCTGGAGGAAGAGATTGTCCAGCACAGCCACTTTCAGCCCGGCTTGCAGATCGAGTCGCTCATCCGAACGTTCGGTCAGGAACAGCGGGTCGGCCTGATCATAGCGGCGCAGGTCGAAAGCGGCCCCGGCAACGACGGCGACGCGGCTGGCGACCGGCAATTCAGCGCCGATATTTGCGGAAGCGAAGCTGTTGGATTGCGCGTCCCCAGCCTGCCGCCGGGTTTCCTCCTTGCCGCCGGTGATATTGGCTGCGAAATTCTTGGCAACGAAGCCGACACCTGCGGCATAGCGATCTGCATCGCGCAACGGATCGCCATCATACTCAAGCCGATTCCATTGGGCTGACACAGTCAGCGCCCGACCTTGGGGCAGGGCTTTGGTGTATTGCCCGATCACACCATAGGAGGTGCGAAATCCGCTATCGTCGAGCCAGAATTGCTGCACTTGGCCGGAGAGTGAGACGACATCGCGATTGGCAAAGCTATGCGCATAGCCTGCCGTGCCGGTCAGCGCGGCCTGATCGAAAGTGCCGCTGTCAAAATTGTCCCGCCAATTGCCCAGAACAGATGCAAAGACCCGGTCCTGGCGGCCTAGTGCGGCGACGCCAGAAAGCCCGGCGGACAGTTCGTAGAATTCGTCGCCAGTTGCCACTGCCCCGGCGCCAAGGCGACCTGGCCCGAGGAAACTGAACAGCGGTATCGTAATGGTCGTCAGGCCAGTGGCGGTGTTGATATTGTCGTCATAGCCGACCTTCGCATCGACAAAGCCGCTGATGTCGGTGCCGCCGCCGCTGATCTGATTTTCGAATTGCCGTACAAAGCCCGTGAAGCGTTGGCGCACGGGGTCAGGCAGGCTGGGATCATCCACCACAGTGGCAAATTGTTCGCGTGCCGTATCGACATCGCCTGCCAGTGCATAGGCGCGGGCAAGCTCTGCCCGCGCTGCTGCGTTGTCGGGCTGCACCGCCAAAACCCGCTGAAAGGCGATAATCGCCTCGCCATATCGGCGCGCATCATTGGCGGCGATGCCAAGCGCATAATCGAAGGCGGGATCGCCGGCCTTGTCACGCGTTTGCGATGCAAGCTTCTGATAGTTTTGTTCAGCTTGGGCCGAGGTGTTTGTGCCTTCAGCCTGCTGCGCGGCGAGCGAGGCGGCAGGACCTGCTGTCAGTAACACTGCACAAATCGACAAGCAGCGGCGCGAAAGAAGCGTTGAACGGTTAATTTTTGGCATGCCCGGTCCTCTGGTCCAGATATTTTCTGGCACAGGCTGATATGCGCATGGCCCCACACTGTCGTTTGACAAGCCGTGTCAGTGAGATGACAAAGGTTGTTAAGGCTGCAGGTGCCGGCAAAACCAAGCCTGTTTGGATGGGCGAACTACCAAGGAGAGTCGGCCTCGTACCCATTCAACGACAGTGCGCTGCAGTGCTAACCCTTCCCTCGCGTTAAGGGAGGTTACAAGCAACTAGATTACTCAAACGAGGGCGATATCGAGCCGCTCGTCCAGCTTTGGTTTCCTGTCAATCACTCCGACATCGGCGGAAGTTACCCCGAAACTGAATGGCGGCTCTCCGATATCGCGCCATAGTGGCGGGTGGATGGGGCTCAGTTACTTCCGGAGCCGCTCCGCATCGACGATTCCAAGTTGAACACCTTTCCTTCCGCGACAGGCATGCAGTCCTGCGAGGTCGAGAGTTTACGTGATTCCTTTCTATCGTGGTGGCCGACGAGGCTTCGCAAGAGCCGGAGCGAGGCGATCAGGGCGGCGGTGCTTGGGGCACCCGCTCACCCTAGAGTCCACGAGCGTTTTGCCCTCACCGCCCTTCAGAAGTGCGGGAAGCGTTTACCTTACCGTCCAGAAGCGCTGCGCGAGGACGAGCGATTCAGACACTACTACTCATAGCAATTGCAGCCGATCACGGCGATTCGTGCTCGAATCTAACGCGCCCGCGGGTGAATTAGTCTATTTATGCGCCTCGGTTCGTGTGCCGAATGGCGGCTTTGCGGTCTCCGGCTGCCAAAAGCTGCCAGTCTGCA
>CAVXIF010000001.1:0-316421 GCA_963761775.1 uncultured Alphaproteobacteria bacterium | reverse complement strand
AGGCATGCAGCATCTCGCGGCCGATCTGGAACGCGGCCAGCTGACGCATACCGACCCGGACGCCTTCGTGCTTGGAGAAAACCTGGCGGCCACGCCCGGCAAGGTGGTTCACGAAACGCCGCTGTATCAGCTAATCCAGTATGCGCCTGCTACGGACGATGTGCTCGCGGTACCGCTGGTGGTTTTCCCGCCGTGGATCAACCGCTTTTACATCCTCGACCTGACGCCCAAGAAAAGCTTCATCAAATGGGCGGTAGATCAGGGACTGACCGTGTTCGTGGTCAGCTGGAAATCGGCGGACGAGAGCATGAAGGATGTCGTCTGGGACGATTACATCCGCGCGCAAATCGACGCCATCGACACGATCCGCGCGCGTCTGGACGTGCCCGCCGTCCACACCATCGGCTATTGCGTATCGGGCACCACGCTGGCCGCGACGCTCGCCATTCTGGAGCGGCGCGGCGAGGCGGACCGTGTCGCCTCGGCCACCTTCTTTACTGCGCAGGTCGATTTCGAAGATGCGGGTGAATTGCTACAATTCATCGACGGACCGCAACTGGATATGATCGAGAAGCTGTCCGGCAATGGCTACCTCGATGGACGCTATCTGGCCGCAGCTTTCAACGCGTTGCGCAGCCGCGATCTCATCTGGAATTATGTGGTCAACAATTACCTGCTCGGCGAGGATTACCCGGCATTCGACCTGCTGCACTGGAATGGCGACGTCACCAATCTGCCTGCCAAATGGCACGGCGCCTATTTGCGCGACCTCTATCGCGACAACCGGCTGGTCGAACCCGACGCGCTGTCAGCAGACGGCACGCCCATCGACATCACGCGTATCAGGACGCCCGCCTATATCCAGGCGGGCAAGGAAGACCATATCGCACCTGCAAACAGCGTATGGAAACTGACCGACCATCTGGCGGGCGATGTAACCTTCGTGCTGGCCGGATCAGGTCATATCGCAGGCGTGGTCAATCCACCGGCGGCGGGCAAGTACCAGTACTGGACAGGCGATGCGCGTAGCCAGGACCTAAACACCTTCCGCGCTGGTGCGACCGAGCATCCCGGTAGTTGGTGGCCACACTGGTTCGAGTGGCTAAAGGGGCACGACCGAAAGCAGGTCGCCGCCAAAGGCAAACGCGTTCCCGGTGGCAAGGGCGATACCGTGATCGAGGATGCACCTGGCCGTTACGTGAAGCAGCGGTAACGAACGATGCGTTTATTGTGCGCTGCACAAAAATGCTTGACGCGTTTCGATTTCTTACTTAGATTGTGCAGTGCAACATCGGGCGTTCCGGTGAAACACAGGATAATTCAGATGGCGACGACGACCGATACCAAGCCCCAGAGCAGCAAGATCGATGCAGCGACCGAAAAGGCGTATGCCGATGCAGCGGTAAAGACGGATAAAACCGAGAAAGTCGATCTGGACGCGGTTGCGGAGGCTGTCGAAGCCGACGCGCCAGTAAAGTCTTCCGAGCCGAAAAAGCCTGCAATGAAAAAAGCCGCAGCGAAAAAGCCTGTTGTCCAGAAAGCGGTCGTCAAGAAGTCGATCGTGAAGAAAGCTCCTGTCAAAACAGCAGCGACGAAGCCTGCCGCTAAGAAATCCACCACTTCCCGCTTTCCAACCAAGGAAACCATCATGACCACCGCAAAGACGACGACCGAAGACATGACCGCCAAGCTGAAGGACGGCGTTGCCGAACTGCAGACCCGCGCACAGACTGTCTATAGCAAGAGCAGCGAACTCGCGTCCGATATGGGTGAATTCGCCAAGGGCAATGCCGAAGCAATGGTCGAGAGCGGCAAAATCGTCGCATCGGGCGTCCAGCACATCGCCAAGACGCAATTCGAAGATGGCAAAACCGCTGTTCAGGTGATGACCGCCGACGTGAAGGAAATGGCTGCTGTCAAGTCGCCGACCGAACTGGTCCAGCTACAGGGCAAGCTCGCCTCGCGCAATTTCGATGCCACCGTTGCCCAGGTTTCCAAGACCACGGGCATGTGGGTCAAGCTGGCCAACGACGCCTTTGCGCCGATTTCGGGCCGCATGTCGGTTGCAATGGAAAAGGTCCGCAAGGCCGCGTAATCGCGCTTTCGACCGGACAAATAGAAATGGGGCCGTGCGGCAGGATCGCACGGCCCTTTTTCATGTCATATCAAAACGCAATCTACTCGCGACCCTTGCGTTTCGCGCAGGCGATGCAATATCGGCAGGCAATGACACCGTTGCACAAAACTCCCCGGCACAGCGCCCGCCCCCTGGCGAGCAAATTGCCCAACGCTTTCCCTGTTCGCGCAGCGGATGAGGACGAGGACAATGATGGGGACGGCCAGGTCGGCGTCGCCACAAAAACCCGGACCAAGCCCAAGAAACCCAGCCTGTACAAGGTGCTGCTTCTAAACGACGATTACACCCCGATGGAATTCGTCGTCATGGTTCTGAAGCGGTTTTTCAAGATGGATATCGAGCAGGCCACGCAGGTCATGCTGCACGTCCACCAGAAGGGTGTCGGTGTATGCGGTGTGTTCTCTTACGAAGTGGCGGAAACCAAGGTGACTGAAGTGATGGATTTCGCGCGGCAGAACCAGCATCCGCTGCAGTGTACCCTCGAACAGGCCTAGGCTTCCTTTACGAGTGGCGAGCCTTGGCGCATGACGGGCCTTTGCGCATGACGGGGGCACGAAAGCGCGCTAGGGCCGCACAACGCCTTCCCACGACGTAAAGCGCGGCATCGCCCTTGTTCTCCTTCATTCCAGCCATAGACCGCTACATCCTGCGCCTTGTGCTGGTGCCGATGGCGGGCGTTTTTGCCATCGCAGCCTCGTTGCTGATGCTGGACAAGATGCTGCGACTGTTCGATTTCGTCGCGGTCGAAGGCGGTCCGGTCGGTATCGTCTTCAAGATGCTTGGCGCGCTGATCCCGGAATATGCCAGCCTTGCCATACCGCTGGGCCTGTTGCTCGGCATCCTGTTCGCGTTCCGCAAGCTGGCGACCACCAGCGAGCTCGACGTGTTTCGCGGTGTCGGCCTGAGCTACAAGCGGTTGCTGCGCGTGCCTTACACTATCACGCTGATCCTGATGGCGGTGAACGTCGCGCTGGTCTTCTATGTGCAGCCGGTCAGCCGCTATTATTACGAACAGCTCGAATACCAGCTTCGCTCCGGCGCGCTGGGTGCGTCGATCAAGGTTGGCGAGTTCACCACGCTGGCGGACCGCATGGCGCTGCGGATCGAGGAGAGCGAGGACGATGGCCGTCGCCTGAAGGGCATCTTCGCGCGCGCTGCTGATGGCGACGGACAGGTTCTGTCGATCTCCGCGCGCGAAGGCAATTTCCTGGCGACTAGCGACAGCCCCGACACCATCATCCTGCGCCTCACCGATGGCACCATCGTCCACGATACCGGCAGCGACGAAGCGCCACCGCGTGTGCTCAGCTTTACACGTTATGACTTGCCAATCGACTTGCCGCGTGTGGAGCAGTTCCGTGAACGCGGCGATGCGGAACGGGAGTATATCCTGCCAGAATTGTTACGGATCGGATGGTCCGGCGATGCCACCCCGATCGCGCGCGCGGGCAGCCAGGCCAGTTTCAATTTCCGGCTTGTGGAAGTCATTATCATGCTGCTGATGCCGTTGCTTGCCGTGGCGCTGGCAATACCCCCCAAACGCAGCAGCAGCGCGCTGGGTGTCTTCGTCGCCATCGTCATGGTGGTCGCCTATCACAAGGTGAACGAATATGGAGAGGATATAGCCGCATTGGGACGGGTCGATCCGGTCTTGGCATTATGGGGGCCGTTTGCGCTATTCGCGGCGCTGATTTTGTGGATGTTCTATCGTGTGTCTTACGTGCCGGGCGGGCAGGCCATCGGTGCACTGGAAAGCGCGTTCGCAAAACTGGGCCGATGGCTGGGCAAGCTGTTTGGTCGGGGCAAGCGGCGTACTGCATTGCAAACACCCGATGCAGGACCGCCGGTGCCGCCTATGGCCAAAGCCACCTGACCCGTGCCGCAACTCGATTTCTTTCCGTCGCGCACGCTGACGCTTTACATGGCGAAAACATTCGTCGTGCGTATCGTCGCGATGCTGGCGGTACTGGTGCTGGTGCTAATGTCGCTCGATCTGCTCGGCAAGAGCGGCGAAATTCTGGAAGTGCCGGGCAACGGGCAAAGCGAGCTGTGGACGTATATCACGCTGCGCATACCGCAGCTTGTCGCGCGTTTCCTGCCCTATTCGGTGCTGCTTGCCACGCTTATCACGCTGGTAGCGCTCAACCAGAACAGCGAAGTCGTGGCGATGAAGGCGGCGGGCCTGTCCGCGCATCAGGTACTGGCCCCGCTGCTGCTGACCGCCGCGCTGGTTGCGGCGGGTAGCTTTGTGTTCAACGAACGGGTCGTCACGCGCGCCACCGCGACGTTGAAGGCGTGGGAAGGCAATGACTATGCCGCCGTGCCGCAAAGCTCAGGCGAGCGGACGAACGTGTATCTGACCGACGGTTCCGACATCCTGATGGCGCGCCGACTTGTGGGCGCGGGGGCCGAACTGCGAATGGAAGGCGTTACATGGTATCGGCGCGACCCGCAGGGGATGCTGGCGCAGCAGGTCCGCGCCGCCAGCGCCAGCTATGCTAATCCGGGCTGGCGGCTGGAGGGTGCCGAACGGTTCGACGTCGCCACCGCCATCAGCGATGCCGAGGGCATGGTGATCGTAGCCGAGGGCCTTACGCTGGACCAGATTGCGCTGGACCGGGTCGATCCCGATACGCAGTCCTTGTCCGAGCTGTCCGCCTCCATCGACGCTTACGAAGCAGCTGGACGACGTACCAGCGAATTGAAAGCGAAATGGTGGCACAAGATTTCCGGGCCGCTGTCGGCGCTGCTGATGCCGCTGCTCGGCTCGATCGCAGCGTTCGGCCTTGCCCGGTCAGGCCAGCTGTTCGTGCGCGCGGTCATCGGCATGGCGCTGGGCTTTGCCTATTTTGTGGTCGACAACGCCGCGCTGGCAATGGGCAGTTTCGGCGGCTATCCGCCCTTCCTTGCGGCATGGTCGCCATTTTTCCTGTTCCTGCTGATCGGGGAAACCGTACTGATCCGGACCGAGGAGTGACCGACTGGTCGCTGCGACTGGCGCGGGCGGAGGATGCCGAGCGCCATGCCCGCGATCGAAGCAGCGGCAGGCGCAGCTTGTTCGAGCACCTCGAAGGGCTAGCAGACGTCGCCGGCCAGCACACCGTGTCGCTTGATCGATTGCGCCGCTATATCGGTAAAGGGCACAGCCTTGTCGCTCATGTCGAAGGGCGGATCGTAGGGTTCCTCGTCACCGAACCTTTCCGGCGCGAACTGCATGTCGCGGAATTCAATGTCTCCCGCATTTCAGCAGCGCGGGATCGGTGGCGGATTGATGCGCGCCTGCATGATCGATGCACGCAATTCCGGCTTTTGCGCGCTGACGCTGACCACTTTTCGCGATGTCGCCTGGAATGCGCCGTTCTATTCACGCCTTGGCTTCTTCGAAGTCGCGACGAACGGCAACACCCTCGGCTGGCGGCGGACCTGGCACGCGAGGCCGAACACGGCCTGTCGGCCGAAAGCCGTTGCGCGATGATCTGGTTTCTCGACTAACGGGTACTTTCCACCTTGGCAACCGTCCTTCGCCACAAGGAGATCCCGACATGATCCGTTGCTGCGCATTGTCGCCTTCCGCCCTTACCCTCACCGCCTGCGCCGAGGAAGAAACGCTGGATACCAGCTACGAGGAAACGCTACCCGCTCCGGTTGCGGATGCCGAGGGCGAAGTAGCCGACAAGAACATGTCCGCCGACGGACGTGACGAAGCTGTCGATGCAATTGCCGCAGAAACCGGGGCCAGCGACGGAACCGGCGAGACACCGGTGGAACCCGTTACCGAATAATCGGTATCAGACGGGCTTTTGCGAGCTCATAGTTTTCTGGCCCATCGTGCTGCGCGCAATCCGCGCCACCAAGGTCCACATGCCGGGATGGTTCGCCCCGTCATAGGTCGAACCGTACCCAGTTCGCGCACCAGCCGACGGTGCGCCTCCGGCAGGGCGTGATACGGCATCGACGGCATCAAATGATGCAGCGCGTGATAGCGCAAGCCAACTGGCGCCCATATCTCCGCTACGGGTCCGGGTGGCGGCACGTTTACGCTGTCGAGGAACTGCGCAGTTACCGACATGGCATCGCCTTCGTTCTCCCACAGATGCGCGACCAGCGTGCGCAGCTGGTTGAGAACGGCGGTGATGCTGACGATGGCAAGGACCACCAGCAACGGCCGCCAGCCGAACGCGAATATGCTACCGATCAGCGCCCAAGCCCAGGCCGCTCCGCCTAGCTCCTGCCAGAACACCCGCCGCGCCAGCGTGCCTTCGGCGGGACGACGGCGAAACGCAGGGTTGATCGAAAGCGCGGAAAACCGTTGCCACACCATGCGCCGTATCGCAGGCACGGCTACGCCAAGCGGCACCAGCACGGCAAAGCGGAACAGCAGCGCAACCGGCGCAAGCATAGCCACCGCGATGAACAGCGGCAGGCTCCAGGGCTTCATCAGCGCCAGCGGCAGGTATTCGGGATCCTCGATGGTGCCGTATTGTGTGCGCTTGTGATGGAGCGTGTGAACGCCTTCATACATAAAGGATGGCGTGAGCAGCGGTATGCCGACCAGCAGGTTCCAGCCGGTTCGAAAACCGGGCAGCGCATCGCGATGAATGTGCGAAATCTCGTGAATGAACATCAGCGCGCGGTACAGCGCCAGCACCGCAACTACCGCGCTCGACACCGCCAATATCGGGTTGGCGAGCAGGATGGCCCCGGCAATACCGGCATAGCCCAATCCGGCCGATGCCAGCATATCGGGCCAGTAAATGCCCGGACGCGCCTCCGCCAGATCCTTCGTCAGGTCGCGCGCACCGCGCAACAGGGCACGGTCATCGGCCACCGGCTCTCGCCGGGGCTGCTGCGTCGGGACAGATATGGCGTGCTGAACAGTCATTGTGGCCAAGGTAATAGCGGGTTCCAGCAATTAAAGACAGGGGGGCCAAAGCAAGGGGCCGCGAACGGCGCTAGTCCGGTTGACAAGTGCAGCGGGCAAAACCCATTGCAGTGCGGCAATGAACGCAAGCCAAACACCGCCCGCGGCACCTGTAGAGATACGCCCCATTTCAGGCGCGAAACAGCGCGCTGCTTTCGTCGATCTGGGTCGCCGCTTCGCCGCCGATACGCCCAATCATGTGCCGCAGTTGCGACGCGAGCAACTGGAGCTGGTCGATCCGGACAAGAACCCCTTCTTCGCCCACGCCCGCGTCCAGTTCTTCATCGCCTATCGCGGCGAAACCCCGGCGGGCCGCATCAGCGCGCATATCGACGAGGTTGCCCTGCAACAGCCTGCCGAACAGGGCTTCGGTCCAGGTACGGGCATGTTCGGCTATTTCGATGCAGACGACGCGGAGGTTGCCGGTGCGCTGTTGAGCAGGGCCGAAACCTGGCTGGCGGATCAAGGCATGACGCGCGTTCTGGGTCCGATTTCGCTGTCGATCTGGGAGGAGCCGGGCCTGCTGGTGCAGGGTCAGGATCATGCCCCGATGATAATGATGGGGCAGCACCCGGCGCATTACGCCGGCTGGATTGAATCAGCAGGCTACGACCGCGCCAAGAAGCTGCTGACTTACGAACTCGATATCACGAAGCCGTTCCCGCCGCTGGTGCAGCGGATTGTGGCGTCGGGCTATCGCAACGAACGGCTGACGATGCGCCAGCCGGACATGAAAAATTTGGAAAAAGACTGGCGTGCGGTGTTGGGTATCCTGAACGATGCCTGGTCCTCCAACTGGGGTTTCGTCCCGTTTACCGAGGCAGAAATCCAGTATGCGGCGAAGAAGATGAAGCCGATCATCTTTCCGGGCCTGAACCGCATTATCGAGCTGGAAGGGGAGCCGGTCGCGTTCATGCTCGTCTTTCCCGATATCAACCGCCTGCTGGCGCGCATAAACGGGCGGCTGCTGCCGTTCGGCTGGGCGCGGCTGCTGCGCTGGCTGCGCAAGCCCAAGCCCGCCGACGTGCGGGTGCCATTGATGGGCGTGGTCAAGGCGCACCAGAATTCACGCCTCGCCAGCCAGATGGCGTTCATGATGATCAGCGATATACGCGATGTGGCGCTGAACGAATTCGGCGGCGAACGGGCCGAAATCGGCTGGATACTCGAAGACAACCAGGGGATGGTCGCAATTGCCGACACTATTGGGGCATCGGCAAACCGCGAATACGCTATTTACGAACGCGCGCTGTAATCAATCCGCGACGGGTTGTGAGAACCGTGAAAACTGTCGGGGAACCGCTTTGCGTGCCGCATCGTTTCATTTCGCGATGCGCAGCGTTCGAACCTGATCTTGGCAAAACCGGCACCCCTTGGCTCCGTTCTCATCGTGGAGGACGATCCCGTCATCGCGATGGCGACGCAGATGGTCTTCGAAGATGCCGGGGCCGCGCCTGTGATCGTGACTGCATCGACACAGGATGCGATGGCGGCCCTGCGCGGCGAACTGCCTGATGTGCTGGTGCTGGACATCCATCTGAGCGACAGCGATGACGGATGGGCGATTGCCGAACTGATCCAGAGCCTCGACGCGCGCAACACCCGCATCATTTTCGCTACCGGTGCGCCGCAGGACATTCCCGCGCCGATTGCCGCGCTCGGCACCGTTCTGGAGAAGCCATTGGCTGCCGATGCCTTGCTGGCAGCGGCGCGGCGTACCCCGCGTCGGGGGGTGCTGGCTGCCCTGAGGCGCGGCGCACGCTAGACCACCTTTCGCATCCTTGGCTTGATCGCAAACGAAAACGGCCCCCGAACAGGTGTCCGGGGGCCGAGGGGATCGTATCACCGGCCGCCTTGACGGGAGGGGGGTCGCGGCGGGTGACACAATCACAATCGCCGACCATACGAACGGTTCCCGCACCCCTTTCAAGCCTTATTAAAACTTACGATGGGTGACCGGATCACGCTGGACGACAACACGACAGCACCGATTGCGGCGCGGGCTGCGAACGGGTAGACGGGTCCGATACGGGAACCTGACGCGTTTCGCCGCGTTGCCCTGTGCGCGCCTGTCAGGGCGCCCTGTATCCCTTACGGAAGGAAGTTTATGTCGCTCGGAGATCAAGTCGCTGCCAATCTGCCCTACCTGCGGCGATATGCGCGGGCGCTGTCCGGCTCGCAGGCCAGCGGCGATGCCTATGTGCGGGCCACGCTGGAAGCCGCGTTGGCCGACGATGCGCTGAAGGCGGAACTGGGCGAAGGCCGCGTGCCGCTTTATCGCGCGTTCAACACGATCTGGTCGAGCGCGTTCCAGGACGTGCCGGAAGCCGCCGAAGCCTCCACGCACGAGGCAGCGGCGCAGGATCGGCTGAAGGGCGTGACACCGCTCAACCGGCAAGCGCTGCTACTGACCACGCTGGAGAATTTTTCTGCCGAGGAAGCGGGCGAGATCATGCAAGTGTCGACCGACGATGTGGAAAGCCTGGTGCGCGACGCCGTGGCCGAGATCGACCGGGAATCGACGACATCGGTGCTCATCATCGAAGACGAACCGCTGATTTCGATGCAGCTCGAAGATCTCGTCACCTCGCTTGGCCACGAGATTTGCGGGACCGCCGCCACGCGCACGCAGGCGCAGGAAGTGGTTGCGGAAAAGACGCCGGGACTGGTGCTGGCCGACATCCAGCTGGCCGACGGATCGTCCGGCCTCGATGCGGTGGACGACATTCTGGAAATGGGCAGCGTGCCGGTGATTTTCATCACCGCCTATCCCGAACGCCTGCTGACGGGCGACCGGCCGGAGCCGACCTATCTCGTGACCAAGCCGTTTCAGGAAACCACAGTGCGTGCGGCGATCAGCCAGGCGCTGTTCTTCGGGGCGAACAAGCCGCTCACCTGACGCTTCTTACGAACGCCTAGGCGTCCGGCGCGTATTTTGCCCGGATGGCAAAATCGCTTGGCGTGCGGATCGGGATCATCAATTCGCACCGGACGCCGGCCGGGTCGAATTCCAGCTGTACCGGGCGAGCGAGTTCGTGGGCTACGATCTTTTCGATAAGGTCCGTGCCGAACCCGCGTACCCGGTCGGCCTTCGCTGCAACCGGCGGTCCGCCCCGTTCGGTCCAGCGCAGAAGCGCCGTTTCATCGTCGACCTTTTCCCAGACAATCGAAACCGTGCCGCCTGGCTGGCTCAACGCCCCGTATTTGGCGGCATTGGTGCTGAGTTCGTGCAAGGCCAGACCGAGCGATAGCGCATCGTTCGGCGCAAGCTCGACATCGGGCCCATCCAGCTCGACCATCGTATCGCTCGTGCCGGAATAAGGCGCGAGTTCCGCTTCGATCACCGCGCGGATTGCCGTGCTGCCCCACTCCGACTGGGTCAGCAAATCGTGCGTTGCCGACAAGGCGCGAATACGGCCGTCCAGACTGTCGGCAAAACTGTCCAGCGAGGCGGCGCGCCTGCGCGTCAGGGCCACGATCGAAAGCACGTTTGCCAGCGTGTTTTTTACGCGGTGGTTCAGTTCACGTGTCAGCGAATTGCGGATGGAATTCTGCTCCGCAAACCATTGCAATGACGCACGGTCTTCCTTGGCCTGTGCCGTTAGCAGTCGCGCCACCGTCATCAGCAAAGAAGCGACCAGCAGGCCGAACAGCAGCGTAAGCATCGACAGGCTGGACAATGACACTGCCCGCGATGATTCAACCTGCAACACCATGTCACGTTGCGCGATCCGGACAGGTTCAACCGCAGTTACGCCGGTTACGGCATCCGGCGGTATCTCTGCCAGCAGGTTTTCAGGAGCGACTTCGGTATCATACAGGCGTACGCCCTTTTCGCCCCGGCTTTCCAGCTCCAGCGCGGAAAACAGGAATTCCTTCGCATTGAACGGACTGTAGACAAAGCCGTGCAGCCGGCGCGGTACGGTGTCTTCACGAAATACCGGCATATAAATGATGAAACCCGGATCGGAACCGGCACCTTCCTGTGCCAGAACGACCTTGCCGGTTGCGGTTGGTCGCGCACTGCTTGCTGCATCATCCATCGCCTTGCGGCGTGTCGCTTCGGAATACATATCGAACCCAAGCGCACGGCGGTTCCGTTCCGTTGCAGGTTGCAGCAATGTCACTGGCACCGCCCCAGGATCCTCGCCGTTTGCGCTTGCCGAACGAAGGGGACGCACGACATATTCAGCCTCCCCCCCTGCGCGTTGTGTCTGCTCGAAGGCGGCGATGTCGCGCGTGCCGATGCGCCGGGCCCACCCGAGGCCATCCGCACCGCGAAAATCGGAATCAAGCCGTAGTTGCGTAACGAAGCTTGTGAACAGTCGCGGATCGACTTGCTCATTCGCACCGAACAACGCCGCGCCGGCACGAAGGTAGGCAGCCGAACTGTTGCCCCGTCGTTCGATAGCAGAAGCGATCGCCTGCGCCCGTTCCCGCATTTCGGCCCGCTCACGCGCATTTTCGCCCTGCTCGATGGCGAACACGCTCAACGCGGTGATGGCGGCAACCAGCAGGAACAGCGCAATCGGAACGGCGCGCGGATATTCGATCAGGAGACGGCGGGACCGGCGTTGGGAAAACTGCGAAGCCAAACCCGGTTCCTCTTTCTCGTCCTTCGGGTGCTGCCTCACGGTGTTGTGACGCAATCGTTAGGGGAGGAACCAAAGTTACAAGGTATCGTTCCAACTCTTACCCGATGCGTAACCACGACCCATCGCGCATTATCATCTTGCCCCGGCCGCCAAGGGAAGGCAGGGCCGAGCCCATGCCGGACAACCAGTTTCCTATGCCAAAACCTGCCAACCCTGCTCCATCCGCTCCGAAGCAAAGCGACTCGCCCGAGTGGGCGAACGGGCTGCAACAGCTCTACAAGTCGGTCGTGGACGAGCCCTTGCCCGACAGTTTCAAGGACTTGCTGTCCAAGCTGGACGATGCCGACTGATGGCCAAATACGAGCGCACGCCTGCGCAAAAGGCTGAATTCAAAACCGAACTGACCGAAGTCATCCCGCATCTGCGTGCTTTTGCACGGGGCTTGTGCGGGCGGCCCGACATGGCCGACGATCTGGTTCAGGAAACCATGATGAAGGCATGGGCTGCACAGGACCGGTTCGAACCGGGCACCAGTATGCGGGCATGGACCTTTGTCATCCTGCGCAACGCCTACCTCACCGACATGCGCCGCAACCGCTTTCGTGGCGAGTATGACGAGGGCGTGGCGGAGCGTATCCTGACGGCACCGGCCGGACAGGAGGAGCCGCTGCACCTGTCCGACATGCACCGCGCCTTGCTGACCCTGCCGCCGGAACGGCGCGAGGCGCTGTTGCTGGTCGGTGCTGGTGGGTTTTCTTATGAGGAAGCAGCCGAGATTTGCGGCTGTGCCATCGGCACGATCAAGAGCCGCGTGGGCCGAGCCCGTGCCGCGCTTGCATCCATGCTGAGCGATGGCGACATTCCGCAGCGTTCGGTGGACGATGCGTCGGCCCACCGCGCAATCCTGCAAGAGCTGGACGATGTCGCCGCCGGGAACGGTGAAACGGCGCGGGTTTAGAAGCCTGCATCAAGCGCGTAATCGCAGGTCGATGCAGGTCCCGCTTGTAGTCATGGAACGCTGGGTGCAGATGTCGCGGCCATGACACCACCCCCTTCTCCAGCACCTGACAAACCGCATGCGCCTCCACGCGTGGGCAGCCGTCGCATGGCATTTGCCCAGCAGGAATTGCGGCTTATCTCAGCTTTGGTCCTGTTGCTGGGCATCGGGCTGTTCCTCGCAATTCCATTCGTGCTTTCTATCGGTTCGGTAGTGTTCCTGCCGGTAACAAGTGCCATTATCCTGATGATTTTGCTGTCTCCGCTTGCCGACTTCATGTCGCGCGTCGGATTACCCAATGTGCTCGCCTCGTTGTTCGCGATCATCGTTTTCATCGCCATCGTGATGGTTGCATTCGGCGTGATCCTGCAACCGGCCAGCACGCTGGTCTCGCGACTGCCGGATATGGTCGACAGGGTCGGCGAAAGGTTTGCTGAACTGCAGGCCGAATTCGCAATGGTCGCCAATCTGAACGAACGGGTATTGGCGATCATGGGCAATGCCGGAGCCGATCAGGTGGTGCTGGCCGGTCCATCAATCTTCCAGCAGCTTGCGGTAGCGACGCCGACGGTCCTGCTCGAAGTCCTGCTGACGTTCCTGATGGCGTTTTTCCTGATCGAGGCGCGTGTGCGGATGCGCCAGCACCTGCTGTTCGACCGTGCGTCGCTCGGCACCAGCATCAAGGCGGCGCGCGTGCTGCGCGAAGTGCAGGATCGGGTCGCAGCCTATATCCTGACCGTGTCCTGGATCAATCTGGGCGTCGGCGTCATCGTGGCGTCGGGTGCATGGCTGTTGGGGGTCGAGGCGCCGCTGATGTGGGGCGGGCTGGCCGCGCTGTTGAATTTCATTCCCTACATTGGTCCGCTCGCCATGACCGCGCTGCTGACCCTGTTCGGCATCGGCACGGCGGATACCGTGCTGCTGGGCCTTATACCCGCCGCCGCCTATCTTGGCTTGCATGCGGTCGAGGCAAATGTGGTCACGCCTTCCATCTTGGGTGCAAGGTTCACGATGAACCCGGTTATGATCCTTATCGCTTTCAGCTATTTTTCCTGGGTGTGGGGCGTGTTCGGCGCGCTATTATCGGTGCCGATCCTGCTGATGCTCACCGCGTTCTTCGATCATGTCGGGCGGCCGAACCTGGTCGGTTTCGTGTTCGGCGAACCCTTGTTCGCGGGCAACCGGCTCGCACTGGGGCTGGACGACGATGCCACGCAAGCCGCAGGAAGCTGACAGCAAAAAGCCCGCCACACCGGAGGCATGACGGGCTTTCACCACAATGTGGTGGTTATCAGTTCGCTGCGTAAGTCCACGTGCTGCCGCGCGCGAGGTTTTCCGACGCGAAGCTCCAGTTCAGTTTATCCTGAGTCACTGCTTTCAAGTAAGCCGGACGGGCATTCTGGTGGTCGAGATAATAGGCGTGTTCCCACACGTCGATAGTCAGCAGCGGATTGAAATCGCTGTCGGCCAGCGTGTCGCCATCATGCGTTTCCTCGATGCTGAGGGTGCCATCCTTCTCGGCCAGCCAGACCCACCCGCTGGCGAAGTGCCCTGCGCCGCGTTCCTGCAACTTTTCGACAAGACCGTCGGTCGAACCGAAGGCATCGTCGATCATGCTCTGCAATTCATCCGACGGGCTGCCGCTGTCGGCTGCGAGCGAATGCCAGTAGAACCCGTGGTTCCAGCTTTGCGCGCTGTTGTTGAACAGGCCCTGGTCCGATCCGCGCGCAGCGGCGATTACGTCTTCCAACGCCTTGTCGGCATGGTCCGTGCCTTCGATCGCCTTGTTGGTCTTGTCGACATAGGCCTGATGGTGCTTGCCGTGGTGGTAGCTCAGCGTTTCGGCGGAAATCGCGGGTGCCAGCGCCGTGTCGGCATAGGGTAGCGGGGTGAGTTGGAAGGCCATCGAAAAGCTCCTGTCTGGGATTGGTATGGGTGTGTCATCGATAACGCACGACCGCCAATTCCGTTGCAAGACTGCTCATCCGGCATCAGTCTACCGACCGGTCCACGCTTGCTGTAACCGCGACATTCATCGTTACATTGGCCAGCGTGCGCATGATATCGGGCAGCATCTCCACCGCCACGAGTATTGCCAACGGTTCGATAGGCACACCCATCGCCAGCGCAATCGGCGCGATGGAAATGACGAAGCTGATGGAGCCGGGCAGGCTGACCGAACCCACGCTTATGATAAGCGCCACGCCGATACCCGCCGCCAGCGTGGCCGGTGTCAGCTCGACGCCCGCGAGATAGGCGACGTAAATCGCCACCGCCAGGTTCATGGCGGGGCTGGTCGAACGGAAGATGGCAACCGCCAGCGGCAGCACAAAATCCGCCGTTGCTTCGCGCAGCTTCAGCCGGCGCGCGCTGTCGAGCATTGCGGGCAGGCTGGCGAGCGAGCTTTGCGTCGATACGGCCACTGCCTGCGCGGGCAGCATGGCACCGGCAAATCCGCCGCCTTTTCCGCGCAAGGCAAGTGTTCCGAGGAGATAGGCCGCGACCAGCACCACCAGGCCCATCGCCGAAACGACCGTGATGTAATGCGCCAGCGCGCCGAACGCATCTGCGCCGCTACTGGCCGAGACCCCCAGCGCCAGCGCGAACACGCCGACGGGGGCCAGCCACAGCACCCAGCCGATGATCGTCAGCATGACGTTGGCGACGGCATGGAAGAACCCGACCAGCACTTGCCGCTGATCCATCGGCAGGCCTGCCGTCGCAACGGCAAACAGGGCGAAGAAAATCGTCAGCGGCAGCATCGCGGTTTCCGCCGCCGCCGCAACCAGATTGGGCGCGACGAGCGAAGTCAGGAAGTCGCCCACGCCGGGCACGTCCTGCGCTGCGCCCCCTGTATCGACCAGCAGCAGCGCCGCCGCACCTTCGGGCACCGGGAATGCCGAGAGGACCACGGGCATCAGCAGTGCGGTTGCAACCGCGCCGCCCGCCAGCACCACGAACATCGTCGCCAGCATCCGGACCGCCACCGGCCCGGCCCGCGCCGCCGCCATCATCTGCGTAATGCCCAGCACCAGCAAGGACGCAACCAGCGGAATGATCGTCATCTGCAGGGCGCGCAGCCACATCGCGCCTATCGGCTCCGCGACCGCAAGAATGTCGGGAAGCGCCGTCGTGCCCGACAACGCGATCCCCGCTATCAGACCAGTCACAAGTCCGCCGAACGTCCACCATACCGGCAGGCGCACCTGCACCAGTTCGGGCGGCGTGACAGTGGCGGCGGTGTTGTCGGTTGGCATGGTAACGGGAACCCCTTTGCAAACGCTGCCTAATCGCGTCACAAGCGCCGCGCAAACAAAGGCTCTCCTGTAGAGCGGCACATTGGAGATGCAGATGGCGCGCAAGTTTTTCGGCACGGACGGCATTCGCGGCGAAACGAACACCGGCGCGCTGACCGCAACGATGGCGATGCGCGTGGCGCAGGCGGCGGGCAACCATTTCCGTCGGGGCAACCACCGCCATCGCGTGGTTATCGGCAAGGACACCCGCCTGTCGGGCTATATGATGGAAAGCGCGCTGGTGGCAGGTTTCACCAGCGTCGGCGTCGATGTCATCATGACCGGCCCGCTGCCGACGCCTGCCGTTGCGCTGCTGACGCGCGAGATGCGCGCCGATCTGGGCGTAATGATTTCGGCCAGCCACAACCCCTATCGCGACAATGGCATCAAGCTGTTCGGTCCGCAGGGCTTCAAGCTGTCGGACGAGGCCGAGGCCGACATCGAACGCCTTATCGAAACGCAGCCCGAACTGGTGCCCGCCGACCAGATCGGGCGGGCGCGCCGGATCGAGGATGCTCGCGGGCGGTACATCCACGCCGTAAAACAGTCGGTCAGCGCCGATGTTCGGTTCGACGGCCTGAAAGTGGTGGTCGATTGCGCGAACGGTGCGGCCTATCATGTAACGCCAAGCGCAATCTGGGAACTGGGAGCGGAGGTTATCACCATCGGCGTCGATCCCAATGGCACCAACATCAATGATGGCGTTGGTTCGACATCGCTTAATGCGGTGTCTCAAGCGGTTGTCGAAAACAACGCCGATATCGGAATAGCGCTGGACGGTGATGCGGACCGGCTGATCGTGATCGACGAAACCGGCAAGACAGTGGATGGCGACCAGATCATGGCGCTGATCGCAACGCGCATGGCCGAACGCGGCGATCTGAAAGGTGGCGGCGTGGTGGCCACGGTGATGAGCAATCTGGGGCTGGAGCGATGTCTGCAAAGCCACGGCCTGACGCTGGAACGCACCAAGGTGGGCGACCGCTACGTGCTCGAACGGATGAAGGCAGGCGGCTTCAATGTCGGCGGCGAGCAGTCCGGACACATGATCATGCTTGACCATGCAACTACCGGGGACGGGACTGTAGCGGCGCTGCGCGTGCTGGCCGGACTGGTGCGTTCGGGCAAGAAAGCGAGCGAGCTTCTGCACCAGTTCGACCCGGTGCCGCAGCTACTGAAAAACGTGCGCTATGACGGCGCAAGCCCGCTCGACGATGCGAAGGTCAAGGCCGCGATTGCCGACGCCGAAGCGGCATTGGCAAAGACCGGGCGGCTGGTCATCCGCGCATCGGGCACCGAACCGCTGATCCGCGTGATGGCGGAAGGCGACGATGCCGCGCTGGTCGAACAGGTTGTTGACAGCGTGTGCGATGCGGTGCGCACGGCAGCATGACCGAAGCGCCCGAAACACCTGTTCCGCCGCGCGTCCTGATTATTGCCGGATCCGACAGTTCGGGTGGCGCAGGCATCCAGGCCGATATCAAGACCGTTACCATGCTGGGTGGTTATGCCATGACCGCGATAACCGCTGTCACCGCGCAAGACACCACTGCCGTATCGCAGATCGAAGCGCTCTCGCCGCGCATGGTCATCGCACAGGTCGATGCCTGCCTGTCGGATATCGGCGCGGATGTGATCAAGGTCGGCATGATCGGAAGCGCGGAAACCGCGCAACTGCTTGCCGACCGGCTCGACACCGTCACCGGACCGCTTGTGTTCGATCCGGTCATGGTTGCCACCAGCGGCGCGACGCTGGCCGACGGGCACACCATAGGCGCATTCGCCCGGCTAATGGACCTCGCCACGCTCGTCACGCCCAACCTGCCCGAACTCGCTGCGCTTGCCGGCACACAACTGTCAGGCGAGCAGGACATAGCGGATGCCGCCGAGAAACTGGCACTGCGCCACGGGTGCGCCATACTGGTTAAGGGTGGTCATGCCCTAAGCAATGACGCCAGTGATAACAGCCGTATCGTCGATACGTTGTTCGATCCCGACAACCCGTATTGCCACGTTCGAAGACGCCCGTATCGACAGCACCAGCACGCATGGTACCGGCTGCACGCTGGCGAGCGCTATCGCGACCTTGCTGGGCCACGGGCAACCTCTGGAAAACGCCGTGCGACTGGCACGCCGCTATGTGCGCGCGGGCATCCTGCGCGCACCGGGTTTCGGCAAGGGACACGGACCGCTGGGCCACCAGGCCGTACGCCAGCGCGACCTCGCCGCCGCCGTCGTCGCGTCTTAGGGCACGCTAGCGCGAGAGGTCGTAAAACGCGGCGATGTGATCCCACGCCTCGTCCGCCGTCTCGCACCAGTGGATCAGGTCCAGATCCTTGGCCGAAACCGTGCCTTCCTCGGACAAGGCTTCGAAATTTATCACCCGCGTCCAGAAATCCTTGCCGAACAGCACGATGGGAATACGCTTCATCTTGCCGGTCTGGATCAGCGTCAGCAGCTCGAAGAACTCGTCGAACGTGCCGAAGCCGCCAGGGAAAACCGCCACCGCCCGCGCACGCAGCAGGAAGTGCATCTTGCGCAGCGCGAAGTAGTGAAACTGGAAGGACAGGTGCGGCGTGACATAGGGATTGGGGGCCTGTTCGTGCGGGAGGACGATGTTCAGGCCGATGGACTCGACCCCCGCATCGCTTGCCCCGCGATTTGCCGCCGCCATGATCGACGGCCCGCCGCCCGATGTGATGACGAACTGGCGTTTGCCATCTTCGATAATCGCTTTCTGGCTGACCATCTTGGAAAGCTGGTACGCTTCCTCGTAATACTTCGCCTTGGCGCACAAGCTCTCGACCACTTTGCGCTCGTCTTCGGGCAAGTCCTTTGCACCTTCCAGCGCGGTATCGACGGCCTCGGGCGCGGGAATGCGGGCGGACCCATACATGACCAGGGTGGAGCCGACGCCCGCCTCGTCCAGCAGCATTTCGGGTTTCAGCAGTTCCAGCTGGAACCGCACCGGGCGCAATTCGTCGCGCAGCATGAAGTCGGTATCGCGGAATGCCAGCGTGTAGGCCGGATGGCGCGTTTGCGGTGTACCGGGCGGGCCGGCGTTCGAAAAACCGACCTCTTCTTCGGCGGGGTAGAACTTGCGGCCGGTCAGGCCGTGATCGCTGGTTTTGTCGGTTTTGCTCATGCGCGCGGCGTTAGGCGCAGGCGTGGCCAGCGGCAAGCGGTGTGAAATGGCATGGATGCCCCGCAAGGATTCGAACCTTGATTGACGGAGTCAGAGTCCGCTCTCTTACCGTTAGAGGACGGGGCAGCAGCGGGGGCGGATAAGCGGCGGAGCGCATCGCGTCAAGTCGTCGGCTGTTGCCGAACGGGCGCACTGCGGCAAATCTTGCCGAAATGGTCATGGGTCTGTAGCATATATGCCAAGTCCTCGCGAATGCATCGCGAGAAGAGATAAGAGAGTACGTTCGAGATGGCGGAGTTCGATCCGCCGGACAGCAACAGGACGGCGCGCACCAGAGGGGCCAAACAGTCCGGCAAGGTAGCTGATTTTCGCTACCGTCCCCCCTCGCGGGTCGAAAAACCGATACGGGCGCAATCCCGGGCGGGCAGCAACGGCGCGCGCGCGGAACCGCGCCGGGAGTCAGGCTTTGCCGGACGCAAGCAGGCTTATGCCGCGCTGGACCTTGGCACCAATAACTGCCGCCTGCTGATCGCCCGGCCTTCGGGTGCGGATTTCACCGTTATAGACGCTTTCAGCCGTGTGGTTCGGCTTGGCGAAGGCTTGGCATCCAGCGGCGCCTTGAGCGAAGCGGCGATGGACCGCACGCTGGATGCGCTGAAGGTGTGTGCCGACAAGCTGCGCCGCCGCAATGTCCATCTCGCCCGCTCGGTCGCAACGGAGGCGTGTCGCAGGGCTAGCAACGGCGCGGCATTTATCGAACGGGTACGGCATGAGACCGGCATTGCGCTCGACATCATTTCGGCGGGCGAGGAAGCGAGGCTCGCTGTGCTGGGCTGTCACGTTCTGCTGGCGGGCGACGAGGGACCGGCAATCATTTTCGATATCGGCGGAGGATCGACCGAGCTGGTTCTGATCGAACCGGGCGACAAGGTACCGCAGATCGTGGATTGGCAAAGCGTGCCGTGGGGGGTCGTATCGCTGACCGAAACGGTCGGGCGCAAAGAGCGCACACCGCAGGAACGCGCCGCGCGTTATGCCGAAATGCGACGGATCGTCGCGGACAGCTTTGCCGATTTCGCCGAGCGGGTCGCGCCCTTCAACACCGCAAACACGGAAATCCGGCTGTTGGGCACCAGTGGCACGGTGACGACGTTGGCCAGCCTGCACCTCAAACTGGCGCAATATGACCGGCGCGCGGTGGACGGTTTGGTAGTGCCCTCCGACGCCATGCGCGCAATCAGCAGCGACCTTGCCCGCAAGGATTTCGCCGCCCGAAGCGAAGTGCCGTGCATCGGGCAGGACCGCGCAGATCTGGTAGTGGCGGGATGCGCTATTCTCGAAGCCATTCTGGATATCTGGCCTGCCGAACGCCTCGGCATCGCCGATCGCGGTGTGCGCGAAGGCATCCTGCGCAGCCTGATGAGTGCGGAAGCGACGATGGCCCCCGTGCCCCGCGACAAGAAAACGCAAGCATGAGCCGCTCCGGCCGACATCCTGACAAGCGCGTGCGCACCGCAAGCGGGCGCACCGTGTCCAGCACCAAGTGGTTGCAGCGCCAGCTGAACGATCCTTACGTCAAGCGCGCCAGGGTGGACGGCTATCGCAGCCGCGCCGCCTACAAGCTGACCGAACTGGACGACCGGTTCGGCCTGCTGCGCGGTGTGAAGCGCGTTGTGGATCTCGGCATAACACCCGGCGGCTGGAGCCAGGTGGTACGCCAGCGCGCACCCAAGGCGGCGATTGTCGGCATCGATTTTCTCGAGACCGACCCGTTGGAAGGCGTCGTCATCCTGGAAATGGATTTCATGGACGATGCCGCACCGGCGCTATTGACGGCGGAACTGGACGGCGCGCCCGACCTCGTCATGTCCGATATGGCGGCCAACACGGTCGGCCACAAACAGACCGATCACCTGCGCACGATGGCTCTGGTCGAAGCGGCGGCGTGGTTCGCGGTGGAAACGCTGGAGCCGGGCGGTGCGTTCATTGCCAAGGTGCTGGCGGGCGGAACCGATACCGAACTGCTGACTCTGCTGAAAAAGCACTTCGGTTCGGTCAAGCATGCGAAGCCCCCGGCGAGCCGCAAGGGCTCGTCAGAATGGTATGTCGTTGCCCAGAAATTCAAAGGGCGAAGACTCGAAGACTAGACGGGTCGGAGCGCAAACAGGCGCGCTGCCAGAAACCTATTCGGGTGCGCCACCGCCTGCACCGGTACGGCTGGCGGCAGTCGCTTCCGGACCACCCAGCGCACCGGCAGCCTGCGCTTCGGACGGTGCGGCACCATCCACGCCTTCGGCTGCTTCTGCGCCCTCTTCACCTTCGACGGCTTCGCCGCCTTCTTCACCTTCCGCTTCGGGCACGAATTCGGGAAGCGGCGGACCGCCACCGTTCTCGGCCAGATACAGCATGACATTGGCGCGGTCTTCGGCCTTGCCCAGACCGGCGAAGCTCATCTTGGTGCCATTCGCATAGCCGCGCGGGCTTTTCAGCCAGGCGTCCATCGCTTCCCATGTCCAGTTGCCGGGCACTTCTTTCAGCGCGGAACTGTAAGCGAAGCCTGCGACATGAGCGTGTGGCTTGCCCATCGTGGCCCACAGGTTCGGGCCGGTGCCGTTCGCGCCGCCCTGGTTTATCGTGTGACACGCGACGCATTTTGCAAATACGTTCTCGCCCGCCGCGGCGCTGCCCGTGGCGAGAAGCTCGGCAAGCGAAGGTCCGCTTTCGCCACCTTCCGCTTCTGCCACTTCGACGGCATAGCCAAGCTGTTCAGGGCGTTCCGGGCTGTCGGCATGATAATACATGCCGGAACCGATGCTGAGCGCCAAGGCGATGACGCCGCAGAACAGAACCCAGCCGGCAATCGTATTGGTACGGTCTTCCATGCGTCGCGCAATTCCACGTCAGAAAAAGGGGATATTCGAACGCGTTGGCCATACTGACGGCCCGCGAAGACTGCAAGAGCAGCAAATACACCAGAGTTTGCGCGAAACGCATTGTCGCGGGCGGTTCGCGTCTTTAGGCGAACCGGCGATGCGCAGTTTTCCCGCTCCCGCCCTCGCAATGGTTGATCGCATGCGTGCCGCCGCTGCCGATGCGCCCGCACAGGCGGTGGCTTTCCAGGGCTCGCCGGGGGCCAATTCGCACCGCGCGGCGGGTGAGGCCGCGCCCGATTTCCTGCCGCTGCCCTGCTTTAGTTTCGAGGATGCGCTGGACGCTGTGACGCAAGGCCGCGCCGGGTGCGCGATAATTCCCATTGAAAATAGCCAACACGGCCGCGTCGCGGATATCCATTTCCTGCTGCCTGAGAGCGGCCTTTCCATTGTCGGCGAACATTTCATGCCAATCACGCACGCGCTGATGGCGGTGCCGCATGCCGATGGCAGCACCGGACCGTTTTCTGCCGCTTACAGCCATCCACAGGCGCTGGGCCAGTCGCGACGCTATCTGCACGAGCGCGGCATTGTCCCCCTCAGCCACGCCGATACCGCAGGAGCCGCCGCTTACGTGGCGGAACGCGGCGATCCCGGCGTCGCCGCCATCGCGCCGCGCCTTGCCGCAGAGCTCTATGGCCTGACGATTGCCGACACCTGCGTGGAGGATGCCGCCGACAACATGACCCGCTTCGTCGTGCTGGCGAGCGACCCGCTTGACCCTGCGCAATTCGCCGCAGACGATGCGGTCGTCACGACGCTGGTATTCGAAGTGAAGAACATTCCCGCCGCGCTGTACAAGGCGATGGGCGGGTTCGCGACCAATGGCGTCAACATGACCAAGCTGGAAAGCTACCAGCGCGGTGCCAGCTTTTCCGCCACCATGTTCTACGCCGACATCATGGGCCGTCCGGGCGAGGCAGGCGTCGACCGTGCGCTGGAAGAGCTGGCGTTTCACTGCAAATCGATGCGTCTGCTTGGCACCTACCGGCAGGCGCGACGGCGCGGACCGGTCAGCGCAACATCAGAGAATGGCTGAACGCCACGCTTGCACGTGCCCCAACGCTCTGCCACCGATGGCGGCGTGACGATGCAATCGGGTCAGGGCGCGAACGTAGCAAGCGGTGGCACAGGCGCAGACGAGAGCTGGGACTCCATTCGCGCTGACGACTCTATCCAGTATGCCGAACTGGAAATTGCTCCGCGCGAACTGCGCGAACCGGGCTGGCTGGACGCATTCTTCCGGTTCCTTGGCGAGATACTTTCGCCGATAGGCCAGTTGTTCGGTGCGGCATGGCCGGTGGTGCAGGTTATCCTGATCGCAACTGCCGTGCTGATGGTGCTGTTCCTGCTCTATCGCCTGCTTGCCCCGCTTTTCGCTGCGCGTGTGATGCCGGGAGGGGATACGCCTGGCGAGTGGACACCGGCGCGCGCGGAGGCGCTGGCCCTGCTCAGCGATGCGGACCGGCTGGCGGAAGCAGGACAGTTCGACGAAGCCACGCACATGCTGCTGCAACGCAGCGTTGCACAGATCGGCAGTGCGCGACCCGGTTGGGTGGAACCCTCCAGCACGGCGCGCGAGCTGGCCGGTCTTGCCGCCTTGCCCGAGGCGGCGCGGCGCACCTTCGCGATCATTGCCGAGCGGGTGGAGCGCAGCCTGTTCGCGCTGAAACCGCTGGCACGCTCCGATTGGGAAACCGCGCGCAGTGCTTACGCCGAGTTTGCGCTGCAATCGCTCGATACCTCTGGCGAACGTCGATGACGGGTGCGGTGGCAGACCGCATGCCAGATGCAGCGCGCGGCGACAGCGCATTCGACCCGCGCGTTGTGCTGGCGCTGCTGCTGTTCGGGGCGCTGGCATTTCTTGCCACGCTGTATTTCATCGGTACCGACCAGACCGGCGGTTCGGAAAACGACGGGCAGGCGCATGCCGCCAGTCGCGGGTTGACCGGGTACGCCGCACTCGTCGAATATCTCGAGGCGGAAGGGCACACGGTGCGTGTATCGCGCAGCCGGTCCGCCTTCGACGAACCCGACCTGCTGGTGCTGACCCCGCCCCGCTACGCCGATGCCGAAACGGTCGCCGAAGTGCTGGACGAGCGGCGTTATACCGGGCCGACCCTGCTGATCCTGCCCAAATGGAACGCGGCCCCGGCCTCCCTGTTCACCGACGAGGATGTCGAGGAAGGCTGGGTGAGACTGGGCAATCCGGACAAGCCGCAATGGGCCGAAGAGTTGAACGGCGAGGCGCTGAAACTGGATCTCAACGGACCGGACTTCGAAATCGGGCAGGACAAACGGTCCGCGACCTGGGCCGGTCTTGGCAGCAGAGGCCAACTGGCGAGGCCGGACATGACCCAATCCTTCGCACCCGGGCGCGATGCAGGGAATTTGACGCCGCTGGTCAGCACCACCGACAACGCCCCGCTGATCTCGTATCTGGACGATGGCGGCATTTATCCTGCTTACGAAGAAGCTGCACTGGGCCGCGAGGTTTCCTATGACGAGGACGATTACGCGGACAGTCAATACGGCATCATCGTCGTCGCCGAGCCTGACCTGTTCAACAATTACGGGTTTTCCGACCGCAGCCGCGCGCAGCTTGCCCATGCCGTCGTAGACCTCGCGATGGATGGCGGCGATTACGATGTCATATTCGATGTGACGCTGAACGGGCTGGGCGGCGGCGAGAACCTGCTGACGCTTGCCTTCACCCCGCCTTTCCTTGCGGCGACATTGTGCCTGCTGATCGCGATGTTCGTGGTGGGCTGGCGTGCGATGCTGCGGTTCGGCCCTGCCGTAGCAGAGGATCGCGCGATTGCATTCGGCAAGACGCAGCTGGTCCGCAATGGCGCGGATTTCATCCGCCGGACCGGACGCCTGCACCTGCTCGCCGGACCCTATGCCGCCGTGATGCGTGGCAAACTGGCCGATGCGCTGTCGCTGGATACCCCGGACGATGCGACGCTGGACGCTGCGCTTGCACGCCGCCTGCCCGATGAAACCGCTCCGACCCGAAGGCTTGCGGAATTGCGAAACGCCCGCACGCCCACCGCTATTTTGCACGCCGCCGATGCGTTGAAGACGCTCGAAAGGAAACTGCGCCCGTCATGATCGATGCACAACAAACCCCCTCGCCGAACACCGCCACCACGCTGGACGATGTGCGCGCCCTTGCCGCTGCGATCCGCAATGAAGTGGCCAAGGGCGTCATCGGTCAGGATGACATCATGGAGCACTTGCTGGTCGCCCTGCTAAGCCAGGGGCATGTCCTGCTGGAAGGGCCACCGGGCACCGCAAAGACATTTCTTGCGCAGTGCTTTTCCACAGCGCTGGGTCTCGATTACGGACGCATCCAGTTCACGCCGGACCTGCTGCCCGGCGATATCGTCGGCTCCAACCTGTTCAATTTCCAGACCAGCCAGTTCACCCTGACGCGCGGGCCGATTTTCTGCGAGTTGCTGCTGGCGGACGAGATCAACCGCACACCGCCCAAGACACAGGCGGCCTTGCTGGAGGCGATGCAGGAACGGCGCGTAACGCTGGACGGGGAAACGCATGCCCTGCCCGATCGGTTCATGGTTGTGGCAACGCAGAATCCAATTGAGAACCAAGGGCGTCTATCCCCTGCCCGAAGCGCAACTGGACCGGTTCGCGTTCAAGCTGCTGGTGTCTTACCCGGACGAGGATGAAGAAGCGCGCATCGTGACGCGCTTCGGCGAACGGCAGGGTCCGCAGCGTCCGGCCGATCTGGGCCTGTCCGCCGTTACCGATGCGGCAAAGCTTTCGGATGCCGTTGCGGCGGTCGGATCCGTGACGGTGGCCAACGACATCACCCGCTACGTCGTGCGATTGGTACGGGCCACGCGCGAACATGCCGATATCGCCAGCGGTGCCAGCCCGCGCGCCGCGATCCTGCTGGCCAATGCCGCCCGCGCCCGTGCTGCGCTGGAGGGTCGCGATTATGTCATTCCCGATGATGTGAAGGCGCTGGCCACTGCCGTCCTGCGCCACCGCCTGACGCTCAGCCCCGCTGCCGAAATCGAAGGCCGATCAATGGAAGAACTGGTCGGCGAGCTGGTCGAAAGCACGGAGGCACCGCGCTGAGCCGCATCGCCGCCTTTCTGCGTGCCGGATGGGACCGCCTGCCGGCATGGCGCTTGCCAATCGTGCCGACCATGCGCGCAGCCTGGGCGATTGCATTGGTCGCGCCGGTGGCCATCGTGCTGGCGTCCGCTGCGCCGGGGGCATGGACCATCGCGCCAGCCCTGGGCGTCGCGCTCCTGGTGCTGATCGTTCTCGACGCATTGATGGCCGGACGTCTTGACGATTGGCAATTTCACGCGCCGACCGATGCCGAAGTCGGCACCGATACGCAACTTGCACTCAGCTGCGTTTTAACGGGGCGTGCCGGGGGCGCTCCGCCACATGCCGCTTTCGAACTGGACCCGCGGCTGTCTGGTACCGGACGAGCGACCTTCAGGTTGTGGCATGATGCCGATAGCGGGCGCCGACAAGGTGGCATCACGCTGAAACCAACCCGTCGCGGCCCTGCTCCGTTGACGCGGATGTGGCTGCAATGGGCCGGGCCGCTCGGCTTGGGCGCACGGCAAGTGCGCCGCGATATCGCACATACCATCCGCGTCTGGCCCGACCTGTCGCCTGTCCGTTCGCCCGCCTCTGCAGAACCATTTGCGCGACGCCCAGTTCGGACTGATTGCGCGGCGTATTCGTGGCGAAGGCACGCAGTTCGAGGCCTTGAGCGAATACGAACCGGGCATGGATCGCCGTCGGATCGACTGGAAGGCCAGCGCGCGCCACACCAAGCTCTATGCCCGCGAGAACGAAAGCGAGCGCAACAACCAGATCGTGTTCGCCTTCGATTGCGGACAGGCCATGTGCGAGCCGGTGGAGGGCCTGCCGCGCCTCGATCGCGTGGTATCCGCCGCGCTGACCGCCTCCTACGTTGCGCTGAAGAGCGGCGATCGGGTTGCCCTTTTCGGCTTTGCACGCACGCCCGACGTCATGACGCCATTCATCGGCGACCCACGCCTGTTCCACCGCTTGCAGGCGGCGGCGGGCGAGCTGGATTACCATGCGGAAGAACCCAATTTCACGCTGGCGCTGGCGACGCTGACCAGCCGGCTCCAGCGTCGTTCGCTGATCGTGCTGTTCACCGATTTCACCGATCCCACTGGGGCTGAACGCATGATCGAGAGTGTCGGTCGTCTGGTAAAGAAGCACCTCGTGCTGTTCGTCACCCCCGAAGATGCCGAACTGTCCGCGCTGGTCGACGCCGACTTGCACGACATCGGCGATCTTGCGGTTGCCGTCACTGCCGATACGCTGACACGGCAACGTGCGCTCGTGATGGAGCGGCTGCGGCGGATGGGCGTCGATATTATCGAAGCGCCGTGGGATCGCATCGGCTATCGCCTGATCGACCGCTATCTCGACATCAAACGTGCCGGTACGATTGGATGAGGGACACAATCGGATGAGCGCCATTCCCGCCACCAAGGGCGCGGTGTCCGCGCCTATCGATGCGCCGTCCGCTATCGAAGCGGCGGCGCTGCGGTCGGACCGCTTTCGTCTGGAGCGTGAAGGCGACTGGACCCGGCTCGACGCGATCCTGACCGCGATGGAAAAGGGGCGCACCCGCCGCCTGTCGGACGACGATGTGCTTGCCTTGCCCGCGCTGTATCGCCTTGCCGCGTCCAGCCTTGCAGTGGCCCGCGACACGTCGCTCGATGCAGCGACCATCGGCTACCTTGAATTGCTGGTGCAGCGCGGCTGGTTCCAGGTCTACGGCCCGCGTCAGGGGCTTGGCGCATGGTTTCGCAAGTTCCTCGGCGGCGATCTGAGCCGTGCAGTGCGCGCGATATGGCTCGATATCTGCATCGCCGCCTTCGTAATGGTTGCGGGCACTGTAGTCGGCTGGCTGCTGGTCGCGCGCGACCGGGAGTGGTTCTACACCCTCGTTCCCAGCCAGTTCGCCGACATGCGACAACCCGGTGCCAGCCGCGAGGTTCTGATCGAATCGCTCAAGGTGGAGGATAGCGCACAAGGCATGTCCGCCTTCGCCGCGCAGCTGTTCACAAACAATGCCGGGGTCTGCATCCTTGCCTTCGCGCTCGGCTTTGCATTTGGCGTACCGACGCTGCTGCTGCTGGTGCAGAATATGGCGGTTCTGGGCGCTTTCTTGTGGCTGTATCATTCGCAGGGGCTGACCGCTGAATTCACCGCATGGCTCGCAGTGCACGGGACGACCGAGTTTTTCGGTATCCTTTTGGCGGGAGCAGCCGGGCTTCATGTGGGACGCAAGATGGCGTTTCCGGGACGACGCAGCATCCTTGCGGCAGTGGCGCAGAGCGGGCAGCGCGGCGCTATCGTGATGGTCGGCGTTACGCTGATGATGATCGTCGCGGCCCTGCTCGAAGCTTTTCCGCGCCAGCTTGCCGGCACCGAAACGCGTGGCCTGCTCGGCGGGTTCATGTTGGTCTTCTGGCTGACCTATTTCTTCGCCTTCGGCCGGTCCGGCAAGAATGCGGGCGAGGCGCCGTCAGCATGACCTCCGCGCAAACTTCGCCAAACGTGAATCCGCACCTGGCCTTCAAGGCCAAGCGACAGCGCACGATCATCACGCCCGAAGGCATCGCCCTGCCGATCACCGTCGCCACCCGCAGCGCGCGGGCCGGGGCGCTGATCATCGATTACCTGATCCTGCTGGTGACGACGATCGTGGTGACACTGCTGTTGATCTATCTGTTTTTCGGCTCGCTGTCCGCTATCGACGATACCGGCAATACGGCAGCGGGCGAGTTCCTGCTCATCGTCATATCGGTATTCTGGTTCGCGGCGTGGAACGGCTATTTCATGGCGTTCGAGCTGGGGCCGCGCGGCGCGACGCCGGGCAAACGCGCCACCGGTATCCGCGTGGCCAGCCGCGATAGCGGGCGGCTGACACCCGAAGCGGTCATCGCCCGCAACCTGTTACGCGATATCGAGCTGTTTTTGCCGCTGGTCCTGCTGCTGATTGCGCCAAGCGGCGAAGCGGGCAATGCCGGATGGGCGGGCCTTGCCTGGTTCGCGGTGTTCATGCTGTTCCCGTTCTTCAACCGCGATGCCTTGCGCGCAGGCGATGTGGTCGCGGGCACCTGGGTCGTCGAAGCGCCGCGCGCGAAGCTGGGCACCGTGCTGTCCACCACCGGCGCGGCACGGCAGGGCGGCGCGAGCGACGTGACCGGCACCGCCTATAATTTCGGCGCGGAAGAGCTGTCCGTTTACGGCGAGTATGAATTGCAAACGCTGGAGCGCGTTCTGCGCGACGACCAGCGCGAGGCCATTGTGGCGGTGTGCGAAACCATCTGCGCGAAGATCGGCTGGAACCCGGGCGCGGGCGACGAGCGTGCGTTTCTCGAAGCGTTCTACGCCCAGCTGCGCGCGCGGCTGGAAGGGGACATGCAGTTCGGCAAACGCAAGGCGGACAAATTCAGCTGACGGCTATTCTCCGGCAAAAATCGCCACTTCGTTTACGCCCTCGCTGGTGGCGCGCCCACGATACATGCCCGGCGTGTTGAAGCTGAATATCGCATCGCCGTCGGGCGTCACCACGATCACCCCGCCATCTCCACCCAGCTCCTTCACTTCGGCGAGAACGGCATCTGCAGCCATTGTGTCTCGTCTCGAGCGCCGTAATACTTTAAACCGCACGCGGAATTGGTCGCGCTGGTCACTCTGCGGGACAAGCATCGCTTCGAGCGCTGTATAAACCGCAACCGCGCACAAATCTCGTGCGCTACCCCGACGCGAATGAAGTACTCGCCCGCGCCCGTTGCGCTGACGGCGCAGGCGCGGTTGTCGGCATAGGTGCCCGCGCCGATCATCGGCGCATCACCGATCCGGCCCCAGCGCTTTCCGGTAAGCCCGCCGGTGCTGGTGCCCGCTGCCATGTTGCCGTGCGTGTCCAGCGCAACCGCGCCGACCGTACCGTATTTGTAATCGACGTCGCGCACAGTCACCTGCCGCGCCTTCAGCCGTTCCAGCGCCTCGCGCCGCGCAGGGGTAGCGAACCAGTCCGGCAGCGTCGTCTCGAACCCGTTGTCGCGCGCAAATTCCTCCGCACCCGCACCGCTCAGGAAGACATGCCGCCCGTCGGCACGCACGGTCTCGGCCAGCAGAATCGGATTGCGCACCGCTGTCACACCGGTCACCGCCCCCGCGCTCCGGTCGCGCCCGTCCATGATAGCCGCGTCCAGCTCGTTCTCGCCTTCCCAGGTAAAGACCGCACCGCGACCGGCGTTAAACTTGGGATCGTCCTCCAGCGGAACGATGGCGGCCTTCACCGCATCCATCGCCGTGCCCCCGTCGCGCAGCACCGCCGCGCCCGCATCGAGCGCGGACTGCAACGCCGCCTCGTATTCCGCCTGCTGCACCGCTGTCATGTTCTCGCGCAGGATGGTGCCTGCACCACCATGGATCGCCAGCGACCAACGGGGTTCCGTCTTGGCTTCGGTACCCTGCGCCAGAGCGGGATGTGTGGCGGCAAACAGGAAAAGCGAAGCTAGAAAGCGAAGGCGCATGCATGGTTTCCCAAGTCGACAGAAAAGGCGTGTCACAGTCGCGCAAGCGCCCTGCTTTTGCAAATGTTGCGTCGAAAGCCTTTGGTTCGGCGGTCGTGTGTGTTAGGGAAACGATAACAAACAGGGGAGCTTTGAAAACATGCAAGTTGGAAACTACCGGTTCGATCCGGACCTGGCGATGAATATCGGCGAGAAGGTGGTGTGGGTGGTCGTCATCCTGCTCGTCACCTGGGCGCTGGCGAAGGCGGCCAAATGGGCGTTCGCCAAACTGGTCGACAATGTCAGCTTCCTGCAACGCAATACGGGTTCGGGGCAAAGCCTGGGCGCGTCGCTGGGCAAGATCGTCAGCCTGCTGATCTGGCTGTTCGGCCTGATCGCGGTGCTGAACGTCCTCGATCTCGACGTGGTGGCCGGGCCGATCAACTCGCTCCTTGAAAACGTCGTGTCCTATATCCCACGGATCGTCGGGGCGGGCCTTATCCTGTTCGTCGGCATCAAGATTGCGGGCATCGTGCGCGATATCGTCGTCACCGCACTGCAGACTGTCGATTTCGACAAATGGCTGATGCGTGGGGAAGCGGAGCTTTCCGGAACGGTCGATTACGCGGACGCTACGACGCCTGCGGCAACAGCTGCCCCCGCCGCGGCGACGGCTGGCCAGGGAATGCATCTCAGCAAGGTGATCGGTACGATTGTCTACGTCCTTATCGTCATTCCGGTAGCGCTTTCGGCGCTCGACGTTCTCGCAATTAGTGCAATCTCGGAACCGGCCAGCGACATGCTGCGCATGATCCTGAACGCCATTCCGAACGTGATCGGGGCCGCGCTGCTGCTGGGTATTGGCTATGTACTTAGCAAATTCGTCAAGCAAGCACTGGAAACCGTGCTGAACGGCTTCGGCGTCGATCGGTCGATGGCGGCGACGGGTCTGGTCGGTGAAACCACCAGCACCTCCTCCATCCTGGGCCGCGTGGCGCAGGTTGCCATCATGCTGGTTGCCGCCGTCGCGGCAACCCGCCTGCTCGGTTTCCCGGAGCTGACCGCGCTTGTGGGTGCCATTCTGGAACTGGGTGCAAAGGTCCTGTTCGGCGCTGTGGTCATCGGCGTCGGGTTCCTCATTGCGAACCTGCTTTCCCGCCTCATTGCGGGTGAGAACGGCAATTCGCTGGCCGGTTCGATCGTGAAGTGGGCGACCATCGTCGTCTTCACCTTCATGGGGCTGACCTTCATGGAAGTGGGCGAAGAAATCGTTCAGCTGGCCTTCGGTTCGCTGGTCATCGGCGGCGGCGTCGCCGGAGCCTTGGCCTTCGGCCTTGGCGGGCGCGAATGGGCAGGCCGCAAGCTCGAGGAAATCGACTCGGCAGCAAAGGCGAAAGCCGCAGAGGAAACGACCTCGGCATCTGCACCCAAGGCACCTGCCCGCAAAAAAGCCGCACCTAGGGGCAACGCACCGTTGCCGCCGGGCGCCTGAGGCTTTCGGACATGACTGACACGTCGCGGGGCGCGGGATCGATGATCCTGCGCCCCGCTTCCTTGGCGGACGCACCGCAGCTTGCCGCCTTTCGGACGCGACACGTTCTGCGCGGCGTTCGAACATCTCTACCGCCCGCAAGACCTCGCCGCGTTTCTGGAAGAGGTCTATTCCGAAGCGACCGTGCGGGACGAAATCGCCGACGACGCCTGCCTGCATCGGCTGGCCTTCGATGCCGACACGCTGATCGGGTTCTGCAAGCTGCGCTACCCCAGCTGGTACGCCGGACATTCCGACGCCACCGACCCCATCGCGCTGGGCCAGCTTTACACCGCGCCCGACCGCATCGGCGAAGGGATTGGCGCGGCGCTGATGGAATGGGCGCTGGCCGAAGCCAACGCGCGTGATTGCGACGCAATGCAGCTAAGCGTGTGGAGCGGGAACACCGGCGCGCAGAGGTTTTACCAGCGTTACGGCTTTTTCAAAATCGCCGATATCGGCTTCATGGTCGGCGAACAGCGCGACGACGAATTTCTCTACGAATTGCGCCTTGGAGGAACGACATGAGCCAATTCGACTTCACCAGCACCGCCAGCGATGTGGTCGCCGATATCGACCTGACGGGCCGCACGGCGTTCATAACCGGCGGCTATTCCGGTCTCGGCATGGAAACGGCGCGTGCGATCGCGGGACGCGGCGCGCATGTCGTCATCGCCGGTCGTGATGCGGCGAAAGCGCAGAAGGCGGCGGCGGAAATCGGCAATGGCGCGGAAATGATTGTCTGCGACCTTGGCGACCTGGCGCAGATTGCCCGGTGCGGGGCCGAGGCGCGCGAGCGGTTTGCGCGGATCGAACTGCTCATCAATAATGCCGGGATCATGGCAACGCCGTTCGGCACAACTGCCAACGGGTTCGAACAGCAGTTCGGCGTCAACCATCTCGGCCATTTCGCACTGACCGCCGCACTGATGCCACTTGTTCTGGGCGCCGACGCCCCGCGCATCGTCAACCTGTCCAGCCGCGCGCATTTTATCGCGCCAATGGATTTCGACGACCCGCATTTCGAACATCGCGCTTACGAAAAATGGGCCAGCTACGGCCAATCGAAGACCGCCAACGCGTTGTTTACCGTCGCGCTGCACAAGCGCTTTGCCGCGCGCGGTGTCGACGCCTTTGCCGTACATCCCGGCGGTATAGCCACCAATCTGGGCCGTCACATGGACGATGCCGACACCGCCGCGCTGATGGAACGGCTGCGCAGGAATGCGCAAGCCGCCGGGCAGGAACCCGAACCGTTCAAGACACCCGAACAGGGCGCGGCCACCACCTGCTGGGCCGCAACCGCGCCCAAGCTGGCCGGGCGTGGCGGGCAATATGCGGAGAATTGCGGCATTGCCGAAGTGACTGCAACCGACACCATGCGCGGCGTACGCCCCTATGCGCTCGATCCCGAGGCCGCCGAACGGTTGTGGATGGTGTCAGAGCAAGCAACGGGCATCCGGTTTCCGGATTGATCGACACGCCTGTAACCTTTCCCGCATTGGCCCCGAATAGCCTTCCATACGCAGCCGGGGGAAAGACACGATGATTGCCGACGACGCCACGCTCGGCCGTTTGATGCGCGCATCGCAGCAAGGCGACAAGCAGGCCTACACCGTGTTGCTGACCGAAACGCAGCTGTGGCTGGAACGCTATCTCCGCCGCCGTTGCGCGCCCGCCCAGCTCGACGATCTGGTGCAGGAGGTGTTGATGGCGGTGCATACCAAACGCGCCACCTTCGACCCTGCCCGCCCGTTCCTGCCGTGGCTTGCCGCCATCGCGCGCTATCGCTGGATCGACCATTTGCGCAAAGTCTACCGCCGCGAGGAAGACGCGCTGGAAGATTACGACGCCGCCGAAGACAGCGAGGAGGAAGCCGTGCTGGCACGCCTCAGCCTGGAAACCATGTTCGGCCAGATTTCCGACAAGCAGTCCGACGCCATCGAGATGGTGAAGATCGAAGGGCTGAGCATCGCCGAGGCCGCCCGCCGCAGCGGGCAGTCGGAATCAGCGGTGAAAGTGAACATCCATCGCGGGCTGAAGAAGCTGTCCGCACTTATCGAGAAAGCAGACTGACCATGTCCGACCCGAACCGGAAACCCGGCCCCGCCCCGCTCATCGCGGAACTGGCAGGCGACCTTGCGCCTGTGCGCACCATCGCGATGCGTGACGGGATCGTGCTGGTCCTGCTTGCGTTCGCGCTGGCGGTGACCGGTGTGGCGCTGATCGCAGGCATCTGGTCCGCCGCCATGTCGGGGACCGCCTCGCCCTATTTTTACATCGGCAACGGACTGCTGCTGGTCCTGGGTACGGCATCGGCGCTGGCGGTGCTGGCTATGGCCACCCCGCGTGTCGGCAACCGGCATGACGGTCCGAAATGGGCGCTGGGCATGGTCGCCGTAATGCCGCTGGCTGCGCTGGTAGCGCTGGCCGGTCGCGATAGCGGGCACGACCACATATTGTTCGACGGGCATGGTGTGGAATGCATGGTCAGCGCGTTGGCGACATCGCTGGTGGTCGGGGCTGCACTGGTCGTCTGGCTGCGCCGTGCCGCACCGGTCACGCCGCGCCTCGCCGGGATGCTAACCGGCGTTGCCGCGACCGCACTGGGCAGCCTTGCTTACGGCTTGTCCTGCCAGCTTGACGGGGTGGTCCATATCGGCATCTGGCACATCGCGCCGGTCGTGATCGGCGCGGTCGTCGGACGCTATGCCCTGCCGCCCCTCATCCGCTGGTAAGGCAGCCGAATACAAAAGGCCCGACCGCTACAGCCACTTCCATTTCCAGAAAAAGATCACCTGCGCGATCAGGATGGCCATGCACAGACCGACCACGATCCAGAACCCATCGCCGTCGTCCACGCCCGGCATCCCGCCGACATTGATGCCCATCAGCCCGGTCAGGAAGCCCAGTGGCAGGAAAATGGCGGCGATGATCGTCAGCAGATAATTCGTCCGGTCCGAACTGGCGACGGCGCGACCGCGCACCTCGTCCAGCAGCACCACCGCGCTTTCCTTGCTGATATCGATATCATCGAGATAGCGGCGCAGGCGGTCGATCGATTCCGCAATCTCGCGCCGGTCGTGCTCTTCGAACCATGCGGGCGCATCGCGCGCGATCATTTCCAGCGCGGCATGTTGCGGCCCCATATGGCGTTTCAGCGCCAGGCAATTGCGGCGGATGCTGGTGATGGTGGCCAGCACCGTATCCGCTTCGCTGTCCATATCTGCCGCATCGCAGCGGTCGATATGATCGTTCATATCGACGATGGACTGGTTCATCCGCGCAATCAGATGCTCGACCAGAGAGGTCATCAGCGCCCCCGCATCGGTCGGTCCGTAGCCGCCATCGACTTCCGCCAGCGTATCGCGCGGCGTTTGCAGCGGCTGGCGGCGCAGGGTGACGACACGCGTGCCATCGGACCACATCTGCATGGACACCATGTCCTCCGGTTCCGCGCCGGGATTGAAGTTTATCCCGCGCAGGCTCGCGACCAGCGCGTTGCCTTCGCGAAAGCCGCGCGGACGTGCGGCATCGCTGGTCAGCATCTCCGCCGTGGGTTCCGATATTCCCAACGCGCCCATCAGCCAGTCGCGCAAGCCATCGTGATCGCGGCACAAATGCACCCACAGCACCGCTCCGTCTGTCGTGGCGGTCCATGTCCGCGCCTCTCCCCAGCCGATGGCCCGGCCCCCGCCGCGCCCGTCCAGCACCCGCGCGAACAGCAGCGGGCCGTCCTGTTCAGCAGAGGCGTCGTGCATTTCCATCGGCGTAATTCCCCTGCCCTGCCGCAATGCGTATCACACGGACGCGCTTCGCCGTTTCCTACCTGCTACGCGGCTGCTAAGGCAAGCTATGGCCAGATCACATCCTCCCGCAGCATTACCCGGCGGATTGCCCCGCTTCGAACCCGGTTTTGTCGCCTTCCGCTTTTTGCCCTCAGGACAGTGGTCCAAGCGGTCCATGTGTTCTGCACACACGACGAACGGAGCGTCCGCATGAACATGATCCGCCCGTGGCGCACGATCGAGCGGCGCAGGTGTCGCCAGATCATGGTCGGTGAAACACCCGTTGGCGGCGATGCGCCGATCACCGTGCAGACCATGACCAACACGCCGACGGAAGATGCGGTGGCGACGCTGGACCAGATCCGCCGGTGCGAGGATGCAGGCGCGGATATCGTGCGCGTCTCGGTGCCCACGGTGGAGGCCAGCGCGGCCTTCGGGCGCATCACCAAGGCGGCGCGCATCCCTATCGTTGCCGACATCCATTTCCATTACAAACGCGCGCTGGAGGCGGCCGATGCCGGCGCAGCCTGCCTGCGGATCAATCCCGGCAATATCGGCAGCAACGCGCGGGTTGCCGAAGTGGTGCGCGCGGCCAAGGCGAACGGCTGTGCCATCCGCATCGGGGTGAATGCGGGCAGTCTGGAGAAGCACCTGCTCGAAAAATACGGCGAACCATGTCCCGAAGCTTTGGTCGAAAGCGCGCTCGACAATATCAAGCTGTTGCAAGACCACGACTTCCACGAATTCAAGGTCGCGGTGAAGGCCAGCGATGTGTTCCTGGCCGTCGCGGCCTATCAAAGCCTTGCCGAAACGGTCGATTGTCCGCTGCATCTGGGCATTACCGAGGCGGGCGGGCTGATCGGCGGCACTGTCAAATCCAGCATCGGCATGGGCAGCCTGCTATGGGCGGGCATCGGCGACACCATCCGCGTTTCGCTCAGCGCCGAACCCGAAGAGGAAGTGCGCGTCGGGTTTGAGATGCTCAAGGCGCTCGGCCTGCGGACGCGCGGCGTGCGCGTGGTCAGCTGCCCCAGTTGTGCGCGGCAGGGCTTCGACGTGATCCGCACGGTGGAAGCGCTGGAAGACCGGTTGCAGCATATCAAAACGCCGCTTTCGCTCTCGGTACTTGGATGCGTCGTCAACGGCCCCGGCGAAGCGCGCGAAACCGATATCGGGCTGACCGGTGGCGGCAATGGCAAGCATATGGTCTATCTGAGCGGCGTAACCGACCACACCGTGCAGAGCGCCGACATGCTCGATCACATCGTGGAGCTGGTGGAAGCAAAGGCCGCTGCGCTGGAAGCCGAAGCTGAGCTGGCAACTGTGGCGGCCGAATGAGCGACGTAGAGACAGACTATCTCGTCATCGGTGCGGGTGCCATCGGCATGGCCTTCGTCGACAGCCTGCTCGACCACGGACCTGCCGATACGCACATTACCATCGTCGATCGCCACCCCAAACCAGGCGGTCACTGGAATACCAGCTACCCTTCGTAACGCTTCACCAGCCCAGCGTCACTTACGGGTTGAGCCAGCTTGCCCTCAATGATGGCGTGATCGACCAGGCCGGACCCAACGCCGGTTTCGGCGAACTGGCCAGCGGCGCGCAGGTGCAGGCCTATTACGACCATGCTATGCGGCACAAGTTTCTGCCAAGCGGCAGGGTCTGCTATTTGCCGATGACCGATTACGAAAGCGGTGCGGATGGCGCACACCGGATACGCACCGTCCTGTCGGGCCACGTGCGCGAGATATCCGCGCGCAAGCTGGTCGACGGGCGCAAATTCGCGGCGCAGGTGCCGACGATAACCAAGCGCAAATGGCAGGCCGACGGCGTATCCGTGATGACACCGGGCGAGCTGGGCACGCTGGCCTATGGCCACGCAACGATACCGGGGCATTTCGTCATTATGGGCGGCGGCAAGACCGCCTGCGACGTCGGCGTCTGGCTGTTGCAGATGGGCGTTGCGGCGCGGCAGATCAGCTGGGTACGCCCGCGCGATACGTGGTTCTTCAACCGTGCCTCGATCCAGACCGGCGCCGATCACATGGCACAGGCCATCGACTTCCCGCGCTCGCAGATGCGCGCGGCGGCGGCGGCATCGTCGGGTGCGGAGATTTTCCGCATGATGGAGGCGGACGGCCACATGCTGCGGATCGACCGCAACAGCGAGCCGACCAAGTTCCACTTCCCGACCATCTCGCAGGCCGAAGTCGACCTGCTGGCAACTATCGAGGATGTCATCCGCATCGGACGCGTGAAATCGGTCTCCCCCGGTATGCTGACAGGTGTGGACGGCACCGCCAGCGTGCCCGAAGATGCACTGTATATCGATTGCACCGCAACTGCCGCACCGCGCAGCGTGACCGAACCGATCTGGCAGGGCGAACATACCATCGTGCCACAGCTGATGCAGGTGCCGCTGGTATCGTTGAGTGCGGCTGCGGCAGGCTTCATCGAAGGGCAGTTCGAAACGGATGCGGCAAAGAACGCGCTGGGTGCGCCGGGCCGGATTACCGACACGGTGGAGCATTTTCCCGAAGCCCTGCTTATCAATGCAACCAACCGCATGTTGTGGAGCGGCAACAAGGCGGTGACGCGGTGGCTGGCCGACAACCGGCTCGATCCCGGTGCGCGCATGGTCAAGGCACTGGCGCAAGCCTCGCCCGACATGCAGGCCGCGGCAAAGTCCATCCGGGGCGAGACAGTGGCGGCGGTGCCGAACCTGCAAAAGCTGGTGCTGGCAGAGCAGGCGCGCGAGAACGCACGACAAACGGCAGCGGCATGATGCGCTTGCTGGCAATGCTCGGCGCGGCGGCATTGCTCGCGGGGTGTACCACGATGGCAGGCGAGCGGATCGCCCATCCCGAGGCCGCACTATACGATAGCGGACAGGATGCAGCCTCTGCGCTGGCGAACGCTACGGAAGAAGCGCGGCAATCGGGCAAGCTTGTGTTGGCCGTGTTCGGTGCGAACTGGTGCCATGACAGCCGCGCATTGGCGGGCTGGCTCGAAACCGAACGCTTCCGGTCGCTGCGAGCGCAATACCGTGTGGTTTATATCGATAGCGGCACGCCGCAATCGGGCGAAGGACGCAATCTCGATCTGGCGGCGGATTATGGCGTAACGGATATCGAGGGCACTCCGGCAGTGCTGGTTATTGCTCCCGAAAACCCCGTCGCCCTGAACGCCGCAACGGCGAAATCATGGCGCGATGCCGCCAGCCGCAGCGGCGATGCCATTCATGCCGCGCTTGCCGGTTACGCAGCGGCGCACGCCAGCCGCTGACGCCAATGCTGCACGCCGTTCACCATGTCGATTACATGGCCCCGCCGCCCGAACGCGGCACGTTCAAGTTCGACAAATATATGCTGGTGATGGACGAGCTGCGGCGCAGTGGCGCGCCGCTGACCGAACATGCGCCGGACCCGATGCCGCGCAGCTGGCTGGAGGCGGTGCATTGCCCCGATTACGTGGCGCAGGTGTTCGCCGCCGACGTTCCACGCGATAAGGAGCGGCGGATCGGCTTCCCCGTCACCGCGCATATCGCCAGCCGCGTGCGCCACACCAATGGTGGAACGTGGCTGGCAACGCAGCTTGCGAGGCAGCACGGCTACGCCGCCAATACCGCCGCTGGCAGCCACCATGCGTTGCACGATACCGGCGCGGGCTATTGCGTGTTCAACGACCTCGCCGTGTGCGCCAACCGGCTGTTGGCGCAAGGCGATGCGACGCGCGTGCTGATCGTCGATTGCGACGTCCACCAGGGGGACGGCACCGCCAGCCTGATGGCGGGGCGGGAGGATGTCTTCACCCTGTCGCTGCATGCGGAAAAGAATTTCCCGGTGCGTAAGGCCCGCTCCAGCCTCGATGTGGCGCTGCCGGACGGGACAGAGGATGACGACTACATGGTTGCCTTGCGGGACGCCTTGATCCCGGCGATGGACCGTTTCGCGCCCGACATGGTGCTGTATCAGGCAGGGGTCGATCCGCATGTCGATGACCGGCTGGGCCGGCTGGCGCTGAGCGATGGCGGGCTGCAAAACCGCGACCGGTTTGTCGTGCGCGAAGCGCGGCGGCGCGGGATACCGATCGCCAGCGCGTTGGGTGGCGGATACGGTTCGGACCAGCGGGTGGTGGCGGCGCGCCACGCCGCTTCGATGCTGGCGATGGCGGATGAAAATGCGGGCTGGCCCGCAGCCGGTCAGAAGTAGATGTCGATATAGTCCGTCAATCCGTCGCACCATTCGAATTCGCGCAGCCGGTAATAGCGGCGGTTCTGCGTGATGGCGAAGCGCCAGGTCTTGTCGGCTTCGCATACCCGTCCCGCATCGGGCGTGTTTGCCATCCGGATGAGGCCGTCGAAAATGAAATAGTCACGGCCCGCTTCTACAACGCGACCATCGAGCCAGAGGGTCCCGCTACCGTTCGCGTCAATCTGGCTTCCGCTCAGGTAAACGGTTTCGCCATCGCGCCGCACATCGACCATACCGCGCCGTTCCCAACCGATCCATTGCAGGGTGACGCCGCTATTGGTCGCCAGCCGTTCCAGCGTGGTCCGGTCCATCGGCGCAGAGGCAGTCGCGTCGTCGCGGCCAACCGCCGGACCGCTTGCCAGCAACGCCGCGCCGCACACGGCGGCCAATCGTCCGCCAAACCTCTTGCGCGCTTTCGATACCATGTCATGCCCCTTCCCGTTCAGCGATGCGTCAATCGCTGTCGGCTAGGGTAATGTCCATGAACAGACGCCAACTTTTGACAAGCAGCCTTGCACTGGGCACCGCACTGGCCCTGCCCGCCAGGCTTCCGGCACAAGTGCGCAGCGGGCTGCCGCGCGATGCATTGCTGGTCGATATCGCCAAGCGCGAACAGGCGCGGGCAGGCGACCTGCTGTGGCGACGCGATATCGTCGGCATCGCGGATTACGGTCTGCGCAGTTCGGAACCGCGTTTCCACTTCGTCGATCTGGAGCGTGGACGGATCGACAGCTATCTGGTCAGCCACGGCGACGGTTCGGACCCCGACCATGACGGCTGGCTCGACCGGTTCAGCAATGTCGAGGGATCGCATTGCTCCAGCCGCGGGCTGTATATGACGTATGGCTGGTACACCGGGCGCTTCGGCACTTCGATCCGGCTGGAAGGTCTGGACGAAGACAATTCCAACGCGCTCAATCGCGCCATCGTGATGCATCGTGCTCGCTATGCCGAACGCGCACATCTGGAAAAATGGGGCCGGCTAGGCCGCTCCAATGGCTGCTTCGCGATGGGCGATGCCGACTTCAAGATTGCGCTGCTGAAGCTGGGCGGCGGGCGCGTGCTGTTTGCCGACACCCTCGGCATAGCCGAAGACGGTTCCAAGGTGATCAAGCCGGAGCCTGTGCCGGACATCGTGCCGCTGACGCCGCAGCCTCCGCAGGGCAGCGACATTCTGATGCCCGGCGTTTTCTAACCTGTCTCAGCTGTCGCGCAGGTCGTCCTCGATCGGGATGATCTGCTCGCCCGTCACGCGGCTGCGATTGGCAACGCGCGGCTTGTCGAACGATGCCAGCACTGCGCCATCACGGTCGTAAATGTCCTTGAACGTGCGCAATTTGCCGTCGATATCCTGCGCCATCGTGAAATAGGTGATGTACACCGGCATCGAGGTTTCGAACCCGACCTTGGTGTATTTTCCCGAAGTCAGGATGCCCTTCGCCTCGTCCGCCGACTTGCCGCCGCGCAGGATCGCCAGCGTAATCGCCAGTTCCGTCGCGCGTTCGGTGCGGATGCAGCCGTGGCTCAAAGCCCGCGCGTCGTTCTTGAACAGGTGGCGAGAGGGCGTGTCGTGCAGGAAAATGGCATGCCGGTTGGGCATGTCCAGCTTCATCAGGCCCAGCGAATTGGTCGGCCCCGGCTGCTGCACCACACTGGTCCAGCCATTGGCCGTGCGGGTTGCGGTGTAACCGGCGCGCTTCGCCCAAGCCGGGTTGTTCAGCACCTTGTTGCCCAGCCCTTCCCCCTTCACGATGGACTGCGGCACGGTCCATGTCGGATTGAACACGATACCTTCCACGCTTTCGGCAATTTGCGGCGTCGCATTACGGCCCGGCTTGCCGACCACGGTGCGATAGGTCCGCACAATGTTGTCGTTCACCGTCAGGCGCAGCTGGTATTCCGGCACATTGGTAATCAGGTACTGACTGCCCAGATCACGCGCCAGCCACCGCCAGCGGTCCATGTTCGCACGGATCAGCTTGCGCCGTTTGCCGTCGGTTTCCGGCGTTGCGGCCAGCTCTTCGCGCAGCCGGTAGTAATCGGGATGCTCGGGCATGATCTGCTCGAGCGTACCCGCCAGATCGCCGCTTTCCAGCACCTGCGCCATCAGCTTGCCGGTCGGATAGCGGTCCTGGTCGGGGTCCAGCACGAACCACTGTTTGCGCCCGTCCATCGGCGTGCGGCCATCGCGCAGGTCTTCGACCAGCCATGCAAAGGTCTTGCTGGCCGTCGCATCCAGTTCGGCGCCGGTGCCTGATGCAATGCTTTCCCGCAGAACCTGCGGTTCGTATTCGGCGGGGTCCAGCCCTTCTGCGCCGACCCCTTCCACCTTCGTCAGCAACGCGGTTGCCGCCTCTGTGGTCCAGACCTGCACCACGGGATATTCCGGTTCGGCCATCGCGTCGATTGCCTGCACCACGGGTTCGGAAATGAACGCGCCGGTATCGGCCTCGACACTCTGTTCCTGAATTTCGGCCTTTTGCGGCAGGATGTTCTGCGGAGAGGTCTGTGCGCCAGCCGTTGCCGACAACAGCGTAGCGCCCGAAATAATAGCGACATGCGGCAATGCGCGCTTCAGGATGGAAGAAAGATGCATTCGCGGCCCCGTATAAGTCTAAATCTGTTCGGTTTGCCGGGCGTAGCCCAGCCATGACGAACTATCAAACCGCGCCGCTTTATGCGCGCTGAATGACAACGCGCCGGATGACGCCGGGGGCGCGCGCATCTAGGGCAGGCGGCATGACGCGCCATCCACATTTTTGGCCCCTGCTGGCGGCCCTGTTCGGTGTGGCGTGCCTGTCCGTCATGGATGCCGCGATGAAGGGCGCGGCGCTGGCAATCGGGGCCTATAGCGCCTCGGTGCTGCGATCCGGATTTGCAGCAACGCTGGCGATGCCCGTATGGCTGGCGCGCGGAGGGCGCTGGCCCGCGCCGCCGGTCCTGCGACTGCATCTGCTGCGCGGGACGGTGTCCGCCGTGATGGCATTCTCGTTCTTCTACGCGCTTACCAAGCTGCCGATTGCGGAAGCCATCGCCATCTCCTTCGTCGCGCCGCTGCTCGCGCTGTATCTGGCCAAGGTGCTGCTTGGCGAAACAATCGCGCCCAAGGCGGTGTGGGGTTCGCTGATCGGGTTTGCGGGGACCATCGTCATCGTATCGGGACGGCTCGGTGCCGTGACGGCCGATCTGGAAACGGTGAAAGGTCTGGCCGCGCTGCTTTTTTCCGCAACGCTCTATGCCTGGAACTTCATCATCATCCGGCAACAGGCATTGGTGGCAGGGCCACTGGAAGCGACCGCGTTTCACGGCGGCGTCGGTTTCCTGCTGTTCGCGCCTGCCTTGCCTTTTGTGTTTACCATGCCCGACCCGCAAATCGCGCTGATCCTGCTGGCGGCGGGCATCCTGACGGTGGCGGCGTCGCTGGCGATTACCTGGGCCTATGCCCGCGCCGAGGCGCAGGTGCTGGTGCCTATCGAATATAGCAGCTTCGTCTGGGCCAGCGCGCTGGGCTGGGTTTTCTTTGCGGAAAGCGTGCGTGCGATCACCCTGGCAGGCACAGTCCTGATCGTGACCGGGTGCTGGATCGCGGTGCGCCAGCAACGTGGCGCGCAGTAGCAATATTGCGGGACACGATGGTTAGGACAAACGGCTGCCCGAACCCCGCCCGAATACTGGCGAACCCTTGACGAAAAGCACCCGAACGCGCAGGTGTCGCAGGCATATTCAGGACGCGCGGCAGGAACGCGCGCACCGCTCTCATACCCAAAGGAAACCGCACATGACCCAGGTCGGCAAGGACACGCTCGGAACCCGTTCGACACTCACAGTCGGGGGCAAGGACTATGCCTATTACTCCTTCGCCAAGGCATCGAAGACGCTGGGCGATGTGTCGCGCCTGCCGTTCAGCCTGAAAGTGCTGCTGGAAAACATGCTGCGGTTCGAGGATGGCGGCTTCACCGTCTCGACCGACGATGCGCAGGCGGTGGCCGACTGGCAGAAGAACCCCGCGACCGGCAAGGAAATCCAGTATCGTCCGGCGCGCGTGCTGTTGCAGGATTTCACCGGTGTTCCGTGCGTGGTCGATCTGGCCGCGATGCGCGATGCGATTGCGGAACTGGGCGGCGATACCGCCAATATCAACCCGCAAGTGCCCGTGGATCTCGTCATCGACCATTCGGTGATGGTGGACGAATTCGGCCACCCCAAGGCGATGGAAGCGAACATGGCGCTGGAATACCAGCGCAATGCCGAACGCTACGATTTCCTGAAATGGGGCAGCAAGAGCTTCGAAAACTTCTCCGCCGTGCCACCGGGCACCGGCATTTGCCATCAGGTGAACCTGGAGCATATCGGACGCGGCGTGTGGTCGTCGCAAGACGCCGATGGCGCTCTGGTCGCCTATCCCGACACCTGCGTCGGCACGGACAGCCACACCACCATGATCAACGGCCTTGGCGTGCTGGGCTGGGGCGTCGGCGGTATCGAGGCAGAGGCGGCCATGCTGGGCCAGCCGGTTTCCATGCTGATCCCCGAAGTCGTCGGCTTCAAGCTGACCGGCGCGATGGCCGAAGGCGTCACCGCCACCGACCTGGTGCTGACCTGCGTGCAGATGCTGCGCGAAGTCGGTGTGGTCGGGCGGTTCGTCGAATTTTACGGGCCGGGCGTCTCCAATCTCAGCCTCGCCGACCGCGCGACCATCGCCAACATGGCGCCCGAATACGGCGCGACCTGCGGCTTCTTCGGCGTGGACGACAAGACGCTGGACTATCTGCGCCTGACGGGCCGCAGCGAGGAAAGCATCGCGCTGGTCGAAGCCTATAGCCGCGAACAGGGCATGTGGTTCGAGCCAGACAACGAGCCGGTCTTTACCAAGACGCTCGATCTCGACATGGCATCGGTCGTCCCCAGCCTCGCCGGACCCAAGCGACCGCAGGACAAGGTTATCCTTCCCGAAGTGGACGAGTTGTTCAATTCCGACCTCAAATCCATCTATTCGAAAGACAAGCCGCTGCGCGTCGAGGTTGATGGCAAGGACCACGATATCGGCGATGGCGATGTCGTTATCGCCGCCATCACCAGCTGTACCAACACCAGCAATCCCGACGTGCTGATCGCCGCCGGGCTGGTTGCGAAAAAGGCGCACGAGAAGGGCTTGATGCCCAAGCCGTGGGTCAAGACCAGCCTAGCGCCCGGATCGCAGGTAGTGACCGATTACCTCGTCAAGGCCGGTTTGCAGGAGCATCTCGACGCGATCGGCTTCGACCTGGTCGGCTATGGCTGCACCACCTGCATCGGCAATTCCGGCCCGCTTGCCCCGCCGATCAGCAAGGCGATCAACGGCAACGATCTCGTCGCCGCCAGCGTCCTGTCGGGCAACCGCAATTTCGAAGGGCGCGTCAGCCCCGATGTGCGCGCCAACTTCCTCGCCAGCCCGCCGTTGGTGGTGGCCTATGCGTTGAAAGGTACTGTCACCGAAGACATCACCACCACGCCGCTGGGGCAGGACAGGGACGGCAAGGACGTGATGCTGGCAGATCTGTGGCCGTCCAACGACGATATCGCCAAGGTTCGCGCCGGCGCAATCGACCGGCAGATGTTCGTCGACCGCTATGCCGACGTCACCAAGGGTGACGAGCATTGGCAGGCGATCGACGTGACCGCGTCCGATACCTATCAGTGGCGCCCGGGCTCGACCTACATCGCCAACCCGCCTTATTTCGAAGGCATGGGCATGACGCCGGACCCCATCACCGACATCAACGATGCCAGGCCGCTCGCGGTGCTGGGCGACAGCGTGACGACCGATCACATCAGCCCCGCCGGCGCGATCAAGGCGGACTCGCCCGCAGGCGAATATCTGATGAAGAACCAGGTCGCGAAGGCGGACTTCAATTCCTACGGCAGCCGGCGTGGCAACCACGAGGTGATGATGCGCGGCACCTTCGCCAATATCCGCATCAAGAACGAAATGGTGCCGGGCGTCGAGGGTGGCTACACCACCTATAACGGCGAACAGATGGCGATCTACGACGCCGCGATGAAGCACCGCGACGACGGCACCCCGCTGGTCGTGATCGGCGGCAAGGAATACGGCACCGGCTCCAGCCGCGACTGGGCGGCGAAGGGCACAATCCTGCTGGGTGTGCGCGCCGTGATCGTGGAAAGCTTCGAACGCATCCACCGCTCCAACCTCGTCGGGATGGGCGTGCTGCCCCTGCAGTTCAAGGATGGCGACACGCGCGAAACGCTGGGCCTGACGGGCGAAGACAGCTTCTCGATCCTGGGCCTGGCCGATCTGGAGCCGGGTCAGGACGTCGAAGTCGCCGTGACCCGCGCCGATGGCAGCACCACCAGCTTCACCGCGCTGTGCCGCATCGATACCGCGAACGAGATGGAATATTACCGCAACGGCGGCATCCTGCATTACGTGCTGCGCAAGCTGGCCGCCTGATCCGGCTTCCGCTGATCTGCTGATACAAGAAGGGCGGCCTTTTGCGAAGGCCGCCCTTTTCATTGGTGTGTCGCCAATGGAAGTGTCGGTGTGTCCTGCTCAGGCAGACCGCTTCGGCAGGAACTTGCGCCGACCGAGGATGCCCGCCGCGGCCATGCCGAACAGGATCATCATGGGCGGTGCCGGAACCTGCGTGCCGCTGGTGCCCGAAGTTCCGCTCGTTCCGGACGTTCCGCTGGTCCCGCTTGTGCCGGACGTGTTCCCCGAAGACGAGGAGCTGCTGCTCGACGAGGAGCTGGAGGAAGACGAACTGGACGAGGTCGAGCTGGTCATGTTGCCGGTCGTCCCGCCGCTGGTCGCGCCACTGCTGGTCGCCCCGCCGGAACTCGACGAGCTGGACGAACTGCTGCTGCTCGAAGAGCTGCTGCTGGACGACGAACCCGAACCGCCCGACGTCATGCCGCTGGTCCCGCTTGTACCCGACGTGCCGGACGTTCCACTGGTCCCGGACGTGCCCGGATGACCGCTGGTGCCGGAGGTGTTGCCAGACGTGTTGCCGCTGGTGTTACCCGAAGTATTCCCGCTGGTATTGCCGGACGTGTTCCCGCTGGTGTTGCCCGAGGTATTCCCGGAGGTGTTGCCGCTCGTATTGCCCGATGTGCCGCCCGACGAAGAGCTGGACGAGCTGGAAGAGCTCGACGAACTCGAAGAGCTGCTGGACGAACTGCCACCCGAACCACCGGAAGACGAGGTACTTGTCACCCCACCGGTGGTGCTCGTTACGCCGCCAGTAGAGCTGGACGAGGTGATCCCGCCGCTCGAGCTGGAGGTCGAAGAGGTCACGCCGCCGGTCGAAGACGTTACGCCACCCGTCGACGTCGAGGTGGTTACGCCGCCGGTCGAGGTCGAGGTCGTGACGCCACCCGTCGTGGAGGACGAGCCGCCGCTGCCACCGCTGGAATTGTCGATATCGATATTGATATTGACGCCGCTGGTGCCGGATGTTCCGGAAGTGCCGCTGGTGCCCGACGTACCGCTGGTGCCGGATGTACCCGACGTGCCGCTGGTTACACCACCGGAAGTCGAGGTCGAACCACCCGATGTCGTCGTGGTGGAGGAGACGACGACACTGCCGCCCGAACCACCGCCGCCGCCACCGAAGAAACCGCCGAAGAAGCCGCCGCCCAGCCCGCCGCCGAAGCCGCCGCTGCCACCGATGACCGTTACGCCGCCGCCTTCACCGCCGCCGCCGCCACGGAAGGGCTGCTGCGGAAGGGGTGCGATCGGCGCGGGAATTGCTGCAAGCGCCATGCGATAGGCCGGCGCACATTGCGGGTCGCCCGCCGTGCCGATGATACGCGAGCCACCCACGGCGTAACCGCCACCGGGATAGCCGCCACGCGGACCGGCACCGGCCATCGCCGGATCCGCCATACCCGCATTGCCGGGAATGGGGCCGGAGTGGCCGACGATCGCGCCGTTGCCGAAGCCCGGACCGCCAACCATGCCGGGACCGACCGGTTCGCATTCCACTTCGCGCCGGACGATGCGCCGCTGGCGTTCCACCGTCTTGGGCACGACGCGCGTCGCGGTGCGGCGTTCCTTGATATACTTGACCGGTTCGGTCTTGGTCGACTGGACCTTGCCCGATTTGTAAATGGGCGTATCCGTCACCTGTTGTTCGGCGACATGGACTGCACCGCCAGCGAGCAGGGCGGTACCTGCTGCGGTTGCGGACAATTTCGCCAGGGCCAGTTTAACCGACATGGGCAAGCTCTCTTAATTTGCGTTCGGGGTGCTATCGAAAGCGGCGGTTCCGCTCCTTCTGCATGTCCCTGTCGCACCAAGAAGCAACCATCAGCTTAATCCCGCAATGGGGTTAACCATGCCCAAGCTGCGAAAACGCAGATAATATGCAAGTCGCGGTGCCGATCGGGGCGAGGTGTCCCATATCGGAACCGAACGGGGCGCGGTTCCTACCCGAAACTTACCCGTTCGCGTCGAAAAGCCCGGTTTGCGAACCATCGCCGACACCCGCCGGTGGCTGCATTTCCAGGTGATTCCATCCCGCATCGTTCAGGCACCGGCCTCGTGCCGTGCGCGCGATCAGTCCCAGCTGGATCAGGAACGGCTCGATCACCTCCTCCACCGTATCGCGGGGTTCGCTGAGGCCCGCCGCCAGCGTTTCCACGCCGACCGGGCCGCCCTTGTAGGTGGTGGCGATCATGGCGAGATAGCGCCGGTCCATCGCATCGAGGCCCAGCCGGTCGATCTCCAGCCGGGTCAGCGCATCGTCGGCCACTGCCTTCGTCACCATGCCGTCTCCCGCGACGTGCGCGAAGTCGCGCACGCGGCGCATCAGCCGCCCGGCGACGCGGGGCGTACCCCTGCTGCGCCGGGCGATCTCGCGCGCGCCGTCGGGCTGGATCGCCATGCCCAGCAGTCCGGCACCGCGCGTCACCACGCGGTCCAGCTCCTCGTGCGTATAGAAGGTCAGCCGCACCGGAATGCCGAAGCGGTCGCGCAGCGGCGTGGTCAACAGCCCCTGCCGCGTGGTCGCGCCGACCAGAGTGAACGGTGGCAAGTCGATCCGCACACTGCGCGCGGACGGCCCTTCGCCGATGATAAGGTCGAGCGCGCGATCCTCCATTGCGGGATACAGCACCTCTTCGACCACGGGATTGAGCCGGTGGATCTCGTCGATGAACAAGACATCGTGCGGTTCGAGATTGGTCAGCAGCGCCGCCAGATCGCCCGGCTTGCCGATCACCGGCCCGCTGGTGGCACGAAAGCCGACGCCCAGCTCCTTGGCCACGATCTGCGCCAGCGTGGTCTTGCCCAGCCCCGGCGGCCCGAAGAACAGCACATGGTCCATCGCCTCGCCCCGCGACCTCGCGGACTCGATAAACACCCGCAGATTGTCCCGCGCCGCCTCCTGCCCCACGAACTCGGCCAGCGACTTGGGGCGCAGCGCGGCGTCGGGATCGTCCGGCTGGCGGTCGGGGGTGTGTAGGGGGGTGGGGTCGGTCATCTGCGCCTCCTACCGTCATGCTGAACTTGTTTCAGCATCCATTGCGCGGCAGGCTCAGTGCCATGTCGACCGAACGGCACCCCTGTGTCTATATCCTCGCCAGCCAGCCGCGAGGGACGTTGTACATCGGCGTGACCAGCGACCTTCTCGGCAGACTGTACCAACACCGCAGCGGCGAAACGCGAGGCTTTGTTGCTCGCCACGCCGTGTTTCATCTCGTCCGCTTCGAGGTACTCGGTGACATGGACGTAGCCATCACGCGAGAGAAACAGCTTAAGAACTGGCACCGGCAATGGAAGATCAACGTGATCGAAAGCGAGAACCCCGACTGGCACGACTTAGCACCCGCGTTGGGGATGGAGCCGATTGCTCCGAACCTGAGGCAAGATGGATCCTGAACCGAGTTCAGGATGACGGGTATTTGGCCACCCTTTCAAAACGGGTTCACCGTGTAGCCGCGCTGTTGCAGCATGGCGTGCGCGGTCATGGCGGACAGGGCGACTTCAACGTCACTATCGTCATGCTGAACTTGTTTGTGCTCGCACGTCTTCGACTCCAGCATCCATCTCGCCGCAAACTCGGTGCCATGTCGGTCGAACGCCACCCCTGCGTCTATATCCTGACGAGCAAGCCATATGGGACGCTCTACATTGGCGTAACGTCGGACCTTGTCGGACGCTTGCATCAACATCGCACCAACGCGGTTCCTGGTTTCACGAAACGGTATGGCGTTCACCGTCTTATGCACTTCGAAATGTATGGCGATATGCAGACTGCGACAAGCCGCGAAAAACAGTTGAAGCGCTGGCATCGCCAATGGAAAATCAATCTGATCGAGAGCGAGAACCCCGATTGGCATGATTTGGCGCCTGCGTTGGGGATGGAGCCGATTGCTCCGAGCATGGGGCGGGATGGATCCTGAACCAAGTTCAGGATGACGGGTTTGTGCGAGAGCCCGCATCACCCCGCCGCCTTCTTCAGCGCCACGCGGATCAGTTCGCCCTCTTCCGCATCCGCGCCCAGCTCGGTCGTGGCGGCGGCTACGGCGCGGGTGGCGGTGGCGGGTTTGAAGCCGAGGTTTTCCAGCGCGCTGACGGCATCGGCGCTGGCCCCGGCGGCTGGGGCGTGCGAAACTTGTGCCGCCCGGTCCGGCGGGCAGCGCGCCAGCCTTTTCCTTCAGTTCGTTGACGATGCGCCCGGCCAGTTTCGGGCCGACGCCCTGCGCGCGCGCCACGGTGGCAGCATCACCGCCCGCACACGCCGCCTGCACTTCCGCCGTGGACAGCGCCGACAGGATCGCCAGCGCGACCTTGCTGCCCACCCCCTGCACGCCGGTCAGCAGGCGGAACCAGTCGCGCTCCGCCGCCTCGGCAAAACCAAGCAACCGCATGTCGTTCTCGCTCACCTGCAAGTCGGTATAAAGCGTGCAGCCCTCGCCCGTTTCGCCCAGCGCCGCCAGCGTCTTGGTGGAGCAATGCACGAGATAACCGACGCCCGCGACGTCGATCACCGCCCAGTCCGCGCCGGTTTCGTCCAGCAGGCCTTTCAGTTTCGCAATCATGGTTTCCCCTATGGCAGCGAATACGCGATTGGGAAACTTGCCCGATAGACAGCATGCGCAACGTGCGACATGAAGCGTCCTTATGAGCTTGAACCTATGAGCTGGAACACATTCGGGCGGGTCTTCCGCTTCACCACCTGGGGCGAAAGCCATGGACCGGCGCTGGGCGCGGTGGTCGACGGGTGTCCGCCGGGGCTTGCCTTGACCGAAGCCGACATCCAGCCCTTTCTCGACGCGCGCCGTCCGGGGCAGAACCGCTTCACCACGCAGCGGCGCGAACCCGATGCGGTGCGCATCCTGTCGGGTGTTTTCGAAGGCCGCACCACCGGTACGCCCATCGCGCTTCAGATCGAGAACACCGACCAGCGCAGCAAGGATTATTCGGAAGTCGCCAAGGCCTACCGCCCCGGCCATGCCGACTATGCCTATGACGCGAAATACGGGTTCCGCGACTATCGCGGTGGCGGGCGGTCGAGCGCGCGTGAAACAGCGGCGCGGGTGGCGGCGGGCGCAGTGGCGCGGCTGGTGGTGCCCGACGTGGCGATCACCGCCTATGTCAGCCAGATCGGCACCGACGAAATCGACCGCGAAGCGATGGACATGGGCGAGATCGACCGCAACCCGTTCTTCTGCCCCGACGCCGCCGCGGCGCAGCGGTGGGAGGGCCTGATCGACACCGCGCGCAAGGCAGGCTCCTCGCTCGGCGCGGTGGTCGAGTGCGTAGCGACCGGCGTGCCCGCAGGCTGGGGCGCGCCCGTCTATGCCAAGCTGGACGCCGAACTCGCCGCCGCGATGATGGGCATCAACGCGGTGAAAGGCGTGGAGATCGGCGACGGCTTCGGCGCAGCGGAGCTGAGCGGCGAAGCGAATGCCGATGCGATGCGCCAAAGCCTGGAAACGGGTGCCGGACCGACTTTCTCCGCGAACCATGCGGGCGGCGTATCGGGCGGCATCTCGACCGGACAGCCGGTGGTGTGCCGCGTGGCGTTCAAGCCGACCAGCTCGATCCTGACGCCGGTGGACACCATCACCCGCGACGGCGAGAACACGCAGCTGCGCACCAAGGGCCGCCACGATCCCTGCGTCGGCATCCGCGGCGCGCCGGTGGTCGCGGCGATGATGGCGCTGGTGCTGGCCGACCAGAAACTGCTGCACCGCGCGCAATGCGGATGAGGACGATACGCCCATGACGCTCGAGGCCGGACAACGGACGTTGATTCAGGCGGGCGCGGTGCTGTTCCTGCTGGGCCTGCTGCAAGGCGGAGTGGTGCAGGACTTCGCCAACCCGCGCATGGCGTTGTCTGCCCATCTCACCGCAGTGCAATCGGGAACCGCACTGATGGTGACGGGTGCGGTCTGGCGCTGGGTTACTCTGTCACCGTTGCTAGCGAGGGTGGCACGCTGGGCGATCATCGTCGGCATGTATGTGCTGTGGATCGGCCTGACCGGCGCGGCGATCACCGGCGCGAACAGCATCCTGCCTATTGCCGGAGCCGGCTTCGGCGCGGGCGCGACGGCGGAAGTGCTGGTCGCCGCCGCCGTGCTTGGCGGCAGCGTCGCGATGACCGCGGGATGGCTGGTATTCGTGGCGGGACTGTTTCGACCTTCGGTGGAATGATAACGCCCCAGCTTCGAACACGGCTTCGAATAGGTCGGAGATAGAGATGCGCGTTGGGCTTCCTCAGAAACTGGTCCGTTTGCTTCTTCCCGTAGTCGCGGTCGCGGTGGTGCCCATTTCCCTGACAGGATGTGCAGCTAGCCAAAGTGCAGTTCCCACCCAACCTGCCACCAAGCCCGCCGTCGTGACGCAGGACATCGACCGGTTCTGGACTGCCTACGACCTGATAACCACAGAAGACGATCCGAAAATTCAGGCGCGTATCCTGAACGAATACTATATCGACCGGGGAACGCCTGGCCTTCACGCCATGATGCGTGCCAGAAGCTACCGGACCGGTGAGTTTATCCAGACGATCAACGAAGCGCCGCTTTTCTGGAACGCCGTCCGTGCAAACACGATGCGGGCGAAAGCGCTGGCGCCCGCCATCGAGGCGGGCCTGGAACGCATGCGGCGCGTTTATCCGGCCAGCGAGCCGGTACCGGTATATTTCGTGATCGGCGCGTTACGCGCAGGAGGAACCGCGATTGACGGAAAGCTGCTGATTGGCGCCGAACTTGCGATGGCCGACAGCAGCACGCCTGTGGCCGAACTGATGGCGCGGTTCCCGCATCTGGCCAGCTATTTCGAAGGCAGTCCGATCGACAATATCGTCGCGCTGAACCTGCACGAATGGGTGCATACGCAGCAGCGCAGCGAGAGCGGCGTCGATTTGCTGTCGCAGGCATTATTCGAAGGGGTGGCGGAATATGTCTCCACCGAAGCTATCGGAATGAGGTCCAGACAACCGGCAATCATTTTCGGTGAAGCGAACGCCCGGCGCGTGCTGTCAGCTTTCGCCGGCGAAATAGGAAACGAGGATTTCTCGGGCTGGATATGGAACGACAGGACCAACGATTTCGGTACGCGCGATCTTGGATATTATGTCGGCTATGCGATTGCCGACTCCTATGTTCGCAATAGCGGCGATCCGGACGCCATCGGCACCTTGATAGAGCTGGATTACACCGATCTCGACGCAGTCGACGCGGTCGTGAATGACTCCCGGCTTTTCGACCGGCCCGTCTCGCAATACCGGACTGCGTACGGAAAATTGCGTCCCGTTGCCGACTGACACATCGCGGTCGGGCAACCGCCCTCTTCTACCTCTTGCGCCGCAGCACCAGGTACAGCGCACCGTAGCCGCCATGCCTGCGATGGGCGTGGCGGATGGCGGCTATGTCGTTTGCGTGGGGTCCGGCGGCGAGCCAGTCGAGGATCTTGGCGCGGATGGCGCCGCGGCTGGTGCCCCGATCGGCCGCATCGACCGGGCGCGGCTTGCCCGTGACGACCAGCACTACGCGGGCACCCATCGCCTTGGCCTGCACCAGCCCGCTGTCGAGCCGGTGCCATGCGGCGTCCAGCGTATGGCCGTGCAGGTCCAGCGAGAAGTCCGGCTCGAAGCGACCCGACTTGAGGCGGCGGTCGCGGTGGCCGTCGAGCGTGTCAGTGTTCTTGTTTGCTCGCTGACGCTCGGGCGCTGTGCCGTCCCGCGCCCCCTCCCGACCACGCTTTATTGTCGGGTGCGCTCCGGACATCCGTCCTCCGCTTGCTGTGCCGTCCCGCTCCCCCTCCCGACCACCCATGGCAATATACTTTGTGGGTGGTCGGGAGGGGAGCGGGTCGGCACAGCACTCGACAAAGACTTTTTCGCAAACGGCGTCACAGTGCTGGCCAGCGCATCCCACGCCGCCGTCTCATCCTCCGAAAGCCCGCGCGGGGGCTTCATTGTTTCAGCAGGCGGCGCGCGGCTTCGTTGGGCAGCAGGATGGTGGCGCGGCCCCGTGCGCTCATGCCGCCCGCAACCGCGCGCGCCCGCTCGCCCGCACCCCAGAAGGTGTCGAAGCGATTTGCGCCCTTGATCGCGCCGCCGGTATCCTGCGCGATCCATATGCCGTTGGCTTCGGAGCGGTCCATCGCCAGCACGACCGGCGCGCCATAGGGCACAAATTTTGGATCGACCGCGACCGAGCTTTCGCCGCGCACCGGAATGCCGAGCGAGCCCAGCGGTCCGTCCCCGGTCAGTTCGCGTGAAGAAAACCCAGCTGGCATTCTCGCGCATCAGCGCCTGCCCCGCTTGCGGATTTTCGCGGATATAGGCCATGATGCCCTGCATCGACCCGGCATATTGCCCCGGTCCATCGCCCAACAGCCCGCGCTCGCGCATCAGCCCGCCGATGCCGGTATAGCCGTGGCCGTTCTGCCCGGCATAACCGATGCGGATGACGTCGCCCTCGGGTGAGACAAGGCGACCCGAGCCCTGGATTTGCAGGAAGAACATTTCGACCGGATCGGCCGCCCAGGCGATCTCCAGCCCGCGTCCGGCCAGCGCCCCTTCCTCGATCGCGGTGCGGTCGAAGTAGCGGGTCGTGGTTCCGTCGGGCAGCAGGCGGACGAGCGGCGGACGACCGGTGCGCTCCGCCTCCGGCATATCGGCGGGCCATCGGCGCACGAGATCATCTGGCACAGCATAGACCGGCACGTCGAAGCCGGGGCGGCGGGTGCGCGATCCGGCGATTTCAGGTTCGAAATAGCCGGTGGCGAAGGCCTCGCCCGTGCCCACGGTGACAGGAGTGAAATGATGTGCGAAGAATCCGGCGGGGTCGCTGGTGACCTGCGCAGCGGCAGCGCACGGCGCACGCCAGTCTTCGGGGGTCGTCAGGCCCGAACGGTCGTCGCGTCGCGTTACGACGGAGCATGACTCGCGGAACGAACGCAAGGCTCCTTCGGCATCGTCCTGGCGCACCGCGGACGGTGCCACCGCCGTCACACCCAGCATTGCGGCTGACGTCGCGGCGACACCTGAGGTCGCAACCGGCAGACTGGCGGCAGGCGGGGTCGCCACAGCGCACGCGGCCAAGGAAAAGGCACCGGTCAACACGCCCGCAAGCCTGAGCGCATTCTGCGACACGCGCCTCAGCCTTCGTCGGTTTCGTCGAGCAGCCAGTTCGGATCGTCCGCCTTCACATCGCGCATGAAGGTCCAGACATCGCGGCTTTCGATCGCATCGTCCAGCGATCCCGCGATAACGGTGCCTTCGCTGTCGCGGGTGACGGCGGCGATATCGGCCACGAAGCGCACGGCGATGCGCGCGGTGCGTCCGTCGATCTGCGCGCGGTCGATCTGCGCTTCCTCGATCCGGACCAGCCGGTTGTCGAGCGTTTCGCCCGCATCCTCGCGCATGGTGATGGCAGCATCGAAGCTGGCATAGACGTCGTTGTCGCACAGCTCGCGCAGCGTTTCGCGGTCGCCTTCCCAGAAAGCCTCCAGCACCATCGCATAGGCACCCTTGGCACCCTCGATGAACGAACTGATATCGAACCGGCTGTCCGCCGCCGCGATGGCGCGCACGCCTTGCTCCACGGCAGGCAGCACGCGCGGCGCGCGCTGTTCGGGCAGGGCTGCGACCGACGCGCCGGCGGCAGGCGTATTGGTCTGCTGGTTAACGCGGGGCTGATTGTCACGGGGCGGCGCAATCGACTCTTCCTCATGCTCCGCGCGGCGGCCCAGCACCGAATACAGCTTGTACCCGAGCACGGCGGCGATGATGGCGAGGATGACGATCTGGATTATCACGAAGGCTTACCTGTTGCGAAACGATGTGCGTATCTCCTGCCCTACATAGGCAGCGATTACAAACCCGCAACGGGCGTGACGGTATCCGCAGACCCATGCGACGGACGTTGCGGGGCGCACGACCGGCTGCTACGCGCTCACGCCATGCCGCATCTGCACACGGCACCCATTTCAATTCGACAGGAATACCTACCACATGGCCGATGGCGATATCTTGACCGACCTCAACATGGACCCGGCGCCCAACGGTGCCGATACGCAGCCGGTCGCGGGCCTGCTGTCGCAATATATCAAGGATCTGTCGGTCGAAAATCCACAGGCACCCGAATCCTTCCAGTGGGACGACAAGCCGCAGATCGACTTGCAATTCAACATCGGCGCCAAATCCGTGAACGACGAGATTCACGAAGTCGAGCTGAAGATCACCGTCGATGCCAAGTGCGAAAAGGGCAGCCTGTACCTGGTCGAGCTGGCTTATTGCGGCCTTGTCGGCATGCGCAACCTGCCCGAAGACCACGCGCACGCGTTCCTGTATGCAGAGGCTCCGCGCCTGCTGTTCCCGTTTGCCCGCCGCGTCATCGCCGATGCCACGCGCGACACGGGGTTCCAGCCGCTGATGCTCGATCCGGTGGATTTCAACGGCCTCTATGCGCAGCGTATGCAGGCCCAGCAGGCCGAAGGCGAAGGCGGCACCGATGTTGCGCCTGTTGGCCAAGCCTGAGCTGCGTCCTGACGCGCGCTAGATAGGAAGCTCCCGCAGTGAGCCTCCTCAAGAACGTCGGCACGATCGGCGGGCTGACGATGGTCAGCCGCGTCGCCGGCATGGCGCGCGAGATGATTTTCAGCCGGGTGCTGGGCGCGAATGCAGTGACCGATGCCTGGTTCCAGGCTTTCATCATCCCCAACGTGTTCCGCCGCCTGTTTGCCGAAGGGGCGTTTTCCGCTGCCTTCGTACCGATGTTCTCCAAGCGGCTGCACGGGTCGGGCGGGGTTGGAGGGGGCGAGGAGCAGGGACTGGAAAGCGCCCGCAGCTTCAGCAACGATGTGCTGAGCGTTTTCCTGCCGGTGCTGATTGCGCTGGTGGCGGTTTTCCTGATCGCGATGCCCGGCGTCATCTGGCTGCTGGCGGACAAGCCGGTCAATCCCGTAGAGCATGACATGGCCATCGATCTGGCCCGTATCATGTTCCCCTATATCGTTCTGGTCAGCCTGGTGACTCTGTTCACCGGAATGCTGAACGCGGTCAGCCGCTTTGCGCCCGGAGCCAGCTTTCCGATCATTCTCAATCTGGTGCTGATCGCGCGCGCTGCTGGTGGGCGAACGCTGGATGGCGGCAACGGGCGCATCGGTGGAACAAGTCGCCTACGGCATCGCATGGGCCGTGACCGGGGCGGGCGTGATGCAGCTTGCGTGGCTATATTACTGGGTCCGCGTCGAGGGGTTCCGCCCGCGCATCCAGCGCCCGAAACTGACGCCGGAAGTCAAGCGTATGGCGACCATCGCGCTGCCCGCAGCCATTGGCGGTGGCGCGTACCAGATCAATACGCTGGTCCAGCTCTATTTCCTGAACCAGCTCGCCAGCGGGTCGGTCAGCCACATGAACTATGCCGACCGGCTCAACCAGCTGCCGCTGGGCATCATCGGGATCGCGCTCAGCACCGCGATCCTGCCCACGCTGTCGCGTTTCGTGGGTAGTGACAACCGCGAAGGCGCAGCCCGCATCCAGTCCGACGCGATCGAACTGGCCATGCTGCTGACCATTCCCGCCGCCGTCGCGCTGGCCCTGTGCGCGACGCCGTTCGTGACGATGATCTTCCAGGGCGGGCGGTTCGACCTTGCCGATGCCGCCGCGACCGGACAAGTGCTGGCCGCGCTGGTCGTCGGCCTGCCCGCCTATGTGCTGGTGAAAGTGCTGGTGCCAAATTTCTACGCCCGTTCGGATACGCGCACGCCGGTCTACGCCGCGTTCATCTCGCTTGCTGTCTTCGTCGCGTTCAACATTGCCTTCCTGCAACGTTTCGGCGTGGTCGGCGTGGCCTGGGCCAGCGTGGTGGGCGCGTGGATCAATGTCGGCTTCCTGTATGCGGTGCTTGTGCGGCGCGATTATTACCGCGTGCCAGGCGCGCTGTTGCTGCGTTTGGGGCGGCAACTGGTCGCCGCCGCCGCAATGGGCGTCGCGCTGTGGTTCGCGCGCGACCTGCTGGCGGGATGGTATGCGGCTGGCCTGCTCGAAAGGCTGGGCGCGTTGCTGGTCCTCGTGCTATGCGCGGGCATCGTCTATTTCGGCGTCGCCTTCGCCACAGGCGCAATCGACCGGCAGCGCATCGCCGCCCTCACTTCAAAGCGAGCCTTGTAGGACAAGCCATGCGCGTCGTTTCCGGTATCAAGCCTTCGGGTAATCTGCATCTCGGCAATTACCTGGGCGCAATCCGTAACTGGGCGCGCATGCAGGACAGCATGGAGGCGGGCAGCGAATGCCTGTTTTTCCTGGCCGACCTGCACGCCATATCGGTACCGCATTCACCACAGGAATTGCGCGCACGCACCTACGAGATGACTGCGGTGCTGGTCGCGTGCGGGATCGACCCGACCCGCTCCATCCTGTTCAACCAGACGCAAGTGCCCGCTCATGCCGAGTTGCAGTGGCTCTTGAATGGCACCGCGCGGATGGGCTGGCTCAATCGCATGACGCAGTTCAAGGAAAAGTCCGGCAAGAACCGCGAAGGCGCGAGTGCTGCGCTGTTCACCTATCCTGTGCTGCAAGCCGCCGACGTGCTGCTGTACCACGCGACCCACGTGCCCGTCGGCGACGACCAGCGCCAGCATCTGGAGCTGGCCCGCGACATCGCGCAAAAATTCAATGGCGATTTTGCCTCAGACGATACGCCCGTCTTCACCCTGCCCGAAGCCATCGTACCGCCCGCCGCCGCCCGCATCATGAGCCTGCGCGACGGATCGCAGAAGATGGGCAAGTCCGATGCGAGCGACATGAGCCGCATCAACCTGGCCGACGATGCCGACACCATCATGAAGAAGGTGAAAAAGGCCAAGACCGATCCCGAACCGCTGCCAAGCGATGCCGAAGGGCTGGAAGGCCGGGCCGAAGCGCTCAACCTGGTGACTATCTACGCCGCCGTGACCGACCAGGGCATCGACGATGTGCTGGCGACGTATGGCGGCGAAGGGTTCGGGCGGTTCAAGCCTGCGCTGGGAGAAGTGCTGGTCGAAACGCTTGCGCCGATCTCGGCCCGCTTCCGCGAGCTGAAGGACGATGGCGAAGCGCTGGACGCGATCCTGGCGCGCGGTGCCGCGAAGGCGCGGGAAATGGCCGCACCGACGCTCGCCTCGGCTTATGAAGCACTGGGCCTGGTGCGCGGCTAAGCCCTGTAATTGCCTAGCTTTTGTTAGCCGGACCATTCAATCCGGGTTCACGCCGGATCGTGCAGACAGCCAGCAATCAATCGCCTTTCCGATGCAGCCATAGTAACCGTTGGCGCCGGGCGGACGTATAAACAGGTGGCTTGCCTGCGCGCACAATCGACGCCTTGCCGAGCCGATAAAGGACGCAAAACATGACCGTATTTTCCATCACCACCGGACGCATCGCCAAGCTGGCGACGCTGTCCCTTGCCGTCGGCACGCTGGCGGCCTGCACCACGCCGTTTCGCGCCGATGTGAAGCGGTTCGAAAGCGCACTGCCCGCGCCGCAGGGCCAATCCTTCGCCGTGGTGGCGGATGATCCCAAACTGGCGGGCGGGCTGGAATTCGCCCAATATGCCGACATTGTGGCAGGCCAGATGCAACGCCTTGGCTATGTTCAGGCGGCAACGCCTGAAACCGCGAATCTGCTGGTCCGGTTCGATTACGGTGTGGACAAGGGCCGCGAACGCATCCGCGATACCGGCTTCACCGATCCGTTCTTCAGCCCGTGGTACGGCTATGGCTACAGCCCGTTCTACCGCTCGCGCATCGGCTATGGCCGTGGCTTCTACGGGCGGCGCGGTTTCCGCCGAGGTTTCTATGGCGGCGGTGCGTGGGGCTACGGCTTCAACAGCGCCTTCTTCGGCGGCCCGCGCATCCGCAGCCAGACGGTTTATACCAGCGGCATCGACCTGAAGATCGACGATGCCGGCAATGGCCAGCGGCTGTTCGAAGGCAAGGCCGAAGCGATGAGCACGTCGAAGCGCCTGCAATATCTCGTGCCCAACCTGGTCGAGGCGATGTTCACCGACTTCCCCGGCAATTCGGGTGAAACGCTGCGCATTTCGATCAAGCCGGAAGAGACCAAGGTGCGCCGGATCGACTGACACGTGTGCGGGGCCGCCTACCCGCCCCGCGCCCTGACGGCGGCGATGCCGACGCCGATGGCGACCGAGCCGATCAGGAAGGCGCTCGGGAACGCCAGCTCGACAGCGCCGCCGCCGTCCACCGCGCTGCCCAGCAGGTCGAGCAGGTAATTGCCGAGCTGGATCGCGGCGGTCAGGCCGATAAACGGGATGCCGATGGTGCGCCAGTCGAACAGCGCCCAGCCGTGGCGGCGGCGCAGGAACAGCATGATCCAGCCTGACAGCATCACCAGCACCACCACCCACACCGCCAGCACCAGAAAAGCCAGCACCAGCAGGCCGGGACCAAGGCTTAAAAGCCCGCTCACACCAGCGCGCCCGAGCCGCCGGTCGAACCGAACCCGCTCGCACCGCGCGCCGTATCATCCAGCGTGGCGACTTCCGACCAACGCGCCCGCGTAACCGGGGCCAGCACCAGCTGCGCGATGCGGTCGCCGCGCGCGATGGCGAACGGTTCGGTGCCGTGATTGATGAGAATCACTTTCAGCTCGCCGCGATAATCGCTGTCGATGGTGCCGGGTGCGTTGGGCACCGAAATGCCGTGCTTCAACGCAAGGCCCGAACGCGGGCGCACCTGTATCTCGAACCCGTCGGGTATCGCGACGGCAAAACCGGTCGCCACCGCCGCGCGCGCGCCGACGGCCAGCATCATGTCCTCTGCCGCATGCACATCCATCCCCGCCGCGCCCGCCGTCGCGTAATGCGGCAGGTCCAGCCCCGCGCCATGCGGCAGACGTGTAATCTGCACGGCCACTTCAGTCATCATCGGCAAACCCCGTGTTCTCGCGCATCTCGACCAACGCCGCCGCCGCCCGCGTGACCAGTTCGCGCGCAACCGCCTGTTTGGGCATGGTGTCGAGGCGCTCCACCCGCTTCTCCGATACGATATGCACGGTGTTGGTGTCGCCGCCCATCACGCTGTCGCCCGGCGGGCCGGAGACATCGTTGGCGACGATCCAGTCCACACCCTTGCGCGTGCGCTTGGTCTTCGCGTTGGCGATGAGATCGTCGGTTTCGGCGGCGAACCCGATCAGCAGCGTCGGGCGCTTTTCGCCGCTGGCCACCGTCGCAAGAATATCCGGATTTTCCGCCAGCATCAGCGCGGGCGGGGCGGAGCCGCGTTTCTTCATCTTGGTGTCGGCGTAGTCCCTGGTGCGCCAGTCCGACACCGCCGCCGCCATGATCGCGATATCGGCGGGCAGCGCCGCTTTCACCGCCGCCGCCATCTCGCGTGCGGATTCCACATCGACGCGGTCCACGCCCGGCGGTGTCGCCAGCGCGACCGGTCCTGCCACCAGAGTCACCCGCGCGCCCTGCGCCGCAGCAGCAGCAGCGATGGCGAAACCCTGCTTTCCGCTCGACCGGTTGGCGAGGTAGCGCACCGGGTCGATCGGCTCGTGCGTCGGACCTGCGGTCACCAGCACATGGTGGCCGTACAGCGGGCGATGCTCGATATCGGTTTCGAAATCCGGTTGCCCCGCTAGCGGATCGAAGCTGTCAACGGTGTCCGGTTCGGCTCCGGTCGATTCGGGCAGCGCGGCCCCCGCGCCCGTCACCACGGTATGGTTCAGCGCATCCCGGTCCGTCGGCGGGGCGGAGAATGCCCTGCCCTTCCCCGCCAGAATGGCACCGTCCGACTTTGCTTCGGCAGCGGTATCGCTTGCTTCGTCTTTGGAAGCGGTGCGCGCGATCAGCGAGGACAGCAGACCACCCAAGCCACCCTTGGCAGGCGCGGGTGTAGCCGCTTCGCCATCATGCAGCTCTTCGCCCAACTCTTCGGGCAACTCTTCGGGCGCACAATCGGCGACCAGCCCGAACCGCGCGGCAATCTCCGCCCAGATAATCTCCGGGTCGGGCAGGCGGCCGGGGCCAAATTCGCCGCATGCCATCGCGCCGACATCGGGGTCGATCACGTCGACGCCCGCATGGCGCAGCCATTCGACATTGCGCTGCGTCGCGGCGTGCTGCCACATCCGCACATTCATCGCGGGCACCACCATCACCGGCTTGTCCGTCGCCAGGATCAACGTCGTCGCCAGATCGTCCGCAATGCCCGCCGCCATCTTGGCCAGCATGTTCGCCGTCGCCGGGCAGACCACCACCAGGTCAGCCTCGCGGCTGAGCTGGATATGGCCCATTTCCGCTTCGTTCTTCAGATCCCACAGCGTAGTGTAAACAGGGTTTTCGCTTAACGCGGCGAGCGACATCGGCGTGACGAATTGCTGCCCGCCCTGCGTCACCACGCATGTCACCTCCGCCCCGCCCCGCCGGACAAGCCGCACCAGCTCGCACGATTTATACGCCGCGATACCGCCCCCCACGATCAGCAATATGCGCAAGGGTCTTTCGGTCATCGGGTGGAGGTGTTCCTGTGTTCGGACGGCACGATAGCGAGCAGCGTAGCGTCACACGCCCTCACCTGCCAGCCCCGTGGTGGCGGCTTCTTGGTTACCTTTTCGGTTCCCAGACAGGGTTAGCGGCGTCTAGACCATCCTGCGTTTCACCGGAGAATATCATGCGCCTGATCCTGACCGCCGCCCTGTTCCTGCTGGGACTGCTGTTCGCCGTCATCGGCATCGGGTTCCTGATCAATCCGGCCAGCAGCGCCGCCGGGTTCGGCCTGACCGCCACCGACAGCAGCGGGCTGGCCGCCCTGCGCGCGGATTTCACCGCGTTCTTCGTGGTCGGCGGCGGGTGCATCATGCTGGGCACATGGCGCAGGAATGGCGCGATCCTGCTGGTACCGGCCGCGCTGTTCGCCATCGCCTTCGTCGGGCGCGCGGTCAGCATCGTGGCGGACGGCACGGTCCCGCTGTTCTGGACCGGCATGGCGATGGAAGCGATGACGGTCGCCGCCTGCCTGATCGCCTGGTCACGGCTGCCACGCAAAACTGCGGTTTAGACCGGGGTCTAACCCAGCCAGCCCATCAGCGCCGCGCCGCCTGCTATCGCCGCGCCAGCCGCACCGGCCAGCAGATAGCCGAACACGCCGCGCCCCTCGCGCTTGCGGCGTTCCCACATCAGTTCGACCTTGGGCAGCGGCGGCGGTTCGGGCGCGCCGCCCTTTGCCGGGAACCGGTCCTCGATACGGCGGATCAGGCCGGGCAGGCGCAGCAGCGTGTCGGTATCCGCCTTGATTCGTTCGGCAATGGCGGATTCCGGCCCCAGCTCGTCCCGGATCCATTCGCGGATATAGGGCGCGCCGACGTCCCACATGTTGATTTCGGGGTCGAGCGACGTCGCGATGCCTTCGACCATCACCATCGTCTTTTGCAACAGCAGCAGGTGCGGCTGCGTCTGCATGTCGAAATCGCGGGTGATGGCGAACAGCCCGTCCAGCATTTGCCCGACCGACAGCTCGCTGACGGGCTTGCCGCGCATCGGCTCGCCCACGGCGCGCAAGGCCGTCGCGAATTCGTCGACCGAGTGATAGCTGGGCACGTAGCGCGCTTCGAAATGGATTTCCGCCACACGCCGGTAATTGCCGGTGGTCAGGCCGTAGAGAATCTCCGCCAGCCATGCCCGCGCCTGCCGGTCGATGCGGCCCATGATGCCGAAATCGATGGCGACGATGGTACCGTCCGCGCGCACGAACAGATTGCCCTGGTGCATGTCGGCGTGGAAGAAACCCGCGCTGATCGCCTGGCGCAGAAATGCCAGCACCAGCCGCTGCGCCAGGTCGGGCAAGTCGTGTCCCGCCGCCAGCAGGGCTTCGCGGTTGCTGATCTTGACGCCATCGACCCAGCTCACGGTCATCACGCGGCCATTGGTGCGGTCCCAGTCGATGTCGGGAATGTCGAACCCCTCGACCGCGCGCATCGCCTGCGCCAGTTCGCTGGCCGAGGCTGCCTCGCGCCGCAGGTCCAGCTCGCGGTTGGTCCAGCGTTCGAAATTGGCGATGGTGAGGCGCGGGCGCAGCCGCTGGGCCTCGCCGCCCATCGCCTCCAGATGTGCGGCCGCCCAGTGATAGGTCTTGAGATCGCGCGCGAATTTCTCGCGGATGGCGGGGCGCAGCACTTTCACCGCGACATCGCGCCCGTCGGTGGTGGTGGCGCGGTGGACCTGCGCAATGGACGCCGCGCCCACCGGCACCTCGTCGAAATGCGAGAACAGCGCGTTCAATGGACGGCCGAAGCTGCTTTCGATGACGGCGCGAATGCTGTCGAAGGGAACAGGCGGCAGATCGTCCTGCAAGGACAGCAGATTGGCGGTCGCCTCCTCGCCAACGATATCGGGCCGCGTGGCGAGCGATTGCCCCAGCTTGATCGCGGCAGGCCCGATGGCGCGGAACGCGGCGGCGTAGTCCGGCACGGCAGGCTGGCGCGTGCCGAACCGCGCGATACGCATCAGGCGGCGCACGGGCGGCGGCGTATTCGGATCATGCTCGATCCCGCGCAACGCCCCGTGCTTCGCCAGCGTGCGGCCCCAGCCCAGCAGGCGCCGGATATGCGTAATGGGGCGAGTCATCGGCATGTGGTTGCGGCAGGCTCGGAGAAATTCAGAGGCGCTCGCAGAGGCGCGGAGGCGCAGAGGGATATGGATGCGCCGCAGGCTCTTTCTAAAACTACGTCGAGGTTTGGGTATGGGCTTTCGAGCTGAAAGCGGCTTCGCCGCAAAGCAAAACCGCCTTCCTTCTTCTCCGCGCCTCTGCGCCTCTGCGAGCGAAACACCCTTTCTTCAGGTCCGCGCGAACCCGAAAGCCGATGCGCAAACCCGTCACCGAGCATCCTCACACTTTCCACCCCGAATGTATCGCCACCGCACCGCCCACGATCGCCTCGACCTTGGTATTCGCGAAGCCAGCCTCGCCAATCATCGCCTCGAATTGCGGCATCAGGCGGAAAACGCCGGATCGATTCGGCGAGGTAGCGATAGCTTTCCTCGTCCTGCGCGATCAGTTTGCCCATCTGCGGCATGATGCGGTGCGAATAGGCGTCGTAGACATCCTTGAAACCCGGCCAGGTGGTGGTCGAAAACTCCATGCAGAAGAACCGCCCGCCATGCTTCAGCACGCGATGGGCTTCGCGCAAAGCGGCGGGAATGTCGGTCACGTTGCGGATGCCGAACACGATCGTGTAGGCATCGAAACTGCGCGCCGGATACTCGAGCGTTTCCGCATTCTGCCGCGACCAGACCAGGCCATCGATGCCGCGTTCCATGGCGCGTTCGACGCCCACATCCAGCATTTCCTGGTTGATGTCGGCCACGGTCACGCTCGCGCCGCGCGCCGCCATCCGGAAAGCGATGTCGCCGGTGCCGCCCGCCATGTCCAGAATGGCCTCGTCAGCCTGCGGCTTCACCCGGCGCACGAAACGGTCTTTCCACAACCGGTGCATGCCGCCCGACATGACATCGTTCATCAGGTCGTATTTCGCCGCGACCTTGCTGAACACCTCGCCGACCTGCGCGGTCTTCTGCGCGGGCGTTACATCCTGATATCCAAAGGAGACTGTGTCGTTCATAGATGTGCAGCCTTACGGGCAACGGCGTTGCGCGCAAGGGGGTGCGTTTTGCGTTGGGTGCGCTACGGACATCCGTCCTCCGCTTGCTGTGCCATCCCAGAGTCCTTGTTAGGTGCGGTCGGGCATCTGCCGTCCCTTGCTGTGCCATCCCGCTCCCCCTCCCGGCCACCCCCGGAATTATCCTTATGGGGTGGTCGGGAGGGGGAGCGGGATGGCACAGCAGCGAGCGTTAGCGAGAAACCGAAAACCCACAGCACCAAGCGTTAGCGAGCAAAGACCATGCCCGAACTCCCCGAAGTCGAAACCACCGTGCGGGGGCTGGCGCGTGTGCTGGACGGGCAGGCGATCACAGCCGTGCGCGTGAACCGGCCCGATATGCGCCGTCCCTTTCCGCAGGATCTGGTGCAGATGCTGACGGGCGCGCGGGTGACGGGGCTGGGCCGCCGCGCCAAATTCGGGCTGATCCATACCGACCGCGACCAGACGCTGATCTTCCATCTCGGGATGAGCGGGCGCTGGCGGATCGACCCTGAGGCGCGCGACACGCACGACCATCTGGAGCTGGAAACCGCCACCCATCACCTCGCCCTGTGCGATCCGCGCCGGTTCGGCTGGGTCGATCTGGTCGCGCGCGATGCCCTCGCGGACTGGCCGTCCTTCGCCGCGATGGGGCCGGAACCGCTCGGCCCCGATTTCGGTGTGGCACATCTCAAGGCCGCGCTGAGAGGCCGCGTTGCGCCTATCAAGCTGATGCTGCTGGACCAGCGCATCGTGGCGGGACTGGGCAATATCTATGTGTGCGAGGCGCTGTGGCGCGCGCGCATCCATCCGCGCAAACCGGCGGGCAAGGTGTCCGGACCGGCGCTGGCCCGGCTGGTGCCCGCCATTCGCGCCGTGCTGACCGAATCGATAGAGGACGGCGGCAGCAGCTTGCGCGATTATGCCCGCCCCGACGGCGAGCTGGGCTATTTTGCCACCCGCTTCGATGCCTATGGCCGCGAGGGCGAACCCTGCCACCGCGACGATGGGGGGACAGTGCGGCGCTTCGTGCAGGGCGGGCGCAGCACCTGGTTTTGTCCTCGGTGCCAGACGTGAGGCCCGTCGCCGCGCACGCAAGACGCGCATTTGCTTGACCGAATCCCGTTTTGCGCATAATGCGCGCGCTTTCCGGCGGTCTTTGTGCCGTCCGTTCCATCTTGCACGACACAATATATCCGGTCTGGCGCATGACGACGCCGTGGCCGCAGGAGCAACGAGACAATGGCAAACACGCCGCAAGCAAAGAAACGCATTCGCCGCAACGATCGCCGTGCCGAAATCAACGGCGCGCGCATGAGCCGCATCCGTGGCTTCGTGAAGCGGGTCGAGACCGCCATCGAAGGCGGCGACAAGTCCGCTGCCGCCGATGCCCTGAAGGCAGCGCAGCCCGAACTGGCACGCGGCGTAGCGCGCGGCGTGATGCACAAAAACACCGTGGCGCGGAAGATGTCGCGCCTGTCGAAGCGGGTCGCCGCCCTGTAAGCGACGCGACCCTTCGCAAGCCGCAGCAGCGGATGAAGAGCCGGCGCCCGATGCGCCGGCTTTTTCGTATGCGGACAGACGCCGCGGATGGTCGAAATTCCTGCGATTCGCATACAATGTGAATGCTGTTTTCCAAGGTTTACAAAGGCTTGAACGGCAGCCCGCGGGCTTGGTTACTGTCAACTCAATTATTTCAGTTATTTTGCAGTCGGCGCCCTTGCGACTCATCTTTCGCCAAGCCTAGAACGATCTCCGCAGCGCTTGTTCAAACCGTCTGCGCAACACGATCGGTCGAGGGACTGTGCTCCGGAATCATGCGATTCCGGCAGATGGCGAAGCTGTGTCGAAAGCATGGCGAGGCCCGGTCGCAATCAGAAGCGATCCGGCGACGACCGGGCGAACGCTATCGAATTCTAGCGCGGGACAGGCTCGCGCATCAGGGGGTGTATGGAAGATCTGGAAGCGGTGAACCTGGCGGCGGACTGGGCGGATATCAGCCAGGGCCTGCGCAAGGATCTGGGCCACCAGCTGCACAGCCAGTGGATCAAGCCGATCCAGGTCGGCGGGTTCTCCCCCGACACCGGCACGCTCGATCTCTACCTGCCGACCGAATTCAGCGCGAGCTGGGTGCAGGACCGCTTTGCCGACCGGCTGTCGCTGGCGTGGAAGATCGCGCGCGGCGAAGTGCGCACCGTCAATATCCAGGTCCATCCCGGCCGCCGTCGCATGGCGGACATCGCCATCGACAATCCCGGCACGGCGGCGGACAAGGGCGACACCAGCATGATCGCGGTCGGTTCCGCCGGATTGCCCGAGGCAGGCTTCGTCTCGTCCGTCGGCCTCGACCCGTCGCTGACCTTTGCCTCCTTCGTCAGCGGCGAGACCAATGTGCTGGGCCGCAATGCCGCCGAACGCATGGCCGCCAGCGAGACGCCGCAATTCTCGCCGCTCTATCTCAAGGCCGCCACCGGACAGGGCAAGACGCACCTGCTGCACGCGACCGGCCACGCCTATCTCGCCCGCCATCCGCGCGCGCGCATCTTCTATTGCAGCGCCGAACGCTTCATGGTCGAATTCGTCCAGGCGCTGAAAGCCAACCAGATGATGGAGTTCAAGGCGCGCCTGCGCAGTTTCGACCTGTTGCTGGTGGACGATATCCAGTTCATCATCGGCAAGGCAAGCGCGCAGGAGGAACTGCTCTACACCATCGACGCGCTGCTGGCCGAGGGCAAGCGGCTGGTGTTCGCCGCCGACCGCGCGCCGCAGGCGCTGGACGGGGTGGAGCCACGCCTGCTCAGCCGCCTGTCGATGGGGCTGGTCGCCGATATCCAGCCCGCCGATATCGAATTGCGCCGCAAGATCCTGGAATCGAAGCTGACCCGGTTCGCGCCGCTTGAATGTGCCGGACGACGTGATCGCCTTCCTCGCGCGCACCATTACCCGCAATGTCCGCGAGCTGGTCGGCGGGCTGAACAAGCTGATCGCCTATGCCCAGCTGACCGGGCAGGACGTGTCGCTGGCACTGGCCGAAGACCAGCTGACCGACATCCTTTCCGCCAATCGCCGTCGCATCACCATCGACGAGATCCAGCGTACGGTCTGCCAGTTCTACCGCCTCGACCGGTCCGAAATGTCGTCCAAGCGCCGCGCCCGCGCCATCGTGCGCCCGCGTCAGGTGGCGATGTATCTGGCCAAATGCCTGACCCCGCGCAGCTATCCCGAAATCGGGCGCAAGTTCGGCGGGCGCGACCATTCCACCGTGATCCACGCCGTGCGCCTGATCGAAGACCTGCGCACCCGCGATGCCGATATGGACGGCGACGTGCGCAGCCTGTTGCGCCAACTGGAAAGCTAAAGAGCGCTGGAAAGCTGACCTTTCTCGACAGGCTATCCACACCCTGCCAACAGGGTTCTCGATGGCTTTATCTCCCGCCCGTCTCGACCGCTTTGCCCGCCACATCGTCCTGCCCGAAATCGGTGGCACGGGGCAGGTAGCGCTGGCTGATGCGCATGTCGCGCTGGTCGGGCTTGGCGGGATCGGCTCGCCTGCGCTGCAATACCTCGCCGCTGCCGGGATCGGGCGGCTGACCCTGATCGACGACGATGTGGTCGAGGCCAGCAATCTGCAACGCCAGACCCTGTTCGCGCAGCGCGATGTCGGCCATGGCAAGGCGGTCAGCGCCCGCCGCTGGCTCGCCAATTTCGACGATGCGCTGCACGTGTCGATCAGCGACCGCCGCATCGACGCTGCCAATGCCGCCGCGATGTTTGGCGACGCGCGGCTGGTGCTGGACGGGACGGACAATTTCGCCACCCGCCTCGCCATATCGGACGCCTGTGTGGCGGCGGGCATCCCGCTGCTGTCGGCGGCGGTCGGCCCGGTTCCAGGGACAGGTCGGCGCGTTCGCCGGGCACTTGCCGGACCAGGCCTGCTATCGCTGCTTCGTGGGCGATGCGTTCGACGCCGACGATTGCGACAGCTGCGCCGAAGACGGGATGCTGGGCGCAATGGCCGGCTGGGTCGGCAGCTTCGCCGCGATGGAAGCGGTGCGGCTGCTGCTGGCGGGCAGCGCCGCGTTCGGCGCGGAGCGATGGGGCAGGCTGCACGTGCTGGACGGCATGAAGCCGGGAATGCGCACGCTGACGATTGCGAAGGATGCGGCGTGTCGGGGGTGTGGGGGGAACGACAGCTAACGACTCAAAACGGATGCTAAACAAGTTGCATTGCTAATCCGAAAAGTGGCCTTTACTATCTGAACATGTCTGATCTTGGACTTACGCACAGCGCGATCGCTGTTCGCGACTTAGCAGATAGCATTGCATTTTACGCCAAGTTCGCATCGATGGAGGTAATCCATCATCGACGAGATCAAAATTCTGGCGGTGAAGTCGCATGGATAACTGACAGAACAAGACCGTTTATTATTGTCCTAGTGCAATCACAAACTGCCAAAGACACGCCGTTAGGACCGTTCGGGCATCTTGGCGTTGCGCTGCCTACTCGTGAGGCGGTCGATAAGCTGGCAGCGGCTGCGCGCGAAGACGGTTGTTTATTATCTGAGCCCACTGATTCAGGACCACCTGTCGGCTATTGGACATTCCTTTCAGACCCGGATGGTAATACACTAGAGTTGTCTTACGGTCAGGAAATAGCCTTCATCGTAGCGCAGGAACCAGCATCCGAAGGATAAAAGCAGACCGTCCTAAAAACCATCCAGTTCCAGACATTTTCCTACATCGACACGGGCCGCTAAGCCGGCTCCGCTCTTTCATTTTGTCGATTTCCTCCGCGCGGTTTGGCCGGTCTGCGCGAAAACAGGGCCTGGATACCCTGTCCGTCACCTTTGACATTATCGCTCTAAATATCTGACGGGGTTGGGAAGTTTCCGCCCAACCAAAGGTGACACAGTGTCACCTTTGTCCGGCATTCTCCAGTATCTCCTCCACCCATTCCGGCACCAGCGCACCGGCCGGACCCTGCCGCGTCTCGTCGAACAGGTGCGAGCCTTCGCTGCGTTCGAGGTTGAGTTCCAGCGTCCGCGCGCCTGCCGCCTTTGCCTCCGCCACGAAGCCTGCCGCCGGATAGACCGCGCCCGACGTGCCGATGGAGACGAACAGGTCGGCTTGTGCCAGCGCGGCGTAGATGCGGTCCATGCCGTAGGGCATCTCGCCGAACCACACGATGTCGGGCCGCAGCGCCTGCGCGTCACACGCCGGACAGGGCGGGCCATCGCTCAGCGGGCCGGTCCAGCGATGGCGTTTTCCACACGCCGTGCACAGAACGCTCAACAGCTCGCCGTGCATATGCAGCACGCGGCTCGTTCCCCCCGAACCGATAGCGCGTTTGTGCAGGTCGTCGACGTTTTGCGTGACCAGCAGCAGCTCGCCGCCCCATTCGCGCTCCAGCCGTGCCAGCGCCCGATGCGCGGCGTTGGGCTCCGCCGCCTGCACCGCGGCGCGGCGCATATCGTAGAACCGCTGCACCAGCGCCGGATCACGCGCGAAGCCTTCGGGCGTGGCGACATCCTCGATCCGGTGCTCCTCCCACAGCCCGTCCGCCGCGCGGAAGGTGGCGATGCCCGACTCGGCGGAGATGCCCGCGCCGGTGAGGATGACGATGTTTCGCAATGTATGTGCCACACCTAAATCCGTTCATGCTGAGCGCGTCGAAGCATCGTACTTGCTTTGAGGTGTGCTAGAAGGAAGAGCGGCTCTTCGACAAGCATGTCCTGAGCTTGTCGAAGGGCTCAGGACGAATGGAGTGGATGTGACACGAGTAGGAGTTATCGGCAGCGACGGGCGCATGGGTCGCGCGCTTCTCGACGCTTTGCGTGAGGCTGGTCTCAAACATGCCGGCGGCATCGACCGCGACGCCAATCCCGCGCTGCTGGCTGCGCAGTCGGATGTGCTGGTCGATTTCTCCAGTCCCGATGCCCTGCCGCTGAACCTCGCCGCTGCCGAAGGTGCGAATCTGCCCTACTTGGTCGGCACCACCGGCCTTACGGAACAGCACCACGCGGCGCTGGACGGGGCCGCCGCGCGTATTGCCGTGCTGCAAACGGGCAATACCTCGCTGGGCGTCACGCTGCTGGCGCATCTGGTGCGAGAGGCGGCGGCGCGGCTCGGTTCCGGGTGGGACGTGGAAATCCTCGACCTGCATCATCGGCGCAAGGTCGATGCGCCATCGGGCACGGCGCTGCTGCTGGGAGAAGCGGTGGCGGCGGGGCGCGGAGTCGATCTCGCCGCAGTACGGGCCGACGACCGGAACGGCGCGCGCGAGCCGGGTGCCATCGGCTTCGCGGCAATGCGCGGCGGCACGATTGCTGGCGAGCACAGCGTGCTGTTTGCTGGCGAAGAGGAGCGGCTGACTCTGTCGCACAGCGCCGAAAACCGCAGCATCTTCGCCCGCGGTGCCGTGCGCGCGGCGGTGTGGCTGATCGGGCAGGGACCGGGCCGCTACACGATGGACGATGTGCTGGGCCTGTAACGGATCACTTAGGGCGTATGACCAAGGACCAGATCTTCGCGTTTTTCCGGCGGCTGGCGGAGGACAATCCGGAACCGGTGACCGAGCTGGAATTCGGCAACGCCTATCAGCTGGTGGTGGCGGTGGCGCTCTGCGTGCGCAGGCGACCGATGTGGGCGTGAACAAGGCGACGCGGGCGCTGTTCGCCAAGGTCAAGACGCCGCAGCAGATGCTCGATCTTGGGCATGAGGCGCTGGTGGATCATATCAAAACCATCGGCCTGTTCAATTCCAAGGCGAAGAACGTGATGGCCTGCGCAGCGCTGCTGGTGGACGAATATGGCGGCGAGGTACCTGATACGCGCGAGGATCTGGTGCGGCTGCCCGGCGTGGGGCGCAAGACGGCGAACGTGGTGCTGAACTGCTGGTTCGGGCAGGAGACCTTCGCGGTCGATACGCACATCCTGCGCGTCGGCAACCGCACCGGCCTCGCCAAGGGCAAGACGCCCGATGCGGTCGAAGCCAAGCTGGACAAGCGCGTGCCGCAGCCGTTCCGCCTGCATGCGCACCACTGGCTGATCCTGCATGGGCGCTATATCTGCAAGGCGCGGACGCCCGAATGCTGGCGCTGCCCGGTGGTGGATTTGTGCAGTTACCGCAAGAAGGTGCTGGAGAAGCCGAGGGGCCGTTAGCGAGCATCGTTCGCAGCCTCAAGTTGCGACCCAGACTCTAGAGCGATGTCCTAATCGATCTCAATGGGGAGTTCAGAACTGGTTGCGGAGTACTAAGTTCGATCTGCCGTCAGGCGGAGGCCAGATAAGGCGCAGGAGTGGTCGCCATTATGCTTCGGCTATATGAGTTCGCCATAGTAGCCGCATGCAGACATTGAGCGGATGCCCGGCCAGCGGAATGGAACGACTTAAGGCTTCGAGAAGTACGCGCCCAATCGAGCAAGCCGTTCAAGCCTTCGTACGAGTCCTCGATTTTAAATAATGCAGATCGTTGAATGGCCAGATGCTACTCAAACATCGTCCGCGCTCTTCAACTCCACCTTGTCCAGCTCGCCCAGCATACTCGCCGTCGTCACCGTCACCGCCGCGTCGCCCGTCACGTTGGTGGCGGTGCGCATCATGTCCATGATGCGGTCCACCCCGGCGACAAAGGCGATGGTTTCCAGCGGCACGCCGACGGCGGTGAACACCGCGCCCATCATCACCAGTCCGCCGCCCGGAATGCCCGCCGCGCCGATGCTGCCGATGGTCGCCAGCAGCGCGACCATGAGGTAATCCGCCACGCTCAAATCGACACCGAAGATCTGCGCGCCGAACAACGTCGCCAGCCCCAGATACATCGCGGTGCCGTCCATATTGATGGTCGAACCCAGCGACACGACGAAGCTGCTGGTCGGCTTGCTGACGCCCAGATTGCGTTGGGTGCAGCGCAATGTCACTGGCAGGGTGGCCGACGAGCTGGCGGTGGAATAGGCGACCGCAATCGCGTCGACCATGCCGCGAAAGAACCCGATGACCGAAACCCGCGCCACGAAGGCCAGCACCAATACATACATCACGCCGATGATCAGCAGGCAGCCGGCGTAATTCAGCGCCACCAGCTTCGCCAGCGCGGCCACCGCGTCCAGCCCCAGCGTGCCGACCACCCATGCCATCAGCGCGAACACGCCGAACGGGGTAAGTTCCATGATGAGGATCGTGATCTTCTGGAAAATCAGCGCGCCGCCGTCGAATGCCCGCGCGATGGGGCCTACCGCCGCCATATCCTCGCGCTGGCCTAGCAGGATGCCGATGCCGACCAGCAGCGAGAACACGATCAGCGGCAGCACCTGCACATTCGCCATCACGCCCACCGGGCTGACCGGGATCATGGATCGCACCATCTCGCGCCAGTCGAAGGCGCCCGGTTCGGGCACGTCGCCCATCTGGATGGCGGAGGTATCCAGACCGATGCCCGGCGCGAAGATCGTGCCCAAAGCCAGCCCCAGCCATACCGCCACCTGTCCGGTAAGCAGGAACAATCCGATTGCGCGCCACCCGACACTGCCCAACCGCCCCACATCGCCGATGGAGGCCACACCCGACACTATGCTGAAGAAGATCAGCGGCACGATCAGCATCTTGATGAAGTCGATGAACACATCGCCGACAATCTTGATGCTCTCCGCCCCCGGCCCCCAGACATAGCCAAGGATGCCGCCGAGTATCAGGGCGACAATAACACGCTGCCACAGCGGAATGGCGAACCAGGCTTTCATATGTTCAATCCCCCTTCGTCATTGCGAGAGGCTAAGCCCTGCGCCGATCCAGAAACAGCGCGCTCGACGCTCTGCATTGGCGCGCTACGCTGGCAATGAGGTGATGACAATTCAATGCGCAAAAGCTGCCAGCGCGATACGGCGATAAATGCGAGTCAGGGTGTCGAGGTCCGCCACCGCGACCGCTTCGTCCGTCTTGTGCATCGTCGCGTTACACAGGCCGAATTCGATTACCGGACAGACGCTGCGCAGGAAGCGGGCGTCCGACGTGCCGCCGGTGGTGCTGGCTTCGGGCACGATGCCGGTTTCCGCCTCCACCGCATCGGCGATGATTTGCGAGAATGCGCCGGGCGGGGTCAGGAACGGTTCTCCAGATACGATGGCGCGCGCGGTGCCGCCATGCTTCGTGGCGATGGCAGCGACGGTTTCGCTTAGCGACTGCCCGGAATGCAGATCGTTGAAGCGGATGGAAAGCCGCGCGCTGGCCTTGGCCGGAATGACATTATGCGCCGGATTGCCGACGGTGAGGTCGGTCAGTTCCAGATTGGAAGGCTGGAACCAGTCGGTGCCCTCATCCAGCACCAGCGCATCCAACTCGGCCAGGATCGGCACCAGCTTGGGCAGCGGATTGTCGGCCAGGTGTGGATAGGCGACGTGGCCCTGCGTGCCCTCGACCTCGATCCAGATGTTGACCGAACCGCGCCGCCCGATCTTCATCATGTCGCCCAGCGTCTTTACAGAAGTCGGTTCGCCCACGAGGCACAGGTCGGGCTGGTGTCCGGCCTCGCGCATATAATCGATCAGCGCGCGGGTGCCGTGCAGCGCGGGGCCTTCCTCGTCGCCGGTAATGATGAAGCTGATGGTGCCGGCGTCCGGCGGCACCTCGGCGACGGCGGCGACCATGCAGGCGATCGCGCCCTTCATGTCCACCGCGCCGCGCCCGTAGAGAAAACCGCCCCGCTCTTCCGGCGCGAAGGGTGCGCTCGCCCAGTCCGGCCCCGGCGGCACCACGTCGAGATGCCCGGCGAAGGCGATATGACGCGATCCTGCCGGACCGGTGCGAATGGCGAACAGGTTCTCGACCGGTGCCTCATCGCTACCCTCCGGCCCCTCACCCCGGACGAACCGCGTCACCGCGAAACCCAGCGGCGACAGCATCGCCTCCATCGCATCGAACACCGCGCCGGTGGCGGGCGTCACGCTGGGCGCGGCGATCAGGGTCTTGGCGAACCGGAGCGCGTCAGTCATTGTGCCTCTCCACCTTCAGCGGACCCGGCGCGAAAGCTTCGTCCATCAGGCGCGCAATCCGCAGACCTGCCTGCTGTACCCGCCGCTGCGAGACGGGGATGGCCGCTTCGATATCCGCCTGCGTCAGCGCAGTGGTTTCGGGAAGGTCATTTGCGCACGGGTCAGTATCGAACGCGTTGGGATAGACGAAATCGCGCGCCGTCTGCCAGCTTTCGCGGCCCCAGTCGGCAGGATTTCCCGTAGCGATGGCCGTGCGTTCGGTAATACTGTAACGCCGTATCAGCGAAGGGGCGGCGCTGGTAATGGCGCGTTCGGCCAGCGGCCCGTCCCAGATGGAATGAAGGTTGCGCCCGGGTGCGATACCGTAATCGGCACGGCGGTCGTTGCCGCCGCGATCGTCCTTATCGCCCGAATGCAACGGCATGTGCACATCGCCTGCGAAATGCACCATGAACGCAAGCGCCTGCAGCCTGATATGCGGCGGCAGGGTTTCGTCCGCCAGCAGGCGATGGCTGCGTTCGATCTGCGCGGTGACACAGCTGCCCCCGGCGCAGTTCGCGTCCGGATCGTAAGGCTCGCAGATCGGTGCGGTGCGATAGTGCCAGGCGGCGGTATAGCCCCAGCGCCAGCCGGTCCGGCGCACACAGTCCGGCCATACCGAGGCGTCGTCGAGCGATGTCAGCCGGCATTCCGGCGTGCCCAGTTGCGCTTCGTAGCGTAGCAGGCGCGCCAGCTGGAGACGGGTTTGCGGCGACACATTGGCCAATGCGATGCGGGCGGTGACCCGGTGGCCGTATTCGCCCCATGCCATGACCCGCATCGGCATCAGCGCGAGTATCAGAAGCAAAAGAAGGGCAATACCCCGCCTCATGATGCTTCCACCTGCTCGTACTGCTCGATGACCCATTCCTCGTTCTCCGCCGCCGCGACCCAGCCTTGCATCCAGTCATGCTCCCACACGGCATCCATATAGGCTCGCGCGAAGCCGGGCAGAGTGAAGCCGTAGGTGCGAAAGCGCGAGACGACGGGCGCGTAGACGATGTCCGCTGCCCCGAACGTGCCGAACAGGAACGGTCCGCTTTGCCCGAACCGGGCGCGGGCCTCTGCCCATAATTGCAGGATGCGGACGGTGTCGGTGCGGGTGGCTTCGGAGATGGTCGCGTCTGGTACTGACGCGCGGATGTTCATCGGGCAATCGGTGCGCAGCGCGGCGAAGGACGAGTGCATCTCCGCCACCATCGCGCGCGCCATGCCGCGCGCGGCATCGTCCTTCGGCCAGAACCGGTCGCGCCCGACCTTGTCGGCGAGATATTCGAGGATGGCGAGGCTATCCCATACCACCGCGTCGCCGTCCCACAGGATCGGCACCTTGCCGTGGCTGGGCTGCGTTCCGTGGTCGGCCTGCTTGCTCGCTTCCCACTCCTTGCCGAACAGCGGCACGGTGATTTCCTCGAAAGCGAGACCCGATTGCTTCGCCGCCAGCCAGCCGCGCAGGCTCCAGCTGGAATAGTTCTTGTTGCCCAGTATCAGCTTCATGCGGAGTCCCTGCTTGCCCTGCTCGCCGCCTAAGCGTTCATCCGCGCGCTGTCGAGGCTGAACAGGGTTGACACATGACACAGGGTTCCTGCGACCTTTTCGCATATGCGCCGCCCGGTGTTTTTGGATGCGGTCTTCGCGCAGCCACGCGGCCAGATAGCGGCGAAAGCCATCTGCATCGTGAGGGTCGGGCAGGGGCGGATCGGGATAATTCATCCGCCAGCCTATGGCGGATCGCGCCGGTGTAGGAAAACGCCGCAGCCAGCGCCCGCACTAGACTCCGGTATCGGCCAGCACGGCGGCGCGCAGTTCCGCGATCCCCATGCATTTCTCCGCGCTGGTGACGTGCATCTCGGGGTAGGCGGCAGGGTGCGTGCGCGCTTCCTCGGCGACCTTTTGAGCCACCGCGTCCAGCGCGCTGGCCTTGATCTTGTCCGCCTTGGTCAGGACGAGGCGATAGCTGACGGCGGTCTCGTCCAGCATCCGCATCATTTCCCGGTCGACATCCTTCAGCCCGTGTCGCGCATCGACCAGCACCAGCGTGCGATTGAGCGTCTGGCGTCCTTTCAGGAAAGTGCGGACCAGCTTCTTCCATTTCTCGACCACCGCTACGGGTGCCTTGGCAAAGCCATAGCCGGGCATATCGACCAGCCGGAATTGCGTGGGTTCGCCGACTTCGAAGAAGTTGAGTTCCTGCGTGCGACCGGGCGTCACCGAGGCGCGCGCGATACTCTTGCGCCCGGTAAGTGCGTTTAAAAGGGACGATTTGCCGACGTTGCTGCGGCCGGCGAAGGCGATTTCGGGGACAGTCGCGTCGGGCAGGAATTTAAGCTGTGGCGCGGACAGCAGGAAATCGACCCGGCCCGAAAACAGCTTCTCGGCACGGCGGGCCAATTTCGCCCGTTCGCGTTCCGCTTCAGCTTCAGGCTTCGTCGGGATCAAGGTCGGGGTCCAGATCGGGCGTCACGCCTTGCTCTTCTTGTCCCGCTCCGCATCGCGCGCCGCGTCTTCCTGCGCCTTTGCAGCAGCGGCTTTAAGCTGCGGGTGCTTGGAATAGAGGTAGCTTTGCTGCGCCAGCGTCAGGATGTTGTTGGTCACCCAGTACAACAGCAGACCGGCGGCAAACGGAGCCATCACGAACATCAGCATCCACGGCATGATCGCGAAGATCTGTTTCTGCATCGGGTCGGTCGCGGTCGGGTTCAACTTGAACGTCAGCCACATCGTCACGCCCAGCAGAATGGCGAGGATGCCGATGCCGAGGAAGCTGGGCGGATCGAACGGCAACAGGCCGAACAGGTTGAGGATCTTCGCCGGATCGGGTGCGGACAGGTCCTTGATCCACAGCGCGAACGGCTGGTGCCGCATCTCGATCGCCAGGATCAACACCTTGTACAGTGCGAAGAATATCGGGATCTGCACGATCAGCGGAAGGCAGCCGGCCAGAGGGTTGACCTTCTCCTTCTTGTACAGCGCCATGATTTCCTGCTGCTGCTTCTGCTTGTCGTCCTTGTAGCGGTCCTGCAGCGCCTTCATCTTGGGCTGGATGGCCTTCATCTGCGCCATGGAGCTGAACTGCTTCTGCGCGATGGGGAACAGCACAAGCCGGATAAGCAGCGTCATCAGGATGATCGCCACGCCGAAATTGCCAACCAGCGCGAACAGGTTGGTCAGCAGCCACCAGATCGGCCGCGCGATCCAGCCGAACCAGCCCCAGTCGATCGCATTGCCGAACTTGTAGACGCCCGCCGCCTCGTACTGGTCGAGGATGGCGCTTTCCTTGGCCCCTGCGAACAGCTGCGTGGTGCGGGTCACTTGCCGTCCCGGCGCAACCGTCTGCGGCGCATAGGTCATGCGCGCGACGTAGCGGTCATCGCCCAGCGAGACGAAATCCGCATCCACATCCGCGCGCGCTTGCGGGATGACGGCGCTGAGCCAGTAGATATCCGTGAAGCCGAGCCAATGCGGCGTGCCGTCGATGCGCCCTTCGGCGACGTCATCTGCAAGGTCGGAATAATCGGGGCCGAAATTCACGCCCTCGCCGAAGCTGCCGATGGGTCCGGAATGCACGTTGAAAGCGTCTGCGCTGGCGGTTTCGCTGGTACGGATGACGCCGGCGCGTGGCTGTACCACCACGGGCGCGGTGCCGGTATTGGCCACCGTCTGGCGCGCGGTAATCATGTAGTGGTCATCGACCGTCAACAGGATGGTGAAGCGCTGGCCCTCGCCATTGTCCCAGCGCAACGTCACCGGGGCGTCGGGCGCGAGTGGCCCGCCTTCGGCCTGCCACACGGTCTTCACACTCGGCAGCGCCATGCCCTCGCCCGCCCAGCCGAATTGCGCGAAATGCTGTGCCGGTGTGCCGGCGGGCGAAAAGATGCGGACCGGGCCGCTTTCCTGCTCCACCGTCTGGCGATGCGTGGACAGGGTGATATCGTCGATGCGTGCGCCGACCGGATTGATGGAACCGGACATTTCGGGTGCGGCAATGCGGATGCGGTCGGCGGCGACCAGCACGGTTTCGAGATCGGCATTTTCCTCCGCGATATCGGCGGGATCGATCAGGCCGCCCTCGCGCCCTTGCGAGTATGTCCGACCCTGCGACGCCACCGCCGGTGCGGCAGCCTGTGTCGCGTCGGCAATTTCCTCGGTCGAGGCGGGTTCGGGATAGAATTCGCGTACCGCCATGTCCCAGCCCAGCAGCAGCAGGCCGCACAGCACGACGGCGAGTATCAGGTTGCGCTGGTTTTCCACGGGGTGAGCTTACGTCCTGTTGCGGGAAGGCGGGGGAGTCACGGAACAGGATCGTAGCCGTGCCCGCCCCAAGGGTGGCAGCGCAATAGGCGCTTCCCTGCCATCCATCCACCCCTGATTGCGCCATGCTTCTGCAATGCCTCGACGGCGTATTGCGAACAGGACGGTGTGAAGCGGCAGGTGGGCGGCAGGATACGCGACGGCCCCCATTGCCACGCGCGTGCAATACCGATCAGCAGGTATTTCATCGCCGGCCCCGGTTCTGGCCCGGACCGTTGCTCCGGCCTTGCCCGCGACCGCGCGACCGGTGCCTGCGCGGCGCATCGCCCTTGCCTGCCGCAGCTTTTTCCAAAGCGCGATCAAGCTCGGCACGCAGCAGGTCGAAGTCACGCTCCACGCCGGTGTCGCGCCCGATCAGGATGTGGTCGTGCCCTGCCAGCCCGCGTTCGGGCAAAGCCGCACGCAGCAATTCACGGAAACGCCGCTTCATGCGGTTGCGGACAACCGCATTGCCGATTTTCTTGGTGACAGTGATACCGAACCGCATGGCACCTGTTTCGGTCAGGCTGTCATTACGCCGCGCCAGCAGCACAAAGCCAGGCCGCGCCACGCGCAAGCCCCGGTTGGCGGCGAGGAAATCCGCACGTTTGCGGATCGTTGTCAGGGGAGCCGCGTCAGGAGGCGTATCGCTCACCCGACCAGCACCGCGCCGTAATTCAGGCGCTCAGTTTCTTGCGACCGCGACGGCGGCGGTTGCGCAGGACATTGCGGCCGCCGACGGTGGCCTTGCGCGCAAAGAACCCGTGCCGGCGTGAACGCACGAGATTGCTGGGCTGGAATGTGCGCTTCATGTCGTGTCCTTGAAATCCGGCAGGTCGCAGGATGGCCTGCGGCAAATAAACTACGTCAAATAAAAAGGGCCGCCCCGTCGGACGACCGTCTTGCAGTTCGGCCAACTATGGCAGCAGGGGCGCAGAGTCAAGGTTTGCGAACGCGATACGCGGCGCAACGGGATCGGCTTTTTTCGCGGGCAGCCAGCCGCGCATGTCGTCCGCTGTCATCCACCGCGCTTGCGCGTGCGGCACCGAATTGGTCATGGCGTAGAACGCGCGGGCCTGCGCGCCGGTCATGCCCATTTCGGCGTAATAGTCCAGATAGGTCCGGTTGGCCTCGGCATCGGCGGCGTAATCATGCGCCTCCCGCCCGGTATTGTCGATCCAGCTATGTACGGCGAATTCCGCGCCGTCGTCGATCCGGCGCTCCCTGCCCGCCAGGAATAGCTCCACTGCGCCCGACCGCACCGAGCCATCGGCGGGGACATGGGTGGCGATACCGGCGGCGCGGATCATGCGCCCGACCGCCAGATTACCGCGATCGTCTTGCGTGCCCGGTGCTTCCACCAGCGCAAGCGTGGCCATCTGCGGGTAATCGCGCAGCATGGCGCGGAAATGCGCGGGACTGGCAGCATCGGTCACATCCATCAGCGCGGCGCGGCGGGTATCGATGACATGGAACGGGCCATAGCGGGCAATGGCCTTGCGTACCGGGATGCGCGCGGTCGATACGAAGCGGTCGGCGGACCGGGGCGCGTTCGGGTCGATCCGCACCCAGCTTTGCGTGCCAGGGTTCCATTCCTCGATCCACGTCTCCACGCTCAGCATTTGCGCATGGGCCGGTGCGGCAGCGAAAGCGAATGCGGCGCAGATGAAGGTAAAAAAGCGGGCGGCGAAGGACATGCCCTCTCTTTCCGCGCCGGTATCTTACCAACTCGCCACCCGTCGAAGTTACCCGCGCGTTAGGTATTTGCTGCCCGATTGCACCGGAACGGGACAGTTGCCGTGCATTGCCGCTCGACTTGTCGGCGCTCTGTTGTCATCCCGTGTGGCGAATAGCGGGGGAGTTCAATCACATGGTCGCACTGGTCAGGACAGTCGCCTATCTGGGGCTGGAGGCGCGCGCGGTCGAAGTGCAGTGTTCGGTCGCGCCCGGCCTGCCGCGCTTTGACATCGTCGGCCTTGCGAACAAGGCGGTGGGCGAAAGCAAGGAGCGGGTGCGTGCGGCGCTGTCCGCAATGGCGCTGGCCCTGCCGCCCAAGCGCATCACCATCAACCTGTCGCCCGCCGACCTGCCCAAGGAAGGCAGCCATTACGACCTGCCCATCGCGCTGGCATTGCTGGCGGCGATGGGCGTGACCGATGCCGAGCAACTGGGCGACTGGATCGCGGTCGGCGAACTGGCGCTGGACGGACGCATCGCCGCCAGCCCCGGCGTGCTGCTCGCCGCGATCCATGCCAACGAACAGGATGCCGGGCTGATCTGTCCGGCATCGCAAGGGGCCGAGGCGCGCTGGGCCAGCGGCGTGTCGGTCTGCGCCGCGCCCGACCTCGTCGCCTTGCTCGCCCATCTGAAAGGCACGGCACAATTGCCATTGCCCGGTGCGGGCGAGGTGGAGCCGATCGCGCCCGGCCCCGACCTCAAACAGGTCAAGGGACAGGAAACCGCCAAGCGCGCGCTGGAGATCGCGGCGGCGGGCGGGCACAACCTCGTGATGGTCGGGCCGCCGGGGGCGGGCAAAAGCCTGCTCGCCAGCTGCCTGCCCGGTATCCTGCCCGAGCTTTCGCCCGCCGAAGCGCTGGAAGTCAGCATGGTGCAATCGGTCGCGGGTACGCTGGAAGGCGGTCGCATCAGCCGCGCCCGCCCGTTTCGCGCGCCGCACCATTCGGCCAGCATGGCGGCGCTGACCGGCGGCGGGTTGAAGGTGAAACCGGGCGAGGTCAGCCTGGCGCATCTGGGCGTCCTGTTCCTCGACGAACTGCCCGAATTCCAGCGCGCCGTGCTCGATTCGCTGCGCCAGCCGCTGGAAACCGGCACCGTCGATATCGCCCGCGCCAACGCGCATGTGACCTATCCGGCGCAAGTCCAGCTGGTCGCGGCGATGAACCCGTGCCGCTGCGGCCATCTGGGCGATCCGGCGCTGGCCTGTTCGCGCGCGCCGAAATGCGCGGCGGATTACCAGAGCAAGGTCAGCGGCCCGATGCTCGACCGGATCGACCTGCATGTCGATGTCGATCCCGTCAGCGCGGCGGACATGGCCCTGCCGCCAACCGGCGAGGACAGCGCAACCGTCGCCGCCCGCGTCGCCGCCGCCCGCGAGGTGCAGGCCGCGCGGTTCGAGGAAACCGGCGCGCGCACCAATGCCGGTTTGCAGGGCGACGCACTGGAGACATTCGCCGGACCCGACGAAGCAGGCCGCACCCTGCTGATGCAAGCCGCCGAAGCCATGCGCCTGTCCGCACGCGGCTACACCCGAATGCTGCGCGTCGCCCGCACCATCGCCGATCTGGCAGGCGCGGAACAGGTCGGCCGCATCCACATCGCAGAAGCGTTGAGCTATCGACGACAACCGCCGCGGGCTTAGACGAGGGAGGTGGTTCGTGGGCGAAGCAAAGGCCAAAAGGGCGCGACATAGTGATATGTTGCTGGGGAAGCCGCGATGCATCTACTGCACTGATATCGCGGCCTCGATCGAGCATATGCCGCCTATCGCAATGTTCGAAGGTCGACGCCGTCCGAAGGGATTTGAATTTCCTGCCTGTCTATCTTGTAACGGTGGATCGCGCGCGGCCGATGCCGCTGCTGCTTTTTTTGCCAGGCTATCTCCGCACAATAGGGTGCCTGCGATTCAGCGCAAAGAGTGGCAAAATCTGTTAAGTACGCTGGATCAACTTGAACCCCAATTTCGACAAGAAATTGTGTTTCGCAGCAAGCACGAAGAGATTTGGATTCCGATTGACAGTATTTTACAGAGACGACACAAGTTAGAACTTGGTGGTCCTGTAGTCACACGATTGATGAATATTTTTGCAGCAAAATTAGGAATGGCCTTTTTTGCTGAGAAGGTAGGTCGACCTCTTGGCAGTAATGGATTTTGCTATTCTAGTATTTTTTCAATGTCGGCATGTCGGCGAGCGTTAAAGAAATTTACCTATCAATACTCCCAGATTCTGGGCAACTTACGCAGGGGAAATGGACATCTAAAAAGGACTTTCAATTCCATACAAATACCGATGGCCATAGTATCGTTGCATCGCTTGCGAATTTTCATTCAAATATACATATCGTAACATTCACTACTGACGGACCAGAATATATTGATAATCTAAATTTAGGAGCCGATTTCGTAAAATCGGGAGTGGGTTTTTTACATCCGCGGCATTAGTCATCTCGCATAAGGCGTATTCTTCACCAGATACCGGTTCCAGTCCTTCGCGCCGTCGTCCCACCAGACCGGCCCTCGTTCGCCCAGCGCAACCTTGGCTTCCTGCACCGATGCGCGTGCCTGTTTCAATGCTGCGGCATCCTCGGTCCTCAACGCATCGCGGACTGCACGGCGCGCGTCCATGAGGGCGTCGACCCAGCGTTGCCGTTCGGCTTCGGGCAGGTTCGGGTTGGTCGCCCGCCACAGCCTGCCGCGCACGATGATGTAGCGGCCATCGGGCGTGCGTTCGACGTCGTTTGAGCCGCCCACGATCCTAGCTGGCAGCAGGCTTCGCCAGCGTGCCGTCCGGTCGCTTGCCTAGCTCGTCTCGCAATGTCAGCCACAGATCGTCCAGCGTCAGGGCGCGTCCGTCATGTGACAAAATCGACACCGGCCCGATGGGCAGGCGGTCGCGCGCGTCGGTCAGCACCGGATCCTCCACCATTTCGGTCCCGTATTTCTGCCCCCATTGGCGCAATGCGATCATGGCAGGCAACAGGTCGATGCCCTTCTCGGTCAACCGATATTCAACGCGGCGTCGGTCCTCGATGCTCGGCTGACGATCGAGAATGCCGGCGTTTACCAGTTTGACCAGCCGGTTCGACAGGATGTTGCGCGCAATGCCCAGTTCGCTCAGAAATTCCTCGAAATGGTGCAGGCCGTTAAAACTGGCACGCAAGATCATGAACGCCCAGCGTTCGCCCATGACTTCCAGCGCTTCGGGCAAGCCGCATACGGTCAATTCGCGCAGCGGTTCGCGTATGTCGCCCATATCGGCCCTCCCCTGAAACGGTCGAACCTTATGCGCTATAGGGTTTTAACCATTTAGGAAAGCGCGCTGAAATAGGTTGCAATCCGCAATCTATCTGTTAAGTAGCGAATTGCAACCTGTTGTGCATCGCAGCAGGAAAGGTGTGTTGCCGGTAGTGCGTCATGCCTTGTCTTCAGGAATTGCCCATGACCCTTCGCATTCTCTCCGCCGCCGCCCTCGCCACCGCTATGCTCGCCGCCCCGGTACAGGCGCGCGACATCCATTACACGGTCCAGACCGTCAAACCCGTAAAGGCGAAAACGGTAATCGCCGGGCGCGTATTGTGGCGTTGTGCGGGGACGACCTGCGTTGCCGCAAAAAACGGACGCCGCGACGCGACCGTGTGTTCGCGTCTCCAGCGCGAAGTCGGTGACATCGCCACCTTTACCGCAGGCGACGAGACGCTCGACGCCGCAGCGCTGGCGAAGTGCAACAAGGCGTAAGTTTTCCCGACCCTGCCGCCCTGCTTCATCCTCGCAGGGGCTGGCAGTCTTGCGGGCTTTCGGTGCAATGCACCGGAAGCCCGCTTTTTATGCACTTCAGGTTAGAAGACAGCGTGCGCGCAAGTCGGTTTCCAGCGACTCTGCTTCGGTGAAATGATGCGTGTGCCACCCCAGCCGCGCCGCTGTTTGGCAATTCGCAAACGTGTCGTCGATAAACAGCATTTCTTTCGGCGCATGTCCGAACCGCCGCGCCGCCAGGTCGAAAATCGCGCGCCCCGGCTTCACCAGTTTCTCGTCCCCTGACACCACGATATCGCGGAACAGGCCAAGCACCGGCTGCGTCGGACGAAACATCCGCCAGAAATCGCTGCCGAAATTGGTGATCGCGTAGAGCGGCACATTCGCCGCATCGAGTCGCTCGATTAGTGAGGCAGTACCGGGTACGGGGCCGGGAATGGTCTCGAGCCAGCGGTCGCGATAGGCGGCGATGGCGTCGGCATGGTCCGGAAACGAGGCGCTTCGTTCGGCAACCAGCGTATCGATGGCGCGGCCCGCGTCATGCTCGCCATGCCAGCTGCGGGTAATGACGTTCTCATACGCCCAGTCGGCCTCGGCGGGATCCGGGTAAAGCCGGTCCAGCAGGATGCGCATGTCCCACTGCACGATAACACGACCAACATCGAAGACGACGATGTGCGGTGCTGAGTTGGTCATGTCGACGCTTTGTTATAGGCGTTCAACGAAGAAGAATATCTCTTCGATACGACGAACGCGACAGTGTCGGGGGGTTCAAAACAGCAGAGGCCAGACGGCAGGGTGCAACGCCCCCGGCCAGAATTATCCCTGACGGGCTTTGAACCGGCGATTCGTCTTGTTGATGACGTAGGTGCGACCACGGCGGCGGATTACGCGGCAATCGCGATGGCGGCCCTTCAGCGACTTGAGGCTGTTGCGGATCTTCATAACATGGGATTCCCGTAAAATACGAAACGGCACCGGAATTGCGCTTCCGATGCCGCTGTTTCAGGTGGCGCAAATACGGTCGGCACAGCGAAAGGTCAAGGATTTTGCCGCTCGGCCAGGCGGCGCTCCCACGCCAGCGCATGCGCCACGATCGTATCCAGGCTGTCGTGCTGCGGCTGCCACGGCAGCGTGGCACGCAGGCGCGACGGGTCCGATATCAGCGTTGCCGGATCGCCCGCGCGGCGCGGCTGCATGCGCCGGTCCAGCGTCATGTTCGTCACGCGATCCACAGCATCCAGCACCTCCATCACGGAAAAGCCGCGCCCGTAGCCGCAATTCATCACCAGTGAGCGGTCCGGCTGCGCGACCAGCGCCTCCAGCGCCAGCACATGCGCGGCGGCCAGATCGCTGACATGGATGTAATCGCGAATTCCGGTGCCGTCGGGCGTATCGAAATCGGTGCCGAACACCGCAACGTGATCGCGCTTGCCCAGCGCCGCCTCCACCGCAACCTTGATAAGATGCGTGGCGCCAGCGGTCGATTGGCCGGTGCGCCCTTGCGGATCGGCCCCCGCCACGTTGAAATAGCGCAGTACGCCGTAGTTCATCGGATGCGCGGCGGCGGTGTCGGCCAGCATGCGTTCGGTCATCAGCTTGGACCAGCCATAGGGATTGATCGGCACCTGCGGCGCATCTTCGCCGACCGTTTCGGTCTCGGGCGTGCCATAGGTTGCGGCGGTGCTGCTGAAGATCATGTGCGGTACACCCGCCGCCACCGCTGCGGCGATCAGCGCGCGGCTCTTTACGGTGTTGTTGTCGTAATATTTCAGCGGGTCAGCGACCGACTCAGGCACTACAACCGATCCGGCAAAGTGCATGATGGCCCCTGCACCGCCGCCCATGCCCTGTTCGGAAAAAATGCGCGCCATCAGGTCCGCGTCGGCAATGTCGCCTTGATAAAATGGCACATCGTCCGGCACGGCGAAGCGGAAGCCGGTGACAAGATTGTCGATCACCGCGACCGGCCAGCCGGCGTCTTTCAGCGCCAGCACCGCATGGCTGCCGATATAGCCCGCGCCACCTGTGACGAGGACGGAAATTTGCTGACCCATATTTTCTTCCTGTATTTCCCATCTGGACGGCAGCGTGCAACCGCATGGCGTGTCGGGCGTTGCAGCTACATGACAAACACAATCAAAACACTAATCCTTGCCGCAACGGCCCTGCCCCTCGCCGCCTGCGCCACCCCCTATACCGGACCGGTGGAGGTCACGCGCTTTGTCGCTGAAGATTTTGCGACTGCTACCACAATCGGAACCAGGGTGAACCGGGATGCGGAAGGCGGGCTACCTGGCTCGCTTTACGAACAGGCGGTGGCGGACGAACTGTCTCGCCTGTCTTATGTCGTCAATCCGGCAAATAGCGCGAGGCAATCTGCCGATATCCGCGTGTCGCGTTATCGGGTCGACAGTGTCGGCAGGCGCTCGCCCGTCAGCGTGGGAGTCGGTGGCGGAACGGGCACGTTCGGATCCGGCGTGGGCCTCGGTGTCGGTATCAATCTGGGCGGCGGTGCGAAGCCGCGCGAGCTGACCGAGCTTTCGGTCAGGATCAGCGGCGCAAACAATACGACGCTGTGGGAAGGACGTGCCGAGATGGTGACCAGCACCGACTCCGCACTTGGCGATCCGGCGACGAACGCAAGGGCGCTTGCCAGAGCGTTGTTCTCAAGCTTTCCCGGCAACAATGGCGAGACGATACAGGTTGATGCGCAATGAGTGATTCCATGAATGAAAACACTGGCGATATCGCCATCGACGCGGCCTTCGACGGAGGCAATATCGAGGTTCTGGCGACAGAGGGTGCGACCGCCCGATTGGCCATACGCCCCGATGCAAAGGCCGAATTTGCGCAATGGTTCCATTTCCGCGTTTCCGGCATGGCGGGGCGAACGGTCGAGCTGTCGCTAACCGGTTTGGAAAACTCCGCCTATCCCGGTGGCTGGCCCGATTATAATTGCCGCGTTAGCGAGGATCGCGATTTCTGGGGTGTGGCTGACAGTTCGTATCACAAAGATGCAGATGGCGGCACACTGACCATCCGCTACACCGCCGCCAGCGACATTGCATGGTTTGCCTATTTTGCGCCCTATTCCATGGAACGGCACTACGACCTGATTTCGGAAACCGCCAGCGCGGAGGGTGTCTCGCACCGCACGCTGGCGACGACCAGCGAGGGCCAGCCGGTCGACTGCCTGACTTTCGGTGAAGGCGAGAAGCAGGTCTGGTTGATCGCCCGCCAGCATCCGGGCGAAACGCAGGCGGAATGGTGGATGGAAGGGATGCTGGCGGCGATGACCGATCCTGCCAATTCCGTCGCCCGCGCGCTGCGGCGGCAATGCACGTTTCATGTGGTGCCCAACTGCAACCCGGATGGCTCGCGCATGGGCCATTTGCGCACCAACGCGGTCGGCGCAAACCTCAATCGCGAATGGGCGAATCCGACGGCGGAACGCTCACCCGAAGTGTTGGGTATCCGCAATGCGATGGATACTACGGGCGTGGATTTCTGCATGGATGTGCATGGCGACGAGGCAATTCCGGCGGTATTCCTTGCGGGGTACGAAGGCATCCCCGACCTGACCGACGCGCACCTGGCGGGTTACAACGGCTACGAGACGCTGCTCGAACGGCGGACGCCCGATTTCCAAACGGAAAAAGGGTATCCGAAAGCAGCGGCGGGCAAAGCGAACCTGTCGATGTGCACCACCCAAATCGCCTACCGGTTCAAGGCCACCGCGATGACTCTGGAAATGCCCTACAAGGATCATGACGATTGTCCTGATGCCGCGCAGAACTGGTCGCCCGAACGCTGCATGCAGCTGGGCGAGGATTGCATGGGTGCGCTGCTAGAATGGCTTGAAACAGCCCATTGAACGAAGGTTGCCTAAAGGCTTGCGGGTCCGAATGCCTTGGGCAACAGGTCGCTCAATAGCACACGTTCTGTATTGTCGGGGCCGATGCACAGGACCAACGGATTGGTCCCGCCCAATTGCGCCAGTTCGGACAACACCTGTCGGCAGCGACCGCACGGCGTGATTGGCACATCGGTCTTCGCGCCGTACACCGCCACACCGAACGAGTCCGCCGCGCACGCCATCGCCCATCGCCTTCGCAACCGCTACGGTTTCGGCGCATAGCGTCATGCCGTAGCTCGCATTCTCGATATTGGTGCCGGTCACAACCGAACCGTCCGCGAAGGCAAGCGCCGCGCCGACGGGGAAACTGGAATAGGGCGAATAGCTGTGCGCTGCGGCACCGCGAGCGGCGTCGCAAAGCGCCTGTTCGTTGAAGCTCATGGCTGCACCACCACCCAGCCGATCGGAGCCTCGGCCGCATCGGTCGCCAGTGCTTCGTTCGCGGTCCACAACAGCCACGGTCGGCCAGCATATGTCGGCAGCTAGCCGGGTGCGCGTGACCCACAGGCTGCGCTCGATCCGCGCGGCGAAGGGATAACGGCGGGCAAATTCCGGCGCGATCCTCAGAATAACCGGACGTTCCGCATGGATTTCCATCTGGTTGGCGAGCGTCATCAGTTCGCTCTGCACCATTGCATCGGTCACGTCCTCGCCTTCGCAGTTACCCGGTGTTATTTCCAGCGCGAGTGCGGGTGGCAGCATATCCGCGCTACGCGGCACCGAGGTGACGAAATTGGCGGATTGGCTGTCCGCCGGACGGCAGGGGTCGAACCGGTGAACTGCCCCCACCTGCAAGCCGGCCGCCATCGCCAGCTTGCGCTGCGCCGTGAACGCAGTGTTGCGCTGGGCCTCGCCGCCGCTGGCCTCGATATAGGCAAACCCTGCGCCCTGCGCGGCCAGTGCGGCGAACTGTACAGTGCCGCTATTGCCGCCCACCAGCACACCCTGGTCGGGATACTCGCTTTCCGGCGGTGTCCAGTGCTGCACATCCCACCACAGCCAGCTGCCCGCCAGCAATGCCGCGAGCAAAACAGCCGCCGCCAAGCGCCAGAGCCAGGCCCGGCGCGGATTTGCCTTGCGTCCCACCTGTCAGCCCCCCGCCTTCAACCCTTGATATGCAGCACGCAGATCAGCGTGAACAGCCGCCGCGCAGTGGCGAAATCGGTTTCGATCTTCCCCGACAATCGTTCGATCAACAGTTCCGCCGCCGTGTTGTGGATGCCGCGCCGCGCCATGTCGATCGTCTCGATTTCCGCCGGTGTTGCCTTGCGGATGGCTTGGTAATACGAATCGCAAATCGCGAAGTAGTCCCGGATCGGTCGCCGGAACCGCGCCATGCCCAGCACCAGCGTGTCGAGCGGATCGCCATCCACCCCATCGGCGGCAATGGTCAACGCCAACCGCCCGTCGATCACCGCCAAGTGCAGCGCATACGGCCCGTGATGACCCTTCGCCACGGCACGCAGCGGTTTGAATGTGTTGTCCTCGATCAGGTCGTAAATCGCGACACGCCGTTCCTGTTCGATATCGGCGTTGCGCCACAATATCGTCTCGTCATCCAGGGTGACACCCGCGATTCGGTAATTCTGTGTGGGTTCGGGGGCGGACATGGTGGATGAGCGTGTTGCAAAGGGGGGCGGTGTCGGCAAGCGTTTCGAGGCACGCTAGCCAGTTTTACCGGAGTCGCCCACGGGTTCAGCAATAGCGGCCTTGCCCTCCCCCCCTCGCCCGTCGAAAGACGTGACGATGGCCGAAACCGACACAATGACCCGCCCCGATACCTCTTCCAACGATGGCGATGGCGCAGCCACGACGCTGCCGAACAATATCGAGGCCGAGGCCGCGTTTCTGGGCGCAGTGCTGATCGACAACCGCGTCATCGAAGAGCTGCCGCTCGCCATCCGGCCTGAGCATTTCTTCGAACCAGTGCATCAGCGCATCTACGACCGTATCCTGACGCTGGTGGACCGCAATGCGGTGGTCACGCCGGTCACACTGAAACCCTATTTCGACAGCGACGAAGCTCTAAAAGCGCTTGGCGGTGTCAGTTACCTGGCCCGCCTCACCGCCGACGGGCAGGGCCTGCTCGCCCCGCGCGAGTTAAGCCGCCAGATTTACGATCTTGCGCTGTTGCGCGAACTGGTCAGCGTAGGCCGCCACCTTGTCGAGGGCGCGCTCGATACCTCGCAGGACGTGGATCCAAGCATCCAGGTGGAGGAAGCGGAAAAGGCGCTGATGGAAGTCAGCGAAGGCACGATGGCAGGGGCCGAGGTCACCAGCTTCAAGGCCGCGTCCATGACCGCATTGGGGATGGTCGAGAAAGCCATGAATTCGGGCGGCGGACTGTCCGGCACGACGACCGGCCTGCCGTCGATCGACGACAAGACCGCAGGACTGCACGAATCGGATCTCATCATTCTTGCCGGGCGACCCGGCATGGGCAAAACATCGCTCGCTACGAATATCGCCTTCAACTGTGCAGAGGAACATCTGAACTGGCTGCGCGACGGGGGCGAGTTCAACTATGGCGCGCCGGTCGCCTTTTTCAGCCTTGAAATGAGCGCGGACCAGCTTGCCACGCGTATCCTGGCAGAGCAGGCCGAAATCAGCAGCGAAAACCTGCGTTCGGGCAAGAACATCACCAATGACGCCTTCCAGAACCTGTCGCGTGCCAGCCAGCGCCTTGCCGAACTGCCGCTGTATATCGACGACACCCCCGCTCTCACCATCGGCGCACTGCGCACGCGCGCGCGGCGGTTGAAGCGGCGGCACGATATCGGTCTGATCGTGGTCGATTACCTCCAGCTGTTGCAAGGATCGGGCCGTGCTAACGACAACCGCGTGAACGAAATATCCGAGATCAGCCGCGGCCTGAAGACACTGGCCAAGGAACTGAGCGTGCCGGTCATCGCGCTGTCGCAATTGAGTCGCGCCGTCGAACAGCGCGAGGACAAGCGCCCGATGCTGTCGGACCTGCGCGAATCGGGCTCGATCGAGCAGGATGCCGACATGGTGTGGTTCATTTTCCGTGCCGATTATTACCACGAAGCGCTGCGCCCTGATCCGCCGACAGATTCCAGCAGCGAGGCGGATCAGGAGAAATACCGCGTGTGGGAGGACCGCTATCTGGAACTGAAAAACCGCGCGACACTGATCGTGGCGAAGCAACGGCACGGCTCGACTGGCAATGTACCGCTGCATTTCCAAGCCGAGATCACGAAGTTCACCTCGCCCAGCAAAAAGGATTATTCGGAGTGGGGCTACGACTGACGAAGTCGCCTGAGGCCTGTGCAAAACCTTGACTCGGGCACCCCTTGCGCATAGCTGGCCTCCTTCACAAAAATTCCTGTATGATCGGAGTGCTTCATGGCACGCGTTACCGTCGAAGATTGCGTCGACAAGGTTCCCAACCGTTTCGACCTCGTCCTGCTCGCCGCACAGCGTGCGCGCGAAATTTCGGGCGGTGCCGAAATGACGGTCGAGAAAGACCGCGACAAGAACCCCGTTATCGCTCTGCGCGAAATAGCCGAACAGACGGTAAAGCCCAAGGAACTGCACGAAGCAGTCGTCACCAATCTGCAAAAAATCCTGCCCGACGACGAAGACGAAGCGGATGAAATCGCCTCGCTCAGCCAGTCGGCGGAGGCCCTGCGCATTACCGCATCGGCACCAGCACGTTCGACCTCGATCGGCTCCGATTACGACGGCTGAACGGCAAGTGCATACCAGATACTAAAAAGGCCGCTCCGTCCGGGGCGGCCTTTTTCACGTCAGGGTCGGGTGGGTTACTGCCCGCGTCCGGTTTCTTCCTGCAGATCGTCGATCATCTTGCTGGCTTCGGCCTTGGTCAGATCGGTATTGTACTGGTCGGCCTTGCCCGCCTCCTCGCACAACGTCTTGAGATAGCTGGCCTGCGCGCCGGTCATCTTCTCGTCTCCCGTGGTCCAGTTGTCGGGGTCTTTCACCGCATTGCCAGCGGGATCGGCTTTGGGCGTGTCGGTCGGGGTCGGGGCTGTCATAATGGTAATCTCCTTTCCCCACCCAACGCCCGTGTTCCCGTAGTGTTCCGGCTCGACGGATGCCTGCAACAAACGCTATGCCCACGGCAGACGGAGAGGGCGCATGAGCGATTTGCCGGAAATCGGAAGCGGGCTGGTCACCGGCGCGATGGCGGGTGCCGCCGCCGAACCGGAAGTGTCCGGCCCGCAATCACCGACGACGGAAAAGCGTGCGACCGGGGCGTCCTGCCTGAATTGCGGCGCCACTCTGACCGGGCCGTATTGCGCGGCATGCGGACAGGCTGCGCATGTCCATCGCAGCCTTGCCGGTTTCCTGCACGATCTGCTGCATGGCGTGGTGCATTTCGAAGGCAAGCTGTGGCGCACCCTGCCGATGCTGCTGTGGCATCCAGGGCGAATGACGCGCGCCTATATCGACGGCAAACGCGCGCGCTATGTCAGCCCCATCGCGTTCTTTTTATTCGTGGTCTTCGTCAGCTTCGCGCTGTTCAACATATCGGGCGCAGGCAAGAACATACTTGGCGATGCGCCGCGTATCGAAGTGGATGGCGGTGCGGAGGCGCGCGCCTCGCTGGACGAGGCGGTTGCGGAAGCGCGGAGCAAACTGGCGGAAGCCCGCGCAACCGGCGATGCGGACGAAATAGCGGCAGCGACCGAGGGCCTCGCCGAGCTGGAGCAGGGCCGCGCGGTTCTGGACACGATTACGGGCGAGCCGGAAGACCGTCCTGAAACACAGCAGGAGGCGGATGCCGTCGCGTCGCAAAACGCCTTTGTCACGGCTTTGAAACTGGCACGCGCCAATCCGCAGCTGCTATTCTACAAACTGCAAACCAATGCCTACAAGTTCTTCTGGCTGCTGATCCCGCTTAGCGTCCCGTTCGTGTGGCTGCTGTTCCCGTTCAGCCGCCGGTTCCGGATGTACGACCACACGGTCTTCGTGACCTATTCCATCGCCACCATGCTGGCGCTGGTGGCGGTTGCGGGCATTTTAAGCTGGCTCGGCGCGTCGGTGATTGCCGTGCTGCTGCTAGTGTTCTATCCACCGCTGCATATTTATCGCCACGTGCGCGGCACCTATCGCACCAGCGAACTTGGTGCGGTGTGGCGCACTATCGTGCTGCTGCATTTCGCACTGGCTGCCATCATCGCCTTTGCCGTCGTACTGACCGCGATGGCGGGAAGTTAAGTCAGCAGGGGTACTTGGCGACCAGAATACCGAGCCATGTTTGCGAAAGCGTCTGGCGCTTGCGCTGTGCCGCGGGAACTTCGCCCAGCCATGTCACCACCTGGTCCGGACCGACGCCTTTCTTGCGCGCCGCTGCGGGGACGCAATAAAGCGGCGTCCCACGTTTTTCCGCCGCCGCATTAGCCGACTTTGCATCGGCGGCGGCGGCTTTCAGGGCATTGATAGTGGGCTTCGTACGACTGTCGAACATGGCGCGCATGCCCTTGGCTTTCAGCTCTTTCGCCACGGTGTAGAACGCATCGGCATTCATGGTGCTGGCAAGCGCAGGCGTCGCGATCAGCGCGAGCGGAAGGAACACGCTGGCAAGAAAGCGCATGGAAGAACTCCGACAGTCGATACGGGGACCGTCCCGTCGGCGAATTAAGGTGAACCGTTTGTGAAACGGTCCGAGAATGTCAGTCCGTGCCGTCGAGCGCGCCATCGCCCTGGTCGGGATCGATCCGCTCGTCCTCGTTCAGCGCATCGCTGAGCTGGTCGGCGCCCTTGCTGACGCCGTCTGCCGCCACGATAGCGCCATCGCGTACCGCGTTCTCGACAACCTCTGCATTCTCTTCGGTGTCCGCAACGGCCCGGTCGAACGTCTCGCCGGCATTTTCCTGCGTTTGCTCCGAACATGCAGCCAACACGAGCACAGCGGTTGCAACCAGTGCGGCTTTGCCGATCGCTCTAATCATCGTCGTATTCTCCTTCGTTCAGGCACCCTGCGGCGCAGCACCCGGACCGGGGCCAAACTTCTTGCCAGCCTTGGGAATGGCGGAACCCACACCCGGTTTCACCTTGACGATGGCGGTCGGCTCATCCGGACGGTCCAGCTTGCCGGTGTCGAGCAGCACGGTGATCTCGTCGCCCGTAAGCGTCTCGTATTCCAGCATCGCTTGCGCCAGCAGATGCAGCTTGTCTTCCTGCGTCTTCAGCACATCGGTCGCGCGTTCATGCGCGCTTTCGACCAGCCGTTTGATCTCGGCGTCGATCAGCTTGTTGGTCTCGCCCGAACCCATCGTGCGGGCGGACTGGCCCATGCCGAGATAGCCTTCCTGCTGCTCCTCATATTGCAGCGGACCCAGCTTGTCCGACATGCCCCACTTGGTGACCATGTTGCGCGCGAGGCTGGTCGCATACTGGATATCCGAAGACGCCCCGCTCGAGACCTTATCATGCCCGAAGATCAGTTCTTCCGCGACCCGCCCGCCCATGCTTACGGCAAGGTCGGCGTGCATCTTGTCACGATGATAAGAGTAATTGTCGCGTTCGGGCAGGCGCATCACCATGCCCAGCGCACGGCCGCGCGGGATGATCGTAGCCTTGTGGATGGGATCGGATGCCGGTTCGTTGATCGAAACCAGCGCATGGCCAGCCTCGTGATAGGCGGTCATCTTTTTCTCGTCGTCGGTCATGACCATGCTGCGGCGTTCGCTGCCCATCATGACCTTATCCTTGGCGTCTTCGAACTCCTGCATCGCCACCAGCCGCTTGTTGCGGCGCGCGGCCAGCAGCGCGGCTTCGTTGACGAGGTTGGCGAGGTCCGCACCGGAGAAACCGGGCGTGCCGCGCGCAATGGTGCGACTGTTCACGTCGGGCGCCAGCGGCACCTTTTTCATGTGCACGGCAAGAATCTTCTCGCGCCCGTCGATATCGGGGATCGGCACCACGACCTGCCGGTCGAACCGGCCCGGACGCAGCAGCGCGGGGTCGAGGACGTCGGGACGGTTGGTGGCGGCAATGATGATGATGCCTTCGTTCGCCTCGAACCCGTCCATCTCGACCAGCAACTGGTTCAGCGTCTGCTCGCGCTCGTCGTTGGAATTGCCCAAGCCACCGCCACGGCTGCGGCCCACCGCGTCGATTTCGTCGATGAAAACGATACAGGGTGCGTTTTTCTTCGCCTGTTCGAACATGTCGCGCACGCGGCTTGCGCCGACGCCGACGAACATCTCGACGAAATCGGAGCCTGAAATGGTGAAGAACGGCACACCTGCCTCGCCCGCGATAGCGCGTGCCAGCAGCGTCTTGCCGGTACCCGGAGAGCCAACCAGCAACGCGCCCTTCGGAATTTGCCCGCCCAGCTTGCTGAAGCGTTGCGGGTCTTTCAGGAACTCGACGATTTCCTCCAGCTCTTCGCGCGCTTCGTCGATGCCGGCCACGTCGTTGAACGTCACGCGGCCCTGCTTCTCGGTCAGCATCTTGGCCTTCGATTTGCCGAAGCCCATCGCCCCGCCCGCGCCGCCGCCTTTCTGCACCTGGCGCAGCGCGAAGAACGCGATGCCGAGGATCAACAGGAACGGCAGCGACTGGATCAGGATGAGCAACAGCGGGTTCATCGTCTCGCGCGCCGCACCGGTATAGCGCACATCCTGCTGCTCCAGCAGGCGCGGCAACTCGGTGTCGCCCTGGACGGGGACGGTCGTGAAACCGGTCTTGTCGGTATAAATGCCGGTGATCTTGTCCGGCCCGATCTGCACCTGCTCGACTTCGCCGGCTGCAACCTTGGCCCGGAAGGTGGAATATTCGACTTCGGCGCCTGGACTGGACCCGGCATTGCCGAACATCGTGGCGACCAGCACCAGCGCCATGAAGATGCCGCCCCACAGCATGAGGCTTTTCACCCACGGGTTGGGCCCCTGTGGCCCCTCGCCCTGCGGGTTGTTGTCGTCGCCTCGGTTCTGGTCGTCCATGTCGCGCATCCTTGATCTCTTGCGTCAACATGTAGGCTCGTGCGGGTGAATGACAAGTTGACGATTGCGTGCTTACCGACGCGCCGCTCCGGTACCGTACGCGGCAAGGAACACATGTACCGCACCGGCGATACGTTCCGCATTGCGCACCGGATCGTTGGGCATGCCGAAGCGCCGTTCCAGATCGCCCATGCCCTTGCACAGCGAAGCGAACTGTTCGGCGGCAAGCGGTGCATCGTCCACCGCCAGTTCCCCGCGTTCGCACATCGCCGCGATCCAGTCGGCGAAGGCGGCTGTCATGCGGTGTGGCCCGGCATCGAGGAAGGCCGTGCCGATGCCAGGCTCCTCCACCGTTTCGGGGGCAATGCGGCGTTCGAATTGGGTCATCTTGTCGCGCGACAGGAACGCGATCATCGCCTCGCCGATGGCCTGCAACCGCTGTTGCAGCGTCCCTTCTGGCAGCGCATCGATGCTGAAATGCCCGCGTATATTCGCGCACTCGCGTTCGACCGTCGCCGTAAAGAGCGCGCGTTTGTCGCCGAAATGGCTGTACACCGTCACCTTGGACACGCCCGCCGCCGCCGCAACGTGCTCGATAGCAGTTGCGGCATAGCCCTTGGAAAAGAAGCTGTCCGATGCGGCAGCAACGATAGCATCACGCTTGGCATTCGATGCCGGACCTGGTGTGTCGCGTGATGTCATATCTTCTGTGTGTACCGGAAAGGCTGTTGACAGGCTGAACGATACCGTTCAGTTGAACGCCACCGTTCACTTCATGGCGGTTGCCGCATGCTGCCGCAACCCCGCCTGCTACCACAAGGATGGTTTCGAAACGATGCTATGGATCGCCATCCGCATGTTGACCGGCGACAAGCAGAAGTTTTACGGACTGGTGTTCGGCATCGCCTTTTCCACCCTGCTTATCACACAGCAGCTGACGATCTTCGTCAATCTGATCGAACGCGGCGGCAGTGGCGTCTATAACGTTCCCACAGCCGATATCTGGGTGATGGACGAGGTCAGCCGGACCACCGAAGTCAATTTCCCGATGCCTGCAACAGCCCTCGACAAGGTGCGCGCGGTCCCCGGCGTCGAATGGGCGGTGCCGCATCTGCGCGCAGGCGCGTCGGTGCGGACGGTGGACGGCGATCTGGAAGGCGTGACGGTAGTGGGCGTGGACGATGCCTCGCTGATCGGCATGCCCAAGCAGATGCGCGAAGGCAGCGTCGATGTCCTGTCGCGGCCCGACAGCGTGATTATCGACGATGTCGGGGCGCTCAACCTGTTCGCGCCCGAACAAAGCCCCGTGGGCGCGCGGCTGGAACTGAACGACCAGCGCGCGGTGATACGCGGCGTCGCCGATGCCATCCCCAGCTTTACCAGCCAGGTCACGCTTTATACCAAATACAGCCGCGCGCTGAATTACGTGCCCGGCACGCGCAACCGCATGACCTTCGTGCTGGTCGGCGCGGGCCAGGGCGCGGACACGGAAATGCTGGCCAGGGAAATCGAGGACGCGACCGGGCTTCGCGCCCGACCGCGCGAGCAATTCGCGCAGGATGGCGTAAACTTCATAATCGAGAACACCGGCATTCCGCTGAATTTCGGGATCACCGTGGCACTGGGCTTCATCGTCGGTGTCGCCATCGTCGGCCTGACCTTCAGCCTGTTCATCCGCGACAACATAAAGCAATTCGGCGCGTTGAAGGCCATCGGCGTGACCAATGCCAAGATCCGCCGCATGGTTGCAGCGCAGGCGGCGCTGGTCGGCATTATCGGCTATGGCTTCGGCGTCATCGGTACCGCGCTGTTTATCTGGGGCTTTTCCGGCGTGCCGACGTTCAAGGGGTTCTACATCCCGTGGCAGGTTCCGCTCATCAGCCTGACCGCGGTGTTCATCATCCTGGCGCTGACCGGCTGGCTGTCGCTGCGCACCGTGCTCAAAACCGAACCGGCTGCGGTGTTCCGGTAATGGCCCAAGAAACCAACCAAGCGGCAATCCACACCGTCGGCGTCACGCGTGATTTCACGGCGGGACAGAACACCATCACCGTGCTGCACGGGATCGACCTCGACATCCGTCCGGGCGAACTGACCTACCTCGTCGGCGAGTTCGGTTCGGGCAAGACGACGCTGATTTCGATCATGTGCGGCATCTTGTGGCCGACCAAGGGCGAGGTGCAGGTCTTCGGCACCGACATCTACAATCTGGGCGATACCGAACTGGTCGATTTCCGCCTCCAGAACATCGGCTTTATCTTCCAGCAGTATAACCTCATCCCTTCCATCGACGCGGCCTCCAATGCGGCGGTGCCGCTGATAGCGCAGGGGATGGACCGGCACGAGGCGCGCGAGAAAGCCGCCGCCATGCTCGAAAAACTCAATATCGGCGATCAGGCGAACAAGCTGCCCAACCAGCTTTCGGGTGGTCAGCAGCAGCGAGTCGCCATCGCCCGCGCGCTGGTCCACGAACCGCGTCTGGTCGTGTGCGACGAGCCGACCGCCGCGCTGGACGCCAAGTCAGGGCGGCGCGTGATGGACCTGCTGCGCGAAGTTGGCGTGGCGGAGGACCGCAGCGTCATCATCGTCACCCACGACAACCGCATCTTCGATCTCGCCGACCGCATTCTGGTCCTGGAGGACGGACGCATCACGCATGACGGCACCGAGATGCCGGAAAATCACTAGGAACCGTTATCAATGGCGATACTTCCGCAAAATTTCAGTTTCTCGCGCCAGGTGCTGCCGGTGCTGGCCATTGTCGGGCTGGTCGTGGCCGCGTTCTTCATTTTCAGTGGCCAGCCGGACCGCGAACTGGAGGCACCCGACCGTGAACCGCCGCGTGCCACCGGTGACCTGGCCGATGCGCCGCGCGTTGCCGGGGCCGGTGTGGTGGAGCCGAGCAGCGAAGTGATCCAGATCGGCACCGCACTCGCAGGCCTCGTCACAGATTTGCGCGTGCAACCGGGTGACTTCGTGGACAAGGGGCAACCGCTGTTCGTTGTCGATACGCGCGCCTTGCAGGCGCAGCTAGGCCAGTCCGACGCCGCCGTGGGCGAAGCACGCGCCGCCATTGCCGAAGCGGACGCCGCCATCGCCGAAGCGCGCGCCGCCGAAGCGACGGCCGCGCGCCAGCTCGCGCTGTATCGCAATGTCGACGATGCCGCCGCCGTCAGCCGTGCCGAAGTGATCCGTGCCGAAGGCGAGGCCAGCACCGCGCGCGAACGGCGACAGCTGGCGCAGGCCCGCGCCGATGCCGCCCGCGCGCGATTGCGCAGTGCGCAGGCGCAATCGGGCACCAGCCGAATCGAAATCGGCCGGGCCACGGTGCGCGCACCGATTGCGGGCGAAATTCTCAGCGTCGATATCCGTCCCGGCGAATATGTCTCCACGATGGGCGGCAGCGCCAGTTTCATCGCGATGGGCGAAACCCGCCCGCTGCATATCCGCATCGATATCGACGAAGAGCAGGCACCCCGCCTCGACATCGGCAAACCCGCCACGGTCAGCCCGCGCGGCGCGGCGGGACGACAGGTGCAGGCCCGCTTCGTTCGCGTCGAACCGCAAGTCACCCCCAAACGCTCGCTGACCAACAGCGCCACCGAGCGGGTCGATGTACGGGTGTTGCAAGTGATTTACGAATTGCCCGCCAGCGCCGCCGGGCAGGAGGGCCTGTTCCGCGTCGGCCAGCAAGTCGATGCCTTTATTCCCGCCAAGCGCGAGGCGGCGAAAAAGGCGCCTGCCAAGAACGTGGACGAAGGCGAATGATCCGGCGCCGACTGGGACTGGTTGCGCTGGTTTCTGCATCATTGGGTGCATGCGTGGGAGGTCCGTCTGTGCCGACGGATATGGAGCCGCCCGCGCTGCCTGCATCCTTTGCTGTTCAGCCCGATACCGGCACGGCCGCTTCCGTCGAAGCCCTGCTGCCGCTGAACGATCCGGCATGGCGCGACCTGTCCGCTCTGGCGCTGGCCGATGCGCCGCGTCTGGCGGAAGCCATCGCGCGGATCGATGCGGCACGGGCCGGAGCGCGGCTGGCGGGGGCGAACCGTCTGCCTTCGCTTTCCGGCAATGTCAGCGTCACTGGCCAGCGTATTAATCCTGCCCAATTCGGCGGGGCTTTGCCGCCCGGCGTGAATGTTGACCGCGATCAAGTGATTTATGGCGCGAACCTTGTCGCTGCGTGGGATCCCGACATTTTTGGTCGCCTGCGCGCGCAGCAACGCGGCGCGCTGGCACGGATCGACGCGGCGGGCGCGGATGCGGCGGCGGTACGGCTGGCATTACTGGGCGAGATTGCGGGCGCTGTCGTCGACTGGCGCACGCTGGCGGCGCGCGAGGCGGCGCTGGGCGAAGACCTTGCGGCGGCGGAGCGGCTGGCACAACTGGCGGGGACGCGCGAGCGGGCTGGCCTGTCGCCCGGCTTCGACCGGGTGCGCGCCGAAAGCATCGCCGCCGCCAGCCGCAGCCGCCTGACCGCGCTGGACAGCGACCGGGCGCGGCTGGTCGGGCGGCTGACCACGCTGACGGCGCAACCCGCACAACGGGTTCGCACGGCGCTGGCGCGGGAAGAAGGCGCGACGGCGCAACCCGCACCGCCCGCAACGCTGCCTTCCGCCCTCCTAGCCAACCGGCCAGACATTCAGGCCGCCGCCGCCCGGCTCGCCGCGAGCGATGCCGATCTCTACGCCGCCGCGGCGCGCCGGTTTCCGCAATTCGAGCTTAGCGCCACGCTAGGGCTGCTGGCGTTCGATATCGGCGATCTATTCGACACCGATTCCATTATCGGCTCGGTTGTCGGCGGTCTGCTTGCGCCGATTGTCGATTTCGGGCGCGTCGGGGCAGGCATCGACGCCGCCGAAGCCGACAAGCGGATCGCGTTCGAAGCCTATCGCGGGGCGGTATTCACCGCACTGGGCGAAGCGGAGACAGGCTATGGCCTGGTCGCTGCCGCCGATGCCGAGCTGGCCGCAGCGCAAGCCGAATTCGCCAGCGCGGAGCGGGCAGCGCGATTGGCCGATACGCGGTACCGCGCGGGCCTCAGCGATTTCCTCACCGTGCTGGAAGCGCGGCGGACGGCGGATGCCAGCGGCGAGCGAGTTGCGGCGGCGCAAGGGCGCGCGCGGCGGGCGCGGATCGTCCTGTGGCAGGCATTGGGTGGCAGCGCGCCGACTACGGCAGACCCCTAGGCCGCAGAACCTTTCAGCAGGGCAGCCCGCAAGCACCGGCACACCACTTCGTCGCGCTGGTTCAGCGCCGCATGCGCGAAGGTCACGATGCCCGCACCGGGCCGCGATTTCGAGGCGCGCAGTTCTGTCACCTCGCTGGTCGCGCGCAGCGTATCGCCCAGAAACACCGGTTTGGGCATGGCGAGGTCGGTATAGCCCAGATTGGCGACCAGCGTGCCCAATGTCGTGTCGCCCACGCTCAGCCCCACCATCAGCGCAAAGGTGTAGGTGCCATTCACCAGTATCTGCCCGAATTCGCTTTCCCGAGCCGCTTCGGCATCGAGATGCAGCGGCTGCGGATTGTGAGTCATGGTGGTGAACAGCAGATTGTCCGTTTCGGTCACCGTGCGGCGTATGTCGTGTTCGATCCGGTCGCCCACTGCCCATGCGTCGAATGTCCGGCCTGCCATCGCGTATCTCCCCGAGGTATAACAAGAATACTATCAAAGGTGTGGTGACGGCGGCGGCGCTTGAACGCAAGGCGCGCGCGGTGCAGATACAGTGCCAAGCCATTCTCCGGAGCCGCGCATGACCCATCCCGCCCCGCTCGACCGCAGCACGCTGCGCATTGCCTATCGGCAGGAAGAAGCGGCGTGCGTTGCTGAACGGTTGGAGCAGGCTGCACCGGTGTCGCGCCGGCACGACGAGAACGCCGCCCTCGCCACCACGCTGATCGAGGATGCACGCCGCCGCAAGGCGACCGGCATCGACGCGTTCCTGCACCAGTTCGGCCTCGATACCGAGGAAGGGATCGCGCTGATGTGCCTTGCCGAGGCGCTGTTGCGCGTGCCCGACAGCGCGACCGCCGATGCGCTGATCCGCGACAAGCTGGGCGATATCGACTGGCGCGAGCATCTGGGCGATAGCAGCTCCACTTTCGTCAACGCCGCGACCTTTTCGCTGATGCTGACGGGCGAGGTGCTGGAACGCCCCGAAGCGCACCAGCGCGGCATGGGTTCCACGCTGAAGCGCACGATGAACCGGCTGGGCGAACCCGTGATCCGCACCGCCACGCTACAGGCGATGCGCATTCTTGGCGGGCAATTCGTCTATGGCCGCAATATCGGCGAGGCGCTGAAACGCGCGAAGCCCGAAATGCAGGACGGCCTGTCGCACAGCTTCGACATGCTGGGCGAAGCGGCGATGACGATGGCCGATGCCGAACGCTATCGTGTGTCCTACCAGAACGCGATTGCCGAAGTGGCGAAGGTGGCCGGAAACGCAGCAGCCGGATCGACCGGACGCGCGCCGGGCATCTCGGTCAAGCTGTCGGCGCTTTACCCGTTATACGATGTCTTCCACGCCGACGCCGCTATCGCGCATCTGGTACCGGTGGTGCGCGCACTGGCGATGCAGGCGCGCGCGGCGGATGTGCATTTCACGCTGGATGCGGAGGAAGCGGACCGGCTCGAACTATCGATGGATATCATCGAGACGCTCGCGGCGGACGATGCGCTGTTCGCCGGCGATGACGGGGCGGAGCGCTGGGCAGGTTTCGGTCTCGCGATACAGGCGTATCAGAAACGCGCCGTGCCGCTGGTGGACTGGGTGGTGAAGCTGGCGCGGCGATACGACCGGCGCTTCCTCGTGCGGCTAGTCAAGGGCGCCTATTGGGACAGCGAGATCAAGCTGACACAGGTCGGCGGCTATGCCGAATATCCCGTGTTCACCCGCAAGACCGCCACCGATGTTTCCTATCTGGCCTGCGCGCATAAACTGCTGGCCGCGCCCGATGCGGTCTTTCCCGCTTTCGCCACGCACAACGCCTACACCGTTGCCGCGATCAAGCAGCTTGGCGCGGCGCAGGACAATAACGGGTTCGAGTTCCAGCGCCTGCATGGCATGGGCGAGGATATCTATGCCGCGCTGCGCAGCCACGAGGGCAATGCCGTGACGCCGGTGCGTATTTATGCGCCCGTCGGCAATCACAGCGACCTGCTCGCCTATCTCGTCCGCCGCCTGCTGGAGAACGGGGCGAACAGCTCCTTCGTCAATCGCATGGCCGATGCCGATGTGCCCGCCGCCGCGCTGGCTACCGATCCGGTGGCGGAGCTGGCCGTGACGCAGCCGACACGCAATCCGGACATCCCGCTGCCTGCCGATATTTTCCCCGGTCGCCGCAACAGCGCAGGCGTGGATTTGTCCGATCCGCTGGTGCGCGAACCGCTGCTGGTTCGGCTCGATGCACTGGAGGCGCGCAGCTGGTCCGCCGCGCCCACGCTGGCTTCCGGCGATCCGGGCGAAACCGCGCCGATCAATGCACCACAGGACCTGACGCGCGAAGTCGGCACGCGGCGCGATACGACGCAGGCGGAGGTCGCCCATGCCATCGCCGAAGCGCAGGCGATCCAGCCCGGCTGGGACCGGCTGGGCGGCGAGAAACGCGCGCTGTTGCTCGAAGCGGCGGCGGACCTGTTCGAGGACTACCGCGACGAATTCCTCAGCCTGTGTCGGCGCGAAGCGGGCAAGACGCTGCTCGACGGGGTGCTGGAATTGCGCGAGGCGGTGGACTTCCTGCGCTATTACGCCGGCGAAGCGCGCCGGTCCTTCACCGCGCCGACCATGCTGCCGGGGCCGACGGGCGAGGAGAACCGGCTGCGTCTGGCGGGGCGCGGCGTGTTCGCGACCATCAGCCCGTGGAACTTCCCGCTTGCCATTTTCATCGGTCCGGCCGCCGCGGCATTGGCAGCGGGCAACACGGTCGTCGCCAAGCCCGCCGAGCAAACCCCACTGATCGCCGCGCTGGCGGTGCGGCTGTGTCACGAGGCAGGCATTCCGCGCGAGGCGCTGCAATTGCTGCCGGGTGCTGGCGAGGTCGGGCAATGGATTACCGCCGATCCGCGCATCGCCGGTGTGGCCTTCACCGGCTCCACCGCCACCGCGCAAGCGATCAACCGCACGCTGGCGGCGCGCGAGGGGCCGATCGTGCCGTTCATCGCCGAAACCGGCGGGCAGAACGCAATGATCGTGGACAGCTCCGCCCTGCCCGAACAGGTGACGCGCGACGTGGTGGCCAGCGCATTCCAGAGCGCGGGACAACGCTGTTCGGCACTGCGGATGCTCTATCTGCAAGCCGATATTGCGGACGATATGCTGGAGATGATCCGGGGCGCCTTCGCCATGCTCAATATCGGCGATCCGGCGCGGTTCGATGTTGATGTCGGTCCGGTGATCGACCCCGATGCCAAGGCCGCACTGGAACGCCATGTCGCCCGCCGTCGCAAGAACGGGCGACAGGTGCTCCGCCGCACCCTGCCGCGCGGTCTGGGCAAGGGATGCTTCGTCGCGCCGACCATCATCGAAATCGATTCGATCCTCGACCTGCGGCGCGAGAACTTCGGGCCGGTGCTGCATGTGGCGCGGTTCGCCGGCGAGGAACTGGGCAAGGTCGTGGAGGACATCAACGCCAGTGGCTACGGGCTGACGCTGGGCCTGCACAGCCGCATCGACGCGGTACGCGCCTTTGTCGAAGCCCACGCCCGCGTCGGCAATTTCTACGTCAATCGCAACCAGATAGGCGCGGTGGTGGAAAGCCAGCCCTTCGGCGGCGAAGGGCTGTCCGGCACCGGCCCGAAGGCAGGCGGCCCGCATTACCTCGCACGCTTCGCCACCGAGCGCGTGGTCAGCGTGGATACGACGGCGGCGGGCGGCAACGCATCCTTGCTGGCGGCGGGCGGTGGCTCGGTTGCGGATTGAGGCGCGCGCGGGCTATAGGCGCGCCATGCCGAGAATGTTTGCCCTGCTTGCCACGCTGATGGCACTGGTCTGGTCGCCGGTCGCGTCTGCTGCGGTCGAGATGAGCTTCCACAGTTTCAACGGGTCGCTGTTCGGGCGCTATCCGCATACGTTCGTGGTGCTGGAAGGCACGATGGAAGATGGCACGGCGGTCAACGAGAATTACGGCTTCAGCGCAAAGAACGTGACGCCCGCCATCCTGAGCGGCCCGGTGAAGCACATCGTGATGGTCGAGAAACCCAAATATGTCCGCAGCACCAACCGGCACTTCACCGTCACCCTCGACGATGCGCAGGTTGGCCAGGTGCGCGCGACGATGGTGCGATGGCGCGATGCTCCGGGCAAGTATTACGATCTGGGCAACCGCAACTGCATTCACTTCGTCGGCGCGATGGCGCAGATTGCGGGGCTGAAGGTGGATTATCCGAAAGAGCTGCTGCGCAAGCCGAAAAGCTGGCTAAACCGCGTGGCGACCCTGAACCCGCAGCTTGGCGCGCGTCAGATCTGACACGTGGCCATTCTCAATGACATCTGGATCCGCGACGCCGCGACCAAACAGCGCATGATCGAACCCTTTGTAGAGGCGCAGCGCCGGGAAGGCTGCATTTCCTACGGCCTGTCCTCCTTCGGCTACGATGCGCGGGTGGCGGACGATTTCAAGATCTTCACCAATGTCGACAGCGCGGTGGTCGATCCCAAGGATTTTGCCGCCAACAGTTTCGTGGATCGCAAGACCGATATCTGCGTCATTCCGCCCAACAGTTTCGCGCTGGCCCGTACAGTGGAATATTTCCGTGTGCCGGAGGATGTACTGGTAATCTGCCTTGGCAAAAGCACCTATGCACGGTGCGGCATCATCGTGAATGTCACTCCGCTTGAGCCGGGGTGGGAAGGGCATGTGACGCTGGAGTTTTCCAACACCACCCCGCTGCCAGCCAAGATCTACGCCAATGAAGGCGCGTGCCAGTTCCTGTTCCTCAAAGGGAATGCCCGCCCCGAAACCACCTATGCCGACCGGGCAGGGAAATATATGGGCCAGCGCGGCGTTACCCTCCCGCGACTTTAGACCCTTTTTACGGAGAATGCCGATGACTACCGTTCCCAAGTCCGACCGCGAATTCGACATCGTGGTCTATGGTGCCACCGGCTACACCGGCCGCCTCGTCGCCGAACATTTCGTGCGCGAATATGGTACCAAACCGGATGCACCGAAATGGGCGATGGCGGGGCGCAGCCAGGCCAAGCTGGAAAGCGTGCGCGACGAAATCGGCGCGCCTGCCGACACCCCGCTGGTGGTCGCCGATGCGGACGACGCCGCCAGCCTGACCGCCATGTGCAACCGCACCCGCGTGGTACTGACCACCGTCGGCCCGTACCAGCTCTATGGCGATGCCTTGCTGGCCGCCTGCGTTGCGACCGGCACCGATTATGCCGATTTGTGCGGAGAGCCGAACTGGATGCACGAACAGATCGGGAAACACCACGACGCCGCCAAGGCCAGCGGCGCGCGGATCGCGTTTTCATCGGGCTTCGACAGCATCCCCTTCGACCTCGGCGTGCTGATGTTGCAGAAGGAAGCAGTAGCGAAGCATGGCAAGCCCGCCCCGCGCGTCAAATGCCGTATCCGCGCGATGAAAGGCACCTGGTCGGGCGGCACTGCGGCCAGCGCGATGCAGACGATGAAAGCGGCGGCGAAAAACCCCAAGCTGATCGGCATACTGAACGATCCCTTCGCCCTGACGCCGGGCTTCGAAGGCCCGAAACAGCCCAACGGCATGATCCCCAGCTACGACGAGGCGCTGGGCAAATGGACCGCGCCGTTCGTGATGGCGACCATCAACACCAAGAACGTCCACCGCACCAACTTCCTCAAAGGCCACCCCTATGGCGAGGATTTCCGTTATGACGAGATGGTGCTGACCAGTCCCGGCGATGCGGGCAAGGCTGCCGCCGAAGCAGTGGTCAACATGGTCAAGAACCCGTTCGGCGCGAAGCCGCCCAAGCCCGGCGAAGGGCCGAGCGCGGAAGAACGCGAGAACGGCATGTACGACATCCTGTTCATCGGTGAATATCCCGATGGCGAGACGCTGCATTATGGCGTGAAGGGTCGCTACGATCCCGGCTACGGCTCGACCAGCCGCATGCTGGCGGAAACGGGCATCGCATTGATGCAAAGCGATGCGCCAGGCGGTGTCGGCCTGCCCGGCTCCATCCTTGGCGAAGCGCTGGTCGAGCGGCTGCGCGACCATGCCGAACTGACCTTCGCGCTGGAGTCCTGACAACAAGAGGGGCCGGTCGTGTACCGGACCCCTGTTGCCCTAGAACTTCCCGCGCAGGCTGACCTTGAAATTGCGTCCGGCCAGCGGGACATATTCCTTGGTGAAGCTGGCGTGGCGGCGGCCCGTCACGTCGAAGATGTTGTCCGCCTGCAACAGCAACCGGATCGTGTCGTTGCCCGGTAGCGGGTCGAACCCGATCGACGCATTCACGAAGGTGAAATCGTCGGTAGGCTGTTCGAACGCAGCGACATCGTTCTGTTCACCGAAATACTGCACTTCGACGCGCGCATCGAAACCACCGACTGTCGCATCGAGCGCACCCAACAAGCCGAGCGGCGGAATGCGCGGGACATTGCTGCCATTGTCCAGTTCCGCCTCGATATACTCCGCCCGCAAATCGGCGCGCAGGCCGAAGCCGTCGGTGTCGATCAGCGGCAGTTGTGCCTGTACCTCCACGCCGAAGAAGTCGGCATCCTGTTGCAAAATCAGGAAGACCGGCAGGCCGTCCTCTTCGCCGCCGGTTTCCTGCAGATAGATAAAATCGTCGAACCAGTTCTTATAGACCGACAGCGACACCGTCGCCGGTCCGACCTGCCCGCGCACGAAACCTTCCAGCCCCAGCGCGCTTTCGGTCACCAGGTCCGGATCGCCGATCTCGAATTGCTGCGTGGCGATATGCGGACCGTCGGCAAACAGCTCCTCGCCACCCGGTGCGCGTTCCGACCGCGAGCCGGTCACGCCGAAGCGCAGGCCGTCTTCGCCATCTGGCTGTGCAATCAGCGACACCGCACCGGAAAACAGGTCGAAATCGCGCGCGATGCCCAGCGGGACCGATTCGATATCGACATTCTCGTATCGCGCTGCGCCTTCGATCTGGAAACCGTCGACGTCGAGTTCCTGAAGCGTGAACACCGAAAACTGGTTGGTGCGGTTCGGCTGCACGAAAGCTTCCGCGCCGATCGCCTCGAAATCGCGGAAGAAATACTGGACGCCGAACGATCCACTCAGGGTCTCCGTTTCTCTTTGAACCAGTTCGACGCGCGCTTCGATGCCTTCGGTGTTGAAGACCGTGCCGACCTCGTCGCCTTCGAATTCGGTGTGCGTGTAATCGCTGAACCCGACGCGGGTGCGCAGTGCGGAGAAAATGCCGTCGCCAAGATCCAGTTCGCCGCGCAAATCGGCGCGGAACTGGCGCAGGTCGATGGAGACACCGCCCTCTTCCTCGCCGCCCGCTTCCTCGCCTTCCTCGCCCTCTCCATGCCCGTGCTCCTCGAAGCCGGGGCGCCCGGGAACGCCGTAGCGGGTGTCGTATATGCCAATACCGAAGCCCAGATTGCTGTCGCCTGCGAACACGGTCGCGCCGATATTGCCGGAATAGGTACGGGTGAAGGTGTTGGGCACGACGCCTTCCTGCAACGCCGCTTCGCGAAACTCTTCGGCTTCCTCGACTTCGCCTTCGGCTTCCTCTTCATCGGCAAGTGCGAGGACCGCGTCGCGCAGGGCGGGTGCGACTGCCGCCCCGGGGATCGTAAGATCATCAGTGTCGCGATACGCGCCATCGATATGAAACACGACCTGCTCGCCTAGCGCGACATCGAGCGATACCCCGCCCGAACGCAGGTCGAACGCGGTGTCCGCTTCGCCGATGAAGTCCAGCTGGAAGCCGTCTTCCGGCACTTCGCGGGGAATGCGCCGGTCGATAATGTTGACTGCGCCGCCGATGGCCTGCCCACCGTAAAGCAGCGCAGCCGCCCCGTTCAGAACCTCGATCCGGTCGACGGTCAGCGGTTCGGTACTGACCGCGTGATCGACCGAAGTGTTGGACACGTCGATGACGCCAATTCCATCGATCAGAACCTTGACCCGTTCCCCCTCAAGTCCACGCAAAATGGGACGCGAAGCACCCGGTGCGAAGCTGGAGGCGGAGACTCCGGGCTGCTTGGCGAGGATTTCGCCGATCTGTCCGGACATTTCGCGCTGCAATTCATCGCCCTCGACCACCTTGGTGCCGGCGACGACGTCGAGTTCGTCCAGACCGGGTGCCGTCACGACAATGCGGTCGATAGAAGTGTTTTGATCGTCACCAGCATCGGGATCCTGCGCAATTGCGCCGCTTGGCAAAGTGGCGAACGAGAGGACAGCGAGCGATACGCCGAGGCGAAGGGCAGTGATTTTATGATACAACATATCACGTCACATAACGGCACGAGACGCGGGCGCAAGTGTGAAATATCATCGTTGCAGACAATATCATGTTTTCGGTCAGTTGGTGCGCCGGTGCCATGCGCACCGGCACCTCGCCATAATTGGCAAGTGTCGTCCGGTCTGGCATCGCGGAAAGATGCGGCAATGGAGCGGGCGAGGCGATTCGAACGCCCGACCCCAACCTTGGCAAGGTTGTGCTCTACCCCTGAGCTACGCCCGCTCACTGGCGTTAATACGGCAAACGTCGCGCCGCATTGGGAAGGCGCGCAACTAGCAATGCGCCCCCCACCCGGCAAGCGGAAAGTGCGCCTTGCGCCAGCTAGCGCCTTTTCGCTTCACATCGCGTGCGGAACGCCCACATGGGCTACTCGTATTTACAACGAGACACCGCAGCCGATCCGGCGCATTCAGGGGATACAGACGTGGCAAGCATGGGACTGAATATCGACGAACAAAAGGCCGTCGAACGGTTCAAGACCGAGGTGGTCGATCCGAGCATGACCAGCCTGGTCATCCTGGATTTCTGGGCCGAGTGGTGCGGGCCGTGCAAGGCGCTGACGCCGGTGCTGGAGAAAGTCGCCGCCGAATATGCAGACAAAGGCGTGGTGCTGAAGAAGGTCAATGTCGATGAGGAAAAGTTCATTGCCGCGCAGTTCCAGGTGCGCTCCATCCCCACCGTCTATGCCATGTTCCAGGGTCAGCCGGTCGCGGACCTGACCAGCGCGCGCGGCGAGAGCGAGCTGAAAAAGGCGCTCGACGAAATTATCGCCAAACTGCCGACGAAGCCAGGCGGCGCCGATGCAGCGCAGGCGGAACAGGATATCACGCAATATCTGGCGATGGGCGAGCAAGTGCTGGCCGACGGCGATGCGGAGCGTGCTGCCGGTATTTTTGCGCAGGTAGTGGATATGGCACCGGACAGTGCCGCAGCGCATGCCGGGCTGGTGCGCGCGCTGACGGCTGGCGGCAAGGTGGACGAGGCGCGCGGTATTCTGGACGCTGCCGAACAGAACGATGCGCTGGCGAAAGACCCCGCGCTGGCGCAGGCCCGCAGCGTGCTGGACCTCGCCGCGACTCAGGTGGACGATGGCGAGCTTGGCACTCTGCGTGCCGCTGCCGAAGCGCCCGACGCCGCGATGGATGCCAAACTGGCCTATGCCGAAGCTGCCTTTGCCGCTGGCGAACGCGATGCGGCAGCGGACCAATTGCTGGCGATGGTCGAGGAGGATCGCGAATGGAACGAAGGCGCGGCGCGAGCCAAGCTGGTGCAAATGTTCGAGGCTGTAGGGCTGGAAGACCCGTGGTCTGCCGCGACCCGCCGCCGCCTGTCGAAGATCCTGTTCGGATGAGCCAGCGGCTGACGATCTTTCCCCTGACCGGCGCGATTCTCCTGCCGGGTCTCCAGATGCCGCTGCATATTTTCGAGCCGCGCTATCGCGCCATGATCAGCGATGCTTTGGCGCGTGATATGCGGATCGGCATGATCCAGCCGCAGGCGCAGAAAGAAGGCGCACCGTTGTTCGGCATGGGCTGTATCGGGCGGATCGGCGAGTTCGAAGCGCTTGATGATGGCCGCTATAACGTCGTGCTGGAAGGTGTGGCACGGTTCCGGCTGGTCAAGGAGCTGGATGTCACCACCGCGTTTCGCCAAGTGCAGGCCGAACCGATCGAAGAGGAAGCGGACCAGGTGCTGTCCAGCGTGGAGCGCGCAGGCTTCGAGCGGGAATCGAAACGCTTTGCCAGCGCGCAGGGCTATCGCGTCGACTGGGACGCGGTGGAGCGGCTGGACGACGCCACGCTGATCAACGGCGTATCGCAAATCGCGCCGTTCGATCCGGCGGCGAAGCAGGCACTGCTGGAAGCCGCGAATGTGCGCGAGCGGTGCGAATTGCTGGTGCAGCTCATGCAGTTCTTCACCCATCGCGACGATGGCGACGAGATCATCACGCTGCAATAGCCCAATACCTTGCAGTGAGCTGTCGTCAGATACCGAAGCTGCCGCGCAGTCCGTCGATCACGTATTGTGCGGCCAGCGCAGCCAGCAGCACGCCCAGCAGTCGCGTGATGACGGCCTCCACCCGGTCGCCCAGCAGCCGTATCAGCGGCCCTGCCGCGACCAGCGCGCCCGCCGTCAGCAGCAGCACCGCGCCCAAAGCGGCCAACACCACCAGCGTTCCCGGCGTGCCCTGCGCTTCGTTTGCAAGCAGCATGACTGCCGCAATCGCGCCTGGCCCCGCCAGCATCGGCATCGCCATCGGGAAAACCGAGACGTCTTCGACTTCAGGCCGTTCCTCGCGTTCCGCCACCAGCTTCTCCGCGCGCTGCTCGCGCCGCTGGGTGCGTTTTTCGAAAACCATCTCGAACGCGATCCAGAACAGCATCAGCCCGCCCGCGATGCGGAAACTGTCTAGCTGGATATTGAGCGCGCCCAGCAGCTCCTCTCCGAACAGAGCGAACCCGACCAGGATGAAGGCAGCGATGATGCAGGCGCGGATACCCATGCTGCGCGACTGGGCGCGGCTCGCTTCCTTGGTCAGGCCGGCATAGATCGGCGCGCAGCCGGGTGGGTCGATCACCACGAACAGCGTGATGAAGGCGGAGATGAAGAGGTCCAGCATGGCGGCTCAGCAGCGCCCCGCGCCGGGAATGACGAGGTCGACCGCCTGCTCCCACGCGCCATCGGCCAGATACCAAGCGGACAGCACCTGCGCGCCAGGTGTCTCGTCGCAAAAGAAGCGCAGCGTATTGTCGCCAGACCGCAACGCGCCCTTGCGCGTCGGACCGGCCTGCATGGCGGGCAAAAGCGCAGGGCCGCTGCCTGCATCGCAGTCGGCAACGATGCCTTCGATACTGGCCGCGCCCGTGACCAGAATCGCGCCGTCTTCGGGCGCATTGTCGTCATCGTCTTCGTCGAGCGGCAGCGCTACGCCGCCATGCGCGATCTGGCGATAGCTGTCGTCGCGCTGGCGTTGCCAGACGGTGGCGTAGGTGCCGGGCGTATCATCCGCAATCTGGTAGCGTCCCGCGCTGACCGCCAGCGTCGCGTCGCAGCTCATCCAGACGGTGCGCGCGTCGTAATCGGTGCCGCTGACTCCGGCGGGTGCAGAGGCCGCATCGGCGCCCAGACTGCGTAGTGCCGATGCGCGTCCGCTTTCGCGAACGGCGCGGGCAAAGGCAAATTCGCGGGCGATAATCTTGCCCGGCTGCGCCACGCCGGGGGCTTTCGCCAGCGCGCGGTCGATGACCTTCATCGGTGTGCGCGGCGGACCGCCGCTCGCGCATCCGGCCAGCAACAATCCGACAAGGAGAAGCGCGCGCATTACAGCCCCTCCGGCACAGGCAGGCCCGCATTGCGATGTGCCGCGACCAGCGTGTTGCGCAGCAGCACCGCGATGGTCATCGGCCCGACCCCGCCCGGCACTGGCGTAATGGCTCCGGCCCGCTCGCTGGCCTCGTCATACGCGACATCGCCGACCAGCCGCCCCTTCGCCTCGCCATCACGCGGCGGCAGGCGGTTGATGCCGACATCGATCACGGTCGCACCGTCCTTCAGCCAGTCCGCCTTCACCATCTCGGCCCGCCCCGCCGCCGCCACCACGATATCGGCGCGGCGCACCACATCGGGCAGGTTGCGCGTGCGGCTGTGCGCGATCGTGACCGTGGCGTTGGCGTCCAGCAGCAACTGCGCCATCGGCTTGCCGACAATGTTGGACCGCCCGATCACGACCGCTTCCAGACCGCTCAAATCTCCAAGCCTGTCGGTCAGCAGCATCATGCAGCCCAGCGGAGTGCAGGGAACGAACCCGTTCTGGCCGACGGACAAGCGCCCGGCATTGATGACATGAAACCCGTCCACATCCTTGTCCGGCGCGATGGCGGCGATGATCGCCTGTTCGTCCAGCCCGTCGGGCAGCGGCAACTGCACCAGAATGCCGTCGACCGCATCGTCATCGTTCAGCTGCTCGATCAGCGCCAGTAAATCGGCCTGCGTGGTCGATGCGGGCAAGCGGTGCGTCGTACCCGCCATCCCCGCCGCCAGCACGGCCTTTTCCTTCGCGCCGACATAGACGCTGCTGGCCGGATCGTCGCCGACCAGCACCACGGCAAGACCGGCCTTGCGCCCCGCCTCATCCGCGAAAGTGGCGGCAAAACCGCCCACCCGCTCGCGCATCCTGGCGGCAAATGCCTTTCCGTCGATGCGCGTTGCAGTCATGCCTGCACGCTGCCGAGCACGATGAGCAAGGCGTTGATAAGCAGGATCAGCACCATTGGCGAAAAGTCGATAGAGCCTGTTTCCGGCATAACGCGGCGAATGGGGCGCAGCATCGGGTCGAGCAGCGCGCCGATGCTGCGTTCCACCTGCACCAGGAACTGGTTGTCGCGCCCCACCACGTTGAAGGCGAACAGCAACCCGATCACGAACCATACGAGGATGATCATGCTCAGCGTGTTGGCGAGCATGTAGATGATTTGGATGATGGCGTTCATGGTGTCCTCGAAACGTCGGCAGCGCGATAGGTATTACGACAGATGGGGGCGGCGGTTCAACTCGGCAACGGCGCGGATGTTACGCCGCATCATCCCGCCCGGACCAGCGTACCGGCACCGCGACTGGTGAAGAATTCCAGCAGCATCGCGTGCGGCACGCGTCCGTCCAGCACCACCGCCGCCTCGCACCCGCCCTCGACCGCATGGACGCAGGTTTCCAGCTTGGGGATCATGCCACCGTGAATGGTGCCATCCTCGCGCAGCGTGGCGATCTGCGGCGGGGTCAGGTCGGTCAGCAATTCTCCGTCGCCGTCCAGCACGCCCTTCACGTCGGTCAGCAGAAACAGCCGCGCCGCGCCCAGCGCCGCCGCAATCGCACCGGCCATCGTGTCGGCGTTGATGTTGTAGGTATCGCCGTCCGCGCTGGCCCCGATGGGCGCGACCACCGGGATCATTCCGGCACCGACTGCGGTGTCGATGATGCCGGTATCGACTGCGGCGGGTTCGCCGACGAAGCCGAGATCCACCACCTGCTCCACCAGACTGTCCGGGTCGCGGCGGGTGCGCGTTACCTTGCGCGCGGTGACGAGGCCGCCATCCTTGCCCGATATGCCCAGCGCCTTGCCGCCCGCCTTGGCGATCCAGCCGACCAGCTGCTTGTTGATGCCGCCCGACAGGACCATTTCCGCGATTTCCGCCGTCGCCTGATCGGTGACGCGCAGGCCGTCGACGAAGGTGCTTTCCACCCCCAGCTTGCCCAGCATCGCGCCGATCTGCGGCCCGCCGCCGTGGACCACCACCGGATTGATGCCGACCGCCTTCAGCAGCACGATATCCTCGGCAAAGTCGCGCGCGGCGGCGGGGTCGCCCATCGCGTGGCCGCCATATTTCACCACGAAGGTGCGCCCGGCATAGCGCTGGAAATAGGGCAGCGCCTCGATCAGCACTTCGGCCTTGGCATGGAAGGAACTGGTGGAGGGGGTGGCTACAGCGGTCATGGCACCGCGCGTCTAGCGGGCGGGCGGCGCGTAGGAAAGCGTGCTACAGCGCGAAGCGCCGCTGCGAGAGGATTTCGCGGCGGCGGTCACCGGCGGACAATCCGGCCAGCACCGCGTCGCGTTCGCGCAGCACCGCCTCGATATCGCGGCGACAGGCGCGTGCCGCCAGGTCGAGCCATTCGCCGACGGGCTCCAGCCCCTGTCCGCTGCCAGCACCCGCCAGCGCCAGCGCATCCAGCCGCGCGATGATCGCTTCGGCATCGTGCTGGAACTCGTTGGTGACCCACTGCGCGGTGCTGAACCAGTGCGTCGGCAGCCCGTCGGTATCGAACCCCAGCGCCACGACGTGCACCACCTCGACAGCATCCGCCTTGTCCGGGCCGGCGCGCGCGCTGTCCGCGTCGAACAGGCGGCGGGGCAGGAACAGGTGGAAATGGCCGTGCTCGCCCTCGGCGCGTTCCTCCGGAGGGTGCGCATGGTAAAACCAGCGTGCGCCGCTGTCGGGGTCGATCGCATCGCCCTCGGGGTAATGCGTCCATTGCCGGAACGCGCCCGCCTCGCGCGGCACGACCCGCTCGACCAGGCTGCGGCCCTCCGCCGCCATCCGGGCGGACAGCGCAAGCAGGGCATCGGCTGCATGACGCACCGCGCACCCCTCCTGCCCCATCCGCCCGGACTGCTTTGTATTGCCGTCCGGCATCAGGATGCGGCGCAGCAGCCTGTCTTCGTGTCAGCGGCTTCTTCGGCCTCGGCCCCGGCCTCGGCCTTGGCCGCGGCGCAACAACCATCCTTGCCTGCCGCGGCACAACAGCCATAGGCGCTGCAAGCACCGCACGCGCCGCAAATGGCATCGCATCCGCTCAGCGCGGGACCGGCCAGCGCGAGGCCGCCCGCAACTTTCAGCAACGTGTTCAATGTTCCGTTCATGGCACAATCTCCTTTTATGGCCACTGCGGTATTCGGCGACGCATACAATGAGGTTACAGGCGCAGCGGCATTTTGCGCGGGAGGGTGCGACTTGCCCCGGTGCGCGATGCGGCTAGACTGCGCGGCATGCCAACCGAACAGCCCCGCCCCGCGCACCACACCCGATGCGAAACCCGCCTTCCGTCAGGACGATCCGGTCCAGCCGACGCCGCCGTCCCCTCCACCGCCCCTTCCCGGCGGCAGCGGCAATGGCTTCGACACCAATCGCCCGACCATCATCAGCCTGTGCTATCTCGCCAGCTTCATTACCGGCATCTCCGGCATCGTCGGCCTGATCCTCGCCTATATCTGGCAGGGCGAGACGGGGGCCAGCGAAACGGGAGCGGGCGAGAGCGCGTGGGAACGCTCGCACCTCACCTACCTCATCCGCACCTTCTGGATCGGGCTGCTCTATGCCGTCATCAGCCTGGTGCTGACCGTGATTGTCATCGGCGTGTTCGGCCTGATTGCCACCGCCATCTGGACTGCCGTGCGCAGCGTGCTGTCGCTGGTGCGGGCGCAAAAGCGCGAACCGATGCCCGATCCGGGCACATGGTGGGTGTAGCCACCGCGACCGGCCGGTCACGTCCCGTCGTGAACCTCTCGTTTGCCGTCCGAACACTGTGACTTTCATTGTTCGGGGTCCACCAAACGGCATGTACGGTCGAGCCGCGCGAGGTGCTGGAGCAGCGCGGTATTGTCCGGTTTGTGCGCGATTGCGGTAAAGCGGCCCTGATACATCTTCACCTGCAACCGGCCCGTTCGATGACGATAGTCCGGCACCAGCCCTGTGGACTTCGTACTCGCCAAGTCCACAGCCTCGTGCGGCTTTCCCAGCGCAGCATCCCACGCGGCCGCAAAGCCCGCCGCGCCCGGCCGCTTGCGCAGGCGATAGACGCTTTCGCGCCCCATCGACACGGCACGCGCCGCCGCCAGCACGCTGCGCGTCTGGGCAAGCATCCCGATGAATTGCGCCTGCCGCACGGGCGTCCACCCGTCCTGCCGCGCGCCGACGGGCACGGGGTGAAAGGCGGGTATGCGACGCGGCGGCGACGGCGCGGCACGGGGCGAAGGGGGCGGATAGTGCTTCATCGCACAGGGTGAAGCAGATCGGCGGCGTGTAGGAAAGTTGGCGGGGCAGGAGCGGGGGTGCGCTCCATAACGTCAGCCGGATGGCCACAAGAACACCAGCACAAACACTGCCAGCACCAGCTGTCCGCAGGCTATCGTATGAAGGCGGCGCGAGAACGGCTGCTTGCGCGTCTTGTGCCGGAACAGCGCCCGCCCGGCATAAGCCCCCACCGATCCGCCGAGCGCGGCAAGCCGGAGCAGCGCGGCTTCGGACGTGCGCCGATGGCCCGCCTCCGCCTGCATCTTGTCCAGCCCGAACGTGGCGAAGGCGACGAAGTTGATCGCGATCAGGTAATAGGCGACATATGGCAGCAGCACAGTGTGCATCGGGCTATCGTACATGGCGGCACGATGCACGACAGAGCGTTTACGTCGGGTAAGCAGCACGGGAGAAGCATGGTGTCCGGAATTTACGCGATCGAAACGGTCGGATATATTGCGACGACACGCATTCGCGCTGACAAGCGGCGTCCTGCTGGCGTTGACACTGTCCGCCTGCGCACCGACCGCCGCCATACCGACAGCGGCCGAAACCCACCGAGCGCGACCGGTTCTGGGCCGCGCTGCAATCGCATTGCGGCAAGGCCTATGCGGGCGGGCTGGTCAGCGAGGATGCGCGCGACGCCGACATGCAGGACGCCGCGATGGTGATGCATGTGCGCGACTGCTCCGACACCCGCGTCGCCATCCCCTTCCAGATCGCCGACGAGGAAGCGCCCGAAGGCTGGAACCGCTCGCGCACCTGGGTGCTGACACGCGGGCCGGACGGCGCGATCACCCTGAAACACGAACACCGCCACGAGGACGGCACGCTGGACGCGGTAACCAATTACGGCGGCACCACGGCGGAGGCAGGCACGGCAACGAGTGCAGCAATTCCCGGTGGACGCCGAAAGCATCGCCACCTTCACACGCGAAGGCCTCGACGCCTCGCTGACCAATGTGTGGCAGGTGGAGGTAACCGACGCTGGCAGCGGACGAGCGCATATTTCGCCTACCAGCTAACCCGCAAGAACGACGAAACGCGGCTGTTCCGGGTGCGGTTCGATGCGGACGAGGCGGTGGCGGTGCCGGGGGCTGCTTGGGGAAGCGAGCAATAGTCCGGAGCGCGCAGAGAAAGGGCTCCGGCGCCATTCAGCATCGGAACCCGTGTTTGCGATAGCTCGCCTCCTCAACGGCGTGGGCATATCAGCGGGGGTTCGAGCCGCCGCCCTGTACATTGATGCGGTTGGCCATGATGTAGGCTGCGTTCTCGTTCGTCAGATCGTCGCGCACGGATTGCGGAAGATCGGATACATCGAGTTCGCGGACATTGCCGGCGAGCGAAACGACCGAACCAGGATTCACGTCGATCAGACCTTCGCGCGGTGTACCGGGCGTCTGCACTTCGTCGAAGCGCACCAGCGTCTCGTCCGCGCCCGTACCGATGGTGAACGCCATGTCGCCGATGACGCGATTGACCGTCACGGTTTCCAGATCGACCGTCGACCCGATACGTCCGTCGAGGCCCGCAAGACCCGCAATCGTGGTAATTGCGCCAGTCGCACCGTCCGCTGTCACCATATCGGCATCGGCTCCCTCGACGACAGGTGCCGTCTCGACAGCTTCGACGCTATCGTCCTGCAACACGTCGGGCGTGTCGTCGTCATTGTCGAAGATCGCCCATAACAGCGCGAGAACGCCCGCCAGCAGCAACAGCCACCACAGCCACGCCATCGACGATTTTTTCTCTACCGGAATTTCAGCCATTTGTATTGTCCCTCGTTTTGCCGCCCGTTGCTGACGGGCATGGTTTCACCAGAACAAGATTCATCGGACAGCAAGGTTCCGAAATTGCTGGCGAAGACGCTGAGGGACGGTGCGGGTGCGGTGAGCGCTATTGGTTCTCGGTGCGAGACTTATGCAGCAATCTCTTGCAGACGTCGAAAGCAACGCCACCTTTGAACGCGAAAGCCTCGACGCCTCGCTGACCAATGTGTGGCAGGTGGAGGTAACCGACGCCGGAGCGGACGGCGCATATCTCGCCTACCAGCTTACCCGCAAGAACGACGAAACACGGCTGTTCCGGGTGCGGTTCGATGTCAACGAGATGATACAGGTGCCAAGCGCAGTAACCGGGCTTAATTGAGAATAAAAATTAATCATTCACAAAGAATCTAGTATAGATAGCAGTTTAGTCACTCTTCGATAGCGAGCCGATGATTTTTGCTAATACTTTTTCGCTTATTAACACAGAATTTTCTCCGCTTTTGCTATTTTTAATATTACCTCTATTTCTATCATGTTGAAGCAGCTCACGTGCGTATAGCTCCTTTCCGGCATCGCTTAAGTGTATAGAAAATACGATAGAAGCCTGAATCGTATCTATATTTGACATTTCGTTTTGATAGTATTTTGTGTCGTCTAGCCCAGTTTTATATAAGCTAAAAAAGAAATATGCCACTATAACGCATAAAATTGAAATACTGAACTTAGATAATATAAAATCTATAACTGACTCAGTTGGGTTAGTCAAAGATTGCGGGCCTGCCGAAATAAGATACCATATTCCAACTCCAGCAAATGCCAAACCAAATATTAGGTTGAAAAAACCCCGAACAGTCACAGTCTTTGACGCCTCCTCAAGGCGAAATCTCGAGTTATCGAACCTCTGTTCTATAGACTTATTTACAATCTCATCATATATCTCGTAGCCCTTTTCTCTAATTTGAGCCTTTAGATCGTCTTGGGTAATCTTTCCGATTTCTGAATTGAGAGCGGCACGCGCTTCTCTAGTAAGAACTTGACCACCATCTATAATTTTTTCATTCTTTTCAATCAATTCTATGCGTGCCTCAAGGCTTGCCTGCATCGTGTAAAACTGATGCATTTCTCCATCTGTATACGCCATGCTGCTGCGCTTGTAGCCCACCAAGCTACCGACAGTATCAATAAAAGCATCTAATATGGCAGTTATTACATCCCAAATATGAACCCTGAAGTCCCAAGAAAAAATACATAGTAACAGCAAAACGATGAATGAAATAGCTACCGCTATACTTATTGGATGATATAAGATAGCGTAAGCACTTAATTTATACTGCGCCGAAAATATCCCAAGATAAGTTGAACCGAGAACGATTAAAGCGAAGAGAATACGTGCAAGCACCCCCGCTCGCTCATATCCCATCGACCCTACTCCGCCGCCACCGCCACGCTTTCGCCTTCACCGAACAGACCCGGCCCGTCATCGACCGCGCCGTCTTCCTCGTTGGCGGCGCGCTTGGCGCCCTGGCGCTTGTCGAAGCTCGACCATACGTCCTGCCAGTTGCCCGTCGTCGCGCCCTTGGAATATTCCGTCGCGCGCGTTTCGAAGAAGTTGGCGTGCTCCACCCCGTTCAGCAGCGGCGTCAGCCACGGCAGCGGGTGGTCTTCTACCATGTAAATCGCGGGCAGGCCCAGCTGGCTCAGGCGCCAGTCGGCGATGTAGCGAACGTATTTCTTGATTTCCTTGCCCGTCATGCCGGGCACCGGGCCATCCTCGAACGCCAGGTCGATGAAGGCATCTTCCAGCCGCACCGTCTTCTGGCACATGTCCATGATGTCTTCCTTGACCGATTTGGTCAGGCAGTCGCGTTCTTTTGTAAAGGCGTGGAACATGCGCACGATACCTTCGCAGTGCAGGCTCTCGTCGCGCACCGACCAGCTGACGATCTGCCCCATGCCCTTCATCTTGTTGAAGCGCGGGAAGTTCATCAGCATGGCAAAGCTGGCGAACAGCTGCAGCCCTTCGGTGAACCCGCCGAACATGGCGAGCGTGCGGGCAATATCCTCGTCCGTATCGACGCCGAATTCCTGCAGATAGTCGTGCTTGGCCTTCATCTCCTCGTATTCCAGGAACATACCGTATTCGCTTTCGGGCATGCCGATGGTGTCGAGCAGGTGGGAATAGGCCGCGATGTGGACCGTTTCCATGTTGCTGAACGCGGCCAGCATCATCTTCACTTCCGTAGGCTTGAACACACGGCCGTATTTCTCGTGGTAGCAATCCTGCACCTCGATATCGGCCTGCGTGAAGAAGCGGAAGATTTGCGTCAGCAGGTTGCGCTCGTGATCGGTCAGGTTCTGCGCCCAGTCGCGGCAATCCTCGCCCAGCGGCACTTCCTCCGGCATCCAGTGGATCTGCTGCTGGCGTTTCCAGAAGTCGTAGGCCCACGGATACTCGAACGGCTTGTAGGTACTGCGGGCTTCGAGCAACGGCATGTGGTATCTCCTGACGGGGCGAACAACTACAACTGGTATATAAGACGTTTGATCTTAGAATCGATTCATGGGGTCGGATGCAAGTGCAAACCGTGCATCACCCGCCCAATCGAACAGGTGGCTGCGACGAATCGTGTGGGGGAACCTTGGCGGTGCCGGGGCCGGGTGGGAACGGGTGCGGGCAAGCGGTCGGTGGATAAGCGCGGGCGCGTCACGCCAGGAACATTGCAAAGCCCACGATAAGGCCGCCGGTAATCATCAGCGCACCGACGAGGCCGATCCACCCCTCGCGCGGCAGATCGAAACCGAGCAGGGTTTCCTGCAAGCCTGTTTCGGGCCGCAATTCAGCCCGTATTTCAGGCGGTGTGCGCAGCCATTCCCATGTTTTGTAAAGCGCATAGAGACCGAAAGGCACCATATAGAACCAGACGCTGCCGATATCGTAGCCCCATGCTTTTGCGACGGGCCCTACCATAACGACAAAGAACGCCGGCACGATGGTGGGCGCGAAGCCGCTCCAGTCGATCGGAACGGGCGTCTCGATGTCGGAATCGAAACCGTGCGCGCCGTCCAGCATCGTCATGCGGTCGCGCGAAGCTTTGCGCGCGCCGTCCCAATGCACGAAGGCGGCGCGCATCTGCGGCCAGATCAGCACGATGAAGGGAATGATGACGACCACGACCAGCATGAACCAGTCGATATGCGCAAACGGCGATGGCCCGGTGCTCGTCATTGCGAAGGCGTTTTACGGGGCATGGCGGCGTCGTTCAAGCGGGCTGGATACGACCGGCAGCAGGAACCGAAGCTGCGTACAAACGCTTGTTTCGCATAGTCTAACCCCCTCTGTGGAATAAGGAGAAATGTAATGAGCCGCTACGAAGGTGATCTGTCGCCCAAGGATTCGCGCGAGGTAACGCAGCAGAAGTCCGGCAACGGCGTAGAACCGAAGCGCACCGGCCCGCAGGAAGGCCAGACGCACAAAGACACGACGCAGCCCGGTTACGGCAATGCGCAAACCGGCGGCAAAACCGAGCAGGACGTCGCAAAGCGTAGTGCGGAGAAAAGCGGCGACCCCAAGGCGGCGGTCGGCGAAACCTCGCCCAACCCCGAAGAACGCGCCCGCGCCGACGGCAACCCGCCGCTGGTCTGACGCGGTTCCGATAAAAGAAAACGCCCGCCGCACTCGAGAAAGGTGCGGCGGGCGTTGTGGTTTGGAGTTGCGCGCAAGCTCACTGGCAGCTGAGGCATTCCTCGTAATCGGTGTCCTGGTTCTGCTCCAGCGACAGCTCGATCTTGGCGGCATCGGCGGTGTTGTCCGCCTCCACCCCTCCCGCAAACCCGGCGCGCTGCACCGATTTCGACCGGAGATAATACAGCGACTTGATGCCCTTCTCCCACGCCTGGAAATGCAGCATCATCAGGTCCCATTTGTCGACATCGGCCGGGATGAACAGGTTCAGGCTCTGCGCCTGGTCGATGTACGGCGCGCGGTCGGCGGCGAATTCCAGCAGATAACGCTGGTCGATCTCGAAGCTGGTCTTGAACACTGATTTCTCGTCGGAGCTCAGGAAGTCGAGATGCTGAACCGAACCGCCCTGCTCCAGAATTGAGTTCCAGACATTGTTGGAATCCTTCGATTTCTCGCGCAGCAACGCTTCGAGATAGGGGTTTTTGACCACGAAGCTGCCCGACAGCGTCTTGTGCGTGTAAATGTTCGCCGGGATCGGTTCGATACACGCGCTGGTGCCGCCGCAGATGATGCTGATCGACGCGGTCGGCGCGATTGCCATCTTGCAGCTGAACCGTTCCATCGCGCCCATATCCGCCGCGTCGGGGCACGGCCCGCGTTCCTGCGCCAGCATCATGGAGGCTTCCGATGCGCGGGACTGGATGTGCTTGAACATTTTCAGGTTCCACACCTTCGCCATCGCGCTTTCCATCGGCAGCGACTTGGCTTGCAGGAAGGAGTGGAAGCCCATCACGCCCAGCCCGACCGAGCGTTCGCGTTCGGCGGAGTATTTCGCGCGCGCCATTTCGTCCGGCGCGCGGTCGATATAGTCCTGCAGGACATTGTCGAGGAAGCGCATCACGTCCTCGATGAATTGCTTGTCGCCGCTCCACTCGTCCCATTTTTCAAGGTTGAGCGAAGAGAGGCAGCAGACCGCCGTGCGGTCGTTGCCAAGGTGGTCGACGCCGGTGGGCAGCGTGATTTCGCTGCACAGATTGGATGTGGAAACCTTGAGCCCAAGGTCGCGGTGATGCTTGGGCATCATGCGGTTCACGGTGTCGTTGAACACGATATAGGGCTCGCCCGTCGCCAGCCGCGTCTCGACCAGTTTCTGGAACAGGGCGCGGGCATCCACCTGGCCACGCACTTCGCCGGTCTTGGGCGACAGCAAGTCGAACTTCTCGCCCGCACGGACCGCTTCCATGAACTTGTCCGTCAGCAGCACGCCGTGGTGCAGGTTGAGCGCCTTCCTGTTGAAGTCGCCCGACGCCTTGCGGATTTCGAGGAACTCCTCGATTTCGGGGTGCGACACGTCGAGATAGCACGCCGCCGAGCCGCGCCGCAGCGACCCCTGGCTGATTGCCAGCGTCAGACTGTCCATCACGCGCACGAACGGGATGATGCCGCTGGTCTTGCCGTTCAGGCCGACCGGTTCGCCGATACCGCGCACATTGCCCCAATAGGTGCCGATGCCACCGCCCTTGCTGGCGAGCCAGACATTCTCGTTCCAGGTTTCGACAATGCCGTTGAGGCTATCGCTGACCGAGTTGAGGTAGCACGAAATCGGCAGGCCGCGTGCGGTGCCGCCATTGGACAGCACGGGCGTAGCGGGCATGAACCACAGGCGGCTGATGTAATCATACAGGCGCTGCGCATGGTCCTGATCGTCGGCATAGGCATCGGCGACACGCGCGAACAGGTCCTGAAAACTTTCGTTGGGCAACAGGTACCGGTCGATCAGCGTTTCCTTGCCGAAATCGGTCAGGTTCGCATCGCGCGCCTCGTCCTGCACGATGGTGAAGCGGCGGGCATTCACCTTCTTGCTGTCTTCCACCGGCGTGGCAGCAGCCGCCATCGCGCCGGCGAGTGCCGCACCCGCCTTTTCGGCGACCAGTTCATCCGTTGCGTCGTCGGTCTTTTCCATGCGTATCGCCGCCTCTTTCCTGCTGTCGCGCCGAACCGTCACGGTCACGTCATCTGTTACCTGGCTATCACCCTGATCAAGGTCCGTCGCCATCTCGTTACCGCTCTTCAGTTCCATAATTTCGCGCCCTGCCCCATGCCTTCCAAAAGATTCGACCGCCGCCCTTCCGGCTGCTGTCGCACACTGTAATTGCAAGGCAAATGCGTCAGGCTTGGCTAACCGGCACACCCCACAATATGGGTCCGGCGAGGCGACCGACAACCATATGTAGTGGCTGTGGCACCTGTCCGGACAGATGCTTATTGAATCAGCACAGGGCCGCACGCAATAGGGTCAACGGCAATTAAGCATGTTGCAGGGCACCAATATCGCAGTGTCTTATCGACACAGCACACCGCGACGCGGCGGAAACGGGGGCGCTGTCAAAAGCGCAAGCTGAAAATCCAAACGGTGAATAAATTTTGTGCCGGAAAACGCTTGCCAGGCCGATCCACACAATCGAATCGAGCGGCGCAATTTTAGAAACGTTTCGAGTTCCGATCAGGCAACGCTGGCGTGCGCGTGATCCGCAATCGCACCGGTCACATCCTTCAGCAGCTCGGCGGGCAGGTCGTGCCCCCAGCCGGACATGGTCTTCAGCTTCGCGCCCGGAATGGTGGCGGCGATGTCGCGGCCTCCCTCCACCGGCACCAGCGGATCGTCTTCGCCATGCAGCACCAGCGTGGGCACGCGAATATCCTTGATCAGCGCACGGCGGTCGCCATCGTCGAGGATCGCGGCGAGGTGGCGGGTCGGGCCTTCGGGATAGAAGCTGCGGCGAATTGCAGCCCTGCTTCGTTCGCGCAGATATTCTTCGGACGCGGGAAATCCCGGCGAGCCGATGGTGCGCGACAGGTACATGCCGTGTTCGATCAGCGCCGCCTCTTCGGTGCTGTCGGGTCGTTTCACCAGTGCAGCCAATGCTTCGCGTTTCGCCTGCGGCAGCGCCGGATTGCCGGTGGTTGAGAATATTGTTGTCAGCGACAGGCACCGGTCGGGATAATGTGCGGCGACATGCTGCGCGATCATTCCGCCCATGCTCGCGCCGACGATGTGTGCCACGTCTATCTCCAGCGCATCGAGCAGACCGATGGCATCGTCCGCAAGATCGCGCAGGGTATAAGGCACCTTGGGCATCAGGCCGATGCGATCCAGCCGCAGCTTGCGCGCCAGCGTCTGCTTCACCGCACCAGGCGGTGTCTGGCCGGTGAACTTCTGACTGAGGCCGACATCGCGGTTGTCATACCGGATAACGCGAAAACCATGCCCGACCAGCGCCGCGACCATCTCGTCTGGCCACAAGGTCAGCTGTGCCCCGAACCCCATGATAAGCAGCATCACCGGCGCGTCAGGCGACCCTTCTTCTTCGTATTCCAACGTCACATGGTTGGCAGTAATCTGCGGCATCCTAAAAACTCCGATCGACATTGCGACAATAACGCCAACATGCCGTGTCTTTGTCATAAACTTTTGCATAGTCGCATGACGGCAGTATGGGGAACGGTGACTCGGGGGCGATCATGAAATATCGGCGCTATTACAAGAGAACTTCGCTGGACCAACGTGTCCCCTTGAGCTTCCTGCATAATTTGTGGATCAATTTGAGACGCTTGCTGCGCTAGACCGATCGTGCGGGACGCAGGGTGCTCGCTGTGACACGATGCGGGTTCGTGACCATCGCCCCGCTCAAGGCACCAGCACCGTATCGCGCGCTTCGGCCAACGGCTCGGGGTAATCGAGCGTATAATGCAGGCCGCGGCTTTCCCTGCGTGCCAGCGCGGACTGCACGATCAGGTCGGCGGCCTGCAACAAATTGCGCAGTTCGATAAGGTCGGTCGTCACCACGAAGCTGCCGTAATAATCCTCCACCTCCGCCGTTAGCAGCCGGATGCGGTTGGCGGCGCGTTCCAGCCGTTTGGTCGTGCGTACGATGCCGACATAGTTCCACATGAAGCGGCGGATTTCGGTCCAGTTCTGCTTGATGACGACCTGCTCGTCCGAATCCGCCACGCGTGTTGCATCCCAGTCGCGGATGGCGGGCGGTGCGGGCAGCGTGTCCCAGCGGTCGAGGATATCGCGCGCCGCGGCTTCGCCGAAGACGAAGCATTCCAGCAGGCTGTTGGACGCAAGCCGGTTCGCGCCGTGCAGCCCGCTTTCGCTGCATTCGCCCGCCGCCCACAATCCCGGCAGGTCGCTCGCCGCATCCAGACCGACGATGATGCCGCCACAGGTATAATGCTGCGCCGGCACGACCGGGATCGGCTCCCGCGTCATGTCGATACCCAGCCCGGTCAGCTTTTCGTGGATGGTCGGGAAATGCGTCGTCACGAATGCAGGGTCGCGGTGGCTGATGTCGAGATGCACATAGTCCAGCCCGAACCGCTTGATCTGGTCGTCGATCGCGCGTGCCACCACATCGCGCGGCGCCAGCTCCATGCGTTCCGGATCGTAATCCGCCATGAAGCGATGGCCCGTGTCGGGATGCAGCAGGTGTCCGCCCTCGCCCCGCACCGCTTCGGTAACGAGGAAGTTCTTGACCTCCAGATTATAGAGGCAGGTCGGATGGAACTGCATCATTTCCATGTTCGACACCCGCGCGCCTGCCCGCCACGCCATCGCGATCCCGTCGCCGGTTGCGCCGCGCGGTGCGGTGGAGAACCGATAGACGCGCCCCGCCCCGCCCGCCGCCATGACGGTCGCGCGCGCCAGATGCTTTTCCACCCGGCCCGTCGCTTCGTTCAGTGCATAGGCACCCCACACCCGCCCCTCGCCGGAAAAGCGCGTGCCATGCCTGCCGGTGATGAGATCGACGCAGGTGCGCCCATCCAGCATGGTGATGTTGGGGTTGGCATCGGCCGCCTTAAGCAATGCCTCCTGCACCGCCCAGCCGGTGGCATCGTCGACATGCACGATCCGGCGGTGGCTGTGCCCGCCTTCGCGCGTCAGGTGGAGCTGGTCGCTTTCTTCGTTGAAGGGAACGCCCAGCTCGATCAGGCGGGCGATGCTGGCGGGTGCGCGCTCGATCACGAATTCCACCGTTGCGCGATCGTTCAGCCCCGCCCCTGCCACCATCGTGTCGCGCACATGGTCCTCGAACGTGTCGCCCGCATCCAGCACCGCCGCGATGCCGCCCTGCGCCCACGCCGTGCTGCCGCCGTCCAGCGCACCTTTCGCCAGCACCAGCACCCGCTTCGTTTCGGCAAGCGCCAGCGCAGCGGTCAGCCCGGCGGCGCCTGAGCCGATGACGAGAATGTCGTGCGTTCCGACGCTCATGCCGTGGTATCCGCGCGGGTAAGCGAGACGAACACGTCTTCAAGATCGGCCTCGCGCGTCGTTACGTCCTGCACCACAAGCCCCTGCTGCTGAAGGATCGCGAGCACTTGTCCTGCCGTCATCCGGTCCTTGTCATAAGTAACTTCAATACCCCGGGGACCGGTAAGCTCGACCTTCAAGAACGCCTCGTGCTGCCGCACTTTCGCCATATCCGCATCGAGCGTTACGGCCACGATCTTCTCGCGCGCCATATCGACCAGTTCGCGCGTTGGCTTGTTGGCGATCAGCTTGCCGTGATTGATGATGGCGATGCGGTCGCACAGCTCCTCCGCTTCTTCGAGATAATGCGTGGTCAGCACCACCGTCACACCATCGGCGTTGAGCTTGCGCACCAGCGCCCATAACTGCGCGCGCAATTCCACGTCCACGCCTGCCGTCGGCTCGTCCAGCACCAGGATCGGCGGGGAATGGACCATCGCCTTGGCAATCAGCAGCCGCCGCTTCATCCCACCCGACAACGTGCGGGCATAGGCGTCGCGCTTGTCGGCAAGGCGCACCGCGCCGAGCAGCTCTTCGCTGCGCCGCGTCGCCTTGGGAATACCATAGAAGCCGCCCTGATTTTCCAGCACTTCGAACGGCGTGAAGAACGGATCGAACACGATTTCCTGCGGCACGATCCCGATGCTGCGTTTCGCATTGCGGCGCTGGGTATCGATATCGAAACCCCATATCTCGGCGGACCCGCTGGTCTTCGTCACCAGTCCGGCCAGCACGTTGATAAGCGTGGACTTGCCCGCGCCATTGGGGCCAAGCAGGCCGAACACGCCGCCCTGCGGCACATCGAAACTCACACCGTCCAGCGCCAGCTTGCCGGCTTCGCCCTTCACGCCGGCGTATCGTTTGACGAGATCGGTAATGCGGATGGCGGGGGGTGTGGTCATGCTTGAGCGTCTTAGGGTTTCGCGCGGGCTGGTGCCAAGCGATGATTGCCGGGCGGCCTTGTAACGAAGCCAGCCGTTGCGCATCGCGATGGCACGCCGTATCGGTCGCACCGGTATGGATACTGTCACGCCCCCGCCCGAAATTGTCCGCACCGCCGAACGCCGTGTCAGCTGCGACGGTGCGACCGATATCCGCACCGGCGCGGCGCTGGGCCACCCGCGCATCTATCTCCAGATCGACGAGCACGGCTATGTCGATTGCGGCTATTGCGACCGGCGCTTCGTGCTGATCGGCGGGCCTGCGGACGGGGTCGCGCAGGAAGAATTGCACGACATTACCGAAGGCGGCGATCCGGGCCACCGCTAGAACGGGCGACACGGACGGGCGTAAAGCCTATATGGTCGCCATGACCATGTCTTCCTCCGCCGGCGACCCCCGCACCCACCTGTTCCGCACCATCGACCCCGAAACCGCGCAGCGCGCAACCGCCGACATGCTCGCGCGGTGCGACGATGGCGAACTGTATCTGCAACACATGGCCAGCGAGACATTCGGCTGGGATGACGGACGGCTGAAAACGGCCGATTATTCGCGCGACAGCGGCTTTGGTCTGCGCGGCGTGTCGGGCGAGATGACCGGTTTCGCCCACGCCAACGAAATCAGCGAGGCGGCAATCCGGCGCGCGGGCGAAACGCTGCAACTGCTCGATTCCGCCGCCGCCAGCCGCGCCGCTCCGCCCCGGCGCAGCAATCGCCACCTCTATACCGATGCCAGCCCGCTGGACGGCGTGGCGTTCGAAGACAAGGTGGCGCTTCTGCAAACCATCGACACCGTGGCGCGCGCAAAAGACCCGCGCGTCTCGCAAGTCAGCGCCAGCCTGGCAGGCAGCTGGAGCGTGGTGGAGATCATCCGCCCCGACGGCTTCACCGCCACCGATATCCGCCCGCTGGTCCGCCTTAACGTATCGGTCGTCGCCGAAGCGAACGGGCGGCGCGAACAGGGCAGCTACGGTTTCGGCGGGCGCTATCTCTACGACCGGCTGTTCGACATCGGCAATGATGGCGCGGCGTGGCGGCACGCGGTGGACGAGGCGGTGCGGCAGGCGCTGGTCAATCTCGACAGCGTCGATGCCCCGGCGGGCGAGATGCCTGTGCTGCTCGCCCCCGGCTGGCCCGGCATCATCCTGCACGAAGCGGTCGGCCACGGTCTGGAAGGCGATTTCAACCGCAAGGGCACCAGTGCGTTCAGCGGGCGGATCGGAGAGAGGGTGGCAGCACCCGGCGTCACCGTGGTCGACGACGGATCGCTTGCCGACCGGCGTGGCTCGCTCAGCATCGACGACGAAGGCACGCCGACCGGCGAGACAGTGCTGATCGAGGACGGCATCCTCAAAGGCTACATGCAGGACCGGCTCAATGCGCGGCTGATGGGCGTCGCGCCGACCGGCAACGGACGGCGGCAAAGCTATCAGCATGCGCCCATGCCGCGCATGACCAACACCTTCATGCGCGGCGGCACAGGCGGACCCGGACGAGATGCTGGCGGGCATGAAGCGCGGCATCTTCGCCGCCGGGTTCGGCGGCGGACAAGTGGACATCGTGTCGGGCCGCTTCACCTTCTCCTGCACCGAAGCCTATCTGGTCGAGAACGGCAAGCTGGCGGCCCCCATCAAGGGTGCCACGCTGATCGGCGACGGGCCGAGCGTACTGACCCGCGTCGAAGCCATCGGCAACGACATGGCGCTGGATCAGGGCGTCGGCGTGTGCGGCAAAGGCGGGCAAAGCGTACCGGCAGGCGTTGGCCAACCGACGCTGCTGGTCGGCGGACTGACGGTGGGCGGCACCGCCTGAATGCGGGTGTCGGCATGGTACCTGCCGGATGCCGACGGCTGGCGCAGCGCCGCTCCCGTCGCGATCATTGGCGGTATCGCATTGACCGCAACTGCTTGGGTTGGCGGGCTGGCCGAATGGAACCCTTCACCGCTCGGCTTCTCGCTGCTCGCGACAGCGCTGTTTCTGTTCGTCGTGCCCAGCCTCGTGGAAGAAAGCATTTTTCGCGGTCTGCTGCATCCGCGAAGCAAGTCCGGTCGCATGGCCCGCATAGGTGCAGTGGCCGCGCTGTTCGTGCTGTTTCACCCGCTGCAATACTGGACCGGCATCGGCCCCGCATGGTCCGCACAGTTTGCCACCCTGCCCTTTCTCGCCGCCGTCTCGGTGGTGGCTGTCACGCTTGGCGTGATGCGCGAAAGGAGCATGTCGATCTGGCCGGGAGCCCTGTTCCACTGGATCGTCGTGGCATCGTGGAAATTCGTGTTCGGCGGACCGTTCTAAACGCACTCAGGAACAGTTCACTTCGGATCAGGTAATTGAAACAGCGATCGTTCGAAGGAAAAGAAAATACCATGAAGCTGCCCGCTTCCATCCTTGCCGTACTCATACTTGCCGCACCCGCATCTGCGCAGACGGACGAGCCGACGAAGGGCGAGCGCGAGCTGGCCGAATTGATCGAAGGCCGGGTGGCGGGGGAGCCGGTGCGTTGCCTGACCCGCATCGAAGCGGACAGCGTGCGCATCATCGACGAGACGGCCTTCGTTTTCCGCGACCGCCGCACGATCTACATCAATCGCCCCGTTACCGGCACGCGCTATCTCGACCGGTGGGACATGCCGGTGTTCCGCAAGTTCGGCAGCAGCAATCTGTGCCGGTCCGATCAGGTGGAGCTTGTCGACCGCAACAGCGGCTTCCCCGGACCGGTATTGCAACTTGGTGCGTTCATTCCCTACACCCTGCCCGAAACAGAAAGCCCGCAATCATGAAGATCGCCTCGATATTCTCCGCTGCCGCAATCGCTTTTGCCGTGCCCGTGATGGCGCAGAATGCGCCCGATACGCCGACAGAGGCGCCGACCGAGGGCGAGCTGAAGCTGGCGAAGCTGATCGAAGGGCGCGTGGCGGGGGAACCGCAGCGATGCGTGAACAATCTGCGTACCGCGAACCTGACCATCATCGACGGCACCGCGTTGGTCTATGAGGCGAATGGCGCCGTTTACGTGAATATCCCGCGCAATGCGCGCAGCATCGACGATGGCGATATCATCGTGACGCGGCCGCAGGGCAACCGCCTGTGCCGTACCGATATCGTCACGACGCGCGACCGGTTCAGCTATTTCTACACCGGGAATATCTTTCTGGAAGATTTCGTGCCGTACCGCCGCATCGACGAGTGAAAGGATGGCAGCCGCCGGACGGCCTTGGGCGGCGGAACTGCTGCATGTCTGGTTCGGCATCCTGCGCCCCGCCGACTGGTTCAGTCCCGATGCAGCCGTCGACAGGATGCTGGAACGCCGGTTCCGCCCCGACCTGGAGCGATTGGCAAATCGGCCTGCCTCTACCTTCCTGAAAAGCCGCGATACTACGCGTGCAGCAATTTTGCTGTTCGACCAGGTGTCGCGCAATACCTTCCGCGATACACCCCGCGCCTTTGCAACCGACACCTTGGCAATCGCTTTGACACGCGGGATGATCCGGCGGGGTTGGCACAAAAGGCTGAGCGACGATGCAAAGCAATTCGTCGGCATGCCGCTCATGCACAGCGAGCGCATTATTGACCAGCGGCACGGCCTTGCCTTTTTCGCCTTAGAAGGGCTTCACGATACGCTCCGCTTCGCGCGCAGCCATCATGCCATGATCGCCCGCTTCGGCCGTTTTCCCCATCGCAACACGACGTTGGGCCGCACCACGACTGCTGCCGAACAGCGCGCTATCGACGCCGGGTTCAGCTGGTAGCCATCCGGTTCTAGCGGCGTAGCGCGTCCATCCGGTCGATGATTTCGTCGGCCTCCGCCATAATGCGATCCACCAGCTCCTGACATGTCGGCACGTCGTTGATCAGCCCCGCCACCATGCCGCAGCTCCACGCGCCGGCATCCATCGTGCCTTCGGTCATGATCTTGGGATAGACGCCCGCGACTTCGGGCAGGATGTCCTGGATGGTCAGGTCATCGCCCAGTTCGCGTTCCTTCTCCAGCAGGCGCTCCACCGCCTCGTTGTGCAGCACCCGCTCGGTATTGCGCAGCGGGCGCATGACCAGCCGGGTGTCCAGCTCGCTCGCGGCGACGATGGCATCCTTCACGTTCTGGTGCACCGGCGCCTCTTTCGTGGCGAGGAAGCGGGTGCCCATGTTCATGCCCTGCGCGCCCATCGCCAGGCTGGCGACCAGGCTGCGCCCGTCGGCCATGCCGCCGCTGGACACGAAGGGTATATCCAGCTCGTCCGCCGCGCGTGGCAGCAGGATGAAGTTGGGCACGTCGTCCTCGCCCGGATGGCCGCCGCATTCGAACCCGTCCACGCTCACCGCATCGCAGCCGATCGACTGCGCCTTCAGCGCATGGCGCACGCTGGTGCATTTGTGGATGACCTTGATGCCCGCCTCTTTCAGCGCGGGCAGCACCTGTTCCGGATTGCGCCCGGCCGTCTCCACCGCCTTCACGCCGCCGTCGATGATAACCTTGACCAGGCCGGGATAGTCGGGCGGGGTCATGCTGGGCAGGAAGGTCAGGTTCACGCCGAAGGGCTTGTCCGTCATCTCGCGACACTTGGCGATTTCCGCCGCCAGCTTTTCGGGCGTGCCCAGCGTCAGCGCGGTAATTATCCCCAACCCGCCCGCATTGCTGACCGCCGCCGCCATCGGCGCAAACCCGACATAATGCATCCCGCCCTGGATAATGGGATGCTGGATGCCGAACATTTCGGTTATGGCGGTTTTCATGGGGTTGGCTCCGGTTCCGATTACATGCTGTGAAAGCGTGCTGTCGCAAAACAAGCGACGGCGCAACCGATGAGCTTTGTCGAACCCGATACCACGTCGGCAAAGCCCGGCTTCGGCGATTTTTATATCGCGGGCATACTGGCATCCGAAGGCGTCTTTCTAGCGATCCTCGCGGGCAGCGTTATCGGGTTCGCTTGGGAACGAAGTTTGCCTGACGCACTCGCTTTATTGATCGTGGGTGGTGCCTACGGAGCTTTCCTGACCGGAATTTTCGCTGTCATCTTTATCGCGCCGGCTGCTGCCGTTATGCTTCTTGCCCTGTCGCGCCTTGCACCTGCCGGACATTGGCAAGGTGCACTAACTGGGATGCTGATAGGTCTGGCTGTTGTGCGCCTGTTGTCGGGCGGGGCATATCCTCCAATGCTTTGGCAGCCGTACGCCGTTTTTGCGGTGTTGGGTTCGTTGGCCGGATACATTGTCCAGCGGTGGGTCATCCGCTGGCCGCGTCCGCCTCTGGCTGACGATTAGCCGCATACCATTCGCACAGATCGCTTACCGGGCAAACGTCGCATTTCGGGCTGCGGCTCTTGCACACGCTTTTGCCGAACTGGATCAGCCAGAAATGGCCGTCGCGCATGGCCCATTGCGGGCGTGCGATCCTCCAGTTGCTGCGCGGTCCTGTCGGCGGTTTTCGCGTCGGTCAGGCCGATGCGGTTGCAGACGCGGTGGACGTGGGTGTCGACGGCGATGACATCGTGCCCGAAGGTGAAGCTCAGCACGATATCGGCGCATTTGCGGCCGATACCGGGCAGCGACAGCAACCCCTCGCGCGTGTCCGGCACCACGCCGGCATGATCGCCCAGCAGCGCCTCGCAAAACTTGCGGATATTGCGCGTTTTCATGTTGTAGAGACCGCAGGGCTTGATCGCGGCGGCGATGTCGCGATCGTCCAGTTCGAGCATTGCCTCCGGCGTGGTCGCAAGCGCGAACAGCTGGCGCGCAGCCTTGGCAGTGTTCCGGTCGAGTGATTGGGCGCTCAACATGCAGGAGATGCAGCTGCGGAAGGCGTCGGGCTGGCCCTTCGGTCCCTTCGCGCCGCGCGTACGCCCCGGCATCGCAGCGGCAAGGCGGCGATAAACGTCTTCGATCTGCGGCTGGTCGAGCATGACCTATCAGCGGTCCGCGACGTTGCGGGTTCCGGTTTCGCATAGCGACAGGGCGGCGCATTCCTCGCATTGCGGCGCGGAGGGGCGGCACCATGTCTGGCCCAGCTTCTTCATCAGCAAGTGATGCTCGTCGAAATCGGCACCTGACCATTCCGGCGGCATGGCAGGCATGATCGCATCGAACGCCCGCGCGGTGGTGGCTTTCGGCGGGACCAGCCCCATGCGTTGCAGTATGCGTGTGTGGTGACTGTCCAGCACGATGGCGCGGCGGTCCAGCGTGGAGGCATTCATCACGCCCGCCGCGATCTTGCGCCCGATACCCGGCAGCTGCTCCAGCCAAGTCCATCGCCGCGGCGGTGTCCATCGTTTCCAGATGCGACAGATCGACCGACCCGCGCCGTTCGATCAGTTCGGTGAGGCTGGCCTTCAACCGCTCGGCCGCGACGGCAGGATAAGTCTGCGTCGCCAGCTCCGATTGCAATTCATCGAGCGGCGCAGCGGCCACCGCCTCCCACGACCCGTAACGGCTGCAGCAGCCGGTCCGTCGCCGCGTTGGACACCGGCGATTTCGTCCGTGCCCCGATCACTCCCTGCACCAGCACCCACTCCGGCGCCCGCCACTCCGCCGCCGCCCGCTCGATCCGCCCGAACCGCTGGACCAGCAGCGCCTGGAGCCGACGCAGTGTCTCGGTGCGCGGGTCGGGGCCGAAATCGAACGCGCTGCCGGTCATCCTGCGGAACGGAAACTACTGTCGCAGCTGCCCGCGAATTGCACCTTTCGGGTATTCGGCCGTGTGCACATTGACGTAATAGTTCGAAATGCCTTCCGCGAATGCGGCGCGCACCCATGTCGTATCGCTGGAACAGCCGCGCCAGCCACCTTCGGTCGCTTGCTTGAGCGGAAGAACGATCGGGCCGTCTGTGCCCGCCGCCCCGCGATGGACGTGTGCGCCAGTTATAGGGGCAAGGTTTGCAAGGTTGTTCAAGTCCCAGCATACGCGCGTCAGTTCGTCGGAAAAGCTGATCTGCGCAGTACCCGATCCATTGGGGTCACCCAGGTGGACTTCGTTCCCGCCTGTCAGTTCTGCCGTGTAAGTGGAGGAAATCGCCTCGGTATAGGTTTGCTGGATCGTCTCGCAGCCGGTCAGGGCGAGAGCGGAAATGGCGAACAGGCTGGCCGCGGCTTTCATGAAGCTTCTCCGATGCATTGATAGATCGCTATGTGAACGATGGGGCGCGCTGCCTTGTTCCAACGCCTCACTCCCACTCGATCGTCCCCGGTGGCTTGCTGGTATAATCATACACCACCCGGTTGATGCCCTTCACCTCGTTCACGATGCGCGTGGCGGTGTTGCTCAGGAACTCGGCGTCGAAGGGATAGACGTCCGCCGTCATGCCGTCGGTGCTGGTCACGGCGCGCAGGGCGCAGACATTGTCGTAGGTGCGCCCGTCGCCCATCACGCCGACGGTCTTTACCGGCAACAGCACGGCGAATGCCTGCCAGATCGCGTCGTACAAGCCCGCATTGCGGATCTCCTCCAGATAGATCGCATCCGCCTTGCGCAACACGTCGCAGCTTCCTTGGTCACTTCACCCGGAATGCGAATGGCGAGGCCGGGGCCGGGGAACGGGTGGCGGCTTACGAAGGCGTCGGGCAGGCCCAGTTCGCGCCCCAGATCGCGCACCTCGTCCTTGAACAGCTCGCGCAGCGGCTCGACAAGCTCCATGTTCATGCGCTCGGGCAGGCCGCCGACATTGTGGTGGCTCTTGATCGTCACGCTCGGCCCGCCGGTGAAGCTGATGCTTTCGATGACGTCGGGATAGAGCGTGCCCTGCGCCAGGAAATCCGCCCCGCCGATGCGCCGCGCTTCCTCCTCGAACAGGTCGATGAATGCCCCGCCGATGAACTTGCGCTTCTTTTCGGGGTCGGTCTGGCCCGACAGCCCGGTCATGAACTTGTCCTCGGCATCGACGTGAACGAGCGGGATGTTGTAATGGTCGCGGAACAGGGTGACGACCTGCTCGGCCTCGTTCAGCCGCATCAGGCCGTGATCGACGAAAACGCAGGTCAGCTGGTCGCCGATGGCTTCGTGGATCAGCACGGCGGCAACCGCGCTATCGACGCCGCCCGACAGGCCGCAAATGACCTTGCCATCCCCCACCTGTGCGCGGATTTCCGCGATCTTGGCATCACGGAACTCCGCCATGCTCCAGTCGCCCGCCAGCCCGCAGACATGCCGCGCGAAGTTGCCAAGCAGCTTCGCGCCGTCGGGCGTGTGAACGACTTCCGGATGGAACTGGATGCCGTACATCCGGCGTTCCTCGTTGGCAGTCACCGCAAAGGGCGCACCCGAAGAGGTGGCGACGGAGACGAAGCCGGGTGCGAGCCGGTCCACCTTGTCGCCGTGGCTCATCCAGACCTGGTGACGTTCGCCGGTCTGCCACATTCCGTCGAACAGCGCGCAGTCTTCCTGTATCTCGACAAAGGCACGACCGAATTCGCCCATGTCATGGCTCAGCACCGAACCGCCCAGCTGCTTGGCCATCACCTGCTGGCCATAGCATACGCCAAGGATCGGCACGCCCGCGTCGTAGAACGCCATCGGGGCGAGCGGTGGATCGTCGTCGTTCACACTGGCCGGACCGCCGGACAGGATGATGCCCTTTGGCGACAGGCGGTCGAAGGCTTCCTGCGCGGAAGTATAGGGCGCGATCTCGGAATAGACGCCCGCCTCGCGCACGCGGCGCGCGATCAGTTGCGTCACCTGGCTGCCGAAATCGACGATGAGAATGGAGTCGGGAAGGTCGGATGTCTGCATCCGCGTCGGTTACGGTGCCGGTGTGGCGGTGACAAGGAGCAGTCACGGGCCAATCTCCGCAGACTGGCCTTGCGTTTTTATCACGCGACGTCAGGATTTTCGCATTTGCGAAACACAAGGCGCAACACTATTTTCCAATGCATAGCCGGTCGCGGACATTCCCTCCCGTTCCGACCGTGCAACGGGCAATGCGCGCTGCGATGCAGACGGATTGTCCGGTGATTGTGAAGCGGCAGCGCCTTTGCGGCGCGCCCGACACAAGACACGATGAAGCGCGGCTGTCCTGCCAGCTCTCCCCCCTCCAAGCGGCGGATGGTCGCGCTTCTATCGTTTCACGTGAAACCCAACTCGTCAGATGCGCGCCAGCAATGCGTCGATATGTTTTTGCTGGGCGGGCCCGGCGAAGGCGCGCACGCTTTTCGCCACCTGCCTTGCCTCCGCGCGCCGTCCGTTGCGGGCCAGTGCATCGGCATAATGCCAGCGGATCTGGAGATTGCCGGGTGCGCCGTCCTTTGCACGGGTAAGCAAGGCCAGCGCCTCCGCCGGATCGCCGCCGGTATTCAGCAGCACCCAGCCGGTCGTATCGAGCACGTCCGGATCGTCCGGCACCAGCGCCAGCGCACGGCGGGCCAGCGCAGTCGCGGCGGATTTGCGCCCGGATCGCAACGCGGCATGGGCGGCATTGTTCAACACCAGCGCATTGGTGCCCATTCCGTCTTTCAACAGGCCCGAATAAATCGCGTCGGCTTTCTTCCATTCGCCTTGCGCCATCGCCCGCTCCGCAGTCCCGGCCCGTGCGCCGAAATCCGCCGGCACGCGCGTTCCGGCAAGGCGCTTGGCGTAGGGGTCCGGCTCGCCCGCCTGCTTGGCCAGCTTCGATGCCAGTGCGAGCAGTTGCGGGCTGGCGCTGGCGCGGCCTGCCGGAGCCTTCACCGTGCGCAGGGCGCGCGCCGGTTCGCCGACCGCCAGCATTGCCTGCGCCATGACGGTTGCACCCTGCACATGCAACGGGTTGTCGCGCAGGAAAGGTCGAAGGAAGGCGATTGCCTGTTCATGGCTGCCGCGCAGATACGCGACTTCGCCCATTAACAACTGCGCAGCGGGAACCTTGCGGAGCGCACTTTCGCCCTGCTGCAATGTTGTGTGCGCCAGATCGAGATCGCCGAATTCGAAAGCCAGCTTGGCCCCGATGAACTGCGCCATCGGATGCGACGGCGCGATATCGCGCACCGCGTCCATTGTCTTGTTCGCTTCGTCCAGCAAACCGCGGTCGGCCTGTGTCGCGGCGAGCGAAAGCAGTGGCGTAACGACGCCGGGATTGGTCTCGGCACCATGCGCGAAGTGCGTTTGGGCGGCGGCGTAGTCTTCCACCAGCAATGCAACTTTGCCCGCAAGCATTCGCGCGGGCAGCGATTCCGGATCGGCCTCCACGGCACGGGCGGCGAGCAGTTTGGCGGTATCGATGCCGCGCTGCTGCAATGCCATCTCTCCGCGCAGGGCAAGCAATCGGGCATTGCCGGGATGCGCAGCAACGGCTTGATCGGCCAGCGCATAAGCGCTTTCCTCCGCACCCGTCGCAAGTTGTGCGCCGATATTCGCCCACGCCCCTTCGGGTGTATCGGTGCCCGCTTTCTTCGCCCATTCCAGCGCCGCATCGGCATCGTTCTGGAGCAGCTTGGCCTCCGCCATCAACGCGGCAGCGGCGGCACTGTCCCGGTCGGCGGCGGGCAGGTCCTGCAAGGCCGCTTCGGCGCCGATCCCGTCGCCCAGCCCAAGATGCGCGCGAGCGTAATCCAGCCGCGCGGCGACATCGCCAGGGGCTTCGCGCAGATGCGTCGCCAGATGCAGGCGCGCCGCGTTGTGGTCATTGCGCGCGATGGCAGCTTCGGCCTGCGAACGCGGATCGCTTTCCAGCAATGCGCATCCTGCCAGCGCCATCGGCAGAACCGTTGCAAGAGCCACGGTGCGGGCGAAAATCCTGGTGCGGTTTTCCATACTGTCGAACTTACTTTGCGCGCCCTAAAAAACCGCTAATTTCCGGCGCGCGATTGCAACGAAAAAGGGGTGGCGCGAGAAACCCCGCGCCACCCCTTTTCGACGTACCAGCCATCGGAGGTGCGAACCGATGGAACATTGCGCGAAATTCTGCGATCAGGCGCGCACCGTCTTGCGACGGCGACCTGCCCACAGACCCATCAGGGCCAGACCGAACAGAGCCATGCCAGCCGGTGCCGGAACGGGCGTGCTGCCCGGCGTCAGGTCGAAATTGATATCCCAGTGCGGGATCGACAGGTGCGACGGGTTCAGAATGTTCAGCCAGGCCGAACCACCGAAGTCGCCGGTCTTGTCGTTGGCGCCGGGTCCGATCTGCAGCGTCGTCGTGCCGGCAAGTCCGTCGCCGGGATTGACGGTGTAAACCGCTCCGTCAATCGTGATGGTGCCGCTACCGCTGGAATAGAAATCCATCAGCGCGGGATTGTAGGCCCCGCCGCCGGCCTTGTACTCCTGACCGTTGAACAGCTCGTCCTGAAAATGGCTGAACATGAGGTCGAGCGTGGCGACTTCGCCCTGGTTGTTAAGCGCGGTGCCGGTGAAGGTCGCGGTGCCGTTGTCGGTGTCCTGCGTGAAGACGGTGCCATCCTGGAAGGAAAACTTCTTGGAGCAGCCGTCGCGCAGCGTATTCGTCCACAGCCCGTGCGAGCAGTTGCCGCCGGTTGCGTCGGTCACGTTCAGTTCGATAACCGATGCAGCGGCAGGCGTTGCGCCCAGTGTCATGATGGCGGCGGCGGTGGTGCCCATCAATGCGGTTTTCAGCTTCGTCATAAGTCTTGTCCCTGTCTTCTCGACCATTTCGGCGTAACGATGAATTGCGATGTTCAAGTTAATGCAGGGCGCGTGCCAGTTTTGCGCGAATGCGGGGTTCATGCGGGCCGCAAAGGTTAACAGCACCATTGTCCGCGCGCGCCCTTGTCAAAAATCCCGACGCTTTTGCGCATCCGGTGACCGGGCCGTGTTGTGACGCGGGGGATAAGCGGTTCGCGCGCAACACCCGCGTTTGGGTTTGGCCCGCGGCTGGGCTATATCGTCAGCCATGACCGACACGACCCCGACACCGAGCGATACCACACCCGAAACACCATCGGAGGCACCGGCTGATGCCCGCCCGGAAAAGGTCGTCCAGATGGGCGATTACGGGGCGGATTCGATCAAGGTTCTGAAAGGGCTGGACGCGGTCCGCAAGCGCCCCGGCATGTATATCGGCGACACCGACGACGGCAGCGGCCTGCACCATATGGTGTTCGAAGTCAGCGACAATGCCATCGACGAGGCGTTGGCCGGCCATTGCGATCTGGTCCTGATCGAGCTGAACCCCGACGGGTCCGTCAGCGTCGAGGATAACGGGCGCGGCATTCCGGTGGATATGCACAAGGAAGAGGGCGTCTCCGCCGCCGAAGTCATCATGACGCAGCTTCACGCGGGCGGGAAGTTCGAAAACACGAACGACGACAACGCCTACAAGGTGTCGGGCGGGCTGCACGGTGTCGGTGTGTCGGTGGTCAACGCGCTGTCCGAATGGCTGGAGCTGGTGATCTGGCGCGACGGGCGCGAGCACTGGATGCGGTTCGAACATGGCGACGCGGTCAATTCGCTGGAAGAGCGCGGCGATGCGCCGTCCGTCGAGAGTAATGGCGACAAGAACGGCCTCAAAAAGGGCACCCGCGTCACCTTCATGCCGAGCGACAACACCTTCAAGAACGTCACCGAATTCGATTTCGACCGCTTGGAGCATCGCTATCGCGAGCTGGCGTTCCTCAATTCCGGCGTGCGTATCCTGCTGCGCGACCGGCGGGGCGAGGAAGTGGCCGAGCACGACCTGTTTTACGAAGGCGGCATCGCGGCATTCGTGAAATATCTCGATCGCAACAAAGCCGCGCTGATCGCCGAGCCTATCTCGGTCAGTGCCGAAAAGGACGGCATCGGCATCGACGTCGCGCTGGAATGGAACGACAGCTATTACGAAAACGTCCTGACCTTCACCAACAACATCCCGCAGCGCGATGGCGGCACGCACCTTGCCGCCTTCCGCGCCGCACTGACGCGCACGCTCAACAATTACGCCAGCAGCAGCGGGTTGATGAAGAAGGAGAAGGTGTCGCTGTCGGGCGAAGACATGCGCGAAGGGCTGACCGCCATCGTCAGCGTGAAACTGCCCGATCCCAAGTTCGGCAGCCAGACGAAAGACAAGCTGGTATCGAGCGAAGTGCGCCAGCCGCTGGAAAGCCTGATGGGCGAAAAGATGGGCGAATGGCTGGAGGAAAACCCCGCCGACGCCAAGACCATCATCCAGAAGATCATCGACGCCGCCGCCGCGCGCGAAGCGGCACGCAAGGCCCGCGAGATGAGCCGCAAGGGCGCGATGAGCATCGCCAGCCTGCCCGGCAAGCTGGCCGATTGCCAGGAACGCGACCCGGCGAAATCCGAGCTGTTCCTGGTCGAGGGCGACAGCGCCGGCGGCAGCGCCAAGCAGGGCCGCGACCGCAAGACGCAGGCGATCCTGCCGTTGAAGGGCAAGATCCTGAATGTGGAGCGTGCGCGGTTCGACCGTATCATCAGCTCCAAGGAAGTCGGCACGCTCATTCAGGCGATGGGCACCGGCCTGCGCGATGAATTCACCATCGACAAGCTGCGCTATCACAAGATCGTCATCATGACCGACGCCGATGTGGACGGCGCGCATATCCGCACGCTGCTGCTCACCTTCTTCCACCGGCAGATGCCCGAAATCATCAAGGCCGGGCATCTCTATATTGCGCAGCCGCCGCTCTATAAAGTCGCCAAAGGCCGCAGCGAGGTCTATCTCAAGGACCAGGGCGCGCTCGATCGATATCTGGTCGATGCCGGATTGCAGGGTCGCGTACTGGAAACGGCAGGCGGCGCGCGCAGCGGCGGGGAACTGCAATCGCTGGTCGAACACGCCCTGCGTATCCGCAACCTGATGGCGTTTATTCCGCGCAAATACGATCCTGCCATCGTGGAGCAGGTGGCGCTGGCAGGGGCGCTCGATCCCGAACTGGACGCACCTGCCCGGGAGGCAGCCTTGCAGGCCGGAGCGAAACGGCTGGGCATTGCGGATGAGGAAGCACGCTGGACCGCGCAACTGCGCGACGACGGTTCTGTCCGCCTCGACCGGCTATGGCGCGGTGTGACCGACGTGCATGAGCTCGAAGCGGCCTTCGTTGCCAGCGCAGAAGCGCGCAAGCTGCACCGGCTGGTGTCGGAACAGGCCGAAGTCTTCGCCAAGCCGACCCGCCTCGTCAAAGGCATCGCCGACCAGGCACCCGAACCCGATCCCGATGCGCCGAACCCGGCGGACGACATCGCCGAACAGGCCGAAACCGAAGCGCCCAGCGCGCCGCGGACGGCGTGATTTTCCGCCCCACCGAACTGCTCGACGCAGTGATGGTCGCGGGGCGCAAGGGTCTGTCTATCCAGCGGTACAAGGGGCTGGGCGAGATGAATGCGGAGCAGTTGTGGGAAACCACGCTGGACCCCGACAACCGCGCGCTGTTGCAGGTAAAGGTCGAGGATGCGGACGTGACGGACGAGATTTTCACCCGGCTGATGGGCGACGTGGTCGAACCGCGCCGCGAGTTCATCCAGGACAACGCGCTGAACGTTGCCAACCTCGATGTCTGACACGCCCGCAGACGGTGCGACGCTGGAGCGGGGCGGCTTTCTGCTGTTCCTCGCTCTCGTCACTGTCGCCTTGCTGGTGGTGGTGTGGCCCTTCGCCATGCCGGTCCTGTCGGCGGTGCTGGCAGCGATCATGTTCCAGCCGCTCTACCAGTGGTTCCTCGCGCGTTTCCGTGGCCATGCCAACACCGCGACGCTCGCCACGTTGCTGGTCATCACCTTCGCCGTAATCCTGCCCACACTGGCCATCGGCACGGTCATCGTCGAGCAGGCGGTCAGCGTATTTCGCGCGTTCCGCGATGGGGATATCAACGTGGCGGACTGGTTCGCGCAGATCATGGGCGCGCTGCCCGGGTCCGTGCAAGCGACGCTGGGTAGCGAAGGCTGGGGCGATTTTTCAGCGGTGCAGGACCGTGCGCAGGTCTTCGCCAAGCAAAGCGTCGGCCTGATCGCTGGCAAGGCTCTGAGTATCGGCGGAAGTGTTTTCGGCTGGGTGCTGGCCTTCGGGCTGGGCCTCTACGTCACATGGTTCCTGCTGCGCGACGGGCGCGAACTGGGCGCGCAGGTCGTGCACCATCTGCCGATGCAACACGACACCGCGACCCGGCTGGCCGACCGGTTCCTGATGGTGGTGCGCGCCACGATAAAGGGATCGGTTGTGGTCGGTATCGTGCAGGGGATGCTGGGTTCGATAACCTTCTGGATCGTCGGCATGCCGTCCGTACTGCTGTTCGGCCTGTTGATGGCTATCGCCTCACTGATACCGGCGGTGGGCGCGGCACTCATCTGGGCACCGGTGGCGCTTTATCTGCTGGCGACGGGGGCAGTATGGCAAGGTTTGTTCGTTATCTTTTCCGGTGTCGCGATAATCGGAATGGCGGACAATGTGCTGCGGCCTATTCTGGTTGGGCGCGACACCGGCATTCCCGACTGGCTGATCCTGGTGACGACGCTGGGCGGCATCGCAGTTTTTGGCCTGACCGGCATCGTGCTGGGGCCGTTGGCGGCGGGGCTGTTCATCACCGGGTTCGCCGTACTGCGCGAACAGCGCGAGGCGGACGCGGTATGAGAGCTTTCCTGTTTGCCGTCTCGATAGCACTTGGTTTCGGCCTCGCCGCGCCGTCTTATGCAACCAAAGGAGACGCCTTTGCCATGCTCGAGTCGTTGAAGCGCGAAGCGGCCGACCCGACCACCGCGCCTGCCGCACTTGGCGATATACAGTGGCAAATTGGCATGCGGTATCTAAGAGGCGATGGCACGCGCGCCAACGCACGCACCGCTTATCGCTGGATCGCCAAAGGGGCCGCCAACGGGTCGAGCAACGCGATGATCAGCCGTGCCGTCATGCTTGCGACTGGCGATGGTGTGCGCGAGGACGACGTGGCTGCGCGGGCCAGCTATACCGAGGCGATTGCCCTGCGCGACGGCAATCTGGGCCATGCGCTGCGTGGCCTTGGCGGGATGCTGTATTTTGGCGAAGGCGGACCGGTCGATCGGCTCGAAGGCTGCGCCTATCTGACCACCGCATTCCAGTTCGGCGATGAGATGGCGCAGGTCATGCTCGAAGAGATTTTGCCACAAACCAGCAGCGCTGACGAGGAAGCTTGCGTCGCGCGCGCCGCCGAATGGCTCGAAGCGGCAATGGCCCCGCGTACCGAAGACGGCGTTTAACCACATCATGCCCGACATGCAGACCTACGACGCCATCGTGCTGGGCGGCGGTGCGGCGGGGCTGTTCTGCGCGGCGCAGGCGGGGCAGCGCGGCAAGCGTGTGCTGGTGCTGGAAAAGGCGGCGAAGGTCGGTGCGAAAATCCTGATATCGGGCGGCGGACGCTGCAATTTCACCAATCGCGGGGCCAGCCCGGCACAATTCCTGTCCGCCAACCCGCATTTCGCCAAGTCTGCGCTGGCCCGCTACACCGCCGCCGACTTCATCGCGCTGGTCGATAGCTACGGCATCGCCTGGCACGAAAAGACGCTGGGCCAGCTGTTCTGCGACGGGCGCGCGCAAGCCATCGTCGATATGCTGCTGGCCGAATGCGCGAAGGGCGATGTTACCATTGCGACCGGTCGGGACGTGACCGAAGTGGCGCATCGCGACGGTGCGTTTCTGGTGACTGCGAATGGAGCGGTCGCGGGCGCGCATGCGCTGGTCATTGCCACCGGCGGTCCGTCGATCCCGAAAATGGGCGCGAGCGGGTTTGCCTATGATCTTGCGCGGCAATTCGGCCTGAAAGTGGTCGAGCCGCGTCCCGCGCTGGTGCCGCTGACGCTGGGCGGAGAGGATGTACTGTTCCGCGACCTGTCGGGCGTGTCCGCCCCGGTCAGCGTGGCGGCAGGCAAGTCCGGCGCGGGGGCAAAAGGTTTTCGCGAGGCGGCGCTGTTTACCCATCGCGGGCTGAGCGGTCCGGCGGTGTTGCAGGCCAGCTCCTACTGGACGCATGGCGAGCCGGTCACCGTAAACCTGCTGCCCGACCATGCGCCCGGCTGGCTGGTCGAGGCGAAACAGGCGCATCCGGCCAAACCGGCGCGCGCCGCCTTGCGCGAAGCCCTGCCCGCGCGGCTGGCCGATACGCTGGCCGACCGGCTGGCGCTGGCCGGCGAGCTGGGCGCGCATACCGACAAGGCCCTGCGCGCCGCCGAAGATCGCCTGCGCCGCTGGACCTTCAACCCCAACGGCACCGAGGGGTTTGCCAAGGCCGAAGTGACGGCGGGCGGCATCAGCACCGCCGAACTGTCCAGCAAGACGATGGAAGCAAAGCGCTTGCCCGGCCTCTATGCCATCGGCGAAGCGGTGGATGTCACCGGCTGGCTGGGCGGCTATAATTTCCAGTGGGCCTGGTCGAGCGGCTGGGCCGCCGGGCAGGCGATCTAGCCCTTTTCCGCCGCCTGTTCGGCCAGCAGCCGCTGCGCCTGCGCTTCCAGCACCTTGTAACGATCGTAATCGGGCAGCTTGCTGCGCATGAACGCCGCAATCTTCGCAAGGTCCGCCGGATAGTCGCCGGTCGGCGTCATCGGCGGACCGAAACCGATGCGTTTCGTCTTTCGACACACCCAGCACGGCACCACGGGCACATCCGCAGCCGAGGCGATGTGATAAAAGCCCGATTTCCACTCGCCATTGCTGGACCGCGTGCCCTCCGCCGCCATCACCAGCGCCAGCCGGTCGCGTCGTGCGAACTCGTCCGCAATCTGTTCCACGTAATTGGCGCGTTTCGTCCGGTCGACCGGGATGCCGCCCATATCGAACATGAAATTGCGCTGGATACCCTGGAACAGCGTATGCTTGCCCATGAAGCTGGGCTGCACGCCTTCTTCCGCCGTCGCGCCGATGAAGAACACGAAATCCCAGTTGGACGAATGCGGCGCACCGGCGATCACGAACTTGGGAATGTCGGGCATCCCGCCATGAATGGTCCAGCCCTGAATGCGCCAGATGGCGAAGATAATGCGCCGCAGGATGCGCGAGAGCAGGGTCGGTTTGCGGTTGCGGGAAAGCTGGGTCACATCCGGAACACCCCGAATTGTGGACGCTCCGGTATCGGTGCCTCCAGCGTGGCGGCAAAGGCGAGGCCCAGCACGTCGCGCGTCTGCGCGGGGTCGATCACGCCATCGTCCCACAGGCGCGCGGTGGCGTAATAGGGGTTGCCCTCGTCCTCGTATTTCTGGCGAATGGGCGCCTTGAAAGCCTCGGCCTCCTTCTCGCTCCAGCTGTCGGCATCGCGGTGGACGGTCGCCAGCACCGCTGCCGCCTGTTCGCCGCCCATCACGCGAAATGCGCGCATTGGGCCAGGTGAACAGGAAGCGCGGGGAATAGGCGCGGCCCGCCATTCCGTAATTGCCGGCGCCGAAGCTGCCGCCGATGACCACGGTGATTTTCGGCACCTGCGCAGTGGCGACGGCGGTGACCAGCTTCGCGCCATGCTTGGCGATGCCCTCCGCCTCGTATTTGCCGCCGACCATGAAGCCGGAGATATTCTGCAAAAACAGCAGCGGGATGCGGCGCTGGCAGGCAAGCTCGATGAAATGCGCGCCTTTCTGTGCGCTTTCGGAAAACAGCACGCCGTTATTGGCGAGGATGGCGACGGGCATCCCCCAGATATGGGCAAAACCGCACACCAGCGTGCTGCCATACTGCGCCTTGAATTCGTGGAACTCGCTGCCGTCGACCAGCCGCGCAATGACTTCGCGCACATCGTATGGCGCGCGCACATCGTCGGGGATGATCGAGTACAGCTCGTCCGCATCGAACTTGGGCGGGCGCGGATCCTTGCGCGCGATGTCCGTCGCTTCGCCGGTGTTCGCGCCCAGATGGCTGACGATATCGCGCACGATGGTCAGCGCGTGTTCGTCGTTCTCCGCCAGATGATCGACGACGCCCGATTTCTTCGCGTGCAGGTCGCCGCCACCCAGATCCTCGGCGCTGATTTCCTCGCCCGTTGCGGCTTTCACCAGCGGTGGCCCGGCAAGGAAGATAGTGCCCTGCTCGCGCACGATTACCGTCTCGTCGGACATGGCGGGCACATAGGCCCCGCCCGCCGTGCAACTGCCCATCACGCAGGCGATCTGCGGAATGCCCAGCGCCGACATGTTCGCCTGGTTGAAGAAGATGCGGCCAAAATGGTCGCGATCGGGAAAGACCTCCGCCTGGTGCGGCAGGTTCGCGCCGCCGCTATCGACGAGGTAGATGCAGGGCAGCCGGTTCTCCTGCGCGATTTCCTGCGCGCGCAGATGCTTCTTGACCGTCATCGGGTAATAGGTGCCACCCTTCACCGTGGCGTCGTTGCACACGATCATGCACTGCCGCCCTGACACGCGCCCGATTCCCGCGATCATTCCCGCGCCGGGAATATCGTCCTTCCCGTACATGCCATTCGCGGCAAGCTGACCGATTTCGAGGAACGGCGAGCCGGGATCGAGCAACCGCTCCACCCGCTCGCGCGGCAGCAGCTTGCCGCGCCCGACATGGCGTTCGCGGCTGCCTTCGGAACCGCCGCGTGCAGCAGCGCGACCTTTGCGCGCAGCTCGATCGGTCAGCGCGCGGTTATGCGCGGCATGGCCTTCGCGTCAGGCGCGTCGGAGTCGAGCTTTGAGGTCAGGACGGGTGCGGTCATGTCTTGGCGACTTCCACAAGGACCAGACAAGTCCAACCAACGCGGTGGCAAATGCCACGCCGATCAGACACGGTCAGAAAGCCGAGATCGAAATTGCCGCCTATGCGGCGCTGGCCGGGTCGAATACCTTGCCGAAGAAACTGACATACAGCATGCCGGTGCAAGCGGCCCAACCGGCCACGAAAAGATGCGAACGAAACGGTGTCGGTCGCGCCATGAGAATTGCGCCGGTCAGCAGCAATCCGCCGGTCCAGTAATCGTCGAACCAGAAAACAAATGGTCGCCCGGTACCCCATGTTCGGATGGCTTCGCCAATCATCAGCGAAAGCGCCAAGGCCTGCAGCAAGAACACGCAGAGCGGCAAGAGAAATGCTGCGCTCAATCATCCTGGCACCCTGAACAATCCGAGGGTGACTAGCGTTCGCACCGGACCGCATTCGTCTCCACGTCGAAATCCACGTCATGATGGTGTTCACGGCCCCAGACAGTCGCCCACTTCGGGTTTCTTTCCCGCGATGAGATAGCGGTAGACGCCTGTTGATATTGATTAGCAGCAGGCCGATATTCTGCCAGACAGATGGCCTCGCTAGATCCCCGCGACATCAGAAAATCCCTAGACCAATCTAGCGCCACAAGACGCGACAGAACACCTTCGAACGTTCATCCTGTACGCGAGTGCCGAGATTAGGCCGACGATCAGCGACCGCCAGCAGCGTCGATTGCGCCCGCTCCGAACTTTCCAGCGTTCGCTCGGACCGACTCGGCTCAGGATCATCGCCCCGATCAACTCGCGCCCGATCAGCATCCGCCGGATCTCGTTCGTGCCAGCGCCGATATCGAGCAGCTTGGCATCGCGCAGATAGCGTTCGACGGGCCAGTCTTTCGTGTAACCTGCCCCGCCCAGCGCCTGCACCGCTTCGCCCGCTACGCGGAAGGCGTTTTCGGACGACAGCAGGATAACGCCCGCTGCGTCGAAGCGGGTCGTCTGGTCGGCATCGCACGCCTTCGCCACCGCATACGTATAGGCGCGCGCCGATTGCAGGGCGACATACATATCCGCCACCTTGGCCTGTATCAGCTGGAAACTGCCGATCGGGGTGCCGAACTGCTTGCGTTCGCGCACGAAGGGAATGACGGTATCGAGACATGCCTGCATGATGCCGAGCTGGATGCCCGACAGCACCACGCGCTCATAATCCAGCCCGCTCATCAGCACCCCGACGCCGCCGTTTTCCGGCCCCATCACCTGCGCATCGGGCACGAAGCAATCGTCGAACACCAGCTCGCTGGTCGGGCTGCCGCGCATTCCCATCTTGTCGATCTTCTGCCCGATGTCGAACCCGTCGAAATCCTTTTCGATCAGGAACGTCGTGATGGCGCGGCTGGGTTTCTCGCCCTCATCGCCGGTCTTGGCATAGACCACCAGCACGTCGGCATAGGGGGCGTTGGTGATCCAGTACTTCGTGCCATTCAGGCGATAGCCGCCATCGACCTTTTCGGCTTTCAGCTTCATCGAAACCACATCCGATCCCGCGCCCGCCTCGCTCATCGCCAGCGACCCGACATGCTCGCCGCTGATCAGTTTCGGCAGGTATTTCGCCTTCTGTTCGGCGTTCGCCCAGCGGGCGATCTGGTTGACGGCGAGGTTGGAATGCGCGCCGTAGCTCAGCCCCACGCTGGCGCTGGCGCGGCTGACTTCCTCCACCGCGATGACGTGTTCCAGATAGCCAAGGCCCAGCCCGCCATCGTCTTCCGCGACAGTAATCCCGTGCAGGCCCAGTTCGCCCATTGCAGGCCATAATTCGCGCGGGAACCAGTCCTCGCGGTCGGCGCGCTCGGCCAGTGGCGCAATCTGTTCGTCGGCGAACCGGCTGACCGAATCGCGGATCATCGCGGCGGCTTCGCCCAGCTGGAAATCGAAATCGGGAGTCGCGCGCATCGGGTGTTCCTTACCGCCTGGATAGTCCGGGTGCTTAGCCGACCACGCGGTATCGGCGCAAACCCGGCGTGCAGGTATCTTGCGTGGAAGTTAACCTTCGCGCCGAAACCTGTTGAGCAACTGCTGTTTTTCTATATGTCGCAAACCGTTCCATGCGCCCGTCGAAACTCGATCCCTGGCCTCGCGGAGAGCCGCCCGCCCCCGCGCAATGCGGCGAGGAGACGCGTGCGTCTGTCCTGGCGTCATACGGGCTGGATGCGCTGGAAGACGATCCCGAGCTGTCCCGCATCACGCAATTCGCCGCGCAGCTCTGCGATACGCCGGTCGCCCTGATCAGCCTGGTCGAGGCGGAACGGCAACGGTTTTTGACCAAAGTCGGCATCGAGGAACGCGAGACGCCGCGCCCGACGTCGTTCTGCGCCCACGCCATGCTGGAGCCGGTGCCGATGGTCGTGCCCGACGCCAGGCTCGACGCCCGGTTCGAAGACAATCCGCTTGTCACCGGCCATCCCAATATCCGCTTCTATGGTGGTGCCCCGCTGATCAGTCATGAAGGGGCACCGCTGGGTTCGCTGTGCGTGATCGACACCGTGCCCCGGCCCGAGGGTCTGACACCGCTGCAGACCGAAGGGTTGCAGGTCTTGGCCGAGGCGGTGATGCGCCGCCTGCGCTATCGCCGCACGGTGCTGGACGAGAAGAATGCCGCGAACCGGCGCGCGTCGGAAATGCGCAAGCTGGCGGACTGGTTGCCCGACGTGGTGTGGTCTTCGAGAGCCGATGGCGGCATCGATTTCATGAGCGCCCAATGGGAACGCATGACCGGGTCGCCGCCGCCCCAAACACCGGAAGAATGGCGCGATTTCATTCATGAGGAAGATCGCGACAGTGCGATCGAAGTGTGGAGAGCCAGCGAAGAGAAGCCCGAGGGTTTCCAGGACGAATACCGCCTGCGCAAACCCGACGGTAGTTATCGCTGGACGCTGTCCCGTGCGCTACCGGTGAAGAACAAAAAGGGCGAGATAACCCGCTGGTACGGCACGCTGACCGATGTGGACGACGCGCATCGCCGCCTGCTGGAACGCGAGCTGGTCAGCCAGGAACTGTCGCACCGCATCAAGAACATCTTCGCTGTCATCAACGGCCTTATCGCGATCAAGGCGCGCGAAATTCCGGGCTCGCAGGAGTTCGCAAAGGACTTGAGCAGCACGCTGATGGCGCTGAGCCGCGCGCACCGTTACGTAACGGACGAAGGCGAGAAAAAGGACGAGACCCTCCTCGATCTGCTTGGCGCGTTACTGAAACCCTATACCGCCGCTTCGGGCGACAGGCTGACGATAGCCGGGGTCGACATGACCCTGCGCAATCGAAGCGCAACCCCGCTGGCGCTGGTGTTTCACGAGCTGGCGACCAATTCGGCGAAATACGGCGCCCTGTCGGTGGCCGATGGCCGGATCGAAGTCCGCTGCGCGCGCAAGGGCGACGATATCGAGATCGTGTGGAGCGAGCATGACGGCCCCGAAGTCGCCAAGCCCGACAGCACCGGGTTCGGCTCTCGCCTGGTCGCACTGACCGTGTCGAGCCAGTTGCAGGGCACGCTGGAGCGCAGTTTCCCGCCCGGCGGCATGGTCGCCACACTGACCGTTCCCGAAGCCGCGCTTTAGGCCGGTGCCCGAAGCGGCTGCACCGTTTGCGCTATCCTTCGACAAGGTGACGAAGCAATACGGTTCGGTTTTGGCGGTGGACGACGTTTCGCTCGATATTGCGGCGGGCAGTTTCGTGGCGCTGGTCGGGGCGTCGGGTTCGGGCAAATCGACTTTGCTGAAAATCGCCAACCGCCTCATCGAGCCGACGTCCGGCGACGTCGTGCATGACGGCGCGCCGGTTGCCGGACAGACACCGCATCTGCTGCGGCGCGGTATCGGCTATGTCTTCCAGGGCATCGGCCTGTTCCCGCATATGTCGGTGGGCGAGAATATTGCCATCGGCCCGAAACTGGCGGGCGATGCCCTGTCGCAAGCGCGCATCGGCGAACTGCTCGAACTGGTCGAGCTGAATGCTGGCTATGCCGCGCGGATGCCGCACGAATTGTCGGGCGGGCAGCGCCAGCGCATCGGTGTGGCCCGCGCGCTGGCCGCCGATCCGCCGCTGCTGCTGATGGACGAACCGTTCGGCGCGCTGGACCCTGTTACGCGCGACGCGTTGGGCGAGCGGGTGCGGGCGCTACATGACCGGCTCGGCCTGACCACGGTGATGGTGACGCACGACATGGCAGAGGCCTTGCTGCTGGCCGACCGCGTGCTGGTGATGGCGACGGGGCGGATCGTTGCCGATGCCACGCCGGGACAGCTGCTGGCAGGCGAAGGCGGCGACGAAGCGCAGGCGCTGGTCGCGGTACCACGCGCGCAGGCGAGGGCACTGGATGCGCTAAGCCGATGAACCAATGACCGATATCTGGACCGCTCTGCTGGGCCTTGGGGACAAGCTGGCCGCCCATGTGCTGCTGGCGGCGGCGGCTATCGCCCTCGGCATCGTGGTGGCGCTGCCGTTGGCGGTATGGGCCTCGCGCAGTGCCCGCGTGCGCGGCCTGGCGCTGGGGTTCGCCAGCCTGGTGCAGACCATTCCGGCGCTGGCGCTGCTGGCGCTGTTCTTTCCCATCCTGCTCAGTCTGCGTGCCGTGTTCGGCGAAGGCTTGCCGACGCTGGGCTTCCTGCCCGCACTGCTGGCGCTGGCGCTGTATGCGCTGCTGCCGATCCTGCGCAATGCGGTGACCGCGCGCGACAATATGGAACCCGGCGTGCTGGAAGCGGCGGACGGTGTCGGGATGGATGCGTGGCAAAAACTGCGGTTGGTCGAAGCGCCGCTGGCCGCGCCTTACGTGATGGCGGGTATCCGCACCGCAGCGGTATGGACCATCGGCGCGGCGACCCTGAGCACCACCATCGGCCAGCCCAGCCTGGGCGATCCGATCTTTGCGGGATTGCAGACGCAAAACTGGGCGCTGGTGCTGGCTGGCTGCATCGCGTCTGCCGCGCTGGCCATCGTGGCCGATACGCTGCTGGGCACGGTCGAGCGCGGGCTGGCCGAACGCAAGGCATGGCTGGTGCGCGGCGGGGCGGTACTGGCGCTGCTGGGTGTCGCGCTGTCGGCATGGGTGTTGCGCCCCGTGTCTCAGGCGGATGGCGAACGGCCCATCGTGATCGGGGCCAAGACCTTCAGCGAGCAATATGTGCTGGCGCAGCTGATCGGGATGCAGTTGGAAAAAGCCGGGTTCGCCGTCGAATATCGCGACGGGCTGGGCTCCGCGGTGGTGCATGAGGCGGTGACCACCGGCGCAATCGATATCAGCATCGACTATACCGGCACGCTGTGGACCAATCAGCTGAAGCGCACCGACAATCCTGGCCGCGACGCGATTTACGAAACCATCGTGGAGTGGGAGCGCGAGACCAGCGGTACGCTCGTTCCGGGGCGGTTGGGGTTCGAAAACGCCTATGCGCTGGCGATGCGCGCCGACCGCGCGGCGGAGCTGGGTATCGAGAACATGGCCGATCTCGCCCGCGCCTCGCCGCGCCTGACCATCGGCGGCGATGTCGAGTTCTTCCGCCGCCCGGAATGGGTGGCGGTGCGCGATGCCTATGGCCTGAACTTCGGGCGACAACGCAATTTCACCACCACCTTCATGTACGATGCGCTGACCGGTGGCGAAGCGGATGTAATCTCCGCCTATACATCCGACGGGCGCGTTGCGGCGGACAGGCTGGTCATTATCGAGGACACCAAGGGCGCATTTCCGGCCTACGATGCGATGGTGCTGGTCGCGCCGCGCCATGCGGATAACCGCCGCCTTCTGGATGCGCTGGAACCGCTATTGGGCGCAATCGACGTGGCGGCGATGCGCGAAGCGAACCTGGCGGTGGACCGGCTGGACAACAAGCAATCCCCACGCGAGGCGGCAGTGGCGTTGGCGGAGCGGATCGGTCTCGACTAGTCGGACCGTAAGTCTTCGGGCGCGAACCCCGCCCCTTCGGGCCAGCCGTGCGAGACCAGTCCCATCACCTTGAACAAACCGCCCATCGCGTTGGGCGCGGTCAGGCGTTGGAGGGCGGTGTCGATCTCCGCGCGGTAATGCGGGGCCGCGCGTTTCAGCGCATCGGCACGCGCCGCAATGCCCAGCGCGTGCAGCCACCGGCCCTGCCCTACTGTACCAAGATGCTTCACGTCGCGCGATTGGGCGATACGCGCCAGCGTGCCCAGGTCGACATGCGCGGTCATATCGGCGGCCCCCGGCGCATCGAACGGGCCGACCTTCTCATGCTTTTGCACCGCCTGTAGAGTAGAACCGGTGCGGGCTGTATCGTACCCGTAATCCACGAACAGCGCGCAGCCGTCCTGCTCAGCCAGCCGCCCCGCCAGCTCGAACGCGATGGCGGCGGCAGCAGGGCAGGTTTCGACGATGGTGCCGACCTCGGCATCGCGCTGGCCTTCCGGCACGGCGGCGTCCATCGCCTGCTTGCCCGCCGCGAAGATGAAGGCGTCGTTCTCGTCCAGCGCCACCATCCGTTCGCGCCAGCCTTCGCGCGTTTTTACCAGTTGCCGCACTGGCAGCGCATCGAAAAACTCGTTGGCGACCACCAGCAGCGGGTCGTCCATCGGCAGGGTGGATACGTCGTCATGCCAGATCGCGCCGGGCAGCGTTTCCAGCTGGATGTCCTTCAACGGCTGCGAGATTTCAACGAAGTGGATGCGCGGCTCCAGCCCGTATTTGCGCGCGCTGCGCAACGCATCCTTCGCCAGCGTGCCGCGCCCCGGCCCCAGCTCGACATAATGCACCGGGTCGGGCCGCCCCGCGCGGACCCAGATATCGGCCAGCCATAGCCCGATCAGCTCGCCGAACATCTGGCTGATCTCGGGCGCGGTCACGAAATCGCCGCCGCTGGTGCCCTCGCGATTGCGCCCCAGCGGGTCGGCGCGCCCGTAATAGCGCGCGTTGCTCTCGCCCATGAACGTGGCGAGCGACATCGGCCCGGTGTTGCGGATGAGGCGGCGGAAGCGGTCGGCCAGAGGTATTTCCGGTCCGGTCGGAGTATCGTCCTGCATCGTCGTGCGCCGTTACGCAGCTGCGGGCTTCGTACCCGAACCGCCGCCCAGTTCGGGCCGCCGCAGGGCCCTGACCATGAAGAACAGCCCGGCCAGCACCAGCGGAATGGAAAGCCACTGCCCCATACTAAGGCCCGTCTGTTCGACCAGCCAGGCGAGCTGTGGGTCGGGCTGGCGGAAAAATTCGTTCACGAACCGCGCCAGTCCCATGCCGAACGCGAAAGTCGCCACCAGAAAACCGGGGCGATAGCGCACGCGCGTCAGCCAGAACAACGCCAGCAGCACGACCATCAGCAGGAACCCCTCCAGCGCCGCCTGATAGAGCTGCGAGGGATGACGGCCCGGACCGTTCATCAGCGTGCCGTTGATATATTCGGGAAAGCTCATCGCCCAGGCGACATCGGTGGTGCGGCCATACAGCTCGCCATTCACGAAATTGGCCAGCCGCCCGAACAGCATCCCGAACGGCACGTTGACCGCGATGTAATCGCACACGCGGATGAAGCTCAGCTCGCCCTTGCGCGCCACATAGGCGATGGCGACCAGCACGCCGATCACCCCGCCGTGGAAGCTCATGCCCCCGTCCCACAGCCGCAGCAGCTTCCACGTGACGAACCCGTCATCGGCAAAGCCGGTGAACAGCGACGGATCGTAGAACGCGGCATAGCCCAGCCGCCCGCCAAGGATCACGCCGAGGAAGCACCAGGTGAACAGGTCGTCGGCATGGCGCTGCGCCATCGGCGCACCAGGCTGCGCGATCATCTTCGACAGATGGAAATACGCCAGCAGGATGCCGAACAGATACGCCAGCGAATAATATCGCAGCGTGAAGGAGCCGATCTCGATACCGTCCTTCAGGCCGAGCGATACCCACTCGATCGGCGGCGGAGATGCGGCGGCGGTTGCAGCAGCGAGTAGTGACAGCACAGGATCGACCCCTTAAGACTAAACAGCATGCGCAGCTTCGTTTACGAAGGGGCGCGCGGCCTTCGACTATTTCAAGGGCCTTTGGCATAGCGTGCCGACGGGGGAAACCCTCGCGGCGCGGCAGGCATGACCTGCCATTACTGGAGAGACACGAACCAATGCCCACGCAACTCGATACCACGCTCGACGCAATCATGGACGGGCTGACCCAGCCGGAGATGCCGTTCGAAACCGTCACCATCGAGCGCGACGGTGTCGAGATGCCGGCATTCAAGGGCGCACCGCCCACGCTGGCGCATTATTTCGCGCATTTCTGCAACGAGCACAAAGAGAAAACCTTCCTTGTCGATGGCGATGTGCGGCTGACCTTCGGCGAATGCTGGGTTGCGGCCACGCATGTCGCACACGCGCTGGCGACCGATCACGGCATCGAGAAGGGCGACCGTGTCGGGCTGGCGGCGCGTAATTCGGCCAACTGGATCATCGCGCAGATGGGCATCGTGCTGGCAGGCGGCGTCGCGACCCTGCTCAACGGATTCTGGAGCGGGGAAGAACTGGCCTATGGCGTGCGGCTGACCGGCTGCAAGCTGGTGCTGGCGGACCAGCCGCGCGCGGAACGCATGTCGGGCACCGACCACGCCGCCAAGATGGTGGTATTCGAACACGACAGCGCACCCAATGAAGGGCTGGCCCATGTCTGGTCGGCAGGCGACACGGCGATGAAAATGCTGGGTGCGCTCGGCCCGGAAGACCCCGCGACCATCCTCTTCACGTCCGGATCCACCGGCCAGTCCAAGGGCGCATGGTCGGACCAGCGCGGCGTGGTCAGCGGCATCATGAACTATGTCGGCCAGTCGGCAATGGCCAAGATCATGCTGGAAAAACAGGGCGAAGATGTCAGCGCGCAACCCTGTGCGCTGGTCGCTGTGCCGCTGTTTCACGTCACCGGTCTGGTTCCGCTATACCTGCAAAGCTTCGCCATCGCGCGCAAGCTGGTGCTGATGCCGAAATGGGATGCAGGCGAGGCGCTGCGCCTGATGGATGCCGAGAAAGTCAGCTATTTCGTCGGCGTGCCGCTGATGAGCTACGAGATCGCCACCCACCCCGACCGCGCGCAATACGACCTTACCGCCTGCCGCAGCTTCGCCGCCGGTGGCGCGCCGCGCCCGGTCGAACACGTCACCCGCATCCGCGAGGCGTTTCCCGAAGGCTTCCCGCTGCTGGGCTATGGCCTCACCGAAACCAACGCGGTCGGCTGCGGCAATTACAACGAGAACTATCTCGCCAAGCCCGGCTCCACCGGCAAGGCCAGCCGTCCGCTGGTCGATCTCGCCATCCTTGACGATGCCGGCGCGAAAGTGGCGCAGGGCGGCGTCGGCGAAGTCTGCATCCGCACGGTCGCCAATTTCCGCGGTTACTGGGACAATGACGAGGCGACCGCCGCTGCCATGACCAAGGACGCCTATTTCCGCACCGGCGACCTGGGCTATCTGGACGAGGACGGCTATCTCTTCATCGTCGATCGCAAGAAGGACATCATCATTCGCGGCGGCGAGAACATCGCCTGCCCCGAAGTGGAGGAAGCGATCTACGCGCATGATGCGGTGGCGGAATGCACCGTGTTCGGCCTGCCCGACGAACGCTTCGGCGAAGTGCCCGCTGCGGTCTACCAGACCGGCGGTGGCGCGACGCTTTCGCCCGAAGAGCTGCGTGCGTTCCTGCTGGAGCATATCGCCCCGTTCAAGGTGCCCGAAGTGGACAAGCTGTGGCACAGCGATACCGCCCTGCCGCGCCTCGGCACGCAGAAGATCGACAAGCGCGCGGTCAAGGCAGCCTATGCGGAAGCGGGCGCGGAGAAGGCTGGCAGTTGAGCGCGCTCCGCATCGTCCGGCAGCGGGAGATCATCGACCGCCGTGCGCTCGATGCGGCTCTGGCAAAGCTGCACGCGGCCGAAGGTGGCGACAGCCGCACGGCGGTGATTGCGTTGCTGCGCGATGCGCTGGACGACGGGCGCACGGAAATGGCGCGCCGGCTGGAAGCGCGCCCGTCTGCCGGGCACGATATCTGCGCCGGCTATTCTTTCCTGATCGATCAGTTGGTGCGGCTGCTGCACGACCATGTCGTCACGCGCGTCTATCCCCCCGGCAACCGCAGCGATGCGGAACGGCTCGCGATCATGGCGGTCGGCGGATGGGGGCGGCAGGAGATGGCGCCGCATTCCGATGTCGACATCGCCTTCCTCGTCCCGCGTCAGCGCACGCCGTGGTGCGAGCAAGTGATCGAGGCGATGCTGTATTTCCTGTGGGATCTGGGCCTGACCATCGGCCATTCCACCCGCACACCCGATGACGTGGTGCGGATGTCGCGCGAGGACCAGACCATCCGCACCGCCCTGCTGGAAGGGCGCTTCGTTTGGGGCGACCGCGAACTGTACGATCTGTGCAATCGCCGCTTCGTCGCCGAAGTCGTCACCGGCACCGAGAAGGAATTCGTCTCCGACAAGCTGGCCGAGCGCGAGGCGCGGCACCAGCGCATGGGCGACAGCCGCTACGTCGTGGAACCCAATGTAAAGGACGGCAAGGGCGCGCTGCGCGACCTGCACACGCTCTACTGGATCGGCAAGTATATCCACAAGGTGCGCGTTGCGGCGGATCTGGTCGATGCGGACCTGTTTACCCGCGCCGAGTATCGCGGGTTCCGCCGCGCCGAGGGGTTTCTGCTGGCGGTGCGCTGCCATATGCACGAGCTGACCGGGCGCGAGGAAGACCGGCTGACTTTCGACCTGCAGCGCGCCGTTGCGGAACGGATGCGGTTCGCGGACCGGCCGGGCAAGAGCGCGGTCGAACGCTTCATGCAGTTCTATTTTTTGCAGGCAAAGCGCGTCGGCAGTCTGACCGGCGTATTTCTGGCGCATATCGACGAACAGTTCGCGCGGCGTGGCTGGCTGGCGGGCCTGCTGGAACGGCCCCGGACCGTGCAGGGCTACACCGTCACCGGCAGCACCATTGCCGCGCCGTCGGACGACTGGTTCGCCGAGGATCCGGTGCGCCTGATCGAGATATTCCGCATTGCGGAGGCCGAGGGGTTCACCATCCACCCCGACACCATGCGGCAGGCCGACCGCGACAGCGGGCTTATCAAGGCACCGGTGCGCAACGATGCCCGCGCCAACACGCTGTTCCTCGACCTGCTGGCGGGCCGCAACGATCCCGAAACCGTGCTGCGCTGGATGAACGAGGCCAATGTCTTCGGGAAATTCGTGCCCGATTTCGGCAAGGTCAACGCGCAGATGCAGTTCGACATGTACCACCATTATACGGTGGACGAACACACCATCCGCGCCATCGGCCTGCTGGCGAAGATAGAGCGCGGTGCGCTGGCCGACGACCATCCGCGCGCGACGCGCCAGATGCCGCGCATCGCCAGCCGCCGGGCGCTGTATGTCGCGGTCCTGCTGCACGATATCGCCAAGGGGCGCGGCGGCGACCATTCGGTGCTGGGCGGCGGAGGTTGCCGATGCGTTTGTGTCCGCGTTTCGGGCTGGACCGCCATGAGACGGAGCTGGTGGCGTGGCTGGTGCGCCAGCATCTGCTGATGAGCGCCACCGCGCAGAAACGCGACCTTGCCGATCCCAAGACCATCGACGATTTCGTAGCCGAAGTGCAGAGCGTGGAGCGGTTGCGCAACCTCGCCATCCTGACCGCCGTGGATATCCGCGCGGTCGGCCCCGGCACCTGGAACAGCTGGAAGGCGCAGCTGCTCGGCACGCTGTACGACGCGGCCGAGGAACGGTTGCGGCTGGGACACAAGCGCATCAACCGGCGCGAACAGATCGCGGCGAAGAAGGCGGCTGTCACCGACCTGCTGGGCCCGCGCGGCGACCTGGTGGCCGATCACGGCGGCGCGTTCGCCCCGGCCTACTGGATTGCGGAGGCCGACGACGTGATCGCGCACAACCTTGCGCAATATGCCGACGGGCAGGAAAGCGGCGCACCGCTGACGATCCGTTGCAACGTGGACGAGACGCGCGGCGCGACGCTGGTCAGCGTGGTGGCGGCCGATCATCCCGGGCTGTTTTATCGCATCGCGGGCGGCATCCACCTGGCAGGCGCGAACATCATCGACGCGCGCATCCACACCACCCGCACCGGATGGGCAGTCGACAACTTCCTGGTGCAGACACCGCTGGGCGAACCCTTCGCCGAAGACGCGCAAATTGCGCGCATCGAAACCGCAATCGGCGATGCGCTTGCCAACCGCATCGACCTTGCCCCCAAACTCGCACGTCGCCCGCTGCCGCGCAGCCGCAGCAAGGCGTTCGACGTGCAGCCGCGTGTGGTGTTCGACAATGCCGCGTCCAACCGCTTCACCGTGATCGAGATCAACGCACGCGACCGGTCCGCGCTGCTGAACCGGGTGGCCCGCACCCTGTTCGAAAGCGGGCTGGTGGTGCATTCCGCCCACCTTACCACCTATGGCGAGCGCGCGGCGGATACGTTCTATGTCACCGACACACTGGGCGACAAGATTACCGGCGAGGGCAAGCGCGCGACTATCGAGGCGGCGCTGCTGGCTGCGGTCAGCGACCGGCGGCAGGCTGAGCTCGAACGCGCCTGAACAGTATCAACGCCGCAACAATGCTGCATCCGTTGTGCGCAGCAAATGGCGTTGCGTCCAGACTGAAACATATATGTCGCACTTTGCGCGATGCCGTTACGGCACGGTGCTGAATACGGTTGCACGCGCGGCAATTTGCGATAAATCACGCCGCATAACAGTATATAAAATATCCAAGGAGCGGATGAATATGAGCATGCAGCAGCGTTTTGCATCGGTCGGTGTCATGGCCTTGATGGGGGCCGGTATGGCGCTCGTCCCCGCAGCCGCTTTCGCACAGGATGCGGACGATGCCGCGGTTGTGGATACCACAGGTCTCGACGATGACACACAGATCGTGATCACCGCGCAGGGCCGTTCGCAGCGGCTGGCCGATGTTCCGGTTGCCGTTTCCGCCGTATCGGGCGAGCTGCTCGAAAAGTCCGGCACCACCGACATCCGCGAACTGAACCAGGTCGCGCCGTCGCTGCTCGTGTCCTCCACCGGTAACGAAGCCAACGGTTCGGCCCGTATCCGCGGCATCGGCACCGTGGGCGACAATCCCGGCCTCGAAAGCTCGGTCGCGGTATTCGTCGACGGCGTGTATCGCTCGCGTTCGGGTAACGCGCTGAGCGAGCTTGGTCCGATCGACCGGATCGAGATCCTGCGCGGCCCGCAGGGTACGCTGGGTGGCCGCAACTCCACCGCCGGCCTCATCAACATCTATACCGCGCAGCCCGAATTCGAATTCGGCGGTTATGGCAATTTCACCTATGGCAATTTCGATGCGATCCGCGCCGAAGCCGGTGTGAACGTGCCGCTAGGCGCGCTGGTCGCGGCGCGTGTCGACGGCATCTATGCCAAGCGCGACGGTTTCTACGAAGACCAGATCAACAACACGACCGTCAACGACAAGGACCGCTACTTGGTCCGCGCGCAAGTCCTGTTCGAGCCCAGCTCCGACCTCTCTTTCCGCGTGGTCGGCGATTATTCGCGCAAGGACGAAAGCTGCTGCGCTGCGACGTTCGTACAGCCCGAATTTGCGAACGGTGCCCGCATCAGTCCCGGCCTGGACAGCTTCACGCGTCCGACCACCGGCCCGGCGCTGACCAGCACCGCCAACCCCATCGTCCCGATCCTGCTCGGCCTGGGCCAGACCCCCGCCGGACTGAACCAGAGCACGTTCAACCGCGATATCTATCCCACCGCAGGCCGCAGCTATGCCGGACGGACGGAAGATTACGGCGTGTCGGGCGAGCTGAACGCCACCTTCGGCAATGTCACGCTGACGTCGATCACCGGCTATCGCGAATATGACAACTTCCAGGGGTCGGACACCGACTATACCACCGTCGATATTCTCTATCGCGCACCCAACAGCAATGGCGGCGCGCGCACATTCGAAACCTTCACGCAGGAACTGCGTCTGCAGGGTTCGCTGTTCAATGACCGAATCGACTGGCTGGTCGGCGGGTTCTACGCCAACGAGGAATTGCAGGCGCGCGACAACCTGCGGTTCGGTTCGCAATACGGCACCTTCGCCGCGTGCCGTATCGCGCTGGCCATCAATCCCGCGCTCGCCAATACCGGCGCGCAGGATTGCCTCGGCGGCAATGCTGCTGCCTTGACCGGTGCGTTCGGACCCGCGACGCCGCTCATTCTGGGTGGCATCAGCAATCTTGGCCGCATCAGCGACCGGGGCAGCCTGGGCGATGTATATAACCAGAAAAGCGAGAACTTCGCGCTTTTCACGCACAACATCTTCCACATCACCGACACGCTCGATCTGACGCTTGGGCTTCGCTACACCAACGAAACAAAGGATTTCGACGCCACATTCGCCAACGACAACGTCATCTGTCCGCAAAACCGCGCTTTGCTTGGCGGTTTGCTCGGTACGACGTTGCAAGGTCTTGCCGGCGGCCTGATAGCCTTGTCCTGCCAGGGCAACTCGACATCCGAATTGAACGGCGTATCCATTGCCGACACGCGGGACGAGGACGAATTCACCGGCACCGCCATCCTCAGCTACAAGGTCACGCCCGACCTGCTGCTCTACGGCAGCTATTCGCGTGGCTACAAGGCCGGCGGTTTCAACCTCGACCGTTCGGCGCTCAGCAACCCGCTGTTCCTCAACGTCAATGCGCTCGATCCGGCGGCGCTGCAATTCGACGAGGAAACGGTCGATGCCTATGAAATCGGCGCCAAATACGCGACGCGCGAGTTTTCGCTCAGCGTGGCGGCGTTCCGTCAGGAGTTCAGCAACTTCCAGCTGAACACCTTCAACGGCTCGGTCTTCCTGGTCCAGACGGTCAACAGCTGCGACACGGCCCTGGGCGGTGCGGACCGCGATGCCAACCCAACCACCGGTGGTTGTGCGCTGGACGACATCGCACCGGGCGTGGTCGCGGAAGGGTTCGAAGTCGAGGCGACGCTGAACCCGCGCCCCGACCTCGCCTTCACCGCTGGCCTGACCTATTCGGACACCGCCTATCAGGACGATCTGATCGGGGACGACAGCGGCGCACCGCTCGACCCGGCCCTGCGTCTGCTGCCGGGCGACCGGCTGTCCAACGCGCCGGCCATCGTGGCGACGGGTTCGGTGTCCTACACGCCAGACCTCGGCACCAGCGGAATGCGCGGCCTGTTGTTCGTCAACGCCCGCACGGCCAGCGGTTACAACACCGGTTCCGACCTGCTGCCGGGCAAGGAGCAGGAAGGCTTCACCGTGGTCAATGGCCGCATCGGTGTGACCAACATCGCCGACCGCTTCTCGATCGAAGGCTGGGTGCAGAACCTGTTCGACAAGGACTACACGCAGGTCGCGTTCAACACGCCCTTCGTCGCACCGCAGCAGACCTACTCGGCGTTCCTCGCCGAACCGCGCACCTACGGGGTGACCGTGCGCGCCAAGTTCTGACACGGGGCATTGCAAAGTTCGTCACGACAGGGGGCGCGCCGCAAGGTGCGCCCCTTTTCTTGTTCCTCGTTTGGTGCGCTCCGGACATCCGCGTTCTGTTTTCTCGCTAACGCTCGGTGCTGTGCCGTCCCGCTCCCCCTCCCGACCACCCCTTGAGGATAATCCCGTGGGTGGTCGGGAGGGGGAGCGGGACGGCACAGCAAGCGTAGGACGGATGTCCGGAGCGCACCCGACAAAAAAGCGCGGGATGGCACAGCGCCGAGCGTCAGCGAGCAAAAAAGACTCTGATACGGCACAGCGCCGGTCTTCAGAGTTAAACCTATTCCCGCGCTCCAAACAGCGCAGTCCCCACACGAATGTGCGTCGCGCCCAGCATCACAGCGGTGGCAAAATCGCCGCTCATGCCCATGCTCAGACCCATCGGCTCATCCGCCACGCCATTATCCGCCGCCAGTTTCGCCAGCAGCGCGAAGAACGGCGCAGGTTCGATATCCGCAGGCGGCAGGCACATCAGCCCTGCCACCGGAACATCCGCATCGCGTGCCCTGGCAATAAACGCGGGCAGGTCCGCAACCGCGCAGCCGCCCTTCTGCGGCTCCTCGCCCACATCGACCTGAACGAAGCACGGCACGCGGCGGTCCGCCTTGTCCATCGCCCTGGCCAACGCCTTCAGCAGGCTGGGCCGGTCCAGCGCGTGGATCGCATCGAACAGCGCGACCGCATCGTCCGCCTTGTTCGATTGCAGCTGTCCGATCATGTGCAGCTGCGCATCGGGCCAGCGTTCGCGCAGGGCGGGCCATTTTCCCTGCGCCTCCTGCACGCGGTTTTCCCCGAAGACGCGATGGCCGCGTTCGAGCAGGGGCATGATGGCATCGGCGGACCGCGTCTTGCTGACCGCGACCAGTTCCACATCGGCAGCGCTGCGACGCGAGGCCTTGCAGGCGCGCGCAATTTCCGCCTCCACCTCGTCATAGCCGGTAGCCGTGCGCTGCTTGTCGTTCGCATTCATGGCGGCGTGCTATAGCGTGTGGATGATGAGCGTGAAGCCCCCCGCCCCAGCTTTGAGCCCTGCCCCGGTGCTGAAGACCGTCGATGCCCTGCCCCGCATCTTCCTGTTCAGCGACGCACGCAATGACGGGAGCCTTGAAAATATGCTGGCGCGATTGCCGCAGGGCGCGGCGCTGGTGTTCCGGCACTACCATCTCGATCCCGATGCACGGCGCACCCGCTTCGATGCACTGGCGTCCGTCGCGCGCCGGTTCGGGCACGCGGTCATCCTATCCGGCACAGCCGAAATCGCCAAGGAATGGGGCGCGGACTGCGTGTACGGCCCGGTTGCCCGCCTCGGTAAATTGGACGGCATGACCCGCTACGCCACCGTCCATTGTCGCGCGGAAGCCGATGCCGCCATCGCCGCGCGTGTCGACGCCGCATTCGTTTCGCCGGTCTATGCGACCCGTTCGCACAGCGACGCTACGCCGCTGGGGCCGTCCGGATACCATGCGCTGGCGACCCGGCTGGAACGCGGCGGTGTGTGCGCTATCGCGCTGGGCGGCATGACGGCGCGGCGCGCGGCGGCCCTGCCGGCGTTTCGCTGGGGGGCGATCGATGGCTTGGCACGAAGCCTAATCCCTTGACGGGTGCGGGGGCGAGGACTCATTACGGGCCGCAGGAGACATAACGCATGGCATCGCACGCGGTCACACAGAGGAAGAGCAGCACCGCGCCGGACTGGCGCGCGGCATGGCGTCGCAGCATGCGCCGCAGCATGCAGGTCGCGGGCGCGGCTTTGCTGTTCCTCGCCATGCTGTTCCTCGGCCTCGCGATGGCGAGCTACAGCCAGACCGATCCCAGCCCCTCCACCGCAGCGGCAGGCGCGCAGATCGCCAACTGGATGGGTGCGCCCGGTGCCTGGGCCTCGGAAAGGGTGCTGTTCGTGTTCGGCGTGCCGGGCGTGCTGCTGCTGCCCTTGCTCTATGTCGCGGCGCGCAAGCTGTGGCGCGATGTGGAGGAGGACGACCGCGATACCGACACCCGCTGGTGGTCGCCCGTGCTCGTCCTGCTGCTGGCGATGGCGCTGTTTGCCACCGTCGCCAGCCTTGCTTTCACCAGTCCGGGCGGATCGCTGCCTGCCTCGATGGGCGGGCTGACCGGCCTGCTCGGTGCGAGCGGCGTGCAGGCGATCGACGGACAGCTGGCACGCGCATTCGGCGAAGACTTCGAAGGCTGGACCACGCTGGCGCTCGCGCTGCTGGCGCTGGGCGCTGCGGTGGCGCTGACCACGCGGGTGTTCGTGATCGACTGGGCGCAGCTCGTCACTCTGCCCCGCTTCGCCGCCGCACGGCTGGCGCAAGGGCGCGGCACGGGCACCGCCCGCGATATGGCGGAGCCGGACGACGCCGATGCCGTAGTGCTGCCACGCAAGACGAAGCGCGCGGAAAAGGCGGGCGGCGAAACGCCGGTCGTCATCGACACCCCGCGCCGCGCACCCGACATCCCCGACCCCAGCGCGCCGCCGAAACAAGCGGTCATGCCCAAGGCGCGGCAGAGCGACATGTTCGCGCAATACAGCCTGCCCTCGCTCGACCTGCTGACCGAACCCGCCGCGCCCGACACCGCCACGCCCAAGCTCGACAAGCTGGCGCTGGAACGCAATGCGCGCCTCCTTGAAACCGTGCTGGCCGATTTCAACGTGAAGGGCGAGATCGTGGCGGTGCGCACCGGTCCGGTCGTCACCATGTACGAGCTGGAACCGGCGCCCGGCATCAAGGCCAGCCGCGTCATCGGCCTGGCGGAGGACATCGCGCGCAACATGTCCGCCATTTCCGCGCGCGTATCGCCGATTCCGGGCAAGACAGTAATGGGCATCGAACTGCCCAATGCGGACCGGCAGATGGTCGTGCTGCACGAACTGGCCGCCTGCGCCGCCTTTGCCGAAGCCGAGGGCGGCCTGCCGATCATCCTGGGCAAGGATATCGCGGGCGAACCGGTGGTGGCCGACCTTGCCGCCATGCCGCATCTGCTGGTCGCGGGCACGACCGGTTCGGGCAAGTCGGTGGGCCTGAACTGCATCCTGCTGATCGCTGCTCTACCGCTTCACGCCCGCCGAATGCCGCCTGATCCTGATCGATCCCAAGGTGCTGGAACTGAAGACCTACGACGACATCCCGCACCTCCTTTCCCCTGTCGTCACCGAACCGCACAAGTCGGTGCGCGCGCTGAAATGGGCGGTGGAGGAAATGGAGCGCCGCTATCGCATGATGTCCAATATCAGCAGCCGCAATCTGGCGGGCTTCAACGAGAAAGTCAGCGCCGCGATCGCCAGGGGCGAGCCGCTGGGCCGCCGTGTGCAGACCGGCTTCGACCCCGAAACGGGCGAGGAACTGTTCGAGGACGAGCAGCACGATTACGAACCGCTGCCGCAGATCGTGCTGATCGTGGATGAACTGGCCGATCTGATGGTGACGGTCGGCAAGGAAATCGAAGTGCTGATCCAGCGCCTCAGCCAGAAAAGCCGTGCCGCCGGCATCCACCTTATCATGGCGACGCAGCGCCCCAGCGTCGATGTCATCACCGGCGTCATCAAGGCCAACCTGCCGACCCGCATCAGCTTCAAGGTGACCAGCCGCATCGACAGCCGCACCATCCTGGGCGAACAGGGCAGCGAGCAGCTGCTGGGCAAGGGCGACATGCTGTACAAACCCAACACCGGCGCGATGGTGCGCGTCCACGGCCCCTTCGTCAGCGATGGCGAGGTGGAAGCGGTGGCCGATCACTGGCGCGCGCAGGGCAAACCCGACTATGTCGACGCCGTGACCGAGGAACCCGAAGACGGCGGCGGACTGTCGTTCGAGGACGACCTCACCGCCAGCGACGATCCGGACGAGCGCAAATACCGGCAGGCGTGCCAGATCGTGGTCGAGAACCAGAAGGCGAGCGGCAGCTGGCTGCAACGCCAGATGGGGGTGGGCTACAACACCGCCGCCAAGTGGATCGAGCGGATGGAAGGCGAAGGGCTGGTCGGCCCCGCCAACCATGTCGGTCGTCGCGAAATCTTCCGCGACCAGGACGGAAACCCGCTTTAGGCCGGACTGCTTGCGGCTGGCCCGGACGGCCGGTGCAACGCCTGCACCGCATCGCCCGCCAGCGCCGCCCGCGCGTTTGCTGCCGCCATCAGTACCGGGTGCGGCGTGGCGGCATAATCGCGCGGGGCCATACCGATGAAACGATGAAAATCGCGCACGAACTGGGCCTGGTCGAAATACTGGTCGTCCAGCGCGTTGAGCCATTTCAGCGACGGATCGAGCATGAAACGGGCAAGGCTGCGCAGGAAACGCTGGCGGCGAAGCAGCAGTTTGGGCGTAAACCCGAACGCGCGGCGCGACAGGCGTTCCATCGTGCGCAGGTTCAACCCGGCGAGATGGGCCAGATCGCCAACGCTTGCGACCTTGCCGCCGACCAGCGCGGCATGCACTGTGGAAACGGTTGCAGCATCGACCGGCGGTACGCTGCGTCCATCGGCCAGCCGCGCGCATAGATAGGCGTCGATACGCGCCGCTTCTTCGTTCAGAGTCCGCGATGTCTGGGGCGAGGTCGGGGGCGGCGTCGGAGGCAGTTTTGCCATCGAACAGCGTCTCCAGCAATGGCGCGAACGCGGCACAGGGGCGATCATGCTCCACATTCACGATGCGGTCGGCATGGTCCGCCGCCGGGCCACCCATGAATGTCAGCCAGCCGAGCGGCAGCAAGCCGATGCCCCATGACCGTCCGGCCCCGGCGCTGAAAGTGGTCGCGTAGCTGGTCGGGCCGGTGGCGATGGCGCGCGGCAACGGGCGCACCGCCTCGTCGCCGACACCAGCCGCCAGATGGGCCACGGGCGACAGACGCACATTGCCCCATTCGGGATGCAGCTGGTCGGTCAGCGTCTCGCCATCCGGCAGGGCCACCTGCATGTGATAGAACGTGCTGACATAGGGCGCGAGCCGCGCGCCCGGCAGCACGAAGTGGAGCCGAACCGTGTCTTCTGCCACGCATGTCGATGTCACAGCCAGCGTCCCTCTTCACCCCGCACCCCTCCCGTGCGTGTCGCGTCCATACAAGAAAGCGCGTGGACAGTCGACTAACTAACAAGGATTGTAATCAATTTGGGGGACGCGCCATGACCACGAATGCACCGGAAACCACCAACACCGCTCGCACTGCCAGAGCGGCCCTGCGCCGAACCGTCGCAGGCTGCGCCGCCGTGGCCGTTGCCGCCGCCATGCCTGCGCCCGCCTTTGCCAAGGATGCGCCGGAGCTGGTGACCTGCGAGCAGAGCCTTGGCACCATCGCGCTGGTCGATGGCGACGGGGCGGGCTGGACCCAGTTCAAGCTGGGCAGTCCGCGCAACCTCGTCAATTCGCTGGCGGTGCAGTCCGGCTGCTTCACGCCGCACACGCCCGACGCCAGCGGCGCGCCTGCCCGTTATCTCGTCACCGCCATCGCCGGGACGCAGGAGGAGGTGGACCAGGGCATGGAGCTGGCCAAGAGTGCGGTGACCGAAGGCATGCTGCGTACCGGCGCCCTGGGCGCTGTCGCCAGCAAGGTGCCGTTCGCGGGTGCGCTGCTCGGCGCATTCGGGGGGTTCGGCGGCAAGAAGAAGACCGTATCGGCGGGCCTGCGCGTGGTCAGCCCCGCATCGGGCCAGACGCTGGCCGCCGGGTCGGGTTCTGTGAAAAAGAGCACACTCAACTTCCGTGGCAGCCAGTATGCCTGGGCCGCGGAAGCCGCCTCAACCAGCGGTTATGACGGCAGCAAGAACGGCGCGATGATGACCGAAGCATTCATCCTCGCCTTCAACGAGGTGGTCGCCCAGCGCGCCGCCCTTGAAACCGCACCCGCCGCCGGTGCCACCGCCGTTGCCCCGGTTTCTGCTGCTGCGGTTGTAGCCGTCGATACCTCGCTGCGCGCCAGTGCCGATGCCGGGGCCGCCGTGGTGCGCGACGTGCGCGCCGGAACCGAGCTGACCCCCACCGGCCAGCGCGACGGCCTGTTCATCGAAGTGGCCGACAATTACGGCACCACCGGCTGGGTGTCGGTGGAGGATATGGAGTAGCCCGCACGCCGGTGTAGCGCCGCGTCACTGACATTTGTGACAAATCCTTGATAATGCTGCGTACGTGCCCTATCGCATCATCTGTTAAAAGTGGGGGGAATTGCAGTGGTGCGTGATATTGCAATTCGGTTGAAACTGGTGCTGGCAGCGCTGGCTGTCGCGCTGGCGTCGCCCGTAATGGCACAGACGGTCATCGAGGAACTTGCCGAAGTGCGCTTCGGCAATCACGGCGGCACCGGAAATGTCCGTCAGGTCCTGGCCGGTCCGGACGACCGGACGATCGTGGTCGGCACAGCCTACCTCGACGATCCGAAACGGGCAGGCCAGATACTTACCACGCTGACCTACGCAGAAATATCGCAGAACGGGACGCTGCTGGCCGACAAGCGCTTCGGCCTTACCCCGGCGATGTCCGTGCGTGCGGCAGCATATGGAAATGGCGTCACGTATATCTACGGCTTCAACGCGCCCAGCCTGTTCAGCGACAACCCGGACACGTGGGTCGCCGCCATTGCGCAAGGCGGCAGGATGCTGTGGCGCAAGCCGGTGGACGAGAGCAAGCTCGGCGATATCGAGTTGTTCGTGGAAGCGTCGGGCCGCCTGGTGATGGCGGGCAATGTGACGCGGACCGAGGAAGTCGGCATCGTGCCGTGGTCCGCCGACGGCATCATGGGAACCCCGCAGATTTTCGGCACCGTGGCAAAGGACGGCTGGAGCTATCCCCAACGGCTGGTCCGGGATGGCGGCGCCGTGGGCACCGAACTTCTCTATTTGCGCTTCAGCGACGAGGAAGTGCGGCTGGACCGGTTCACCGCAGATGCAGGCGCGAACTGGACAGCCCGCGTGCCTTGGGCGGACGAGCGGCACCCCAGCACTAAGCGCCCGCACGGTATGGCGATAAAGGCGCTTGACGGTGGCGCTCTGGTGCTGACGGGTCAACACGGGTCGCTGAACATCGACAAAGCCAGCAAGCGTTACCAGCCGAAGGATTTGAGGTATTGGCTGATCGGGGTCAAGACGCAAGGCACACCAAGCCTCGCCCACATCGATAGCGAGATCGACCGCCGTTTGATAGATATCGACCAGCGGCCGGACGGTTCGTATATCATCCACAGCAATGCGACGGATCTGAAGAAAATCACGACCTCAACGCATAGATCCGGCGTTGCAGGGTACAGCCAAGTGATGAAGATCGGCGACGGTCATCCGGATACAATAAAGATTGGCTCGTATTATCCCGCCCTCCAAGCCGTAGATACGAGCGACACGTCAGCGCCCGTCATGTTCGGACAGCTGATCGACACCGAGATGGGCAAAAGTTCCGGCTTTGCTTACGTACTTACCAACTACGTCATGTATGGAACCGTAAAAACCTACGCCCAAAAGTTTCTAGGCGCGTTCGAAGACATAAAGCATAGCCGCCGCGCCACCAACGGCGACCTTTTGCTGGTATCAGAGGCAGGCAACAACTCGACTCTGTACGGGCCGGTTTTCCGCACCTTGCGGATTACTCCGGGAGTGAAGAATTGATCATGCGCGCCATGTCGCTGCTGGCTTTTGCCATCGGCCTTACCCTGCCAACTGCTGCTTTTGCGCAGGCCGATGATGGATTTGCCTATAACTGGAACGATCCGGAGAATGCGGGTGACACGGCGCAGGCCGATGACGGGTTCGCTTACGACTGGAACGACCCCGAAGATATGGATGCGGACGCACAAGCCGAACGCGACAAGTATATCGAAGATTTTGGCGGCATTGTCCGACGGGAAAATGAGCGGCGCGCCGAGGAAAAGCGCGCTGCCGAAGAGCAGAACCGTGCGGTGGCGGAATACAACGCGGCACAGCGGCGGCTGGCGCAGGCGCGGCGCAAGCGGTCCGAGGATCTGTTCAAGGGGCCGGATATCGGTGCGGCGATGCTGCGCGGGTTCGGTCGCGGGTTGGCGCAGGGTCTGGGCCGCGTGCAGGCCGAACAGCAGGCCCGCAATCGCGCGCGCCAGAACGCCGAATACGAGAGATTGAAAAGCCAGGTCGCCGCCGCAAAATACCGGGCGGACAATGCCGCCGCGACGGCGTCTGCCACCCGCGCGCGCAACACCCGCAGGACGGCGGAACGCGCGGAGCAGCAACGCCGGTCGGATCGCCGCGCCGAATTGCGCCGCTCCGCCACCGCGCGTTCCAGCTCGACTCAAGCCAGTTCGACTCGCTCGACAGCGGCACGCTCTACGTCCGCACGCTCGACTTCCGCCGGAACAGGTTCGGGCAATTCCGGTTCACGCATGACGATAACGTCGCGCGACGATGGCTCCGCCGAGCGCGAGCGGCTTGCCGCCGAGGCCGCCCGCGAAGCCGAGCGCGAACAGGAGCGCCGCGACCGCGAATGGGAACGTGCGCAGGCCGAGCGCAAACGCGAACAGGAACGCCTCGTCGCCGATCGCAAGCGCGAAGCCGAAGAGCGTGGCAATGCCTATTGCGCGAAACTGGGTAAAACCTACCGCCCGTTCCGCTTGGGCGACGCCGTTGTGGTTGAAGGCATCCGGTGCGAATGAAGCGGCGCTGGCCGCGAAAAACGGTGTCCTACAGCCCCGCGCCCATGCCATGCCGGGGCAATGCGCACCCGCTTCATCCATGCCTGCATCAACTTCAAGCGTACGATTCACTTAGCGCTTTGCGAACGAACGAGAGCTTTGCCCAAAAGCCACACCGGGAGCGGTTTCCTTACAACCGCCGCCCGGCATGTATTTCATGAACGAAACCTAATTCAGATCAGCCGCCGTCATCGGGGTCAGGCCGGTGAGTTTCGCGGCATTGCTTGCCATCGCGTCGGCTTGCGAGGGGACCATGCCGATCTTCGACAGCGCGCCGCCCTGCACCCAGTCGGTGCGCCACTGTTCCACGAATTGCTTCAGGCCCGGAATGGCGTTCACATGCGCCTTCTTGATGTAAATATAGAGCGGGCGCGCACCTTCATAGGCGAAGCTGGTGATGTTCTCGTAAGTCGGTTCCACCCCGTCCAGCGGCAGGCCCTGCACAACACCAGCGTTTTCTTCGAGGTAGGAATAGCCGAAAATGCCCAACGCCTTGTCGTTGTTGGAAATCTTCTGGACAATCAGATTGTCCTGCTCGCCCTGGTCGACATAGGCGCCGTCGGTGCGCAGGTCGGTGCAGGTGGCTTCCCACGCCGGCTCGTCGCTGTCCTTCAACGCCACCATGCGCGGATCCGCGTCGCACCCCTTGTGCAGCACCAGCTCCTTCAGCGCATCGCGCGTGCCGGAAGTGGAGGGCGGGCCGTAAACGAGGATAGGCACATCGGGCAGCGAGGCATCGACATCGGACCAGGTCTGTGCCGTCTGTTCCTCGCCATAGGGATTGGCGGCGATGGCGCGGTAGACAGTTTCGGGCGTCAGGTTCATCATGATGCCGCCCTTTTTCGAGGCAAAGGCGATGCCGTCGAGGCCGACCTGCACTTCGACCACCTCGGTCACGCCATTGGCGGTGCAGGTTTCCAGCTCGGACGGTTTCATGCGGCGGCTGGCATTGGCGATATCGGGATGGCTCGGTCCCACGCCCTTGCAGAACAGGTTGATGCCATTGCCGGTACCGGTAGATTCGATGACCGGGCTGTTGAAATCGGGATTGGACAGCGCGAAGTTTTCTGCGACCTTCTTGGCGAAGGGGAAAACGGTGGAAGAGCCGACGACCTTGATGGATTCGCGCGACCCCCCGCCGGTATCGCACCCGGCCAGCGCCAGCGCGGATGCCGCGCCGAGCAGCAGCGGAACGGCGAGCTTGCGAAACACGGTCATGGCCTGAACTTTCCTAAACTTTCGAACGGAGGCATTTCGATTAGGTAGCGGCAATGACAGCCATGTGACAGTGGCTTGTCCGGTCGCGCCGCACCACCTAACGCAAAAGCTGCATCAGGAGACACACCATGCGTATCGGTTGCCCGGCGGAGATCAAGAACCACGAATACCGCGTCGGCCTGACGCCGGAAAGCGCGCGCGAGCTGGGCATGAACGGCTCCGAAGTGTGGATCGAGAGCGGCGCAGGGCTGGGCATCGGGGCGACCGATGCGGAATATCGCGATGCGGGTGCAAAAATCGTCGACGGGCCGGACCCGATCTTCGCCGAATGCGAGATGGTGGTGAAGGTGAAGGAGCCGCAGGCGGAGGAGCGCGCCAAGCTGCGCCCCGACCAGATCCTCTACACCTATCTGCACCTCGCGCCCGATCCCGACCAGACCGCCGACTTGGTAAAATCGGGTGTGACGGCAATCGCTTACGAAACCGTCACCGCGCCGAACGGGGTGCTGCCCCTGCTGAAACCGATGAGCCAGGTGGCCGGGCGGATGAGCATTCAGGCGGGCGCGACCGCGCTGGAGAAAGCGCAGGGCGGGCGCGGCGTATTGCTGGGCGGCGTGCCCGGGGTGTTGCCGGGCAAGGTGGTGGTGATCGGCGGCGGCGTGGTCGGCTTCAACGCGGCGCAGATGGCGGTCGGGCTGGGCGGCGATGTCACCATCCTCGACCGCGATCCCGAAGTGCTGGACAAGGTCGGCACCTTCTTCGAGGCGCGCGCCTCGACCCGCTATTCCAGCCGTGCCAATCTGGAAGATTCGGTGCGGCAGGCGGACCTGGTGATCGGTGCGGTGCTGATCCCCGGCGCCGCCGCGCCCAAGCTGGTGACCCGCGAATTGCTGTCCGAAATGAAGCCGGGTGCGGTGCTGGTGGATGTGGCGATCGACCAGGGCGGCTGCTTCGAAACGTCGAAGCCGACGACCCATGCCGAGCCGACCTTCGTGGTGGACGATATCGTGCATTACTGCGTGGCGAACATGCCGGGCGCTGTCGCGCGGACCAGCACCTACGCGCTCAACAACGTCACCCTGCCCCATGCCCTGCGCATGGCACGGCACGGCTGGCGCGAGGCGCTGCGCCGCGATCCGCATCTGGCAGAAGGGCTGAACGTGCATGCGGGCGCGGTGACATACGAGGCGGTGGCGACCGAGCTGGGCTATGACTACAAGCCCGTGGCGGAGGTGCTGGGCTAGCTGGCGATGAACGGCGCGTAGACCTCTTCGCGCACGCGCAGCGGGCGACCGGTGGCGCGGTCCAGCATGGCCCAAGTGGTGTTGGCAGAAACGATCCGCTTGCCATTCGCATCGTGAAAATCCACCCGCCGGTCGAACTTCGCGCCCGACGGTTTGCCGGGGATGAAGGTGGTGCCGGTCACGCTCTCGCCGACGGCAATATTGCCGCGATAATCGATCTCGTGCCGCACCACGAGCCACACCAGCGCCGCTTGCTGCGCCTCCGAAGCCACCTCACGCCAATGTGCCGTCGCCATGTCCTGCACCCAGCCGACCCACACCGCGTTGTTCACATGCCCCATCTCGTCGATATGCTCGGGTGTGGCGGTGAAGGTCAGCGAGAAAGGTTTGGTCACTCCGACTGTTCCGGATTGGCCAACCCAAGCTGCGTCAGGATGAAGGCGAACTCCTCCGCCGTTTCCTCCAGCGCGGTGAAGCGGCCCGACTTGCCGCCGTGGCCCGCGCCCATGTTCGTTTTCAGCAGCAGCAGGTTATCGTCCGTCTTCAACTCGCGCAGCCGGGCGACCCATTTGGCGGGTTCCCAATACGTCACCCGCGGATCGTTCAGCCCCGCCGTCACCAGCATCGGCGGATAGTCCTGCGCGCGACCTGATCGTAGGGGCTGTAGCTGAGGATGTAGGCGTAGGCCTGCTTGCTCTCGATGGGATTGCCCCATTCCGGCCACTCGCCCGGCGTCAGCGGCAGCGTATCGTCGAGCATGGTGTTGAGGATATCGACGAACGGCACATCGGCCACGATCGCGCCCCACAGCGCCGGATCGGTGTTGGCGATCACGCCCATCAGGCTGCCGCCCGCCGAGCCGCCGCTGGCGCTGATCCTGCCAGCTTGCGTATAGCCCCGTGCGACCAGCCCCTTCGCCACGTCAACGAAATCGTTGAACGTGTTGGTGCGTTCGTTCATCTTGCCTTGCAGATACCAGTTGCGGCCCAGATCGTCCCCGCCGCGAATATGCGCGATGGCGTAGGCCATGCCCCGATCCAGCAGGCTTAACCGGCTGCTGGAAAAGCCCGGCGGCACGGCATAGCCGTAGGCGCCATAGGCATAGAGATGCAGCGGGCCGCCCTTCGGCGTATCGGCGCGGCGCACCACGCTGACCGGCACCTGCGTGCCGTCGCGCGCGGTGATGGCCAGTCGCTCGGTGACATATTGCGAAGCATCGTAGCCGCTGGGGATTTCCTGCTGCTTCAGCAATTCAAGTGCGCCGCTGGCCACATCGTAGTCATAGACGCTGTCGGGCGTGACCATGCTTTCATAGGACAGCCGCAGCGTGTCGACCGCATATTCCGGATTGCTGGACAGTCCGGCGTCATAGCTCGCTTCGGGGAAAGCGACGGGCGTCACGTCACCCGCATCGTCATAGGCGCGCACTTGCACCTGATCGAGCCCGTCCAGCCGCCCCTCGGTGACATAGAAGTCTTCGAACAGCTGCATGTCGGTGAGGTAGAACTGGTCCGATCCGGCAATCAGCGTCGTCCACTCGCCCGGGGTGGCAAGGTCCGCGGTGGCGAGGCGGAAATTGACGTGGTCGTCATTGGTATGGACGAACAGCGTCGTCTTGCCGTCTTCGGTGCGCAGATCGACATCGTATTCGACACCCTTCTCCCGCGCCCGCACCAGAACCTGTTCGCCGGTCGGATCGGCGGTCGGCACCAGCCGCACTTCGCTCGTCTCGTTGTCGCCGGTAGCGATGATGAGCCAGTCATCCTGCGCGCTCTTGCCGATGCCGACGCGGAACCCCTCGTCCGCCTCGCGATACAGCTCCACATCGTCCGCAACGTCGGTGCCAATCCGGTGCAGGCGGGCATTGTCGACGCGCCAGTTGGCATTCGCCTTGCCGTAGACCAGCGCAGTATCGCCCGCGACCCAGAGGAGCGACGACAGCGTTTCGGGAATGACATCGGGCAGCAATTCGCCCGTCGTCAGATCCTTGATCCGCGCGGTGAAGCGTTCCGAGCCGTTATCGTCATAGGAATAGGCGAGCTTCGTGCCGTCCTCGCTGACCGAGATCGAACCGAGCCGGAAATAATCCTTGCCCTCGGCCAGCGCGTTCTCGTCCAGCATCAGCTCGTCGGCACCACCTGCCACGGGCCTGCGCCACCATTGCCGGTACTCCTTCCCCTCGACCACGGCGGTCCAGTACAGATAGTCGCCGTCCTTTTGCGGAACCGAGCTGTCGTCCTGCTTCACCCTCCCCTTCAGTTCCTCGAACAGCGTCTTCACCAGCGTGCGATGCGGCTCCATCGCTGCCTCGAAATAGGCGTTCTCCGCCTCCAGATGCGCCAGCACGTCGGCATCGTCGATCACGGGATAGGACTGGTCCTTCAGCCAGTGATACGGATCCTCGATGGTGATGCCGTGATGCGTGGCGCTGTGGCTGCGCTTCTCGGCAACGGGCGGGGCGGAAAGGTCTGATGCGGACAAGCGGGCGGGTTCTTTCATTTCTGAAGGCATTTCGGAAGGCTGGGTCTGGGCGAAAGCCGGATGTACAATCGCGGCACTGGCAAGAAGGCCGATAAGCAAGGCTGGTCTGTTCATGGGTGGCGTTCCCTGTTGAAACGGGCCGACACATGCTATGTCGGCATAATGATTATGCGACAGCGTTTAGCCGAACCGCTTCGCAACACCAGACCCGAAGGAATACGCCATGCTGATGCAAACCCATGAGAGCCGCTTGTCCGCCTTGCGCGAGGAATTGAAGCGGCGCGATCTCGATGGCTTCGTGGTGCCGTTGAGCGATGAACACATGTCCGAATATATCGGCGGCTATGCGCAGCGGCTGGCCTGGCTCACCGGTTTCGGCGGGTCTGCCGGGGCGGCGATTGTGCTGAAGAACGGCGCGGCGATGTTCGTCGACGGACGCTACACCATCCAGGTACGCGATCAGGTCGATGTGCGGTTGTTCGATATCAATATCGTGCCGGGTGAAAGCATGGCGAAATGGCTGACTGCCAATGCACCGGAAGGGGCGCGGATCGGCTACGATGCGTGGCTGCACACGGCGGGCTGGGCGAAGGCGCTGCAGCGCGACATAGAAGCCAAGCGAATGGCGTTGGTGGCGACGGACGGCAATCCTGTCGACGCGGTGTGGGCGGATCGCCCCGCCCCCTCGCCCGCACCCGCCGTGGTGCATGACGAGGCATTGGCCGGGCGCAGCAGCGCGGACAAGCGCGCGCAGGTGGCCGATGCGATTCGGGCTGCGGGGCAGGATGCTGCCGTTATCTCCGCCTTGGACAGCATCGCGTGGCTGCTGAACATTCGCGGCAGCGATGTGGACCGTACGCCGGTCGCGCTGTCCTACCTCATTGCACATGACGACGGCACGGCGGACCTGTTCATCGCGCCCGAAAAGGTGACGCCCGAACTGGAACGGCATCTCGGCAATGCGGTAACGCTGCGTCCGCGCGATGCGTTCGTGGGGGCGCTGGGCGATCTGGCGGGCAAAACCGTCGGCGTCGATCCCGATTTCGGCGTGGCGGCGATATCCGGCCTGCTATCGGCAGGCGGCGCGAAGCCGGTGCTGGCGCGCGATCCGGTCATCCTGCCCAAGGCGATCAAGAACGATGCCGAGCAACAGGGCCACCGCGATGCGCAGGCGCGCGACGGCGCGGCGATTGCCAAGTTTCTGCACTGGCTGGCGACAGAAGTGCCCGAAGGCTGGCGAAGACGAGCTGTCGGCCGTCGCGAAACTGCGCGCCTTCCGCGAGGAAACGGGCGTCTTGCGCGACCAGAGCTTCGACACGATCTCCGCCGCCGGACCGCATGCCGCGCTGCCCCATTACCGCGTGGACGAGGACAGCAACATTCCCATTGCGCCGGGCAGCGTATTCCTGTGCGATTCGGGCGGGCAATATGCCGACGGCACGACCGACATCACGCGCACGGTCTGGATTGGAAATACGGATGGCACAGCGCAACCGACCGCCGAGCATCGCGACCGCTTCACCCGCGTGCTGAAAGGCCACATCGCGCTCGCCACCGCGCGTTTCCCCGACGGGACCAGCGGCGGCCAGCTCGACGCGTTCGCCCGCCAGCACTTGTGGCAGGCGGGTGTCGATTATGCGCACGGCACCGGGCACGGCGTGGGCAGCTATCTGGGCGTGCACGAAGGGCCGCAACGCATCGCCAAGTCCAGCGGCGCGCAACCCGGTACCGGCGAACCGCTGCGGGCCGGAATGATCTGTTCCAACGAGCCGGGTTATTACAAGGCGAACGCGTTCGGCATCCGCATCGAGAACCTGGTGCTCGTAACGCCCGCCGAAATCGAAGGTGCGGAAGGCGACTATCTTGGCTTCGAAACGCTCACCTTCGCGCCGATCGACAAGCACGCTGGTCGAATCGCGACCTGCTGACGCCTGCCGAAATCGACTGGTGGAACGCCTATCACCAGCAAGTCCACGCCATCGTCGGCCCGCAGCTCGAAGGAGACGTGCGGACGTGGTTCGACGCAGCGTGCGAACCGCTGTGACCATGGCGGACCGCCTTGCCGACCGCTGGGTCCATCTCGATCCGAAAGGTTCGGCCGAGGCGCAACCGGCGTTCGCGGGCGACATGGCGTGGTATGCCGAATACGCCGCGCGCCATCCCGAACCCGGCGGCCGTCTTGTCTCGCAATTCCGGTTCACCGAAGACTGGACCAGCTGGGAAATGCATCCGCACGGTGCCGAAGTGGTCATCTGCACCGATGGCGAAATGACGCTGGTGCAGGAAACCGCCGAGGGCATGCGCGAAACCGTGCTGAGCGGTGGCGATTATGCAATCAACGAGCCGGGCGTCTGGCACACGGCAAATGTGGCGCAAGCGGCAACGGCCATCTTCATCACCGCAGGCGAAGGAACCGAACATCGCGCGCGGTGACCGCTGCCTGAAACTGTCGATGCGGTGAACGTGTGCGCGGCTGCGTTACAAACTGCGACACTTCTCCCGATGCGCGGGATAATCCTGCGACACGGGTTAGCTAGAACGGGGGCATCAACCCCGAAGGAGAACACCCATGCCCAAGCTTACCCGTAAACTCACCCTCACCCTTTCCGCGGCCGCGCTGGCGCTGACCGCAGGCGGTGTTGCCGTTGCCCAGCAGGGCGACCGCGTGAAGCCCGATGCCGATGGCGACGGCGTCATCACCGCCGTCGAGCACCAGGCGCATATCGCCGCCCGCTTCGCCCGGATGGATGCCGACGGCGACGGCAGCGTGACAGTTGCCGACCGCAGCGCGCGCAAGGCGGAACGCTTTGCCTCCACCGATGCGAACAGCGATGGCGAAGTCTCGCTGGCCGAGATGACCGCCGCACGCGAAGCGCGTGACTCCCGACGTGCAGAGCGCCGTGGCGACCGCATGGAACGCCGCTTCGCCCGGCTCGATACCGATGGATCGGGCGGCGTGAGCCAGGCCGAAATGGATGCGGGGCGCGAAGCCATGAAGGAACGGCGCGGCAAGCGTGGCGGCGGTAAACGTCGCGGCGGTGGCGGCATGAAAATGCTCGAACGCGCCGATGCCAATGGCGACCAGGCCGTCAGCCTGGCTGAATTCACTGCCGCCGCCGACCAGCGGTTTGCCCGGATGGACGCCAATGGCGACGGGCAAGTGACTCAGGAAGAACGCCGGGCAGGCCGCGAGCAGCGCAAGGGCCGTCGCGGCAGCTAGGTGAGCGACGCCACCACCCTGCTGCTGGTCGACGACGAAGCGACCCTGCGCGAGCCCCTGGCGGACTATCTGGTCCGGCAGGGGTTCGTCGTGCATCAGGCGGAAAGCGCGGCGCTGGCAAGAACCGCCTTACAGCACGATACGTTCGACCTCGTCCTGCTCGACATCATGATGCCGGGCGAGGACGGGCTGTCGCTCTGCCGCCATCTGGTCGAAACGCAGGGCCTGCCGGTCATCCTGCTGACCGCGCGCGGCGAAGCGACCGACCGCATCGTGGGGCTGGAAATCGGTGCGGACGACTATGTGACCAAGCCGTTCGAGCCGCGCGAACTGGTGGCGCGCATCCGCTCCGTGCTGCGCAGGCGTGCGGGACGGGAGCCGATTCGAGCGCACCCGTCGCGGACGAAGCGTCCTACACTTTCGAAGGCTGGCGGCTCGACCCGCTCAAACGCCGCCTGACCGATCCCGACGATGCGCTGGTGCCGATTTCGACCGCGGAGTTCCGGCTGCTGCGCGCCTTCCTCGACCATCCGGGCCAGGTGCTGGACCGCGACCGCCTGCTCGACATGGTGCAGGGCCGCGAGGCCCAGCTGTTCGACCGCGCCGTCGATAACCAGATCAGCCGCCTCCGCCGCAAGATCGAGGCGGACAGCCGCGACCCGCAACTCATCCTGACCATTCGCGGCGGCGGCTACCGCTTTGCCGCGCAGGTAACGCGCATATGAAGACGTGGCCCGCCAGCCTGCGCGGGCAAGTGATGGCGACCGCCGCGCTCGCCCTGCTGGTGGCGCAGGGCGTATCGGCGGCGCTGCTGCTGCGCGCAGCCGAGGACCGGCGCGAGGCGGTGATGCTGAATACCGCCGCGTTCCACCTGCTGACCGGAGACGCGATGGCCGAGGGGCGCGAAGGACGCCGTGCCCTGCGGCAGGCCATGCGTGAAGGTCGCGGAGCACGCGGGCAGGCGCGGGGGACAGACGGGCCGCTGACCGAACGCGGACGCGACCGCCTGCCGCCGCGCCTGCGCTATCGCGTAACGGCAGCGCCACCGATTGCCGTGGCGCAGAACAGTGCAACGCGGTTCGACCGCCGCATTGCCGGCCTGCTGGAAGAGCGCGGGCTGGCCGTCGCGCAGATTGCCACCACGCTGCGCGATACGACCGCCGACCCGGTGCTGAACGAAGCGATGGACCGTCGCCCTCGGCTGGCCCGCCGCATCGGGAACCGCCGCGTGCTGGTCGCCACGATCCAGCGCAGCGAGGGCAGCGCATGGCAAACCGCGCGCGTGCTGGAACCGCGCGGCGAGCGGCGCGCGGTGGCAATGCTCCTGGGGCAGACGGCGCTGATCTTCGTGCTGCTGCTGGGTCTGTTGTGGCTGGTCATGCAGCGCATCACGCGCCCGCTGGCGGCCCTGACTCGCCGCGTCGAGCAGTTCGATGCCGCACGACCGGACACAATACCACTCGCCGCCGAAGGGCCGCAGGACATCCAGCGCCTGATCACCGCGCAAAACGCAATGGAAGCGCGCATCGGTGCGCTGCTGGAAGAGAAGGATGTCATGCTTGGCGCCATCGGCCACGATCTCAAGACTCCGCTTGCCGCGCTGCGGGTGCGGATCGAAACGGTCGAGGATGAAGGCGAGCGCGCGAAGATGGCAGCGGGTATCGAGGATATCACCCGCTCGCTCGACGATATCCTGTCGCTCGCCCGCATCGGGCGCGATGGCGCACCAGCGGAACGCACCAACATCACCGCGCTGGTCGCTTCGGTGGTGGAGGAATACGAGGATCGCGGGATGGCGGTGGCGTTCGATCAGGACGCCCGCATTGTCGCACCGGTTCACGTCACCTGGCTGCGTCGTGCTTTGCGCAATTTGATATCGAACGCAGTGCGCTATGCCGGATCGGCGCACGTTTCGCTGGTCCTCGATGGCGGGCAGCTGGTCCTGCGCGTGGACGATGACGGCCCCGGCATTCCGGCGGACCGCATTGCCGACATGCTGGAACCCTTCACGCGGGGCGAGGCCTCGCGCAATCGCGTCACCGGCGGCGCGGGCCTGGGCCTGACGCTGGCCCGCGCCATTGCGCAGCAGCATGGCGGAACGCTGGTGCTGGCGAACCGCGAAAAAGGCGGCCTGCGCGCCGAATTGCGGTTGCCGCTGGATAAGACGCCGTCCGCGCGATAATCGCCGCGCCATGAAAGCGTTTGCGCAATGGCTGCTGGGCAAGGGTGCGCTCTATCTGCTCATCGTCGCCGCGATTGCATTTGCGCTTTACGTCCTGCCGACATTTCAGGACGAAGCCGATGGCTGGCTGGCCACCCCCGAAGAACGCGCAGCCGAACTGAATGTGCTGGCGAAGGACGGCCAGGCCCGGCTTGAGGACGCGAAGCAGGCTGCACGCGCACTGCCCGATGCGGCCCTGCGCGAAAGGCTGGCGAACGCGCGGGCGCAGCTTGCCGATGCCGAAATGCGCCGCGACGATGCCAAGGGTCCGCTCGCCGTGCTGCGCCCGCGCGAACGGGCGCGGGCCGAACTCGACATCGCGGTCGCCACGCGCGAGATTGCACTGCTGGAAACGGCGCTGACGCTGGACGACCGGGTGGCAACGCTCGGTTCCGGTGCGGCCAACCGCATCAACGTGCCCACCCGCGCTGCCATCGATGCGCGCAAGCGGCGCTGTCGCAATGCCACTCGCGCAGTGAACGATCGCGATATCGTGCGACAAACCGTCGATGTGGTTCGCCAGCGCGACGCGCAATTACGCGAACGCGCGCAAAGAGCTGTGCGACAGTGCGCGCGAAGCCGTGAACGCGCGCTCTGCCGGCCTTGCCAAAGCGCGTGCGATCAAGGCCGGACGCGCCAGCTTCGCTGCTGCAGAAAACGCGGCACAACTGCCCGTCGACCTGTTTGCAACCATCGACACCGACGCCGTGCGCGAAGTCCTGCGCCTTGCTCTCCTCGCCTTCCTCGCCATCGTCCTCGTGCCCTATGCGATCCGCCTGGTATTCTATTTCGTGCTGGCGCCTTTTGCCGCGCGGCGCGAGCCAGTGCGGCTTGCCGATGGAGCGGCGCGTGGGCCAATTATTGCGGAGGCCACCAGCGCACCCTCGACCAGCGTGACGCTTGGCGAAGGCGAGGAGTTGCTCGTGCGGCAGGACTTCCTGCAATCGCGCGCCGACACCAGCCGTGCGCGAACCCGCTGGCTGCTCGACTGGCGCCATCCGGTCACCAGCCTCGCCAGCGGAATGCGGTTCCTCACGCAGCTATCGGGAGAGGGAAAAGCGTTCACGATCTCCCCTGCCCGGGATCCGGTGGCCGAAGTAAGGACGGTCACGATTCCCGCTGACAGCGCCTGCGTCCTGCGCCCGCGCGCCATCGCCGCGCTGGTCCAGCCTAGCGACCAACCGGTGCGGATTACGAGCCACTGGCGGCTGTTCTCGCTCCATGCCTGGCTGACCGGCCAGCTGCGCTACCTTGTCTTCCACGGCCCGGTCCGCGTGGTGCTGACGGGCGGGCGCGGGGTGCGCGTCGAACCCGCGGAAGAAGGACGCATTTTCGAACCCGGCCAGCTTGCCGGATTCACCACCGACCTCGCGTATTCCGCCGCCCGTACCGAGACGTTCTGGCCCTATTTCCTGGGCCGCGAATCGCTGATGAAAGAGCGCGTGGCGGGCGCGGACGGCACGCTGATCGTGGAGGAAGCGCCGCTTGCCGGGCGCAGCGGAGGGGTGCGCGGCGGGCTGGAAGGGATCGTGGATGCCAGCCTGAAAGCGGTCGGTCTCTAGCGCATCAAGCCACCGATAAGGTTGCGCACGAATGCGGTCGCACCGGTTCGCAACGGATCGGCACGCGATTTTCGCCCCAGTGCAGTCGCGACTGCGATAGTGGCCAGCGAACCGGCGGCGGCCCGCGCACCGCTCTTGCCGGCCCGTTCCCACAGCGAGGGGGACTTGCGCGCCCGCTTCGCCACTTCGGTTTCGCCCTTTTCGGCGATTTCCTCGGCAGTCGCGGCAGCATCCCCGGCCTTGGCCAGCAGCACTTCCTCGGCGCTTTCCCGGTCCACCGCCTCGTCATACTTGCCGTCGAACGGGCTGACCGAGCGGATGATGGCGCGTTCCTTCTTCGTGACCGGCCCAAGGCGGCTGCGCGGCGGCTTGATGAGCGTGCGCCGCACCACGGTCGGCGCGCCCTCCCCGTCCAGCGTGGAGACCAGCGCCTCGCCCACTTTCAACTCGGTAATCGCTTGCGCCACGTCGAGATCGGGGTTGCTGCGGAACGTATCGGCAGCGCCCTTGATCGCGCGGCGGTCTTTCGGCGTGAAGGCGCGCAGCGCGTGCTGCACCTTGTTGCCGAGCTGTCCCGCGACATCGTCGGGAATATCCGCCGGGTTCTGCGTCACGAAGAACACGCCGACGCCCTTCGACCGGATCAGCCGCACGACCTGCTCGACCTTCTCCGCCAGCGCCTTGGGCGCATCGTCGAACAGGAGGTGCGCCTCGTCGAAGAAGAAAACGAGCTTGGGTTTTTCCGGGTCGCCCACTTCGGGCAATGTCTCGAACAATTCGGCCAGCAGCCACAGCAAGAAAGTCGCGTAGAGTTTCGGGCTGCGCATCAGCCGGTCGGCGGCCAGCACATTGACCATGCCGCGCCCCTGCTCGTCGAGCTTAAGAAAATCGTCGATCTCCAGCGCGGGTTCGCCAAAGAACCGGTCTGCCCCCTGCGCTTCGAAACTCAGCAGCTGACGCTGGATCGCGCCGACGCTGGCTTTTGACACATTGCCATATTGTCCGGACAACTTTTTCGCATTGGCGCTGGCCCATTGCAAAATCGCCTGCAAATCGCCGAAATCGAGCAGCAGCAGACCGTTCTCGTCGGCGTGGCGGAAGACGATTTGCAAAACGCCTTCCTGCGTGTCGTTCAGGTCCAGCAAACGCGCCAGCAGAAGCGGTCCCATCTCGGAGATCGTGGTGCGGATGGGGTGCCCGTCATCGCCGTACAAGTCCCAGAAGACGGTCGGGTTGTCGCTATAGGCATAGTCCTCCATACCCAGTTCTGCGGCGCGTTTCTCCAGCTTTTCCGCGTGTTTGAAGGTGGGCGAACCCGGCATGGCGATGCCCGACAGGTCGCCCTTCACATCGGACACGAAGACCGGCACTCCCCTTGCGGAAAAGCTTTCCGCCATACCCTGCAATGTCACGGTTTTCCCGGTGCCGGTCGCCCCCGCGATCAGGCCATGGCGGTTGGCCCGCGCCAGGTCGAGGTGCTGGCGTTCGCCATTGGCGGCGAGGCCCAGGAAAATGCCGGTGTTCTCGTCGCTCATGTTCCATCACCCTCGATCACCAGTCGTCGCACCAGCGGTTCCAATTTCGTCGGGGGCGGGTATGGCAAAGCCTATGGGAGAGCGCCAACCCTTTGTCCTGCTCGATGATGCGCGGCCGACTGCGACGGCGAGCATGGCGCTCCGCCGACGCACAGCTGTTCACCGACCCGGCGCAGGTCTTCGTGGCGCGTCGCCCGGAAGAAGTTGCCGCCGTGCTGGATGCAGCCGATGCCGCGCGGCGCGAGACAGGCGGCACGCTGGCGGGCTATATCGCTTATGAAGCCGGGCTGGCGCTGGAGGAAAAGCTGGCGCACCGCGCCACTGCGCGCACCGGCGCGGCGGGACCGCTCGTCTGGCTCGGTTTGTTTCACGGGAAACACACCATCGCCCCCGGGGACATGGCGCAATGGCTGGCCGCCAATGCCGACCCCGACGAAGCAACGCATACCGGCATCGGTCCGCTGGAACCGCAACTGTCGCAAGCGGCCTATACCGACGCCTTCGCCACAATGCAGGAGGCAATTGCGGCGGGCGATATATACCAGGCGAACCTGACCTTCCGGCTGGCGGGATCGTATCGCGGCGATCCGGTGGGGCTTTATGCCGCGCTGCGGAGCGGCAGCGAGGCGGGCTATGGCGGGCTGATCTTCGACGGCTCGCACTGGCTGCTGAGCTTCAGCCCCGAACTGTTCGTCTCGCTGAAGGGCGGCAAGGCGAAAGCCAAGCCGATGAAGGGCACCCGCCCGCGCGGCGCGACGCCCGAACAGGATCGGACGCTGGCCGCCGACTTGGCCGCATCGAAGAAGGACCGCGCGGAAAACCTGATGATCGTGGACCTGCTGCGCAACGACGTATCGCGGGTGGCCGAGGCCGGAACCGTCGAGGTCGATGCGCCTTTTGCAGTCGAAACATACCCCACCGTCCACCAGATGGTTTCCACGGTGCGCGCCACTTTGCAGGCGGACAAGGGGCCGGTCGACCTGGTCCGCGCCATGTTTCCTTGCGGCTCCATAACCGGCGCGCCGAAACTGCGCGCGATGGAGCTGGTCGATACCATCGAACGCGATGCGCGCGGCTCCTATTGCGGGGCAATCGGGCGAATCGACGCCAATGGCGATGCCGCCTTCAACGTCGCCATCCGCACGCTGCGCCTGACGCCGGTGGAGAACGGGCGCGGTACGGCGGTATTGGGGGTCGGCTCGGCCATCGTCGCGGATAGCGATGCGGGTGGCGAATGGCGGGAATCGCTGCTGAAGGGCGGATTCGCGCGGCAAAGCACACCGAACCTGCGCGCCGCGCAATTCGACTTGATCGAGACCATGCGGTTCGCGCCCGATAGCGGTATCGCCCTGCTGGAAGCGCATTTGACACGGTTGAAGTCCAGCGCCGCCGCACTGGGCTTTGCATTCGACCGCCATGCAGTGCGCAACCAGATCCACGCGCTGTGCTTCGAACTGGAGAACGCGGCAAGGCTGCGCCTGCTGGTCGCGCGCAGCGGCGCGACCTCCCTGACCGTCAGCGAATTGCCACCCGTTTTACCCGATCCGGTCAGCTGCATCGCCCTGCCGCTACCGGTCGATCAGGGCGATTGGCGATTGCGCTACAAGACGACCGACCGCGCTTTTTACGAAGCAGCACGCGAGGCGGCGGAGGATGCTGGCGCGCGCGAAGCGGTTTTTGTCGCACCCGATGGCAGCGTGACCGAGGGCAGCTGGACCAATATATTCGTCGAGCGCGACGGCATGTTGCTGACCCCGCCCGCCACGCTGGGCCTGCTGCCCGGTGTCCAGCGTGCCGCTTTGCTGGGAAGCGGGGAAGCGCGCGAGGCGTCATTGACGCTCGACGATCTCGCCGACGGGTTTATGCTCGGCAATGCCGTGCGCGGCCTGATGAAAGCCGCGCTTTTGCCATGATACCGATCCTGTACGAAGACGGCGAAGCGCTGGTGATCGACAAGCCGGCGGGCCTTTCCATCGACCGGCCCCGACGCGGTGGGCCGTCGCTGGAAGACCATGTCGACGACCTCAAACTGAACTTCAAACGCGCGCCGCTCGCGGTGCACCGGCTCGATACCGACACCAGCGGCTGCCTGTTGCTGGCGCGCAATCCCAAGGCGCACAAACGCTTCACACAGGCATTTCAGGACCGGCTGGTCGGCAAGGTCTATCTCGGCGTGCTCGATGGAGAAGCAACGGGCACCGAAGGTACCATCGAGCTGGCGCTGACCAAGGTGTCGAGCAAGGAAGAGGGCTGGCGCATGGTGCCCGACCTCGATGGCAAGCCGTCGGTCACGCACTGGCGCGTGCTGCGCGCGCATGAGGGCCGCACCCTTGTCGAGTTCCGCCCCGAAACCGGGCGCACCCACCAGATTCGCATCCATGCGCTGGAAGGGCTGGGCGCGGCGCTGGCAGGCGATCCGGTCTATGGTAGCGGCCATGCCATCGGCGCCGGGCGCACCATGCTTCATGCCAGCGCCATCCGCATCGACCGGCCCGGCAAGACACCGGTGGAAGCCACCGCCCCGATGCCGCGCGATTTCGGCTTGCTCGGCTTTGCTCCGGATATGCTGAACGATGACGCGTGAAGCTATCCTGGCCCGCGCGCAGTCGCTGGCATCCGAAGCCTTTGTGGCGGCGTCGGGCCCGGGCGGGCAAAACGTCAACAAGGTGGCGACCGCCGTCCAGCTGCGCGTCAATATCTACGAACTCGGCCTGTCGCCGCCGATCTTCCACCGGCTGAAGGCGCTGGCGGGCAACCGGCTGAACGCGAAGGGCGAAATCGTGCTGATGGCGCAAAGCCACCGCACGCAGGAGGCGAACCGCGCCGAAGCACGAGACCGGCTGGCGGTGCTGGTGACGGACGCACTCAATCCGCCCAAAACCCGCAAGAAGAGCCGCGTGAACCGCATTGGCAAGGTCAAGCGGCTGAAGGCCAAGAAAGCGCGCGGCGATATCAAGGCCACGCGCGGGCGGGTGCGCTTCTAGCCCCTGTTTATCTTGACTCCGCCGTCTGTTTCCACCACTGCGCGGCGCTTGACCCGGTTGGTACTGCACCCTCCGGCGTCGCATTGCAGCTTTTCGGCCGTCATGGCCTTCATAACATTCAGGAATACGTCATGGCGAAGTCAGCCACGGTCAAGATCAAGCTCGTCTCCACTGCCGATACCGGGTTCTATTACACCACCAAAAAGAACCCGCGCAACATCACGGAGAAGATGACTTTCCGCAAATACGATCCCGTCGTGCGCAAGCATGTCGAGTTCAAGGAAGCCAAGATCAAGTAAGCCACGCTTTTGCTGTTCGTTCGGGCAGGGTGTTTGGCGCACCGGCCTGAACGGCACGGTGCGCGCGAATTCAGTGGCCGTTCAACGCTTAGGCGTCAGGTATCGATGCCATGACCATTATCCAGAACACATCGCGCAGGGCCCGCTTGGGCTTTACCGCTATCGCCGCCGCCCTTTCGCTGGGTGCGCCACTCGCTGTTGCCACGATGGCGACGCCGGCGGTTGCGGCAGAAGGCCGTCTTGACGAAGCGGTCGCCGCATTGCGCAGTATCACTACCATGACTGCCGATTTCACACAGACGGACCGTCAGGGCAGCACCGTGGGCGGCAAACTGACGCTCAAGCAGCCGGGCAAGATCCGGTTCCAGTATGAAAAGGGCGTGCCGCTGCTGATCGTCAGCAATGGCAGCGCGCTCACCATGATCGATTACGAGGTCAACCAGGTCCAGCGCTGGCCGATCAAGAGCTCGCCGCTGGGCGCGCTGCTCGATCCCGACCGTGACGTGAAGCGGTACGGCAAGCTGACATCGGGCACCAGCGGCACGGTCATCAGCGTGGAGGTCCGCGATCCCAAGCGTCCCGAATTCGGCGTGATGACGCTGATCTTCACCCGCAATGCCAGTGCGCCGGGCGGTTGGCAGCTTACCAACTGGGTCGCGCTCGATTCGCAGAACAACCGCACTACGGTGCGTTTGCGCAACCACCGCTATGGCGCGGCGGTCTCGGACAGTGCCTTCAAGTATCGTGACCCGCGCCGCACGTCCCGTCGCCCGCGCTGAACCGTCTGGCGCGGGTTGCGAAAACGGGTCCGTCGAACTGCCCGCTGGGGACGACCAACGCCGTCCATCGTTCATAGGCGCGAAAGCCCGCGCGCACTATTTCTGTAACTGACCGAAGCGATGAGAAGGCAGGTTTCCCCCCTGTTGCCTTTGCCTTCATTATCCATCGTTTCGGAACAAGCGTGACGAACGCTGACATGGAACCCTCGTGCCAATGCCCCCGGCACGGGGGTTTTTTGTTGGTGCGGCTACTCCGCCGCTTCCTCGTCCATATCCCAGCCGAAACTGCGGCGCATGATGTCGTAAATGCGGTTCTGTTCCATCACGCCGCGCACGCCGTCCGCGCCCGGTCCCTGACCATATAGCGCGACATCCTCGCCCGCATGCGTCTCGCTGCCCAGCGGCACAAGCGATTGCTGGATCGCAGAAAGGCCGGTTTCGGGCACGGCACGTTCGCCGGATACGGCACCCGGACCGTTGGCATAGCCAAGCGTGGTGTAGGGCTTGCCGTCACCAGCCAGCGTCGGGCTGTCCGGCGCGCCCCCGTCGTCGTCCTCGCCCCCTCCCGAAGGCGGCACAACGAGGCCCAGAATGTCGTTCCCGCGACGCGGATAGCCTGCGATGGTGAAGACGTGGCTATGGTCGGCGGTGACGAGGATCAGAGTTTCGTCGGGGTCGGTAGTGTCGATGGCCTGCTGGATAGCGTTGGCAAACTCGATCGTTTCCTCAAGCGCATAGCCTGCCTGGCTGCCATGATGCGCGTGGTCGATACGGCCGCTTTCGACCATCAGGTAATAGCCCTCGTCATTGGCGGACAGCCGCGTAATCGCGGATTCGGTCAGTTCGGTCAGCGTAGGCTCCGTGCTGTCGGCCTCGCGGTCCGGCATATAGGTCATGTGACTGGACGAGAAGAGACCAAGGACGGGCTTGTCCGCCGGTGCCGCCGCCAGCTCGGCTCGCGTTTCGACATAGCTGCCGCCGGTTCGTGCCACCCATTGCGCGGGCAAGTCCGCATCGGCCACCGCGCGTCGGCCCTGTCCGGCATTGCCGAAAAAGCCGCCCCGCCCGCCGCCGAGCGCCACGTCGAAATCGCTGGCAACGAGCTGACTGGCGATATCGGTGCAACCTGCCTCGCGCTGTTCGGCGGGCATGGCGCTGTCGGCTTCCCAGTTGCGGTCCGCACTGCGCGCATAGACGGCAGCGGGCGTGGCATGGGTCAGGCGCGCGGTGCTGACGATACCGACCGCCAGCCCGCGCCGTTTCGCTTCCTCCCCGATCAGCGGCAGCGGGTTCGCCCTGGCCGACGCGCAATCGCCGCGCGTGGTGTCCGGCCCCACACCGATCAGGCCAATGCGCGTCTTCATGCCCGAATTCATCGCCGTTGCCGTACCCGCGCTATCGGGCACCTGTGCATCGGTATTGTAGGTCTTGACCAGCGCCACGTTTTCGAACCGTTCGAAGGACAGCACGTTTTCCTCGCCCGTTTCGCCCCGTTTCTGTCCGGCATAGATGCGTGCGGCGGTGATGGTGGAAATGCCCATGCCGTCTCCGATGAACAGGATGACGTTTTTCGCACGCGCAGGCGCCGTGTCCTGCGCCATAACGGCCGGAGTGGTGGACGCGACACCCTGCTGTGCGGAGGCGGCGGAACACGCGGCCAGCGGCAGCAGGGCGAAAGCGATGAGGGACGGGGCAGGCTTGAACATTTGTCTAACTCCTGATCGGCGGGCACGGCGCTTGCTGACGCACACTGCCCCACCTAAAGCGCGCTACATGGTAAGTGTGACAACATGGAACATCAATTCGGTTCGCCTGCGTATCGATCAAGTCACACGGTTTCTCACCGAACAGACGCCCGATGTGCTGTGCTTGCAGGAGATCAAGTGCCAGGAAACGCAGTTCCCCTACGAGGCGTTTCGCGCGGCGGGCTACGGACATTTCGCAGTGCACGGGCAGAAGGGCTATCACGGCGTCGCCACGGTCAGCCGCCTGCCGATGCACGAAATCGACCGGCACGACTGGCAGGCCAATGGCGAGGCGCGCCATGTCGCGGTGCGGCTGGACGATCACGATATCGCTATCGACAATGTCTATGTCCCGGCAGGCGGCGATATTCCCGACCGCACCGTAAACGCCAAGTTCGGCCAGAAGCTGGACTTTCTGGAGCGCATGACCTGCTGGGCCGAGACGGTGGACCGGCCCACGCTGCTTGTCGGCGATTTCAATATCGCCCCGCTGGAATGCGATGTGTGGAGCCACAAGCAACTGCTCAAGGTCGTCAGCCATACGCCGCTGGAAGTGGAAACGCTGGCCCGCTTCCGGGCCGCGCATGGCTGGATCGATATCGGGCGCGAACATATCGCCGCGCCGCAACGCTATTACAGCTGGTGGAGTTACCGTGCGAAAAACTGGCGCACCGGCGACCGGGGGCGGCGGCTGGACCATATGTGGGCCAGCCCCGCGCTTGCCGCGCAGGCGACCGCGCACAACGTGTACGAAGATGCGCGCGACTGGGATAAACCGTCGGACCATATCCCGCTGACCACGGAGTTCGCGCTCTGACGGATGCGCCGTCTCCGCAACGCCGTGTCGCGCGGGCAATCGACGCGCTGCGCCACGGCTGGCCCGTCGCCTTCGCCGACGGGCCGGTGCTGCTGCCTGTCGAAACGGCGATTGCGAGCAAGGCGCGGGCATCGCAGGCGCTGGTTTCCTCGGCACGCGCGGCCACGCTGAAACTTAGCAACCAGCGTGAGGCGGCAACAGCACATGCGCCAGTCCTGCTGAAAGGCGCCGAGCCGTTCGACTTGCAAGCCGCGCGAACGCTGGCCGATCCTGCGCTGGATCTTGCCAACCCCCTGAAAGGGCCGTTCCGTGCGCTTGCATGCGACTGGCCGGGTGTCGCGCAAGCGGCGCTGGAGCTGGCGCGGCTGGCCGGGATATTACCTGCCTTTCTGGTCAATGCGAGCGACGCGGGCGAAGCAGAGGCAGTACGGGCAAGCGATCTTGCAGCATGGTCCGATCCGGCGCGGCTGGCCATTGCGACGCGCGCAAGGCTACCCGTCGCTGCCAGCGAAACCGGCGAGATCGTCGCTTTCCGCAGCGCCGACGACATGCGCGAGCATGTTGCGCTGGTTATCGGGCGACAATCGGCGGACTCCGTGCCGCTGGTCCGGCTGCATTCGGAATGCCTGACCGGCGATGTGCTGGGGAGCCTGAAATGCGATTGCGGGCCACAGCTGGATGCTGCACTTGGTGCGATGGCGAATGCAGCACGCGATGGCGGGTACGGTATCCTGCTCTATCTGCGGCAGGAAGGGCGCGGCATCGGGCTGGTCAACAAGCTGCGCGCGTATCGCCTGCAGGATCAGGGGTTCGACACGGTCGATGCGAACCAGCGGCTCGGCCTGCCCGACGAGGCCCGCGATTTCCCTGTTGCCGCGCGGATGCTGGCGTTGCTGGGCGTGCGCGATATACGGTTGATGACGAACAACCCGGCGAAAGTGGCCGCGCTGGAGACTGCCGGTGTCATGGTGCGCGAGCGGGTGGCACACAGTCTGCCCGACAATCCGCACAACCGGCACTATCTTGCCACCAAGCGCGACCGTTCGGGACACCTGCTGCCATGAGGGTGGAACCGACGCAACGTGTTAAAAGTTCGTCATCGAAGGCGACGCACCAAGCGGCATCGCCAGCTACACGGTCGCCATTTTGCCCGGCTCAGCGTAGCTGCGAATCCTTGCTGCCGCGCCGGTTATAGGCGGTCTGCCGCAGCGTTCCGTCGCGTTTGGACTGGCATTGCACGCATGTCTGGACGCCGGACACGGCTTCGCGCCGCCGTTCCGGGATCGGCTCGCCGCAGTCCTCGCAATATTCGGCAGACACGCGGCCGCTGGACAAGCGCCTTCGCGCTGCCGCAACTGCATCGTTTACATTGTCGTCGATCTGATCCTGCACCGCACCATCGCGTGCCCATCCGCCTGCCATATCACAAGAACGGCAAGGGCCGGGTCAGGTTCCGGCGAGCCTAGCGCCGCTCGAACTTCGCGAGGCCAGTACCCAGCGTGTTCGGACCGATATCGAGTGCGGCACCCGACCAGTCCGCCACGAAAATCGTATTGCGGCTGACCGCAGGAGCAAGCCGGGCATCGTTACCGGCAATCTGGAGGCCGTCGGAGCTGTGCAGGCGTCCTTCGGCCTGCACGGCGATGAAGGCGGAGTAGTTTTCCTTGTCCTTGCCCTGCACGAACCAGTTATTGGTGATCTGGCCGGTCGCTCCGGCGGGCAGGTCGATCATGTAATTGGTGGAACGCCCCGCCGAATCGTCGAAGCTGGAAGCCGCGATCTCGACCTTCGCCGCGCGCGCCTTCACGTAATGTCCGCCCGTGCCTTTCTCGAACCGGCTGCGTGTGACGCGCAGGTGGCCGTAATCGCCGATATAGATGGAATGCGCGCACCCGCCTGCGCCTTCGCAGGTGCCAAGGCCGCTGAAGGTAGACTTGTCTATCACGATGCGCCCATTGGCGTCGTTGCCCGACAGGATGCCTTGCTGGCTGTCATAGAACCAGCTTTGCGAAACGGTCAGATTGCCCTTTTCGAGCCGGATGCCGCTGCCGTTGAAGTCGGGCACGGCCATGTTCTGGAATGTCAGGCCGGAAACCCGCGCCGAACTGCCGCGCAGGACCAGCGCCGCCTTGCCTTCGCAGGTGGTGCGGTCGAACACCGCGCGGCCCGGCTCGCTTGCCATGTAGGAGATGTTGCCCGCCGCCTGCACGGCGCACTGGCGGTGCGTGCCAGACGCCACCGCGATGGTGCCGGTGCCTGCGCCGATAGCGTCGACGGCATCCTGCAACCGGTCATAGCCGCGCCCGCTTTCGACGACGGTAAAGCTGGAACCCGAACCTTGCGCAAACAGCGCGCCCGCCGGAATGGCCACAACGGCGGCAAAGGCAACAAGCCATGCCGAGCGCGGAATGCGGCGCGCGACGGCATGGGCGGGAAGGGGAGCGGGAGCAGTTGCGATCTTGGTCATGGCACCGGCGTTAGGCCGGAAAGGTAAACGGGCCGTAAAGGCTGTTTATGGTGCCACCGGACTTCACATATTGCGAATGACGGCCAGAAACGCATCGCCATAGGATTGCCGCTTCTTCGCGCCGACGCCGCTGATGCGGCCAAGCTCTTCCATACTGGCAGGACGCTGCGATGCCATATCGCGCAGGACCGAATCGTGGAAAATGACATAAGGCGGCAACTCGCCTCGCGCGCCAGATCGCGCCGCAACTCGCGCAATGCGTCGAACAGCGGATCGTCGACCGGATTGGGGGTGGTGTCGCCGGATCGCGCACGGCCCCCCACCCGACCGCGCCCTTTTGCCTTCGCAGGCGGCACCACCATCGCCACGGCCGCATTGCCGGTGAGGATATCGCGGGCATCGCCGCCCAGCGCCAGACCGCCATGTTCGGTCGCCACCAGACTGCCGCGCGCCTGCAACGCGCGGCTTAGCGGTTGCAAAAGGCGCGCGTCCTCGCCTTCCACGATGCCGAACACGCTGAGCCGGTCATGGCCGCGCTGCTGCACCCGGTCGTCCGAACTGCCGGTCAGCACTTTCTGGATATGGCCGAAGCCGAAGCTTTGTCCGGTACGATAGACCGCCGACAGCAGTTTGCGGGCCAGATCGGTCGCGTCGGTCACCTTGGGCGGCGACTGGCAATTGTCGCAATTCCCGCACGTCTTGGGCGGATCCTCGCCGAAATGCCGCAACAGCACCGCGCGGCGGCAGGCGGCAGTTTCGACCAGCGCGGCCAGCGCGTTCAGCCGTGCCAGTTCCTCGCCCTTGCGATCGTCCGGCAAGTCATCCGCCCATTGCCGCGCCTGCGTGAAATCGCCGGCGCCCCACAGCATTTCGGCACGCGCCGGATCACCGTCGCGCCCCGCACGCCCGGTTTCCTGGTAATACGCCTCGATCGATTTGGGGATGCCCGCATGCGCCACGAAGCGCACGTCCGGCTTGTCGATCCCCATGCCGAACGCGATGGTGGCAACGATCACCATGTCCTCGCTCGTCACGAAGTCCGCCTGGTTGGCGGCGCGCGTGTCCGGGTCCAGCCCGGCATGATAGGGGCGCACGTCGCGGCCCGTCGCGGCGGCCAGCTTGTCGGCGATATCCTCCACCTTGCGGCGGCTTTGCGCATAAACAATGCCCGGTCCCGGCGTCTCCGCCATCAGTGACGCGATCTGGCGCACCGGGTTGGCGCGGGCGCGAATGGCATAGCGGATATTGGGCCGGTCGAAGCCTGCCAGCACCAGCCCGTCAGCCGGGATGCCCAGTTGCGACAGGATGTCCGCCCGCGTCCGCCCGTCCGCCGTCGCCGTCAGCGCGAGGCGCGGCACCTCGGGAAAGGCATCCATCAGCGGGCGCAGCTGGCGATAGTCGGGGCGGAAATCGTGGCCCCACTCGGATACGCAATGCGCCTCGTCCACCGCGAACAGGGCGATGTCCGCCGAGGTCAGAAAATCGAGGAATTGCGATTGGCTGGCCCGTTCGGGCGCCACGTAAAGCAAGTCCAGCGCGCCCTCGCGATAGGCGTCCATCGTCTCGCGCCAGTCGGTATCGGCGCTGGTCAGGGTGGCAGCACGGATACCGTTGGCGCGCGCACTGCGAAGCTGGTCATGCATCAATGCGATCAGCGGCGAAATGACCACGCAGGTGCCGTGCAGCATGGCGGCGGGCAGCTGGTAGGTCAGCGATTTGCCCGCACCGGTCGGCATGACGGCCAGCGTGCTGTTCCCGCCCAGCACACGCGCCACCACGTCGGCCTGGCGGCCGCGAAACGTATCGAACCCGAACAGCTCGCGCATCCGCACCCGCGCCTGTTCGAGTGCATCGTCGGTGGTGGCGGGATCGTCCGGCAGGGGCGGTAAGTCTGGTTGCATTGTCGCGCCTGTGCCAGACCGCTTCACGCTCGCAAACAGTCGTACGATGAAATAGCGCTTTGCGGCGGGGAAAAGCAGGCGCTATCTTCGCGACCACAATCCATTGGGGAGAATATCAGCATGACAACCGCCATCCGCACCGCCATCCTATCGACAACGGCCCTGGCGCTTGCCGCATGCGGCGGGACCGAAGATGCTTCCTACGAAGCGGAAGCCGAAACGGTCGAAATCCCCGCTGCCGAAGCGATGGACGACGTGGTCGAGGAGCCGGTCGTGGCACCCGCACCGGCCCCTGCGCCCGCTCCCGAACCAACGGCCACCCGTGTTTCGCCTTCGGTCGAAGCCGAAGCCGACACCGCTGCAGACGAAGCCGAAGCCGCCGTTGCCGATATCGAAGCGCTGATCGGCGGGTCGGATGAAGAGGACGCAGCGGCGCAATGATTCAGCGCCCGCTCGCACTGGCGGCGATGGCTTTTGCGCTGGCGGCATGCGGCGCATCGGACAATGATCCCGGCCCCGGCGGTGTCACCGTCGGCGAAGCGCGCGCCCTGGACGAAGCCGCACAGATGATCGAGGAACGGCGGCCGGTTGTGGAAGAGCCTGCCGAGAACAAAGAGGAGTAACGCCGTTTTCCTCTCCAGTTTTCGGGGAGGAATAGGAAACCGATATGCATTCCCTCCTCCCAGACCTTTCGCTCGTCGAAGTTTCCAGCTTTGTCGCGTCGCCCACCGCCGGGTTGTACTGCGCACAGATGGGTGCGGACGTGGTGCGCGTCGACAATATCGGCGGCGGACTGGATTATCATCGCTACATGCTGACGCGCGAGGGGCGGTCGCTGAGCTGGGAGAACCTTAATCGCGGCAAGCGCAGCGTCGCGCTGGACCTGCGCGGTGGCGAAGGGCGCGAACTGTGTGTCGAACTGGCGCGACAAACGGGCACGATGCTGACCAACCTGCCCGAGAAGAGCTTTCTTTCACATGACGCGGTGGCGGCGGGGCGCGAGGATTTCGTGTCGCTGCGTATCATGGGGTGGCACGACGGGCGTCAGGCGATGGATTTCACGGTCAACGCCGCCAGCGGCTATCCGCTGATGGGCGGGCCACAGGATTGGCCCGACGCAGCGGAGAGCGCCGACCCGCCGCCAGTGAACCAGATTTTGCCGGCGTGGGATTTCATCACCGGAGCCTACAGCGCCTTCGCCCTCGTCGCTGCCCATCACAGCCGCGCGCGCACCGGACATGGCGCGGAATTGCGCGTGCCGCTGGGCGATGTGGCGATGGGCACGGTCGCCAATAGCGGGGCGATGGCGGAAATGCTGTATCGTGGCGGTGATCGAGAACGGTTGGGCAACGCCATCTGGGGCGCGTTCGGGCGCGATTTCCGCAGCCGCGACGGCGTCCGCTTCATGGTCGCCGCGCTGACGCAGAAGCAATGGCACGGACTGGTCGAGGCGTTCGATCTGGCTATCGAAATTGCCACGCTGGAGGCCGAACTGGACGTGCGTTTCGCAGATGGGGACGTACCCCGCTTCGAACATCGCAAGCCGCTCTTCGCACTGTTCGAGGCGCGGGCTGCGCAGCATGACTACGCCGCGCTGGAAGCACGCATGGCGGCGGCAGGCACAACTTACGAACGCTATCGCACCATGCACGAGGCGGCGAGCGATCCGGCGCTGGTGGGTGACAATCCGCTTTTCGCAGCGTCCACCGACAACCCCAGCGGCTTCGCGTATCCGGCCCCGCGCAGCATGGTGCATATTACAGGTGAGGAGCGCGGCGATCCCGCGCCTGCACCGTATCTGGGCGAACACAGCGAGGAAGTGCTGGCCGACCGGCTCGGCCTCGCCAGCGGCGCTATCGGCAAGCTGGTCGATAGCGGCACCGTGGCGCTGAGCGACGCCGCGTAAGGGGGCGTGTCCTCCACGCCACCAAGCTGGCAAATGAAGAGTATGACACATGCCCAGACCATCGGCTCCATGCGCACTTTTCAGCGCTCCCGTTTTTTACCCCCAGACAATGTAACACCCGGTCCACGTCTCCGATTCCACTCGCGCGAAAGTAACCAGCCATGACCACCCCGACTCTCCGCCGCGTCGCCATTTGCGCGCCGGTCCGCACGCCTGTCGGCAGGTTCCTCGGCGCTCTGGCCCCGGTGGAAGCCGGGGCGCTGGGTGCGTGCATTCTCTCGGCGCTCGTCGAGCGCAGCGGCGTCGATCCGGAGCGTGTGGACGATGTCGTCTTTAGCCAGGGCTATGGCAGCGGCGAGGCACCTGCCATCGGGCGCTGGAGCTGGCTGGCGGCGGGACTGCCCGTCGGAGTGCCCGGATACCAGCTCGACCGGCGCTGCGGTTCGGGGCTACAGGCCGTCGTGAACGCGGCGATGATGGTGCAAACGGGCGCGGCGGACTGCGTGGTGGCGGGCGGCGTCGAGAGCATGTCCAATGTGGAGCATTACACCACGGCGGCACGACATGGCGCGCGGATGGGCGATGTTGCGTTGTGGGATCGGCTGACGCGCGGACGGCTGATGAGCCAACCGGTCGAACGCTTCGGCGTCATTTCGGGCATGATCGAAACGGCGGAGAACCTTGCCGTCGATTACGGCATCAGCCGCGAGGCGTCCGATGCCTATGCTGCCGACAGCCACCGCAAGGCAGCGGCGGCCCGCGATGCGGGGTATTTCGATGCGCAGACGGTACCGGTTTCTGTTCCGCAGCGACGCGGCGATCCTGTAATATTCACCACCGACGAGGGCATACGCGATGATGTGACGCCTGACAGTCTGGCGAAGCTGCGGCCTATCGAGCGGCGAACCAATCCGCAGGCCGTCGTCACCGCAGGCAATGCCAGCCAGCAGAACGACGCGGCGGCGGCCTGTCTGGTGGTAGCGGCAGACAAGATCGAGGAACTGGGCCTGACCCCGCTGCTGTGGTTCACCGGGTGGGCAGCGGCGGGCTGCGATCCGGCGCGCATGGGCATAGGCCCGGTCCCGGCGGTCGAACGCCTGTTCGCGCGGTGCGGGTTGGGTTGGGACGACATCGACCTGGTCGAGTTGAACGAGGCCTTTGCCCCGCAGGTGCTGGCGGTGCTGAAAGGCTGGAGCTGGAGCGAGAACGACTCACGCCGCGAGCTGCTCAACGTCAACGGTTCGGGCATCTCGCTCGGCCATCCCATCGGCGCGACCGGCGTGCGGATCTTGGTCGATATGGCGCACGAAATGCAGCGGCGCAGCGCGCGCTACGGGCTGGAGACGATGTGCATCGGCGGCGGACAGGGCATGGCGGCGGTGTTCGAGCGCGCCGCCTAGTCGAGCGCGAACGGCGCAATCGGCTTCAGCACGCCGTAGTGTTCGCGCTGCGGTTTATCTGGCAGTGGGGCGAAATCGACCGGCGGCGGGTCGATATGCGTGTCGGGCAGCCGGTCCAGCAAGTCGCGCACCAGCGTCAGCCGCCCGTGCTTCTGGTCGTTGAAGTCCACCAGCGTCCACGGAGCATGTTCGGTGTGCGTCGCGGCCAACATGGTTTCGCGCGCCTGGGTATAGGCGTCGTATTTCTCGCGCGCGGCAAGATCGATCGGCGACAGTTTCCAGCGCTTCAGCGGATCGTCGTGCCGCTCGCGCAGCCGTTCCTCCTGCTGCGCCTGGTCGGTGGTCAGCCAGTATTTGAACAGCAGGATGCCGTCGTCTACCAGCATGTTCTCGAACACCGGAACCTTGGCGAGGAACTGCGATACCTCTTCCGGGCTGGCGAAGCCCATCACCTGCTCGACCCCGGCGCGGTTGTACCAGCTGCGGTCGAACAGCACGATTTCCCCCGCGGCAGGCAGGTGCGCGGCATAGCGCTGGAAATACCACTGGGTCTGTTCGCGCTCGCTGGGGGAGGCAAGCGCTACGGTGCGACACTGGCGCGGGTTGAGGCGGCGGGCCACCGCGCTGATCGCGCCACCCTTGCCTGCCGTATCGCGTCCTTCGAACAGGATGCAGATACGTTGGCCGGTAGTGCGTGCCCAGCGGGCCATGCCGACCAGTTCGCGCTGCATCGGTTCGAGCGCGCGTTCATATTCTTTGCGTTTCATGGCCGACAGTCTGGCCGGCAATATCGCGTTCGCCAATAAAAAACCGGCCCGGAATCGCTTCCGGGCCGGTTTTCAAATCGCTTGAAGAAGCGAAGCTTACATCGCTTCGTCCATGGCTTCGCCTTGCTCTTCCATGGCGTCGGCCTTTTCTTCGGCCTGCTCGGTCATGGCATCTTCCTGACCTTCGGTGATCTGGCCGGCATCTTCCATGGCTTCAACCTGCTCGTCGACCATTTCGGCGTTCTGTTCGCCGGCGTCTTCCATCGCATTTTCCTGTGGGCCGTCACATGCGGCGAGGCCGAGCGTAAGGGCGGCGACGGAAACAGCGAACGTGCTCTTGGACATGAATTTCATTGGTATTCCCCTTGGTGTTACGGGCACCGGACCATTCCGGAATGCCCACTCGTCAAAGCTTGTCGAATCTGTAAGCGGAGGCTTCTAGCGCACCAAAGTGCGGCTGGTAAGATGAAAACCGCCAAGCACCACAGTAGCGCTTAACAAGGCAATGAGAACCGCCTGTGCCGTAATGCCATGTGCCAGCATGAACCCGTCGATAGCGATGCCGCCAACGAGGGCGCCAACAATGCCGAATGTCAGATGCCAGCCGACGCTGTCTTTCGGGTTGGCAAACAGCGCGCTGGCATGGAACCAGCCCAGCGTCGCGCCCAGAGCGAGGAGCAGTACATAGCCCATATGGCTAGCGTGTCAGGTCCGTTGTCATGGTGTCGTAACGTCTTCGCTATCCAACGGGTTCCACGCCAACCGAATTTTGCCTTTATCCTGTCACAATTCGGCACAGTAATGTTGCCAAACCGTCACAGCGTAAACCAGGCGATAGCCGCCAGCCCGACGACGATGCGATACCAGGCGAACGGTGCGAAGCCGTGGCGGCTGACATAGGCGACGAAGGCCCGGATCACCGCCAGCGCCACGAGGAACGCTGCCGTGAAGCCGAGCGCGATTTCGGTCCAGCCGATGGTCGCCTCTCCCGCCAGCAGCGCGGGTTCATCCAGAATCTTGACCGTCGCCGCACCCAGCATGGTCGGCACAGCGAGGAAGAAGCTGAACTCCGCCGCCGTCTTGCGCCCCACACCCATCGCCAGCGCGCCCATGATGGTTGCGCCCGAACGGCTGGTACCGGGGATCATGGCGAGGCATTGGACCAGCCCGACGCCGATCGCCATGCGCCAGCTCAAGGCCGCGACACCGGTATCCTCGCGCACCGGAATGGCCTTTTCCAGCACCAGGATCGCCACCCCGCCGACCACCAGCGCAACGGCCACCACCATCGGGCTGGTCAGCAGCACGTCGATGGCATCCTTGGCGAACAGGCCGATTACGGCGGCGGGCATGAAGCCCAGCAGGATGTTGCGCGTAAAGCGGATCGCCTCGTCCTCGCGCCGCAACAGGCCCATGCCCATGCCCCAGAAGGTGGACCAGTAACTGACCACCACTGCCAAAATCGCCCCCAGCTGGATGACGATGTTGAATTGCCGCCATTGTTCGGGATCGTATCCGAACACCGACTGTGCAAGGATCAGGTGGCCGGTGGAGGATACCGGCAGGAATTCGGTCAGTCCTTCGAGGATGCCGAGCAGGATGGCGGTGAGCATGGTGTCCATAAGACGCGCCTCATGGACACCGTGCCGCTATTGTCAACGTTACCAGCCGATACCCTACCAAATCACAACCCGCTCTTCCGGCGGGAGATACAGCGCATTGTCCGGCGTCACGCCAAACGCCTCGTACCACGCATCCATATTGCGCACGACGCCGTTGACGCGGAACTCCTCGAGACTGTGCGGGCCGGTGCGCAGACGCTGGCGCACATTCTCTTCGGTCTGCTGGCTGCGCCATATCTGCGCCCATGCCAGGAAGAACCGCTGGTCGCCGGTAAGCCCGTCGATCACCTTGTCTTCCTTGCCGTCGAGCGACAGCTTGTAGGCGCGATAGGCCAGGCTTAGCCCACCGATATCGCCGATATTCTCGCCCAGCGTCAGACGCCCGTTCAGACAGGTTTCGCCATCGTCGAGCGGGCAATAGCTGCCATATTGGGCCACCAGCGCATCGCCGCGCTCGTCGAAGGCGGCGCGGTCGGCGTCTGTCCACCAGTTGCGCAGCTGCCCCTTGGCGTCGGACTTGCTGCCCTGGTCGTCGAAACCGTGGCCGATCTCGTGCCCGATCACCCCGCCGATGGCGCCATAATTCACCGCCGCATCCGCCGTCAGGCCGAAGAACGGCTGTTGCAAGATGCCCGCCGGGAACACGATCTCGTTCTTCGTGGCATTGTAATAGGCGTTCACGGTCTGCGGCAGCATGCCCCATTCGGTGCGGTCGATAGGCTGGCCCAGCTTGGCCAGGTTGTCCGCGCGTTCCCACGCGGCGGACGCCATGCGATTGGCCAGCGGATTGTCGCCGGTGATCGTCAGGCCGGGATAGGTATCCAGATTGTCGCGATAGCCGATCTTGGGATCGAAGCTGTCGAGCTTGGCCATCGCCTCGGCCTTGGTTTCCTCGCCCATCCAGTCGATCTCGTCGATGCTTTGCCCCATGGCGAGGCGCAGATTGGCGACCAGATCTTCCATCGCGGCCTTGTTTTCGGGCGGGAAGTAGCGCGCGGCATAGGCCGCACCGAGCACTTCGCCCAAGGCACCTTCCGTTTCATCGATTGCGCGTTTCCAGCGCGGGCGCTGTTCCTGCTGTCCGCGCAGCAGCTTGCCGTAGAAGGCGAAGTCCGCCGCGTCGAACCGGGCGGGCAGGACCGAGGCGTTGTTTTCCAGAAACTCCTTCACCGTCCAGGCACGCAGCACCTCCATCGGCGTTTCGGCGAGCAGCGCGAACATGCCGGGCGTGCCCGCGCCGATCTTGGCCAACGTGTCCTCGTCCAGCGCCAGCTCGGCGGCGCGTTCGGCAGTCGGCGGCATGTCGTAGACGACGAAGCGGTCGGTGTCGGCAAAGCCGCTGGCCGTCACCATTGCGGCGATGGGGAAGGTATCGGCCAGCGCGCTCAGCTCTTCGGGCGTTACCGCGTTATAGGTCAGGTCGCGATTGCGCCGGGTCGTGCGGTCCCAGGCGATGGTGCGGGCGATGCGGTCTTCGAAATCATACACCGCCTGCGCCGTTTCGACCGGCGTCGGCGTCGCCGTTCTCTTTCAGCAGGAAGGCGAGATATTCGCGGTACTTCTGCTGGATATCGACACCCTTTTCGGTGTCGTCGAAATAGTAGTCGCGATCCGGCAGGCCCAGCCCGCCCGAAGCGACATAGACGGTGTAACGGTCCGGCTCCTTCTGGTCGACGGTCACGAACCCGCCCAGCGGCGACGGCATTCCGGGCTGCGACCATAGCGTGACCAGCTCGGCCAGCGTTTCCGCACCCGCGATCCTGTCGAGATAAGGCTGCGCCTGCGCCAGTCCATTGGCCTCGATGGCATCGGTGTCGGCAAAGGCGTTGTAGGCATCGACGATACGCTTCTCGTCCGCGCCCAGCGTGGCTTCGCGCTGTGCCAGCTCGTCGACCACAGCCTTCACGTCGCTGGTCGATTTCTCGCGAAGCAGGTTGAACGCGCCGAAGCGGCTGAATTCGGGCGGCAGCGGGTTGGCCGCCAGCCATTTGGCGTTGACGTGGGCGAAGAAGTCGTCGCCCGGCGCGATGGACGGGTCCAGCCCGGCGGGATCGACGCCCCATTCGCCGAAGCTCATCGTGGGCGTATCAATCTCCATTGCATCGGAAGCGGCGTCGTCCTCGACAAGCCAGTCGGTGCCATGATCGTGCCCTGCATCGCTATTTACCGAAGCGGGGGCGGCCAGGGCTGGAGCGGCCACAGCGGCCAGGCTGGCGGTAAGCAGTAGACGTGCGATCATATTCGTCGGGTTCCTGTTTGAAAGTCAGCCACTTGGCTGGGGCACGGTAGCTGAACGCAGGATGAGGCGGTCGTCTGTGCCCGCTGCCATGTTACACTTCGAGGCCGTATTGCGCACCAACCGCAACCGCGGGTTTGCGCGGGCTGTGCGGCGTTTTGCCGACACGGGCGTGTAACCTTTGCTGGGCGAGTCCATCGGTGGTTCCGTGGCCATGGCCAACAGGCACAGGTTGGGCAGATAATCGTAGGACATGGGGCAGGACATGGGGCAGCACATGGGGCGGGGCATAGGGGACCGCTGCGATGTAGGACAGGCCTACCTGGTCAGGTTTATCCGCACCGCCCTAAGCAATCTCGCCGGTAAATTGCAGGTCGGCCAGCCGCGAATACAGCCCGCCTGCCGCCGCCAGTTCGGTATGTGTGCCCTGTTCCACGATGCGCCCGCCATCCATCACCACGATGCGGTTCGCCGCGCGCACGGTGGCCAGCCGGTGTGCGATCACCAGCGTGGTGCGCTGCGCCATCAGCACGTCCAGCGCATCCTGCACCAGCCGCTCGCTTTCAGCGTCCAGCGCGCTGGTCGCTTCGTCCAGCAGCAGGATGGGCGCATCCCGCAACAGCGCGCGGGCGATGGCGATGCGCTGCTGCTGTCCGCCAGACAGGCGCGTGCCGCTTTCGCCAAGGAACGTGTCAAACCCTTGCGGCAAGGCGTCGAGAAAGCCTTCGGCATGGGCAGCATGGGCAGCGGCGCGGATGGCGGCATCGTCCGCCTGCCAGTTGCCATAGCGCAGATTGTCACGCGCGCTGGCGCTGAACAGCACACCGTCCTGCGGCACCAGCGCGATACGTTGCCGGATTTCCGCCGGGTCCGCGCTGGTCAGCGGCACCCCGTCGATACGGATGCTGCCACCTTGCGGATCGTAGAACCGCTCGGCCAACTGAAAGATGGTGGACTTACCCGCGCCCGACGGGCCGACCAGCGCGACCGTCTCGCCCGGTTCGACTTCCAGCGTGAAGTCCTTCAGCGCGGGCGTTTCGGGGCGGCTCGGGTAATGGAACGTCACCCCGCGAAACGACAGGCTGCCACGCGGCGGATCGGGCAAGGCGACGGGGCGCGACGGCGAGGCGATGCCGGGTTCCTCGTCCAGCAGCTCGCGCAACCGGCTGGCCGCGCCTGCCCCGCGCAGCAAGTCGCCCACCACTTCGGTCAGCGCGGCAAAGGCCCCCGCCGCAATCAGGCCGGTGAACACGAACGCGCCGATGGTGCCGCCGGTCAGCGTGCCGTCCACCACCAATAACGCGCCACGCCACAGCACCAGCGTGATGCCGCCGGTAATCAGCGTGATGAGAATGGCGGTCATGCCGGCACGGATGAGGATGCGGCGCTTCGCCACATCGAACGTCTTTTCCACCGCGCGCACGAAGCGGCTGCTCTCGCGCCGTTCCTGGCCGAATGCCTGCACGATCTTCATCGCGCCCAGCACTTCGGCCACCATCGCGCCGACATCGGCGACGCGGTCCTGGCTGGTGCGGCTGATATCGCGCAACCGCTTGCCGAAAATCGCGATGGGACCGATTACCAGCGGGATGCCGACCAGCAGCCAGATCGCCAGCTGCGGCGCGAGATAGAACAGGTAGCCCGTCGCCAGCACCGCCATGATGACGTTGCGCAGCGCAATGCTGAGCGTGGTGCCGACAACCTGCTCGATAATGGCGGTGTCCGATGTCATCCGGCTGCTGATTTCGCGCGGGCTGTTTTCTTCGAAGAACGAGGGCGACAGGCGCAAGAGGTTGCGATGCACGCGGGCACGGATGTCGGCAACCACCCGCTCGCCCACCCAGCTGACGAAGTAGAACCGGATCGCGGTGGCCGCGCCCAGCACCATCACCAGCATCAGCAGATAGCGGAACCAGCGCCCGATATCCTCGGCATCCTGCGCGCCGAAGCCCCGGTCGATGATGAGCTTCAGCGCCGATGGCAGCGCGACGGCGGTAATGACGGCGGAGATCAGCAGCGCGACCAGCGCGAACGATACCTGGCGCGGATAGGCCCGCGCCGCCTGCCACACCATCGCCAGCGGTTTCAGCGAACGCGCGCGTTTGGGGGGGTCTTCGGGAGGGGGGGCTGCATCCATTTCGCATGGCAGATAAGCAGAGTTGCAGGGGAAAACCAGTGCGGCCCACCGCTAATGATGCGTTGCACAATAGCCGTGCAGGCGGCAAGGAACATCCAACAACGCAACAGGGATGCAAAATCTTGCTCTACAACGCTTACGAATTGCAGAAAACCTGGCTCAACAGCGCCAGCACGATGGCCAGTATCGGGGCGGAACTGCTGTCCAACCCGTCCCTGCCGATGGGCTATTCGGGCTTCGCCTCGCCCGTGGCGTCTGCGCTGGAAGTGTTCGCCCACGCCACCGCCACCTATGACAAGCCCGCCTTCGGCATCGATACGGTGGAAGTGGACGGCACGGCGCACACGGTGGAGGAAGCCACCGTCGTCAATCGCGCATTCGGTAATCTCAAGCGCTTCGTGCGTAACGGCTTGCCCGAGCGATGCGCCCACCCTGCTGATCGTCGCGCCGATGAGCGGGCATTACGCTACGCTGTTGCGTGGCACGGTGGAGCGCATGGTGGAAACCGCGCGCGTCTATATCACCGACTGGGCCGATGCGAAGACGGTGCCGACCAGCGAGGGCGATTTCGACCTCGACGATTACATAGACTATCTCATCGGCTTTCTCGCGCATATCGAGGACGCGGAAGGCCGCCGCGCGCACATGATGGCGGTGTGCCAGCCCAGCGTGCCCGCGCTTGCCGCCACCGCGCTGATGAACCGCGACGACCATCCGCAACACGGCGCGCGACCCCACAGCCTGACCATGATGGGCGGTCCCATCGACACGCGCGAAAGCCCCACCACGGTCAACGATCTGGCCATGCAGCGCCCGATCGAGTGGTTCGCCAATACCGTAATCGCCACCGTGCCGCTGCAATATGCGGGGGCGGGGCGGCGGGTCTATCCCGGCTTCCTGCAACTGTTCAGCTTCATGAGCATGAACCTGGATGGCCATATCCAGAGCCATTACGAACTGTTCAAGCATCTGAATGCAGGCGACGGCGATGCCGAAGCGGTCGAAAGCGCGCAGGCGACCAAGGATTTCTACGACGAATATCGCAGCGTGTGCGACATGACGGCGGAGTTCTATCTGCAAACGGTGGAGGAGGTGTTCCAGCGCCACTCCATCCCCGAAGGCACCTTCGAACATCGCGGCACGACCGTGAAGCTGGGCGACATCGCCGATACCGCGATCCTGTGCGTGGAGGGCGAGCGCGACGACATTTCCGGCATCGGCCAGACCAGGGCGGCGCTGAATCTGGCGACCGGGCTGGACGAGGCGAAAAAGGCGTATCTGCTGGCCGAAGGGGCGGGCCATTACGGCATCTTCAACGGCAGCCGCTGGCGCAAGCAGGTCGCGCCCCGCGTCGATGCGTTCATGGCGGAGCATGGTGGCTAGCGGCTGCTAGTGGCGGAAGGGGGCGGTTAGGCAGGCGGCACAGTTTCCTCCCGCCGCAACAATCGCCGTATGATGCGCCGCGCGGTCAGCAGCAGCCACACGGCCAGCGCCAGCAGCGCGAGCGCGATGCCGCCCGCCGCATAAGGGTACTCGAACGCAGCCCACAACAGGCCCGCGCTCGCCACATCCTCCACCGTCGAAACCGCAACATTGCTGACCGGTTCGGGGCTTGCATTGACCACACCCCGCGTCGCCGCCTTGCCGCCATGCGCGGTCAGCGCCGCACCGCCGCCCAGCACGAAGGCCACGACCTGCACCGCCGGGTCGGACGGATCGACAATCGCCAGCGCCAGCAACGCCCCGCCGACGGGCCGCACGAAGGTGTGCACCGTGTCCCAAACGCTGTCGAACCACATCACCTTGTCCGCCAGAAACTCCGCCACTGCCGCCAGCGCGGCAATGCCGATGACCCACGGGTTCTCCAGCGCGCCGAGGCTGGCAAGATGCTCCGGCACGGGCACCACATCGAACCGCATGGCGAGGCCGGTGGCGACAATGCTCAGATACAGCCGCCACCCCGCCAGCAGGCTGACGCTGCCCGCGATGCCGATGATTTCCATGATACCCATTATGTACCCCCTTGCTGGCGATGATGCGCCCGTTGACACGGGGGGCAAGATCGACAGGTGCCGACACGGCTATAAGCAGACGCCTTCCGGCATCGATCTGTCCTGGTCCATCTGCAACAGGTACGGGGCAACGAACCCTGCGTAGATGTCCTTGCGATCTTGCGGTAAATCCTGCCAGCCGGTGATTGCGCCGCGACAGATAGGTTCGCCGCAGGTGCAGGCGCCTGGAAAATGCTCGATCCGGAAATTCCGCATGGCGTAATCGAAGGTCGCCTCCTCATCCGCCGCGATCGACCGCATCGCGACAAAGTCGTGCGCTCCGGTTCCGTTCAGGTGAATGCCGCAATTCGGATCGCAGGAGTGGTTGAATTTGGACGTCAGCCCGGTGTGAAAGCCAAACTCGCTCTCACCCAATTGCGAGGCATGCGAGTGGTTTTCAGTGGTCTTGCCGTCCAGTACGCCGACAAGGACGGTTTCGCCCGACGCGAACGCCCTGCTTGCAAAAATCCCCTCGCCTTTTTCGGGAGTCATACAAAGTTCGATATCGGTGGTCATAGCGCTTTCCTCAGATGTCGGGAAACACCGGGCAAGACAGATTCAAACGCTTCCAGGGCTGCGCCCTGCCAACCGGCGTGGCGGACCGCCGGCAAGAAGGCCAGGCGGTTAGGTGAACAGGCGCATGATGCCCGAACGGCGAAACGTGAAGAAGTCGGACCCCGTCCAGCAGCTTTCCCAATGCGGGAGCGCGATGGTCTCTCAGTCGAAGGGGCGCATGGAATGAACCCTCGATGCCAATCAAATGGTGCCGGTCCCGCGCGTTTACAAGCCGCGCTGACACGGCCAGCGATGTCGATGATTTCGATGATGCCCACGCACTACGTAACCGGTCGCGGATGACCCACGCGGCCCGTTGGAATGTCCAGTGCCTTCCGGTCCCAACTGCCTGTGTCGGCGATGGCGGCATATGTGCTTTCCAAGAAGGCCGTCAGCATCGCATCGGGATCATCCGCCGCGCGCGCATCCGCATAAGACAGCACAAACTCGCCGAGTTCGGAGTGCCAGTAGGCAGGTTCGGGTTCGACGGCCTGTGCGGAAAGCCCGTCCGGCGTCGGATAGCCGTAAGCGTAGAATGCGGCTTCGGTGATTTCGTCCTCGCCCGTCCCGCCACCCCCCAGCCAGAACCCTGCGCTGGCGACTTCGTGGCTATAGGCTTCGCGCGTTACGCGGTCGGACAGTGCGGGAATGCCGCCGGGATGCAGGGGCGCGGTGCGGCCGCTGAAGCGGGTGATTGCCAGATCGAAGCTGCCCCAGAACAGATGGCTGGGGCTGGATTTGCCGACGAAACCGGTGGCGAACCGTGCGAACACCCGGTCTACGCTGCGAAAAGCGGCGTGGAGACGCCTTGCTGTGGCGGCATCCCACGCGCGTGCAACCGTATCCTGCGCAAAAGGCACGGGGTCCGGTACTTCGTTCGGAGCGCCATCGGTTCGGACCGGTACGCCGACAGCCTCCAGAACCTCGCCAAGCTGCTCCGCAAACCGCGCTACGCCCTGGCCTTCGAGCGCAAACCGTTCGCTGTGGCCCGAACGAGCTGTCCGCGCGAAGCTCGCTGCGCGAGAGATCGAGCAGAACTTCGGCTTCATTCTCCGTGCCGTAAAGCGGATAGGTGCGGAAGCCGCGCGGCGTCACACGCATGGCGACATGCCAGCCATGGTTGCGCCACGGCAAGGTTCGCACGGGCAGCTTCCCGATAACCTGCAAGTAGGCGTGTAGTGTATCGCCGACCGGCCCGTCGGCAGCAAGGTCGAGGGCCGGCCAGCGGCGCATTTACAAAACCTCGAACATCCCGGCCGCACCCATGCCGCCGCCGACGCACATCGTGACGACGACATATTTCACGCCGCGCCGCTTGCCTTCCAGCAACGCGTGGCCGACGCAGCGCGCGCCGGTCATGCCGTAGGGGTGGCCGATGGAAATCGAGCCGCCATTCACGTTGAGGATGTCGTTGTCGATGCCCAGCTTGTCGCGGCAATACAGCACCTGCACCGCGAACGCTTCGTTCAGTTCCCACAGGCCGACCTGGTCCATCGAAATGCCGGTGCGTTCGAGCAGCTTGGGAATGGCCACGACCGGGCCGATGCCCATTTCATCGGGCTCGGTGCCTGCGACCGCCATGCCGACATAGCGGCCCAGCGGCGTTGCGCCGCGTTTTTCGGCTTCGGCGGCTTCCATCACCACGACCGCGCTGGCGCCGTCCGAAAGCTGGCTGGCATTGCCTGCCGTGATGGTGGTGTCGGGGCCGAGCACCGGCTGGAGGCTGGAAAGCCCTTCCAGCGTGGTGGAGGGGCGGTTGCCCTCGTCCTTGGCAATCGTCACGTCCTCGTCCGTGATCTCGCCCGTTTCCTTGTTCTTGACCTTGTGCGTGGTCGAAACCGAGACGATCTCGTCGTCGAACAGGCCCGCTTCCTGCGCGGCAGCGGTGCGTTGCTGGCTTTGGAGCGCGTATTCGTCCTGCGCCTCGCGGCTGATCTTGTAGCGTTGCGCCACGGTTTCGGCGGTCTGCAGCATCGGCATATAGACCGCGCCGTGCATCGCCATCAGTTCGGGGTCGGGCATCACGCGCATTTCCGGCGTCTGCACCATGCTGATCGATTCCTGCCCGCCGGCGGCGACGATGTTCATGTTGTCGACGATGACCTGCTTGGCGGCGGTGGCGATGGTCATCAGGCCGCTGGAGCATTGCCGGTCGATGGTCATGCCCGACACGGTGACGGGGCACCCGGCGCGCAAGGCAACCTGACGGCCCAGATTGCCCGCCTGCGCACCCTGTTGCAGCGCCGCGCCCCACAGCACGTCGTCGATTTCGCCCGGGTCGATCCCCGCCCGTTCGATTGCGGGCTTCAGCGCATAGGCACCCAGAGTGGCACCCGGCGTAGAGTTGAAAGCACCCTTGTAGGCCTTGCCCATTCCGGTGCGGGCGGTGGAAACGATGACGGCGTCGCGCATGTGTAGTTCCTCGTAATTTCAGTGTCGGTTATTTGATCAGGACAGGTCTAGACAAAATACATCGTCATCCATTCGCAGATCAGGGCGGGCTTTTCCTCGCCTTCGATCTCGATGGTGATTTCCACCGTCTGCTGCCACTGGCCGGGGCGTTTCTCGATCATTTCCAGCAGTTTCCAGTGACCGCGGATCTTCTTGCCGCTGCGCACCGGATTGATGAAACGGGTTTTGTTGCCGCCGTAGTTCACCGCCATCTTGATGCCTTCCATCCGCGGCACGTCGCTTTCGGCGGTGAGGTAGGGGATCATCGACAGCGTCAGGAAGCCATGCGCGATGGTGCCGCCGAACGGCGTCATCTTGGCCTTTTCCTCGTCGATATGGATGAACTGGTGATCGCCCGTCGCCTCGGCGAACTGGTTGATCCGGTCCTGCCCCATCTCGACCCATTCGCTGGTGCCGATGGTTTCGCCGGTTTTGGCTGCGATGTCCTGAGGTGTCATGTCTTGCGTTCTCCCGCTGGTGTCCGTGTTGGACACTATACGTGCAACATGGCGGTTTTGTGCCGGATTCGCAACGCACGGGAGAGCGGGAACGGGGTTACGCTACGGCATGCGCATCATCCGGGAGGGTTGTGCGCGGCCTTATGTCCCTTGCGCAAGATGCTGCCGCCGCGCATGGGCGCGTCCGGTGTGCGTATTCGCGATTTTCGGCTGCGCCTTCGCCAGCCGCGACAGATAGGTGTTCACCGCGATCTGGATAGCGATCAGCATCAGGATTGTGGGCTGGTAGGCGATCCCCTGGAACAGCGAGCCCGCGAGGTAGATCAGCTGCGCATGCTGCAGCGCCGTCGCCAGTGGGGCCTGCCAGCCCGCGGAACCGTCCCCATCCGCCGCTGCCGCCAGCTGTCGCCAGCGCCGCCGTTGCCGCTCCATCTGCCACAGGCCGGCCGCGTGCAGCGCCAGCCACAGAACGATGCCAGGATAGCCCTGTTCGCCCAGCATCTCGAAAATCGCGGAATGATAGGCGCGCCCCTCGTCCACAACTTCGCGATATTCGACCGAAGTGATGTTGCCGCTCTCCACGCGGACCGGCATGTCGTAGGCGAATTTGTTGCCGCGATAGGCATCGAACCCGCCGCCCAGCGGATTGCGCGATGCGTAGTCGATGGTCCACTGCCATACCGCAACGCGGGTGGAGGCGCTTTCATCGCCGTCGGTGCTGCCCAGCGTCGCCATGCGGTCGTAATAGCTTTGCGGAATGAACGGCAGCGCCACGACGCCCAGCGCGCCCGCCGCGACGATAAAGCCCAGCCGCCGTTTCGAATCGCGCAGCGCCAGCACGCCCAGCACGGCGATGCAGACCAGCCCGGTGCGCGCTTCGGTACCGATGGGGATCAGCATGCAGGCGAAGATCAGCGCGGCGGTGAACAGCGTCACGCGCCAGTCGGGCGGGAAGATGGTGCCGTGTTTCGCCAGCCACAGCACCAGCGGAATGCTGGCGATGGCGACAGTGGCCAGCGTGCTGCTTTCATACAGACCGCTATTGTCGTTCACGAAGAACAGCTTGTTCTCGTACCCGCCGCCGCCCAGCACGATCTTGATGCCCGCGCTGATGACGATGGCCGCGATGGACAGGACCACGATCAGCAGCGCGCCTTCTATCCGCAGCCGCGTGGTCAGCGTGAACGGCAGGAAGATGGCGAACACCAGCCCCTTCCACACCCACGCCCACTTCTCCCCCGCCTCTTCCGGAAAATCGGCAATCGAGGTGGTGTAGAAACAATATAGCAGCAGCGCCGTCAGCAGCATCTGGCGGCCGGTAAAGGCCAGGTGTTTCTTGGGGTCGGTCAGCAGCCAGCCGCCGAATGCCGCGCAAAAGGTGATGAGCGAGGGCTTGAGCATCGGCATCAGCGTCCAGCCCATTTTACCGGGCGCAAGCACGTCCACGTAAAGATAGGCCAGCACCCAGACGTAGGGCTTGCGGAACCCCAGCGCGAGGAAGCCGAGGAGGAACAGGAACAGTGCAGCGTCAAGCATCGCGCGATTGGTTCCGTTTGCGACCGCGTTGTGGGCGGTTCGCGCGGGCCTGCGTCATGTCGCGCCGCCGGTTCGCCTTTGCAGCGGCCCGCTGCGCATCGCTGGCGGCGGCATCGTCATCGTCCAGCGCATCGCGCCCGATCATGCGCAGCAGCGCGACGACAATCAGCGCATGGGTCAGCGCAAGGGCGAAATAGTCGATCATGGGCAAGGCGGGCGATACCGCCAAGCAGTTGACGCCGCGTTAAGCGTATTGCGGCTAGGGCCATGCGCATGACCCGCATCCTCCATATCCTCGACCATTCGCTGCCGCTCCACAGCGGCTACACCTTCCGCACCCGCGCCATCATGAAGGCCCAAGCGCGCGGCGGGGCTGGAGGTGCGCGGCATCACCGGACAGCGCCATGCGGCGGACGGCGATGACACGCAAAACATCGACGGGCTGACCTTCCACCGCACCCCGCCGCTGAAGAAAAGCCGCGCCAGCGACACGGCGGGCCTGCGCGAATGGCGCGAGATCAGCAGCCTTGCGCGCAGCATCGAAGCACGTGCGAAAGAGTGGCGGCCCGATGTGCTGCACGCGCATTCGCCCGCCCTGTGCGGGGAAGCGGCGGTTGCGGCAGGGCGGCGGCTGGGCATTCCGGTGGTCTATGAAATCCGCGCCTTCTGGGAAGATGCCGCCGTCGGCAACGGCACGGGCCGTGCGCAATCGGTCAAATACCGGCTGACCCGCGCGCTGGAAAACCACGTCGTCGAGCGCGCCGATGCGGTCTTCACCATTTGCAACGGTCTGCGTGACGATCTCGTGGCGCGCGCCGCCGCATCGGCAGGCTGGGCCGGGAAGATCGGCATTTCGCCCAATGGCGTCGATATGGACGTGTTCGGCGCGCCCGTACCGCGCGACGACGCGCTGGCGCACGAACTCGGCATCGCCGACGATGCGCCGGTCATCGGCTTCATCGGCAGTTTCTACGATTACGAGGGGCTGGACGACCTTATTGCCGCGCTGCCCGCCATCCGCCGCGAACATCCCGGCACGAGGCTGCTGCTGGTCGGCGGCGGACCGCGCGATGCCGCCTTGCGCGCCCGCGCCGCCGCGTCGCCTGCCCCCGGCGCGGTTATTTTCACCGGCCGTGTGCCGCATGAAGAGGTCGAGCGGTATTATTCGCTGATCGACATTCTCGCCTATCCGCGCAAGCGCAGCCGCCTGACCGATCTGGTCACGCCGCTGAAACCGCTGGAAGCAATGGCGCAGGGCCGCCTGGTCGCCGCGTCCGACGTGGGCGGCCATCGCGAGCTGGTGGAGGACGGAGTGTCCGCCGTGCTGTTCCCGCCCGACGATCCGGCGGGCGCGGCGCGCGTTCTGGGCCGGATGCTGGCGAACCGGGCGGACTGGCCCGCGATGCAGGACGCCGCGCGCAAGCATGTTTCAGCGAAACATGACTGGGCTGCCAACATTCAGCGTTATCAAAGCGTTTACCAACACTTGCTAGCCCCTTCCCAGCATCCCGCCGTGCCCGTGTCCGCCTAGCGGTTTCGGGAAGGCCGAATGAAAGAGCGGGGCCGGTTCGGACCCTCGCGCAGACAGGGAATTTCGCCACGTGATACGGCGCGCAACAACCAAGAACACGGCTCCGATCAGCACCCATCCTGCGTTTCCCGCAGTGGTGGCGCTGTGGTTTGCCGCCTTGCTCGGCCTGGGATCGCTGGTGATCCCGGTGGTGGTGTTCGAAAAAGCGGTGACCGTTACCGGCCTTGCCGCAATCGGACCGTTCGCCCCGCCGCTGGGCACGACATCGCGCCTGCTGATTGCGGGGGCCTGCACCATTATCGGCGCCATCGCGGGCATCTTTCTTGCTCGCCGTGTCGCTATTGCGCAGGAGGCAGCGCAAATGGCCGCCCTGCCCGACGGTGTACGCGAAACCGCCACCGACTATGGCAACGGCTTTGGCCAGCGTAACGATGGCGCGGTTGCCACGCCCAAGAAACCCATCTCCGCCCGCGAGGAACTCGGCGCGGACAGCTTCGATGATCCCAAAGGTCTGGTGCGCGTAGAGGAACCGGCGGGAGAACGCCTCGCAAGCGCACCGGTGCCCGGTTTCAGCGACACCGGTTTCGGTGGCGCAGCGGGGGCCAAACGCATGCCCGGTCGCCGCCGTCCGCTGTCAGTCACCAATGAAAACGAACGCAGCGAATATCTCGACCGTGCGCCTGTGCCCGGCGGTGCGGATGTTATGGCAGCAAGTGAAATCCACGCCGTGGACGCTGACGACGCCGATACCGCCGAACCGGCCTATCGCGATGTGCCGGAAGGGCCGCTCGACCTCGGTAGTTTCGGCAGCGGCGCGTATGACGGCGGCGAAGACCAGGACGGCGACGACGAGGACGACTATGCCCCGCTCGATCTCGATCTGTCGCTCGCGCAGCTTCGCAATCCGGGGCTTGCGCCGGAACCCGCCAGCACAGCGCCCGCCGGACCTGTTGGCGCTTCGTTAAACACCGATGCGCTAACACCATCCGCATCGCCCGTGCCGGTCGCATTCGCCGCGCCCGACATCGAAGCGGAAATAGAGAGCAACACCCCGTTCGATACCGCACCAGTCCCCCAACCCGCAGTCTCCCAACCCGCACCGGCACCGCGCGCTTTCGATGCACCCACCGCGCAGCCTACCGCCGAAACGCACACCCCAGCGGACAACCCCTTTCAGGAACCCATCGCCATGACCGGAAGTTTCCCGCCCGCCAATTCAGCACCGGCCTACAACCCGCTGGCAGCGTTCGCGTCCGAGCAGCCGTCATCGCGCCCTTTCGCCGAACCCGCAGCCGTGGACGAACCCGTGGCAGCACCCCCATTCGCCCAAGCGGCTGCTGAAGCACCAGCCCCCGAACTTGCCCCCGAACCTGCCCCCGAACCCGCCCCCGAACCCGCCAAGCCGCAGCCGCCGTTGGAAGAACTAGGCATGGTCGAGCTGGTCGATCGCTTTGCCCGCGCCCTGAAGGCGCATGGCGGCCTGCCCGCTGCTGCACCCGCCGCTGCGCCCGTCGCCGTCGCGCAACCCGCACCGCAAGACCCTGCGCCGCGACCCGCTTTCTCCGCGCCGCAACCTTTTGTCGCCCAACCCGTATCCGCGCCCGCTCCGGCCCCGATGGCCCCTCCCGTCCCGGCTTCCGCACCCGCTCGCCCCGCTGCGCTGACGCCGGTGGCGTTCGACGATCCGGAGCAGGACGAGGATGAGGACGACAGCAGCGAGAACGCATCGGAATTCTCTTCGCTGCTCGGCATCCGCACCCGCCCCGCCAGTGGCGAAGGCTTCGTGCGGGTCGACGAGCCGGAGGACACCGAGGGCGGCGATCATCCGGTTGTCATTTTCCCCGGACAGGAAGCGCGTGCCGCCAAGCTGGCAAGCGAAGTCGGCAAGCCCGATAATTTCGACCCCGCCGCGCCTTTCGGTCGTCCGTTCGACAGCCCGAACACCGCGCTCGACAATGCACATTCGAAAGCCGGCGCGGCGGAAGATCCGAACGACACCGAGCGCGCGCTACGCGACGCGCTGGAAAAACTGCAACGTATGTCCGGCGCAGCCTGACCCTGACCGGCAGACGGTTGAACGGCGGCCTGCATACGAATAATTGCTCTTGTGCGCTTGCAAAACGCATATCGTGTCGGCATGTTCGCTCTTTCACGACAGTTTTGCCGTGCGCGTTGCGCATTCGCCTGATTGAGACCTTGCCGGATTTAACCCGGTCCGGTCGCAATTCCGGCCCCACCTGCCACGCCTGCGGCCCGCTATGACAGCAGGGTTCGACTATGAGTTTGTCCGAGTTGGACCGGTGCGCCATGACCGGTCTTTACGATCCGCGTAACGAACACGATGCCTGCGGTGTCGGTATGCTGGCGCATATCAAGGGCGAGAAATCGCACGATATCGTCACGCGCAGCCTGGAGATTCTGGCCAATCTCGACCATCGCGGCGCGGTGGGTGCCGATCCGCTGCTGGGCGATGGCGCGGGCATCCTGTTGCAAATCCCCGATCCGCTGATCCGCCGCTGGGCAACGGAGGCCGGGCACGACCTGCCGCCCGCCGGTCATTACGCCGTCGCGCAATGCTTCCTGCCGCAGGATGACGACGCGCGCGCTTTCGTGACCGAGCAGCTGGAAAAGTTCGTTGCCAAGGAAGGCCAGCGCGTGATCGGCTGGCGCGATGTGCCGGTAACGCGCGATGGCCTGGGCGAAGCGGTTATCGCCTCCATGCCGGTGATGCGCCAGTGCATCATCGCGTGTCAGGACGTATGCGCCGATACCGCTGCCTTCGAACGCAAGCTGGTGGTCATCCGCAAGCAGACGCTGAACCCGCTCGCGCGGCTGGCGGAAAAGCACGACATGCCCGCGCTGGTTCAGACTTACATCCCCAGCTTTTCCAGCCGCACCATCGTCTACAAGGGGCTGTTGCTGGCGACGCAGGTCGGTTCGTTTTACGACGATCTGCGCGATGCCGACTGCGTCAGCGCGCTGGGGCTGGTCCATCAGCGGTTCAGCACCAACACCTTCCCCAGCTGGCGGCTCGCGCACCCCTATCGCTTCATGGCGCATAATGGCGAAATCAACACGGTTCGCGGCAATGTGAACTGGATGAACGCGCGCCGCCGGACGATGGAAAGCGAGCTGCTTGGCGCGGACCTGGACAAGATGTGGCCGCTGATCCCGCATGGCCAGTCCGACACCGCCTGCCTCGACAATGCGCTGGAACTGCTGCTGGCGGGCGGTTTCTCGCTCAGCCATGCGATGATGATGCTGATGCCCGAAGCATGGGCCCGGAACACGCAGATGGACCCGGCCCGCCGCGCGTTCTACGAATATCACGCCGCCTTGATGGAACCGTGGGACGGCCCCGCCGCCGTCTGCTTCACCGACGGCCGTCAAATCGGTGCGACGCTGGATCGCAACGGCCTGCGCCCCGCGCGGTTCTGCACCACGTCGGACGATCTGGTGTGCCTTGCCTCCGAAAGCGGCGTGCTGCCGTTCGCCGAAGAGGACATCACGCGCAAATGGCGGCTGCAACCGGGCAAGATGTTGCTGATCGACCTCGAAGAAGGCCGCATCGTCGAGGATTCGGAGCTGAAAGCCGAGCTGGCTACCGCGCATCCCTATGCGGACTGGCTGAAAGCGACGCAGTACACGCTGGACGATCTCGACACGGTCGATCCCGAATTCGAGGAATTGCCGCAGGACGAAAACAAGGAAACGCCCACCCTGCTGCAAGCACAGCAGGCGTTCGGCTATACGCAGGAAGACATTACCCGCTTCCTGGAGCCGATGGGCCAGAGCGGGATGGACCCGCTGGGGTCGATGGGCACCGATACGCCGCTGGCTGTGCTGTCGAACAAGAGCCGCCTCCTTTACGATTATTTCAAGCAGAACTTCGCGCAGGTCACCAACCCGCCGATCGACCCCATTCGCGAAGAGCTGGTGATGAGCCTGCATTCGATGATCGGCCCGCGCCCCAACCTGCTGGGCCGCGATGCCGGCACGCACAAGCGGCTGGAGGTCAGCCAGCCCATCCTGACCAATGGCGATCTGGCCAAAATCCGCAGCGTGGAAACCGCGCTGGACGGGGCCTTCCGCACCGAAACCATCGATATGACCTGGGATGCAGCCAGCGGGGCGGACGGGCTGGCGCTGGCAATCAAGGAGATGTGCTGGGCCGCGACCGAGGCGGTGTTGCAGGACCACAACATCCTGATTCTGAGCGACCGGAAACAAAGCGCCGAACGCATCGCCATGCCCGCGCTGCTGGCCACGGCGGCGGTGCATCACCACCTGACGCGGCAGGGCCTGCGGATGCAGACCGGCCTGGTAGTGGAAACCGGCGAAGCGCGCGAAGTGCATCATTACTGCGTGCTGGCGGGTTACGGCGCCGAGGCGATCAATCCTTATGTCGCGCTGGAAACGCTGGAAGACCTGCGGGTGCGCAAATTCGCGCAGCTGACGCGCGAACAGGTGCAGGACAATTACGTCAAGGCCGTCGGCAAGGGCATTCTGAAGGTCATGTCCAAGATGGGCATCAGCACCTACCAGTCCTATTGCGGCGCGCAGATCTTCGATGCGGTCGGCCTGTCGAGCACGCTGATCGACACCTTTTTCAAAGGCACCGCGACCACCATCGAAGGCATCGGGCTGGAGGAAGTCGCCGCCGAAACCGTGCGGCGTCACGGCGTCGCCTATGGAAATGACCCGCTTTACGCCGGGATGCTGGAAGTGGGCGGCATCTACCAGTTCCGCCTGCGGGGCGAGGACCATGCCTGGACACCGGGCAACGTCGCCGACCTGCAACACGCGGTGCGCGGCAACACGCCGCAGAAATACGATGCGTTCGCAAAATCGGTGAACGAGCAGAACGAACGGCTGCTGACGATACGCGGGCTGATGGAGCTGACGCCTGCTGACCGGCCTGTGTCGCTGGACGAGGTCGAACCCGCCAGCGAGATCGTCAAGCGCTTCAGCACCGGCGCGATGAGTCTGGGCTCCATTAGCCACGAAGCGCATTCGACGATGGCCATCGCCATGAACCGCATCGGCGGGCGGTCGAACACCGGCGAAGGCGGGGAGGAGCCGTTTCGCTTCGCGCCGATGGAAAACGGGGATTCCATGCGCAGCCGGATCAAGCAGGTCGCGAGCGGGCGCTTCGGCGTGACCGCGGAATATCTGGCGAATTCGGACGATATCCAGATCAAGATGGCGCAGGGCGCAAAGCCGGGCGAAGGCGGCCAGTTGCCGGGGCACAAGGTCGATAAGCGGATCGGCGCGGTGCGGCACTCGACGCCCGGCGTGGGCCTGATCTCGCCGCCACCGCATCACGACATCTATTCGATCGAGGATCTGGCGCAGCTGATCCACGACCTCAAGAACGTGCAGCCCGAAGCGCGCATCTCGGTGAAGCTGGTGGCCGAAGTCGGCGTCGGCACGGTCGCGGCGGGCGTCTCCAAGTGCAAGGCCGACCACGTCACCATATCGGGTTACGAAGGCGGCACCGGCGCATCGCCGCTGACCAGCCTGACGCATGCGGGTTCCCCGTGGGAAATTGGCCTCGCCGAAACGCAGCAGACGCTGCTGCTGAACGATTTGCGCAGCCGCATCGCGGTGCAGGTCGATGGCGGTTTGCGGACCGGGCGCGACGTCGCGATTGGCGCGCTGCTGGGTGCGGACGAGTTCGGTTTCGCCACCGCACCGCTGATCGCGGCGGGCTGCATCATGATGCGCAAATGCCACCTCAACACCTGCCCGGTCGGCGTGGCGACGCAGGACCCGGTATTGCGCGCCCGCTTCACCGGCACGCCCGAACACGTGGTGAATTACTTCTTCTTCGTGGCCGAGGAATTGCGCGCCATCATGGCCGAAATGGGGTTCCGCACGGTGGAGGAGATGGTGGGCCGCGTGGACCGGATCGACACCCGCCGCGTCGAACGCCACTGGAAGGCGCATGGCGTGGACCTGACCCGCATCCTGCACGAAGTAAAACCGTCCGAAAACGGCGCGCTGCACCATACGATGACGCAGGATCACGGGCTGGAGGGCGCGCTCGACATGGAGCTGATCGCGGCCTGCGAACCCGCTTTGACCAAACGCGAACCGGTCGAACTGGCGCGCGACATCCGCAACGTGAACCGCACCGTCGGCACCATGCTGTCGGGCCGCATTGCCAAGCAATACGGCCATGACGGCCTGCCCGCGGAAACCATTCGTGTGAACTTCACCGGCGTTGCGGGGCAGAGCTTCGGCGCGTGGCTGGCGCATGGCGTCACGCTGGACCTGACCGGCGACGCCAACGACTATGTCGGCAAGGGCCTGTCGGGCGGACGCATCATCGTGCGCCAGCCCGACGCCGCCCCGCGCGATCCGACGCAGAACATCATCGTCGGCAACACCGTGCTGTATGGCGCGATCTCGGGCGAAGCCTATTTCGGCGGCGTCGCGGGCGAACGCTTCGCGGTGCGCAATTCGGGCGCGGTCGCGGTGGTCGAGGGGACGGGCGATCACGGCTGCGAATACATGACCGGCGGCGTGGTCTGCGTGCTGGGCAAGACAGGCCGCAACTTCGCCGCCGGGATGAGCGGTGGGGTCGCCTATGTCTACGACCCCGGCGGCACATTCGCCGACCTGGTGAACCCTGCACAAGTTGCGCTGGAACCCGTGACGCCGGGCGAGGATACCGACGCGGGCACCGGGCGCCCGCAACAGCGCGGCAGCGGCGTGAACGATGCGGGCATGGGCGACATGCTGCGCCACGATGCCGCGCGCCTGCGCATCCTGCTGGAACGGCACAAGCTGCACACCGGCTCGGCCCGCGCAACCGCGTTGCTCGACGATTGGGACAATGCGCTGACGCAATTCGTGAAAGTGATGCCGACCGACTATCGCGCCGCGCTGGAGGCTCTCGAAGCCGAACGCGACGCGGCGGCGCAGGTCGCGGCGGAATGAACCACTCCCCGTCATTGCGAGCCGAAGGCGCGGCAATCCAGAGCGTATCGCGTGATGCTTTGAATTGCCCCGCTTTGCTCGCAATGACGATTTTTGATTCAGGGATTTAAGGCATGGGCAAGGAAACGGGCTTCCTCGAAATCGACCGGGAGGACGCGACCTATCTCGCGCCCGAAGAACGGCTGCGCTCCTACAAGGAATTCACCGTACCGATGCCCGAAGACGCGCTGAAGGCGCAAGCCAGCCGGTGCATGAATTGCGGCATTCCCTATTGCCACAACGGCTGTCCGGTGAACAACATCATCCCGGACTGGAATCACCTGGTCTATGAAGGCGACTGGAAGAACGCGCTCGCCGTGCTGCATTCCACCAACAACTTCCCCGAATTCACCGGACGCATCTGCCCCGCCCCGTGCGAAGCGAGCTGCACGCTCAATATCACCGACCAGCCGGTGACCATCAAGAGCATCGAATCCGCCATCATCGACCGGGGCTGGGAAGAAGGCTGGGTCGTGCCGCAGGTGCCCGAAAAGCCGAGCGGCAAGTCGGTCGCCGTGGTTGGTTCGGGCCCGGCAGGGATGGCCTGCGCGCAACAGCTCGCCCGCGCCGGACATGCGGTGACGGTGTTCGAGAAGAGCGACCGGATCGGTGGATTGCTGCGTTACGGCATCCCCGATTTCAAAATGGAAAAGCACCTCATCAACCGCCGCGCGGTGCAGATGGAGGCCGAGGGCGTTACTTTCCGCACCAGCGCCGAAGTGGGCGTGGATATCGGCATGTCGGCCCTGAAGGACAATTTCGATGCCACCGTTCTGGCGGGTGGGGCGGAGGAAGCACGCCGGCTGGACATACCCGGCTCCGAATTGCCCGGCGTGCGGCTGGCGATGGAATTCCTCAGCCAGCAGAACAAGCGCAATGCGGGCGACGACGAATTGCGCGCCGCCCCGCGCGGCACGCTAAGCGCCAGGGGCAAGCATGTCATCGTGATCGGCGGCGGCGATACCGGCTCCGATTGCGTCGGCACCAGCAACCGGCAAGGGGCGGCCAGCGTCACCCAGCTGGAAATCATGCCGCAGCCGCCCGAACGCGAGGACAAGGCGCTGAGCTGGCCGCACTGGCCGGTCAAGATGCGCACCACGTCGAGCCACGAGGAAGGCGCGAACCGCGACTGGGCGGTGCTGACGAAGCGCGTGGTCGGCGAGGGCGGCGAAGTCACCGGACTGGAATGCGTGCGCATCGAATGGGACGGACATAGCTTCACCGAAGTGCCAGGCAGCGAATATGTGCTGAAAGCGGACCTGATCCTGCTGGCGATGGGCTTCACCGGCCCCGTGCGGCGCGGCCTGCTGGACCGCATCGGTGTGGAACTGTGCGAGCGCGGCAACGTGCGCGCCGACACCGAAGGCTACGCCACGACGCAGGACAACGTTTTCGCGTGCGGCGATATGCGGCGTGGGCAGAGCCTCGTCGTCTGGGCCATCCGCGAGGGCCGGCAAGCCGCACGCGCTGTGGACGAGGCGCTGATGGGCGCAACGATGCTGCCGCGGTAAACTGCCCCTACGCTGCGCCCAATGCCGCAAATCGTTCCACGTCGGGGGTGGTGCCGGACACGATCAGCAGGTCGCCTTCTTCCACTTCGGTTTCCGGCACGGCATAGACGAAATCGTCCTGCCGCCGCTTGATGCCCACCACGGTGATGTCGTGCCGGGTGCGCACGCCGCTTTCCTCCAGCGTCCGCCCGCAAATCGAGGCGGGGGCGCGCAGCTTGGCGATGGCGAAGTTGTCGTCGAATTCGATATAGTCGATCATCCGGCCCGACAGGATATGCGCCACGCGGGCGCCCATTCGCGCCTCCGGGTAAACGATGTTGGTTGCGCCGGTGCGTTCCAGAATGCGCCCGTGGTTCTCGTTGATGGCCTTGGCCACGATGGACGGCACGCCGAGGTCGGACAGCGCCAGCACGGTCAGCACGCTGGCTTCCATATCGGTCCCGATGCCGACCACGACGCTGTGATAATCGGCCGCGTCCAGCCGCCGCAGCGCCTCGATATCGGTCGTGTCGGCTTCCACCACCTGCGTCAGCCGGTCGGCGAACTGCTCGACCAGCGCAGGGTCCGCATCGATGCCCAGCACCTCGTGCCCCATCCGCATCAGCGAACAGGCGACCGACCCGCCGAAGCGGCCCAGCCCGATGACCATGACCGGCGCGTGTTTCTTATCCGACAATCGGGTTCTCCTCAGGATAGCGGAATTTCTGCCTGCCGCCGCCAAGAGCCAGCGCGGTAGCCACGGTGATGGTTCCCACCCGCCCCACGAACATCAGAACGATAATGACCAGTTGGCCGATGACGGGCAGGTCGGCGGTGATGCCGGTGCTGAGGCCGACGGTGGCAAAGGCGGACACCGCCTCGAACAACACGTCGCGGATCGGCAGCTCGGTCACCGCCATGATGATCGCGCTGCCCGCCAGGATCAGCGTTATCGCCAGCGTCGCCACGGTCAGCGCCTGCCGCTCGGTATCGCGGCCAATGCGGCGGCCGAACAGGTTGGCGTCGCGCTGGCCCCTGATCTCGGACGCGACCACCGCCAGCAGCAGCACGAAGGTGGTGATCTTGATCCCGCCCGCCGTGCCCGCGCTGCCCCCGCCGATAATCATCAGCAGGTAATTCATCAGCACCGTCGCATCGGTGAAGCTGCCGACATCGAGGCTGTTGAACCCGGCGGTGCGTGGCATCACCGAATGGAACATCGCATTGAGCGCCTTGTCGCCCCCGCCCATCGGGCCGAGCGTGGCGGCGTTGTTCCATTCCAGCGCCAGCGTGGCGAGGAACCCGAACGCCAGCAGCACCGCAGTGCCGGTGACGGTGATCTTGGAATGCAGCGTCCAGCTCCTGAACGCGAACGGGCGATGGCGCAGTTCCTGCATTACGGGGAAACCGAGCGCGGTAATGATGACCGCCAGCATGATCGGGCCGAGCATGACGGGGTCGGACGCGAAGCCCATCACGCTGTCCGAAAAAGACGAGAACCCGGCATTGTTGAATGCGCTGACCGAATGGAACACGCCATGCCACAGCGCCTCGCCCCAGCTCGCATCGTAGGCCATCCGCAGGCGCAGCACGAGGATCGCCGCGACCACCAGTTCCACCGTCAGCGTGATGACCAGCACCAGTTTCAGCACCGATTGCGCGTCGCCCAGCTGCAACCGGCTGCGCTCCACCTGCGTCGCCATCCGGTCGCGCATGCGGAAGGTGCGGCCCGCCAGCAGGCCCAGCAGCGTGGCCGCGGTCATGATGCCGAAGCCGCCGATCTGGAACAGGAGCAGGATGACGCCCTGCCCGAAACCGGACCAGTAGGTCGGCGTATCGACCACGATCAGCCCGGTCACGGCGACAGCGGATGTCGCCGTGAAGAAGGCGGTCATGAACGGCGCAGTGCCCGCATCGGCACGCGCGACAGGCAGCATCAGCAGGGCCGTCCCCAGCGCGATGGCGACAAGGAACAGCACGGGAATGAGCCGGACGGGATTGCTACCAAGATGCATCGCGCGCTTCCTTGCCAGAAAATTGCGCGCGTGCCAGTGTTTATGCGGCTTCCGGCCCCGCGCACACTTCCGCGCGTATTGCCCGGTGGTCGGCACCGTTATCGGGCAGCACGCTGAACGAACGCAACTCCATCCCGCCGCGCAGCATGATCTGGTCGAGCGGCCAGCCGAGCGTGGTCATGTTTGCAGGGAAGGTTGCATAGGTGCCGCGCCCGATGCGCGGATCGCGCCAGTTGCCCTGCTCGCGGAACTTCGTCGTCGTGCGCGACCATGGCACGTCGTTGAAATCGCCCATCACCAGGGCATTCGCCAGCCCGTCGGGCGTTTGCCGCCCCGCGTTCAGGATATTCTCGTCGCGCATCTGCGTATTCGTACCCGGCACCGGCGGTTTGGGATGCAGACCGATAAATTCGAACGCCGCGCCATTGGCAAGGTCCAGCGTGGCATAGAGCGTGGGCGTGTTGCGCGAGGTATTCTCGACCATGCGCGCGCTGCGCACCGGCACGCGCGAGGCGAAGATCATGCCGTAGGCGTTGGGCTGTATTTCGGACAGCGTGGTGTCGTAGCGGGCCAGCACCGGTGCAAGCTCGCGCGCCCATCGTGCGTCGGGTTCCATCACCAGCAGGATGTCGGCATCCGTCTGCTCGATCTGGTCGATCACGGCGCGGTGGTCGGTATTCTTCATCTTCACATTGAGCGCCAGCGCCGTGAAGCATTGCGACCCTTGCGCCGGATCGGACAGCGCGATCTGCTCGCCCGCAAACGAAGTATAGGGCCAGATGCGCCAGAAATTCAGCGCCGCGACGAGGAGGAACACGAGGCCGACCAACCGACGCTTGCCACGCAGGACCAGCATCGACACCGCTGCCAGTATCAGCGCGAGATAGAGATGCGGTTCGCGCACCAGATCGAAGGCGCGCACGAACCACTGGTCGCCATTGGTGAACGAGGCAAGCGTTGCGAGCAACGAAAGCGCCGCGACAAGCGCCAGTAATGAGAATGCGATCCTGCGCATGTTTGCCCCCACGCCATGCCGTTGAACGGCGGGCCTACAGTGTTACAAGGCCGCTGTCACTTGGCCTGCCAGCCTATGCGCCCCCGCCCGGCGTCCTCCAGAAATGCATTCGCACGGCTGAAGGGCCGGCTGCCGAAGAAGCCGCGATAGGCGGATAGCGGGCTGGGGTGGACGCTTTGCAGGAGCAGATGGCGTGCGGCCTGCACCGCGGCGATGCGCGCCATTTTCTGTTGTGCGTGCGCACCCCATGCGATGAAGACGCAGCCGTCGGGCCTTGCCGCGACGGCGCGCACGATGGCGTCGGTTATCGCTTCCCACCCGCGCCCGGTATGGCTGCCCGCCTTGCCAGCCTCCACCGTCAGCGTGGTGTTGAGCAGCAGCACGCCCTGCTTCGCCCATGCGGTCAGGTCGCCGCCGGTCGGCACATCGATGCCCAGATCGTCGGCCAGCTCGCGATGGATATTGCGCAGCGACGGGGGCAGTTTCACGCCATCGGGCACGGAGAACGCCAGTCCGTGCGCCTGCCCCGGCCCGTGATACGGATCCTGCCCCAATATCACCACGCGCACATCGGCCAGCGGAGTCAGCCGCAACGCCGCGAACCGCTCTCCGCGGGGAGGATAAACAGTTTTGCCCGCCGCTTCCTCGCCTGCCAGCCATGCCGCCAGCGCGTGCGCTGCGGGCGCTTCCAGCACAGGGGCGAGCGCCACGCGCCAGTCTTCGGGAAGCTCTTCGTCCATCTGCGCTTCCTTATAGCACGCAAGCCGCGTAAAGCGCCCTTCATGACAGTGTATTTCCACGAAGAAGACCTTCCCGCCGACGCGCTGGACCCCGCGATCAACAAGGGCATCGTCGCGGTCGATACCGAAACGATGGGCCTCGTTACCCCGCGCGACCGGCTGTGCGTGGTGCAGATCAGCGACGGCAGCGGCGACGAACACCTCGTCCGCTTCGGCGTGGGCAGCGAATACGATGCGCCCAACCTCTGCGCGGTGCTGGGCGATCCGGACCGGCTGAAGCTGTTCCATTTCGCCCGCTTCGATCTTGCCGCCATCGAATACTATCTTGGCGTCACCGCCGCGCCGGTGTTCTGCACCAAGATCGCCAGCAAGCTGACGCGCACCTATACCGACCGCCACGGGCTGAAGTCGCTGGTGACCGAACTGCTCGGGGGCGAGATGTCCAAGGTGCAGCAGTCGAGCGACTGGGGCGCACCCGAAATCAACGAGGCGCAGCGCGATTACGCCGCCAGCGACGTGCGCTTCCTGCACGGCATGCACGAGATTTTCGTGGAGCGGCTGGCGCGCGAAGGCCGCACCGAAATCGCGCAGGCCTGCTTCGACTTCCTGCCCACGCGCGCGCGGCTCGATTTCCTCGGCTGGGCCGAACACGACATCTTCAGCCACGCATAGCGTTCGATGGCAGCCGCCGCTTCCCCCGAACTTGCGCACGAAACGCGCGCCGCACAGGCCAAGCGCAACCGGCGGCAACGCTTCGCTGCGCCCGGTGGTTCGCATGACCGGCTGGTAAAATTTCTGGGCGCGGCGCTGCCGATGGGAGTCGGCGTATTGGCCGCGATGATGGTCATCACCCCGCTCAGCCCGCGCGGCGAAGTCAGCTTCCTGCTGGATCGCAACAAGGTGGCCGTGATCGACGAACGCCTGCGCGTCGACAATGCACTGTATCGCGGACAGGACAATGACGGCCGCCCGTTCAGCCTGATGGCGGGCGAAGCGGTGCAGCGGTCCAGCGCGGAAGGCGTGGTGCGGATGGACGATCTGGTTGCGCGCATCCTGCTGCGCGAAGGCCCCGCGCGCATCACCGCACCGGGCGGTGCCTACAAACTGCGCGAGGAAACGGTCGATTTTCCCGGCGACGTGCGGATGACGGCGGCGGACGGTTACGCCATGCGCGTGGGCGGCGTGGCGGTGGATTTCAACGCCAAGACCATGAACGGGCGCGACGGCGTGAATGGCGAAATACCGGCGGGCACCTTCTCCGCCAACCGCATCGACGCCGACCTGGACGCGCGCACCATCGTGCTGGACGGCAATGCGAAATTGCGCATGGTGCCGGGCAAGCTTAGGACGCCGTGACGATGCTGAAACACCTGAAATACGCCGCCACCGGCTTCGTGCTGACGCTGACCGCGATGGGCGGGATGCATGTCTATGCGCAGGCCATCGCCGGGCACAATTCGCGCGCACCCGTCAGCTTCGATGCGGGCCGTATCGAATTGCAGGACCGCGAAAACCGCGTCGCCCTGAGCGGTAGCGTGGTGTTGCAGCAGGCCGGTCTGACCGTCCGGTCGAACCGCATGCTGATAAATTACACCGATGCGGGCACCTTGCAGATACAGCGCATGACGGCGACGGGCGGGGTGAATGTCACGCGCGGCAACGAAGCGGCGACGGGCGATATCGCGGTCTATGATTTCAACCGCCGTATCATCACGATGGCGGGCAATGTCCGGCTCCGGCGCGGCGGCGATACGCTGAATGGCGGGCGGCTGGTGATCGATCTGCGCAGCGGCGTGTCCAGCATCGACGGACGGGCGCAGGGCTCGTCTCCTGTGGCAGGCGAGCCGACGGTCGGCGAAACGGGCAATGGCCGCGTGACCGGCCAGTTCAGCGTTCCGCAGGACTAATCGGTAACAGCGGGCATTCGCTGCGCGCTATCTGTGGCGCGCATTCGCCGCGCGCTATCTGTGGCGCGCATTCGCCGCGCGCTATCTGTGGCGCGCATTCGCCGCGCGCTATCTGTGGCGGGCATTCGCCGCGCGCTATCTGTGGCGCGCATTCGCCGCGCGGGCAATCTCCGCCAGACCCTGTGACAGCAGCAATTCCGCCGAGCGGTTGTTCGCCATCAGTGCGCGGTGCAGATCGAGCAGCCGGCTTTGCAACCGCGCCAGCTTGGCCCCGCGCCATTTGCGGATCTGCGCCGAGATATCGCGTACATCCTTGAAGAAAATCCGATGCGCGCGCTTCTCCTGCTCGATGGTGCCTGCCACATCGCCGCGCGGCCCGATGGCGGCATCGAGGTTGGCCAACTGCACCGCCCGCCGCTCGAACGCCAGCAGCAGGCCGACCGGATTGATCGACATCTCGCGCATCCGCCGCAATTCGCCGGGCAGCTTCGCAAGGTCGCCGGACAGCACCGTGTTGACCAGCGGCGCGAACCCGTCATCCTCGCCCGGCGCGCCGATGGCATCCAGATCGTCCGCCGTGACGGTCACGGGGCGCGACGGATCGGCATCGCAATACAGCGCCAGCTTCTCCACTTCCGATGTCGCCAGCCGGATATCCAGCCCCGCCCCGCTGGCGATGCGCTCTGCAATGTCGCCGCCGAATTTCAGGCCCAGCGCCATACCCCGGTCGCGCACGGTCTGCCCGATATCGCGCAATTCGGGCGGATAGAACATCGCCACCAGCGCATCGTCACGCTTCATCAACAGCTTGGCGATCTTCGACTTGTCGGTGGCGCTGCTGGCCACGATGAGCACGGGACAGGCATCGCCGGTGCCCTCGAGAAACGTCTCCACCGCCAGCAGCGCATCGTCGCCCGTTCCGCGCACCACGATGTGCCGCGTATCGCCGAACAGGGAGGCGGAGCGCGCTTCGTCGCCCAGCAGGACCGGATCCTTGCGCAATGCCGCGCCGGTCAGCTCGACCCGGTCGCCTGCATCGGGCAGCAGCGAGACGATACTGTCGGCGGCGGCGGATGCGCCCGCCTCGTCCGGACCGCAGAAATAGAAAATGCTGCACGATTTGGCGGCGCGCGTGGCGTTGCGGGCGAAGTCGCGCTGGGTCGCCTTCATTCGGTCGCTCGACCGTTCTCACCCAGACCGTTCTCGCGCAGCCGCAATGCGATCTGCGCCACCATCCGCTGCGCCACGTCCTGTGCCAGGTTTTCCAGCGCGCGGTCCTCCGCCGCGATCACGGCATATTCACTGCTGACCACATCGATACCGGCATCCGAACCGGAGGTCGCGTCCAGCACGATCTCGTTGCTGACAAGGTCCACCAGCTGGTATCGCGCGCGCAGGATACGCCGTTCGCGCCCGATGGTATCGTCGCCCAGCACGCCCAGCCCCTCCAGCTGGTCGTCCAGCCGCACGTCGAGGCGATAGCGTGGCGCGGCGGCACCGGCGGCGGCCCCACCTGCAGACAGCCGGTCGTTCAGGGCATTGCGCATCAGCCACCCGGCGCGGCCCTGTATCGGCGCGACCTCGATGGCGGCCAGCCCCTGCCCCACCGCGCCGCCACCCCCGCCCGCATACATCGGCGTGAGGTTGCATGCGGCGAGCGCAAGACTGAATGCAAGGATGGACAGCAGGCGCATCATGTCACGATATTCACCAGCCGGTCGGGCACCACGATAACCTTGCGCACCGTCGCCCCGTCGATGGACCGCTGCACCTTCTCGCTGGCGAGCGCGGCGGCTTCCAGATCGGCCTTGTCCATCCCCTTGGCGACGGTCAGCGTATCGCGCAGCTTGCCCTTGTGCTGCACGGCGATGGTCACCTCGTCCTCGACCAGCAGCTTTGCATCCACTTCGGGCCATGCCGCTTCGGCGAGCAGGCCGGTGCCACCCATCTCGCGCCACGCTTCCTCTGCCAGATGCGGCATCATCGGCGCGACCATGTGCAGCAATGCGCGTATCGCGTCGCTGCGATGCGCGGACGGCGCAGCCTTTTCGGTCGCGCCGGTCAGTTCGTACAATCGCGCGACTGCCTTGTTGAAGCCCAGAGCTTCGATATCATCCGCGACCGCGGCGATGGTCTGGTGGGTCTTGCGGGCAAGCGCCATGTCCTCGCCGCTGGCATCGGCATCGTATTCGCCGAACAGCCGCCACAGCCGCTGCACGAACCGCGCGCAGCCCTCGATGCCTGCCTCGGACCACGGCAAGTCACGCTCGGGCGGCGAGTCCGACAGCATGAACCACCGCACCGCATCCGCGCCATGTTGCGCGATGATCGCATCGGGATCGACGACGTTCTTCTTGGATTTCGACATCTTGACCACGCGGCCCGCCGTTACCGGCGCGCCATCCTCGATCCGCGTCCAGTCGGCCCCTTTGCGCGTCACCTGATCGGGCGACAGGAAACTGCCATCGCCCATCTGATACGTCTCGTGCGTCACCATGCCTTGCGTGAACAGGCTGGCGAACGGCTCCTGCACATCCAGCAAGCCGCATTTAGCCAATGCCCGCGTCCAGAACCGCGCATAGAGCAGGTGCAGGATCGCGTGCTCCACCCCGCCGATATACTGTTCCACCGGCAGCCACTTCGCGACTTCGGCGGCATCGAACGGCTTGTCGTCAGGCTGGCTGGCGAAGCGCAGGAAATACCAGCTCGAATCCACGAACGTATCGAGCGTATCGGTTTCGCGCAGCGCCTGCACGCCGCATGTCGGGCAGGTGGTGTGCTTCCACGTCGGATGCCGGTCCAGCGGGTTGCCGGGTTCGGAAAAGTCCACGTCTTCCGGCAAGGTGACAGGCAGCTGGTCGCCCGGCACCGGCACCACGCCGCACGTCTCGCAATGAACGAACGGGATCGGCGTGCCCCAGTAACGCTGGCGCGAGACGCCCCAGTCGCGCAGCCGCCAGACGGTCTTGCCCTCGCCCCAGCCGCCCGCTTCGGCGCGCGCGATGACTTCGGCGATGGCGTCGTCCACGGCCATGCCGTCGAGGAAGTCCGAATTGACGATCACGCCGTCGCCGGTGTCCGCCCCGGCCAGCGGGGTATCGGCATCCGCCGCCGTCGCGGCGACCACGCGCGGGATCGGCAGGTCGTATTTCGTGGCGAATTCGAAATCGCGTTGATCATGCCCCGGCACCCCCATCACCGCGCCGGTGCCGTATTCCATCAGCACGAAATTGGCGATGTAGACGGGCAGGGGCGCGCCGGTGAACGGGTGTGTCGCGGTCAGGCCGGTATCGAAGCCCAGCTTCTCCGCCGTTTCCAGCTCCGCCGCCGTCGTGCCGCCGCGTTTGCAGGTCTCGATGAAGGCGCGCGCTTGGTCGCTGTCGATACCCTGCGCCACGGGATGATCCGCCGCAACCGCCACGAAACTCGCCCCGAAGATGGTGTCGGGCCGCGTGGAATAGACGGCGATGGATGCGACACCCCCCTCCCCGTGGGGAGGGGCTGGGGGTGGGGGCGCCACATCGGCGGACAACGCACACCCATCCCCAACCCCTTCCCTCGAGGGAAGGGGCACGCTCAGAGCGAACGAAAATTCCAGCCCCTGCGACTTGCCGATCCAGTTTTCCTGCATCAGCCGCACCTTGTCGGGCCAGCTTTCGAGACTGCCGAGCCCGTCGAGCAGTTCCTCGGCAAAATCGGTGATACGCACGAACCACTGGTTCAGCTTGCGCTTCTCCACCTCGGCACCGCTGCGCCAGCCCTTGCCGTCGATGACCTGTTCGTTGGCCAGCACCGTGTGATCGACCGGATCCCAGTTCACCGTCGCCTCGCGCCGATAGACCAGCCCTGCCTCGTGCAGCGCCAGGAACAGCGCCTGCTCGTGCCCGTAATATTCGGGATCGCAGGTGGCGAATTCGCGTGTCCAGTCCAGCGCGAAGCCGATCCGTTTCAGCTGCGCGCGCATCGCCGCGATATTGTCCCGCGTCCAGCCGCCGGGATGGACCCCGCGTTCCATTGCCGCGTTTTCGGCCGGCATCCCGAAGGCGTCCCAGCCCATCGGGTGCAGCACCTCGAACCCGCGCATCGCCTTGTAGCGGGCCAGCACGTCGCCCATCGTGTAATTGCGAACGTGCCCGATATGGATGCGCCCGCTGGGATAGGGGAACATCTCCAGCACGTAGCTCTTGGGCTTCGCGCTGTCGGAGTTGGCGACGAAGCAGCCCGCCTCGTCCCACGCGGCCTGCCAGCGCGCGTCCGCAGTCGCCGGATCGAAGCGTTCGCTCATTATCCTGTCCGCCTTCCCGAAGTGGCGGATCAGGAGGACATGGCCTGACGGCGCAAATCACGTGCCTTGGTCAGGATGATATCCTCCAGCTTCTGCACGGTGGCCGCCTGAACCGGCGCATCGACCCATGTGCCGGCCTGCGAAACCTGCCGGCTGGCCGCGACGCGCAGTGCATCGGCGCGCAGGTCCTGATCGAGGATGGAAACGGTCAGCTTCACCCGCTCGCCGGGGCTTTGCGGATTGGTGTACCAGTCGGTCACGATCACGCCGCCCGCGCTGTCCGCCTGCAACAGCGGCGCGAAACCGACCGTGTCGAGGCTGGCGCGCCACAGATAGGAATTGACGCCGATGGTCGTCACCTGCGCTGCGGCCAGGTCGGCACGCGGCTGCTCGCGCCCGCCGCATGCGGCCAGCGCCGAAACAGCACCGAGCACGAGGGGCAGCATCAGGGTTGGGCGAACGAGGGGGGATCGGGCGTTGGACATGGTGGAATGCATCTTTTCTGCTGGCGGCATGATGTGGTGTCGTGCGGCTTCTAGGCGTCTGTCCGGCACGCGGCAAGGCGCGCGCGGGCGGACTGCCCTTCGATGGCGCGGCCTGAACCCTGGGTGAAAAACCTGCCTGCAACATGGGGGCTGTGTGCCGATGGCAACACTTGCGCGCTATCGCCTGCAATCGTTCGGTTTTGCTGGCAGCATGGCGCGGCGCGGCGTAGTCCTGACGAATCGGATTGAGCCGAGCGCACCGTGAAAGGTCAGGAACCGTTCAGCGCGCAGCGGCCTTGATACCGGTGTCAAAAACGGGAATCGCACGGACATGGCGCGGATGACGCGGAAATTGCCGGAGAAGACATCGGGGAAGACCGGAGCGGGCGGCATTGCGCTGGCGCTTGCCGCTGTCGCCGCGCTCGCCATTCCGGGTGCCGGTCTTGCCCTGCCGTCGCTGGTGAACGCCGACAGCGATGGCGCGTCCTTCACCCTGTTCACGCCCGCCGGAGTCGATCCCCAGCTGGCGCAGCGCGTCAATGCCAATCTGCGAGAAGGCGGCGTGCGCACCCGCTTCACGCCGACCCGCTCGGGCGAGACGGAGAATGTTGCGTCGGGTTCGCGCACGGTCACCGTCGCGGTGCGCGTTGACGATGGCTCCGCCCGCGCCATTTCGGTGCGCAAGGCGATAGCGTCCGTTGGCACGGCGGAACGGATTTCCGCGCCTGTCAGTACGCGTCGCACTGCGCCGCTGCTGTCCGCCGGCCGCTATGACCTGGGCGTCGCGCGCGGCTACCAGAACTTTGCCAAGACGCCCAAGCTGGCCGCCGGTGTGCGCGATATCGCCATGCCCGACCTCAGCGAATTCCGGCCCGATACCGGCTCCGCCGCAGACAAGCCCAGCCGGTTCCAGCCGCGCATCGCGCTGGAAAAGGACGAAACGCCCGGTCGCTCGCCGCGCACGCTGGCCGCACGTGGCGAACAGTCGGTGGATGTCAGTGGCGCGTATCGCATCACCCGCAATCTCGACGTGACGGCGGGCGTGCGCCTGTCGCAGGACGATGACCGCTTCGCCCCGCTCAGCGACAGCGTGCAGGACGACCAGGCCGTCTATGTGGGCACGCAGTTCCGCTTCTGACGATTTAGCTAACGCCGCTTTCGATATTGGCGTGGCGGCGGCTTCGTATTCACCAGCTTCCTGTTTGCGCTCCCCGGCATGCTCCGTAAGGTAAGGGTGCAACGGGAGAAACATGCAATGACACGAATCGCCATCGTCACCGGGGGAACGCGCGGTATCGGGCGCGCCATCTGTGAAACGCTGCGCGACGACGGGATGCGCGTGATTGCCAATTATGGCGGCAATGACGACGCCGCGCGAGCCTTCAGCGAAGAAACCGGCGTCCCCGTGGCAAAATTCGATGTGGGCGACCATGAGGCCGTCCTCGCCGGATGCGAAACGGTAGCGGCTGAACACGGGGCCATCGACGTGGTCGTCAACAATGCCGGCATTACCCGCGACGGTACGCTGCACAAGATGAGCTATGACGACTGGCACGATGTCATGCGCGTGAATCTGGGCGGGTGCTTCAACATGGCCAAGGCGTGCTTTCCCGGCATGCGCGAGCGTAAATGGGGCCGCATCGTAAATATCGGCAGCATCAACGGGCAGGCGGGCCAGTACGGCCAGGTCAATTACGCCGCCGCCAAATCGGGCATTCACGGTTTCACCAAGGCGCTGGCGCAGGAAGGCGCGCGCGCAGGCGTGACCGTCAATGCCATTGCGCCCGGCTATATCGACACCGACATGGTTGCCGCCGTGCCCGAACCGGTGCTGGAGAAAATCGTCGCGCAAATCCCCGTCGGACGGCTCGGCCAGGCCCACGAAATCGCGCGCGGCGTCGCGTTCCTGTGCAGCGAGGACGGCGGCTTCGTCACCGGCAGCACGATGAGCATCAATGGTGGCCAGCACATGTATTGAGGGGCCTTTCGCACCCTCCCCGATCGGCAAGGAATCGCCCGATTAGCTAGGAACGCCCGATTGGCTAGGAACCCCCGATTAGCTAGGAACCTTTGTCGGCATAGCGGTTTTACACACTGCGAGCCGGGCCCCTCTGGTGGATAGTGATAAACAGTCACGCATCCGCGATGTCGGATCGCTCCCTGTGGGGAGTGAAGGTCCGGTGCAGCCATCCCGGCACCGAACGCGCTCCCGTCGAATGCACCGGAGTGACGGTAATGCGTGCGATGCTAGATGCAGAGTCTGTGGCCTGCGAAGCTACTACGCCGGACCTTGACCGATGACGATCCTGCTATTGTTCGGGGGCTTGGCCCTGCTTGCTATCGGCGGCGATATACTCGTGCGCGGGGCTGTGGCGGTGGCGAACCGGATGGGGGTTTCTCCGCTGCTGGCAGGCCTGACCATTGTCGGCTTCGGTACGTCGACGCCGGAACTGGTTACCAGCCTGTTCGCGGCGTTCGATGGCGCGCCGGGTATTGCAGTGGGCAATGTCGTGGGATCCAATATCGCCAACATCCTGCTGATCCTCGGCATATCGGCCCTGATCCTGCCCTTGGGCATAAAGCGAGCGGCATTCCTTCGCGATGGCAGTGCGCTGTGGTTCGCGGCGCTGGCCTGCACCGCCGTCGTGCTGGCGGGAACGCTCGACCGTGTGGTCGGGCTGACGCTGGTTGCCCTGCTTATCGGCTATATCGTGCTTGCCTATCGCAGCGAACGTCGCCCGAATGATGCTTTGAACGATCCCGAGCGAGTCAGGCACGAGAACGAAGCGGCTAGCGTAGCACAGGGCTTGGGTCTGCCGCTTGCGCTGGGTTTGTCAGTCGCGGGTATCGCAGCAACGGTGTTCGGCGCACGTCTCCTCGTGGATTCGGCCAGCGAGATCGCGCGGGATTTCGGTGTTACCGAAACGGTGATCGGATTGACTGTGGTTGCCATCGGCACCTCGTTGCCCGAACTGGTGGCATGCATCATTGCGGCGCTGCGGCGTCAGGCCGATGTTGCCATCGGAAACGTGGTCGGCTCCAACATCTACAACATATTCGGTATCCTCGGCGTCACCGCCCTGGTGCATCCCATCGCAATTCCGGCGCAAATCGCGGTATTCGATGTCTGGGTGTTGCTAGGCTCCACTGCGCTGCTAATCCTGTTTCTGCGTACCGGCTGGACGCTGAAGCGTTGGGAAGGGTTCGTGTTCGTGGCCCTGTATGCCGGCTACATCGGATTTCTCACAATCTAGGGCAGATGCAGCGTGCGCAGATGTGGAGGCGAATATCCGTGTGCGAAGTGGCCGGGCCGCTTTCCTACAGCGGGCGCCTTCGCCTATGCCGGTGGCAGGGGCTTCGACGACAGGGTCTCTAACCGCTCAATTCCGGCGCGATACTGGCCGCAGGCTGGCAAAAACAGGCTGCCTCCCCCTGTCCGTCCGCCACTATGCCGGGCCGGTTTGTTGCATGATTTGAAAGATTTACCGTGAATTTGCGAAAGTGACACGGTGTCACCTTTGTCACCCTGACTATGCTGGAAAGGCCCGATGGATACTTCCTATCATCCCCCGGTCAAACGCTCGGTCGAGATCGCCGGGCACAAGACGTCGATCAGTCTGGAGCCTGCATTCTGGGACATGCTGCGCGATGCCGCGGAGGCGCGAGGGGGTGCCGGTCAATGCGCTGGTGGCGCGGATCGACGTGGAGCGGATTGCGGCGGAAACCCCGCCGGGACTGGCGGGGGCGATCCGACTCTGGTTGGTCGCCGACCTTCGGCGCGAAACTTTCTAGTCGTCCACCCGCTCGATATCCGCGCCGACCAGTTGCAGCTTTTCCTCCAGCCGTTCGTAGCCCCGGTCGAGATGGTAGATGCGGCGCACGGTCGTTTCCCCGTTCGCGGCGAGGGCGGCGATGATCAGGCTCATGCTGGCGCGCAGGTCGGTCGCCATGACTTCGGCCCCGGTCAGCGTCTCTACCCCGCGCACAATGGCGGTGCGTCCCTCGGTCTCGATATCGGCCCCCATGCGCGCCAATTCGGGCACATGCATGTAGCGGTTTTCGAAGATCGTTTCCTTCAGCACGCTGGTGCCTTCGGCGCGGCACAGCAGGCTCATCAACTGCGCCTGCATGTCGGTGGCAAGGCCGGGATAGGGCGCGGTGGAAAGGTTGGTGGCTTTCAGCGGGCCGTCCGCCGCGATGGTCACGCCGTGCTTGTCGCTCGTCACCGCGACGCCGATCTTTTGCAGTGCGTGGATGGTCGCCAGCATCTCGTCCGCCTTTGCGCCTTCCAGCCGAACCTCGCCGCCGGTAATCGCGGCGGCGCAGGCGTAGGAGCCGGCTTCGATGCGGTCGGCCATCACCTTGTAAGTCGCGCCGTTCAGCGAGTTCACGCCGTGGATCGTCAGGTCGGACGTGCCGATGCCCTCGATCTCGGCCCCCATCGCCGTCAACAGGCCGCACAGATCGACGATCTCCGGCTCGCGTGCGGCGTTGAACAGGCGGCTGGTGCCGTTGGCCAAGACCGCCGTCATCAGCGCGTTCTCGGTCGCGCCCACGCTGACTACGGGAAAGTCGAATTCGCCACCGGGCAAGCCGCCATCGGGTGCGCGCGCCTTGACGTAGCCCTGCGCCAGTTCGATCTCGCCGCCCAGCGCCTCGATGGCTTTCAGGTGCAGGTCGATGGGCCGGTTGCCGATGGCGCAGCCGCCGGGCAGCGAAACCGTCGCTTCCCCGCTGCGCGCCAGCATCGGGCCAAGCACGAGGATGGACGCGCGCATCTTGCGCACCAGGTCGTAGGGCGCGACGGTGGATGTCAGCCGCGATGCCTCGAACGTCACGACGCGGCCGAATTCTTCAGGTCGCTTGCCGCGAATGCCGGTGCTGACGCCGAACTGCGTCATCAGGTGCTGGAACCCGTCGATATCGGCCAGCCGCGGCAGATTGCGCAGCGTGACCGGTTCCTCGGTCAGCAGAGCGCACGGGATCAGCGTCAGCGCGCTGTTTTTCGCGCCCGAAATCGGGATGGTGCCGGAAAGGCGGTTGCCGCCGCGAATGATGAGCTTGTCCATCCGGTCAGGCTCTACGCAGTTTCGACGCGCAGGCAAGAACGCCCGTTGACGCGGCGCGTCGCCATCCGATAGCGCGCACGGCGGAGGAACGACTCATGACGACACCCAAACCGATCCGAAAAGCCGTCTTTCCCGTGGCCGGGCTGGGCACGCGGTTCCTCCCCGCGACCAAGGCGATCCCCAAGGAATTGCTGCCCATCGTGGACCGCCCGCTGATCCAGTATGCGGTGGACGAAGCGCGCGAGGCGGGGATCGAGCAAATGATCTTCGTCACCGGACGCGGCAAGACCGCCATCGTCGAGCATTTCGACGTGGCGTACGAGCTGGAAGACACGATGCGCGGGCGCGGCAAGGACATGTCCGTGCTGGACCCGACGCGCGCCGTACCGGGCGACATCATCACCGTGCGCCAGCAAGTGCCGCTGGGGCTGGGCCACGCCATCTGGTGCGCGCGCGCGATCGTGGGCGACGAACCCTTCGCGATTTTTCTGCCCGACGAGTTGATGGTCGGCGCAGCCAAAAAAGATGGGGGCAGCGGGAACGGCTGCATGAAACAGATGGTGGACGCTTATGCGCAAACCGGGGGAAATCTGATCAGCGTGCTGGAAGTACCGCGCGAGGAGGTGTCGAGCTATGGCGTCATCGATCCGGGTGCTTCACGCGAAATGCTGACCGAGGTGCGCGGCCTTGTCGAGAAACCCGCCGTTGCCGATGCGCCGTCGAACAAGATCGTGTCGGGCCGCTACATCCTGCAACCCGAAGTGATGCGCATCCTGGAAACACAAAGCGCGGGCGCAGGGGGCGAAATCCAGTTGACCGACGCGATGGCGCAGATGATCGGCACGCAACCGTTCCACGCCGTCACCTTCGACGGCGCACGCTACGATTGCGGCAGCAAGCTGGGCTTCGTCGAAGCGACGCTTGCGCTGGCGCTGGCGCGCGACGACATGGGCGCGGACGTGCGCGCGATGGCGGAACGGATGCTGGCGGGTTAGCCGCTCAGTCCTGCTCCGGCTGATCCTTCTTGCCGGCTGGGCCTTTGTCGGGAGGTGACATCGGCGACGCTGCGAACGGTCCCGAAGCGATGGTCCTGGCGGCGGGGGTCACCGGGTTCCCGTCGGCCTTTGCGTCGGCGTCGTCCGCTTTGTCATCGGCAGAAGCACTCACCTCCGATGCCGGTCCCTTGACCAGGCCGGACAGGCTGCTGCCATCCAGTCCCAGTTCCTTCATCAACCCGTCCAGCACGGGTGCCTGCGCGCGGTAAGCCAGCGCGGCGCCGACCGCATCGCCGGCCAGATTGCCGGTTCCGCCACCGGATGCCGGAGTGCCCCCACCACTTCGGCCGCCGTTAGTGAGCCCGTCCACCTGCACGATCTTGATCGAATCGATCGCTTCCATCGGCTTGGCCGATTCGCGGATGGCTTCGGGCAGCACGTCGAGCAACGCCAGCTTCGTCTTCAGGCCGATCTGGTCGTTGGACAGGATGTTGGCCGCTTCGTTGATGGCGCGCTGACCCGCCGCCTCGACTTCGAAACGGACGCGCGCCGCTTCGGCGCGCAGCTTCTCCGCCTCCGCTTCGCCCGATGCTTCGAGGCGCGCGGCTTCGGCGCGGTTGGCGGCGGCATCGCGTTCGGCTTCGGCTTCCACCTTGACCTGGATCGCTTCGCGCTCGGCCTGCCGCGATGCTTCGATCAGTTCGATCTTCTTCTGGCGTTCGGCAATCTCGCTTTCGCGCGCCGTCACCACCTGCTCCTCCGCGCTGACGGCGGTGGCGCGCGCTTCGTCTGCGGCGGCACGCGCCTGGCTTTCCTCGCGGCTCTTGTCCTGCACGGCGATCTGCTGTTCCTGTCGCGCAATTTCCAGCGCGCGCACCTGGTCGATCCGCGCTTCCTCGACCAGCCGGTCGGCTTCGATCTGCTGCGCATCGACCTGCTTCTTCGCCTCGATTCGTGCGGCGTCCGCTTCCCGCGTGCGTTCCGCCTGTTCGCGGGCGATTTCGCTGGTCTGCTTGGCACGGCGCATTTCGACCTCGCGCTCCTGCTCGAGCCGCGCATATTCGTTGTCGCGCCCGATTTCGAAGCTGCGCTCGTCTGCTTCCAGGTTCTTGGTTTCCATCTGGACGCGCGTGTCCTGCTCGATATCGTTTCGCAGCTTCTTGCGCGCCTCGATCTGCTCGGTCAGCTTGGTCAGACCCTCGGCATCGAAGGCATTGTTGGCGTTGAAATGTTCGATGCTGGTCTGGTCCAGACCGGTCAGCGACACCGATTCCAGCTCCAGCCCGTTCATCGCCAGATCGTTGGAAGAAACCTGCTGCACCTTCTGCACGAAGTCGGCGCGCTGTTCGTGCAATTCGTTCATGCTCATGCCCGCCGCGACCGAGCGCAGCGCATCGACGAACTTGCCTTCGACCAGATCCTTCAGCGCCTCGGGCACCAGCGTGCGCTGCCCCAGCGTCTGCGCAGCCATGCCGATAGCGTTGGCATCGGGCCGCACGCGCACATAGAATTCCGCCTTCACATCGATCCGCAGCCGGTCCAGCGTGATGAGCGCGTCGGCATTCTTGCGCTCCACTGCCAGCCGCACGGTGTTCATGTTTACCGGCATCGTTTCGTGGAACACCGGCAGCACCAGCGCGCCGCCGTTCATCACCACCTTTTCCCCGCCCACGCCGGTCCGCACGAAGGCAACTTCCTTCGATGCGCGGCGGTAAAGCTTGGCCACGGTGAGGAACACCAGCAGCAGGAAAGCGAGACCAATGCCCGCATAGATGGCGATGTCGACGAGATTGTTCATTCAGTATCCCTGTTATGTGAAAGTTGCGGTGGCGTGACGATATTCCAAAATGGCTTCAGCTTGGCGCGAGGTGGCGTTCTTCCAGCTTCTGACCGAAGAACAGCTCCCCTTCGCGGCGGACCAGCAGCACCTGCTCCCCTTCGGTAATGCTGCTATTGGCGTCGTGCGGTTCCAGCATGACGTAATGCGTATGGCCGTGATAATCGGTGACTGCCGTGCGGGCAGGAGACGCTGCGCGCGCCGTCCCGGTAGTGACCTTGCCCCGCCGTCCGACCAGCGTATCGAGACCGACGGCGCTGGTTTCGTCCTGTGGCAATATGGCACCGAGCGGGCGGACCAGCATGCCGGTGACAGGCAATGCCGCGCCCGCAGCCAAGATGGATGCCAGCACGGTATCCACGGGCGCGCCGAGCATGCTGTCCGCCAAAGATTGCCCGCTGACACCCACGATGGCGAAAGCGAACAGGAACACGGCGAGCCAGATGACCGTCGGCACTCGCCCGATGCCGAGCAGGCTGGCGGCGCTGGCGAGGATACCGGACGATCCGCTATCGGCCTCGATATCGGCATCGCCTTCGAAACTTATATCGCCATCCGCATCGGTCGCGAAGTCGAGACCGAGCAACTGCACGCCCGCCAGCAGCACCATGATCGCAAGCGCTACGGCAAAGGGCAGGTTATGGTCGGCAAGCAGGCTCAATCGCCAGCCCTGCAAAAGCGTTCTTCGATTCTGATATGCACCCCTGCCATCAGTTATCGACTAGCAGATCGGCAGGACAAACGCCAGATATTCAGTCGGTCGCAACCGTGCTGTCAGCCATGGGTTGCGGGGTTTCCGCACCGTCGCGGTCCGTACTTTCCAGCAGGATGACCGAGCCCACGATGACGAGGGCGGCGAGCGCCACGACGGCCAGTATGGCGATCCAGCGTTTGTCATTGCCCGGCGATTCGGCGGACTGGCTGCGATTGACGTCTACCATCGGACTATTCCTGCAATTTCGACAGCAATATTGCTCCATCTGTATCGCGACGACAAGCTTACTTATGTTGTGCTGTTTGCTGGCCGCGCCGCGAACTCGTCACGCAAGCGCGCGTTTGTAGAGCTTGCCGTTTGCTTCACGCGGCAGGTCGGGGCGGAACACATAGCGGCGCGGCATCTTGATGTGACTGAGCTGGCCGTCGAGATAGGCGCGCAATTCCGCCTCCAGCGCATCGGCCCCCGCTCCCTCCAGCGCCCCGTTTTCCAACGGCTGCACCACGGCTGTTACCTGCTCGCCCAGGTCGGGTTCGGGCACGCCGATGACAGCGGCATCCATCACATCGGGATGAGCGATCAGCAGGTTCTCCACTTCTTGCGGATAGATGTTCACCCCGCCCGATATGATCATGTGGCTCTGCCGGTCAGTCAGGTAGAGATAGCCGTCCGCATCCAGATGGCCGATATCGCCCAGCGTCATCCAGCCTTTCGCATTCATTGCCTCGGCGGTCTTTTCCGGATCGTTGTGATAGCTGGGCAGGACGGGATTTTCGAAATAGATCAGCCCGTCTTCGTCCGGCCCCAGCTCCGCACCGTCCGGCCCGCAGACATGCACCTTGCCGTAGATCGCCGGACCGACGGAGCCGGGGTGGGCGAGCCATTGTTCGCTGTTCAGCAGCGTCATGCCGATGCCTTCGGATCCAGCATAATATTCCAGCAGGATCGGCCCCCACCAGTCGATCATCGCGCGCTTTATGGCCACGGGGCAGGGCGCGGCGGCATGGATGGCGCGCTGGTGCGAGGACAGGTCGTAGCGCGTCCGGACCGCTTCGGGCAGTTTCAGCATCCGCGCAAAATGCGTCGGCACCCACTGGCTGTCCGTCACGGCGAAGCGTTCGATCGCTGCCAGCGCGGCTTCGGGGTCGAACTTTTCCATCACCACCACCGTGCCGCCCAGACGCTGCACCGTCGTGGCCCAGGCCAGCGGCGCAGCGTGATAGAGCGGTGCGGGCGAGAGATAGACGATGCTGCCGTCGCTCGGCATCCTGGTGCCCATCGTGGCGAGGCCCAGCAGCGGTGTCGGCGCTTCGACATCGGGGCTGGCGGGTGGTGCGGGATAAACGCCCTTGGGCTGTCCGGTCGTGCCCGAACTGTACAGCATAGGCGCGCCGACGGCTGGGTCCGCAATCGGTTCTTCGGACATGGCGGCAAGCGCGGTGTCGAAGCTTTTCGTGCCGGCGGCCGGTTCGGTCCCGGTGCGCAGGATCGCCAGATCGGGATGCGCCTCGTGCAGGGCAGGGATCAGGGAGTCGAATTGCGGCTGCGTCACCAGCAGCTTCGCCCCGCTATCGCCCAGCAGGTACGCGATTTCAGGCGCGGTCAGGCGAGTCGGCACGGGCACCATGAGACAGCCGGACCGTTGCATCCCCCAGAACAGGTCGAAATAGAGCGGGCAATTGTCCAGCAGCACCGCGAAAACGTCCCCCGCCTGCAAACCGCGCCTTCGCAGCAACTGCGCCACCCGATTGGCGCGCGCTTCCATTTGCGCGAAGGTTACGGTTTCACCCGATCCCGCCATGATGAGCGCGGGATGATCGGGCCGGGTTGCGGCATGACGGGTCGGATGCATGGACGGTCTCTCCCACGAGCAGCCTCGTGAATCGGGCCGCCTCGCAAATCGCAACCTAACGGCGCAAGCTGGTCAGGCAAGGCGTCCCTTCACGAAGAAAAAGGGGCAGCGGATCGCTCCGCCACCCCTTCCTTGGTGATCTGGTTGAAGTCGGTGCGCGCTCTATTGGCCGCGCGTTAGCGGCCGCCTTGGCCGCCCTCACCCTGCACTAGCGCATGGGCATGCTGGGCTTTGGTTTCGACCATGTAGGGGATGGGGTTCACGGCGCGGCCTGCCATGCGCACTTCGTAGTGCAGGTGCGGGCCGGTGGAACGGCCGGTCGAGCCGACGAAGCCGATCAAGTCGCCCTTTTTCACTTCCTGGCCTGCGCGCACGTTCAGGCCCGACAGGTGGGCAAAGCGCGTTTGCAGCTTCCCGCCATGTTCGATGGAAATATACAGGCCGTAGCTGCTGAAACGGTTGGCGCGGCTGACCACGCCATCCGCCGTTGCATAGACCGGCGTGCCAGTGGGTGCGGCGAGGTCGACACCGTTATGGCGCTTACGCTTTTTAAGGACGGGGTGGACGCGCATTCCGTAATCGCTGGTCAGCTTGGCAGCCTGGAGCGGCATGCTTGACGGGATCGAAATCCGCTCGGAAGATGAAAGGCCCGTATTGCCAGCGGAAGGTATCTCGGCAGTATCCCAGACCGCGAACAATTCAGTGAAGTCGGCATCTGCCGGTGCGGCGGCGGTGGCGGTCGCAGGGGCGATATCCAGCACATCGGCAACGGGCGGCAGGCCGGCCGTATCGTCGCTTGCGATGGCGGGCTGGATGAGCAGGGAAACCGAGCCGAAGGCGGCGAGGGCTGCCGTCTTGGCGTTACGCAGAAACGATATGCCGATCAATGATACGTCCTTGTTTTGCGACCCGTCCGCAATCATGCGCCGGAAATTTTATTTTGCAGTCGCGGGAACGCCCCGCCGACCATGTGCATTATGGCCTTGAGCAAAGCTGCCTGCCGCGCAACCCGCAGGCCGGATCTAAGCGATGGAATGGCTGCGCGCTGCGCTGAACCGTTCTGGCGCGTATGCCACTACCCTGAAATTTCGCGGAACAGCGGTTTTGCACAGCCGGAGTTGCCACGCATCGTCCCGAATCCGCTGCGACGAACCTAAAGCGCCAGCGCCGCCGACAGCACCGCTTCCGCGTGATCCTTGACCCGCACCTTGTTCCACACCTGGGCGATAGTCCCGTCTGTATCGACCAGCACCGTCGTGCGGACCATGCCAAGATAGGTTTTCCCGTACATCTGCTTTTCGGTCCAGATGCCAAGCGCATCGGACAGTCCGCCTTCTGCCGCATCGGTCGCCAGCGGGACGGTCAAGTCGTGCTTGGCGATGAAGTTCCGGTGCTTTCGCGGCGAATCCTTGCTGATGCCCAGTACTGCGCATCCGGCGGCCTCGAAAGCGTCGAGCCGTTCGGAAAACGCCTTTGCTTCCGTCGTGCAGCCGGGCGTATTGTCCTTGGGATAGAAGAACAGCACCAGCTTGCGCGCCGCAAAATCGGACGGCTTCACGCTGCCGCCGTCGGGCGTTTCCATCGCAATGTCCGGGATTGTGGCGCCTGTGGCGAGTGCGGTGTCGGTCATGTGTCGATCTCCAGTTCGGTCTCGAAAGTATGGCGCCATTGCCGTGCGACACCCTCGCGGGCGTCGGCAATGGCGGGCAGTATCGCGTCCGCATCGTCCAGCCCGCATGCCGTGGCAAGCGCGGCACCGGCACGGGCATGCGGCACGGCAAGGTCCGGCGCCAGCAGGCGGGCCGCGATGAGCAACCGCGTCATAAGCAAGTGCGCATCCTTCATGCGGGCGTCGAGCAGTCCGGCTTCGACTTGCGCTGCAATGGCAGCGGTCAGGTCCGGCGACATGCCCACACCGTCGCGCAATTGCAGGTAGTGTAGCGTGAATTCGATATCGACCAGCCCGCCACGCAGCAGCTTCACATCCAGTGGACCGCGCGGGGGTTTGTGCCGCGCCATGTCGTTGCGCATCGCGAGAATATCGCTGCGCAGCGCGACCGGGTCCCTTGGCTTGGCCAGCGCGCCGGCGATACTCCGCTCTATCGTGGCGCGCGTGGCAGGCGAGGCGATCACGACGCGGGCGCGGCACAGCGCCATATGCTCCCACGTCCAGGCATCACTGCGCTGGTATCGCGCGAAACCCGCCGTGCTGACTGCCAGCGGTCCTTGTGCGCCCTGGGGTCGCAGACGGGTATCGACATCGAACAGCACACCCTCGGCGGTCGGCACGCTCAAGGCGGCAGTCACCCGCTGCGCGAGGCGATTGAAGTAAAGCGTCGGACCCATCGGTCTTGGGCCGTCGCTTTCGTCGTCCAGCGCGTCATCGGGCGGGCCGTCGAACAGGTAGACGATGTCGAGGTCCGACATATGCGTCAGCGCCCCGCCGCCGAACCGCCCCAGCGCCAGCACCGCCAGCGACCGGCCGGCAAACCGCCCGTGCTTCGCCGCAAATTCGCTTTCGGCCAGTCGAACCGCCTCGCGCACCGCTGCCTCGGCCAGGCGGGACAAGCCTTCCGCGATGTCGAGTGGGTCCTGCGCGCCGGAGATAAGCTGGACACCAAGCGAGAATCGCGTTTCGCCGGTTACAACACGCAGCCGGTCGAGCCGCTGTTCGTACCCTGCTCGGGCGGAAAGCGGCCGCAGCGCGCGTTGCAACGCGGCGACCGAACCGGGCAGCTGGGTCGCGGAGCTGTCCAGCAGCGTATCGAGCAAGGCGGGCCGCCGGGTGAGCCGTGCGCCCAGCGGGTCGGCCAAGGTCAGGATGTCCATCAGCCGGTCCAGCAGGCCGGGCCGCGCGACAAGCAGGCGAAACAGGTTGACCGTGACGGGCGCCCCCGCAAGCAGGCTTTCCCACCGCTCCAGCGCGCGGCTGCTATTCTCCGCCCGCTCGATCGCGTCGACCAGCAACGGCACGCAATCCTCGAACGCGGCCAGCGCCGCCTCGCTGCGGAGCGCGCTGAACTGCCCGTCCGCCCAACCGCGCACACGCTTTACGATGCGCTTGTCTGCCGCTTTCGCGATTGTCGTCTTGCCACCCGCCTGCCGCGCCAGCAGCGCATCGAAGCGTTCCGCTACCGGCTCTGTCAACCCAGTGCAGTGCGCGATGAACGCCGGTGCGTCGGCATAACCTGCCAGCCGCGCGACATTCTCCAGCGCATCGCCTTCGGGCAGGCTGTGGGTTTGCCGGTCCTCGACCATTTGCAGCCGGTGTTCGACGGTGCGCAGGCCGTCATAGCTTTCCCCCAGCGCCTGCGCATCTTCCGCGCCAATATGACCTGCCGCCGCAAGCGCGGCCAGTGCAGGGCGGGTGCCGGCGATGCGCAGCGACGGGTCGCGGCCACCGTGGATCAGTTGCAGGGTCTGGGCATAGAACTCGATCTCGCGAATACCGCCGCGCCCCAGTTTTACATCATATCCCGGTGCGGGTGCGGACGGACCGTCATGGCTGGCGCGGATGCGTGCGGTCAGGCGCGCAATCTCGTCGATCGTGCCGAAATCGAGGCTGCGGCGCCAGACGAACGGCGTGATGGTTTGCAGGAACGTCTCGCCCATAGCGGTATCGCCGCCCACCGCGCGGGCGCGCAGGAATGCCAGCCGTTCCCATGTCAGCGCGCTCGATTCATAATGCGACAGTGCGCGCGCCACCGGCACCGCCAGCGGGCTGGTTTCCGACGCGGGCCGCAGCCGCAGATCGACGCGGAAGACATAGCCATGTTCGGTCACGTTGGAGAGCAGCGCCACGATCTCGCGCGCATAACGCTGCGCCACTTCGCCCGGTTCGTCCCGGTCGCGGCGCGGCAGGGTGTCGGGATCGAACAGCAGGATCGGGTCGATGTCGGAACTGTAATTCAGCTCGCGCGCGCCCTGCTTGCCCAGGGCCAGCGCGACGAAACCATCCGGTGCCGCACCCTCGACCCGCTTGGCAATGGCCGCGCGGATTGCGGTATCGAGCGCGCGGTCGGCAAAGTCCGACAGGGTACGCATCACGGTGTGCAACGGGAACGCGCCTGCCAGGTCGCCGATAGCAAGAACGGTACCCAAAGCCCGCTTTTCCAGCCGCAAGGCCCGCCCGACAGCGGCCAAGCCCTCGCCCGCAGCGTGGGCCATCGCCAGCGCCTCGTGGCCCTTGCCCGCTTCCAGCAGGGCCGCGAGGTCGGGTTGCCGGGCGAGCGCCTGCGCAAGGAACGGCGCATGGTGCCGCGCCCGCACCAGCGCCGCGCCCCAATCGGCGTTATCGTAGGTAAAAGCGGTCACACCATGCACCTGCCTGTGCTGCCCTTTCGCTGCAAGCGCACTTGCCAGTCTGCGGCTGGTTTGCGATGACTTGCGCCATGAGAAAAACAATCCGTCGCATCGCCCCGTCGCTTACCGCAGTCGCATTGCTCTGCGCCTGTACGACCGCGAATGAGGAACCCGTCACCCTCGAAGCCGCAACGGCATCGCTGGAAAGCGGACCAGCGATGCAGGAGGCCGCGCTGGACATTCCGTCCGCTACCGCCGGGACGCTGTCCGAAGCCACGATGGTCGACATCACGCGCGAATTGTCGCTCGACAGCTATGACGGGCGTATGCCGGGCACGGCGGGCGGCGCGATGACGGTCAAGCTGCTGACTGAAAAGTTCGCCGCCGCCGGATTGCAGCCCGGCAATGACGGGTCATGGGTGCAGGACGTGCCGCTGATCGAGATTACCGGCAGCGATTTCGCACCGCTGACCATTGCGGGCGGCGGCGGCGAGACACTGTCGTTCGAACCGCGTACCGACTGGGTCGGCGTATCCTATCGCGGGACGCCCAGGACCGTGCTCGATACCAGCGAGCTGGTCTTCGTCGGTTACGGTATCGTCGCGCCCGAACGCGGCTGGAACGATTATGCGGGCGTGGACATGGCGGGCAAGACTGCTGTCATCCTCGTCAACGATCCCGACTTCGGCAGCGAAACGCTGGACGGACCGTTCGGCGGCAAGGCGATGACCTATTACGGACGCTGGACCTACAAATACGAGGAAGCCGCGCGGCAGGGCGCAACAGGGGCGCTCATCATTCACGACACCGCGCCCGCCTCCTATGGCTGGAACGTGGTGGAATCGAGCTGGTCCGGGCCGCAGGGGTATGCCGCCCGCGGAGCCACCCCGCCGCCGCTGACCCGGATGAACGGCTGGCTGACCAAGGACGCTGCCGAACAGGTTCTCGACATGGCGGGCTACACGCTTGCCGACCTGACGCTGCGGGCGCGGCAGCAGGGTTTCCGCGCGATCCAGCTCGACGTCGCTGCCTCGACATCGTTCAGCAACACCATGCGGACCTATGATTCGCAGAACGTCATCGGCATGCTGCCCGGCACCGAAGCGCCCGACGAATATGTCATCCACACCGCGCATTGGGATCATCTAGGCCGTTGCACGCCTGCACCCGATGGTGACGATATCTGCAATGGCGCGGTGGACAATGCGACCGGTACCGCGGCCCTGGTGGCGCTGGCCGAAGCGCACGGCAAGGCCGGACCGACGCGACGCAGCCAGGTGTTCCTGGCGGTAACGGCGGAAGAACAGGGGCTGCTCGGCGCATCCTATTACGCGGACAATCCCGTGCTGCCGCTGGCGCAGACGGTGGGCGGGTTGAACATGGACGCGCTGCCGATGACCGGCCTCTCGCGCGATGTGACGGTGGTGGGGCCGGGCAAGTCGCAGCTCGATGCATTCCTGCAGGCGGGGCTGGATGCCACGGGACGGACGGCCACGCCCAATCCCAATCCGGAGGCGGGCTATTACTACCGCTCCGACCACTTCGCGCTCGCCAAGAAGGGCGTGCCGATGATCTATGCCAAGGGCGGGCAGGATCTGATCGACGGCGGCGTGGCAGCCGGGATGGCATGGGACGCGGACTATCGCGCCAACCGCTATCACGGGCCGAAGGACGAGTTCGACGAGAACTGGGACTGGTCGGGCGTGATGCAGGACCTCGACCTGTTCTACCGCGTGGGTCGCAGCCTTGGTGACAGCACGAGCTGGCCGAACTGGAACGAAGGCGACGAATTTCGCGCCATCCGCGATGCCAGCTGTGCCGCTGCTGGCGGGAATGGCTGCTAGCGCGCCATCGGCCCCGCCATCCGCCCCGCCACCTGCGGAATGGGCGGAGCAGGCGTGGCTGTGGATCGGCTTTCCCCACGACCCCAGCGAATGGGGCGACCATTTCGATGCTGCGCAGGGCGAGATTGCGGCGTTCGCCAATACGGTAGCCGATAGCGGGCAGTCCGTGCGCCTGCTGGTGCGCGATGCGGCAAATGCGCAGGCGGCGCAGTCGCTTGTCTCGACGTCGGTCACGTTGGAAACGCGCAAATACGGCGATATCTGGCTGCGCGATACCGGACCCATCGTGCGCGGCGACGGTGTCGCGGTGCGCCCCGGCTTCAACGGCTGGGGCGGCAAGTATCCGATGGCGGGAGATGCGGAGATTGGCGCGAAACTAGCGCAGGATGAAGGGCTGGCGCTGCACCGGCCCGACTGGGTGCTGGAAGGCGGAGCGGTGGACGGTGACGGTACCGGACAGGTGCTGACGACGGAGCAATGCCTGCTCAACCCGAACCGCAATCCGGTGCTTTCACAGTCCGGAGTCGAGAAAAATCTGTTGAACGATCTGGGATTCGCAGACGTTATCTGGCTGGGCGACGGGCTGGTGAACGACCATACCGATGGCCATGTCGACAACCTCGCGCGGTTCATCGCGCCGGGCCGCGTGGTCGTGCCCGAACCGGACGGGCCGGACGATCCCAATGCCGCCATCTATCGCGACGCGGCGGAGCGTGCCGAAGCGGCGGGTCTCGACGTGGTTCGCATCCCCTCACCCGGTCTCGTCAGGCGTGACGGGCGGATAGAACCGGCGAGTTATGTCAATTTCGCCATCACCAATGCGCTGGTCGTGGTGCCGACCTTCGGCTGCGCGAACGATGTGGCTGCGGTGGCAGCCATTGGCGCCCTGTTCCCCGGGCGGCGCGCTGTCGGCTTGTCCGCCAGCGCCGTGCTGGCGGGTGGCGGCGGGTTCCATTGCGCCAGCATGCAGATGCCCCGGATCGCTGCACCTTAACGGTTTGTTAGGGCGGTGCGGCGCAACACGGCGCCATGACCAAGGCGCTGACCCTTCTCCCGACTTTCGACGCACAGGCGGATCGCCTGCGAACCGTCATCGTCCACGGCTGCGCCCTCGCCCTTATACTGGCCGGAGCCGTCCAGCCGTTCTGACGGCTATGCCAACTTAATCGACTAGCAGGTCCACCTAGAGCGCCGGACGCGTAGCGATCAGCCAGAGCGTGATGCAGTGGAACGCGGCAATCGCGAGGTTGGCGGTCACCACCGGATTGTCAAACGATCCGACCGTCACCGGCGTCAGCAGCTTGTACACGATCTGCATCGCCAGCAACGTGCCCACCAGCGCCGGCACCGGCCACGCCAGCAGCGCCACCGACGCGATCAGGATCGCCAGATACAACGCCAGCAGAATGGACCGTGCAGGCGATGCGGGACCGTAGGCATCCACCGTCCACGCCGCCGAAGTCGCAAGGCCGTATGTCACCGGCACCAGCACCACGATATTCAGCAGCAGCGACAGGACGATGAGCAGCTTCACGATGCGCAGCCCGTCATGCGTTCATGGCGTCCGATCGACCGTCGCGCAAATCCGGCGGTGTCGCCGCATCGCGCAGCATGGCGATAGCGTCGGCCACCGGCATCGTGCGCTGTTCCTTTTCACCCAGCGTGCGGATGGCGACGGTGCCTTCCTCCGCCTCGCGCTTGCCGACCACCAGCAGGTACGGCACCTTGGCCAGGCTGTGCTCGCGCACCTTGTAATTGATCTTCTCGTTGCGCAGGTCGCTGTTCGCGCGCAGGCCCGCAGCCTCCAGCTGCGCCAGCACGTCACCCGCATAGCCGTCCGCATCCGACACGATGGTAGCGACCACCGCCTGCACCGGCGCAAGCCAGCACGGCATGCGGCCCGCGTAATGCTCGATCAGCACGCCGATGAACCGTTCGAACGTGCCGAAGATCGCCCGGTGCAGCATGACCGGACGGTGCGCCTCGCCATCCTCGCCGACATAGGTCGCGTCCAGCCGTTCGGGCAGCACACGGTCGCCCTGGATGGTGCCGACCTGCCAGGTGCGCCCGATGGCGTCGGTCAGGTGCCATTCCAGCTTGGGTGCATAGAACGCGCCTTCGCCCGGCAGTTCTTCCCAGCCATATTCCGCCGTCGCCATGCCGGCCTCGGCCACTGCATCGCGCAGTTCCTGTTCGGCCTTGTCCCACATTTCGTCGCTGCCGAACCGCTTTTCGGGGCGCAGCGCCAGCTTGACCTGATAGGTGAAGCCGAAATCGGAATAGACACTGTCGACCAGCGCGCAGAACTTGCGCACTTCTTCCACCACCTGGTCCTCGGTGCAGAAGATATGCGCGTCGTCCTGCGTGAACTGGCGCACGCGCATGATGCCATGCAGCGCGCCGTGCGGTTCGTTGCGGTGGCAGCAGCCCATCTCGCCCAGCCGCAGCGGCAAGTCGCGATAGCTCTTGATGCCCTGTTTGAAGACCAGCACATGCGCCGGGCAATTCATCGGCTTGATCGCCATCCAGTCGGCATCGGGCGCGACCTTCGGTGACGCTTCGCCCGACCCTTCGCCCGACTCTTCCGGCACATCCGGCACCACATCGGGCACGGCGAACATGTTCTCGGCATATTTGCCCCAGTGGCCGGACTGCTCCCACTGGCGCACATCCATCAGCTGCGGCGTCTTGATTTCGCGATAGCCGCCCGCGTCCATCCGCCGGCGCATATAGGCCTCCAGCTCGCGCCAGATACGATAGCCATTGGGGTGCCAGAATACCGAGCCCTGCGCTTCTTCCTGCAAATGGAACAGGTCCATCTCGCGGCCCAGCTTGCGATGGTCGCGCTTGGCGGCTTCTTCCAGGTTGTGCAGGTGCTGCTTGAGCTGCTTCTTGTTCAGCCAGCCGGTGCCGTAAATGCGCGTCAGCTGCGCATTGCGCTGGTCGCCGCGCCAGTATGCGCCCGCCACCCGCATCAGCTTGAACGCGGCCGGGTCGAGCTTGCCGGTGCTGGGCAGATGCGGTCCCCGGCACATGTCGAGCCAGGTGTCTTCGGTGTCCGGCCCGCCCGAATGATAGACGGTCAGTTCTTCGTTCTCGGGCAGTTCGGCGGCCCATTCGGCCTTGAACGCCTCGCCGTTCGACTGCCACCGTTCGATCAGCTGTTCGCGCGACCAGACTTCGCGGATCAGCGGCTTGTCGGCGGCGATGATGCGCCGCATTTCCTCCTCGATGGCGGGCAGGTCGTCCATGCTGAACGGTTCGCGCGTATCGGGCGCCTTCACGTCGTAATAGAAGCCGTCGTCGGTGGCGGGGCCGAAGGTGATCTGCGTGCCGGGGAACAGTGACTGCACCGCTTCCGCCAGCACATGTGCGTAATCATGGCGCACCAGTTCCAGCGCATCCGCCTCGTCGCGCGCGGTGACCAGCGCCAGCTCGGCATCGCCGTCGAACGGACGACCAAGGTCGCGCAATTCTCCGTCCACGCGCGCAGCCAGCGCCGCCTTGGCGAGACCGGGACCGATGGCGGCCGCAACGTCGGCGGGCGTCGCCCCGCGTTCCATTTCGCGCACGCTGCCGTCGGGCAGGCTGATTTTGAGGAGTTCGGTCATGGCTTCGGGTTCCGTAGGCGGGGTGTCGCCGCCTCATGGCACAGCACGGCCCGCGCTTGAACCCGCCTTCGACGCACGTTCGAAACGCCTTCAGCACAGCCGCGTCAGCCGGTCAGGCGACGACTCCCATATGCGGCCGTCTGGCGATGGCTGCCGGTGACGCTTGCGTCGCGCGACTTCACCGAGGCCGAGAAACGCCATTCGCTGCTGGCGGCATCCGGGGTCAGCTCCACCGCCATGTAGCCTCGTTGCCCCGTGTTGGCCCACGCCAGCTGTTTGTTCGCGGCGACCAGTTCGCGCGCCAGCCGGTCGGGCGCGACCCACGGCAGGTAGGTTTCGAAGCCGGGCGACGTAACCGACTGCCCGGCAAACTCGACCCCGGCGGGCGTGCTGTCCTGCGCCAGTTCGAATGCCCAGCCATTGTGGCTGTCGCCCGTCAGCACCACCAGATTCGCATCCGCATCCAGCGCAGCGGTCAGCAACCGTGCGCGCGCGGCGGGATAGCCGTCCCACGCATCGAAATTAAGCGGCAGGCCGGTGCGCGCGGCGCCCGATGCGGCCTGCAAGCGGCGGCGCAGGTCGGCGGGAACGCTGGCGGGCACATCGTCGAGCAGGCTGGTCGCCGCGCCCAGCGTGCCCATGATGGTCTGGTTGACCAGCACCTGCCATCGCTTGCCGCCCCGCGAGGAAGCCGCGATGCCGTCTTCCAGCCACGCCTCCTGCACCGGCCCGTACATCGACCGCGCCGGATCGCGCCATGCCCCGTCGCGAAAGGTGGTCAGCGCGGCGAAGGCTTCCGCCGTACTGCTGACGCCGGACAGGATTTTCGCAAGGTCCGGTGCCTCGTCGCGCCCTTCCAGCCGCGAATCGACGCGGAACAGGGTTGCAAGGTCGCCGATGTCGTAGGACGCCCACGGTTCGTCCGAGACCGGCATCCATTCGCGATAGGCCTGTTTCGCCGCCGCCTTGCGCACATCCCAGCTGCCTTCGGTGGCGGGCTGGTGGTTCTGCGCCCCGTCGCGCCAGCTGTCATTGGTGCTCTCGTGGTCGTCCCAGGTTGCCACCATCGGCAGCAACTGGTGCAGGCGCAGCAAGTCGGGATCGTCGCGATAGGCGGCATGGCGGGCGCGGTAATCGGCCAGAGTCACGATCTCGTCCAGCGGGTCGACCATCTCGGCGCGGACGGCGGCGTCGGCACCGGGATAGGTGCCGCGCGCATATTCATACAGATAATCGCCGGTGTGCACCGCCAGGTCGAATTCGCCCGCAGCCGCTGCGTGGGCGTAGGCGTTGAACCAGCCATAGCCGATATTGGAACACCCGAACACGGCCATGCGGAACCGGCTGGTTTTTCCGACGGGCAATGTGCGGGTACGCCCGGTGGCAGACATCGCCCCGTCCGGCGCGATGAAGCGATAGGAATAGCGGGTGGCGGGATCGAGCCCGGTAGCGACGGGCTTGACGCAGCCGTCGCGCGCCGCCGATGCTTCGACCGTGCCGCCCGCGACGACGCACGCAAAGCTGTCGTCGGTGGCCACTTCCCATTGCAGCGCGGTGGGCTGAGCCGCGACGTAGCGCGTCCACAGCAGCATGGAAGTCGACCCCGGCTCCCCGCTGGCGACGCCATGCGTGAACCCGCTGCGAAGCTGAGCCGCCAACGGCGTCGCCGCAAGCGCGCCCCCGGCCAGCCCCAGGCGGAACAGCGAACGGCGGCTGACGGCCGGAGAGAACGAAAGGGCGGAACGGGCGGTCTGGTCGATCATACCGTCATCCATGACTAAGTTGTGTGACCATAATGCGACGCGGTGTATGGCTATCGGATGACCGACATTGCCCATCACACAATGCCCGACGGGCGACGCATCGCCTGTCGCTTCACCCCCGGAACGATGCCCGCCATCGTGTTCCTGCCCGGCTATATGTCGGACATGGAGGGTGGCAAGGCGACCGCCCTGTTCGCGCAATGCAAGGCAGAAGGGCGCGCCTGCCTGCTGCTCGACTATTCGGGCTGCGGGCAGTCTACGGGCGACTTTGCCGATGGCACGCTGACCCGCTGGCGCGACGAAGTGCTGGCATTGATCGCGGCGCACGGGCTGGAGCGGGTCGTGCTGGTCGGGTCGAGCATGGGCGGGTGGCTGATGCTGCTGGTCGGGTTGGCATTGGGCCGGGACCGACTTGCCGGACTGGTCGGGATCGCCGCCGCGCCTGATTTCACGCAATGGGGCACGCACCGATGCCGAACGCGCCGCGCTGGAGCGGGGCGAAACGGTGTATGAGCCAAGCGATTACGGCGATCCGATGCCGCACCACCCCGGCTTCCATGCCGATGGCGAAGCGAACCGCCTGCTCGACACGGACATCGCGCTGACGTGCCCGGTGCGCCTGCTGCACGGGCAGGAGGATACTGCGGTGCCGCCTGCGCTTTCGACCCAACTTGCCGCCGCGCTGCGTTCGGACGACATACAGGTAACGCTGGTCAAGGCAGGTGACCACCGCCTGTCGCGGCCTTCCGATATCGCGCTGCTGCTGCGCACGGTAGCGGGGCTGGCCGCCGAACCTGCAGACGACACCGCCTGACCGGAAACCGCCATGCTCGCTTTCGCCCTGCCCCTGATGTTCCTTCAGGTCGGCCCCAACCCCTCCCCCGACGCCATAGCCAACACGGTCCCGACGCTTCCGGGCGAAGATAAAAAGACGGCGGTTCGCCGCACGGTAGCGGCAGCTATCGGCCCGCGATGCCCGCTCGGTAGCGGTGCCGACGCGGCGCGCATTGCCGAGGAAGCGCAACTGCGCACGACCGTCACCACAGGCACGGACCGGACGGCGGCGATCCATTGCCTTGCGATGGCGCAGGCGGAACTGGGGCTGTGGCAGGAGGCAGCGGAGTCCTTTGCACGGGCGCGCGGGCTGGTGGGTGGCGATCAGCGCGAGCAGGCCCGTATCGGCGGGCAACGCGGCATCGCGCTGGCGGCGGCGGGCGATACGGCTGGCGCGATGCTGGCGTTCCGGCAGGCCAGCGACGATGCGCTCGCTGCCGGAGAACCGACATTGGCTGCTACCTTCATCGGTGAACATGCCAGCCTGCTGGTGGGCGCAAACCAATCGGCCAAAGCGGTGCAGCTGCTGGCCGATGCGCGGCGCGATGTTTCCGCCGAGCCGCAGGTCTGGCTGCTGTCCGCCACGCTGGCCCGAAGACAGGGCGATCTCGCGCAGGCCGAAACCTTTATCGGACAGGCCCTGACACTGGCCGACGATGCGGAAACATCGCTGGAGGCGGGCATCATTGCCGCGCTGGACGGGCGCAACGAAATGGCGCGCGAACGGTTCGACAATGCCGTCATGCTTGCCCGGACGGGGCCGGTGGCAAATCAGGCGCGCGCCTATCTGGACCAGTTGCAAGCGCCCGAAAAGGCGGTGTCCGGGCGGCCGGATTAGGCGCGACACCGGTTGCCCCTGCATCGCGGCGGGCCTATCGCAGAAGCGTGTATCGGCGCATAGGCGGACCGGTCGGGAGAGAGCGCGTTATGGCTGCAACCACACCCCCTGAAACGCCGCGCAGGCTGGCCGAGAACACCGCGCTGGTCGGTGCCGTAGCGGACGCGATGGCCGCATCGCTGCTGCCCGGCGATACCCCGTTCGAAACGGACGCCATCGCGGAAGCGGCACGGTTCGTGCTGGACACAGCCGCGCGGCGTGAACCGGCGCGATCGGCCCTGTCCATCGGGTCCGCCAGCGCCGATCACCGCTTCACCCGCATCGCGGTGGTCAATGACGACATGCCGTTCCTGGTCGATTCGATTGCCGGAACGCTGACTGCGCAGGGGCTGACCATCGACCGGCTGGTCCACCCTGTCATACCCGTGACGCGCGACGCGGACGGTGCGCTAACCGGCTTGCCGGACGCCGCCGTTACCCGCGAATCGATGATCTATATCGAAACCGTGCGCGTCGATGCGCAGCGCCGCCGCGCGCTGGAAGCCGCCTTGCGCGAAACGCTGGGCGATGTACGCGCCGCCGTTGCCGACTGGGCCGAACTGCGCGCCGCGATGCAGGCCGATGCGCAGCGGTTGCACGATGCCGAAGGGGCGGCACTGCTGGAATGGCTGGCAGGCGGCATGATGACGCTGCTGGGCCATGTCACCCGCCACCGCGACGGCACGCAGACCGACATGCTGGGCGTCTGTCGCAGAAGCGCAGGCGGCATCCTTGCGGAAAGCAGTTTCGAGGCCGCTTTCGCCTGGTTCGACAATCCCGCCACACGATACAGCCGCGAACCGTTGATCGTGAAGGCCAACATCATCTCCAACGTGCATCGCCGTGTGCCGCACGACCTGCTGCTGGTGCCGGTCATGGCGTCGGATGCCGACGATGCCGGAGTGGCCGCGATATCCGTACATGCAGGCGTGTGGACCAGCGCCGCGCTGGCAGCGCCGCCGCAGGACGTGCCGCGCCTGCGCAGCACGCTGGATTCGCTGTTCGAGCGGCTGGGCTTCGATGCCGGCGGCCATGCAGGCAAGGCGCTGGTCCATGCGCTGACCACGCTGCCCCATGATCTGGTGACCGGCTTCAGCGAAGAAGACATCGCCCGCGTCGCCACCACCATGATGAGCCTGATCGACCGGCCCCGCCCGCGCCTGTCGCTGGTGGAGGCACCGTTGCAGCGCCATCTGTTCGCCTTCGTCTGGCTGCCGCGCGACATGCTGTCGACGCAGGTGCGCAAGAATGTGCAGGCCATGCTGGAAGAAGATACCGGCGCGTCGCTGCTCGACTGGAGCCTGAGCGTGGAAGGCGGCGATCTTGCCACCCTGCGCTTCGTGCTCGACCTGCGGCAGGGCGCGCTCGATTTTTCAGAAGACGAGATCGAGCACCGCTTGCAAACCATGCTGCGCGGCTGGGGCGCGGAGGTGGAGCACGAGCTGGCCGACTTGATGGAAGCCAGACGCGCCGCCACCGTCGCCAGCCGCTTCGCCGATGCCTTCCCCACCGCTTATCGCGCGCATTACGGTGCAGCGGAGGCAGCCCGCGATATCGAGCGCATGCGCACGCTAATCGCTGGCGAGGATGGCAGCAGTCGACGCGATGCCCGCCTGTTGCAACAACAGGACGGCGAAGAGGGCGAACAGCGGCTGCGCCTGAAAATCTACGAACACGAAGGCGCGCTGCCGCTGTCCGACGCGGTGCCCGCGCTGGAGAATTTCGGCTTCGGCGTGCTGGAGGAATTGCCCACCATGCTCGAAAACGGGCATCTGGGCACCATTCACGATTTCGCACTGAGCCTGCCGCCCGGCATGTCGGCGGCGGCGGTGCTGGAACGCGCCGCCCCGGTGGAACGTGCTATCGCCGCGGTCCTGAACCAGGAAGCGGAGAACGATGCGTTCAACCGGCTGGTGCCCGGCACCGGCCTGCGCGCGCGGGAGGCGGACTGGCTCCGCGCGTTCTATCGCTACCTGCGCCAGACCGGGATGGGCTTCACCATCTACACCGTCGTCGATGCGCTGGCGCAGGCCCCCTCGGTTACGCGCGCGCTGATCGACCTGTTCGAGGCGTTGCACGACCCGGCGTTCGACGGCGACCGCGAGGCGGCGGCAACGGATCGCGCGCGAAGCCATCCGCGAAGGACTGGCGGGCGTTGCCGCAATCAACGATGACCGGCTGCTGCGCCTCTATCTTGCTGTCATCGAAGCGATCCTGCGCACCAATGCCTTTGCGCCTGCTGCGAACGAGGCGCTGGCGTTCAAGATCGACAGTGCGCAAGTGCCCAACATGCCGCGTCCGGTGCCGTGGCGCGAGATCTTCGTCTATTCGCGCCGCGTCGAAGGCATCCACCTGCGCGCCGGGCCGGTCGCGCGCGGCGGCTTGCGCTGGTCCGACCGGCGCGACGATTTCCGCACCGAAGTGCTGGGCCTGATGAAAGCCCAAAGGGTGAAAAACGCGGTGATCGTGCCGACCGGCGCGAAGGGCGGGTTCTACCCCAAGCAACTGCCCGATCCCGCCACCGATCGCGAGGCATGGGCCGCCGAAGGGCAGGCAAGCTACGAAGTCTTCATCCGCACGTTGCTGTCGGTGACGGACAATATCGTGGACGATGCGGTGGTGCATCCCGACGATGTGGTGCGACGCGATGCGGACGACCCCTATTTCGTGGTCGCCGCCGACAAGGGCACCGCGCGCTTCTCCGACATCGCGAATGCTATTGCGGAAAATCGCGGCTTCTGGCTGGACGATGCCTTCGCCAGTGGCGGGTCCAACGGATACGATCACAAGGCGATGGGCATCACGGCCAAGGGCGCGTGGGTCTCGGTACAACGCCATTTCCTCGAACGCGGCGTGGATGTGCAGAGCGAGGCCATCGACGTGGTCGGCTGTGGCGATATGTCAGGCGACGTGTTCGGCAACGGAATGCTGCTGTCCAAGGCAATCCGGCTGAGAGCCGCCTTCGACCACCGCCATATCTTCATCGACCCCGCGCCCGATGCAGCGAAGAGCTGGCACGAACGCAAACGGTTGTTCGATCTGCCGCGCTCCAGTTGGGAGGACTACAGCGCCAAGCTGATATCCAAGGGAGGCGGTGTCTTCGCGCGCAGCCTGAAGACAATTCCCGTTTCGGCAGAAATGCGGGAATTGCTGGACATCGAAAACGACACACTCGATCCCGACGGCCTGATTTCTGCTATCCTCGCCGCGCCGGTGGACCTCATCTGGTTCGGCGGCATCGGCACCTATATCAAGGCGGCATCGGAAAATAATGTCGCGGTCGGCGATCCTGCCAATGATGCGCTGCGTATCGACGGGGCGGATGTGCGCGCGCAAGTAATCGGCGAAGGCGCGAACCTCGGCATCACGCAGGCAGGGCGGATCGAATTCGCGCTGCATGGCGCGACAGGAGGGGGGCGCATCAACACCGACTTCATCGACAATTCCGCAGGGGTCGACTGCTCGGATAACGAGGTGAATATCAAGATCGCGCTGGCCGCCGCGCGCCGTGCGGGCAAGCTGTCCGAAAAACGCCGCAACGCGCTGCTGGCCGAAATGACCGACGAGGTCGCCGCGCTGGTGCTGGAAGACAACCGGTTGCAGGCGCTGGCGCTGTCCGTCGCGGAAATCGACGGCGCGCAGGCGACCGCTGCGCAAGTACGGCTGGTGGAGGCGCTGGAGGACCGCGCCGCGCTGGACCGCCGGACTGAAGGGCTTGCCGCCAGCGACGTGCTGTCGCGCCGTGCCGCTGACGGGTCCGGGCTGACGCGGCCCGAACTGGCCGTGCTGTTGTCCAGCACCAAGCTGGTACTGCAAGACGCCATCGAGAACACCGGCCTGCCCGACGATGCCAGCCTGGAGCCGACATTGTTCGGCTATTTCCCCACGCCGATGCGCGATAGCTTTCGCAAACAGATCGCCACCCACCAGCTTCGGCGCGAGATCGTGGCGACCAAGTTGGCGAACCGCGTCGTCAACCGGCTGGGCATTGTCCATCCGTTCGAACTCGCGGAGGAAGAGGGTGTTGGCCTCGCCGATGTCAGCGCCGCATTCGTGGCGGCGGAAAGCCTGTTCGACTTGCCTGCGCTGTGGGCTGCGCTGGAAACTGCCGACATGCCCGAACGCCCGCGCCTGCTGCTGTTCGACCATGTTGCCGCCGCGATGCGCAGCCAGATGGCCGACCTGCTGCGCGCGGGCAGCAGTGTGGAGCCGCCGTCCGCCATCGTCGCGCGGCTGGGCAGCGGTGTCGCCACTTTACTCGAGGGCAGCGACATGCTGCTGGCCGACGAAACGCAGGCGCGGTCCGGGCGGCTTCTCGCCAGCCTGGTGGAAGCAGGTGCGCCCGAAGCACTGGCAGCGCGGGTGGTGCATCTTTACGATGTCGATGGCGCGGTAGGCCTCGCCGCGCTGGCGAACGAAGCGGAGATCGACGCAACGCTGCTGACCGCCGCCTTCACCGACCTCGGCGCGCGGCTGGGTCTGGACTGGGCGCAGGGCACGGCGGCGATGATGTCGCCGTCCGATGTGTGGGAGCGGATGCTGGTGTCGGGTCTTGCCCGCGATTTCCAGCAGATGCGGCTGGAGTTCCTGCGCCGCCTGTCGCGCAGAAAGAACGGCAAAAGCGATCCCGAAGCAGCCGTCGCCGACTGGGCGGACCAGCACGCCGCCGCCGTGCGCCAGTTCCGCAACATGATCGGCCGCGCGCAATCGCACAGCCCCGTCGCCCCCGCCATGCTGGCCCAGATTGCCAGCCAGGCCCGCAACCTGCTGGCCCGCTGAACCGATGGAGCATTTCGATACGCTGATCGTCGGGTCCGGCCATGCAGGCGCGCAGGCGGCGATTGCGCTGCGGCAGAACAACTACGCCGGGTCCATCGCCATTCTGGGGCGCGAGCCGGAGCTGCCCTACGAACGCCCGCCCTTGTCCAAGGACTATCTCGCGCGCGCCAAGCCGTTCGAGCGGCTGGCGATCCGCCCGGCGCAATTCTGGCAGGACAAGGCCATCACGCTGCGCCCCGGCACCAATGTCGCCACCGTCGATGCCGACGCACACACCGTGCAGCTCGGCGATGGCAGCACGGTCGGCTACGGCAAGCTGGTCTGGGCAGCAGGTGGCGATGCGCGGCGGCTGGATTGCGCAGGCGCGGACCTGCCGGGCATCCACACCGTCCGCACCCGCGCCGATGTCGATGCGATGCAGGGCGAGCTGGATGGGCGCGCCAAACGAGTGGTGGTGGTCGGAGGCGGCTATATCGGACTGGAAGCCGCCGCCGTCCTGCGCACGCTGGGCCACGCGGTTACGGTACTGGAAGCGCAGCCCCGCCTGCTGTCGCGCGTTGCCGGACCGGCGCTGTCCGGCTTCTACGCCGCCGAACACCGCAGCCAGGGCGTCACCGTCCGGCTGGAATGCCTGGTCGAAGGCATTACCGGCACCGAACACGTCACCGGCGTCACGCTGGCGAATGGCGAAACCCTGCCTGCCGACATCGTAGTGGCCGGCATCGGTATCGTGCCCTCGGTCGGGCCGCTGATCGTGGCAGGCGCGGCGGGCGGCAATGGCGTGGATGTCGACGATTTCTGCCGCACCAACCTGCCCGATGTTTATGCCGTCGGCGATTGCGCGGCCCATGCCAGCGTCTGGGCAGACGGCGCGGTCATCCGTGTGGAATCGGTGCAAAACGCCGCCGACATGGCGACCACCGCCGCGCGCGCGATCTGCGGCGACGAACAGCCCTACACCGCCTTCCCGTGGTTCTGGTCCAACCAGTACGACCTGCGCCTGCAAACCGCCGGACTTTCGCTGGACCATGACGACGCGGTCCTGCGCGGCGATCCGGCGACGCGAAAGTTCTCCGTCGTGTATCTGAAGGCGGGCCGCGTGGTGGCGCTGGACTGCGTCAACGCGACGAAGGATTACGTGCAGGGCCGCAAGCTGGTGGAGCATGTGCGCGAAACCGGTGCCAGTTTCGACCGCGCTGCGCTGGCCGATCCCGAAGTGCCGCTCAAGTCGCTGCTGTAAGCTGGACAGCAGCCCAGCCCGCTGCCTCCGCCACCACCGGATCGGGATCGCCTCGCAAACGCTCTACCTGTCCCAGCAACGCACCGTTCCCACTGTTCCCCGCCGCGATCAGGCAATTGCGCACGAACCGGTCGCGCCCGATCCGCTTGATCGGCGAACCGGAAAACTTCGCGCGAAATGCCGCATCGTCCAGCGCCAGCAATTCCGCCAGCACCGGCCCGTCCAGCCCGTCTCGCGGTGCCAGCGCCCTGTGTCGCGCCGCCGTGCTCGCAAAGCTGTTCCACGGACACACCGCAAGGCAATCGTCGCAGCCATAGATACGGTTTCCCATCGCGCGGCGGAACTCGTGCGGGATGGGGCCGCGATGTTCGATGGTGAGGTAGGAAATGCAGCGCCGTGCATCGAGACGGTAGGGCTGCGGAAACGCATCGGTCGGGCAGGCGGTCTGGCAGGCGGTGCAGCTGCCGCAGCGGTCGGCATGGGGTGCATCCGGCGCCAGCTCCAGCGTGGTGTAGATCGCGGCGAGGAACAGCCAGCTGCCATGTTCGCGGCTGACGAGGTTGGTATGCTTGCCTTGCCAGCCGATACCCGATGCTTGCCCCAGCGGCTTTTCCATCACCGGCGCGGTATCCACGAACACCTTGAGCTGCATGTCCGGATCGCCTGCCTCCGCCACCAGCCACCGCGCCAGCGCCTTCGCCGCCTTCTTCAGCACATCATGATAATCGCGCCCCTGCGCATAGACCGACACGCGCGCCCGCTCCTTATCGTGCGCCAAGGCCAGCGGGTCGCTGTCGGGCGCGTAACTCATGCCCAGCGAAATTGCGCTTCTCGCTTCGGGCCACATCGCCTGCGGGCCAACGCGCACGTCGGCGCGTTCCTCCATCCAGCCCATCGTGCCGTGATGACCCGCCGCCAGCCATGCGCGCAGCCGTGCCGCCGTTTGCGCATCGGTGGTCGCGGGCGCAACGCCAACGCTGGCAAAACCCAGCCGCCGCGCCTCGGCCACCATCCGCGTCTTCAGCGCATCTGCTTGCCGTTCGCTGTTGGTTGCCGTGCCGTTAACCACGTTTTGAGTTGCTCCCGTTCATTCGCCGCCGCTAGGGCGCGGACCTATGGACATGGCGCTAAGCGGTTCCGCCCCGGCGGGCAATGACGGGGCGGATACGCTCGATACGACGACGGAGACGGTCGAAGACGCCCGCCCGCTGGCTATCGAGGCGCGCGGGCTGGTCAAACGGTTCAATGGCACACTGGCCGTGGACGGCGTCGATATAAGCGTGCCCGAGGGCGCGATCTACGGCGTGCTCGGCCCCAATGGCGCGGGCAAGACCACCACATTGCGGATGCTATTGGGCATAATCGACCCGGACGAAGGCGAGCGCCGCGTGTTCGGCCATGACGACCCGCACGCCATCGCCAAGCTGATCGGGTATCTGCCCGAAGAACGCGGCCTGTATCCCTCGATGAAAGGCGTGGAAGCCATCGCTTTCATGGGCGCATTGCGCGGGCTGTCGCTGGACGAGGGGCGCAAACGCGGCGCGGAATTGCTGGCGAACCACGGCATGGAATTCGCCATCGAGCGCCAGATCCGGCAAATGTCGAAAGGGCAGGCGCAGACCGTGCAACTGCTCGGCACGCTGGTCCACCGGCCCAGGCTGGTGGTGCTGGACGAGCCGTTTTCCGGCCTCGACGCGATCAACCAGGGCAAGCTGGAACGCATGATCCGCGACCTTGCCGACAACGGCACCACGGTCATTTTCTCCACCCACGTCATCCATCACGCCGAACGTCTGTGCGAAGGCGTAGCCATCATTGCAGGCGGCAAGGTGCCCTATGCCGGGTCCGTCGAGGCGGCGCGCGACCGTATCCCGGCGCAGGTCCGGCTGGAAACGCGGGCGCGCGACGGCGGCTGGCGCGCCGCCTTGCCCGACGATGCCCGGCAGGAGGGCGATTTCTTCCACTTTCCCTTGCCCGAAACCGGCATCGAGACCCTGTTGAAAGCGTTGATCGACGGCGAAGCGGGCATCCTGTCGCTCAGTATCGAGCGCGCCGGACTGCACGATGCGTTCGTGCATATCGCGGGCGAAGCGGCGGCACGGGCGCTGGCCGAGGACAGCACCGCCAATGCCGAGCTGTCAGCAAAGGGGCGCGGACGATGACATCATCTTCGTATCGGGGCGAAACCTCCCGCCTCACCACCTTGCAGGCCGCCTATGTCGTGGCGCGCCGCGATTTTCTTGCCATCCTGTTCAGCCGCGCCTTCCTGTTCTTCCTGCTCGGCCCGCTGTTCCCGGTAATCGTCGGCGCGCTGGCCGGCGGCATCGGCAGCCGTGTTCAGGCCGAAGCGACCACCATCGAAATTGGCGTGATGATGGAGGCAGCCGATACCGAGCGAATGCTGGCTGCGACGCAGGCGCTGGAAGGCGAGATGGGCGGCTTCGTGCCGCCGCTGGTCGCGGTCGAAAACCCCGGCGGCGGGGCGGAAGCCCTGTTGCGCGAAAGCGGCGGAAACCTTGCCGCCATCGTCAGCGGCACACCTGCCGCGCCGGTGCTGAACGGCCCCGAAGGACAGGTCGCGCGCTGGTCCGGCCCGGTCGGGCTGATCGCCGCGACTGCCGAAGGGGCGTCGCCCGCCGCCTTCCCCAAGGTCGAAAGCCGCACGGTCGATGCCAGCGGTGCCGATGTGAAACGCGACCGCGTGCGAACCGCGCAGGGCGGACAGATGCTGCTGTTCCTGCTCACCATGCTGCTGGGCGGCATGGTGCTGAGCAACCTCGTCGAGGAAAAGGGCAACAAGATCATCGAAGTGCTGGCCGCCGCCATCCCGATGGACGCGGTGTTCCTGGGCAAACTGTTCGCCATGCTCGGCGTCAGCTTCGTCGGCATTGCGGTATGGGGCGGCGCGGGCGCGCTGCTGGTTTACGGCACCGGGCTGGACATGAGCGGTTTCGCCGCGCCCGCCGTAGGCTGGCCGCTGTTTTTCCTGCTCGGCATCCTGTATTTCGCGATGGGCTACCTCATCCTCGGGTCGCTGTTCCTTGCCATCGGCTCGATGGCGGCGACGGTGCGCGAGGTGCAGACGCTGTCCATGCCGGTTACCATGTTGCAATTGCTGGTGTTCTTCTTCGCCAGTTTCGCGATGGCCAGCCCCGGTTCACCGATGGAACTGGCCGCGACGGTGTTTCCGTTCAGCAGCCCGTTCGCCATGCTGGCGCGCGCGGCGCAGGTCGAGACGCTGTGGCCGCATTTGCTTGCCCTTGCGTGGCAGGGACTGTGCGTGGCGGTTTTCGTGAAGCTGGGCGCGGGGCTGTTCCGCCGCAAGGTCATGCAGTCCGGGCCGAAGGGGGCAAAGCGGCGCGGGTGGTTCGGGCGTCGAAAGGCGGCCTGATAGTAGGTTGCGTATCGCAACCGGGCTATTGACATTGCGGTAAGTAACGGCACGATGCTTCCCGACGACCGCCCTCGCACAGGGCGGCAGCACGGAGAGATCGACATGGCTACCGCCCCAGAAGCGCCTGTAATGCCCAAGCCGCAATTCCGCACCTCGCCCAAGGCAGGCGACGCGCTGAAGGCCTGGTTCGATGCCAATCCGGACAAGCGGCTGTCGCATTCCGACCCCTTCGACGTCAGCCGCAGCGACATCTATGCCGAGGACCGCTGGCAGCCGATCTTCGCCGAAATGCGCGCCAAGGGGCCATTGCACCATGTGCAGGAAAGCCCGTTCGGCCCGCACTGGAACGTGGTCGGCCACAAGGCGATCCAGCATGTCGAATCGCTACCCGAGATTTTCTCGTCGAGCTGGGAACATGGCGGCATCACCATCGCCGACACCACCGAGGAAGAGATGGAAAAGGGCGAGGACGCGTTTCGCCTGCCGATGTTCATTGCCGAAGACCGGCCCAAGCACACCGGCCAGCGGCGCACCGTCGCGCCTGCCTTTGCGCCGAAGGAAATGAAGCGGCTGGAGGGGGAAATCCGCGCGCGCACGGCGGAGCTGCTCGATTCGCTGCCGCAGGGCGAAGTGTTCGACTGGGTCGACAAGGTGTCGATCGAACTGACCACCGGGATGCTGGCGATCCTGTTCGATTTCCCGTGGGAAGACCGCCACATGCTGACTTTCTGGTCGGACTGGGCGGGCGATACCGAGCTGGTGCTGGCGCGCGATCTCGACTTGCAGCGCCGCGAAATCCTGCACGAGATGGCGGCCTATTTCCAGATGCTGTGGGCGAAGAAAGCGCAGGAGGAACCCGGGCCGGACCTGATTTCCATGATGATCCACTCGGATGCGATGAACCAGATGGAACCGCTGGAATTCATGGGCAATCTGGTGCTGCTGATCGTGGGCGGCAACGACACCACGCGCAACACCATGAGCGGCATCATCCACGCGCTCGACCGCTTCCCGGACCAGCGCGAACTGTTCGAGACGCAGCCCGAGCTCATCCCCAATGCGGTGCAGGAAATGATCCGGTTCCAGACCCCGCTCGCGCACATGCGCCGCACTGCCACGCAAGACACCGAACTGTTTGGCGAACAGATTGCAAAAGGCGACAAGATGGTATTATGGTACCTCTCCGCCAACCGGGACACAGATGTATTTAGCGAACCGGACCGCCTCGATATCGCCCGCGACAACGCCCGCCGCCATCTCGCATTCGGATACGGCATCCACCGCTGCGTCGGTGCGCGGCTGGCCGAATTGCAGCTGCGCATCCTGCTGGAAGAAATGCACGCCCGCCGCATGCGCGTCCGCGTCACCGGCGATGTCGAGCGGGTACGCGCCAATTTCGTGCACGGTTTCCGCAAGATGGACGTGGAAGTCAGCACGTTCTGACGGCCAGTTCGAGGCGACGGTTCAGCGCGGGCTAAGCCGCGCTGCCCTATTGGCAGGCGATGCTTACCGAATATGCCCCGCGCCGCCGTTTCCTGACCGTCCTTGCCGCAGGAGCTGCCCTGCCGATGTTCGCCGCTTGCGGCAGCAGTCCGGCACAGGCGCGCAACTGGCCCAAGGCGCGCAGCGATGCGGAATGGAAGAAGCGGCTGACCGCCAGCGAATACCGCATCCTGCGCAAGGCCGGAACCGAACGGCCCTACAGCTCGCCGCTCGACAAGGAGAAGCGCAAGGGCACCTTCGTCTGTGCCGGTTGCGGCAACCGCCTGTTTGCTTCCAGCACCAAGTTCGACAGCGGCACCGGCTGGCCCAGTTTCTGGAAGCCGCTTCCGGGTGCGATTGCGCTGGATACCGATTACAAGATCGGTGTGCCCCGCACGGAGGTGCTGTGCGCCGACTGCGGCGGTCATCTCGGCCATGTCTTCAATGACGGGCCGAAACCGACGGGCAAGCGGTATTGCATGAACGGCGCGGCGATGGATTTCCGCCCGGCCTGACCGATTGGATTATTGTTCGATACGATAGACCAGCAATTCGGGCGGTCCGCCGACATCGAGTCGAGCTAGCCAGTCGGGCGGGTCGCCGTCCATTAGACTAGCAGCAAATGAAGCCGGGTTGCGCTGTTTGAACAGCCACGGCTCGGCCAGGTCGCTGCATATCACGACATAGCGCGCATCGTAACGCGCCAGGCGCGCCCGCGCATTCTGCGTTGTGCCGGTATAGGTTGCGATAACATCGCGCATCGCATCGGCAGCGCGATGATGCCCCGTTGCGACAACGCTGTGGCCGGAATCGAGCAGGATGTCGGGTCCGATATCAAGCGGCGCGAAGATTGTCCCGGTCGGCAGGCTTCGCAGCAGGACGGCATTATCGGCAATACCACAGCCGGAATCGGCCACTCTGATGACCGGCGCATCGGTGCTTTTGGAAGGCGTATCGATAAATGGCTCGCTTAGCGTGACGGGCAGGGACGGCAGCAGAACCGCCGCAAACAGGACCGCAGCCAACAGTTTCTCACGCAAATCCGGTTTCGCAAGGCGCAGACGGAGGCGCGACAGGAGCCAACCCAGCGGTACAAGCGCAATGACGCTGGCAAATGCGCTTGATCGCCATACGAAAAGTGTCAGCATGATGCTGCCCACCAGAATTACTGCGTAATCGAACCAGACATGGCCATCATGCCGTCGCATCAAACGCAACGTCACACCCAGTGCCGCGAACAGCTGGAACACGACTGGGCCCGCCAGACGCAGGCTCTGTTCCCAGACCGGACGACCTTCCTTCACATTGACATACCAGTAATCGCGCACCAGCGGATCGAGCGCGGCAAAGGGCGATTGCAGGCACGCGGGGGATGCTGTTCCGAAGACAAGCAATCCGGCAATACCGCTTACAGCCAGACCCGCGACCACAGCGTATCGCGGCAGATTTCCGATCAGCGCCAGCGCACAGGCGCCCGCCGCCGCAATCGCGAAAAACGCCAGATGCGCGGTTGAGATGGCATCGCAATGCTGTGCCAGGTCGGAAAGACCGCGCGTCACAAGAAACACCGTAGCGAGGCCAGTCGCCAACGCCGCCATATAGCTTGCCAGCCACCAGCGTTGCCCACCATCCCGCCACCAGCGCAGCGTGAAAACCGCGCCGAAAACCGCCGCCATCGGTATCGTTTCAAGCGATATGTTCGCCCCCACCGCCATCGCCAGACCCGCAATCAGGCCCCCGCGCAACGCCTTCGTGTCGAACGCCGCCGACAGGGCAATCGCCACGGACAGCACCTGCCAGCCGTGATGATCGATCCGCATCGGCTGCAACTGAATTACCAGCGGCGCTAGGAAGGCGAGGGCAAGACAAGCCATCGTCGCCACTTCGAGGTCGAACAGGCGCGCCGCCAGCCGACCGACGACGGACAACACCGCGCCCAGCGTCAGTAGCGGTACGAGGATCAGCGCGATCGTTTCCGCCGCGCTTTGTCCGAATAGAGGTGTGAACGCCGCAATCACCAGTGCCAGCGGCGCATCCACCAGCCGCGACCAGTGCATCAGCGTGCCCGATGGTGCGTCGATCCGGTACTGGTGCAAATCCCACCAGCCCTGCCCCGCCAGCAGATCGCGCACCTGCACCAGCCGCAACGTATCGTCCGGATCGGGAAACGCACCCGCCAGAATGCCGGGCAGACCGACTGCCATCAGAATCAGCGCCAGCGCCGCCCAGACGATGGCGATGCGCGTGTTGACCGCGTGCGGCATACTGGGCGGCACGTTAGCGGAAGACGATGCGGCTGCGCACCAGCCAGGTCAGCGCAAAACTTACCACGATGGCAACCAGCTTGCCGAGGCGCGGGTCGATGGACAGAGCGTCTGCCGCCGCCCACGATCAGCGTGGTGGCCCCCAGACCAAGCAGCGCGGACACGACGAACAGCACCTTTTGCCGCGTCCGCTGCCGGCCGCGACCGACCGTGTCGGTAAAGACCGTGCGGCTGGACAGCAGCCAGTGTGCCACGATGCCTGCGCAATAGCCGAACGCCGATGCCGCAGCGGGTGTGATGCCCGACGACATGGCCGCAAGGAAACAGCCGACATCTACCGCCAGCGCACCTACGCTCGCCAGCAGATAGCGTAGCAGGCGGATATCGCGCAGCCGTTGTGTCAGAGCCTGCATGGCATACCCTCCCCCATACGACCTTTGGTCAGGCGACCTTGCGCGGTTCGGCTTCGGGTGTGTCGGTATCTTCGGAAATCCTTTCGGGCACCGGCATCAGCGAGCTGAGCGCGGCAGCCTGATCGGCGGTAACCGGCCGGGCCGTGCTGTCGGGCGCGATCGCCTTTGCCGCGCCTTCGTCACCCGCTTCGTGATATTCGGCATCCTCGTTGACGCACCAGGTGTCATACACCCGCTCGCCAGCGATAATGTTCTCGACCGTCAGCATCGCGGTCATCATGGCATGGTCCTGGTTGTTGTACCGGTGCATCCCGTTGCGGCCCACCAGGTGAAGCGTCGGGAAGCGTGCTTCCAGCTCGACGCGCATCGCCTCGACATTGGTGGCGTAATCCTCGTCATACACCGGATACGCCTTTTCCTGCCGCACGACCGCCCCGCCGATGACGTCTGCCGGGTCGCACAGGCCCAGCTGCGCCATTTCGCGCTTGGCCAGTTCGACCAATTCGTCATCCGAAGACGACCACAACCCGTCATCCTCGAAACAGAAATACTCCAACCCAACACAGGCGACGCCTTCGTCCGGCACCATTTCGGGCGACCAGCTGCGGAAATTCTGCACGCGGCCGACCTGCACGCTGTCGTCGTGGATGTAGATCCAGTTGTCGGGGAACAGTTCTTCGGACCGGATTTTCAGTGCCACAGTCAGGAAGTCGCGATACTTCAGATCCGCTGCCTGTAAGGTGGTGTCGGGCAGCGGGTGGAGGCGCGTGGCCAGCTCGCGCATTGGCGCGCTGCTGATGGCGTCCTTGGCGATGATTGTCTGGCGGGTGCCGTCGACGCCCGTTGCCGTCATGCGCCAGCCGCCCGAGCCATCGCTGGCCAGCCGTTCCAGGCCGTGACCCATGATGATCTCGCCCTTACCGGTCGCCTCGATGGCATCGCGCGCCGCATCCCACATCATGCCGGGGCCTAGGCGGGGATAGCGGAAAGTCTCGAGCAACGTCTTGGCCGCTTGCCCGTCGTTCGGCGCTTTATTCAGCCCCATGGAGCGTTTCAGGCCATCGACCACCGCGCTCCACAGCGACAGGCCCTTGATACGCTGCGCGGCCCAGTCTGCGCTCATCTCGTTGCAAGGCATGCCCCACACCTTCTCGGTGTATGTCTTGAAGAAGATCGAATACAGCTTGTGGCCGAACTGGTTGGTGGTCCAGTCCTCGAAGCTCTTCACGTCCTTCACGGGAAACAGCTTGTAACGCAGGTAACTGACCATGCAGGCCGTGGAACGCAGAATGCCCAGATTGCCCAGCGCCTCGAACGCGCGCAACGGATAGCTGTAGAATTTGCCCTCGTAATAGATGCGGCTCATGCGCGGACGCTGGATGAAATCGTCCGGCAGTATCTCGTTCCACAGATCGACAACCTGCTGGCTCTTGGAGAAAAAGCGATGTCCGCCGATGTCGAAGCGATAGCCCTCGTGTTCGACCGTGCGGCTGATCCCGCCGACATAGGTTTCGTCTTTCTCGATGATCGCCACGCGCTTGCCCTGCTTGGTCAGCAGGTATCCGGCGGTCAGCCCAGCGGGGCCGGCACCGATGATCGCTACATCGACATGGCGCTCGGTGTCCGTGCGTTTGAAATCGGGGGTCGGATCTGCATCGGTGGAAACGGTTGAGTCGAGGCGTGCCATCATCTTCTCCGTGGTCGTGTGTCACGGCAGGAAGTGAAGATTATTGGTTATGAATTGGTTAACGCAGCGCCCTCGATTTCGTCCGCCGGTTCTGCTTCGGATTTCGGGATGTCGTTGTCTGCACAATCCGGCTGCGTGGTCCGCACCGCTTCGGCCAGAGCGGCAAGCGAGAATGTGGTGTCGAACACCAGCCCGTACAGCCCCTCGTGTCGCCACCGGACCCGCGCTTCGATATCGGGCAACCGGTCGCTTTCGATCCGCAATGGCTGGTTTAGCGCAAGCAATGTCTCGCAGGACAGCAATCCGCCTTGCCGTGATATGTTGTTGAGCTGCGCCTCGATGCTGCCGGTCAGCATCCGCAGCCGCGCAGGCAGGTCGATATCGAACCGCAGGTCGCGCTTCGGGTAAAAACTGTTTTGCGCAATCACATCCTCGACCGCCACGGGGTCGAGAAACCGGAACCCGGCTTCCGCGCCGCGATGCCAGACATGCTCCAGCGTGTAGCGGTCACCCGTTTGCAATTCGATCTGGATCAACCCGCGCCATGTTACATCTTCGAACAGGCGCACGCTGATGCCGGTGGCCGACAGGTCGCGGATGACGCAGACGATCTGGCACGGGCCGACAAGCAGTTTGGCCGGACGGATCAGCAGGGTAAAACGCGGCGCGGCGCGCTCCTCGACGCCTGCCGATGCGTTGGCAGCCTGGGTCACGCCCCCCGGCTCCGCCTCCATTGGCGCGATTTGCGTCATGTTGCTCCCCTGCCGCTTTCATGCAGCCTCGCCGCACCCTTAGCCTCCAAAGGATTATCAACCGGTTGCGAAGCGATGCTTAACGCGCGTTTGGGGATTATTACCGATACAACGCGCCAACCGGCAGCGGCATTTTCGCTATCTTGGGGTTGGTGCGGGCGGTGGGACTCGAACCCACACGAGCAAGGCTCGAGGGATTTTAAGTCCCTTGCGTCTACCATTCCGCCACGCCCGCATAGTGCGCGGCCTATCAGACCAAAGCTACCGGTCCGGTCAAGAGTGTCGGCGACAGCGGCAATCGATCAGTCGGCGTTAAGCCGTTCGCGCATGTCCTTGCCAGGTTTGAAATAGGGCACCCGCTTCGCCGCGACGTCCACCGGCTCTCCGGTGCGCGGATTGCGGCCCTTGCGGGCATCGCGGTCGCGCGTGGAAAACGCGCCGAACCCGCGCAGTTCGACCCGCCCCCCGTCGGCCAGCCGCGCGGAAATTTCCTCGAAGAAGATATTGACGATCTGCTCGATTTCCTCGGCGCGCAGTCCGGGGTTTTCGTCCGCCAGAATTTGCAGCAGTTCCGATCTGATCATCGCCCTCTCCCCATCAGGTGCTTGCATTACGGCATGCCAGATAACCGGCATCGAAACAATCACCGAAGTGTCAAATGTTAAGCCCTTTTTTTCAAAGCCTGTCCGCAAAAAGGGCAGTCAGGCCTCCGCCATAAGGTCGGCCGGTGCAAAGCCGAGAATGCGGATGCGCGCGTGAATGGCGGGCCACTCCTCTTCCAGAAAGCGCTCCCGCTCGCGCACGCGCAGCTGTTCGGCAGCGCCCGGCTTGACAAACATCCCTATGCCGCGCCGCACCTCGACGAAACCGTCGGTCTGGAACTGCTGGTAGGCTTTGGCCACGGTCAGGGGGTTCGCACCCTGCTCGACCGCATAGGCCCGCACGGACGGCAGCATTGCACCCTCCTCGTAGTCCCCCGCAATGATCGCCGACGCAATGCGGTCGCGCAGCTTGAGATATACCGGACGGGAATTGCTGGGCATCGAACCTCGGCTGGCTTAAGAAAGAGGTGCAGCAGTGCCATAATACAGCGTAGCAGGTCAAGCGCGCGGACAAGGGGGCTATTGTGCGCATCAACGGGATTTACGCGCTTCACAAGACTGAAACACTTGCTAGAACCCGCCGCAGCGACACGCTGGCGAGGGGCCGGCGCACACGCTCATCGATCAAAAAGGCGCTGCCCGCCCATGCATGAACTGATTTTCACGTTCGATTCCCTCTTCGAGATGTGGGTGTTCTGGATAGCAGTTGTCGCCTTGGCGGCGTTCTTGCTTGGCGGTTCTTACATAGTTACCCGTCCGCAGCCCGAATTTGCGGGGCATCCCAAGGGGCTGTTCCTGTTGTTCCTTGCGGAAATGTGGGAACGCTTTTCCTATTACGGAATGCGGGCGCTGCTAATTTTTTACCTCGTGCAACATTGGTTGTTCAGCGACAGCGAAGCGTCGATCATCTACGGTGCCTATACGGCTTTGGTTTACATTACACCGGTTGTCGGCGGCTACCTCGCCGACCAGTATTTGGGTCAGCGTAAAGCAGTGCTGTTCGGTGCCGTGCTGCTAACTTTCGGCCACTTCTTCATGGCGTTCGAAGGCTCGGGCGGGCAGTCCGATCCGACCATCAACGTGTTCTGGTTCGCGCTTGCGCTCATCATCGTGGGTTCGGGTTTCCTGAAAGCGAATATCTCGGTCATCGTCGGCCAGCTTTATTCGCGCACCGACATCCGCCGCGATCCCGCTTACACCATTTTTTACATGGGCATTAACGTGGGCGCGGCGACGGCGTCGATCATCTGCGGCTATCTCGGTCAGACCTATGGCTGGGAATATGGCTTCGGCCTTGCCGGCATCGGCATGCTTATAGGTCTCGTTTTCTTCGTTCTCGGCAAACCGCTCCTGCTCGGCAAAGGCGAGAGCCAGCATCCCGAAAGAATTGCAGGCGGGCGCGAATGGATGATCTACGGGGCGGGCCTGGCGATGGTGGTTCTGTGCTGGGCCGCCGTCCAGTATCAGGCGCTGGTAGGCTACGTCCTTGGTGCGTTCGGCGGCGGGCTGGTGCTCTATGTCCTCTTTACCGCAGTTACGAAACTGGCGGCGGACGAGCGCGATCGCATCTTTGCTGCCATGTTCCTGATCCTGACGTCCATCGTCTTCTGGGCATTGTTCGAGCAGGCGGGCAGCAGCCTCAACCTGTTCACGGACCGCCATGTCGATACGCAGGGCGTGAATGCATCTATGTTCCAATCCATCAACGCGATCTATATCGTGCTGCTGGCACCGGTCTTCGCGATGGTGTGGCAGGGGCTGGCTCGCAAGGGAAAGGAACCGTCAACGCCGTTGAAATTCGGTCTGGCCCTCGTGCAAGTCGGACTGGGTTTTCTTGTACTGGTATGGGGCGCGAACAGCGTCGGCGTCTCCGTTCCGACACCGGTGATCTTCATCTTCCTGATCTACCTGTTCCACACGACCGGCGAACTTTGCCTCAGCCCGGTGGGCTTGAGCGCAATGAACAGGCTCGCACCCGCACACATGGCGTCGCTTATTATGGGAACATGGTTCTTCGCTTCGGCAGCAGGTAACTTTGCTGCCGGCCTTATCGCTGCAGCAACCGGGGCGGAGGGACTGGACGAAGCAGCCGGCAAGCAAGTGGTGCTAGACGTCTATTCGACGGTCGGTTGGGCCGCGATGGGTGTAGGCGTCGCGGCGATGGTCATCAGTCCGCTTATCAAACGCCTGATGCATCTCGATACGCTGGCCGATGATAACGTAGGCGATGATCTGGCCGGTCAGGCGCAAGCGGGTCTGGAGCAGCAGGAAGCGGGCATTCGTCCCGCGACGCGCGCATAGGCAAAGGGCGCGGCATAATGACACGCTTCGCTCGCACCTTCACGCATATCGGGGCGTTTGCTCTTTTTACTGCCTCGCTGTCCGCTTGTGCCGGAATGTCCGGCGCGGCGGACCGGCCCGTCACCGCCGCGAATTCGCCGGTTCCGTTTGCCAGCACCTATACCCGCTATCCAGGCGAGCCGACTGCGCTGGTCGGCGCGACGGTGCATGACGGCACCGGGGCGACGTTTGCCGATGCCACCGTGCTGTTTGCGGACGGCAAGATCGTCGGCGTCGGCGATGCGTCGCTGTCCACCACAGGCTACACCGAGATCGACGGCTCCGGAAAATACGTCACGCCCGGCATTATCGACATCCACAGCCACCTCGGCAATTACCCGACCCCCTCGGTCGACGCACATAACGACGGCAACGAGGCGACCAGCCCCGGCACGCCCGAAGTATGGGCCGAACATTCGGTCTGGCCGCAGGATCCCGGCTTCACGCGCGCGCTCGCCAATGGCGGCGTGACCAGCCTGCAAATCCTGCCCGGTTCGGCGAACCTGATGGGCGGACGTTCGGTCACGCTGAAAAACGTCAACAGCCGCACGGTGCAGGGCATGAAGTTCCCCGGCGCGCCCTATGGCTTCAAGATGGCCTGCGGCGAGAACCCCAAGCGCGTTTATGGCGGGCGTGGCCGGATGCCGAGCACCCGTATGGGAAGCTTCGCGGTCAATCGCCAGACATGGATGGACGCGAAGAGTGTACGCCGACGGCGACCGCGAGAAACGCGATCTGGGCAAGGAAACGCTGGCCGGCGTGCTCGATGGCGACATCCTGGTCCACAACCATTGTTACCGTGCCGACGAAATGGCGCTGGTCATCGATATGGCGCGCGAGGCGGGTTACAAGGTCACGGCCTTCCATCACGCTGTCGAAAGCTACAAGATCGCCGGGATGCTGCGCGAAAACGATATATGCAGCGCGATCTGGGCCGACTGGTACGGCTTCAAGATGGAAGCCTATGACGGCATCCCTGAAAACGCCGCTTTGCTGTGGCAGGCTGGGGCCTGCGTGGTCATCCATTCCGACGACGAGAACGGCATCCAGCGGCTCAATCAGGAAGCTGCGAAGGCGCAGGCTGCCGGACGGCGTATCGGGCTGGACATCACCGATGGCGACACGGTCGGCTGGATCACGTTGAATGCCGCAAAAGCAATGGGCATCGACGCGATGACGGGTAGTCTGGAAACGGGCAAGATGGCCGATGTGGTGTTGTGGAACGGCAATCCGCTAAGTGTCTATTCCCGTCCCGAAAAGGTGTGGGTGGATGGCGCGCTGCTGTTCGACGCGCAGGATCCGAAGCGCAGGCCGGTCAGCGATTTCGAGCTGGGCCAGCCGGGCGAAGGGGACGCAAAATGATGCGCCTCGCTCTCCTTGCCGCAACAGCACTCGCCACGCTCGCCTCGCCGGTCATGGCGCAAAATATGGACATCGTGAACGCCACGGTCGCAACCGGCGACGGCAGCGAACCGATCCGGAATGCCACCGTTTCCGTCCGTAGCGGCAACGTCGTCTATGCCGGACCCGATGCAGGCGCACCGGCGCGCGCTGCGGACAGCGCAATCGACGGGTCGGGCAAGTGGGTCACGCCCGGACTGTTCGCCGCCGTTACCACGCTCGGCCTGTGGGATGTCGGCGCGGTCAGCGAGTCGAACGACCAGGCGGCGAACAGTTCGCCGTTCGGTGCCGCGCTCGACGTGGCGCCCGCGCTCAACCCGGCATCGCAGCACGTCGCCATCAACCGCGCGGGCGGCGTGACGCGGGCGAGCATCTTCTCGCGCCCGACCAGCTCGATCTTCGGCGGACAGGGGGCCATTGTCGATCTGGGCGCGGACCCCGACATGGTCGTTCGCCCGCGCGCCTTCCAGATGGTGGCGCTGGGCGAAACGGGCGCGCGCATTGCGGGTGGCAGCCGCACCTCGACACACGCCCTGTTGCGCAACGCCCTGCGCGAGGCGCGGCAATATGGTGCCGACGGGCGCATCATAGGCGGCCCTTCGCAGCCTGAAGAAATGCGAACCGGCGACGATCTGCCGCTGGACCCGCGCCTTGCCGACAATGCCGCCCCGCGCGACGACGTGCTGCTCAGCCGCTTCGATGCCGCTGCACTGGTGCCGGTCGTGCGCGGACAGCAACCGCTCTATGTCGCGGTGGAGCGCGCCTCCGACATCCGGCAGGTGCTCGCATTGAAGAACGATTTCCCGCAGCTCGATCTCGTGCTGGTCGGTGCCAGCGAAGGCTGGCTGGCCGCGCGCGAAATTGCAGCGGCGGGTGTACCGGTCATCGCCGATCCGCTCGACAACCTGCCGTCCAGCTTCGAACAGGTCGGTGCGACGCAAAGCAATGTGGCGCGCATGGTAAAGGCGGGCGTGAAGGTGGCGCTGGGCGGGTTGACCGACGGTATCAGTTCGCCCCGCAGTGCGCCGCAATATGCCGGCAATCTGGTTGCCTTGCAGAACGTGCCGGGCGCAGACGGGCTGACCTGGGGGCAGGCGTTTGCCGCCATTTCTTCCGTGCCTGCAGATATCAGCGGCTATGGCGGGCGGTTCGGCGTTCTTGCCCCCGGTGCCAGCGGCGATGTCGTGCTGTGGAACGGCGATCCGCTGGAACTGTCCTCCGCCCCCACGCGCGTCTTCATCGACGGGGTGGAACAGCCGCTGGACAACCACCAGACACGGCTGCGCGACCGCTATCGCAATCCGGACGAAAGCGTCCTGCCGAAAGGATATGACTGGTGACGGGAATACGTTCGACGATGGTCGCGCTGGGGCTGGCAGGTGCCGCCGTGGTCGCCTTTACAGTTATGGCACAGGAGCCGAAAATGGATCGTTCGCAGGATGCGGCATGGCACAATTCGCAACAGGCCGCGCTGGCGGAACGCGCGGCGGATAGCGGCTGGAACAGCATGGATGGCGGCCTGCTGTGGCGGCGCACCGGCGGCGACGGCACGGGTGCGAAACCCGACCCGTCCGATACGGTGACGGTGCATTACGCCGGTACCTTCATCGACGGCACCGGTTTCGACAGCTCCTATGATCGCGGGCAGCCGGCAACCTTCCCGCTTGGCGGACTGATCCCGGCGTGGCAGATGGCCATCCCGCAAATGGGCGTGGGCGATACCATCGAGATCGCATCGCCTGCCGATCTGGCGTACGGCCCGAGGGGCAAGGGGCCAATCCCCGGTGGCGCGACGCTGCTGTTCAAGGTCGAGCTGCTCGCCATCAAATAGCGGGAAGCGTGGCTCCGCCGGGTGCCTGTAAAAGCCGAAGGGCGTTCTGTCGTGCCGGGAACGGCGTAGTTTACGTCCAGTAAAGTATGCGCGCCGCGGGTAACCGTTGCACCGATGCGTTCGTCGAAGAATGTCCGCAATATGCGCATCGTCTCCTTGTCATAAACCTGTTTCTCCGAGCCGAACTTGGTGCGCTTGGTCGCGCGCAGACGGTCGCTCATGTCCAGCCTGGATCCGGGATACCAGCTTTGCAGCATCGCTTTCGATCCCGGCGAGAAGCGGTGCGTTATAAGCTCCACGGTCAGGTCGAGGGCCGGCACGCCTTTCAACGCTGCGGCGGCCTGGTCGATCAGACCGCCATAGGCCTCGCGCCACCCTTGCGCTGCGATGATCGGCGCGATGGTCAGACCTGCGGGATATCCGGCATGCGCCATGGAGGCCAGTGCAGCCAGCCGATCCGCAACCGGTGCAGTGCCGGCTTCGAACTGGCGGTACGCCGCCGGATTGACCGAGGCCCGCATTCGCGTGCGCCCGTTATGAGCAAGCGGCAGCAGGGTTTCGACATCGGCGAACTTGGTGGTGAAACGCAGTTGCGCTTCGGCATCCCAGGCGCCGAACCATTCCACCGCTTTTGCAAGCGATCCGGTGATAGGTTCGATACCGAGCGGATCGGTGTAGCAGCTGGCTTCGTACGTCGTGCCCTCGCCTGCGCGATCGGCGTTGCGCGATGTGATGGTGCCCTCGCCGAGATACTGCGTGGCGGCATCCAGTATCTCGTCGAGATTGGCATAGGCCCGCGTGATCGGCGGGCCCTTGAGCGATCCAGCGAGATAGCAATAGCTGCAATGCGCCGGGCATCCTTGCGCCAGGTCCAAGCGCCAGTCGGCACTGGGTGCGATGGGCTGGAGCTTGCGCCTGGACGGCGGTGCAACGACGATGGCCAGCGTCGCCTTGGCTTGCGCATAGGCGGCGCGCGGGTCGTCGGGCAACCCCAGTCGGACCTGGTCGCCGGACAGTTCCTCGACCGGCAACCCGGCTTTCGCCGCACGTTCGGCCATCTCCAGCCCATGCGGATACCGGCGCGCTGATCGGGTGATGAGAACCCGCCTGGGCGTCCACGCGGCCCGGGTTTTGGCTATCGGCACTATCGTTTCAGAATGGGGAACCATACCAGTCGAACGGGCGAGGCCGCGTTCCGTTCACCTTAGCAAATGCGAAGCATCACGCCTCCGTGGAACATGCCCGCCCGCTTTTCCAGCAGCGCCGCGACGCCTTCGGCATGGTCGCTGGTGTTGTGCATCAGCGCCTGTGTTGCCGCCGCCAGTTCCAGCGCATTGTCATAACTCGATGTTCGCGCCTGCCGGAGCAGTCGCTTGGTCTGCCGCACGGCCAGCGGGGGCATCGCGACGATGCGTTGTGCCAACGCCATCGCCGTATCCTGCAAGGTTTCGTTCGCGACCACATCGGACACCAGCCCCCACTCGCGCGCTGTCTCCGCGTCGATGAGCTCGCCGGTATACAGCAGCTGCGCCGCCCGCGCGTCGCCGATGATGCGCGGCAGAAGCCATGTGCCACCGTCACCCGGAACAATGCCAAGTTTCAGGAAAGTGACGCCGAACCTGGCGCGGTCCGATGCAATGCGGATATCGGCAAGACAGGCGATGTCGCAGCCCAGCCCGATGGCGGGACCATTGACGGCTGCGATTAGCGGAACCTGCAAGCCTTCGAATGCGCGCAGGGCGCGGTGGATGTTGCTGCGATAGCTTTCCGCGATGGCAACCGGATTGCCGCCGAACGTGCCCGTGCGGTCGCGCATCGCCTTGATATCGCCGCCCGCCGAGAATGCGCGGCCCGCGCCGGTCAGGATGGCGACACGAACCTCGGTATCGGCATTGACGGCATCGCATGCCGCCGCGATTTTCGCGCCATCGCCATCGGTGCCCAGCGGGTTCATCGCATCGGGCCGGTCGAAGCGAAGCGTGGCGATGCCGCCGGATATGTCGGACGTAATGACGGGCATTGCTGCGGTTGGCACGGTCAGGCGCGCACTTCCTCCACCCGCTCGTCCGCCCCGGCGCTGTTGTGCTGCAGTGCCGCCAGCACCGTTTCCACGATCCCGTCCGCATCCAGACCGGCCTCGGCATACTGCACTTCGGGCGCGGCCTGGTCCTGGAACTGGTCCGGCAGGCGCAGCGTGCGGATTTTCAGGCCTGCATCGAGCAGGCCGCTATCGCTGGCATGGGTCAGCACATGCGCGCCCAACCCGCCGATAGACCCTTCTTCCACCGTCACCAGCACCTCGTGCGTGCGCGCCAGCCGGTCGATCAGGTCGGTGTCGAGCGGCTTGGCGAAGCGCATGTCGGCAACGCTGGTGCTGAGGCCCTTGGCATCGAGCCGGTCGGCGGCGCGCTTGGCTTCCTCCAGCCGCGCACCCAGCGACAGGATGGCGATCTTGGCAGCCTTCGCGCACCACGCGCCCCTTGCCGATCTCCAGTGCTTCGGGCGTTTCGGGCAACGCTACTCCGGTGCCCGCACCGCGCGGATAACGAAGCGCGATCGGGCCGCTGTCGTGCTGTGCCGCCGTATAGGTCATATGGACCAGCTCGGCCTCGTCCGCCGCCGCCATGACCACGAAGTTGGGCAGCGTCGCCAGATAGGTGATGTCGAAACTGCCCGCGTGGGTCGCGCCGTCCGCACCGACCAGACCGGCGCGGTCGATGGCGAAGCGCACCGGCAGGTTCTGGATCGCGATATCGTGGACAACCTGGTCGTAGGCCCGTTGCAGGAACGTTGAATAGATCGCGGCAAACGGACGCATTCCTTGCGCCGCAAGCCCGGCGGCGAAGGTTACGCCATGCTGTTCGGCGATGCCGACATCGAAGCTGCGTTCCGGATGCGCGGTGGCGAATTTGTCGACGCCGGTGCCGCTCGGCATGGCGGCAGTGATGGCGCAGATACGCGGATCGGTCTCGGCCAGCTTGGCCAGCGTTTCGCCGAACACGTTCTGGTAGGCGGGCGGTCCGCCACTCGATTTCTTCTGCTTGCCGGTGATGACGTCGAACTTCGCGACGCCGTGATATTTGTCGGCGCTGTCTTCGGCAGGGGCATACCCCTTGCCCTTTTTCGTGACGACATGGATCAGGACCGGCCCCTGGTCGCTGTCCCGCACATTTTCCAGCACGGGGATCAGATGGTCGAGATTATGCCCGTCGATGGGGCCGACGTAATAGAAGCCCAGCTCCTCGAACAAAGTGCCGCCCGTCACCATGCCGCGCGTATATTCTTCCGCCTTGTCGAGCGTGGAATGCACCCGGCGTGACAGCTTGCGCGCCATCTTCGACGCCATCGACCGCAGGCCGAGATATTCGCTGCTGGTCACCATCCGAGCAAGATAGGCGCTGAGGCCACCCACCGGCGGGGCGATGCTCATATCGTTGTCGTTGAGGATGACGACCAGGCGATTGCCCGCCTGTTCGGCATTGTTCATCGCCTCGTAGGCCATGCCCGCGCTCATCGCGCCATCGCCAATTACCGCGATGCCGCGTCCCGGCCTGTCGTTCAGCTTGTTCGCGACGGCAAAACCCAGCGCGGCGCTGATCGAGGTGCTGGAATGCGCGGCGCCGAAGGGATCGTATTCGCTCTCGCTGCGCTTGGTGAAGCCGGACAGCCCGCCTTCCTGCCGCAATGTGCGGATGCGGTCGCGCCGTCCGGTCAGGATCTTGTGCGGGTAGCACTGGTGTCCGACATCCCAGATCAGCTTGTCGTCCGGCGTGTTGAAAACGTAATGGATCGCCACAGTCAGTTCGACCACGCCAAGCCCCGACCCCAGGTGCCCGCCTGACTGGCTGACGGCGTCGATCATTTCGGCGCGCAACTGGTCGCTCAACTCGCGCAAGCGACTCCGGTCGAGCTGACGCAGGTCGGCGGGAAATTCGACGGTGTCGAGTAGCGGGGTGTCTGGTGTATTCGGCATGGCCGCGAACCTAGCCCGCAGCGGGGGCAATGTCGATTCTTAGCGGCAGCGTATCGGTCGCATCAGCTACAGGCGGCGCAGGTGCCGCGCACTTCGATGATCGAACGCGTTGCCTTGAATGCGCGACCCGCCGCCACCTTGCGCAGGCTGCGCGCCACGCTGTCGTGATCGACATGCGTGGCCTCGCCGCAATCGTCGCATACCAGGAAGATGCAGTCGTGCAGGCAGCCGGGGTGGCTGTTGGCGATAAAGGCATTCGCGCTTTCGATGCGCAGGGCAAGGTTGTTGGCCACAAACAGGTCGAGGATGCGGTAAACGCTGTTGGGCGCGACCCGCTTGCCACGCGCCGCCGACAGCGCGTCGGCGATATCGTATGCCGAAACGGGCCGCTCGTGACGGCTCAGCGCCGCGAATACACGCGCGCGCAAGTCGGTCCATTGCTCGCCCGCGCTGGTCAGCGCCTCGCGCGCCGCAATGGCCAGCGCATCGCCGCGATGTTCGTCATGCGAGTGGGCGGTAACGGTCGCGCTGTCTGCCATGCGGCACGATATAGCGATGCCGTCCGCAAACGCCAAATGCGGCGATGCAGCCTAGTTGCGCTGGAAGCTGGCGCGGTAATGGGAGGGGTAAAGCCGCTTCAGTGCTGCTACCTTGGGCGCATCCCAACGGCGGATATAGCCGTGGTTCGGGTTTTTCGCGGCGAAGTCCTGATGGTAGGTTTCCGCCTTGTAGAACTTGCCCGGGCGCGTGATGCCGGTAACAATGCGGCCGGGCCATTTGCCCGATGCCTGCATCTGCTTGAGGTAGGCGCTGGCGACCTTGCGCTGTTCCGCGCTGACGGGGATCAGCTCGGCATTGTAATGCGCGCCGCGATCCGGCCCCTGCCTGTCCTTCAGCGTCGGGTCGGCGATGACCGAGAAGAATATCCGCAGCAGCTCATCGTACCGCACGACCTTGGGATCGTACGTGATGCGCACCGCCTCGGTGTGATTGCTGAGGCCCGAACTGACGATGTCGTATTTCGCCGTGGCTGCCTTGCCGCCGTGATAGCCGCTGACCGCGCTTTTCACGCCTTTCACGTGGCTGAATACAGCCTCGACGCCCCAGAAGCAGCCTCCTGCGAAGATGGCGGTCTTGGTGCCGCTACCTTCGACCGCGAACTGCTTGGCGGCCGGTGCCGCGACGACGCGCGCCTGTGCGGTTACGGGCTGGAGTACTGTGGCCGCAGCGAGGGCCAGCGGCAGCGCGGCGAACAGGGCACGCTTCACGAGAACACCGCCGCAGCGGCGCCCGGAATGATCGACGTCGACAGCGCGTTCAGCGTCGTGCCGTCGATTTGCGCGCCGATCATCATGGCGCCCAAGGCAAAGCCGATGGTGAAATTGCGGGCGAGATCGGATTTCAGGAGGGACATGGCGGGTCTTTTTGCTGGTCGGTCGTTTTGGGATGCCAGGACGTCTAGGGCACAACCACTTACGAGCGGGTGAATGGGACGGTGATTGCCCGTTCATTCGACCCACCCGGCAAAAAGGTTACACGTTGCGGTGCAACAAGCGCCTAATGGCGGAAGTGCCGCATCCCGGTAAACACCATCGCCAGTCCGTGTTCGTTTGCTGCCGCGATCACTTCCTCGTCGCGCATCGAGCCGCCGGGCTGGATGACGCAGGTCGCCCCCGCTTCCGCAGCTGCCAGCAAGCCATCGGCGAAGGGGAAGAACGCATCGGATGCCACCGCGCTGCCCACGGTGCGCGGCTCGGCCCAGCCGAAGGTCTCGGCGGCTTCGGCGGCCTTTGCGGCGGCAATGCGGCTGCTGTCGCGCCTGTTCATCTGGCCTGCGCCAATCCCGGCGGTGATGCCGTCCTTTACATAGACGATGGCGTTGGATTTGACGTGCTTGGCCACCGTCCATGCCATCAGCGCATCGGCCATCTCGCGCTCCGTCGGCGCGCGGTCGGTGACGACGTTCAGGTCATCGCGCGCCACTGTGCCATTGTCGCGGCTTTGCAGCAACAGCCCGCCCGCGATGGTCTTCATGGTGAAACCTGCCCGCGCCGCATCGCCCGGCGGTGCGATCAGCAGGCGCAGATTCTTCTTCTTGTCGAACACGGCGCGGGCCGCGTCGTCTGCGGCGGGTGCAATCACGACTCTCGGTGAAGATCTCGCAGATCGCTTTCGCCGTCACCTCGTCCAGCGGGCGGTTGCAGGCGACGATGCCGCCGAATGCCGATACGCTGTCGCATTCATAGGCCGCGCGATAGGCGCCTTGCAGCGTATCGGCGCTGGCCACGCCGCAGGGGTTGGCGTGCTTCACGATAACCACGGTCGGCGGAGCGTCGGCATATTCGGCCACCAGTTCCAGCGCGGCATCGGCGTCGTTCAGATTATTGTAGCTGAGCGCCTTTCCCTGCACCTGTTCGGCAGCGGCCACTCCGGCTCCGTCCGCGGCCTGCCCGAGATAGAGCGCCGCCTGCTGGTGCGGGTTTTCGCCATAGCGCAGGGTTTCGCTGCGGCGGAACGCCATCGGCAGCGTTTCCGGAAACGGCGTGGCCTGCAAGGCATCGGGGCCGAGCGGGTTGGTGTAGGCGTCGCCCCAGGCAAACCAGTTGGCGATGGCCGCGTCGTAAGCGGCGGTTGCGGCAAAGGCTTTCGCCGCCATGCGCGTCCGGAAGTTTAGGGAAGTTGAGGCCACCCCCGTATCTAATGGCGCCGTATCGAGTTCTGCAACGAGATCAGTATAATCGGCCGGGTTAGTAACAATAGTTACATAGGCGTGGTTCTTGGCAGCGGAGCGCACCATCGCCGGTCCGCCGATGTCGATATTCTCGATGATTTCCGCGCGCTCGGCCCCGCCCGCCACGGTTTGTTCGAAGGGGTAGAGGTTCACCACGACAAGGTCGATCGCACCGATATCATGCGCCTGCATCGCTTCGGCATGGCCCGCGTCGTCGCGCACCGCCAGAATGCCGCCATGCACCTTGGGATGCAGCGTCTTGATGCGCCCGTCCATCATTTCGGGAAAGCCCGTCAGGTCCGAGACGTCGCGCACCTCCAGCCCGGCCTCGCGCAGTTTCGCCGCCGTGCCGCCGGTGCTGACCAGCTCCACCCCATGCCGCACGAGCGCCTGCGCCAGTTCGACAATGCCGGTCTTGTCGGACACCGACAGCAGCGCCCGTTTCATGCGAATTGCGGTCATGCCTGCTGCTAGCCCATCTTCTTGAACAGCCAGGAGAACCGCCCGCCGCTGCGCGACGTCAGGCCCTGTATTACCAGCTGCTGCGTGGGGCGCGGGCGTCCGTCGCCGTCGACCCACATGCTTTCCTCGATATCCAGTCTGGCCCCGCCGTCATTGTCCCTGGACGCTGTATCGCCGCCCGCTTCGAGCGTTGCGTTGTCGCGATCGCTGGCAAGACGGAACTGCCAGTAGCTGCCATCGGCCAGCGCCATGCCGACCCCGCGCCCGTCTTCGGACAGCTGCAATTCGATGTCGGCGCCGATATGGAAGCGGATGGCGAACGCGATCTTGCCGCGCTTGCCGCGTCCGCCCGATGGCAGCAGCAAATCCTCGCCGCGCAACTCGGAGCCGTCGTCGCGCAGCACCAGAATACGCCGGTGGAGCAGGCCGTAGCGCCCGCTATAGCCGTCATGGCTGGCCTCGACCCGCGTGGCCTTGCCCCTGGCCGTTTCCAGCACGCGGCGGTCCATGTCGACTTCGCCAACGCCCGCGCCCAGCCGCCCCGCGATCATCACGGCGGTGGAATTTACATCGTCCAGCACCAGCGTGGAATGCGCCGCACTGGCGCGCAGGCCCTGCTCGATCCGCGCCGGTACCTGCCCACCCGCAACCGCAGCGCCGCCGCAATTTACCACCAGCCGCTGTCCACCCGCGCAAAACTCGAACGCCAGTGTCGAGGCGCAACCTGATCGGGCATGACGCGACAATGGCGGCGGCGCGGCGTCGAACAGCAGGGTCGACCCCTTGGACGACACCCGCTGATAGCCCCATTGCCGCACATCGAGCAGCGGGCGCGCGCGCACGCCGGACGCATCGATCAGCGCCGCCAGCCGCGCATTGCGCACCGCCGGGCTGCCCTGCCAGCTACCCAGCGCGCCGTCGGCATGGACCAGCGTCAGCAGCGGTGGCACCATCAGCGCCAGCACATTGCCGATCATGGCGGGCGGCTCGGTTTCGCAGGCATCGTAGCAGGCCCGCAGATCGACCAGCAGCGCGATGGCATCCATCTGCGCCACGGGCGAACGGCTCAGCGTACCGCCATCTTCCCCGATCAGCGTGCCCAGCGCCTTGGCAAGGCCCGCTTCGGCAAAGAGCCTGCGCGCACGGCCTTCGGGCAGCAGCAGCCCCGCCGCCACCAGCGCGCACCAGCCCGCAACCTCGCCCAGGCAATCCGCCGCTTCGCGGACATTGCGATCCAGCCAGCGCGCGGTCTCCGCCATCAGCGCGAGCTGCGCCTCGCTCTGTTTGGCATCCGCACCGGTCAGCAGCAACGGCGCGTGGACCAGCCAGTTCAGCAGGCGATGGCCGACATTCTCGACCCGCCAGATCGGCGCGCCACCCTTGCCGATCCGCCGGGGCGGTGCGGCGGGGTTGGCGTCCATCCATTCCTTCGCAATACGCTGCGCCACCGGCGCGCCTTGTTCGCGCGGAGCAGCGGTCTTCAGATCGCGCAGCCAGGTGAAACCATGCACCGTGCGCTCGAAAGGCGGAGTCAGCGGCGCGGACGGCGCGAAGTTCATCTGCGCAATCGGGGCCTTCACCCCGTGGATCAGGAAATGCCCGGCCCGAAGCGCGATCCCTGCCGCCCGTTCTCCGGCCAGCGGCGTATCGACCGTCGCACGCAGCCGGGTGCGCGCCGGACGCCGGAACGGGGCCGCCAGCGTCGAGGAGGAAAAGCCCATCCCGAACGCAAGCCGCAGCAATCGCTCGGCGGCGTCGTGCGCCGGATCAGCGAAGGATGCGATAGCCAGGGTCCGGCCCGGCTCCAGTGTTTCACGGGAAACATCCGCATCCCGTTCCAGCACGCGCTCCGGCTCGACATCGCGCGCGATGGTATCGGCCCCGACAACCAGCGCATCGCCCTCGACGCCGGTGGCTTCGGGCAAGGGCACCGCCGGCTTGCGCGAGGCCCGGTCGAAATCAAGTTCCGGCGCTTCGAATGGCTCGGCTGCGGTATCCTGTTCCGCGCGCCCGTCATTCCCCGAAGCGAGGCGGCCAATCGTGTCGACCATCAGCCTTCCCCTTTCAATGCCGCGATATTGGCCGCGTATTGCGATGGCCCGCCAGCAAATGTCGCGCTGCCCGCCACCAGCACATCGGCCCCTGCATCAACGCATTGCCGCGCTGTCTCGGCATTGACCCCGCCATCGACCTGGAGATGCACGGGGCGGTCCAGCGCGTCTATCCTGGTGCGCAGGGCCTCCACCTTTCGAAGCTGGCTATCGATGAAACTCTGCCCGCCGAAGCCGGGATTGACGCTCATCACCAGCACCAGATCGGCGAGATCGAGGAGGTAATCCAGCGCCTCCAACCGGCGTACCGGGATTGAGCACAACGCCCGCCTTCGCGCCCAGCGCGCGGATCGCCTGCATGGTGCGGTGCGCATGCGGCCCCGCTTCGGGATGAATGGTGACGATATCCGCCCCGGCATCCACGAACGCTTCGAGATAGGCGTCCACCGGCGAGATCATCAGATGCACGTCGAACGGCTTGTCCGTATGCGGGCGCAGCGCCTTTACGACGGCAGGGCCGATGGTGATGTTGGGCACATAATGCCCGTCCATCACGTCGATATGCACCCAGTCCGCGCCCGCTGTATCGATAGCCCGCACTTCCTCGCCAAGCCGCGCGAAGTCGGCCGACAGGATGGATGGGGCGATGAGTGGCGGGGCCATAGGTCAGGCGGTTCGCAAGAGGAAAGGGGCGAAAACGGATTGGGTTAACAAACGGGTTACGACCCGCGACTCGCCTAAACAAGCGAATACGCATCCTTTTCCACATTGCGCAGCTGCTGTCCCGACATGGGACTGACTATGACGGGACTGAATGAGTTAGGGCGCAGCAATTCAGCCGGAATTCAGCGCGGCTGCTGCATAAGGTGGACACATCGCAGGCCGGTGACCGGCCCTGCATCCATCGCCTGCAGTGCGGGCGAGCACTCGGGAATTATATCGACATGTCATATATCACACGCTTCGCCGCCCTGGCGCTGGGATGCGCCGCGATCATCGCGGCCCCTTCCGCCAGCGCGCAATATCGCAGCACGATCAAGCATGACGCCGCACGCTGCGCAGGCGGCGCGTCCGCCGTTCGCATCCAGGTTTCCGGCGTGGAAAGCAGCAGCGGAACGCTGCGCGTGCAGAGCTATCGCGGAACGGCGCAGGACTGGCTTCAATCGGGCCGCTGGATCAACCGCATCGAAATACCTGCGCGCAAGGGATCGATGACGGTCTGCATGCCGCTGCCCGGCCCCGGCACCTATGGCATCGCCATCCGCCACGATACCAACGGCAACGGCAAGACCGACCTGTCGAGCGATGGCGGCGGCATGTCGAACAACCCGTCGATCAACGTCTTCAACCTCGGCAAGCCGAGCTACAAGAAGACGGCATTTCGTGTCGGCAGCGGCGTCAGCACCATCAACATCACGATGAAGTACCTGTGAGCCGCGCCTAGCTGCGGTTCCGGCGGGTCTTGCGCCACACATCGAACAGCACGCGCGGTGCGGCCAGCACGGGATGCTTTTCGCGCCACGGCGTCAATGCAACCGGCACGCCGCTATGGCGCTCGATCTTCCACGCGCCGTAACGCGCCGCGCCTTCGAACGTGGTGCTGGCCTTTAGAAGCCGCGCGACATTGAGCGGTTTGCCCAAGCGGCGGCGGGTGCGCCACCATCGCAGGATGTGCTTGCGCTGCGCTGCCGATAGCTGGGGTGCCAGCGTTTGTCCGGTGCGCGCAAATGCCAGGTTCTGCGCGGTCCAGCCCAGCGTCAGCAGTCCGTCGAAATGCGCCGCATGCGCCTCCAGGATCGACGCTTCGCGCCCCGGTGCCTCCACGCGAAACTCCGCCCGGTAGGTCGCCCGGAACAGCGCAGTCCAGTACGCCTCCTGCGCGCCTTTTGCCGGACCGAGCACTGCCGCAGTCCGCGTCGCCGTGCAGACTGCATCGCAGATCGCCGCCTTTACCGCCCGTGCAGTCTTGCGTTCGCGTTGCCACAACAGCGCGCTGGGCTGCGTGAATCGCGCCCAGATCGTGGTGTCCAGCAACGTGCCTTTCGCGGCGGCGGCAAAAGTGGCGAGGTCCATCGTGGCGGCCTTGGCGCGCAACACCTGCCCGCCCTCTTCGCATTCGTGATAGCTGACCCGCGGCCAGATGCGTTCGGGTTCGGCGCTGTCCTTCAGCAGGTAGAAATCCAGCACCCCGTCGAGCGATCCGGTCCGCAGGTTCGACCCGTAGAACAGCACCGCCGCCGCGCCGGACTCGTGCGCCAGCCGTTCGGCAAAGGCACGCACCTCGTCGCGCACCGGGGCGGCCAGCCAGCTTTCCACCCGCTGGCGCAAGGGACCGGTCATGGCACGACGAAGCGGATCGGCGGACCGCTTTCGACCACGAACCGCCCGCCGGGAAACGCCTCCCCGTCAAGGATATAGGTGTCCTCGATATCCAGTTCGAACCGCTCGGTACCGACCAGATGCATCCCGCTGGCCGAGAGATTGCGCGGACCCATACCGTAGAGAATGGCAGGCAGCATCGCGGTCAACCGGCGGCGCGGGTAATCCAGCACGGTCAGCTTGAGCGTGTCGGTCAGGTCGCCGAACAGCTTCAGTCCCGACGGGAATTTCTGCAGTGTCGATGCCATCAGGATGGAGCGGCGGTCGCGCTCGCCATATCCACTATGGGGTAGCGGGGTGCCTTCCTGACCCAGCTTCACTGCCATGCGCGCGCCCTTCCGCCAGCGATTGCCGCGCCGCCCGAAAATCAGCTGTCCGATGCCCCATGCGGTCGTTACAGCCACCGCGACGCTGTCGAATGCGCCCATACGGTGGGCGTCCTGCCCCGCCTGTACGCCCAGCGCATAGGCACCTGCGCCCATGATGAAGCCGGCCCGCACCGGCCCGTCGCCCTCGCGCGGGCGGATCACCAGCGGGCTGCGCACGACGCGCCGGGCCGTCGCGAAATCGTCCAGCGCCGCTGTCACCGTCCAGCCGCGCGGTGCGCCCAGATCGACGTTGAGTGCATTGGTCTTGCCCTTGGGCAGCACCGCCATTTCCGGCCAGTCGGCATCGAACACCGCCAGCCCGCAGGTCAGCACGTCGCGCACCGTGCCGTCGCCGCCATTGACGACGAGATAGGTCACGCCCTTTGTCCTGAACGACTGCAAGGCCTCGGTGATCTCGTCCCGCGTCCGGGGCTGCGCGACATGGACATTGCGGCGCGCCGCGATATCGAGATCCTGCCCGCGATTACGATGGCTGCGCGGGTTGTAGATGATGCCCGTCACCGGAACGGGCATCGTATCGGCAGGTGGCGCATCCGGCGCGTTGGTCATGGGATCGGTGCCGGAACGGGTCATCGCGCCTGCATGTAGCGGGGCGCGGGCTGTGCTGACCATTATTTTCTCGGACCGGCGCGGCCCTATCATGCGCGCCCCCGACCAAAAGCCGTCTGCCTTACGATTCAGGCGCGAACTCGCGATCGACTTCGGCGGGCATGTCCTGCGTCGCGGGGGCTTCACCAACCTGCTCGGGCGCAACGTCGCTGAGAGCCGGACCGGCGGGCATCGTATCGGCCACCCCCACGTCTTCAGCCATCGCGTCGTCGGGCATCGCCCCATCGGCAGCAGGCGTTTCCCCGCCCGGTTCGGCACATGCGGTCAGCGCCAGAACGGGAAGCAGTGCGACAAAAGCAAGCGTTTTCATAATCAGTACCCTGCAGATAACCGGACCCGACACGACTGCCCGAAACCGCAGGCCATGTCCAATTCGTGCCATCATTCCTCATGCGCTGCCTGCGCATGGCGGCGCGCCCTGCGCTGGCGCTGCTTTTCCAGCACGCCCGCATTGACGCTGCCGTCGATCGCGTGGTCCGCCATCACCGCTCCGCGTTCGCCCAGCGGCATGTCCGGCCCGATGGTGCTGTCGGTCAGCGTCTGGCGTTCGAGTTCCGCATTCAGCGTCGCCCCGATCAGGATCGCGAAACTGGTCAGGAACAGCCACATCAGGAACACCACGACGGCAGACAACGAACCGTAGGTCGCGTTGTAGTCGCTGACATACTGAACATAGAGCGAGAAACCGAACGAGACACCCAGCCAGGCAAAGGTGGACAACAGCGAACCGGGCGACAGCCAGCGCCACTTTGCCGGTCGCCGGTCGGGGCCATAGCGCATGATGAGGGCGAAACCGGTGGTGCCCAGCGCCATTGCCAGCGCCCATGTTACCAGCTTGTAGAACGTCTCGGTCAGCGGGCCCAGCACGAAGCTGGTCTGCAATTGCAGCCATGCCACCAGACCGCCACTGATAAGCCCCGTCAGCGCAATCAGGATTGCGGCCAGCGTCAGCCCGCCTGCGCGCAGGGTCAGCGAAATGAAATTGCGGCTCTCGTGCTCCGAATTGATGATGTTCAGCGCCCCGATCAGACCCTTCGCCGCGCGCATTGCACCGAAGATCGCCAGGCTGAGCGATACCACCAGCGTCAGGCCCGCCACGCCGCCGCTGGTGGTGACGACCGCCAGCAACTGCTCCTCGATTACCGAAGCGACATCGGGCGGGACCATCGTGATGATCTGCGCCATCTGCCGCTGCACGGTATCGACATCGCCCAGCAAGCCGTACATCATCACTGTCGCGGCCAGCAGCGGGGTAATGGCGAGGAAGGTGAAAAACGCCGTACCCGCCGCCAGCAGCGACAGGTTGTGATAGCCGACCATCACCCACAGCCGTTTGGCGATCTGCTTCCAAGCGGCAAACGGCAAGTGGTGCGGCGCGACGGCGCGTGCGCCGGGCTGCAATTCGCTGTCGGGCGTATCGGCCGGTGGTTCCTGCGTGTAAATGGTTTGTGCTTCCCGTTCCGGAACGACTGCGCTAGGTGCGTCGGGGGTCATAAGCGGCATACCTTGCAGGGAGGGTGTCGAAAATAAGTTCATAAAATGGTTAGTGCGGGTCGCGCCTTGTTTCCAGTGATGAATAGATTGCAGGGTGTCCGCACCGCTTTCGTGGCGGGCACCGCGTTATCCCTCGTGCTGAGCGCGCAAGCCGCTTCCGCGCAGACCGCCCCCGAGAATGCCCGGGAAAACGCACCGGTGGAAGACAGCTTGCGAAGCGTGCTGGTCGATGGTGATGTTGCGGTGTCCGATGGCGACACGCTGGTCGCCGGCTCGGTCGACGTGGCGCCCCCGCCGCCGCAGGCCGACCTTCCCGTTGTCGAAACCATCATCGAGGACGAGGAATTCAACGCCGCCATTCCGTCGCTCGACGCACCCGACCCTGAACTCGATGCGCTAGGCGAACTGGAGTCCATCGCCGAATTCGAACGCCGGTTTGCCGAGGAACAGGGGGCCGAAGAGCAGGTCGCGCTTGACGCGGAAACAGACACTTTGCCAGCAGACGATATCGCTGCGCCCGGTCGTCTGCCCGAACTGGCCGATGGCGATGCGGTGGAAGAAATCGCCGATGCGCCCATCCGCGATGCCGAGCTGACCCAGCCGCTGTCGCCGCTCGAAGACTTCGAGGTGAACGAGGTCGAATTCGCCGAAGCTGCCAGCGACGAGGAAGTGCTGGTCGTTAAATACGCGATCCAGCTGAACGGGCTGGACGAAGCGGATGCCGAAACGGATACCGACCTTGCCGGCATGTTCGACAGCCTTTCCGCGCTGGAAGACGCCGATGGCGAAGCGGCGAATGTCGCCATGCTGTCCGCCCGGGTCGAGGAAGACGCCACGCTGCTGGCAAGTATTCTCAAATCCGAAGGCTATTACGATGCGACGGTCACCACGCGCATCGACCGGTCGGCGGAAGAAAACGGTCAGCCGCTGACCGCGGTGCTGGACGCTGCACCGGGCGCGCGTTTCACCTTTTCGCAGATCGACATCGAAGCCGGGCCGACCGTTCCGGAAACGCTGATCGCAGACAATTTCGCGCTCCGGGTTGGCGAACCGATCATTGCGGCGCGTGTTCAGGGGGCCGAGGCGCAGGTCGCCATTGCCCTGCCCGAACAGGGCTACCCCTTTGCCGAGATCGGACAGCGCGACATCCTGCTCGATCAGGAAACCGACGACGGCGTTTACACCCTGCCTATCGACACCGGCCCGCGCGCCCGTTTCGGCGGCTTCACCACCAGCGGCAATACCGCCTTCGATGCCGACCATGTCGATGTGCTGGCCCGGTTCGAGCGCGGCGAGCTGTATGACAGCCGCCTGGTCGACGATCTGCGACAGGCGATGGTCGCCACCGGCCTTTTGAGCCAGGTTACCGTCATCCCCGAACGCACCGGCGAGGATGCGGGGGACGGTACCGAATATGTCAATGTCGCGGTGACGCAACAGGCCGGGCCGCCGCGCACCATCGCGGGCAGTGCCGGGTTCGGCACCGGCCAGGGCTTCCGCCTCGAAGGCAGCTGGAGCCACCGCAACCTGTTCCCGCCCGAAGGCGCGCTGACCGCCTCCGCCGTGCTGGGCACGCAGGAACAGGGTGCCGGTCTGACCTTCCGCCGCGCCAATGCCGGACGGCGCGACCGCACGGTGGAACTGGGCATTAGCGCCCTGCGCAGCCGGTACGATGCGTTCAACGCGCTGACCGGGCGGATCGGCGGACTGGTCAGCTATGCCTCCACCCCGATCTGGCAGAAGCGGTTTACCTACGCGTTCGGCGGCGAAATCCTTGCCTCCATCGAAGAGGATTTCGATTTCGCGACCGGCGAGAATGTCGACCGCACCTATTTCATCGGCGCGCTTACGGGACAGGTCGGCTTCGACACCTCGGACAGCCTGCTGAACCCGACGCAAGGGTTCCGCCTGAAACTGTTCGTCCAGCCCGAGGGGTCTTTGCAGGACGGGTTCAGCCCCTATGTGCGCGGCATCGTGGACGGTTCCGCCTATCTGCCGTTCGGCGATTCCATCGTGCTGGCGGGCCGGTTGCGCGGCGGAACTATCGCCGGCGTATCGCGCAGCGACATCGCCCCATCGCGCCGGTTCTATGCCGGTGGCGGCGGGTCGGTGCGCGGCTTCGGCTTCCAGCAGCTGGGGCCGCAGGTGCTGGAACCCAATCCCAATTTCGATCCTGAAAATATCGACCCCGACGATCCCGATGCCGGTCCCGATCCCTTCCGCCTGCGCCCCATCGGCGGACGCAGCGTGATCGAGGGCGCGGTCGAGCTGCGCTACCGCTTCGGCAATTTCGGTGTGGTCGGCTTCGTCGATGCGGGCCAGGTGTATGAAAGCAGCACGCCCGGCTTCGACGATATCCGCTACGGCGTAGGGGTCGGCGGGCGCTATTACACCAATTTCGGCCCGATGCGCGTCGATATCGCCACGCCGCTGGGCCGCCGTGACGGCGAAAGCGCATTCAACATCTACGTCTCCATCGGACAGGCGTTCTGATGGCCGATACGACGATTACCGATCCGACCGGAACCGGAATTCATCGACGCCGGGGTGATGGAAGACGCGCGCACCGAAGCCGAAAAGCCGCGCCGCAGCCGCTGGGTGCTGGCGGGCAAGATCGCGCTCGGCATCGTCGTCGGCTTGCTGGTGCTGGTCGGCCTGGTGCTGTTCGGCATCAACACCGATCCGGGGCGCAAGTTCGTGGCCCAGCAGATCGAGGCGCTCGAATTCGAAAACGGCATGGCCATCGGGATCGAGGCGATCGAAGGTTCGCTTTACTCCGAAATGCGGATCGAAGGGCTGACCGTCGCCGATCCCAAGGGCGTCTTCCTGCGTTCGCCCGAAGTGGTGGTGGACTGGCACCCGTTCGCCTTCATCAACGGCCATGTCGATATCGATGCGCTGACCGCCGATACCGTCGTGCTGGAGCGCAACCCCGAGTTTAACGAAACCCCGCCCAGCGACGATCCGCTGCTGCCCGACTACGATATCGATATCGACCGGCTGGAAATCGGGCGGTTTGTCGCGGAAGCGCCGGTTTCCGGCGAACGCCGTGTCGCCACGCTGAAAGGCGAAGTGCATATCGCCGATGCGCGCGCGCAGGTCCGCCTCGATGGCGGAACGGTGCGCGGTCCCGCCGGGAGCGCCGGGGGCGACCGGTTCGCGCTGGTGCTGGACGCCGTGCCGGACGAGAACAAGCTCGACCTCGACCTCGACCTGCGCGCGCCCGGTGACGGCGTGATCGCGGCGCTGGCAGGGTTTACCGATCCGCTGACCGTCAAGCTCAAGGGCAAGGGCGACTGGGCGGCATGGAACGGCGAGCTGGACGCGACGCTGGCCGGTGCCGATCTTGCCGACGTGCTGCTGAAGGCGCGCGACGGGCGCATTACGGTGACGGGGCCGATGTATCTTGCGGACCTCGCGCCGCCCTCCACCGCCGCGCTGCTTGGGCGGCAGACCAATATCGATATCACCACCGAGCTGGGCGAACGCCGCGCCGAGATCGAAGGGCGTGTTTTCAGCGATGCCTTCACGCTCAATGCCAATGGCGGCATCGACCTGGCCGAAAGCGCATTCGACGATTTCAAGGCGGCCTTCGTGCTGCTGCAACCCTCCGCCATCGCGCCCAACCTGCGCGGCAGCGGGCTGCGCGCGCTGCTGACTCTGGACGGGGCCTTCGCCTCGCCCGAAGTCGACTACGACATCGCGGCGGACCGGATCGTGATGAACGATATGGGCATCCGCAACTTGCGCGCGCAAGGCGATGCGCGCGTGGATGCCGGTGCGATCTACCTGCCGGTCTCCGCCACGGCGTCGCGCGTCACCGGCCTCGATACCGTGGCGGGTGGCGAGCTTGCCAATATCCGGCTCGACGGCGATGTCGCGATCGAGGGAACGCGCATCCTGTCGGACAATATGCGGATCCGTTCCAGCCGGATCGACGCCAAATTGATCCTGCTCGCGGATACGTCCACCGGCCTTTACACCGGTGCGGTCGATGGCCGGATCAACGGCTATCGCGTCGAGAGCGTCGGCATCTTCGACATCACCACCGATATCGACCTGGAAACCGATGCGGGCGGCGGATACGCGCTTGTCGGCAAGGTCGGGGCGCGCTCCACCCGCCTGCTGAACGATTCCATGCGCGAATATCTGGGCGGCAACCTGACTGCCGCGGCGGATGTCGGCTATGGCAGCGACGGCGTCGCCCGGTTCCGCAATGTCCGCATGACGTCGCCGCTGCTGCGCATTACCGACGGGCGCGGCACCTATTCCGCCGACGGACGGATCGACGTGGTCGCTACCGGCGTATCCACCCAATACGGCCCGCTCGGTGTCAAGCTGACCGGAACGGTGGCCAGCCCGCGCGCAACCATCGATGCGGCACGGCCGGGCCTTGGCATCGGCCTCGCGGACCTGACCGCCACGATACGCGGCGACAATGGCGACTATCGCGTCGATGCGGCGGGCAATACCGATTACGGCGCATTCACCGCCGATGTCACCGTGGCGACGGCAAGCGGCCCGCTGGCGCTGACCATCAACCGCGCCGATTTCGCCGGTATCGCCTTGAGCGGGCAAGTCCGCCAGAGCCCCGCCGGACCGTTTATCGGCCAGCTCGACGCCAATGGGCGTGGCATGGGTGGCTTGGTCCGCCTTGGTGCGGTTGGTTCCAACCAGTCCGCCATTGTCAATCTGCGCGCCCGCAACACCGTGCTGCCCGGCCCCGCCAATCTGCGGATCGGCGCAGCCATCGTCGATGCGGAAATCGTTCTTTACGAGCAGCCCGAAGTGGTCGCCGATGTGCAGCTTTCCAACACCAGCTACGGCGCCGTCGATATCAACGCCATGCGCGCGCTGATCGATTACAAGGGCGGGCGCGGCAAGGCCAAGCTGCTGGCGGAAGGCACCAGCGGCGTGCCGTTCCGCATCGCGGGCAATGCCGACCTGACACCCGAATTGTGGCGCGCAAACCTGGAAGGCAAGGCGCGCGGCGTCACCTTCAAGACCGCTACGCCCGCGCGCATCGTTCCGGGCGACGGAACATACACCCTGCTGCCGACACGCATCGATTTCGGGCAGGGCAATATCCGTATCGCCGGCGAATACGGGCAAGGCATGAAGCTGCAAAGCCGGCTCGACTCGCTCGATCTCGATATCGCCAACGCCTTCGTGCCCGGCCTTGGCCTGAACGGTCGCGCCACCGGCAGCCTCGATTTCGCGCAAGCCGATGCAAACGCCTTCCCGACCGCCGATGCGCGGCTGAAAATCGCTGGGTTCACGCGCACCACGGCGGTCTCGGTCAGCCAGCCGGTCGATGTGAACTTCGTTGGCCAGCTGCAAGGCACGGGCGGAGCGGCGCGTGCGATTATCCGGCGGCGTGGCACCGTCATCGGGCGCATGAATGCCGCCCTTACCCCGCTGCCGCCCGGTACCGGCCCGTGGACCACGCGCCTGTTGCAGGCTCCGCTGGGCGGCGGCATCCGCTATAACGGCCCCGCCGATACGCTGTTTTCGCTGGCCGGACAGCCGGACCAGCGCCTGTCGGGCGCGCTCGGCATCGCCGCCGATTTCAGCGGGCGCGTGGGCGACCCGCAGCTTGCGGGCATCATTCGCGCCAAGAGCCTGACATACGAGAACCAGACCTACGGCACACGCCTGACCAACATGGCGGTGCGCGGGCGCTTTACCGGCGATAGCCTGCAGATCGAGCAGCTCAATGCGACGGCGGGCGACGGCACGGTTTCGGCCACCGGCTCGGTCAGCCTCGCGGCGAACAGCGGCTATCCGATGAATGTGCAGGTCAAGCTGGACGATGCCCGCCTTGCCGCCAGCGATGCGTTGGGCGCGACGGCCACTGGCACCCTGGCTTTTACCAAACGCGCGAACCAGACGGCACTGCTGTCGGGTACGCTGCTGCTGCCCGAAACGCGCTATCAGGTGGTGAACCAGGGCGCGGTCGAAGTGCCGACCCTGACCGGCGTGCGCTTCAAGCCGCCGCGCGGAAGGCCACGCATCACGGGCGAAGAGCCTGCCCTGCCAACCGCCGGCATCTTCGAACAACTCAGGCTGGATATCGCGCTGGAAGCGCCCGAGCGGCTCTATGTCACCGGCATGGGGCTGGAAAGCGAATGGACCGCCGACCTCAGGATCACCGGCACCAGCGGCGCACCGCGCATGGCCGGTTCCGTTTCGCTGGTGCGCGGAACGCTTGGCTTTGCCGGACGCAATTTCGAACTGAGCGACGGCCGTGTCGGCTTTACCGGCGGTACCACGCTCGACCCGACGATCCGGCTTTCCGCCACCGACGATATCGAGGACGTAACGGTCAACATCAACGTGACGGGCCGCGCCTTCAATCCGCAGATCGCCTTTACCAGCAGCCCCGGCCTGCCGCAGGACGAGATCGTCAGCCGCATCCTGTTCGGCAGCTCGGTCGGAAACCTGTCCGCTATTCAGGCCGTGCAGCTGGCCGCCTCGCTCAATTCGCTGCGCGGATCGGGCGGCGGACTCAATCCCCTGGGCACACTGCGGTCCGCCACCGGCATCGACCGGTTGCGCATTCTGGGTGCGGATGAACAAAGCGGGCGCGGCACGTCGCTGGCGGCGGGCCAGTACCTGACCGACGATATCTACATCGAGATCATCACCGACGCGCGCGGCAATGTCGCCACGCAGCTCGAAGTCAGCCTGACCCCTGCCCTGTCGGTCCTGAGCCAGGCCGGCGGCACCACCGGCACCAATGTGAACGTGCAGTACAAGAAGAACTACTGATGGCGGGCGAGCCCGCCGCGCCGTGGTTCGAATGGCGCATTGCCGCCGTCCTCGGCCTTATCGCCTTCGCGCTGGTTCTGGCAGGCCTGCTGCGGCAACAGGAGGAGCGCGATTTCGACACGCGCTTCGAGCGGGCAGAGCGCGATATCCGTGCGTTGGCGGAGGATATCGACCGGACGCTGGAAGCACAGGAAAGCGACGTGCCCCCCATGCCGACGAACCAGCCTACACGCTAGTCCACGCGTTAACCGCCCAGATACATCTGCTGCCAGTCATTATCCTGCGGTACGGCGATGCGCGGCACCTCGCGCTGCGCCATATCGGCCAGCCACTCCACCGCACCGGGCCGTTTGCGAATGGCGCTGTCGGATTTGGGCATGATCATTCCGTAGATCGCGCTTTCGCGATAGGCCGGGCGCCCTTCGCCGAAAGACGAACGCATCGAAACATAGGTCGCCGGGTCGCGTCCATCGAGTGACAGGCGGTCGTTGAGATAACACGCGGTCGCCCACGCCGCCTGCGGGCTGGCCGTCCAGCGCAGCAGCTGTTTGGACCAGTACATGCGCAAATTGTTGTGCATCCAGCCAGTGATGAGCCACTGCTTCTGCGCGGCGTTCCATGTTTCGTCCGGCGTCTCGCCGTGGATCAGCGCATCCAGCGACTGGAATTCGCGCGGATCGTCGGCATGCGCTTCCATCGTCTTGCGCGCCGCGCCGGGCAGGCTGTCATACTGCATCAGCGACGGCTTTTCCGTCATTCGCCAGTGCCCCCACTCGCGCCATGTCAGCAGTTCGTCGACGAACTTGTAGCGGGCGCTGGCCTTGATCCCCGCATCGTCCAGCCCGCGCAGGATTTCAAACGGCGAGACCATGCCGAAATGCAGATAGGGCGACAGCTGGCTGGCCCCCACATCATCGGCTGGATTGTTGCGCGCCCATTTGTAGCGCGGCAACACCGTCTCGATGGCCCGCCGCACGCGGGCATCAGCGGCAGCTTTTGTAGCGGGGTGTTCGTCGGAAGGCGGTAGGGTGTGGTCGATGCGGCATTGCGCCATCAGCGCGTCGAGCGCGGCATCGTCGCGGTCCGCCAGCGCATCGGGCGTGAAGGGCAATGTCCCCTCATAGGGCGCAGCTTCGGGCGCGATCTCGCGCCGTTCGGCGAGGCATTGCGCGCGTTGTGCGCCGTGCGCCGCGCGAAACGCCTTGGTCGCGCCGAGCCCCTTGGAAGGCAACAGCGCATGCGGCACCAGTCGCGTCCCGTCCACTGCCGCAACGGCAAGGTCGGCTTTTGCCGCAAAGCGTTCCGCCTGCCAGCGGCCCACGAACGTCGCATGCCGGTCGCACACGACGCAGGTGGCATTTGCGGCCAGACGATAAACCAGACCCCGCGCTTGATCTTGCGTTTCGGGCCGCACGACCTGCTGGACGCAGGCGATACCGCGTTCGTGCAGCGTTCGCCCCATCGCGCGGCTCGCGCCCAAAATGAAGCGGTGCAGCCGGTCCGACGCATGCGGATAGTCCTCGCGCAGGCCATGATAGACCAGCACCGGCAAACCGAGCCGGTTGCCGATCGCAACACCTGCATCGATCACCGGGTTGTCATGCCCGCGCAATGTCTGCTGCAACCACACCAGCACATAGCGCGCCCCCCCGCGCACCGGTGCATCGTTCAGCAGTGCCGTGCGGTCGGCCAGTTCGGCATTGAGGCAATCGAGAACGGGTGAGGTTTGTGCAGACATGCCAAACCAATGACGCGGACGATGCTGCGGTTCCAGCGGCGCGGTGCGCGATCCAAACAAACTGGTGCACCCGACATAAGAATGATGGGCACTCAAATCATTGGGAAATTTCGGTCGAGTTCCCTCTCAAAGGCCTGTCTTCCATCGTCAACGGGTCCGCTTCGAATACCCTCGCAGCCGATCGTCCGTTTTTGGCAGACTGAAAAACACTGCGAAATGTACATAGCTTTAGTGGATAGCTGACATGGAAATAACATAACGAAAAAGAGATTAACTGGTCGTTTTGCCTCTGCGAACAATAGCAACCACGCGAAGTATATCAATTTAAGTTTGTTATGAAACTGGAGCGCTTTTAGGCATAATTCGCTGAGTTTTCTCGAATTCGGTTTGCGTCAGAGGATAGCGCAGGAAAAACCACGATGCACAGCCCATGATGATCATCGGGATCCATGCATAGGTCATCACCAAAGCGCGCAGGGCTGTGTCACTGTTAAGCGGTTCGGCAGGGTCGAACCCGAACAGCGACGGCAGCACCAGGCCAACGAACGAACCTAGCGCGACACCGGCTTTGCCGACCATCCCCATCAAGGCGAAAAAGAACCCACCTCGCGACTTGCCGGAAGATAGGCTATCGACGTCGATAACGTCAGCCAGCATGGACGAGATAAGAATGGCCAACGCGCCGCCAGCGAACCCGCGAACGATGATAATAGCGGCGTAAGCGTAGTGCGCGTCTGGCGCGAGTAGCGGGATCGGCGCGCTAAAGGCGGCCATCAGGAATGTTCCGAGCGCCATGGCGCGGTGCTTTCCGATCCGCTTCGAAAGCCAGACCCAGCATGGTGCCGATGCCATCCCCATGATGCTTTCACCTGCAAGAATGTAAGGGAACCAGGCGCGGATACCAAAATAGGACTCCATAACGATCAGGTGGAGAGACGCACCGATAATCGCGCCGGACAGGAGGACTACCGTTCCTCCCAACAACCACATGAACGGCTTGTTGGCGCGAAGCAGTGTCAGCTGCTCCTTCACGTTGACGCGCGGTACAGTGACTTCCGAAGATTCGGGTAGCGGCGGTTCCGGAACCAGAACGAGTGTAAGGACAAGCAACGGTATCAACAGCACGGTGAATATCGTCGCCAGCAACCATAGCGTGTCCGCGGTTGCACCATAACCTAGCGAAGGCGCTGCGACGATCGTAACGAGCGCCAGCAGTCCGGATGCCATGCCGAATGCTTCACGCCAAGCGACGATGCGGGTCCGCGAATTGTAACCGCTGACCAGTTCGGCCCCCCATGTCCGGTAGGGAATATCGACAAGGGTGAAACCCAGATACAGCAACGCCATCCAGATACCGGCGTACCATAGGTCGACTTCGAGCGGCGGCACCAACACCATCCAGGTGCTGACGAGGAGTAAGGGCAAGCCCGCTGCAATGAATATTTTACGGCGGCCCCAACGCGTTCGTGTTCGATCGCTCAGTACACCGATCAGCGGATCGGTGATGACATCAGTAAGACGCGTCAAAAAGATTATCGTACCCAGAACGGCAAGCGAGACGCCGTGATCGACCGAGTAGAAGCTGGGAATGAACGCCAGCATCGGTGTGAATAGGAACGCTTTCGCAAGATAGGGCGCACCATAGGCCGCTTCTCGATAGGTGGATATCGCTGGGGCGCTACGGGTTGCCGGTGCGACGACGTTCGTCACTTGCCCAGCTCCATACCCACATCAATTTGTGCCAACATAGGCAGCGCGGCTGCGGCCCATGCTTGTGGGCTGCTTGCATTGCCATAGTGGACAGGACCAAGTCCGGGTTCGCGCGGGTGTCCTGAAATGAGTTCGGGTATCCGGTGTTCCGGCATGTTCATTGCAAGCTCGAACAGGCCTCGACGGACAGTGTCGAGTTCTTCCCGAAAACCGTAGCGAGCGAGTCCCGCGCCGAACAGCGCTGTGTCGTGTGGCCACACGCTGCCATTGTGGTAGGATGACGGCGCATAACGGGTCTCGTTCGAACCCAGCGTGCGCAAGCCCCATCCGCTCCACAGGTCCGGCGACATCAACGTTGCGACCAGCTGCGGCGCTGTATCGACCGGAACGATTCCGCACCATAGCAGGTGACCCGGATCGGATGAAAGCACACACAGCGGTGCAAGGTCCTTATCCAGCGCCATGGCGTATGTTCCGAGTTGTTTGAGCCAGAAGCGTTCATGAAAAGAATTTTTCAGCGCATCTGCCCGTAACCGGTAGTTCTGAGCGGCTTCGGGATCATCAAGATGAGATAGGAGCCGTGTGGCCCCTTCGAATGCCGCAAAAGCGTATCCCTGCACCTCAGCAACGGCTAACGGTTGCTCTGCCGGGGTTCCGTCTGCGTGGTTCATGGAATCGTGAGAGTCCTTCCACGACTGGATTACCAAGCCGGAGCCGGAGGCGTTGAACCGGAGCAGTCCCGTCGGTCCGTCCAGATGGTCCGTCAGCCATCTCAGCGCGTCCCGTAGTGCCGGCTCCAATCGTTTGAGGAACGCAATATCTCCGCTGTGTTCGACATACCGATCGATCGCCATGACGAACAGCGCCGTCGCATCGACCGAACCATAATAGCGGCCGAAAGGTATCTTGTCGGTTCTGCTGAGTTCGCCCTCGCGAATTTCGTGCAGTATCTTGCCCGGCTCTTCCTCGCGGAATGGGTCATCGACCTTGCCCCGATGCTCGGCAAGCAACATCAAGACAGCCTGCATCACATCCGGTGCCCAGGGCAGTATCATCATGGCCGTAATCAGTCCGTCCCGGCCGAACTTGTTGCCGAACCACGGCATGCCGGCGGCAGGATAAGGCCCGAACCGCGTTGGCAACAGCAGGCCGCGCAGGTCATCGACAGCCCGGTCGAAGGCCGGCTGCCATTCGGGGCATATCGAAAGATCGAACCGCTTACGCCACGCTTCGTACGTTGGCAGATCCGGTAGCTTCGCTTGCCCATCGTCCGGGTCCACCGTGACGGTTGTGACGAACGTTCGCTCCTCGCCCGGCTCGAAGTCGAAAGCTACCGTCGTGCCCTGCGTACCCGGAGGCAAAGTAATGAGGACGCCAAGCTCGCGGCCATCCATGCTTGTTCGCCTGAATGTCAATTCAGACCCGTCAAGGTTCCGAACTATTGGCCGGTCGTTATCATCCGGAACGGGGGCATAACGCGCGAACAGGTCTTCCATCGCCGCCTCGGCAATCAGTGTCTGGCTCCAGTGTCGGGCCATGCTGTCGGTATTTCTTATGGTCCATCGGTCTTCGAGCGCAGTCTCATCGACGGTCAGTACACGCCGGACGGAGAAATGCTGGCGGCGCTTGTCATCAACGACAGCGTAATGTTCGATCAGCTGGTTCTTACGGGTTTCCGACGACAACGCCTCGCTAGGCGGTAATTCCCAATCGAAGCGCGAGAGGTAGCGGGTATCGCGATGATACAGGCCGCCAAACCGCGCGTCACTGCCGGTCAGGGTTTCGGTCACCACGATTGTGCCTGCTTCTTTGATACGCGCCATCTCAATCTCCTAGGCCAAGATGCATACATGTTGACATGTTTTTATCAAGACCATAACAACTGCTGTCAGAACGCCGTCGGCACAAGCTTTTGCGGCCAATTTCTAGGAGATCATGGCGAATAAAGGCCAGGTCTCCAGCGAGTACAACCGTACCGCGCACATGGGAGAGAACGTATGCTTTCACTTAATACAGTTCCGTCGGGCGGGGTTCGGTTTACGTCGCGCCGCAGTATTCTGGCTGGCAGTTCCGTGTTCGCGTTGTGCTGTTCGTTTCCCGCTTACGCCCAGGACGCGACGCCTGCCGACCCCGACGATGATCCTTCAGCGATCATCGTTACCGGGACCAAGCAGGGGCTGACAATTACCGAGGCTCCGATCAGCATTTCGGTAGTGGACGAGGACCAGATCAAGGGATCAGGCGCGACCAACCTGTCCGAGCTTACCGAACTGCTCCCAAGCGTCGTATTTTCGCAATCGCAATCGCCTACGCAAGCGAATGTCGGCATTCGCGGCGTTACGACGGCCGGTGGTAGCGCTGCGCTCGAACCCAGCGTTGGCATCTATATCGACGGGGTGTTCACCGATCGCACCGCGATTGGAGTCGGCGATTTCAACGATATCGAGCGGGTTGAAGTGCTACGCGGTCCGCAGAGCACGCTGTTCGGCAACAGCTCGCCCGCCGGCGTGATAAACTTCGTTACCAAATCCCCGGCCTTCGCCTTCGAAGGAGACGTGTCGGCGACTTACGGTAACTTCAACCGTCTCCAGTTCGCCGGATCGGTATCCGGTCCCGTGGTGGACGACGTTGTCGCGGTCCGGATCAGCGGATTTTCGAACGATCGGGATGGTTACCTGGAAAACCTCGTAGGGCAGGACCGCAACGACCAGAACAGCTGGGGCGTGCGCGCCAAGGTTCTGATCGAGCCAAGCGCACTTGGCAGCATCTTGCTGACATACGAGCGAGGTGAAGCGGATGAGGTGTGTTGCTCACCCGTGACGGACAACGTTTCGCAAGCGACACTGGATCGTTTTGCCCAGGCATCGACCCCGTTCCCGTTTCGCGGAACGGGCGTACCGTTTCCCGGTAACCAGCTAGAAGGACAGGTCGTTTCCATCGATGGTGATCAGCGGTTCGAAAGCCAGACCGAAGTCTATCAGATGAACGTGGAGCTCGACCTGGGTCCGCTCACGATGACCTCGATCAGTTCGTACCGGACCTATTTTTCCGAAGCAGATGTCGATATCGATTTCTCGCCGCTGGACCTGTTCCAATTTCGCAACGTCACGCGTGACCAGACCTTGCTGAGTCAGGAATTGCGGTTCGCTTCCAACGGCTCGGGCCCGCTGAACTATCTGTTCGGCGGATACTTTTTCGAGAAGGACGTCGTGGAAGACAGCGGCGACGGGTTGATCGTCAACCCGGTGCTTGCCGGACCGTTTGGTAACTTCGTTGCCGCAACGTCCCCATCGGGCAGCGATATCACCAACCGAAACTACGCGGTATTTGCAGACGCCACTTATGCGGTGACCGACAGGCTGAAGATTACCGGAGGCCTGCGCTACAATTACGACGAAAAGGAAATCTCTGCGTTCGCATCCCGTTTGCGACTGAACGGCACGCCGCTATCGCCGACCCAGACCATTCCGGCAGCATTTCAGGAGCGTAGCGGTGGCCAACTGACCGGCCGTGCGGTGCTTCAATACGATGTGACCGACAATGCAAACGCCTACGTATCGTACACGCGCGGTTACAAGGCTTTCGGAATTAACGACGATGCCAATCTGTTGCGCAATGTGCCGGGTGCCAGCTTCTTCTTCGACAGCGAGGATGTCGACAATTACGAGCTCGGTTTCAAGGCGAGTATTCCGGCCTATCGCGCAGCGCTCAGCCTCGTGCTGTTCAATACGAAGTACAGTAACTTCCAGTCGCTTTCGTCCTTTACCGATAGCAACAACAATCTGCGGTTCTTCCTGCAGAATGCCGCCAGCCTGACATCGCGCGGGGCTGAACTGGACTTTGCGGTCGAGCCGGTCGAAGGACTGACCTTCAATGGTAGCGCTACCTATCTCGACGCGACATTCGATAGCTTCCCTAACGCGCAAGGTCCGGGCGGGCCTGTCGATTTGACCGGCGAACGGCTCCGCGACGCACCCGAATTCTCGGCCAGCCTATCGTCGCAATACACCCAGCCGATCGGCACCAGTCTGGAAGCGTTTATTCGCGGCGACGTATTCTATCGGTCCAGCGTATTTACCGATCAGAACCTCGATCCGCTGCAGGCGCAGGATGCCTTCGCCAAGATAAATGCACGCATCGGGTTCGGACGGGCAGACGGCCTGTGGCAGCTGGAATTCTGGGGTCGCAATCTGACCGACAAGATCACCTTCGGACGCGCGGGAAATCCGCTCTTCGGTGCCCTGAACGGACTTCTGCCCTTCGCTGGCATCCCGCCCTTTCCAACGGACGACGCGCGCATCAAGTTCGTTAGCGACCCGCGCACATACGGTGTGACGCTACGGAGCCGGTTCTGACCGAAGCAGGTATGGCAGCAGTGAGACGTGTATCGGTCTATCTGATGGCCATGACGGCACTCATAGTATCGGTGCCGGGCTATGCTACCTGCGTGGATCACCAACCCGCAGCTCCGATGAAAACCAGTGGATCGGGGATGTCAGCGACACGGCTGCAGGCTATCGACAGGGAGTTCGAACGCCGTGTGCAGCTTGGCGAGGCGTCGGGGTATGCGATCGCGATAAGCCGCCGCGGCAAACCCGTTCATCGCGCCGAAATTGGCAAGCAATCGCTCGATGGTCCGGCAGTAACGCAAAACACCATGTTCCGTATCGCCAGTATGACAAAGCCGGTTACCGCCGCGGCTGTGCTCCGGCTGGTCGAACAGGGTAAGCTGTCGCTGACCGATCCGGTAGAGCGATACGTGCCGGCAATCGGCAACATGCAGGTGCGCTTGCCCGATGGTACCAGACAGGCGGTAAAGCGGCCGATACAGATACGGGACCTGCTTACGCATATCTCGGGGATCGGTTACCGGTTCGACACGCAAAGCGAACTGGGCATAGCTTACGTTGCATCGGCCCCTTATGAAAAGGCCCGCTCTCTCGAAGAAGCGGTTGCCTTGATTGCGCAGCAAGACCTGTTCTTTCAGCCGGGTGAGAGCTTCCTCTACAGCTACGGTCTGGATGTCGCTGGTCTTGTGGTACAGAAAGTGTCCGGCCAGCCTTTCGAGGATTTTCTGGAGCAGGAAATCTTTGCACCGCTGGGTATGAAGGACACTGGCTTCACCGTTGCTCCGGCTGATGTTGGCAGACTTGCCACCGTTTACGAAACCCGTGGCGGCGCCGCGCTAGAACCTGCGCCGGGCACGGTGTTTGGTGATCCGCTGGACGCTGGAACCTGGCCGTCCGGCGGTGCAGGTCTGATATCGACAGCCGAGGACTATCTGCGCTTCGCCACCATGTTGGAGCGTGGTGGCTCCTGCGAAGGTACGCAGATCCTGTCACCGGCCAGCATCGCGTTGATGACTGCCGATCATATGCCGCCAGCCCTGCGAACAAAGGTCGCGGGAACGCCGCTTTCAGGGATCGGTCTGGGTCTTGGCGTTGCGGTCACCCTAGACCCGGGCCGATCAGGCGCGTTGGCGGCTCAGGGTGATTACGGATGGGGCGGGTACTACGATACGCAGTTTTTCATCAGTCCGCGATACGACCTTGCGGCAGTGATCCTGACCCAACGTGAAAAGGCTGCGGACGCTCCCGACACCGATACGCTGGCGGTGTTCAAGGCGATGACGCTCGCAGCCGTGATAGAATGAACGGGTCGGGCGTACCAACGTCTCACCTGGCAGCATCTGGCGTATGGGGCGTCGGTATACTGGGTGCCGGTGATATCGCTCCACGGTATATAGAAAGTTTGCGACACGCCCGGAACCTCCGGTTGATTTCGATCGCGTCGCGGACGCGTGAGAAGACGGAGGCCCTGGCTACCCGCTTCGGCCTGGCTCCGGTCAGTCCAGAACAGCTATTTGCCGACTCGACGGATTGATCTGATCCTCATCCTTACTCCGCCTCAACATCACGCCCAGGCAATCCGCGCCGCGCTTTGTGCAGGCAAGCACGTCTACTGTGAAAAGCCCTTCGCTTCGTCGCGGAACGAATGCGATGAACTGATTGCGATGGCGCGGGACCGCTCGCTGATGCTTGCGACCGCGCCCGCTACGCATCTCGGACCGAGCGTCAGGGCCCTTCGAGAACTGATACGAAACGAAACGCTGGGCGATGTTGTCGGGGCTGCTGGCACCATGATCTATCCCGGTCCGGACCTGTGGCATCACGACCCGGATCATCTGTTCGCGCAAGGCGGCGGTCCGCTGTTCGATATGGGGGTATATCACCTCACAGTCCTCATTCACTTACTCGGTCCGATCGAAGCGGTTCACGCTTTTTCCAGTCGGTACCGCAGCGAACGCACGATTATGAAAGGTCCGTCTGCCGGAACTTGCGTGCCCGTCGAAGTTGACACGCACGTCAGTATCAATTTGCAGTTCGCCAGTGGGGTGACCGGGCACCTGACCTGCAGCTTCGACGGGTTCGGCAGCCAAGCGCCGGGTCTCGAGATTTATGGCTCCAAGGGTTCCGTCGCGATGGGCCAGCCGAACGATTTCACGGCACCGTTGGCCGTTTCCACTGCAATAGGCTCGTGGCAAGAGCTGCCGACGGACCCCGTATGGAACGACCGGATGTGGGCAATCGGCGTAGTCGAGGCTGTGGCTGCCTGGCAGCGCAGCGCCACACCCGCTGCAGACCCGGACACCGCTGCGCATGTGATCGATGTCATGCACTCAGTTGACCAATCCGTTTCCAATCGGAGCCAGGTACCCGTCCAAAGTTCCTGCGAGCGGGTATATAGCCTAGACCCGTTCGACACAGACCTTTGGGAACCGGAGACAAGCGGCCATCATGCCACGCAAAACTAAGGTGCATATCAGCGAGGACCGCGGTCCACCTCTGGACAGTATCACGAAGGCGGAACGATCCAGGCGCACCCAAGCGCTGCTGATCGCAACGACGACGTCGTGCATCGCCCGCTATGGCTACGCGGCAACTTCGCTGAATTTGATTGCCAAGGAGGCCGGAGTTTCTCGCGGGCCACTCCATTACCACTACAAGGACCGCAACGAGTTGATGGGCGCCGTCGCCGAAGCCTTACCGCAGACCATCTCGGACAAATCCCTGAAACGGTTGCTGGAAGCGGAGGGTATCGAAGCGCGGATTGCAGCTTTGGTCGATCTTGGCCTCGAGCAGCATCTTGGCGATCACCATATCGTTGCATGCGAATTGCTGATCGCGACACGTCAGGACGAGGCGTTGGCCGACGCCGTCCTGCCCCATCTGTCGGCGGGCGAACATGCGATAGACATCTGGTGGTCCCGGTACGCCCGCGACCTTGGTTGGCCGCAGGATCGGCTGGTGGCGTTCCGGCGGCTGTTCGTCGCCGCCCTGCGTGGGCTCGCCATCGACCATATCGAATTTGGCAGCGACGGCCACGAGGCCGCTGCCGCGCTTCTGAAGGACATGATACTCAACTTCACCAGCGGCGCCGGTTCCGAAACCGACAAGCAGGTGCGAAGAAGGAAACACATCGATGACTGACCACGGCCCGGCCAAAGGTATGACAGCCAGCCGACAGGCTGAAATCATCGATGCTGTGCTGTCGGAAGCGACGCTGGAAGAGAAGATCGGCATGATGTCCGGACGCGGCTTCTTGCAGGCGATCAGGGACGACCAGGGTGTCTGGGCCGCGCGCCCCTACCGCGCAGGTGGCGGGATCGAACGGCTGGGCGTTCCAGCTTGGTGGTTCACCGACGGACCGCGAGGAGTCGCTCGGGGCCAGTCCACCGCCTTTCCCTGCACCATGGCGCGCGGCGCCAGTTTCGATGTCGACCTCGAACGCAGGATCGGGGAGGCAATGGGCATCGAAATCCGTGCCCAGGGGTGCAACCTGTCGGGAGCAGTCTGCATCAATCTGCTGCGCCACCCCGCCTGGGGACGCGCACAAGAGACTTATGGCGAAGATTCCATGCATTTGGGTGCGATGGGAAGCGCGCTGTGCTCCGGAATTCAGACACACAACGTCGCCGCGACCGTCAAACATTTTGCCCTGAACTCGATCGAGAATACGCGGTTCGCCGTCAACGTCACGATCGACGAGCGCGCCCTGCGCGAAGTCTATCTACCGCATTTCAAAACAGTGATCGACGCTGGGTGTGCTACCGTCATGAGCGCATATAACAAGATGAATGGCGAATATTGCGGGCAAAACGCTGACCTTCTTACAAGGATTTTGCGCGATGAATGGGGCTTTGCGGGGTTTGTTCATTCCGACTGGCTGCTCGGCGTATATCAGCCTTATGGCGCTACGGCAGGACTTGATGTCGAGAACCCGGAACCAGTCGTCTTCGGCAAACGGTTGCAGAAAGCTGTCGAAACAGGGACTATCGCGGCTAGCGTAATCGACAAAGCATGCCGCAGAATATTGTCGGTTCTCTATCGCATCTCCTGTGCACCAGACCCGCTGCCCGAATACCCGGAGACGCTGGTGGCGAGCGAGCGTCACCGTCTATTGGCCAGGGAAGCGGCGGAGAAAACGGCAGTCCTGTTGAAGAACGACGGCATTTTACCCCTCGATCGTTCAAAAGTACGCAAACTGGCCGTTCTCGGCAGGTTGGCCGCGTTGGAGAACACCGGCGACAACGGCTCCAGCAAGGTCCGCGCACCTTACATCGTGACCCCGATTGCCGGCCTTGGCGATTATCTTGGACAAGAGCGCATTTTAACGGCGGACGAAACCGACCTCGAGGAAGCTTCACGTGTTGCCGCGCAAGCCGATGCGGTGATTGTCATCGTCGGCTACACTGCCGACGACGAGGGCGAATATATACCCGGCGACCTTGGCCTGGTCGGTTTGCCCGACAATGTGCGCGACATGCTCCCCGAACGGCCAAAGGACGGCAAGCCTGCGCGTGGGGGCGACCGGGCTTCGCTTGACCTGCCCGTCGAGCAGATCGCGCTCATCCGCGCGGCCACTCAGTCCGGCAAGCCGGTGGCGGTCGTTCTTGTGGCCGGCTCCGCAGTCATGGTCGAGGATTGGCACGAGGAAGCTGATGCGATCATGCAGACGTTTTACGCCGGAATGGAAGGTGGAACGGCGCTGGCCCGGCTGCTGTTCGGCGAAGTCAATCCGTCAGGCAGATTGCCATTTACTGTAGCGCGCGACGTGTCGCATTACCCGTGGTTCGATCGCACAGCGACCGAAGTTACCTACGATTTGTGGCACGGCTACACGAAGCTTGCGCGCGATGGGAATGAACCGCGATACCCTTTCGGTCATGGTCTTTCCTATGCCAGGATAGGTATCAAAACCTGCACAGCGCATCGCAGCAGTAACACAGTCAACCTGACCGCCACACTTTCCAACGAAAGCAACGTAGCATGTGACACAGTCGTGCAATTCTACGCACGCTGCCCCGCCGATGAAGTCGAGCGCGCAGACTGCCAGCTCGTAGCGTTCGCCAAAGTCACGCTTGGCCCATTCGAGAACCGATCGATCTCGGCAAGCATAATAATCGATGATCTGCGGTATTTCGCAAAGCTATCGCAACAGTGGATCTTCGTGTCCGGTAATTACGATTTCTACTGCTCGCAAGACAGCACTTTAGCAGATAGTGCGCATTGCCAGATCGAATTGTATTGACGATTATATTTGGTTGGATAATCCAAATTGACTGACCAGCCTGCTGCCTGTCGATGCGGTTTGGAACCGTTGCAAATCTCAAATATATTCTGTTTTATCCCGAATTATCGAATATGGATTGTTAGCGGAGTTTTGGCTTCTAGTGCTAGAAGCATCACTTCAGGACCGGAAGCATGTTAGCGAAAGTGTTACTGGTGCCCAGTTTTATCCAGTTTGCTATTTGAAATATGCTTGCTTCTATCCGTAAACGAAAACTGGTGCACCCGACAGGATTCGAACC